>QWOQ01000011.1 GCA_003669585.1 Planctomycetota bacterium | reverse complement strand
CAGGTTCAACACCTCCAGGTTCAACACCTCCAGGTTCAACACTTCCAGGTTCAACACCTCCAGGTTCAACACCTCCAGGTTCAACACCTCCAGGCTCAACACCTCCAGGCTCAACACTTCCAGGCTCAACACTTCCAGGCTCAACACTTCCAGGCTCAACACTTCCAGGCTCAACACCTCCAGGCTCAACACCTCCAGGCTCAACACCTCCAGGCTCAACACCTCCAGGCTCAACACCTCCAGGCTCATTACCTCCGGCGCCCCGTCCGGGCGTGCCTTTGCCGAGTGTGCAAAACGCAAAGTAATTTCTTTGGCATTTCGCTGCACTGATGCTCTACGATTCATGGAGTTATGTCCGGCAACAACTATTTGAGTCTGCCTTCTTTGAAAGAGATTATTTTCAAGTGAATTCAACTGCCGATGAATCGAGTCATTTCCAGAATCACAAAGAACGTTTCCGTACCCATATTGCCGGTGTATCGGTTGCGGAACTTGCTCACAGATTTGGAACGCCGCTGTATGTCTACGATGCAGATCTCATTCGGCGTCGATGCGCTGATCTCGCGGCATGGGACACCATCCGCTTTGCACAAAAAGCCTGTTCAAATCTGGCGGTCCTCAATGTGGTGCGATCCCAAGGAGGAATGGTCGACGCGGTAAGCGCCGGTGAAATTCATAGAGCCATGCGAGCCGGTTGGTCGCCAGAAGTTGATCGAACACCCGGATCCGATGGGCTGCCACCGGTTCACCATATTGTGTACACCGCTGATATTTTTGATCGCGAAAGCTTGAGCGAAGTTTCACGACTCGGACTGCATGTCAATTGTGGAAGTGCCGACATGCTCGAGCAACTTGCCCAGCATGTACCGGGTGCAAACGTCACCCTGCGTGTGAATCCAGGATTTGGTCATGGCCATAGCCAAAAAACAAATACTGGCGGGGAAGGATCGAAACACGGCATCTGGCATGAGGATATTTCTGAGGTTCTCAGGCGTGCCGAGTGGGCTGGCATTTCGGTCACCGGCCTGCATATGCACATTGGTAGTGGCACCGACCTCGAGCATCTTGCAGAAGTGGCTGGATCGCTCGAGCGAGTCGCTTTGGATATTGGACGATCTCTCAACACAATCAGTGCCGGTGGTGGATTGCCAGTGCCCTATAAGCCTGAAGAGGTCCATGCCGATCTACGTGGCTATTTCCAACTTTGGGATGCAACTCGTGTTTCACTTGAAAAGAAATTTGGTCATCGCATTCGACTTGAAATCGAACCAGGACGATTCCTCACCGCTGAATCGGGGTATCTGATCACGGAAGTTCGTGCAACCAAAACAATGGGAACAAAAAAATACATTTTAGTTGATGCAGGTTTCAATACTCTTGCACGTCCAGTGCTGTATGGATCGTGGCATCCGATGAGTCTTTGCCCTGGAGAAGGAAACCTGATGATTGAGAGAGGTGCTTCTGAAGAAGTTGTTGTGGGCGGCCCGCTCTGCGAATCTGGCGACATCTTCACGCAATCCGACGGAGGATTTGTCAGCACCAGAAATCTTCCCCCAGCGCATGTTGGTGACCACCTCGTGATTGAAATTGCAGGCGCGTATGGTTTTGTCATGGCAAGCAATTACAATTCAAAGCCCTTTCCGGCGGAAGTACTTGTCGATGCCAAAGAAGCGAGGCTCGTAAGAATCCGGCAGACTTCGGAAGATCTCGTTCGTGGTGAAACGCTCTGAGAAAAAATCAATCGAAGAAAGTCAACTCTTGAACCTGCCATGCTGACAGGGAAATGACGAGTTCGCTTTTCTTCTCTATTTACTATTTTGCTCGAATGTCCTCTTGGAGAGCTTTTTTCGGTTTTCACGCATGTGGATTTGGCCAACTGTAGTATTCCGGCTACGATCCTCTATCTGAAGGAAAACTCTCCTCCCGCTTCCTCTTCTACCGATATATCTCTCATGGCCAAGCAAGGACCTCGCAAAAAACTCCCTAAAGAACTCGCCGTTATCACGGCCGACAACTGCACTGGCTGTGAGGCATGCATTGAAGTCTGTCCGGTCGACTGCATTCTCAAGGTTCAGCAATACGATCAGTTTCACAACTTGCAAAGCTGGTGCGAGATCGACATCGAGCGATGCGTGGGATGCGAAGTATGTGTTCATATACCGGGCAAGAAATCGAATCCCTACGAGCTCAAAGTCTGTCCATGGGATGCAATCGAGATGATTCCTACAGAAGAAGTTGCGCAGGTAGTCGCCCAGATCGGTGGACCTCCGGAATACGTTGAGCAGAATTGGGATCGACTTGTTGGAACTGCACAACATCTCGCCGAACTCAAGGCGCAGGCCGGATAGTTTTCGATTGTCTCTAAGACTTTGTATCTGCTGCTTTTTGCTGATACACCGAAAGTCTTCTGCTGCAACACAAATCGCGTGTTCCTCCGGTAGACCGACCGGGGTTTGACCAATTGTTTGCTCTTGTTTTTATTCACCACTACAGTTCGTAGAAGAGCTTTTTGAACATTTCTACCAACTGCGGTGGTGTTTTGCGTGAACAGTATTCAAAGCGATTCTGACGATGATCTTCGGCACCTCTATGCAAGTGTGACGTTGGCGTGTGTGTCGGGGATCGGGCCACGTTTACGACAACTTCTCCTCGAACGATTTGGATCGCCCGAGGCAGTATTGGCAGCACGTCCCGAAGAACTGCGGTCTGTTGCACGCATCGGCCCCAAAATTTCTGAAGAAATCCTGGCTGCGAACGTTGATTCAACTGCGGAAGAGGTGATCGCACTGTGTTGTCGTCATTCAGTCTCCATTTGCCTCGAGGGTTCAAGTGACTACCCAAGTCTTCTTGCGCGAATATGCGATCCTCCAGGAATTCTTTTTGTTCGTGGAACAATCCAACCGTGCGACTCACTTGCCATTGCCATTGTTGGTGCTCGACACGCCACCTCCTACGGTATCAAGGTCGCTGAGCAACTCGCTGGAAATCTTGCTCGCGCTGGCTACACGATCATCAGTGGCTTGGCTCGCGGAATCGATGCGGCGGCCCACCGTGGAGCCCTTTCTGCCGGCGGACGAACGATCGCCGTGCTTGGAAGCGGAGTGTTAAATATTTATCCACCGGAACATGAACAACTCGCCAACGAAATTGCTGCTCATGGTGCGGTGATCAGTGAATTACCGCCGCTGGTTCATCCATCTCCGGGAGCATTTCCGCAACGCAACCGCATTGTCTCCGGGATGGCTCTTGGAACTGTCGTTGTGCAGGCTTCGGAACGCTCCGGAGCGATCATCACAGCAAGACTCGCTAGCGAACAGGGACGCGAAGTATTTGCCGTTCCCGGATCAATTGAAGTTTCAGTGTCACGAGGATGCCACATGCTTCTTCGCGATGGAGCAAAACTCGTTGAAACTGCGAGCGATATTCTGGAAGAACTTGGGCCGCTTTTTGAAACAACAACCAGCAGAGATGGACTCACCATTAGAAATCCTGTCGAGCTTCAACTCGACGATCAAGAACGCCGCGTCCTTGAAGCAGCCGGTGACTGTGCCGTGCTCGTCGATGAGATTGTGGAGACCAGTGGTCTTGCAGCCTCTCAGGTTTTTTCCACACTCAGCGTGCTTGAAATGCGAAAACTGCTTCGGCGACTTCCCGGAAATCGCGTGGAACGTATCTGAACACGCCGTGAGATTCGTCGTAATCGGATTGATTCTGTGTTGCAGTGTATGCGAATCTCTATCCCCGGTTAGACTTTCGACACTGCGTTCTTCTTTGGAATCTCGTTTGGATCATTGAGCCTCGGAGTTCATTGTATGGATACTGCGCTGGTGAATCGCTCTGAGGCGATTCGTGATCGACTGCTTCGTTTACGAGACTCTCTTTGACTGGGAGGGACGTCGTCGCAATGCAGCTGCTATTGAAGAACGAATGGCCTCCTCTGATTTCTGGACCAATCCTGAAAAAGCTCAGGAGACTGTTTCAGAACTGAGGGGAATCAATTCGATTCTCAAACCGCTTGAAGAGGCTCTCCATGTGAGCAGTGACGTGGAGGCTCTGGCTCAGCTTGCCAGTGAAGATTCCTCGATTGAATCTGAACTCTCGAGCGAAACTGATCGGCTTGAAAAGCTTGTTGACGCTCTTGAACTGGCTTCGCTTCTTTCCGGGCCTCACGATGCTTCAAACGCGATTGTGTCAATCAACGCTCGCGATGGCGGCACGGACGCCAATGACTGGGCAGAGATGCTCATGCGTATGTATTCACTCTGGGCATCAAAACACGAGTACTCCATCGAATTGCTCGATCGGCAGGATGATGCGGTTGCTGGCATCCAGAGCGCCGCCTTCGCCATTCGTGGACCGTGGGCGTATGGCTACATGAAGGGGGAAATGGGGATTCACCGTCTGGTGCGAATTAGTCCTTTTAATGCGGAAGGAAAACGTCAGACGAGTTTTGCGGCAGTCGATGTGTCACCCGAGATTGCCGATGACGACACGGAGATTGAATTGCGGGATGAGGATATTCGTGAAGATGTTTTTCGGGCCAGCGGTGCCGGTGGGCAGCACGTCAATAAAACTTCAAGCGCCATCCGCATGACACATTTTCCGACCGGCATCGTCGTTCAATGCCAAAGCGAACGCAGTCAGCACAAGAATCGTGCGACAGCGATCAAAATGCTCCGTTCCAGAATCGCACGTCTCGAAGAAGAAAAACGCGATGCAGAACAACTTGCTCGCTACAAACAACAGCCCAAAACTGGATTTGGTTCACAAATTCGAAACTACTTTCTCCACCCTGACCAACGTGTCAAAGATCAGCGCACTGGCCACTATGTAGGAAGCTTTCAAAGCGTATTGGATGGAAATCTTGATGGCTTTTTTGATGCTTATCTGCGATGGAAAGCTTCTGGATCGGCTCCTGCGGCAACCTCTGACGAATGATTTACCATCCACACACTTCTCACCCTGGTTCACAGCGGTTCAATGATTCAGCGAGCCATACACCGATGGCTTCCTCGTTGTCTGGGATTTGGAAGTAGTCGGGGTGTACTGCTTTGGAGAGTGTGGTAGCATCTCGAACCGGTTGCGAAGACATCTGAAAACGGATGCCTTCGTTTTTTAATTCCGGGAACTTTTTAAGACCCGGTGGCTTCTGGAAGGAATTCGATGGCGGAAAAAGAGCAGGCTCTTGAAGTAGAAGGTGTCGTGACACAGGCGTTGGCCAATACGCGATTTCGGGTGCAGATTACTGGTGGCCACATCGTCAACGCCCACGTCGCCGGAAAAATGCGTAAGAATTTTATCCGCATCGTGCCGGGAGATAAGGTGAAGGTTGAACTTTCGCCGTACGATCTCACAAAAGGGCGCATCACGTTTCGGGAAAGGTAGTTTCTGGTTCTGAACCGATCCCCTCAGCACCGTTGTCGTTCGTGCTCGATATTGATTCGGATTTTGAATCTGAATTTGAAATCGTTTCATCGTTGACAATCGCACAAGGCTCTTCAACGAGAGTCGCTACAGGATTTTCTGCTTCTATTGAGACGGCTGGGAAGTCTCCTTTCAAAATTTCTTCTGAAACGACTTTTGGTTTCTTTTTTTTGCCCGATGTCGTGCTCGCGACAGGCTCTTCTTCCAGCCCAGCCCTGACTGCAAGAAGTTGCTTTAAATCTCCAAACGTTCGCAGAGGTGCCCTCCCTTCTCGCATCGCTTTTGAGATTGGTAACACCGGACCTTTTTGAGTTGTGGAAACGTAGGTCGTTGGACGTCGCTCCTGAGAGATTGAACGCGGCTTGTCTGGTCGCGGTGTTCGCCGAGCTGACCTTTCAGGCCCCTGATCTGAACGAGTGCGCGACGGTTCTCGTTCCGCGCGACCAGAAACTTCCTTCGCCACGCGAGCCGGACGATCTTCAGTGCGACGGGGCGGCCTCGCGGGTCGCGGCGGAATCATGGTAAGCGCGATTCGCTTTTTTTCCTTATCCAGTTCCATAACCCATACCCGAACCACCTCTCCCACACTGACCGCATCATGTGGATCACGAATGAAATGGCGCGAAATCTGGCTGATATGAACGAGGCCACTCTCGGAAAGACCGACGTCGACAAAGATGCCAAATTCAACAACATTTAAAACTGGGCCCGCGAGTTCCATTCCAACTTCGAGCTCGTCTAAGGTACGAGTACTTTTCTTAATGTTCGGCTGCGGACGTCCAAGCCGAACGTCGAGTTCCCGACTCGTAAGACAGTCCAAAATATCGATTACCAAAAATCGACCTACCGAGAACTCCACGGCAATCGCATCCACCTGTAAGGCAGAGGCCCGCTTGGCCATTGCAGATCGCTCATCGCGAGAAAGCACACTCGAAGGAGAGCCACCGAGTCGCTCAAGAATCTTTTCTGCAATCGAATAGTTTTCTGGATGAATACCAGTTGAATCGAGAGGATTTTCTCCTCCTTCAATCCGCAAAAATCCAGCCGACTGTAATACGATAGCGCTGGTCATGCCGGGAACATCCAGGAGTTGCTTTCGCGAAGTGAACCGCGTGTTTTTCGTTCTCCAGTCGCAAATAGACTTTGCAAGGTTTTCGTCGAGCCCCGCAACGTAACGAAGCAGCGACGCTCCTGCGACGTTGAGATTGACTCCCACAACATTTACGCAGGTTTCGATGACGCATGCGAGCGTACCGTGAAGATGCTTGGCCTTGATATCGTGCTGATAAAGACCAAATCCAAGGTGAGATGGCTCAATCTTTACAAGCTCTGTGAGAGGATCCTGAAAACGTCGTCCGATCGACACCGCACCCCGTACTGCGGCCTCGCACTCAGGCAATTCTTCCTTTGCAAGAGGACTTGTTGCATAGACCCCTGCTCCAGCCTCATTGACGATTACGTATCCGATTTGGAGCGATGCCAACTCACCGGCAACCAATTCCGCAACGATCGCCTCGGTTTCTCTAGCCGCGGCCCCGTTTCCAATAGCAATTACCGAAACCGTATAGGCCTTTGCCAGCTCTGCTATTTTTTGCTTCGCAATGTCTCGCTTTTCCTGCTGACCCACCACCTGCATGGAGGCATGATCTACCAATCGCCCCTGTTCATCGAGCACAACCGCTTTGCACCCATTCTTGAAGCCTGGATCAAGAGCAAGCACGCGTCGCCCCGGTGATGGTGGCTGCAACAGAAGATTATGAATATTGCGGGCAAAAACATTGACTGCGTGCGATTCACACGCGTCAGTGAGATCACGACGAAGTTCGCGATCGAGGCTCGGCAGGATAAGTCTTTGAATTGAATCTCGCACACAGCCTTTGAGAAATTCAGCGTGCGGATGATTCGCAGGAACCACCAGCGACTCGGCGGTCGCCTGCATGTCATTCAGAGGCACATCAATCCAGATTTTGAGCGCCTTTGCACGTTCGCCCCGATTCATGGAAAGAATACGATGAGCCGGTATTCGATCACAGTGCTCACGAAATTTGAAAAACTCTCGATAATGTTTCTCTTCTTTGGCAAGAGCCTTTCCCGCTTGATTCGCTCGCTCACAGACAACGTGTCCTGCACTGCGAACAATCTCTCGAAGGCTTTGACGAACGTCTGATCGTTCGCTGAAATTTTCAGCAAGAAGATGTCCCGCGCCGAGCAGTGCGTCAGCGGCAGAAAGAATTTTGCTGTCGGAATCCACAAACACGGCGCTGCGAGCGTCGAGATCGGATGCGCCGGGATCAGCCGAAAGAATTTCGCGTGCAAGCGGCTCAAGACGTCGCCTTCGCGTCATTTCTTCGGGCGAAAGCTTTCGAGGCTTGTAAGGAAGATACAGATCCTCAAGGCGCTCATGTGAAACTGTCGCTGCGATCAATTCCGAAAGTTCCGAAGTCAGCCTGCCTTGCCCTTCAATTGATTTAAGAATTACTTGTCGTCTTTCACCAAGAAGACGCTGCTTCGTCACGCTGTTGACAATTCTCCGAATCTGTGGCTCTTCCATTCCGCCCGTAGTATCACGGCGGTACCAAGCAATAAACGGGATTGCGTTTCCTTCTTCACAAAGGCGCGCAACAGACTCCACGCCGACTGGTGGTAGTCCGAGTTTCTGGGCAATTTGCCCAAGATCAATAATCGTTGTCGATGCCATCAAAAATCCGTCACCGACCCGACTGCGTGCTCGGTCCGGACTTACTCTACCGCTGTCGATTCAAAAACCTACTCACAGGATTGTCTTCGATCTTGAAAACGGCATAAATCTAGGTCGAAGGATGGCTTCCTGTCAAACGCTCTTTAAGTCCCTGACCCAAATCGTCAATTGGCTTGCACACTTCCTGGATCGATTGAGCCCTTGCGGGCTTGGGCTTGACATACCACTGAAAAGTCCCCTATTTCCCGCTTCTTGCCCGTAGAGGATGGCAGCGAAAGGCAATTCTGTGAGCCACGAGACTTTGATCACGAAAGCGATTGAAGCAGTCGCCCGGATTGTGACGATCCTATTGTGCATCCAAACATCTTTCCATCCGATTTTTCCCATTGCTCAAGAGACTCCCGCCCATGACTTCGACTTCTCCTGCATGGCTCGACAGCGTGCCGCTCTTGGCCCTTGATCGGCAGTACGACCGCCTGCGACTGCAAATTCGCGAAGCTCTCGAACGAGTTTGCGACTCGGGACGATTTATTCTGGGTCCTGATGTCTCAGAACTTGAATCCGAGTTGGCGGAGATGCTGAAAGTTCCTCACGTGATCAGTTGTGCTTCGGGGAGTGATGCCCTTTTATTGGCGCTGATGGCTCTGGATATCGGTCCTGGCGACGAGGTTGTGATTCCTAGCTACACGTTTTTTGCGACTGCAAGCGCCGTCACACGTCTGGGCGCAATACCGATTTTTGCGGACATCGACCCCGTCACGTATTTAATTGATCCTGACGACGTGGAACGCAGAATCTCATCGAAGTGTCGTGCGATTGTGCCAGTTCATCTCTACGGTCGTACAGCCAACATGGAGGCCCTCGGGGCAATTGCAAAGCAGGCTCAATTGCCAATCATCGAAGATGCTGCACAGTCGATTCTGTCTTCGTTTGAAAATCGCTGCTCAGGATCACTTGGGGATATCGGCTGCTTTAGTTTTTATCCCACGAAAAATCTCGGGGGCATCGGCGATGGCGGATTTCTTACCACCACACGAGACGATCTGGCCCGCTCTCTGCGATTACTGCGCGTGCATGGTATGGAACCTCGTTACCATCACACGCTAATCGGCATCAACAGCCGTCTGGATTCCATTCAAGCAGCCGTGCTTCGCGTGAAACTTCCCTATTTGAACGACTGGACAACAGCTCGACAGGTCAACGCCGAACGCTACGCAAAACTTTTTTCGGACTATCCTCTCGAATCCCACATCGTCATTCCTACTGATGATCCTCGTGGACGTCATGTGTGGAACCAATTTGTCATTCGAGTCAAAGGTGGTTGTCGCGATGCACTTCGATCGCATTTAACAAATCATCGCGTCGGTACTGAGATTTACTATCCGGTTCCCCTGCACATGCAAAAATGCTTTGAGTACCTGCGATGGACGAAGGGCGATCTTCCCGAGACCGAACGAGCTTCAGAGGAAACTCTCGCGCTGCCAATTTTTCCTGAGTTGGAAACATTCGAGCAAGAAACGGTGGTCGGCCGAATTGCAGAGTTCTTTGGAGTTTCCAAACGAACACCGCATGAAGCCAAAACTCCAGCAGCGACTGTTCGCGAGAGCGATTCGAACACCTCCTGCATTCTGCAGGGCCGCATGCCGCATGTACTTTCCCGTACACGGTCCGCCGGAAAAGCTGACGACGTTCGCAGCTAATCAAACGTTGCGATCACTTCCTGTTCATAATCTCGCGAGTGCGGCCGCTTGGTTTACAAACGACATACACGCCAAGGCCGGCGGCAAGCACACCCAACGCATAAACCACCATATAGTTCTTCGTCGTGCCGGCAGCATTCGCTCCGGGCGGTTGGCCAGCCCCTTGTTTTCCACCATTTGCAAAGTTGGCACCCATCTTCTGTGCTCCGGGAGGAAGTCCGGCGAGCGGACTCGCCGGCTGAGCGGCCTGATCAAGTGGAGGGGCAACGAGTGTGCCCACTGCACCTTGAGCAAAAAAGGGAGTGAAATAGACTCCAGAGAAGCCGAACGAATGTTCTGCAAAAGCCTGCTGCTGAAAAATCGCTGAATGTACGAGCACCGTAAAGACAAGGATTGTTTCGAAGCACAGAGTTCGAAGAATCATGATGATCGCGGCTGCTTGTTGACGGAAATAGCAAGTTCTCGGGAGCATTGTTTCGAACTCCGTTGCTGGGAGGGTACTCTTTCTCGTGTTACCGATCTCATCCAAGAGAACGGCACGTTTTCCTACATGGACTGGTAGAGATTCTACTTGAAATGGCAACAAAACCAAAGCGTTCCTCTGTTCAGAAGTCACTTTCCCGTGCACCACGAGCGAGATCGGCTCCTCCGAGCAAGCTTCCTCCGATCGATGCAAAAACTCTCGGACTGATTACCAAACTCGCCGATGAGGTCGTCAAGGCTGCAGAAAAGAGACGAGATCCCCATCTCGACATTCCTGCTCGCAGTCTTTCCAACGTGCGCTGGAACAAGGCTCGAAAGTTTATTGAGATGGGTTCCCAAATGAACCGGCGACATCTCTTTAACTTGTCTCAGGCCAAGAGTTACATGCAAACGCTGCTCGTTGCGACCGGTTGCAAAACGCTCATCGAACAGCAGAAGACCACCAGCATTCGAGGTCTCTATTATCTTCTAAAGCACACGATCGATGGCACTCGCGAAGAAACTTTTGACAGCCAAGACGACTGTGATCCGATGATCGAGGACCTCGAGGTCACACTCGAAAGTCTTCGCGAGGAACTGCACGTCTACGCAAGCAACCGTGGCGGCATGGTGGGGCCAATCGTCTTGGAAGACTCTGGAGATGAAATCGACTGTGCGCGGATGGGTTCTGGCGGCTACAGCATTCCTTCAATCGTCGAAGCTGACGTTGTAAAATTCAAATCTTGCGATGCAAAGTTCATCTTGCATGTCGAAAAAGACACCGTCTGGCGTCGCTTTAACGAAGATAAATTTTGGCGCAAATATTCTTGCTTGCTCACGCATGGAGGCGGCCAGCCCTCGCGAGGCGTTCGTCGAATGCTTTATCGGCTTCACAACGAACTCAAACTGCCTATTTACTGCCTGCTCGACAACGATCCGTGGGGCTATTACATCTATTCTGTTCTCAAACAGGGCTCGATTAACCTCGCCTACGAATCGAAACGCATGGCGATTCCAGAAGCTCGTTTTCTCGGACTACGTTCGCGTGATTTTGATCGTTGCAAACTCACACCGAGCGTTCAGATTGCGCTAGCTGATACCGACATTAAGCGAGCCAAGCAGATCGCCGCATATCCATGGTTTTCTGGAAAGAAACAGTGGCAGAAAGAAATTGAGACCATGCTCACAAACGGATTCAAGCTTGAGGTCGAGGCATTGATTTCAAAAGACATCAGTTACGTTACGGAGGTTTATGTGCCAGAGAGACTCGAAGAAAAACAGTGGCTCGATTGATCGCTTGTTACACTTCTGTTCACTGAGAGGATCAGGCCTTTTGACGAAGTAACTGCGGCGGTTCATCGAGCGGTTCGAACTGTGCGGGCAGTTGAAGTTCTCGCATAGTTTCGTCTGCGCGACGCATCCCTTCAGCCACCTCGTCAACCCGACTGGCAATGTCATCCACGTCGAGTTTTCCTACTGCACTCTCAGCAATGGCCGCGATTTTTGCTTCCATTCGTTCTATTTCTGCCACGATGATGTCGAGTTTTCGACGCGAATGCGCAATGTTTTCCAGCCGATCACGGCTTGTTGCGAGATGGTCGAGCGTTGTTGCTGCCAGTCGATCCACAGGGTCATTTGGCTTTTTTGCAGGCATCGACTCCAGTCGCTTTTCAAGCTCTCCAATCTGTTCGTGAATCGCTTTGGAGTCCGTCTTTGCCAAAAATTGTGACAGCGTATTGGCACTCCACGTCATACGAAGATACCCCCACAGAAGTCTTTCGAGTGACTCAGAATACGACTTCTCAAGAGATTTTTCCGCCTCCGGCCCCCTCATGTTACCCGCAAGTTGCACAAGCGCCATGCATCGATCTCGCAGGCGATCAAACCGATTCAGCAACTCTTTTGGCAGTGCATTGCGAATTCGCATATACGCTTCGTGCGAATCGGCTGACCCTGCTTCCCGTAAAACGGCCGCCGACTGAGCATCTACCGATAAACGAAATCGCTCATTGCTCATCATGTTTGCCAGATAGAATATTTCTGCAGCTCCTACGAGCGGCAACACAATATCTGGACGACCAGAGAGAAGTCCAGCCGCAACACCTGCGCCGAAAAAGAGTAGGTTCCACCGCGTTGAGAACGCGCGCCAGATGTAACTTTCAAACCTCTTCCACACGTTGACGTTCCTGCGATGAGCCTTCGGGACGGAGGGACGCAGATTCAATTTGTTCGATTTGATCTGCAAGGTCCGCTACCTGCTCGCGAAACCACGGCTCTCGTTGTGTTTGGCGTGAAGGAGCTGATGCTGTTTTTAGGGGCACTTCTTTCATGATCCTACCCGGGTTTGCCCCCATCACGAAGACCCTGTCCCCGAGATACACAGCTTCCTCAATTGAGTGCGTCACAAAGAGTACCGTGGCCTGTACCTCTTGCCATAATTGAACAAGCAGATCCTGCATATCGAGCCGAGTCGATGGATCAAGCGCTCCAAATGGCTCATCCATCAGAATAATTCTGGGGCGCAGTGCCAGGGTTCGGGCAATGGCTACACGTTGCCGCATACCCCCTGACAATTCGTGTGGATATTTTCCAGCATCGCGCTTCGGATCGAGTCCAACCCGGGCAATCCAATCAAGTCCTTGCTCTTCGCGACGTCGCCTCGATGTACCGTTGCACTCAAGACCAAAAATCACGTTGTCGAGGACCGTGCGATTATCAAAACTTGTGTAGTCCTGAAAGACCATTCCACGATCAGCTCCTGGTCCAGAAACAGTGCGACCAAGTACTTGCACCGTACCATGCGTCGGAGGATGTTGCGGCGGGAGTCCGGCGATGAGTCGCAAAAGAGTGCTCTTACCGCATCCCGACGGGCCGAGCAATGATGAAAACTCACCGCGATTGGGATGATCGGCAATGACAAGATGGATGTCCCGGACGGACGTATATTCTCGTGGCGTGCCGGGCGAGTAGATTTTCGTGACACCACTGAACTCAATGGCCGATGGTTTCTGCAGCAATTGAGGTTCGGCGAGTTCATCTGCATTCAGTGCGTTCATAGAATGCCTGATCGAAAGGGTGTACGAGGCGATTCCCATCCTCTCGGCATGAGTCGTCGCACGATGCGTAACAGAAAACCTTGGCCGCCGTATCGATGCGGGAAAAGATCGCACTGCAGCAGGTAGAGAAGTCTGTCGATGCCGAAGGCAACCAATGGAATGATCATCAATACAAGTACAATGGGCTCGCGTTCACCTCGCCGCTGACTGACGTTGATGAGGTCGCCGAGTCCTCCAGAGGAGCCTCCAAACTTTACAAGTTCTGCCAGCATCACGTATCCAAATGCTAGGCCAAACAACAGTCGCAGCGAGTTAAAAATCGACGGTGCGGCAAGCGGAACAAGTACTTTTAGAATAATCTGCCATCGGGATGCTCCAAGCGTGAGCGCCGTGTCGACATAACGCTGCGGCACTTCAGCCACGGCTGCGGCGGTGTCGGTAACAACAAATGCGACGCTGGCAATAAATAAAAACATCACCTTTTGAAATTCACCAATACCAAATAAAAAAAATGTGATCGGGATCAATGCTGCCACTGGTATGTTTCGACCAAATACCGTGAGGGGAGCGATAAACGCGCGGATCGCTGGGACGCATGCACACGCCACTCCCAACGGAACTCCCACGAGTGCCGATAGACCAAATCCTCCACATACTCGAGCGAGCGTCACGAGCGTATTGATCACCAATCGACGCTCACCAAACATTTCCGGAAGGCTTTGAAAAGTCTCCACAGGACTCGGGATGGTTGCTGGACTCACAAATCGCATCTCGGCCTCGCCGCTCGTAGCCGTCCACCACAGCGCAAGCACCAGCATCAAGCAGGTCAGCCCCCATCCCATCGCTGGCATCAGGCCGATTTCTCCTCGAAGCGATGTTGTTTCTCCAAGAGGCCCATTCGAGGCGGAATTGCCCGATTGATCGGAGGCGATTTCCAACTCTGATGTCATGAAATTGCCCTCGTGAAGGGAGTCTTACTCTTTTTCAGCCGAGTAGACCTTGATTTCCACGCGGCGGTTCAGCGCGTGGTTGTCTGGGTGCTCCGAATCACTCGGTCGATCCCAGCCAACACCATCGACGGCAAATCGACCATCGTCAAACTTGAACTTCTCGACAATTTCATTTTTCACTGCTCTGGCTCGCTCGAGAGAAAGTTCCTTGACAAGTTCACCTGGGATCTTTCCTTTCATCGAACCATCCGAGTGACCTTCGATGACGATTCTTGCTGCTCCGAACTGCTTGGCCAACGTTGCCACTTCATCGAGCACAAGGTCAACGCTTGGGTCATACAATTCCTCTACGTCTTTGTTCTCAAGATGACGTAGAACTATTTTGCGCAAATCCCAACTGTTTGGAAAGAAGTGAATCACGATTGTGTTGGTGAGAATCTCCTCATTTTCGGCACGAATTTCAGAAATTGTTTTGGCTGGAAGCGGCTTGGTGTAATCGTCTTTTGAATTGGAATATTTTGGCTCTGCTGCAAGTTTTTGAATGATCGAAAAATCCATAACCTGATCAAACGAAACTGCTGGGGATGTGATTGATCCAATACGTCGATAGAGATAGTAGGCCTGCTTCCAAATTCGCTCGAAGTTGGCTGGGTTATTTCGATTGACAAAGAACTGGTAGTTCTCAGCCCAGTTGGTGCTGTGAGCATCGCCAAGCATGGCGAGCGTATCGGATGCGGGAATGTTGTAGCCGGCTGCCATCAGTTCGGCTGCCTTCACTTTCGCTGACTCGCTCTTGAGTTCGGCCATGGCATCAAAAATCCCACGCACAATCGCTTCTATTTTGTCAGGATGATCTTTTGCAAAATCTGCCCTCGCAAACCAAATATCTGCAATCAATCGATTGGCAGTCTTGGTGGTCACAAGCATGCGATTGCCTTTGGCTTCGGCGAGGTTGTAAATATCTGGTGCCCATGAAACAGCGCCGGCAATTTCTTTCTGTGAACTAAAGGCTGCGGCGGCCTGAAACGCATCGTCGGTGTAAATCATCTCCACATCGCCCGGCTGTAAACCTCCAGAAACAAGCATATTGAGCGCGAAAAATTGACTCGGAGAATTTTGGGCGAGCACGAGTTTTTTACCGGCTAAGTCCTTGACCGTCTTAATATTTTCACGAACCACAATGCCATCGCCACCGTTGGAATAATCAACCTGCTGGAATACTCGTGGCATCACACGACTATCCTTCGGGGCTCCGGTTCGATCGACGAAACCATCGATAAAAAGAGGAAGCATGTCGAGTGTTGCCCAACCGATATGCACTTCGCCTGCCGCATAGGCATCTCGCATGATTACAGGATTGTCAATCAATACCAGTTCTATTTTGAACGACTTACCATCAGCAGTTTTCCATTCTTTTCCTGCCTGAAAACCATTGTTGGCATAGATGATCGGACTCCAGCCCGCCCAGACATTGAGCGCAAATCGAATCGTCTCATTCTCAAGCGGCTTGTAGGCACTTGTTCCTTTGACGGGCGGTAACTTCTCTATTGGCTTGAACGTGTATTCGCTTACGGTTGTTGGCACCGAAGCATCAGGGGCCTCGCTCGCCATTCCTTCGGCCCCACTCTCCCCACCTCCTGCCGGAGCATTTTTCTTGTCCGGTTTTCCAATTCCTTGGGGGGCACCGAGAAAGCCGGTTCGCCAAACCGATAAGCCGACGAGTGCGAGTATTACCAGCCAGACAACGACCCAGTACGGTGCTTTGGGTTGACCTGCCATCACAGACCTCTCGATATATTGTTTGAACGGTGTTGAAATGTCACTTGAAAATGTGCTCGGTTCGAAAAAAAGTCAGATGCGATTTCTGCACTGCGATCGTGTGGTCCCGCATAATTCCGAATCAGGGCGTGCTCACCCTCGAAATTGAATTGGGGATCTCGACTTCAAAGCCATGTGAAGAGTGGTCATAAGATCGTAGCTGGTGACCTCACATAAAAGTTCCGTCACCTTCCCGTGAGCCTCATCCGAAAGGAGCGGCTCAAGTCCCTTCATGATGGTCACGATTCGCTGCTCCTGCCGTTCGATTTCAGCGACATCGACCTTTCCGTCGGCAACTACATCCAGAAAAGAATCTAACTTCCTGGCATATTCCTGTATGAGCGGTGTATCAGAATCTGAATCAAACCAAGGCTTTCGTCCTTGAGAAACATTTTTCTTTTCGATCATAATTCTCTCCATCTTTTCTAGCTTGTGGACTCCGTACAGTGAATCTATACCGAGGCTCCAGACAGTATCCTACCGATTTTGGAAATACTTCTCACTTGCCTGTTCCAAGAATCTCTCGAATTGCAGCGAATCGCTCCTGCAGTCTGGCCCGTCCCTCGAGTTCAGACACTTTCTGCTTCCATCGTTCGGGCAGGAAACGCTTCTCGGTACATTCAAGAACCGCCGAAATCTCTTGCATTTCTTTTTCCAGTCCTTGTGCCGAAGGCATAAAGTCGTCGAGCGCGGCATGAAGATCGTCTTGTGTAATCGTGTCGGGAGCCGAATGGCCTTGATTGGCAGCTCGTTCGAGACCGATACGGCGCGAGGCAAGCACAACACTTTCAATATCAGCACCGGAAAGTCCCAGGTTCACATCGATTGGTCCGGGAAGTCCTGCGGCGAGCTTCACTTTGCACTTTTTGGCCATGGCTACAAACATTGCATCAAATTCTGTTTGATCGTGTGGATAGAAAAGCGGAATGTGAACCTCGGCGCGTCCTTGGCGCTTGAGATCAATCGGAAGCAAATCTGGCCGACTGGTAAGCAGCATCCAAACAATCTTTCCTCGGTAGCGAGTGTCTCCCATCTGCCGAGCGATCATTGAAAAGACTCGGGCGCTGGTCCCTGAGTCACCGTCACTCTCACGATTTCCAAGAGCTGCATCCGCCTCATCAATAATGACTACAACTGGCCCGAGGCTTCGAAGCACTCCGAGAGTGTGTTCCAAATTTCCCTCTGTCTCGCCAACGTATTTTGAACGAAAATTTTTGAGCACCGCGCAAGGAATGCCGACACTGCCTGCGTAGCATTCAGCCAAAAAACTTTTCCCGGTTCCCACGGGACCACACAGCAAATATCCCATAGGAGCACTCTCATACTGGCCTCGCTGAATCGCTTTTGCATCTGACTCCAGGCGACTTTTTGCCTGACTATGCCCGGCCACAGAATCAAGCGTGAGACGCGGCTGAATGAACTCGATCAACCCTTGGCATGCTCGCTCGATCAACTGCTTCTTGAGTTCTATGAATTCCGGTCCGTCGGGCGCGGTGCGACCTTGGGCAGACAGAGTCAGCACGGCCCGTAGACTTTCGAGCGACAGTCCACCAGCAAGCGATGCAGTGCGGATGACTGCATCACGGCTCACAGGATCGGAAATCGATTTCGATGACATCGCCAACGCGAATTGTTGACGCTCATTCACCTCCGGCAACGGAACTTCGAGCGTGGTCACCGATGGATTCGAAAGAAGTCGCGGATGAACTTCCGACATCAGATCTGCCACAAGCACAATCGCCACATTCACTCTTCGCAGCAGTGGATTACCAGCCCACGAGAGAAGTCTTACGAGTCTACCTGCACCAGATCGTGACGCGGTGGCTGCATCACCACTCGGTACGAGATACTGTGCATAGTCGAGCACGATTGCAATTCGTTTTCGTTCCTCTGGAGGATCGATCAGATTTCGTTCGAGAAGCGAATCGATTGCGGCGATTGCTTGATCCGGCTCTCGCGGCCACGTGCTGGCATTTCCAATCCGTGCCGACAGCCACTGCACCATCTGTCGCAAGCGATCTGCATCTGTGCCAGCGAATGGTCGAAGCCCCTTGCCCACGTCATACCCAAGCACGATATCCCAACGCCCAAAAAGCTCGCGCGACAAAAAATCGTGAAGAGTCCCCCACGATGCGGCATTCGGCGACACTTTAGGATCGACCGAGACCGGCGAGAGCGAAACGACGTCTCGTACGTTTCCGTGCAACAAAAATAAGACGCTTGTGCCACCGAGATACGCATCACCCAAACGCGATGCCCACGGTGGATACCAGAGAGGAAATGTCGGCCCTTTGAGGGCGTGAGCTTTCGAAGATTCAGTCGCATCGACTTCAGATGAAATCCAATCAACCGCAGTCTTTTCCTGTTCAGAAGAATTCATAAGAACTCACACTCCACCCGAATCGAATCGCGGTCTACCACCTGTCTCATTTTCCTTTTGGTACGGCCGACGTTCTTTCAATACTTAGGGCCGAACAGTTTGTTTCATCGGATCAGAACCCAATTCTTTTTCGGCAGGCTGCACGCCGGCTGTTTCGGGAGTCACCATTCCCATCTCAACTTCAAACTGTCGAAGAGCCTGATCGGCCATATTCTTTTCGACGGCTTCTTCTCGCTTGATGTCGGCAATGCCTTCGCCCGACAAATCTGCCGACACGCGAACTTTTGCGCGATTGAGTCCGATCTTATCTTGAATCACATCCTCGATCTGACCGAAATCAGTCGTGATGTCAAAGTTAAAGCTATTGGCAAGCTTCGCCAACTCTGCTTCGGCGCGGCTCATCTTGAGCTCAGCGTCGTACTTCTGAATTTTGTGTTTAAGATCCGCAAGTTTTTTTGTGGCATGTTTAATTTTGTTGACGTTATTGCCGTAAGCCGTCTCGTGAAGGGTCAGTTGCGCTTCATTCTCTGAGAGATCCTTTTTTGCTCGCAGCAACTCGACTGCAAATCGGCCAGCCGTCTCGCGTTCTCCGGCCTGCAGATAGGCTTTGACTCTTGCTTCGAGCGATGCAACGTGTTCGCGATCGCCTGCGGCCTGCCTCATGACTCGCTCCACCAAGGCCCTGTACTGCTCAAGCCCTTCTCGACCTTCCTTCATTTGATCGACCGCTTTGTCGTACTCATATTGAAGCTGTGCAATGGGATCGGCTTGCCAGAAAAAGTTGGCGAGCTTGTTCATTTGAGCTGCCATCGCACGCCACATTTTGCTCACGATCATGGTTGAATGCTCCCCAGAGTTCTTGTCGAGAGGTGCCTGCCGCGATCAAAGAATCAACAGCATGACTCACACCTGCATGGCGTGGTCTTACCCCCTCTTCTTCAAACGGTCAAACCGCTACGGTCGATTTCGATTGGAAGCGGATGTTTTCTATCGCGCGACATCCACCTTTGGCCGAAATGCTCTGAATGCAGTCGCTTCACCGGCAGTCACACCGGTGAACGCAACATTTATTTTTCCAAGACTCAAAAGCTCTTTCGCTACAGTCAGCGACGCATCGGTTGTCTTGGTGCCGGCGATATTCAAAACGACAAGCTTTGAAAGCATCTTGAGTTTTTCTATGCCTGCGTCTGTGACTCGGGTGTTCTCCAGGTTGAGGTCGACAAGAGTCGCAATTGAACCAACCGCATCCATGCCAACGTCGCCTACTCGCGTATTCCACAGATCGAGCCTCTCGAGCTTTGGATGCCCTTTAAGGTGTTCAATTCCCGCATCACCAACACCTGTCTCTGCCAGATCGAGGAGAACCATGTTCGGGAGCTTTCTGAGATGAATAAGACCTAGTCCATCGACAAGTGTGCCTCGCAGTTCGATGCGTTTGAGCTTTTCAAGTCCAGCCAAATACTCAAGCGACGCATCACCAATATTGGTACGCATCACGTTGATCTCATCAAGATCTTTTCGCTGCGCGAGTTGTTTGATGGCCTCGTCGGTAATCTGCGCATCTTCAGCAGCAATTCCCTTGAGCTTGGGGAGTGCCGCTACACATGCAAATCCACGATCGCTCACACTTGGACAACGAAGCTTCACTCGCTCAAGAGTTTTTATCTTTCCAACATGCTCAAGTCCTGCATCACCAATCAGTGCACATCCTCGCAAATCAAGAGCCCGTAGCTTTGGCATGAGGATCAGATGCTTCAGACTCGCATCAGTGAAGTTGTTGTAGAGGAGCACCAGTTGTTCCAAGGACTCGATCTTCGCCACATGCGCAAGAGCCCCATCGGTCAAATTCGAGGAACGCCTCAGATTAAGCACCTTGAGGTTCGAAAGCTTTGTCAGTTCCGCAGCGCCTAGGTCGGTGATATTCGTGTTTTCCAGCACAAGACTCTTCAGGCTTTTTAACCGAGAGAGCGTCTTCATTCCTGCATCGTTGATTTCTGCTCCCCATACCTCAAGCGATTCGATCTGCTCAAGGAGCTCAAGCCTCGAAAGATCGGCATCCGTGGTGGGACGATCTGCAAGATCCACTTTCAACACATGGCCCGAGCCTGAAAAAGTAACGACGCCTCCTCGATCCTTGACCATTGCAACGGCCGCCGCCTCAACCGCGACAGGTTGCTGCGCAAAAAGTGTCTCGGAAACAAACAACGCGCACACCAGCGATACACTACGCACAAATCGCATTTTATTGATCTGATTCAAGAACTGTGTTCCTCTCTTTTGTGTGTGAATTGCACGCCGTAACGCCGAGGAATCCTAGTGTCTCAAACGTCGAGGCCCCATAAAACAGCCACAGGCCGCCTTCCGGCGACCTGTGGTTTCAAAAAAAGTTTTACTCTTCGATCACTTTAGACAGACACCTTCCAGCCGTTGCGATATGTCGGACGAATAATCGATTCAACTTCTGGTGCATTTTTTGCCACCATTTTGACCGGGTCCCACTCAATCTTTTTTCCTTTTTGATCGGGGCTTTCGGCGGCCCAGACGGCTAAGTTGCCGAGCAAAATTGTCTCGGTCAGTGGGCCAGAGTAGTCAGGGAAATTGGACATCGCCTGCGGCCCACCCTTGATGGCGTTGACCCATTCGACAAAGTGTCCGGCCGATTCGATGAACACTCCATCAGCTGGCTTGACACCACTCTTCAGCGTGAATCCTTTCTCGCAATAGTCACCGGGAGCATAGAGCGTGTCCTTTTCACCGATCACAAGCACTCCGCTCGAGGCGGTCTTAAACTCGGTTGGCTTGCCCTCTTTTTCCTCCCCCGGAAATCCTGCAAACATTGACTGTTCGGGAAGCTTTCCACCGTCGTACCACATCACTTTGACAGCCGCTCGACCGCCAAGGGAAGGAAATGCGAAATCAATGATCGACCACTTGGGATAGGTCTCTTTATTATGTCCACTCGAAGTTGCTACGACGCTCGATGGGTCGCGTAGATTGAGTGCCATGAACGGCATATTGAATGTATGGCAAGCCATATCGCCCAAAGCACCGGTTCCAAAATCCCAAAAGCCTCTCCATGCAAACGGGTGATATCCATTTCCATAAGGACGCTCGTTCGCCGGTCCAAGCCATAGATTCCAATCGAGATTGGCTGGCACTTCTGCTTTCTCGGGTCGTCCACCACCTTGTGGCCACACGGGTCGATTAGTCCAGATATGTACTTCCTTCACTGCTCCAAGACCGCCTGACTTAATCAACGCAGCAGTCTTTCGGAGCGAACTTTCAGCAGTGCCTTGATTTCCCATTTGAGTAGCCACTTTTTTGCTGCGAGCAAGTTCACCAAGCATGCGGGCTTCAGCAATTGACCGGGTGAGTGGCTTCTGACAGAAGCACGCTTTTCCAAGACTCATTGCCATGGCGGCAGCAACAACGTGCGAATGGTCGGGCGTGCTAACAGTGACTGCATCAATTGAGTTCTTGTTTTCGTCGAGCATCTTGCGATAGTCGGCATATTGCTTCGCGCCCTCAAACGCCTTTTCTCCTCGCTTCAACTGATTGGAGTCGACATCGGCAATCGCCACGACTTTTCCACTGCGTCCAGCATCGGCTGAATCGCTTTGACCTTTTCCTCCAACACCAATGCATGCGAATCGAATTTCCTCATTGGCGCTGCGAACTGGACCATCGGCCGCCCGAGACTCACTCAAAAAATACCCTCCGACCATGGAACCGCCTGCGAGAGCGGCAGAGGTTGTGAGAAACTCGCGACGAGTTGAGTGAGTTTTGCTGCGATTGCGACGGGCCATAAAAAATGCTCCTAAAGAAGGGAAATGAACCGAGTCGTGAAAAAATCTATCGAACAATCCGCTGAACATCCGGCACGCTAAAGAAGAACTTTGAATTTCTAAGTTCCTGAGCCGCCAAAAGAGTAACGACTCGCCACCATGTTCTGCAACGGCTTGCAAAAGAAACAAGGACTCTCTCTGCTGGTCGTTTTCAACAAAGCCAGACCTGTTCGACCGGTTTCTTTCACCGCACAACCCCTTCGCAACGGCATACTCTCTGACTCACTTTTCAACTTCCTGAAGACAGACGGACTTCGAATTCGCAGGCAGTCATCAAACAGACCGATTCTCAAAAAAGGATTCTCGCACTATGCAACCACAGTTTCCTCGCGTGACGATTCTGAGAAATATTCTTATCTCGCTCAGCGTCGCCACTGTTGGAATGACTCGTCCTGCGACAGCAGAACCAGAAAACCTTCAGGCAATTCGGTTTGAGTCTCGAGTCATTGACCCCTTGGCTGGCGAAATCTGTTATTCGGTTGCACTGGCTGATGTTGATGGTGACTCCAAACGCGACATTGTTGTCGCCACCGAGAATTCAATTTTATGGTATCGAAATCCATCGTGGGAAAAAAAGGTACTCATTCAGAATCAAACTCCTCGCGACAATGTGTGTATTGCTCCACTGGATATCGATGGCGATCAACAGATTGATTTTGCCGTAGGTGCCGGTTGGACAAAGACCGGCACGCTCCACTGGATTTCACGAGGCGCGCCTGGTGAGACGTGGACCGTTCACGATATTGGTGCTGAAGTTTCCACACATCGCATGCGATTTGCTGACGTGCTTGGAATCGGAACCGTCCAACTGGTCATCTCTCCGCTGGCAGCTTCGGAGAATCGTCCCGGAGTGCGACTGACTGCTTTTACGATTCCAAAAGATCCTGCAAAGAGTCGCTGGATACCAACCTTGCTCGATGGCGAGCTCAATCGAATGCACAACCACTGGCACTGTGATCTTGATGGAGATCAAAGCGTTGACACGCTCACCGCGAGTCGTGAGGGAGTGCATGTGGTGCGTCGAACTGCAGCCGGTTTTTCAAAAACTTTTCTTGCTTCTGGAACCGCTGGCGACACTCCTGATGCAAGCGGTTCTGGAGAGATCAAGCAGGGACGGCTTTCTCATGGAAAGCCATTTCTTGTAACGGTTGAACCGATGCATGGCTCTCAAGTCGTTGTCTATCAGCAGCAACCCGAGTCCAAAAAAGATGCCGCATGGCAGCGACTCGTAATCGACGACGGGTTTCGCCGGGGCCATGCGATTTGGTGCGCAGATCTCGATCAAGATGGCGCCGATGAAATCGTGTTTGGATCGAGTGACCCTTCGAACAAAGCCGATTACGGTCCGGGGATTTCAATCTATCGAGCCGACCCAGCCGGCATTCACTGGACTCGCATCGTGATCGATACCGGAAGTGTTGCCGTTGAAGATCTCGTCGCTGAAGATCTCACAGATGATGGATTTCCTGACATCGTTGCCGTTGGCCGCGCGACTCACAACGTGAAGCTCTTTGTAAATTCAGGCAAGCCACGTTGAAGAAAGCATCCTCGCAACACGTGAAACCGGGTATTTTCGAGAAACTGTCTGGAGATTTTTTGATTTCAAGAAAGGCTGTGAATCCGTCGCCAATACTTCTTCGAGGAAATGAACGGCGTTGAACGAAAATATTTTTCCCTTCCGGCCCCCGCAGCCGATCATGTTCCTGAAGAAATGACCCCGCTTGAGAAAGCTGCCGCGGGACTTCACACAACCCCTTTCTGGGAGTCTGTCAATGGCTGTGCGACCTCGGTTTGCTTCTGTTGTTGCGATTGTGTCAATCCTTTCCGGATTCGCGTGGGTGAATGGTGCCTCGCCGACGGTGACTGATCTTCGAACCGTGTTCATGATTGATCAACAGCCGACAGATGCTCTCACCATCACCGCTGCCACGAAGATGCTTGGCAGTGCATCTCCCCAATCTTTGCAATCTTCCGATGAGCAGCAGATGACTTTGGTTCGATTGGTGATCAGGGGCCGAGTCGGTGCCCGTGATTACACCCTGAATCGTGACATCGATCCATTCCTGAAAGGAAAGGCATCATTTTTTTTGATGGAGATTCCGATCGATGCGCATGCATTACAATCTGAGCACAATTCAAAAGACTGTGCGTTTTGTAAGAGACGGGCAGCCAAGTCACCTATCGTCGCGGTACAATTCGTAGACTCAAATCGTCAGTTAATTCCTTTTGATTCACGTGAACTTTTTGGTGTTCAAAAAGGAACGGATGTCATTGTGTGCGGCACTGGCATGCTTCACAAAAACAGCAAGCTTCCTGTGCCGGTCATCGAATTCTCTGCTGATGCAATCCACGTCATCAGATCGATAGACAAATAGTCGGCGAAGAACGCTTTGATGCGCGGCGTTCTTACGCATCGACAGACATCCGAGAAGGGGTGACTGACGGGGCTCGAACCCGCGACCCTCGGTACCACAAACCGATGCTCTAACCAACTGAGCTACAGCCACCATCTCGAAGGTCGACTACTTTACCACACGGACACGATGTTGTCCGAAGCAGACTTTATACGCTTATTTTCCTTTGTTCCTAAGCTCTTCCTGGCTTTGGGCACCGGTATGGGCTCAGGGATTTTATGTTGCTGCAGTTCCGCTGCATGGCGGCCGCATCCACAATCGGCTTGATCGTTCATTCATTCATCAGCGTGCGTTGACCTAAATCTGAAAATCGCACACAAACAGGCATTTTGATAGAGTGTGGCTTCGCATTTTTTCCATTCACAGACTTCGAATCCACCGCTTGGACATGCACGAAATTTACTGCTGCGCTTTCTCTCCGTTTGATCTGAAATGCTCCCTCGCTTCAATGACTGCGGGAGCCCGGCTTCTGCGTGTGTCGGCGATGGCGTTTTTTTTAACATTCCTCTGTGTTGGCTGCGCGAAAAATGCCCCACAGAGTGCGCCTGCGGTTCCTGCACCGGAGGTGATGGTGTTTGATTTCCAGACGCGAACGATGCCAGAATATTTGGAAGTTACCGGCAGAATCAATTCTGTTTTTGTCGTCGATATCCGAAGCCGGGTCGGGGGCTATCTCAGCAAGATATTTTTTCGCGACGGGCAATTTGTTCGCAAGGGAGATCCCCTCTACGAGATCGATCCCCGACCCTCTCTTGCCAAGCTCGCGGAATCAAAAGGGACTGTTGAAAAATTGCTCGGCGAGCGGCGATTTGCAGAAATCCAAATAACTCGCTATGAAAAACTGATTTCCAAAGGTGCGGCCAGCCAGCAGGAATTGGATGCCTTCAGAGCAAAGCTCGAAGAAAATACTGGCTCGTTAACGTCGGCCCGTGCGCAGCAGGAATTCAACCAACTGAATCTTGACTTCTGCACAATTGTGTCGCCAATCGACGGGCAGGTTAGCCGCACGCAGTTTCAAATCGGTAATCTCATCAATCAAGATCAGACGACACTCACCACTGTTGTTTCTATTGACCCCATCTTTGTCTATTTCAATGTCGATGAGCCAAACCTCGTACGAGTCTTGAAAACGACGCGATCCACATCGCCATCAAACGGCATCTTCACCGGACAACTTTTCATCGACGTCGGGCTCGTCGATGATCTGGAAAGAGCATATCCTCATCGCTGCGTGGTCGACTTTCTTAATAATCAGCTCGATACGCAAACAGCCACGATCACCATGCGAGGGCGACTTGATAACCCGCACGATCCCAATCCGGATCACCCCAAGCCACCGCTGTTTCGATCTGGAATGTTTGCGCGGGTTCGATTGCCGCTGGGACAGCCGGCCCAGCGCCTGCTCGTGCCAGAGACCGCCATTGCCAGCAACCAGGACAGAAAAATCCTCTGGGTGGTGGATACTGAAAACGTGGCCTCCACGCGAGAGGTGCTCGTAGGGCAAAAGGTTGGCACGTGGATCACTGTTCAACCAACGGATCCCGGCAAGCCGTTCGGCACTTCTGACAGAGTCGTCGTGCGAGGCCTGCAGCGGTGCCGAGAAGGAAAGCCCGTCACACCAAAGCTCGCTTCGGCCGAAATTGTTCTACTGAATACGTTGCCCATTGGAGAGGCCGCCATCCCTGATGACACTCGGCCAGACGATCCTTGATCTCCACATTTTTTATTCAGCGTCCGATTTTCGCGGCTGTGATCTCAATTGCCATCACGCTGGCGGGAGCGATCAGCGTATTCTCGCTGCCGATCTCACTCTTTCCGCCAATCGCTCCGCCGATCATTCAAGTCACCTGCTCCTATCCCGGTGCCAATGCGGCCGTGGTGACCGACACGATCGGCGCACCGATCGAGCAAAAGGTCAACGGCGTCGACAAGTTGATGTACATGCGGTCGCAGTCGACCAACGACGGCATGTACATCCTTACGCTCGCGTTTGATATCGGCGCCGATGCCAATCTTGCGCTTGTACAAACACAAAACCGCGTGCAGTTGGCGATGCCCCTGCTGCCGCCGGTTGTGCAACAGCAGGGGGTGGGCATCAAGAAAACGTCTCCCGACATCCTTCTGACGGTGAGTCTCCTTTCGCCAGATGACCGGTACGACGATATTTTCATGAGCAACTATGCCACGATTCACCTCCGAGATGAGTTGCTCCGCTGTTACGGTGTGGCCGATGTGCTCTTTCTGGGGCAACGCGATTACAGCATACGAGCTTGGCTTGATCCCGATCAACTTGCCGCCCGAGGACTCAATGCCACCGATATCCGAGATCGAATCGCCGAGCAGAACGTATCGGTTGTTGTCGGCGTCAGCGGTCAATCGTCCTCGCCTTTAATTCAACAGACGCAGCAGGTTGTTTCCGCCGTCGGCCGACTCCAATCGCCAGAGCAGTTTGGTAACATCATCGTTTATTCAGATACCTCGGTGCCTGGCACGGCAATCGTAAGGCTCAAAGATGTGGCCCGCATCGAACTCGGCGCATCGAACTATTCTCAGGTCTGCCGCCATAGTGGAAAGCCTTCCGTCACGGTGGCCGTCTTTCAACTTCCAGATACCAACGCGCTGGACTGTTCGCGGGACATCAAAACGACGATACAGAAATTGTCGAAACAATTTCCACCTGGCCTCGATTACATCATTGGCTACGACACCACCCCCTATATCACGGAATCTATTTTTGAGGTCGTCAAGACCCTCCGAGATGCGATCATTCTGGTGGCGATCGTCGTGCTGGTGTTCCTACAAAGCTGGCGGGCGACGCTCATTCCGCTGATTGCTGTGCCCGTGGCAATCATTGGGACTTTTGCAGCGATGGCCCTGATGGGATTCAGTCTGAACACACTCACCCTTTTCGGTCTGGTGCTCTCGATCGGGATTGTTGTGGACGATGCAATCGTGGTTGTAGAAAATGTTGATCGCTGGATTGTCGCAGGACTCTCTCCGCGGGATGCGGCAGTCAAGGCCATGAGCGAGGTGACTGGCCCCGTAATTGGTGTGGCGGCCGTACTATCGGCCGTTTTTGTTCCGTGTGCGTTTATCTCGGGAGTGACTGGACTCTTTTTCAAACAGTTCGCCCTCACAATCGCTATTTCAACGATTCTCTCAGCCATCAATTCACTCACACTCAGTCCGGCTCTCGCAGCCATTCTGCTCAAGCCCCATCCTCAGCCAGGGCAGGTTGCTGCCCGAAAAGACCCCCTCGAATGGATTTTAAACCTGCTGCTTGGCCCCTTCTTTCGGCTCTTTAACTGGGGTTTGGATGCAGTGATTGACGGCTACGTAAAAATTGTGGCGGTGCTGCTACGCCGCAGCGCCTGGACGCTGGGCCTCTACGGAATCTTGCTCGTGCTCACGTGGAAGGCCGTGGCGGTTTATCCGGTGGGGTTTGTGCCGCTGCAGGACCAGGGCTATCTCATCGTCACCGTACAACTTCCAGATGGTGCCTCTGTCACGCGCACCGATCAGGTGCTCGCTGATGTTGAAGCACTGTCGTTCACGATTCCCGGTGTCTCCAGCACGCTGACAATCGCTGGCATGTCATTTCTTTATAACTCGAGTGCTCCCAACTGGGGATCGATGTTTTTGGTGCTCGATGAGTTCAAGCATCGACAAACACCCGAGACTCGGGCGATGGCAATCCTAAAAACGATGCGCACTCGATGCCAAGCTGAAATTCCAGACGCTGTGATTGGCGTTTATCCTGCGCCACCCGTGAAGGGCCTGGGCACTGCCGGCGGGTTTAAATTCTTCATTCAAGATCGAGGCAATTCCACACCGCAAGCTATTCAAGAAGCCACCACGCAATTTGCAGACGTAATGGCCGACTGGGGCCTGTTCTTTGTTGCCAACGATTACCGCGCCGATTCTCCGCAACTCTTTCTGGATATCGACCGTGCGAAAATCCGAGCAAGAGAAGTTCCAATTGCATCGGTTTTCAACACGCTCCAGCTCTATCTTGGCTCCCTCTACGTCAATAATTTCAATTTATTTGGACGATTCTGGCAGGTCATAATTATGGCGGACGCACCATTTCGCAGCGCCGTCAAGGATCTGCTGAACCTCAAAGTTGCTAATACCAACGGGCAGATGGTGCCGCTTGCAACGCTCATGAACGTGCGCAGCGATCTTGGGCCAGTGATGATGATGCGCTACAATCTCTATCCAGCTGCTGCCATAACGGGCATTCCCAATATCTTCGAGAGCGGCAGCGTGCTGATCGACAAGGTCGAACAAACTGCCCGCAAGCAACTGCCAGATAACTTTTCCTATGAGTGGTCTGAGATCTTCTATCTCCAACTGATTGCCGGCAACACCGCAAGCGTACTGCTTGGCCTGGGGGTGGTGCTGGTGTTTTTGGTGCTGGCGGCTCTCTACGAAAGCTGGCTGCAACCCTTGGCCGTGATTCTGGTCGTGCCACTGTGCTTTTTCGGTGCAATTATTGGCCTGGCCATTTCCAAGCTGCCGATCGACATTTTATCGCAGGTGGGATTTGTCGTGCTCGTGGGGCTGGCGTGTAAAAATGCGATTCTAATTGTGGAGTTTGCCAAAACTTTGCGCAGTGAAGGACACGATCCCACCTCCGCCACGCTCTCAGCGTGTCGATTGCGACTGCGACCGATTCTGATGACTTCGTTTGCTTTTATTCTGGGCGTCTTTCCGCTGGTTGTGGCCAAGGGGGCCGGAGCAGAGCTGCGTTGGTCGCTGGGGGTTACGGTATTTTCTGGAATGATCGGCGTAACGCTCTTTGGCATCTTTTTCACGCCAGTGTTTTATTACGTACTCGAACGCATCAGCGCTCGACGGTGACTCGCCAACGCTCACCATGAAGTTGGCGGATCTTTGCAAGGCTGGACCAACGCAACCGGCTGTTGGGCTCATACAAGCCCTGAGGGCAGCATGAGAAGATTGGCTCTTGCGCAACACTGCAAAGCACGTCGACCGAGCGGCGGCCGACAACTACGCGGCCACCGTGCGCGATGCCTGCCTCTCCCGCGGCATCTCGCTGGATGTGCACGGCAGTACGTGCGGCAACCCCACGAGCCATCCAGAGGATCTGTTCCACAACTACGACTTGGTATTTTCCAAGGGACCCATGCGTGCGGGATCGCATCTGTCAGGAAGCCCGCCTCACCGATACCGTGACCACGCTGGTTCATCTCTACGAAGCAGTTATGAACGAGCAAGCCTTGCGGCCAGCCGACCACTCCGCCGAACTGCTCGCCACGGGCGCTTACCTGCAAACGCTCGACTGCATCCTCAAGGGGCAGAACATTAAGCCACCTCCAATGACTCGTTCATCGATTTGGCACCGACTTCTGCGGCTTTAATGGCCTTGAGCGGCGCCTCGTGAGATCGCTACTCTCCCGAGGCTCTTCCGGGTCTCTCCGTGTGCAAACGCCTGTTCTCAGCCTGTTCTCGGCCTGCCCTAGAAAAAAATATCCTCTCTCTCAAGCGAGACCGTCATTCCATGCGACTTTTAAAAATCCTTTTCGCTATGAGCTTTGCCGCAGTATTGATTTGCGTGTGCCCGATGCCTGCGGTGTGCCAGACACTTCCGGCCGCCTCGGTGCACCCTGCCCTTTCCGATCCTCCGCAACGCACAAAAACCTCACGCGGACATGAGGGGGATCCTGTCAACATAGCCTTCATCGGCTCTGAGACAGACTTGCACCGAACGCTCTGTCTTGCGGGCTGGTTTGCAGCCGACGCCACCACGCTCAAGACCTCGCTTAAAATCGTAGCGGCTGTCGTGGTTCGCAAGCCCTACGACCACGCGCCGGTGAGCGATTTATATCTTTGGGACCGCAAGCAAGACGCTGCTTTTGAACAGCCCGTGGGCAAGAGCCCCAAACAGCGGCACCACGTTCGCTTCTGGCGATCGGCCGAAGTCAACGAAGAAGGCCATCCGCTCTGGCTCGGCGCCGCGACGTACGATGAGCGGGTCGAACTCAGCCGCACCACCGGCATCACGCATCGCATCGCTCCGGACGTCGATAAAGAACGGGACAAAATCATCCACGACGCACACGGGTCTGGAAGCTTGGGACATGCCTACTTCATCGAACCGTTTCACCGGGCGATGAAAGGGAAAAACGGCGGCGGCGATCCTTATTACACTGACGGCCGCCTGGCTGTCGGCATCATCTCCGTGCGGAAGTAACCAGCTGCATGTCTCTTTGACAAGAACTGACATTTGGCTGGTCTTCGAGAATCTCGTCAATACGTTAGCATACCGCAACGTGAAGTGTGGTCGTTGGCGACTGGCCTTTCGGGTTCTCGTTGCGTGCGTTCAGTAGAGCACCTCTTATTATGTTTGCCCGGTATTTTATTGAACGACCGATTTTCGCTTCGGTGATTTCAATCGTACTTGTGATCTGTGGCGCGATTGCCTATTTCGTTCTGCCCACCACGCAATATCCGGAGATCACGCCTCCCACGATCGAGGTTTCCACGATCTATCCAGGGGCCAATGCCGAACTCGTTCGGGACACGATCGCCTCTCCGATTGAGCAGCAAGTCAGCGGCGTCGAAAACGCTCTTTCGATGAGTTCCCTGTGCACCAACGACGGCCGCTACCGACTGGTTGTCACGTTCAAACCTGGCACCGACCTCAACATGGCGCAAGTGCTCACGCAAGTACGTGTCACGCTAGCCATGCCGATCCTGCCGCAACTCGTGCAGCGAGAAGGAGTGTCTGTACTCAAGAAATCTCCGGCCGCGATGATGATCATCAACTTCACGTCTCAAAAGGATGCCGACGGCACGCCAATCTATGACGAGACATTTCTTTCGAACTACGCCACGATTCAGATTCGCGATGAACTGCTGCGGGTTGACGGCGTGGGGGATGTCGATTTTCTCGGGCAGCGCGATTACAGCATGCGAGTCTGGCTGGATCCAGATAAAATGGAGGCAGTTGCGATCATGCCCGACGATATTCGGCTGGCGCTGGAAAATCAGAATTTTCAAGTTACTGCTGGCAATATCGGTCAGCAGCCTGCCCCAAGTCAGCAGGCGTTTCAGATTCCGCTCTCGGCCCTTGGCCGCCTGATGACCACCAAGCAGTTTGGCAATGTCGTGGTCAAGGAAGTCAAGTCCGAAACAGCCAACGTGGCCTCGGTGATCGTGCGACTAGAAGACGTGGCCCGAATCGAACTCGGAGCGCAGCAATACGATCAACTCTGTCGGCTCGATGGCGAACCCAGCATCGGCATGAATATCTATCAGCTTCCCGGGTCCAATGCGATCCAAACAGCTGAGGGTATTCGCAGACAGATGGCCCAGCTCAGCGAGCGTTTTCCCGCCGGCCTCAAATCACAGATTGTCTACGACACATCGCCGTTTATTGAGGAATCAAAGGCTGAAGTTTTAAAGACGTTTCGCGATGCGATCATTCTTGTGGCGCTGGTCGTACTTGTCTTTTTACAGAACTGGCGGGCTACGCTCATTCCACTGGTGGCCGTTCCCGTATCGATCGTCGGCACCTTTGCGTTTATGGCAGGGCTAGGATTTAGTCTCAATAATCTTTCTCTGTTTGGGCTTGTGCTGGCGATCGGCATCGTGGTGGACGACGCAATCGTTGTGGTGGAAAACGTTGAACGCTGGATCGAGCACGGACTGTCACCCCGAGAAGCCGCGTTTCGCGCAATGCAAGAGGTTACCGGTCCAGTGATTGGCGTGGCGCTCGTGTTGTGCGCAGTGTTTGTACCCTGTGCGTTTATCTCCGGAATTGTAGGTGAATTCTTTCGGCAGTTTGCCCTTACGATCGCCGTGTCGACCGTGCTTTCAGCCGTGAATTCCCTCACGCTCAGCCCTGCTTTGGCAGCCATTCTGCTCAAGCCAAAAGGGGCAGACAAGGATGTGCTCGACCGGCTTTTGGGCTTTGTAGCTGGCTGGTTTTTTCGCGGTTTTAACAACGTCTTTGGAACCCTCACTCATGGCTATGCCGGGCTGGTACAGGCCTCGCTGTGGTTTTCGATTCCGATTCTGCTGATCTACGGGGGGCTGCTTTTTGGCACCTACATTTTGTTTTCGATTATGCCAACTGGATTCATTCCCCAGCAAGACAAAGGCTACTTGATTGTGAATGTCACGCTCCCCGATTCCGCCAGCGTGCAGCGAACAGGAAAGGTGATGGCGAATCTCGAAAAGCGTGTACTCGAAGAACCGGGCGTTGCCCATGTGGTTTCGATTGCGGGCCAATCGATCGTGCTGGGGGCCAATGCGCCCAACTGGGGAGCGATGTATGTGATGCTCGACGACTTTTCAAGGCGACGAGGCGCACATACCTCAGCCGAGAAAATAGCCCAACGTCTGCGGGAGGAGTGGCGCAGTACAATCGACGAGGCACATGTGGATGTGTTTGGGCCGCCGCCAGTGGATGGCCTCGGTAGCATCGCGGGATTCAAGTTGATTGTGGAAGACCGCGGCGACTACGGACTCACTCAGGTGCAACAGACGGCCGATCGAATCGTTGAAAGCGGCCAGGAAGATACCCGCCTGCGAGGCTTGTTCAGCAATTTCTCAGCCAGCACGCCGTGGCTCTTTCTGGATATCGACCGCGACAAGACGGCCGCTGTGGGCGTTTCAATGAAAGATCTTTTCGACACGTTGCAGATTCAACTGGGATCCTACTACGTCAATAATTTTAACCGCTTCGGACGATCGTGGCAGGTCAATCTTCAAGCCGATGGCAGTCATCGACAGGATATCCATCAAACGCTTGAACAACTCAAGGTGCTCAATGCAAAAAAGATTCCCGTGCCGCTGACAACGCTGATGAGCGTGCAAGACCGGGTCGGGCCGTCGCTGGTGATGCGTTACAATCTCTATCCTGCTGCGGCGATCTATGGAGAGCCTGCCCCCGGCACGGGGAGTACTTCGGCCCTGACAATCGTGCAGCAACACTTCGACCGCCTCCAAACAGAGGCCGCGATTGCTCCCCTGATGGCCTCCGACTGGACTGAAATGGCGTTTATGCAGATTCGCTCAGGCAACACCGCGATTTATCTCTTTATTCTGGGAGTCGTGCTGGTGTTTCTTGTTTTGGCTGCGCTCTATGAAAGCTGGGCCATGCCTTTGGCAGTCATTTTGGTTGTGCCCATGTGCCTGCTGTCATCGATTTTCGGCGTGCGGTGGGCGGGCATGGATATCAATATCTTCACGCAGATCGGGTTTGTCGTTCTGGTGGGTCTCGCCTGCAAAAATGCAATTTTGATCGTGGAGTTTGCGAAACAGCTTTTAGAAGAGGGCAAACCACTCGGAGAGGCGACGGTTGAAGCCTGCCGGCTGCGCCTGCGTCCTATTTTGATGACTTCGCTGGCATTTATTCTGGGAGTTATGCCGCTGGTGGTGGCCCAAGGAGCAGGCGCGGAGATGCGTCGCACGCTTGGAGTCGCCGTCTTGAGCGGCATGCTGGGCGTCACACTCTTCGGCATTTTTCTGACGCCGATTTTTTTCTACTCGCTGCTGCGTTTTTCCAAACAGCGATAATGTGCCAAGAGCCGCGCCGCACTACCGCAGCTTGTGGCCGAACTTCTAGTCGATGCCGGTAGATTCGTACAAGAAATGCCGTCACTGACCGGATGGCGATGTTTCCCAGCTTGCCTGAAAAATCGCTGGGCACCTGCGGCTCTATACATCTTGGGTGAATTGCGCAGGCCCGCTATTACGGTGCTGGCGTGGTAAGGTGCGCGTCGAACCAGCGGACGATGGCAGCAAACATTTCTCGATTGCCCTGTGAATTAAAGCCGTGGTCGCCATCAGGAATCACAACCAATTCGTTGTCGACGCCGGCTTGCGTGAGCGAGTCGCGGAGCCGTTCGCTCGACACCAGCGGAATGAATCGGTCGCGGGTGCCGTGTATCACGAGCGTCGGCGGCACGTGTGGTCGCACGAGCATAATCGGGGAACAAGCTTCTGCCTGCGACTCAGTAATACGCAGTGCTGGAATACCTTTACGCAGCGGATGCTCCGGATTGCCGATACCCCGCAAGTCGCTCACGGGAAAACTGACGGCCATCGCCGCAATCCTCGACCGCTCTTCGCCTTCCAGCGGCTTCCCCGCGTCGTCAGTCATGCCCAGGGATAGCGTGAGTTGGCCGCCAGCGCTGAATCCAAACATGCCCAACTTCTTGGGATCGACCTTGAATTCTGCCGCCCGCTCCTGGATCACACGCAGGGCGAGATGCGTGTCAGTAATCATCTCGGGAACCAGATACCGAGGACTGCTGCTGTGGTGAATACAAAACACCGTGTAGCCCGCATCAATGATGGGCTTGAAGAAGCCAAGCTTTAATTCGGGTGGTGTCCACATCGAAACCCAAAGACCGGTGTCCATATACACCACTCCAATACCCTTGGAATTTTTGGTTGGCCGGAACAGATCAAACGTGAGAGCCATTCCATCCTTGTGGCCGTAGACAACGTCGCGAGTCATTTCGATCTCTTCAAGCGGGATGGCCTTGGGAAGCGTCGCGCTCTGTTGGGGCTTTTCTTGCGCCAGAGTTTTTGGCAAAGCCTTTTGTTGATCGGCGGCGACTGGTTGTCGCACGGCACTTCGCACAACCCGAAAGCCAAACAGCGAAAAATCGTAAGACGGGAGCATGGTGCGCGCGGCGCTCTCGCAGAGTTCCGCAGAGAACCACCATGATCCACCCCGCAACGATCGAAACGTCCCAGCCGCAGGGCCGGTCGGATCCTCGCCGCCTGAGAGTGTCATGGCTGGCCAGAGGAGCCAGTCGGAACACCATTCCCACGCATTGCCTTGCATGTCGTAAAGCCCCCAGACGTTTGGCTTCTTCGTGCCAACTTTCTCCGCATGGCCGCTTGAATTGTCGTGAAACCAACCAAAGTCGCCCAAGAGCGATGCGTCGTCGCCAAACGAATATTTTGTTGTGGTGCCGGCACGGCAGGCGTATTCCCATTCGGCTTCTGTTGGCAGGCGATACTCGCTATCGGCTGCCAGTGCGCCAGTCGCACGCTCAAGAGCGGTGAGCTTCTGGCAGAAGGCCTGTGCAGCATCCCACTCGACGCAGACCGCCGGGTAGTTGTCACCGATGGCCACGTTGCTCTTTGCAATTCCAGGCGACAACTTCTGATCAGTCGTTTCACGATCGCCCCCTTCTTGCCACGGCTGCGTGTGCATCACCTCTATCCACTGTCGCTGCGTTACCTCGTGCGTGGCGATCGCAAACGGTCGCGTGAGCGTGACATCCACTTCATAAACGCCTGCCCCCATCCGGAATTTTCCGGCAGGGAGTTCTTGCATCTGCATGCCGACGGAATTGGAAACGGCTGCTTGTAGCGGGGCCTGTGCATGCAGCAGACTGGCCCAGAGCAGGCAACTGAATATCGCAACTGCGTTTGAGAAAAAGGCACGCACGTGGGGCATGAGAAGTCTCCAAAGCCAAGATGAGTTTTTACAATTTGAGAGCGTCTGCGACCTGCGTCATCGGTAGGGTGATGAGCAGGCGAATCCTTCAGTTTATACCAAAGCAGACGCAGCCTGTTTGTCGGTATCCTGTTAAACTGCGAGCATCCTTCTAGGCCAATGACCTTTCTCTATACGCTACTCTTATGACCATTTCCACTCCTTCGACTCCACGCCGATTCGAGGCCGATCTCTTTGGCCTGCTCTTATTGCAGTGCTATGTTTTGGATTATGCCAGGCCGATCGTCAATGCAATCGTGCCGGCATCTCGCGGCTGGCCGGGGGCTGCAGACTGGATGCACATCTTGGCGCCGGTCGTGCTGTCGGTGGTTTTTCTGAAGCTGTTTGAGCGTGCAGCGGCTCGCGGGGCTCACGTGTGGCAGACTCTCACGATGCTGCTCTTATGCGTGATGTGTGTTGGACAGGGCATCCACATTTCGGCCGACTCCATTGACGGCCGAATGCAGATGCGGCATAGCGGCCCGATCGATGTGCCGCCGTCAGACAACCCTGTCGTGCAGGCGCTCGGCGAGCCACTCATTGAAATCTTTGATCTCGCGTATGTGTATGACGAGTGCATTGGTCACTGGATGTGGTATGCCCCGCTTTTTGTGATCGTGCTGCTCTACGTGCTCACCTGCCGCGAGCCATCCGGCAGCCGCAGTGCATCATCGAGCCGTGCCAATCTGCTGGCCGCAATCGTGGCCGCATTGCTGGGCGTGTTTTGGTTTTATGCCGGGATCGAAGGGGGCGTCTGGCCGGGCACAGTCGGCTTAACGGCCTTGCTTGTGGTGGTCGTTTTCGCCAACCGCTTGCAGGGGCTGCGGCTGGATATAAACGGCCGCTGCTTCGTGGCGTCGCTGCTGCTGGCCACCGTGCTGATCGCCGCATGGGCGGTGGCATTTGATGGAAACATGCCAGGCGCGTGGGAAGTGTGGCTGCGCAATCTTCCACCTGTCGATCCAGCGTAGGTATCATCCGCCATGTCGCGTGGGTCGCTTTCGCGCACAGGCTGTGGATGGGCTGAACTCTAAAAGTCGAGCATCACACAGCTACGACCGCTTCTGATCCTGCCAGCGGAGGACGAGCATCACGCAGATCGTTGCCACCGCAATCTGCGCAAGGAGCCCCACCAAGGGAATCCAGAGGGCATCGTCGTAGGGACCAAATGAGCGCCAGTTTATTGGCACGCCGGCCCCTTCAGACCGAACGCCGCGGTAAGCCCAGTAGGCCGGTGCAAACACTTTCGCCAGCAGGTCGAGCAACCCTCCGCGAATTGGAAGAATGCCCGCACCCAAGAGCAACTGCGGCGTTACCAAAAGCGGAACGGCCAGAAAGGCCGTCTCTGAAGACCGCACCAGTGCCGACACGATCATGCCGATCGCCGCGCAGGCAACGGCAGCGAGGAAATTAAATCCAAACTCCAGCAGCGGACCTCGACGGTACATCGCAACCGGCCCACCTCCCCATTGAAGGTCTAAAGGCAAATCAAAAGTGAATTCGATCACCGCCAGAAAGATCGCCACTTGCACTGCCAGAATAATCGCTACGAGAGCCAGTTTTGAGAGCGTGTAGGGCATGATGCCAAGGCTGTGCATCCGTTCCCGAACGTAGATCGGTTTTTCCTTGACGATTTCCTTGACGCCGGTCACAAACCCCAGAATCGTGATTGCGATATTCACCACAAACAAAAGCTTGTAGGAATCCGCCGGATGCACGATTTCAGTTTGTGGCATGAGCGGCATCCTGTCGAGGAGCGCACCTTGAATGAGTCGTTGCGTGGATGGGTCGCGGAGGTGCTCGAGCATATCGGGCTGACTGTCGAGAAACACTCGAATCTGGGCAGCCACTGACACTGGGCCGCCGGTAAAGTCAGAGACGCTCTTGGCTGCGATGGCCTGCTGAACATCCCCCCAAACATCGGCCAGCACATCTTTTTCATTGGGATCCAGAAATCGCGTCACCGCCACAGGTCTGTGAAAATCAGTGAAGTAAAAACAGAGCAGAATCAGACTGGCCATGGCTACTGGCAAAAGCAGAAGCGTGGAGATCGCTGGACGATCGCGCAGAATCACTTCCAGACCACGGCTCAAGAGCGTGCCAAACTGCCGAAACCCACGGGGCGGATGGCTCTGCAACGCCTTGGTTGTGGGCAGATTGCGAGTGGCCCTGAGTGGCTCACTTGATTGCGATGGAGCCAGCGACTGCGTCAGGGCGTCCTCAGCCAGTCGCTGGGTCCATTTGTCTGCCCAGTATTCGGCCGGCTTGTCTTCGATCGCCAGATAAACGTCCGAAAGCCGATTGACTTCAAAATGCCCAAGCGATTCCACTCGCGAACCAATCCAAAGCACGCGTCCGTGACCAAGGATCATGATTTTGTCGGCGCGATCGACGTTGTCGAGATGGTGCGTGATGCAGAATACTGTCATGCCCGCCCGAGCGCGATCGGCTAAAAGATTCATGATCCTGGCTTCGCTGGCCGGATCGAGGCTGCTGGTGGCCTCATCCACGATCAAAAGGCCCGGCTTGGAGAGGAGTTCAACTGCGAGGCTCCCTCGCTTGATTTCACCCCCGGACAGAATGCCCGCCGGCGTGTGCCGCACGTGCTCGAGCCTGACGTCATTGACAACTCGATCGATGGCTCGCTGAACGTCGTCAGCTGGAGTGTCTGCGGGGAGCCGGATCTTGGCTGCGTAATAAAATGCTCGTTCGCATGGCAGCGATGCCGGGATAATGTCTTGTTGAGGCACGTATCCTACCTGTCCGCGGAGCGAGTCGGCGTCGCGAGTCGGATCCAATCCGCCAATGGAGATCGTTCCGGTCGTGGGCGGCAAAAGGCCAAGAAGCGCCCGCACGAGCGTTGTTTTTCCTGCGCCGCTGGGCCCAAGCACGCAGATAAATTCGCCCGGCTCCACCGTAAACGTGATGCCGTCGAGGAGTTTCTTTTCACGATCGCCATTCTTGACAGACACCCCGAGGGCTTCGGCCACAATCGACAATCCATCTGTGCTGGTATTCATTTCTTCTTGGCATCCTCGATCGACTGCGGGTGATTTTCTTTGTTGTAACTGGGGTCAATCGCGACGGTGCCGTCGGGACCTCGACGGTATCGATAGTTACGCTCAACGAGTCGCCGCAGAAATTCGCTGCGAGCCATGGACATGTTGAACGCCACAAATGACTTTGATTCTGGGTCGAGCGGCCTCTCGGACGCCAACAGCAGCATCGGCAACAGCATTTCGTCAAACGTCGATTCCCCCAGCCACACTGTCTGCGGTGGGTCGTACGGATTGTGCGGATTGTCGGCAGTATTGTTGTACGAAACTTCCGCCTCAATGACCGTTCCCTTGGGAAGATGCAACGGCTTCTTGAGCCACGAAGCAGACTGCCAATTGAAATCCCACTTCGGATTCCGTATGAGCAGAATCGGTTTGGTCTGTCCCGGTAACGTCGCCTGGAGGCTCATCCACATGGCCAGGCCGTGGGCGTGCGGCGCGGCACCGACGAACGCGGCGTCGTGTTCGAGGGTGTAGCGGCCCGTCACGCGATAGTCTTTCACGCCGGCGGGTATCGACTGAAAGCCGCCGAAGAGAAACACCAGGTTCATCATCTTCTTCGTCACAGCGGGCGGATCTTTGTCGATCCAAAGACCGATTTGCGAGGAATCGGTTTCGAGCTTGCCGGTGCGGTGGTAGTGCATCTGGGCAACGATATCGCTACCGGCTGGAATGATGACGTCAACGTCCTCCGGACAGATCATCGAGCGATTGCCAGGAATGTAGCCGGAGACGAACGACGTACGCGGAATACCGTCTGCCCGCACTGGCGGCACCTTGAAGCCGGCGCCCATGTTGTCCCAGAACCCCGGCATCTGATCGAGCGGATTCGACATTCCATCCCGACCACCGTGGTCCTTCACCGCCTGCACGCAGGTGGCGCGGTCCAAGTATCCGATGAGCGCGTGGTGCACAATGGCTCGGTTGCTCGGAAGAAGTTGTATGGCGCGGACACGGAGATCATCCGGCCTGTTGAGCGGAAAAATAAAATTGCGGTAGATGTCTTCGCCCTGCGGCCCCAGTTGCGCTACAGAGGGCAGATCGATAACAATGTCGGGCGGCCCAAGGATCTCTTCAAACGCACCATAGTCGGGCAGCGGAGCCAAGGGTGGCGCATCGTCAGGATTTCCCTGCGGCTTCTCGGAGGCTACCCACTGCCGAAGCATTGCCACGTCTGCAGGGCTCGGCGGAGGCGTGCCAGAGAGTTCTAAATCGCTTTCGACCTGCGCCGGTGGCATTCGCTTGGCGTCGATTTCCTCGAGTGCTGTTTCTATCCAGTCGCACGCATCTTCGTAGCTTAAGAGTGCGAACGGACCGACCTGACCGGGGCTATGACACCGCTGGCAATGCTCATGGAGAATGGGCAGCACATCACGGTAGAACGTAACGGCTTCGACGGTTGGAGTCTCGGCATTCGGTACGGAAGCCGCATGCTGTTGTGGCACCTCAGGCCGATCGAGCGGACATCCGCCGGCGGCAAGCCGCGGGATGCGCACAGGCTTTCCGGCAAGCAAATCCAGAATGGCCTCACGAAGATCGTCGCGGACTTTTGCCGGCGACTTCACTCCCCGTTCCCTATAGCGGCTATCGATCCGACCAGCATAGGCAACGGTGCCATCGCGACTTACCAGAAAACTCTCGGGGGTCATCGTGGCGTCAAGCAGAGTTGCCACATCAAAGCTGGTATCCAAGAGTATTGGGAATGTAATACTGAACTCTTTCTTGTGGGCTTCCAAATCCTTGATCGCCTCGGATTCGCAGATCACTCCCACAATTGTCACGCCCTGTTTGCCAAACTCGGCAGCGAGCGAGTTGAGCACAGGACAATAAATCTGCGCTAACGGGCAACCCGGATAGAGAAACGTATAGCAGACCGCTTGGCCGTCGCCGACGAGATCCTTAAAGCTGTGGGGCGATCCATCCACGCTCGCAAGTGTCAGGTTTTCGATAGACACCCGCGCAACAGCAGCAACTGGTTTTGCATCGCTGGCTTTTATGGCCGGCTCGTGGCTGCGTGCGGTGTGCCCGAAGGCCACAGCCACAATCAAAGAAACGATAACACTGCGGAAAAAATGACTGAAGAAGTTCATCGTGAGACTCTTGCCTGTCGTGTCGGCATTTCGACAAGCATGTTGCATGAGGGAACATCGTGGAGGCGTAGGAGAGCGGTGATCGATAGCAAAAAATTATACCAATCGGCTGCCAAAGTTCGAACCGCAGTCATTTTGGTTGTGCCCATGTGCCTGCTGTCATCGATTTTCGGCGTGCGATGGGCGGGCATGGATATCAATATTTTCACGCAGATCGGATTGGCCGTAGCAATCGTGCGCAGCGTGGCTTCCACCTGCATGCCGACAGTTTGCGACTTTTCCCTGCCGTCTTAAGCGGCATATTTGGGGTCACACTCTTCGGCATTTTTCTGACACCGAATTTTTTCTACTCGCTGCTGCATTTTTCAAAACAGCGATAACGAAACGACAAGCCGCGCCGCACTACCGCGGCTTGTGACTGCGCATCCATTCCCACCACAAGCACCATGCGTCGAAGCCGGCTGGTGGCTGCTTGCCGATAAAATCGTCACACAAAACACCGTCAACGCTCGGCAATGGCTTACAGCACTGCCCGTTGGTGGCCAACTTCTCTAATCGCAACTGCCACCCGCTTCCAAGACCCCGGTAGACTTTTATCATGCCAAGAGCGACGCTGCCGACACTGTCGTTCAGTTTAATTCTCTCCTGGACTTCGTTTTGTTGCACCACGAACACTCTATTAAAGTCGGAGACACCTTCTTTGTATTGAATGAGCACGAGTTCGGCTGATCGCTCGACTGCATTCACGGCTTCCTGGTTTTTCCTAGCTGATTCGCGAGCCTTGATAAATGTGACGATGCCGTCTTCGCTCTCCCGACCGGCCCGCAGAACTGTATCCTGATACTTGGCGACACATGACTGAAACTTCGCATCCTGCTGGCGGATGTTGTTGAGCAAGCGGCCGTAGTTCAGGATTTTCCAGTTGACGGCCGGTGCGATAAATCCGATTTGGGAACTCGATTCAAATAACTCGCCAATCTCGTTTGCCGAAACACCGATGTAGCCGTTGATTGCAAGTGCCGGATAAAGCTCTGACTCGGCCACGCCGATCTCGGCGCACTGTGCAGCTAAAACTCGCTCGGACTGTCGAACTTCTGGTCGACGCCGCAGCAGGTCGGCGGGAATGCCAGCGGTGATAAATGGCGGTGTGGTGGGAATATCTTGGTCTCCCAACCGATCGTGCAGATCCTCCGCTGCAATTCCCAGAAGCATACACAAAGCATTTGATGCCACGCGAGAGTTTTTTTCGAACTTTACAATCAGGGCTTCGGTGTTCGCAAGATTGAGCTTTGACTGCGACACATCGAGTTCACTTTTAATGCCTTCCTCGAATTGGGCTCGAGCGATCTGGAGCGATCCCCGCTGAATTTCTGCGAGACGACTGATGTCGGCAACCTGCTTTTCAGCCACTCGATAATCGGTGTAACGGTCGGCCACGTCGGCAATAACGTTCACAAGCACCGCGTCATACTCCTCCACACTCGCTTGATACTTGCCTTTCGCTGCCTCGATATTGCGACGCAGTTTTCCCCAGATATCCAACTCCCACGAAAGGTTGAGACCGGTGCCCCAGTAACTAAACGCCCCACTTGATACCGTGTTAAAAGCGCCAACATTTTGGCTAAACTGATATCGGCCATAGTCTGCGACTGCCGCTTGATTCTGCGGAAAGAATCCACCTACCGTGATGTTGTACGCCGCCCGCGCGGCCAATACGCGAAAGCCAGCATCGCGAAGCGACAGATTTTGTTCGTATGCCTGCAGCACAAGACCGTTAAGAATGGGATCTTGAAATTGCTCCCACCACAGGGCTTCTGCGTCCGCATTGGAACGCACCTGCTCGCTCTGAGAATCGATCCATTCGTTTTCCACAGGCGCCGGCGGCCGCAGATACTCTGGCCCCACCTTCATGTTGTTTCGCCAATACTGGCCCCACGGCGTGCAACCCGAAAGCGCAACTGCGCAGACAATCACAAGAAGACAACTCGTCTTTGTGAACGATGCGTTTTCGGAAATTCGGCACGCAGACGACATGGGATACCATGGAGCAGCACAGAAAAAATGTTTCTCTCATGCTCAATTCGTACAAAAAATGCACACTCGATGAATGTTTTTTCACACTGATGAGAGAGCGTTGTATATGCGGATTCTGAAGAAAATAGCGGGGCTATCACAACTTCCAGGGTTGCCCAACTTGCCTGTGAATCATTGGATGTGCGCGATCTACACATCTTGGTTGATTTGAGGCGTTGAGGCGGTAAAGGAAAGCTCGCTCGTGGTGCTGGAACGCTCAATGATTCTGAACTGCTGGTGTGTGATGCCGCCACGGCATCGCCTGCTCGAGTTGCAGTGAAAGCGAGAGAACATCTTCTTCCGCAAAGGCTCTTCCAACCAGCTGCAGCCCCATCGGAAGTCCTTCACGAGTGAACCCCATCGGCACATTGGCTGCCGGCAGACCGACAAGATTAATCAGTGCGGTAAAGGCACCAAGCTTTGCGGCTTCGGCAAATGCCTCTGCAGCGGGAAGGTTGCAAAACGTCCCAATCCGAGGAGCCGGCAGTGCAACTGTTGGCGTGACCCAGATATCAGCGGTGGAAAATGCCGGTTCAAATCTCGCCTTGAGCGAGTCAAAAAGTGTGGCGATTTTTTGAGCCCTCAGCATTCGACCTGCTGCGCCGAGCCAGCGGGTGACCGGTTGCGTGCCCCCCCAATAAAAAATCGGTACCTGTGCAACTTGAGACTGCCACAGCGGCAGAAATTCCTCGAAGGAAGCGTCTGGAAGGCATCCCTCTTCAACATGGTGTCCAAGCTCAGAAAGAGTCGACAGCGAACGGAGGAACCCCTTTAAAATATCTGGATCGATTGGACCCAAGGGCGTGCTTGTAAAAAACTTTATAGTGAAACTCTGTCCTGATGGCTGCCGAGTTTCTGAAAAGAGTCGCTTCGGCGGAGGTGCCCAGTGCGGCTTGCCATCGAAAAGCCCCGCCATCACATCGAGCATGGCTGCGGCATCATCGACGCTGTGAGTAATCGGTCCAGACGTATAAAGCAGACGCCGATCGGATAGGCCGAATTGATTTGCAACTCGTCCACGAGCCGGCTTGAATCCGTAGAGATTACAAAATGCCGCCGGAATGCGGATTGATCCGGCGCCATCCGAGCCCTGCGCGACAGGCAACATGCCTGAGGCAACGGCCGCCGCCGAACCGCCGCTTGAGCCCCCTGCCGAGTGTTCCAGAGACCAGGGATTTCTCGTGGGTGGATGAAGAGCAGGTTCGGTCACCGGCATGGTTCCAAATTCCGATGTGGCTAGTTTTCCAAGAATCACAAACCCCGCCCGACGCAAGGGAGCCACGGTGTAGTCATCAAATGGAAGCGCCAGATGCGCTACGGCCTGCGACCCGTAGCGAGTGATCGTCCAGCGAACGATGTTGAGGTCCTTGATACCGATGGGTACGCCATGAAAAATCGGTAAGGTTCCTCGCGAAGAACGACGATCGCGGTCTTTGCGTCGTGCGACGGTGATGGCACGATCAAACACCGATACAAAAGCGTTGAGAATCGGATTCAAACGATGAATTCGCTCCAGCGTTAATCGCACCAACTCTTCGCTGGAAACCTTTCCATCGCGAATGAGTTGAGCCTGCTGAAGGGCTGTCTTGTCGAGAAGTTCGCTTTCGTTCATAGCATGTGTCAGTGAATACTGGCATCGACCCAAAAACAAATGTCTTTCCGACCTTTACCCAGAAATGCCGTGCGCGATCGATCTGCACATTATTTTAAATCGGGTTTTTCCAACCTCCAACATCTTCTACAAGCCGATCAGATTCTGATGGCCCCCACGTGCCGGGTTCGTATTCGTACATCGGGCTCGGTCCGTGGATGACCGGATCTACAATAGCCCACGCTGCGTCCACAACATCTTGCCTGGCAAACAGCGTGGTGTCGCCAGCAATCGAGTCGCCTAGCAATCGCTCGTATGCGTCCATTGGCTTGAGCGTTCCGTCTCGAACACCATCGACAACCGATAGTTCTACAGGCACTCCACTCATTCCCTCTCCCGGTCGTTTGGCCCTCGCTCCGAGCGCAATGGCAACCACGGGACTCAAGCGGAAGCGAACATAATTTCCAACGGCTGCCGGGGAAGTTTCTGAAAAAACGACCTGCGGTGCCTGCTTAAATTGAATCGACACTTCAGTAACGGTTTTCGCCAGCGATTTTCCGGCGCGAACAAAAAACGGGACACCTTCCCATCTCCATGAGTCGACCCACAATCGCAATGCCGCATAGGTACCGATGAACGAATCCTTTGACACCCCAGGCTCATCTCGATATCCGCGAAACTGCCCTCTCACCACGTTGGCGACATCGAGCGGCCGTACCGTACGAAGGACTTTTGCCTGTTCGTCGCGAATGGCTTCTGCGTAGGTGCTTGAGGGTGGTTCCATCGCCAGATAGCTGACGACTTGCAGAAGGTGATTTTGAATGACGTCGCGAATGATCCCCGTCTCGTCATAAAATTTTCCGCGTCCCTTGATTCCAAAATCTTCTGCCATCGTGATCTGCACGTTCTCGACGTAATGGCGATTGAGAATCGGTTCCAGAAATGCATTTGCAAATCGGAAATATAAAATATTCTGGACAGCTTCTTTTCCCAAATAATGGTCGATTCGAAAAATACTTTCCTCCGAAAAAACTTCTTGCAAGACACGATTCAACTCTCTTGCAGATTCGAGATCACGACCAAACGGTTTTTCCACAATCACGCGGGCATCCTGCGCACAACCAGATCGACCAAGTTGACTTACGACGCCCGAAAAGAGACTCGGGGGGATAGCCAGATAATGAACAGGTCGATGCGATGTACCGAGTTCTACTTTCAACTTTTCAAACGTTGCGGAGGCGCCGTAGTCTCCATCGACGTAACGGAGATGGGAGACAAGCGATTCAAAGCCGACTGGATCGAGGCCACCGTATTCAGTGACGCTCGCCCTTGCTCTTTCAATGAGTTTTTCGCGATTCCATCCCGATCGGGCCACACCTACTACAGGGAAATCGAGCTTGCCTCGACAGGCCATCGCCTGCAGTGCTGGAAAAATTTTCTTGTAGGCCAAATCTCCTGTGGCCCCAAAGAAAACGAGGGCATCCGACCGCGGCTTGATGTGTTTACTCATTTGTTATGGATCACCCTTCAGAGTTGTTGCAAATTCTGATTTTGTTTATACCAGCAGAACTCCGTACATACCGCATCACGATTTTCATTATTATGTCCTCCTATCGCCTTACACACCTGCGTCAACTCGAAGCCGAAAGCATTCACATTATTCGTGAAGTGGCGGCCGAGTTTGAAAATCCAGTGATGCTCTATTCCATTGGAAAAGATTCCGCATGCATGCTACGCCTCGCAGAAAAGGCTTTTTTTCCAGCAAAAATGCCATTCCCGCTCCTGCATGTGGATACGACTTGGAAATTCAAGGAGATGTACGCGCTCCGCGATGAGTACGTTGCCAAACAACTTGGCCTCAAGCTGATCGTGCATGTCAACGAAGAAGGACGAGCCAAGGGGATCAATCCGATCACACACGGCAGCAAGTTTTATACCGACACTATGAAAACAGAGGGGCTCAAGCAAGCACTCAACCACTATCGGTTTGATGCGGCGTTTGGTGGCGCGCGGCGCGATGAAGAAAAATCGCGATCCAAAGAACGCGTATTTTCTTTTCGTGATGAGTTCCATCGATGGGATCCTAAAAATCAGCGGCCGGAACTCTGGAGTCTCTACAATACAAAAGTAAAAAAAGGAGAAAGTATTCGTATTTTTCCTTTGTCAAACTGGACCGAACTCGATGTGTGGCAGTACATCTACCTTGAAAACATCCCACTGGTTCCACTCTATTTTGCCAAAGAGCGACCCATCGTCTGGCGCAGTGGCGTCATGATTATGGTTGATGACGACAGGCTTCCTCTGGAACCTGGTGAAGTTCCCGAAATGCGAAAGGTTCGATTTCGCACGCTGGGTTGCTATCCACTTTCGGGCGCGGTTGATTCAAATGCCACCACACTTCCCGAGATCATTCAGGAGATGCTGCTTACAACCTTCTCGGAACGGCAGGGCCGATTGATTGACAGCGATGAGGCTGGAAGTATGGAAAAAAAGAAAAAGGAGGGGTATTTCTAAGCTTCTATGAGTCATCTCTCTCCCCTTATTGCCACCAACATCGATGAATATCTTTTGCAGCACGAGCGAAAGGAATTGCTTCGTTTTATTACGTGTGGCAGCGTTGATGATGGAAAGAGCACGCTCATAGGCAGGCTCTTTTACGAGTCAAAAATGATCTACGAAGATCAACTCGCGGCGATTCAGAAAGATTCTTCTCGCTACGGTACTACCGGGGAAGAGCTTGATTTGGCTCTTTTTACCGATGGGCTCGAGGATGAGCGACAGCAGGGAATTACGATTGACGTCGCCTACCGTTACTTCTCTACAGACAAGCGAAAATTTATTATCGCAGATACGCCCGGTCACGAGCAGTACACACGCAACATGGCAACGGGCGCCTCTACCGCTGACGTGGCGATTATCCTGATCGACGCAAGACACGGAGTGCTTACACAGACCAAGCGACATTCATTCATTGTCTCGCTGCTTGGTATCAAGCACGTCATCGTTGCCATTAACAAGATGGACATCGTTGATTTTCAGGAAAGTGTTTTTGAGAAGATACGGAGCGACTACATCGGCTTTGCATCCCGACTCGAACTCCCCGATGTGCACTTCATGCCGATCTCGGCACTAAAGGGAGACAACGTCGTCGTCAATAGTCCAAAAACCCCTTGGTATCACGGCGCTCCACTCATGCAGTTGCTGGAAACTATTTACATCGGATCCGATCGCAATCTGGAAGACTTTCGATTTCCTGTGCAATTAGTTGTTCGTCCCAATCTCGACTTTCGAGGCTTTGCGGGGACAATCGCCTCGGGAATCATTCGCAAAGGCGATGAGGTCATGTCTTTGCCGTCGCGCAAGAAAAGTCGGGTGAAATCAATCGTCACGCATGACGGCGAATTAGAAGAGGCATTTGCTCCCCTCTCCGTAACGCTCACTCTTGAAGATGAAATTGATTCCAGCCGGGGCGACATGCTGGTTCGTCCCGGAAATGTGCCGCACGTGAATCAGAAATTTGAGGCCACCGTGGTGTGGATGAGCGAAGACTCGCTTCTTCCTGGAAAGCAGTATCTGTTTAAGCAGACGAGTAAAATCACCACTGGCACGGTAAGTACGCTGCGATATCGAGTGGATGTCAACTCGCTGCATCGTCAAGATTCGCCGACGCTGGCGCTCAACGAGATTGGTCGCTGCCAGATTTTACTCACTAGTCCAATCGCATTTGATGCATATCGCCGCAATCGTACAACGGGTGCGTTTATCATTATTGATCGACTCTCGAATGCAACTGTTGGCGCCGGAATGATTCTCGATCGTTCATCTTCAAGTGAGGGTCCACAGGATTTGTGGGAAGATGAGTTCTCGGAGGCACGGCTTCACAGCACGCCGAGCACGGTGACGGTTCAAGAACGAATGGCGAGATTCGGACAAAAGCCCGCGACCATCTTGCTCACCGGACTTACGGGAGCCGGCAAGACAACGACTGCTCTCTTACTGGAACGCAGATTGTTTGAAATGGGCCGCGCCGTGGTCGTGCTCGATGGTCAGACCATGCGAATGGGAATCAGTAAAGATCTCGGATTCTCAGCCGAAGATCGCAGCGAAAACCTCCGCCGAAGTATCGAGGTGGCAAAGCTCTTTAATGACGCTGGTATCCTCTGCATCGGTGCCTTTGTTGCACCGGAAGAAGCCGTTCGACAGAAAGCAGCCGAGCGGATCGGGCGAGATCGATTCCTCGTCGTTCACCTTGCGGCTCCTCTTGAAATCTGTCGCACTCGCGACACTCAAGGACATTATGCAATGGCCGACAAGGGAGAGCTTTCAAACTTTCCCGGAGTGAGTGCTGCCTACGAACTTCCAAGCCATGCGGATCTCGTGCTCCCAACGCATCAGTGGGATGCCGTCCGATGCGTAGATGAATTGATCAAACTGCTTGAGTCTCGAGGCATCATACTCTAGTTGTTCTCGTGACCATTTCTCGCGAGTTTGAAACCACATTCTATCGCTTCGTCAAATGCGATGACATGTTGTCTTGCGATATGTATGCGGAAAGAACTCGCATATCGTCTGGCTCAATTGCAAACTGCCCGAGATACGGTCGCGTGTACGCAAAGAGAATCACGAAGCAACAGGAAATCCCGATTGCTACCATTCCCAGCGCAATTCTTCTGGCTCGAGGAGCATCCGCATGAATGAGCCCAACGCCCAGAAGCGTCAGAATTGCAAGCACCCCGATAATTCCCCAGCGTGCAGGTGGTGGACGAGTGGCGGCAATCCGAAGCCGCGTTTCTCGAGCATTGGTTGCCTGCTTGAACGATTCAAGGAGACTGCTTTTCATCACGCCTTCGGGAAGAGCATGGATGGTATTTCGAAGGTCGCGAAGAGGTGGTGAGGCAACTCTCGGTGTTTGGAGATGCGCCAACAGCGGCCATTCCTTCGTCACAATAAAATCAACTGTTTTTTGCAAGGCACCATGCACAGGTTCATAGATTTCCTTCGGACTTTCTTCAATGATCTCTTCTATGTCTCGGTAACTCGCTGCTTCCGACCTTGCAGTATCTTCGGCAAGGCTGTGCTGCTCCCAGACAGGAATTGCGATAAATGACACCAGAAGTCCAAACGCCAAACCAATCTGCGCTGGAACCTCAGCCTCCAGACGGCCAATTTTTTGCCCCGTCCTTCCGGCAATCCACGGAACAAGAAAACGGTGAACGATAAACGCAAGAAAGCTCCAGTAAGACAAAATAAACAACATCAGCAGCGGCATCGGCAGCGCGAGGAGATGATCGAAAAAGACTGGAAGTTTCAGCATATGTCAAGTATTCATCCTTCACTATTCAAAAATATGCGACATGCGTTATCGGCTCAATATCTGTCCATGCTCTTTAAGTGCATCCGTTACAGCTCCAGCAATTTCACCAGCCATTCGGCTCTGCTGGGTGATGTCCGAAATGCCAGAATGAGACGCGACTAATTTTCCGGCGATAACATACGGGTTAAATCCCGAGACAGCACCGAGCGCCAGCGAACCTGGCATCTTGCGTCCCTTATCGGAACTGTCGAGTATAAAAAATGGCTGGCCACCGGCAGTTGCTGGATCTGACAGTGCAATGTCCACGCCGATTTTCTTGTTTCCAACTCCGAAACCGATTACATCTTTTGCGACGGATCGTCCTTCATCGAGACTCACAATCTGTCCCGAGAGTTTCCACCCGTCGACAGGAGGTGGACCGGGATTATTCCAGATCACAGACGGCAATCCGGCTTTTGCAAGCTCATCGGCAACCTGCTTGGAGATCGTGATGCCAATCGGCACGCTGCGGTCGTATCCAGTAACCATGTCAACAGCGCGAGGGCGTGACGACATCATTCTTCGCATCGGTCCCTGTGGAATAACAGAGCTAGCCGCTTGCTGCTGAATCTGTTCTTGGAGCCCTTGTTCCATTGCAAACGGACAGACGTAAATTCGACGCAGAGGAGTCACAGGCCACAAAGAAGGCGCGGTTCGGGCCGCGGACGTTGTTGGCCCCAAAGAAGACAACTGTGCATCGACAGAACGCCAACTGCACACGATCGCCGCAGAGACAAACAACAATGTTCGGCAGACTGCTCGTCCGTAAAGACTCATTATTTTTTCGTTCCCTGTTGTTCTGTACTTTCTGGGGACAATATTTCACTCCACTTTTGATTATTCGGAGTGTCTTTGCCTAAGAATCAATCTGTAAACAACCGGTTCGTCTGGAGTGGGGCGCCCACTCCAGACGAAGGCAGCGTGTTTTTGTAAAAGCGAGTAATACAACTCTCAGCGGCTTGCAACGAATGCCAGAATCTCGTCAAGCGTGATGTATCCTTTTTTCTGTGAATCAATCTTGTCAAAACCTCGTGCAATTCTTGGCATGCCAGCATTGCATTCGGCGTGAGTGAGCTTTCCATCGGCATCTTTATCAGCCTTCACAAAATTATCCTTCAGCATGGCAAGCGATGCAGGATCGAGATCTTTCGCAAAAGCCGCCGTCGACATGATGGAAAAAACACCCGCAAGGAACGCGATCGACACACCTGCTTTAAGCATTGACATTGAAAAAACTCCTTCATTCTAAAAAAGAGAGAGCACCACTTTCACATCTGCCGGTCCCACAACTTGCCTCCATACATGGATGACAGTCGTTGCAAAGAACCATTCGCCCTGAAAACCGAGGAAGCTTTACAAGCCCTCAGGTCTTCTTGGAGACAGGGAAATAGTTGGGTTTTTCTATTTTTGCAAGAGCATTTCTGACGCTTTTCGAACGGACCGTCGTCGCACAAATCATTGCGACCGGAGAAAAACGTTTTTTATATTTTCCTGTCGTCCTGGGGACTGTGTGCCCCTGCGAGTCTTCGCCGAATCTCCGCAAGACGCTCGGAAAGGTCGCGCTCGTAGCCGCGGTCGGTAGGCTCGTAATAGCGTTTTTCAACACCGAGATACTCCTGCACAACAATGCCGTCGGGAGCATTGTGGGCGGAAGTATATCCCTTTCCATGCCCTAAACGCTCGGCTCCCGAGTAGTGTTGATCCTGCAGATGCCTCGGCACAGGAATCGTCGTGCGTTCTCGAACGTCGCTACGGGCCAGAGCGATTGCAAGCGTGCAGGCATTGCTCTTGGGGGCCAAAGCGAGATACGTCACGGCCTGCGAGAGTGTGAGTGCACACTCTGGCATTCCCACAAATTCCGTTGCCTGCATTGCGGAAACTGCAATCATGAGGGCCCTTGGATCTGCATTTCCAATATCCTCACTGGCAAGAATGACCAGACGGCGAGTGAGAAACCGAACGTCCTCACCTCCTTCAAGCATGCGCGCCAGCCAGTAGAGTCCGGCATCGGCATCACTTCCGCGGATACTTTTTATCAATGCACTTGCGCAGTCGTAGTGTGCGTCGCCTGAATCGTAAGCAATTGCCTTTTGCTGCACGCTCTCCCGAGCCAGTTCGAGCGTGACATTCAGCGGTCTTTCCTTGCTTGAAAGCACACCCACTTCGAGCGCACCAATTGCTCGTCTCGCATCGCCATCAGAAGTTTCAGCGAGAAATGCAAGTGCGTCAGGATCAATTGTCACCTGCTGTCGCCCAAGACCATGATCGTGGTCAGCGATCACGCGTTGAATGATTTCTGAAATTTCCTCGTGCGAAAGTGATTCCAATTCGAAGAGACGACTACGACTGACGAGCGCCGATGTCAGAGCGAAAAAAGGGTTGTGTGTTGTCGCACCGATCAGTGCAATGACGCCATTTTCCACATCCGGCAAGAGTACGTCTTGCTGCGACTTATTAAATCGGTGAATCTCGTCAATAAAAAGACACGTGTGTTGGCCATCGTCTTCAAGTCGACGACGTGCCGCGTCGAGTACCTCTCGCAGTTCTTTCACGCCTGAAGCTGTTGCAGAAAGTTCGACGAAACGGCGTTTTGTTTCATGCGCAATGATCTCCGCCAGCGTCGTTTTTCCTACCCCTGGTGGACCGTACAGAATCACTGATCCAAGCCGATCGGCCTCAATCAGCCTGCGCAGAAGCATTCCTGGTCCGATAATCTTCTGTTGTCCGATATAGTCGGAGAGTCGACGCGGCCTCATGCGCGCCGCCAGCGGAGCAGCGCGGGCGATGTTTGCGGCCCGAGAAGCACTAAAGAGATCAGCCACTTGCACAGTTCCACGGAGTGTCAAGAAACAATTTCACAATCAGCACTGAAAGTGTGACAAATCGTTGAGACTCTTCCGAATTGACTGCCGGCATACAGCAGTTGACTAGGATGGATGAGTCTATGGTATTCATCATCCTCTTTCTTTTGTTTCTATACACAGTTCTTCCATACCGAGCCACTATTCTATGGGTTTTCACTCTCTTCGTGCCTGTACCGATCAGCTTCGCAATGAGGGAGAACTCATTGTGATCGATCATCCAGTTCACCAGCATCTGGAGATCGCCGAGATTCAACGCCGACTCTTTCGCTCTGGTGGACCAGCCGTTTTGTTTACCACACCGAAGGGTTCTGCGTTTCCAATACTCGTCAATCTTTACGGTACACAAAAGCGAATCGAACGAATTTTTTCCGATTCACTCGATCGCGTGAAAAAACTTGTCGAACTCAAAATTGATCCCATGGAAGCCTTGAAGCGGCCTTGGCGGTATTGGCGGTCGCCGATTGACGCGATTTCAATGCTGCCAAGAAAAGTTCGGCGAGGTCCTGTGCTCTCAAATGAAATTCCTTTGAGTCGTTTGCCCCAGGTCACCAACTGGCCGAATGATGGTGGACCTTTTATCACACTGCCAGCCGTCTACACCGAAGACCCGCATCGTCCCGGCACTCTGCGTTCGAATCTCGGAATGTACCGCGTGCAACTCGCTGGTAATGAGTATGAACACGATCGTGAAATAGGTCTTCATTACCAACTTCATCGTGGTATTGGCGTGCATCACAGCGCCGCTATTGAGCGAGGTGAGCCACTCAAAGTTTCAATCTTTGTCGGTGGATCTCCGGCGGTTGCGGTGTCGGCAGTCATGCCACTGCCTGAAGGTCTTTCAGAACTCACTTTTGCCGGAGTGCTTGCAGGCCATCGTATTGCAATGATTTCAAGGCCTGGTCGGCCTTCAATCTATGCAGATGCTGATTTTGTCATCGAGGGAATCGTAATGCCTGGCGTGACGAAGCCTGAAGGACCCTTTGGGGATCATCTGGGATACTACGCCCGCAAACATGAATTTCCTGTGATGCAGGTGGAGCATGTCTGGCATCGAAAGGACGCGATCTGGCCGATGACGGTGGTCGGCAGGCCACCGCAGGAGGACACTCTCTTCGGTTGGCTTGTCCACGAACTTACCGGCCCGGTGATTCCAACGGTGTTGCCGGGCGTACAGAGCGTGCATGCAGTCGATGCTTCGGGCGTTCATCCTTTGCTTTTGGCTGTGGGAAGTGAACGTTATATGCCTTGGAAAAACGATACGCGTCCATCAGAATTGTTGACACAAGCTTCGGCGATCCTTGGGCAAGGACAATTGTCGCTGGCAAAATATCTTTTCATCGTGTCGCAGGGCGATGCTCCAGGCCTCAAAGCGCATCAGATTCGTCCATTTTTTTCTCACCTTTTGGAACGCGTGAACTGGCTGCGTGACTGTCATTTTCACACCGAGACAACGATTGATACGCTCGATTACTCTGGAAGTGGATTGAATTGTGGCTCAAAACTTGTCGTTGCAGCTCGCGGCCCCGCGATTCGTTCGTTACCTCGAGAGATCCCCGCAGGATGGTCGCTGCCGAATGGTTTTTATGCACCGAGAGTCTGTCTGCCGGGCGTTGTCGCTGTGACTGGCCCAGCCATTGAGCCGAAGCCACAGATGTCTTTGTCTGGAACCGATGATGCGGCGATCTGGCGAATATCTGCCTCGGCTCCTTGGTCGGCAGATATTGAACGGCTTGTCAGTACGATTCGGGACGATCATCCCCTGCGCTCTTGGCCACTTGTTGTGATCGTTGACGATAGTGAATTTGCATCCGCGTCACTGGAAAACTTTCTCTGGATAACATTCACGCGATCGAATCCCGCTGCTGATGTGCACGGCGCAGGATCGACTGTTCATCAAAAACACTGGGGATGTACCGGCCCATTGGTGATTGATGCCAGACTCAAACCGCATCACGCGCCGCCTGTCGTTGAGGATCGAGAAACATCCGCACGAATCGATGCACTCTGTCGCAGCGGGGGTCCGTTAGCCGGCATTGTACGTGAGTAGAAAAATCAGACCGCAATCGATGCAATCCGAATTCGAGTAGCAATCCCACGATACCCAGTTCGTCGTCTATAGTTTTTGCGACGACGGAACTTTTGCACAAAAATTTTCTCGCCCTGCACTAATCCCAGCACCAGCGCCTTGACCGTAGCACCCTTTACAATCGGCATGCCAACCGTGAGCTTTTCGGCGTCTCTTACCGCGAGGACTGTCTCGAAGACAACTTCACTGCCAGCCGTCACGTGACGAAAATCTATTTCCAGTTCATCTCCTTCTCGCACCGTGTACTGACGGCCGCCGTCCACAACAACAGCGTAGCGACCCGATTTTTCTACTTTCACAACCGGAGCAACATCGGATTTGGACGAACTCTTTTTGACGGGGGCGACAGGATTATCCATGGCAGTGTTCCAAAAAATCACGTGAAAAAAATGAGACGTTCCGGAGGCACAATTTCTTGATCCTCCAAGTCCGAGAAGAGTAAACAAAAGACCGGTGCAGGTCGAGTGGGAACAACTCCTGCGGCAAGAGACTCAAGAAAACTAGGGGAAGCGGACGAGCCGGCCGTTTGAATCCCATGCCTCGAAGACGAGGTGTTCGGGAGACACACTCTCTTTTCCGTTGACGTGCAATTGCAGGTGACGGGTGTCCTCAAGCTGCGCCATTTCGCGACGTTTTTGGTTGTTCATCCAGGTAGCAACCTCGTCGTGCACAGTCACATTGAGCCGAGCGATGTCATCTCGAGCATTCGTTAATTGAAGCATTCTCATCACCTCGATCGACATGCTTTCGGCAGTTTTCACCATACCGGTGCCCGCACACGTTGGGCAATCGCGAAAAATACTCTTTCGCAGCGATGGACGAATTCTCTGCCGCGTCATTTCAATCAGGCCAAAAGGACTTGTTCGCAATATCTTTGTTCGAGCCCGATCGCGTTTCATTGCGTCGTGCAAGGATTTCTCAACGCCTCGTCGATATTTTTCCCGTCGCATGTCAATAAAATCATTGACAATGACACCGCCGAGATCTCGCAGTCGTAACTGTCTGGCGATCTCTCGGGACGCAATCAGGTTCATCTGATAGGCATTCTCTTCAGCAGATTTCTCCGTGCGAAAACTTCCTGAATTCACATCGATAGCCACAAGCGCCTCGGTTGTATCAATGACGATCGAACCGCCTCCCTTGAGCGGTACTTTTCGCTGATGAATTCTTCCAATTTCTTCCTCGAGGCCATAGCGATGAAAGAGGGGTTCCTTTTCGTCGTACAACTGAAGTCGATCAACGTATTTTGGCATGACGAGTTCAAGAAACTCACGGGCGCGTTCAAAAGCCGCGACATCATCAATGAGAATCGTGCCGACATCGTCGGTAAACATGTCCCGGATCGTCCGGATGATCATGTCGCTTTCCTGATAGATATCGATTGGCGCAGAAAACTTACGCATGCGACGCACAATTGATTTCCAAAGTCGGAGTAGATAAGCCATATCTCGGGCCATCTCGTGCTTCGTCCGCTCGATGCCGGCAGTGCGCACCACAAACCCAACCCCCTTCGGAGGATTCAGGTCGAGCATGATGTCTCGCAGCATTCGCCGATCACGTTCATCATCAATTTTTTTGGATATACCTACGCGACCCAGTGGAGGCATCAGAACCAGATAGCGACCCGGAATCGAAATATAGGTCGAGAGCGTCGGTCCCTTTGTGCCAAATCCCTCCTTAATCACCTGCACAAGCACTTCATCTCCACGTCGCAAAACGTCTTGGATTGGAGGCTTGACTCGGGGACGATCACCAAGCCGCTGTGGACGCCGAGAGTTTGTTGAACGACGGCCCCTTTCATCGCTGATCGGCTCGTCCCCTTCTTCCATTCGATCGTGTGAATGATCGTCGGACCGTGATCGTGCATCCATCGCATCAAAAGCTTTGTCTGGATCGAGGCCGCCTTGCCGATAATACTGAGGCTCTACGTCACTGATATGGAGAAAACCATTGCGACCGACACCGAAGTCCACGAACGCTGCCTGAATACTCGGTTCAATATTGACAATGCGTCCCTTGTAGATATTGCCGACGTAGTTGTCCTGACTGGTGCGTTCCACATAAAGCTCTTCCAGAACACCGTTTTCCATAATCGCAATTCGGCACTCTTCCGGCTGCGATACATTAATAAGCATTTCCTGCTTCATATTGTTCTCTTTCCTTTTCTGCCGCTTTCAGGCGGCGTCGTTTATACGGCTGTTTCCGGCAGCACGCGACTCAACTGGTCGCGCAGAAAATTCTTTACTTCACGGGCGCTATCCATTTCGAGCGCGCGATCGGCAATCAAGCGACATTCGGCAACCGAAACACTTCGGCAGACCTGTTTCACCTCGGGTATAGAACTCGGCGGCACGCTGAGCTGCCGAAGTCCAAGCCCGAGCAAAAGCTGCGTGTACAACACGCTGCCGCTCATCTGACCACATAAATTGGCCGGCACTCCGACCGCAGCGGCCGCATCAAGTGACCGACGAATGAGCCTTAAGACCGAAGGATCTGAAGCGTTGTACAAATCCGCCACATCCTTGTTTCCACGATCGACCGCCAGCGTGTACTGAATCAGATCGTTGGTGCCAATCGACACGAAGTCGACCTCTTTGACAAATACATCGATCATCATTGCAGCCGCTGGTGTTTCAACCATCATTCCAACCTTCATGTTCCGGTTGAAATCGATTCGTTTTTCAGCAAGGTCTTCCATCACATCGGCAAGAACCATGCGGGCCTGCCGAAGTTCAAGAATGGTCGAGATCAGCGGAAAAAGCACTCGCACATCTCCCATCGCGCTGACGCGCAAGATTGCACGAAGCTGCGTTCGAAATGAAGGGATATGGCGTAACGACAATCGAATGCTTCGCAATCCAAGACATGGGTTGCGCTCTTCAGAAGTCGTCTCGGTGCGCAACTTATCAGCGCCCAAGTCGAGCGTGCGAATCACCACCGGGAGATTTGGCATCGCTCGCACCACTTCGCTGTAAGCAGCGAAGTGATCCTCTTCTGTTGGCTCGCGCGGACTTGTAAGATAAAGAAATTCGGTTCGATACAGTCCAATGCCGTCACATCCACGAGCAATGCAGTGCTCTGCTTCATTTGGAAACTCAATATTTCCATGAATGCCAATGCGCACGCCGTCAATGGTCTCTGCTGGCAGATCACGAAGCGTGTCAAGCTGCGCTGCAACCGATCGAGCGATCTCCGCTTCGAGCCTATACCGTGCGATCGTTTCTTCGTCGGGCTGCAGAATCACAACGCCCTGATTGCCGTCAAGAATCACCGGTTCGCCGCCCGAAACATCCGCCAGAAATGGACCAAGTCCCACTACTGCCGGGATTTCGAGGCCTTCGGCAACGATTGCCGTGTGACTTCCCGGGCCGCCAAGTTCGGTGGCAAATCCTTGCACAAATCGGCGATCGAGGTTGGCGGTCTCGCTCGGCGTGAGATTGTGCGCCAGCACAATCACGGGCTGGGAAATATCGGCGAGCGTTTCACGACGCTCACCGAGAAGATTTCGCAATAGGCTTTTTTCAATATCATAAATATCGTGGGCGCGCTGCGCAATGTGGTTGTCGAGATTTTGAAAGACTTTTGCATACCGCCGTAACGTTCTACTCACGGCATATTCTGGCCACCAATTTCGGTCGCGCACCGCCGACTGAAGTTCCTCTTGCAGACGCGTGTCATGGAGCATCGCCAGATGGGCTTCGAAAATAGCGGCATACTGGCCGCCAAGTTCCAATTTGATTGCGTCTCGATTCCGCTCGATTTCCTTGGCCGTGTCTGCGACTGCACGCGCCAGACGCTCAAGTTCGGAATCTACAGCACTTCGCGCAACGAAACGCCGGGGGATTCGAAATCCCTCACTATCGAGCACAAGTGCTTCGCCGATGGTTACACCTGGCGAAACGGCGATCCCCTGAAGTTTGAGCATGACGCGTCCATAACGCGCCGGCATCGGGCCCTTGAGATCCCCCCCGTTCCCTCAACGCTCAGCGAGGCTCCCTGCGGAACCACTCAAACGTTCAGAGCATGTGTTCGATCTCTCCGGCGCCAACCGGCGCGGAGTCGGTCCCGAGGAACCGACGGCTGGGAATTCGAATTGGAAGCGTGCACCGCGAGATCGCGTAGCACTCTGCTGCGATCAACATCGTCGGGCGATTCAACCAATCGGATTCAGGTTGTCTTCTCCTAATTCGTTAAAATTGCAATCGAACAAGCGTCCAATCGCCTCAAGAGCCTTGTCGGCATCTGGCCCAGTGGCCTCAATCACCAATCTCGTTCCTTGTTCTGCTGCAAGCGTGAGCACATCCAAAATGCTCTTGCCGTCAACCCGCCGTGATTCACCAATGAATTCAATGCGCGACTCCCAACGCCGCGCTTCCCGCGTTATTAAATCCGCCGGACGGGCGTGGAGCCCGTTTGACGATCCCACTACGACCTTTCTGGACAATGTTCGATGCGTCACCGTATCACGAAACGAACCCGTTTTTGTCCGCCTCCTCGAGCAAATCCTGAATATCAGCCGGAACTTTTGCTGCCTTGAGTCGCTTGCAAAAACCATCGTCCCGCAGTTGTCTTGAAATATTCTCAAGCGCCCGCAAATGATCTCCCGGACGATCTGGAGGCGAGACAAGAAGAAAAAACAAATGCACGGGTTCCCCGTCGAGACTTTCAAAATCAACACCGTCGTGGCTGATCGCCACAGTACCAACCAATCGATCGACGCTTGGATGCTTGGTGTGCGGAACTGCGACTCCACGACCTATTCCGGTACTCCCAAGATCCTCTCGCTTCATAATTGCCTTGACGATGCCATCAAGCTCACCGGAAATAATTTTCCCGGAATCGACAAGCGACTGAGTCATTTCGCGGATCACGCCTTCTTTGGTCGTAGCGTGAACACTTGAGCGAATTGATTCGACAGAAACGAAATCTGAAAACTTCATGTTTTCTTTCCAGATCTTTTAATCAAGCACAGAAACGCATCACACAAGTCTTTTTTGAACGCAATCACTATCTTTCGATGAATGACTTCGTATTACTTTTCAGCATGACGATCGCTCTGCACGTGCTTATGATCCTGGATCTTCTCCTTGTGTCTTCTGAGTTGTTGTTCAAGTTTTTGTACAGCTCCATCCACACTCCGCCACAATTGTTTGGACGTCTCATGGCTGACCATCTCGTGCATGTGCTCGCCTGAGGCAATGATCTCAACTGCTGGCAACGCAGCGTTCTCGAGGTCGACGGTCACGTGAAGCGCTGAGATACGGCTAAAGAACCGTTTTAAGCGGGCAACCTTGGTAGAAATTTTTGACTGTGAAGCCGGGCTCAAATGACCGTGCCGGGCTGAGATATTGACCTGCACCCGATCGGACTCCTTAGTGGCCTCTCTTCGGCCTGCGAGGTAAAACTGCTTTTTTTCTTGACACGTAATGAGTTGGAAAATCTGTCCAAGTTCGCGCCGAGTCTAACAACACTCCGATAGTGCGACAAACGATCGTTCCGCCTTGCCTTAAAAACAGTCGCTCTGGCTCACATTGGAGATCTTTGGGCAACGGGGAAATGCTCGTCACGCTCAAACATCAGATTTGGAATCCTTTGAAACTCGACGGATGCGTTTTTGGTCGAGTTGCTGTCGCCACCACTTGAGGCTCTCCTTTCGAGACGCCTCAGAACGATCGACTTTATATTTTTGACGGTCGGCCTCTTTGAACCACTCTGCCCCCTCAACAATGTCGAGCAACTTCAAGTTGGCATAGCGTCGCACGACCATGTGTTCATTATCAAGGGCATCGATGAGCACCTGATCCTCTCCAGCCTCGAGTTCATCGTTGGAATATCCGTTGATTAATTTGTAGAGGAGTTCTGCTGTGCCGACGGGTGATTTTTTTTCGAGTGATTCACGAAACCGAGTTGCCGACTTGATTCCCCGTGATAGCGCCAGCGGAACAATCGAAGAGGCCATCTGCGTCCACTCTCCATCCTTTAGGCCGTTGTCTTGTTTCTCTTTTGAGAGTAACTCGATGAGTTCGTCATACTGTCCGAGCAACGCGAGTGTTGATACGGCCGCAATACGATTTTCTGAACGCTTGTCTCCTGCTAGCTCCAGCAGTGCTGAAACCAACGACTCCTTCGATTCGATTCCCTTTGCGAGCGATTCACCGACTGATTGTTGATATTTTTCGATTTTTGTTGCAGGGGACACAAGCCAATCGAGTGATGCTGAGTTCCGAGGTCCTGATAATTTTTTCCACGATCCTGGTTGACGACTATCCCATTGAATACTTTCCGTGGAACTGAGTTCGAATTTATCGGACGATTGGCCATCTGCCCCCGATGATTCCTTGGACCAACGTATGCACAGCGGCTGAGATCGCCCTGTCGTTGCAAACAGAGCTTTGACAACTGCCTCATTCACTTCGGGATTGGCTCCGTTGGGTTGGTGAAGCTGTACTTCAATCCCAAACGGCTGCGAGAGACCTGATTCAATCGTGCCACTCAGTCCTCCCGCACGCACTCGAATCGTTGCGTTGGGGTCGTTGCTTTGCATCATTGCCCTGCCAAAGAGAACTTCAATCGATGGAATATTGTCTTCCCCCACTTCCACGATTGCCAGAGTTACAGCCTCGAGTCGAATGGTCACGCCTCGTACCAGGATTTCCGGTCGCAATGCGATTGCCGCTGGCACAAGAAATTCTTCATGGGATGAAATCGGCGAACCTTTTTTTGCAATTTTCCATGCGTTTACACCCAATGCTTCAACTTTTTGAAGCACCAACGGAGTTGCACCAATCGTTCCAAAAATCTGCTGGGAAGGAGTCGCAGGATCAGGCTCGTTGTTCTCGTTTTGTGTCATCTCGGCATCAGGAAGGGGTGGTCGTTTTAGGCCCGAGGGAGTGCGAGGCGAAACAATGGCCACCGCGTCATCCGGGGCGATCGATGGCGAAACTCCCGGATCTTTCGGCTGCGGCTTCGGGGCAACGAGCGGCTTTGGAATCGCGAAGGGGCTTTCCTCTGGGAACGGACTTTCGTCAACCGGTTCGGCCTGCGATTCATCGCTGCTCGCATTCAAACTGTTCTCTTCATGTGTCATCGACTCCTCGTCAGAAGTCGGTGGTTCGGGGCTCTGGTCTGGTGGCGGAACGTCTGCGGCATTTTCTGCAACACCTGATTCTGCAACATCTGAATTGGGTGAACTGCCTTCGTCACTGGAATCTGTTTCATGCGATGGAACGATTTCTGAGTCTCTTGGATCAATCTCGCCTTGTGTTTCTCGATCTTCTCTGTTGATTTCTCCTACTCCCACTGCAGGAACGAGTCCCGCTGCAGGAACGAATGCAGGGCGAGCGGCTGCTTGTGCATTGTTTGCAACGGGCTTGTTGTTGGCATCTCGTGCCACTTTCTGGTTACCATTTTTCATTTTCATGACCGATTGCGCAAGAACAATGACCAGCACGACAAGGATCGCAATCGCCACACCAGCCGAGATCCACGCCGTGCGAGTGGAAGAGCGTCGTGAACGAGCACGTGAGACGCTTTCTAATTCGATTGCCTCGATCGCCGACTCTTCGGCGACCACTGAAAGCATTGCGGCCCGCTCTTCAAGCCGATCTGCCCGATTTTTTCTCTCTTCGGCATTGCTGCGGCGAATTTTTACAGTGTCAACAATTGGCATTCCGTTTTCGTCATACTCCTCCACCTCATCAACTTCAGAAATGCCGTAGCGATTATTGTGATCGCTTTTTGCCTCATGAAGAGACGTCTTTTCATTGAAAGGAGATTCGGGCGAAGAAGTCATCCACGGTATCAATGCTGCGAGCAGTCGCGATCTTCCTGTAGCATCGAGAGGCTTGCAGGCCTCATCGTCGGAAACTATTGCTGCTAACAATTCGTGAGTCGCTGTCACCTCGGCAAGCTGAATATCAGACTCAAGAAGAATTCGCTCAAGGGGTTCGAGCTTTGTCGGATCGAGCGTATTGTCGAGATACTCCGCAACTGAATTTGCGTCGCCTCCGAGCCCTTTGCCAATCACTCGAGGCGCAGCCAATCGTTTTCGACCCACAACCAGACTCATTCGATCGGCAAGCTGACGGGCGATGGCGCTTGATTCTATTTTGAGGTTCAACTCATCTTGTTCGACTTCAGGAAGTACTCGATCTCGCCAGGCCAGAAGTGTTCGTAGCGTCAGTCGCATGGTGTGATCCTTTTAGAACAGGTGTCCCAGTGGTTGAGGCGAGAGGCATTTCTGTGGATTGCTCCAAAGTTCCACTTTCGAAGAAAACCCTTCCATTGAATCCCTCTTTCCATACAGAAAGAGTGTGCTGGCAGGCCATTTTTCGTAGAAAAAATTTATTTTTGTTGTTTTGCCCTTAGATTTGGGGCTTCACTGGAGAGCTCCGGAACGAATAAAGTGCCCTCCGAAAACCGAAGTAAGAGATTGTTGGCTTGAGTTTCTGTCTTTTTTTGCTTTTTTTGAGCGACCCGCAGCGTAGTTGGTTTCGTAGAAGAAGCACGGTTTAAATCTTCGGAGACATGAGGCCAGTCGAACTGCAGGAATTTAAAACAGGCAAATCGGCTCACACAACAGACATGCGTTTTGTCAACAATTGATTAAATCTTGCGATTCCCATTTTTATTGACGAGCGTCTTTTTTACAGTTCATTGCTCATACACAAGAAGTCGGCATTTTCAGCAAGTGCCAGAAAGTTCGTCATGACAGCCATGACACGCCACCGCCGCCAAACGCTGCTTCGCCATGCGTCTGGCTATATCGAACTCGGAGAACTGCTCCTTGAGGCGGACAAGCCCACGCCTGCAAGTGCTCAAAAACTTCTCCTGCGAGCCCTTGAAGAGCTCAATCAATTACCAGAGCCGACTCGTTCAAAAGCGGATGCGAAATTACTCGAAGGAGAAGCACTGCGGGCCCTCGGTCGCTGGTCTGATGCACTGGAGCCACTCGAGCAATCTGCTGCCGCAGAACCGAAACGCATAGAGCCTTGGTTGGGTCTGGGGTGGTGCTTGAAGCGTCTGGGAAGAATGGTTGAGGCAATCGATGCCCTCGAGCGGGGATTGGCAGCGTCTCCGCAACAGCCGATCCTCTATTACAATCTCGCCTGTTACTGGTCACTTGCAGGAAATACCAGCAAGGCTATTGAATATGTAACTCAGGCAATCTCAATCGATGGGCGATTCCGAACTCTCACTGACGTAGAACCCGACTTCGATCCGATTCGATCGGATCCAAGATTTGTTGCCATAACGACGGTAGTCACGTAGTTTTCCGTCTTGTATTGTTTTGAGTTCTGGCAATCTTTGATGTGGTCAAATGAGCCACAGTGTCCGGAGATCGATCTGGCTACTGCATGTGGTTCATTCTGTTGCTCTGCCGTTACACCACAATGCTGGAGTTGTCCGCCTGCGTTCTGTTCGTCAGAGTGTCACACCGTGCAGATTGTTTGCCAGAGCGTGACCTTCTTTCGATCAGCACTCGGAAAGAACTTGCCAATCCGTTCACTCACTTTTCAACATCTCTTTTGACGGAAGTCTTTATGCGAAATTCCGCTCTGCAAGACATCGCGGCCCTTTTAGGATGTCCCGCAGCCGGTAACCCTGCTCAATATCTTTTTGAACATGCAATCGCTGCGACTGGACTCGACTGGAGATTCCTGACATTTGATGTGTCCCCAGACTCTCTGCGCGACGCCCTCAAGGGAATTGAATCGCTCGGGTTTCGTGGATGCGTGCTCGATGGCCCACTTCGCGGACAGGCAACACCATTCATGGCGGGAGCCAGCCCAGCAGCAACATTTTCGAAGGCGGTTGATCTTGTAAGTTGCCAGAAAGATGGCCTCTTTGGTCACATGACAATCGGTCGAGGACTCGTTGAAGCGATCCGTCCTCATATCGATGTGGCAGGCTCGCGAGTGTTTCTTGTTGGAGCGGGACCTGCTGCGCGTGCGATTGCACTAGAACTCGCCTTGGCCCAAGTAAAAGAAATTTTTATAGCCAATCGTTCTGCGCCGCATGCCACATCACTTCTCAACGATCTCCGAGAACTTCCGGGCGTCATTTCGACGCCTCTTGAATGGGGACCTCACCTCGAAGTGCCCTCCGGCGTTCATCTTGTTGTGAACGCTACGACATCCGGAATCAAACCAGCGTTTGAACTTTCGCAACTGAGGCCTGATTTAGTCGTGGCTGATCTCGCACTTTTATCGCATCAGTCTCCAATCCTTGATGCGGCGATGAAGGCTGGTGCCTCTGTTGTCAACGGGCTCGACATCCGAGCCGAAGCAACAGCAATCGATTTTCAGATTCTTACTGACATCAAACCCGACACCGAAATGCTACGCGAAGCCCTCGACGAATTCTTAGCGGCGTGAATTCAATCTCACGCTTTCTAAAAGAACGCTGTTACGCGAGAACGAAAACATTCGTGGATAAGCGGCCGCAAAAGCCCCTTCACGACGTGGCATATTCCTTCAGAAAACCTTTAAACTGCACGAGATGCTCTTCCTCGTCAGCGAGAAGACGAATGCACAAATCTTGTGTGACGTAATCTTCTCCATCCACCGCCTTGATGATTTTTTTGTACTGAGCGCACGCCGCTTCTTCTGCAGCAATCACTGATCTGATCACTCCTGTTACGTCGGTTGTATCAGTCACCGGTTGTATCTGTTTTCCCATAGCCAATCCAAGAACCTTGGAGCCCGCAATGTGCCCACCTATCTGCTTAATCCGACCAGCAAGTTGCTGGGCGTGAGCGATTTCTCCAAGCACATCTGCCGCCAGAGATTTCTTGATCTCCTCGGCACGAACACCGTCGAGGTTGACGCTGTTGGCGAGGTAATTCATCACGGTTTCAAGCTCCATACTGTAACTCTCAAGCAAGAGTTCGATTGTTTGCTGCTGTGTAACGGCCATGCGGATCTCCTTTTTCTATGAATCGCTCACTCGTAAATAACGAAGTTCAGATTTGTTTCCGGTGTGAACAGTCTATCGATTTTATTCGCCACACACCATGCTGTTCATGCTTGGTTCTTTTTCAATGTATTCGCAATTGTATTTTTTATTTTTTACTCTTTTAAAATTTCTAAACCTCTGGAATTCAGCAGAACTTTTTCAGCTGATTGATGTCGGCTTAGCTTTTTTGAGAGAGCAATCGCACTGCTTCGCACATCTGCCACAGGATCTGATTCCAACTTTTTTACTTGTTCCAAAACTCCTTCGGGAACTTCGTCAATTGAATCCACAAGCAAGGCCATCGCTCTGAGTGCATTCAAAACAATCATTGCTCTACGGTATCGCTTTGCCTGCCCTAGATCATCAAGCACAGGTTCATCTGGAAGCGAAAGCATCTCTCGAAGGGTCTCTACCGCTTCTTTACTTCCGAGTCGTGCCAGCGACGTTGCTGCATTGAATCGAACGTCAGGGATCTCATCATGTGCTAAGTTTTGAAGTCGCTCCTTCGTCCCATCACCACCGATAATTCCCAGCGCGAAGGCCGACGCTGAACGAAGCTTTGCATCAACGCTCTGCGATGCTTTAAAAACTACCCGATTGACCGTGGAAGCGTCGGAAGGTTGCTTTTCTCCAAGAAGAAGATTCGACCAGAGTACGGCTATTGCCTCAACTGCCGCGGTGCGCACCATCGGATCATCATTTGAATCAATTCTTGCGATCAGTGGATTGAGTGCCGCAGGAGTAGAAAATTCTCCCAGTGCACGACAAAGATACTGTCTCAGTACAAGGGACTGTTCCGCAGTGCGACCGGAGGCCGCCTCACTGTCAAGAATTTTTCCAAGCTCCACAGCCAGTGACTCGTCTGACTTGAGTGCACCTCCTCCTGGCCCTCGCAAATCGTTTGCCAAGTTAAGAGCGGCCTGCCAACGTCCCTCGTTATCGCGTCGCAATGTTCTGACATATCCCTGAGGATCGTTCCCTAAATGCGCCAGCCAGTGGAATGCCAGCCAGACGAATACGATGATGGAAACGATGATCCCTGGAACAACAAACAACTGCACAAGAAATGCGGCACTCGGCGCTTCTACATTGGGCAGTGCCTCGTCGGGCACAATGACACGATCTCGATCAAAACGAGAAGAATCTTCCTCCATTGCTTTCGTGGTGCCTCGTGGACATTTTCCAGCGTATCGTTGGTCAATACTAAAAAGAACGCTGAAGCAAAACCTACAGAATCATTCGAAGTCTAGGCCCAGTCAACGGAACGTCAACGTCGTTTGTTCTTCTGTGGAAATGCAGACAACTTCTGGCGTCCAATCGTATTTTCGTCTCGTTCCAATTGAACCTATTTCACACGAGCCATGACTTCTTCCAAACTCTCTCTCGTCGAAAGATTTCCTCGCAGAGGTGACACCACAATGCTCGACTTGTTCCAACATTCCTCGCCAGAATGGCTTTCCTACGAACTTTCAAATGCCGCCGAAAATCTTGCACTCGACGAAGCCCTGCTCGATGAGATGCATGATGAAATGCTGGGACGATGTGTCGTTCGCACATGGATGTCAAGTGAACCGGTAGTGATTGTTGGATCATCAAGTCGCCTTCAAAAAGAAGTTGATTGCGATGCTTGCAACTCCCTCGGTGTACAAATCGTGCGAAGGTCCAGTGGCGGGGCAACCGTGGTCCTCGGCCCGGGATGTCTTGTATGGAGCGTACTTTTTCAGCTGCCTGCTGAGTTTCCATCTATTGAATCGATCCACACTTCAGTGCTCTCGCCCCTGGCCCGAGAGCTTGGGGCCTTTGTCTTTGGCATTCGTCGTGCTGGAACGAGTGATCTGGTGGTGGCCGATCGCAAGGTTTCCGGAAACGCACTTCGTATAAAACGTCGTGCTGTGCTCTACCACGGCACGCTCTTGGATTCACTTGATTTGGAACTGGTGTCACGCGTGCTCAAGCATCCACCAAGAGAACCGGGTTATCGCGCCGGACGGGAACATGCTTTTTTTCTTTCAAACCTCTGTCTCGGAAGGAATGTTCTCGAGCTGGCAATTCGTCGCGCGTTTCAGGCCAATCAGGTGTGTAGCCATCGTCCACAGCAGCGCATCGACCAAATCCTCTCTCAACGGTATGCGAGTGACGAATGGACGGAGCGGCTCTGATTCAAATCCCGGTTGTCAAAGTTACGGCACACGTTGAAACGTGCCTCCTCATTCACCATTGCGACCATGTCAAAGCCATTTTTTCGCTTTAGAGACCCAAATTTTTAAAAGAAATAATGCTGTCGCTGCTAGCAGATCGATGAAACACATCGAACACGACGGCGATAGCGACTGGGCAAACAAGTAAAGCAGGCTCGATCGTATCGAATAGAAAGCCTGGCTATTTCACGTTCTAGTTCCGAGTGAGAAAAAACCGATCCAATCTCTACAAAAGAAATTGTGATGAACTCAGTACGAAAAAAGTAGTCTTCATTCAAAGGGTTTGAGTCTCTAGTCTCCGCGACTCGACCGGCACGATGTCGGTCATCCACGTGTGGCAACAGGAGGTTGCAGTTTTATGCGCGTTCACATGCATGCTGCCGATGTTCGGCGTTTGGTCGTCAGAAATTTCCTCGATCTCGGGGCCAATGAACTTGATGTTTCTGACCTGCAGGAAAATATTCGTATCGATCAAGGGCGTTGTGTCGCTCGGTGCTATCGAATTTCAGAGATGTTTGCCATGTGGATGTTGGAAATCGGAGTGCTGCAGTTTTATGATGCCGACGGTGAGATGCTGCAAACCATGAATCTTTTCAACGAACAGCAACCGCATCGCGCTGCAGCCTGACGAACACCTAACGATGCACATGAGACAAGTGGTCTCGGCTCAGACCCTCAAGACTGACGCTTGGTAAAAGACAATCCTCGGAAAAGTTCTCCTGCGGGAACGAATGAGCGTGAACACGGAGTGTGATCCGAGTGAAAATCTCAACAAGAGCACTCATCTCGATGACCTGTGATGCCGATCACATTTTACAGCGGTTTCTAGCAGACAAAGGTTGCCCTCTCGTGCATTCGTCGCAAAGGCCGTCATCGTTGAAACGCGTTTCTGTGGGGTATCCATCATGGCCACTCTTTCGATCGTGATTCCAGCGCCAGATGATGTGGCGGCTTTGGAACAGACGCTCATCTCGGTTCTTGAAAACAGACCTGCAGAGAGTGAAATTATCGTTGTGCTTGGCTGCGAATACGATGACCCATGGAACATTCGTGACGAGGTACGCTTCGTACGTGCGCCCGTTGGTTGCGGGTTGGTCGGTTGCATCAATCTCGGAATTGCATCGTCATCAGCAGAATTTGTGCATGTACTTTCCAGTGGCTGGCGAGCAACTGAGGGATGGACCGACGCGGCCATGGAGCATTTTGTATTCGATGACGTTGGTGCTGTTGTACCGATCGGGTTGTCTTTCACCGATCGCACGCGTGTCGTTTCCGCTGGCGTTCGCTACTCGCGAGGCGGACGACGTAGCGTGGTGGTACCGCCACAAGGAAAACCGATTACGAAAGATTCTGTAATCGCCTCTGCTCCCCTCTTGGAGGTCGGCTTCTGGAGAACCCGCTGTTTCGATGGTGTAGGACCAGGATTTTCGACAACATGCGGCACCACGTATGCGGATGTCGACATGGGAGTGTCGCTTTCTCACGCTGGATATCGGACCGTACGAGAACACCTCAGTTACGTTCTTGCGCCGGAGACAGAACCTGCTCGTAGCAACTCATTTCTGCAGGGCTTGCACGCAGAGCGATTTTTTTGGAGATCTCTTTCGGGCCTTTCATTGCTGCCGATCCTTTTTTCCCTTGTGAGTCATCTGTTGGAATTCGTGCGGCACTCTCTTGCCTCGGCACCGCAAGCAATCTTTCCCATGCTTGTCGGACGGTTTGTGGCACTCATGCAGTTTGGGGCATACCTGCCGAGATACCGTCAACTGAAGGCGTTGCGTCAATCGCGACAATCTGCAGCGAATTCAACGATTCGAATGGACGGTCCACACGCTTTCATTGGACGACCTCACACCTCTCAATCATCCTCGCCGCTGCGTCGATCCGCCTGAGATGCTGGTGTCGGTCGCCTTCTTGTACGCGTTGCCGCTGCAATCATCATGGCTCAATTGTCTCGCACGGTTCACCAGTGTGATGCACTTGCATTATGAACTCGGTTCCGTGTTGCTAGACTCTCTCTTCTAGAGATGCATCTCGTACAACAGTGCTGAGTGTTATTGGCATCCATTTTAAAAGTCTCCGTAGCTCAATTGGATAGAGCGTTGGCCTCCGAAGCCGAAGGTTGCAGGTTCGAGCCCTGCCGGGGATACTGGATAATTGTGCACACTGTTGTGTAATGCAGTAAACCCCTGCAAAACATGGGTTTCTTTAGGCGCTGGCATATCTGCCTGCGACCCGTTTCGTCTACCTGCTGCGCCACGTTTTGCCGACCATTGTGGCTCGACATTGTCATGCCGTGGCTTGGAACCTGAACGCGCTCCAGCGTTTGTACGATGAATGAATTCAGAAGACCGTTTATGGGGAGATTTTTTCCTGAATAGATTCTGGGTTGAGCAGTTTTTCGAGCCCGATCTTTTCAAACACAAGGTGCGATTGACTGCCTTCGTAGACAATTCCTATATGCTCGTTGTCCACTCGAGTCAGACTCGGATAGCCAGCCCCTAGGCCTTCATCCAACAACAGATGGTGCGATTGCGGCCACGAATTGCCATCGTCGAAACTGATCTGCAGCGTTTGGTGCGTGCGAGCTTTCTGCGTGTGGGGATTGGCGAACAATAATGCTCGTTTTTTCTGACCGTCTTGGTCGTAATCGAGACGCAGGAGACTGCCGTTACAGTTCGGTTCGATGAGCGTGTTTCGATTGGTCGCATGGGGCCGCCACGTTTCACCAAGGTCTTGTGTCGTGAAGACGGCTCGAAATCGTTCCTTTTCATTCCGCATATTAAGCATGAGCGAGCCATCTCCGCATTGCACCACCTGACACTCACTTCCACCAACGTAGGCTGGAGCACCTACCGTCCATGTTTTTCCATGATCCTCACTGCTCATAATCGTTGAAAATTCTTTGCCCTCTTCGTTTCGACCTTGCGACGGCATGACGAGCGTGCCGTCGGCGAGTTGAATGCCCTGCTGTGGTGCCGGCGCAAAAAGCCACCACGCCTCTTTTTTCAAAGTTGTTGTCAGATTCTCAGGCTTCGACCAAGTGAGTCCGTCGTCCTTCGAAGAAACCATCAGAAACTGCGCACTTTTTCCGATCTCATACCCGGCCTCAGATCCGTCAGCGCTCCATTGATGTTTTCCAGGCTTGCCATGCATCCAAACAGCAAAGCAAAACACTTCGCCCGTGTGATGATCAACAATGAGTCCCGGATCGCTGCAGCCATTTTGTTGCTGCGGCAAGCCACCGTATTCCCCCATATCCATGATGACTTTCGACGGTTCCCAGGTTTGTCCTGCGTCGACGCTACGACTGAGCCCAATGTCGATATCTTCCTGAAGATCACGTCCCGTTCTCCGACGCATGTCGTAGACGCAAAGCAGTGTTTTTTTCGCCGACGTAGTAAGCGCCGGGATTCTGTAGGTGTGAACGCCGTCGTCGTTGTGTTTACGAATAGCAACGCCAATTCGATGGCCACGAGGCGAATTGTTGTGTGGCGTGAGTGTGCCGACGGTGGTTTCGATTGAGCTGCACTGCGCGCAAATTCGACGTGCGAGATTGGCCGTCGGCTTTACGCACCCCGCCACCCACCACACGTTTTTGCCAGGCTTCAAAATCTGCGCCCCCTGAAACGTAACCGTTGCCGCAGGCATCGCAACCTCACCAAACGGTGTGAATGCTGAAAACTCATTGGCGTCGCCGCAGAAAAATACGGAGAGCGACTCAAGGTCATTTTCATCATCGGTTCCATTCAGGGTGATCACAAACGACTTCACTTCCACGCTCGTTCCTTGTTCAACTTCCACAACCACGCGGAGAAGCGGTGCATGTTCACTCCGTATCAATACCGGATACACGGGCTCCACGCTCGAGGCGCTCACGCCATCCATACTCGCCTGCTCGCATGCGCACACTTCCTCTTCTTGCCTGAACACAAAGAGAATCGCTGCAATCAAGCAGAGGCGTACAATTGCAATGTGAATCGTTTTAAAAAACGCCGTTCTCAATTGTCTGATGCACCGGGTCTGTATTTGCTTTCGTAGAACCGACTTTTTCATGAAATGCCCTCCGGCTGTAACATTGAACTTTATGACACACTGTTATGCGTTGCTGTTCCATCTCACCGATGCTTCGTAGACTTTAGAAAATTCTTCGTATCGAACGATCCTGCGAAGGTGCTGACACACAATCCATCACCCGTCCACAGAACGTAAAAAGCCCACACATCGTATGAACTCAAGGAGATTCCGCTGCAAATTCCTTTGACCGATCCATCCGCTCTCTATCGATATCGAGATTCACTTGCTGCCGTTGATTTGCTCGGAGCAGCGATCGCTCATCTTGATTTCTTTTCGTGGCTTGAACGTTCGCCGGCTGATGCCAAAACAATTTGCAACGGTCTCTCGCTGCACGAGCGTCCAACCGATGTCATGCTGACGCTTTTTGCAGCCAATAGCCTAGTAACCTGCGACACGCGTGGCACGTACTGTGTCACGGAACTTGCTCGAGAGTTTCTCACTTGCAAGTCTCCTTACGACGCTCGGAGCTATTACAACAGCATGGCCGATCGACAGGGCGTGCATGACTTTCTCAAAGTGCTTCGTACCGGCAAGCCCGCAAACTGGCCGGGGAAGGAAGGCGAAGCCGATTGGCACGCTGCCATGAAAACAGAATCATTTTCTGAATCGTTCACAGCTGCCATGGATTGCAGGGGTCGCGTACTCGGGCCAGCGCTTTCGCGTGCAGTCAATCTCGCCAGTTCAAAACGGCTTCTCGATGTCGCAGGGGGTTCTGGCGTTTATAGCGTCGCTCTCGTAGAGGCCAATCCAGCACTCAACGCAGTGGTTTTTGAAGCCTCCCCGATCGACGCAATTGCTCGTCGGACTATTTCCTCTGCATCACTTTGCACGCGGATCGATGTTGTCAGCGGCGATATGTTCACCGATCCTTGGCCAGCCGACTGCGACACGCATCTTTTTTCAAATGTTTTGCATGACTGGGATCTTGTCGATGTCGACCGTCTTCTGATCAGAAGCGCAGAGTCGCTGCCGTCTCATGGTCGCATTCTTGTTCACGACATGTTTTTAAATCCCGACAAGTGCGGCCCACTCGCGGCGGCAGAATATTCTGCACTTCTCATGAGCGTGACGCAGGGGCGCATTTATTCGACGTCCGAGATTGGATCGCGACTTGAAGGACTCGGCTTTACAGTGATGCCCCTGATACCCACAGCACTTCACCGAGGGGTGCTCGTGGCAACGAGAGGCGAAGGATGAATGACGGCCGCAGAGTTCCGTGAACGACGTTCTGAAAATGACTCAAACCATTGTGAGGCAGACTGAAAAATTCGTTTCACAAACGTGCGAGTTGCGATTGACCGCGTGACGGATCTAGCCTTGTGAATTGACTGGCAGTTTTCAAGGAATCTTATTTTTTCTAAGCACGCATTTTCATCCTATGAAAACATTCATACGTTCTACGAACTGGCGATTAGGAAAGATTGTCGCGATTGTGTGTGCAATCGTTCTCGCAATCGGCACAAAATCTCGGCTTGACGCTGCGGATGCCGAATCCAGCGTGAATGTGCGACCCAATATTCTCTTTATTTTTACCGATGACCATGCCATAAGCGCCATTTCAGCGTATGGCTCAAAGTTGATTCAGACGCCAAATATTGATCGCATTGCCCGTGAAGGAATGCTTTTCAAAAATTGTTTTGTCACCAATTCCATTTGCGGCCCATCTCGAGCGGTCATCCTGACAGGCCGGCACAGCCACGAAAACGGATTCATCGACAATCAAAGTCGCTTTGATGGCTCTCAGACAACTTTTCCAAAACTTCTTCAAACAGCCGGCTATCAGACTGCGATCATCGGAAAGTGGCACTTGGTAAGCGATCCAACGGGATTCGATCACTGGGACGTTCTGCCTGGTCAAGGGTCGTACTACAACCCCGAACTACTCTCTCAATCAAAAACACCTCGGGGTTCCAATCAAAAGCGAATCGTTGAAGGCTATACGACCGATATCATCACCGATCTTTCCTTGGAATGGATTACGAACAATCGCGATTCATCAAAACCCTTTCTGTTGATGTGTCAGCACAAAGCGCCCCATCGGGAATGGGCCCCGGGTCCAGAGGAACTCGATCTTTTTCGAGGTGAAAGTTTTCCTGAGCCTTCAACTCTCTTTGACGACTACGCTGGGCGTGCTCGCGGTGCGGCAGAACAGGAAATGACGATCGCGCATCACATGACTGCACTCGATCTCGCACTGGTGTCCCCCAAGAATCTCACGCCTACGCAACGGGAACGATACGAGGGGGCTTTTCGATCTGAAAATGAAGCGATGAAGAAAGCTCAGCTCAGCGGAGAGGCTCTGGTTCGCTGGAACTATCAGCGATATGTCTCCAATTATCTGAGGTGTGTTGCCGGAGTGGACCGCAACATTGGTCGGTTGCTCGATTTCCTCGATGCCAGCGGCCTCGCAAAAAATACGCTCGTGATTTATTCCAGCGATCAGGGGTTTTATTTGGGAGAACACGGCTGGTACGACAAACGCTGGATGTACGAGGAGTCACTCCGAATGCCACTGGTGGCACGCTGGCCAGGCGTGATAACACCCGGCTCCCTCGACGATCATCTTGTCCAGAATCTTGATTTTGCTCAAACATTTCTTGACATTGCACACGCGACAACGCCTGCAGAAATGCAGGGAAAAAGTCTTCTGCCTCTGATGCAAGGCAAGAATCCTGTCGACTGGCGATCGAGCGTCTACTATCACTATTACGAGTTCCCGCAACCGCATCGCGTACCAAGCCACTACGGAATTCGAACCGATCAGCACAAGCTTATTTGGTATGACTCGATTGGCGATTGGGAACTCTTTGATCTCAAAAATGATCCACAGGAACTTCGAAGCATTCATGCCGACCCGAACTCCGCCGAACTGTTCAAGAACCTTCGTTCACAACTCCTCAAAGCGCGCAAGATCGCTCAGGATAATACCGGCCAGCCATTTCCGATCGATGGAATGTAGCCGCTTTGTTTCGAATCACTGTGTTGCGCGGGGATCTCCAAACCTCATGAAGCTGTTCAATCATCACACTCCATTGCTGCTCCTGTTTGGTTGTACGATCGCTCTCGCCGGATGCAGTCCATCCAGTCGGCACGTTGATCACACTCCTAGCGCGCCGTCTCTTGTCGTTCACACTCCGTCAACGGAACTCGCCAAAGATACTCTGGTCGAAAGCGCGCCACGCGCTTTGAACACTCCAGACGCCAACGCGATCGATCCAGCGAAACAAATCAGTCAACCCGACTCCCAGCCACTTCTTGAGAACATGGTGCAAATCCCTGAAGGTTGGTTCACGATGGGCCAAGAAGAATTTTCGGATGCACTTCCGAAGCGTCGAATTTGGGTTGATTGTTTCTGGATGGATGCCACGGAAGTTACCAACGAACAGTTCGCCCATTTTGTTGATCAGACGGGTTACGTCACGCTTGCCGAGCGTCCAATTGATCCCGTTCAGTTTCCCAATCTCAAGGCGAGCCAACTCGAACCTGGCTCAATCGTTTTTACACCTTCGGAAGGTCCTGTTTCGCTTGATAACCACACGCAGTGGTGGCAATGGGTAAAGGGAGCTTCGTGGAAACATCCCGAAGGACCGAAAAGTTCGATTGAGGGGCGCGAGCGTCATCCTGTTTTACAGGTGGCGTGGGCAGATGCCGTCGCCTATGCCACATGGGCTGGAAAGTTGTTGCCTACCGAGGCGCAGTGGGAACGCGCGGCACGCGGGGGATTCGATCAAAAGGAATTTTGCTGGGGCGATGACAAACCTGGAACGCCACGATGGCAAGCGAATATCTGGCAGGGGTCCTTTCCAGATTCAAATTCGCGAGCTGACGGTTATGTCGCGGCTGCACCGGTTGGCTCTTTTCCGTCCAACGCTTACGGACTTTTTGATATGTCTGGAAACGTCTGGGAATGGTGCGCTGACTGGTATCGTCCCGATGCCTACTTTTTAAAAGAACTCCGAAATCCTAAAGGACCCGATTCGAGCCACGATCCTGCTGAACCCGGAACTCCCAAACGGGTGCAGCGAGGGGGAAGTTATCTCTGCAGTGATGTCTACTGCCGCCGCTATGTTCCAGGAGGACGCGGAAAGCAGGATGTGGAAAGCGCGACCAATCACGTCGGCTTCCGGTGTGTTGTATTGATCGAAACAAAGCATGCAAATCAATAATTGAACATCAGTAGTTTCTGAAGCAATTGGATTTACGACAAACCGGGGATGTCGGGGAAACTTTTCCCGGTACATCCATCGACGAGCACATCGATAACGCCCGTCTCAATTCGGTAAACCCATCCGTGGATTCTTGGAGTCGGTCCCTTTTTTCGCATGTTCTTTAACAGCGCAAGATTCTGCAGGTGTTTGATCTGCAATTTCACGTTCTCGGCGGAAAGCACTTCGAGTTTTTGTTCTCGACTAAGATTATTTTCACTGGCAATTTTGTCGGCTCGGTCTTTCGCTCCTGATGCAATGCAAAGCCAATCTGCTATGTAGTTCTCGTGCACTCCATCTTCGATCGCCTGAATACCGCCACAACGAGTATGACCACAGACAATGATGTCCTCGATCTTCAAGTGAACGACGCCATACTCAAGAATTGCGGAAATATTTACGTCGTTAAAGGCCACAATGTTGGCAACATTTCTATGCACAAAAATGGTGCCCGGCCGCGACCCGGTGATCACCTCTTCGCTCACGCGTGAATCAGAACAGCCTATCCAGAGCACTTTTGGCGTCTGTTGCTGCGCGAGTGACTCGTAATAAAGCTCGTTACGCTTAAATTCGCCAGCGACAAATCGCTTATTCCCTGCAAGCAGTTCATCGATCATAAATTCTAACTCTCTTTTGATGGTGACTTGGACATTGAGTGAATCGCACAATCATATCCAACACAGTCCATGAAGAACATCTGCGCTTTTGTGAGATATTCGTCATTCAACTCTCAAAAAATATTCGGATTGCACCTCTTTGAAATATTTTCATATCTTCTGATTCTTGGAGATCCTCAAAAATTATTGAATTGTCTCGTTTTTAATAATTTTAATACTGTTGCAAAAAATCATAAGGCATTCTGATCATCGGATCCCTCTGCGTTGGATACGTTTGCGTTTCGTGAACTCTGGGCCACTGTAATTCTTCAACGCGTCAACTTCAAAGAACCATTTTTCCATGCCATCAATTGATCTCCTCTCACTCGATCCGCGGCTGCCGGCCATTGTTACCGGATCAGTCGTGACGGTCGTGATTCTGCTTTTACTGTTTCTTCAACGAGCTCCAGACCTCGTAATGCTCGGAAGCGTCGTTGTGTTGATGGCTGTTGGAATTATTACGCCTGATGAGGCGTTTAAAGGGATGAGCAACGAGGGAATGCTCACTGTTGCCGCCCTTTTTATTGTGGCTGCTTCCGTCGAACGCACTGGAGCGCTTTCCCTCGTGGTTGATCGGGTGCTCGGCCGACCGACGTCGATCGCTTCGGCGCAACTGCGTACTATGGTCGGCCCGGGCATTTTGTCGGCGTTTATGAACAACACTCCAGTTGTTGCACTCATGGTTCCTGCCATTCGCGATTGGGCTAAAAAACATCGCTTGAGTGTTTCAAAGCTACTGATGCCAATGAACAGTGCCGTCGTGCTTGGCGGGCTCTGCACGCTGATCGGCACCAGTACCAATGTGGTAGTCAGTGGGCTTGTTTTAGAAAAAACAGGCAAAGGCCTGGGGATGTTTCAGATCACATGGCTTGGCATACCTCTTTTTGCTGTAGGACTGGTCTACCTCATCGTAGCTTCCAAGAGACTTTTGCCTGATCGACGGCCTGTGATGAGTGAATACGATGATCCCCGAGAGTATTCCTTGGAAATGTTGGTTGAGGAAAAGAGCCCTCTGATTGGTCGCACAATCGAACAAGCCGGACTCCGAGGACTCGACGGACTTTTTCTTATGGAAATTGACCGTGGCGGTCATGTGATCGCCGCTGTGCCACCGACCGAACGACTCGAATCTCAAGACCGATTGGTATTCGTCGGTGTCGTCGATTCAGTCGTTGAGCTACAGAAAATTCGAGGCCTTCGACCGGCAACCGATCAGGTTTTCGAACTTGATGGACCGCGCGCCGAGCGAGTGCTTGTCGAAGCGGTTGTTTCAAACACCTGTCCGGTAGTGGGGCGTACGATTCGACAGAGCCGATTTCGATCAACGTACAATGCTGTGGTGATTGCCGTTGCTCGCAACGGCGAACGTCTGAACATGAAAATCGGTGATGTTTCACTGTTGCCCGGGGACACGGTACTTGTCGAAGCGACTCCGGAATTCATCGAGCGTCAACGCACGAGTCGCGACTTTTATCTTGTGAGCGAGATTGCTGGATCCACTCCGCCCCGACATGACTACGCATGGATCGCATTTACGATTCTCGTCGCCATGGTGCTCGCCGCTACGCTGGAATTGGTATCGATGGTCACTGCGGCGATGGCTGCGGCCTGCCTCGTTGTTGTCAGTAGGTGCATTTCGAGCAACGACGCAAGAAAGGCGATTGAGTGGGAGTCTTTAATTTTGATTGCGTCGAGTTTTGGACTGGCACGTGCGATAAGCAAAACCGGTCTTGCCGAGAGTGTGGCTCATTGCACGATCTCGCTCGCTGGCGATCATCCCTACGTGGTTCTCGCTGCAATCTATTTTGTGGCAATGCTCTTCACAGAATTAATGAGCAACAACGCCGCGGCAGTGCTTGTGTTTCCAATTGCGTGGCAAACTGCGGTGAATATGAACGTGAGTCCGATGCCTTTTGTCTTCGCCATCACCGTGGCTGCGAGCTGTGGGTTTGCGACACCGATGGGGTATCAGACAAATCTGATGATTTACGGGCCGGGCGGTTACCGTTTTAGTGACTACATGCGTTTTGGAGGCCCTTTGAATCTCATTGTCATGGCCGTCACCGTATTTCTTGCACCGTTGATCTGGCCGTTTTAATATGACAAACGAGGTGTTGATTCATTTCGTTGCCGAAACTGCAACAGGAATTGTTTCAACTTTTGAGAAGCATTTTCTGTAGGGTGGTCTCTTCTGACGGCCCATGAAAGGCCTCCACGTTTCCTGAAGCGTTCGCGCTGGGTATCCTAGAAACTTTTTGGACGCGGTATTGCACCGGCGAAGAGAAGGCGTTTTGATCCAGCATTTTTGATCGTGCACTGAGATACTTTTCAGCGATGAGCGATATTCTCTTCCATTATTATCGCGTGAATCCAACGACATGGTTTTATCTGTCGAGCCTTCTTTCGATTGCACTTTTTTTTAAATTCAACCGACTTTGGAGCATCCGTAATCTCGATCTTCTGTTGCTCATCCTTTTGGCACCAGGACTTCTCGCCGTTGAATATGGCGGCTACAAGGCTTCGTCATCGGCGCAGCAATTGGGATTTATCTGGATTTTCTCCATCTGCGGTCTCTTCACCGCGCGAATGCTTTTTGATTCCCTCATGGTTCGACGCCCACTTCTGGATCCAAACCTTTCGACCGGTGGACTCATCTTTTTGGGCATCTCACTCTTACTCTTTCTCTTAGCCAACGTAGTGACGACGCGACCGCAACGGGACGATCTTGCCGGGGCCCAGGCTGCCGACAAGCTCGAGGCTCGTGATCCACAACTCGACGTCGATCAACTCGCACGTCTCGGGCCTGGATACCCACTTCTGTTTTTGCTTCCAAAAATTTCAACCCAGAGAATTTTTTCTCCCGACAGCGACGTGTCGGATCCGGTTCCTGTGACGGATGCAACTCGCCGGAGCGTACACACGGCCACTGCACGAGTGATGGCTATTCTTTCACACCTCGCAATCGTTGTCGGCATGGTCTTGATTGGATGGAGGCATTTTGAGAATGTTCGACTCGGGATTGCTGCTGGCGTGCTCTATCTCTTGCTGCCTTACACGGCGATCATGACCGGTCGGGTCGACCATGTGCTTCCTGCTGCTCTTATCGTGTGGGCCATCGCCAGTTATCGACGTCCCGTCGTGGCTGGATCGCTCATTGGCTTGGCCATTGGCACCATCTACTATCCTGTCTTTCTGCTGCCACTGTGGTGTGGTTTTTATTGGGAACGTGGCGTGAGGCGATTTGCAACGGGTGTCACATTGATGCTGCTGTTGCTCGTGGGAGTTCTCTGGGTGACATCTCCAAACACCATCATTTTCGTAAGTCAGTTGCGACAGATGTTTGGATGGATTTTTCCGAATGAAGTTTCACTCGAGGGATTCTGGTCACTTCCCTACAACGATGCTGTCTTTCGCTTGCCCGTCATCGCGGCATTTGTTGCCATGTCAGTAACACTTTCGCTCTGGCCGATGCCGAAAAACCTAGGAACGCTGATGAGCTGTACCGCAGCGGTTCTTCTGGGCAGTCAATTTTGGAAAGCACACAACGGCGGGCTTTTTATGGCTTGGTTTTTGCCCGTTTTGCTGCTGGTGATCTTTCGGCCCAATCTTGAAAATCGAATCGCTCTTGCCGTGCTTGATCCGGGATGGCTCCCGCGACGCCGCAGCAAACCGAGCGTGGACCGCACGGTGTAGCCATTTGTTCAGCGATTCGCTCAATCTCTCCGAAAATCACAATCGGCTGGAGATTGTCTTGTTGCCATCCACGATCGCCAGGCCGTTGGGTTCCACTCGAAGTTGACGCTTGTCAGTTTGACCAGCGCCGCCAGCACAGCTTCGTTCTTTGATTCCACCTTGATGCGTTTGGCTCCTCCTCCCATCGACAAACCACCCCCTGAAGGCGTGAAGGTCGCGTTGGTTGATCCTTCAGAATTTCCGTCACTTACGACTGCGGTGTGGACAGTGATCAACACTTTCACCAGCGAATCAACCGCCGAACTCACCCCGAGTCGGCCGAGCAGTTCCGCTGCACGATTAATGCGAGCGCTGTCTTCACTTGCCAGCGAAGCAACGGCATAAGATGCTGCTTGATGAGGCCCCAAGACGATCAATCGTTCAGTGGCGCTCAATCGCGTTTCTGGATCAGGATGGTCGATTGCAATCTGAACAATCGCGCTGAATGCTTCTTGTGTGGCAATTCTGGAAAGTGATTCCAAATACCAAGACCGCACGCGAAAGGCCGGCTCTTTCGAAATTCCCAACATGAGTGCGCCGACAGCGTGTCGGTCAGAAATTTCACGAATTTCTTTAGCTGCCGAATCGGAGGACTGTGGCTTATCGACAAGCATGCGAAGTTTTTTGAGTCGTACAATCCAATTTTTTTGAGCGACTTCAGTCTGCTCTGCGCGATCGGAAAGTTCTATTTCTTGTGCAGTTTTCCACGTTCCCCGATATCGGGAGTAGCCTCGCTCGGCCATCAGTTGTTCACGCTTGTGCCATTTTCCATCGATGCGACTGTAGCCGAGAAGTCGTCTCGCTTCGACGTGGTCGGGATCCAATTCAAGCATGTGCTCGAGAATGTCGTGTCGTTCTTTTTCGAGTTTTTTTTCCTGACACCATTCGGCGAGTTTCCACTGGCCCTCGATCGTGTCGGGATATTCGGAAACGATCTCATGAAATTCTTTTTGGACCGGAGTCTCGCGAGTCACATGAGTCACGGCATCTGCATCGAATTGAAGTGATGTTCCGTCACTTGATCGAACCAACCACACTCGCCGTGGACGTTCGCTGGGGTTGAGTAATGTGCCTTCAATCGTTTCGCCGTTTGCTAATTCAAAACGGTCGGCCAGCACCTGCCCACCAAGTGTTATTGCAATTGTGAATGCAACGACTCCAGCTGTGAAAACGAAATTTTGGGAACACGTTCTGTCAGACCGGATTCGTACCACAACAACATGCCTTCCTCTTTTCCATTTGCCCTTCATACCGAAAAAAGAATGCTTGGTAACTATTTTTTGCATGCCAGCACTCGGCGTTGGTGTTTGTGCCAATGGTCCGTGGACTTCCTCACCCACAACTGAGGCTTTTGTCCTTCTTTAATCCTAAACTCGGCATCCATACAACGGGTACTTTGGATTGCATTTTCAAAGCCTCAGATTCCACTTGCGGCGTTTTGAATAGCTTCCACGTAGGTTGAAAAAATTCGAAAAATGACAAGGATGATCAGGCCAGCCACAAGCGCCCAGACCCCGAAACCGGCTCCGTGAGCGGCGGACTTGAAGCCACTCGCCGCCTCGTCATCGAAATCACTGGCCAAACGCGAAAGCACTTCAGCGGTGCTGCCTGCTTCCTCTCCAACGGAAATCGTATCGAGAATTCGATCTGGAAATCTTCCTCCTTGCGACAAGGCTTCGGCGAGTGTTGCGCCGGCGCGAATACGTTGTTCGACCGACAGAATATCATTTCCTCGCGCAAAACGAGGAGCGGCGGCACTCGCGAGCTCTACCAATCTTCCGGCATCGAGTCCTGCTCCACTCGCAAGCGACGCCGCCCGACACCATCGACTCGCATCGCTTGAATGAATCGCAGTGCCTAGTACAGGAATCATTTCGAGGATCCGCCTGACCACACCCGTTCCAGAATTCCAGTTGGCCATTGCACTGGAAAAGGCCCATACCCCTGCTCCCGCAAAGATGATGAGGATCAATACATAGGCAATGAGGCCCTCCACGCCAGCCAATCCAATCCCAAGCACATCCACACCTCGACCATCAGTTCCCTTGAGAACTCCAGCCAGAAGGATCAACAATCCAATAACTCCCAACGCAATCGTGAGTTGAAAAATTGGAAAGACCATCCCGCTTCGCATTTCGCTTGAAGCGCGGGCTGCTCGCTGGGTGACCACAGAAAGTTCTTTGAGAATTTCTGCCTCGTGACCAGTGCGACACCCTACTTCGACGATCGCTCGTTCGATCGGCAGAAATGTCGTTCCAGCCAACGTCATTGCGTCGGCAAGCGACTGACCTTCGTCGAGCGCCACAGTTCCCAACTGCATCGCAGCGCGATAGCGAGCAGGCACTCGATCAATCTCGCTCTTCCATGCCCGTCGCATATCGATCCCGGCTCGAAGCGCTGTCGCAAGTCGACCGAAGCATGCTGCTCTGGCGACTTGCGACATGGTAGCCATGGGAAAAACTTCCATCTCGTTTCAGAAATATTTTCGGGGGACCTCACGCGGGCCCTTGCCACGTCCTTTAATTCGTCGGGCAAGAACGTGCCTGCACCGTTACGGTTATAAACGCTAACACAGAGGCTTCGGCTGTGGTACAAGAACGCAAGAATATGGCCTCGGTTTGCATGAAGGACCTCACTCCGGGAGAGAGTGGGGCTAGTGTTCTGGTCCAAAACTTTTGGTAGTCGGTTCTTTAAATCGTTTTTGACTTCCCATTTCACTTTTTGTTTTCACTCTATGAAAGCTCCTTGGCCTACTGTTGCAATCATTGGTGTTGGGCTGATTGGTGGATCGATCGGTGCTGCACTCTTGACGCGAAAGCTTGCTCGTCGCGTTATTGGAATTGGACGAACGAAAACTTCGCTCCGGGAGGCAAGCCGTCGCAAACTTGTAAGCGAAACTTCGCTTGACATTATGTCGAGCGTGAGTGAAGCAGATCTCGTGATTGTTGCCACATCCCTTTCCACCATCAGCGCTACGCTCGAAGCGATTGATGCATTTGTTCGTCCCGGTACTCTTTTGACAGATGTTGGCAGCACCAAGGTACGAATCGTTGCCGAATGGGAACGACATCGAAATGTTCATCGTGGATGTTTCGTAGGAGCCCACCCTCTGGCAGGCAGTCATCTTCAGGGCCCGTCAGCAGCAACGGCAGATCTTTTTATCGGGCGCACAACCGTCGTCACTCCCTCGCGTGCAACACCAACAGCAAATGTTGAAGCCGTCTGCGACTTCTGGTCGGCACTCGGGTCGACTGTTTTTGTAATGCCACCTCGTCAGCACGATCGAATTCTTGCCTGTACCAGTCATACTCCCCATGCTATTGCAGCAGCACTCGCTTCCGCCACGCCTCACGGCGTGCAACAGTTCACTGCAGGAGGCTGGCGAGACACCACTCGCATTGCTTCGGGAGATCCGGATCTCTGGGCTGATATTCTTTTGGACAACGGTCCTGAGGTGGCCAAGTCACTTGCACGAGTTGCAACGATTACCGAAAAAATGCTGTCTGCTATTAAAGCTGGCGACCGTCGTCGGCTGATCACCATATTGACTCATGCCAAGGAAATTCGGGATGCTGTGGGAGGTTGAGGTTCACTCAAAGTCGCCGCTGTTGGATCATGCGGCCAAGTTGCTAGTTTCTGGAGCCAGGCAACTCGGTATCGGCGGCTGCGCTCGCGCGGCTACGGCAGTTGGCTGGCTGATCGAAGGGTCTCTTGAACGAGCCGACGTAGAACGTCTCGCGACGGAGGTTTTGTGCGATCGCGTCACCGAGACTGTTCGATTTGACCGTGTGGGTGGAGATACACTCAATCGCGGTCCACAGGGGCTTGGCACAGTTCTCAATGTGCTCCCACGCCCCGGAGTCACCGATCCTGCAGCACAAAGTGCCATGTCCGCAATGGAGCTTGTCGGTATACGCCCCACGGCAGTCCGATCGCTGCGTAAGTACTGGTTGCCTCAACTCGATCAAGCCGATCTTGATTGCATTGCATGGAAGCTTTTGGCCAATGAAGCCGTGCACGAAGTCGTGATTGGCCCCCTCGCGATCACACAACTGACCCGAGGCACTCCGTGGAATTTTTCACAGACTTCCGTGCGACTCGAAGGGCTCGATGATCGTTCTTTCGAGGCTCTTAGCCGGAAACTCTGCCTCGCGCTTTCAGCGATTGAACTTTCGACGGTGCGTGATCATTTTCAAACACTCGGGAGAGATCCTTACGAAATCGAACTGGAAACGATTGCCCAGACTTGGAGCGAGCATTGCTGCCATAAGACTCTCGGCAGTCCTGTTGACCACAGTGGTCCCAGAGGTCCTGTGCACTTCGATAATCTTCTTAAGGAAACCGTCTTTGCAGCGACTGCAAAAGTGCGAGCGGCCCTTGGAAAAGATGACTGGTGCGTAAGCGTCTTTCGTGATAATTCAGGCGTGGTGCGATTCGATGACGATCACGATATTTGCATCAAGGTTGAAACGCACAATCATCCTTCGGCCATCGAACCCTACGGCGGAGCAGCCACCGGACTTGGTGGTGTGATCCGTGATGTGCTCGGAACAGGGCTCGGCGCCAAACCCATTGCCAATCTAGATGTTTTTTGTGTGGGGCTTCCCGATACATCTCCACACGACTTGCCGGCGGGTGTCATTCATCCCAAACGGTTGCTCGACGGAGTCGTGGCTGGTGTTCGAGATTACGGCAACCGCATGGGGATTCCCACGATCGGTGGCGCTGTGGCATTTGACCAAGGGTATCTTGCCAACCCACTCGTGTACTGCGGTACCGTTGGAATTATGCCGCGCGGCACTGCTGAAACACGAGTACAGGCGGGTGATTTCATTGTTGTTGCAGGTGGACGTACGGGCCGCGACGGAATTCATGGTGCAACTTTTTCGAGTGAGGAACTCTCGAGCACAAGTGAAGCACAATCGGGAGGGTCTGTTCAGATCGGTCATGCTATTCACGAAAAGATGCTTGTCGATTTTATTCTCGCGGCCTCGCAGGCCCGGCTATTTCATGCCATTACCGACTGCGGAGCGGGCGGTTTGTCCAGCGCAGTTGGCGAGATGGGTGCAGAACTTGGTGCACGCGTTGATCTTGATAAGGTGCCGCTCAAATACACCGGACTGTCGGCAACAGAAATTTGGATTTCCGAAGCGCAGGAGCGGATGGTTCTGGCTGTTGCCCCCGGTGATCTAGACTCGCTTGTAAAGCATGCCGTTGCAGAGGGCGTAGAGGCTACCGCAATCGGACAATTCACTGGCGACGGAAAAATCGTGCTTTGCTGGAATGGCCAAACCGTTGGAGAGCTTGACTGCAGTTTTCTTCACGATGGACGGCCGAAAATATTGCGCCGCGCTCGATGGAACAAATCTTCTTTCACGCCGCTTGAGTGGAAGGATCAACCAGCCGGTTCTGCACAAGATCTTTTTGAAAAAATGCTGCTTGATCTTTTGTCGGCACCTGATGTTGCTAGCAAGGAATGGATCATTCGTCAGTACGACCACGAGGTTCAGGGAACCAGCGTAATCAAACCGCTCTTGGGGCCCGGTTCTGGTCCAGCCGATGGCTCGGTTGTACGAGGCGTGCTCGGACAACCGAGAGGTGTTGCGATTGGAATTGGAATCAAGCACCACCTCGGTCGTCTTGATCCCTACGCAATGACGGCAGTCGCTCTAGTAGAGGCGATCTCCAATGTGATCGCCTGCGGTGCTGATCCTTCGAGAATAGCCTTGCTCGACAACTTTTGTTGGGGAGACTGTCGCACCGAGGAAGGCATGGGCTCTCTCGTAGAAGCTTGCCTTGCATGCCACGACATGGCTCTGGCATTCGCCGCTCCCTTTGTGAGTGGTAAAGATAGCCTCAATAACGTCTTTCGCGGTACTGATTCTTCTGGTGGAATCCGAGAACTGTCGATTCCACCAACACTGTTGGCTACTGCGATGGGCCAGGTTGCTGACGTACGACGTGCTGTGACCACCGACCTCAAGATGGCAGGTTCGGTGCTCTATCTTCTTGGATCAACTGGTTCGCACTTTGCTGGAAGCCAGCTTGAAGTCTTGGGCGGGGTTCGCGGTGGACACATTCCATCCATTGACACAGTCGCTTGCAATAAACTTTTCCATGCTTTGGCCGCGGCGATGCAAGAAGGGTTTGTCTCGGCGTGTCACGATCTCTCCGACGGAGGTCTCGCGGTGGCGCTGGCTGAGTCTGTCATAGGCGGCATGCTTGGAGCGAGAGTGGAACTTGGTTGCGTACCGTGCGATGGCACGAGCGATGACGCAAAACACTGCGACTGGGTGAGGGCATTTTCCGAAACCCCAGCGCGATTTCTCTGCGAAGTTCCTCGATCGAGCGCAGAGACATTCGAACGACTCATGCATGACGTTCCATACGCCGCAATCGGCGAAGTAACATCTCACGATCGACTTGAGATCATTGGGGTCGCCGGCGATAGTGTCGCGCGAGTTACGATTGAAAGGCTGTCCGATGCGTGGCGACGACTCTCAATGCGATTCTAAACGGAGACTCATAACGATGGCCTTCATGATCTTGATCCATTCTCGGAACTGTTCTCTATGATCCCACCTCGTGTCATTATTCTGCGAGCCCCTGGTACAAACTGCGACCACGAGACGTCGCATGCCTTTTCCTTAACCGGGGGCCTTCCAACCAGAGTGCATATTCGCGAACTCATCGAGAACCCAAAGCGGATAAACGAATTTCAGATTCTCTGCATCCCCGGCGGTTTTTCATACGGTGATGACATTGCCAGTGGACGGATTTTTGCCCTCGAAATCAGATCGCAGCTGGGTGATCTTCTCGAACAATTCCGTGATCGTGGCGGACTGATACTCGGTATTTGCAACGGGTTCCAAGTGCTCCTGCAGACCCGGCTCCTCATGGCGGATTCGCACAGTGGACTTCCCCTCGCATCGCTTGCTTTCAATGAATCCGGTCGCTTTGTCGATCGCTGGGTGAAACTGGAATCACAACCCGGTCGCTGCGTCTTTCTGCGCGGTGTTCATCGGCTCGATCTTCCGGTAGCACATGGCGAAGGGCGATTTGTCACAATGGATCGATCTACGTTTTCTAGCTTTGAAGCAGCAGGTCAATTGGTACTTCGATACTCGAACGATTCTTCGGGGAAGTCTACGAATCCGAACGGTTCGGAGGGAGATGTCGCCGGGGTGTGCGATCTGACCGGACGGGTCTTCGGCTTAATGCCTCATCCCGAACGATTCGTGGATGCTACACAGCATCCTTCCTGGACGCGTCGCAGCGACAACGGGGGTTGTGGTGCAGGGCTTGTACTCTTCCAGAACGCGGTATCCATCTTCTCCTGATACCGCATTCCAAGCTTCTCACGCAATCGACGGCCCGAGCAACGCGGCGTTGACGCCTCTGCCCTTCTCTTCTACCCTCCCCGCCCTCGTTCAAGTTCGTCAGAATTTGCTGACGTTTGTTCTGCTCTTTCCGTATTTTTTGTGTGCTACCGTTTTGTTGAGACGAGAGAATCGCCGATGCACCCGGTTCAATTCGTTGCAACTTCTTGGCGATGTCCGATTCCGTCCTCGCTCCTGAACGCACGCAGATTGTTGTTGCTTTTTCTGTCGCAGGGATTGCTCGTCACGTGTGGATGTCAGTTTGTTCACACTCGTGAACAACCATTTGAGCAGAACATCGACAGGCCGAAGGCTACCCAACTGAAAACGATCGCAGTTGAGGTTCTCTTTCTTCGATTTCCAGAACAAGACTCTCTATCACGGGATGAATTATGGAACCTCGTTGACGAGCAAACTATTCTTCCGGAGACACGCGCAAAGTGGAGCAGCAATGGACTGCGACTCGGAGTAGTCACTACAAAACTCCCCAATGCTCTGGCGAATCGCTTCATTCCAGAGCATGTTCATTCTGGAGAAGATGTTGCTGATGGTTCTCTTTCCGCCACACCGGCCGTCGTCAGGCGAGTACTGCGACTTCTTCCTGGAAAACGCAGTGATCTGGTGATCTGCACGGGAGTTCCAGAAATGATTCTTCTCGAACACGATGCAGGGGGAGTGCATGGGGCGACCTATCGAGATGCGAGTGGTTACGTCTCACTGCGTGCGTGGCCTGACGCCGATGGACATGTCAAAATCGAACTTGTGCCCGCTATTGCGCATGGTTCCTCACAACGATCATGGATCGGAGACAACGGTGTATTTCGACTTGAAACCGGACAGCCACGAATTGAACTGACAACACTGCTTTGCAATGCAATCATTCCAATTGATTCCATGGTTGTCATTTCGTGCGCCGGTGACGCCACATCGAGCGTGGGTGGAGTTCTATTTCGAGAACGAATGAGTGGGAAATCAGAACTGCGAATGATCGCCATCCGCCCTTTGAGTCGCTCGTGTGATCCAGCTTTTTCAAGTCAGGATCTTTTCGAAAATGATTCCCATGACGCTTCTGTTGGCTTTGATGATCGGCCACATCGAGTGAATACCCGTCAAGAAACAGCTGATTCTGAATCTACCATCGAACCGGTTCTTTCCTCCGATGCACTGTAGGACTTCTTTTTTCTCTTCGCCCAAATCCGATTTTCGTCGTGCTTGCGAAATCTGGGTAGTCGTGAATGATCTTTTCGACTGGGGTATTCACTCCGATGGAATTCTGCGCGGTTGGGGCAAGACGCGCCTGTGAATGAGTGTTTGAGTTTATCCAAACCACTTCACATGCCGATTTTAGAATTTGTGAGGATGTTGAGTGCACTGATATTTGTGACATTTGTGACATTTTCAAAATCTTTATGCAGTTGTTTTATCGCCTTATGAGCACACCTATGAAAAACCATACTGGGACAAAACAACCTACAAAGCCTCGTGCTCCGCTTGTATTTCTGACAGCTTTTATCGCCGGAGCGGCAGCGGCTGTAGGACTCAATCAAGCGGTCGATTCCATGAAGACAAACTCCGTGCCGCATGTTGAATGTGAACCTATTTTTATTGCGCTGCATACACTGCCCGCCGGTGCTCCAATCACGGTGTGGGATGTTGCTCTTCGTGACTGGCCGAAAGCCACGCTGCCATCTGCGGCTGTCCGCGCCTCAGATACCTTTGATGGCATGCTCCTGAAAACTCCACTCCGCGCAGGACAGCCTTTAAGCGCAAGTCAGTTGAGTGATGCAAAGCTCGCGATCCTGGAGTCGGATATCTCAATTGAAGTGGCCGCTGTTGAACCAGCCGAGGCTTCTGAAGTTGATCCATCCACAACAATCTCCGCGGAAGTCTCACAACCATTTTCTGCCAATTCAAAACAGACTCCGGCAACAGAGTCTGCTACGGCCGAAAATCCTGCGGCTCTTGATACACCGTCGTTGGCTGCTTCTTCGATTGCTTCAAAGAATACCGTCGAGGAAAATTACGCTCCTCAATTGTCTGCCGCACAATCGACGCCAAAGCTTTTGGAAACTGCCCTTGGATCAGAAGACTCTTCGTCGAATGGCGATCCTGAGGTGTCTTTGGAAACTATTCCACTCGTGGAAGCTGTGCGAAGAGCTTCTCCCCGGGAAACGGTGTCTCTCCCGGCGCCCAGTCCGGCCGAACAGCTTGCACCCATTTCAAAAATAGTGGAACAGTCGAATCCTCTTCGAAGGACTCCGACGATTTCTGCGGATATTGAAGACGTGGCCTCTGGGCAGGCCGAACAAACAGAGATGACCCCTGTCCCTGTCGATTCCAGTGAGCCAATTCAGGCGGTCATTCCAAAACATGCGATCGAGGACAAAGTAGTGCGTTACCTTGTCATTCCAGAACGCATTGCAACGCTTGCAGACAGTTCGTTTGGACAACCTCCGGTGAAATCAGATACCTCTGAAAGCATGGCTCCTGCGAAAAACGGATCCCGAGCAACAACTGATTCTGTTTCTGCAGACCGCAATACCCCAAGCGTTACTGGCATGATTAGAGAATCCAAAGATGTTCAGGGTCGTTCTTCCAGTACATCGAACAAGCCCACTCCCAAACAGGCTCGAACACAATCATCTCCAAGCACACCTCAGCCGAATCGATCCAATGCCTCTCGTCCAGCTCCGCGAAATCCATCGGCAATTGCTCCTGCTCACCGCGGAGCTGACTCTGGAAGCTCACTCAAGCTCGTTCCATTTTCCATGGAAAATGAAATGCCATTGCAGGAGCCGACCCGATCAACGTTGTTTGAGACAATGTTTCCGAATCTTGCAGCCGGTGTCGATGCCGTTTCGGTTGAGCTAGAAAAGATCAAAAAAGAACGCGAGTCAGGAGCGTCTGCCTCTCCTTCACAAACTAGAAAATCGGTTTTTACAACGTCTCGTACAAATCAACCTCGACCTGCCGCGGTCACCCCAAAAGTTTCGATTGCCAGCACAATTATTGAGGATTCAACAGGAGCAAAGTCGGGATGGGCACCCTGGGTCTTTGCCGATGTCACGCCAGAGTCAACTCGGGACGTCGCTCCCATGGAAGATCGGTCTCCTGTGAAAGAACAGAATCGCAACCGGGTTTCTTCGCGGCCTTCCTTGACGCGTTCACAAAACCAATAACCCTGTTCTTGTAGAAACACAACTCAACATTCACTGTTTCGATCGATTCGAACAGTGATACAATCCTTCTGCGAACAGATCGTGCTTGTGTTGACGGCCCTAAGGGGTCTCGATCGATACATACTGTCCGCCGCACTGTTTCGCGAGTCGAGCAAGATTCGGTGAGATTGGTTTCGACTCCTGTGAAAACTGGACCACCATGACGACTGCGCCGCGAGACTGATTGAGAAGACGCGTCACGTCTTCATCAGCAAGATCGTCTCTGGCGTCGGCATCAGTCAATACAAACACAACATCTGGCGATAATCGGAATGCCGCTCCGATTGCTTCAGCATGCTGCGTTGCTCCATCGGCTCGCACAGAATCAATGAATGTTCTCGCGGATTTTTTGTTTGAGTCGTTTGCGAATATCAATCTTCCACGCGAGCCCGACGGAGTGAACACGCTCAGTCGTTGGTTATAAAAAATAAGATAGAACTGCTGAATTTCACCAAGATCATCGAGACTCTTGATGAGTTCTTTTTTGGAACTCACCAAGGGAGATCCGCCCATGCTCGCTGAGCGATCAAACACATACACAAATTTACTTCCCTTTGCCTGGAGTCCAAAGATTCCGGTACGTGCTTCGCCTGGTGATCGCTCAATGGTGCTGCCACCGAGTCGCTCAAGAACACGTTTCTGATCAAGCTTCGATTTATTTTCACGATCGCCGTCGTTCGCTGAGTCTTGCGCGAGGAGTGCTGCTGCACAGATCACATAAAATCCCATCGTCATGCAGCACAGCAATGTCCGACAATCCGCTGATCTTAAAATGAGTTGGTTCATCGAGTTGACTTTTGCTCAAGAGAGGATGAATACGCTCTCAGACCACCGACGGGGGACATCGCTTACAACTCGACAACAATTTTCCCCGCAAGAATTCCTGAACGAGCAATCGTGTTCGATTCCTGAAGTTCATGGGCTTCGGCAGTTTGTGAAAGGGACAAAACGCGATCAATCGGCACGGCTAGCTTTCCCTGCTCCATCCAGCGGGAAAGATCGATCCCTGCTGCCTCTTGCTTGTGACTCGTTGCCTTGAACATTGCAAATCCAAACAGTTTGCATCCCTTCACATAGAACGGTCCTACTGGAAACTCTGGACGGGCCTCTCGACCAGCCATAATGATAATTCTGCCCCCTTCGGCCAGCATGGCCACTGCCTGATCAAAGAGAGGCTCTCGCTGAGTTTCCCAGTACACGTCTGCACCTTCGGGAACGGCCTCAAGCACCCGAGCTGCGAGATCCGGATCATGATAATTCAGTGTCAGATGAGCACCCCACTTGGTTGCACGCTCGGCTTTTTCAGCAGTTCCAACAATTGCAATCACGCGTGCGCCGAGTGCTGATGCTATTTGCACCACAGCCGATCCAACACCTCCAGAGGCGCCATTGACGACTATCGTCTCTCCGCTGACAAGGCCTGCTGTATCGATTAATCCAAGATGTGCGGTCATGCCAACGAGTGCGGAAGCCGCCGCGTGACGATCAGACACGTTTTGTGGTGTGCGATACAGCCATCGTTCGTCTACTGCTGCGAGTTCAGAAAACGTTCCCTGCCGACCGAGGAGTCCCTGATTTGAGCCCCATACTCGCATTCCTGGACGCAGGCGGCACGTTTCGTTGCCAACCGCTACCACCTCGCCTGCCAGATCACACCCTACTACAAATGGGAATTGAAGCGGCATCGCCACCGCACCCGAACGAATGTAGGTATCGATTGGATTGACGGCGCAGGCTCGAACACGAACAAGCACCTGACGAGGAAGCACGATGGGATCTGGCAATTCACCGCAACAGATTTCGCTCGGTGGGCCGGTGCGATGAATAAATGCAGCTTTCATACAAGAGCACGCTTCGTCGTGGCATTGTGAGAAGAACGACGAGATGGTTTGAGCGACAAACCAAGCCCAATTGCAGCCACAATCATTCCTATGACGCCAATCAGTCTCAGTAACTGTGCTCCACTGCCACCCAGTACCGTACGACGAATCGCAAGTTCTTCATCGATGGTGGATGGTCGAAGCACTCCAGAACTCGCAAAGAAAATCCACGCTTTATAGACTTCGGCAATAGGCGCTGCATCAACGTTGGAGCGAATCAACTCTGAATTAATTTCACTACCCGCTGGAACAGCAAGAACACCAGCCAGCGTAAAACTCGCAACGGCAATCACAATACCAAAAAGCATGAAGCCTTGTGGAAATCCCCAGCCGGCATTCACGGGAGAACGAACTGTCGCCTCCTCCATCTCCATCAAATGAAAATTTCGAAGTTTTGGAATATCGAGTATTTTGCCACATGCTTGACATGCGAGGGTTCCTCCCGCCTGACCAACACTTACAAGATTCACTGCCGAACAAACACATCGCAATTGATACGCTGGCATTTGAGAAAACCTTGTCCGAGTTGTGAATCGATTCAAAAGTGTGTCTGTCGGCAAAGCACAATGGTGTCCCTAAAACCTTACCTTGCGGAGTTTTTTACCATAGAGCACCACAAGACTCGACTTTGAGGGCATTTTTATACAAATAGTGGTTGGCTTTTAGAGGTGGACGGGGCAATAATCGTGCAGCATGACTGTTGGCCACTCGATTCAAAACGATTCCAACTCTCATTTTAAACACTCGTCGCCTTCAAAGAGTTCTCTTCGGCAGCCAATTGAACCGATTTTTACCCATCTGCTCAAAAATACCAACGATTTTTATGCTCCAGTCCCTCCTTCATTACTGACTTTATTGCCTTGTATTCTGCCTTTTTTGGGCCTGTTTTCCCAAGGCATGCCAATGTTCAAGTTTTGCCCCCCTTTACTTCACCGCCCCTTGAATCAGACTGCTGACCTTACGAAGGATTCTCCTACGCGGACAAATCGTATTGAAAATGAATCGTCATTTGCTCGTTTGCAATGACACACTCAAACCTGTCCGATCAGAATCTCAACTTAAACCTATTCATGCTTGCAGAGACGTAAAACTCTCTTGCTTGTTTCCTCGATAACAAAGGAGTATTGCCTTGTACGACTCGATTCTCGAAGAACTCGAAGACGACGTAATCGCGCCGCAGGAGGTCGAGGACCTTGCCGTCAAGGTGGTTGATGTTGAAGAAGTTGATCAAGATGTAGATCTTCTTGTCGACGAAGCACCAGCAGGACCAGAGCAGGAAGCCGAAGCAGGTCTTTTGTCAGAGAGCTCCAACGACACTGAAGAAACCTTCATCGAACAAGTCGAAAATTGGTCCGACGATCCGGTTCGCATGTATCTCACACAGATGGGCGAGATCCCGTTGCTCACCAGAGCTCAAGAAATCTTTCTCGCGCGACAAATTGAAACAACTCGCGCAGCGTTCCGAGGCAAGCTTCTTGAATGTGAATATATCTGCGAGCAGGCCTATAAAGTTCTCTCCCGAGTGCATCGAGGTGAACTTCCTTTTGATCGCACAGTGCAAGTGTCGGTGACTGACCGACTTGAAAAAGAGCAAATCCTTGGTCGATTGCCACACAACTTGAGAACGCTTGATGTTTTGATCAAACAGAACAAGGCTGACTTTCGCATCGCACTCTCGAAAAAGCGCCGCATGGCAGAACGGCGAGAAGCATGGGACCGGCTCGGCAAGCGGCGGCGGCGTTGCGTGCGTCTGATTGAAGAACTCGGCCTGCGCACCCAGCGTATCGAGGCGATGATTCCGATGCTCGAAGAGTTCTCCAAGCGAGTTCGTGAACTCAAGCACCAGATCGATGCTCATAAAAAAGCAAAGCTTCCTCCTTCGGGACGCTTAAAAATTGTCGAAGAATATCGAACCATTTTGAAAGCCTGCCAGGAAACACCTCGGAGTTTGCGTCGACGTATGACACAGATCCGACAGATCTTTGCTCAGTATCAAAAGGCAAAGCGGGGTCTCTCCGAGGGAAATCTGCGGCTTGTCGTCTCGATTGCCAAAAAGTATCGAAACCGAGGGCTGTCGTTCCTCGATCTCATTCAAGAAGGAAACGCTGGCTTGATGCGAGCTGTCGACAAGTTTGAATACCGTCGTGGATTCAAGTTTTGCACGTACGCGACATGGTGGATTCGACAGGCTATCACGCGAGCCGTTGCCGACCAGAGCCGGACAATTCGTATCCCGGTTCATATGGTTGAAACAATGTCGAGGGTTCGCAACGTCGCTCGTCAGTTGCTTCAAGAATATGGTCGTGAACCAACGATCGAAGAGATCGCCCACCGTTCAGGAACTCCTATCGATGAGGCGCGTCGCGTAACGGCGATGAGTCGCTATCCGATCAGTCTCGATCGCCCCGTCGGCAATAGTGAAGACAGTCACTTTGGTGATCTGCTTCCAGATACCGGTGCAGAAAATCCTGCCGTTGGAGCCGCTCAGGAAATGTTGCGAAATCGTATCGCGAAAGTCCTGAAGAGCCTCAGCTATCGAGAGCGAGAGATTATCAAACTGCGATACGGTTTGGGTGATGGATACAGCTACACGCTCGAAGAAGTTGGTCATATTTTTAAGGTCACTCGCGAACGAATTCGTCAGATCGAGGCAAAGGCCGTTCGTAAGCTCCAAGCTCCTGCACGGAGCGAAGAACTTGCCGGCTTTCTTGACTGATCACTGATCGCGCAATGCCTTGGAAGACCTCTGAGGCGTTTCGCACTCGTTGCGTTCATTGCAATCGCGCGAAGCGGTTTTACGACTTCTTGTTCTGTCCTCTTCATGGAGTCTGTTATGTTGAAAAGATTTTCTTCCCTTTGCAATATTCGCACGGTAGCAATGATGCTGATGATGACTTGTTGTCATGCTCTCCGAGCTGCGGAAGAGGTCGCATTCTCTCATACCACAATCGATCTTGGCACCGTTGTGGGAGATCTGGAAAAGTCAGTTCGCTTCTATACGCAGGCGATTGGATTTCGTGAGGTCAAGGGGTTTGAGGTCGATTCACGCATTGCCCGCGCTGCCGGCCTGATTGACTCAAAACAACCTGACTCGAAGCCCTTATTCATTCGAGTTTTGGTTCTCGGCGAAGGCCCCGAAGCCACAAAACTGAAACTTATGCAGATTGGTAATACAAAAACGGGCGACAACGAATTCATTCATTCACATACTGGCTTCCGATATTTAACAATCATGGTCGACGATACTTTGGCGGCTCTTGATCGACTTGAAAAATTCGGCGTCAAGCCACTGGCGGAATCTCCTGTTTTACTGCCGGAAACTCTCGCACCCGGAGGCATTTTTCTTACGTGCATTCGAGATCCCGATGGCAACATTGTGGAACTGGTTGGGCCAAAGAAAAAGTGACCGTTGTACGGAAGCTCAGCGAGCTTCCTCGCGAAGCAGCGCTCCGATGAATTTATGCGGTCTGTCGCAATAGCTTGAGGGAAGGAAATTCTCTATTTTTTTGGAATTTTTCCGGCCTTCTCAAGCCAGTCAGAAACAATCTCTGCGAGTTCTTCCGCTGAGTGCAACGCGGAATCGACCACCAGCTCTGGATTTTCAGGCTCTTCGTATGGATCGTCAATGCCTGTGAAATTTTTTAATTCTCCGGCCCTCGCCTTCTTGTAAAGCCCTTTTGGATCTCGGCGTTCGCACACCTCCAGAGGGGCCTTTACGAATACTTCTACGAAGTCTCCCTTCGACAACCGTGCTCGAATACCGTCTCTGTCGGAACGATATGGGCTAATAAAAGCCGTCAGAGTAATGAGTCCAGCTTGGGCAAAGAGTTCTGCAACAGCACCGATGCGTCGGATGTTCTCCTCACGATCCAAACTTGAAAACCCCAGTCCAAACCGTTTTGCAAAATCTTCGCCATGCCTTTCCTTGAGCAGACTCGGTGACGCATTGAGTCCAAATCGAACGTTGTCTCCGTCCAAAACAAAGCTCTGAAGACCTCGAGCATGCAACGTATGGTCGACCAGATTGGCAAGCGTGCTCTTCCCACAACCAGAAAGACCTGTAAACCAGATCACACATCCCTGATGACCATGTTTTTTTTCCCGCTCTACGCGGCTTACGGCGTGCTGATGCCATCGAACATCAACGTTTTCGCTTGTGTCACTCATGCAGCCTCTACCTCAATAGTGTTCTCAGATTCCTTTGGATACTTTTTTTTGAAAACACTGTGGCAATCAATAAGAAAATGAAGCCATTTACTCCCATCCGCCAAGTTTCACTTTGAGCGTGATGGTCTGGTTGTTGCGATCGACTTTTAATGCAATCGTTTCGCCGGCGCTGTGTTTTCCAACCTTCTCAGAAAGCGTCTCAAAGTTTGGGATTTCTTCGCCATCAATGGCCTGCACGACGTCACCAATCTCCAAACCTGCTTTTTCAGCCGCACTGCCTTGCTGAATCTGCGTGATTAAACAGGGACCGAGCATGGGCTGGCCACCAACACCAAGCTTTCCACCTTTACGAATGTCTATTTTGGCATTGGGAAGTTGGCGGATGAGTTTTGCAATCGACTCATCACCGGCACCGGTTCCGTAGAGTTCTAGAATTTCGACATCCCGCAATCTGCTCAGCATGGCAATCGCCTCGTCCTGCAAACGAACTCCATGAACTCCAACGCGAACAACTCCACGGAGTCGAGGAAGCTCTCTAAAATCATTCACTGTTCCTTGCCAGGATGAATTGATCACCACTTGCAGGCCGCGTCGACCGTCAGGCATGAATCCCTCTGTCACAATTGCTCCGAGTGACTCGATTTTCTCCCTGGCCTTGATCGCCAAGCCCATTGAATGAAAGTCGAGCGTATCGACTGCCAAGCGTGATGTATTTTCATCACCTTCCTCAAAAAGTTTTTCGAGGACGCGTTCGGCATCCTGAGCAAGTTCCGCATCGTCACCAGCTAGAAAGCATCTCAAAATATCAACTACGCGAGTGGTTACTTCTAGACTTGCTCCATGAATTGCCAACGTGACGGGCTGAAAGGCCGCCCGACCAGATTCAACGAGGGCGCGAGTCGCCGATTCACGCTGAGCAAACTGTGGGGCGTCGAGTTGTACGATCCACCGATCGAGCTGCGACTTGTTCTGTTCGTCATTTAAAACTGCAGACGTGTCGTCGACCGGCGGGGTTCGAGCTTCCTGCGAAAATGCACTCTCATAAGACCACAACACATTCGCAAAGATTACAAGCACGCTCACCATGACAACTCTGCATTTTGCACCCACACGCAAGGGCGCGCAGCGGCGGGGTGTACGTTGTCGGCCGATGGTAAATACTCTTTTCATGCCAGCTTCGTCAGCCTCGTGAAAGGCCCCTGGGTATCCGGTGTTGTGGGCAGGCGGTTTCAAATTCCTGCACGCGGAATATAGCACCCAACCGTTCGAACTGATGCATCAGTTCGATATCCAGCACCTCATCCCCCTTTGAAAAGCCAGCAATCTGGTTCTTTGACGAACTTTTATCTGCACGTCGATTGGGCGTGGGTAGACTCATGACTGAAAGTATCTCCGTACTACTATTTTTCGTAAACGTTTCCGTTCAAATTCAAAAAATTTCGCTCGTCATTCCTTGCCTCACATAACTCAATCCATGCTTGCCAGTACCGACACTTCCGATTCGGGTTCTTCTTCACGCAGTGCGCGAATCACGTTGCCCATACTGACTCAGCAAGACTCCCCTTGCGATCGACTTCCCCTGGTCCTCGATTGTGCACCACGGCCTCCGCTTCCGGTTTCCCGTGAGGAAATGCTTGCTCGCGGATGGGATCAGGTCGATGTCGTTCTTGTGACTGGTGACGCCTACGTTGATCATCCAAGTTTTGCAAACGGACTGATTTCGCGATTACTCGAAGCAGCCGGATACCGTGTCGCTGTTCTCGCGCAGCCCGATTGGAGTTCGTGTACACCGTGGCTCGAATTTGGTCGACCGAAACTCTTTTGGGGTATTTCTGCTGGCAACATGGATTCGATGATCAATCATTACACAGCGAGCCGAAAAGTTCGAAATGACGATGCCTACTCACCCGATGCAGCGATTGGACGCAGACCCGATCGCGCAACTCTTGCCTACTGCCAGCGGGCTCGCGAAGCGTTTCGGGGAGTGCCCATCATTGCTGGTGGAGTCGAAGCCAGTCTTCGACGTCTTGCACATTACGACTACTGGAGTGACACCGTTCGTCGTTCCATCTTGCTCGACTCAAAAGCGGATCTCGTTGTTTTCGGCATGGGCGAACGCACTATTCTTGAAATCGCTGGCCGATTGGCTCATGGAGCAGATATCAAGAGCCTCCGCGATCTGCGTGGCATAGCGTATCGACTTGGTGCGAGCGAATCCGCTCCATCTGGAGACGGTACCGTTGAACTTCCAGATTTTGAAAAAGTTGTACGAGATCCACTTGCATTTTGTGAGATGACGAAGATCTCTCATCTTGAAACAAATCCTCATAATGCTCGAAGACTTGTACAGCGATACGGCCGAGAAACCATTGTCGTAAATCCTCCAAATCTTCCGCTTGTTGAAACAGAAATGGATCAGGTCTATGCGTTGCCGTATACACGCAAACCGCATCCCGTGTACGGCGCTGCAAGGATTCCTGCATGGGAAGTCGTGCGAGACAGCGTGCAGATCATGCGAGGCTGCTTCGGTGGATGCACGTTCTGCTCGATTACCGCTCATGAAGGACGGATTATCCAAAGCCGCAGTCGCGAGTCGGTCATCTCGGAAGTAACACGAATGGTATCCGACCCATCTTTTAAGGGCACGATATCCGACATTGGAGGTCCGACCGCAAACATGTATCAGATGCGTTGCACGCGTCCTGAAATCGAAGCCAAATGCCGAAGGCTCTCCTGCGTGCATCCCACGGTTTGCAAACTGCTGGGAACAGATCACGGTCCGCTTCGGAAAGTGATGCATGACGCTCGTAACGTCCCGGGAGTAAAACGCGTTCTTGTCGCCAGTGGCGTACGCATGGATCTGGCCAGACGCGATCCGGAGTACCTCCGAGAACTTGCTGAACACCATGTTGGCGGACACCTCAAAGTTGCGCCTGAGCATGTTGATCCGGAAGTGCTCTCGCTGATGAAAAAACCTGCTGCGGACGACTACCTTGAATTTGATAAAGCCTTTCAAGCTGCCAGTCGTCGAGTTGGGAAAAAACAGTTTACGGTGCCTTACTTTATTTCCAGCCATCCCGGAAGCGGGGTCGAAGAGATGATCGATCTTGCGCTTTTTCTAAAACGCAACGGCTATAAACCCGATCAAGTTCAGGATTTTATTCCAAGTCCGTTCGATATTGCCGCGTGCATGTATCACACAGGCATTGATCCAATGACACGCAAGCCTGTAAAAATCCAAAAAGGCCTCAAAGATCGGCGCATCCAAAGGGCACTTCTACAGTTTTTTAAGCCGGAAAATTATTTTCTTGTTCGCCGTGCGCTCGAACAAGCTGGCCGCAGTGATCTCATTGGCAACGGATGCGACTGCCTCATCGCTTCATTTCCTCCAGCAGAGGCCCTCGACGCAAAACGCCGGGAGGCCAACCACCGGCGGACAGATGAGGTTTCAGGAGATCACCTGAGAAGTGGTCCAGGGGCCGTGCTCACACCGGAAAACCCCGCCTCTTCAAACGCCCCGCATTCTCAAAACAAGCGAGCGACTCGCAGCAAAAGTGTTGGGTACCGTCCACAGCGGCCAGGCCATGGACGACTCAAACGCTAATTCTCAGACAGTTTTTGTGATTTCGTTACTCTCAATTTTTCCTCGGCGGATCGTCTTGATAAATCCGGTATTTCTTCGTCACAACCGCGCCTCCACGTTCAAGCGTGCGTTTGGAGAGATGATTCGATTCGAGTACCCATGAAAATTCGGCTTCCTTCATTCCCCATTTTTCAAGACGCGGAACGAGGCTTGCGTGAAGCACCAAACCGATTCCCCATGCTTGATATTCAGGAACCACATTGGTGCTAATCGCCCGCATGCGTTTGATTCCTTTTTTGTTCCACAACAGTCGAAGAAATCCGAATGGAAAAAGTTTTCCATCAATTTTTTTGATTCGTTCGTTGTAATCGAGAAGGCAGATGACCGATCCGATCGGCTTTCCGTCCACCTCCGCCACGAGTGCCAGTTCGGGAACGATTAAATGCTTGAGGCTTGCCGCAATGTGTCGAACTTCCCGGTCAGACAGCGGCACGAATCCCCATGTTCCGCCAAGACTTGAGTTGTAGATATCAAGGAACATCCTTACTTCTTCTTCAAAACGACTGCGATCGAGGGGGCGTACAACAACGCCAAATCTTTCCTTGACGCCTTCTACCATTACGGCAAGCTTGGTATCGAGCGATTCAAGCATCGACATCTCTCCCCAGAAGGCATAGAGATCTTCGATTTTTTCAAACCCACATGACTCCACAAGTTTTGCGTAGTAAGGGAGATTGTGTGTCATCATAAAAAAAGGCGGGGTGTGAAAGCCTTCTATTAGCAATCCACATTCGTAGTTCAGTGATGGATTCACCGGCCCGCGAATGGTGTCCATCCCCTGATCGTGAAGCCATGTTGATGCAGCTTCAAAGAGATGCCGGGCTGCTTCAGAGTCATCTTCACATTCAAAAAAACCAAAGAATCCTCTGTTTTCACTAAACCGTTCTACATGTCCGACATTAACGATTGCGGTGATTCTGCCGACATCGCGGGTCCCGCGCGTGACAAGAAACGATTGGCTTTTCGATCGGTCGTAGAACGGATGAGGACGGAAACCGAGCAACTCTTCCTGCCCCGTGATCAGGGGTGGAATCCAGCACGGGTCTTCCCGATACAGCCGCCATGGCAGCCTGACAAATCGTTTTTGAAGGGCTCTATCGCGCACCGGCACGATATCAATTTTTGCCATGCATCACTCCACAAAACAAAGGCCTACGGGGTTTTTGCGACGCGAGTAGAGCCTCTCTAAAAACGAGGCCCAACAACGACTTACACATCAATTTTTCATTTCCAAGAACCCATCTTCAAGACACCGGCACAGAGTGTCAACGGCGTCTTTTTTTCAGGAAATATTGGAAAAAAACATCTTGCCTGCCGATCTCACTTTTTGAGAGTAGGGTTGAGGAGATGAATTGGCCGCTGCAATTGAAACCTTTGGCCCCTTCCTCCGCCCTCTTTTCACGACCTTCTCTCTCGAGTTTGCAGAGTTTTTTTCCCATGATGACTCCTCGAACACGATCCACAGACTGCTTTGTGACCGGCGCCACAGGACTTGTGGGAAATAACATCGTTCGTCTGCTCGCTTCACAAGGACGGATGTCGAGCGTGCTTGTCCGTCCAAAGAGCCCCGCGTTTAATAAGGCTTTTGAGGGTTTGTCCGTTGAACGTTTTGAGGGTTCACTTGATGACCAAAAAGTTATCGACGAAGCGTGTGAGGGAGCGTCGCTTGTGATCCATGCTGCAGCAACCGTTGCAGTAGGACGATGCGGACTTGAGACAATGCGCCATGTGAATGTTGAAGGCACTCGACGAATCGCGAGAGCGGCTCGCCATGCCGGTGCAAGAATGATTCATATTTCAAGCGTTGATGCTTTGGGTTTGCGCCACGATGGACACCTCTCCGATGAGGAAACTCCAAAAGAAGGCCTTCTCGAATGTCCCTACGTTGTTACCAAACGTGAAGCCGAACAGGTTGTGCTTGAGGAAATAGATCGTGGTCTCGATGCGGTCATCGTCAATCCCGTTTTTATGCTCGGACCATGGGATTGGAAACCTTCAAGCGGACGAATGCTGCTTGAAGTAGGTTCCGGCTGGGGCGTATTTGCGCCAAGCGGCTCAAACGACTTTGCGGACGTTCGGGATGTGGCAGAAGGGATTCTGGCTGCTGCACACCGAGGGATTACCGGCCGACGGTATATCCTCGGAGGACATCCTCGAACCTATCTCGAAGCATGGCGATGCTTTGCCCGTGTTGCCGAAAAAATGCAGCCGCTGGGATGTGCACATCCGCAGATCACGCGGGTCTTTGGACGCATTGGTGATCTTGTCGGCATGGTGGTAGGTCATGAAATGCCAATAAATTCTGTTGCAACCGAGATGTCGATGCTCGCCCATAATTTTTCATCGAATCGGGCCGTTACAGAACTGGGGTATCATTGCCGATCATTTGAAACCACCGTCATCGACACGTGGCACTGGTTTCTCGAGCATGGTTATGCCCGATCAGCAAAAAACAGGCCGGTACTTGCCCGTTAAACACAAGACCTGGTGTGTGTCCGCTCTTCCATCACCCTCGGTCACGAACGTCGCTCGTTCGGCCAAAATACTTTCTTTCATAACACATCTCTTGGCTGTCTCTTTATCATAAAAGGAATGCAGCACGTATTGGGTACGTGCGATCGTTCGCTTTCTTTTTCTGAGCCGTCACTCACCATGCCCACCATTCTGATCGTCGAAGACGAAGAACACTTGGCCGTGGGAATTAAGTTCAACCTTGAGGCGGAGGGCTACTGCGTTCTTACTGCTGCGGATGGGCCTGCCGCACTACTGTTTATTGCAGAAGCTCAGCCCGCGCCAGACCTTGTTATTTTGGATCTGATGCTGCCTGGCATGAGCGGTTACGCAGTCTGCGAATCAATTCGATCCGACGCAAATCAGGTTCCTATTTTAATGCTCACGGCTCGCACGCTTGTGGAAGATAGAATTCGTGGCTTTGATGCCGGAACTGATGTCTATTTGCAAAAACCTTTTGATCTTAACGAGCTTCTCTCTGTGGTACGTAATCTTCTCCAGCGATCCAAACGCGTTCCAACTGAGGTTGAGTCTTCTTCCGTTCTGGAAAAACAAGAAATACGGCGATTCGGTTCCGCTGAAATAAATTTCGACTCTTGGGAAGTTCGCGTCAACTCCCAGCTTGTGAAACTCACCGCTTTGGAAATGAAGCTCCTACGCTATCTCATCGAACACGAAGGCTCTGTGGTTTCGAGAGCAGAACTTTTGGAACGCGTTTGGGGCATGCGTCATGCCAGTTCAACTCGCACCGTTGACACGTTTATGCACAACCTACGTCGATACTTCGAGAAAGATCCATCCAAGCCTGTCCATTTTGTGTCAGTGCGAGGCATGGGATATCGCTTTGTGTACGACTCCTCCTCGGCTCAGGAACCGGAACCGTCGTAACCCAAAAGCATGGCCGCCGCTTTACCAGGATCGGCCGATCGAAGAAGCGATTCGCCCACGAGCATGGCGGATATACCAGCGTTTTGCAGTCGTTCGACATCCTCGCGTGAACGGATCCCACTCTCAGCCACGATCACGCATGCACGGGGAACTTTATCGCACAGTTCAAGAACGTGTTCCAAACGCGTTGTCATTGTATGGAGATCTCGATTATTGATGCCAATGAGAGTGGCACCAATGTCGAGCACTCGCGAAAGATGATCCTGCGAGTGCAGCTCTACCAAGGGTGTCATGCCTAGAGTAAGAATCTCGCGATAGAGACTGCGAAGGCGACAGTCGTCGAGGCACTCTGCGATCAGCAAGACCGCATCAGCCCCAGCGGCACGCGCTTCGAGTACTTGATAGCGATCGACGATGAATTCTTTCCGCAAGATCGGCAGCGCTACCGATCTTTTTGCGGCAGACAGGTCGTCGAGAGAACCTCCGAAATCATCTGCATCCGTGAGAATGCTCAGTGCTGATGCTCCAGCTGATGCATACGCCCGAGCAATATCTTCGACCACTGCACCAGGACGAATTGATCCTGCGGAAGGACTCTTCCGCTTGAATTCTGCAATCAGCCGAATCGGACCTGGGGCGGATAACGCACCAAAGAAATCAATCGGAGGGGGCGACTGCTCAATGACAGATTCAAGCTCCGCTTCGCTCACTCGTTCGCGAGCCGTCGCGATCTCACGTTGTTTGCGAGCAACAATTTTTTCAAGCAACGTCACCATGCGTAACAGATTCTCCGCTTTTGCATTTCAGTCTTGACGCACTTGGTTGTCAAAACATCGACAGGCACAGTCCTAATGACGAAAGTGTCTACGAGATGTGAAAATCATCGGAATACCAACCGCATTGGCAGTTGCGATAACCTCAGAGTCCCGCTTCGAGCCACCCGGCTGAATAATGGCTGCAATGCCTGCTTTTGCCGCAAGTTCAATCGAATCTGGAAACGGAAAGAACGCATCAGAAGCAAGCACAGCGCCATGTGATTTGGATCGAGCTTTTTCAAGTGCGTGTCGTACTGCATCGACTCGACTGGTCTGTCCAACTCCTGCTCCGATCAGACTCGTACCGCGGCACACGGCAATTGCATTGCTTGTGAGACGTCTTACGATCGTGAATGCAAACTCCAGCGATCGGACCAACGCATCTGGAACTTGTGTTTCTGTTACCAGTCGCCATTCATTCATTTCATCAAATCGGTCATCTGGCCTTTGGGCCAACAGCCCTCCTGCAACGGCTTGAAGTTCAAGTCCCTCGGTTGCCTTCCACAGATTCTCTCCTGAGAGTTCTACTAATCGAACGTTTGCTTTCCACGCTGGCCGTGTGGTGAGAAGTTCAATGGCAGCTGGTTCGAACGCCGGCGCTGCAATCACTTCGATAAAAAGTCCGGGTTCAAGAAGCATCTCTGCAGAATCTCTATCAAACGTGCGATTGACTGCAACAACCGAGCCGAATGCACTCAATGGATCGGCGGCCATCGCATCGGCAAGGGCATTTCGCAGAAGTTCTGCGCTGGCAGCTCCGCAGGGATTTGTATGTTTTACGACAATCGCTGATGGATCCTTGAACAGTGACGCAAGCCGAGTTGCGGCATCCAGATCTGCAATATTGTTGTAGGAAAGTTCTTTCCCGGAAATTTGTCTGGCTCCTGCAATGCCATAAGCCGTACCAACCGGGGCGTAGAATGCCGCTGACTGATGAGGGTTTTCACCGTATCGCAGTGGTAATCGACGCTCCAATTCGAGCGTGAATTTTTCCGGCAAGCCAATTTCCTGTGATCCAACCGCCTCTTGCACCTGTGTTCTGTTCGACGTTCCAACCCCGGCATAACACGCCATCCAATTTGCAATCGTTCGGTCGTATTCAGCAGTGCACTCAAATGCTGCCGCTGCCATCAAACGCCGTTCTAGAAGCGTTGTTCCGCCACGCTCAAGAGCTTCGAGAAAAGTGTCGTACTGATGAGGACTCGTAAGCACTGCGGTGAAGGCATGGTTCTTTGCGGCAGCTCGCACAAGACTCGGACCGCCAATGTCGATCAACTCTATCGCTTCTTCAGCGGAGCATTCCGGTGATGCCACAGCATTCTTAAATGGATACAGATTCACGATCACTGCATCAAACGTTTCGACTCCGTGCGTGCGCAACACATCGTGATCTTCTTGACGATCGAGCCTCGCTAGAATTCCAGCAAATATTTTGGGATGCAGCGTCTTGACGCGTCCGTCAAGAATCTCTGGGAACCCGGTGATTGTCGAGACGTCTTCGACAACCAGTCCCATGCTCTCAAGAACCGTTCGGGTACCACCCGTACTGGCCACTCGCACCCCCAATGCCTTGAGACGCACCGCCAGTCGATCCAGACCTGTTTTATCAAATGTGCTGATAAGCACTCGACGGACCGGAACGTGATCCATCAAATTGCTACTGCAATCACTGGAAACCGTGGAATGCAACACGTGTCACTGTGCCTCTATCAATCGAAGGGATCGTTTTGGGATTTTGCTCGATCGCGAACAATTCCATCTACAAAACGTGGATCGCATTAGACCACGCGTCCGCAACGGTGGAAGAGGCTTTCCAAAAGCATTCGGAAATGAATGGTCACGATCTTCCCCTTCTTATTATTGAAGTACAGCAGATTCTTTGGAGGGCACTCGCTCGACACATCCGAACTCAGTTGGAATAGATTTCGTTGGTGCTCAATTGAGAGAGGCTGAGGGAGTCGCTGAAAGAGAGTCTTTTTGGGCAACATATCGCCCAGGAAGATTCACTTCAAATATCGTGCCTTGCTCATCAGTGCGATCATGAATAGTTATTCTTCCTTTGAGTGAGCGAAGAATTGATCGCACTAAAAATAGCCCCAGACCCGTCCCGGGTGTCGATCGTTCAAGCTCATTGCCAATACGAACAAAACGTCTAAATATTTTTCTTCTCAGTGCGACAGGGATTCCGGGACCATTATCGATCACCCGCACGCACACCATGCCCAACTTCTCGGAACAGACTTCCACGAGCACCTGCGGTGATGGCATGGAATACTTGACGGCATTATCGATGAGATTTCTAAATACAATATCCAGATCGGCTTGACGCCCTCGAACCATTGATGCTGAGGCGATCACTTTCACGCTCGACGGATGAATTCGATATCGCATCACCACCTGATCACGCGACTGAGTCAGTAGCAATTGGACTGAGAGCTCCTCATCACTGGCCGATGGTTTGCGGTGCAACGTTTTGGCTGCGTCGAGCAAATGATCAATGAGCGTATCGAGTCGCTCGACATCCTCGAGCATGAATCGATGAAAATCCGCTTGCTGCTGAACATCCACCGATCTCATGGTAAGCGTCTGTAAGTAGAGCTTGAGTGACGCAAGCGGGCTTTTGAGTTCGTGTGTGACTGAGTCGATAAAATTGCTCTGCCTTTGACTCAGGGCAATCGCCTTAATGGTGAGCAAAAGATAGACCACAACACCCACCAGCACGAGCACCAGCAGAGCGATCCCCACTCCAAGCACCGTCCAGTAAAATGCTGCATTTTGCGAACCCAGGGCCGCTGCAATGCTTACCAGTACCCAGCCAACTCCAAGTGCGAGAATTGAGCCGATAAGTACAATTCCAAGGGTGATCGGCCATCTCATCGATCGACGCGGTTCCATGCCTTCTCGCTCCTTCGTCGGAAAAACAGAAACATTCAATGAAGTGGCGATCTTCTGTCACCCTGAGTTGCTTGTGAACATCGCTTTTCGCCTGTGACTATACCGTTGGGCCTGCCCTTCCCGTATGATCCTCAACCAAAGTGTTTTTATTCACCGATGATCTGTTGTCCTCTCTTCGCGAAAACCCGCGTCGTTATGGAGTCCGACCCTTAGCCCTCCACAATCCTCCTTCATCACCACAATGATCCTCTTCTCGAACATGTCCATCTTTTTTTCCATGCAATATCGCTTTAAAGCATGGCGGAGACGTCTTCAGGCTCTTTGGACTGCCGAAAAAATGATGTCGGTCGTAACATTGTCGTTTTTTTTCATGGCGACCGGCAGCAGCCACTCCATGGCGGATGAATGGAAGTCTGGAATTGTGTGGCCAATTCCTTCCGTGATTGACCCGGGTCCACCAACAGCCCTTCCCTCGCCGATTCCATCGGATGCAATCCGACTTTTCGATGGAAAAAATCTCGACGCGTGGCACAGCGGGGACAAGTGGTTGGTGCACGATGGCGTGGCACAGGTACGCAATACCGACATCACATCACGCGAATCGTTTGGTGATTGCCAGGTGCACTTAGAATTTCGAACGCCCGACGTGGTTTCTGGAACAGGCCAAGGTCGGGGCAACAGCGGGATCTTTCTGATGGGTCTTTATGAACTTCAAATTCTTGATTCATTTGACAATGAAACGTATTCCGACGGCCAGTGTGGGGCTATCTACAAACAACATCCCCCGATGGTGAATGCGTGCAGAAAACCAGGAGCGTGGCAGTCGTTCGACATCCATTTTCAATCACCTCGATTCAACCCCGATGGTTCCGTAAAAAGGGCAGGCATAATTGACGTTGCGCACAATGGCGTGGCAATCCACACCGCTGTTCAGATCGCGGGTACAACCGCGTGGGATAGTCCTCCACAATATTTACCGCATGCAGCCACACTCCCATTGAGGCTGCAAAACCACGGCAATCCGGTTGAGTTTCGAAATATATGGGTACGTCCGCTTGTTCCGATCGTCGGTTCACGACCACAGTAACTGCACTTTCTTTTGCCGATGACAGAGCACTTTCAGGAAGTTACCTGTGCCTGCTCGGGGAGTTCATCGCATAATGAAATCTGTGATTTCTCCAAGGCATCGACGCGAACCGCTGTTCCTTCGTTGCGGCAATGTTCAAGTTGTGTTTCGCTGGCATGGAGATCGCTGGAAACATGAAATTATGTTGATGCACAGCGTCGATGAGTCACTTTCTTCAATTTTTTTTCGTTCCGTTGAGGGGCCTCATTCCATGCGAGGCGATGCGCACTGGCCCTGCTCTCCATCGCTTGTAGAACTCGATACTCTTCGACAACCAGAGAGCAATGTCATACTTGCAGTAGGAATGGCGGGGCGATCTCACTTTTCATTGAGCATCTCTGCACTCCCAAACGATTTGTCGGGGTCACTTCTCTTTGAACACGCTTGTCGCTGGAAAGGGTCTCTTGGATGGATCGGCTCGACGTATGAAAGCATCGTTCCTGGAAATGGTTCTTTCATTGGTGATTGTCTTCGTATCATTCCCCATGAATCGATTGTCAGTGAATCTTGTTCGCTGATCGCTGACGGTCTGGAATTGCTGCAGATCGTTCCACAAATGTCCTCTCATCACATTGATTTATTGAAACGGCCAGAACGATTGATTGAGAAAACTTCCAGTGGCCATGAATGTAAAGATTCCGGAACGATCCGCTGGGCGTACACCGTACGATGTGACAAAATATGAGCCCGTATGCAGATAAATCCGAGGGGCATGCGGCTTTTAGAAAAGTCTCGCTCGTCTTCTAAGGCGGTCGGCTTGCATGGAACGCGGCGATCGATCAGATTCGTAATCGATCAGAACCTCTTCAACAAGCAACTCTCGGAAAGGGTATGCGATTGGAAGCCATGTTCGACGTCATTGAAAAACTCAAAATGAAGTGGACTGACAAGTATGTAGTGGTCAGTCGAACAGCACCAGAGTTGGCACGATTCGCGCAGGCCACAGGCTTGGTAAAAACCGTCAACATGAACGGGCGTTGCTTGGTTGAATTCGATCAATTCAACAACACTGCTTGGTACGACATCGATCCATCCTCTCTCTCGATGGTTCCAAAACCGGAATCAAAACTTGTTGCTTCGAAAGAAAAAAAACCGCCGGCAGCCAAGCAAAATAGCGCCACAGTTGCTCCAGCGTCTGCCGTCGTACCGAGCATTGCAAAGAAATCGTCGACCGCCGACATTCTCGCCGCCGCCAGAGCAAAAACGGGCGCAACCCCTGCCAAAACACAAACACCTCCATCAGCCAAACTCACGGCAAGCGAAAAACCCTCTGGAAAAAAACTTTCTACCGCCGACATTCTTGCGAAAGCTCGAGGAACACCCGCTGCGGAAATCACCTCTTTTGCTCCAGCGGTTCCGTTGGAACCACCTTCCAATCAACTGGCTGAACAGAGTCCTTCTGTCGATGAGCGAAACGAAATTCAAGCTCCAAAGGAAACTTCATCTTCCACAAAAAGTGTTGCATCTGGTCCACTACCATCATCGACTGCAGAAAAAATAGCCTGGTGTCGATCGTGCGATGCAAAGGCCTAAGTCGACAGTAGAAAATCAAAGATTTCGTTCGAGATCTTTGTTGACTCACTTAAAGAAGCATTCCTACTGTCGTTTTCGAATCGAACATTTTACCGGTCACAACTTCTTGTTCTTGTATGGGAGAAATTTGATGGTGCGAGTCATTGCACATTCGCGGCATATTGTGGCTGCAGGTTCAGAAGTAATTCACAGCCGAAGTTGCGTCGTTTTAAAGTCTCCTGTTTTTGTTGCCTTCGCGATCATGTTTGCTGTGATGCCTTTGGTCGGCTGCGGAAAACTCTCAAAGCATCCGATTGTGTCTGTTGCAGTGGGAGAAGTAATCACAAATCCTAAGGTTGCAGAAGCCCTTGGTGAACCGATTACCTGTTCTTCAAATGTCAGTGGAAGCAGTCGTGATACTGACGGCGTGGCAATATTGCAGTTCGATGCCATCGGAATGAAAGGCAAAGGACTTGTTGTTGTCGAGGGAAAAAAACTTGGGAATGAATGGGGAATTACGGCCCTTGAAATCCGACTTCCCGATGGCGGTGGTCGCCTTGTACTCACTGGCGACCTGGAAAAACGATCGGGAAGCGATACACCGAAGTTTGATCCCACCGCGTCACCAACCTCAGTGGATGGATCGCAATCCAAAGCACCGGCCGATGTTGAGATCGTCCTTCCTCCGGGTGCACCGCTTGAGCCACCCAAGTGACGGCAGTAAGCGAGTTCACGCCAACGAACATGTCGACTACTGAAGTTCTCGTAGCGAGGTTAATTCGGCCTCTCGCCCAACAACGAGAAGAACCTGTTCTTCTAAGAGTTTTGTTTGGCCATCTGGAAACATTTCGAACTTTCCTGTCATGACATCTTTCAGCCCCATCACATGGACCCCAATTCGGCTGCGAAGATTTGCTTCGGCAAGCGTCTTGCCGGTGAGTGATGCTGGCATCGATACTTCCGCAACGCTGTACTCCGGATCGATCGGCAGATAGTCAAGAACGTTGGGCCATGTCATACGATCGGCCAGTTCACGAGCCACTTCCTCTTCTGGAAAGACCACTCGGTCGGCTCCCACATGTTCTAAAAGTTTGCCGTGTTCGTGAGTGACTCCCTTGACCACTACATTGCGTGCCCCGAGTTCCTTGACATGCAGCGTTGCCAGAAGACTTCTTGAGATACTCTCTCCGAGTGAAATGAATACTGCATTCACATTTCGAATTGGAAGATTTTCGAGCACTTCACGATCTGTGGCATCGCCGATGATCGCCTCGTAGAGTTCATTCTTCAGCGGTTCAAGCCGTTCTTTGCGTTGATCAACGGCTGTTACGCGACACCCATTGACCGCAAGTCTCGCCGCAAGGGCCGATCCAAACGAACCCATACCCAGAACAATAAATCTTTTTTTGTCTACCGTTGTTGAAGACATCGTGTATCAGCCGATGAGCGGCTCCTCCTCAGGATAGGTGGGCTGGTAAGTCGTTCGCTCTTGCGAAAGAGCGAGCGCAGCAGTGATGGGACCCAATCGTCCCAGAAACATAAGGCCGACAAGAACCAATTTTCCAGGATCAGAAAGGCTCGCCGTAATGCCCGTGGACAGGCCTACTGTACCGAGGGCCGAGATGCACTCAAAAAGTGCTTCCAAAAACCATCTCTGCCTGCCCTCGAGGTGGCCGCCGTGTTCAGCCGTTAACAGGGCCACCATTGCGCCTACAGCCACCGCTGCGAACAAAAGCACTGTCGCGGTGGCTCGTTCTACTGAGGCAGCCGGAATTGTTCTCCGAAACAAATTTACATGGCGAAGTCCACGGAAACTTGCCCACGATCGAGCCAGCAACGTCATAAATGTGCTCACCTTAAATCCACCTGCTGTCGAACAGGGCCCTGCACCAATAGCCATCAGTAGAATCGCCAGAAAGAGCGTTGTATTTGAAAGCAATGCGTAGTCCACCGTATTGAATCCGGCGGTGCGGCAAGTAGTCGAATGAAAAAATCCCATGAGAATTCGAGTTGCTATCGGCTTTGAATTGAGCGATTCATTCCATTCAAAAAAGCAGAACGAGACCATGCCAAATACCAGCAATCCAGCAGTGCCAAGAAGCATGATCTTCGATTGCGTATGAAGTCGCGTCCAGAGTCCGTCTCGTTTTCGTATCCTTGCGGCGATGTCAAAGATTACGGGAAATCCAAGACCTCCAATAATGATCAGTCCGCAAATCACAAGATTCACTGAAACATTTCCTGCCTCCGGAATCAGATTGTCATTTCCGAGGGCGAAACCCGCATTGCAAAAAGCCGATACCGCGTGAAAGAGTGATTTCCAAATCACTCGCGACGGTTCTTCGGTGCCCCACTGGGATACTGTCAGAAAAATAAATCCTATTCCTTCTGAAAAGAAAGCTGCGGCAAGCACGCCCCATGTCACCCATCGTAAATCACGCCCCGACCGAATGCCGAGTGTTTCCGCTACAATGGCTCTTTGCCGCATGGATGCCTGTCCGCCGAACTGAAACGATGCAAGCGTAGTGATGGTCATGATTCCAAGACCACCGAGTTGGATGAGAAGGAGAATTACCACCTGTCCAAAAAATGAGAAATCATCGACGGTTGATCGCACTGTTAAACCGGTCACGCAGCAGGCGCTCGTTGCGGTAAAGATTCCATCAACCAGAGTGATCGGCTCGCAGCCAGGATTGCGAGAGAGCGGGGTGGTGAGAATGAGTCCTCCGAGCAGAATCGCTAGGACATAGGCCCCGAACGAAACGCGAGCCGGATAACTAACCAGCGAACCTGTAAATTGCTGCATAGGAGCGAGGCGGCCTCGGGAATCGTGTCAGATTCCCCAGATGGTAATTCGCACGGGAAATCCGCGGGCTACCGTCGCTAGAGATCATAATTGGGAATTGTTCTTTTGGGCAAACCCAACCTATTTTCAGTCTTGTTTTGAGAGGTCGCCTGTAAAAATTCCACCAAACCGTGAAAAAATGTTTGACTGTGGCCCGAGAGGTTCCATAATAACGGAGTTCGACTCGTCGATAGCCCGTTATGACCAGAGGGTCGTCTCGGGGCGCATCGCGACGTTTTGAATTGGCCAATCGACTGTTTTTTCATTCTTGAATTCAAGAATGAGCTTTTGATTTCCGGTTCAAAATCCCTCCTGTCGTGACTTGCGTGCTCGTGGTTCGTGGTACGCGTTGAATTCGATGTCTACAAAAATCACCCCGCAAAGGTTCCGGTCTGTTCCGGTTTCTTGGCAGGGTGAAATTTTTTCGTTCACTTTAGAATAGGAGTTTTGACGATCCAATGGCCCGTATTCGCAATGTTTTTGAAATCATCGATTTGTACGGTCACGACGAAAATTTTGAGCCTCACACAACGAGTGACTTCATCGCAACCAACGCACCTGCGGGTTCTCGAATGAAGCTCGATATCCTTGCTCAGCGCATCGAGCGTGGCATGCCGCTATGGCATCCTGACGACTCGACGGATAGTGCTGCTGCCATGCTGGCAACAGTTGGAGGCGAGTGATCTTTTCTATTTTCGACACGACTCGATCGCGGTTCGCCTAGCTAATCCTCTCGGCGACCGCTCGAGCGATGTCGAAGAGAACTTTGAATCTCTCTTTGAACGGTTGCGTCTTTCAACTTTTGCCGTTTGTCGTGGAGTTTTCGACCACGACCGATTCCCATAAGGAGCTTTACTCGTCCATCTTTGAAATACATCTTCAAGGGCACGAGCGTCAGCCCTTTCTCGTAGGCTAATCCGGCGAATTTCTTGATCTCGCGACGGTGCAAAAGAAGTTTTCTGGGACGTTTTGGAATGTGATTGAGTCGGTTCGCTTTTTCGTATTCAGGGATTTCGCATCCGATAAGCCAAACCTCTTCCCCCTGAACGCGGCCGTAGGCCTCTTCCATCGATACTTTGCCACCCCGCAAACTTTTGACCTCGCTGCCAAGAAGTGCAATTCCACATTCCAGAGTGTCGAGCACTTCGTATTCATGGCGAGCGCGGCGGTTGTCGGAAATAGTCCGCTCCCCGGCGGACACCTTGTCACTGACCTTGCCTTTTCCTGGGTCGGGTTTCTTTTTCGGCGCGGATTGCGTGGGTTTTGGGGGGCGTACGATGGAAGAAGTCCCTCGACGAGTCTTGTATAATTCGTTTTCTGTTCGACTGGCTTTCGACGCATTGAAACTGATCGAAGATCAGTCGAATATTGTCAACGAACAATATTCCCTGCGGGCATCACTCCTCAAAAATGATTGCTTGTCAATTTTTCGAATGAACCTTAATCAAACTTTGAGACTACCAAAAATCGAGCATGGTGTGCCATGTACTTCTTTTTTGTTCTCACTGCCCCTTTTTTAAACGACTCTCGAAAACAACTCTGTTTGGATATGATTTTTTCGCGAGAGTAGACTCACTCTACCCCGAGAACTTCTCCGCAGTCGCTACCACACTCCAACCTCGGCTGGGTTCCAAACAGAATGTTGTTTCCGTTTCGAAAAAGACGACTTTCGCACTTCGAAAAATGCACGACAGACTGTCAACAAATCCCGACTGTAGTACACTCCCTTTTGTGCGATAATCTTTTATTTTCTATACTTTCTGTTCGTTCTAAAGTTTTACACCTCAAATCCTGTTCAACTCATCCCTCCGATTTGCTTTCATCCCGCCTGTGATGCCAATCCCCATGCTTTCCTTTGTTCCAAATCACTTTTTCTGGGTGTGTTTAAAAACACTTCTGTGTACTCACGCTCTGCTTGGTGTTGTCGGGCTTGCAAACGTACGAGTGATTTGTGCAAAAGATTCTTCTTCACACAATTCCTTGGGATTCGTTGCCGGTTCTTCGCGGCCCGATGGCAATGCGCAGGCCGTGGAGGTTCCCGGTGGATGGATGGTGGCGTATCAGGAAAAAATCCCTGGAACGCAAATCACTTTTGATATGATTCCAATTCCAGGCGGAACATTTCGAATGGGAAGCCCTGACAGCGAAGCGGATAGAGATTCCTACGAAGGCCCGATGATTGAGATTCGTATCGAACCATTGTGGATGGGGCGATGCGAGGTGACGTGGGCTGAGTACAAAAATTTTATGTCTGCGTGTGATCTCTTTAAGGCGCTTCAAACCGCCGGAATTCGAATAGTGACTCCAGACAATATTGCCGATGCTGTCACCGCTCCTTCAAATCTTTACGATCCAACGACTACCTTCTCGAAGGGTGAAGATCCGCAGCAGCCCGCGGTCACCATGACCCAGTTCTCGGCCAGGCAATACACCAAATGGCTCACTGGTCTGACGGCACGTTTTTATCGCATTCCCTCTGAATCCGAATGGGAATACGCATGCCGGGCAGGAACCCTTTCTGCCTGGTCGACTGGCGATGACGCTGCGTCACTCGAAAAAGCAGCTTGGTTCGCCGACAACTCTGACGACACCACGCATCACGTCGGCACCCTCAGTCCGAACGCATGGGGACTGCATGACATGCATGGAAACGTGTGCGAGTGGGTTTTGGATCAACGTGCGGACGATGGATACGCAGTGCAATCCTTGTTGCCCAAGCCGATTGGAAGTTTTGAAGCCATTCGCTGGCCCACGTCTCTCTCTCCTCGGGTCGTGCGCGGGGGAACCTTTTACGACGAAGCGGCTCAGTGCCGAAGTGCCGCAAGGCGCGGATCTGAAGACCTCGCTTGGAAGGATATCGATCCAAACCTTCCCAAAAGTCCTTGGTGGTATACCGAAGAACCTGCTCTTGGGGTTGGCATGCGTCTGGTGCGTCCCTATGCAGAACCAGATATTGCGATCAAACGCCGATGGTGGAATGCTGATATAGAGAGCATTCGCGACGATGCGGAAGATCGACTTTTGCAGGGCCGCGGAGGACGTGGGTTGGTTGATCCCGCGTTACCGGCCGACGCAAAAGCTGCTGGTTTTGGTGGCTAGTGCAATCAACCCTGTTGGTGATTCCTTACATGCTTTGAAAAAGAAACGCCAACACTTTTTACGCCGACTTCTCAGTTGTGACATACCAAAAGGACACGCCGGCATGGACATGTATCACTCGTCTGGAACTCTTCTTTTTTCTCATACTCCATGGCCACAATGGAAATGCCATGAAACACGTGGCGGATTGGCTTTCTTCTCAACGCACTTCAAGACAATATTCTTTTTCTGTGCAGTGTTTGGCGTGGGCTGCAGTCCAGTCGCAACTCCTCGTCCTGATGTCCCTGCACCTTTGATTGCGCCCTCAGAGCCAGTGGCTGTGAGCCCTACAGAATCTGCACTGCCACTCACCAGCCCTCTGGTCGTGGAACCTCCTGTCACTGCACTCCCATCTGCACAAACTGTCGGCATTGGTGCAAGCGAGGATTGGCCCGATTGGCGTGGTCCAAACGAGAATCGACACGCCCCTTCATCCATGGGTCTCATTGATTCATTTGATCCTGAAATGGGAACAAATGTTCTCTGGAAAAATGAAGAAGCCGGCGGTATTTCTACTCCTGTGATCATGGGTGGGCGACTCTATACGCTTGTGCGTCACAAGCCCGACACACTTGAAGAATGCGAAAAGGTGTTGTGCCTTGATGCGATCACAGGAGAAAAGCTCTGGGAAAACACATTCAATGTTTATCTCTCTGACGTCCCTGCCGAACGTGTTGGCTGGTCGTGCGTCGTGGCTGATCCTGTTACGCAATCCGTGTTTGCCCACGGAGTCTGTGGTGCTTTCACGTGCATTGATGCTGTCACCGGAAAGACTCGCTGGAATCGCTCCCTCCACGAAGAATTTGGATTTCTTTCAACGTACGGAGGACGCACGAATATTCCAGTGGTTTTTGAAGACCTTGTGATTGCAAGTGCTGTCGTCACTGGTTGGGGTGATACAGCACGTCCAGCGCATCGCTTTCTTGGCTTAGATACTGCTACGGGTGAAGTGCGGTGGACCGGGGGCACCAAGGAACTTCCCGAAGACACCACCTACAGCACGCCCTTTCTTGCCATGCTCGACGGGCAAGCGGCGTTGGTGTTTGGATCGAGCGATGGAAGCGTGTGGAACTTTCAGCCACGCACAGGACGACCGATTTGGAATTTTAAACTTTCTCGACGCGGACTCAATGTCGCACCGCTGGTCGATGGCAACATCGTCTACATCTCTCAGGCCGAAGAGAATCTGGATAATACCTCCATGGGCAGTGCGACGGCATTCCACGGAAGCGGCTCTGGAGACATTACTGCTTCTGCGATCATCTGGCAGAAAAAAGGAATTATGAGCGGTCGGGCCATGCCGATCGCGCTCGGAGATCGCCTGTATTTTATGGATGATGGTGCAAAGGTCTACACGCTCGACAAAGCCACTGGAGAACAAATTGGTCGCCCTCAAAAACTTCTCGGAACGATCGTGCGAGGCAGTCCACTGGTCGCGGATGGAAAAATCTACATCTGTTCAACCAGTGGTTGGCATGTTCTTGAACCAACTTCTGATGGTCTGCGGGTCGTGAACCGCATGAGACTCGATGAGAACGACGAAGTCACTGCCTCGCCAATTGCTTGGAGTGGACGGATCTACCTTACGACAGGAAGCAGGCTCTATTGCCTTGGTGCTCCATCTGTCTCTTCGTCTGTAAATGCATCGAATCCAACGCTTCCTCAGTCGGTTGCAATCCAAACTGCCTCGCCTGCCGAAGAAGCGGCTTGGCTTCAAATCGTTCCGGCTGAGGCGATTGTTGATGCCGGAAAGTCAATTGATTTCAAAGTACGTCTTTTTGATTCTCAGGGACGATTTGTCAAAGAATCACCCGCTGATTTTTCGGCGGCACCTTCTGGCACAATAACGTCTGACGGAGTTTGGACTGCTCCTGTGGGTGAACATGCTGCTGCCGTCATCAAGGCGAAGGTCGGGTCGCTTGAGGGTGTGGCGAGAGTGCGTTCAATGCCACCACTGCCGTGGAAGTTTGATTTCGAAGACATTGCACTTTTGCCAGATCCCAAGGGGGGCGCACCTCGTGGTGAGCCGCCTCTTCCATGGATTGGAATGAGGTATCGTCATGTGGTCCGCGAAGTAGACGGCACTCAATGCCTCGTAAAAATTACAACTATTCCCAAAGGCACTCGCAGTCAGGGTTGGATAGGACCAATCACGCTGCACGACTATCAAATACAGGCTGACTTTCGCGCTCAAGAGATCGACGTAGCGTCTTTTGTTGCTGCTGAAGCATCAAAGAGCACCAGCACCGATGCCGATGCATTTGCCAAGTCCTCGGGTGCACACATTTCGCTTGAAACTGCCAAGATGCCTGATATGGGTCTGGTTGCGCAGCGTTATACGCTCGACTTAATGGGTGCCAGCCAGCAGTTGCAGTTGCGTTCGTGGCCGCCGCAAGTGGCAACCTACTTTTCAAAGACAATTCCGTTTTCATGGAAGGCCGGTACTTGGTACACGATGAAATTTGAAGCGGGCACCCAGGGTGCTTCGGCACAATTGCGAGGAAAGGTTTGGCCTCGGGATGAGAAGGAACCTGAATCATGGACGATTGAAGCCGTTCATGATTCTGGCAACCTTCAGGGAAGCCCTGGATTTTTTGGAAATTCCAAAGATGCTGAAATTTCGATTGATAACGTGTTGGTTGAGTCCGTACGTTAGTCCTGCTTCTTGAATGGAACGCTTCGGGAGTTTTCAGAACTTCGTTCTTCCAAGATAAAGGAAGCCCATAAAGAGTCTTTTTTCGTTTCCCTTGAGGTCTGTTATGAAAAGTTTTTTTGAGTTCAAAATGGTCCATGCAATCTTGATTGCTGTCTTTCCGATAGGAATTGCTTTCACGCTCATAATGCCTCAGATCGATTTTTTAATTGCAGCAGCCCCATCGATTCAGGGAAAAAAATCTCTCTCCGCTGAAGAGTGGAACCAGTGGGGAGGATCGCCTGTTCGCAACAATACTTCCGATGCCACTGGAATACCCAGCGAGTGGTCTCCGGGTGCCTTTGATCTCGATACAGGTGAATGGAAAAGTGATAGCAGTTCAAACGTTGCGTGGGTTGCTGCACTTGGGAGTCAGACGTACGGTAATCCAGTAGTTGCCAGTGGCAAAGCTTTTGTAGGAAGCAACAACGGTAAAGGCTACATCAAACGATACCCTTCGAGCGTTGATCTTGGCTGTCTTTTAGCATTCGACATCAAGGATGGTTCTTTTCTCTGGCAGGATTCCAGTGAAAAACTTCCTACCGGTCGCGTGCACGATTGGCCGCTGCAGGGAATCTGCTGTGCACCGCTCGTTGAGGGTGATCGACTCTGGTACGTCAGCAGTCGCGGTGAGGTCAAATGCCTCGACACGGAAGGATTTCGCGACGGAGAAAATGACGGACCATTTACAAAGGAAAAAGCTTCTGACGAGGTCGAAGCCGACACGGTGTGGGTACTGGACATGATGAAAGAACTCGGTATCTCTCAACATAATATGTGTTCTTGCAGCGTGACTGCCGCCGGTGACATGCTTTTTGTGAATACCAGCAATGGAGTTGATGAGGGGCATATTAATCTGCCCTCTCCCAGCGCTCCGAGTTTTCTGTGCCTCGATAAAAAGACAGGAGCCATTCTCTGGACAGATGGTTCACCCGGAACAAACGTATTGCACGGACAATGGTCGAGCCCGTCGTACGCAGAGCTCGGAGGTGTTCCACAGGTGCTCTTTGGTGGCGGCGATGGTTGGCTCTATTCCTTCGATGCCCGTGGCGAAAACGGTGCTTCAAAATTGCTTTGGAAATTCGACTGCAATCCGAAGGAGTCGAAGTACACGCTCGGTGGCCGAGCCGATCGAAATCACATTATCGGCACACCCGTGATTGACAAGGGGTTCGTGTACATCGCTGTCGGTGAAGATCCCGAACACGGGGAGGGTGTTGGGCACCTGTGGTGTATCGATCCATCAAAACGTGGAGACACAAGCCCCGAACTGGCCGTGAGTTTGAAGGATCCAAAAACTCCCTTGCCCCACCGTCGTAATCAGGCAGTAATCAAAGAGCAGGGTGAAGTAGCGCGTCCGAATCCAAATTCTGCAGCCGTATGGCACTATCCAGGATTCGATACCAACAAAAATGGAAAACTGGAATTTGAAGAGACCATGCATCGCACCTGCGGTACCGTGGTAATTAAAGATGACTTACTCTTTGTTGCTGACTTCAGCGGATTATTTCACTGTCTCGATGTAAAAACAGGAAAGCCCCTCTGGACGCACGACATGCTGGCGGCAAGTTGGGGGTCATCACTGGTCGTTGATGGCCGAGTTTATATAGGTGACGAGGATGGTGATATTTGTGTATTTGAACTTTCGCGAGAGAAAAAAATGCTTGGTGAGATCAATATGCTGAACAGTGTTTATTCCACGCCGATTGTCGCTGGGAAAACTCTTTACATTGCGAATAAAAGCCACTTATTTGCCATTCGAGAGGGCGCCACGCCAGCAAAGGCTTCTGTTGCAAAGTGATGGAAAAGTTTTGAAGCTTTTCTGTTACAAGCTTCGATCACTTGCATCGCAGACATTTCTCAGCGATTGAATATCTGCGCCAAGGCTCCATGCTGCTGCAATTGCAGGAAGCAGATGAAATACAAGTTCAGAATCCTCCAAAAATGATTCGGGGCGTATAGCAACGGATATGGTTGTGGCGCCGAATCCCAACACAATTGCCTGATCGACAAGCCTCACGCTTTTACCTCCCCCGGCCCGATGAGCATTGAGCCGTGTTTCGAGGCGTGTCAGAGTAATCGTAGAGGCTGTTGTTGAGTACAGCATTACTTCCCCACGACATTCTGCACGTATCTGTTCGAGGCAGTCGGTCGCAACCGGTACGATGACAACGCCCCCCGGTGGCACCGCATGCAGCAGTGAAAGCGTATCCGCTCCGAGTGTTGCAGCATTTGAATCGCAACCTTCAGTCACACTGTCTGCACGATACCCAAAATCACGATCGTTATTTTCCGGAAAAATAACGACGTCGCATCGGTCACAGGCTAATCCGGTTGCGGCTGTCTGTGCAGGATCAGTGGTAAAAACAATTGACTCCACGAGCGGATGAGCAATCAGCGAGGAAACTTTTTCACGGTCACTCATGCCTTGACCGTAGGGAGCCTGGCCATCCACTTCGACGGAATCTCCAAGTGCCATTCCCACACAGCATCCTTTTGATCGCAAAAGCGCCGCCAACTGTTTTCCAATTTTTTGTGCATGAGATCCGTTGGCAATTCCCACAATGACAATGCAGCCAGAGTCTCCTTTGGGGAACATTTGCTCGACAATTGCATCCCCTACCGGCTGCGGCTTTCCATGCAGTGGTGCCACATGCATAAAAAGTCCTGGCCCTGCGTTGACCTCGATCACCATGCCTCGCTGTGATTCCAGTGGCTGGCTGATCTCTTCAGCAATGATGTCGAGCCCGGCAACATTGAGACCCACCGCCTTGGCCACCAGAACCGCCTGCCGTGCAACATCAGGGTGCACTTCGTCTGTTTCATCCGTGGTGAGGTCGCCGTTGATCTTTACAACAACCCGCTGGTCCACGGATAGAACACTTTCCGGACGAAAACCACGTCGCTTGAGCAGGGAAATACACACATCGTCCAATGTCATAAATGACAAAATATCGGTATAGTTCTCGCCTCGCAGCGGATCCCGATTGGCTGTCTGAATGAGTTCGATAATGGTACTTTTCCCATCTCCAACGACAACGTCTTGCTCTCCACGACATGCTGCGATCAACCGATCACCCACGACAAGCAGACGATGGGCGACACCGATGGCTAATTGTTCGACAATGACGCCGGCGTCGGCAGATTTATTTTCACAGACTGCCAGACCAAATGCTTCTCTTACTTCCTGAGCAGTATTGAGTGCAAATGAAATTCCCCGGCCGTGGTTGGCATCTCGCGGCTTGAGCACAACCGGATATCCAATGTCACTGGCAACCTCAGAGGCTTGTTCTGGGGTGACTGCAACACGCCCATCGGGAACCGGAACTCCAACACGCTTCAGAATCAGTTTTGTCAGCTCCTTGTCCTGCGCAATATCTTCCGCAATCGAACTCGTAGCATCCGTTTCAGCAGTCCAAATACGATGCTGCCGGGCTCCCTCGCCAAGCTGCACAAGGCTACCAGTTGTAATTCTTTGGTAAGGCACTCCTCGAGCAACGGCGCTTCGCAAGATGGCACGCGTACTCGGACCAAGTCGCACTTCATCTGCTAAATCAACGAGCTTTCGAACTTCAATCGCTGGTTCAAACAAATCATTTCTGATAGCCGCGATCACGCATCGCCGAGCAGTGTCTACGCATGCTCTTGCAAGTGATTCTTCTTCGAATTCAAAGGCGAGTACAAATCGATGAAGGTGGTCTTGTTGTTGTAGAACGCGACTAAAGTGCGGTACAGTCCCGGCCGCTGACCCCAGTGCGCACACGGTCCAACGCATGACTTCTGCAAATGAATCTTCGACAGCAAGTACGTCTCTCAGTGAAACGTCGTGATATTTTGTATCCTTACCCTCGATGAGCAGTTCATGGGGGCGATGCGTCATCATCGGTTCCCACAGCAGAAGCCTCGCCGCTGCATCACCATTGAGATGCAACGCTCCGACTTTCCAGGCGCTTCGATCGATATGGATTTCGAGCGTTGGCACACTCGACCAACGGTTTGGCCCGTAGTAGGCGACGGTGCGCAGAACGTCCATCCATCAACTCCCACAAACTCATTGGCTTTGCAGTTTTTAGAATTCCTGACCTCAGGATCATACCCTCGAACACTCGCTGGCTGAAAGTCACTCTGCGAAGGACCAATTCTATCTCTTCTTTTGTGGCACAAGATCCTTCGTTACAACAGCGAAACGAACCTGCAAATCCGTCTTCGTTGCATGTATTTACGCAAGCAGTTCGTTGATCACCTTTCCGTGCACGTCGGTCAGGCGGCGATCAATGCCATTATGTCGCCACGTTAATGCAGTGTGATCCATACCAAGAAGCTTTAAAATAGTCGCGTGGATGTCGTATACCCTTGTTGGGCGGTCTCGTTCGAGTGGTTTATACCCAAACTCATCACTCTGGCCATACGTGATGCCCCCCTTGATGCCTCCGCCGCAGAGCCAGTTTGTAAAAACGAAAGGATTGTGATCGCGTCCTTTTCCACCCTGACTCGAAGGCATCCGACCAAATTCGGTAGTCCACAAAATGATTGTGTCCTCAAGAAGTCCTGTTCGCTTGAGATCGGTGATGAATGCTGCGGCTCCGCGCGCCATTCCCGACGCGAGGGGCCCGTGATCCCGCTCGACATCCTCGTGCGAATCCCAGTTGCGACGAGGAAACCCGTTGTCGTTTCCACTCCAGATTTGAACAAAACGCACTCCTCGCTCAAGCAACCGACGAGCAGCCAGACAACGCGTCGAAAAGGCATGCGTTTCTTCCGCAGAATTAATCTCCGTTGGCCATGACTTCGGAGCTGAATGAAGGCCGTAGAGCTTCATGACATGTTCCGGTTCATTTGAAAAATCGAGTGCTTCGGGAGCTGCCATTTGCATTCTTGCCGCGAGTTCGTAACTACGAATTCTCGATTCTAGGCGTGCATCACCTTTTCGATTGCGAGCATGGCGGAGATTGAGTTCAGCAAGAATTCTCTGTGTAGAAAACTCACTGGTATCGCTGACAAATGTTCCTGCTCGATGCACTCTCAGGTCTGCAATGGGTGATTCTAGCCCCGGGTAAACAACGGTTCCGCTGTACTCCGCAGGAAGAAAACCGGAATCCCAGTTTTTCACACCGTTGGAGCCAAGTCCTCGTTGATCGGGAAGCACAACGAACATGGGCAGATTGTCGTTGAGCGATCCAAGTCCATAACCAACCCAGCATCCAGCTCCTGGAAAGCCTGGCAGGACAAATCCTGTTGACTGCAAAAGCGTAGCCTGCGAATGAACTCCCGAGGGGCTGACCATGTTGTGTACAAACGCAATTTCGTCGACCACTTCACCAAGCGGAGAGACAATCTCGCCCAAGTGTTTTCCGCACTGTCCGTAGGGACGAAAATTCCACACAGGCTTGAGCCATGGCCCCAGACCATTTTGAAACGCTTCGACAGGTTCTCCAAAATCGCTCACTTGTCCGTGACGCTTGATGAGTTCTGGCTTGTAGTCGAACAAGTCGATGTGGCTCGCCGCGCCCGCCATAAACATTTGGACCACGCGTTTGGCTTTTGCCGGATACACACTCGCCGGATGAAGTTGGCTTGATTCTGCAGAATCGGATTGTCCTGCAAGCATTGCACTCAGCGCGATGCCACCGAGTCCGCCTCCTGATGACCAGAGAAAGTCTCGTCTTGAGGAACGTTCTGCCCATTTTTCTTGGAAGGGGATTTTCTTTTGTATCTCATCCGATGTTGTCATGGTGGTACACACACAAACAATAATAGGGTTTTTCAATGATCGTTCACAACTTTTCAGTCGATGAACGTGAACTCTGACAAATTAAAAATTAATCGACAGACATTCTCCATGCCATAGTCGACGGCTAGTGATTCCAAAGCCTCTTGCTCAGACGGATCGGGGTCGCGACACAGTGCAAGGCGAAAGGCAAGCCGAATCTGATTTCTGTGACTGTCACCGGCCTCAACAGCCAGTCGCGACGCATATTGCTTGGCTTGGACCACCATGAAACCATTGTTCAACAGTGCCAGAGCCTGAATCGGTGAAAGGCTTTCATTTCGTTTGTCGACTCGCATTGACGGATCTGCGCAGTCAAGGCTCGTCATCAATGGCTGAGTCTGACTTCGGACCAAAAAGCGGTAGATGCTTCGTCTCCATGTGGTTCGATCCATGGGGTCGGCAAGGTCGTAACGGTAGTGCGGTGAATGCTCGGGTCGCTCAACTTTAAAATCCTTCCACCCAGGCCCTCCCATCGTTAAATTAAGCGAACCGCTGATGTCTAGTACTGAATCATGAATTGCTTCTGCTTCCAGTCTCCTTCGATTGTACCGCCACAAGAAACGATTCTCAGTATCTTGCTGAGCGTTTGTTTCAATGAATGCACTCGATTGTCGATAGGTTGCACTGTGAAGAATCGTTCTGTGCAGCGACTTGAGTGATCCACCTGAGTCTCGAAACTCACACGCAAGCCAATCGAGGAGTTCTGGATGAGACGGCCGTGATCCCATGTGACCAAAGTCATTTGGAGAATCAACGATGCCACGACCGAAGTGATAATGCCATATTCGATTGACAATGCTTCGCCATGTAAGCGGGTTTCGAGAATCCGTGATCCAGCGAACAAGCGCCACTCGGCGATCCCCTTCTCGATGATCCGGGGGTAAATTAAATCGACCTTCAAGCGGCTGAATCGACACCATCGCACCAGGGCTGACTTCGCGACTTGGCTGCGTGACCTGACCGCGCAAGAGCAGATGAATCGGGCGGGGCTTTCCACCGACTGCACCGGTGCCAAGAAACGTTCCACTGCCCACGTGGACGGTACCGGCATACACGCGATCCAGTGGAGCGAGTGCATCCTGCTGAGCCAGTACAGCGGCGAGGTCAGATTCACAATCAGCCAAATGCGTCACAATGCTCTGATCGGCAATACCCTCCACGAGTGCTTTTCTTTCCGCGAGAAGAGCGACAACGTTGCCGCTGCCTTGCGGCGCAAGACCATCTACTAGATTTTTCTGACTCCATCGCAAAGGAGCTTCGATGGAGTCGAGTGAACTAACCAATGCTCGGGCTGCAAGATTTTTCCCCTCGGTGTTTCGGACCTCCAACTCAGCCAATGCAAAAATAAAATCATTCTGACGTGGCGCAAGTGCGATCGTCGTCATTCGCACAAATCGTCCGTTTTTTCCACAGAAAAACTCTTGTTGCGTCACCCCCGGATTAGGCTGATCCGCTGACTCGTGCGAAACGATTGTGGTGACATCTTTTTGAAAGTTCGAGTCGTTTGAAATTTCGATTTTATAACGGGCCGGAAAACCGAAACCGGCTCCGATCATGTTGAAGTCGTCGTAGCAGGGTCGTAGCACGACTGAATCAACCGGGTACTCCGCACCAAGATCGACCTGCACCCACTTCACCGTCGATCGATCGGTGGCAATGGCGCTGTGATATCCAAATTCCTGCGACGCATTTCCCGTCTTTGCTTCGGCTGCAGCAATTTCTTGCTCGAGTTCGATAAGTCTTGGACCAGCAATCTTCTGCAAAGCGACGGTGAGTTCTTTTTTTCGTGATTCCAGCGTGCGTTTCTGTTGGTTGAGCGACTCATGCAACTTCATGACTTTTGGGTCGGATGAATACGGTTTATCGGTTCGATCAAGGGCTGAAAAGACTGCTTGAAGGGAGTAGTAGTCTTCCTGCGTAAATGGATCAAACTTGTGATTGTGACACTGCGCACACTGAACTGTCGCACTCATAAAGGTGCCAATGGTATTGGCAACCATATCATCTCGATCGAGATGTCGAGCAATTTTTCCATCTATTTTTGTCTCCGGAACTTCAGCATGACCAATGAGATCCCAAGGCCCTGCGGAGATAAAACCGAGTGCCTCAATTCCGTCACGGGTATCGGGATACAGCATGTCACCTGCGATCTGTTCTTCAATGAATCGCACGTATGGTTTGTCAGTATTCAAAGCACGGATCACATAATCGCGATACGGCCAGGCATTGGGACGCGGCTGATCTTTGTCGTAACCGTGCGTATCACCGTAGTGAACGACATCCAGCCAATGTCTCGCCCAGCGTTCACCGTAGCGAGGGGATGCCAGCAGCCGTTCAACCAGATTTTCCCACGCCATCGGATCGGTATCCGCGACAAACGCGTCCACCTCGTGCGGACTCGGCGGCAATCCGAGGAGATCAAACGTGACGCGACGAATCAGAGTACGACGATCGGCCTGCGGCGACGGAAGCAGTCCCTCACTCAAAATTTTCTCGCGAATAAACCGGTCAACACTCGAAGTCACTCCCGGACCCAGCGCGATCATCGGGATTGTGGGTCGCACTATTGGCTTCCATGCCCAGTGGTCCATTCGTTTGTCAACAATGGCCACGCCTGCAGATTCTAGGTTTTTCCATAAGTCCGGAAACTCGATCCATTGTTTGATCTGATCTATTTCATCAGCGGACAGAGGCTCCTCACTCTCGGGAGGCATTCGTTCGTCGGCATTTTTCGATGTAATTCGCTGATACAGTTCGCTTTCACGGCTCTTTCCAGCCCGCACCACCGGACCATGTTCACCTCCGAGTGCAATGAATTGTTTTCCATCGAGTCGCAGGCCGGATTCTTGTGTATCTGCACCATGACAGGTGACACATTTTCGCTCAAACAGGCTCAGAACGATCCCCTCGACAGGATCAACTGCTGCATCTTGTGCCGCGATGACGGATGTCGTGAAGCAGAACAACATGCAGCCGCGCCAGAATGCAGGCATTGTTTTGTAAAACTGACGGTCATTTATTTTTGACGCAGTCACATCACACTCCGAAACTTCACAGAGGAGTTCTTTGCGCAGTCAGTCTAAAACACTTTCATTGGGACAGTCCGAAGACTTTTCCCGCGGGTACACCAATGGAATATCAAATTTTCTGTTCGGAAAAACAGGCTGAAGAACTCTGTCTTACTATTGAAATCTCGGACTCATGGTTATCGACTTGTGATAGCAAACACCGTTTTATTGGAGCCGGGTTTTGCGTCAAACTCGAGTTTAGTCGTTGAATTGTATTGCGCGGGCACCACATCTTCAACGATGTCCACCATCGGGCTATCGGCATCGCTTTCGTAAGCTCTTCTCTGACCAACAACTTTTGTTCCCTGAATGCGAACAATTTTTTTTCCAGTAGGCATATCGACTATGAATTGGCCGTCGAGCACCACTGTGCCGACAGTTCGAGCAACTCCATCGACCGAAACAAATGTAATCGCCCCTTGTTGGAGCGGCTGGCCATCGAGTGTGACATGCCCCTTCACTCTTGCAGTGCCTGATCCCCCGCACCCCAACACTCCACAAAGTATTCCCGGCAACAGAAAACCGGCGATGACAGACCGCATTCGGCGAGAAAGCTGCCACGCAACACACCGACAGGCACGACAGACATACGCTTTGTTTTTCATGGCGAGTCCAAGAAGCATTCTTGAGAAAGACCTCGCACAACGAGAGCAAAACTTTCTATCACTTTGCCGTTCTTTGATTGAGATTATCGCAACGCAAGAAGACGTTGGGGGATCTCTTTGCGCGATACAAACGTTTCGCCGCCAACGAAGCGGCATGATCTGTCGTAGGCAGGCAGCCAACAAGAACTCCGATGATGGTGCTCACCAACGGAAGCTCAACACATGTAAAATCCCTGTTCAATTTTCGAAAATTTTTTACAACGCGTTCTCAAAATCACTGGCGTTACGTCACAACACAATCCCAACTTTGCTCACATTCCAAACGACAATAACAGAAAGAAACTGTTGATCGTCTCTCAAACAGTTGCTGGGATCACCAGAGTCCCAACCTGCTTTTCCTAAAAAGTGATTCTTTTTTGATTTCTTGTGTTTGAGGTCTTCTCTAGGGGAGCGTAACGAAATCGTTTCCCACAAGCAGCACAGGTGGCTTTTCGGAAATCGTTTTTTCGCTCACCACAGCGGCATCTCGTTTTCGCCAGCCGGCAGATATCCACCCACTTTTGCTCACGACTAACTGCTGGAGCGGCAGCGGGCCGGCAGATTTCATTTCCCCGGGAAGTTCAAGTGACTCGACGTCCACCACCTCTTTGAAAATCTTCCCGAACCGTCGCTGTAAAATGCGACGCAGTGAGGTCTGCGTGATCGTTAACTTCTCGTCACCGCCTGGTTTAAATCCGGGAGGATAAATTTGTACATCGCCTTCTCGCACAAGCTTTGTTTTTCCGTCGGCCGATTCAATGTGATAGCCCACCCATATGTCCATCGCATCGAATTCACGCTCGCCTGATGTGTAACGGCTTCCGCGAATTGTCAACCGGATATGATTATCCGTGGCATCGATTTCAATCGGTTTTGTTCTGGCAAATGTAATCGACCATGACGGCTGATCTGCGTCATTTGCGAGTGACTCTGGCAATTTCACGTTACTTTCTTTGATCTGTTTTTCGACCTCTTCTTGCGTGATGGTGCGGCCACCAAGCATTTTTTCAGCCGTATTGTTGATCATTGTTTCATGCACTCGCGCCGACAGAATTGCATCCGGATCAGCTGCTGGAGGCGAACTCGCCGCGGCGATCTGATTATCAATCGCTTTCATCGCAACAACTCGCAACGACTGATCGGTTGTGGTCAATAAGAGTGATTCTGGAAAGGCCCCCTTCTTCAAAAATGGATCTCGGAATTTTGACTGGTATTCAGCAGCAGCCTTTGAAATAGTTGGCTCTGTCTGTAATTCGAATTCTTTTTTCAGTCGCGTGCGGGCGCGTCCTTCTGCAATCGCTTCCGCCTGTGGAGTTGATTGTGCAATTTTTCGGTTGGCAATTTTTCGGATAATTTTTTTCCCAAATTTTGCCGACACAGACACTCCCGTGATGTCTGTGTCGGTCGATGCCGTTGCCTCGACCGGCATGCTGTTCACTCGCTGATCGTTTACTGTCAGTCGCTTTCGTGCATCGAGCTTTGTGGTTCCTGTAGTACGTACCGTCACGGGGCCGTTGTGCCCAACCGTATTGGAATGGTTTGTGGCATCGAGTGTGATGTCGAACATAGCGGCAGCCGTGCTCGGAACGAGGTTGAGCGTTACGCGTCCTGTGGTGTGACCTGTGCCACTGATTTGTGTTCCAAGTACCACTTCTCGCACCGGTGCCGTTTGATCAACATCCCGGTTGACCGAATGGCTCAGAAGAGCTTCATCCACTTCCACAAAAAGGTTCGGCTGTCCAAGTACTTTTCGGACCCGGGCTACCACATCTTCTGCCTGTCCCGAATCCTCAAGATCACGAAGAATCGGTCCAACCGTTTCAAGATCTGCAGATGCACCACTGGTAGCACCAACAGACAACGCTCGAGAGAGTTGATCCAATCGTGACGCAAATACTTCGGAGGACTTTGGATTTTTCGAACTTTCCAGCAACCTGGCATATTTGGAAAGCACTCGGCCAACGTGGGAAAATTTTGGCATTTCCAGCCCATTTTCGTCAGCTAAAAAAAGGCCTTCAAGCATTTGTACTGTTTTGAGATCAGCCCCCGTCGGATCCGACGCTTGCTTCAAAAGCTCCGGCCAGTTGAGATATGTTTTCCAGTCGGCACCACTTGGGCTCTGCACAAGAAGACGATCGAGAGGCTTGATGGCTTCTCGAAGTTTTGCTGCAGCATTCTCGAGCGTTTCCGTTACTGGCACCTTGAATGAATCTTTTTTCAATATCGCCATCTCTGAAAGCCCAGCGAGATCTTCCGCTGCGTCTGTTACTCGAACTGGCCGGAATGAGAGTAAGACCGAGCAAGCAATGTTCAAAAAAATCATTGCAGCACGGAAGTCACTTCGACGGCATAGAAAACAAGAGAAACATTTACGTACACAGTTCATTCGATTTACCATTTTCGTGTTCGAGGAATTACCATTTCATATTGCTGTGACGACCGACACTTCGTCGTCACGATGATCTGCCGAAGCTCGCCTGCTTTGGAGTTCCTTGCGAGAAATTTCTTGAACTCTCTCTGGAAACTCGCGCCCGCGTCACGAACGCCATCGAAAAGCTTTTTGTAGGCCGTGCAAGACGACTCCTCTTTTCTCTACCAATTCAAACCAGCTTAGGGTTGAAAGTCTAATCCGTTCAGCTCTTTTTCCTCCACAGCAACTGCGAGGAACGTAGCGACTGCATCTAACAAACGAGCGTACAATCCTATTTTTCAGCCGCTATACTATGAATACTCAACGATTGTAGTTGCAAAAATTTTATGGCCTGAATGCTCCAAAGCCTCTGATGCAATCTTTTTATTCAGGCTGTCCTTCGTGATTCTCACTTCTTGCTTTTCGTTTCACAAGCAAGTTCAGATCTTTCATCCCCCTCAAAAACTTCTTCTATGTCGCTCAATGCTCCGCGAAAGAGTCCCAATGGCAGCGGTCAATGCGATCATCGTCGCGTTTGTCTGTGGGTCACGTGGCTCTTTGTGCCATGTATCTTCGGAATAGTTGGTGAGGCAAGTGCTGATCTTCCCATTCTAAGAATCGATGATTACGAAAAGGCGACGTGCAATGCGATCCAATCGCAATCGATGTTGCTTGTGTCAATTGAACCGAACTGCACCAGCATCGACGCCGACGATGTCGTCGGCCAATGGCTCGACCAAGAAGCTATCCAGAAACTCTTTCTGAATAGCCAAACACCGTGGATTTTCTGCCGCATCGCGATCACTGACACAATTCATCTTGACGGTTCGAAAACACGCTTGGTGGATCATCCGTCACTCGCGGAGTTACGTCACGGCCCTGGAATCTTTGTGGTTGATTACGCCCACGACGATCCGGCAATCAATGCACGCATTGTGTCGATTCTTCCACGAACACCTGGCAAATTCTATCAATTCAGTCCGTCGCACATGAACGAAATCGCAACGCTTCCTCCAGGAACTCTTACGCAACGATCAATGATTCTCGCAGTTCGTATTCATCCCGAGCATCCCAAGAGCATTCTTGGCACACTCGATCCGATACTTGTAGAAGAAGCTCAGAGCCATTCGCTGTATCAGGCACAGATTGGAAAACAAGGACATCACAACTGGCACGTACGATCTCGGCGAATTCTTTCAAAAATACTTTTCCCGGGAAGCCATCCCACAGAAATTGTTGCCCAGAGTTGGGAACATCAAGATCTCCTGGATTCATGCGTAGATTGCGTTCACAGCTGGCGGCATTCGCCAGGACACTGGAACGCTGTCAAAAGCCTTCAGACACGTTTTGGATACGATATTCGTCGGGGGAAAAACAATGTCTGGTACGCAACCGGTATCATGTTTCGCTGAAGACTTTCTCCGGTCTTTAAAAAGAGAACTCCGGACAGACAATCACTCGTTCGCGTCGTGACTGTGCGTTGGGGAGTATTCATCGAGAACAATTTCAGTCGCTGACAGAACGAATATCTTCCCGTCACCCATTCTTCCAGTGCGAGCGACTTCAACAATTTTCTCGATCACTTCCTCGGCCCGCGAATCATCAACCCAGAGGTGAATTTCGATTTTCGGCAGAAAGGCGAGGGAGTATTCAGTGTCCGTGTACTGGTCGAGATAGCTCTTTTGTCGTCCGTAGCCTTTTACCTCGCGTACGGTGCAGGCCTCGAGCGGCGCTCGTTTGAGAGATTCGAGCACCCGCTCGGCAAGAAATGGTTTGACGACTGCGATCACTTCTTTCATCGCTCACTCACCTCTATCGCTATGCGATGTGCGAGATTAAAAATCAATCACAACAGAAATGAAAATGCGGTTTAACTAAAGAAATTCTCGCCGTAGATATTTATCGCCGGGCATGTAGCAACCGAGATGTCGCCCTTCACTCGAGTTTGACATGCCAACCGCATCGTTTTCTCATTGCCGATATACGCGAGCGAAACACCGAGTCGAGCCGATTCAAGAATTCCTTTGGGGCTTGCATTTTCAATCCCCTTCGTGATCAGCACGCGACAACTTCCACAAGAACTTAAGCCATGGCAGTTCAGATATTGGTGAATGCCCGGATAGAGTTGCACGCCAGCCCGAATCGCTTCGCGGCGAAGGTTTGCCCCCTCCGGGACCTGAATTTCTTTTTTCTCGTTCGTAAACGTGATCGTGGGCATGAAAAACTCCGACTCGAAATAATTCAAAAACTCGCGACGAGGCCGCAATGTGCGGACCGACTTCCCAGCAGTCTATCCACGATGCCCCCCTGCTTCCAGCCAGATCGATGCCGGGGGCTTGTCGCGGAAGTCGCGAGTCGTGACGATTTCGCCCTCACGTCTGCGGCAATCGTATTTTTGAAAAATGAAAGGCTGACGCATTGATTCCAGTCAAGTGAAATAGGAGGGGATGGAGAATCCGTGGCAAAGCAAGATCTCAGCAAATACCAACAGTCAATCGTCCGAAATTATTACGCCAACCTCGACACCGCTTTGCTGCAGCGACTCGGCGAACAGGTGACAGATCTCTATCTTTCTGAAGGAAAGAAACGGGAACGGCTTTGGAAGACCGTCTCCTCGAGCCTTGAAAAGCTTGGTGTTTCCACCTCTCGTGTCGAACGTATTCGAGAGAACGACGATGCCAAACAACTTGCTGCACTGCTCAATGAGTTGCTGCAAAAGTCTTAGCCCAACACGCCACATTGATACACTGACACCACACGCACGCGATTGAAAAATACTATGAGCGAATCTTCACGCGAACAGCTCCTGAATGAGCTCCGTTGGAAAAAACTTCCTGTTTTAAATGATGGTTTTGTGTCGTTGGTCGATTGCATGGGAGACGACGGCTCCGTGGTGCAAGCCGCGCGAGTGAGCTACGGCGAAGGCACTCGGAAGGTAAGCGATGATCGCCAATTGATTCGTTATCTTTTGCGACATGCCCACACAACGCCTTTTGAGATGGTCGAACTCAAATTTCTTGTTCGCGTGCCGATGGATTGTTGGAGACAGTGGATTCGACATCGAACGGCAAGCATCAATGAATATTCAACCCGATACTCACTCGCTATCGACAGCATGCAGACGACTGAGCCAGCGGAGTGGCGCACGCAGGCTGCGATGAATCGACAAGGATCAGGCGAACCGCTGAGCGAGGAGTTCGGGGCCGTTATGACAAAGGCCGAGGAAGAACTTCAGACATTTGCAAGGCGTATCTATCAAGAACGGCTCGATGCCGGAATAGCGAGGGAACAAGCCAGAAAGGATCTTCCACTCTCCACTTACACGGAGGCCTATTGGAAAATCGATCTTCACAATTTACTTCATTTTATTGCACTGCGGATGGATCCTCATGCGCAGGAGGAAATTCGCCGCTACGCTCTGGCGATCGGAGAGCAGATCATTGCGCCTCTTTTTCCTTTGGTGTGGGAGGCATTTCTTGACTACCGCGTTCTGGCACTCAGACTCACTCGCCTCGAGATTGGTGTCGTGCAGCGACTGTCGTCACTCGGAGGGATTCCTGCTGATCATGCGTCCTTCATGATCGCTCAAGATCCAACGTGGGAATCGATGACTCGTTGTCGCGAACGAGATGAGTGCCGCGACAAACTGATTTCGCTTGGGCTCGTTCGTTCAGACTCCGCAGGCTGACAGAATCACGGCAACAACCATTTTCTATGGAGAATCTCCATGACCACGTCCACTTCATCCACCGAACAACAACTGATCGATCTGACCCGCCGGCTGCTTACCGCCGTCAGTACGGGTGATTGGAAGGTGTATCGTGAACTCGTTGCGGATGATTTGAGCTGTTTTGAACCAGAGGCTCGCGGCCAATTGGTCGAGGGCCTTGAATTTCACGAGTTCTATTTTTCGCTTTCCAGCGATCGACCAGCCCCACCATCGCGAGTGGTGACAACGCTCATTGGCCCCAAGGTGCGCATGCTCTCGGAAGATTCTGCCGTTGTTACTTTTGTTCGTCTTGTGCAGCGTGTGGATAGCGATGGTCGACCAACGACCGGCTGTCATGAAGAAACCCGTATCTGGCAACAGATTTTAGGTCGATGGAAGCATGTTCATTTTCATCGAAGCGCGCCGAGCTCCTGAACGAATCACAAAACGAAATTCCTCGTGACACCTCGCCGCATCGCTTTTACAGCCGCATCGGCTGATCGCGCACCGCAACAGTAATCTCGCTCCCGGCCGGAAGCATGCCCACGCCGACTGGCACAACGAGGAATCCATTCGCTCCGCAGAATCCAATCAAATCTGAGGATCCTCCCCATGGCATCGGCGATGCAGTCCACAGTTCGGAATTGTTTATCGATCGCGACAGGCGGCATGGCGAAAAGACCGGGCGATCTCCTCCGAGCTTCACCGCCCCAGTCAGACGGGCTTGAACTCGTGGCATGTGCCAACGCTCTGATGAATGACCGTGGAGCTTTGCAAGTGCAGGCCGCACAAAGAGTTCAAAGCAGACCAAGCTACTCCCAGGATTTCCAGGCAGTCCGAAGACCAGCGTGCGTGGCCCGTTATCACGATTGAGAACACCAAACCAAACAGGCTTTCCGGGCTTGAGACGCACCTTGTGAAAGACGTTGGTGACTCCACACAGACTCAAAATGTTCGGGACAAGATCGTAATCTCCTGCCGAGACTCCCCCTGAGAGAATCAGTACGTCTGCGGCGAGTCCCTGCGCAACAGTTGCACGAATTGCCTCCGGATGATCGATCGCTATGCCCAACGGAATCGGTTCCGCAAAACAAGTCTGCACAGCCGCCGAGATCATCGGGCCGTTACTATTTCGGGTTTGGCCAAAAGCTGGTATTTCAGAAGGTTCGACCAGTTCGCTTCCGGTGGAACAGATAGAAACTCGCGCTCGCGGATGAATCGTTACATGAGTCGCCCCGGCCTCTGTCGCAAGACCAATTTCAGCCGCACCGAGTTGCATTCCAATTGACATCACCTCTTTTCCAGAACCGAAAAATGTTCCCCGTATGGCCACATGCTGACCCGAGTGAAAATGTTTGTCGGCAAGCGTGACTGTTGAGCCTGTATGGGCACTGCGCGAGGTGCCACGTGCACATTCGATCGGCACAACGGAATCGGCTCCAGTTGGCAGTGGCGCTCCGGTCATAATTCTGGCGCAGGTACCGGAACGAATTGTGATCGAAGAAGGATCTCCGGCGGCTACATCGGCGATGACTTCCAATGAGACTGCTTCAGGGGATGCCAATTCTGATCGTATAAAATCATCATTGCAAACCGCAAAACCATCCATCATGGCACGATCCCATGAAGGAGAGTCAACATCAGCAATCACGGGAGACGCCAACGTCAAGCCAAATGCATCGCACAGTTGAATGCGACGCGGCGCAAGAGTCAACGCATGGGCTTCGATGAGTTCCAGTGCTTCAGAAAGATCGATCACGCATGCCTCCTGCTGAAAGGAACAACCTAAGAAAAAAGCGTCGCGAACCTGTCCGATCAGGATTCCAAAGTTTGACTCGCTGATCCACTCTCAAGGAATCGTTTTAAAAGGTCGTAGCCGCTCGGCGTCAGAAAACTTTCCGGGTGAAATTGAACTCCAAAAACAGGCATTGTCCGATGTCGAATCGCCATAATTTCGCGACTTCCATCCGGCGCATGCGACCATGCATCCACGTCGAATTCACGCGGCAGACTCGATGGATCGATCACAAGACTGTGATAGCGAGTCGCTTCAAGCGGGGAGGTGAGTCCTTCGAAGAGCCCTTTGCCTGCGTGCATGATCTGGTCAACTTTGCCATGCATCAATCGAACGGCTCGCACGATTCGACCACCGAAAGACTGTCCGATTGCTTGATGCCCCAAACACACGCCCAAAAGCGGCATGCGTCCCGAAAAACGCTTCACAACCTCGCAGGAAATGCCAGCCTGCGTCGGTGTACGTGGCCCGGGAGAAATGACAATGTGACTTGGATTCCGAGAGGCAATCTCGTCCGGCGTGATTTTGTCATTCCGATGCACCTGCAGTGCAACTCCAGGCGCAATCTCTCCAAGACGCTGGACGAGGTTCCAGGTAAATGAATCGTAATTATCGATGATCAGAATCATCGCCCAACGCATTTCAAAAAAGAGTATTTACAGAAGACATGCTTGAAAAAATGCTCTTAAAAATTTTCCCCAAGCATACCAATCATTCAAGCAACGTAGCAGGGTGCCCTTCTCGCTCAATGAGTGGCATCACATGAGTTTTGTAAATTGTTGTGTACGCCTCAGCAAGACGGTGGGCGTCGAGAGCCTCTTGAGATGCCCAGTGTTCAATCAGCACAAATCGTCTCAGTTCTTGATGAGAATGATACACATCAAACCGAAGACACCCTGGCTCTCGACGACTTAATCGCATTGCCTTCGAGAGATGCTCTCGCACCTCAGCGACGTGCGACGGATCCTTCACGAGCAGCAGTACATTCAAAAAAATCATAGAGTACTCAAGAACTGTCTCTACCCGAGTTGGCAAAGGCTTCAAAACTTTATTCGGTTCCCTGCAAGACAGATTGCGAAAACGCCTCGACAGAGTGTAACCACGTTCGTCAAGACACAAAGAGACCTGAACGCGGCATCGGCTAAGAGAGAAAAATACCGGGACGAGGGTTGCCCTTGGCCGATGAGCGTCTGGCAAAGACACGAAGATACGGCGGGATAAATCTCGCGCGGTCGGCAAATGATCCAATCGCCGCGTCAATGACCGCGTGTTGCGGCTCCAGAAAGTCTTCGATCCAAAATCCGGCCCGGCAGATCCCTCCGATCAGATCACTCAACGAATGAACGAATTCGAGCGTTCCGTGTTCGCGGATGCGCGAATGTTTTTCAATCGGATTGAGCGACTGGGATGATTGATCAAGGGATTGATTGGAAAGCGGATACTGAAACTCGTAGCGGCCGTTCGAACCCGGCGTCAAGGATGACTGAAGACTTGTCGGGCTCTTGTGCTGACTCACGTAAAGCCCGTCAGGCCTGGTAATGCGTGCGACCTCGCGGAATACAGACTGAATTTCCGGAAGGTAACAGGTACTCACCGGATGAATCACCAGATCAAACATCGCTGCAGAAAACATGCTGAGGTCATCCATTGATCCGCACACGAGTTGCAGGTCAATTTGTCGCTGCTGCGCAACTCGCCGATCAAGTTCCAGCATGGCTGGAGAGAGATCGACCACCGTGACATGCGCACCAGCAGCAGCGTAGAGTGGTCCATGTTTTCCACCACCTGCAGCAAGACAGAGCACTTTGAGACCGCTCAGATTTTGAGGCAACCAATGTGTTCCACCGAGCCATCCATGAGGATCTTCAAACGCACGGTCTGGGGCTGGAAGTGCAAGCGGTTGGCCGGTTCCTGCGAGACGGTCCCACGCGCGGGCATTGTGCTCAAGAACCGCCGCTCGCACAATCTGTTGTTGAGTCAATTCTCCTGAAGTTATTGGCGGCCATGAAATCGACATGGAACAATTTTCCAGAATGCTCGACGTTGGCTCAGTTCAGCCATCACCGTGGAAGCGGACCATCCTGCGACATCGGATTGTTCGTTTTTGGACAACGGTAAGAAAGCGGATTTCCTGAAAATGTATCTGCGGACGGAACTGGATACCACTTTTTGCATCGTTCGCAGTAAAGGGCCAACTGAAGAGTTTTTCTTCCAGTTATCGGATTTTCTGCCGGCAATTCCGCTCGTGGTGCTCGAGAAAACTTCTTTGTTTCCCGACAGAAATAGACGACCTCGGAACTTTGTGCCACGGGACGATCTACGGTCTTTGTAGAACAACCACAAAACAGAGTCGTTACCATAATTCCGCTGAGCAGCGAGTTGTGAAGAAGAATCGCGAAGGGTTGTCGAGTTGCGATACTCACTCCATCCAACATTCGATGCGATTCAGTCGCATTACTCGAGGTCATAGAGTGAATCATCTGTGCCTACAAATCCTAAGTTTCGATTCGAGTTGGCCTCCACGTCATCTGATGAAAACCATGACGGAAGCGTAATAACACTGACCGCAACAGTCTCCGTATGTCCGTCAACATAACCGACGTTTGAACTTCCGAAATGTCTTCCATGCACGGTTGGCTGAGCATAACTTGGTGGCTCAAGAATCCAGTTTTCCATCAATTTTGAATCGGGCCAGTAACTCCACGTATTCCAAAGAGCACTGTCGGCAAAAGCAACCGTTCGGGAACTTTCCCTGACATGCGCGATGTCATAGGATGCTGGCTTGGTTCCAAGAATTGGCGAGTACGTGGGGGGCGGCCAATCGTAGGTCGTGCCTGGTCCGAGAAAATGACCGTTATACGCATAAGCGCTCGTGACCGTACCGAAACGAATCAGATCCAAGTTGTTCTCATTGAAACTCGGACATCGAAGAGCTGCTCTGGCATTCTGAACAAAAGGAATTAAAAGTCCATTGTCGAATGTGAGTTGCTGAAGGGGATCCGTCCTTCGAAAATCGACTTCCCCAAACCAGTATTTGATGGTTCCACGGGCTCCCGATTGCCCTAGTGCATAGGCTATTTCAGCGGGATCATCACTTTTATAGGGAACCATGTTTCCGGCACGAGTGTCGGAGTAGTTGTGTAGAGCCAAACAAAGTTGCCGAATATTATTGCTGCAAGAACTTCGCCGAGCCGATTCCCGGGCGGCCTGCACTGCCGGCAGGAGAAGCCCGACGAGCACGCCGATGATTGCTATCACAACCAGCAATTCCACAAGTGTGAATGCTTTTCGAATTGGATGACTCAACAACGAATTTTTGGGAGCGGTTCGGCGAGTCATACTGACTGCTCGACTTTGCATTTGATCATCGCACACGCGAGCACGCGTCGTTATTATTTCGATCATTCGTGATTCTCCTTTTACAAACTCTCGTCTTTGTAGTGGCTATGCATTGATGAATGCATGCAACAATAATTCTCCACACACAATCTTTTTCCTGCATAAAAAATGCAGTTGAGATGATGTTGAAGAACCCCACAGACTCACTACAAGACAAGTCGAACAGACACACAATTAGACATCAGCGTGAAACACGCACGCCGTGTTTGAAAATCCGCCCTCGCAGATAGATCAAACGCCTCAACTCGTGGTAGGTCTTCTGACTTCCAGGCTCAATCGTTCGCACGCCTTCTCGCTCGTGGGTACTTCTTGCGAAGTGTGAGCAATGGCACTGAGATGCAATCGATTTCATCACCTGGTCACAGCGGCGGGGCCGTCCCGGACTTTCACCGGTGTTCCCTGTCTGCAAGCACGCCTCCAAAAGACGTCCTGCCACCAGAGTTGTTCGAAGCCTACCGACCAACATGCAACTGTCAAGGAAACGAGTTTTCGTGCGCACAATCAAAGATGTTGATTGACCTTGTCATCTACACAGTTTTTTCACGCGCAACCTTAACGACTGTAGGGCCCAAAACCGTACAAAACTCACGCGCGGAATGAACGTTACATTTTGCCTAATGCGTGACGTAAGTCCTTTGCAAAAAAAAACTTAGGTGTGTTCAAGCACGTCGCTCAATTTGTCCGATAGCCAAGTCTGTCCCCCGGGGCAATCACTGTGCCCGTCGGGCAACCAAAGGGGGCGGCAATCATCCGACGTACTTCGAGTCATGGAACGGCTCGACGGACCTGCCGCAAGAAAGTCGTGAATCAACCTCGGGGTGACGAAGCCCAACGGCCAGTCAACTCACGTGATTCACAAGTAAAGGAGATGTGGCTCGATGAAGCGGATGCTTTTTCTCGGTGCGCTGGTTCTGGGCGTAACTGTTTGTAGTCAGTCTTTCGGTTTTGAGCTCCTCGACAGGATGCTCGGAAGCAAAGGCTGCTGTGGTTCTTCATGCTGCGAACCAGCATGTGATGCTGGCGACAGCTGCTGCGAACCAGCGTGTGATGCTGGCAACGGATGCTGCGAACCAGCATGTGATGCGGGCAACGGATGCTGCGAGCCATCGTGCGGCGCACAGGCTTGTGGCAAGAAACGCTGCAAGAAGCACGATCTTTTCGGTGGCCTGAAGGGCCTGTTTGATCATTGCAAGAAGAAGCACAGCCGTAGCTGCTGCGAGCCTGCTTGCGATGCTGGCAACGGATGCTGCGAACCAGCTTGCGATGCCGGTAACGGTTGCTGCGAACCAGCTTGCGATGCCGGTAACGGTTGCTGCGAGCCATCTTGCGATGCCGGTAACGGTTGCTGCAAGAAGAAATGCCGTGGCACACCGATTCTTGACTGCCTGCGTGCGATGCACGAAGCCAAGAAACGTTGCCGCAGCACCAGCTGCTGCAGCAATAGCTGCTGCGAGCCTGATTGCGGAGCCGGCAACGGTTGCTGCGAACCAGCTTGTGGTGCGATTGATGCTGCTACTGAAGTTCCTGCTGCTCCAGTACCCGCCGATGCATCTGCATCGAAAAAGGGTTCGAGCCGCGTGACTCAGGTCAGCCGCACGGTCCGTGCGAATTGATTGGAAGTAGACAAAGTTTATTCGGTCGGTCGTCAGTTGCCCGACTTAGGACAGTGAGCTCCGCCCAGGATAAAAATCCTGGGCGGAGTTTTTTTATGCACAAACCCTTAAATTCAAAGATCCATTTTATTGTTTCACGACAATTGCTGCTGGGGCAATCTCAAGGGTATTGCACCGATCGAATGTTCCGCGTTGAACGCTCGGAAAAGATTTCCGCTGGACTGCCGCAGCGGGCAACGCATCCTTTTTCGATGACGAACACTCGTGCATCTACGATTCGTGAAAAATCCCGATCGTGTGACACAATCACCATCGTTTGACCAGATGCAGCAAGGTCGACAATCAGGTCGACGATGCCGGCTGTCATCTCTGGATCAAGAGCACTGGTTGGTTCGTCAAAAAGCATGACCCGTGGACGCATTGCGAGAGACCTCGCGATCGCAACCCGTTGCTGCTGTCCACCGGAAAGCGTGGCCGGCTTTGCCAAAACATGAGCGGCAAGTCCAACCTTGTCTAAAAGCGAAGATGCTCGCTGAAAAGCCTCTTCTTCACTCAGTTGCTCTACCAGTCTTGGGGCCATTGCCACATTCTCTAACGCGGAGAGATGTGGAAAGAGGTTGAAATGCTGAAAAACCATGCCCACATCACGACGCAGTTTTACAAGTACGTTGGAGGCGTGCGTCCCAGCGGTTAACTCGTGACCACAGATCTCTATCGATCCGGAGTCAAAGGTTTCCAATCCATTGATACAGCGAAGAAGCGTGCTTTTCCCGCCTCCTGAAGAGCCTACCAGCACCGCTACAGAGCCTTTCTCGACGGCAAGGTTTACATTTTCAAGGACTGGCGTATTTCCGTAGCGCTTGCTCAAAGCGTTGATGTTGAGAATCACCGATGCTTCATCCTTTCTCGAATTCGCCCGACGATCACAAAAGTCAGTTGTAATGCCGATTCGTATCGAGACGATTTTCGAGGCGCTGCACAAGCATAGACATTGGCCAACTCATAAGAAGATAGAGAATCGCTGTTATCATCGAAAGCTCGACGATCCTTCCCGTTGACATTGCAAGCACGCTGTATCTTTTTGTCAATTCGATGACCGTCACCACAGAACAAACGCTCGTGTCTTTAAAGAGTGCGATAAAATCACTTGTTACCGCAGGCATGACAATCCGTGCAGCCTGCGGGATCACAACTTTCCAAAGCGCCTGCCGACGGGTCATCCCAAGCGACATTGCCGCCTCAATCTGCCCCGGTGAGACCGCACGCAGGCCAGCGCGATAGATTTCCGATTCGTATGACGAGTAGTTGATTGTCAATCCTACAATCGCCGCAACGATTGCAGGAAGCGTTAATCCAATCATTGGCAGTAAAAAAAAGATTGCGTAGAGTTGAAGCATCAGCGGGGTGCCTCGCACCAGTTCGACATACCCTACAAGCAGAGGCCTCACCATCGGAGGACCGTAAAGCCTGCCAACAGCGATTGCCAATCCAATGCCAATGGCCATTGGCATTGAGAGGAAAGACAGAAGCACGGTCATGCCTGCCGATTGAAACAACAACGGCATAACTTCGTAAAGGAACTCGATCCACGAACTACGCACTGCCGGTATCATTTCCGACGCATGTCGCACCAAGGTCACTTGTTGGTGCCCCGCCAAATCCCATCGGTCATAGAGCTGCTTCAGCCGTCCATCGGTAATGATCGTCCCAAGGGCATCGTTCAGTGCTGCTGACAACAGCGGCGTGCTTTTTGATGTAAGAATCGTGTAGAAACCGCCGTCGAATGGCCTGCCAACGGCCCGCAGCGATGGATATCGATCGGAGTACCAACTGACGAAGCAATCGTCCTGAAGGACCGCGTCGATTGATCCGCTGACAACGTGATCCGTTGCTGCAACGCAATTGTCATACGACACCGCGAAAAGGTTTACTTGAGTGCTCACCCACATTTCGGCTGCCGAGCCGGTCAATACTCCCACTCGCCACGGACCTTGTGGCCCCGGGTGCAAAAGTGTGTTGACGGCATCAAGTGGTCCATCTTTCGGGGCGAGAAACTGAAGACCGAAGGCGTAATACGGACGCGAGCATCGATAATCTCTCGACCGTTCGGGCGTCATTTCAATTCCGTTTATGCAGCAATCTGCAGAACGCCCCAGCAGAAGCGGCAACCGTTCCCATTGTCCTTGCTGAAAACGAGCTTTCACTCCGAGCTCACCGGCCACCATCTCTGCAAGTTCAACCTCAAAGCCAATCACCTTTGAGGGATTTTCTGTGTCTGGAAAAACGTAGGGTGCACCTCCTTCTTGATCGGCAGCCCACACAAGTTCGCCTCGTTCACGGATGCGATTCAAATCATCGGCGTTGCATTCCACGCAACAGGCCAATGAAAAAAGAATCGCTGTCAAGAATTCCGCAAACGATCGCATGCTGCTTCCTCCGTGAGTCGACCGAGTGGACCGAGATGCTCTGTCAATCGCAAAGAGATCGCAGACCATTCGGCCTCAATTGCATCACCACGAGCGATGAATTCGCTGGTACGAATTGCGGCCTCTTCAAAATCTGCCAGCAGCGGGCCTGTTGGTTGTGCTTGAGAAAGCGTTTGAACAAGCTGATCAATGTCGCGATTCAAACCGATTCGAAGCCTCATCAGCACGAGCCATCGAAGTACCAATCCCCAAAGAATCATCCACACCAATGATTCTTGGAGAAAACCAGTTCCCTCTGATGATTGTCCGAGCCAGAGTTGTCCATAAAAAAATCCCCATGCCGCTCGGCCTAAAACGCATGCCACCATGCCACTAAAAAGCAGTTCGAAGATCAGGCGAAACCCTTGCCCAGCAACTTCTGCTCTTCGCGTTGAGAGAAGTCGCTGAACTCCTGTTGAAAGCCATGCATCTGTGCGACCCAGAAGCCCGGCAATGGTGTCGCTCTCACGAGAATTCTCAAACTTCACGCGACCAACCAACGGCTCATGAATAGCAGCGCGTGCAGCCATGCCAGACAAAATGCTTCTGGATCTCTCAACGGCAGCTTGTGAAATTCCAATTTCAGCGATTGAATGCCACTGTGGAACTGTCGTTACCATCCTCACGCCGCGCGAGTTGGTGAGTATTCTGCTCACCATGCCTCCCGGAAGAGATGCCAATCGCGGCCACAAAGATCCGATTGCAACGATCGCATGAAGGAACATTGAAAATGGACCTCCCTGCCACTGCTGGAGCACATCCGTGACAAGCACCTGCTGCCATGCCGAACGACACGACACCAATTCTGTTCCGATCGCGCGTGCCATCTGCGATTCGAGCGACTGTCGTTGCAAACGAATTCCGCTTGCAAGTGCCGCAACTGGTTCTCGTAAATCTTCGAGTGAACTGCGAACGCTGCGCAAAAACCAGCCCGCTAAATCGAGACTTCCGGTGCGACGCACTCGACGGGCACCCCGCTGGTTGAGTTCAAAGGAGATCGCGTCAAGAATTTCCTGAAAGCCTTGGTCGGGTTGTTCTCCAACAGCGTGTCGTCGATTCGCCTCTACCGCATCGAGTCGAAAAATAATGGGTACGGAGAATCCCTGAGAGACGAGTTCTCGCTTCCAGTCCTCACGAATATCGGGATCGCGAGATGCGTGGGTTTGAACAAAAAGCACCGGTCGACCAGGGGCAAAAGCAGCCAGCTCTTTTGCAACAACCCATGATCGATACTTTTGGGCCGTCGATACTAAAAACAACACATCGCACAGAGGCAATACCTTCTCAAGCAATTGTCGATTCTGATTCGAGTCACTTGGTCGAACCGCATGCGTCGGTGAGCTTGTGATTGTTGGCTGCGTGTCGGGATCGGGACAGTCAATGAGAATAATCTGGGAAATACTTTCTGCGTCGCTGTTCACAACACGAGCATTTATTTCCTGGAGAGGAAGCCACGAGAGATCGGCTCGCTCCGGTGCAATCACGACAGGATGAACGGTCGTGGGACGCATTTGATCGCCCGCAGTGCTGACATTCCGGCAGGCAAGTGCATTGACAAGCGTACTTTTTCCGGTTCCAGTCCCCCCCACAATTCCAACAACGAGCATTCGGGATTGTTCCCGACTCGCACTCGCTAGACGATCGTGCACTTCAGACCATGCTGCACGCACTGCCGCGGCAGGCGGCCACTGCAAAAGCGAATCGGACCACACATCCATTGATGCAATCAATTCGTCAAACGCGGAAAATTCACGTGAACTTTCATCTTCGTTCGACACAGATGCGGCAAGAGATTTTGCTATCTCTCTTGTATGAGGTGTGGAAAATGGCATCTGTTTTAGATCCTCTTTGCTGCGCGTCCTAAACATGTGGCCGGGTATGTTGCCGCTTCTCTCTCGGGTTACATTGAATGCGTAGATGCCTCACGCAATGACCGCACAAGCAATCTCGCTTCGTTGAGAATAGATTGCGAGCCACAGCACGCACGCTGATCGATTTCCGTGAGGAGATCCCCCAAAACGACCTCTTCAAGGGTGCGTGCAAGGACTCTTGCCCTTTCGGACGACCAGCCTGCAAAAAGTGATTCAAGCAACGGCTTCAGGCTTGACGCGGTGAGTCCGATAGCTCCCTCTCCAGCCAGCGAGGTCGCAGTTCCAACCAAAATATCTCCTATATGATGCACGAACCCCATGCCCATCGCCGCTCCTGCGGCACCGGCTGTAAAGAGCCCAATCGTAACGACCGGCCGTGCGACCGCGGCAGCTGTGAGTAGATGTTTGATAAAGTCAATCGCGCCGGGATTGTCCTTCGCATACCGATCGAGTTCGGATCGTACAAACTTTCGATAGTCGTCGGAAACCAGCGGCAATACTTTGTGACGACGCTCGAGATCGGCGTACCAATCGCTTCGGTCAACTTCCACGAATGCGTGGTTGAGAATGCCATGAAGCTGTGTGCTGCGAGTGCGGAGTATGTCGAGGCGATCGACAAGATCGCTCATCGCCTTCGTCAGCGCGTCGAGTTCGATTGCAGCAAAGTCTTCCTGTTTTTGTTCCTGGCTCTTGAGTACCCCTACTTTGCGACCCATCCAGAGAATTTTTCGCCCAAGGCTTGAGTAGACTTTGCTCACTTTCAAATCGATTGACGAACGACGCGGCTCGAGCCATTCCCAGATTTCGTTCCAGATAATCTCTCGTGGAGCCGGTGGAAGTGACACCTCTACTCGCACTTCATTGGCAATCGTTTGACGTATTTTCTGCCACTGTTTTGACTGAGACTCTATCGCTTCCAACCAGGCCGGCACCCCTACCGACTCGTCAAGCACCAGAGCGAGGCTGCCTTTCATTGAACGAATTTTGATTCGATCAATTTCGAGTTCCGATAAATCTCGAAGAATGTCACGCGTTGCTGAAGCATCACAGATACGAAGCGTGCCTGAATCGGCAGCCGAACGATTCCATGGAACCATATACACTGCGAGTGGTTCGATTCCCGTTTCCATGCGAAAGGTGCTGAGCCAACCGATTGCAGTTTCTTGCTGCTCTGGAAGACTCAGCATGTTAAACACAATCAGCACCTCTTTGTGGGCAGCGCCCGCAGCGGCGAAAAATTCACGCACGGCAGCGTCGTTGTATTTTTGCTGAGTGAGCACGGCAACGATTACGTCGGCACTGTCTCGAACTAATTCTGCCCGCCGCCAGTTTTCTCTGAGCGGCCCATCTACATCTGGCGTGTCAAGAATGATGAGCCGCTGTGACTGTCGTCCTGTTTCATCCTCACGCCATACGATCCGATGTTCATCGCACTCCTGAATCGCATCGGAGTCACTGCTCCATCGAAATGGAACAAAACCTGGAAACAATTCATGCACTGGCATCGTGACCGACATTCCTTGAGGCAGGCTGGCAACTGGGTGCAGCGTGCGAGCCGCCTCGGGAACAGATCGACTCATCGATGTTCCGGCAAGATAATTGGCAACGAAACTTTTCCCTGTGTTGGTTCCACCGCACACAGCAACTACCAGCACAGGCTTGCGAGTGAGTTGTGGTTCAAGTTTTGAAAACAGGAGTCCTCGCCAACTTCGCGATACGTTTTCCGAGATTTTCAGAAGTTCCGCAGTCGGCTCAAGGAGGCGAGTAATCTCGCAGAGTCGTTGCACGTCAAAGGCCCATGCAAAAAAGAGGGGGCATTCAGAGTGCCGTAGATCAACCTCATGGCTCACTTCCAGATCTCCAGCCGACCGGTTTCACCTGAGCCGGACACAGGTCCGGTTGTTCCTCAAATCCCATCGCGCTACACTGCGTAATGAGTGTGTCGACAAACACCACGCGAGAACTCATCTGCCAGACGCCGGAATTTTCTTTTCTGCCGTCATGGACATCGAAACTCTCTCGGGGCTCGTCGAGTGTCGTTCACCATCGCTCACTTGGCAATTGCACACCGTTCTGGAGTCTTCCACCTATGCTTGCACGACGTCCTCTCTTTCCCGGGGTCATTGAATTGAACCATCAGGCGGGATGGCGAATCGGGTGCAATGTCTATCTTGTGTATGACGATCGATCTTGGGCGCTTGTGGATATTGGCTATTCCGAAAATGTTGATGAGATCATTGAAATGATCCGTCAGATGGACTTTCCGCTTTCACAGTGCCGGGCATTGATTGCCACACACGCAGACGTGGATCACATTCAAGGACTTTCAAAGGCAAAAACCATTCTCAAGGCTCCGGTGATCGCGCACGTCAAAGCGGTTGAGGCGCTCGAGTCTGGGGATCGAATCAAAACATTCGCAGAGATTTCCGCGCAGGGCATTCATCTCGATATGCCTCCAATCAAAGTCGATCGAACGGTTGTCGATGGGGATACAATTGACGTTGGCTCATTGCAACTGCAGGTGTGGCACACACCCGGCCATACAGATAGTCAACTTGCGTTTCGCGTGGACAACCTTCTGTTGTCAGGAGACAACATTTATCGCGACGGTTCCGTGGGTGCGATCGATGCGCACCATGGCAGCGATATTCCATCGTTTATTCGCTCTCTTGAAAAGATTGCGGCGAGTGATGTGACATGGTTGCTGCCGAGCCACGGGCCGATCTTTCGAAAAGATGATGCGCTTTTAGCCGCTACCATCCTTCGCCTGCGGGGCTATCTTCAGCTTGCCGACTTCGGAACTTGTGCGCCGGAATGGCCACTGATGGCCCAGTGGGACAAAGAACTTGCCGAAGGTCGAATGCCCGATGAGTTGCGAATTCCGCAGTCGCTCAAACGTTCCTGAAAACTCTTCGTTGGTTGGCCAGCAAAGACTTTTGTGACGTCCAGGCTCGGCTCCCACAATGCTCTTTTGCAGATTCTTGCCACAACTTCAATCGGAAATCTCTGCCAAGACTTTCCGTCTTTACCGATCCGACCGATTTTGCCGAAAAAACCATGAAGAACGGTTGCATCGCCTGCCGATGGTTTCTTGAGAGGGAGCAGGTGGGGCACACATCGTTCGACCACCCGGTGAATCGACTGCTTTTTCTAAGAATCAGCGCACTATTTTAGGGGGGTGATGGATGTCATGTAAATTAATCGTGTCCGCTTTTCTGCTCGCGGCTGTGATTGTGCCGGGAGTTCACTCCGCCAATGCTCAGCAGCCATCTGGAAACCCTCCGCCGGGGCAGCAGGGTACGCAGGCCTTTGGTCGACAGTGGGGCTACTCTCATAGCACCCATGATTGGAATCGCTTTTTTCACTATCCCTACGTCTTCTATCCACAAAACTTTTATTCCGATACCTACATGCGCAGCGCCGAAGATCTCTATCATCGATACCCGCAAGAGATGAGAGTTCCTGTCTACAACCGGGACTGGCAGAATTACTATCCAAAAGCGCGCCGCTATCATCAAGGACATCATTTTATTCTGGACGTGTTCTAGGTCGGGGAGTGGCTCTCCTTGCAGGCTTTTCACTCCAAGCACTCGCTAGCTCAACCAGAATGGATGCGGCTTGATCAACTTGATCCAGGTCGATCCACTCATCTACGGTATGCGCCTGTTCGATCGATCCTGGACCAAACACAACACTCTTGACTCCCGATGCCGCCAATACGCTGGCGTTGGTACCGTACCTTGCTGAAAGTTTTTCCGCATGCACGCCGGTAGCAAGTGCTGCCGAAATCAGACGCTCTACAAATGCACCTCCGGAATCTTCGGGCAATCCCAGACTTTCAAGAAACGGCTCCTCGTGATCGACTCGAGCTCCTGGAGTTGCGTGTCGCACTCGATCGATTACTTCACGCCGAGCGACGTCGGAGGATTCACCTGGCACAAGTCTCCGTTCTATCTCCAGAATCACAAAATCAGGGACAAGATTGACTCCCGAGCCACCGCGTATGGTGCCTACATTCAGCGTTGGCGGACCGCACGGATGACTGGGATTGCGTCTTGCAAGTTCCCTTGAAAGCGTCTCGATGGCAGCAACCACTCGCGACGAAGTATAGATCGCATTATCGCCGCGTTCGGGATACGCACTGTGGCAGGCGCGGCCGTACACCTTGATTCGCCACCGAGTGGCTCCTTTGTGCGTTGTGACAATATTCAACTCGGTGGGCTCGGCTACGATCGCCACGTCAGGGATTCGCGGAAGAAGTTCTCGGGCCTGATGATCGCCCTGAAGAATGTCTGCTCGATCAGAAGACCAGAGTCGGGTAAGTGCCTTGATTCCAGAGAAGCCAAATTCCTCATTCACGGTTGCGGAAAACAGAATCGTCGGGTGCTTCGCTTTCATAACACACAGCCGATCGAGTCCCGTGAGCATCGCAGCCATGCCTCCCTTCACATCGCATGCGCCGCGTCCCCACAGTCGACCGTTGCGAACAACCGGCGAGAAGGGTTCGATTGTCATGCCTTCGACCGGCACGGTGTCTTGGTGGGCATCCCAAAGCATCACCGTGTCACCCCCATCACTGCCTTCCAGTCGAGCCACGACATTGTCTCGCCCAGGAGCAACCTGCTGCCGAGCGCAAGGAATTCCTCGATCAAGAAAACGCTGGACGAGATAATCTGTCACTCGTGTCTCGAGATACTCAGGCCCAGAAACATCTCGTCCCATTGGATTCACGCTCGGACGGCGAACCAAATCGGCCAACGTGGAGACATGATTGGAAAGGTTCGATAGGTTTGAAAAATCCAACACCATTGTGATTCAATCCTCTCGCACTTTTTGTTCTGCCAACTCATTCAAGAATGAATTGGTCAACTTCTGAACCCGACGCAATTCTCTCCAGCATAAAATGATTGTGTGAGAATGAATGCTTGAGAATAGTATGCGTTTCTCAAGCGTTCATGCGTATTGGTTGAACGCTTGCCCCCTTCGTTGAGTTTCCGCACACTGGAAAAGCTCGCGACGACACAATGCGATCCTTCTGGATCACGTCGCTCACCTGCCTACGTTCAAAGCAGTTCAAGGTATTCACAAATTATCCTTTGACCCTCAAAATCTCTCTTTCAAACGATGTCGAGCCGGGTTTTGCCTCTTTCTTTCAGAGCCGGAACCCATTCCGCAGGTGGGGCCGCTCGTCTGAAAAGCTTTCTGACGCTATAACTCTGATCCTGTCAGACGTCGTCGGAGGCCTTTATCAGCCACGGCTTTTCGTGCTGGCAAAAACTTCGTGATGAATTTCACGAAGTCCGATTTTTCGGCCCACAATCAACTTTTTTGACCCTTCGATAGGTCGTGCATGATCGAACCAATTCTTCCTGTTTTGTTGTTTGTTGCCATTGCTGCAGCGGTGTCGGTCGGTCTGGTTGTTTTTGCACAACTCATCGGCCCGAAGCGCCCCGGTGCCGTCAAGGAAATGCCGTATGAAAGTGGCATGGATCCTCTTCACGACACTCGCCGTCGGTTCGACATCCGTTTTCATCTTGTGGCCATTACGTTTCTCGTTTTTGATGTGGAACTTCTGTTTCTCTATCCATGGGCGGTCGCAAGTCGCACCGCAAGCGGTATCGATGCTGCGGTTTCCGAAGGCCTTGTTTCAAGTCGTCTGCTTGTCTTTTTTTCGGTACTGTTTTTCATCGCAATGGTCGTGATTGGATTTGTGTACGACTGGCGCAAGGGGGTATTTCGATGGCGTTAGAACTTCCCGAGAACATCGTCGTAAGCAAGCTCGATGAACTGGCTTCGTGGTGTCGAAAAAACAGTCTCTGGCCCATGCCCTTTGCAACGGCATGCTGCGGTATTGAATTAATGGCAACCGGCGCAAGCAAGCATGACCTTGCACGTTTTGGTGCAGAGGTTTTCCGATTTAGCCCCCGTCAGTGTGATCTGATGATTGTTGCAGGTCGGGTGGTGATGAAAATGCTTCCGGTGCTTCAGCGTATCTGGTTGCAAATGCATGAACCCAAGTGGTGCATTTCAATGGGCGCATGTGCGAGCACCGGCGGTGTCTTTGACACCTATGCGGTTGTTCAGGGGATCGATCGATTCATACCGGTTGATATGTATGTTCCAGGATGCCCACCGCGACCTGAACAACTGATTCAAGCGATCATTGATTTACAAGACAAAATCCAGCGAGAAGGCACGATCAACGGCAGAGAATTCAACACTCAGAATCGTCAAGCAACCAAACGCGCTCTCATCGGGGATTTCGAAGGTGTGTCACTCGACGCATCGCGCAATCCCCTCATTCAGCGACGATTTATCGATCGTACCTCAGGCAACCAACCGGTCTTTGGAACAGGAGAAATTGTCTAGGCAACGAATGTTGACGCAAAATCTGCTTTATTCAGACGAGAATTCGATTCTTGTTCCATTTTCTCACACTTTTTTTCATGTATGACATCCACCTCATCTCCAATCAACGACGTGCTTGAATCGCTGTTGGGTCGCTTTGGACCGCTGACGACGTCAACTTTTCGAGGCCAGACGCGCGTGGTCGTTCAACCCGATGCATTGTTTGAGGTGCTCTCATTTTTGAAAGACAGCGGATTCGATCTGCTCGTCGATGTGACAAGTGTGGATTACCTCGAATACCGCGGAGCTCCGCATCGATACGGCATGGTCTATCTGCTGGCCTCGACGGAGACTGGTCAGCGGTTGACGCTTCGCGTATTCCTCGACGATCCAAATCCTTGCGTGCCTTCGGTGGTGTCTCTCTGGGAGGGAGCCAACTGGCTCGAGAGAGAGGTGTGGGATCTCTTTGGCATCCGTTTTGAAGGCCATCCCGATCTTCGGCGACTGGTGATGCCTGAAGAATTTACAGCCCATCCTCTTCGAAAAGACTACCCCATGCAGGGCCGTGGCGAACGCCATAACTTCCCCATTATTACTCGCGACCACAGCTAAAATAGTTTTCACATACTCTATGTCCATTGCACATCCAGAACTCGATGCTTCCAAGACCGTACGTTCCGAGGATTACCTCTGGAAACTCAACTTTGGTCCCCAGCATCCCGCCACGCATACGACGCTTCGAATAGTGCTCACGCTCGATGGAGAGCGAGTCGTTGATGCAATGCCTGAAATGGGCTATCTCCATTCCGGTTTTGAAAAGATTGGCGAGCATCTCACATTCAATCAGTATGTTACCGTTACCGATCGGATGAATTACATCTCTCCGATGGCCAATAACGTGGCGTGGCACGGTGCCGTAGAGAAACTTCTTGGAATCACGCTCACTCCTCGCTGCTCAACCATTCGCACCATTGTTGCCGAATTGGCCCGAATCAGCGATCACTTACTCTCCAACGGCGCAGTCGGGCTCGATGTCGGTGCCTTCACTTTTTTCCTCTATGCTTTTTATCAGCGTGAAGTGATCTACGATATTTTCGAGACGCTTTGCGGAGCGAGATTCACCAACAGTTACACCCGAGTGGGCGGAGTTTCACACGATTTCACGCCGCTAGTCGTTCAAAAGATTCGTGATTTTGTTAAAAACTTTCCGCGTACACTCGACGACATGGAGCGGCTTCTCACTCGCAACCGCATCTTTGTCGATCGCACCAAAGGCGTGGGTGTGCTTTCGAGAGCCGAAGCCATTGCCAGAAGTGCGACCGGTCCGGTTGCCCGAGCCAGTGGCGTGACTCGTGATGTTCGAAAAGACGATCCCTACCTTTCGTACGCAGACTTCGATTTCAATATTTGCTGCGCATCGGCAGGCGATTGCTACGCCCGCTATCTCGTGAGAATGGCTGAAATACGAGAGAGCCTTCGAATTGTATCGCAGGCCATTGAAAACATTCCGGAAGGTCCCGCGAACGTGGGCATCGATCAACGGACGGCGTTGCCTTCGAAACAGCAGGTTTATTCCACAATTGAAGGAACTATTTCGCACTTTGAACTATCGATGGCTCATCGCGGATTTGAAGTGCCGTGCGAAGAATCGTATGCAGCCACAGAGGCTCCTAATGGCGAACTTGGGTTTTACATTGTTGGCGACGGGCGAGAGGCTGCTTACCGCGCCCGCTGTCGACCTCCAAGCCTGCTGCACTTCGCTCTGTTTCCATCTCTCATCAAAGGCCACACGCTCTCGGATGTTGTGGCTGTTCTCGGAAGTCTCAACATCATCGCTGCCGAACTTGATCGCTAGAATTTTTGAGTCCAGAGTTCCCTCATCCCTCGTTCTAAAACATTTTTTTTACAGTATGCAATGATTGCTCCTCGCAAGATTCTTACCGCTGAAATGATTGCCGCGATTGAAGCCCTTGCGCCGAGGTATCCCGATCGGCGTGCGCTCACCCTGCCGGCACTGCACATTGTCAACGACAGCCTTCGATACGTCCCCTTGGAAGCTGTCGTTGAAGTTGCAGAACTTTTGGGACTCAAGCCGGCCGAGGTACAGGATTCACTTTCGTTTTATGAGTTCTTTCATCAGGATGCCCCTGCTGGAATCGTACGAGCGTGGGTCTGTCGCTCGATCTCCTGCGCGCTGCGCGGGGGCGAAGAGGTGATGGAGCATCTCTGTCGCAAGGCGGGCGTAAGACCGGGAGAAACCACTTCTGACGGTCTTCTTACTGTTGAAGTCGCAGAGTGCCTCGGGGCGTGTGATTTTGCGCCTTGCATGCTTGCAGGATCAACGCTTTACAAAAATCTAACGCCGGAAAAAATGAACGAATTCCTTGCTCATTCAAAGGTCTCCTGTCATGAGTGATTTTCAGCCCGTGCTGCTTGCAGGGATCGGTATTACCGACAGCTTTACAAGGGCCAGCTACGAAGAACGGGGCGGGTATGCTGCGCTCAGGCAGACTCTGACCGAGAAGAAGCCGACTGATGTGATCGATATTATAAAGGCATCGGGCCTCCGTGGTCGTGGCGGAGCAGGGTTTCCCACCGGCCTGAAGTGGACATTTCTTCCAAAAGACCATCCCGGCCCGATCTATCTCTGCATCAATGCAGATGAGAGCGAACCAGGCACGTTTAATAACCGAATTCTTATGGAGGAAGATCCGCATCAGGTGCTCGAAGGTACGATTCTCTCTGCCTATGCAACACGCGCCACCACGGCTTACATCTATCTTCGGTACGAATATCCTGCTTCGTGGGATCGCATGCAGTCGGCCATCGATGAGTGCTATGCGGCCGGCTACCTCGGAAACAAAATTCTTGGAAGCTCTTTCAGTCTCAATATCTATCTGCATCGCGGTGCGGCGGCATATATCTGCGGCGAAGAAACTGGCCTGATTGAAAGTCTTGAAGGCAAACGAGCCTGGCCGAGAATTAAGCCGCCTTTCCCGGCCGTTGAAGGACTCTTTCACAAGCCGACGGTCGTCAATAACATTGAAACCGTCGCGTGCGTGGCACAGATTGTCCGTCGCGGCGTCGACTGGTTCCGATCGATTGGAGTGCCGAGCGATCCTGCAAATCCCCGAGATCCTGGCAGTTACGGGCCAAAGCTCTACTGTCTTTCTGGTCATGTCAATCGCCCAGGCTGCTATGAAGCTCCGCTGGGAATCACTGTTCGGGAACTGATTGATCGCTTTGGTGGGGGCGTTTGGAAAAACCGTAAAGCAAAAGCAGCGATCCCCGGTGGCATTTCAATGGGCATTCTTACCGAAGCTGAATTTGACACCCCTCTCGACTTTTCTGGTCCCGGAAAAGTTGGTTGCCTCGGCCTGGGTACGGCGGCTGTGGTCGTGCTTGATGAAACCGTGAGCATGATTGATTTTCTTTATAATTCCTGTCGTTTTTTTGCCCACGAATCGTGCGGTCAGTGCACGCCTTGTCGAGAAGGAACAAGCTGGTCGCTGCGCATGATTGAACGCATCCGAGCGGGGAAGGGTCGAATCAAAGATCTCGATTTGTTGCTTGAAATTGGAACTACGATCGGCATGATGCCTGGGACCACGATCTGTGGACTCGCCGACGGTGCTGGATGGCCTATCAAAAACACAATAAAAAAATTCCGCGACGAATGTGAAGACTACGTCAAACGCACCAACCCTACTGGCTGGATGGTGAACGAGCCTGTGCCGGCCCTTGCCATCGTGAATGGGCATTAGCGCGATTCACTCTATTTCATTCACACTTTTTTAATCATGATGACAACGAACACCACCACAGAGTGTTTTTCCATAAACTCTCTGTGTTTTTTAACGAGACGATTCGAGACATAAACACACTATGCAAACCGTGATTGTCAACGGACAGGAAATCGAAATTGGTGCGACTGATCGCCTCAATGGCATTCAAGCTGCCCGTCGCGTCGGCGTGGAGATTCCACACTACTGCTGGCATCCAGGCCTGTCGGTGGTAGCGAGTTGCCGTATGTGTTTGGTCGAGACCGGTACTCGCGACAAGGCAACGGGTAAAATCACGATGGTGCCAAAACTGGTGCCGGCCTGCCAAACTCCTGCAGTTGATGGCAGTGTGTTCGTGACTGACAGTGATATCGTAAAAGCCAGTCGAGCACGCGTTGAAGAAGCTCTCCTGATCGATCATCCGATTGACTGTCCAATCTGCGATAAAGCGGGGGAATGCCTCCTTCAGGACTATCACTTCGAACACGGACAGGCGCAACGGCGTGCCGACATTAAGCCTTTTACAAGTCGTCGTCGTGAGGTCGGTCCGACGGTATCGCTTTTTGTTGATCGCTGCGTGATGTGTACGCGATGCGTACGATTTACTCGCGAGGTCAGCGGAACGAGTGAACTCATGGTGATCAACCGCGGGTCAAAAGAAGAGATCGATTCTTTTCCTGGATTTCCCCTCGACAACAAGTTGGCGGGAAATGTTGTTGACCTCTGCCCGGTTGGCGCACTCGGCGACAAGGATTTTCTCTACCAGCAGCGGGTCTGGTTTCTTGAGAACCAACCCAATGTTTGCGGCGGCTGCTCAACGGGATGTTCGATCTCAACTGAATTTCATCAAGACACGGTTTACCGTCTCAAGCCAAGAGAAAATCCGCACATCAACAAATGGTGGATATGCGATGACGGTCGCTATGGCTGGCATCATCTTCATGATCCGGCACGAATACTTTCCGCTGCACGCTCGGAATCTGTTTCGCCCTCAAACGGATCTGAAAAATCGCCCGAATGGTCTGATGTCGTCGTTGCACTGAGAAAAGATCTTGGGGTGGCGATTGGCCCTTCGGGAAAACTCGGTGTTTCTGTTTCGCCGATGCTCACGCTTGAAGAAGCATGGATGCTTTGCACACTTGCCAGAGAGATTGATCCGGGGGCGATGTTGGCGGTGGGGTATGTTCCAAGCATCGGTTCGGATGAAACTTTTCCAGGCGGATTCATGATCCGTGCGGAAAAGTGTCCTAATCGATTGGGCGTAGAACAGATTGTTGCAATGTTCGATCCCAGCGTTCGATCTTGGAACGATCTGGTTTCGAGTGCCAGCAACGGCGAAATCACGGCCGCATGGATCTCTGGTGGCTATCCCTTCCCATGGATCGATCAAACCACTGCCGATGCCTTTCACACAATGAGCTGTCTTGTGGTGCAAGATCTTTTTGACTCACCGCTTACAAAAAAGGCGCACTGGCGATTGCCATCCGTGGGTTTTGCCGAACGTGCAGGTACATGGATAAACGCCTCGCATCGTGCGCAAGGATTTTCGTGGGCCATACGTCCGCCTGCCGGGGTTTGGCCTGAGGGTCGCCTCTTCTGGAATATGCTCGGTCGAAAGGGCCTTTATGATCCGGGAGTGATTCGTCGTGAATTCGCCACAGGGTCTGCGGCCCTTTCAGCTCTTTTCGATGACATTCCGGCTCACGGCATCGATCTACGAATCTCCCAACTCGCGTCTTCGACGTAATCTCCTTCCCGTTCGCTTCTGAATCTGTAACTCTTCCCGTTCGCTCATCCATCACAAAATCCTGACTTTGGAATCTGTTGTGCTCATTCCTTCCATTACCACGCTTGCGGCGCTTATCAAAATCGGTCTGCTCGTCGGCGGCCTCATGACTGCAGCTGCTTATTTTGTTCTTTTGGAACGATGGATTGCTGCGTGGGTGCAGGATCGACGCGGCCCCAACAGAGTTGGAATTCCGCTGACGAATATTCGTCTCTTTGGGCTCGGTCAGCCATTCGCTGATGGACTTAAAATTATTCTCAAAGAAGACTTCACGCCTCGTCACGTTGATCGAGTGCTTTACACAGCTGCGCCACTTTTGATTCTTGCCGCATCTTTAGCAATCTTTGCCGCAATTCCATTCGGTAGCGTGCTGCCTCCTCTGGGAATCCCTGGTCTGCCTGACCCCATTTCGCTTTTGGTTGCTCCGTCGCTCGACGTTGGCGTGTTGTGGGTATTTGCGCTTTCGAGTATTGCGGTCTACGGAGTGCTTCTCGGTGGTTGGGCAAGTAACAACAAGTATGGATTTCTTGGCGGTTTGCGATCGAGTGCTCAATTGGTCGCCTACGAGATTCCCCTGGGGCTTGGCCTGCTCGGGGTCGTGCTTTCTTCAGGTTCACTAAAACTCGACGTCATTATCCATGCGCAGGCCACGACTGGAATCTGGAATGTCGTTGCGCAGCCACTGGGATTTCTTGTTTTTGTGATCGCAAGTTTTGCAGAGGCTGCACGGCTTCCGTTCGATCTCCCTGAAGCTGAGCAAGAGCTGGTTGGTGGCTATCACACCGAATATTCAGGAATCCGATTGCTCCTGTTTCTTGTTGCTGAATTTCTTCACATGATTACCGCTTCGTTCCTCATTGTGATTCTCTTTTTTGGAGGCTGGCACCTTTGGGGAGTAACAGGAGCCGGGTCGGAAATAACCTGGATCGGAGCAATTGTGCGCTTTGGAATCTTCTCGCTGAAGGTTTTTTCAGTCATCGTCTTTTTTATGCTTGTTCGCTGGAGCTGGCCTCGATTTCGATTTGATCAACTTATGAATCTCGCTTGGAAGGTGATGCTTCCACTGGGACTGGCCAATCTTGTGGTCATTGCGACCATCGAAGAATTTCGTCCCCAACTCACTGGCTCACTGGGCGAACCATTCGTGTCTCTCGTGACGCTGGGTGCTCCATGGGCTACGTTTTTTCTCTGTTGGATCACCGCCGGACTCCTTTCGTCTTCCAAACCTGACAACCGGCCAATTCTGACCGCAGGTCCACTCGACATCGAACAGGAACTTGTGAGAGGACGCCGATGAAACCAACTGATCCGCACGTCACGTGGATTGATGATAAGCCGCTCGGTCTCATGGAAAAACTCTACCTCCCGCTGTTTATGCAGGGACTCTCAACAACTGCCCGCCACATGATCAGTCCAAAAGTGACTGTTCATTTCCCTGAGGAACGCCCCACAGTCGGTAACCCGCTCATCTACCGAGGAGTGCATCGGCTGAATCGGGATGATGATGGGCGCGTCAAGTGCGTTGCCTGCTTTCTCTGCGCAACAGCCTGCCCCGCGCATTGCATCGACATCGTTGCAGCAGAAAGTCCATGGAGTGATCGCGAGAAATATCCGGAGAGTTTTTCGATTGATGAACTACGCTGCATTTTTTGCGGCATGTGTGAAGAGGCGTGTCCAGTCGATGCGATTGAATTGACGAGTCTTCTCGATCTGACTGGAAAGAGCCGCGAAGAGATGATCTTCGACAAAGAAAAACTCCTGAGTGTCTATGACATGACAAAGGATAGCGAGCCCATGAAGTCCGCATCGTTAGGAGGAACGCTGTGAGAATTCCTCCTTTTTCTTCACCCGGACTTCTGCTGGCAGGAGCGGTTACTCTCACGGCACTCGCTCTGTGGTTGCTGCTGCCTCGATCTTCCTCGACCCGCGCAGCCCGAGGCGTAGGTTACGTTTTTGGAACAGTTGCTCTCGTCGCTTTTATAATGAGCGGTCGCCGGATGGGATGTATCGGCGATGAGGTGGTCTTCAGTATTGTTTCGATTGTCGCAGTCGTATCCGGGGCAGCCACAATTCTCACTCGAAGCCCGGTCTACTCGGCGATCTGGTTTGCTCTTTCTTTGGCTGGCGTTTCGGGAGTGCTTCTGGTGCTTGGTGCACAGTTTTTAGGTGTGGCAACGATCGTTGTCTACGCTGGCGCGATTCTCGTGATGTTTCTTTTTGTGCTCATGCTTGCGCAGCCATCCGGTCTGGCTCCGTACGATCGCGTGTCAAACGAACCTTTTCTCTCCGCAGTTTCTGGAGCTGTGCTGCTGGGATTGCTCTCACTTGTCATTGGCAGGATGTCACTGAACGAAAACTTCTCCGAGAGTTCCGCATTTGCAGGATTTGTCGCGAATAATCCGGCTTTACTCGAAAGGCAACTTCTTCAGGATGACCATGTTGCTCGTTTGGGATCTCAAATGTTTGGACGTCATCTGGTTTCGGTTGAAGTGGCCGGTGTTTTGTTATTGGTATCTCTCATTGGTTCGATTGCGATTGTGTCACGAAATACAGAATCCCAATCCAAGACACTTTTGAGGGGAGGTCTTCGAGATGAATGAAGCTTCCCTGCTCAACAATGCGTTGCTTGTGGGTGCAATGCTTTTTTCACTCGGTTTGGTTGGCATGCTTACTCGTCGCAATCTGATCGTGATGTTTCTTTCGGCCGAACTCATGCTTCAGGGAATATCGGTGAGCCTCGCCGCATGGAGCCGTTTTCACGATGATTGGGGTGGCCATATTCTTGTCATTTTTGTTCTCACGGTGGCTGCCTGTGAGGCGGCCATAGCACTTGTCTATGTACTGGGGGTATTCGGTCGTACCGGCATCCTCGACGTTGCTGCGTGGCAATCGTTAGGCAATGACTCGATGGAGAAACAAGTCGATCGAGAACTTCCTTCCGTCGACACTCTTTCACCGCAATGGCCTCGGCTGACACCTGCCGGCGTTCAACCTGAAATCGACCAGAATGAACTGCTCGAACGAGAGCACGTCTGAGTCCTTTGCCCCGTTCTACTTTCCTTTTTTTGTGATGTCTTTCATGCCTTTTTTTTCAACTGAAATGTCGATCGAAACCCTCCAGTTGTTGGTGCCTCTGGTACCTTTTATTGGTGCGGTTGCGACGATCATTCTTGGCCGAGTGCTCGGTTCCAAAGCCCATATTCCAGCGATTGCGAGCATCGCGATTGCTGCTGCTGCTGCACTTGTGCTGCTTGCTGTTGAAGTGGAGAGGGTACGTGAAGGAACCACCGTTGAATCGGCCGCTCGACCGGATGAATCGATAGTAACGCTCTGGCAGTGGGCCGGCGTTGAATCTGATCCTGTCGATCACAATGCCAATCAAGTTGCAGCACGACCGTTTTCAATTGATGTCACGCTGCGACTCGATCCACTGACTGCCACAATGTTGTCGCTGGTCACCTGTGTTGGGCTACTCGTGGCCATCTATTCGATTGGTTATATGCATGATGATCCAGGGTATCCGCGATTCTTTGCGCTTGTGGCAATGTTTGTTTTTTCAATGACGATGCTCGTCGCTGCAAGTAATTTTCTCATTGTTTATGTCTTCTGGGAGGCGGTGGGAGCGTGTAGTTATCTTCTGATTGGATTCTGGTTTCAAAAGCCGGACGCCGCTCGAGCAGCGAAGAAAGCGTTTCTTGTAAACCGTATTGGTGATTTTGGTTTTGCCGTCGCCCTGTTTCTCTTATTTGTTACCTATGGCACACTCGATTTTCACGACTCACTTTCTCCCAATGGAACAATTCTTCCTGGGATTCTCGGCAAGACCCGGCTCATGGATGAATCTGGAATTATTGGCGGAGCCATCGGAACGGCAGTGTGTCTTCTCTTGCTGCTGGCGGCATGCGGAAAAAGTGCGCAACTGCCCCTCCATGTCTGGCTTCCCGATGCAATGGAAGGGCCAACTCCCGCCAGCGCTCTGATTCATGCAGCAACGATGGTGACCGCTGGCGTCTATCTCATAACGCGCACCGCGCCTTTGTTTGTTGCTTGTCCGGGGGCACTCGTGGTCGTGTCGATCGTTGGAGCCTCGACCGCGATGGTCGCTGCGCTTATTGCTACAGTGCAAAACGATCTCAAGCGAGTGCTCGCCTATTCGACCATTAGTCAACTCGGCTACATGTTTGCCAGTCTGGGAACAGGTTTGGCGCTCGGTTTTACAGCAGCTATTTTTCACCTTATGACCCACGCCTTTTTCAAAGCTCTGCTTTTTCTCGGCGCGGGAAGTGTGATGCACTCGATGGGCGGCGTCATTGATATGCGTCGCTTCGGTGGACTGCGAAAAGTCATGCCGATTACAGCAATCACTTTTCTCTGCGGTTCGCTGGCACTTGCCGGCGTCGCTCCATTCGCAGGATTCTTTAGCAAGGATGAGATTCTTACCGCTCTTCGAACAAAAGGCTGGCCCGATACTGCGCACCATTCGTCGCACGAATCACATGCCATGACTGGACTGATCGCTCCACGCATGCATCTGACGAGCAGTGTTGAATCCGTCACGAATGTCGACGCATTTCCGGCGAGCCTCGAGGCACTCAATACTCCATTTGTTTGGCAGATTTTATGGTGGATGTCTTTGATCACCGCAGGACTCACAGCTTTTTATACATTCCGAGCCTTCTTCATGACCTTCACCGGACCGACTCGTGTGCCCCACGAGGCTGGTCATCATGCACACGAATCGCCACCGACGATGACCGGGCCGTTGGTGCTTCTGGCCATCGCTTCAGGAGTGTCTGGGATTTGGATTTTTGGAACACAATCCCTCTCACTTTTTCTTGCCTCCACGCCTTCACTGGCTGCACCGAGCGTCGCTGGAACCGCGGTGCCGCATGTATTTCATCTTGATCTGGCAGTTCAAGGAACTCTTGCATCCCTACTGGGTATTTCAATTGCGGCGATTGCACATTTAGGGCGACGCAGTGATGGGCCGCACATAGAACGCTTTCTCGGTCCTGTTGGCACCCTTTTTGAAAACAAATTTTATATCGATCTGATTTACGTTTTTGTGGTAGTTCGTCCACTCGAATTCATTGCTCGACTTCTGGCTTTTTTTGACTCGTCTGTGCTTGATGGACTCGTCGATGCCGTAGGAAGGGTTCCGTTTTCACTTGGACGCGTGCTGCGATCGCTCCAATCGGGTCTGCTTCAGCGATACGCAGTTGCTGGTGTTGTCGGGGTACTGGCTCTTGTGCTGGCCCTCGTGTGGCAGTTGCGCGGTTAGCGTGAACGGGAATCGAAAAGCTTTTGGAAATTCTGATGACATCATTTGATCTCACTCCTGCCACACATCTTTTGCTCGTGCTCGCCACGCCGATTGTTGGATCGCTCTTAGTCTGGGTGCTCGGCGCTCGCGGTCGATCTGCAGTTCGACAAAGCGCGGTGGTTACGGCAGTGGTCACACTTGTGCTCACCGGCTGGCTGATCCTCCGTTATCTCAACAGTCCTGAGGCAGCAGTCGGCGCTCCATACGCCGTCGTACAGGTTCCTTGGCTTGTGGACGGTGCTCTTGATATTCAATTTTCACTTGGACTGGATGGGCTTTCGCTCTGGATTTTTGGTCTGTCTGCTCTCTTGAGTCTGACGGCGGTGCTTGTGAGTTGGCAATCGATTAAGGAGCGATCGGTCGGTTTCTACATGCTTCTGCTGATCCTTGAAACAGCGATGCTCGGGGTTTTTACCGCCCGCGATGTTGTACTTTTTTATGTATTTTTTGAGTTCACTCTTGTCCCACTGTTTTTTTTAATTGGCATTTGGGGACACGAAGATCGACGGCGTGCAGCGGCAAAGTTTTTTATCTACACACTCGCCGGAAGCGTATTTACGTTTATCGGTCTACTGTCAGTTGTTCTCTGGAATGCATCCCACTCCGGGATACTGTCGTTCGATATCGATACGCTCACAGCAGGTCTCGCAGCCCATCCCATTCCCATGACGGCTGAGTCAGGGTGGCTTCAGATGTGGATCTTCTGTGCGTTGCTTGCCGGTTTCGCCGTCAAGGTTCCGATCGTTCCGCTACACACATGGCTTCCCTTAGCGCACGTAGAAGCACCGACGGGCGGAAGCGTCGATCTGGCCGGCGTGCTTCTCAAAATTGGCATGTACGGATTCCTGAGATTCTCGCTTCCGATGCTTCCCGATGCAGCCGCCGTGGCCGCTCCCTGGCTCGTGAGTCTTGGTGTCGTTGGAATTGTTTATGGCGCTTTAGTCGCAATTGCGCAGCGAGACCTCAAGCGATTGATTGCCTTTTCAAGCGTGAGCCACATGGGGTACTGCGTGATGGGGCTGTTTGCACTGGATGCTCTGGCAATTGAAGGAGCTAATTTACAGTTGATCAACCATGGTCTTTCGAGCGCCGGGCTTTTTGCGCTGGTGGGAATGATCTACGAGCGATATCACACGCGTTCCATTGTGAACCTTGGGGGCATTGCTTCAAAAGCTCCTTGGCTTACTGTTCTTTTCATGCTTTTCACGTTCTCAAGCATTGGACTGCCTGGTCTCAATGGTTTTGTCGGCGAGTTCATGATTCTGATTGGCATGTTTCAGCGTTCCTTTCGTGGTGCTCCGCTTCACTGGGAGACTCTCTATCTGGTGATGAGTCTCGCGGCCGTCGCCGGAGTGGTGCTTGGTGCTTGGTACATGCTCTGGGCTGTTGAACGAGTATTTTTTGGAGCAGAACGAGGCTCTTCAGGTCTTTCTTCGGGATCGCAGGCATCTCTCCAAAAAGATCCCCACGGATTTACGGCCATTGATGACTTGCGATGGTGGGAGTGGGGGGCTCTTGCACCACTTGCATTTTTTGTTGTTTGGATTGGAATCACTCCTCAGACATTTCTTGCCCCGTCGTCGAGTGCTGTGCGATCCGCAACTCGAGCATCCTGTGACGTATTTGATGCACGGGTTAAGGCATCTCAAAAAACTTTTTCAGAATCTGTCACGACCAGAACCGATTCCGTCTTTCCTTCTGCTTCTTCTCACGAAACTCAAAATATTTCCAACCTCTTTTTCTCTTCCCGTCACAGTCTGCTGCTGACTGGTCCTCGAATGATTCCTTCCGATCAACTCACACGGATTGTTTCACCATGACCGAGTCAACCACCTCGCTTAATACGTTTATTCTGATCGCTCCGGAGTTGGCTCTCGTTGCGGCTGCGATTGTCATTCTTCTTTCTGGAGCGTTTCTGGGGTTTCGCAGTGGGTGGATGGCGGCTCTTCTTGGCATTGCCGTGGCGGGTGGTTTTGCCACGCTTCAACCGGCTGATACAAACCTTTCGGGCCCGCTTGCGATTGATCTCTTTTCTGGATTCATTCGCTGGATGGTGCTCTCCGTCGGAGCTCTTTTGGCGCTCGTGCTTGCTGGACAATCTCGCGAAAGTCAAAGACGTCATTCCTCGACGACCGAAGAGGGAGGCGTATTCTTGCTCCTCCTCTGTGGACTTTCACTTGTGGGCGCTGCGGATGATTTGGTCCTGCTTTTTGCTGGGCTCGAACTCATTTCAATTCCAACGTACATTCTGCTTGCTACCGGCCGAACCGATGCTCGAGGACAAGAGGCGAGTCTCAAATATTTTTATCTTTCACTCATGGCTTCGGGACTCTTCCTGTACGGAATCGTATGTCTCTACGGAATCGGTGGGTCCACAAGTCTGGCTGTGATTTCAGATCGTTTGCGATCTTCTCAACCTGCCATTGAATCGTTCGCCACTTCACTCGTTCCAATTGCCGTGGCACTTGTCATCGCCGGTGCGACCTTTCGCATGGCAGCCGTGCCAATGCATTTTTATGCCCCAGATGTCTACGAGGGAACGAGTCCTGGAAACGCAGCGTTACTGTCTACGCTTCCAAAAGTGGCTGGTGTGATCGTCATCGCAAGACTTCTTGCACTGGCTACCGGTTCCCCAGGCGAGGCAGTGGGGTCGGCCGGGTTATGGCATCTTGATTTGTCTTGGAAAGTACTTGTGATTGTGGCTGCATTGACGATGACCATAGGCAACGTCATGGCACTTGTGCAATCAAATATGCGGAGGCTGCTTGCCTGCTCGTCGATTGCCCACGCAGGGTATCTCCTCGTTGGTGTTGCTGTCGCAGCGGCAAGTGATGGACAGCGTTCAGACGCTGGTGGGTCTGGTGGTATCTGGGCGGGACTCGATGGACTGGGATCGACACTTTTTTATCTTTCGACCTATATCGTGGCGACAGTCGGAACGTTTGCGGTCATTACTTTCCTGGGACATAAGGCGCTTGAATGGAAACCCGGGAATATTTCTAAGCGCATTCGCGAGGAAGTTTCCTCGATTGACGATCTTGCCGGTCTTTCAACGGCGCATCCTGTTGCGGCTTTTTCAATGACACTCTTTTTATTGAGCCTGGCTGGAATTCCTCCTCTTCCAGGATTTTGGGGGAAGCTCATGCTTGTTGTTTCATCCCTAGAGGTCGATTGGTTGTCACCGATGTCCTTCGGAAGCCGCAGAACATGGTTTGTTGGTTTGGCTGTTACCCTCGTTCTCAATGCGGCAATTGCTGCGGCCTATTATCTCAAGGTGATCGCGGCGATGTATTTTAAACCCGTATCGCGTGGTGTGCAGGCAGATGGAGGCCTGTCGGCTGGTCTTGCAATGCTCCTGAGTGCAGGGGTGCTCGTGATGGTGACCCTGCAACCTCAAGGGCTCTTCGCATCAGCAACCCGGGCAGGAAGTATAGCCCGTACCATTCCCGGCCAATCGAATTCTATGAAATCATCCGCGATGCATAGTTCGAGTGAAATTACCATTTCGCAAGTGCCTGATCGCACGTCGCGAGAAGCTCCGGTCGTCAGTTCGCTCAACTTGTTGCCGGTGACTGACAGAGTGAGCGAACCATCTCAATAAACAATGCATATGAGGAGATTGTCAATGGATCAAAGTGGTGTTGAGTCTCTTTTGTCGAAAATTTCTGATCCCGAAACGGGAAGACCTCTTACACAAACAGGGCAAGTTCTGAAGATTGATTGTTCAGGCTCGAACATACAAATTGTCATCGGTTTGTGTTCGCATTCGGCACCTCTTTGGGCGCAAACTCGCGGCCGCATCGCAGAGGCACTCGCGACACAATATCCCACTGCGAGCATTCAGGTTGAGATCGAGAAATTTGAACGTCCACCATCAAAGCTTGGTGAGATTGGTCTTGAAGCAAAAAGTGTCATTGCGGTCGGCTCTGGAAAAGGCGGCGTCGGAAAAAGCACGATCGCTGCATGTATTGCTCTCGGTCTCAAACGTGCAGGCTGCCACGTCGGTTTGATGGACGCGGATGTTTACGGACCGAGTGTGCCGCATCTTCTGGGCCTCTCGGGTCGTCCCGCCGTGGAAGAAGGAAAAATTGTACCGATGCTCCACGGTACCATGCCTGTCATGTCGATGGGATTTCTTGTTCCTCCGGGAGAAGCTGTTGTCTGGAGAGGGCCGATGCTCCATGGAGCGATTACCCAGATGCTGCGCGACACGAAATGGGGACCGCTTGACTATCTCATAATCGACATGCCTCCTGGAACCGGGGACATTGCCCTTACTCTTTCGCAAATTCTTCCGCTGACCGGTTCAGTGATTGTCTGCACCCCGCAGGACGTGGCTCTTTTAGATGCTACGAAGGCGATCGCTATGTTTCGAAAGGTCAACATTCCGTTGCTCGGTATGGTTGAAAACATGAGTTTCTTTCAATGTCCAGATACTGGAAAGCGATGGAATATCTTTGGTTCCGGTGGAGCGAAAAGAACTGCCTTGGAACTCGACATTCCTTTCCTTGGCGAGGTTCCGCTTCAAATACCAATTCGCGAGCATGGGGACGCGGGTACCACGGAAGCCAATTTTGATGATCCTCTCGCACGACCTTTTTTTGAAGCCATCTGCCAGCGACTCGTTGAAACCATCGCCTCACGACATGCGGCAAAGCCCCCGTTGCCTTCACTCGCCGTACTGTAAGCAATTGTCACGTGCGTACGCCGACAATTGAGACACGCCCCCCGCATTCGTAAAATGATTCGGTCGTCTGTTTCTGCGTGCCAAGAAATGACCGGAGACCGAATGATTGCAGGGCCATGCACGCTCACGCACTCAGATCGAACTGCTTGCTTCTTTTGGTCATCTCCATCGCGGACCACTTGTGTTTACTGCTTGATAACTTGATACCGCAAGCATCACAAACATGAATGCAACATACGTTTGCTGATTTTGAAAAGCCCACCAGGCAACTGCTGCCCCTGCGAAAATACTCAGAATCTGTGCCGCGCGAGTGGCGTCCTGAATACCTGCCAATTCCAACGCTTCCCTTGTGATCTGACCACCATCCAACGGAAGCACAGGAAGGAGGTTGAACGCTGCCCAAAAAATATTCACATACAAAAGGTGCCAGATCACAACTTTTGCGATCACCGAATCGATTGGTCGCCCTTGATCGAATCCCAGCCAGTGGCCAACGTATCTGATTGGAAATGAAAACTCGTAGCCTCCTATCCGCAGAGCAATGACCACCAACACCACCAGGAGCAGTTGTGAACCCGGCCCTGCCGCCGATATGAGTAATCGTTTCCATGGTTTTCGAATCCCAACTGTTGATCGATCCGGAATCGCAAGACCTCCAAAGTGATAAAGCACAATCTGAGCTGACTGACCAAACGCCCGATAGGCCACCGCATGCCCGAGTTCATGGATCAGAATTGAAACGAATACAACGACGATCCAGGCAATGAGATAATAAAGAATCGCTCGCTGATCACCTTCGGCGAGTGATTGGGAGACATTCCAGCCGAGAAGAGCAGCCATTGCCCAGAACCCAATCGAAACTCTTACCGGAATATCGGCAATCTGAAACCGAAGATCAGCCTGCGTGGGCTGTGGTTCGCTGAGAATCATGCCGATCTCCAACAATAATGCGGGAAGAAATTAAGAGTCCTATACCGCGAAAGTCTCTGCACTCGTTTCAGCCAAGGTTCGCTAGGCTGCTCGTTCGATTGTTGAGGTTTGCACGGAGACATTGATACGAGTCTCCGTGAATGTCTCTTGAATCGACTTGGCAACGTCGACGATATAATCGGCAGCTTTTTCAGCAGAACCGCTCTGGCCGATCTCCTTTGCAATTTGATCGAGACGATCGATCACGAGCGATCTTTTTTTCTCGTTCTGAAACCATTCTACAACGTGCTCGGCCAATCTCACCGATGGATCAAGAACGACCAGATATTCAGGAAATACGTTTTCGGGATCAGCTCGCTCGACAGTTTTCGGAACGGTGATGCGCCGTTGCAGTGGAACTATCGGCTCGCGACAGGCAAGCAAATTCACAAGCGTGATCCACTTGGCGTGTCGAAACCAACTTTGAATGATCCATCCAATGGTCGTGGTGCGATAGAGGATCACCGTCGGCACCCTCGCGGCTAAAAGCTCAAGTGACACCGAACCACTTACGGCAATTGCGGCGTGTGCCTGTGCAATAAGATTTTGAGTGCGACCAACCTCAATCCGCACCGCGAGACCACGACGTGCAATCGCCTGTTGGATCTGCTTTGCATGCCGATCACAGAATGCTCCGACCACCACTTCGAGGTCTTGTACCTGCGATTGAATAATGGTCGTAGCTTCTAAAATTGATTCCAGGTTTGCATCGATTTCCTGTCTTCGTGAGCCCGGTAAAAGAAGAAGCATCCGATGCGCTGGCCGAACGATCGTCTCAGCTTTCCATCCATCAAAAAAAGGATGTCCCACGAGAGAGCTTTTGAGCCCCTGGGATGCAAACCAAGCATGTTCAAAGGGCAGTGCCGAAAGAACATGGTCGATTAAGCGTCGCATTTTTCCGATACGCCAACTGGCCCACGCCCAAATCTGTGGCGGGCAATAAAAAATCACGGGGATCCCATGACGCTTCGCCCTCCATGCCAACCACCAGTGGAAACCCGGATAATCGATGAGCACCACTACATCAGGTCTGTGGTCGATAAAGCTTCGTTCCGCACGTCGTATGAACTCAAAAAAACGATGAATATTTAGAATTACTCGCGAAACCCACATGACGGCAAGCGCCGTAAGATCGTCAATCAGATGGCACCCTGCGGCTGCCATCTGAGGTCCTCCCAATCCGTTGCATTCAACCTTCGGATTGATTTTTCTAATCGCCTTAATGAGCAGGGCTGCATGATGGTCTCCCGAAGGTTCACCTGCCGAAAAAAAGATTCTCATACTTTTTTTTCACTCCGCGCTTTGAATCTATTCTCACAAGGCGAGTATCCCACGTTTTCTATCATGCTCCCTAGATCAGTTCGTTCGTAGAAAATTCACAAAAAGGCAGGACAAAAGAAAAACGCAGGCCGTCGGCATTCCGACGACCTGCGCCTTTGAAACGCTCACGCAACGCTTTCGTTGAGTGTTTTTTCATCTAGGACACAAAACTATTTACCAGCGGCCTTAAAGCTCTTGGAAATGTCACCGAAGACGAGCTTGACCTGCTCATCACCAGTAGCTTTTTCCGCCATGCCCTTGCAATTGTTGCAGCAGAAACCAACGCTTGCGCCGCCGATTTCAATCACGGTCGATGGATTCACAGCTTTGCCGCTGATTGGGCAGCCAATTTGCTTCAGCTGTCCTGTTGCAACCATCTGCTGATGTGACTTCGCGGCAAACTTTGCCGAGTCAGCCTGAAAAGCCTTCGGGCAGTTGGGGCAGCAGAAGTAGACCTTGCCTCCAGCAAAATCGACTGCGTGCGACTCGTTGCATGGCTTTCCAGAAACAGGGCAACTGACATCCTTGGCTGCCTTTGGTGCTGCCACCAAAGTCGCACCTGCGACAAACACAACGAGAGCAACAGCAGAGACCGCGCAGAGACCCTTGAAAAACTTTGACATTTTCATTTCCTTTAAACAAGCGTGAGATCTTAGTCTTCTATTCTGAGGCCACTCGCACATTGCCAGTGGAGCACTCGGGAATATTTTCTATCATCAGCGACCCTCAGCAAATACAATAAGCCGAGAGCCTGTCGATACAAAGATGGACTGATGCGCGTATCAGGTTGTCCAGACGCATCGCATTGTTCGCAGCACGCGCGAGGAAAAAATCGGCGGAGAATGATGACTTTCCGCAGAATAAAATTCCCCCGAAAGATTCCTGTCTATCGGCAGCGATAGCGTAGATACAAAAGCCCACTCGGGTGCGGGGTCAATTCGATGCACCGATGGCAGCTGTGCAAATGATGCCGATCGTGTTCCGGTGGCACAGAAACACGATTTCTGCAGCGCAGATAAAGTCGTTTCAGTCGAGAACACATCTGACAAATGATTTGCCGTGTTCATTTCTGCAAAAGCTTTTTTGTCAACGAGTGCCTTGCGACACATCGGGCATTCCGGCGAATCCTCGATAACCAATTTTTGCTCAAGATCTCCAGCAAACTTTTTACCGGTGGTCAAAGAACAGTTTTCACTCAGTTTCTGACAGCAACCGCACTCCTCGCGTCCGCAGCAACCAATCCAGCCGCAACGAGGAACCATCGCCATAACTGGCGATGAGAACTGCACAAGCAGAAGCAGCAAAGCTGTTGCAGTTGTCTTGTGTCGAAGGTGCATGGTGACTCACTCGTACGATCTTTTGAACTGCCTACTCACACCAACTCGCTCTGTTATACCCATCGTAGAATTTTGTTGTAGTGCCGTAAAGACACCCGGGTCAAGGCGTTCGAATACTAAAAATATTCTCGCCATCTCAAACACCCTCGCAAAGAGTCTATTTCCGAGAAAATGTCATATCCTGCAAGGTATTCAGCTGATTTCGTGGCTCTGGCAATCCAAAGGCAAGGATGCCTCCAGTAGCAATCACCAGCGTGCCAGCTACGAACATCTGCTGAAATCCGACCACATCGACAAGCACCCCGATGAGTGGTGAAAGAACAAATGGCAGTGCAATCGCAGCCCCAACGATACTCACGTATCGAGGATGTTCACTTTTTGATGGAGCCAACTCCAACGCGTAATTCGTAAAGATTTTGAGCGTGATTGGATTGAGCCCCAAAGGCACATAAACGATCCAGAAGAGTTCCCCTGCAATTTCGTGCGGAAGTTGTGCCAAGACCGTAGCAAGCAGTGGAGTAAAACTCGAACCAATCACGAGCCACGCCAAAACATCTCGAGTGCCACGACGGTCCGTCAAAGGACCAACCACCAATGAGGCGATTCCTGTAGATGCATTTTGAACGACCACCCACGTCAACAGACTTTGGAGCGTCGTTCCGAGCCGATCCCGTGCGAGCGCCTGATAGTGCGGAAAGAGCATCAACACTGCCGAAAACATTGCCGCAACAACACACACTTTACGAAGTCCGCGATCCTTTTGAAGCGTTGTGCGCCACTCATTTACCGCTGCACGAGTGCCACTTTGAAACCCACATAACTTTTTCGGAATCCATGTTGCTTTTTCAGCAACCGCCTCCGTCGTATGTGGTGACCTTTCGACCAACGTATCAACTTCTTGATCGGCTGGTTCATCAAAGAATGCTGGCACAACTGCTGCAATTCCGAAAAGAACGGCCGTGATGCCAAAGATTTTTGGAAATCCAGTAACCGGATCATGCAGCCACGGTCCCAAAAATAAGAGTGCCATCACGATCGCCAAAATGCTCCCTATGGCAACCGACACAACCATTGCTCTTCCACGATGCAAAGGAGACACGAGCTTTCCTTGAAGAGATGCGACAACCAGAAGGTTGAGTCCGTTCGCGGCGGCAAACAATCCATAAAGCAAAAGAAAGAGAAGTGCTAGGAGATCTGGACGAGAGGCCGCCAGAGGAGCCCACGTCACTGCTAATACCGCAAAGCAGGCAGACATCGCGACGCTCGTGCGCACCAGCGCCCACTTCTTTATCGGCTGTTTTGCAAGATGCGGTGCATACATCAGCGGCGGCACAGACTGTCCGCCACGGTTCATGACCGGCAGCATGCCTCTCATCAATCCAGAGTCGACGACCGCATCAAGCACCGCCGGCATGATGATCGTCTCAGTTTTGAAAATCCATCCGACTCGAACGATGATCTGATAGATCTCCATCGTGGCGATATTTCTGATATCGCGGCGGTTCGATTTTTTTTGAACAGTCAATTCAGCGGATCCGAATTTCTCCATGGCACCAGTGCACTCTCTTCAAGATTCTTTTCTGCCGTGAACGATTGCCAGCGAACCGGTCGCAGGCTCTCTTGCCGCAAGAATGCATTCGACGTAACTCCGTCTCTCGGGATGCGAGCACCCGAGAGCCTTGGCCAATGACTCAAGACATCTACGTGCCGCCGGAATTTCGGCTGATTTCGAACGGATTTCCAATTCCAGAAAATGACCCATATTTTCAATCGTGTCGATTGCGACATCCACACCAATTCCATCCCAGTCCACGTGTGCTGGCCGTCGAGTTTTGACTACTTGTATAAATGGACAAAACCCAAGCGCGGAGAGCATCGCTGTCCACTGGTCGACAATTTCAAGCCCCTTGTTGGGGCCATTGGCAATTGGTAGTTCCAGTTCCTGACGAGTTTTTGTGCTCTGATCGATCCGTGGCCCCTTCCACGTCAGTTCGACTCGTTCTCCTCCCTGACGCAATCGAAGTGCCTCATCCGTCTTTGAAAAATCTCGGCAAGGATGTGAAAAGTAGTGGTCAATCTGCTGAATTGGATCGCACCAGCGAGCAAAGAGGGCTGTGAGCTTTTGTTCTATTTCAGAACAATTCTCAATCACAAATTTAAGTTCCACTTCGTACATTTCGTACCGTTGTCCATTCCTATCGAAGAAAGCGGCAGGATATGATCGCGACAAATGAGCCCAGTTCCGATGCTGCGATTCAACATCGTTGTCACACAACTTTTTCATGACCTCAAAGGCAGGCTAGCTCATGACGCAGTCACACAGACCCAGATTTGTGAACATTTCCATAGTACCTAAGCCGTTCCAATCGAACCACAATGGTTTTTTTAGAAGCTTGTTTTCTTTGCCGCGTCGATTCCAAAAACGGTCTTGCTGTTTTGCATGCACAAACCTGACGCACGGACTTCTGCTTGCGATTTTTCTTGTCGGCTGCAACCCCAACGCATCCTCAGACAATCACGCCGCTGTTGGAAAACTTGTGGGGCAACTCACTCTTGAACCTCTCGGGATGCAGTCTCAAGAAATTCCTCGTTTTGAGGGGAAAGTTACGTTGCTCAATTTCTGGGGAACGTGGTGCCCGCCCTGCCGACGCGAACTCCCAGGACTTGTACGAATTGCGTCGCGTCTCTCAAAAACACCGCGATTTCAATTGATCGCTATTTCTTGCGGCACCCAATCGAGTGACGATCTCAGGCAAATAAAAGAAGAAACAAATCAATACCTCCACGAAGTACATTTGAGCTTGGATGCGTGGAGTGATTCATCAGGGAATACGCGCCGAACGTTTCTGAAGTTGATGGGATTTGATTCATTCCCTACGACATATCTCATTGGTCCCGACGCTCGCGTTCGCAATGTGTGGATCGGATACCGTGGTCGCGATGAAGCCGACATGGCTCGGGAAGTGGTCGCATTGCTGAAAGAACCTCAAGATTGAACAAGCCCGCAATTGAATCTTGCGCTGAAAGACTTCTACAATCTGCACTGATCGGATCCTGAATCCATCGACAGTTTCTTTTTTTAAAACGCTCCCGAGCGGTTGACGTTCGCAAGACGTTCACGATTGCGTGAAAGCCGTGCAAGAAATTCCTTCGCCGCAGTTGCCGGATCAGACGAACGAGTGATTGCCGAAGCAACGGCCACTCTCGAAATACCTGTCGCAAAGATACTTTCCAGATGGTCAATCTTCATTCCACCAATGGCAAATACTGGAATCGATAGATTGTTTGCGACCTGCGAAAGAAGTTCGGCCGTTGCGAACTGCGAAAATGGTTTTGTCTCACTCGGGTAACACGGGCCTACACCGATATAGGCCGCTCGGTGTCGCTGTGCATCCGTTGCCTCAATCGCAGAGTGCGTTGTTCGACCAACGAGCTTCTCGAGCCCAACCATGCTCTGAGCCTCCTGCACCGACAAATCCTCTGCGCCGACATGAACTCCGCTCGCTCCTGCGGCCAGGGCAATATCCGCTCTGTCATTGACGATTACGATCGCGCTAAATTGATTCGCGATTGAAACTGCTCGTTTTGTTCGATCGAGCAAGGATTTCGTGTCGAGTACTTTGTCTCTGATCTGCACCATGCTCACCCCTGCTTCGAAGAGGCTCGTAATATGTCGACAAAACTCCGTCTCGTTGGTTCCTCCATCAACTAAAACACACAGATCAATCCGCTCGAGGAGATCCTGATGATAGACAACCGCCCTTGATGTCTGTTCAATCGTGTACAGACGATACCGAAGTTGATCAAAGACCCTACCGCATTGTGGTGACAAAAGTGCCGAAAATTCTTGAAGACTCCGCAGAGCCTGTTCACCGCGAGCAGCCGAGGAAGCAATCACATCCTGCGTGTTGCATCGTTCGAGCGTTCCCTTGACCTCGAGATCTGTCCCCACATCACTCAGAACATTTCTCGCAAGCACTCGCTTGATCGGATCCACATTGAGAAGTGCAGCCGCAAGATCGTGCCGCAGCTGTTTGATATCCTCCGTCAGGGATCGACTGTTGAGCATGAATCGAAAAGTATCTTCGAGCACGCGAAATGCCTCGGAAGCGCGATTCGCGGCAGCGTCAATCGCTCGCCATGCAGCAGGGTCGCTCTTTCGATCTTGATCGTTATTGTTCGCCATGCTTCGTATCTCAAGAGATTTGTCTTCGAAAGAAAAACGATTCGCTTTTAGAACCAAGAACCTTAAAACAACGGCAAAATCGGCTTTGGAGAATTACTACCGACACTTCTACACTCTGGGGACGTGGCATCGGAAGCGGTCTGTGCTCCGCCGATGAATTTGACACTTTTCCAAATCGGTAATCCGATCATGCATGTGCTCCGCTATCTGACGATTCTCTGGCCTGGCCTTCCGTGGCTCTGGCTTCGTGGCAGCATCGGCGGACTGATTGTTGCAATTGCTTTTTCTGTTACTTTGAATACTGCGATTGCCACCACATGGCTCTGGACCGAATTGGTCGAGATGAACATTGGCCTTGGGCTCTGGAGCGCTACAGCCGCAGTCTGGGTTGTTGCCGCTGCATCCGCAATCTCTGCATTTCCAACCGCTTTGCCCATTCATTTTCTGTCTCGCGACAACGCAAGCGATTCGTTATTTTTTCAAGCGAGGGACGCCTATCTTTCACGGGATTGGGTCGTTGCTGAAACAACGCTTCGAACACTACTGATTCACTCTCCCACCGACGGTGAGGCACAACTTTTGCTGGCATCCCTTCTTAAACGCGTCGATCGGGTGAGGGAAGCACGAGAAGCACTCCACAAACTCCGGCGGAGTGATTCAGGCAAGATTTGGGCGACTGAAATTGCTCGTGAACTTTCATTTCTTGATCGTTCCGCAGTCAGCCTCCAAATGAATACTTCCGAAACAAACAATCCACTCGCTCGCAAAGAACTTGGTCAAGAAAATCTGGAACCACAGCGTGAAGAAGATATCCAGAATGCAGCTGCGTAAGAAACTTTTTTGATAACCTGTAGAATCCCCTTCCACGCTCTTGTGACCAGAAATTTTTCCGTCGAAAAAAGATGCGGGAATACAAAAATCAGTTTGCACCCGGGCAGGGGCTGTGAGGGTTGGCCCAAGAGGCCATCGGACGGACACTTTTGTACATCGCCAGATTGGGGATTCAAAAAAATACTACCTTGTTTGGCGTACCATTTGCGGACTACGAAGAATCATGCCGCCGTGGCCTGCCAGTTTGGCACGTCGATGGAAAAGCGGATACAAAATTCTATTTTTCAGGGTTAGAAGTTGTTTGATTTGTAGTCGTCCGTGACAGACCATTCGATTTTTGATCGAACCAACTATAGTTCGAATGTCGTAGGATAAGACCAAGGATCAATTCCGATCGATCCAAAAAGAACAGTAGACACAGACTCTATCCGTATTGAATTCGGCCGCCCAACGGCCAATGAACCTCAGGGAGACTTTTGATGTACGAACGATTCACCGATAGGGCCCGCAAGGTCATGCAATTGGCCAACCAAGAAGCCCAACGGTTCAACCACGAATACATCGGCACCGAACATGTTCTTCTCGGGCTTATTAAAGAGGGAAGTGGAGTTGCTGCCAACGTTCTTAAGAACCTTGATATCGACCTGCGAAAAATTCGGATGGAAGTTGAGAAGCTCGTCCAGAGCGGCCCCGATATGGTGACGATGGGAAAGCTTCCTCAAACTCCTCGCGCCAAGAAAGTGATTGAATATTCCATGGAGGAAGCTCGTAATTTGAATCACAATTACGTCGGCACTGAGCACATTCTTTTGGGTTTACTCCGTGAGCAGGAAGGTGTGGCCGCGCAAGTACTGATGAATCTGGGCCTCAAGCTCGAGGATGTTCGCGAGGAAGTGCTTAACCTGCTTGGACATGGAATGGAAAGCGAGGGCGGGGAGCGAGGAGGCGTTGCTGGACGCGCAACAGCCGGTGCTACTGCTCAAGGTGAAACTCCCAAAGCTGGGAAAAGTAAAACTCCCGCACTTGATAGTTTTGGACGGGATCTGACTGAGTTGGCACGCCAGTCGAAACTCGATCCCGTGATCGGTCGTGAAAAGGAAATTGAACGTGCGATTCAAATTCTTTGCCGTCGTACAAAAAACAATCCTGTGCTGCTCGGCGAGGCTGGCGTTGGCAAGACAGCAATTGTCGAAGGATTTGCGCAAAGAGTGGTCGACGGAAATGTTCCCGAAATTTTGGCAGACCGCCGTATCGTGGTTCTTGATCTGGCGATGATGGTCGCGGGAACCAAATACCGTGGTCAGTTTGAAGAACGTATCAAGGCTGTCATGAATGAAGTGCGACGCGCAAAAAATACAATACTTTTTATTGATGAATTGCATACGCTCGTCGGTGCCGGTGGCGCGGAGGGCGCAATCGACGCATCAAACGTTCTGAAGCCGGCACTTGCCCGAGGTGAAATTCAGTGCATTGGAGCAACTACGCTCGATGAATATCGCAAGTACATTGAAAAAGACTCTGCGCTTGATCGTCGATTTCAGATCATCATGATCGAACCAGCCACGAAAACCGAGGCAGTAGAAATTCTCAAAGGCCTTCGCGATCGTTACGAGTCGCACCACCGTGTGCAGATCACTGACGGGGCGTTGGTGAGCGCCGTGGAGCTTTCGAGTCGATACATCAGTGGCCGATGCCTCCCTGATAAGGCAATCGACGTTATTGACGAAGCTGGCGCGAGAGTACGACTCAAGGCGATGACCAAGCCGCCAGATTTGAAGGAACTCGACGATGAGGTCGAACGGCTCAACAAGGAAAAAGAAGAGGCCGTTGCCAATCAGGATTTTGAAAAAGCCGCCGCACTTCGTGATCAAGCTGACAAACTGAAAAAGAAAAAGCAAACACTCACTCGTGATTGGCGAGACAAATCCCGCGAAGCTGATGGAGTTGTGGATGAAGAAGTGATCGCAGAAGTTGTTTCCAAGATGACCGGGATTCCTCTGACTCGCATGAGTACCGAGGACAGCCAGCGACTCATGAATATGGAAGGTGAACTTCACAAGCAAGTCGTGGGGCAAAACGAAGCCATCAAAAGTATTTCAAAGGCTGTTCGTCGAAGTCGTTCTGGACTCAAGGATCCAAAGCGGCCTACTGGTTGCTTCATTTTTGCAGGCCCGACTGGTGTTGGAAAAACGCTGCTCGCCAAGGCGCTTGCCCAGTTCATGTTTGGAGACTCTGAGGCGCTCATTCAAATCGACATGAGCGAGTACATGGAGAAACACAACGTCAGTCGTCTGATTGGAGCCCCTCCCGGTTACGTGGGCTTCGAAGAAGGTGGACAACTCACTGAGAAAATCCGCCGCCGACCCTATGCTGTGGTCTTGCTGGACGAAATTGAGAAAGCGCATCCGGATGTTTTTAACATGCTGCTTCAAGTCATGGAGGAAGGCCGACTCACCGACAGTTTTGGTCGCAATGTCGACTTTCGAAATGCGATTTTGATTATGACCACCAACGCCGGTGCCGATGCGATTAAGAATGAATCCTCTTTTGGATTTCAAAAGCCAGACGACAACTCTAGCTATGACGGCATGAAGGGTCGTGTGAATGAAAGAATTGAAAAGTTTTTTAGACCTGAGTTTCTCAATCGTGTTGATGACGTAATCGTCTTTCATCACCTCACCGTGGAAGATCTAAAAGAAGTCATTGACATCGAACTTGCCAAAGTTCGCGAGCGGCTGAGTGAACGTGGACTCAAATTGGATCTCACCGAAGAATCTAAGAAATTTCTTATTAAAAAGGGGTCTGATACTGATTTTGGCGCAAGACCGCTGCGACGCGCCTTGGAAAACTACATCGAAGATCCTGTTTCGGAGGAACTTCTCAAGGGCGAATTCATCGGGAAAGATACGATTCAAGTTGACTGCGTTGAAGTAGCCGGCAAGAAGCAACTGGTCTTCCGGGGCATCGTGACTGTGGAGCCGGTTGTTGAGGCATCTGCTGCGCCTGAAGCGAGCGAGTCTCCTGCGGTCTGAGAAGAGACGTTCAATCAATCATCCGTCACGTACTTATTTGCCGTTTGTGGCGTCATAAGCAGGGCATCGCTTTTCTGCGATCAGACCCTGTCTTCCATATTCTGTGCAGTTTTCTTTTCACCATTCTTCCCACCTTCGCTGTTTCTCTTCAATGGAGCGAATTAGGGACGTATTCATTTTAATCGTCAAAGGTGCTTCAAGTCCCGGTTCCTACACCGACGAATGAACCCTTACGGTCGATCACACAAAGGCATGAGCCAAAAGTGATGGTGGAGTTTCAAGACGATGTCGATTACCCAACTACAGCCTCTTCACAGAGAACCGCTTCGCGTCGGGCCCACTGACTGGGTGGCGGATAGGATCACGGATCTTGGAGAATTTGTTCTTGATCGGGTCGCTGCTGTTGGTGATGTTGCAATTTTTTCGCTCCGCACTTTTGCATGGCTTCTCTATCGTCGACCACGACGAGATGTTCTTCTTCCGAGTCTCTATCAAATAGGCGTGCTGTCACTTCCTGTGGTCGCTTTGACGGGCATGTTTATCGGCATGGTTCTCGCGGTACAAAGTTTTTCACAGTTTCGGGCGCTCGGTCTTGAAACCCGTCTCGGTGCGGTGATTAATCTCTCGCTCGTACGGGAGTTAGGCCCTGTACTTGCCGCCACAATGCTCGCCGGTCGTGTCGGAAGTGCGATGGCAGCTGAACTCGGCACAATGCGAGTGACCGAACAAATCGATGCTCTTTCGAGCATGGGAGCCAACCCTATCTACTATCTTGTGGTGCCCCGTTTTCTTGCCTGCCTTCTCCTCATTCCAACACTGACCATCATGGCCGACTTCATGGGAGTGCTGGGCGGTTATCTCTATTCCAGCGCGCTGCTTGGTGTTGATTATCACCATTACTGGCACAACTCTCGCGAATATGTCGACGGTTTCGATCTCATGACGGGAATTTTTAAAAGCTGTTTCTTCGGTGCCGCGATCGCGCTCGTGAGTTGTCATCGTGGATTTAACTGCGAACCCGGGGCAGAAGGCGTTGGACGTGCGGCGACCAATGCTTTCGTTCATTCCTTTGTGCTTATTTTGTTACTCGATTTATTTTTGGGAATTGGGCTTGATCATCTTCACCACATACTTCAACCCGAAGGTCCTCGAAAACTTTTGTAACGTTATTTCCTACAAACATGATTGTGTTTCACTCTTTATGAATCCCACCCGAGCTTCCACTACAGTTTCGAATGTCTCGACACCAGGAACATCGTTGGTCGAGGTGGAAAAATTGCATGTGCGTTTTGGGAAGCAGGAAGTTCTGCGGTCAATTTCGCTCAGTATTCCAACGGGCCAGACCCTTGTGATCATTGGTGAGAGTGGCTGCGGAAAAACCGTGCTCCTTAAATCAATCATCGGTTTGGTACAGCCCACCGACGGAATAGTGCGATTCGCGGGTCGTTCTCTCGCATCCATGGGAGAACGAGAACTGTCAGAGGTGCGAACTCAATTTGGCTTTGTGTTTCAGGGGGCAGCCCTCTTCGACAGCATGACGATTGCTGAGAATATTGCATTTCCACTCCGTGAACACACTCACAAAAGCCCACTCGAGATTCAACTGGCAATCGATTTACTCCTTTCCGAGGTCGGTCTTTCAAAAGCGACTGCCTTCAAGAAACCCGCTGAACTTTCGGGTGGAATGCGGAAGCGAGTTGGTTTAGCAAGAGCTCTCGCCCTGAGTCCTCAAATCATGCTGTACGACGAACCCACGACCGGACTCGATCCAATCATGACCGACATCATCAATGAACTCATTGTCCGAGTGCGCAAACGCATGCCGGTTACTGGAATTGTCGTTACTCACGACATGACAACTGCTCGAAAAGTGGGCGATCGTATCGTGATGCTCTATCCACTCTCGCGGCTCAAACCGAATGAAAGCCAAATTGTATTTGACGGGACACCTGCCGAACTCGATCGATCGAGCGATCATCGCGTCAAACAGTTTGTTGACGGAAAAGCTGGAGCCAGGCTCATGGAACTCCGCGACGAACAAGCAGAGCATCCGTCTGGCGAACAGCACTCTTCTGAACTCACACACGCACGACAATAAATCCACTTTTCACGAAAAGTTTTTATGAATGATCGAGTCATGCAGTTTCGTGTCGGCGTCATGGTTCTCGCCACGGCCATCATTGCAGGAATTCTGATTCTGCTCTTTGGCGACCTACCTTCTCTGGTGCAGGGAACATACCCACTGCGAATGCGTTTTTCTGACGCTCGTGGTATTTCATCCGGAACGCCTGTTCGAAAAAATGGGATTCTGGTCGGTCGCGTCAGTACAGTGTCGCTCGACGAGAGAGGCGGTGTCACGGTTGTGGCTGATATCGATTCATTCGTGCCGGTCTATCGCGATGAACAGCCTCGCATCAATGGAACCATTCTCGGCGATTCCGAGATATCTCTTGTCACGGGCCGCGTCACACTTCCTCGCCAGCGAATCCAAGAGGATGAGGTACTCGACGGGCTCGCTTCTCGAGATCCATTAGAGCTCTTTGCCTCACTCGAACCAAAACTTGCTCTCTCCCTAGAATCACTCACCGTGGCCAGTGATGGTGTTGCAAAACTCACAACAACTCTCGATGGAGTGCTCGTTGGCGAAGATGACCACCTCAACCAAATGGTTGCCAAAACCGAGATGGTTCTCGATTCTTTTGGAAAGGCTCTTTCTAATATCAACGATGTTATCGGTGATCCTGCTGCCCGAGAAAAAATCCGTCAGACAATTGACGGCCTTCCGCAGTTAATGGTCGATCTGCAGTCCACCGTTAAGGGCATTGGAAGCACAGTTGATTCCGCTGACAGAAATCTTCGAAATCTCGAAGGACTGACAAAACCACTTGGTGAACGCGGTGAACAGATGGTTATGCAACTCGACAAGACGATTGGTCGCCTTGACGAAGTGCTTTCTCAGGCCGGACAGTTCGCTGCGGCGCTCAACCAATCCGATGGAACCATTGGCCGTCTTGTAAAAGATCCGCAGGTTTACGAGGAGCTCGCGCAGGCCGCGGCGAACATTAATCGCATCTCAAAAGAACTGCGACCCATCGTCGATGATGTGCGAGTGTTCACCGACAAGATTGCAAGACATCCAGAGCAGCTTGGTGTACGCGGTGCTCTTGATCGAAAACCAGGCCTTAAATAGTATTCCTATTTGACATAAAATAGACACGAAACGAAGACTCGTACCTACTTTTTAAACGGCGCATTCACCGGTGAGGTACGTAGGTATTCTGCCACAAACTCCTCCGCCCGAACGCTTGAATCTCCTTGTAAATTTTTGTGCCCTACGATTCGTCCACGACAATTGAGGGCCTGACACAGGCACGGTCCTTTGATGAACTCCACTTCGCGTTCAAAAGATTCGTAGTCAAAAGTAATCTCTTCTCCTGCTTGAATGGATCGAATCGTTCGAACCTCAATTTCTTCAACACCCGCTCGAATGATAACGCCACAGTTTGGATTACATGAATGATTCACGAATGTCATTGCGCCGTCGGGAACAATGTGCGTATCTGTATCGACCTGCATGGAATGACGAGTTCTTTTGAGCGTCTTTGGACCCCAGGATTTCAAAACAGTCTCACCACTTGAAAAACTACGAGTCGCAACGAGTTCCCTGCCCAGCCGACCCCAACGCACCTCCACGGGATCTCCATGAGCAGGCATGCGATTGTGAACGCCTGCTGGAACTCCAATCGCTTCATCAAGTGTCGTCTCTCGAAGACGCCCTTGATACGATTCCGCCAGCCATTCCATCGTTCCATCGACCGTGTCGGCCTGAAGAAGCACCAGATCTCCCGGACGGACGCTATCGAGAACGCGTGACGCTGATTCGTTCCACCCATGCCCTGATTCAATCTTAATCGGTCGAGCAGATGTTTCTTTTCGACGCACTCCTTCGGAAAGAATCGCCGTAATTTCACCCGGCTTGCGACCCCGAATATAGGCATCTTCGTAAATTACAATTCTTTCAAATGCCCCGGCCAGCAGTTCCCCTTGCGTCCTCAGATCCTCGTCGCGTCGATCGCCTGCAACCGAGTAGATCACGGTGCGGCGTTCATGAGGCATGACAGAAAGCACGGAAATTATTTCTTCCAGAGACGATGCGTTGTGCCCGTAATCAACCACAATCGATGCACCGTTGATATCCACGATATTAAATCGTGCTGGTGAACCGTTGGTGCCTGCGTCAAAACTTTCAAGAGCACCCCGCACTAACTCCAGTGGGACACCAAGACACCACGCTGCCGCCGAGGCTGCCAACACGTTCTCAACTTGAAATCGAACCATTCCTCGATGCACTAGTGGCACACGATCAAGGCTGGCAAGTCTTGTTTCACGAGGGCCGTCGCACAGCACGATAAAATCCTCTCGCACAGTGGCTGCAAGGCCTCCCTCAGCCAGATGTGCAACAAGCACTGGGCATGTAGGGTCGGTACTGAAGTAGACCACCGAACCTTTGCACCAGCGGACCATCTCCACAACGAGAGGATCGGAAGCGTTGAGCACTGCCGATCCTTTTGAGCTCACTGCCGAGACGATAGTACTCTTCACGTACGCCAGTCGTTGGACAGTATCGACTTCTTCCATTCCCAAGTGATCGCCAATACCAATATTAGTAACGACGGCAACATCGCATCGATCAAAACCAAGTCCTTCTCGAAGAATGCCTCCGCGTGCCGTCTCGAGAATGGCCGTCGTCACAGAAGGATTGGCAAGCACTCGCCGGGCACTCGCCGGGCCGCTGCAGTCACCCGAATCAATGCGTCGCTTTCCAATCCATATTCCTTCCGTGCAAGTCGTACCGACTATTGCACCTCCAGAGGATGCCATGTGACTCAGGAGCCGAACCACAGTTGTCTTTCCGTTGGTTCCCGTGACTGCGGCAACCGGAATTCTTCCCTCATCTCCTGCTTCAAAGAGGGTTTCTATAATGGCTGATCCTACATCGCGAGGACTACCGATCGTTGGTTCGAGATGCATACGCAAGCCCGGACCGGCATTGACTTCAATGATTACCCCGCGTTGCAATTCAAGCGGAAGCGAGATGTCTTCGACCACGATGTCAACACCGGCAACGTCCAGTCCAATCACTCTGGCTGCTTCAATGGCTCTCGCAGCAACCTCTGGATGAACTCGTTGCGTAATGTCTTCGCTTGTACCACCAGTGCTCAGATTCGCATTTCGTCTGAGCATAATAATTCGTCCCGACTCGATAACGCTTTCAGGATTGACTCCCTGATCGGCGAGCACCCCGAGAGCCACATCGTCTAATAGAATCGGACTGAGTGCCGTTGTATGGTCGCCGGCGCGTTGTGGATCGCTGTTTACCAGTGCAACGAGTTGCACTGTGGTGGATACACCGTCTCCAATCACTTCTGGGGGATGCCTTCTCGCAGCAGCCACAAGCACCCCACCAACAATCAAAAGACGGTAATCGCCTCCATTGATGAACTGCTCGACGACAACACTTGTGCCTTCCTCGCGAGCAAATATCCATGCTCGCTCAACTTCTTCTCGCGTAAAAAGATTCACACTGACGCCGCGTCCCTGATTTCCAAATCTGGGTTTCACGACGACCGGCACTCCAATCTGGACTGCAACTTCCCAAGCTTCCTCGGCACTGGCCACCGGCCGACCTTCCGGCACCGGAATTCCTGACTCAAAAAGAAGGCCGCGCGTGAGTTCCTTATCCTGAGCAATCGCTTCGGCAATCGCGGGGGTGGCATCGGTCTCAGCGGCAATGATTCGTCGCTGTCTGCTCCCTTGTCCCAATCGCACCAGAGATCCTTTATTGAGTCGCGTCGTAGGAATGCCACGTGCTTTTGCTGCCTCAACGATCGAACGCGTGCTTGGCCCCAATCGTTCTTCAAGCAGGAGACCATGAAGCCTTTTAACTTCAGCCGTAACGTCAAACTCATTTCCAGCAATCGCGCACTCCAACAATCGATTGGCAACCTGAAGACACTCAACCGCAAATCGCTCTTCTTTGTATTGGACTGCGACACGATAGACGCCTCGCCGAGACGTCTCTCTCGCTCTTCCAAAGCCCACGACCGAGCCGGCGAGCGTCTGCAGTTCAAGACAGACATGTTCGAGGATGTGTCCCATCCACGTGCCATTTGCAAGTCTTTGAAAGAAGCCACCGCGTTCTCCAACAGAACAACGGTGCTCGATCATTGTTGGCAGCCACGCCGTTAAGCGTTCGTTAAAGCCCGGAAGCGTGTTCGATGGAAAGTCTTCCAATCGACCAAGGTCAACCCAGGCTTCGAGAACAGGGAAGTTGGCCCACTGATTGGGACCCCGAAGAATCTTGAGCTTTTCGATCTCCATGGACTGAAAGCTGATGTTTTCGTACCCACCGCAGACGCGTGCGGGGGCTGGGATTCGGTCTGCCGTCCATCGACCGAAACACTTCGGAAGACAATAACGGAGGCAGTCCGTGAAGGCGATCAGACCGTCCAAACGCGTCGCTTGAACGATCCTGTTTGCGGTGAAACTCCGAAAAAGGTGGGAAGGAACTTAGTGGGAAACTGGCTGGATTTTCTTCTGGAAACAAAGATCAGGTGACAGAGCACTCGGACTTCGATGATTTTGAACGGTGAACCATATCGCTTGTTTCTCACCTGAAGAAAAATCGTACGGTCTTCGATTTTTACAATTCGGGGGCGAGCACGCTGCGGCAGCGTCAAACAACTTCTTCCATGTACAGCACGATGCGCGTGCAAAAAAAGTTGGACGCAACAAGCCGACTGCCCGTCCCGCAGAGAGATCAGAGTCGGCGGCGGGATATAAAGATGGAACGGCCAAGGGGGCCATGAACTGTGCCAAACGAATAAGATCGGCTGATCGATCACTTCCGCTGTGTGGCGCACTATCGCATGCACTCGCGAAAGATGATCTACTTCCGAAGGAATTAGAATTGTTTCGAATCAACTTTTCAGAACCATACTCCAATCGAAGTTTCTCAAACCGTAACCAGGATTTTCTTTTTTTGATCGCAAGGCGTTTCCATCGAGAATCGATTGCACTCAAGGTGAACGGACACTTTACGGTATGAACGGTTGAATGTGAATCAAAAATAGTTTTACGAATATTGCAAAAGCATTTCTCGTGCCGAGACTTGAAGCAATGATCGCTTGTGGGCGATTCCGCCGTTGGATGACCTTCGATAATTGAACCGCTCAAACGATTCATAGAAAATTTGACAATGCAACGCGTAACTTCGGATGATGCTCGAACAATCATTGCTGATAAAGAGCCGCAAGGATCGAAGGATGTTACTTTAGAAAACATCGGCAAGCCACGGAAAGCCTCTGCCCTTTTAAAAAACCCACTAAAAATCGTTTTTTTCGGCATTTCTTTACTTTTTTCCTAGGTCTTTACTTTCTTTTCCCTTGCAACCCCTCTTTCCCGCCACCCCTCAGATTTCGTCTTTCGAGAATTCCAGCTTCAGCCGGTTCTCGCTCGACTCCTTGGAGAGGGTGCTAGTGAGTTGCCGGATCGATCTCGATTCGCAGCTTCACTTCGCTGACAAAACAATCATTCTGACCGATGTTCGACTGCTTGCGGATCAACCTGCATGGCACTCACAATCCCCATCACTGACACTTCACAAAGAGACCTTCTCTTGGCGACTTGCCCCGTCTCATTCATTGGACGTTCGATTGCGAGGTTCGCTGGGAAGAATTGAACTGTTTGATTCGGAACGCGTGATCGCGCGCTGGTTCTTCACAGCGGCATGCGGATCGAGCGTGCATGTGCTTGAAAATGTGTTTGATCAGCGAAGCCACTCGACAGCGCATGCAAAAGATGTTTCTGCTTCAACATCTGATTTCACTTCAACCAAAGAGGCCGCAGATCACCTCGACCTTGCTACTCCTGAGACCTCAATCTCTGCATTAAGAGCCTTATTGAGAGTCCTCGCCTTTGCCCGACCGCACGCTCCCATCGCGTTACTGGGTTGCCTTCTTTCATTTGCAAGCACTGCCGCGAGCCTGGTGCCTCCGTATCTGACAATGCCGCTGGTAGATCGAGTACTCATCCCAAAACAGTTGGGACAGGATATTCCCTTTACTTTAGTCTGGTGGTACCTCGGTGGGCTTGCGATCGCCTCGGTGGTGGCATGGCTTCTATCGTGGGCGCAGTCTTGGACGCTGGCATGGGTAAGCGAACGACTCGCTGCCAGTTTGCGGGTTCGCACGTATGCACATATGCAGCGACTTTCGCTCGATTTTTACAGCGAAAAACGCACCGGAGACCTGATGTCGCGAATCGGTAGTGACACCGATCGAATCAATGACTTCGTCTCTCTTCACTTAATCGATTTCATATCGAACATGATGCTGATCGTATTGGCCGCGTTTGTTCTTGTATCGATCAGCCCACCCTTAGCCATTGTCACACTTGCGCCATTTCCACTGTTTGTCTGGCTGATTTATTCGGTTCGCAAAAAGCTTCGTCGTGGATTCAATCAACTCAATGCCGCCTGGGCTGACATGACAAGTATTCTGGCCGACACGATTCCAGGAATCCGCGTCGTGAAGGCATTTGCGCAGGAACAGCGTGAAATTGAACGCTTCCAAGAAGCCAACGATCAGATTCTAGAAACTTCCGATCGCGTCAATGTGGTCTGGGCTTTTTTTGGACCGCTTGTCAGTTTGCTCAGTGAGGCAGGTCTTCTCATTGTGTGGGCGTCCGGGGCGTGGCTGGTATTTGGTGGATCCGTGACGGTAGGAGCGCTTTCCGCATTCCTTGCCTACATCGCCAGATTTTATGGACGTATTGAATCAATGATTCGAATGGTTCCGGCAACGCAGCAAGCTGCTGCCAGCGCGCAGCGTATATTTGAAATTCTAGATCGCAAATCGAGCGTTGCCGAGGCAGTCAACCCGATTGATCCCGGACGCGTACGAGGTTGCATTGAACTCTCCGGGGTTCATTTTCGATATGGATCACGCGAAGTTTTACATGGCATCGATCTTTTGATTCAGCCGGGTGAAATGATCGGATTGGTAGGTTCTAGCGGTTCTGGAAAATCAACGCTGGCTAATCTTATCTGCCGTTTTTACGATGCTTCGAGCGGATCAATCACGATCGACGGAATCGATGTTCGACAACTTAGTATCGAGGCCTATCGCAGAAATCTTGGCGTAGTCCTTCAAGAACCGTTCCTCTTTTTTGGCAGCGTGGCCGAGAATATTGCCTACGGAAAACCTGAGGCTACACACAATGAGATTGTTGCGGCGTCACGAGCCGCTGGAGCTCATGAATTCATTCTCAATCTTCAAAGTGGCTATGACTCTCGTGTCGGTGAACGTGGTAGCTCTCTTTCCGGAGGAGAGCGTCAACGCATTTCGATTGCGCGCGCCTTATTGATCGACCCTTCGATTCTGTTGCTTGATGAGGCGACTTCGAGTGTTGATGCGGAAACTGAAATCATCATTCAATCCGCTATCGATACCTTAGTGACTGGTAGAACGACTCTTGCTATTGCCCACAGGCTTTCGACATTACGAAGAGCTGATCGACTGGTTGTGCTCGACTCTGGACGCATTGTAGAGATCGGTACTCACGACGAACTGCTTTCTGTTGGAGGGTTCTATGCGCGTCTCTACCATGCCCAGAATACACCTGCTGTCGAAACTGATTCTTTCTCTCGCGGAGATGCTGATTCATGATTCCTCGTTCTGAAAGCAAGGACAACTTTCTTGCTTTCACTCTGACAAGACGCGAGGACGGAAGGCTCGATCTTCTCGACGCTCGCGGGCAAACGCATCACGGCGTTGAAGTCGTACGAGCTTTCCCCCTTACCGACCCTACAGGACCTCTGGCTATTCTGTCTGCCGATGGCTCGGAACTTGTCTGGCTGACATCCGTTCGCGAAACAGATGCCTTGCAGCAGACGATTCTCAACGCTGAACTTAAAATAAGTTCCTTCGTTCCTGAAATACTTCGCATCGAGTCGATCGGGGAAGGCGATCCAGCGGAGTGGGTGGTTCTCACTGATAGAGGGCTTCATCGCATGAAGGTGCCAGAACGGGATAGCATTGTGCGGACTCGATCGCACGGTGTGAAAATCACGGACACTGACTCCATTGACTTTCGCATCAAAAATCTTGAATCACTCGATCGCACGAGTCGACGCCTCCTCGACAAAAAACTTTGAGTAACTTCTGCACCTTCACAATTCCTGCTTTGATCGCTGGAAAAGTCTGAGAAGATGGATGGAATACGCCGACGATGCGGGATTCAGCCTTATTTTTTCAGAAAATTGCTTCTGCTTCTGGCTTTGCGGTGCTTGAACTGCGTAGGGTTGTGATTAGTCTCGAAGGCTCATTGGAAGCGGCGGGTGTTCCGCAGCGAATCCGAAGAGTACAAGAAAAATTCAACTCTTGGTGAGTGGAGTCATGCAGATGCGTCGATTACTGGTTCTCGTGAATACGATTGTTGTCGTTGATGTTTTGAGCGTCTTGTTTTTCATTCCAGCATCCACTTCTGCGCAGTGCTGTCAGGACGCGGTGTCGGCACCAACTGCCACACAAACCTACCGTCTTGATTACCAGACTGTGTACGACGATAGAAGTGTGACTGCCTACCGCGTCGAGTATGAGACAGCCTATGACACCCGTACTTACACCGTCAGTAAGCCAGTCTGGGAAACAAGTACCTCGCAGCGACGCTACAGCGTGTCCCGCCCTGTTTGGGAAACAGCATCGCGTGAAGAGCGATACACCGTGATGAAGCCGGTGTGGGAAAATCAGGTTCAAGACAAAAGTTATGACGTTACTCGAGAAGTTCTTGAAACATCGACTCGCGAGGAACGCTTCACGGTGATGAAACCCGTATACGAAACATCGATGCAGGAACAGCGATCGGTGGTGCGAAAGCCGGTCTATGAAACATCCGAGCGAGACGAATCCTACACGGTTTCGGAACCTGTTACGGCGTATCGCACTTCGTACGCTGACCAAGGTGGCTTTGTCGAACAAGCCACGCCTGTGGTTATTCCAGGCCAGACGTTTTTGCAGTGGATACCCGGTGGTTGGGTCATCGATCCCCTGACAGGACTTACAATCTGGCAGCGTGGTGGTTATTCATGGATGAGCACTCCCGGAGTGGCGACTTCTCAAGTCACTCGGGTCTATCGACCAAATGTAGTTGCTGTGCAGATTCCAGAAACTACCTACGTACAACGCGTTATGACACGAAAAGTACCTGTTCAAACTGTTCGTTATGTCGAAGAACAAGTTGCTCAGCAGGTTCCTGTTCAAACATGCCGTATGGTTGCTGAGGAAGAAGTTCGACAAGTGCCAGTCACAACTCGTCGCCAAGTTGTCGAACGCATAGAAAACAAGGTTTCTGTTCAGGTATGTCGCATGGTTGCTGAAGAACAAGTGCGTCAGGTGCCGGTCACGACCTGCCGCATGGTTGTTGAAGAACGAGTAGAGCCTGTCACTACCCAAGTGTGCAGAATGGTTACCGAAGAACGAACAATGCAGGTTCCGCGAGTGGTCGAGAAACGAACGCCCGTTGTGTATACCGAACGAGTTCCTCGCACGGTTGTCTACCGTGTTCCGATCGATTCATGTGGAAATCCAATTCCAAACGTAAGCGCTTCGACCCTTTCCTCTTCTTCGCCTTCTGTTGCTCCTGCCGTATCTTCTGTGGCAAAGCCAGCAAGTTCCGAAACAAAATCCTTGCCATCGAATCAACCAACGGCGACCTTCGGTGAATCCTCTTCCATCGCTCCAAAGGGTTCAACGACAACCGAAGGCTGGCAGCAATCTGCCCGAAAACATATTGATCCAGATTCCAGTGATGAGAGCAGTCGGGTAAGAGTTCAAAAACCTTCTCCAATCGCTGTGCCTCCAATTGAAACGATCCCCACTCCGGCTCCAGCCCTCGGTCCGGCAGTAGAACCAGCTGCTCCAGCGACTGAACCAGAGCCCGTAACAATCGAAAATACCTCAGTCGTTCCCGGAATTGATTCAACTGCTCGTCCTGATCTGGCGACCTGATAGATTTTCTGAATCCCTCCTTTCGCGGCTGAGTCTTTGGTGGCTTAAAAATCTTGGGAACCACTCTCCCAACATTTTCTCCACTCCTGACACACAGATCAAATCGTTCGCTCGCATCGGCATTCGGGTTTGGATGCTTTTTTCCGATGGTCGAATTGAATAGATTGCTTGTTGTGCTTGCGTCCGGGTCGGTAGCATACGCACGCTGCGGAGCTGAGTCGTTCACAAAACGATTTTGTCCGCGATTGAATTTATTGTCACCTTGGGCACTTCGGTCATGGACGACCAGACTCTCATCATCCAAAGTCTTGCTGGCAAACGAGTGGCCGTTTTTGGCCGCCTTGCCGATGCCACCATTCGAGATGCTCGCCATCTCATCCAGACCAAAGGGGGAACGCTCGTCGATCAAATCGACCCACTGACCGATGTTGTTGTGCTCGGAGATCATCATCGAGCAACTGAAAAAGAATCTGTAAAACAAACAGCTCGAGCTTCCGTGCAGATTGCCTCTGGAGATGGAAATCCTGAAATTGTTCACGAAAATCTGTTTTGGAGAATGGTTGAACCTCTTGACGCGAATGGTGATGTGCGCCGTCTCTATACGGTGGGCGTCATGGCTGATGTTTTGGATATTCCAAGGGCTGCAGTGCGGCACTGGGTTCGAAGAGGCCTCCTGATACCAGCACGCAGCGTTGGATCGTTGTCGTGGTTCAACTTCGAACAATTATTGATTGCGAGAGGACTCATACGTTTGATGCGAGGGGGCCTCACTCTGCGCGAAATTGATACAAAGCTTTCGGGCTTGGCGGCTGGTGGAGCGACCGAGGCGGCGCAAATGACTGATCGAATCGTTGCTGATGGCCGTCGACTCAGCCTGCGGCGTGGAGGTCGACTCGTTGGCTCGGGAGGCCAGTTACAACTTCACTTTTATGCCAATGGTCTTTCCGAGGAAACTCTTGAAAAACCAATCGCCCCAGCGAAGTGTGACAATTATCTTTCAACAATTTCCCATGAAGATTCTCGTGATGGAGAAGATGTCTGTCTCCCATTTCCATCTCGTTTTTCACCCGGACCATCTGGCGACGAGCTTCTCGATATCGCTGCAGAGCTTGAAGCTGCAGGACAGTTTGTTGAGGCTGGGGAAGCCCTTCGCGCAGCCTTGCAGGCTGAGGGACCAACCTCGCACATCTGCTTTATGCTTGCAGAGTTGCTCTATCGCAGCGGCGATCTTACGGCAGCTCGTGAACGTTACTTCATGGCAATTGAACTCGATGCGTCCCATCTTGAAGCCCGCACGAACCTCGGTTGTGTCCTCGCAGAACTTGGCGAACATGAACTCGCGATCGCTGCACTTGAGGGCGTGCTCTCACAGCAACCAGACTACGCCGAAGCTCATTGGCATCTGGCGGGTGTACTCGAAGACACCGGACGATCGACAGAGGCAAAACGCCACTGGCAGACATTCTTAGTACTTGCCCCGGCAAGTCCATGGGCCGCAACTGCTCGCAAACGGCTTGCGTCGCGCTCGTAATCGGTGTCAATCGGGTCTTCTTGTCGCCGCTTCCACGCCGTACAGCCGAGTTGCTTTTCCTGCACTACCACGGACCGCGTACGGGCGCAACTCCAAATTGAACGGTATCGCTCGGCTGTTTCGGCGTTGGACGGAGGCGACTTCTGCCAGAAACTGTTCTGGATCCCGGAGAGGGACGCAAAAACTGATGATAGATCGGAAGTGTTCTGGAACTAGGTACACCCCACGAATATTGTGACTGAAATTCTGCCGTTGGTGGAACGACCAATGCCATCGGCATTCCAACCGAGGGATCGTACCACGCACTATGCCAACTGCGATCCTGACTCCGTAAGAAATATCGTTTCTGCGCCGCATAAGATCCGTCGCCTGCAACTGCAACTTGAACGGGACTCATAAAAGCCGACAGGACCAATACGGCAACACACAAAACCTTCACGACTGTGGCAGACATTGATGCATCTCTCCGAGGATTGGTCAGCAGACAGGTATTCAAAAGGCAGACAGAAAAATTCGTAGACAAATTAATACCAGTAGGCACGGACATTAGTTTGAAATCCGGTTGCACCTGCTGGACGAATGTAACGACGCTTATGCTTGTAGAGAAACTCGTGCGGCATGAGAGGTGGATAGGTATTCCACGTATGCCCCATGCGCGGCGGCACCGGTCGCGGTGAGACGTAGAGTTGTGTGCCTGCGCCCGGATAATTTCCTGCGTTCACAGGTGGTACATAAAAGTTGTAAAAAACATCTGGTGGAGGCACTTCTGTACCTCCGTCAATCGGTACTGCTACCGCCCCGACACTCGCTAGAATTTCAAACGTGATGACGGCAACCCAGACCACGGAGAGAGCAGCTTTGGGCCTGACGGAACTCATACGCATGTTCACCTCGCTCGTAAAGTGGTCGATCTGTTGTCACAACACGAACACACATTGAGAAAAATCCGCTCCGCTCCTCGTGAAACATTCAGCCATTTTTTGCGGAGAATCTCCTCAATTCAGCCTTCGTAAGAACGTCGACGCATGCGGTTTGCGTGGATGAGTTCTTTGCCACGGGCAGTGACCCTTCTGCCCGACAGCCAAATCTTCACACTCCATCACACAGCTTTGCAGCATTCTGGGCCCTACAACCGCTATACTTCGCCCCCCTTGCCAAGACCGATCTCTCAAATCACAGTCGAAAGATAATTTCCTACTCCCACATCCACTCTGAGTATTGAATGGCCCACTCTCGCACAAAGATCCGCTCCGCACTTACAAAAAAACAGCGTTCAGAATCTAGCCAGGATAATGAGCCGCCTGTTGCATCCATTGAATCGGAGAGCTCGACGAAGCCGTCTTCCAACGGTTCTGCTCGTGCACCAACCCGTCGACGAGCAACGGCTCAAACACTTGCGGCTGGACAACGTGATATCTCGGTCAGCGAATTTTTTGCAAAGAATCGTCATCTCTTGGGCTTTGACTCACCGCGAAAAGCTCTACTCACAACCGTGAAGGAAGCTGTCGACAATTCGCTCGATGCCTGTGAGGAAGCAGGCATTCTTCCAGAAATTTGGGTTCATATCGAGGAAACTGAGCCCAATCGTCACCGTGTGAGCATTCAGGACAATGGTCCTGGCATTGTTGCAAAACAGATCCCTCTGATCTTTGGAAAACTTCTCTACGGTTCAAAATTTCACAGACTTCGCATGAGTCGCGGACAGCAAGGAATTGGAATTTCCGCAGCGGGCATGTACGGCGTACTTACAACCGGAAAGCCTGTAAAAATTATTTCAAAGATCTCTGCGAAGCTGCCTGCTCATTACTACGAGCTACGAATCGACACGAAGGTAAACAAGCCAGAAATTCTCAACGGTCGAGGAGAAGGAATTGATCTGCCACCGGGAAAAGCTGGCAAAGATCTCATGACGAAACATGGCATCGAATGGGTTGGTGAAAACACCCATGGGGAATCAATCGACCATGGAACACGAGTAACCATCGAACTGGAATCCAAATATCAACGTGGTCGCGGAAGCGTTGATGAATATCTTGAGCAGACCGCTATCTCCAATCCGCATGCTCGCTTCCACTCTCTTGGACCGGACGGAGTGCAACGCACATTTGAACGATCGAGCGAAGACCTTCCACCAGAACCCAAGGAGATCAAACCTCACCCCTACGGCATTGAACTTGGCAGACTCTTAACGATGCTGCAGGACAATCCAAAACTTACTCTCAGCCAGTTTCTCACCGGGAGTTTTTCGCGAGTTGGTTCGGGGGTAGCAAAACGCATTTGTGAAACAGCAAAACTTTCGACTCGCACTACTGCGGCAAAGATTGGACGCGGAGAAGGTGATGCTCTGTATCGAGCTATTCAAGAAACGCGAATTCCTCCACCGGCTACTGATTGTGTAGTACCTATCGGTGAACAACGACTCCTAGCAGGGCTGCGGCAGGTGGTGCCGGGAGAATTTTTTGTCGCCTTTACGCGTCCACCAAGCGTCTACCGTGGTAACCCATTCGTCATTGAAGCCGCCCTTGCCTATGGCGGCTCTCCGGCAGCACAAAAGGTCTCGCTCGAAGTGCTCAATGAATTAGTAGCTCAAAGCGATGCCAGAAGTCTGCGCCAGTTTCTTACGACAACATTTACCGGCATGGGAAGCGACGCAGCCGAAAAAATACTTGAAGAAGCACAGCTCACTCGTCGACAGTCGCCTTCGCGACTTAAAAAAGATGCAATTGCCGCACTCCACACTGCCATGCAACACGTCAACCTCGATGAGGGACAGACGATGAGCGTGCTGAGGTATGCCAACCGCGTGCCGCTTCAATTTCAACATGCTGCATGTGCGGTCACTCAAACAATTCTGGCAAACAACTGGCGTTCCTACGGTCTCTCACAATCGCGAGGGAGCCTTCCCTCCGGGCCCGTCACAATCATGGTGCACATGGCGAGCGTTTGGGTGCCCTTCACGAGTGAATCGAAAGAAGCCATTGCTTCCTATCCAGAAATTACCAAAGAGATTCGTCTTGCTCTTCAATCTGTCGGAAGAAAACTCGGCATGTATCTTCGAAGACGCCTTCGCGTTGCGCAAGAAGGACAGCGTCGCAATATTTTTCTGCGCTATCTCGGCGAAGTCGCAACTGCTGTTTCAAGCATGAACGGAATTAACCGCGATGCTCTCTATCAACGCCTACTCGAGGTTGCCAAACGAAAAACAGCAGAAGCTGACACGATTCTCAATGATCGAGGACGCAAGATTGAGGACGAGGAGCTTGATCTCGGGGAGAACGTTGTGATTGTTGCTCCTGTGTTACCTCATGTCGTAAAACACCCTATCGAACCAGAGTCTGGCACGCCTGCACAACCGAACCGTTCCGCTGTTTCAAAGGGAAAAAAGGGTTCAAAATCTCCTGCCCGAAAAGTTACTCCCCAGAAGTCACACAAGAAAAACAAACGCACCTAAACCCTCGCTTCAAAGATTATTGATCGAAAGGGCTTCGTGCGAACATCTTGCATTGACCTGATTTTTGCTTCTTTTGTTTTTTGAGAGCAGAGAGACTCGGGATATTTTCAGGCACACTCAAAATAAAAAAGGCGGCTGTCGACATTTTCGACAGCCGCCTTCGGTTGCTCTTATCGTTCAATCGTCATCGTCGTCTTTTAAACTCTTCTTCAGTCTTTTTACTTCTTTTTCGAGTTCGACAATCCGTTGCTGCATTTGGGAAAATTGCTCTCTTGCCTTTTCCATTTTCTGTTTCCCCTCTTCCATTTTCTTTTGAAACTCTTTCCGCATCTGCTCTGATGCTTCGTGTGGAACTATTTTTTCCTTCGGTGATCCACTCTTGTAGGCCGGGTACGGGTGCACACCGGGGCCCATCGGCGGTCCCTGCTGTGGCATCTGGCCGTACATGGGATGCATGCTTCCGGGAAAGCGGGACTGCTGCGCATCGTGGTGACGAACCGATTCAAGAGCGTTCATGCGTTTTTCAACCTGTGCAAAATGCATTTCAATCTGCTTGGCCATCTGTTCAAGATGGTGTCGCACTTGATCTGGAAATTGCTGATGCGGACCAGAAAATGAATGCGGTCCGCCACGATCATCACGATCGCCACGATGCTGCTGACGATCGTCTGTGTGATGCATCGGCTCTTTCTGTCTGTGAGGACGTGCCGCATGATCACCGTGTTCACGATAACGTTCCCCCTGAGGGTGGCGTCGCTGCTCGCTGTCCTTACGCTCGTGCATCCCCCCTTCGGGGCCTCTTCCATGAGATCGATGTTCTGCATGCCACCCTGGTTGCCCTTCAGAATTGTGTCTTGGGCCGTCTTGGCTAAAACTTTCGCTCGCGCCCCCCACTGCACAGCCAGTTCCGATTATCGCACCAAAAAAAACTCTCTTCCACATCATGAAGGACTCCTTGCGTGGTGACAAAACATTTTTCGAGGAATCGACAGCGAGCGAAGACTCACGCTCCATTCGCTGCACTTCCAAGTTGGACTGACGAAACGCTCGCGTCCTGAAAACAATGAACGAAACAGTTGCTATAAAGTTCCGACGTCTCTGGCTCTTTTTCTCTACGTAGCAAAAAATGTTTTTTACGCACACGTCACTTTTCTAAAACGAGAGTTATGATCGGATGAGCCGCTGCGACGATGATAGGCTTGTTGATTCTGGAGCTGGGCGAAAGCTTGAGCAACTTGGTGGAATTCTTGTCGATCGCCCATCGCCTGCTGCGCGAGGAGTTTCTCGAAGCAGTCCGCTTTGGAGTGACGCTGCGGTAGCTTTTCAAAGCCACTGTGAGTCTGGTGGTGAGTGGATCATTCGCAAACCACTTCCCACTTCATGGAGTGCCTCTGTGGCCATTGGAGCACAGACAATCACTCTTGGTCTACGGCTTGCGCCTTCCGGACAGATAGGTGTCTTTCCGGAGCAATTTAAACAGTGGCAGTGGCTCCATCGCGTCGTTCGTCCTGGAGCCCGTATGCTCTCTTTGTTTGCTCATACTGGCGGTGCTTCCCTAGCGATGGCGGCAGCCGGAGCGCATGTGATTCACGTTGATGCTTCTCGGCAAGCAATTGCCACTGCAAAAGCCAACGCCAAAGCATCTGGACTTACAGAGACTTCGATTCAATGGGCCTTCGATGACGTTCCATCATTTGTTGCTCGTCAGATTCGACGCGGTCGCACTTTCGATGGCGTTGTTCTCGATCCACCCTCTTGGGGCCACGGTCCCAAAGGAGAAGCGTTCGCGATTGATCGGGATCTCGATCCGCTGCTGCGACTCCTCGCGACCGTATGCGACTTGTCACGTGGACCGTGGCTCATCACATCGCATTCCCCTCAATGGAACGCGGTTCGGCTCTCGTCCGCGATTGCCAATGCAATTGCCGATGCTGGTTCAACGATTAATGACCTCTGTGTCCAGTCGTTGGCCCCTGTGACCCAGCCAATCAGCCAAAGTTTATCCTCCTCTTCCGGCATCGAATCAGGGAGGCTTGAATGTGTTGATGACGCCGGCCGTCCGCTGGAGTTCGGGGCATTCGCTCGACGAGGCTGATGTTCACAAAACTGATGCAATCACTTTTCACTGCAGCGAGTTTTTCTTGGATCAACGACACGTTATTACGAGTTCATCCAATCCACTCTTGAAAGAGGCAACTCAGTTGCGCAGTGCTTCTATGCGTCTGCGTACCGGCTGCACATTGGTAGATGGACGACGCGAAATTCGGGCTGCAATTGCAGCGAATGTTGAAATTCTCGAAGTCTTTGTCGACGCCTCAGATGAGTCCGCTGATACACATGCCCTGCTTGAAGTGCTTGCCTCTCGCGGCAGTCGCATGGTCATGCTCGCAACTCGCGTTTTTACAAAATTGGCATTTGGCGCTCGGAATGAGGGGATAGTGGCTCTTGTACGCTGGAAAGCTGGAGGACTCGCGGAACTCCCCTCTGTATTCACGGCGCCGATCTTTGTGATAGAGGCGGTTGAAAAACCTGGAAATCTTGGTGCCATTTTTCGTTCGGCTGACGCGACTGGCATCGCCGCAGTTGTTGTTGCCGATGGACGAACCGATCCGGCAAATCCCGCTGTGATTCGCTCGAGTCTGGGCACCGTTTTTTCCGTTCCCCTGGCCGTCGCATCCACACAAAACACCATTGATTGGTGTTTTGCAACGAATCGACGCATTGTGGCAGCTTCTCCCGAGGGGGCGGTCGAATGGCATACCGTTGACCTTACCGGATCAGTGGCGATTCTTTTTGGTAACGAATCATTCGGGATTTCAAATCTCTGGAAAGAATCTTCTGCTCTCAACAGGCTCTCTTGGCAAGAAGTGCGATTGCCGATGTGCGGACTCGCCAACAGTCTGAATGTATCGGCAAGCGCCGCAGTCTTCGCGTATGAATCACTCCGACAGCGAGTTTCAAAGCCGTAAGCCGTCGCTTCCACACCCACCACCACTCACCCTACATAAGGAATGCACCATGGCACATGATATTTACGACACGCTTCTCACTTCCGCTGAGACAAACGGAGTTGATGCAATGCTCGAAGTACTGGCGAACAATTTGGCGATTCAAGAACGATGGCATGCTCTGTTTGATGTACGACTTATTCAGAATCGTCTTGCAATCGGACTTTCGCCGGTAGGTGACACTGGAACAATTGATTCCGCTACCCGCGATAAACTCGATAATGCATCGCTGAAAGCCTGCCGAGAAGTTGGCTGGCCCCTTCTCGATCGCGGAGATGTGGCCGAGGCATGGATGTATTTGCGAGCGTCCTGTGACGCATCAGAAGTCGCCACAAGGCTCAGTGCTCTCGTTGACCGGCCCGAGTGTGCCGAGGGAATCGTACGAGTGGCACTCTGGGAGGGTGTCGATCCGGCGATGGGTCTTTCAGTCGTGCTTCGTGATCAAGGAACATGCAGCGGTATTACAGCCTTTGATCAGGCTTCGGGGCATATTTCCACAGCACATCGAGAAGGCGCAATCGAGGTGCTCATCAATCACATTCATCGTGAACTGCAAAACGCGATTGCCGCTGATATGGCCCGGAGAGGTCGAGAGACCTCTCCGAATGACTCCATTCCTCAACTGCTCGCTCTGGTCGAAGACATACATAACGACTCAGGTTTTCATCTGGATGTCTCGCATCTCGCTTCAGTCATGCGTATTGCGCGCCCTTCGACTCATCCGATCACGCTCAGCAAATCATGGGAATTGGCAATGTATGGCCGCAGACTTCCAGCCGATCTTTGTTACGCCGGAGAATCACCATTTGAAGATCTCTACAAGGCTTCGTGCCTCTGGTTCGGTGCTCAGATTGGCAAGGAGAATATCGATCACGCGCTCGAGTATTTTTCGACAATCGAATCTGCGACGTCTCCTGCTGAAGAAGGAACGTATCCACTTGAGGTGATTGTAACGCTGCTCCATCGCGTAGGCCGATCACAAGAGGCACTCGACATCATGCTGAAGCGATTGCCTGAAAACACTCCCACGAGTGGTCTTTTGCCTTCTGTGGTGCTTCTCGCACAGGCTGCACATGCATATGAATCCCTTCGCAACATCTGCCGACAGCGCGGCGATGAGGTGACGTTTGCAACAACACTTGTTCTCGAGAAGAGTCCTCGCTAAGTCGATTCACGTCTGACTGCACGGCGTGGAAACGACACCATTGTCTGTCGCTTTGTCTCGATGAAACTCTCCGTCGACGTATCAGGGTTGACAGTTCTGGCATGGCAGCGAGTGTGTCGTGCCTTGAACCATTGATCGATACGGGTGGCCGGGAGGCAATTGCCACGGTGCTCGCTCAAGAGGTTCGGGGTAAACCATGGTCTTTACGAGTTGTCGTGCCGGTCGGCCATGTCCCGAAGCATGCGAATGGACTGGCGCGTATGTGGTGGACGGATTGAGCCAGTTGGCGCAGGCATCGCATTGATCAGGACAGTTGTTCGATTCAGAAAAAGATTCCCAGCAACGCGAACCACAGCCAGACTCTCCGCAGGAGAAACTTCTTCCACAAAGCCCTTGCGTGTCGCCTGAAGAACGCTGAAATATTCCACTCCCGCACCATGTCCAAGGTTTCCACCATACAGTGCATGAGTGGCATGAGTTCATGTGGGGAACATTTTTAGGAAGACATTTTCGGCAGACGATTGCTTCATTGACAACGGTATTTTCTTGCGTCTGATGTGGTTCGGTCATCACCGAGAGATCCCGTGAATCTTCTGAAGACTCATTCGACAACTCTGTCGTCTGCGACTTCACTTCAAGCGTTTTCGAAGGCAGTGAGTCTTGATCGCTGTAGGATGACTCGTTGTGCGCACCATGATCTTCAATCTCTGACAGTGTTTCAAACAACGGAAATCCGTTGAGGTCTTCTTCTGCCGACGCGTGTTTCGATTTTTTTACATCGCTCACGTCATTCAATCGCTCTACGGATAGAGGTGCCGCAATGCTATGAGATTGAAGTTGATTTTCTTGAGGGACGACAACACTGTTTTTTTGATCAGCTGTTTTTTTTACCGGAATGCTCTGCCGCGGTTGCGTGTTTTCAACTCGCGATGAATTTCGCGATCTCCATTCATTTTTCAAAGGAGCAGAATCCTCGGCAGAGGCCTGTTGATTTCCACAAAGATTCAGGCATAACAGCAGACTCGCTGTCACAACGAGATGACGCAATCCGTAAGAAACAAACATGTTTTTTAGAATTTCCATCTCGTGCGCCCCCTGAGAGTATGAATGCTCTTTTCAAAAAGGTCCTCTCGCTTCATCGGTTTTGATGTTCAAAGAGATCAATCAAATCCTCCGCCATTGTGCGCGGGACGCGTGCAGATGGGACTTACGACAAAATACGTCTTGCCCTGCTTGACTCGCTTCGCCACTTTCCGAGAATTGTTGATGGATGTAGGTTCATGATCGATTGAGTGCCCCTCCCCTCGCCGGTGATGAAGAGATCTACGCACCGAAGGAAATACAGATGCTCCCTTCCCTCCCACTGGTGAACGTCAATCACATCGGCCTATCCAGCCGATATGTCGAAAAAAGTCGCCGCTTTTACAGTGATGTTTTGGGATTTCGTGAAGTACAGCGGCCCAACCTCGACTTCCCAGGAGCGTGGTTGTTTGGATACGGAATCATGATTCACGTTATTGAGAATCCCGATACGCCCGAGGTCGTCGGCCCCATTAAAACTCGTGAGACCCATCTCGCGATCCATGCTCCAGATCTGATTGAAGTGCAACGACTTCTTGAGATGCATCAGATCCCGTTTCATTGCACCCACATCAAAGATGGGAACATCGGGCAGATTTTCTTTCGTGATCCTGATGGGCATCACATTGAAATTGGAACCTATCCTGCTACCCCGGCGTTTCTCTAATTTCAGCAAACGCTATCCGTCGATCAACGCAACGGAAACCGGCGGTCGGGAAAGTGTCTTCTCAAAGAGCGAATGATACTCTGCTGCACTTCGGTCCCACGACCAGTCTTGCGCCATGACAAGGCGCACAAGATCGGCCCAGAGAGTGCGGTTGGAGTGTGCGTCAAGCGCCCGTGATAAAGCGTGTTCCAGTGAAGAAGATTCAACTGAATCAAACACGAATCCGCTGGCACTTCCAATCCGCAATGTTTCCGGAGTTGTATCGACCACCGTGTCGATCAGTCCGCCTGTGGCACGCACCACCGGGATCGTGCCATATCGAAATGCGTGCAACTGAGTCAATCCACAGGGTTCATAGCGACTCGGAACCAGCATGATGTCGGCCGCAGCCTGCACCAGATGGGCCATTCGCTCATCAAAACCAATGAACAGATCGATCGTTCCCGGAAATGCATTCGCTACTGAACGCAACTGGGACTCGATGCCTCGATCGCCTGTTCCCATAATCGAGTAATGCGCCCGCCCGCTCCCTGCTTGACGCGTCAGCAGCTCAGCAATCAGATCAACTCCTTTTTGTTGCGCAAAGCGGCCAACAAATGCCACCAGAGGCCGCGAATCAGGGGCCGCGTGTCCAAACCGAGTCGCAAGAGCAACCCGAGCCGCATACTTTCCATCCTGATAATCGGCGTCACTGTAGAAACGGGGCAACTGAGAATCATTTCGCGGATCCCAGATTGACAGATCGATGCCGTTGACAATCCCTGTGAGCGAATCTTTTCTCGACGCAACAACTCCTTCAAGAGAACAACCGCCGGGGGCATGCTGAATCTCGGTTGCGTAACTCGGACTGACTGTGCTAATTGCGTCGGCAAAAACAAGGCCCGTTTTAAGAAGGTTGAGTTGTCCGTAAAATTCCATCTGCTGCCAGTTGAAATATTTCCAATGAAGCCCTGTCAGCAGCATGTCCCAGTGCCAGAACATTCCCTGGTAGGCCATGTTATGAATTGTGAGAACGCTTCTCGCATTCGAAAATACTGTGGATGGCGAATGGAGCGTTTTGAGATATGCAGGTATCAGGCCGGTCTGCCAATCGTGACAATGTACAATGTCGTAGGGCTGATCTTCACGAACGGCAAACTCAAGAACAGCTCGACAGAAAAAAATAAAACGTTCGGCGTTATCTTGATAGTCATCCTGTCCGCCGTAGAGCGTTGGACGATCAAAATAATCAGATTGCTCAATCAGCATGATCCGGACATGAGATTTTGATTGCCTGTAGCGCAGTACCCTGGCGCGAACCAGACGCTGGCCCAAAGGCACATCAAATTCGATTCCCGTTGGCTCTATCGAGGCGTCACTTGTCAGCGCCTCACGGTAGCCGGGAATAACAAGCGTGACATCGCATCCGAGTCGGGCGAGTGCCGCTGGTAACGACCCTACTACATCCGCGAGACCACCTGTTTTTGCAAGTGGCGTTGCCTCGCTGGCAACCATCAGGATTCGCATGCTCCCTCCATCAGAGTAATGCTGAAGCAGGACAATTTTCACCGTAGCCTTTGTCAATCCGCAGAGTGAGCAGTCGTCTCTCACCGACCCATCGCAGTCACCTTAGCATGCAAAGACAGGGCCTGCGATGGAACAGAGGCTGTTTGTATGTTTTTCAGGGAGAAGCCTGACGAAGAGTCTCCATCCAAGCCACCACATCGACCAACTCCTGGGAACTCAGAACACCCGCCAGATCAGCGGGCATTAACGATAACGGTTGCTTCGCGAGTTCTTCAATTGTTTTCGCATCGATTTCAATATCGATCGCATCCGGGCCTTTGATGACGATCTTGTCAGGTGTTTTCGAAACAAGCATACCGGTGATCGCACGACCGTCATCGAGCACCGCCGTCCACGTTTCATAGTTATGGCTTACTGCGGCGGATGGCGCCAGAACAGATTCGTAAAGTGCTTCACGGGAAAGCTTCGCACCAATGCCGGAAAGATTTGGGCCAACCGCCTTGCCTTCATTTCCAACAACATGACACTTTGCGCACGTGCCTACACCTGCGAACACCAACTTTCCTCCCGCCACGTTGCCTGTGCGTTTGAGCAGTTCTACAACTGGAGGAAGTTTTTCCCCACCTCGGCCCTTTGGCAAAGGCAAAACCGTTGCGGCATCTTGGCGTACATCAGCCCACGGACTCGATGAAATCGCCATCGCTGCTGCCTGCGGAAGCACTCCTGTCAGTTCACCTTTCTTTGCCATCGCTACGAGTATTTTCGCGCCGCTGTTGGTCTTTGCCATTGCACGAACGGCCGCTGCCCGCATATCCGAAGACAATTTTTCGTTTCGAAGCACTTTTTCCACAAGCTCTACGCTCTTGCCTTGCCCCTGCATGCCAAGCGATTGAAGCACTCGAATGCTCGATGCATCGCCCCTTAACAAACTCGCCTCAAGAGCCTCCTCACCCCCAAGCCCAATCACTGCGGAAGTCGCCGAGGATCCAATGACATCGGAAACATTTTCAGATTCTGCCAACTCGATAAGACTTCCAACTCGGTCTTTAAGCTCAAATCGCTTGATGAGTTCAACAAATCGCTCGGTTCCCAAAACGCTTTCAATCGCCTCATTGATTCGTTTTGCAATCGCCGGATTCTCCGCATCAGAACGGTCGAGTCTTATGATCAGTTCCGGCAGAATCACCGCGGTTCGTTCGTGCGGTCCTTGATAGTTGGCAACGAGGGGTTTGAGTGCTTCGCGAACCTTTTGAGAATCTTGAAAATCAAACGCACGAATCAGTGCAAGCGACTCGGCAGTACTTGTTGACGGATCGGCGAGCAGTTCTGCGATCCACTGTGAACTTATCTCTCCACGACTTCGCCACACGATCTCCCGACCGGCCGGACTCTTCCACTGTTCTTGAACTCGTTGCTTCCATGCTTTCAGCCGGCCATCCCATTGCCCGTCGGCACCGATGCCAAGCGCCTCGATTTCGTAACGATCTGAAACGACGTGCTGGGCTGCGAGTTCTGCCCAGAGTTGATGATCTCGCTGAGTTTCGCGTCCGCGCAGCGCAATAGAAGCTTCACGACGCACCTGAGATGAAGGATCTTTGACTAGTTTCGCCAAGAGCGATTCCGTTTTTCCACCCGCTGCACGACACAGACGCAGTGCGACAATACGAAGATTTTCGTCGGAATGATCCGAAAGCTTGTTGACCCATAGATCGCATTGACCGGGCAACATGCCTGCAGCCCAAGCCAAACGAGCTGCAAGCCGAGGATCCTTTGACGATGCAAACTCTTTTTCAAGAACCGATGCTGCTTCGACAGGCTTGGTGCGGAGCATGTTCAGAGCAGTGGCACGCGTAGAGAGGTTGGGGCTTCCAATCGCCTTGACAGCACCTGCCACAGTATCGAAATCCACCGGCGCAACTCGATAACGACTTCCTTGCGGCGCGACACGATAGATTCTTCCCTTTTCAGTATCGGCCATCCCATGACCTCCGACCCCGGGGTCGTACCAATCGGCTACAAATACCGATCCATCCGGTGCTACGCACACATCCGATGGCCTGAACCAGCGGTCTGCCACGCCGTCGACGACATTCTCGATGGTAGCTTGAAATCCTGCACCTGCTGAGGTCACGTGATACGCCCGCATGATGTTGGGCCCTGCATCACAGTGGAGCATGGAACCCATAAATCGCGACGGAAGCAGATTCCCTTCATACACGCAGATGCCTGTCGGTGAACCAGCACCCGTAATGAGTAGATTCGGAACAACGCCGGGATCATTCTGGTGCCAGTGCCGCTGCGGAATTTCTGTCTCAAAATTCACTCGTGGAATCTGCCATCCCGCACCGGTACGTTCATCCCCATACCCATAATTTCCATATTCCATGACAAAGTTAATTCGCACAGCGCGATTTCCGTCGTCATCGTTGTCGCTTTGCCAGAGCGTGCCGAAGGAATCTGTTGCCACTTCGTAATTGTTACGAAAGTTGTGTCCAAGTACTTCAAACTTTGATCCATCGGGAAGGCACCGAAACACCATCCCCTGTCGATACGGCTTTCCTGAGTCATTGACCGTATTGCCGGCCAGATCAACTACCGGCTGTCCGGCTGCATCGTGAACCGCTTGGCCTGTATTTCCAAAGTTGAAATAGTAGCGCCCGTCGGGGCCTACCGTGAAGGCATGGACCGAATGATCGTGCTGAGGTGTTCCTGTTTTCGTGAAAAGTGTTTCCTTGCGATCTGACACGAGGTCACCGGTGTCATCGCAGAAAACCATCACCTCAGGTGCGCAGGAAACAATCACTTTTGTACTATTGTCAGGCCCATTCACCACGCACAGCCCAAGCGCCGAATCGATGTCGCGTCCCTGATAAAAAACTGTCTGCTTGTCCGCCTTGCCATCGGCGTCGGTATCTTCGAGAACGAGAATTCGATCTCCTTCCTTGCGCGTGTTTTGCTTGCCTCTGTAGTTCACGACCTCACACACCCAAACCCGTCCTTTGGAATCAATGTCGATATTGGATGGGCTTGACAGCAATGGTTCTGCAGCAAAGAGCGTCACTTCAAGATCCTCCGGAGTGACAAGCGTTCCCGGACCATCCTGTGGATCGACTGGTCCGCCGGCACTTTTGACCACTGTCAGTTTTGGAGCTTGTGTGTAAATGGAGAACCGAATGCTACCGCCTCCTTGGTTGGCCCCTCCGTCATCCAAACCAGCAGCGCCCACCAGACGATTCATGCCTTCGGGTACATCAAACTCAATCACAGATTTGGCATGCGTTCCAATGCCTCTGGCAACGCTTTTGCCATCGACTCGCAAGGCTCCTCCTTCAACATTCATATTTTTTCGAACTTGGCCCCACTGGGAACTTGCCTCTTTCCAGTCAAGATCCACAAGCGCTCGTTCACCCACAAGACCCTTGAACTTTGGATCCATCCAGTTAGCCCAATCGCAGGCGAATCCGTCTTCGGAATCATCAACCATCAACCATACTTTTTTGGCACCCGCAAGATCGACATCGAAAGAAACCGCGCGACCTGGAGTGTCAGGACGGACGATTGAACTCTTCCAAAGAGGCTGTTGTGCGGCCAGTGGCACCATGCTCCAAACCAGACTCAACAGCACCAGCACCAGTCGGTTCAGCTTCATTTTTTTGTGGCCCATAAAAATAACTCCCTAGAAAATCACACTTGCAACTTTTTTTGAATACTCATGTTGATCGACCATCGATAAACTTTTCGAATACTATACTACCGACACGATTGCCGGGAGTACCTCACATGTGTCACATGAGTTGCCAAGCCTCTTCAATCTATTTTTCTCTGACGAAATGACCGTGGCCTGCCTGTCGCTAGGATTCTATGGTGTTTTCTTCCCGATTGTACGCAATCCTAAACGCACTTCAGAGTCCCTGCGGATGTGCAGCCGCAATGATTTTTTGGCTGAACGCAGTGGCCATTGAATCTGATGCGCAGAATGCGTTTGAAGTCCGTGGCGAGAATGTTCTTCGTGCACCAGCCGGCGGATCTGAAATTATCATTACCACAACCTCTCGGGTCGCCGGTGCCATTGATTCTGTTCGCTGGCAAGATCATGAATTTATTAATTCGTTCGACCATGGAAGACAGTTGCAAAGTGCTTCAAATCTTGACGTTGATGGCTTCTTGTTCAACGAGGCATTTAATCCAACCGAAGCCGGGTCGGAAAGTGATGCAGATGGGCCCACGAGTTCGAGCAACCTGCTCTGGATTACGGCATCTCATCGCGATCTTGTCAGCGTGACTCAGATGGCGTTTTGGTTAAAACCGGGAGCCAAAAGTGGCAACCATGCCGCATTGAATTCAACGGTTGTTTCCAACCATTTGTTGACAAAACATCTTCAGCTTGGCGAACCTGATTTTGAGCACGCAATTCGGTACGCAGTCACCTACACCCTTCCGGCCAACGAGCACCACCGTCGCGCAACGTTTGAGGCGATCACGGGATATATGCCGTTTGAATTCTCGTCATTTCATCGACTGCTTCCCAACGATGGATCGCTTGAAGCCATCGATGCAGGACCGGGGGAGCAGGCTCATCCGATCGTCGCTTCCACTTCTGACGGACGATTTGCCATGGGGGCTTGGTCTCCAGACAAATCACGAACGAATCATCAACCTTGTACCTATGGGCGATGGCACTTTGCGATCGACAAGGTAAACAAGTGGAACTGTGTCTTTCGAGAAATTTCCGATCGAGGACTCGACCCCGGCGAATACCACTATGTGATCTGGGTTGCTGTGGGAAATCGTGAACAGGTTCGTTCCACGTTGCACCGTCTCCAACAGCGTCACGCTCTTCAACAATAACGCCTGCAATTATCAGAAAAACAACATGCTATGAGTCCACTTATTTCACCCGCAGCGCTTTTTCGAATGCGATTTTCTTGTCCTCGGCGAGAAACTCTCTGGCCATCTTCACAATCACAACTTGACGAACGCTGTAGGCTTCCAAATATGGCTGGCATTTCAGGAGTGCCAGACATCATGGAACTCTTTGTGGCATGGAATCCCAATGGACTCGCGATTCGCGCGATCGTTACCGGTGTTGGATCTTCACGGTGGTGCGCCCCAACACGGCCTGAAGACAGCGACGGCCTCCATCTTTGGATCGCCACTCGTCCTACTGGACAGAGCCATCGGGCCGGGCGTTATTGTCGCAGGCTCGCACTCCTTCCAGCGGGAGGTGGCGCGCATGGTCATACGGCAGTTGCGCTTGCCGCTGTGATTCCAAGAACGAGTGAACCGGCGAGCCTTCTTGAAAACGATTCCGTCATGATCGACTCCGCTGAGTCTCCCAACGGTTGGCGAATTGATGCGTGGATGACAGACGAGGCTCTTTTTGGATGGGATCCCACCGAAAATCCAAGAATTGGATTTTTTGCTGCCGTCGTTGATCGTCAATTAGGACACATTCCCTATGCTGGTGCTCCCGATCTTCCTTGGGAAAGCGATCCTTCGCTCTGGTGCGAACTTGATCTGAAAGATCGCTAGCTCGTGCGATTGTGCTCCTGTAATGACACGCGTATTGATCAGTCACCGAAGTTTTCGTCTACAAATGTATCCGTGACAAATCGCTCGGAGTCCTCTTGGAACTGCTCCACCACCGTGCGGGCCGGTGGAAGACTTTCGATAAATATTCGACCGTAAGGCTTTGTTGTAATGCGAGGATCGAGCACGACCACCATGCCGGTATCGTGACGCGTACGCACGAGCCGACCGAATCCCTGTTTGAGTTTCAGCACTGCCTCCGGCAATTGATAGAGCATGAATGGATTTCCGCCTGCCGCTTTGATCGACTCGATTCGTGCAGCAGTGAGTGGTCGGTCGGGCACTGCGAAAGGAAGTTTTGTAATGATCACATTCACTAATTGCTCACCGGGAAGATCGACACCTTGCCAAAATCCATCGGTTCCAAGAAGCACACTGCCGGTGCCCTGTCGAAATTCATCGAGCATGAGAGAACGCGGCAGCCCATCCGACTGACTCACCAAATGATAGCCACGCTCTCGACACCATCCTGCGAGTTGTTCAGCGCAATAGCGAAGTGACTGAGTACTCGTAAAAAGCACCATGGCGCGGCCTCGCGTACGATCCACATAGCGCCGAACCATTTCAACCACGGCAGAATCGTAGGCCTTGAACTCGCGCGGATCTGGCAACCCCTCGACAAGAACCAGTTTGACCTGCGAGGCATAATCAAACGAACTTCCGAGCTTAACGCCGGGAATGTCTTGAACACCGAGCCTTGTCCGAAGAAATTCAAAATCATTTCCGTTTTTCGATTTTCCAACTGCAAGAGTGGCACTCGTCAGCACCACTGTTTCGGTGCGATCGAATAACTCTCGCTTGAGCGTTTTTCCTACATCAATGGGAGCACTTGCCAGTTTGAGACGAGTTCGGCCGCGACGCGTTTTGTGCGATTCGACCCACCACACGCTTCCCGGCATATCCTGTTCCAACCAGACTCTGATTGAACCGGCCAGCGAACTCAATCGGTCTGCAATGGAATGAAAATCGTGTCTTTCGGCTTCCGAAGGAATACCGGATGCGGCTCGTTCCAGCCTGCGGGCTAACGAGCCAATCGCTTCTCCGCAGGGGTCGGCCACGAGGTGAGGGGAAACAATGCGCCATGGAGAATCCCCTCTTGAAGAAAGGAGGACTCGAATGGATTCGAAAAATGTTTCTACGGATCTTCGGCAGGAGACGACTTCGAGTTCGAGATCCTTCATCGCGTAGTGCACGAGCAACCCACGATGCGTTCGTTCATTGTAAAGCTTTGAGAGCGTGCGATCGATTGTGCTGCTCGAAACACCAATTCCCAAATGTTCGCTGGCAACCGTTTCGATCATGTGTGCCTCATCAAAAATAACGACATCGTAATCAGGAAGCAATTTTGCTCCGCTGTGACGCAATGCGAGATCGCTGAAGAAGAGTGCGTGGTTTACAACGAGTACCTGAGCATGCGCCATGCGTCGCCTTGCGGCGTAGTAGTGACACTGCTGATACGTTGGGCATGCTCGCCCCATGCAATTCCCGGAATCACTTTCAACTTCATCCCACACAGAATCGATTGGGATTGTCGGAAGATCTGAAAGAGATCCGTCTGAGCTGGTGCGTGCCCACTTCGTAAGTTGTCGCAGTTGCGAAACTTCCTCTTCATCCTTAAACAGACTTCCAGTTCGAGATGCCGCAAGATCAAGTCGTCGCAAACTGACATAATTTCGCCTGCCTTTTACAAGCACCGCCGAGAATTCCCTCGGCATGACCGAAGCGACGAGTGGAAGATCCTTGGTAATAAGTTGTTCCTGCAGAGCGATCGTATGGGTCGACACCACGATGCGTCTGGCCCGTTTCCCGTTCGTTGTGTTGTCGACCGCATCTGATGGAGTACCATTTCCTGCGTAAGAATCCTCTTCGGAGATTTCTTGGTCGGCCGTGGCGGCCAGTACGGCTGGCACCAAATAAGCAAGACTTTTTCCTACTCCAGTCCCTGCTTCGACCATGAGATGTGTTTTAGTTGCAATCGCTTCGGCAACCCGGTGCGCCATCTGAAGTTGCTCGGGTCTCGACTCCCATCCTGGGAGCCGCTTGGAGAAACGTCCCTCTTCGGCAAGAAATTCGTCGGGAGTCGTCATAGTCACAAAAGGCTCAAAGGAGGGATCGCTGAAGCCACCACGCCGGGATGCGTTGACATGCCTTGTCACCACGACGTAGCGTTCAAACAGCGTCAATCTATTCGGTTTATTTTTTTACTCAATCATGACCGTATTGTCGGCAATCGCCGAACCCCGGTACGAGGCTTCGAATGAGTCCACTTCACAAGGATACTGAGTTGAACCAGAAAGCGTGGGGGGGAGTTTTCAAGGAAGTCCTTGATCAAAGGATGGAGACTTTTAGCGAGAGCATTTCGTTCGATCGTCGACTCGCCGACGATGACATTGACGCCTCAATTGCGCACGCTTCAATGCTCGAACACTGCGGTCTGCTTGAGCCCAATGAATCTGACCACATCAGACGTGCAATGGAGGAAATTCGCACTGAAATTCATGAAGGCCGTTTTGAATTTACAACCGCCCGAGAAGACATCCATCTTCATATTGAGGCCGCACTGGTTGCCCGCCTCGGAGATCTTGGACGACGGATTCACACCGCTCGAAGTCGGAACGATCAGGTAGCCACCGACCTGAGGCTCTATTGTCGTCGGGCAATCGATCGAATCGACGGCCTGCTCCTCAACCTGCAGCGATCATTTGTTGACATGGCACAGCGAGAACTCGGGTTGATCATTCCCGGATACACGCATCTGCGACGAGCGCAGCCCGTGCTGGCAAGTCATCAGATTCTGAATTGGTGTGAGAAGTTTGATCGCGATCGCTCTCGACTACGTGACTGCCGCACTCGTACCAACGTTCTGCCGCTGGGTTCCGGAGCCTTGGCTGGCAGCAGTCTTCCTATCGATCGCGACGTGGTAGCAAAACTGCTCGGTTTTGAAAAAGTTGCAGCCAATAGCCTCGATGCGGCGAGCGACCGCGACTTCGTTTGCGAACTCGCGTTTGTGCTTTCGTTGATTGGAGTTCATCTTTCACAATGGGCCGAGGAGTGGATTCTTTGGAGCACGCAAGAGTATGGGTATGTTCTGCTGCCCGAAAGTTTTTGTACGGGCAGTTCGATCATGCCTCAGAAAATCAATCCCGATGCACTGGAATTGATTCGTGGAAAATCTGCTCGCGTTCTTGGAAACCTCCAATCACTTCTTGTCTTACTCAAGGGACTTCCAACGGCGTACAACCGGGATCTTCAGGAAGACAAGGAGAGAATTTTTGATTCAATCGACACGGTCGAAGCCTCCTTGTCTATTGCTGCTCCGCTGATCGATGGTACGCGGTGGAACTCCCCACAAATTGCATTGTCGATCGAACAGGGCTATCTCGATGCAACGAGCCTGATGGAGGCATTCATTGCGCATGGTGTGCCCCAGCGAACTGCACACGAGACCGTGGGCCGACTGGTGCGTCTGGCCATGACCAAAGGAGTCACTTTGGCAGACCTTGCGGATAACGAATGCCGCGCGGAATATCCTGATTGGAAGGGGGATTTTCGGTCATCCCTTGGCTCAAAGGCAGCAGTTGAACGGATGCAAAGTTTCGGCTCGACCGCCCCGGCCGCAGTAGCCGACCAGATTGAAGCGTGGAGCCGTCGTCTCTCGGATAACGATCGCCCGTCGACGGAACCGCGATCTAACTAATCGACATCTTTTCGGAAAGAGCGTGGAGCACGATCTTTCGATTCGGATCGCTTGCGAAGGTATAGACATGCCCACGATTCAAAAACTATTTGTTGCCTCCACTTCCTGGAGCATGCTTTGCTTTCTCGGCAGCGCAGTAATGACATCCTGTCTGTGTGGCGAGCGACTTGCGCATGCTCAAAATTCAGTCGATTCTCTCGACAGTATTTCCCAGCTCGTCGTCGATTCACTCATCTCATCGCGGTTTACAAAAGACTCTTCTGCTGCACAGTTGCTCGATGCAGCCATCAAGACGTTTGATGTTGATGCCTTCAATGAATCAACTCGATACCTCGCTCTTCTCAAAGAGTCTGTCGGAAGTGACGTTGAAAAGCTTGCCAATGTTGGAGACGCCGCTGGCGAGACGGTTCTTGCACGCATGAACCGAATACTCGTCGACGCAGATGCAAAATCTTTTGTGCGCAGCGCAACCAAAGCCGCACAACAACGACGGCGGCGCCCGGAACGGCTTTCTCAGGCATTAGCCGATCTTGATTCCGACGATCTTTCGACACGCAGGCAAGCAGTCTCTTTGCTGTTGTTGGCTCGTGGTGATGCTCTTGGAGACCTTGTAAAGCTTCTCGATCCAGATTCGATGGCATCCTCTCGAAAACGCCTACTGATTCAGAGACTGCTTGAGCAACTCGGTTCAGACGCCACCGCTCCATTGATTGCAATGCTTTCCGCAAACGACAAAACCCTCTGGCCAAGCGCGATGGCGGCGATTCAAATGATTGGTGACTCCAGCATGGCGATCCATCTTTTTGCTCCCGCACTCGCTGACAATATGCCGGCGCCCGTCACCCAGGCGGCCCAAAAAACACTGGCGTCACTTGGTCAGCAAGTGCCCAGCACATTGATGGCAATTCAGATTTTGGCCAATCGCCTGAACATTCTTCTTGAAAACAGCGGTTCCACAAATTCTGGAACAACTGATGCTCCCTTACGCATTGTCTGGGACAATGTGAACCGGGTTACGGTTCGTAAACAACTCACTTCCGAACAATCTCGCGCCCTCGATGCGACACATGTGAGCCGCGACCTGACTTCGCTTGGGGTGAGTGATCCAGCAGTGATCCGATCCATGATGATCTCGCGGCTTGAGCATGAAATGCTGGGCGTTGAACAGATTGTGCCGAATCCTGAATCGGTACCCATCGAAAATCTTTTGAGAGTTTGCAGCGGTCCTGATGGCGTTGATGTTTCACTCCTTGCGCAGGTTCTTCTTGAAGCGGTCGACCGCCGTTTCTTGAGAGCGGCAATCGGTGTGACTCGCGTTCTTGAGTCACAGTCATTGGCGTCATCGGATCCACTTCCTCCGTCGGTTCGCACGGCGCTTGTGCGAGCCCTTGAAACCCCAAATGTTGAAGTGCGTTTTTTTGCTGCCAAAGCGCTTGCAAAACTTTCGGGTCCACCCCCTTTTGCTGGATCGAGTCGACTGATTGAGACACTGTTGTGGTGTGCATCGAGTCGCGGCATTGATCGCGCAGTAGTCGCTCACCCTTCTTCAGAGGTCGCCAACAGCATAGCCAGTGGATTGTCACGATTTGGATACCGTCCGCAGGTCGTTTCTACTGGTCGCGCTGCGATTCTCGCCGTTCGGGATTCCTGCGATGTGCGCCTGATCGTGCTGGCCTCTCGAATCAATCGTCCTGAATCTTTTGAAACGGCACAACTCATCCGTACTTTTACACCGCAGGAAATTCTGCCAACACTCATTGTCGTTGATCCTCTTGATGACGAAACCGATCTCATTCGTGAACGACTCGCATCCGTATTTGATGGCATGGAAAAACTTTCTATTGTCGATCGTATGGATGATTTTTTCTATCCGAGGTCTTCCGATGCAGGTGTTGTTTCATTGCCTCGGTTTCCAGTCGTCATGCAAACGCTTTCGCCACAGGGTGATTCGCTTCTTGATGATCGCACAACAGCAGCTGCAAGACGGCGAGAGCGCGGCAAGATATCACTCGAACTGTTAGCCTCTCTTGCCGGTCACGGATGGGACCTCTCGGCCACGCTCGCGACGGCTCGGCTCTTGATGACCGATCCCGCCTGTGCCACCGCTGCGATATCACTCCTTTCTCATAGCGGGAAGCCAGCAGCCCAACATGCTCTTTTGACAGAGGCCCTGCGGCCTCATATTTCTGCAAATCACGCATCCGCATGCGTCAGGGGATTCAAGGAAAATGTCAGGCGTTATGGCATTCTTTTGGAAAGTGGCGAGATGCTTTCTCTTTTTAAGCGATACAATAATTTGAGCATTTCAGAAAATCCGGTCGTTCTGGGAAAAATTCTCGATATTCTCGAAGCGTCTGGGTCGGTTTCAACCTCTCGCAAGGGTGACGGCGCGTAGTCTGATTGACTTGCCTTCAAGCCTTGTTCTCGGTTGACCGAACGCTCCCGGATCAGTTTCCATGCGATCGAGTCTCCTTTGAGCAGTCCCGTGGCGATGCTTCGCAACCCATCCGACGATCATGAAGAATCACCGATCAAAGGACTGATCGGTTCGGGTCCCGCCATGCGCGAGGTCTACCGCATGACTCGCAAGGTAGCAGTCTCAAACGCCTCGGTACTGCTTGTCGGTGAAACTGGAACTGGAAAAGAATTGATTGCCAAGGCCATTCATCAACTTTCTCCTCGTGGAACAGGCCCGTTCGTACGAGTCAATTGCGGCGCACTGTCCGAAAGTTTGCTTGAAAGCGAACTGTTCGGGCATGTGCGAGGATCATTTACCGGTGCCGTTGCCAATCGAACTGGTCGCTTCGAGGCCGCGCACACGGGAACAATTTTTCTCGATGAAATTAATTCCACAACACCCAAGCTTCAGGTGAAGCTGCTGCGAGTTCTTCAGGAACGTGAATTTGAACGTGTGGGTGACACCGAAACGATTCGCGTCGATACCCGTGTCGTTGCTGCGAGCAACAGAGAACTGCTCGACGAGGTCGCCAAGGAATCCTTTCGGGAAGACCTCTACTATCGACTGAATGTCGTTCCGATCTACTTACCGCCGCTGCGATCGCGCCGCGAGGACATCCCTTTGCTAGCCAGTTATTTTTTAAACCATTACAACGAGGAGAACGATCGTTACGTCGTTCATATTCACGCAGCCGTGATGGAGTGCCTGCAGAAATATCACTGGCCCGGCAACGTGAGAGAACTCCAAAACGTCGTCGAACGGGCCGTGGTGCTGGCAACATCAGACGAACTAACGCTCAATCTCCTGCCTCCCACGCTCCTCGGAGGAAAGCCTTCTCTTGCCTCGGCCCCCGGTCGTGGTGGTGATCTCGATTCGCTTGCCCGGGAGCTTGTCGAACAGGGAATGGCAACCGCAGGGCCAAATGATGAAAATCTTTTCGACCGAGTCGTGAGTCGCGTCGAACGAGAACTCATCTCTCAGATGCTTGCGGCCTGCGACGGAGTCCAGCTCAAGGCAGCATCGAAACTCGGAATCAATCGCAACACTTTACGCAAAAAACTTCTTGAACATGGGCTTGAGGAAGAGGCACGCTAAAAGACGTTTTCACAATCTGTCTCGGTAGCTGACCAGGTGTAGAGAAACAGCCTGATCGACCGCACCGGAAACATATTCAATATTTTTATGTGGAAAAGTGCAGGGAGGATTTTTCCAGCGGCAGCGAGGGCCTTTCGCTGCTCACGAGACCATCTTCAGCCATCTCCCTCGCATGATAACTCGACCGCACCAGAGGCCCTGAGGCCACTTTTCGAAATCCCATCGCGGAGGCAATTCGTCCAATTTCATCGAATTCCTCCGGGGGCACATAACGATCCACCGGCAGCGATTCTAGAGACGGCTGCAAATACTGACCAAGCGTGAGAAAGTCAACGTGATGATCGAGCAAATCTGAAAATACATCACATAACTCATCTCGCGTCTCACCTAAGCCAAGCATAAGTCCACTCTTGGTACGAACCGACGGAAGTAATTTCTTTGCGCGGTCCAACAGTGCAAGCGTCCATGCGTATTGACTCTTGCGACCGCGAACGCGCCGGTACAATCGAGGAACCGTTTCAGTATTGTGATTAAAGACATCGGGCCGAGACTCCATCACTTTTTCAAGTGCGCCCGGGGCATCGAGAAAATCAGGAACGAGCACTTCAATCGTTGCATTCACTTGAGCGCGCACCGCCTCGACCGTACGCCGAAAGTGCTCCGCACCGCCATCTGGAAGATCGTCTCGAGTGACGCTCGTGATAACAACATGAGACAAGCCGAGCCTGCGAGCCGCCTCAGCGACGCGGTCTGGTTCATCATCTTCTAAGGCTTCCGTTTTTCCTTTTGGGACAGAACAGAACCCGCATGGACGCGTGCACACATTTCCCAGAATCATGAACGTAGCTGTCCGTTCAGACCAGCATTCAAGGCGATTCGGACACTTGGCCGACGAACAGACCGTTTCCAAACCGAGTTCTTCTATTAAACGCGATGTTTCTCCATGACCTCCACCTGGTTCAAGATTTCTTCGCAGCCAAGCAGGCAATCGCCGCGATGGACGATCCATTTGAATTTCCTGACTCAAACAGGCCGAACCACTCGCCTCCACAATTGGCAGTTCAATCCTGTGAACACGGCCAGGATGATCAACTTGATTTTTTTCTTCCTGTGCAGGATCACTCTGCTCTCCAAGATCAACCGACATTTCGGACTCCTTTGTTTTTAGCCTGCACTTCTCGGAACGGAAATCCGGATTGAACGCTCTTTGGCTCCACACCGAGAGTTTCGCAAAGTCGTGTCACGATGCAACTGCGTACAGAGGCCATCCCAACGCGACGCTGCAGATCGGATTCGATTGAACCCATCGGTCCGCGTCGGGTGCTGAACACTCGACGAGCGATTCCGCACTGGGACGATACATTGACAAATGCCCCGTGGCATACGACACCGTGACGCACGCTAAGTCCGATTGCAGCCAATAATCCCGTTCGTCCAAACAGTCCATGCATGGTGTCGTGACGAATGGGATTCGCTCGAACATCAAGCAATGCTCTTTTGATTCCTTCGTGAAAACGATCGACAAAAATACCGAGTGTGTCGATTGAGTATCCCAGTGACTCAAGACTTCCAAACAAATAAATACCCAACTGACCCGGAGCGTGCATGACCGCGCCTCCTCCTCGGCCAATAAACATTAACGGGATTCCTTGCAAAGCGAGGTCTTCGTCGGAGCAGGCAATATCTTGACGTGAACCAGATCGTCCAACCGTAATCGCTTTCTCATGTTCGCACAGAATAAGCATCGGTTGTGAATACTGAAGGTGAGCCGCCTGAGATACGGTTTTTTCAATGGCTCGCTGCATATCGACGATCGGGATCACGCCCGTGAGCCAAATGGCAAGCGATGGGATTGATGACGGCAGTATGGTGAATTCTCTGTTCAACAAAAGACCCACAAAAACAACTCAACGACATTCGCACACATGCCAAATCGACAAGTCAAAAATCGGACGATGAATGAAACAGTAGAACTCTATCAGCAGCAGTTGGTACCGGCTATCTTTTCTCTGCAGTTTGCTTCGTTCCTTTGATCAATCTCACAACAGTGGCGATGGTAAGTCCGTTTTTAGATCAGTCACTGCTCGCGACATCAACATTCACTTGATTTACAATTTATGACTCGTCGCGAACCGATGGAACCAAGATTGCATACAGTTCGGGCCATTCGATGTGCTTCCATGCAACGGCATCCGACACGTGAGTACGAAACGGCACAACATCAACAGGTACGTCGAGTTGCTGTTCCACTTTCTGTGACAATCGATCCAGCCAGTCGGGAATTTCCATTCCCGAACCCGATGCTGTACCGAGAAACGATTCGCTTGCCCGCTCGAGAGCTTCGCCTGATCCAATTGGCTCACCAGTGAAAAGCTCTCGCGCGGCCGGCTCCACCAATGCTTCGAGTTCATCCTGTTCGAGAGTCGCTGAAAAGGGTCGTCCTACACGATCTGCAATACTGGCCAAACGGATGCCCCACTGTTCCTGAAGTTGCACGAGTCGCGCCGCGAGTTCCGAAGCAGTGCTACTGGTTTCATCTCGCATGCGAGCACGCCATGCACTGGCTGCTGCGGTGATGCGTCGCTGCGCCAACACTCGGTGAGCCATGCCCACTGGCCGCAGAGTCCATCCAATGCGGTCGTACTCTGCTTTAATTCTCAAAAATTCAAGCAGAATGTGCAGGTGTTCTCCGCGATCAGATTGGGTCGTTGTCGAATTCCAGTCTCGATACTCTGCGTGATTCTCTGCAATCGCTTCAAGCACAAGCCGCAACTTGAGAGCAGCCTGTTTTTTTGAGATCACTCCCGACTGAATGTCGACAATCAATCGCGGTGGCTCGGACATCGATTCTGATAGTTCGATTAAGCGATCGATCCAAGAACGAACACCGTAACGAAGAATGCCCCGTAACGAAGCTGGACCGAAAAGTTGTTGCGTGAAGATACCTGTACCGTAGCGCTCGACAAACTGAACGACTCCCGAAAATGCCTTGTCATCCCGAACTCGTTCAAGAACGCTCAGCCGAAGCTGTCTGGCATGCGTGAGCCATGTTTCAAGTAACCGTGGTACGAGGAGTGATAATCCGTCCAAAATCCGACTGGTTATTTCTTCCTCACGAGGATTCCCCGTCTGCGCCGACTCGACAATACGCTCCACCAAGGAAGAGGCTGCTGATTCAAACACCCGGTCAAACTCACTTACGCTCGCCTCCCCCTTGGGCCTTTTCGTTTCGAGTGATTTTGCAAGATTGACGACCTCGGCTGTTTCGATGACAAGTCCGAGTCTCGGCAGGCAACCGGCCATGCGTTCGAGTAAACGCTCCCGACATCGCGCGCGCACAACCCGGCTTGGGCGACCACCACGAGAAAGAGGAATGTAGAGCACCATCTTTCCGAGAAGACGACTGCGCAGAGACTCGAGTGATTCTTTCACCGCATGAACATCGCCTCTCAAGCAATCGGCAAAGAAACGACCAATACTCCCATCAACCGAACGCCTTGGCTTCACGAGCAGGAGATACGTAGAGAGCATCCAGCGAGTTTCCGTGAGCTGTACGGCTGACTCGGTCAATCTTTCAATTGCCACGTCTCGCTGGACTCTGGTTCGTTCGGCGTCGGTGTCTCGTGGCGAATCAGGAACACTCCCAGCAACTGCGAGAGCATTTGCGGCTCTGACGAGTGAACGTTCCATCCGACGCACCATGTGTCGCCACCCCACAACCGAATCGATTTCGACCTGTGAACGCGTCTTGGCATCGCGGGCTGCTTCCGCACTCCAGGCAATAACACCTTCCTGGAGAAGCTTGGAGACACCCCAGAGAAACTCCGCGGCCTGTTCGAGAGATGCAAGTTCTCCTTCCCCTGAAGTGCGAGGAGCATCCACATCGAGCATTCCGCCGTCGATTCCATCATCGGTTGAATCCCGCCAGACCATCGATTCATACGCCGACGCAACGCTCTCTTCTCCGACGGCATCGTCATCACGATCTTCGATGTCTGAATCGTCTTGAGAGTGACGTTGCTCGGTCATCAGATCGCCCGCGGCCCCTGCCCGCTCCACGATATCGACCACCGTTCCGGTGTTTGCCTCTACCAGTTCCAAAAATCGTCTTGTACGAGCAGCGGATGTATCCGTTGAATCTGCAAGAGACAACGACATCCAACGAGAAGCCATTGCAAGCCAGACAGACCCAGAACGTTCGATTGCCTCACCTTCCAAAAGTGAAGCCCAGTGGACAAGAAGACCCATTGCTCCATCGAGATCACCTTCGTTCAACAACGACTCTGCTGCCTGAGCGTGACTTCGAGGAGACGAGAAACTCGCGACCTCACTTCGCCAAAATCCAGGAGGCGGGACTGCCGGCGCGCAGGCTCGTCTTCGTTCAAGTGACTCGATCACTTCGCGGGCCGAATCGAGCGTTTCCCGTCCGGAGACATGTGGAACTCCCGAAACAGTTGTCGTAGCATGACGATCCCACCAGACAGCAAACTGTTCCAGCGATTCGGCAGCGAGCCCTGCAAGATGCTCGTCAGGCTTCAAACGTGCAACTCGCCATACTTCGGCATATCCATGGAGAATTGATCCCACCAGAAGCACGAGATCTTCAACTCGTGGATCAGGAAGACTTTCTCCACCTGGTTCATGCAGCGGGAATTGTCCGGCCAGTCCCAGAATGTTCCACGGATCAACCATTGCACCGCACCCTACCGCCCGAAAAAGAAGATCGACCGCAGTATTCAATCGTTCAAGAGCTCCCGCTGCATCCCTCTTTGCCGCCAAGCGATGGGCCGACACGACTTGGGACGTCAATCGTGATGCCATACGGGCCGAAGCCGCTGGGACGTTGCGAGAAAGACGCTCCGCGGACTCCGACCGCCCAAGCCTCGCCAACACAGAGATAAGCCCTACGCTCTCAACCTGAACGGCTCTGCGAGCAGCAAGAAGTGAATTAATGTGTCGCCGTACACCGCCAAACGGTTGACGGAGTTTTCGAGTTTCCTCAGCAAGACGTGCTTGATGATTTGGCTCGAGTTGGGTGAGATGCCACTGGTAAAATTCGTCGCGATAGGATGCAATTTTGGGCAATAGATCGGCAAGCCCAATGCTTGCTCTTGCGGCGCCAGGTCCCCGACCGGACAGGCCCGCGGCCATCAGCATCACGCCAGCCAAAACGGCCGACGCTTCACGCTGGAGTTCTTGATGCGAGGGCCTCTGACCATCAACTCCAACGGGCGCCTCCATTGGCCATGAGAGAATGCCATCAAGGGTTGCCTGCTGTACGACGAGGCGACGGTAGTGACCGTGACCATCGATGCGCGTCGGATCCCACAGTCCAAAGAGATAATTTGGTCGACTCGCTGCTGGATGAAGAAAATCAAAAGCTCGCGGATCAATCGCAAGTTCCTCGACGAGCGAGAGATCAAAGTCTGCCTGTTCCAAGAGGCCAACGGGTGCCGAAAAAAGAATTTCAAGGGCACCCGACACAAGTTTCGCATACCGACCGTGGGCAACGCCTGCACCTGCTTCAAAGAGTGGAATCGGTCGCACCTTCTCCTTGGGATACGGTTCGGATAACCGTCCATTCTCAAGAATGGCAATGGGCCTCCACCCTACATAGTCATCAAATTTTGCGATCGCCTGTTCGATCACCACCCCAGTTTCATTCCACGGACCACCACTTGAAAGAATGGCCTGTGCCGCCGCAGCAATAAAGAAAGGCCGCTCGATCGAACCTGCCGGTTGATGTTCAAGCAGATCGGCATGATGCATCGCATAGGCTGGCAGAAAATGCGTGAACAGAATTGATATGACGGCTCGCGCTTGAGAAGAGTCGCGAAACGCTGGTTCACTCGACTCAAGTTTCGTCAGCCGATTCAAAAGATTTTCTGCGACACAACTTGCCGAAGCTGCCTTTTCATCTTCTGGCTCTACCGCTGCATACAGATCGCTCACTGCGCGCCACACCATCGGATCGAATGCACCGGATGAAAAATTGAGATATCCAAGCACTCGGGCCGCTGGATCCATGAATGACTGCGGCGACTGCCCCATCTTTTTTTGAATTCCTCGAGGTACTACTGAAAAATCGGGCTCCGCTCCACTTTCATCGATGGAGACGTCGAATCGTAGAGAGGGTCGGGTCAGAGGTAAACCTTCGCAGGTTGTTGCCGTCCACCGAAGAACCCTCCAACGATAAAATCGGATGCAGCGATTGTATCGACTACTGATCCTACAAGTTTCGAATTACTCTTTGAAGCAGCGCGATTGCACAAGCTAGTATTTTTGGTGGGTTCTGTATCGTCTTGATTTCACGTCGAGAATCTCAGTACGGTTCTTGAGAGAGAGGGTATTTCGGTATGACTCCTTTTCGTTTTTGCTTACAAATCTTCTTGGGTCTTGCGATCATCATCGCGACTGCATCTGCCTTCGTGCCGCAGGTCTTTGCACAGTCGCTGCAAGGAACACTTGCCGATGAACGCGTGGCGGCAAGCATGGGGCTCGATGTTGAATGGATTCTTCAACTCCCATTCGACTCTACGCAATGGCGGTTGCAGCATGTGGTTATTGGTGATGGACTTGTGGTCGCACAGTCGACCGATGGCGGTGTACATGCCATAAAAACTCTCACGTCATCAGCACCGATGACTCCAAGGTCTTCTGCAAAAAAATCGGACCAGCCAAGCAGCATCGACATTCAGCCTCAGCCGTCACCTTCACGTATTGCTGACATGCCTCCGGGCGCACTGTTGTGGTCTCATCGAATTGGCCATCCAGGAGGCCCTGTGCATCCGGCTGGAATCGGCTCCAACGTGGTTACGGTTTCTCGGGACCTCGATGTCTTTGCGCTCGAACGCATCACGGGCCAGACACGGTGGCACGATCGCATTCATCGCTCACCCGTACACGGTGCCACGCCTTCCGGACAGTGGGTCTATGTTCCACTCTCCTCGGATTCGGTGATACGGTTGGCGGCTGATCCGAAAGCCCAGTCAGCCGCATCAAGCATTGAAAGTTCTGGAAAGGAAAAGTCTTCTACTGCCAAGAAAAAAAAATCTCCCAAACAGACGTCGAAGAAAAAAGAATCCGCGACCGGTGCGATCGGGGAGTCCGTTCTTCCAATTGAGTTGGCTGCAGGGGGACGCGTTGAAACGCAGCCGAATGCTTTTTTTGATGGAGTGCTCTGGTGCACCAGAACAGGGACGCTCGTCTGTCTCGAACCGATTGATGCCGGCTGGGATCGCCATGAAATTCTTCTGCGTTCGCCGATTGCAGGCAGGCCTTTTGTACGAGACGCAATGTGCGTGGTCGCGACACTCGGTGGTGATTTAGTACGAGTTGACCTCCTCACAACCAAAGGAAGCGGGTTTCGCATTCAATGGTTCCATCCGATGGGTGCCATTCCAGTTGATGGAGTCTTTGTCGTCGACGACCGGGTGATTGTGCCTCTGGAACTTGGTGAACTTGCCGCTTTTTCTGTTTCAACAGGATTACCGCTCTGGCGATGTGGGGGCGTGGAATCCGTGCTATGCATCAATGATGAACGGATCTGGTTTGTTGATCAGACGGGAAAACTTGCCAGTCTTGACCCGGTTTCTGGAGAACGAAGAGAGTCGTTGAAACTGGGGCCTTTTCAATTCTTGATCCGAAACGATCAAACCGACAGGCTCTATATGGCAACGCACAATGGAGTGCTTGCATCTCTACACGCTTCGGGGAAAAAAACCGGCGTCAACTACGCCACCGCGTCTGCAGGTGAATCCGCGAAGGGCACTGCGAAAACCAAAAGTGGTTCCCTTGACACATCTCAAGACGCGCCGTCCGAAAGCCCCCCAGACGACTCCGCTGTAGCACCCGATGAAGCGTCCCGAGATACTTTCGAAAGTCCTTAACAACCAAACGGGTGAACCCGGATCAGGCCGGATCAGACCAGATCAGCCCACTTGGCTTTTTCTTGCTACTTCGGCTTCATATCACCGGGCGGTTCCATTTTGAACTCGTACTGATTCATGTCCAGAGACAGAACCAGACAGCCAATGGAGATTGCAACAAACGACAACACAAGCATGGCCGTGTAGACGTTCATCGCGGGACGGGGCGCACTGTAACCAGAATTGTCTGCCATGATTGAATTCTCGCAACCATTCCTTATTTGAGTCGAGTGGCCACTCGATCACCCTGCAGAATTACACCGTTTTTCCCGATCACATCTGCATTCGCTCGGTCTGCTTTGACGCTTCTGACCTTCACCTTCCCGAGATACTTCCCCTGTCGGTACACCACCATATCGATTCCCGCTTGAATGCCGTCGTCGCTACCCAGATTAAATTCGATTGAATCCTTGTTCACGGCGGTGACTTGTCCCTCGACGGTTGGAACGAGATCTTTTTGCGGCGAGTCAATTGACAATCCGCTTTGTTTGAGAAGGAGCCTTGCATTGGCTACCTGTTTTTCAAGCTGGGTTTTGCGCTCACTGACAATCTGAAGTGATGACTCACTGGTATGGAGTTTTTCGGCAAGTTCTGCAGCCATCTTTAACTGCCCATCGACGATCGACTGTTGCTCTCGCACTTCGACCCGGAGGCCTTTTATTTCATCCGTGATTATTTTCAGTTCTACATGCGTTGCAGCAAGTTCCTGCTGGGCTTCCTCACGTTCTTTTTCCCGAGTTTCTTTCGTCTTTCGAAGAACCTCAAGATCCTTGTTTTTCTCTTCGATCGCAGTCTGCATCTGTGCGATCACCTGATCTCTTGCCGCCTCTGACGCAGCGACCTCGTTGGTGAGTTTGGTAATATCAGTAGTAAGCTTTTCTCGCTCCTTTTTCGCATCCTCTAGCTGAAATTTGTAGCCAACGCTTTCCCCTGGTTTGACAGAATTGCGATCCCTGACAATTTCCTCTCGCCAGTTTGTGTTGGTAGCAAAAAGAGCAATTGCAAAAGTCATGAAAACAAGACTCATAATGAACACCGCAAACACAAAAATCTTTCCAATGATGTTCATGCGTTTTCTCCTCTCGTCCTAAACAAAAAAGAATCGTTCAATTGATGCAGACTCTGAGACTTCCGCTGTGATTCTACGAAAACAGTTCCTACCACACACTCAACATTACACCTTTACTCACATTTCCTACGTGGAAGCAATTCGAGAAGCAAGCCATCCTGAGCTTCGGATTTTCATCTGCCCAGATGAGAAATCCATCGGCAGAGGGGTCAACGCGAATGAAAAACCATTTTAAATCCCGTTTTCAAGGCTCTAGCCTCTCCAAACCGAACCATAATTCTCTCCAAAATCACACAGAACACAACACAAAAACAGATTCCTGACGGCCATTCCCCCCAAAACAAAAAGAGGCTCCACCGCCCATCGGCAACGACACGGGCACGTAGAACCGCTGTGTTTCGCTTCGGTCCGCGTTCGCGTAGCCGTCCCGAACCATCAATCCAAGCTGAAATCCCCGTATTGGCGGCGATGACAAAGGGGGTGCGAACTTCTACTGAACGAAAAAGAGCCGAAACAAGATGTAAATCCAATTCACTTGAACCCCAAAACCATCCGTCATTTGAGAGATTGACAAGCAGATCCGGCCGTCGATTTTCTTTTGAAATCTTGAGTACTGTCTGCCGAACTGAGCGTGGCAGCGTTGTTTCATAGCAGATGTTTACAGCGACCAGCGTGCCGTCGATGGTGACTGCCAGAGGCGTCGTGCCGGCAGTCAATCCAACTGGCAACGGCGTGAGTCGGTAGAGCCACGGAAAGATATTTGCCAGCGGAACATATTCGCCAAAAAGAACAGGGTACATCTTGTCGTAGCACCCCAGTGGCTTGCCTGTCTGATCGAGAAAAAGTGCGGAGTTAAAATTCTGTTGTCCTGTGTGCACAGACTTTGTCACCCGCTGACGATCGAGTCCAACGAGCCAGTTCGTGCTGTAACGTCGTGCGAAGGCTGTGAGTCCGTCGAGCCGCTGCTGCTGAAGTGTTTCGCGACAAAGACGCTGTCGGAAATCGGGCTGACTCTCTCTCAAAGCAGATTCATTCGGTATCGGACCGAGTACTTCCGTCACGATCGTTTCATCAATAATTTCATCCTTGTCTATTTCCAAAAGTCCCCATCGCCACATGGTTTCCGGCCATACGATCAGAGAAGGATGTGGACCGTTTTGCAGAGCTTTGATCGTCAGATCGTCGTAGTGCCTGACCACTTCCTCCGCTGCGTCTGGATCCTGTTTGAGTTCGGTATCGATTGAACCCTGAACAAGAAGAACCTCTATCTGACGAGCATCAACATTCGGAATTTCAGACAGCCGCCACGTTCCGTAGAAAAGGGTCAGGCCGAGGATGAGAAGAGCTCCCACGCACTGTGTTGGTCGCCACGGGTGTGCATCGAGCGGCACCGTTGCCGCAACGGCTGCGGCGAAACAGACCAACACTCCACACAACCCCGAGGCTCCAATGATGTCAGCTGCTTGAATGAATGTTGTCCATCGCCACTGCGTGTGAGAGATCGCCGCCATCGTAAATCCACCGAAGAGCCAGCCTCTGGCAAACTCCAAGCCGACCCACGCAACAGGTGTTCCAATGCAAAACGGTATGTTCCAGTAATGAACCATTCGCCGACTGATCAGCACAAACAGAGGCAGATACAACGCCAGGAAGCCCGACAGCAATATCCATCCAATTGCAGTTGCCGGATGAGGCAGCCTGAGCCAGTGCAACGAGCACAACCAAAACGTGAAGCCTCCGATCCAAAGGGGCATCCACGATTGATGTGCGTCAAACTGCTCTCGTCGCACCAACAGCAACCACGGCACCGGGGCAATCCAACCAAGCCACCACAGATCTACCGGTGGCAACGAGAGAAACATCAGAGCCGCCCCAACAAGGGAGCATCCCCACGTCGATGCACACAGCCTGCTTTTTTCGCCTTTCTGTTTCAGGCAATTGGCTGTTGTGGTTAGAGAATCTGTATTCATGGAATTCGCAGCACGTGTCAAGAAACGATGAATTGTGAAGCCGCACTGTTTGACTGAAACTTGAAATGAGTTTGACCCATCACGGTGCCACTTTGACAATCGCGAGTTTCTGACCCTCCTGTACTTGTTCGTCTTCGTCGACGAAATGCTGGAACAACACGCCGTTCGCAGGGGATTCGAGATCCACAACCACATTTCCGATCACTAACTCCGCAATTCGATCCCCCTGCATAACCACAACGCCTGTCGGCACGAGCCAGAGCGAAAGATGAATTGGAATATTTCCCATCCCCAGTTTTGGAACCACCACAATGCCATCCATGCGGGAACACTCCAGTGGACATGTCAACTATGCCACCCGTCTGTTTCTGTTTTAGACGCGCTGGCCACGCATGAATTCCATCGATCGAAATGCGAGTCTCATTCGATTGACTGAAGCCATTTCAAAAGCACTTTTCCTACGATTTCAAGAGATTCTCCTGAACAGTTTTCGGGAATATCCTGGGTCGTGTGCCAGTGCGGATAGTCAAAATCAATAATGTCGCACGTTGGAATCTTTGCCACGTTTCGCAGTGGAAGATGGTCATCCTCGATCGTCCACTTTGGCCTAGGAATAAATTCACGAACATTCATCTGACTGGCCGTCTTCCAGATAGAGTCCACGATCGGACGAGTATCAGGCCAAGAGAGGCCGTTTTGTTCCTGCCACAATTCAAGATTTTTGTCAGCGACCATGTCGACCACTACTCCCATGCGATACTGATGCGCTGGCGGTCGATCAACATATTGACGCGCAAACCATCGAGAGCCAAGACAATAGGGATCGCGAGTCGTAAAAACATATTCCTCGGCATCGAACAGAATGAAGTCGACACCGAGCGGTCCTGGAAGCAATTGCACCCCCTTCCCAAGTTCCATCAGGAGAGCCACTCCACTGCCGCCGTCATTCGCCCCAACAAAGACTCCCTTGGGATCAACCGGATCCCGATCAGGAAAAGGGCGTGTGTCGAAGTGCGCTCCCAGCAGCACTCTTTGCAATCGATCCGGATGCCACTGAATGATCACATTGGCAGCCTGCAACGACTTGCCACTGCGTCTATCACGAATTTGAAAAGGCTGTTCTTCAACCAGAGCACCTTGTCCGCGAAAGTATTCGATGAGCATCTTTTTTTGTCGCAGCATTCCGGCGGAGCCAGTCGGTCGCGGTCCGATGTCGCAGATCGCCTCAAGGTGCAAAAACGCTCGCCGACCGGAAAACGTATTGACTCCACCGGCACCAACTATCGTTTCTTGGGCAACCGCGCAGGGAGGAAGCATCACCGCTAACATTGCGACACAGAGTCCTGCAGCAATGATTCGACTACAATAAACAGTTTTTCTGACCATAGGCTCGGCCACCTGAAGACTCGTTGGATAGACTTCTCTCCCGAAGTGTAACGCTGCTTTCCGCTTTCAACCCAGAGCAGATCGACCGTGAAGTTCTTTTTAAAACGATCGTGTGGTGGCTTCTGTTGGAGGCTGACCGCGGCCCGCATTGTCCTTCTCACATGGTCGCCGTCGTCTGGCCACCGTTCCTGCCACGCTGGTGACCACAAAACTTTCTCTTGTATCCCTACACAACTTTTGCGATCGATCTTCTTGAGCGTTTGGCTCGGGATGATCTCGATGTTCGTATCATCGGTCTGTTTTTCCAATCCAGAGACTGCTCACGAGGATCACGCCTCTCCTCCAAGCGAACGTTTCAGTCGTCCTGCACTTTTTCCTCCGGCAGCTACATTCGATTCACCGCGAGTCGTTCACGCTCGTGGGATGGTTTCTCACTCTTTTCAATTCCTTGAAGAGTATCTTTCACAAACACTCTTTCAATCTCGAGACATCGATCCTGATACGTTTCGCGAGGCGTGTCGCCTTGCGAAACAGCAGTCCATGTCTCTCGCAGATGCCCTTCTTGCCACACCTCCCACAAGTCTTCGTGAAGGTCTTGCTCGGGCCTCTGAAATTTTTTCACTGCGACCGGAAATCGATCGTCTTCGGATTCGCTCCGACTGCTTTCGTAACGGCTGGATTCCTGAAAAGAATCTCAACACACAGTTGCCTTTCATCAACAATGCCTTCACGGTGATGGTCGGCCTTGAGGATCTCTTGTCGCGACTGATGCTCTTAGAACGCGATGCCGCCGGAGTTCTCGGCGATGATCTTGCCGACGCCCCTGAAAGCCTTCTTGCATTAACAGAACTCTTTATCGCAAAAAAAAGCTCCGCCGCGGCTTTGGAAATGGCTTTCAATCTTGTCGATCCAATGCCTCATCGTGATGAAATACCGCGCAGCGTGTCCCAGGCCACTCCTCAAGACCCCCTAACAACCGAGACCGTGCTTCGTCGACGACTTATTGATTTGGTTCGAATCAGTGGCCAAACGAATCTTCTTGAAGAACTCGCATTGCTCACCGAAGCCGACGGCGTTGATCCTTTGGCGAGACTACTCGCTGCTCGCTGCATCGAACAGTTCGGTGTCCCGCAATTGGCTCGTCTCACACAGCCGGTGGAAGTGCCACAGTCCACCGTGACGGCAAGGCGGATCGCTACTGCCATTGAACGAGTTCGGCCATCGCTTCCACCATCACTTCAAACCGATGCTTCGTCTTTGGCGTTACGGCTTCAAAGTAAAGCGGTTCAGGGCGCTGCGCCCAGTGAAACAATGCGCGTCATGGGAATACATTTTCAACGAGGAGATTGGATTCTCCTTCGCGAAGCGACGCCGTTCACAGTGGCCTCCTCACTGCACCCGCAGTGCTACCATAGAATTGCACTGGTTGCTCATGAAGCGGGAACTGACGGACTTGGAAGACTGGTTGTCATCGATCACACAAACAATCGTCTTGGGGTGCAAGTTTCGTCACTCGACAACTGGATCACCTTTGTTCAAGAGCACACGATTGCATGGTGTGTGCTGCGACCTGTCGACGCTCTATTTTCGCAAATGGTTGAACAATCCGCCCTTTCGCTGGCGGTCGTTCGCTCTTCCGCTCGGGAATCCAATGAACGTTCATCCGTTTTCCAAGATCGTTCCTGCTTCTCATCAGGACTCGCCGTGACGCGTTCGGCACTTGCTGCGACGGGTGTCAATCCAGCCATTTTTTTCCCACTCCAGGAATCTTCTCCGGAAGGCATTCTGGGCGATAATCTCAAACGACTCGGGGTCGATCTGCCGGATTCATTTTGTTCCCCAACAGGATTGTTGCTGTCGAAGGCGTGCATTCCGATTGCCATGAAAATCCAAGCATTTGATTCTCGATGTGGTATCCGGTCAGCAGTTTTTGAATATTTTGATCGGTCTCTTTGTACGCGTGTCGTCGACTCATTGAGTGAGCATTCCGGCAGTAAAACAATCACACTGTTTTTGAACGAGGTAGCCGATCGAGCTGTTGCTGCATTCGACACAGCCATTTTGGCAATTGTTGAGTCTGATGATCCCGACGCCGCTCCTCCAACTGATGCACAAAGTGAGTCACTCCGCTTGTATTCCCATCTCGTAGAGCAGTGGGGACAGCAACAGTTGTCGCTGGCCCACTTGCGGGAGGAGGTGTCGCAGCATGTCGTCGCTGATGCAATCCGCACTCTTGATAGAAAATTTTTCAGCAATCCCTGAACGAAGTGTACGCTGATGCAGTAATGCCTTTCCGGCGGTTGTACGGTGAGTCTTGCTTTGTGAGGAATGACATCTCATTCGCGTAGAGTACGTCTGGTTCGTAGACTTTCTTCTCGCTGATAACCAACCATAACTCTTGTCTGTCTTTACTTTATGTCACCGCGGCATCCGCTTCTTCCCACCGGAGACTCCACCCGATGATTCCCAGTTGGAAATGTTCGTCACAGAAGACTACAGGCAAAGCGCTAGAACAACTGTCTCGCAGGGCGTTGCTTGTGAGTGCCGGAGCACTCTCGGTAGGTTTTGCAACCGAGAGTGTGCAAGCACAACTGCCGCAGAAAGAGATTGAACCTGATTACACGATTCAAAATAAACAGATCCGTCAATCGATTATGGGGTGGACATACAATCCAATGCCAACGGCGGATCTCGCGAAACTGTGTAAGGATATTGGGCTGGTCGCAATGGAGGGTGTTGGCCGCGAACACTATCCAATGATCCGTGAACTTGGACTCGACATTTCACTGGTTGGAAGTCATGGATTTGACAAAGGGCCTTTCAATCCGGCCAATCACGCATTCGTCATAAAGTCGCTTCGTGAGGCGATTGATGTGGCGGTGCAGTGTGACTGCCCCAAGGTGATCACCTTTACAGGAATGCGAGAAGCGGGCATCTCTGACGAGCAGGGAGCAGACAATTGCATCGCTGCATGGAAAAAAGTTATCGGTTATGCCGAGAGCCAAGGAATTACACTCTGCCTAGAACATCTCAACAGCCGCGACAGTTCCCATCCAATGAAGGGACATCCGGGTTATTTTGGCGACCACGTTGACTTCTGCGTGGAACTGATCAAACAGGTCGATTCACCAAACTTCAAACTGCTCTTCGACATCTACCATGTGGCCATCATGGATGGTGACGTGATTCGCCGCTTGCGACAGCACAAGGATTTCATCGCGCACATCCATACCGCAGGTGTGCCAGGCAGAGCCGAATTAGATGAGAATCAGGAGGTCAATTACCCCGCCGTGATGCGCACCCTGCTAGAGATCGGCTATCAAGGGCATGTCGCCCAGGAGTTTATTCCTACCTGGCCCGATCGGGCGCTTGCCCTGCGGCATGCGGCGAAAGTATGCGACGTTTGAAAAAGTCCTCAATCGGATTCTGCAAAAAGAGGTCAACGAAAGATGTTTTTAGGCTGAAATCCTTCGGTACAACCGAAGAACTCGCTGTTGTGCGTGTGTCGGGCTAGAATTTCTCTCGTGAATCCATTTTCCTCACAATGAAGATAGCGAGTGGCTTCAAGTCTTTTCCTTTTTCATCATTTGGTCTCGGTAGGACTCCATGTTTTTAAAATACTCTTCTGCCAGTCTTATTTTCAAACTGCTGTTGAGTTTGCTCTTCGGCTTCATTGTTCCTCGTGCGATCAGGGCTCAAACCGCTGCGCCGATGAACGTGAGTTTTGCGAAAGAGATTCAGCCCATCTTTCAGTCAAAGTGCCAAGGGTGTCATCAGCCGGCACGATCTGGCGGTAGCTATGTCATGACAACGCGTCTGGGGTTGTTGGGCATAGGCGAAAGTGGAAAATCCCCAATTGTTCCTGGCAAACCGCAGGAGAGTTTGCTTCTCGAACAGATCGCTCCCGATGCCAGTGGCATCGCTGAAATGCCAAAGGACAAGCCGTCGCTTTCGGAACCAGAAATTTCTCTGATTCATCGCTGGATTTTGGAAGGCGCACTCGATGACACGCCAGTCTCCGATGCATCCCTGATCAACTCCGAGCATCCACCGGTTTACTACTCCCCGCCGGCCATCACAGCACTTGATTTTTCGCCCGATTCCAAGACGCTGGCTGTTTCTGGATACCACGAAGTCTTACTGCATCCTACCGATGGTGCCACGCCTCCAGTTCGATTCGTCGGACTCTCTGAACGGATTGAGTCGATTCGCTTCTCTCCTGATGGCTCGCGATTGGCAGTGGCGGGAGGATCTCCGGCACGGATGGGAGAACTTCAGGTCTGGAATGTTGCTGATCGCACATTGTTTCTCTCAATTCCTGTCACGTTCGACACCATTTACGGCGCGAGTTGGTCGGCGGATTCCAGTCGCATTGCTTTTGGCTGCGGTGACAATTCGCTTCGCGCTGTCAATGCTACAACCGGTGAGCAAGTTCTTTTTCAGGGTGCGCATAACGACTGGGTGCTCGACACAGCCTTCTCGTCCGATTCAAGTCATTTGGTAAGCGTGAGCCGAGACCGTTCGATGAAGCTCATCGAAGTTGCAACCCAGCGATTTGTCGACAACATTACGAGCATTACACCAGGCGCACTCAAAGGCGGGCTTGCAAGCGTTGATCGCCATCCGACTCGAGACGAGTTAGCAGTGGGTGGTGCCGACGGCACGCCAAAGCTCTTTCTCATGCATCGACCGGCAAACAAGCCGCGACAAATCGGTGATGACTTTAATCTCATTCGTGCAATGCCATCTCTTCCAGGCAGGATATTCGAGGTGCGATATAGCCCGGATGGATCAAAGCTTGTCGCCGTATCGAGTGCAGACGGCCGAGGACACATGCGAGTTTTTGCAACTGAAGACGGAAAGCAACTGATCTCATTCGACACGGAAACAGGCGGCCTTTTTGCTGCTGATTTTTCCCCCGATGGCACGCAGATTGCCGTCGGAGGCCTCTCTGGAACCATCTGGATTTTAAACGCCAACGATGGAACCATGGTGCGCGATTTTGTGGCGGTACCATTATCACCACGCACCGCTTCGACAAACCAAAAGTAGTCCCCTGCCCTTTGCAAAGGATCAATACGATGTTTTGTAGTTCTTCATATTGTTTTCGGGCATTCCTTAAACTTTTACCACAACGAATTCGTTCAAAAGACCCGCTGCACTTCATGCACGCCGTAGCCTTTTGCGTCGTACTTCTCAGCATCCGTGCAGAGGTTTCTCTTGCGCAGACCGAACAGCTTCCTGATGGAATGACGATTGAGTCGCTACGGGTGTCGCCCGACACCGTTGTGTTTTCGAGCCCATTTGCATCGACTCAAATTCTGGTCACAGGCATACTGTCTGACGGGCGAACGCTGGACGCTACTCGAATGGTTTCACTCGACCCGTCCTCTTCCATCGCGATAGTAAAAATCAACTCCGAACTTCGCATTGAACCAAAAACTGCTGGTGACGGAATGCTCATTTTTCGTCTCGGTTCCGCCGAAACTCGCGTGACGGTGAACGTCGCCTTCCCATCTACGGAAACACCTGCTGATTTTATTCGAGATGTTCAACCGGTACTGGCAAAGATGGGATGCAACCAGGGCACGTGTCACGGTTCGGCACAGGGTAAAAACGGATTCAAGCTCTCATTGCGTGGCTATGATGCTGCTTACGATCACCGTGCACTCGCGGATGATCTCGGTTCGCGCAGGATCAATCGCGCGGATCCCCAGCAGAGTCTGATGCTGTTGAAACCGACAGGTGCCGTGCCGCATGTCGGTGGCATGCTCACGAAACCAGGTGAGCCTTATTACGAGATTCTCCGAACGTGGATCGATCGAGGCGCCCGTCTTGAAGCGAACGCGGTGCGGGTCTCCTCCATCTCTATTACCCCACAAAATCCAACGATCCTCTTACCAGGAATGTCGCAGCAGTTTGTTGTTATCGCTCAATACAGCGATGGTTTAACGCGTGATGTTACTCGCGAAGCGTTTATCGAGAGTGGAAACATTGAAACCGCATCCGCCGATCCAAAGGGCGTTGTAAAAGCATTGCGGCGTGGAGAGTCTGCGGTGCTTGTGCGTTATGAAGGTGCCTATGCCGCAACAACATTGACAATCATGGGTGATCGCACCGGCTTTGAGTGGGCTGGAACGCCACCGGTTTTCAATGAGATCGATCGACTTGTCGATGCCAAACTCCAGCGAGTCAAAACACTTCCCGGCGTTCTGTGCAGTGACGCAGAATTTCTGCGCCGCATCCATCTTGATCTGGTTGGTCTCCCTCCCACCCCTGTCGAAGTTCGAACCTTTCTCGCTGATAATCGTGACACGCAAATCAAGCGCAATGAAGTTATCGACAGGCTCATTGGTTCCGTTGGTTTTGTTGAACATTGGACAAACAAATGGGCCGATTTGCTGCAAGTCAACAGCAAGTATCTCGGCGAGGAAGGAGCGTGGGCGATGAGAGAGTGGATCCGACAGGCGGTTGCAACCAACATGCCGTACAACCGTTTTGCGTATGAAGTACTCACGGCCAGTGGCTCGACACTCGAAAATCCTCCAGCGTCCTACCATAAGATTCTTCGCCAGCCAGATTTGGCCATGGAGAATACAACACAACTATTCTTGGCTGTTCGTTTCAGCTGCAACAAATGTCACGATCATCCATTCGAACGATGGACGCAACAGCAGCACTGGAGTCTTGCCGGTTACTTTGCTCAGATCGGCCGCAAGGAACACCCCGACGCCATGGGTCAGAAAATTGGTGGCGATGCGGTGGAAGGGGCAACGCCTCTTGTAGAGAGTATTTTTGACACCACATCTGGTGTCGTAAAACATCCTGACACCGGTTTGGTGGTGTCTCCAACGTTTCCTTATCAGCATGACGATCATGCTCCCACTACAGATCCGCTGCGTCGTCAATTTGCACATTGGGCAACGTCATCTTCGAACCAATACTTCGCCAGAAGCTATGCCAATCGACTCTGGAGCTATTTAAACGGCGTGGGGATCATTGAACCCATCGACGATATTCGTGCCGGAAATCCTGCCACGAATCCTGAATTGCTCGACTTTCTTTCATCCCAGTTTATTGCAAGTGGTTTTGATGTTCGGCATGCACTTCGACTTATTTGCTCAAGCCGTACCTATCAATTATCCGTGGCAACAAACCAATGGAACGAAGATGATCTGGTTAACTATTCCCATGCAATTCCGAGACGACTTCCTGCTGAGGTTCTTTTCGACACGGTTTATGATGTGACGGGAGCCACGCGAAGTCTTCCTGGAATGCCGTCGGGTTCTCGTGCGGCTCAGCAACGCGACACAAAAATTGCAACTCCAGACGGCTTTCTTGATCTCTTTGGAAGACCTCCTCGCGAAAGTTCCTGCGAGTGTGAACGGGTTGGGGGAGTCATGTTGGGGCAGGCACTCAGCCTTGTGAATGGTCCCACCGTTGCTGATGCCATCGCGCAGCCATCCAACGAGATTGCCCGCATTGTTTCGGTTCAGCCTGATGATGCTTTACTCATCGACGATCTTTTTGTGAGAGTTTTATCAAGACCAGCGACCTCCGGCGAAAAAACTGCGGCCTCGGGTGTCTTTGGTGGATGGGAGGCTGATCGAGAAAAAATCAGCGCGGCATTTGAAAAAACTCAAGCGAGAATTCCAGAACTTCTCCTAGAACTTCAGAACCGTCCACGCGGTCCCACGCAGTGGACGGCGATTATTCCAACTGCTTTCACTTCAAAAGCGGGTGCTGAAAGCACCATTTCTCCGGAAGGGATCGTGTCCGTGCATGGAAAACTTGAAAAGGATACGTATTCACTTCAAGCCGCATCGGCCGTTGGACTTGTCACCGGAATACGACTCGATGTTCTGGCTGACCCAAGTCTGCCGGCGGGTGGTCCTGGCCGGGCCATGAATGGAAATTTTGTGATAAACACATTCGCGCTCAATCTCATCAGTACCAATTCGGCCGTGCCTCCAAAAAATCTTTCGCTGACGCATGCGAAATCTGATTTTGATCAACAAGGATGGGCTATTGCTGGAGCCATTGACGACAACATTACGACGGGATGGGCCGTGATGGGGGGCGTTGGAAAAAATCACACCGCCACGTTTGAACTTGTGGAGAAAGAGGGCATTCCCCAAAATTCTCCGTTTGCCATCGTTATTGACCAGCAGTTTTCGGATGGCACTCACGCCTTGGGCCGATTTCAACTCTTTGTCACGACCGACGTACGGCCGCTAGAACGCACGCCACTTCCTGAGGCGGTGGCCGGGGCCTTGGCGGTGCCTGCAGGAGATCGTACGGCAGATCAGATAAAGACCCTCGCTGATTTTATTCGGTCAAACGATCCTGAAATTCTTGCTGCAACGAAGGCGCTGGCAGATCACGAAGCAACACGTTCGCGAGCAAGGCTTCAGGATGCGCAAGATCTTGTTTGGGCGCTTGTGAACAGTCCGGCTTTTCTCTTCAATCATTGATTGTTTAATCACATTCACACGCTGAAGAATTGATTTGGCTGATATTGCTTAGAGCAATCCTGATTGATCAATACTCGCAACTCCCTCTGAGTGAAGATGTTCAATATTGTTCAAGATTGCAAGTCGCGGACCAGGCCACTCAAGCAAACTCACTGAAGCGTTGTGAAGCACAAGCGGTGAAGGCATCGCAATGCCTTCTGCGTTCAACGTGTTGTTGATTCGTGCAAACAGGCTCCCGAGCGAGGCAGCCAGGATTCCTCCATGTGCTACCACCACAATATTCTTGGCGGGTCGCTGCCCAAGTTCCCTGAGCACTTCACAACCGCGCCTGGCCAATTGATTTCTTGATTCCCCACCAGGCATGGCGTACGAAGGGTCTCCGCTTCGCCATGCGGCTACTTCTTCGGGCTTTGTTTTTTCAAGTTCGCACCACAAATGCCCCTGAAAAATTCCTGCGTCGAGTTCTTTCAGGCGTTCGTCGATATTTACCTTTCGACCAATTGCAATGGCAATTGCTTCTGCTGTATGTCGTGCGCGAGCAAGCGGACTCGACCACACTTCTTCAATGTCTCTCGGAAGAGCCCATGTCGCCAATGCAAGCGTTTGCCTACGGCCGAAGTCTGACAGTGGAACATCGAGTTGTCCCTGTACCCGCTGTTCCAAGTTCGATGAACTCTGAGCATGTCGAACGAGAAACTGATACATACTTCAAGCCATTGCCTCGGTAATTCATCCTCATTTCAGGAACCGTTCAGACACTCCGGGCTTATCGCACGACTGTTCCTACGGGAGGAGCAATTGCAACATTTGGAGCGACTTCCTGTAGAGAAGAAGGATGGGGTGCACTGACGACATTCTTGTTTTTATTGTGCGCGTTGTTACCAGTTTCGAGCGTATGTGTTCGCTGTACCTGTTCAAGGTGATCGAGGAATTCACTGCTGGCACCTTGAAGAACGAAAACCTCGCTTGCCCCCTGTGCTGCTCCATGCGGTCTTACAATACAGATCACTTCCGCTTTTCCTTGATGACTCTTGACGTGATCGAGGAGTGCTTTTTCTCCACTTGAAAGGACCTCGATTGCGCCGGTTGATGCGGTCGGCACTGCCCCCGCCCTATCGCGCCGATCAAACGATACCGAAGGCATTTCTTCTGACATGCTCGGCACGATTGAGGTAGCCACTTCACTCGAACCTGAGGGATAAGAGTTTCGATAGATGAAAGCGAGCCCCGCATCTTCAAGCTGTTCGTGAATCGTGGAAAGGGCGGCAAAAAGCCCCTCGTTGTCAGTTGGATCAGCAGCATTGCACACACCGATCACCGATCCATCGAGTGCAAAAAGACCGCCTCCGCTGCGTCCTTGAACGGGCTGTCCCGCAACCTGAATATTTGCCGGCCCCAAATACTTGTCGACGGCAGTAATCCGACTGAAGTGTGCAGTCGGATCCGAACCTCCGTTGCATCCAACTGTGACTACCTGTTCACCAGGAGTTGTCTCCCGACCGGCAGCTCCGATTCGCATTGGAACAATCTGGTGATCGGTAAATACGCTCACCAGTGCGAGATCCCGCTTGAGATCCCAAGACACTACCTGCCCAGCAAGGCCGCGGGGACTTCCTGGACCAAAAAGATCTATTTCAATACGGCCCTTTCCCTGTGAATCACGAAAGATATGTCCGCACGTCAGCACTAGTGCCTCACCCTGTCGACAATCAACAACCGTACCAGTTCCCCATGACACTCCCTGTCCGTCTTCAACTCGCAGACGTGCTGTTGCACGAAGAAGTTTCTGTTCAAGTTGCGCTTTTGCTTGTAACTCTGACTCTGATTCGGGATTCGACGCTGTTGTATTTGAATGGCCAGGCGCAGCGTTCACCCGTTCTCGATCGACCTTGTCAGAAATAGATTTCGAAACTGGGGCAGCTTGATGTGCGACCGGCATCGGAATTGTTCTGGATGAAGGAGCAATCGCGTTTGGAAGCATCGGTTCAACTGTTCGACGAGTTGATTGATCGACCGATTCTATTGCGAGTGTTTCAGTGGTGGTTGTCGCTGGAAATGGAATACCTGGAATTGCCCGCGAGTTCGGCAAAGAAGCCGGGGACACAAGGGCCGGAAGACTGGCAATGCTTGAGGGAGTCTGTGAGGAACGAGTCAAAAGTGTTTCCAATTCCACTCGTGTGGTTGCTCCCGTGATTCGGCCAACTTCCTGCCCTTCGACAAGCACGATATAGCAGGGAATGCCTGTAATCGAAAACCGGCGAACCACTTCTTTTTCCTGATCGACATCGACATGACGGATGGTCCATCCAAGCCCTGCCACTTCATTGACAATCGGAGCCATAGAACGACAGGGACCGCACCACGTCGCGCCACAATCAAGCAGCACAACATCGCCCGGCCGCTTCGAGTTGGCTCCGGAAGCACCTACTTCAGGAGATACACAAAACATGATGGCAAGCAGGGTCGCCCCGGCCAAGAATCGCTTACACAGCATCAAAACTCTATCCTCCACAAACTGTTTTTTTCGTGACTGCGGCTGTGACAAGCCTTGATCGTGTCCGCGTGATGCGAGAACGATCTGCTTGACACGAAGCCGCGGTATGGCGGTGCGTGGTTGGGTTGCGTGGTTTTGTATCAACGATTGCGATGGGACGAGTTGTGTCTGATTGTGGCCCCTCGAGGCACAATCAGGGTTTCGGCGACGAATCGCTGGGAGCAATTCGTTGTTTCGCCGGTGCAATCGCTGGTCTCGAACAGGCGGGATAGTGGCGAGGGATGTTGATTGCGACAAGATCACTTTTCTGCGTCATAAAAATATTCGATCAACCTTTCTCTAGTTCCACTGATTTGCGCCAGTCGCCTGTTTGAGCAAAGACAACTACACTGTGCGCTTTGTATCAAAGAACTCAGAGACTCTATTTTACGTTTTCTTCCGCGCCATCCACGAGTGCTTTATGCCCATGTCACCTCGCCGTCGTATTCTTGTCACTTCTGCGCTGCCCTACGCGAATGGACAAATTCATCTTGGTCACTTAGTCGAGTACATCCAGACCGATATCTTTGTGCGATTCCAGAAACTGCGAGGGCACCACGCCATTTACCTGTGCGCCGATGACACGCACGGAACGGCAATCATGATTCGTGCAAGGGCAGAGAATCGAACCGAACAGGATTTGATCGCATCGATGCGACAATCACATCTGAACGACTTTCAAGGGTTCCAGATCGATTTCGATCATTACAGCAGCACCGATAGTCCCACGAATCGACGACTTTGCTCGGAACTGTGGACGGCTCTGCGAACCGCCGAATTGATCACTTCTCGAGAAGTTCGACAGTTGTACGATCCGGTAGCAGGAGTTTTCTTGGCTGACAGATTCGTACGAGGAACGTGCCCCAAGTGCAGCGCATCTGATCAATACGGTGACACTTGTGAGCAATGCGGCGCGACCTACACTCCAACCGACTTGCTCAATCCAAAAAGTACGCTCTCTGGTGCGACTCCTGTCGAACGATCTGCTGAGCATCTCTTTCTAAAACTTGAATCCTTGCATGCTTTTCTTGAAAACTGGACGCAGTCCTCTGGCGTCATTCCGCGAGAGGTTGCCAGATATTTACTGGGCAATTTTCTCTGCGATCCTCTGCGTGACTGGGATCTATCCCGACCCGCCCCGTACTTTGGATTTGAGATTCCAGATGCTCCGGGACACTATTGGTATGTCTGGTTTGATGCGCCCATCGGCTATATCGCGGCCACTTCTGAGTGGTGCGATACGCATGCAGAATCGCTCGATTCCTGGTGGCGGGACGCAACAGCAGAGATCCACCATTTTATCGGCAAGGACATCATCTATTTTCATACTCTCTTTTGGCCCGCAATGCTGCACGCGGCCGGACTCTCACTTCCAACCAAGGTTCGAATTCATGGTTTTCTCACAGTCAACGGTCAGAAAATGTCAAAAAGTCGTGGCACCTTCATCATGGCTCGCAGTTATCTTGATCATCTAGACCCAGGAATGCTGCGCTACTTCTATGCATCAAAACTTTCTGGCGGCATCGATGACATTGATCTCAACCTCGATGAATTTGTTGCGAAGGTCAATTCTGATCTCGTTGGCAAGGTGGTGAACCTTGCCAGCCGCACGGCGAGATGGCTTGAACAGACGGGGCTTTCCGAAAAGTACCCCGATGATGGAGGACTTTTTTCACAAGCGGCTGCCGACGGCGCCAGCATTGCAGAAGCATACGAACAGTGCGATTGTGCAAGAGCCATGCGGATCATCATGCTTGCTGCCGATCGGGCAAATGCCTATGTCGATTCCATGGAACCGTGGAAACTCGCGAAGGGTGGAGCATCGCATGCGTCTCGACTTCGCGATGTTGCGAGCGTGGCAATAAATCTCTATCGACAACTGATCGTGTATCTTTCACCAGTACTACCAAGCTTGGCCGACCAGACATCGGTCCTTGTTGGAGGTCTGATCCAGTCATGGGATGATTCGCAACATCCCATGGAGGGTGTTGCGGTAGGAACTTTTCAGCCGCTCATGCGTCGTGTCGAAGAGCAAGACGTTGAAGCGATGGTGGCACAAACAAAACAGATACAGGAACTAGATATGAATGATCCGATACTCGCTGAGAAGAGTGACCAATCGATTGACTCCGGTGAATCACTTGCCGCCGAACCACTCGCTGCTGAATGCTCGATTGATGATTTTTCAAAAGTCGATCTTCGAGTCGCACGAATTGTTTCTGCCGAGGAGGTTCCGGAAGCCAAAAAACTTCTGAAATTAACCGTCTCGCTTGGGGGTGATGCAACGCGTACCGTGTTTGCCGGAATCAAGGGTTTTCATGCTCCGGAAAGTCTCATCGGACGGCTTGTCATTGTTGTAGCCAATCTTGCGCCGAGACAGATGCGATTTGGTATGAGCGAGGGCATGGTCGTGGCAGCCAGTGGAGCAGGAGGCCCCGGGGTCTATCTTCTCTCGCCCGATACCGGGGCAACTCCCGGTATGCGATTGCGTTAATGAAAGCATGTTTACAAAAAATCATTGCCTTTCTTCATTGATGCCTTAACGCTTTTTTATGTGGACAATGCGGTTTTTATTTTTTCTCTCGAATGATTTCCCAAAGCTCTGAAGATAGACTCGTACAAGACAATGTTCGAACGAGACGGCGGGGTTGCAATCTTTTTTTCTTGTGAACAATCCGACGAACACTTCTGATGGAATGAGAACTCCAATGGTCGTCAAAACAATTCTTTTCCCGACAGATTTTTCTACTGCTAGTGACTCAGCGCTCACACATGCCTGCGCACTGGCTCAGCAGTCAGAAGCAAGACTTCTTATTCTCCACGTCGAGGAACCTCCGCTTGCCTACGGCGGTGGAGAACTCTACTACGGACTTCCTGAACCTACGTCAGACAGGATTGTGAAGATGCTTGAAGCTATTCAGCCTTCTGATCCGAGAGTCGTGGTAGAGCACAGACTTTCTATGGGTGATCCTGCTGGTGAAATTGTTCGAGTTGCAACCCAAGAGCATGTAGAGTCAATCGTATTAGGCACCCACGGCCGCACTGGATTTTCTCGGCTGCTCATGGGAAGTGTTGCCGAAGCGGTTGTGCGAAGAGCTCCTTGCCCGGTGCTCGTCTACCGCGAATCTCCTGAAAAGCTGATCCATGATCGCCCACTCGGAACAGGCGAATGACCGGGAAACACTCTGATTCTTTGAAGAATTCTTCGTTTCCGTTGGATCATGGGCCATCTGCAACCATCGAGACCCTGAGGCTTCGGGCTTCGATGACAAAACGGATTCGTACTTTTTTTGACTCTCTGGACTTTCTTGAAGTCGATACGCCTGTTCTTTCCCGCGAAGTGCTCCCAGAGACAACGATCGACCCCCTTGCAGTACCTCTGCCTTCTCTGAATGAATCCCGATATTTGCAAGCCAGCCCTGAAGCGCTCATGAAACGTCTTCTGGCCGCAGGCTCAGGACCGATCTATCAATTTGCCCATGCTTTTCGTCTTGGTGAACGAGGGATGCTGCACGACATCGAGTTCACGATGCTTGAATGGTATGCACCCGGCTGGACACTCGATCGCGCGGCGGAAGTCCTTGACACTCTTTGTCAAATGACGATCGGTTCATCCGGGGTTGAACGAATCTCTTGCCGCAATGCTTTTCTCACGCATGCCGGAATAGATCCTTTTTTAGCCTCCGTTGAGGACTTTTGCAGAGTTGCTGCACACCTACAAATTCAGATTCCAAAGTCGCTTGAGCAAAGCATCGGAAACTGGTTTGAAATTTTTCTTTCAGAGGTTGTGGGACCACGGCTTGGGTATGCTCGACCGGTCATACTCGAAGCGTGGCCTGTGTGTCACGCTGCGTTTGCCGCACTGAGTTCCGATTCTCCTCCCACAGCGCAGCGATTTGAACTTTTTATTCAAGGCATTGAAGTGGCAAACGGGTGGCAAGAACTTGTCGATCCGGAACATCTTCTTGAGCGAATTCATGAAGCCAATCAGGCTCGCGTGCAGGATCGCCGCGATTCGCTTCCGATCCCGCATCGCTTGATCGAAGCACATCGTTTCGGCATGCCGCAGGCTCTTGGCGTGGCTATTGGGTTCGATCGCCTCGTTATGCTTGCGACTCACAACGCGTCGATCGATGACACTCGATCGTTTTCGTCTGAGCGAGCATAAAAACTTTTTCTTTTTCGCTCTCTTGAAAAAAAGATTATCGAACTGGTGTCAATAACTCGTGTCCTATGATCATCCAGCGATCAAATGCTCCTTCCGTCCGACGTTCGAGACCGATTCTCAGTTCGGTTTTCGGTACTGCCGAGTCGGTGCCGCACGCAATCTCAACACGCACCATGCGAGTGACTGGTGGACCGTCACTCCCTCCCTCGTCATACACGACGATTTCTCCTTGGGGGGCACATTGCATGAGTGCCGCAACAGCCGGCATCACTGCAAATTTTTCAACTGGAGCGTCTTCGCCTGGAGCATTGGTCATCGGTAACGCTGCTTGACCACTCATGGACTTTGCATCCGTAAGCCTATTTTCACGAACCGCGCCGATCCAAGCACGCGCTGAAGCTTCTGCACGCTTGCGCGCGTAGTGAAGGCTCACAACCGAGTGGCTCACCGCCTGTGCACCAAAGCCTATCGAAAGAGCCAGTCCTAGAATTGCTGCCACGCGTCCTATCTTATTGCTGAAAGGACGATTCAATTCGGCAAGAGCGAACAATGAAATCCCGGTACCAACAATCGGGAGAAACCAGAATGCGAAGCTCACCACGCTTAAACCAGAGAAAAGACCGACTGCAACTGCAGCCACCGAAAGCATGCTGACGGAACGATACTGTCCCTCCGCATCTTTTGTGAATTCAGCCATCATATTTTCTCCACACGTTGGCCGATGAAATAACTCAAGGAGCAGCAGGGGCAGGCTCTGCGGGAGGGAGCTGCTCGACAGGTACATTTGGATCCACTTCGGGAATGTGTTCTACCGGCCCTGGAGGAGCTGGTGTATCAACTCTGAGATTGGGTGCGCTCTCAAAAGCCTTCCTGCGAAAGGCATAGCGATTGATGAAATGCTGTGGGTTTTCAAAAGGATTGATCGGCCTAGCAAACGGACCATTTCTTGAAGATCCTTGAACCCACGCGAGCCAGGCACGATCCGGCGCAAATCCAAAAAATAAATTTTCTTCTGGTTCCTTTTGAATGGTGTCTTGTGCCACCGGCAGCGTGTGCAGAGTCGCTGCGGCAAACATGACCGTCACCCAAGCCGTCATGATTGCAACCACTGGCCCTCCAACGGTCTCCAAGGGTTTCACGAATTTCACTTTGGTATGCGAAATCATATCGGTCGTCAGACGCATTGCTAAAAGCAACACCGCAAACAGACCCCACAGAAGGAGAAAATCGATTAGATACTGAAAACTTGGTGCCTTTGATTCGATCAGCCGAGCCAACGGTTCATACCACGCAGTGGCCATGCTCGCTGCCAGCAGCACATTGAGCAGCATGACCATAGAACTCCACAGTCCCTCACGAGAGAGCACCGCAGACACCGCAATAAAGATCACCAGCAACACCAGTGGCACGATGAGCGAAAGATTCATACTAACTTTCCTGAATGTGCACGTTTTGAACCGAACCCAAAAATAGTCGCGATGGCGCAAGAGCCTCCACTCAACCAGATTTAAAAACTCGCTGCATCTCTTCCATCGACGTTGTTCCCTTCAGTGCAAGCGCCATGCCCTCGTCTTTTAACTGCTTCATGCCATCTTTCAACGCTGCTTGTCGCAGAACATTTCGATCAGCTTTTCCAGCGAGTGCGCGTCGAAGATTTTCTCCCGATGCAACTTCAAAAATTGCCATTCGATTCATAAAGCCTGTTCCTCCGCAGAGCGGACAGCCGATTTTGCTCTGACGGCGCAGCGTCGGAAGTCGTTCTGCGGGGATTCGCAGCTTCGCCAGAAATTCAGGCGGGGTCGGATATTCCTCAAGACATTTAGGGCAAAGGCGTCGTACCAGGCGCTGTGAGACCACTCCCAGTAGTATTTTGCCAAGCGATTCTCTGGGAACTCCCAGAGCAATCAGCTTTTCTATTGCATCAATCGCATCCACCGCTTGGAGTCCCAGGATCACAAACCGCTGATTACTAGCCTGCTTGGCCAACTCGACTGCCAACGGGCCGTCCATGAGATCGCGGGTAACAATTCCACTTGGATACTCTCGCATGGCGAGTTCGAGCGTAGCGACGGGCGAAAGCCCCTGACGAAGATCCCACTTGAAGGGCTTTACATTCTGGATTTCTCGTGGCGTGACAAGTCCATCTTCGATAGAGACAAAATCTCGAAGGAGACGATCTGCTGCTCCAACAACGATATCAAATGACGTCGTTAATCCAGAAGCTGCTGGAGACGACACCACAAAGATGCCCTGCTCAAGTTTGAGTAAATCAGAGATTTTTAATGCCATCGCTTCCGACATGCCCAAGTCGGTGAGTTTTTTAAAAGGAATCGTTGCCGACTCCAACTGCACATGCACTCGCTCGCCGGTTGGTACGCCTTGCGAACTTATCTTGCAATTCCAGGGCTTGTTATCGACTTTGATCGTAAATCGCGAATGCTGTTTTGATTTTCGATTTTTGGGGTCGAGTCCTGCCAAAGTTTTGAATGAGACAAGCATCGGGTCGGCTAGTTCTCGCAGTATCGGCTCTCGGGAGTGCCACACTCCGTCCACCTCGTGACGCACCGCGACCGACTGCTGCGCGTAGTCAAGCAGTACGCCGGAGGCACGGGCCATCACCCCCGTCACCATCACCTGCCTGGCTCCTTCAAAACCTGCTGTTGCGGTTGCGGCCTGCAGCCGAGCCTCGTCCTCAGCAGGACTATTTCCACCCGCGGCGTGAAACGTCACCACTGGAATGATATCGCCCGACTTCACAAACTCTGCGTCAATCAGAATGCCCAGCGGTCTTAAAAGTTTTGAGGCAATCCGCCGGGCATGACCGAGCGTGAGTACCTTTTTATTGGGCGCAACTTTCGCATTATGTTGAAGAGAATAGGTGATCGCGGGAGCCAACCATGCTATTGACATCAGCAAGAGCGTTGCGATTGACGAAGGAATCCACCAGCCGATCAGTGCCATCAAAAGAAATGGAAACGTGGACACAACTGCCCACATGTTCATCTTCAGATTTAACTCGGCACTATCTTGCGTAATCCAGTCACTTGTGGCCACCCAGCCAAGAACCAGCATCCACCAGAGGACTGCTGGGAGAATGGCGAGATTTCCTCCCCAATTCCGAACAAACTCTCCTTCGGGCCAAGCTGCATGTGCAGACGAACCACACAAAGCAATTCCTGCGCACAAAAATGCCACCGACATTCGCTCAAAACGCATGTGCTTTCGCATCTCCACAGAATCATTCGGTAGGGGCCAGAAATTCAGCGGACACCAATGCCCTTCAAAAGCATCTGCAACTCTTCTCGATTGGGAGCAACTTCCAAGGCATCATTGCGATCAATCAGACCCTGATCAATAAGGCTCTTCAGGCTCATGGTGATGTCTTGCATGCCGTCACGTGCTGATTTCTTAATGTGATCGGCAAGATTCGCTTCCAATCCTTCCAAGACATACTTTCGAACCATAACATCAAAGAACATCAGCTCAACGATCGGCACGCGAGCCACGCCCTCTCTGATCGATCTCAATAATTTCTGATACACAATCCCCTTCATGGTAAACGCCATAGCACTGCGTATTGCTCGGTGCTGGGCCTCTGGAAACAGATCGAGGATGCGCCCAATCGTCTGCGGTGCGCTTGAAGCATGCACGGTTCCATAGACCAAGTGGCCTGTTTCAGCGGCATGAATAGCCGTTAAAAATGTTTCTTGATCCCGCATTTCACCAACAAGCATGATGTCCGGATCTTCACGAACTGCATGCTTCATTCCAATTTCAAAATTCTTTACATCCTGCCCGATCTCACGTTGATTGATGAGGCACTTGTCTTCTGTAAACACAAATTCAATCGGATCCTCAAGCGTCAGAATGTGTTTGCGTTGTCTCTGATTGATGTAGTTGAGCATCGAGGCGACGGTCGTACTCTTGCCCGATCCCGTAACTCCCGCAAGCAATACGAGTCCTTGGTCGTACTCGCACAACCTTTCGATTCCAGGCGGCAAAAAAAGTCCCTTAAAGTCTGGGATCTTGTTATTGACTCGCCGTGCCACGAGGCCGAGAGACCCCTGCTGCTGCAGGAGATTTATTCGGAAACGCCATTTCACTCCTTCGACGGTCGCAACGTAAGCAAAGTCACAGCCTCCGTCGATTTCAAGAATTTTCTTTCGCCTCTCGTCGAGCATCGGCATACAGAGTCGCCGCATCTGCTCATCATCGATTGGATCAGCTTTCAATGGTTGAAGCGATCCTTTGACTCGAACGATCGGAGGCCGTCCCACTTTTAAGTGCAGGTCGCTTCCCGAAAGTTTTACAAGCGCATGGAAGAGACGATCGATTTCCAAGCGCGGCCGTTCGCCGGTCGTGCCACCGGATGGTTCTGTTGATGCGTCTGATTCGATCGTTGCCATAGCGCTACTCGTAAACTAGAACCCAGAAAAATCCCAACTATTACATCGCTTCTGACAAGCGAACCGGGATACCTCTGCTTTGGAACAGTTGTTTCACTTCCCGAATCGTACACTCTCCGAAGTGAAAGATTCCAGCCGCCAGAACCGCGTCGGCTCCGCCCACCATAATTGCCTCTGCCAGATGTTCACTGCAACCGGCTCCACCGCTGGCGACCACTGGAATATTCACCGCCCGGCTGACGGCAGAAGTGATCTCGAGGTCATATCCATTCCTGGTGCCATCACGATCCATGCTCGTCAATACGATTTCTCCCGCGCCGAGCTGCTCTACTCTTTGAGCCCACGCAACAGCTTCTAGGCCTGTCGGCACTCTGCCTCCATTGATATGGACTTCCCAAACTTCGAGGCCATGTGTGCTAACTCGCTTGGGGTCAATATTCACAACTGTGGCGCAGCTTCCAAATTTGCGAGAGAGCGCTGAAATCAAGTCTGGCGTGCGCACCGCCGCTGAATTTATACTTACTTTTTCAGCCCCTGCCGCGATCAAACTTCCTGCGTCTTCAAGCGTGCGAATACCACCACCCACGGTCAAGGGCATATAGATTGCTTCCGATACTCTCTTGACAACGTCGAGCATGATCTGTCTTCCTTCGTGACTCGCTGAGATGTCGAGAAACACGAGTTCGTCGGCTCCCTCTGCTTCATATCGCGCAGCCACCTCGACAGGATCTCCAGCGTCAACCAGATCCAGAAATCGCATTCCTTTGACGACTCGCCCTCGATTGACATCGAGGCAGGCAATAATACGTTTGGCGAGCATTCATCAACTCACTTCCATGCAAAAACAATAGTGCGCACGAAGCATTACTGTGCACACCTGACAAGAGCTTCATCACACTCGGCTCAATACCCAGTTCGTGTTGACCTTCGAAGAAACATCTCTCGCCAAGACAATATCTTGCGCGTTCAAAGGGATGTGCAAGATTCTACCGTCGGTTTCGAGAACACCCATGATAGGCGTTGATAGGCGTCGATAGGCGTCATTGACGGGAGATTTTCCACAGACGTTCGTCTCGAGATGAGTCGTATTTGTTTTGAGCACTTTGGTCGCACGATGAAGGCACGTAGTACATTTTTCGATCTTCTGCGAGGACCGCTCCCTGATACGCCTATTCTCCTGCATCAATCGCAGCCTGTGCCGCATTTCTATTTTCTTTTCGGTCTGGAAAACCTGACGCGGCAACTTGCGATTGTGCAGTAGTGGCTGGCAATTCCGGCTCCGCCACCATTGACTGAAGTTCAGGGAGCTGTCGTTTCCGGAGGTTTCTGATTTTCCGGAGTCGGGGCTTGTGGGGAAGGTGGCAACGTCGTCGGAAGAAGCGGTGGAGACTGTTCGTTTGTATTCGTATTCTCAGTTGACACTTTTTTTGGCCTTAGCGTGACCGGCACATGATCCCAGTGTCCGGCGGCATACCTTCGAAGCAGTCCCGGATTCCACGCTTGTCCATCTTTGACGTGCGCGTTGACCACGAGAATTTTTGTAAATCCCCCACTGCGATCAATATCCACAAACGACTCACCCTCGTCCCACTGACCATTTCCGTTTGCATCCACAAACGGCTCACTTCCAAAGAACTCAATTTCCGTAGCCGTCTCGCTGGCATGTGTTTCCTGCTCGGCTCGGGCGGGTGATTCAAGAACGACCCGTTTGGAAAATCCTGGTACTGCCTGAATCGCCAGCTTTCCAGCATCGATTGCAACACTGCCGGGGTCCAGTCGATATTGGGTCGGCAGCGGACACATCGTCCACGCCACCAGCACGCCGCCCATAAACACAAGTCCCGCAATCGCCCCCCCAACGGCACCGCCAGCCTGATCGATCATTTCAAAAGTATGAAACTGTTTTTCTTTCAGTGCTGCATCAAGGATGGCTGTGCTGAGAAACAGAGCGACCAAAAATAATCCTGCGAACGCAGAAAATATTGCCCATGGATGCGGCACGCTCACTTTTTCAAGCAGCATCGCCAATTCTTCAAAACAGATCATCGTCAGCACAATGCTAATTACCATTCGCAACAGAAGCAGAACAGAAAAGAAGAGTCCGTTGCTCCAACCGATATAGGCAAGGGCTCCAATGACGCCGAGTGTCACCAGATTCGCTACGATATGCATCTCAATCATAAGACTTCCTTCAATCCTCTTTCGGATTCTTGGCAGATTCGCTGACTTGTCTGCTTGCCGACGCGATCATTCCCGAGATGCACCGCTCAACTCTTTTTTGAAGTTGAATGTTCATGAGCCTGCAACGCGATGCACTTCATTGATGCTCGTTATTCCAGCGATCACCTTTCGCATGCCATCCTCTTGAAGCGTTCGCATTCCAAACTTTTTAGCCACTTTTTTAATCGCAAGAATTGAGGGCCGCCCCACCAGAAGATCCTTGATTTCATCGTTTAAAACCATGAGTTCAAAAACTCCGCTACGTCCCTTAAAACCACTTTCGAGACAGGATGGGCATCCTTTTTCACGATAAATATGCGGCACAAACCCGGGACGAAGGCCGAGTTCCCGAAAAAAATCGTCTTCCGGAACGTACGGCTCGCGACACTTCGTGCAGAGCACTCGCGTCAGACGCTGTGCGAGCACAGCAGAGAGAGCAGTCTGAATGAGAGTCATCTCCAAGCCGATGTCGACAAGTCGCGTGATCGTTGCAACGGTGTCGTTGGCGTGGAGTGTCGTAAAGACAAAATGTCCTGTGAGTGCGGCCTGCATTGCGATTTCAGCAGTTTCACGATCGCGAATTTCTCCCACCATGATCACGTCCGGGTCTTGTCGAAGCACTGATCGCAAAATTTTCCCAAACGTGAGTTCGGCGGCGTTGTTCACCGCAATCTGAGAGACGTTTGCAAATCGGTATTCAATTGGATCCTCAATCGTTGTGATATTGCGTTGTAATGCATCGATTTCGCCGAGTGCCGCGTAGAGCGTACTTGTTTTTCCAGCGCCCGTAGGACCGCAGACCACAAACATTCCATTCGGACGGTGAATGATGGATCGGAGATTTTTGAGCATCGAGTCTCGCATGCCGATGCGCCCAAGCCCGTCCTTCACAACACCTCCACTCGAATTCAGAAGCCTCAGAACCAGTTTCTCTCCGTAGTTGGTTGGGCCGGATGCCACGCGAACGTCGTAGTGCACGGTTCCGAGTGAGGCGGAAAATGTCCCGTCTTGGGGCCGTCTTCGTTCTGCAATATCCATATCACTCAGCACTTTTGCTGCCGAAACAACAGTGCGGGCTCGATCATCAACAAAGGTTTCTACTGCATAGAGCATGCCATCCACCCGAAACCTCACATGCAATTCATCCTCTTTGGGCTCCAGATGGATGTCCGTGGCATTCATTCGAATCGCTTTTTCCACGAGCGCGCCGAATGTGTTGAGGGCTTGCGAAGAACCGCTTCCGTCGATCGCATGCCCCAACACTGTTGCTGGAGTGCCATCTTTTTTCCGAAGCACAATCTTGACGGCATTCGCCTCTTCAACAAATGATTCACCAGGATTGATAAGTTTGAGTCGTATCAAAATCCGTTGCATGTGATCCATCGTCAGCAAACGCCGTTCCTTGGGAACGACACGATTGCGAACAAACACATACAAAACGCATTCAATTGCCGATACCACGACCACCAGCGGCAAAAGACCGTGACCGTTAAAAAATGCCCATACCGAGAGTGTTCCACCGATAAGCAGAGACACTAGGTTCCAGAGCCTTCGGTCAACCTGCACAATGCGGGCATCGCGATCGATCCAATTGGTCGATGCAAACCATATTCCTGCAATGACAACGAGCTTGATCAAACCCCAGAAGTCTTGCAGACCGAGCGCTGCGATAATTTCAACCGCTCCGAAGCATCTGCAAGGGTCAACCATGTCAAAAAGCCTGATGGGATGAGCTACGTTCATAAAAAGCATCGTTGACAGACACCGTACCGCGACCCCTTCTAATGCGAAGAGGGTACCGAAAGTGATTGCCTTTTACAGTGCTTTCGAATTGCGTGCGATCTCCTGAGTGCTCGCGGCAGAAAGAGTGAGGTTTCTCTCCGGATCCTGCTCGGACGACATCGCTGCAATACGACCCTCATGAGGACTTGACGCGGTTGCGTAGAGGCGTTTTGGAATTCTTCCTGCTAGAAAAGCCTGTCGCCCAGCAAGGCAGGCCTGCCGCATTGCATGGGCCATTTGTGCCGGATTGGTCGCATGAGCAATCGCCGTATTGAGAAGAACGCCGTCCACGCCGAGTTCCATTGCAAAGGCCACATCGCTGGCCGTTCCCACGCCTGCATCGACGATCACCGGATAGCCCGGGTCGTCTTGCTTCAAATATTCAAGACATATTCTCAGGTTGTTGGGGTTAAGAATTCCCTGCCCGGAACCAATCGGACTGCCCGCAGGCATCACGCTTACAGCGCCAACTTCTTTGAGTCTCTTTGCCAAGATTGGATCGTCGCTGGAATAGACAAGCACCGAAAAGCCATCTGCCACCAAGCGTTCCGTGGCCGCTAGCGTGCCGATTGGATCTGGAAGCAACGTGCGGGCATCTCCGAGCACTTCAAGCTTCACCCATTCAGCACCCGGATTGCCGATGTCTCGCAAAAGTTCCCTACCAAGCCTTGCCACACGGACCGCTTCATCTGCAGTAAAACATCCAGCCGTGTTCGGCAGAAGCGTATAGCGAGAGGCATCAAGATGATCGAGCATGCTTTCACCAGATGCATCAAAGAGTCGCTCCCGTCGCACTGCCACTGTCACGCAATCAGCGCCAGAAAATTCAAGACACTGTGCCATTAAGGAGTAGCTTGAATATTTCCCCGTACCAACGATCAACCTGCTTGAAAGCAGAAGATTTCCAATGCGCAGGCCATCGTCGCCACACGCAGACTCTGTCGCGGCTGTCATCGCTTTTTATCGCACTCGCTCTCTGGTCAGATTACAGTCACAAAACAGAATCAACCGCCACCAACAAGAGTCACAATTTCGAGTCGATCACCGGCGCAAAGCAAACAGGCCGCGAGATCGCGACGCGGCACCACCTGCATGTTGACTTCAACTGCTACGGGCCGCTCTTGAAGACCCAAAAGCTTGACAACATCCTGTGCCGTGGCCCCTTGCGATACATCGCGGGGGGTTCCATTGATCATGACTGAAAATTCATGTGTCACTGAAAATAAATCGCCTCACAAAATTCATAGAACTCGTTACAAAAACGCTCTGACACTCGTCTCACTCAACCGCCTCTCGGGTTGGCCTTATCGAGCAGAATCAGTTCTGCAACAAACGGTGTGCCGACTTGCGCTTGCTGAGGATTCCAAGGGATTCCATAGACCACCGTTGCTCCAGTACTCGAATCGGTCACATAGAGGACCGACTGCGCATAATTAACACCGCCTCGCCCCCGTCTGAGATCAGCCACGCCTGAAACCAGCAAAAACTTTGGATTTTTGGCCTGCCCCGGCTTAAAACCAAGATCCACCAGGACGTTCTTCTTATAGGACGCGGCAAACTTTGATGTGTTTTGATTCAGTACGGCTCCTGACAGATCACCTGTTTCAAAGTCGAGAATAAAAAACCCTTCGATTGATCCATCAATTGGAACCGTGCACACGGCAAAGGCATCGTCAGCCAATGAACCCATCGCATGTACTTTTTGCAACGAACCGAAAATACTACTCGTCTCAGGATCTGGTTCATTCAGAAAATGCCAACTGCTGATTGCCACGACACCGATAATCGAGAACATCACTGGCCGCGTGAGCCTGATTTTTTTTGAGCAATCTTTTGCTTTCATCACTTCCATAGTTGCATCCTTGTCTTGTGACTACTCGTACTGCTTACAGCAGTTGACGAACTGTCAAGCGTATAAAAAAATTTGCTTCTTTGCCACGCCCGAAAAATGAAGCCCACACCGAACGTGCCGACGGTCGTTACAAAAAACTTTTACGTCCTTACTTTTCAGCCGGTTTCTCGACAGGTTTTTCAGCCGGCGCCGAAGGCGCGACTGTGTCAGTGGTTGTTGATAATCGCAGTTTTCCAATTGCGTGCATTCCGTCGGCATGCTGCTGATCAATGGTAATGAGCAAGACCCCACCGGCCGGCACCTTTGTGTCTGGGGCAAACTGAAACGTCACCGAATGATCCTTTCCAGTTCCACCACTAATAGCCCAGCCTGTCTCAGCGTTGTCATCAATCGCACCAGCGGCGCCGTACGCCTCCTGTTCAAAATCAGCTTTCGCAGACTCGAGCTTGAGAGCGCTCGGTGCGTCGGGTGATCCAGGAGGTCCAAATGAAACTGCGAAACGACTCACAACAAAATTGCCTCCTCCGGATCGTCCTGGTCCCTGTCCCGGAAGGCTCGGATCAGCAAGAGTTTCGAGTCGAATGCCTTTGATTTCCGTCCCTGCAGGAGCGACTGCCTTGATCTGATAGGTATCCTTGGCAAGTGGACCGGTCACCGTCACGACGCCTTCAGGCGTAATCGCGGCAGTCGCAGCGGCAGTCGACTTGAATTCTGTTGGAACGAGTGTCGTCCACTTGACAACCAACGGCATCGGGGGCATTGGCGGGGGGGGCGGCGGTGGAGGTGCCAACTTTGCTTCGGGAATCGGCAAGAGCCTTCCGTCCGCGTGGCTCCCCACAAACATTCTGCCGCCATCAGGCGAAATCGACACGCTCCAGACCGAGGCCTTTGCTTTCTCCGGGCCAATCTGTTCAGCCTTTGAAGCTACATCCCAAAATTTTATGACGCCATCCAAGCTTCCCGTTGCCAGTCGCGCGCCATCGGGTGTAAACGCCGCAGAGGTCACCCAATCTTTGTGGCCGACGAGCGTTGCATATTCTTTGGCATCTGATGTCGTCCAAAGCTTTGCTGTTCGATCGGCAGATGTCGAAATGAGTTTGGATCCATCGGGTGAATAACGAACGGTCCACACTCCATCGGTATGACCTTCAAGTTTTCCTTTTTCCATTCCTGTTGCAACGTCCCAAAGCTTGACGAGTTTATCTCCGGAACCGCTTGCAAGCGTGGTGCCGTCGGGTGAAAAACAAACGCTCGATACCGGTCCGGCATGGGCTGTGATTACGCGAATTTCAGCTCCACTCAGAGCATCCCAGAGAACAAGGGTGCCATCCTCTCCTCCGGTAGCGAGTTTCGTAGAATCGGGGCTGAACTGCACCGTTCGAACCCATCCTAAATGTTTTTTGAGATCCGCCTTGCTGGTCTTTGTGGCAAAGTCCCAGAGCTTTATCAGTCCATCATAGCCAGTCGTAGCGGCAAGTTTTCCATCTTTTGAAATGTCGACCGCCCAGACACTTGTTGGATGACCAACAAGTTCTCCGGCACGCGATCCATCGGCCACATTCCAAATCACAACCTCACCCTTGCGGTAGAGCAAGCTTTCACCACCCACTGTGACAAGCATTGAGTTGTCTTCAGTGAAATCAGATCCAATAACCCAGCGAGCATGCGCCGAAAGATTCGCCGCGGGTGTTTCTGTCGGTGGTGCCGCGGGTGGATCTGCGGCAATCAATGCACAGGCAATTCCAAACGCCACACAGACGCTCGCGAACACCGATCGACTCGCCTGACAGACCTTCGCACTCATGTGCTCTCCATTGTTCGATCCACTTTTTTCCTTTTTGTGCTGCAACACACTCTTCACAATCCAATGTATTCGCATGGAATCCTGCTCCAGAAGTCATCGATCACCACTGCGGAAAGTTGGCCGGCCATAGTTCATCCACGTCCGAAAAAGCCACTCGCCGACACCATCGCTTGCCGTCACTTTTTTCAAGAATCTCTCGTACGAAGATCGCTCATTTCCCGAGATCACCAATTTTGTCACGTGCATCTCTTGTCTTGCGTGCGATCCGACAGGCCGGGGAGTATAGTTCCGCGTCGACCTTCGCTACCACATGCGTCAACAGAGTCCATTGCGAATCTTTCAAAGATCCTTTTAAACCTGAGGAGTTTAGCGAGATATGAGCCGCACAGATACATCTTTCAAATCTCATGCTCGCACTTCCAAAATCGCCCAAAGGCTCGGGTCTGGGACGCGAGAGGTTGTTTTGATTGCCAGCGGCGATCTTCGCGAGGAGGCCAACTGCGTCTGTTGGCCAGCACAAAAAAAACTTGAAACTGATCTCGCTCTGGCAATGAAAGATACGCCTTGGAAGCTCGTGCGTGGACACGCCTACTCGCGGACTCGAAGCCATGGTTTTATTTCATCCGCTCGAGAAGGTCTCAACGTCTTTGAATGCATTGCTCCGGATTCAAAGCTGATTATTGCCGAGGCGGTATGGCAGTATTCCAACCACGTGCTCCCGGGGCTAACCACTCACACCGGCCCTATTCTCACGCTTGCCAACTGGTCGGGACAGTGGCCAGGGCTCGTTGGCATGCTCAATCTCAATGGTTCTCTGACAAAAGCGGGAGTTGCCTATTCGACTCTTTGGGCCGATGATTTTTCTGCTCCAAGTTTTCGTCATCATCTTCAGTCGTGGCTCGACACGGGGAAAGTTCACCACGACACAAGCCATGTGGTACCAATCGCAAACGTTCGAATTCCAAGTCGAATCGAATCGCTTGCCGAGACAATCGCCAAAGACCTTCAACGTCGCAAAGCCCTCATCGGTGTTTTTGATGAGGGATGCATGGGCATGTTTAACGCAATCGTACCCGACGAACTTCTCCACTCCACCGGTGTCTTTAAGGAGCGACTCAGTCAAAGCGCCCTGTACTACGAGACGATGCAGGTGAAGGACTCTGATGCAATGGATGTGTTTCGTTGGCTGCAACGAGCCGGCATGCAATTTCATTTCGGGAAAAATGAATCGACGGATCTCACGCGTGCTCAAGTGCTCTTGCAGTGCCGGATGTATATTGCGGCAGTGCGACTCTCAGACCGATTTGGATGCGATGCAATCGGCATTCAGTACCAGCAGGGACTCAAAGATCTCCTTCCGGCGAGCGACTTAGTCGAGGGAATGCTCAACGATTCCAAGCGTCCGCCCGTCACGGATGCCGGTGGCTCGCGGGTGCTTTATCGCGGTCGTCCGCTGACCCATTTCAACGAGGTCGATGAGTGCGCCGGACTGGATGGACTACTCACTCAACGATTGCATGAGGCGCTCGGAGAGCCGGTCGAAAATACACTTCACGACATTCGGTGGGGCGACTGGGATCAATCTCGCACGACCCAGGAGTGGGTCTGGGTATTTGAGATTTCTGGAGGTGCTCCCCCGTCACACTTTGTAAAAGGCTGGAAAGGGGCGCACGGATGGCGACAGCCACCGATGTATTTCAGGCTCGGGGGCAGCACCTTAGCTGGCGTGAGCAAACCGGGTGAAATCGTCTGGAGTCGCATCTGGGTCGGCAACGGAAAGTTGAACATGGACTTGGGACGCGCGGGCGTTGTGGCTTTACCCGAAGCAGAAACTCAGCGTCGCCTTCTTGCAACAACCAAGCAGTGGCCCATCATGCACGCAGTTACCTACGGCATCACGCGAGATCAAATGATGGCGCGACATAAAGCCAATCATATTCAAGTTGTTTACGCCAAGGATGCCGCTGGCGCCGATCGCGCGTGCCTAGCGAAGGCGGCTCTTGCACGATCCCTTGGCATGGAGGTCTCTTTCTGTGGTACTCGCGGTCCTGGAAGTTCGCCAAGTAATTATTGGGATGCGTGAACTGGTGATTCTTTATCTTTCGTTCTCAATCTTTTGTGTGTGAGATAAACTGATACCAAAGTTTCTTTTTGTAAACACTCTTGCGAAAGATTTCTTATCACGATGAACACACCTGGTTATCTCAGCATCGATGCCGGCACGCAGGGCCTGTCGGTTCTCTTTACCGACGACACGCTTCGGATTCTGGGCACCGGCCAAGCCGTCTATCACATGCTGCCTGGCCTGGCGGCAGAGTGTTACGAACAGTTGCCCGCCGACTGGGAACAGGCCCTCGCCGACGCAGTGATCGACCTGCGAGCCAACCTCGAGGCCGCGGGCATTGCCATGGAGGTTCGGGCCATCGGTATCTCCGGCCAGATGCACGGCGAGGTACTGGCCGACACGAGTGGCGCATCCCTTGGGCCTGCGAGGCTGTGGTGCGACAGCCGCAACGAGGCGGAGGGCAGCGAACTGACGGTGCGGCTGGGCGTGAAGATTCCCAAACGTATGACGGTGGCCCGTTGGCTCTGGACGATTCGCAACCAGCCCCAAAAGGCAACGCAGGTGGCCCACATCACAACGCCCGCCGGCTGGATCGCCTTCCGGCTCACCGGCCAGTGGCGACTGGGCATCGGCGATGCGGCGGGGATGTTTCCGATCGATCAAACAACGCTCGACTACGACGCGCGCTTGCTCGCCGACTTTGAATCCCTCGTGGCTTCCAGTGGCTTGGCCGTGCGGCCGCTTCGAGAACTGCTGCCGCTGGTTCAGCGAGCCGGAGAAGATGGGGGCAGTCTCAATGCGCATGGCGCTGTGTTACTGGGCCTTCCTGCAGGCATTCCTGTGGCACCCGCCGAAGGCGATCAGCCGGCGGCTCTGGCTGGGTCATTGATTGGCTTCGCCGGCATGGTGTCGATGAGCTTTGGCACCAGCGTCTGCGCAAACTCCGTTGGCGACCGGCCATTTGCCGGCGTGTCCAAGGCGATCGATCACTTCTGTGCCCCCGACGGCAAGCCGATCAATATGGTGTGGCTCCGCAATGGTACGACCTACATGAACACAGTCGTCGAGATGTTTGGCAAGGCCAACGACTCGGCCGGCAACGACGCAGCCGCCGGATTTGCCGCAGTGATGCCGCAACTGCTCGCCGCGTCTACCGACTGCGGTGGCTTGCTCGCGCTTCCATTTATGGACGACGAGCCGGGCGTGGGTGTTTCGCACGGCGGCACGGCCTTGGTCGTTGGGCTCAATGGCTCAAGCGCCACGCCGGGCAACGTGGCTCGGGCAGCCTTGCTGGCCACAATTTTTAATCTGCGAGTGGGCAGCGACCTACTCGACTCGCAGGGTTTCCCCCGCACAGAAATCATTCTCTCCGGCGGCCTCACCCAGACGCCGGCACTCGGCCAGATCATTGCCGATGCATTCAACACACCATTATCGATTCTGGAAGGTGCCACCGAGGGCAGCGCATGGGGCGCCGCACTTCTAGCAAAGTTTCGTGCGCAAAAACTTTTGGGCCACACCGCTGCGTGGCCTGAGTTTCTGTCAGCACATGCCACTGGGAAAGCGCTGCGATTTTCTCCGTCGCACGCTGCGGCCTCGGTCTACGAAGGCATCTACCGGCGCTACCGAAGACTGCTCGATCTGCACGGTGCCCTTCACGCTGCAGTGACACAATAAATCTCCAGCAGGTGCCGTGGGCCCTGCGAAAATAGGCCACCCAATCCCAGCTTTTGACTGCGGGCGCAGAAATCGCCGCGGAGCCACCGCCCGTCGCCCTTCTTGACGCATATTAAAGCTCCTTCCAAATTTGTTATGCGTCAAATATCATGCGCAACTGTCGTATTTGCAACAAATATTTTGAAGGAAAAGAAATGAACGGAGTCGAAACGCTTTACTATGCGTGACGGCTAATACTATGTTCGCCGGACTTCAATCGTCGATGATCAACAACAATCCGCCTCCCGTACTTCTTCGACTCGCCTTGTGGGCTGGCGCAGCCTACTTCTGCTGCATGGCCGTGGCCCACTTCTTCGGCCTGAAATACCCGCTGCTGTTCGTCTACTACGACGTTCCCTTCTATACTTATCAGGACAAGATCATCTCCTTCGCCGTCGTGGCATACATCTGCCTCTTTGTGAACGCGGCTTTGGATCGCAGTGCAGTCCCCGCTGCAATCGTGGCGCTCGGCGTCACCGTGCTTGGGCTGAGCGCCGTCAATAGTTCCGACGCCCTCGAAGCGGTGCTGGATGGTCGCACGACCATCGCCTATTGGTTGCAGACGGGCCTTATCGCCGCGTACTTCATCCTGCTAGTCGTCCTGTATGCGGCGGGCAAGCGGGTGTCGCGAAGCGATGGGTAATCGCTCAGGAAAGGCGAACCAAGCAATGCAGCGGCCTCGCGATAGAATCGCGCGGTGTGGTTCGCGTAAGGTCGCGAGCCGCTGATCGCCGCCGTTGTGTGAGGAGAATGAATATGAAGAAATGCATTTTGTTTGCATGCCTACTGGCTTTCATCGGGTGCAGCACACCTGAGCCTCAACGGGCGGAAAAGCCTGCGTTCAAGGGGATGGAACTGTATTCTTGGAAGCCAGCAGGCAAAGACTGGCATTTCAGTCTCCTTCCTGGCACCAATCGCATCAAATCCCCCATGGAGAAGACGGATTCCAAGGACACAGTCGTTGGCATCGCCAATCTCAAGGCAAGACTTGCCCGCATGGCCAAAGGCGAACAGGTTTTCTGGCGCTCTCTGTCGGGCGAACTCCCACCCGAGATGGTTGAGGACCTCAAAGACTTTTGCACAAAACACGATATTACTTTGACCACAATATGACACACAACAAGACAATTCACCTTATTGTCGCATAAGCGCCAAAAGGTGATTGTTGAGCGTTGGCGACAGCCTGAAGATTGATGCCTTCTACGAGAGTTTCTCAAATTGTTTATTGACTTACAATGCTTTGTGCCGCAAAATGCTTTGCTTTTGGGCGCATAAAGGATCAGGCCCGGAACCATGGGCAGCGTGGTGATGCTCAAGGTCGCAACAAACAACACCACGTAAGGAAGGAATGAGTATGAAGGTAAAACGCAAAGTGATAGCAATGTGGGCAGTTGTGTTCTCAACTGGAGTCGCCTGTCTTGCCGGTGACGGGAAGGATGAAGCGAAGCAGCCATCCGGCCAGAAGCCGACGCAGATACAGGCGGACAAGAAGGAGTCCACTGTGGAGACCGCCCCTGTCGAGGACGTGGCGTTCTTTGAGAAGAAGTACCAGAAGAAGATCACAGGCGTGAAACCGATCGGAGAGTATTCCGACCCCGACCAGTTCTACGCGGCCATCGGGGAGCAACTGGGCATTCCCGAGATGGCCTGGAAAGCTGCGGCCGAGAAGTATGGCTGGAAGAAGGACGACGGCAAGCATACGTTTACCATACTGAAAGGCGGGCCTACGTCGGCCGGCGGGCAGGGAACATGGGATGTCATGTTCATCCGGTCCGCGGTCAACCCAGAGACGAAGAAACCTGACCCAGCCACCATGGAGCAGGTGATGGTGCAAATCGACTATGATGGGAAAATCAAGATCCTCGAGCGTAAATCAAAAGACATGACTCCCTTCGTACGCGAACTCGAGAAGAAACGCGAAGTCGTGAAGTAGTACTGAATCGCCAACAACGGCCTGCTCCCGTATTGCTCACCCTGGCGGGTTCGCAAACGGAGAGGCGGGGCGTTCGCCATGATAGAATTTTGATATGGAAACGGTGTATGTCGAGACGTCGATCATAAGCTACTTACGGCAGAAGCCAAGCACGCAGGTAGTGTTGGCCGCTCGTCAGTTGCTGACTCACCAATGGTGGAACGATGAGCGAACTAACTACCAGTTGGTTGCTTCACAGTTCGTGATTGATGAGGCATCAGCCGGAAACCCGACGCTTGCAGCAGAGCGTCTGCAATTGCTGGCTGGAATCCCGCTTCTGCCGCTTGACGCGGCAATTGCCGACATCGCGGATGAAATCATGTCGCGCGCTATTCTGCCCGAAAAGGCACGTACCGATGCTTTGCATATCGCCGCGGTTGCTCATCATCGAATACAATACTTGCTGACGTGGAATTGCAGGCATATTGCCAATGCCAGAATCCTGCCACGTATTCACAACGTGTTGAATGACCTTTTGCTTCCCGTACCGGTCATTTGTACGCCAGAGGAGATGGTTGGAAATGATTCCGAAATTGATGACAACTGATCCTGTGATCGATGAGATCCACCGAACACGACGCGAAATTTCCGATCGGTTTGGTGGTGACCTTCATGCGATGCTTGCGGATGCTCGGAAACGTCAAGCTGAGTCAGGTCGTCCCGTCTGGTCTCCCGAATCGGCGAACAAGCCGATGCACCCGAGCGGCAGTAGCTCGGTTTCTGGCAATGGCTCGTCAACTCCTGCCGCCGGGTGATTGCCGTCGTTAGGCCTTTCAAGGAGCATCTAGATGTTCATTTCCCTTTTAGTGGTCACTCTATTCATTGCATTGTCTGTGGCAGTGATTGTTTCGTGGGTTTTCAACAAACCTGTTTCAAACATTTTGAACAGGATCATTGCCGATGAAATCAGTTCGGCTTGGGTCAAATATTTAAAATTCGCAATCATCGTGGTAGGGATCTCTTCAGGTGTTCGGATTTATGATTTGGAACGCTATATCACTCCGCAGGCTTACGATAAGGACGCCAAAATTCTAATCCTCACATCCGAGCGATGGATTTTGGAAGTCTACAGAACAATTATTGAAACACTCCAAGGCATTGCATGGTTGCTCCTCGTTTTCTTTGCTGTGGCCCTTATTGCATATGTCATCGTCAGAATGTCTGAGTTGAAACGCACTCGTAATGCTGACATCCCAAAGGCCTAACCCCTCGTTCAAGCGGACGCACCAAAAGCGGTGCGCCGCTCAACTTAACGTTCTGTCTTTGAAACCCGTCGCCGAAAACTTCCTGCCTACTATGTGATTGCTACCATGAATGAAACAATAACTTCTTCGTCGATCGTCAGTGCTGCCCGTCTTTGCGGTCTCGGCTTTGCGATGTTCCTTATTGGAGCCGTGATGGGCTATTGCCGGGGTGCGTTCGGAGACGGTGGAACCACCGAACAAGGGTTCGATTGGGCGGTCAAGACAGGGCTGCTGTTAGTCGCGATGTCGGCTGCCCTTGGCGTACTTGGTGGATTCATTCTGTCCAAGATACAACTGCCCTCCTACATTAAATGGTCATTTTTAATGGGGCTCGCGTTCGCGATAATGAATGGCGGCGGCGTTCTCCTTGGAATGAACGAAAAGGAATTTTGGCCTGAAACAATCTCCGGATCCCTTTTGGGCGCACTCGTTGGTGCGATCGCCGGGCCGATAATCCTACGCAACCAATCGCGACGCATTCAAAAAACGCGCCTCAACAGTGAAACCTTAGCCGACCGAAAAACGACATAACAAAAAAATGCACGCGAGTTGCGGATCGCGCGTTTCCTGATGGTTAGTCACTTGGCCGCCGCCCCGTGATCGGCGTCGTTGCTGTAGAATGCTCATATGGATATCGTCTACATCGAAACGTCTGTGATAAGCCACGCCACGGCACGCCCCAGCGCTGATCCTACGACACTAGCGCTACAGCAGCAGGCAAAGCGGTGGCTTATGGAGCAACGGCCGCGATATGAAGTGGTGACTTCTCAACTTGTCATTGACGAGGCATCGCTTGGTGATGCTGTTGCAGCCCGACACCGATTGGAGGCGTTGGACGGAATACCTGTTTTGCCGGCAAATCCAGATGTCGATTCGGTCGCCGACGAGATCATTCGAAGGCATATGATGCCAGCAAGAGCAAGGCTAGATGCTTTGCATGTTGCCACGGCTGCGTTGGCGGGTGTACAGTATTTTTTGACGCAGAATTGCACTCACATCGCCAACGCCACAGAGCTACCCAGAATTTACAAGCTCCTCAACGAACTTGGCTTATCGGGAATGTTAGTTTGTGCTCCGATCGAATTTTTTGGTGGATCATAATGACGAAGAACCCAGTATTGGACGAACTACACGAGGCAAGACAGAAGATCTTAGCTGACTGGAATGGGGATACGGGTGCGTACCTCAGGAATGCCCAGATTAGGTTAGAACAATCGGGCAGAACCGTGTGGCAGGGCAAGCAACGAACAAAGGATTGCACCGAAGCCGACGGTCGGCCGAAATCTGATGGAAGCTCTGTCTCGTCGGCTCAGTGAATCCAGCCGTTGGGCATCATGAACTGAGATCGCATGAAATTCTCCACTGCCGACTGGCTAGCGGCGATATTTTTCGTCGCCCTGCTCCTGCTCCCCCTGTGGCTTCCGCACGTCCCGATGTTTGTCCGATCCGGTAGGAAGAGCAGGCGTATCGGCAATTCATCGCCCCCATCAACTGCCAAGGCGTGAAGGTCAGTCCGTTGTTCGGGGCCGCCATTCTGGTCTTCACTGCTCTATTATCTCTCAAGCGGCCCCGGCAACTGATCCTGTTCGTTCGGCGGCACTGGAGTATCTCGTATCATTTACCGTCCAACGAGTATGAAAACAAAATACATTCTAATATGCGCAGCGGCTGTACTTCTTTTCACTGCCGCATGTCCGATCACCGGTCTGGCGCAACAGTCCAGACTTGGCGGATATGCCACAGCCTCGGTGACCAACAAGGAGGTAGTTGCGGCGGCGGCCTTCGCGATCAAGGCGCAACAAAACGCGATGCAAGAGAAAATGGACAAGGATCCGCCCAAGCTGGAACTGGTCACAATCATGCAAGCAGAGCAACAGGTCGTCGCCGGAATGAATTACCGACTCAAGTTAAACGTGAAGTTGAATGGAAAGGAGAGGACGGCGGAAGCCATCGTCTGGTGGCAGGCTTGGAGAAAACCAGATCCTTACCGACTGACTTCATGGACTTGGAAGTGATCGGATGGCCGAACAAGGTCACTGGAGCGAACGCGCGCCGGCCGAGTCGCTCAGTTTGATTGTTCGGCGGCGGAGTGTATGTGGAGGACGCATCCGATGGACTTGAGCGAATTGCTGGAGGCCCGACACGGCCGGCCGACTGAAGACCAGGCGGCTCGGAAGATCGCCACTTTCGCCGTCATCCCTGCGGCAATTGTTGGTCTGCTCGCCGGGACCCAACTGGTTGGTTTAGCCGACCCCATTGGACGACTTCTGTGGGTCTGCACTGCGACCGCGTTTGGGTCCGGCTTCGGCATCGCGTTCCTGGTGTTGGGTATCTACTACCTGTTTGGCTTCCGTTCGGTCGCCGTACTCGCGGATGCACTGGTGGGCGGTTTCATTGGCTTTCTCTGCGGGGCCACGTTGACCATGTTGCTCATGTGGCGCAAGCTCGTTCATCATGATCATGCATTATGGGCGTTGCTATTGATTCCGCTCGGTGCCGTAGTCGTTCCGCTCTTTCGAGCCTGGAGCGGAACAACGCGCGTTCGCGGAGCCGTGGGTCAGGCCGCAGAGCCCCAAACCGCCGAACCAAGCGGTGAACGGGAGCCGCCGATGACGCAGGACTTGAAATCATAGTCTTTTGGAAACGGCCCCGTTACCGCCGCCGTTCGCCCTCTTCAATGCGGCCGCAGAGGCTTGATATGTCCACCGAATTAACAATCGTCAATCAACATCTCCGATTTCCAACAGTTACTCTCGTCGAACCGTCGCCCTCGGCGTTCATCCATATTGCCGCCGAGTTCGATGCGCGGCCTACATTTCTGCCAAACAGCGGCAAGAAGAAGCGGGCAGTCATACGCTGCAAAGAGTGCTGCCACCAACTGCGGTCTGCGCCAGGGAGTTCTTGAGGCTTCCGTGTTCGATGCGATTCTCATTCCGCCAGGTCGAGGTGAGTTCATCAAGAAGAGGACAGGAAAGGTTTCTATCGCACGGTTTGATGTCGCCATATTGATCGAATGCGAGAGCCTCGATGCTGCCGAGTTGCTGCGGACTCATCCCGCCTCCACGGAATTGGTACAGCTCATTTTTAGCGTTGCCTCTTTGGTGCATCAAATTACGGCGACAAATGTCCGGCGTATCGCCCCTGTTGATCACTCGCGAGGCGGAGTTTTCCTTTTCAACTACTTCTTTGCGGATAGCGTTGACCAGAATCTCTCTGTATGGAACTACACCGCCGCCTGGTTTCAGGCTGAGACGGGTTTGGACAACTCCACCGTTCTTCTGCCAATTGACCCACCGATCAATCGAAATACAGCATCATCAACCATTGCCGCTGGGACTCGCTCGGTCAAATACTGCCATCCCTCATTTTCAAGAGATCTTTTCGCTCTTATATTTTGGATAACTTTGCAGCGAATAATATTGCCGCCATGCCGATTCTGTATCGCTTGGCGTGACAAGCAAGCCCGCGATCGGGTACTTTTGAAATGGATACCTTTCATCACGCGGGCCGAGTCGCTGAGCTTGGGTCGTTCGGCGTCGCTACACGCTTCTACATGAGAACCATGAGTTCAAACGTTTTAGTCGCACACAAACTATTACGAATATTTTGCCCCCGCGCTTTGATTATCGCGGCGCTCATCGCTCACATCGTTTTGGCACTCATGTTTTGGGTCCTTTGTCTCGCTCATCTCGTTGGTATTGCGAGGCTGTATCCGGTTCTCGGCCCGGTTATCGGCTTCACATGCGTCACGCTAGCGGTGTGGCTCACACGAACGGCTTGGCGACGCAATACATGGTTAGCAACAAAATAAAACACACATGAAAACCTTACGACTGTTGATACCCATATTACTCACGGCATTTTTGTCTGCCTGCTCCAGCAATCCTAGTGCGCCTACGGAAGCTGATGCTCGCGCGGCGGTCGAACAGGACATCAAGGATTTTTCTCAGGGGTGCATCAAGCTGGTGGATTTTCACAAGACCGGAGAAAAGGTGCTGGGGAGCGTGATGTTGGTGAATGCCACCGCAAAGATCGAGTTTCTTGAAGACTGCGACTGGCCAATTGAGACTATGGTCGTCGTTCTAAAGATACTCCCGGGGGCTACGCCCAACGTGAGAAAGGGCGAACAGCGGACTGTTCATTTCAGGTTGCAGTATCAGAAAACTGACAGCGGCTGGAAGGCTGTGCAAATGAAGGACCCAGGATCGAAGCTCACCCAATAACCAAAACGCCTAACAAGGTCACTGCACCGAACTCGGGTGGGCCCCGTGGGTTTCCAGTTCGAGTGTCTTGGGTCGCGTTAGGAATGCTCGTCACCGCCGTTCCGTTCCCCTGCTCGCCCAAGCGTCAATAAAACGACGTCACCAAGTAACGCGGAAAAACGCCTCCATAACCGATCAAATTCGTGATTACTTCGGTTAGCTGATTCCGATCTGCCCCGAAAACATATTCTAAGGCAATCCAAGTGCCTGCTGCCACCAATGGTCGGCTCCTTGGGATAATTACATTCGGGTGTGGTTTGGCAATTGCGACAGCTATTTCGCCAACAGGTACATTAATAACGCTAATCCACTTTCACTGATAATCTTACTTGGCGTATGGCCCTTCGCTTTGCTTGTTGGCAGTGTGATGTTCGCACTTTTGTGCGTGAGCGTTTGATAGGATGCTCATCATTCTTTGTGAAGCCTTCATATTCGATTCAGAAGAACGATTTAGGTTTCGACCAGAAGACACAGTGAGTTCAATTTATCAGGCGGTTTATCCGTAGCGCTGAACGCGTTCGGCGCTACGAGTGGAAGGGACTAAGATGGCTCGCGTCTGTCTGTTGACTTTCTTCATGGTTCTGGTTCCCGTATGTGGATATTCAGTTGCAGACGATTTACGCCAACCCCTAATGTACTCCCCTTCCGCGGTGGACAACCCGCTCAAGGGGTTGGTGCCGTATCAAGCCGACAAGCGGGGTGAATTCTCGCACAGCATGGAGTTCAACTACCTGCCGTACTCGGCCATAGTGAAGGGGTACGACGAGTTCGACTGGAAGCCGCTGGAGGCAATGCTCGACGACACGGCTTCCCGCGGCCATCAGGCTTTGTTCCGCATTTTCCTCGAGTATCCTGGCAAGAAGGGCATCATCCCCGAGTTTCTCGTCAGGGACGGGATGCGGGTGACGAAGTGGCGGTACACCAACACCCATCCGCTCCCGCCCGCCCTCATCGAAACCCCGGACTACGAGGACAAAAACCTACGGCGGTCGCTGAAGACGTTCATCGCCGCCCTCGGCAAGAAGTACGATGGGGATCCCCGCATCGGGTTCATCACCGCCGGACTGCTCGGCACCTGGGGTGAATGGCACACCTACCCGAAGGACGAACTGTTCGCCAGCAAGACGGTGCAACTGGAAGTGATGGACGCCTACAAAGGGGCGTTCAAGACCACTCCGGTGCTGCTGCGATACCCAGCCGGCGAGAAGGACTACCACAAGGCGAAGAACGCCGACCGCAAGTTCGGCTACCACGACGACTCGTTCGCCTGGGCCACCCTGCACACCGGTAAGAAGGGGGACGAGTGGTTCTACATGACCGCCCTGAAGAACGCCGGCCCGGAAGCCGAAGACAGGTGGAAGACACACCCCATCGGAGGTGAGATTCACCCGGAGGCATGGGGGCGGGTATTCGACGAGAATCCGGAGAAGAAAGAAATTCAGAACTTTCGCAAGTGCGTGGAGGCGACGCACGCCACTTGGCTTATGGACAGCGGTATGTTCGAGAAGAGGCAGCCTGCCGACCGCGTCCAGCGGGCCGAGGAGGAGGTGCGGCGCATGGGGTACGAGTTTCACGCTCCGGCGGTGACGGTCGGGAGCGTAAAGGACGGCACGCTGAGCGTGAGCCTCGAGATCGAGAATCGCGGGGTCGCCCCGTTCTACTACGCCTGGAAACCAGAATACGGGTTGCTCGACGACAGTCAGGCGGTGAAGACGTGGGTCGGAAGCGGCACGCTGACCGAACTGTTGCCGGGGGACAAGCCGCGGGTGTGGACAGACACGCTGGACGTCAGCGGGGTGACGGTTGGCCAGTACACTCTGGCGGTGCGGGTGCCCAATCCGCTCAAGGGGGGCAAGCCGATGCGATTCGCGAACTCAACCCAAGACGCCGACGCGGCCATGTGGCTCTCGCTCGGTGGTATCAGAATTCGGTAAGTAAGACAGGGTCCATTCCGAAACCGTGAAGCTGATCGGCGCTACATTGCGGGCCGAACCACCCGTTGCTCGCGACGGCTTACAGCCACCCCGACGGCTCTGCTCCGTCAGGAATATTTCAATCTCCGTTCGCCCCAGATCGCGTCGCCGCCTTCCGGGAAACTGCGCAAAGAAACTGCGCGCCCAGTCCACGCAATACGGGATGGTTTTTTCGACCGCACCCAGATCCCGCAACACCCCGATACCCGTCCGGCCACCTCGGGTCTGTGTTCAGCGGTGTCACCACCCGTCGCCCTTCTTGACGCATATCAAAGCTCCTTCCACATTTGTTATGCGTCAAATATCATGCGCAACTGTCGTATTTGCAATAAATATTTTGAAGGAAAAGAAATGAACGGAGTCGAAACGCTTTACTATGCGTGACGGCTAATACTATGTTCGGCTTTGGGAGGCGTGATCCTTGATGCATGTGCTCGTAGCTGTCGCGCTGCTGTTGGCGGCTGATGCAAGCCCTCTGAGCCCGGGCGATTATTCGCGCACGGTGCAAGTAGATGGGAGTGAGCGAAGCTACTTGGTGCACGTGCCGCCGCAGTACGTCGCAGATTCGCCCACGCCGGTCGTGTTGGCTTTTCACGGCGGGGGAGCGAATGCCCACAACATGGTCGGTTTCAGCGGCCTGAACCACAAGGCGGATCAGTCGGGGTTCATAGCCGTTTACCCTGAGGGAACCGGCCGCCTCGAGCGAATGCTGACTTTTAACGCGGGCAACTGCTGCGGTCAGGCATCTGCCCGTAATGTGGATGATGTTGCCTTTGTTAGGCACGTCTTGGATGATTTAGAGGGAGTTGCAAATGTGGATCGCCGCCGTGTTTTTGCTACGGGCATGTCAAACGGCGCCATGATGGCCTACAGACTCGCATCCGAAATGTCAGATCGTATCGCCGCGATCGCCCCCGTCAGCGGGCCCATGGGAACAAAGGATTGCCGCCCCGGCCGCGCCGTGCCCGTCATGCACTTTCATGGCGATGCCGACGAGTTCGCCCCATTTTCGGGCGGCAAAGGACGCGGGCCAACCGGCACAGAGTTCTACTCAGTGGATCACTCAATCAATGCGTGGGTGGATGCCAACGAGTGCAAGAAAAACCCTCGCACTACGCAATTGCCGGATCGCGAGAAAGACGGCACGACTGTAAAGCAAGTGCGCTACGAGTTCGGCAAAGAAGGTGCAGAGGTAGTGCTCGTGGTCATCGAAGGAGGGGGGCATACCTGGCCGGGGAATGAGCCCCGAATGCGGTCCCTTGGCGTGTCCACGCGGGACATATCAGCCAACGACATGATGTGGGAGTTCTTCCAGCAACACCCCATGAAATGATTTCCGTCAGCCGAACCAAGCGATGCAGCAGACTCGCGATAAAATCCGGCGGTGTGGATCGTCCAAGGCCGCGAGCCGCTGATCGCAATCGTTCTGTCAATCCCTTACAGTAGGAGCGATTACGATGCCGAAGACGCAGAGCAACTTCCCGACGTACATTTTGATAGCGACGCTTCTCGTCGGCTGCAGCCAAGGCGAACCGCTGCCAAATGGATACGCGGTCTTCTTCGCAAGCGGCTCCGAGGCCGGTCTCGTAAAACCTGCTATAAAGGGCGGAGAAAATATTGCCGGACCCCACGTCGCTGAGCTCGGCAACTCCGGCAAATATATTTTCGGGAGAATCGAGCCCAAGAAAGGTATTCCGCCTCATCCGGACCACGCCCCAGGGTTTTTCGTGATTGACTCGGACACCGATAAAGTCACGACGGGCCTCGATCGCGACAAGTGGCTCACTGAACTGAAGGCTGTTGGGGTCGACTCGCCACAAATCCAACCCCCAGAGTTCAAATCACCAAAGAAATATTGATTGCGGCGAGCAGCTTATGCTGCCGAGGCCACATCAACTGAAGCGTGGGAGAATCCTTGGGGCCAATCGCTGCAAGCCAGAACCACGCGATGCAGCAGACTCGCGATGAGGCCCAGCGGCATGGATAATCCCTTGATCGCGATCTGCTGATCGCCAGCGTTGGGCCAATTCATGCCCCAGCAAAACAAGCCGCTCAGAGATTTGTTTCACGACCTCTTGCATTCCGCCTATTGCATGGATGATAAAATTCAACTGTATAATCTTTGCTCGCTTTTGCAATGGAGTCCCCGCAATGACCGGTCATGCTCCGGCGACTAGGAGAACACGAATTACTTCCAACGTCACTCTACAAAGCACAAGTCCTACACCATGAAAACCGTCAAGAGAGTCCTCGCTGCAACATTCGGAGCCATTTTATTCGGCATCATTGTGCCAATAGCCTACTTTTTCGCTTTTCATCGCTTTCCGTTCGACATCTTCACGGGAATCGCACTTGTGGCTGGGGTTGGAGCTGTTCTTGGCGCTATCTTGGGTGCGCTTTTTCCACGCGTATTCGGATTTGTTTTCGAGAGTTTCTTAGACCAGTGATTCCATGTTGGCACGCAGAACCATCAAATCAAGAATCCCAAAAGCCCAACAAGACGCGGCTGGACAACCGCTGGGGCTCTCTACTTTCTTCCATGATTTCCTTTAATTCCAACATTAACCTTGCTCTCGACGCGCAGTGTCGCCCCAGCGGTACCAGCGATTGAGACGTTCTGCCAACGAGATTGAATGTTTGTCATGAATAACGAGAATCCCGATCACTCAACGTCTGTGGCTCTGTCATCAGGGACCGTCAAGCTTATGCCATCCAATCGTACGCTCTGGAGGGCCTTATTTTGGGCACCTGCTGTTGCTCCACTTGCGTTCGTTGCCTTGGTTCTACTGGTTGGTATCGTCGGTGAATATTTCGGATCCGAGGTCAATCCGGCTAGCATTCTTGTACTTCCTGTAATTGCCCTCACACTCGGCACCGTCAGTTGCTACTTTGTAGCGGGCGTTATCGGAATGCCGATTGCCTTCTACCTTCGACGAATTCATTCATTGAATGGTTACACAATTCACGGTGCGGCGTTCTGTTGGGCTGCGATATTTGCCAGCCTTTGTGCTGTTGTCATGGTTGGCGGGAGTTGGAATGAACTACCGCTCGCGCTTTGCTACTTTGGCTTTGGCTTGATTCCACCGGTCTTACTCTCCGGTACTGCATTCTGGTTGCTCCTGCGGCAATTCTCGAAATCCGAAGGCAATACTGCGACGAATGCTGGCCGTTTCAACCTCCAACGCGAAGCAGAACAAAGCGGTGAACCGGAGCCGCCGAACACGCCCGTTTTGAAATCATAGTTGTCTGGCGGCGGCCCGGTTACCGCCGTCGTTAGGGCGTCAATAACTGTGAGAGGCACATGAGTACGAATCTCTCTGAGCTGCCGAAGGATCTACCGCGCCCCGTTGACGATGGTGCGGCGTCACATTTACCGGGCGTGAAGCTGCCGAAGGTTGCGCTCGCCGCCACCAACGGCGCGACCGTCGACCTCAGTGCCATACCCGGACGCTTTGTCCTCTATGTGTATCCGATGACCGGGCGTCCAGGTGTGCCGTTGCCCGACGGTTGGGACGGCATACCGGGCGCTCGCGGTTGCACGCCTCAGTCCTGCTCCTTTCGGGACCACTACGCCGAGCTGAAATCACTCAATGCATCAGTCTTTGGATTGAGCGCACAGACCACGGACTACCAGAGGGAGGCCCGGCATCGTCTGCATCTCCCTTTCGAATTGCTAAGCGACAGCGGACATCGTCTAAAGCAGCTGCTACGTTTACCTACCTTCAATGTGGCGGACATGGAGTTGTACAAACGATTAGCGCTCATTGTCGAGAATGGACAAATCAAGAAGGTGTTTTATCCAGTCTTTCCTCCCGATCAGAACGCGGCTGATGTTCTGGCCTGGTTACGCCAGAACGCCCAACCGGGCGATGCAGGGGACGCGCCAAAAGCGGCGCGCCCCTGAGCTTGGTCGTTCTGCCCGCCAATGACGTCCTGCTATAACCAAGCCCCTTCGCCACTACGAGCAAGCACCGCCTCCTCATCACTCGAGACTGAAGCATGCCGCTATCGATCGCAGATTCCGACGCCACCGCGAATGAGATTGCTCCCCAGGTCCGTTCGCTTCAGATCATTCATGCAGCGCTCATGGCCGGCGTTGCGGCGTACCTCGGCTTCGTTGTTTCGCAGGGTCTTCGCTTCGCTGAGTATTCCAACGCATTGCCGCTGATCCCACTCGGCTTTGCCGCTATGAGTGTTGTGATGTCTTTTGTGGTTCCACCCATCGTCCGGCGTGCTGGACTTGCGGCGTTCCGTGGGAAAACGCAGATCGCTGCAGAATCGCTTGTCTCGCCTTTCCAGACGGGACACATAGTCGGAATGGCCATGCTGGAAGCTGCCGGGTTTCTGAGTTGCTTTGCCCTGACTGGTGGATTTGGAGGAGTGCCCCGCTGGTTCCTTGCCGTACCGATCGCGCTTCTTGTTCTCATGTTGATCCGTTTTCCGCGACTAGCTTCTGTAGCCGATTGGGTGTCAATGGCTCGCGAGAAAGTAGCCCTGTAGACGCACAAACTCGGCAGAACCAAGCGATGCAGCGGACTCGCGATAAAATCGGTCGGTGTGGATAATCCCTTGGTCGCGAGCCGCTCAACTTGATCGTTGGGCAGCCGAAAGCGTATCTGACTGCAACGACGATGAAGTACGGCAGGAGCATCCGTAAAGAATGCTCGGAAACCATAAAATGCAATTTCATTCTCTCTGTATTGCTGCATTTTTTGTCGCCGTTGCTCCGACCGGATCTGTCGCTTCCGATCCCGTCACCACGGGCGAGTACGTCATTACTCAGTCGTGGTCGCAGGAGACGGCTTTTCAGCGTCCGTATTACGTCCATGTTCCCGAACACGCAGGGAAGAATAGGCTTCCGGTTTTCATCTTCCTACACGGTAACGGCGGTCACGCACGGGAAGCCATGCGCGGATTCAGCCGACACCGCAAGACCATAGCGTCGCAGTACATCACAGTGTTTCCGCAGGGCTATCGCGAGAGTTGGAACATTGTTGCCGAGCGATCCAAAGCCGATGATTGCGAATTCATTGAAGCGATTGTTGAGAAACTGGCCAAAGCGGACAACGTCGATCCAAAGAACTTTACGATCATGGGCTCGTCCAACGGATCAGCTCTGGTGAATCAACTGATGATCGAAAGCGACCTGTCACACGTTCGCAACTACATCAGCGCCGTCAGTCCTCTTAACGTGATGCAGTACGACGGCAAGGACTTCAAGGCCAAGGGCGACGACAACAATTACACAGTTGCGGCGACTCCCGTTAAGGGCAAGCGACTGATGAATATCTCGGGGCTGAAAGACGATCTCGTTCCATACATGGGCGGACCTTCAAGAGCGATTCCAGGCAAAGACGGCAAACTGACGTTTGTTGCCGCCGAAGAGTCGACGTTTGTTTGGGCCCGTCACATGGGACATGAGGGGAAAAGGATCACGGAGCCATCCCGAATCAGCGGCAATTTGGAGGTTTTCAGCTATCTCGACGGCGACGTAATCCATTACAAAGTTCAGCATGAAGGGCATGGTGCAGAGCGTGGAATCCCAGAGCAAGCGTTACTGGATTTCCTCAAAGGCAATCATGCCGATCGTAAGAAGTGAGCAAAGGCCCGACAAGCGATTTAGCATTTTCGCGTGCGTCGTAGCCGAACAATGCGGTGAACCCGAGCGGCGGATCGGGCGGATTTTAAAATCAGAGGTTCTTGACCGCCGCCAGGTTACCTTGGTCGTTGGGCCGCAAGATGGAATCACTCTGCGTAGATTTCCGCTCCTTGATATTCTGCCCGAATGAAAGTCAGCGAAATACTGCGAATGCTCCATGAGGACAAGTGGTTCTTAGTCGCAACACAGGGTAGCCACAGACAATTTAAGCATTTGGTGAAGCCTGGTCGAGTGACCGTGCCCGGTAAACCGTCTGACGCCTGGCACCCGGTACGCTAAACAGTTTCCTGAAGCAGTCTGGATTAAAGAAATGAGGGGCCTATGCGCTATGCAATCGTAATCGAGAAGGCAGAAGGCAATTTCTCGGCGTACGTTCCTGATCTTCCAGGTTGCGTCGCTACGGGCGCCACCGTCGAAGAAGTCGAATCGCAAATGCGTGAAGCCATTGAGTTCCATCTTAATGGCATGCGCGAAGATGGCACACCTATTCCGCCACCCGAGAGCCGCGTCGAGTACGTCGACATTGCGGCATAACAATCTGCTGCATGTGACGGGCCTTCGGCTCGCCCATGAGCAGGTACGTTCGCCAAGGGGCGGGAGAGGGCCAAGTCCTGAGTGAGTGCCCCGCACACCCCACCCACGCTGCCCCTAGAGAGATGGGGTCAATTTGAGGCGGAAGTGACTTGCGAGCCAAAATCCAGCACAAAATAAAAACTTCCACAGATCTCGACTTTCAAAGCCGATTAGTCCAGTGTACGATTGTGTCAACGATCGTTGGTACGCTCGTGTCAACAAGGGAGGTTTGCTGTGACAACAATCAAGGTTCGCAAGGTCGGAAATTCCCTAGGGATTGTTCTAACCAAGGAACTGGTCGCGCGGCTGCGAGTGTCTCAGGGAGATCAGCTGTTTGTCCAAGAGACGGTCGATGGCATTCAGTTGACTCCCTATGATCCCGAGTTTGGGCGGCAGATGGAGATCGCCAAGCAGGTCATGCGAGAAGATCGCGACGCTCTCAGGGCGCTCTCTAAGTGAACGAGCCGCAGTGGATCAGGCTGGATGTCGTTTTGGCAATCCACGCGGCGCAGCTCGCGGAGCACGGTGGCCTAGACGGGCTGCGGGATCGAGGCGGCCTCGAATCAGTAATTGCCAGCCCACGGAACCTGTGGGCATACGGAAACCCGACGCCAGACATTGCAGCGATGGCGGCGCAGTATGCGTTCGCCATCGGCTGCAACCAACTGTTCAACGACGGAAGCAAACGCACAGCGATGGTCGTTTGCCGAACATTTCTCATACTCAACAGTCATGACTTGCAAGCATCGCAAGATGAGAAATACACGGTGATGATGAAGCTGGCCAATCGGCAGATCGATGCTGGCAATCTGGCGGACTGGCTTCGTGCGCGGTTGGTGCCTGCATGATGACACTACTCGCGTAAGCCAAAACACTAGAGCATGGCGAACAAAGCCTTGCAGTAGACTCGCGATAGCGTCCAGCGGAATGGATAGTCTGTTGGCTGCGAACTGCTAAACTTGATCGTTCGGCTTCCTTGTGGCCTCGGAGTGTCCGTCAACCACCATTGGAGGAGCAATGAACAAAACGCTGGGAACACTCATCCTCGCCTCGGTCGTCCTTTTCACCCCGCGGGCCCCGGCTGACCCACTTGATGGGTATCGGCCGGAGGCAGTCGCGGGGGCCGTGAAACTCCGAGATGACGGCGAACCGGCCAAGGGGCGTCGAAAGGACACGAAACCCATCAGTCCAGACGAAACCGCCAAAAACGTCGGCAAACGCGTCACCGTGGAATTCGTCGCCAAGAGCAACGGCTTCAACGGCGAAGGCGAGGGTTTCAGCGAACTCGGCTCGGAAAAGGAATTCGAGAACAAGGCGTGGTTCGCGCTGCGCTTCTCCCGGAAGGCCATGGCGGAACTCGCCAAGAATAGGATCACCGACCTCGGCTATTTCGTCGAGTCTAAAGTCGTGGCGACCGGCGTTGTCAACGAGATCGATTTCGGCGAGAAGCTCGGTAAGCGGCGTTTTATTTACATCGACGGATTATCGCAATTCAAAGCGACGCCGACGAAAAAGCCGACCTACACGCCGACCAAGGATTACAAGGTCGTCAAGATCCGGGGATTCACGGTGCTGTTCCATCCCGAAGTCGTGGCGCAAGCGGAGGAGATGAAGAAGGCTATTGACAATTTGGAAAAGGATCTCGGTGTCATGCACGATGCGATGCCAAAGGATAAGCTGGCGAAACTTCTGAAGGTGCGGATCTGGATGGAATGGGATGAAAAATCTGGGGCCGACTTCCATCCGAGCGCAGTGTGGCTGCGGGAACACGGTAAGAATCCCGACAAGTCAAACGGTATTGATTTTCTCTTCACGAAAAACTACGCGAAAGATTTTGCGACGGGGAATGGTCATCACCATCATGTATTGATCCACGAATTCTCGCATGCTCATCAACACTTCGCCATGGGCGGTTTAGACGACCAGATCAAGATAGCCTATACGCAGGCGATGGAGCGGAAATTGTACGACAGCGTCAAGTGGGCCGATGGCAAGGTTGCAAAAGGCTATGCGGCAACGAACGAAAAGGAATACTTCGCTGATCTGAGCATGATTTACTTTGCCGAAGGGATTTACTATCCCTTCACCCGTGCGGAACTCCGCGAACACGATCCCGTCGGTTATAAGATGGTCCAAGACGCGTGGGGCGTCAGGGATGACGGTAAAGCAAAAACAAGCCGGTGAGTGGTTCGGAGAAAACAAAGGGGTCGGGAGCCGATTCCAGAGGGCTCCCTTCGCAGAACGAATGGATGCAGTTGAACGGGCCGGCATTCTGTCCTTCCGAAGTATGAAGTCATTGCAGCCGGCCCGGCAACTGATCTTGGTCGTTCTCCGGTATGGAAGCGATGTCCTGTGTGGTAGTCTGAAGGCCATTGGTTGATCGTCTTTCTCGGTCTCGTAATTGGAGCCTTTCATGACTGCGACTCCTTACACGGCCGTTATTCGGCGCGACGGTCGGTGGTGGATCGGTTGGGTTGAGGAAGTGCCTGGCGTGAATTCGCAGGGCGAGACGCGCGAGGAGCTTCTCTCGAACTTGCGTGAAGCCCTGACTGAAGCCATCGAGATGAATCGTGAAGATGCACGCAAGGCCGCTGGCGAGCAATTTGAAGAAGTGGCGCTGCAGCCGTGAATCGGCGAGATTTTGTTCGCCATATGGTGGATTATGGTTGAGAATTGGTTCGCGAAGGCGGAAGCCATTCGTGGTGGGGAAATCCGGCGATCAATCATCGGTCCGCCGTGCCGCGTCATCGCGAGATCCCCGAAAACCTCGTGAAGAAAATCTGCCGTGACCTCGGTATTCCCGCTCCGGGCGAGGCCGACGAAAAGGGAGAACCAAGAGATGCAGCGGACTCTCGATAAAGCCGTCGGTATTGATAATCCCTTGGTCGCGAGCCGATGATCGTTACTGTTAGACGTCGCTACGTCCTTGCCGCAATGAACACTAATCATCGCTCTCTCTTTTCGTGCATCGTGCTTGCAGCACTCCTTTTCCCATGAATCGATCCCTCGCCCTCCTGTCTTTATGCCTCCTTTTTTCTTTCGGACATCTGGCCGCCGCTGAGCCACCTCAATCGGTCACGGAACTCTGGGCTGGTTTTGATCCACGCATGGACCCGCTGGAAATTGAAGTGCTCAAGGAGTGGGAGCAGGATGGCGTGGTGTGCCGGATTGCTCGCTATCAGGTTGGTGTTTTCAAAGGAGCGCCGTCGAGGGTCGCTGCCTTTTACGCCTTTCCCAAAGGAGGAACGAAACTGCCCGCCATCCTCGAAATCCACGGTGGTGGGCAGTCGGCTTCGCTCAACAGCGTGGTGACTTACGCGAAGCGAGGTTATGCGGGCATTTCGATTAATTGGGGTGGCAATAGGATGAGTCTCGGCCAGGAGAACTGGAGCGGGCCACAGACCGATTGGGGCAAGCTCGACGCCACGCATCCGCCGCAACGCAACAAGGCGAACCATTTCGCGGGCTCGCTCGCGCCGGATGACTTCACGCTTGATGCGGTGGAGTCGCCTCGGAACAGCAACTGGTTTATCGTGCTGATGGCCGCGCGCCGCGCCATCACTTTCCTGGAACAGCAGCCGGAAGTGGACGCGACGCGAATCGGGGCGCACGGGCATTCCATGGGTGGCAAGCTCACGACGAATCTCGCGGGAATTGATAAGCGCATCAAAGCAGCGGTGCCATCGTGCGGAGGCTCGGGCGACCTTTTGGAAAGCGAAGCCGTGGTGCCCGGCGGGAGCAGAACGAAACGCACTCCCATGGAACTGGCCTGCGTTTCCGACAACGCTTACATCCCCCTCATCACCTGCCCGGTGCTGTGGCTGTCGCCCACCAACGACTTCCACGCGCACATCGACAACATGGCCTGGAACTGGCGCAACCTGCCCGATGACCGCGTGCGCTTCAGCATTTCACCGCACCTGAATCACCATCATGCGAACGAGCACGCCATCACCGAGTATCTGTGGTTTGAGCAGCACTTGAAAGGCGCGGCCTTCAAGATGCCGCAGACGCCGCAGATGGTGCTGGAACTCAAGACCGCCGGCGGCGTGCCGCGTGTCACTGTCACGCCGGACGATTCGCAGCCCGTGCAGCGCGTGGACATTTACTACTCGCTCGACCCTCATGCACTGACGCGTTTCTGGCGCGATGCGAAGGCGGTGAAGACGGGCAATCACTGGCAGGCCGAATGCCCAGTGATGAATCTCGAACAACCGATTTTCGTCTTCGCGAATGTCGTCTATGAAACTCCGACGCAATATCGGACTGGGTCGCAGAAAGCGGGACAAGAAAGAAGCGACACTTTTGCCATCAGCTCGCGCGTCCTTTCGGCCGGGCCCGCGCAGTTGCAAGTGGCCAAAGTGAAAGCCACCGACAGACCCGAGCGCACGATCGACGACGGCGCACGCGGCTGGCACGATTGGTATCTGCTGAACTGGGGACATCCGCCGTTGTGGACCGCCACGACCCGCAAGCTGAAAGACGCCAAATGGCGCGGCCCCGACGGCGCCACGCTGCACTTTGAGGTCAAGTGCGAGAGCGACAACCAGCTCGTGCTCACCTTCAACTGCAACGCGTGGGGCGCAATGATTCCCGGCAAGCCCGCTGTGGACTACACGGTCGCCAAAAAGCTCAGCGCCTCGAAGGACTGGCAGACCGTATCCGTGCAACTCAGCGAACTCATCGCAATCGATTCCAAGGTCCCAGCTCCGCTCGCCAACTGGCAGACCGTCACGGAGTTCAGTATCTGTCCCAGCGGCACGACGATGAAAGACGGCCAGAAAGTGAAAATGGACGGCAAGGCATGGCAGGGTCCGCGGGAGATCCGCAACTTGCGCTGGGAAGGCGGAGAATATTCGCAGCAAAAAACCGTCGATGCCGTTTTGAGCCCGGAGGAACTCCAAAAGAACTTTAACGACGCGATCAAGAAGTCACTGGAGCAGGAGAAGCTAGATAGCAAGTGACTGCCCCACTCGAAGATGGCCCGCCTCATTATTGGTTTTGTCTTCACCAATGGCAGCGCCCTCGCCAACAGACTTAGTTCGATGGGTTTTCTTCAAACAATCGCAACGCTAACCATGCGCTGCAGCGAACGGCTCCGCGTGGACTAGCTCCAACCCAAAACTCGCATTGCTACAACAGCAGGCTCGCGATTAGTGGAAGATTGAACGCCCAAAATTTCGTGTCGTTACGTCACAATTGGTGTTGGACGAGGCCTCGATTGGCGATCCGATTGCCGCTGCCGCGCGACTCGCAATGTTGCATGATATCGAATTGATTCCGACCGATTCACGAATTGAGGTTATCGCTGATGGATTGATTTCTCGCTCGCTAATGCCAGCCAAAACACGTTTGGACGCGCTTCATGTCGCAACCGCTGCCGTTGGCGGTGTACAATTTCTGTTGACGCAAAACTGTCGGCACATTGCCAACGGCCACACTCTTTCCCGTGTCTACAAGGCATTGGAAGAACTTGGATTTCCAAATTTGTTGATTTATACGCCGGCTGTATTTTTTGAGGATGATGAAAATGACACGGAATCCAATACTTGATGAATTGTATGCGGCACGCGAAAAACTGCTTTCCGATGCGGGTGGTGACTTGCATAAATATCTTGAAGGTGTGCGTGTGAGGGAACGGGCATCTGGCCGACTTGTCACGCCCGAAGAGCAGAGAACAATCCGATGCGACGCAGCGGCAAAATCAGGCGTTTCAGAAGTGGAAAATCTCTCGTCGTCGCCCGCTGATCGGTAACGTTAGGGCATACATGACACCACACGAGATAGATCTGAGATTTGCCGCAGAGATTGCGCGAATGAAGAAGCTCACCATCGAAAAGGACAGGCGGGATGGCCGTGGTTTTTTAGCGGTCGCTGTCGCAGGGCTTGTGGCTGCTGGTGTTGCCTTATGGTTCGGCGGGGGAGAATTGGGTCTCTCCTTCGGAGTAGGAATGCTAGTTTCAGTGATAGGGTTCACTATCTTTAGGGTCTCGACCGACCACAACCGCCCCACCTCCTATTGTCCGCGATGCAGCTATTGCTGGGGAGTAGCAGAATACGAGAATGAGTGGCTTAAATGGAACTGTTGCCCTAGTTGTGGACTGAAAGTCAATGATGGCGCTGACGCTAAAGAGTGGCCCTAAACATGCGCTGCAGCGAACACGACCATCGCGCTACTGTTGCAATCGAACGCCCTCGTGGGCCGGGTCGCTGAGCTTGGAAGTTCTCCCGCTGGAAATGCCGCCGGACCCGGAGGACTGTACGGGCGTTCCAATTTTGGTTACGCTTTGCCTGTGAGAATGGTTCGCAAAAGCTCGAAACCATAGGTGCTCCGTTGACGTTTACCGCCGTCTATATGCCTGTGCCCGAGGGCTATATCGGGTTTGTTGAGGAGATTCCAGGCACCAACAGCCAAGGCGAGACGCTTGATGAGGTTCGTGAGAACCTGCGCGAAGCCGTCCAGTTGGTTCTCGAAGCCAATCGGGAATTGGCGGAGCAAGCGTTGGCGGGAAAAAATGTTGAAAGAGAGCCTTTTGAGCTTGCTTCCTGATGAAGCGAGTCGACTTGATCCGCCATCCATCATATTGAGGCCAACGGTTGTGCCTTCCTGCGGGAAGGTGGCAGGCACACGGTGTACTTCAACTCGACCTCGCGAAAAGTGGCCACGATTCCGAGGCATCGCGAAATCAACGATTTCATGGCAAAGAAAATCTGTCGCGAACTGGAGATCACCGAGCTAGGAAAGCAAAAGAAGTCGGATCAGGGAGAACAAAGCGATGCAGCGGACTCGCATTAAAATCGGTCGGTGTGGCTCGTCCAAGGTCGCGCGCCGCTGATCGGTAACGTTAGGCGTTGGAGTAATACGGCATGGTGAAGGGCCGGGAAAGCGGGATGCCGGTTGAGTCGCAGTGGGGCGCGTTCTTCGATCCCGCGTGCGTGCTCGCCAAACTGGATTGTGCCGGCGCGATCGGCGACGTAATCGAGTTTGGCTGTGGCTACGGGACGTTCACCATCCCCGCTGCGCACATGATTGAGTCCCGTGTACTGGCGTTCGATATTGAGCCCGAGATGGTCGCGGCGACTGTCGCAAAGGCGTCAGCGGCTGATCTATCAAATGTGTTTGCCGAGGTTCGTGACTTTGTTGCGGATGGATGTGGGGTTCCTGATGGGGAGGCTGGATATGCCATGCTCTTCAATATCCTTCACATCGAGGATCCCGTGGGTCTGCTCCGCGAGGCATGCCGTGCTTTGGCGCCTGGTGGCAAGGCTGGCATCATTCATTGGCGTTCTGATCTCGAAACGCCTCGTGGTCCATCCGCGCCGATTCGTCCCAGCGCTGAGCAATGCCGGAGCTGGGGTGAGCGTGCGGGGCTCGAGTTCGTTCGCTATGAGCCGCTTGCCTGCTGCTCTTGGCATTGGGGGATGATCATGCGTCGATCGGAAGACACCGAACCAAGCGATGCAGCGCAATCGCGATAGAATCCTGCAATGTGGATAATCCCTTGGCTGCGATCTGCTGATTGCGACCGTTGGGCGTACCTAGCGCATTCCTTAGTCCACACCAAACTGATACATCTAAATTATGAACACTGAAACTCTCCCCCAATCGCAAAGCTCCAGTGATCCTGCAAAAAGGAGTGCCCTGGTTATCGGGTTGGACCCTGATCTGATCGATTTCTCGTCTCCCGACTTCGCCGCATTTCCCGGGATGACCGCCGCAAAAGTGTTGGCGGGACTCACCGCCGCCGAAGAAGGGCTGAAGGCTCTTGTCTAACGCACACTATTGTCTCACCGACTTTGGTCAGACCGCGGAGGCGATAGTCACCGCCCAACTCCAACGTCGGCAGTTCGATTGCATCCTGATTGGTGCAAGTGTCCGGGCGGTCCCAAGCAACTTCATCCTGTTCGAGAAGCTGATTAACGTGGTGCATGAACACGCTCCTCGTTCCAAAATCTGCTTTAACACAAAGCCCTCGGATACGCTGGAGGCACTACAACGTTGAATATGAATACACCACGCATCCTCGCATTTGGCGGCAGTCTTCGCCGTGATTCCTACAACCAGAAACTCGCCGTCGTCGCAGCCGCCGGAGGTCGAGAGGCTGGCGCGGAGGTCACTGTGATTTCACTTCGCGATTTCACGCTTCCGATTTTCGATGAAGACCTGGAAGCAACGAGTGGAATGCCAGAGGCGGCGAAGCGACTGAAAGTAATGTTCCGCGAACACAACGGCCTCATCATTGCCTCGCCGGAATATAACAGCAGCATCACCGCCGCGCTAAAAAATGCCATTGATTGGGTCTCGCGCGGTGAGTCCGACGACGAGCCAGCACTCTCGGCACTGGCGGGTAAAACCGCCGTCCTTTGCTCTGCATCACCAGGCGGTCTCGGTGGGATGCGTGGGCTCGTGCATCTACGAGCGATCCTTGGCTGTATTGGCATTACCGTGTTGCCTGATCAAATCGCCGTCGGCAAAGCTTACGAAGCATTCACACCGGATGGTGTCCTCGCGGACGCGAATCAGCAGGCCCGCGTAAAAGCACTCGGCTCGAATCTCGCAAAGCATTTGTCCAAGCTCCTAGCGTGAGTCGATGAACCACAAGAAGAAAAGACAGCGACTCCGATTTCAAAGTCGAAGAGTTCCAAAAAAACAAACAACAGCCGTCTGAAGGTCAGTCGGCGAATTGAATGCGGTTCGGCATCCGAAACGTCAATGAACCGCAACCGGACAATCGCCTAACAAGGCGGTCAACAAGAGCGGCGGCTCGGGAGTGTTCTGAATTTGACGTCACTCGGCCACCGCCGGGTTACCTTTGTCGTTATATCTGTGGTGGATTGCTTTTTTTGATCGACATAGCTCAGATCCTGACCGAACTGACGGCGCTTTCGATTCATGATCGGCTGCGCGTAGTCGAGTCGTTATGGAACAGCATCCCTGCAGACTCGCCCGTCGAGATTTCTCCCGAGCAGCGGGCGGAACTGCAGCGGCGGATCACCGCTCATGAGCGGTCGCCCGAGCAGTTGCTCACGTGGGACGAGGTTCTCGATCGCCTGCGTGATAGTCGATGAAGTTCGTACTTCGGTATCGCCCCGAGGTCGTCGCGGATCTCGATACTGGGCGCAGGTGGTACGAGGAGCGGTTCGCGGGGCTCGGCCCGCAAGTGGGCCGTTGGAGCACACTTCAGGCGTGACGTGAGTTCACTACGTTGTGTCTTGGTACGGCACGGCGGCAGCCGGTGCCGCGGCATCGCGAGATTAAGGAGTCGCTCGCAAGGCGCATCATTCGGCTACTGACGGAAAGTCCGAAAGAGCGTCGGCTCGACGACAATGCCTGAAACAGAGAAAAAACCAGCCGCTGCAATGGATTCGCGGCCAGCGTCGAGCGTGAGAACTCACCGTGGTCGTCGTCACCATGGACATCATGCACTACCAAAAGGGCACCGATTGCAACGATTCGGGCAACCTTCCTTTTTGCGCATATTAAATTCGTAAAGCGTGAGGAACGTGAGCGGCAAGCTTCCTTCGAATGGGGGTTTGGAAACTCTTCCTGTCACCGTTTTCGGGCCTTGATATGCTCTCGCGAGGATTCACGTGGCACGCACACCGAGGAGTTGCAATGCGGCAAGACACTGACAAGCCAACACTTGTTGCGGACAAACTTGCGGCATCGTGTCGCCTTCTGGTCAACCGGATTCACGAACGCTTTCCCGATCGCGGAATCGATGTACACGCCAACAGGCTTGCCGATTATGCCGAGCGACTGATTCAATCAGGTTCACACAGCATCAGTGCTCCTGTTGTGCTGCGAATCGTCAGCTGGATGGGTGGAATTGCGGCTGGGCTTTTACTGATTTCGCCAGTGTATTTCGTGCGCCGCATGGATGGGATCGACGTGCTGCCTGAGTATTTGCAATCCCTCGATGCCTGCATCACGGTGCTCGCCGCTACGGTTGCCGGATTTTTTACAATGCGTTCAATCGAACACGGAGTCATCCGGAGAAAAGCACTCAAGGGCCTTCATACACTCCGCAGCTATGCCCACGTGACGGACATGCTTCAAATTTCCAAGTCCCCAACACGACTGCTGTTTCCAATGATACCGACGAAATCTACGCTCGCAGAAGAAGAAACCGTCATGTCGATGAGCCGGTATCTCTGCTACTGCGGTGAACTCTATGCAATGATCGCGAAGTTAGCAGCGATCTACGGGGAGTGGACATCCGACGGTGAAGTATTGTCGGCGATCGACGACGTAGAGGGACTGTGCTCGAGTTTCGAAAATAAAACTATGCAGAAGATTCTCTTACTCGAACAGCTTAGCCATCGCGTCCATCAAGTCACGGCGTGATTCGATGGACGTTCGGGGTTCTTCAAGAAATATCCGCTTTAAACCTAAGGATTTTCGTTTCACTCGTCGGCCGCTCTTTCCTTGTGGTAGATTCAAAAACGATTCTGGTCTTTTTTGTTTTCCTGGGGTTCTTTGTTGGACAATTTTTCAATGAATCACTGCCGACACTTCTATTGAAAAGGCCTTTGATTATGTGCCGACTCTCAAATTGTTCCTTTCACGCCAAAGCCTTGTATTCCTGGTTGTTGTTGGCTCTTTTTTTGACGATCTCGTGGAATACTCCTCGCTCTGCTTTGTGCCAAGGTGCTCCCGCTGCAAAGACAGAAAAAGAAATTCAGGTTGATGCTCTCATCGTCGGCATTCGTGAGCACTCGAAAAACGCTCAGTGGGATTTGGTGGTAGCCGACTGTACTCGGGTTCTGGAAATCGATCCGATCAACACCAGTGCGTTGCTCCTGCGGGGAATTGCCCATAACTCCAAGAAGAATTTCGATCGTGCGATCGAAGACTTCGATTCCGTTGGCCGTCAGACCGCTCGTGATTCAATCGCGGTCGCAAATCGTGCGGATGCATTCTCGCATCGATCTTTTTCCTACTATCAGAAAACTGAATTTCTCAAGGCAATCGACAGCGCCTTCTTTGCAATTTTGGAAAAATCAGATCATGCCGAAGCGCATTCCCACAGAGCGATGGCGTACATGGCTCGTCAACAATTTACGAAGGCTATTCAGAGCGCCGACCGCGCGATTGGAATCAATGACAAAAATGCGGAAGCCTATAGTCTTCGCGGTCTCGCGTACGCAGCCACCAATAATTTGCCGCAGGCAATCGCCGATCAAAATAAAGCGATTGCTCTCGCCCCAGCCTTGGCTGTGGCTTTTCAGCGGAGAGCAGAAATTCATTTGGCAAAAAATGACGCGGCCCTTGCCTCCGCAGATATTGATCAAGCACTTCGACTGAACCCCGGTTCCGTCGAAGCCCTGTGCGACCGGGCCTATCTTTTTGGAATGCAAAGCAAACGGGCTGAGGCGATGGCTGATCTCGATGCTGCAACTACCATCGATCCTCAATGTGCAAAAGCACATTACATTCGCGGTTTGGCATACATGAGTTCAGAGGATTTTGAAAAGGCGGCAGCCTGTTTTGATGAGACGATTCGTTGTCAGAAGAAGCACGCCCTGGCCTACTGTTCTCGCGGGTATGCCAATCATGCGCAAGAAAAGTATGAGGCGGCTTTAAACGATTTCACCAAAGCGATTGATGCAGATCCGAAGTTGGTCAACGCCTATCAGGGTCGAGCAAAAACCTACATCAAGCTCAAGATGCGCAAAGAAGCGAACGCAGATCTTGCACTCCTCAAGACATTCGGCACACAAACTCCACATGCCAAAGATATTCCGCAGAACACGGAACCTCCACGATTTGTCTTTCTCTCCAAGGAAGTCGATCCCGCACTGCAGACCAAGGCTCTGCAGTCGGCAAAAACCATTGACGCATTGGTCGAGGCCAACCACCAGAAATACAAAGTGGCCGCGAATCCTGCGACCAGCGACGAACAATTTGTTCGAAGAATGTATCTCGACATTACTGGAACGATTCCCACATTTCTCCAGACACAAAAATTTCTTCATTCGACCGATTCACACAAGCGATCACAATTAATTGATCAACTTTTGGGTAGCGATGGTTATGCAAGCCACTTTTTTAACTACTGGGCCGATATTCTCCGCTACACAGACTCTCTCAACGGGAATGTGCGAGGAGAGCCTTATCGACAGTGGATCAAGCAATCGCTTGCGGAAAACAAACCGTGGAATGTGTTGGTACACGAACTCCTGACTGCCGAGGGGTTGGTGTGGACCAATCCGGCGACGGGCTATCTGCAGCGAGATGCTTCGATGCCGCTCGACAATATGAACAACACCATTCGTATCTTCTTGGGAACTCGCATCGGTTGTGCTCAGTGCCACAACCACCCCTTCGATCGCTGGACTCAAAAAGAGTTTTACCAAATGGCGGCCTTCACGTTTGGCACGCACACTCAGACAGGAGGCGCTGATACTCGTTATTGGAAAGCCAATCCAAACGAGCGACTGAGAGATGATTTCGCGGCGATTGAACAAGAAGAAGAAGACCGTCGCAATAATACCTATCGTTTTGATCGTCTGATTAACATCAACATGATGATTGTCAATGATCATGTTGATTCAAAAATTACTCTCCCCAAAGATTATGCGTACAGTGACGCAAAGCCGAGTGATGTCGTCGAACCAAAGACGATTTTCGGTGAACCCGTAGAGATGCAAGAAGGAGAGACTCCTCGCAAGGCTTTTGCACGTTGGTTAGTTTCCAAAGAGAATCCGCGATTTGCTCGAACCATTGCAAATCGTTTATGGAAGCGAACTTTTGGAGTCGGCCTGATAGAACCCGTCGATGACATGCAAGACTCTTCGGAGATTGAAAATCCGGAGTTAATGAAGTTTCTAGAATCTGAAATGATCCGTCTCGATTTTGACATGAAAGAATTTCTGCGAATTCTTTACAACTCCCAAGCGTATCAACGGCAGGCTTGCGAAGAAGATGTCCAGCCCGGCCAGCCCTACCATTTTCCGGGGCCGATGTTTCGCCGCATGACGGCCGAACAGGTTTGGGACTCTTTTCTCACGCTGGCGCTCCCTGTCCCATATGGATACCGAGAACTCCCATCACATATACGAACCGATTCGGTGGGAATCGATTTGAATAACGTCACGGCAACAGAAGTTCTCACAGCGGAAACAGCCTCTGGTCAGGTTGATGGTGGACAAGGCGAGAGACAAAAAGCGTATATGTATAAAGGATTGCTCCTGGCTCGTGCGTCGGAGTTGCCTTCTCCGGTTCCGGCAAATCATTTTCTTCGCGTTTTTGGTCAGTCCGATCGAGAGCTTATATCTGCGTCGTCGACGACCGGATCTGTTCCGCAAGTTTTATGCATGTTTAACGGACCGATCACTCACATGCTTCTCGAGCAAAACTCTACGATCTACAACAACATCTCTCGCAAACACGACATTGCCAGCGGTGTCAAAACGCTTTTTCTTACAATTCTCAGCCGTCTCCCGGAGAGCGAGGAACTCGCTCTTGCGCAGGAAGAAGTCAAACGCAACGGTGCAGCAGGATATGGAAACGTAGTGTGGTCGCTTGTGAACACTCGTGAGTTTTTGTTTATCCAGTAAGACTTTTTTGACAGTGCCATCAGTCCAAATAATTTCTGCTGAAACATTTTGAATTTTTAAACAAGAGAACTCCTATGAAAAGCCTCGTGGCCATGCTTGACGGATTCGATCGACGACGCTTTCTTGAGCAAGCAGCCAAATCACTTTTGGGCGTCAGTCTCGTTCCAGCAATGAGCCGAGCAGTTTCTGCCGCTGAAGCAGAATCCACCGGAAAAGCAAAGCGACTCATCTATCTGTTCATGACCGGTGGCATGACTCATCTCGATACGTTTGACCTCAAGCCGGGTCATCCAAACCAAGGGGCCACCAAGCCAATTGGTACAAATGTTGCTGGCATTGCGATCAGTGAATTTCTTCCCGTCCTGGCGACAGAATTTGACAAAATTGCTGTGATTCGATCGATGTTTACACAGACTGGTGATCATGAAGATGGCGAATATCTCATGCGAACGAGTTACGATCAGATTGCAACCGAGCGACATCCATCCGTCGGCCCATGGATTCAGAAATTCCGAGGCCGTCAAAGTAAATCTCTTCCCGATACGGTTCTTATCGGTGCTCCACCTCGCCATCCGGGAGCAGGGTTTCTTGATCCGTCGTTCAGTCCGTTGCCCATTGGCGATCCAAACCGTGGTCTTGAAAATACCGTTCCGCCGGCCTATCTCACTGCCGAATCCTTTGAAAAACGTGTCGATCTGATCCAGCAATTTGACAAAAAATTCCGTCAGAAATTTAAAAGTCGCGACCTGCAGTCCTATACAGACTTTTATGCGGAGGCAACGAGTCTGCTTTCAAGTGGTGAACTAAAAGCTTTTGATTTGAATCAAGAGAAGAAAGAAGATCGTGATCGATATGGCCGTGATGCTTTTGGCCAAGGTTGTCTTCTGGCTCGTCGCTTAATTGAAAGCAACGTGCGTTGCGTTGAGGTCACCTGCGGTGGCTGGGATATGCATACCAGCATCTACAACGCAGGAACGCTTCCAAGTCGGGCTGGGATTATGGATCGAGCACTCGGAAATTTGATCAAGGATCTTTCCAAGAGCGGCTTACTGGATGAAACACTGATCGTTCTAACAACTGAATTCGGTCGATCTCCGCAACTCAATTACAATGCAGGTCGCGATCATCATCCTGCGGTGTTTTCAACGGTACTTGCAGGTGGTGGAATTCGAGGTGGACAGCTCTACGGTTCGTCAGACTCGGCTGGTCATGCCGTTGATCAGGATGGTGTTTCACCAGCAGATTTCAACGCAACCATTGCGACTGCGTTGGGCCTGCCTCTCACGAAGGAAATTTTTTCACCGACCGGACGACCTTTCAAAGTTGCTCATGACGGAAAAGCAATCGCGAAATTGCTCTAACCAGCAGTGACTTGTCTGACACTGAACTTCACCGTTATCCGGGGACCTCGTTTCGCATTTATTGCACCGAGAGCATGCGTTCAAGAGCCGTTACGGCCCACCTGCTTGTCTCATCGTCTACTCGGATCACATTGACCGGCGTGCCTGCCGCCAAGTGCTCGAGGCTCCAGCAGAGGTGCGCCAAGTCAATGCGATACATCGTCGCGCACATGCAGACGACCGGTGAGAGAAACTTGATGACCTGTTCGGGATGTTTCTGTTCGAGACGCTTGACAAGATGCAGTTCCGTGCCGATCGCCCACTGTGTGCCGGGAGCAGCCTGCTCAATCTGCTTGAGGATGTAGCTCGTCGAGCCAGCAAGGTCTGCTTTATCCACCACCTCCATCGGACACTCAGGATGCACCAGAATTTTTATGTCGGGGAAGTGTGTCCGCATCGCGTCGACGTGCTCCGGACGAAACATCGCGTGCACGCTGCAGTGCCCTTGCCAGAGAATCACTCTGCTTTTTAACAACTGCTTTGCGTCGTTGCCCCCGAGTCTCGGTTCATGTGGATTCCAGATGCACATTTCATCGAGTGGGATTCCCATTCGGCGAGCCGTGTTGCGCCCGAGGTGCTGATCTGGAAAAAAAAGTACGCGACTGCCACGCGCAAATGCCCACTTCAAAACAGCCTCCGCGTTACTTGATGTGCAAACAATACCTCCATTTTTTCCACAGAACGCCTTCAAGCTCGCTGCCGAATTGATGTACGTCACTGGAATGATTTGCGAGAGATCAACAACTTCGCCAAGATCCGACCACGCATCGAGAACCTGTTCTATGGCAGCCATATCGGCCATCGAACAGCCCGCGGCCAAATCTGGTAACACCACCGTGACACGTTTTCCGCCACGGGCCGCCACCTGCTCTGGTCGGTTAGCCAGAATATCGGCGGTCTCAGCCATAAAGTGAACACCGCAAAAAGCGATCGCCTCACATGCTGTCCGTTCAGATGCCGACTTTGAAAGCTGATAGCTGTCCCCCTGCAAGTCAGCATGGGCAATCACGCCGTCTTGTTGGTAATGGTGCCCAAGAATGACGAGCTTTGCGCCCATCTGCCGCCGCGCTGCCTCGATTCTTGCCGAAAGCACAGCGTCATCGAGTGGGCGGTATGAGGCAAAGGCCTCACCCGTTGAGGGCTCTTCAAGCGTGGTGGCCATGCGATCACAATTCCTGTGAGATTTTTTAAGGCTCTTTTTTACGATTGATTTCGAAAGATTGTAGGGTCTTGGAATATCAGTATAGAAGGTGCCCGAAGACCAGATTTGTCAGACGTCTTTCAACGTGCGACAAACTGAAAAAGACGCTATACTCCACGTTCCACGATGGTCGTTGAGAATTGTTTATCGCTCTCAACCCTTCCCGTGAGAAAGAGCGTCAGAGTTTTTTCATCCCGTAGGAAAAGAGAACCAGATCACACCCATGGCAAAGAAAGCTACCAAGTCAAAAGAAAAGAAGGCCGATTCCGCAAAGGCATCTGCGGCAAAGAAGGCTGTGAAGGAAGCCAAGGCTCCGAAGGTTCCAAAAGAAAAGAAACAAAAGAAGGAAAAGGCGGTAAAGCCTCCGAAGGTTCCGAAGGAGAAAAAGGAAAAGGCTCCTAAAAAACCTTCCATTCGAAAGAGTCGCGCAAAATCTGCTCAAAATGTTCGCATGAAGGCCTACTGGGGAGTATTTAATCAGGGCATGAAGCGGTTAATGGTTTTTGAATACGCTGACCAGAAAGCTGCTGTGAAAAAAGCAAACGATCTGTCGAGTTCATCTCGCTCGCAACACTTTGTCCAATTAGTCAAGGAAGCGATTGAGGCATAGTCCTCGTAGCCTGTCGACAGGCAGAAGATTTTTTGAAAGTCAAACCAATGTCCCGTTTGATTCTGAGAATGCGAGTTCGTCACCCGTTGGTGTTCGTGGCAGTGGCGATGCTGTTGTGGCAGTCTGGCTGTTCCGGTGGAAAACAATCGGAACGTTCTCGTGAAACCACTCAGGAATCACTGCCTGCAGTCGACATCGACACAGCAATCTCGGTCGATGAAGATCGAATTGTAATTGCATCGCCGGCAGGATGGACTCGTTCACCGAGGTCCTCAAATTATTTGATGCGCTTTCAGCCCGGTCCCAAAAAATCGTATCCTTCGATTGTGGTCACTGGTGCAGAAGCCCCCGCCGATCTCCGTGAGATTTCCTCTGAGAATCATAAAGATTTCGTTGCCGCTATCGAAGAGGAACTGAAGCAAGGATTCACCGACAAAGGAAGCAAGATCACAAAGAAGCCGGTGGCCGTCACGCTTGGAGATCATTTCGGCGTCTATTACGCAGTGCCTGGAACTGCGAAGGTCGAAGGATTGAGCGAACCGATTGAACGGCAGTGTTATCGATTGATCTTCAGCGGTCGCATGTATACCGTTGAAGCCCGTGCTCCGAAGGGGAAGCTCGATTCCTCGGCTCGTTCAATTGCGAAAGCTGTGGCAACGGCAATGGCAAAGCCGACTGCTCAACAATCTGAAGAGCCGACTCAATCGGAGACACCAACCGACGCTGTTACAAAGTCGGAAAAATCTACTGAAACATCGGAGGCTCCTGTAGAAAAAAAATCTGAAGATGCTGCGACCGATGCAGTTGGCAAGTGACATACTGCAAGAGATAATTCGTTTCCATTCAAAACTATGGGTGAGGTGATCTCGCCTCAAGGAGCCTCGATGTGGACTCGAAGAGAACTCCTGCGTGTTGGGGGGCTTGGTCCTTTTGGACTATCGTTGCCGCATCTCCTTGCCGCCGATGAAAAGCAGAAACCTTTGGCCGGTTCAAAAGCCGACGCGTGCATCATTCTTTTTTTGAATGGTGGTCCAAGTCACTTAGACATGTGGGACATGAAGCCGCTTGCGCCAACCGAATTTCGAGGCGAATTTAAGCCCATAAACACATCTCTTCCAGGCGTACAACTCTGTGAGCACCTGCCCAGATCAGCCAAGCTCATGAACCGAGTGACGCTTGTGCGATCGATGCACCACAGCGTCAATAATTCGCATGCTGCCGCGGTCTATGCAGCCATGACCGGTCATGACCGAGGGGAACAAGGTGGCGGAGCGAGGCCCACCGATCATCCATCTCCGGGCGCGGTCTTGGGGAAATTGCGGCCCGTTGCAGACACGTCGCTGCCTTATGTTGCGCTTCCGTACAAAACCAAGGAAGGAGCCGGTGGGCCGCTACAACCGGGGTTTCTTTCGGGCTTTATTGGTGCCAGCTACGATCCGTTTTGGGTGCTTGAAGATCCAAATGCACCAAACTTTCATCTACGTGATCTTGCGCCGCCAGAAGGAATCTCACTCGAGAGAATTCAGGGCCGATCACGACTCCTCTCGCAACTCGATCATCGTTTGGGGCGACAACACGAACGATCCCTGACGGCAATGAATGATTTTCAGCGACGGGCGTTCGATATCCTGTCCTCTGCAACCACTCGTCAAGCATTTGAACTCACGCGTGAGACTGATGCCGATCGTGAACGGTACGGCCGCAATATTTATGGCCAGAGTGTTCTTCTGTCACGGCGTCTCATCGAGGCCGGCACCCGAACCGTCACGGTCTCGTGGGCTCCCGATGCCAACGCCACGTGGGATACCCACGGCAGCAACTTTGTAACGCTCAAAAATTCATTGCTGCCAGCATTTGATGCTGCCTTCAGCAGCCTTCTTGAAGACCTGTCTCAAAGCGGACGACTCGAGAGAACGCTCGTTGCCGTGCTCGGAGATTTTGGTCGCACACCTCGAATCAATAACAACAACGGTGGGCGCGATCATTGGAACTCCTGCTATTCCGTTATGCTCTGTGGGGGTGGAATGCGGGAAGGCTATGTTCACGGTGCCAGTGATCGTACAGGAGCTGTACCGATCGAGGCCCCCGTCACACCGGGTGATATCATTGCCACGATGTATCACCTGTTGGGAGTTGATCACTCTCAAATGCTCTACGACTCACTCGCTCGGCCGCAGGCGATCGTTCCAGAAGGACGCGTTGTGCATCAGCTTCTTGGGTAAGGTTCACGTCGACAGCGGCTCTTCTTTGACCGCTTCCCAAGGACTTTTCCAGTCACCCCACGCTGTTAAATAACGATGAAGCCCGGGCGAGTTTTTTGCTCGTGATTCAATCCATTTTCGCGCATGTTCAATGATCGCGTGTTCCTCGTGAATCGTAATTTCTCCGGCCACAACGCGCGAACGCAAAAAGACAAAATACGTATCGAGCACATCTGAGCGACAGTAGTCATGAATCTCGGCCTTTTTTCCCGCGTTCCACATATCCTGAACCATGTAGCCGGAGACGTCCATTTTTCCTGGCTTCCCAATAAGGTTTGCAGCGAGCGACAAGCCACCATGAAACCGAGAGGCGCCAAAATTAGTCAGCCATTCATGCAGATCAAAATGGCTCGCAATGTTGTAGCGGTTGCGAGGTTGTTCGAAACTTCGCTTGCTCTCGGCAAACCAATCAGGAATTTCCAAGCCGTATCGAAAGGCGGCTAACTCGAGGAGAGGAAGATCGAATCCTCGTCCATGAAAGCTGACGAGGCAGGGCTTTCCATACTTCCGCCACCCATCCCAAAAGAGCCTTGTGATCTCGTGAGGCCTCGACTGCTCTTCATCGAGTGCAACCAAATCGGTGAGCTTGTAGTCGGCTGCTATCTTTGCCACCACCAACGACACAGGAAGTTGAAACGTGTATGGGATAAAGTCTTTCCCTGTCTCCTCGATCAGTTCCTCGCGATATTTTGTAATCGCCATCTCTGGAGAGAGCGAATCGGACGGATAGCGAAGTCGGGAGAGAAGCGCCCCGTCAGCCACGCTTTCAATATCAAACACAAAGTACGAAACATCTCGAGTGACCATTGGAAAATTCCCCTTCAATTCGACTTTCTTTTTCGAATGTATTTCGGTCAATCTAGCGGCGGGCCAGTGGATGCCTCATTGGCAACCACGCACCATCGGCCTTACTCGAGGCTACCGATTGCGTGATGAAATACATCCCTTCAACACCGTCACACACATTGGGATAGACCGTGTTGATCTTTTCCACTGGAAGGCCAGCAGCTCTGTCCGCCATGGCATCGAATGCCGACCGATACACGTTGGCAAATGCCTCAAAAAACGCCTCTGGATGACCAGAAGGAAGCCGACACGCAGCTTTTCCTGCCTCGTTTGTGAACGGGGCGTTGGGATCCCTTGTATAGATTGAATGGGGATGGCCATTGCGCCGTATGAATAATTGATTCGGGTTTTCCTGATGCCATTCGAGACTGGCGAGCGTGCCATCGATTTCGATTCTGACGTCATTTTCTCGACCGTGACTAATCTGACTGGCCGTCACGGTTCCAAGGGCTCCGTTCTCGTATCGAATAACCGCATGGCCATAATCATCGAGCGAACGCGGAGGTTCAAAGACTTTGAGATTTGCACTTATTTTTTCCGGAAGAAGTCCGGTCATATACCGGCCGAGGTTGTAGGCATGAGTACCAATGTCACCAAACGCTCCTGCCTCTCCGCTTTTCGTCGGATCGGTGCGCCACGCTGCCTGCTTGTGTCCTTCGCTCTCAAGTCGAGTGCGCAGCCAGCCTTGGATGTAACTTGAACGAACGGCCTGAATATCACCAAGCTCTCCTGACAGAATCATCTGACGAGCCTGACGCACAAGCGGATAACCGGTGTAGTTGTGCGTGACAGCAAAAATCACACTCGAAGCATTCACGAGACTCGCCAACGCCTCTGCTTCTGCAAGCGTGAGCGTGAGTGGCTTATCGCAGATCACATGGAAACCAGCTTTGATCGCTGCCTTTGCGACTGGAAAATGCATGTGATTGGGCGTGGCAATTGAAACAAAATCGATTGGATCTGGCCGCAGTCGCTCTTTGTCAAAAAGTTCCTCGTAAGACCCATACGCTCTTGAAGCATCGATGTCGTAGTCTGCGGCACTCGCTTTTGCTCTTGCTGGATCACTTGACAGTGCGCCGGCAACAAGCACCGCACGGTTGTCGAGTACAGCTGCTGTCACATGAACGCGACCAATGAAAGAGCCTTGCCCACCCCCGACGAGTGCCATTCGCAACTTTCTTCCCAGCGAGCCATTGGTGGCCATCGTATGTTCCTCTGTATGCCGAGCCCATCACTCACATGCGTTACGCCACACATGCTGAATCGAAGTCTGATTGAATGCGGAGTTGTAGCAGATGCTTCGATGGCTTGCAGCCATTTCAGCGTCCCCTGTTGCCCAGTTTCCTCGAGTGCGCGATGCTTTGCTAGAATGTTTCCGGAGAATGCTTCTCTTTTTGCATGGCGTGATTGTCGCGTCATGCGTTTTTTCCGATTGACCACCTCGCGGATAATTTTGCACGCTCATGGGCCTTTACGATCGCAGCTACTATAGGGACGAACCTGCTCCGTTCATGTCGGACTGGACGGCAGTGATGACGATCATCGTTGCCAATATTGCGGTTTGGGTCACGAATTTTCTTCTGGCCTCCCAACCCTCGCTCAACGAGCAGCTTGCCCTTCAAAGCACGCTTCCTTTCGAGCTCTGGAAGTTCTGGGAGCCGATTACCTACGGCTTTGCGCACGACTCAAACGACCCATGGCATCTCGTTTTTAATATGCTCGCTTTGTTTTTCTTTGGTCGGCAGATAGAGCAGATTCTTGGGCGTGCCGAATTTTTTCGTTTTTATTTTTCTGCCATTGTTATTGCCGGTCTTGTCTGGCTCGCCAGCGTGTATGTGAGTGGACAAATCGCAGGCAGTCTGATCGGTGCTTCTGGTGCGGTCATGGCGGTGATGGCACTTTTTATCTGGTACTACCCACGCGAGACCGTGATGATCTGGGGCGTGCTTCCAGTTCCGGCATGGGCTCTTGGCATTCTTTATTTTGTGTCAGATGTTGGTGGAGCTGCTTCCGGGGGAACGAATGTTGCGCACGTCGCGCATTTGGCGGGGGCAACTTTTGGGGCTATCTATGCATGGCAGCGTTGGAATTTTGGAGACCTTCTCAACAGTTCCTCAAAACTTTTCCATCGCCGGCCAAGGATGCGAATTGTTCGTCCGGAAGACTCGCCTTCAATCACCAACCGCGGTACACAGGAAAAACCATCGCCGCTCAGCGGAGAAGTCGACCGTATTCTTGAGAAGATCAGTCGTTCTGGTGAGGCAAGCCTGACTGACAAAGAACGTGAAGCTCTTGCGCAAGCTAGTCGTCAGATGAAAGATCGCATGCGATAGCGATGCGAATAGGATTGTCTGTTTTTTAAACACATCGCTGGGGTTGATGCGGTGAATTTCTTGATCTGAAATCAGACACTACTGTTGTTTTTTTGACGGAAGTGGACCGCTACCGACTGCGCGGTTGCGAGGCTCACTTTCGCGGCGCAAGAGGTTGATTGCGGCGGTAAGTTCACCAAACTCTCTATCGTCGACATGCCCGCTCCGGGTGTCTCGCATTTTTCCTTCCGTATCGAGAATCACTATGTTCGGTATTCCTAACGAAAGTCCGCATGATTTTTTCATGATATTTTCAAAGTCGAGCCACACCGGGACATGTGGCGAATCGCTACGAAATTTTGCTCGCGCAACAGCATGAAATGGTTTTGGTATTTCAGATAAACATGCCACAGCAATCACATGGACATTGGGCACTTCAATCCCGGCCGGCCAATCTGTCAGGCCGACCACCGGTTGCCTGAAGGATTCGCTCAGCGGCACCTTTTCAGCCGTGGGGTGAAATTGAATGTGAAGTCGACGGCCAAGCGATCTGGCCGCGTCGGACCCATGTCTCTCGGCATAGACAAGCACGACCACATCTCCGCGCAGCGTCCCGGTCTCATGACGAGTGCGAAACTGATCTTCCATGACAATGTTCACCGATCGCTCCGGTCTCTTTTCACTTCCATGGACAGAATCGTTGGCTTGAAAAACGATCGCCACGATCCCTGTTGAAACAATTATTCCGCGCAGAATACAGGCACAATGAACGAACAAGCATATTTTTTTCATGGATAACTTTTTGCCGACTCACACACAAATGACTTTCCGACACCCTGTGGAACAAAATGGAAATACCATAGCCACCACAAGCCGAACAAGGCCGATTGACCTGTTTTAGAGCGTCACGGAAAGCTTTCGCACCGGCACACAAGTTCCTGCATCATAGGAGCGATCTTCTGAGAAGGTGCTCGCGGATAACTCGATTGCATCATCAATGGAGTCTCGTTCTGACTCGCCCATTGCAAGAACGTCGCTGTCGTTCTCCTTTTTATTGGAGACAAGACCTCCCATCCATGTCAAAATTGCCGGAAGTAAAATAAGGGCCGTGAGAGTGCATGTGGTGACTCCAAGCGTGAGCACTCGACCAAGACTTTCGAGGCCCTTATGGCTGGCAATCATCAACGCACCAAATCCAAGAATTGTAGTCAGTGCGTCGACGAGCACCGAATTGGCAGTGGATGGACTGATCCGATACGGTCCCGGACGCTCCAGAGCGTCGTGCACAATGTGCACTCCGTAATCGACTGCAATTCCAAGAATGAGCGGAATGCCGATCAAATTCGCCGGATTGAGTGGAATATCGACGATCCCCATAATTCCAAAAGTCTGTGCCATCCCCACTGCCAGTGGCAATGCCGCCAACAGTGAATGCAAGAGATTTCGAAAATCCAACCAGAGCACAATGAGGATCACAATCAGTGAATAGAAAGCCGCGTGCTCGTAGCTTCGCTTCATTTCAAGTGACGCCTCAAATGCCTGGAGCGGATGGCCGGTCACGCGGGGATCAATACTTCGAACATCATTCACAAATCGTTCGAGAGATTCTGGGTTCCAGATATCTCCACGCCCATAGATTTTCAGGAGGTGCCGTCCCGACTGTCCCACGAAACGTCCCACGAGGCTCTCTGGTAAATCCGATAACTGAGGTGGTTCGGGATTAGAAATCGCCTTGAGCGAATGCAATCGTGTGAGCAGATCACCTGCCACGTGTTGCTGAAAATTCGAAAGGCTTCGATAACATTCGTTGGGGGGCATTCGTTGCAGCCCATCGCGGACCTGCTCAAGATGCCACGCACTGCGAAGTCCACCTGGGCGTTTGGCGGCTTCTTGCTGCGCCCAGACGAGGGTTTCTCTAACTGCCTCGATCCTATCAACAGGAATTTCGGGTGGATGTTCGGGGATGACGGTCAGACGTTTATGAATTCGCTCAATCAGAGGCCGCTTTTGCTCCTGATCATCTGGCAGAAGTGATGCAATTTCATCAACTCGCTCTACGCTTCCGAGCAACTCAAGTTTCCTTTTGCGATCGAGCAGTTCCTCTTTGGTGTCGGCGATTGATAATGCGTACCACACACTCTGGTCGCATTCGGAAAGCAGTTTTTTTTCAAGCTCCACACTCTCAAGCCCTTCGGGCTGCATGTTGAGAAGATTCCGATCGTACTTGAGGTCGCGAATTCCCGAAGCGGTGACCATTGTGATTGCCAGCGCAAAAAGTGAAACCATTCGGGGATGGCGTCGAAGCGGTGCCAGCCATCGATGTACGGGAACAGGTTGGGGAATCCGATTGCCGATAGAACCGCGATCGATCATCGCAATCACCGCTGGCAGGATGAGCAGTTCCGCAAAAGCACACAGGAGAATACCTCCGCCGGCAATCAAACCAAGTTCAGCAATCCCTGTAAAACTTGTTGTAGCGGCTGTAAAAAATGCGACCGCGGTTGTAATCGCACCGGTCAGAATCCCAGGACCGACGCTTGCCGATGTTTTCAAAAGCGCATCGTCGCAGCCAATTCCTTCGCGACGCAGTTCGAGATATCGGCCAACATAGTAGGTCCCATAATCAATCCCAACACCGATCATGGTGACGGTAAATGTCACGCTAAGAATGTTCAAATGTCCGACGCTGAATGTTGCCCACGCAAACGCCCACGCCATGCCGATGACCAATACTCCATTGGCCATCATGGCGTGTCGCACACCTCCGAACCCTGCAACAATCACAATGATGACCGCCGCCATTGAAAGACTACTGGCCCAGATCATGGAATTCTGACTGGCTCGCATCTCGTCATCTTCCATCACCGGAAGACCGGTCAATCCAATCGTGACTCCGGCATGACGGTCGGATACAAGACGAATGATTCGCCGCAGTTCATCCGTTGCCGCAGAGGAACCTGCAAATCCACCGGTTTCCTTGGTCATCCGCAGCAACACAAATCCCATTCGGCCGTCTTTCGCCAGAAGATGCTCGCTCGACAGGTCGCCCAGAGCTGAAAGTGATGCTGGCATTCCCGGCCATGGAGAAGAATATTGCTGAGATGGCGAAAAACTGCCCAAGAGACTCTCGCTGAGTCGCTCAAGTGTTTCAGTGGGAGATGCCAGCACGGGAGGTGCCAATTCTTGAATCTCATTGTCTGCTGAGTCCTTCTCTTTCAATCTCTTGATCGATACACCGGCAACCATTTTTCCGGCGCTGCCCGCAATCAACGATGACACTTTTAAATTTGCCCATCCCCCATCGAGAATTGGGAGCGTGTCATCAAGAAATCCATCGATTGCCTTCAAGTCAGAAGTATCGAGGTAGTGAAGTCCTTTAGAACGAATGATCGACAGATCGACTTCGTAAAGCACCTCGCGAAAGAGCGCCGTGTCTTGCAGCAATTCCTTGGAAAGATCTGCGAGGACTCGCACAACTTCATCGCGAGAAGAACCCTCAACCACAACCACCGCGTCGTCGTCCTCGCCAAATTCAGCGATGTAGTCGATCCAGAGTCGATTGTAATTGCTTGAAGGATCGAGAAGATCCATTCGACTCGTCTTGTAGCCCAGATGCTTGTAGGTCCATGCCCCCGCGCCCACTGCAGAAATCACTGCCAGCAGAACAATCACCGCTGGCGCGCGGAGAGCCAAATGAGTCCAGAGAACAAGCGCCCGCTCAAGAAAATGTGGAGCTCGCTTGGAATTCGAGGTGTGAGACCCGCTGCGCATTCGCCAAAGACCTTCCGGTTGATCCTTATCTCAGAGAGCCACCGGGGCGGCAAACGACCCGGGCATACGAAATGCGATGGTAGGAACATTCGGTGCTCTGACCAACCCACGTTGCAACCGATCTGGCAAACGGGGCAAGACAGGCAAGGTCTTCAGAATTTCGATGAGATTGACTGGCCGGAAGACTCCACTTCAACCGAAAACTTCTCCTGATCGAACTGTCTTCATCAAAGCTCGGGGGGGCTTTCAATGCTGTGTTTTCTCTTTTTTCGTCGATTCTCGTTGCTTTGTGCAACAGGATTCTTCGGAATCGTTCTATCCAACTGGACTCATGATGCAACTGCAGCGGATGCATCAAAAACCATTCTGGCTTCTGGGTCATCAAGTCGTACGGCAAAACGTGAGGCCGTCGAAGCGATCCCTCTTCATCGCCTGACGATTGCTCATCGAGAAGCGGTGAATGAATGCGTGCGTTCGACCACGCTCTATCGCCGACTACCAGTGCAGACAGTCGCGTGTCATCCTGATCTGCTTGAGTTCTCGCTTCACCATCCTGACTCCATCGTTGATATCTGGCGTGTCCTTAACATCAGCAAACTCTCGCTCGACTCGCTCGGGCCAGATCAATGGCGTTTCGCTGATGGCTACGGAACCGTCGGAACGTTTCAACTCATCTATCAGGAGAAGGGGCTGCTTCTTTTTCTGGGTCGTGGGGCCTACAACGGATCACTTGCTCCTAAGGTTCTCTCGGGAACATGCATGCTGCTGGTGCGTCATCAGCCTCTCCAAGGAGAAGTTGGCGCCGTGCATAAGGAATCGTTGCAGATCGATACCTTCTTAAACATGGATGGTGCGGGTCTTGAATTCGTAACACGAACGCTGCAGCCGTTGATCGTGCTTTCAGCCTCTCATAACATTCATGAGATTTCGCTTTTTATATCAGCTCTTTCAGAAGCTGCGCGAAAAAATCCCGCCGGAGTCGCTGCGCTTGCAAACCAGCTCGACCGTGTGAATGCCGTTGAACGGGAACGATTGGCACACATCGCACGCACGATTGGAGGGGATGAACGGCAGGCGAGATTGAGTCTCGACGAAGTCACCGTAAACCGAATGAATTTTGAACTTGCATCCCGATGGATCCCAGCAGATGAACTTGAGAAACAGGGCCCGTCTCCGATGCGATAAGAATCGATTGACTCTTTGGTATCTTTCGTACTTGTGTGTCTCAAGTCCGGCTCTCAACGCGCTCGACGCTCTCCCTGTTTACTGACGCGGAGTCGTCTTGGTTCCCACGTCGGCCTTCGCTAATCGTGGTCTGGCCTCGGATGCCACTACATAGGGCCGCCGGTATTCGGGCATATATCCTCGCTGCCCTTTGATCGACACCTGCTGTCCTACCAGCGGCGCTAAGTTCACGCTCTCCGAAGGAGTCACAAAGACCAAGACTTGGTTATTTTCATCCACCAGAGCCCATCGTGGAGCCTCCGGCCTACGTGAAATGACTGTTGCCAGACGCCCTGTCGTTTCGGAGGTATCCAAAGGCGTCCAATTTGGACGTCCGTCAGCCGGTGCTCCGCCGGGTAAGACTCCTGGTCGAATCGGTCGGGATCCAATCGCACCGAGACTCGACCACATGCCTCCCAAACGAAGTGCGGGTGTTTTCTTCGGATCGACCACGGCAAGTTTCATGTGGCGAGAATGAATCTCCTCAAACTTAGCGATTCTCAGAGCAATCGAATCAGCACGAACTTTTTCTACCGGAGAAGCTGTTCGCAGCTTTGCAGTTTCGATTCGTTGAGCAATGGTTGCCAAATTCCATGATTCCACTGGACCACTCACCGCGAGCGAAAGTGCGAGATCAATGTCGGCAAGTTCATCCCCCGATGACATCGTTCCCGAGACGGCGACAGGCGGGATCACTCGAGCCGCTGGATCAAACACAGCTGCTCCTTGGGGAAACCATCCACCGGGTGCCGGTTGCAAGACTGGGGGAGCAGTTGCCACCGGTCTGCTGCTTGGCATTTCTCCTGCCACAAGTGCTACCACATCGGTTTCATCTACTGGCTGTGGCGGGAGCAATTCAGCTGGCACGTTGAGATCTCGAAGGCGTGCAAAGCGAAACTCGCCTGCAGGCGGTTCGATCCGGTACCAGAGACCTACGTGACGTCCTTGATCAATCCTCACTTGTTCGATCACCACAACACGTTCACCGGCTTCAAGTCGAATTTGCGTGACATGGCGAAGTGGATTGATCTGAGATCCAATTCTTGCAATGGCGCCATCGGCGACAATCACGCCGAGTCTGGGATCAGATGGATCATCCTCGATTTCCGACGCGCGAACCCAAGAAAAACTTCCCTCTACGGGGCGCACAGCGCAGTATCCCGATGTATCGATCGCCCATATATCAAGACTGCTGCCACGACTCAGTCGCTCTGTCGGATAGTAGTCGTCGCCTGGTCCGCATCGTAGATAGGCATCATTCGTGCGAACTTTGACAGTACATGGAAAACTTGTTTGTCTTTTTTTTCCATCACGTTCCGCCGCAATCACTATTGTCAACGTCGAGAACAGTGCAATCGTCGCGATCAAAAAAACAAACGACGCGTTCAAACGTGTTTTTATGCCACACGACAATTCGTACCAGTGACTTGAAAAAACAGTCATAACAAAAACGCTACCAGTGTTCGTTCACCACTCTATAAGAACTTTTTTGAGAACGACAATCGTCTGCACGTCGTCTCGCCGACGCGCAGACGAGGCTTGGGCGTCCTCGTCCACGCGTCCTGCGGATTCCCGCTCCTTGAAAAGCGATCAAACGACTTGTAATTCACCTCACCTCCTTACGCCAAGACCGGAACGTGCGAATGTCGATCGTGCCTGGGCGACCGACTGAGCTTCAATCCACCCAGACTCCTTCAACACCGTCAAAACCGAGTATTGAGAATCGATTGGGGAGGTTCAGGGGATTTGAGAAGGATCAAGTTTCGGCCAAGGACTCTGCGAAATCTTTGCTAGCGCCAGCACGAGCGACTGAGTGCCGAGTCGACCATGCCCCCCCTGCTGGAGTGATTCGTACAAAGAATGGGCAAGTTCGAGACCGGGAAGGGATAGTCGCATGCGTCGACACTCCAGAAGTGCCAGCCCCATATCCTTCACAAAATGTTCGACCATGAATCCAGGAGAAAAGTTTCCATTTACAATTCTCGGTGCGAGATTCGAAAGTGACCAGCTTCCGGCAGCTCCCGGAGAGATCGCCGCGAGCGTTTTTTCCAGATCGAGTCCCGCTTGATGTGCGTAGAGCATTGCTTCGCATACGCCGATCATGCCCGAGGCGATTGCAATCTGATTCACGAGCTTGGTGTGTTGTCCATTTCCCGCAGGACCACAAGCGACCACATTCGATGCGAGTACTTTCCAGCATTCAGTCAATGCGAGGCGAACTGCGTCGTCCCCTCCTACCATCACCGTTAAACGTCCTTCTCGTGCGCCAATGTCTCCGCCCGACACAGGCGCATCCAAGCACCAGACACGGTGGCTGCGACCGACTTTGTCAATTTCAATCGCAAGCGCAGGATCGCTTGTCGTACAGTCGACCAGAATGCTTCCCGGCAGAAGCCCTCGCAGAACACCCTGCTCACCGAGCACAACTTCTCGTACGTCTTCCGGATATCCGACAATCGAAAATACCACGTCGCTCACTTGCGCAGCGGCCCTCGGAGATGCTGCCCACTGAGCACCTCGTGCAAGAAGGTCCTGCGCCTTTTCGGGAGTCCGAGTAAAAAGCGTGACAGAAAATCCGGCGTCAAGCAGTCGACCGCACATGCTTCGACCCATCACTCCGGTTCCAATCCATCCCAACCGTGTCACTTTTGGAAGACAGATGGCCGGTGCAATTCTATCGACATGGTGACTCATGCGTTCTCTCCCACTGTGATGATTATTTCAGGGGTGAGAATACCGAACTCCGACCAGTGCGCTCTTACCAGCGATGCACGGGTCGATCGAGAATCTCACGAAGGGCCACGATACTGAGAATTGTGGCCGGATTGCGAAGCATTGCAGCAATATGTACTCCAGGAACATTTGACAAAGGCGAACCTTCCTGGTTTTCGAGTTGTGAACCTTGGGAGAGTGTTCCTTGTAAGTGACTCAAATGACTCAGTTTGTGAGAAAATATTTCCGAGACGTGCCTGCCGACATCGGTGGTGCCAGAGTCCATTGCATTGACAGGCTGAACTGAATCCGAGAGAGGCAACTTTTCTGATGCACTCTTGGCAGGTAGCGCAGGAGGCTTCACGGTTCCTTTTCGTTGGCTAGGCCGAGGTGTTTTCTTGACAACCAATGAACGATTCTGCTCCTGCCTTGGACTCGCAGGTGAACGCAAGACTGGTGGCGACTGAGTCTTGGCACTTTCAATCCTCTGCGAGAGAAAATCCTCAATCTGCCGACTGATATCTACTTGCCCGTCGACAAAAACGCGTTCGCCCTTCGCTGGAACTGGCATGTTGATTCTGCCAGCGGGTTTTTCCACGCCTGCACCAGCGATTTTTCGAAAGATTGCCACTGCTTGAGAAACGATCCAGAATCCAACGAACAACATCGGCAAACATACCTCGAGCCAGTCAAGGTTTGCGGCAAATATCTCGAAATGAATGTGTTCAATGGACACTGTCGTTGCACTCAGTTTTATTGTTGTTCATCGCATGAGATTTTGTGAACTCGCACGATTTTCAGTCTCATCCTTTTACGAAGATTGAATCACGACGTCTGTGCTGCAACGCCGCTTACACCGACGGTGGAAATGGTGTGTCGCATTTCGGTGTCGGCCTGCAAATTCCGAAGTTTGTAGTAATCGACAATCCCAAGCTTGCCACTGGTAAGCGCTTCTGCAATGGCGAGAGGAACCTCCGCTTCAGCATCGACAAGAGCGGCGCGGCTCTCCTCGATACTGGCAAGCATTTCCTGCTCTCGTGCCACGGCCATTGCACGGCGGCCTTCTGCATTGGCTCTGGCAACTCGCATATCCGCTTCAGCTTGATCCGCCTGCAGACGGGCCCCAATATTGCTGCCCACATCAATATCCGCGATGTCGATTGAGACGATCTCAAATGCCGTATTGGCATCGAGTCGACGCGCGAGTACGGTTTTTGAAATCATGTCTGGATTTTCAAGTACATCCGAATGGCGTTCAGCAGAACCAATAGCCGACACAATACCTTCGCCCACGCGAGCAATGATCGTCTCTTCAGTAGCACCACCAATAAGCTGATTAAGATTTGTGCGCACCGTTACTCGCGCCCGCACCTTGAGCTGAATTCCGTTTTTTGCAACAGCATCGAGCGACTCTCGGCCGCTGTTCTTTCCTGGACAGTCAATCACTTTTGGATAGACGCTTGTTTGAACCGCCTCGCGCACATTACGCCCCGCAAGATCAATAGCGGTAGCGAGTTTAAAATCGAGTTCCGTCATTTTCGCTTTATTGGCGGCAATGAGTGCCTGCACCACCAGTGGCACTCGCCCACCGGACAAATAGTGTTCCTCAAGTCCTTGCTTTGTGATGCCACTGGAATCGCCCAACCCAGCTTGCACTGCCATGATTTTGCTGCGAACGATGACGGTAGGGTTCACTTTCTTAAAACTCATTGCAATCAAATCGAAGAGACCAATTCCAGAGTCTGAGGCATACGACTGAAGCCAAAGCCGGAAGTACCGACCAAGTACGGCAAGTACTATTAACCCTACAAAAAGACTCAATCCAAGAAACACCAATGTCAGCATCGAAAAACTCCAGAATGAAGGAGACGCAAATCATTTCAACCAATGGATCGTTATTCGGTGGCTGGCTCCAGTCAAGTCGGTGAACGATCAATCTGATCGAAGTCGAAATCCTCGAGTGTTTTTGAGACCGCCTGTGCCGATTGAGTCGGGCCAGCATCCTTTTGAAATGGCCGTAATGAGGCTTCAACTGGCTTGAGGGGCTCTGCTGTCGCGGTGGGCACTTCGGTTCGAACGACGATCGCCGCCCCTTGTACGCCGACGATATCAACAGATACTCCAGAATCGATTGGACCATCCTCGCTGAATGCATCGAACTCACTTGTGCCAACGGCAACCCGTCCCCATGGCAAGAGTGGGGACACTGCAACGCCAACAGATCCTACCGCCGCACGCGCCTTTTTCCGCGCCGATTCATTCGGCAAAAGATTCGCGGCATCCGGGGGGGGAGGAAGAACGCGACGCCCGAGCGGCGTTTCGGGAAACCATCGAAATGCAAGGGCCAACAGGATCGGTACCGCAAGCACAGCGACGGTGAGCATCGACATTCCGACCAATGGTCCATGCTCAAAAAACGCTGTTGCAATCGATGCGACGATCGCCGCGATGCTTACAAATCCAAGGATTCCACCCGAAGGAAGGAATACCTCAAGCACCATCACTCCAAGGCCAATGAGTAACAACACAATTGGCCAAAGAAGAGAAAGCATCAGCAAAAATCCAGAAAAAACGCAGATGTAAAAGGTTCGACTGAACGAGTCTGATGAAATTCTAATCGCTTCTGGGAATTCGTGCGTGTTTTGATGAAAGGACGATGGATACAGAGAAAAATACCGAACATTTTCCGCGGCGCAGCGCATCAACATCGAGAGCTATTCCTCTTGATGCATCAGACGAACAAGCACCCGTCTTGCCCGAATTTCAACTACCCGAACAGCAGTTCCCGGTTCGAGAAGACCTGAGTCACTCATGACATCGACCAAACGCCCCGCAATTCTCGCTTTTCCAGCTGGCGACAATCGCGTAGTCGCCACTCCTTCAAGTCCAATGAGTTCATCGAAATGATCGTCGACGAGCAGATCAACCCCATCGTGCGGCGACTTCAACAGAATTCGATGAAGCACTGGCATCGAAGGCAACCATCGTCTGAACAATACACTCAACAGCCCGATTCCAATCACAGCACCCAAAAGTCCAACAAGCGAATACTGCATCTGTCGAATTTGATAGTCATTGGACGGCAGAACAAACGTCTGGCTGGCCAGCACCAGTGACACAACGATGAGCAAACCACCACCGAATCCGAAGATCCCAAACCCGGGCAGTACAAAAAGCTCTGTTGCCAAACAAAAAAGCCCTACAAGAAAAAGCATCACCTCAAGCCAGCCCGAGGTGCCGTTGAGATACTGGCTCCAGAAGTAGATGACGAATGCGACCAGCGAGACAAACCCTCCGATACCGATGCCAGGCGTGTGCATTTCGATGTAGAGTCCTGCTCCAGCAATCAAAAGTAACAGCCACGCCACTCCCGGTGCGGCCAATGCATTCAAAAGCACATCGACCCATCCGGGTTCTGAAATGATGACCTCATTGCCAATTCCGTAAGCCCGCTTCAGGCCTTCAAAATCTTCAACTTCGTGAGAAGCAATCGCCAACTCCGTCGCGCGGCGACCCGAGAGTACGATCGGTCCAGTGCCAACTTCAGCCCCCATGGTCCAAGCGTTTTGATCGGCACGACTTTCAAGTTCTTCAGTGGAGAAATAATCGATGAAGCCTGAATCCGCCTTGGTAGCTCTCTTCACGACAAGCCCAGGACGCACCATTGCCACCGGGAGCGACCAGCTTCGCGATCGTTTGGCAGCCACCCCTTCTCGCCATGCTGCGGTGATCGCATCTCCTTGACGCTCATCCACGAAAGCGGCACCGTCACCACCGAGTACAGCATCGGGATGAACAACCATTTCGTCGCAGGCCATGGCAATCAGTGCAGCATCTCCGCGAGCCTCTCTCGGCACATAGGCGATTGTTCGCACTCTCGAAGCGTCAAAGGACGCAAGCCATGCCGCAAAGACAAGACTCTGCTCGGTTGACCCACCGGGGCTGTCAATCCGAAGGATCACCATGTTCGCGGAGTCGCGGAGTCCCTTCTCAATGTGAGAGGTTGCAATCGAAATATTCTGGGCTTCGATGGGCCCTTTGAGAAATACTTGCAACGGCTTCCAATCGCCAAAAAGGGATGGATCCGTATCGAGAAGCCTTGCCGGCATGCCCAAACTTTCTGCCACTTCTGGCAATGAACGGGCAAGACTTTTTACGATTCCAAACTGCCGCGCACGGCGCCCACTCAAGCTCACTGGCGTCGGTCGAATCTCTTCAATTCCAAGCACAACCCGTTTGCGTTTGGTTTCCTCAAGTTGATCCGACCGAATAAATTCCTCTCCCTGATCCGTCGAGACTCTCAACACATCGATTTTTGGATCGATCATTGCCAAGGCGAGCGACTCTGGAACCGTTTTTCGGTAATTTGCAATCTGCTTGTAGGCAGCACGCATGGCATCGTCGATTTGCGGCCCAGTTGCGTTGGTATTGGTGTTGGCTGGGCCAAACGTGGCCTCCGGTGCCATAACGATTTGCTCACACGCCAATGCCACAAGCACGCCGTGCCCCGTGAGGCTCTCTGAAATAAACGCCACCGTCTTGATGCCAGACATCCGCTGATCGCAGAGGAATTTTGCCAATTCAAACGATCGACCGAAATCGCTTCCGCCTCCGGCATTCTCACCGCTTGAGTCAAACCCGAGAACGAGTATTCCACGACGCCCATCTCTCCCTTTGAGTCGATCGAACTGACGCAGAATCGTCGCTTGCACCTGCGTGTCAACGGTGCCGACAATCGGCAGACGAATTGGGATATACATTCCAGATGGCTCATCGGCATTCTGAGCGACGGCCACCCTTGTCATCAGAATAAAAACAACCGCAAAGCACACTGGAGCAAAGAGCCCGCAGAGAGCACGACTGGCGCGTTTGTAAAGGATTCTCTGCAATGCAAACACTCCGCTTAAAGGAAGAAGTGGACCCATTGTTTCACATGCTTTTCAGTACCGCATTCAATTGAAGCCCTTCCCGAACACCTTTCAGACCAAAAGCCTGCCCGGGGAGTCACTTTGCACGCAATGGATTTTACCCACAGTCTTGCCAAAGGCGAAAATAGTTTATTCGATTTCTCACACATTCATTTGATTTTTCCTTCCCCGTTTTCCCATACGATTTGTGGACGAATAGGTTTGAGGAGAGCGAGCCCTTGAGAAGTGGCATTTCCGAATGCCAATCCTTTCGCATTCCGGTTGCAGCGGCGTCTCGTTGCACTCTTTCTCAGGAAGGTTCACACTCGCAGTTGTGACACAGTCTTACAGTCTTGCATCGCTCTTCATGTTCTTTTACTTGCATCTATTTTTCTACACTGGTCCATTGATAACCAAATGAGCATTGACATTCACGGTATGCCTTCGATGTCTGACGTTACAAAAACTCTTATCGAACTCGTTCGAACGCGGGCGCTGCGCCACGGCACATTTCGTCTTGCCTCTGGCCGTGAAGCTCATTTTTATCTGGATGCAAAACAGGTCATCCTCGAAGCTCAAGGTTCAACACTTGTTGGTCAGGCGATTCTTGAACGTCTGCTCGCGGTAGGACCGTTGCCTCATGCGGTTGGAGGAATGTCGATCGGCGCCGATCCAGTCACCTCTGCAGTGGTGACCATGGCGGGGGTTCTCAAATATCCTTTGCTCGGATTTCTTGTACGCAAGCAACCGAAGGATCATGGCACAGCGAGATGTATCGAAGGCCCTGTTCAACCTGGGCAACGAGTTGTCATTGTAGAGGATGTCGTCACCACCGGTGGGTCGTCGCTGCTGGCGATCGATCGAGCGATTGAATTTGGATTGATTGTCGAACGCGTCATCACGCTCATCGACCGCCTGGCTGGGGGACGCGAAGCGATTACCGCCCGAGGTATTCATTTTGACTCAATCATGACGATCCGCGACCTTGGTCTGGAACCTCTTGCAGAGTAGTTTTCCAGAGAGTCTTTCCTCTGAAACGGCTCTTTGATTCTCCGTTCATTGCACAGGAGACGGGGGAATTTTGCCGACTCCCGAGAGTTGGGGATATTTTTTTAACGCTTTCGATATCCAGTGACACTGGTATCCCTCTATAGTAAGAGCGTTTCAGGGATGCCTTTGTTTCGTGTGCAAAGAGGGTTTGGATTCTTCACTCATGGCCAGCATTTATAAGCAATGTGTTTCTCCAATTGTGATTCTGACCGTGATCGTGTCTGCGACTCACGCCAGCGCCGACCGTGAAGAAAATACTGCCAGCCCAGTGGTGGTCAGGTCATTTGAAGAAACATTTCCGGAGTCCTCGCGAATTCCCGAGTCGGCCGAGGGGCTCGACGTCCGGCTCGCACATCTCATCGATTCTCTTGGTGATTCTGATTACTCGCGGAGAGAAGCCGCTGCCAAAGAACTCGGTCGCATTGGACCTGCCGCAGTCGATGCGCTTTTAACCGCCGCAGACACGCACCGTGACATCGAAATCAAACTTCGCGCCCAGTGGCTTGTCGATGCGATGCCGCTGTCTCTCCAAACGGATTCACAGGAAACCGTCGCGTTGCTCGAAGGCTATAAACGAAAAAACTTGCCGGAACGGCTCAAGGTAATGCACCATCTTTTACGACTCGATGATGACAAAGGCGTCGAGCCGCTTGCGAGAATTGTTCGGCTTGAGCGTTCTCCGGTTGGCTCACGGGTTGCGGCAGCCATTCTTGTGCGAGAGTGGCGTGCCAACGACGTCTACTGGGAAGCAATTCGAGAGCCAATCCTTGCCGGAATCGGCTCGAGCGATCGTCCATCGGCCAAGTTCCTGCGAACGCTGGTTCTTTTTTCTCCCAAAGATTCTGCCAGCCTCACCGATCTCGAAGCGGCGATCAAGCATCTGCATTCATCCGATGAGGATGCTTCAATTGGTCTCAGTACAGATGATGAAACGGGTTCTCTCGAACTCACCACATCTCGAATTTTTAGCCGCTGTTACTGTGAACTGCTCTTGGCCGCAAACCGTCACGCTGATGCGATCTTGGCAGCAACCACGATTCTTGACGAATGCATCCTCCGCTGGAAAGAAGCCACGGATGACAATTCCCGTGAGTCTGCAATGGGGTCTTTGGTATCGATGCTCGCATGGACCATCGAACAGAATATTCCCGAGGCGTCTGATCATGTTGAACGATTGATTGGAAATAGAACATCCGATGCTCATCTTCATTACGCATTTGCTCGTGCCGCAATGCAACGAGGAGACAAAACAAAGGCCGAGCAGATTGCTCGTACTGTGTTGGCCAACAATCAGGATCAACCCGTTGAGCACCTCCAGTCTGCAATCCTGTTGGCCCGGTGGGGTTGCGTGGAATGGGCCCGAAATGAATACACGGCCGTGATCTCCAATGCCGCCACGCCTGCTCCTCAGTTTGTTCTGGCCTCCATCTTTTTTTCAGAGTTTCTGCACGATCGGCAGTCTGATGGCGATGCAGCCCGTGCGCTCAAACTCCTCGCAGACCGCCGAGGTAATCCCAATGCTGGTGATACCGAACCCTTACTTCAGCGGCTTGGACGCGACCCACGGTCTGTAAAATCTCGCATGCTTTTTTTTGAAGCTTGTGCAGCTGCGTCACGTGGCGATTTTGCTGCGCAGCGAAAATTCATCGAGGATTCCATTCGTCACTATCCCAAGGATGTCGATTCCCTCATCGCTCTGTATCACTTGCCTGATCAAACAATGGAGCAAAAACAGGAGGCGATCAAGAAAGTCACTGAAGCACTTGCTCAAATCGAGGCCGAGATTCAAGCCGTTCCCGATGATGCCAACGGGTACAACGAGTATGCATGGCTCGTTGCAAATACCGAAGGAGATATTGACCGCGCGACTCGTTATTCCAAAAAGTCACTTGCTCAATCTTTTGACAGTTCGAGCTATCTCGACACACTCGCTCACTGTCGAGCGACTGCCGGTGACCTCAAAGCTGCTATCAAATACCAGTCACTGGCGCAGCGTCAAGAACCGCACAACGCCACGATCGGCCGAAATCTCGAACGATTTCGATCGGCCATGAATGCCCGTGCACCAGCACCCGTTGAGCCTGTTATTGTCCCATGAAATACGCTGTTGCGGGGACAACCGGTCTGTTTGTTGATTCCCGCGGCACCGGTCTACCGCTGCTGCTACTGCATGGATTTCCGTTGGATCATTCCATGTGGTCGGCTCAGTGGCCGCTCGCCCAAACCATGCATTTGATTGCGCCGGATCTTCGCGGGTTTGGGCAAAGCGAAGCGACCGAACCTGTTCAGAGCATGTCGCAACTTGCCTCCGACATGGATTCCCTACTAATGCACATGGGCATCGAAGTGCCGGTTGTTGTGTGCGGACTCTCGATGGGAGGCTATGTTGCGCAGCATTTTGCCGTTCAGTATCCTGATCGCGTCGCCGCTCTTGTGCTTGTTGACACAAAACTCGAAGCGGATTCACCAGAAGCACGCGAACAGCGTCAGAAACAGATACGTGTGATTGAACACCATGGCGTGGAACCGCTGGTCGATGCGGTTGTAGAGCGACTCATTACATCCGCACACGCCCGTGAACAACCAGTGTTAGTTGAGCTTCTGTGTAAACTCATCCGCAGAACATCGAAGGCAACTCTGGTTTCTGCGTTGCACGCTCTTGCGAATCGTCCCGATATGACCGAAGCAATTGGTGAGGTAACGGTACCGACGCTTCTTGTTGTTGGTCGAGAGGACGTGATCACTCCTGTGTCCTGTATGGATTCGGCGATGCGGAAAATTTCAAACGCCCGTATGGTTGTCATTCCCGACTGCGGTCACATGAGTTCCATGGAATCGCCTTTGATCTTTAATGCGGCACTCACGACATTTCTTCAAGAGGTGGGGTTGATATCTGCATGAGTCGTTTTTTTTACGACGAATCGTCAATTGAAGGCTTGCTCTGTGCGATGTGCTGACAGTTTTAAGAGAGCCTTTCGTGTTAAAGCTGTTGAGTTTTTTGACCTCTTCAATTGGGTTTCTTTTCAAACACTGACGGACGATTTCCCGGTCTTCCCTGAGGATTATCACCGGGAGGAAATCCGTTCCGTGGTGGCCCGCCTTCTGGCCGACCGATGCGAGGCAAAGGAGGAGGAAATCCACGCAAATCACCAGAACCTCTTGGCGGACCGCGCCACTCTGGTGGTGGACGAAACATATCTCGCCGCTGTGATGGATCGATATCTTCAAGCAAGCTTCTGGCGATGCCGGTGGCACCAGATACTTCAAATGACTCACGATCGAAACCGTTTCCCTCATTTGGTTCGTTGCGAGAAGAGTCTGGCGAATTGTTTGAAAACACTTCGTCTATGACAAGCCATGCCGCGAGTTGTCTCACTCGTGCTGCTGGATCTTGTACGCTCTCTACTCGGGCACGCGCCTCGGATGAAAGATGATTCAAGAGAAGATCGAAGTCGATCGGTGTGACACTCTCGACAAATGCCCGTCGTAATTGAACGTTTGTCGAGAGTTGCTTGGCTATATTTTCTACTTGTTCCTGAGGATTCTTTTTTTCAAACTCGTCTTGTGCATCTGCTTCTAGCGACTCGGCATAGACGCGTGTCTGACGTTTCACAATTCGCTCAAACCATTCTTTTGCGGCTTTTGTGTCCGCAGGATTTGCTCGACGCCCTCTTCCAGGAGTGCGATCCGGAGGAAATAAAGGACGCGTCTCGGTCTTTCGGGCATAACGATCGAGCCATTCGAGGCGTTCTTCGGTATCGAGTTCTTCAAGAATTGATCGTTCGACGGGGTCGCGGGACATCAACCACGAGTGCCATACGGTCGCAGCGGTTGCGAGCTGATTTCCATTAGGTCCGAGAAGAGCGCCGGCGAGTTCGATAAGTTCTGCCCGTTCACTTCCCGATTTTCTTTCAAAAACCCTGACGGCGGCAGCCAAGTCTTGACGCTCAATCGACGACATCAATTCCACCTTTTGACGAGTCGTCTGCGTCGAGGGCACTGGCACTGGCGCGAGGCTCTTTGATCCGGAAGACGCATGCAGGCGAAGGTCCTCGATTGTATCCCTCATCCGAGTTGCGTACTGATCATTTCCCATTGTTCGAATTCGATCGACGCGGGGCCGCTCGATCGATCGTTCGAGGATTCCTTGAAGAAACTCAACGCTTCCCGCTTCATTGAGAACTTCGATATGCGTTGCCAGCGGGAGGATTTTCCACACCGCCGCATCAGGATCAGGCGCCATGCGGGTTCCAAGAACCAGTCCAAGCACGATTGCCCCAAAGACTATTCCGCCTGAGAACAACCAGCGATTCGTTACCTGCTTGGGGTGTTCCCTGCGATGGGCGAGTCCTTCATCTTGCACTCGCAAGGCAAGCATTTCGATTGTGGTCGCGGTCATGGTTACCGGAACACTTGCATGCGGCAAAAGATCGAGCATGTTCCACGCTTTTAAAAGCGCATCTGCTTTTTGCCGAACCACTGGATCATGAGCGAGGCTCTCTTCGAATGCCTTGGTTCTCTTTTCACTGAGATTGCCGTCGAGCCATGCCAGCAGTTCAGCATCGCTGGTAGGAAGAAGGTGCGGGTGTGGATCGTGCTGGCTGTTCATGCGCTCACTTTTATCTGCTTACGATGTGGGTGAACGCAGAGCGATATACCTCTGATTATCGCTCCCAAGATGATCCATACTCTGCGTGATCGCATGACCATCCGTTTCACCATTGTTTGTCGAGGATGCCGCTGGAATTCCATGGCCCTCCTGCAGGTATGGCTCAAGAGCGACGCGAAGATTGTCGCGTGCACGAAACAGGAGCGACTTGACAGCTGGGATAGAAAGGTTCATCGCCTCCGCGATTTCTTCGTACGAACATCGCTCAAACTTCGAAAGTAACAGTGCCATTCGCTGCCGCTCGCCAAGGCTTCCGAGGGCCTGTTGAACGATCCCACGGAGTTCGGTTCGGTCGACCTGCCGTGAGGGCATCTGCCCACTGGCATCAACGGCAATTTGATCTAATCCCCCTGCCCCACTCGATGTACCCGGTGACGGGGAAATGCCACGTTCGTGACGACGGTAGGCCCGCTGTCGCAGATCGCTCGCCACGTTATTTGCGATCGTGTAAATCCATGTCGAAAAACAGGCCTTCGGTTTATAGGTGGCCCGCGACCGATAAACTCGCATGAAAACTTCTTGCGCGAGATCCTCAGCCGTAGCATGATCCCCCATGTGATGCAGAAAGAGCGTTACCAGACGATTTTGCCATCCGGAAACAATCTGCTCAAATGCCTCGGCATCCCCACGACGCACGCGCAGCATAAGCCGCACGTCAGGATCATTTCGTGAATTTTTCTTCACAGGATCAGGCGCGTCCATAACGGATTCCATTTCCCGCACTGCAACTTTTTTGAAGATGATCCTCATTCTGGCAGAACCATTGATGGTATCCACAGGAGCAGTCTTCGTGTTGTCAAAAACAGCATCCGTTTCTCGAAAAATGTTTCATTGATTGCGATTTATACAACGCGGAGATACTGTGAGACTGCTTCAAAAGGGGATTTTTCTGTTCAAATAACATTCTGCCGAGAAATTTTGCATGCAACTGCTGGTCTGGCTGCTTTTTGGACTTATCGTGGGTGTTCTCGCAAAAACCCTCTTGCCCACTCCCGGCGGCGGCGGATGCCTGCAGACAAGTTTGCTTGGAATTTGCGGCTCGTTGGTCGGAGGATTTCTCGGAAGCACTCTGGGGTTGAGTGACGGAGATGGTGGACTTTCACCTTCCGGGCTTGTGCTTTCTGTGCTCGGCGCAGCGACGATTCTAGCCGCATTCCGATTTCTCACCGTTCGTCGCTGATCGTGCAAACGGTGACGGCTTCCGATAGATCGGAAACCAAATTTTCAAAGGTGTTTGATACGTCTTGAAAAAGTGGAGCGGAGGAGGCTCGAACTCCCAACCTCGGCATTGCGAACGCCGCGCTCTCCCAGTTGAGCTACCGCCCCAAAAACTTTTCGCGATCTGCTTCTGCTCACACGCTTTGAGTATCTGTGACTCCAATGGCTGCCTGCAGAAAAACACCGCTGTTTTAATCCACCGATTATGGAGCGATCGTAGGTCGTCAGAGAACGACTGTAAAGTCACGCCACACGATCCCCGACGCTGGAAGTTCCCCCGCTGCATTCTCTCCCAGTAATGCGTCGTCCGGGACTGACTCGCAGTGGCCATCTGTCAATGTCAGAAAGAGCACTATAATACTTCGCCGCATCCCATGGGAAGACTTTTGTCGACTCCCATTTTGATCTGTCTTGATTTTGTTCACTGTCGTTTTTGAAACTTGATGTATCTGATTCCTCTTTTCGGTTGACATCACACGTTGCTTTCGGTCCATCAGGTTTTTCTATGCGTGTCCAACCGATTCTTGTACGAGGTGCGCGAGAACATAATCTTCGTGACATCACCGTCGCCATTCCTCGTGGGCGATTGGTCTGCCTGTCGGGCGTGAGTGGTTCCGGAAAATCGAGCCTTGCTTTCGACACGCTCTATGCCGAAGGCCAGCGACGATACGTCGAGAGTCTTTCCACATTTGCCAGACAGTTTCTTGGACAGCTTCCCCGTCCAGACGTCGACAGCGTCACGGGGCTTTCTCCATCCATTTCGATTGCGCAAAAATCGGCTGGGAATAATCCCCGTTCAACGGTTGCCACGATGACCGAGATCCACGATTTTCTGCGAGTGCTTTGGGCGCGAACCGGGCGTTCGCACTGCCCGGTCTGCGACAAAATGCTCGAAGCCCAACCGCGCGATGCAATCGTGGAAAGAATTCTTACGGCCCGGCACGGGCAACGAGTCTTGGTGCTTGCGCCATTGATACGAAATGGAAAAGGTGAGCACCGCGACCTCTTTACCGATCTTGTGCGACAGGGGTTCACTCGCGCCAGAGTCGATGGGCACATTGTGCGCGTCGAAGATCCTCCACCGCTTGAAAAACTTGTCAAGCATTCAATTGAAGTTGTGATTGATCGCCTTACACCAAACGCACTCGATCGCAGTCGACTCACTGAGGCAGTCGCCTTGGCGCTACGCATGGGAACCGGTCAGGTTTTGGTCATTGAAGACAGTATTGTTGCTTCAGAGCAAGTTACGTCGACGACTGCTTCCGCTCTCAGCGAGAACTCGGAAGACCTGGTTTTTTCGAGTCTCTACGCATGCCTCTCCTGTGGCACAAGCTATCCCAACCCAGAACCGCAACTCTTTAGCTTTAATAGTCCACAAGGTGCTTGTCCGAGTTGCGAAGGCCTCGGTGAGATCTACGGTATCGACCCTGATCTGCTCGTTGATTCACCGGAACGCTCAATTAAAAAAGGGGCCATGGGAGTACTCGGATCGTGGAGAGAGATGCCCCGTTGGCTAAGGCGGCTTTTCTCGGCAGTGGCTGCGCACGGTGAACGCAAACGCAAACTTCCCGAAGGAACTCTCCTCGATACGCCGTGGAATGAATTGTCGACGGCCCATAAAAAGTTTTGGCTTGTTGGCACGGGTCTGGATGAAATCGACGTTTCCTGGCGACGAGGTCGAGCAACCCGTGGTATGCAAACGCGTTTTGAGGGGATTCTGTCGATGCTGCTGGCCCGCTGGCGCGTGGCAAAAAGTAGCATCATCCGACGTCAAATGGAAAAACTTATGAAGGTCACGCCCTGCCACGACTGTGGCGGTGCAAGACTCTCACCCCTTGCTCGAGCCGTACGCATCACATCGCGCGATCCACAGTTTCGAAAAACTCCCGAAAGGTCTCTCGACCAAGTTTGCTCGTTGCCGATTGCTGATGCACTCACCTTTTTCAGCGACTTGGAACTCGATGGAACGCAATCTGTTATCGCAGAAGAACTGCTCAAGGAAATTCGTGGAAGGCTTGCTTTCCTCGATCAGGTTGGCTTGGGTTATCTCTCCCTTGAACGAAAAGCCCCTACGCTTTCCGGAGGCGAAAGTCAGCGGATTCGGCTTGCTGCACAAATCGGTTCAGGGCTTTCCGGAGTGCTCTACGTACTCGATGAGCCTTCGATCGGCTTGCATGCCCGCGACAATGCAAAACTGATCTCGGCACTTGAATCATTGCGAGACAAGGGCAACACAGTCGTCGTTGTTGAACATGATGAAGAGACGATCCGCGCTGCCGATTGGGTGATCGACTTTGGTCCAGGTCCTGGAAAACGCGGCGGAGAGGTTGTTGCCGAAGGCCCGCCGCAAGCAGTTGCACAGTCTCTGCGAAGTATTACGGGTGCATTTCTTTCGGGTCGAGACAGAATTGAAACTCCGTCCGTGCGTCGAAATCGTAGTGGCGTGGTTCTTCTTTCGGGAGTGCGGCACAACAATCTCAAAGGCATCAACGTTGAGATTCCGTTAGGTAACCTTGTCTGCGTAACGGGTGTTTCTGGCAGCGGCAAGAGTTCACTTGTGGGCGACGTCCTCGAACCGGAACTTCGACGATTCCTCGGCAGTGAGATTGCGCAGCCCGGCGCATTTGATTCGATTCAAGGTGCCGAAGCACTCGACAAAGTAATTGTGATCGATCAGTCTCCAATCGGTCGCACTCCTCGCAGCAATCCAGCCACCTACGTAAAAGTGTGGGATGACATTCGAGTTTTGTTCACCATGCTTTCTGAATCAAAAAAACGTGGTTGGAAACCGGGTCGATTCAGCTTCAATGTTGCAGGCGGTCGATGCGAAGGCTGCGAAGGACATGGTGCCAACCGGCTCGACATGGATTTTCTGGCCGACATCTGGGTCACCTGTTCACAGTGCGCAGGCAGCCGATTCAATCGAGAGACGCTCGAGGTGCGATGGAAGGGGAAAAATGTAGCCGAATTGCTGGCCATGGAAGTGGGAGATGCGCTAGAAGTTTTTTCCGACGTGCCGGATGTTGCTCGAAAACTTCAGACGCTCTGTGATGTAGGGCTTGATTATCTCACGCTTGGACAGCCCTCTCCTACGCTTTCCGGAGGAGAGGCACAGCGAGTCAAACTCTCCCGAGAACTCGCGAAGAAATCCACCGGCCGCACGCTCTACATTCTCGATGAACCGACGACGGGGTTGCACATGGCCGATGTGCGGCAACTCGTCACGGTGCTCGAACGACTCGTGGATGCTGGCAATACCGTACTCGTTGTGGAACATAATCTCGACGTCGTAAAGCGTTCCGATTGGGTGATCGATCTTGGCCCCGAGGGGGGAGATGCAGGCGGATACATTGTTGCCGTCGGCACTCCCGAGCAGATCGCCGGCGTCGCCGCATCTCATACTGGCCGAGCGATGAAATCTGTTCTGGCCGCAGGACGAAAAAAGCCTTCGAAAACGACACGAAAGACATCGGTTCTTTCAAAACACTCTGCCGCTTCGCAGTCTCGCGATTCTGGCCCTGTGTCAATTCAAATCCGAGGAGCATCCCAACACAATCTGAAACATATTGATGCCGACATTCCGCGCGGTGCGATGACAGTTTGCTGCGGTCCAAGCGGTTCAGGAAAAACATCACTGGCCATGGATACGCTCTACGCCGAAGGCCAGCGACGATACGTTGAAAGCCTGAGTCCCTATGCCAGGCAGTTTATCGGACATGTACCGAAGCCGCTTTTTGAAAAGATTGATGGACTCTCACCTGCGGTTGCTATCGAACAGAAGCACGCCGGCCACACGCCGAGGTCTTCTGTTGGCACGCTCACCGAGATGTATGACTATTTTCGAGTGCTTGCGGCACGACTCGGCGTGATGCTGTGCCCCGATTGTCGAATTCCAGTCGGTGCACAGAGCGTCGATGCGGTGGTCGATCGCTTGCTCGAACACGATCCAGGAACAAAGCTCCTCTTGCTTGCTCCAGTGACGCCGCGAGTTGGTCAAACTCCGGAAGCGCTCTTCAAACATCTTCGATCGGCCGGTTTCGTGCGGGTGCGCGTCGATGGCCGCACGCATCACCTTGACTCGCCTCCAACTCTTGATCGCAAACGTAAAAGTCGGATTGAAATTGTCGTCGACCGCGTTTCAACAGATCCCTTGGAACGCAGTCGCCTGGCATCGAGTGTTGAAACGGCTCTTGACGCGGGAAGTGGCACCGTGCTGGTTGCCATTGCAAAAGATGGTATCGACGAACCCGACTGGCCGATCGAGGTGCATAGTCGAAGGCTTGCCTGTCCGGGATGCGGTCTCGGTTTTGAGCCGCTCACGCCGCAACGATTTTCGTTTAACAGTCCGCTTGGATGGTGCCCGCGCTGTCAGGGGATCGGCACACGTACCGGTGTCGAACATCGAGCGCTTCTCAAAGATGCATCCGCCTCTCTTGCCGGAGGCGCACTTGATCTTTGGCCAGATCTCGACAACCGCACGAGCCTCGCGATGCTTTCAGCCCTGGCTGCCTCGGAAAAAATTCCAATCGACGTGCCGCTCTCAGAACTCTCCGGCATCGATCAGCGCGTGCTCTTTGAGGGAACCGGTGAAAAATGGATCGCCGTACCACGGCCTCGGGGAATATCGGGAAGCGGCGCGTGGTTTTCATTTCAGTTCAAGGGCCTTGAGGCTGCCTGCGAGGAGGCGGCCCGATTGGTAACGTCGCTGCGACCTGCTGTCGATGCAGTGATGGGCGAGGTGCCATGTTCTCAGTGTGGTGGAAGCCGATTAGAATCGGTTGCATCGCATGTGTTGCTGTGGGGTCGCGCCCTCGACGTCTGGTGCAAATTGCCGCTGGATCGACTGCAGAAAGATCTTCTCGCCATCGTGCTGGACGATCGCGAAAAAAAGATTGCAGGGGATCTTTTGCGAGAGCTTCTTTCGCGTGTTGCGTTTCTTGTCGATGTTGGACTTGAGTACCTTGATCTTTCCAGACCCGCATCGAGTCTTTCTGGCGGTGAATTGCAGAGAATTCGGCTGGCAGCACAAGTTGGCAGTGGTCTCACAGGCGTGCTCTACGTACTCGACGAACCGACCATTGGGCTGCATGCTCGCGACACGCAGCGACTTATTGCCGCACTGGGAAAACTCCGCGATCTTGGAAATACGCTCGTGATTGTCGAACACGACCGCGACGTTGTCGCAAGCGCCGAATACGCTCTCGACTTTGGCCCCGGCGCAGGCCGCGAAGGCGGAACGATTGTTGCTCGGGCGCGACCCGACAAACTTTCAAAGCAGTCTTCGAGCGTCACTGGCCCCTATCTAGGATCTTCGAAATCCGGTGTGATGTCACGATCGAAGCGGGCCTGCGACGCGACGCTCCTGCAGAAGTTCGAGCATGGCCGCCGCACACCAAAGCAGTGGCTCTCGCTGCGAGGCATTCGGCATCGAACGCTGCGTAATCTCGACGTTCGAATTCCACTCGGAGTATTGACAGCCGTCACTGGTCCAAGTGGCAGTGGAAAAACATCGCTGATTCTGGAAGTTCTCTGGCGAGCCTTGGCCCGACGGCTTCATGCGGCACGGGAACAGCCCGGCATGCACGAGAGCATTGATAAGAGTAACTTGCTCGACAAGGTTATTTTAGTTGATCAAGCCGCAATCGGATCAACGCCGGGCTCAACTCCCGCAACGTACACTGGCGTGTTCGACCACATTCGTTCGCTCTTTGCTCAATTGCCAGAATCACGCAAACGCGGATTTTCGCCTCGCACGTTCAGCTTCAATGTTTCCGGTGGACGTTGTGAAACGTGTGAAGGGCTTGGACAGCGATGCGTCGAAATGCACTTCCTTCCGGATGTTTGGATTGAGTGCGAAGCCTGTCGCGGTCGCCGCTATTTTTTAGAAACGCTCGTGCCCACCTGGCACGGCCTGTCGATTGCCGACGTGCTCGAATCGAGTATTTCGGATGCTGCAAAACTCTTTGCCACGGTGCCTCAGATTACAAAAATTCTCGGCACGCTCGTCGACGTCGGACTCGGCTATGTAAAACTTGGGCAGCCGGCTCCGCAGCTTTCCGGCGGAGAGGCCCAGCGTGTAAAGCTCGCTCGAGAACTTTCAAAACCTGGCACCGGACGCACGCTCTATATTCTCGATGAACCAACAACCGGCCTGCACTTTAGCGATATTGAAAAACTACTGGGCGTCCTCGAACGGCTCGTCGAGGCAGGGAACACGGTCGTCGTAATCGAGCACAATCTCGAAGTAATTGCCGCTGCCGACTGGGTGATCGACATGGGCCCTGAGGCGGGTGACGGTGGTGGACAGGTGGTCGTGATCGGACCTCCTGAAGATCTTGTCATCCATTCGCGCCAGTGGAAAAAACAGATCTCTCCCCGTGACACGGTTGGTCTGCTTCGCAGCCACACCGGAGAAGCTCTTGATGCGTTTGGGCTGTTGGAGATGACTGCCTCACATGCAATCACGCCAACTGGAAAAAAGCGTCGGCCACAATCGAAAACGAAACCGTCGTCAAAGTCGTCGTAAAGCTCGCTGAATGCGATACTCACATCTCGATGATTTCAGATGTCGTGCAATTGTCGTCTGAATTTTCTCGGATCAAGATACGAGCAGTGGAGTGGTCGAAGGCAATGAAAAATTGCTCCAACCGGCAGCATTTTGTGCACGGATCTTGAAAACGTAATTCAGTCCTGTGGGCAAACCACTTACTGTAGCACTGTTTTTAGCTACCGTGCCCCACGTCGTCCACGAGACTCCACCGTTGGTCGAATACGTAATCTCGTAACGGGTCACGGCAGCACCACCGCTCGACAAAGGAGCGTTCCACGTGAGATACGCCACGCCGAGCCTGCTGATGCCACTAATATTCGTCGGTGCATCTGCCACAGTCATTGGAGTCACTGCCAGCGACTGTACAAAAGCACTTGGGCCGGCAGCGTTCACCGCCGCCACGCGGAAGTAGTAGCTCGTACCATTGGTCAGCCCGGTAACCGTTGCCGCTGGCGTCGTCGATGCGACGTGCGTAAAAGTTGTCCAAGTCGTATCGGTCGTCTTTCGATATTGGACGGTGTAGTCCGTAATAGGCACGCCACCACTGACACTCGGCGCCGTCCAAACTAGGCTGACCCGAGCATTTCCAAACGTGCCAACAAGAGCCGTTGGAACTGATGCCACGGTCATTGGGGTCACCCCGACCGACTGCACAAAACCACTGGTGCCGGCAGCATTCACCGCCGCCACCTGGAAGAGATAGCTCACTCCATTGGTCAGACCAGTCACAATTGCCGTAGGTGTGGTTCGCACTCCATCGCTAAACGTCGTCCACAACGAATTCGAAACATTGGTTCTGTATTGAACAATGTAATCCGTAACAGGCACGCCACCACTGACACTCGGCGCTGTCCACGCCAGGCTCACTTGAGCATTTCCAAACGTGCCAACAAGAGCCGTTGGAACTGATGCCACGGTCTTGGGAGTGATCGCGACCGACTGGACAAAGGCCCCGGTCCCGGCACCATTCACGGCCGCCACGCGGAACAGATAGCTTGTGCCATTGGTCAGCCCGGTAACCGTTGCCGCTGTCGTCGTCGATGCGGCGTGTGCAAAGGATGTCCAGCTCGTACCACCGTTGCTTGAATATTCAATTGCGTAAGTGCTGATTGCAGAACCACCATTAGAAAGTGGTGCAGTCCAACTGAGCCCCACCTGAGCGTTTCCAAATGTGCCAACGAGAAGCGATGGAACTGTCGCAACTGTTTTTGGTGTCACGGCAAGTATCTGAGCATAATTCCCCGTACCGGCAGCATTGACAGCCCCTATTTGGAAGTCGTAGCTCGTACCATTCACAAGATTTGTCACACTCGCAGATGTCGCGACTGAGACTCCGTCGATAAATGTCGTCCATGCTGCGTCACTCGATCGACGATATTGAACAGCATAATCCGTAATAGCTACGCCACCATTGGCAGTCGGCAGCGTCCAGGCAAGCGTCACTTTTCGATCACCAAATGTTGCGTTAAGCGATGTTGGTACGGATGCAACGGTTTTGGGAATGACTGCGGCTGACACGACAGCTGCCCCAGTACCGGCAGCATTCACGGCCGCCACGCGGAACAGATAGCTTGTGCCATTGGTGAGTGAAGTAACCGTTGCCGCTGTCACCGTCGATGCGGCGTGGGCAAAGGATGTCCAGCTCATACCACTGTTGCTTGAATATTCAATTGCGTAGTTGCTGATTGCAGTGCCACCATTAGAAAGTGGTGCAGTCCAACTGAGGCTCGCCTGAGCGTTTCCAAATGTGCCAACCAAGTTCGTTGGAGACGAGGCCACGGTCGCTGGAGTCACCGCGGTCGATTGCACAAAGGCGCCGGCGCCGGCACCGTTCACAGCTGCCACTTGGAACAGGTAACTCATTCCATTCACCAAGCCCGTTACCGAGATTGATGTTTGTACCGAAGCACTATGAACAAATGAATTCCATGTCGAATCGGATGTATTGAGTCTAAACTGAATTAAGTAGTCGCTTACGCTTGAACCACCGTTCACTGCTGGTGCTGTCCACGACAGATTCACCTGAGTATTTCCAAACGCGCCAACAAGAGCCGTTGGAGCCGAAGCTACCGTTTGGGGAATGATCGCGGCTGACACGACAGCCACCCCAGTACCGGCACCATTCACGGCAGCCACGCGGAACAGATAGCTTGTGCCATTGGTGAGCCCGGTAACCGTTGCCGCTGTCGTCGTCGATGCGGCGTGCACAAAGGATGTCCAGCTCGTACCACTGTTGCTTGAATATTCAATTGCGTAAGTGCTGATTGCAGAACCACCGTTGGAAAGTGGTGCATTCCAGTTCAATGATACTTGACTATTTCCAAATGTTCCGGCAAGACCTGTTGGAACATCGGCAGTGGTCATTGGAGTGACTGGCAACGACTCCGCTGAGAACGCTCCAAGACCCACCACATTCAAGGCGGCAACTTGAAAGACGTAGCTCGTGCCATTGGCCAGCCCGGCAACCGTTGCCGTCGTCGCAGCCGATGCTCCATGAGTAAATGTCGACCACGAGGAACTTGGCGTGTTCACTCGATATAAAATCGAGTAGTCGGTGATCGACGAACCGCCGGTGGAAGCCGGTACTGACCATGTGAGAATCACCTGAGCATTTCCAAACGCGCCAACAAGAGCCGTTGGAGCCGAAGCTACCGTTTTGGGAATGATCGCGACCGACTGTACAAAGGCACCAGTACCGGCACCATTCACGGCCGCCACGCGGAACAGATAGCTTGTGCCGTTGGACAGTGAAGTGACGGTTGCCGCTGTCGTCGTCGATGCAGCGTGCGCAAAGGATGTCCAGCTCGTACCACTGTTGCTTGAATACTCAATTGCATAATCGCTGATTGCAGAACCGCCGATGGAAAGTGGTGCATTCCAGCTGAGGCTCACCTGAGCGTTTCCAAATGTGCCAACGAGGCTCGTTGGAGCGGCTGTCACCGTCATTGGTATTACTGAATTTGACTCACCTGAATATGCACCTACTCCAACAGCATTCACGGCGGCCACTCGAAACAGATAACTTGTGCCGTTGGACAGTGGAGTGACGATGGTCGAAGCCGTTGTCGAAACACCGTCGTTGAAAATCGACCAACTTGAACCAGAAACATTGGTTCGGAACTGAATTTTGTAATCGCTGATGGGCGACCCATTCGCCGCCGGTGCCGTCCATGAGAGATTCACAAGGCCATTGCCAGACGTCCCCACCGGAGCGGCTGGTGGAGATGCAAATGTCATCGGTGTGACCGGAGCGGATTCGGCCGAATAATCGCCAGTATTCACAGCATTCACGGCGGCCACTCGAAACAGATAACTTGTGCCGTTCGTTAATGGCGTGACGATGGTCGAAGCCGTCGCCGAAACACCATCGTTGAACGTCGACCAACTTGAACCAAGAACATTGGTTCTATATTGAATGGAATAATCGCTGATCGGAGATCCATTCGCCGCCGGTGCTGTCCATGAGAGGTTTACAAGACCATTGCCAGAGATGCCAACTGGGGCTGTCGGCGCGGAAGGCTTCGCCATCGGCACAACCGACAACGACGATACTGAGAAATTGCCACTGCCATACGAGTTGATTGCTGCAACTTGAAACAGATAACTCGTGCCATTGACCAGTGAAGTGACGGTTGCCGTTGTTGCCGTTGATGCCACGTGCGTAAAGGATGTCCACGAACCGCCACTGTTACTTGAATACTGGATTGCGTAATCGCTGAGCGGGTCACCGCCGTTAGAAACTGGAGCCGACCATGTCAGTCCGATCTGACTGTCACCAGACACTCCAACAACACTCAATGGTTCGGTCGGCTGACCAACAGGCTTAACCTGAGGCGAGGAGGATGTAAATGCGCCACTTCCAGCCGCGTTCACAGCCTTTATGCGAAATTCGTAAAACGTTCCATTGACGAGATTTGGCACCGTGAGCGTCACTGCACTGCTCAGACCATCATTGAATAGGATCCAAGAAACATCCGTCGCTTTTTTATATTCCACGACGTAGTCGGTGATCGCAGAGCCACCATCATCAACTACCGGTGGCGTGCCCGGTGGCACCCAAGTCAAATCGACCTTCCCTACCGGTTGCCCGCTACTTGGGACAACAAAAATGAATGTCGGCACGCCTGGCACTGTCATCGGAGTGACAGGTAACGACACAACATATGCGCTTGGGCCAACTATATTGACCGCCGCCACACGGAAATAATACGAGAGGCCATTCGTGAGCCCCGTCACTGTTGCTGCGTTTGTTGTCGAGGTGCCATCGACAAATACCGTCCAGCCCGCACTGGTTGCAAGTCGATATTCAACAAGATAATCCGTCAGAAGAGATCCACCGTTGGATGCCGGAATTGTCCATGTGAGGCTTACTTCACTGTTGCCAAACAATCCCACCAAATTGGTCGGTGCATCGGGAGATCGCATTGGCGTGAAGGGAGCGGATTCAGCACAGTAGGCTCCAATACCAACCGCATTCACGGCGGCCACTCGAAACAGATAACTTGTGCCGTTGGTCAGTGGAGTGACGCTTGTCGAAGCCGTCGCCGAAACACCATCGTTAAACGTCGACCAACTTGAACCAAGAACATTGGTTCTATATTGAATGGAATAGTCGCTCACCGCAGAACCACCGTTCACTGCCGGGGCTGTCCATGACAGACTTATCAATTGATCGCCATAATTTCCACTCAACGAAGTGGGTGCATCGGGCGTGGTCATCGGCGTAACTGCAGCTGAATTTGCTGAAAAAGCTCCCGTCCCGACGGCATTCACGGCTGCCACGCGGAACAGATAGCTTGTGCCATTGGACAATGGAGTAACGATTATCGAAGCAGTTGTCGATGCGACGTGCGCGAAGGATGTCCACGAACCGCCACTGTTACTTGAATACTGAATTGTGTAATCAGTGATTGGTGATCCATTTGCCGACGGAGCTGACCAAGCGAGATTCACCAAGCCATTTCCATACGTGCCAACGACATTCGTGGGTGCTCCGGGCAGGTCTGCAAGTTCAATGGAGAAATTCGTCGAACCATTCGTTCGATTCGGCAAGAGTGTATTGTTGGCAAGATCGGTTAATTGACCGGTCACTCCCGCCGAACTTGCGACGGAGCTTGCCGTAATAACGTATGCGCCAAGTGGATAGAGAGACGCCGACTCAAAGATGACCTGCTGACTGTTTTCGATATACCGGAAAAGGTAGTCGGTGCCGTCGACAAGTAATACTCCATCGCGAGTCAGAGTGAACGCTTGAGTCACAACCGTCGACATGTCGATCCCAACTCCGAAATCGGTAATTTGGAGAATAAACTGAGTAATTCCGACGGCATCTGATTGCTCCAGTCGAACGTCGTTGAGATCGGGATCCCTATCGAAAGGCAAACTTTGACTCTGATCCAGAGGCGCAGCAATGCTCATAAAGGGCGATGTAAAATCAACCCGATCAATGGCACCGCGATCCTTGAACACATTGCTGCCGAGCCCCGGTGAACTGGCCTGGGTTGGATCATCGCCACGAAGTTGTCCGTAGAGATCGCGGTCAGGTGCGATGATCGGTGAGACAGGGATCAACAGGGGTGAAAGAACAACAGCATATTCGTTGCGATCCTGCAGCGTATTAATAGAACTGTCGATGACAGGCGAGCCCGATGCTGGATAAAAATTCCCCGCTGTAGCGTTGACAAACGGATTACTCACAAGCGTGATCGACTGGCTGGCCGTGACGCCGGTTACCTGCGTTTTAACGTTATAAAATGCCGAAGTCCCCACCACCGTGTTGGTCGCCGATGACGTATCAACGCTCACTGCAGTTGTAAGATTGGCAAACAGATTGTTCAGCAGCGTCGGTCCGGCATTCTGTGTGACCTGAATTCCAACGCCCTGTTGTGTCGCTCCGCCATAGATCGTGTTATTGACAATTCGACCATAGGGAACGGCAGCCACCGGCACGCTGCCGGTATTGGGGTCGCCGCTAAAAAGAATACCCGCTGTGCCACTTTTTGAAACGATGTTGTTGACCACAACCGCGCCTGGAACGAGCCGGTTGTTATTGAGTGTCGGCAGATTTCGCACAACACCCGGATGCGGGATGTTGGTACCACCGTCTCGCGGACCTGCGTCAATGCTGATGCCGTATGTTGCCGCACTCGTGACGATATTATTCTCAATAATAAACTGTCCCTGCTCCCGCACATGATTGGAGTCGCCTATCGTGCCGGTGTTGATGATTGGGGGCGTTTGCGTGATGCGAAGTTCGTCGAGGGCGATACCCTGGCCGCTATTCCAAGTCAGATTTCCAGACTGGAAGAATCCAATGAGCGTTGGACTTTTTAGCGAAATGCCAGCCGCATTGGCTGCAGCCACGAGATCAACTGTTGCGGTTTTCCACTGACGAACTGTGGCGTCAAACTTATAAATCGCCACCCAGCTCGCACCGGCATCCACGCTCAAAGCGATACCGCTTCCAGTGGGACTCGTACCGGAAAAAGAGTCTGGCAGTGCAGTGACAGACTGCAAGGTATTTGTCAGATAGTTTACTTGCAACACGGAAGTCGCTTCACCAAAAAGATTCAACGACCATACCGCTCTACTTTTTTGCGTGAGTCCATCGCTTAGAGCAGTCAGAATCCCAACATTGGTTCCTTCCGGAATGATTGGGGAATTGCCAAGGAATTCCTCACTTTGTTCCACTCCAAGTGGATCGCGAAATCGAAGACTGGCTGCTGCGTTTGTAGCCGCGACCACCTGCGACAGCGTGACTTGAGTGGTGCTCTCGATCGATTGAATGATCGTGTTCGACGGAATTCCAGGTCCGGTGACAGGCATGCCTACGACCAACACCACTGTTCCCACAAGTCCAGCGACAGAGATCACGGCGCTGCCTTGAGTCGTAGCTGCTGTGAGAACAAAATAATTGGTTGTTGAATTTAAAAACTGCAGCGAACTGCCCGGCCCCGTGGCGGTGGCAGGCGTCGAGAGCGTTACAGTGGTACCCGTTTTAGACGCGATCGTGGTGCCAGTTTGAATTCCTGCACCTTCCACAACGGTTCCGATCACAAGATCGCCGGTTGTCGAAAGATTGGAAATGACCGTGCTTCCTGCCGTGACATCTCCAGTAAGACTTATCAGAACAGCAACGCTCGTGGCGTTTGCTCCCGCAAACGCCACAGTGCTACTAGAAGTCTCAAAACCGTCAGAATACTGGGCCGTTGTTGGCGTTGCCGGAAACTCGACAAATCGGTCATTGGTGTCAAATATCTGAGCAATTGCAACATCGGACTTGGATTTTTTAGGCTGTACTCCGTATTCAGTACCCCTTCGAATTTCGAGCTGATATTCTCCCTGCAAGCTTTGCTGAGGCACTGTCGTCGATCCAGATGATGGTGTGACAAGGCCGAAAAAGTCTGTCTGCCCCGTGAGGGCACCAGTCACCATTTCACCGCGTTCGGTGAATCCGACGATGATGTCATCGACGTAGAACCCTTCAAACAAATTGTTTTGCCCTCGGCTGGGGTCAGTGAAACTTCCTGTTGTATTGGCCAAACCTGAAATATTGTTCAGCAATTTCCGAGTGGCAGAATTTGTATAGAAACTGAGCCGATCCCACTTGCTCACCGTTGCCGCTCCCGACAGCTCAAGACGTGTTGAATCAGTGACGCTTGCAATCGTCGTACCATCAGGAACACCCACTCCCACAACTCGCATTCCGACAACCAGACCATTTGTGCTGTCGAGCGTCATCGTCGTTGTTGTTGCTGCGGCAGTGAGCGTTTTTATTGAGTCCGCCGTCGTCTGAGTTGCATCAAACTCACCAGCGGTACTGAAATCAAACCGCAATCGAATATTTGCCTGCCCTGCAAGCGACCCCACATCAACTCTCGCCTGACGCCAACTTGCCGTGTCGAAGAGTTCCTGAACTCGCTGATTCGTGAGCGTAGATATTTTGGACGAAGTAGAAATAAAGTTCGGAAGTTCTGCGTCCTGCGTGTCCAACGACGACCTTGACGAATTATTGGTCGCCAAGAGTTGCCATGTCAGACCATTGTCAATCGAGAAGAGCATTCGTGCGCTATCACGCATGGCATCGCTGCCACTGGCTCCGGAGGCGTCTTGCGTCTGCAAGAAGTAATTGAAATAGAGCGCCGGCTTATCGGTGTAGGTATAGCCAACAAGGCTGAATGGATTTGTGGTCAGACTGCCATACGAGCCTCCCGGAAGATTGTAATTGTTTCCAATATTCGTATTCGTCGAAAGCTCTTCCTGCCAGCGATTGGTTTCTACACCATATTGGCTAGCAGTTGACTGATAATTGAGATATGGAGTTGCGCCCGAATAGTCATATTTTTCTAAGCCAAAATACATGCTCTCGCCACCAAACCTCTCATCAATCGATCCTTGGTTTCCCCCGGGACGAGCCTTTGATCCATCTCTGGTATTATCAATCGGATTATTAATACCGTGACCAGCATCGCTCGAACGCCTCGTGGTGGTGTGCCAGAGATTGATATCGAGCGGTGAAAATGCCAACCCGGTCGGCGATCCAACACCGATCGCGGTTGAAATCGCTGCCTCGGCAAATCCGTCATTATTGTTGTCAAAGACATTTGTTAGCAGAACGTTGTTGCTCACGTCTATGCAGACAAGCCGACCGGTTGTGGTGATCGCAAACAACTTACCGCTATAGCGAGCGTCTTCTAGATTATTTGGCGCAGTGGCTAGCCCCGCAAATCCTTCGCCCACATTCAGCTTGTTGGTCAAGAGACTCGTTGAAGAGAAATCGACCAGCAGAGTCGCGTCGCCAGTGCCGGTATTGACCTCGAAAAATTGACCTGCGTTACTCACGCCATAGAGCTTGGTGTCCAACCATCCATCTTGTCGAAACTGCAGGCCGGTTGTCAGACCGGTGACTCCCGTTCCAGTAATCTGACCTTTCAGGCTGAACCTCGTATCATTGGTATCGAACGACGCATTGCCACTCGTACGCCCTCGATACAGCCACGACACTCCTCCTGATCGCAGCGAATAGTAAATCTCGTCGACATACTGACCAACAGCTGTATTGCGAATTGCAAGAGCATCGACCGTGTCGCTAGTCATCTTCCAAAAATCGGTATTTGCGGGGGCCGCCGGCACGTCGGGAACGCCATCGCCGGTACTGCTGAGAATTGCTCCGGTTCCAGAATCGATTTCTCGAAGTGTCGCAACATTTGCGGCATCACCCCACACACCAATGGCTTGAAATAATTTCCCATCTGGTCGCATGTCGATGTCGCCGACCGAACCGCCACCGTAGCTGTTAATGTACGTTTCTATCGTCGCTTTGCGGGCATCGACCGTATAAAGGCTGCTCGAGTTTGAAACAAAGAGCACGACGTCGCTGAGAGTAAAAGGCGTTATATGAGTGTTGAGATCAGAGATCTTCTCAACGTTGATCATTGCCGTACCGGTCGGATCGACTTGGCCTCCACCGATATCGGTGTATCCCGTAAAGCCAATGTGATCCTCGACGATGCGGCGAATGGAGTTGACCGGTTCGAGACGAATCAATTCATTGTGTGCACTACTCTTAAACGAGGCATCGATGGCACTTGGCAATTGCTCGTTGGAGCTCACCGCGACGTAATATCGAAAGGGAGTATTGGCTGGCGGAGGAACTGCCGGAGCAGAACCATTTTCCACGCCACCGCTGCTTGTGGGTGTGCCAGCTGGCATCATGACCGAACCAATAAACGGATCGAGTTTTCCGAGCGAGCCTCGCGAGAGATCATCGAAATCATTTCCCTGACCACTTCCCGGTTGATCGTCAGTGATGTTCGAATCTCGTCCGGTATAGATCAGCTTGCCCTGATAGTCGAACACCGAAAGCGTATAGTCACCGCGGAAACCATCTCCGTAGTCGAGGTCGAAGACTGTAGCCCACGTCTTGCCGCCTGCATTGACGCCACCGATAGCCTGAATTTGTTCGTAATTAAGAATAAATGAAAACCAATCGACATCGGTCGATGAAGCAAGCGCTCCCGCTACGCTCAGTGTGTTGCGATCTGCCTGAAGCAGGTTGCCGAGATCCTGCGCACCAGCAAACGCGCCATTGTCGGCTGCTGACTCTCCCGATTCGCCCACGAGCTGCGAGTTTCGAGGCAATCCGTAAACATCGATACCGACGGTCGGAAAACGAATATCGGCATAACGAACCGTCGAACCAGGTTTTTCATCCCGCTGCTGCAAATGAATCCGCAGTTCGTACTTCCCACTGGTCATACCAGCTTTTACTTTTGTAGCATCGCGCAGATCCGCCTCGTACTGTACATCTGTTGTAGTTGCGTCGTACTTGGGCTGGCTGCGAATCCGCACGTAATACTGCGTCAGCGTTCCAACAACTCCAGGCAGAATCACCCGCATACCGGCGTCTTTTGGATTTTGGGTATAGAAGTCACCGCTGCGCCATGCATCTTTTTCAAGAACTTGCGCAATCCCGAGAGTGGATCCAGTGAGAAGAGAATCCGTCTGTGAGTCGGCCGAGCTTGCCAGCACCGTTCCTGCGGCGTCAAGCAGTTCCACCATCGTATCGAGCAACGACGTTGTCTTATCAATATCGATCCAGACTTCAGATCCCGCATAACCGCTGACGCTATAGACATCAACGTCCGTAGGGTCATCCGCTGCAACATAACCGTGTACTTCAAACCCCATTCGACGATTGTCGTCTCCACCTTTTTTCTGCGCCGACTCCCACGAATTGGTTCCCGTTGCATAGTTCGGAGCCAAAACACCGAGCACCTGTGCGGTTCCAGGAGTTTGATTAGAGTCAATCTTTCCGGTATTTGGTTTTTCCGATTCTCCAACGATTCTCACATTCGTATCGTTTGACAGCGGCAGGAATTTGAGGCTTCTCCAATCACCAGCGCCCCCCACGCTCGCACCATCGTTATTGGTGTCTTTGGTTGGTACACCAAGTGGATCGAGACTTGCACCAACCGTATCGTCTTTGAGAGACGTCAGCACGACCGGGTAGCCTGGCTGACCAACAATCTGCACAGTGCCGCCGATGCGATCCAGAATGTCGCCGCCATAGCCAGCCGCCGTAAAGCCTGCGTTTGCACCTTGCAGCTTTACAACCAGACTCGATGTCGTGCTACTGAGCAGGCGAATGCCGGTTGAGGTGTGAAAATTCTCGACGATGATCTCGCCGGTTAGCACGTGCACAATATCAATATCGTCCCAGACGCTTTCGACAGTAATTTCCTCGGCTCGCACAACCACTCCAGTAATCGCGCCACCTGAAGTTCGAACTCCCAGTGCGGCGATTGCCGCAGCACCACTTCCAGTCGTGGCGCCGATCGCCCGAGTGAATACGACACTTGGTGCGGAGGGATATCCAAAACCGGGATTGGTGACGATCACCGCAATCACCTGACCGGCTTGCGCTGCGGTTCCGAGGATAGCCACACCGGTAGCTCTGGTTCCTCCGAGAGCAGGTGCGCTGAACGTGACTGTTGGCGCAGCGGTATAACCGCTGCCATTATTGGTAACGCTGAGAGTTGCGACCTTGCTCGAATCAATCGTGTACGAGAGCAAATTCGCTCGCACGAGCGGCCCGACATTGTCGTCGTACTGCGCATCGCGATCGATCGCACCGCTACTGCGGCCGGGATCTCCTTGTTGCACATCGGTGAGCGAATTCGCGTTGATGCTTATCAACGCCCCTAAGTTGTCGCGGAAGTCGTTGCCAACAACGACAGGCTGCGCACCACGCGCAAAGATTGTTGCCGACGCATTGAATCCGCGACCGGTGCGATCCGATGATGCCAGTCCTCCTGCGTTATTTTCAACACGACTATGGGCCAGTCGCAGTTCTCCCTGATTCACTTCAAAGACGTTGAATTGATCAAATCCACCCTCTATCGAAGTCTGACCGCCGCCGAATGCGACGTAGGCATTGTCAATGCTTCCTCTTGAACCGGCGTTGATAACAATGCCGCCCCAATCGCCAGCCGTGCGAAGATCGGGCTGATTACCGTTGGTATCGAATGTGCCGCCGGCTCCAAATCGATTGTCGCCAAGGCTCGTAAAGATGACACGATTTTCCGGAGTGCCTTCGGCAATAAGCTGCGCCGTGCCTCGCTCAAGCTCAATTCTCGATCCCAGAAGTTTCACAACCACGCCAGGATCAACTACGAGTCGTCCGGTAGCGCGAGCTTCAACATTTCCCGTTGTGGCATTCAGAATATATCCCCCAACGCCGCCATTGATCACGAGGTTTTCCTGAATCACATAGACGATGTCGGTGCTCTTGAATCTGGCCGACACGTCGAGCTTGTCGATTGGGCTTCCGAAATTCGTTCGGATTCGAACAAACAGACCGTTGATGGTGTTGTTGACGATGTGATTTCCGCGAATCTCGGGGCCGTAGCGCCCATTGCTGTCTTCAAAGCTGTTGGGATCAGCCGAGATCGCAGCACCTGCGCTATTGGCAATCTCGTTGAAGCTCAGCGTTGGCCGCGTACTCTCCAAATGGATCGGCGAGAACGATTGCAACTGCGAATCGACATAGACATTGCCGCCACCGTAGGTGAATTTTGCCTGACTGATTGAATTTAGAAAAAGTTTTTTCGTACTGGAATCGGAATCTTTTCGTAGGACGATTCCGCCCCACTGTCCTCCGACGGCTGTCGGGCCAACACCGTCGGTGTTGCCGCCGAGAAGGTCGTTGTGATACGACGTGAATTGAACCTGATTCTGGGTCGTTCCGAGCACCTGAATGGATGCTCCCGCTCGGGAGACAATCGGTGACGAGCTTCCAACATCGATCACAGATGCTCGCAGTTTGAAGAGCGATCCTTCGTCGATCATCACAGTCACGCCAACGGGCACATTGAACGTTGAACCATCGGCAAGCGACTGTCCCTGAAGATCCGTTCCAATGAGGTATGCCTGATCGTCGGAAAATGTTGCCGCATTGCCACTATTGCCAACAATGCGAATGACCCGCGTCGAACCGCTCGCTGCCGCAAGAGCACTGTTGATCGTGTTATATGGATTTGAAAGCGAGCCGTTTGATCCAACGCTTGGCGACAACTTGTCAACGTAAATCGTATTGGCGGCGCTTGCCGTCACAAACCAGAAATTGAATGAGCCTCCGGCTTGGCCGTCTCGATCGCCATCGAGTGGCTCACCGGTCGTATCGACAATCGTATTGGCCGCATCAGGCGAGGGCGTAAAACCCAACTTCAATTCATACACGCCGTCCGACCGACCACCGTATCCACTATTCTCGATTTCGGGATTGAAATTTGTATTGCCGGTACTCGTGACTGCAAGGTAGTAGTCGCCCGACGCCAGATCGAGCCCGACGAATGAATCTCGTCCGTAATAGTCGTCGTTGCGGGCCACAAGTGTTCGAACGTGCGTAACAGTGTCTTCTTTATAGAGCGTCAAAACCGTGTCGAGTTCGCTTGCCACAGCAGTATTTGGCCGAGCGACGATCGTTTCCGCAGAAAGTTTTCCTGAATTCTCAAGCGTGAATTTATAGAGATCGATGTCGGAACCTGTTTTGGGATAGAGACCCAAAAGATGAACGAGGTCGTAATCTCCGGGAAAAACTCCGTCGGCCGGAAGCCCCTTCCCCATCATCGATGGCACATCGTAAGAATGCGCAAGGCCAACGGAGTGACCTATCTCATGAAACGCCACCCCAAACCAAGCCCCGCCGAACTCACTCGTTCCCCAATCAATCGTGGAATTCATGATTGCCAAACCACCACCGGCAATGCCTCCAACCGCCGTGGGAGGAATTCCTGGCGAGGCTGCGCGAACATCGCCGGTTACGATTGTGGTTCCACCTGTTGCAGATTCCACATATCGAACACCGGTGTAATAACTAATGAGTTCATAAATCTCGCGGGTTCGTTGTTTTTGTGATTCAGTGATCGCGTTGTGCAGTATGTTTCCCTGTGGATCACTTCCGTAAACGTCTTTAAAATTGTAATAACCCACCGAAATTGCTGAGGCGTCGCTTACTCCATACGGTCCACCGCCGTGCGTTCCACTGTCGGGCGCAATCTGTCGATGCCCAGGCTCATCTATAGTTCCCGGTTGAGTTGGAAACCCAAGCGTTCCGTTTGGTGTCTGCACAACAGGACGCACGTTGATTGCGGCGGTAACGGCCTGTCCGGCAAGACCAAGTTTTCCAAGAGACGTAGCAGTGTCAAAACTGGAATTCTCATCACTCGCGAGAACGCTTACGTTCGAGGCGATCTCGAGTTTGTACGCACCGCGAGAAAGGCCTCCGGTCGCGCCGGTCCCGTCAATCGCCGAATAGTTGGTATTAGCGCTGCTCGACACTCCTCCATAGAACGTGCCTGCCGGAGCCGCGTATGAGAGCGTGTCGACAACACCTGCTCCATTGGTTGAGACCGTGACTCCAGTAGTGATCGCCGCTCCACTGGAATCGAAGAGCCGCAAGACAGCATTCAAAGAAGCCTCCGGCGTTATCGTTATCGTGATAGTGCCAGGTGCTGTGAGGCTGAACTTATAGAGATCGACGTCGTTTACTCCTTCAGAACCGTCGCCAAGAAATGCGGCGGTTGAAAACGCAGGAGTCGCCGAAACAGGCTGCAGGAACACTGATCCAATATTGATTGCTGTTTGAATGGTTCCATTATTGTCGGTTGATCCTCCGACTTGCAGTCGATAGAGCTTGTTATCAACAAGAGTCGCAGCAAACGTGAGCACCGCTGTACCCGAAATCGCATCATACGAAACGCTCGTCGGCACGTTGACTGCCACGTCGCCACCACTGCTGGCATTGGTCTCTATCAATTGGTAGTTGCGAGTATTTTCTGCCGATGTTTTTTGAAGCGGATCGTTGGGATTAAAATAGACAATGACTTTGTCGCGCAGTTGCGAGAGAAGAAGCCCGTCGGCAATCGCAACCGGACTCACCGTCGGCACCGCACCACTACGAGTGAATTTCATGACGGGCGTAAAATTTGCACCATTCACCGTGACGACAGCACTCGCTGCGACGGCACTGGCGAGTTCGGAACCGAATGCCGTCGCTGGTATTCCAGACGGATACAGAAGATTGGCAATGTCTCCAGCCAGCTGGTTCACGGTGCGATTGGTCGTGGAAACTCGAGTATTTCCAGATTGAGAGACGGTATTATTGTCGAACTCGAAAATCATCTTTCCGCCGCGAACTGCGACTTCAAGCAGATCTCCGTCGGCTGGCACACTCGACAGCGTGATTGTCTTTGCTCGAAGAATCGGCTGCGGAACCACCGACACCACCTGCGCCCCGAGATCGAGTCTGAAATTCAGCTCGAAGCTGCCGCCACTGCGAAAATTTTCTGCCGGCACCGTTACGGCACCATTGATTTGTGCGAGTGTTTTGAGCCCCGTAACACCCGCACCGCTGATCGTGATGCGATAGCTGTCGTCTGGGAGCGTTTCAGCAAAACGAACAATGACTTGATTCTCATTCGGCAAATCGTCGACCGTAATGCTGCCTGGTGTGACGACGATGTCGTTGGAGTTTCCAAATGGATCAAGAGCTCCACCGCTGCGAGTGACGACAATACCGCCGAGCGATGCGGGGTCGATCTCTACGCCCGGACTGAATCTGATCGTGATCTGTTGCGGCGATTGGTGTTCGGTGACTCCTTCGGTGATCAGCGCTCCTGCGTTAGGAAATGCCGACACGAAATCGAACGCCATCACTCGGCGAGGCTCGAGATTTTCAACGTGACTCAAATTGCGGCGCCGCACAAGCGGCCGCGAACTGCGTCTGACTCGTCGATGAAACACTTCCCGAACCACTGACAAAAAAGATCGTGGGGACATTGAAAATGAACCTCGATGATATTCCAAAATGTTCTTAAGAAAATCAATTCACAAAACAAAAACGCTCTTTGTTTTCAAACGACATGCGATGAATAGTTTTCGTACTCAGGATTGCAACGGCACAGGAGTTGAGTTGCCGGTGAAATCGAAAATTCCCCTCATCAAAGATCAAAAACCAAAACCGTTCTATTCAATCAGGCACTCGATGAGACTCGCACACGGAGTCGACATCTCACCTGTTGTTTGGAATGAAAATTTTTCATTCCAAACGCGAGCATCGAAAACATCTCCGGGAGCCTACCATCCGGCTCGGAAGAGGGCAAAGAATGGGTATCTGCCTTTCAACGGACAAAAAACCTGTTTTTCAGCCGTTTTGAGATACTGCATCGGTTGGATAACAGACAGTCAGAGGCGTTTTAAATGATTTGTCCCATTGTTTATCGACACATTTTTAAAAGCAGACTGCATCAATAAAAAATGAGTTGAGGCATCTCATCATTGGCAACATAGAAAACGCTGGTCGATGAGCGAAGACCTGAAACAAAACATCCACGGCACTTAGAGATTCTGGAGGAGAATGCGTTCACTTTGGGATCTTGCCGGATCGACGCATCTTGCCTGACAGGAACTCTGCGAACAACCCTCTCGACATACGACCGGCACGACCGATTCAACTATTCGGATCGATACTTCCGACAGGGGAACTTTAGATGATGAACCGAACTTTGCATGGTGTGGTTGTGCTGACTTTTTTGATTCTTCCTGGAGCCGTGCTCGCGGGAGATTCTTCTTTCGAGGCAACCGACTTGCCGCCGTCTGTGCTTGCCAACCCGCTTGCACTAAGCAACGAAACAGATCTTGCATTTTCTGAATCTGCAGATCCAAATAACTTTGGAGATTCAGAGCCGACCATAGCAGACTCAGCAACAGGCCTGCTCGTCGATGCTGCCGACATGTTCTCGCAGCCATGCCCAGATCACTGCTCACACTGTCGCGGTTCTAAGAATAGCAGTCGTTGCAACCGCGAACGTGGACGCGGCCTGGTGAATCGAATCCGAGACAAGGAACAGGCATGTTGGACAGGACGCGTTGATGCCCTGCTGCTGTGGCGAAATGCTCCCTACAGCCGACCGCTCTTCAACGAAGCAGCCGGTGCGGGTGCGACGGTGATGAATGCAAACCAGCTCAATAGCCCACCGGCAGCCGGCCCTCGCTTTTCTCTCTTTCGAACAAACAGTTGTGGCGATTCCATCGAGGTAAACTATTTCCGAGCGTTCAACTTCGATGCCAATCGTTCGCTGCCTTATGCACCTGGTGCCTATACACTCTCCCCGCCTGGAATTTATGGTGTCATTCCGGTCGGCCCACTCGATCAAGCCACTGTCAATCTGGGAAGTGCTGTGCAAGGGGTCGAGGTCAACGGGCGAGTGCGTTACGGTGAATCGGTCGAATTCCTGACCGGCTTTCGCTGGATTGAATGGCGAGAATCCATGACGATTACAGACTCCTACACGATTGGAGGCCAACCTCCGATTCCGGGTGGCGACATCTATACGACCAATACGATCAACGATCTCTATGGAGTTCAGATCGGTGTTGATTCCAATCTCTGGGATCGCGGAGGCCGGTTCCGCGTGGAAGGCTTGGTGAAGGCTGGTGCCTATATTAATGTCGCCAGTCAGAATTCAACCTGGCAATATGACCCGACCAATCCATTTGCCAAAGCCTCTGTTGCGGCAAACTCAACTCCCGCCGCATTTGTCGGAGAGGTCGGGCTCACCGGAGTCTATGCTCTCACGAAATCAATCGACTTCCGATTTGGCTACATGGGACTGTGGTTGGAGAGCATCGTGCAACCGACGAATATCCTCAGCATTCAAAATCTGTCGGGAGGTGCGGTAACGCCTCCACTTCCAGCGATCACCGGTGACATCGCGGCCACTGGCGGTGTGGTGCTCCAAGGTCTCACGCTCGGACTGGAAGGCCGCTGGTAACTCCGGTTCGCTTGTATCTGCGTCTGATTCTGACACGGTTGGCCTCTCATAACGCATGATCCGAAATCGATTCTGAGATTGCGTCACCACGACAGGGGCTGGAATAGGAGCGTGTTTGAACGTAATGTAGGATTAGGTTGCTAGGCTGCGATCGATTCGAATCCTGCCACACAATCTTTTTCACCGTTGGGATATCTCGCGTGTCAGCATCAAGCCCTCGCAACATTGTCGCACCTTCGACCGAAGAGCCTGCTCCTTGCGTTGATGCTCCGGTTGTTGAAGCCATTCATCCACTGCTTGAGTTCTCAGCCGATGCGATCCATCAGGCGTATCGAGAAAAAGCTTTTGACAAGATGAGCGAACAGTTTCTGAAGGTGTTCGAGCATCTTCGAAGCGTCACTTATTACGCAATCGATGCCCCTACGTCGCATGCTCTGAACTCGTTTGTCAAACACTTTCTCTACTTTTTCACGCAGGAAGATTATCTTCTTGGCGACGCCTTCATGGCCCGCTTCATCGATTTCAACTCGGTGATCGCAAACACCGTTGCGATGAGCGAGTTCAAAACGACCGATCCTTATCTTCGAATTCTGCTCGGACAGCAGCGGAATTTTACGAAACTGCTGGCGCTCTATTCGGCTTATAACCGGGTGAAGGTCGACCGACGCCTGCTCTTTAATACCAGTCCATCGCTTGCCACCCAGTGGTTCTTTTGTTTTTTAGAAAGCTATCGCAACGGTTGCGCCGACGACACCACGCTTGCCAATCTCCGGGAGCATGTCGCCTACGAAGATGACCGACTCGCCGGCATCAATGCCTTTACGCACCACGCTTATTTTGGTGCGACCTACATCGATCACGAACGCGACTACCTCGTCAAGCAGCGAATCAATCGGTTGTTTCAATCGACTCCGCTGTGTAGTCGAGCGATAAAAAATACGCCCCAAAAAAAACGTATCGGCGTACTGACATCGATGTGGTTTTCTCGGCAGAGCGTCTACCGTTCGCAGTTCCCATTTCTCCAAGCACTCGCCAAAGAGCACGAATTGGTGCTGGTGCATCTTGGGCAGGCCCGCAAGGATCTCGATACCTCGATTTTCAAAGAAGTCCGAAGTTACGACGCCTCGAAAAACGCCGATGATCTTTCTGCCATCGAAGACAACGATTTTGCGATGGCCTATTACCCCGACATTGGCATGAGCATCGAAAGCATCATTTTAGCGAACATGCGAATCGCACCGATTCAAGTCACCAACTACGGCCATCCGGTCAGCACGTTTGGCTCGAAGATCGATTACTGGATCGGCGGTCGGGAAACTGAAGCAATCGACCGAGCTCTAGAACATTACTCGGAGCGACTTGTGCTGATTCCGGGCTGTGCTCAGGCGCCTGTACCACTGGAATACAACCTCAAATATCCCTCTCTCCCTCCCTCTCCAGTCATTGCCAACTGCACATGGAGCGGACAGAAAATTAACGGCGATCACTTGCATCTGCTGCGAAAGATCGCCGACCGGGCAAAGACCCCGATGATTTTTCAGTTTTTTCCCGGCGGTGCAATTCTGGGAAACGGGTATTTGCCGCTGCAGCGAGCGGTCAATTCGATTCTCGGCGAACATCGCGTTCGCATCATGCCGAATCTCGATTTTGAGGAGTACATGCTGTCGCTCGAGCACTCTCATTTTGCATTAGATGCTCATCCGTTTGGAGGCTACAACACCGCAGTGGATCTGCTCACTCTTCGAAAACCGATTGTCACGCTCGCTGGAAATCGCTTCTATAATCTCTCCACAGCCTATCTGCTTGGCAGGGCCGGGCTCGGAGAATTGATCACTCGCACGGGCGATGAATTTGTCGACCTTGGCGTCCGCATGATCGATGATGCTCCCTACCGAGATCGCATGATTCGCAGGCTGAAAACGGCAGACCTTTCCACCACGGTCTTGAGTCACGAACATGTGCCGGCGTTTGTGAGGGCCATCGATCACTTGCTTGAAAATCATGAACAACTCTCTACTGAAACACATCGCGATCCGATCATCGTCAACTGACGATTCGTTTTTTCTGTGATATCGTGGTGCATTTTTGACAGCATTTTTTCCACGCGCCTATTTCCCACTCCCCTATGTTTTCTCTTCAACAGATTGTCGGTCAGCCGCCTCGTCCGATTGAAATTTTTGATGTTGGGGCCATGCTCGAGGGCGTTCCACGATATTCACCGTTCTTGGCCTCTCAGACCGCTCGCGTTACGGCATTTGAGCCGCAGGAACTGCAGCGAAAAAAACTCGAGTCCTCCGGACTGCCAATCTCTTGTTTTCCCTATTTTTTGGGGAATGGTGGCTTTTCGACGTTTTATATCACACGCTATCCCGGATGCTGCTCTCTCCTGGAACCCGATTCTTCGGTGATCGATCTTTTTGAAGGCATCGGTGCTGCCGATGCGGGTGGCAACTTCCACGTCACTCACACAGAGCAAGTCAAAACAACCCGTCTTGATGACATCTCCGGACTTCCCGAACCCGACTTTATAAAGCTCGACATCCAAGGCGCCGAACTGCTCGTGCTTCAACATGGAACTCAGCGGCTTTCGAAGGCATTGGTTGTCGAGTGCGAAGTTGAGTTTTTGCCGCTCTATCGCGAGCAGCCACTGTTTGGCGATGTGCAGCTTTTTATGCTTCAACATGGATTCTGGTTTCATCGTTTTATTGACATGCAATCGCGCTCTTATCGACCGTTTTCCTCAGACAATCCAACCGCTGGCGTCAGTCAGCCGATGTGGGGCGATGCCATCTTCGTTCGTGATCCATCAAAGCTCTCGCGTTGGTCGAACGAAGACCTCCTGCTCGGATCATTTCTGCTTCATGAAATGTACGGGTCGTACGATCTTGTTTTACGACTGATTGCCGAATGGGATCGCCGCCTCTCGTTGAATCAGGCCGCTCACTACATTCAACTGCTCCGTCAGGAGTCACCGATTTCTGCCGCTTTTTGATCGCCTGCTGACCCCATTCCCGAAAGAGCGTTTTGAACTGAGCAGACAATTCCGACGAATTGGGAACCGGCTCACAGTGAAAAACTTGCCATAAAACGATTTTTGTTTGGGTATTTGGGGGGGGAATAGATATTCACAACAGTCCGAATATTGAAAAAGTGCCCAAAAATAGAATTTCTTGGGCACATTTCAACGTTTCAAAATTCAAGAAAAACGGAATTCGTGCAACGACGCAGTCAGGCTATATTTGAAACCGGTTTGTTGACGAAGCCGAAGAAGCGAGATAGACCAAAGACTATTTAGACGATTGGCTCGAAAAGAGTTTGCTCATATTCGGTTTCAAAGCGGTGCCTTCTGTCTTCACGGGGAAAATTCATGCTCAGTTCTATGCGTTCGCTGGTGTCGATGATCTTTGCATCTCGCCGCCGAAGCCGTCGACTACACGCCACGTGGTCAGCGTATCGACCAAGACTGTCAGTCATGTCATCGAGTCGAAATCGGTTTTCGTTTTCAAATTTTGAGACGCTCGAACCTCGGCAACTGCTCGCCATTTCCGCGTCAACAACAGCGATTCCTGGATCCCTTCTCATCGGCCTGAGTGCGGCAAGCGACACTGCTTATGCCCAAGTCACCGGCGGCGGTAATACCATTCAGGTTTCTAATAATCCCAGTTTCTCAAGTCCCCTCGCATTGGTTTCTTCACAAAATGTGATTGTTTATGACACCAGTCACACTGTCACCGGTGCGTATGTCAGCGCAGCCGGAAGTTCATACACGAGCAATCCGTCGGTGACGTTTTCCGGTGGCTACGCCGGTGACACAATTTCAGGAATAGCGACTTACGGATACGGATATGGAATTGCGGATATTCCAAGTGGCACGATCGTTGGAGTTGTTGTTACCTCTGCCGGGCTCGGTTATTACGGTTCTTCTTACACGGTTTCCTTTTCCGGCGGCGGCGGATCAGGAGCAACCTGTTCATACTCGATCACCGCAGCGAGTGCCGCCAATCAAACATTCACATTCAGTTCTGGAGATGCTTTAAACCACACGCTTACGGTCGGCACGAGCGGCGACAATCGGCATGCGGTTGAAGCAGTCGTTGTTGGAACGGCTGTCACCGGTGGCACTGATATTTCAACAGCCACGACGATCGACACCAATGCCGTTCTTTCAGGGGGAGTAAGTCTGAAAAGTTCCGGTGCGATCAATATCAGTGCAAAAATCACAAGCTCTTTTTTGGACGTGCGATCTACCGGCGGCAATGTCACGATGGCAGCCGATGTATCGTCTGATTCATCAGCTTACATTTCTACGCAAGGCAGCGGCTCGAACATCGTGATCAATGGAAAACTCACCGCGGCGACGTCGGCATTTCTTGTTGCCCCAAGCGGAACATTCAACGGCACACAAACCGGTAGCGCCGTGACAGCTCAACTCCTTGACATCAACGACGGCGGTACCGGTGGCGATCTTACTCTTGGTACAAGCGTTAATAATCTGACGGGTCTCACCAAGAGCAATCTTACGCTTACCAACAGCAAGGCCCTGACGCTCGGCCCATCGGTTTTCACTTCCGCTCCTAATGGTAATGCGACGGCAACTGCTACGATTGTTGCTAATAAGCTCACAGCAGTCACGATTACAAGTGCCGGAAGTGGATATACCGTTGCTCCGACAGTGCAGTTCACCGGTGGTGGCGGTAGCGGTGCTGCAGCAGATGCCATAATTGCTGGCGGTGTTGTCACGGGATTCACTAATATAATTCCCGGAGCTGGATATACAGGCACTCCGACAGTAACGCTCATTGGTGGTCGCGGCACAAGCTATTTGAGTCTGACAACCAGTGCAGGCGATCTGAACGTGAACGCCACGCTCACCTCGAGTGTCAATGTCTCACTCAAAAGCGCCGGAAGCATCGCATTTACAAGCACCATCAATGCACCGAACCAAACGGTATCGATGAACGCTGTTGGCGGCAGCATCACCGGGACCGGCCAGCTCATTACAGGCCTCGGTGGCAATGCTGCTAGCGGCGGCATCAATTTGTCGGCGAAAACCAATATCGACGTTACCGTAAAGACCGGTTACGCCGATTCAAAGAGCACTTCCGGCACTATTACGATCGACGACTCCGACGGAATCACGCTCGGAAATCTGACTGCGAGCAGCGGCGATATTACGATCAATTCTGCCGCCGGCAACATTGCCATCGAAGGAACGATTCTGACCGGCAGCAGCAATACGCTCACGCTGAATGTACCAATCGGGACTATTAGTAATGGAACAACGTATCCGGTGACAACCGGCACGCTCAATTACACCTCCACGGCGGATTCCAATTTTCTCAATAGCGCAAACTACACCAACCTCACTGGAAACATCACGGGAGCCGCAAACGATGCCCGTATTAATCTCACCCGTTCGCTCAACATTCTGAGTCTTGTCACCAAGAGCGGAAACGTTGCCCTCAATCTTTCGAATAATGCAAATCTCACTATTTCGGGCCCCATCTCGGCTTCTCCGACTGGCACTCAAGACGTCACTCTGAACGTGGCGACAGGGAAAATCAGCGGCAATAACGGTGTGATCACTGCGACAAACCTTTCAATTCGAGCTCAAAATACGTCTGCAATCAATGCCAGCGTTTCAAACTTAAGCGCAAATATCACCGGCAATGCACAGTCACTTACCATAACAGAGGCAGATAACCTTACGATTAACGCCTCGAGCATTCTCACGAATAACGGCGACGTAACGATTAACGTAGTGACGGGCAACCTCACTCTCACAGGGAACATCAATGCGAAATCTGCCGGCAATGTCTGGCTGAATACTCCTGTTGGTTCGGTCGTTGGCGTGGGGAATCGGATTACTGCCAACGTGCTGAATGTCACGGCGAACACAACGTCGACCCTGAATACCTCTGTCACCTCGCTCACTGCAAACATCAGTCAGGCGAATAATAACCTGACCGTTGAAGAAACGGATGATCTTTCCATTACCGCCAACAATGTGCGAACGAGTAATGGCGACATTCAGATCAATCTCGCAAGTGGCAATCTCACGCTGACCGGTGGCATCAATGCCGGCATTCTTGGGAACGTGACGCTCAATACCAGTGCGGGCTACATCAATGGAGCCGGACTTGTCACCGGTCAGTTCCTCACCGTCAACGCCACCAACAATTCTTCTCTGACCACAAACGTTGCAAATCTGACGGCAACCGTTACGGGCCTCAATAAACAACTCATCATCAATGAGTCCACCGATCTTTTTCTTGAATCCTCAGGAATTTCGACAAATAACGGCGCAGTCACGCTCAATCTTACGACTGGAAATCTCTCCGGAACTGGCGGCATCAATACTGTATTAGCAGGGAACATCACGCTCAATGTGCCGCTGGGAAATATTTCGCCGGCAGGAATAGTGACTGGCAATATTCTCAACGTAACTGCGCAAAACAGTTCTGTGCTTTCGACGAATGTCGCGAGTCTGCGAGCAAAAATCACTGGTTCCGGTGAGTCGCTGACCGTTTTAGAAACAAATGATCTGCTGGTTTATACTGGCAACGTTACAACAACGAGTGGTAATATTGTAATCAATATTGCCACCGGAAATCTTTCCGGAACCGGTTCCATCAATGCCGTTGGTGGAAATATTTCACTGAATACTATTCTCGGAAATATCACGCTAAACACCTCTTCGAATCAAATTTTTGGAAACGTACTTGCTGTCACGGCGCTCGACAACTCTTCGCTTAAAACCCATGTGCAAGGATTCGAGTCAAACGTCACGTCCAACGGGAATTCAGCGCTCACCGTTGTGGAAGCAGACGACCTGACGCTCTGGGAAAACGGTGTTGTCACCAACAATAGCGCTCTTTCGATTACGCTTTTATCCGGCAACCTCGCGAGCGGATTTATCAAGGATTTCACGCTCGTCAACGGTGGAGTAAATTACACATCCGGTCCGCTGGTATCGATTACCGGTGGTGGTGGAACCGGGGCTACGGCTGTTGCGACCATTGCCGGCAGTAGCGTAAACGCCGTAATCGTGACAAATGCCGGCACGGGATACACTTCGACTCCAACGGTCACTATCTCGCCAGATCCTCTCTTTCCTTTTGGAACTGGAGCGGATTTTACCGCCAACATCGTTTCTGGAAAAATCAATGCCGGGACTGGCAACATAACCTTATCGGCAGCCTCTGGAAACGTCACGCTCAACGGTGCCATTTCGCAGATTTCTGGAAATATTCTGAATCTGACTGCGGCCAATAGTTCAAGCCTCAACACGAGCGTCTTGTCTCTTGTGGCCAATATCACTGGCGCATTGTCTGGCCTAGTGATTCAGGAAACAAATGATCTTCAGATCGGCACGGGCAACGTTGTTACCACTTCCGGCGACATTACCATTCAACTCGCGACTGGCAATCTGACCGGGACCGGTTCGGTGAAAGCTCCGAATGCGAATCTCTCGCTCAATGTCTCGCTTGGAAATATCACGCTCAACTCGACTGCCAGCCAGATTGTTGGCAACGTGCTGGAAGTGAAAGCTCAAAATACGTCAAATCTCAATACGAGTATTTCTACACTCAATGCAAGTGTTACTAACTCTGGCGATAGCTTCACAATCAGTGAAGCAACCGACCTTGCGATTGGTTTGAACAATGTTACGACTACCAATGGTTCGCTCTCGATCAATCTCGCCACGGGCAACCTGTCGGGAAGTGGAAACATTTCAACCGGTACCGGCAATGTCAGCCTTAACGCGTCGGCGGGAAGCGTTGCATTGAATGTTTCCTTAGATCAAGTGTCTGGAAACGTACTGACACTCGTGGCCAAGAATTCGTCGAGCCTCAACACAAACGTCTCGAATTTGATTGCAAGTGTGACGAATGCTTCCGGTGGAAGTCTTACTATCAGCGAGTCGAACGGCCTGACGATCAACGCTTTAGACAATGTTACCACAATAAACGGTCCTATCTCGATTGATGTTGGAACCGGGGGTGCTGGTGACTTAAATTTATCGGGCAATCTGTCGGCCGGCGGCGCGTCAAACATCACGCTCAATGTTTCCAACGGACTGATCATAGGCACTGGAAATTTGACCGCCGGAACACTCGGTGTGGGCAATCTCGATTGGACTGCGATCAATCAGCCATCAGTTTTAAATCAGGCAAATTGGATCTATTCCGGACTGACCGCTGCGGTCACCGGCCCGGGCAACTCCATTGCCATTGATCGATCCACCAATTCAAATCTCACCGTCTTTGGACTGAAAACCGATAGCGGCACAATTGACGTGAAGCTCAGTGGCACCACGGGCAGCCTGAATCTTGCAGGTCCGGTTACCGCTGGTTATTCAGTCCCGGGCGGCACCAGCGATGTCACATTGAACGTCACAAACGGATCAATTTTTGGAACAGGCCTCATTACTGGAAACGTTCTCAACGTCACGGCCATGAGCGGGGCTTCTCTTCTCTCGAATGTCACCTCGCTTATCGCAAACATCACCGATGCCGGCAACGTCGCCGGCCTGAGCGTTTCTGAATACGATTCCCTCGAAGTTCCGTTATCGAGCAACGCGGAAACGGCCAACGGTCCAATTTCGCTCATCGTGGGCACCAGCGGCACCGGCAATTTGAGCATTCTTGGAAATATTCTCGCTGGACCTGGAAATCTTGGAGATGTCACGCTCAATGGAGCCAATGGAATCATCACTGGTTCAGGAATTGTTGCCGCTGGAAATCTGACTTGGGTTGCACAGTCGCAGCCTTCTGACTCGACCTGGCTCTATAACAATGTCTCTGGGAATGTGACCGGAATCGGCAACGACATCGTGCTCACCCGCACAGTCACCACCGGCGTCAACAGTCTGACAACCAAGAGTGGCAACATCACTGTCACGATCAATGGCACTGGAAACGCAACGCCCGCAGTTGCAAACCTTGTTCTCAATGGCAATGTAACAGCCGGCCCGAACAATTCTGGAAACGTCACACTCAATGTCGCCAATGGCTCGATTAGCACAACCGGTGGCTCGATTTATGGTGGCAACCTCGTCATCGACTCACTCCATAATGCCAACGTATCAACGTCGGTTGATCAGCTCGTTGCAAATATTGGAGGTGCCGGAAATTCGCTCACCGTTCTCGAAAACAGTTCGCTTTCCATCGGTTCTGCGAATGTTATCACCAACAACGGTGCGATCACAATAAATCTGGCCTCCGGTAATTTGAGTGCCCTCGGACAGATTAATGCCGGAACGGGCAACGTCACACTCAATGCAACCGCCGGTGGAATCGACATCAATTCGTCGATGAGTTACGACCAAATCGTTGGCAATCAGTTCATCGTTTTAGCCCAAAATTCCACGTCGCTGAGAACAAAAGTCAATTCTCTGCAAGCGAAGATTTCCGGCTCTGGCGAAAGTCTTCTTGTGGCCGAATACGACGGATTTTCTGTTAGTTCGGGCAATGTCGCCACCAGCAACGGCGACATCACAATTGTGACCGGCCTTCAAGCCGCTGGTGATCTTGTCCTCACTGGAAATGTGACCTCGGGAAACGCCAGCACAACTCTTTCATCAATCAATGGCGGGATTTCCGGTATCGGGCTTATTACGGCGTCGCTGCTCGACGTGCAATCGCTCAATGATGCCGTCGTTCAGACCATTGTCAGTTCTGTCTCTGCCAATATCACCGGTGTTCAAAAAAGCTTCACCATCAACGAGGCAGACGACCTTACCATCGATGCCGCTGACATTCTGACCAATAACGGCAATATCACACTCAATCTGGCCAGCGGCGGACTCACAGCCGTCGGCACGATCACCGGCAATATTCTCAATATCACGGCCAACACATCCTCAAGCCTTACGACCAATGTCACTTCGCTCGTTGCCAATATTCAAGACAACCTCGCTTCGTTCACAATTAACGAGGCTGACAATCTGACAATTGGATCGGGCAGCGTCGTCACCAACAACGGCGCTACTTCGATTCATCTGGCAACCGGGAATCTCTCTGTTACCGGAGCCATCAATGCCGGCGTTCTTGGAAATGTCTCGCTCAATACGAGTCTGGGCGGCATCAGCGGCACGGGGCTTATCACCGGCAACGTCTTGAGCGTTCTGGCTCAAAACAGTGTCACTGTAAATACCGCTATCAGTTCGGTCACTGCCAATCTAACGTTTGCGGGCAGTTCACTGATCGTGAATGAAGCCGACAGTCTCACGATTGATGGCGGCAATATTCTGACCAATAACGGCAATATCACACTGAATCTGGCCAGCGGCGGACTCACCGCCACCGGCACGATCACCGGCAACATTCTCAATGTCACCGCCAACACATCTTCAAGCCTTACGACCAATGTCACCTCGCTCGTTGCCAACATTCAAGACAACCTCGCTTCGTTCACAATCAACGAGGCTGACAATCTGACAATTGGATCGAATAACGTTGTCACCAACAACGGTACTACTTCGATCAATCTGGCAACCGGGAGTCTGACTGTTACCGGAGCCATCAATGCCGGCACCCTTGGAAATGTTTCGCTCAATACGAGTCTGGGCGGCATCAGCGGCGCAGGGCTTATTACCGGCGATCTGCTGAGCGTTCTCGCTCAAAATAGTGTCACGGTGAATACCGCTATCGGTTCGGTCACTGCCAATCTAACGTTTGCAGGCAGTTCACTGATTGTGAATGAAGCCGACGATCTCACGATTGATGGCGGCAATATTCTGACCAATAACGGCAATATCACACTGAATCTGGCCAGCGGCGGACTCACAGCCGTCGGCACGATCACTGGCAACGTTCTCAACGTTACGGCCAACACCACTTCGTCGCTCAATACGAATATCACATCGCTTGTCGCAAAGATTCAAAATAATCTTGCATCCTTGTCCGTTCAGGAAGCAAGCAGTCTCGATATTGGTTCTGGAAATGTCACCACCAATAACGGTGTCATCTCGATCAATCTGACCACAGGGGATCTTGAAAACACTCTGGGTGGCAGCATCAATGCCGGTTCCGGCGATATCACGCTCAATGCATCCGCTGGTGGCATTGATTTAACGAACGCCACCGTGTTGGGTCAGGACGTGGTCGGAAATCTACTTTCTCTAATAGCCAATGACTATGCAACTGTGAATACGACTATTTCTTCACTCACTGCATTGCTGCTGGGCCAAGGTGCTCCTCTGGTTATTGAAGAAACCAATGGGCTTTCAATCGGTTCGGGCAACGTGACAACAAATGATGGCGATATTTCTTTGAGTCTCACATTAGGCAACCTCAATTCACCTGTTGGCGGGATCCTTGATGCCGGCGTTGCCAACGTGAGCCTTTATGCGATTGCTGGCGGGATCGATCTGTCAATCACGCCGTTGCCCGGTATCACTGGCAGCGATCTTATTCTTTTGGCAAAAACATCCGCCGTGGTAACGACAAACGTCACCACGTTGTCGGCCAACATCACTGGCAGCGGGGGTTCTCTTTCGGTAGAAGAAACCGATGACCTAGAGATCGGGATCTCTCACGTTATTGCCAACAACGGACCAGTTTCGATCAATCTGGCGACCGGGAATCTCGCTGTTACCGGAGCCATCAATGCCGGCACCCTTGGAGATGTCTCGCTCAATACGAGCCTGGGCGGCATTAGCGGCGCGGGGCTTATCACTGGCGATCTGCTGAGCGTTCTCGCTCAAAATAGTGTTGCTGTGAATACCGCTATCGTTTCGGTCACTGCCAATCTAACGTTTGCGGGCAGTTCACTGATTATAAATGAAGCCAATAATCTCACGATCGACACCGCCGAAGTTATCACCAACGACGGCAACGTCTCGATCAATCTGGCAACCGGGAGTCTCGCTGTCACCGGAGCTATCAATGCCGGCATCGCTGGAAATGTTTCGCTCAATACGAGCTTGGGCGGCATCAGCGGCGCGGGGCTTATTACCGGCAACGTCTTGAGCGTTCTCGCTCAAAATAGTGTCACGGTGAATACCGCCATCGGTTCGGTCACTGCCAATCTAACGTTTGCAGGCAGTTCACTGATCGTGAATGAAGCCGACGATCTCACGATTGATGGCGGGAATATTCTGACCAATAACGGCAATATCACACTGAATCTGGCCAGCGGCGGACTCACAGCCACTGGCATGATCACCGGCAATATTCTCAATGTCACGGCCAACACCACGTCGTCGCTCAATACGAATATCACAACGCTAGTGGCTCTGATCAACGATTCAGGAGAATCGCTCACTGTCAATGAAACCAATAGCCTGATCATCGGATCGGGAAGTGTT
>QWOQ01000003.1 GCA_003669585.1 Planctomycetota bacterium | reverse complement strand
GTTGTTCGCAACCTTCCGCTGGCAGCGGTTGGGGCAGCATCTTTCTACCGCTTGTCGGCAACGAAGTGATCGTGGCCTTTGAAGACGGCCACCCGGATCGGCCGATCATCGTCGGCAATGTTTACAACGCCGACAACAAGCCGCCGCGATCGCTGCCAGACGACTCGCTCAAGACGATTGTCAAGGACGTAGCTGGGAATTTTATCGTTCTCGATTCAAAAGAGGGGGCCGAGTCAGTTACGATTCTGACGGCGTATAAAACAAACTTTTGGATGATCGGAGATTCGCGAGAGCCCGACTAATCGCATGGCGATGGGCAGTGCGTGAATTGAGTTTCCAATAACAATAACAACAACGTAGAAAGTAAGTGTATCGTGAGTGATTACTGGAGCAATTTTAATAATTGGAAAAATACTACGGGCGTGGAGGTAGTACACTCAAACGGAACAGAGGGGGACTCCGCTTTACATACTATTGGCAGCAGCTGGTTGTATCAAGAAGGCGATGCCACTACTCACATGTTCGGAAATATGGGATGGAAACAAACTGGGGTGTCTAATACACTTATTGAAGGCATCAATTTCTTTACGGTTCTTGGGATGAGCACGAATACCACCGTGGGCATGGGGATCGATAGCTACTTCGGACTTAGAGTGGGGATTAACTACTTTGGAACTGTCGACGTGACCTCCGCCAAGGCGGTGCGTCTTTCGCGTGGGCCTTATTATGAGATTGACGAAACAGAACGATGGACGACTGCCGCTCAGAAGAAGGAACTTTTGGATGAGGAACTGAAAGCGGCTAAGAAAACGGTGGAGCTTATAGAAGAAGAGATCCAGACGATCGCAACGAAAATCAATAGAATTGGCATGGAGCACGAAATCAGGGTAGGGAAAATTATGCATGTTGCGACCGGCGATGCTACTTTTATCGGAATTAGCACGACGTGTGGTAGCACAGTGGGGCCAACTATGTTGAATGGTATAAGTGTGAAAATAACGGCAACTACAAGTGCTACTATTTTAAGCAAAGGTCCAGCCTGGATAAATGGAGCAATTGTTAAAATTGGATAGAGATGATTTAGCGCATGGCGACTATCTGACTGTGTACGTGTATTGTGCCCCATTATGAGGTTGTTTCCGACGGATTGAAGCGTCTGCCGCCATTGTTCACCTGTTCTTGTGCCAACTTCCTGCCATGAAACTGCCATGAAAATTCTCCCGCAAGAACGTTTGGGCTACGAACTCGGCTGGCTCGTGTCGAAAATGGCGGGCTCGAAAAAAAAGCCGCTGGAAGATGAACCTCGCGGTTTGATGGCCACGTTTTTTGTGCGGGGGGAGTATCGGTTGCGGCACGGCGAGGCTCCCGAATTATGTACAGAAAAGCCTGTTATTCCTAGCGGCGATCTGCCGCATGACGACCCCGCCAGAGGCCTTGCCTATCCGACTGACTATGTGCCGCATAAGCCCGGGGGCGAATTTATCGTGATCGGCACGGCGCACCACGCTGGTCGTGGCAGCGACAATAAATGCGGCGTGAGCGTGCAGATTGGCGAGTATGTCAAGCGGATCGAGGTGGTCGGCAATCGCTCCTGGCTGCCGACGCTTTTGCGATCGAAGCCCGGCCCGGCGGCGGAATTCGACACAATTCCGCTGACATATGACCGAGCGTGGGGCGATCCGACCTATGCCAAAAATCCGCTGGGCTGCGGCCGCGTCGGCGAGGCGATGCACAATCTGGAAATCGCTGGGGATTGGGTGGAAACCCGCTGGTCTAAGGCCCTGCCGGCTGGATTTGGTCCGATCCCAAGTGCATGGGCGCAGCGGCACAAGCGGATGGTGAAATATAATTCCCGCTGGGTTCGCGATCATTGGCCGTGGCTACCGCCTGATTTTGACTACCGCTTTTTCATGGCTGCGCCGGACGATCAGTGGATAGACGGCTATTTCCACGGGAATGAATCGATCGTTTTGGAACAGATGCATCCGGAGGTTCCACTCTATCGGACACAGCTGCCAAACACTCGGGCGCGATGCTTTGTCTCGCAGCACATCGGCGAACAAAGTGCAGGAAGCCAGAGCGAGCCGCAGGGCCAGCCGGTGTTTCGCGAGGTGCCGCTCAATCTCGACACGGTCTGGATCGACATGAATCAGGAAAAGATGGTGCTCATCTGGCGGGGACTCCTGCCGGTATCATCGCTCAAAATGCTCGACGTCGAGCATGTGCTCTCATTGCTCGAACCGCTCGACGGCCCAGACTTGAGCATCGAACACTATCAGGGATTGCTCGCCGAGCAGTTGGCTCCCGCCGTGGAATCGCCTCCGTTCGACGCGGCAGCCGTGCGAGCCCAGATCGATGCCGCCATTGCTCAAGGGGCGAAAGAGCGAGCCGATTTTGAAAAAATGATGGCCGAAAAATTGGCCCAGACCGAAGCATTTGTGGCTGCCAAAACCGAGCAGGCCGTTGCCGAAGCAAAAGCGGCAGGAATGGATCTGAATATTCCCGATATGACCACCGGCTACACTTCGAGTGCAACCCCAGAGGCGGCAATCGTCGAACTGAAAAAAGAACTCGCCACGCTCGAAGCATTCACCGATTTTGACGTGTCGCGGGAAATAGAAACTGTGAAGCAGGCCCTTGCCGGCATGGAAGAAGCGGCGGCCCTGATCGCTGGATTGCCGGCCGAATTAAAAGCCCGCGAGGAGGCGATCCTCTCGCAGATTCCGCCAGAGTTTCTCAAAGTCAGAAAACTTCCTCCCGGCATACCGATCAATCTGGAGGCAGCCCGCACTGTGGGCTTTGCGAAATTTGATCTGGCCGGTGTCGACTTCTCGGGGCTCGATCTTTCAGGCGTCGACTTTCAAGGTGCCACGCTCGCGGGAGCAAACTTTCTCAAAGCCAAACTCACGCGGGCCAATTTTTCAGGTGCGAATCTTACCGGCGCTCTTCTCACCGACGCCGATCTGCGCGCAGCCACGCTCGACAATGCCGATCTCACAGCCGCCCTCGTCTCGGGCACGCTCTGGGCTGGGGCCTCGCTGTCAAAAGCAAAATTTTCGGGGCTCCTGCTGTCGGGAGCAGATTTTTCCGGTGTCAGCGGCCTGTGGGCCGATTTTTCAAAGGCCGTGCTCACGGAATCGTCGTTTGTGAATGCCTCTCTCGAACGAGCCGATTTTACCGGTGCAAACGTGGAACGGGCTGATTTTTCCAATGCCAAGCTCGAACGGGCTGATTTTGGCGGCGCCCACGCGGCGGGTATCGTAATGCGTGGCGCTTTGCTCACCAACCTGCGAGCGCGCGAAAAAGCAGATTTCACCGGTGCCGTTGCAAACGGCGCGATGGCCGATGATTCTGCCTGGGGCACGTCCACGCTCGACGACGCCGACTTTCAGCAGGCCACGCTGCGGCGGGCACAATTTTCCGAAGCCTCGCTCCGAGGCATCCGGCTTGATCGCTGCAATCTGGCCCATGCGGTTTTTGACGATGCGAATATCGAATCGGGCCTGCTCTCAAATGCCAATCTGCTGCGAGCCACATTTGACCGCGCGAATCTGACAAACGCCTGCCTCGATGGCTCGAATCTCTTCGAGGCCGGGCTCTGGGAGGCAACGTTCGAAGGGGCCACGCATCAAGGGGCGAATATCAAACGCACTCGTTTCGATCGCTAACACATCATGCCTGAGAATATGTTCGACACTCAAGAAGCTCTCCCGGTATTCACGGCGCTCTCGTCAGCTGAGGTGCTCGAGCGAGCGATCCCGGGCGCGGTGCTCGACAACGTGATCATTCAAATGGTCGATCTGTCGGGACGCGATCTTTCCGGCTGCAGTTTCCGCAACTCGCAGCTGACGATGGTCAATTTTGACGGCTCTAATCTCTCTGGCGCGGCGCTCGATCGCACAGTGCTGACACAGTGTTCGTTTGTCGCCAGCCACGCCAGCCAAGCCAGCCTGACGCATTGCAACGCCGTCGAGTGCAACCTGAAAAACTGCCGCTTGGACACGTGCGATCTTTCCGACGCCGTCCTCACCTCCTGCGATCTCACGGGCATCCGTCTGAATAAATGTCGGATGGAACAGGTGGGCCTGCTCATGTGCAGCGGCGCGAATGTTTCGTTTGATGGCAGCCAGATGGCGAAATCGTTTGCTCCCGAATCGCGGTTTGAGGCAGCGTCTTTTCTGGATGCCGATCTCTCCGGCGTGAACTTCATGAAGTGCTCGTTCGAGCGGTCGAGCTTTCAGGGCACGCTGCTGACTGGAGCGCGACTGCTGAGCTGCTCGCTGATCGGCGCCGATTTTTCGGCAGCCAGATTTTCGGAAACGATTCTCAACGAATGCAACCTCACCGAGTCGCGTTTGCCGGCGGTGTGCGATGGTTTTCAATTACTCGAATGCAACATGTCTGGGCTGGTGCTGAAGGGAACGTCGTTTATCAAAACGATGCTCTTAAAAAGCGATCTCTCCGGCACCGATCTTTCGCAGTGCGACTTGAGCGGCGCATTTCTCGATCAGGCCAATCTCTCGCGCGCCACTCTGATTGGCTCCCGTCTGGCGGGCACGAGCCTTAAAAAATGTGATCTCAGCGGCGCAGTGTTGCGTGGCGCCGATGCCACCGGGGCACACTTTCGCGAGGCGATTCTCACCGACGCTTTGCTCGATGGAGCTACTTGTAGCGGAGCAGATTTTTCCCTCAGCCAGTTTCAAGGACAACAATTAGAGCGGGCCGTGATCTCCAAGGCGCAGTTTGAAAAAGCTGATTTTCAAAAGTTTGCCGGCGACTCGAGCGATCTTGCCGGCTGCTCGTTTACCGAGTGCGACTTCCGCTTTGCGACGCTCACAAAAGCCTGTCTGCAAAACGCCTCCTTTGCCCGCTGCAACCTGAGCGGAGCGAATCTCTGTGAATCGTTGCAGGATCACACCAGTTTTCGGGATGCCAACCTTTCGGCCGCAGACTTTACTGCTTCGACCGTCGAGTGGGGCGAGTTTGATGGCGCACAGTTGATGCAGACGAATTTCACGGCCGTGCAATTTCACCGCACCTGCTTTGACAGCATGCCGCTCCACGAAGCTGTTCTTGCGCAGACTCGGTTCAAGATGTGCGAGTTGCGTGCGGTCGTGCTGGCTGGGCTGGATCTGTCGGAAATGGATTTTCACGATTCGGTGATGACGGGCATCGATCTGTCGGGGGCGAATCTCTCAGGAGCGAATCTCAGTCGCTGCAATCTCGGCGGCGGCACGCTCACAGCAGCAACGCTCGTTCGCTGCGTTGCCGACAACGCAAATTTTTCGGCCGCCACGCTCGACGGCGCCGACTGCCGCGAGGCTTCGCTGCATCAGGCGGTGTTTGTCGACGCGAGCGCTTTGCAGACGATGTTTACCGGCTGCACATTGATGCAATCCAACTGGTCGCAGGCGCGGGCGGCGGGCGCGAGCTTCGAGCAAGCCAAGCTTGCGTTTGCAGATTTCTCCTACGCAATCGTCGAGGGCGCGAGCTTTTCAAAAGCCGATCTTTCCGGGGCGAATCTTCATGCGATCCAAGACGCCCAAGCAGACTGGTCTGGCGCCAATCTCAAGAGAGTTCGACGCACCGACAACGATCGCCTCGAAGCCGAACGCTGGGTGTCGCCGCCGCTGGACGCTTGACAGGCTGACCGTTGAATCGCCACGTTCGCAGACGGTCGCAACTCCTTTTCCCCATTGCTCGAACTTGACAAACCGTCGGCGGAGAGCTGAATAGAAACTCTGTTCGGGGGTTCCACCCGACCGGCGCAGATAATCAGCCCACTACACTACCGGCGGCAATTGGAATCGGCCAGCCACCACGCCTTCGATCGTGATGTCCTCATCGAGCGATTCCCAGCGCAGTGCAGTGCCAGCAACCTCGAGTCGCACATCCGCCAGTTCACGCTCGCTGGCATCGCGCAGGCGGCGAAATCGATTCGCAGGAAAGCCCACGATCCGCTGATCGGTCAATTCCACGTAGATCATTCGATCTACAGCCCACGCTCTCGTCGCCACGGCTTCAGTTTTCTGGTGGGCGATGCTCAATGGTATTTCTCCAGCATGCAGCCTATCCACAGGCTGCGAGACCATCAAGGCTCAAGCCGCGAAGACCAAAGTGAGCATCGCACTTCCCGGCGGAGGCGTCTCTACATACTCCTCCTCGAAGAGCCGCAGCATATCCATTGATACAACGATCGCCTCGAAGCCGAACGGGGTGTCGCCGCCGCTGGACGCATAACAGGCGGAATATGAAGACCTGCGCGATCTGGTCGACTTCTCGGTTCAATACCGTTATGAAGCCTTCGATGAATTGCCGCTCGACCGCACCGATACGCTTTGCCTTGTGATGCACTTGTGATGCAATAGATTGACCTCGTCGCTGCCCGACCCGCTAACTTGGCTTCAGCCAACCGCGGCGTGAGAAACACCAGACGCTTGCGGACCTGGCATTGGGCGCCCTATTCTAATCTTTCGATCTCTCTTTCCTTGTCACTAACATTTCTTTTGCATCGTTGAGGCAAGCCCGCTTATGAGCCCTGCCACAAGCAATCGTGAACTTTCTACCGAGAGCGTGACGCTCCAAACGCCGCTGGGAAGCGATGCGTTTTCTCTGCAGGGATTTTCCTATCGCGAGGAACTCGGCAGGCCATTTGAAATGGTCCTCGAACTGGAAAGCTCGACGCTCGACATCGATTTTACGCAGCTCCTTGGTCAATCGGTGACCGTCACCGTGACGCTTCCAGACGGCTCCAAGCGACCGTTCAACGGTCTGGTGAGCCGCTTTCAACGAATCGGAACGGTGGCTGCAGCGAGTCGCTACCGTTTGACAGCGGTGCCGTGGCTGTTGCTCTTGGACAAAACATCCAATTCGCAGATTTTTCAATCGATGACGTCGCGAGAAATTCTTTCGCAAGTTTTTAACGATGCGGGCTTTTCAGATTTCAGCCTGAATGGAATCAACTACGTCCGCACGTGGGACTACTGCGTGCAATACCGGGAAACGCTCTTTGCTTTTGCGAGTCGGTTGATAGAAAACGTAGGGACATACTACTTTTTTGAGCATGCAAGCGGCAGCCATACGCTCGCTCTGTGCGACTCATTCAGCAATCATTCGTCATTTCCAGGGTATTCCACAATTCCCTACGCAGCCAGTGGCACAGGGTCGCTGGTGGCCGAAGAGATCTACCAGTGGAATCTCGATCAATCCGTGCAGCCTGGGTCGTATGCCGTCAAGGATTTCAATTTTACAAACCCCAGTTCTGCGCTCCTGTCGACCGAAACAGTGCCGCAGCAATACGCCAATGGATCGCTTGAGATGTTTGATTATCCTGGCGGGTTTCAGGTGCAAAGCGATGGTGACAACTATGCGACCATTCGGATCGACGAGACCAATTGCCAGCAGACGCAGTATCACGGCAAGGCGTATTGCTGGGGCCTTTCGGCTGGCTATTCATTTACGCTGTCGGACTTTCCTGTTCGGGCTGAGAATCAGACCTATCTGACCACTCGGATGCGACTTGAAATGAAGCTCGCCGATGCAACGCCCGGCAGCCGGAGCGATGCATCGGATCGGTATGAATACGACTGCGAATTTTCTGCCATCCCTCTGACCACGCAGTATCGCTCCACCAGCAGCACAAAAAAACCGTTGATTCACGGCGTTCAAACGGCCGTGGTGGTTGGCCCGTCGGGTCAGAACCCGACCACTCCCTACACCGATGAATATGGGCGGGTGAAGGTGCAGTTTCACTGGGATCGTGTCGGCCAGAACAACGAGAACAGTTCCTGCTGGCTGCGGGTGTCGCAGATCTCTGCCGGAAATCAGTGGGGCTCGCTCTTTACGCCGCGGATCGGCAACGAGGTGGTGGTGGCCTTTGAGGAGGGAGATCCCAATCGGCCGATGATCGTGGGGTGCGTCTACAACGCCAGCCAAATGCCGCCACTGTCGCTGCCAGACAACGCGACTCACTCGATCATTCAAGACGACGGCGGGAATTATATCTCTCTGGATCCCACCAGCGGTGCGCAGCTTGTAACGATCTATTCTCCGCAGGATGACACACTACTCAAAATCGGAAATGCGTCGTAGCCTGTGCTTGCTAGTCTGCACGGTGCGTTTGCTATGAGTTCATTTTTGATTATTTCTGGTGCAGTGCTCGGCGGCATTGGCATATTGGCCGGCACTTTATCAGCCCATGTGATCGCGAGCGTTTGTAGTTCCCCTGTGCAGGCCCGCAACTGGGAGATGGCGCTTCGTTCCTGGCTCTTTCATTCACTCGTGCTTCTTGTGACTGGCGCCCTGTCGTTGGCTCCTCAGGCGAGTGCCGCCGGAGGCCTGCTGGCGACCGCAGGAGTGCTCTTTCTGGTGGGCACGATTCTCTTCAGCGGTTGCCTGGCGGCGCTTGCGATATCTGGCCGAACAATCTTCGCTGCAATCGTACCGCTGGGGAGCCTTGTGCTACTCGCCGGATGGATGTTCTTAGTCTGTGCTGGATGGCGGATCGAATGAAAAGTGCGTTGACTTCTTGTCAAAAGCGTCAACACTTTTTTCACAAGAATGGTTGCTGGTGTCGGTGCGATTGGATACAACCAAAGTGTTCGGTGCGATTGATCTCTGAATGTTCTCAAGAAAGGGCCTTTGCTATGGCTTTCACATGGAAAGAAAAGTACGCCACGATCATAGACTCATCGACGTGGAGCCAATCGATCGAGGGATATAAAATCACAAACGTCTTTGGCCTCGCGTGGAACTATTATATTGCCTACACGAAGTTCATTACGGGTTTGGATATAACGCTGGACATGGGGCTCAAGTGTGAGTTCTTTATGGCGGACACTTATAAAGTAGGACGTGCTGCCACAACTGAATCTTGGTTCGCTAAAAATTATTATTCCTCAACGGCGACCAAAATCTGTAATTTTTATACTAAGTATATCGCTTCGCAGGCAGCTGTTGTGGACGATGACGTTTCAGTACGCGAATCTGTTTCCGAATCGATAGTCTCGAGAGATTCCACCGTCGGGGACGATTCTATAGATAGGCTGTCTTATTTCTCCTGTACATCAGGAGATGAGGTTGTTGTCGCTGGAACACTCTCGCAAACCGCCGACTCCGTTGCTGTCACTGTTGCTGGAACTCACAGTGTACTTGCAGGAGAAGTAAGTCTTGACGCTCCGATAATTGATCTTGGCTGATAGCGGTGCCTACGAAAGCAGCGTCATCGCAGAATCGTGACCGCAGCTTCTAACCTGGGTTTCCGTGTGGCCCGCAGTCAGTCGGTTCAGTAGCAGTAAGCGTAGGCACGATTCTCTTCAGCGGCTGCTTGGCGGCGTTTGCGGTATCTGACCGAACACAATCTTCGCTGGGATCGCACCGCTGGGGAATCTTGCGTTACTCCCCAGCTGGGTCTGCCTCGTCTGTGCTGGATGGCGAATCGAATGAAAAGTGCTTTGCGTTCTTGTCAAAAGCGTCAACGCTTTTGACAAGAATGGTTGACAAGAAATGTTTGCTATTGTCGGTGCGATTGGATACAACCGCAGTGTTCGGTGCGATTGATCTTCGCATGTTTTCAAGAAAGGACTTTTACGATGGCCCTTGAATTAACAACTGATGGAGCTACGGAAATATCAACGACGGGCGATGCTGGAACATCAACGGCGGGCGAGACTGTTTTAGAAAAGCTTGGCGATCATACCGAATCCGTGCTTGGCTCTCTCTTTGGTTATTATCTAGCCTTCACTCGGATAGTTACGGGGGCAGCTATTGATGTAAGGGTCGGTTTAAATATCGATATATCTTTAGGATACAAACTTGCGATCCAGGCGGCTGCGGTAACTACCGTGCAGGCGGGGGCAGTAACTAACTTCGGGAAGCTAGCTGAAACGAATGCGAAAAATATTGTAACGGATACCATAATGGACCGGACTCAAATTATCGACATCGCCACAAATCGAATTGAGAATTTAAAAGAATTTGGACTATCTAGAGATACCACTTACGACGCAGAAAAAACCACTGGTGAAACTTCAACTGAGGAGTGGGCTATCAGTAAGAGCATTACGTCCGGCAGCTACTCGTTAAACTGCGAAGAAAGTGCGATGATTGTTGTGGGTGGTGCAGGGATAATACAGGTGCTTCCGACCGGAGTTGCTATAAGTGGGCCATTAATTGAATTTGAGTGAATTGGCATAACGCCGCGCAGAAACACCACGCATGAAAATCATTTGTAAAAATAAGGATACGATTGCCACGGGCTGGGTCATTGCCAACTTTCCGGATGACCAACCGGGGGCTGGCGCAGGGTTGGGGGCAAGTTTTTTTGTCAAAGCGATCTACCGGCTGCGGCCAGATGAGGTTCCCATTCCATGGGCGGACGGGCCTGTGATGGGGTCGGCCGATATCGCCATCGATGGCAATCCCCACCATGGGATTTCGTATGCCTCCGACTGGGTGCCGTATAAGCCTTACGGTGAATTTTTAGCTGTTGGCACAGCCCATTGCCCGCCGGGAAAACCGGTCGATTCGTTTCAGGTGCGCATGCAGGTGGGTGCCGCTTCCAAATCGCTCGATGTGATCGGCGATCGTGTGTGGCAGAAAACATTCGTGGGGCACAAGAAACCCGGCCCCGCTTCGCCTGTCAAGCAAGTGCCGCTGAGTTATACGCATGCGTGGGGAGGCCTTGAGTATCGCTATAATCCCGTGGGCCGCGGCTATCAAACCGATGCGATGCCCAATCTGGAAGTGCCCGGCGACCATGCCTTAAAATACTCGGCCGAGGCGCAGCCGGCTGGCTTTGGGCCGATCCCGCCAGCATGGCCGCAGCGGAGCGAAAAGCTGCGTGGGCCAGACGGCCAGTGGGAGCGGCATCGCTGGCCTTGGCTGCCCGACAACTTCGACTACACATTCTTTAATGCCGCTTCGCCAGATCAGTGGATCGAACGATTTTTCAAAGGGGATGAGTCGCTGCAATTTGAAAATATGCACCCCGAGCATGCGCTCTATTCGACTCGGCTGCCGGGCGTGCGGGCGAGATGCTTTGTGGCCAAGCAACTCGGCGATTTTGATTTGCAAGCTCCGATTGTGTGTGAGGTGCCGCTCTCGCTCGACACGCTTTGGGTCGACATGGATCAGGAAAAAATGTCGCTTGTATGGCGCGGACGCACGCCGGTGCGATCGGTCAAACTGCGCGACGTTGAGAGCCTGCTTGTGCTGCTGGAGCCCCTCGATGAGCCCGATCACCCGCTGGCATATTACGAGGCGATGTTTGCACAGGAACCGGTGGTCGCAGCGGCTCCGCCAGAGATGGCCCGCGAGCGACCAGATTTTGCGGCCATGAAAGCTGGCATGGAGGCCAAGCTCGAAGCTGTGAAGAAAGAAATTGCCGAGGTGGAGGCCTTCGCCCAAGAGCAGATTGCCGAGCCTATGGCCAAGCTCAAGGCAGCCGGGCATGTGCCGCCCCCGCCGCAGGAGTTTGAGGCTGCCGTGGCTGCCGCCAAGCAAAGCGGTGAAAAGCAACTGGCCGAAGTGCTCAAGTCGCTGCAGAACAATCCTCGGGCCACTGCCGAGCAGATAGAAAGTGCAACGAAAGCATCGTCGCTCTTCTCGCAAGGGATTGCCGATGTGCTAGCCCTCCCAGCAAAAGTGGCCACACTCAAAGCTGAGTTTGATGCCAAAATTGCCGCTGCGTTTCCTCCCAAAAAAGTGATCGACCCGACCAATTTTGATCTGGAAGCGGCGCGTAAGGAGGGCTTTGCAAAAGCCAAGCTACGGGGCGCGGATTTTTCCGGCCTGGATCTCTCGGGCGTTTCGTTTGCAGGAGCGATCCTGCAAGAGGCAAAGTTTGTCGGTGCCAAGCTCTGTGGGGCCGACTTGTCGGGAGCCAATTTGTGCGGTGCCGATTTGAGCGGTGCCGATCTCACGGCGGCGCGGCTGGATCATGCCGATTTACAAAAAGCGATCGTGGTCGGCGCCCTCTGGAAACAAACTTCACTGACGCAGGCCAAGCTGAGCCGCTTGGATCTGACAGGAGCCGATTTTTCAGGCTCCATGGGAACGCTTGTCGACTTCACCGAGGCGATTCTGGCCGGCTCAAACTTTTCTGGTTCGATACTTCCGCAGGCCGTCTTTCGCAGAGCCATTCTCACGGATGCAGATTTCACAAACACACAGCTTCCTGATGCCAATGTGAGCTTTGCAAAAGCCAGCGGGATCCGCATGACCGATTCCGATCTCTCGCGTCTGCGAGCCGGCCACGGCGCCGATTTTTGCAATGCCGATCTCAAGCGAATCAAGGCCGACGGCTCGATCTGGAAGGGATCCATTCTCAAGAAGGCCAACTTCCAACAGGCTTCGCTGGTGCGGGCGAGGTTTCCAGAATCCCAGCTTCAGGAAGCCATCTTCGATCGCTGCGATCTTGCGCAGGGGGTGTTTGAGGATGCCAGAATGAACGGCGCGGTCTTGACCAATGCCAACCTTCTGCGAACGGGGTTTGATCGGGCCGATCTCACCGATGCGAGCCTCGATGGCGCGAATCTCTACGAAGCCGGCTTCTGGGATGCCGTTTTACTTCGGGCAACGTGGGAAGGTGCCGAAGCCACCGATTCGCTCCTCGAACAGATTGCCGGAGGACGGCGATGAAGTTTTCACTCGATGACCATGACGACGTAAAGATGACGCCGCTGTCCCGCAAGCAGGCCGAAGCACGCATCGCTGCAAAACAGTCGCTCGATGGCTGCATGCTCAGAGATGTCGATCTCTCCCACCGCGATCTGTCAAAAATCAGTTGCAGGCGCGCGGTGTTTATCAATGTGAATCTTTGCGGGGTCAATCTGGAAGGTGCGAATATTTCTCAGTCGCTCTTTCAGAATTGTCAGATGGCTGGCCTGCGCGCCACAGGCATTATTCTTTTTCAATCTCCTGTGGTGCAGTGCGACCTCACCGCCGCCACGTTTCGCGGAGGCAATCTCGAAAACGCCTCTTTTATCGGCTGCAGTCTCGCGCAAGCAGATTTTTCTGACTGCACGATGCCCTGGTCAATGCTGGCTGAATGCAAGGCTCAGGATGCACTCTTTCGCGGTGCTACGTTGCAGCGAGCCATGCTCGCAGAGGGCGATTTCAGCAATGCTGATTTCTCTGCCGCTGATCTGACCAACTGCGTCATGAAAGGGTCGAGCTTGCTCAAGGCGGTGTTTACCGACGCGCTCTTGGATCATGCCGTATTCAACGACTCGAATCTTACCGACGCCGATCTTTCGCGGGCCATTTATAAAAAACCTCTCTTCATGGGATGCGTGCTCAAAGGCAATGTTCTGCTGCCGCAAAACTGCGACACTTTCTATTTTTCCAAATCCGATCTTTCGGCAATCGATCTGGCAGGCAAATCGTTCAAAAAAGCGATGATGATCGGCGTGAAGCTCGATGGCACAAATCTCGCTGGCAGCGATCTGACATCGGCCATGCTTCAATCGTCCACGCTGTGCGGGGCCGATTGCACAAAAGCCACGCTCACCAGCGCGTGGCTCATGAAGGCCGATCTCACCGGTACAAACCTCGACTCGGCTGTTGTGAGCAAGGCCCGTTTGCGGGATGCCATTCTCACCGGCGCTTCCTGCCGGAATACCGATTTTTCTGGTGCCGATCTGCGGGGGGCACTTTTTGAAGACGAGCAGGTGCGCAGTGCATTGCTTCCGGCAACGCTCCACTCCAAGCGATCGTTTCGCGGCGTCAATCTCGCGCGACGGGATCTCTCTGGCTGCACGTTTACGGAGTGTGATTTTGAAGGGGCCAACCTGCAAGCAGCCACGCTCAACGGCACGCAGTTTGAAAAGTGCAACCTCATCAAAGCCAACTTCAAAGAAACGCAGCAGGAGCGAGCGGTCTTTTGCGATTCAAATCTTTCGGGGGCAACGTTTGCACAGTCAATCATGCACAGCTGCACGCTGCGGGGCGTTCAACTCGATCAGACCGATTTCAGCGAAGTGCAGTTTGCGAGAACGCCTCTGGAAGAGGTGCCTCTGCTGACAGCACAGTTTGCCGGGGCCACGCTTGAGAAGTGCCGCATGCGCGGCGCAAAGCTCACTGGCATGAATCTCGCCGGCGTCGTCTTTCACGACTGCCTGATGACGGGCATCGATCTGTCGGGGGCTGTTTTGACCGGGGCCACGATCAAGGGCTGCAACTTCGTTGGCGGAAATTTTACCGGCACAAGCGCGCGGGAAGTGCAGGGGGCCAACGCCAATTTCACAGGGGCCACGCTCGACGGCGCAGACTTCAGCGATTCGCATTTTCTGCAGGCTGTGTTTTCTGGAGCTTCGCTGGCCAAAACAATTTTTTCTGGCAGCCAGTTGCGGCAGTCGCTCTGGGTGAAGGCAAAGGCCCAGGGCGCAGCGTTTGAAAACGCGGAGCTTTGCTACGCCGATCTTTCCTACGCCGATCTCACGTCGGCCAGCTGCAAGGGAGCCAACTTCACCGGGGCCAATCTGCACGCTGTTGTCGAGATCCACACCGACTGGACCGATGGTCTGTTTGAAAAAGCAAAAACCACCGACGAAAAACGCCTGCGTGCCGAAACGTGGCGACCGCCGCCGCTGGAGGCCGCCACCAAAACATGATTCGTGACTTTCTCTCCGCGATCCTCTAGCATTGAGCTTTCGCTTGTCTGCTCCGAAGCATCCCACCTGGTTCTGGTTTCACTATGGCTGAACAATTCGCAAACTCTCATCTGGCCGTTCACGAACTGCTTGTCCAGCCAGCGCCCAAGGCAGATTCTGCGGAATTGTCTTTGCAAGGTGAGCAGCCTTTTCTCGGCCCGGCACAAGTCGTTGCCATCGCCGGATCCACGGTGCAGCTGGAAACTTCCACCGGCACCCGCACCGCAACGATGGCACTGGCCCAGGCATACTCTGCAGTCGTTGGCGATACCGTGCTTGCGATCAGTCGCGGTGAGGATTGGTATGTCATCGGTGTGATTGCCGGCCGCGGCACCACCACGTTTACCGCCCCCGGCGATATTGAGTTTCACGCTCCCTGCGGACGCATCGAAATGCTTGCCAAAGAGGGCGTGTTTCTCAAGAGCGACTTGGTCGAAATTGTCGCCACCAAACTCGAACTCACCGCCCGCCACGTCTTTGAGCGGTTCAACGATGTCACGCAGTGGATCACCGAAACGCTCCACCGTCGCATCGGTAGAATGCACACAAAAGTGGAAGGCGACTACGATTTAAAGGCCGGTCGAATCACCGAACTCGCTGACGAAGATGTAACGATCGATGGCAAAACCATTCATCTTGGCTGAGAGTGCGATGGCTCAAGCGGCCTGTTTTGGATTTGTGACGCGTCTCCCACAAAAGGATCTTTTCACATGTCATTTCCTGCTGCCACTAATAGTGCCCAAGGCTCCTGCTTCGCACTTTCTGATGTGTGCAAAACGCCCGTAGATGGGGAAGAGAAACCCGTTGCCTATCCCAACACAGCCATGCTTCAGCAATCGCTGATGCAGACGCTGTCGCAGAAAGTTTTTATCGTCGGCAAGCATGCCGCGACCGTCACTACCGAGATCTCCATGTCGTCCGGCGACGAAGCGGGCGAAGGGGGGGGCGTTGTATCGGGCACCGTGTCTGGCCCATGCAAATTCAAAACCGGCAGTCGCAAGGTGTTTATCGAGGGACACGGGGCGGCCTATCTCGGCTCCATGACCGCGCACAACAACGCTTCCAACAGCAACATGCCCGTTGGCACGCAGGATATGCCGAGCCAAAAGAAAGTGATGATCGGTCCGGGATAGGCTGAAGAGTTCATTCCATGCAAGCCATGCAAGCAATGTCCGCCGCTCCGGTCGCGCTCTCCGCAAGCCCGGCGATCGATAGATTGCCAGCACAGTATGCGGCAGATCTGTTTCACGTTGGTCAGGTGCTTGTGTGCGCAGACGACTGGGCATTGGTTGATCTGCCAGGCCGGCAAACACATGCTCGCATAGCGATTCCGCCGCCGCATGCTCTGGCCTGCGGCGACTGGGTTGTGGTGGTTGGCCGCGAATCACAGTGGTATGCGGTGGGCATTGTGGCCACCGAACACCGGAAAACCGCCGACAAAACGCTCACGTTTCTGGCAACCCAAGACACTGTCGCATTTCACGCCCCCCACGGCTGCATCACCTTGGCTGCCAGGCAGATGTCGCTCTCCGGCCAAGCGGTTGCAATCGTTTCCAAAACCTTGCGAATGACGGCCACATCCTGTCTGCTGCACTGCGTGACTGTGAACCAGTGGGTTGCTGGCCTTGTAAGCCAAACTGTCGGCAGGCTTTATCAGGGCGTCACGGGCGACTACCATCATCATTCCCAGAGCATCGTCGAACGGGCCGAAGGCCAGGTGACGATCAAGGGCGACCGAATCCATCTGAACTAACCGCTGAATTCAGCGATCAGTCTGCTCCCATCACAAGGAACCATCCATGCTTCCCGCATCGACCACCGAAAAGGGGCAGTGTGCCGCATATCCAAACACCTGCAAAACTCCCGCCGGCGAAACGGTAGCGCTGCTGCCTTATGCCAACCATGCGGCGCTTGAACATTCCGACATGAATACCGTTGCGTCGACGGTATTCATTGTTGGCAAAAATGCGGTCACCGAAAATTCCGAGATCGTCGCTTCCAGCGGCGATGAGGCCGGAGTCGACGGAGGCGTTATTTCGGGCACAGTGTCGGGCTCATGTCGGTTTCGATTGGGCAGTTCGGCTGTCTCTATTGAAGGTTATGCGGTGGCTTATAGTGGCACGCTCATCGGCCAAAACGGCGCCAACGCAAACGCTCCCTCCGGCATCCAGGTGTCGCCGAGCCAGGCTCGAGTGTTCGTGGAGCCCTAATGCTCAAACAGTTCTTGGATACACTGGTTTAGCGAACATGGCCATCGCGGCAAAGACGCTGCGGAAAGATTGTCTTCTGGAATTCAATCGCTTGTTCGCTGGCTCGGGTAGCCGTAGAGATCAAACATCCACTTGAGCCGCTGATATATCTTGCGGCGGTCGGCATCGTCCATGAGAAAATGATTTTTTTTGTGGTGGGCCAGCTCGGAAAGATGGCTGCGCAGAATCGGTTCGAGGCGGTCCCATCCATCGAGACCGATCGCGCCGTAGAGCGCGTGCATGGCAACGAGCGGATCGGCTTCCAAATCTTCAAATCTCACTTCGTGCAGTTGCCCTGCTGGGATCAGCGACTTCGTTCGCTCGTAGGTCTGCACGCAGTCTTCGTAGGTAAGGAAACTGTCTTCTTCCAACCCATCCAAGCGCGGTGCGGCGAGACCGTTCTCGGCAAACAGGGTGCGGCGCAGGTGCAGTGTGGATCGTATAACCGCGTACGGATCGCGATAGATATAAATAAACTTCGCCCCGGGAAACATCTCCAACAGCAGCGGGATTCGGTAGGTATGCCCCGGTGATTTCAGCACGATCTGCCGCCGGTGCTGGTACGTCATTTTTTTCAGAAAGAGAAGCAGGCTCTTTTTCCAAATAGCCAACTCCTGCGGCGAGAGCCTGGAGAGCGAAAAATAGCGTTCGTATCGGCTGCGGTCGTCTTGAAACAGCAGCATCAAATAGGGGGACATGCCGGTAGTCAGCAACAGAGCGATTTCATCTTCCTGCGTCATATTCCAATCGGCTGGCATGTTGTCAACGATGCGAGTCTTGGGAAGCAGCCATCGCGTGAGCGGCGCGACCCACCGCTGCGTCGTGAGGAAGTGTCCCGAATAGAGCACCTGATATAAATTCGGGTAGGTAAACTGCGGATCGAGCGTGAGCAGGTTGTGCAACAGTGTTGTGCCGCTGCGCCAATGGCCTAACACGAACACTGGTGGATGTTCGATTGCAACTTGTTCTAACCGTCGCCCAAACCAGAATCTCTCAACGGCAGATTCGAACGAATTGATCAGCGACACCGCAGTGATAGAAGCAACTTTCGGCAGATACCGCCATTCAATCCGCGGTCGCCTGGCCAAAAGTTGGAGCCAGACACCGAAGGAGAGCCCATGCCAAACGCAAAAGGGCCCCTGTTTTTTTGTTTTGTGACTCAAGGTATCCATGGCCTTTTCCCAACGGTCGACCGTTTCGTGCCGCTGCGGCAGACCGGGTGCCACACACCGGTTGTCACGAAACGAAATCGCCGATCTCCGACGCCGTTTCAACCGAGATCTCTCCACCCCAGTCGCACATGCATTTCGTGGCCTTGTCGAGAACAGGCAGGCCCTGAAACGTGATGTTTGGCTCGTCGGGAATCCACGACTCGGTCACCGGCACGCAAGGAGCGTAGACCCCCGTTTCATCAAAGGCTGCGTTCTCGGGATTGTCCATGCACATGCACTGTCCGAATGTCGGAATGTTGGTGAAGGGGATCGCATTGCCGATCGTGCCGCCGGGGGTTTCTCCGACCATGTAGCTGGGGTTCTCGACGTTAAGAAAAGGCACCGGAGCAGAACCATAGGAACACTTGATCGTTGAAGTACCGCTATTCACTGCGTTGCCGGCCATGGATATCTCCCTACAGCGTTAAGAGGCAATGGATCTCTCCAATCCTATCCACGTATTCGCCGACGGCAAGCGGGTCAATCGCTGAGTCGCCAAGGTTTGAATTCATCCATTTTTAAGCACTCTTGCTGCCAATCGTCCTGTTCTCCAATCGCCCCTTTTCTGGTCTTCGGTCAGTGCTATGTTTCGCACCCATGTTGCTTTGAGCATCGTTGGGGGGGTTCTTGCCTATTTCGAATTCGAGGTCTACAGTGCGGTGGTAATCGTGGCTGATTGTTGCGGCCGTTCCCGCAGAATTATTTTCAGAAGGTGCGTCCTGTGGTTCCTTCCTTGCCATTCGAAAACCAATCTCGTCGCGGCACGCTCGAGGGCATCTCCTTGCAGACGCCGCTGGGCAATGATGCTTTTGTCGTCACAGGATTTCAATATGCGGAGACGCTAGGGCAACCATTTGAAATACTTCTCGAATTGGAAAGCAAGAGCTCTTCTATTCAAGCAAGTTCTCTGGTCGGCAAACCCTTCACCGTCTCGCTCCAACTGCCCGGCGGTGGTACTCGGTATTTCAACGCCATCATGGGCACGTTTGCTCGCCAGAGCCACAGTGGCGATGTAACGAGGTATCGGGCGATTGGCATCCCTTGGTATTCGCTGCTCAAGCTGACTAAAAATAGCCAGATCTTTCAGAACGTTACGGTGCGGGATGTGTTCACTCAGATCTTCGCTGCTTACGATTTTTGCAAGTATGAGGTGACAGGATTTTATCCAAAGACTCTCTGGGAAACCTGCACTCAGTACCGCGAGACGTCTTTCGATTTTATCCAGCGACTGCTCGAGCAGGAAGGCATCTACTACTTTTGGAAGCACGAGAAAAATCAGCACACGCTGAAAACGTGCGATACTATTTCAAACCATGGACCGTTTTCAGGTTATAGCCAGATACCGTATCGCTCTGCCGAGTTGGGACAGCAAGTGGATGAACACATCTACCAGTGGAACTGTGAAACCGCGATCCAGTCGAGTTGTGTCGTGCTCAAGGATTACAATTACAACTCGCCCGACGAGTCGCTGGAGAAGACCCAATCGGCCAAGGCCCCGCTGGGCCCAGATCCGCTAGAAGCCTACGATTATCCAGGTTTTTTTCAAAATCATGCCGATTGCGAGAGGTACGTTCAGGTGCGTATGGAGGCAAAGGAATGCTGCCAAAATCTATTTCGCGGGCGTGCCCAATGCCTCGCCATAGCTGCGGGTTTCAAGTTCATTCTCACCGGTTTTCCTGTCAGTAGTGAAAACGGATGGTACCTTACCACCGAGATGCGATTAACCGTCGGCACTGTCAATGACGATGGTGGCGGCGAGAATCGATCTCGCAAGGCAGCTGCCGGTTTTCCAGACGGTTCGGTAGCCTACTGGTACGACTGCGAGTTCACGGCAATCCCCGACGGCGTGCAGTACCGAAGTAATTTTACCGCCAGCGTGCCTCAGGTCTTTGGGTTGCAGCCGGCGTTCGTCTATGCCCCAGATGGTCAGGATCCGCAGACGCCCTACACCGACAGTCTCGGCCGGATCCAGCTGCTCTTTCCCTGGAACCGCAACGGCAAGCAGACCGCCTGGGTTCGGAAGGCACAGGTCATGGCCGGCAACGGCTGGGGCCACGTGCACTGTCCGCGGCCCGGCGACGAAGTGCTGGTGGCCTTCGAGTATGGCAACGTCGACCGGCCCGTGATCGTGGGCTGCCTGTACAACGGCAAAACACAGTTGCCGCTGCCAATGCCGGAGTCGGCGCATATCCATGTCTTCAAGGACCAAAGCGGCAACATCATCTCGATCAATCCGCAGGTGGGCAAGGAGACGATTCGTATCCAAAGCCCGTCTGAAAACTCATCGATCGTCGTGGGGGCAGGCACGCCCAATCCGTCGTGATATCTTCACTAACCGCCCGCCACCTGAACAGCACAATCCTCACCATTCCAATAGGCTTTTCATCGAAGGTACGATCGGCTGCTAGGCAAAAGTTCGATACATGATTGCGACGGGTCGAACGTAGCCGAACGCACGACCTCGCTGGAGTCACAACCTCCTTCGCTCGGGTTCTTTCTTTCCGCGTGGCATTGAATGGCCTCTTTTGGTTTTGACACCACCAGAATCTCTCTCTGAAAGTGGTGCCGCTAGAAGGGGGCAGGTCAGGGCCCGCAAATGCAAGGCCAGCATCGCATGCGAGGCAGGCGGTGTCGTCAATAGCCCGTGTGAAGAGTTAGCTCAGTTCAACGGTATCGACCGTCACGGCTGTGATCTCACCGCCCCAGCAGCAGAGGCACTTGCTACTGGAATCGAGTGCGGGCATTCCTTCGAGCAAGATCGTCGGCATGCCCGGCGCCCAAGGCGCGGTCACCGGAATGCAGGGCGCATAAACGCCCGTCACGGCGAACGTAGCGTTGGAGGGATTCGCCATCGATTGACACATTACAAAAGATGGGATGTTGTCCATTGGAATTGAGGCGGCAATATTTGCCGCGAGAGGTCCATCGGCAAGCACCGTCGACTCCACGATCAACGTCATCGGCACCGTGCCGAACGTACACTCGAGAATCGCTCCGAGGTTGACAAGTTCACCGGCCATTGATTGGGTTCTCCATAAAAGAAGTGGTTGCGATCTATTTTTATCTCTCACCAACAGACTATTGCTAGGGCATGATCGCGAATGCTGCATCGCTGCGATCGAAAGCCGATGGCTCACTCAAAATCCACGTTGTCCAGCCCAGTCGGCTGCCTGCAGGGGCGCCGTCTCTGGCGAGTGAATTGCCGCCAAGTTGCGTCATTGGCACTTCACCGGCACGCAGCAACGGACGCAGGCGAATGTGAAATTCAAGCCCCACGAAAAGCCTCGCCAGATCGCCGATGGCCGCCAAACCTGTGGTGCCCGGCAGTCGATCCCGAAAGTCTGCCAGCGAGAGTGGGCCAATCGAAAGTTCGACGATCGATTGCACGTTCCAGACGCGGGCACCGGCAATCGCCCCAAAGCCCAAACGCGCATTCAAACCGTCTGGATGCCCTGCGAAGCCCAGCCGGGTTTGGTCGGGTTGTTCGAGACTCAGCCAGCGACCAATAAACTGGTGCACCTGCACCGGCACCTTGTATAAATCGCTAAGCATCAATTCCAGCGACTCGGCGCTGCGCGGAAAATGTGCGTAGTGACCGGCGTAACGAAAAATCGATTCGTCGACGACGGCAAGTTGCTGTCCGAGGCCGCGGCCTCCCAAGCCGACCAAGCATGCCACCGCCGCCGTGATCGGATCGCGAGGATGGGGTGCGCCATCGTCCCAAGCAGTGCCAATCCCGCGAATCATAGTCCGTTCCTGCTGCACAGGATGCCGGTACTTTGCCCAGGCGCGGTAGAGCAGGGAGATCGCCCGTTGCTCAAAGATCGTGAGAAAGTGCCGCAGGGCACTGTCACGAAAGCGGCGCATGCGATCCACGATCAACGTCGTGTAGTGCCGTGGCAAAACACCAGACGCACCCACCAGACCAAAGCAGGTGACGTCAAAATTCATCTCTGGCCCGCGCTCGCTGGACGCGGCCAGATCGGCTGCATCGTCCACAGAACTACCAGAAAAACTCGCCGCTGAAATCGCACCACCGGGAAACCCCAGCATCGTGGCCGAACGCAGCACAACTCCCGGCCGTTGACCTGCCGCCGGTTCATTGGAGCCCACTGCCGGAGGCGCCTCTTGGCCGGCCTCGAGCGATGCGCGGTAGACGGCATCCTCGGCCAGGCGAACTGCTTGGAAGAATTCGAACTGCTGTGGGGATTTGAGCAGCCTGTCGATCAGACCAGAACCCGATTTCCCGCTCTCGGTGGCCATCTCCATTGCTCCTTACGGCTTTCCTGCTGTCGCGATGTGGCAACCATGCGCGTGAAGGAATTGATCGTGACCCACGAACCAAAAAATCGCTCCATCACGCTTGAAAAAAGATACGCAGTGTGGTCGGAAAATTGCGTGTCATCAAGCTCGAGTTTGACTTCCAAGCCCTGTGCAACGCCTGCCTGCGGCCCAGGCACGCGAGCAGCCACGCGTCTACTCGACACGCCGATCACCCCCTGAACCCATCGTTGGCGCTGCGCATAATCGTCCAGATCGTCGAGGAGATAGAGCCCCAAAATATCCCGCAGCGCCGTCGAGGCTCGGCCATTTCCCCCGTCGACAAGCGACAGGTGATTGAGCGAAAGATGCGAAATGATTCGCCACGCATTTCCCCTTCCGGGCATGTGCCGCAGCGAGCGAGTGGGCCGGGTTAAGCAGACGATTTTTGATACCACCCCCTGCCCCTCCCGCAGTGTCATGCGCGGCCTTCCAACGGAAAACGGAAGCCGGGTCGGCAGATTGCGATTGGTGCAGGTGGCCTGCGCATGACAGACAAAATCAGTGACTTCTGCCGGTCCACCAGATTCATTGACCAGCGAAAGCCAGACGTCTGTGGCACCGTCAAAGGCCCCGTCTGGCCGAGGTTCACTGTGCGGGCGACGCATCGCTGACCATCTCACTTGCTGCTTGAGTGCCGAGTTTTCGTTGATAAATCCGGGATGGCCCGACGTGGGCTTTCTATCGCCTGCCGCACGCACCGAACCGCTCGGCGCATAGAAGGGAAGCATGGTGAACGGCTTGGATCCTGGAGCGCTTGCCATCACCGATTGAATCGAATGGATCTCAATCCCGCGTGGCCGACGCGCGTCGGGGGTGATGCAGTATTCGCTCTGCGTTCCAGAAATCCGCATCGGGTCCAGTCGCTGCTCAAAGAGGTTCACAATCGGAGTGCATCCCAAACGAATGGCCTCTGGAGCGACAACCCGCTCGAGTTCTCGATCGGATGTTGACAACAAAAACGATATGCAGAGCTTTGCGTCGATCCGCTTGATCACTTTTTTTGGAAGCCCTTGCAGATCCACAAAAAGAAATTTCTGCGGCAAGGCAAACATTTCCGAAAGCAATCGATAGCCCGGGAAGCTTCGCGGATCGGTCGGAATCGCCGCATCCTCCGGATCAAAACCGGTGGCCACGAGGTGTTCTGGCGGCAGCACAACCGCATCGGCGTCATCGGGTCCACGGGAAATCACAATGCCTATGCATCGAGTCAAAAGAAATTCGTAGAGTTGATAGATTGACTGTCCAACGCCTGCATGAAGATGAAAACGGAGCGATTCCAGATCCATTTTTCCGATGGGCATTTCTTGTGAAAATGTTTCCACTTCAATATCCAGCACGGCGACCGTGGCATTGGGTGGCACGATCGGCAGACGAAACGGTGGGCCTGCGAGTTTGGCCGCCGTTACTTTCAGCGGCCAGAGTCGCAGATCAAAACAGGTGCGGTAGAGGCACGTCTCTCCGTCGACTCGCTCAGATTCGAGGGCACTTCCACGCGGTACAAGATGGCCTTTGACAATCGCCGCCTGCTTAGGGTCGATCAACATCTCCACGATTGACATCGACGGCACAGGCCGCAGGTAGTGGGGGTAGAGCAGGTCGAGCAAGCCATCGGTGAACTCTGGAAAATCATCGTCCAGACGCTTGTGCAGCCGAGCATTCAGAAATGCCACGCCCTGCAACAGGCGTTCGACGTGCGGATCCTGCGACTCGTTTTTTCCGAGATTCAAACGACCGGCAATTTTTGGATGCTGATTGGCGAACTGCGCGGCCTGATTTCTCAGGATCGAGAGTTCTCTTTCGTAAAATGGAAGCAGTTCTTCGTTCATGCCACGCCCTCGACTAAAAATTCGCCACTCGATGTGTCAAACGATGACGAGAGCCGCACTGCCTCTCGCAACGGCTCGACGACGAGCACGGCCTCAATGATAAATCGAAGGCTCCTGTCGATCGCTCGACGCTGCTGGTCAACAGCATGGGGAAATACTCGCACGTTTTCCAGCCGTGGTTCGAATGCAATCAGTAACAATTCAATGCGCTTGCAGAGATGCGTCAGATCGTGATCCTCTCGAACTTCGAGGCTCTGAAGACTCGGAAGACCGTAGTTGAGCAGCGACGAACGCAGTTCCTGGAAATGCTCCGGCACATTTTCCAGAGGGCAGTTTGCATTGAGCAATTGCTGAACGTCGCGACGCAAGCTCTGCTTAATCACTTTCACGACCATCCCATCGTGCCACTGCGGCTCCTCAGATTTGTCGGGCCGGTCGTCGAGCAAGCGATCGAGCAAGCTCGGTAGAAGTTCCTCGCGGTTCGAAAGAGGTGATGGCATGCGTCACGCGTCACAGATGAAAAAGGGTACAAAAGGCTCACGCCAGCGTAAATTCGAGGGATTCTATCGACATCATATCGATTGACTCCTCGCCGTCGACTACAAAAAGACGGCGGCCGACCCCGACGACAGCCTCTCCATCGGCGCCGATCCAGTCGGTGCGACGGCCCAGTCGCGAGGCATCGTCTTCACCGCGAAGCGCACCGCCGCCGTAGACAGCCGGCAGGTGAACCTGAGCATCGAATGCGTCGCGAACAACCATCCGCGCCGGCCTCCACAAAAGATCGAGCGGTCGCTCTGGTGGAGTGAACTCGATCAACTCCACGCGGTTCATCGGAATCCAGTAATACTTGCCGGTGCGCGTCAACACCTCAAAAACTCCAGCGGTAATGTCATCCAGATCGCGAAAGTCTGTAAAGGGCTTTGAGCCGATCAGCCCTGCGATTGCTGGCCGTTGCACTTCTGCCTGCTCCACGATTTTTGCAGCACCAGCAACGTCACCTGCACGCAGCAGCACAAACGCCTCCAACCGCGCCCGCACCGCATCATCCACACCGTCGAGCAGCTCTGGAACGCGTCCGTCGCTAAAAAATTCTCTTCTGGCCGTTTCGGCTCGCAGCAACTGCCGCAAGGGCGTGGCGGCCACGGCCGACCGAGGCTCCAGATTCATCAGGGCATCGAGTTGGCCATCGGCGCGTTCTACGGCACCAGAGAGCACGAGTAGTTCTGCCAAAAGCCATCGCGATTCTAGATCGGAAGGCGACGCTTTGACTTTTGCCGTCGTGGCCGTAACGGCCCCTTGCAAATCTCCAGATTTCAGAAGTTCGTGTGCGGATGCCATGGCTCTTGTTTCCCGGTGTGTGGTGGTGCAAAGCGTGAACGCGAGAGGTCGAAAAACTGTTGAAGGCTACTTGATTTCTGGCCGAAGGATGGTCGTTACCAGCTTGAGTGTGGCATCGATTTGATCGATTTGGAAGTGGGGCTGTAGCCACATAATCACCCGGTAGGATCCTGCCGAGCCAGGCTCTTGTCGAACTTCCACTCGGGCAGCCCTCAGCGGCAGGCGAGCTCGCACTTCCGCAGAGGCTTGATCGTCGGGCGTGACATAGGCACTGACCCATTCATTGAGAAACCGCTCGAGTTCTGCCGTCTCGGCAAACGACCCCACCTTGTCTCGGGCGATCACCTTAAGGTAATGGGCAAAGCGGGATGCGCAGAGCACATACTGCAGCATCGATGAGATGCGCGCGTTAGCGGTTGCCGCAGGGGACGTGAATTTTTCAGGTTCATGCAGCGAGGCATTGGAGTAAAAGACAGCCCGGCCATCGGAACCGGTTGCGCACAAGGGAATCAGTCCCGCTTCTTCTAATTGCTCCTGGGCATCCTGCGTGACAAACACCTGCGTCGGCCCACGAATGGCAGACGTTTCCGGAAAACCATCAAAGCCATCGACGGGAAGATCTTCTACCAGACCACCCCCATCCGAGTTGCGAGAGGCACCGCGAATGTCGGCAAACCATCCCGTGCGTCCAAATTCCCGCAGCACAATGGCTGCAAACGGCCAGACCCCACTGATCCAGAGTCGCTGTCCACTGCCGGCACCGTCCACCTGCTCACGATAGCGGAAGCCGCGTTTAGCAAACGTGCGTTCGGCGGCGAATTTTCCTTCGGGCTTGCCGATCCATCCATCGTACGGCAGACGACCGAGCACGCCCGGCAGCGGCATCCCCAGAAACCGACTCTCTTCCCGCTGCCGCAGCGATCGCCATTTTACAAAAGTTGGGGATGACTGAAACGTTTTGAGATCCAGAAACTCATTGAGATCCGCATGGGAATTGATGCCCAACAGATCGGGCGAAGGAGCCGCCAAAAGCGGCGCGAACGAAGCGGCCGAAACCTCCGACAATCCCGTGAGCAGGCTCACGTCATCAGGATGCTGACTGAATTGATAATCGGCAATCAAAAGCCCAAAAGGACTGCCGCCGGCTGTGCCAAATTCTTCTTCGTAGACTTTTCGCCACAGCACCGAACGATCAAATTCCACTGCGCTGGAACGGTCGCGAGCAAGCTCTCGCTTGGAAGCATTGAGCATTCGCACCTGCACGCGGCCGGCCCCTTCGCTCGATGCATCGGCGCTGGCCGCTTGTTTGACCAGCCAGAAAAGCCCTCGCCAGGAAGACTCTACTTGCTGAAATCGAGCGTGATGAAGAATGGCATCGAGTTGTAGCGAAATAGCATCGTCGATACTGGCGATATCATCGCCGAGTCGCGTCGCCAATTCTGTTGTCGAGAGCTTTTCACCAACCGCCACTCGAACGGCCGCCCACGCCCGTAACGTATCGGCTGGATGGGTTGCACCCAAGAGAGACGCTGCTGCCACGCTGCCGGTCGAAAACGATTCGGCTAAACGAAAAAGGCTCTGCGTATTCTCTGCAGGCGTTTCGGCTTGACGGCTCTCCAGCGACGCAAGAGCAGCCGTGTCCGACTGATACACGGAAGCCGCTTGTTCTGAACGCCCAGTCGGCATCGTGTTCATGCAACACCACGTCGACCTAATGAAAACATCACGCCACAGTCACTCAAAAGAACCGGAGGTTCAAATTTTTGAATCCTTGCGCAGTGCCTACGCACCTTTTGCAAATGCCGGGATTTTCGCAACCATTCGCATGCTCGAAGTGAGTTCTTCGAGCTGCAACCAAGGCCGCAGCCAAGCCACTGCGTTGTAGCTTCCTGGAGCACCAGGAACTTCCTCGACCTTGATCGAGGCTTCTGCAAGCGGAAAGCGAGCCTTGGTGTCGCTCGAGGGATGTGGATCGGTGGTGACGTAATTGGCAATCCAACGACGCAACCATTCTTCGCAATCCTGTCGCTCCATAAATGACCCAATTTTGTCGCGAGCAATCACCTTGAGAAAGTGCGCGATTCGCGATGTGGCCATCATGTATGGCAACCGAGCGGAGATCGCCGCGTTTGCCGTGGCCTCTGGGCGGTCGTACTTCTTGGGCTTTTGCGTTGTCTGCGAACCAAAGAACACTGCGTAATCAGTGTTCTTGTAGTAGCACAGCGGCAGGAAACCGAGCTTGGAAAGCTCCGCCTCGCGGCGGTCGGTGATGGCAATCTCCGTTGGGCACTTGAGCATCTTGTCGCCGTCATCGGCCATGAAGACGTGCGCTGGAAGACCCTCCACCTTGCCACCGTTTTCAGCTCCACGGATCGCCGTGCACCAGCCTGTTTTTGCAAAGGCATCGGTGAGCTTGGATCCTAAAACGTACGCCGCATTCATCCACGCGTAGTTTTCGTGCGGAACAGGCTTGGCATTGCCCTTTTCATCGAGGTCGACTTCTTCGAAGTCAAACTCGTCGACCGGCTTGGTGTCCTTTCCGAATGGCAACCGCGAAAGCGTTCGCGGCATGGTGAGCGTTACAAAACGGGAGTCTTCGGAATCGCGGAAACTTCTCCATTTTACAAACGACTCGTCCATGAAAATCTTTTCCAAATCGCGTGGCTTTGAAAGCTCCGTAAAGCTCTCCAGACCGAGCAACTTGGGATCTGCCGCCGACAGGAATGGACAAAAACCTGCAGCGGAAACCTGCGACATTTTCGTCAGCAGATCGATGTCTTCCGGATGGTTTGTAAACTCGTAGTCACCAATCAAAGCTCCGTAGGGCTCGCCGCCGGGTGAACCAAACTCCGCTTCGTAAATCTTTTTAAATGCCTGGCTTTGGTCAAACTCAACGGCTTTATCAAGGTCCTTGAAAAGCTCTCTCTTAGAGACATTGAGCACCCGGAGCTTGAGTTGCACACTCGTCTCTGAGTTCATAACCAGATAGTGCAAGCCTCGCCACGAGCCTTCGAGCTTTTGGAATGTCGGATTGTGCATGATGGCAGCGAGCTGTTTTGAGAGCGCCGCATCGATGGCCGAAATTGCTCGATTCACTGTCTGGGTAATGTTTTTATCAAACTTTACCGTGCCCTTTAAAGACTCTTCGACGAGCGAACGGATCAGCTCATCACGACGAGGCTTCTCGACGGCGCGAGGCATTCGTTGCGTGATCTGATCGAGCAAGCTCCCTGCGGATGCTGCGGCGGCGGCCGATGCCGGTGCGCCTTGTGCTTGTTCTCCAGTACTCATGCGGCACCTCCTTCCGGCGTGCTGCCGCCGGCTGCTTCTTTCCCTGATCCATCGGCTGAAATACCCATTTCGCCGGCGAGCTTTTTGAGTTGCTCATCGTTTTGAAGAATTTTTTCGAGTTCTGATTCGAGTCCGTCGGCCCGGTCCACTGCGCTCAAGAGTTCGCGCAGACGGTTTCGGGTGTCGAGAAGTTTTCGCAGCGGCTCAACCTGCTCCACAACTTTGGCTGGCTCGAAATCTTCGATCGACGAAAACTTGAGCTGCACTGCCATTTCGCTGCCGTCATTGGCGAGCGTATTTTCCACTTTCATCTCGGCGCCCGGCGTCATCCGACGCATGACTTCGTCGAACGAGTCACGATCGATCGAAACAAACTTTCGATCTTTGAGCGGCTTGAGAGGCTCGGTTGGGTTTCCGGAGAATTCACCCATGACACCGACGACGAAAGGCAGGTCTTTGACGACCACGGCCCCTTCGGTTTCAACTTCATACGTGATGTGAACACGTGGCTTTCGAACCCGCGTGAGTTTTGAATGCACCGACTCAGGCATTTGAAATCTCCAAGGAATGACGGGGACGTGAGCAAACTATTTTTAAAAACTATGTGACAAAAACTGAGGAGAATTTATGCGCTTTGCATACTTTTATGATGCTGCTTTGTAGAGCAAACGGAGGCTTTGTCAAATCAATTCTTAAAATGTGAGGATCTTATTAGATGCTCATTGCGTTCAGGACGAGGGCGGCGGTGCATCAATCCCCACGAACTTAAACAGGGACTTCAGGGCCGAGTCGTCGGTAATCAGTTCGCGGAAATAATCGGCCCTCGGGAGCCTTCCTAAACGAACGACGTTGCGAATCTGGGCCGCAATCAGGCTGTGTGGGTCGTGGCGATCAAAAAATCCGGCGATGCTTTCGAGTTGACGAAAGGCTTCTTCTCGCCCGCCGGGAGTCGCCTGTGGCCCGTCGGCTCCAGTCGCTTCAGTTGAACCACTCAATCCCGGCTGACTGCTTTCGGCCTTTGGATCGGTAGGAATGGCCTGTGGGGCAAATGTGCGAATGGCCGTTTCGCACTCTTCAAACAGGGCGCGAATGGGTGAGGCCGGCACCACTCCAGCCCCCGCCGAGGCATCGTAGACCGACTGGCAAAGCGCCTCCCACGACTGTTCGGCAGCCTTGATTTCGAGGTATGTCGCTTTCAGGAACTCCAGCGACGTCGACTGAACCGCCTGACTAAACTGCGCCGGCGAAACTGCTCCGCGAGAGACGGCGAGTTGGATTTTCTCTGCATCATTTTCATGAGCGAGATCCAGGCTGCTTTTCCAGTGGCAAAGCCCGAGCGTATCCCCAGAGCGATCCGACGTGAGCGGGATGTGCTGGATCGCCGGGATGATCAGCCCTTCGGAATCGAGACCCACCAGTCGCACAATCGGCATGATGCGTTCTTCTAGAATGGTGGCCGGCTCTGCAGGGCCATCCTCTGGATCCGGAATTGGATACAGATGATCCCACGTGCCTTCGATCATGGCGCGAGTCATATCGAAACCGGCCGCCAAGCCTGCGAAACCGTCGGTGCGAGAAAGCGCTTCGATGCAAAGCGATGCGACGCTTGTGTCTCGCGATTGTTTCGCCAGCACTTCCAGCGACTTGTCTCGCAGTTGCCGCCAAATAACAACAGCCGCCGGCCAGCCTCCCTCGGATGCATCGCCGTCGTCGGCATGCCGCTCAATTCGCCTGGCTTCTTCTCGCAAATCGCGTAGGGATGACCGTAACGCGCGGGCTGTTTCATCGCCTTGGAGGTTGATGCCACACGGATGATCTCCCTCCAGTGGCGTTCGAAACAGGTTCGAGTCAAACTGGAAGGAAAGCGGCATGTGTTCAACCGAATGAGAAAAAAACGTGTTGGTTCAGTGGGGAGAGCTCGACAAAGCCAGAAGTTGCAGGCTCTGGAGAGCATACAAATGATCCAGAGTTCTTCTACTATTACATGCCCCGCAGTGGCGGTCAAAAAAACCCGCAATTCTTATTGCTTTGATCTATCCCTATGCCCTGTCGACTGATTGGGCTGTGCAACGGCCGATGATTATCACGCCATTCGCCACCAGATAACGATCAGCAGGCAAGCAATGCTCACCAGCATGCAGATATCAAGGATTCGCATGATTCTGGCTACGCGGCAGCTCGAATTATCTTGAGCCAGCCGTACATCCGTCCAGTCGAGATCGCCCTGAACGTCCAGAAGTCGATCAAAAATTCCGCCGATAAAAGCGCGATTGCCACCGGCTGCGGTATTACCGATCGAAAAAAGGTAGCAGCCTGCCAGCATCGCTCCACCGCCGTGGGATGCGGAGTTCAAAACGCTTGCAAGCATCGCGGTCATTTGCGGAATGAGATTCAGCCGTATCCGACACACCATTCCAACGAGATGGCGATCCGCCGGTTGATCATCAAGCTTTTTTGTATCGAGGAGCTGGGTAACGATCATATCGTCGAGCACGCCGCAGGCTCGTTGGGACACCGCTTGCATCTGGTCGGGAGTCGTCGGGAGATTGATCGGGAATATTTGACCGATCGTTTTTTTATACCCCTCTTTTCCGATGCGTTGAAGCAGATCTGGAAATGCACTTTCCATTTCCAATCCGCTGGCCGCTATCACCACGGGGAATCGCAGTCCAATCGCTAGGGAAATCGTCGCCAGGTCTTCGCCCATAGCCACAGCCACCGCGCCGGTTGCGTCTGAGCGCGTGGCTCGAAAATCGAGCGGCACAACTGCCAATACTCCGTTGATCGGCGCGAGGGGCTCCCGGGCGTGCTGCAAAAGTTCGCAGACAAATTTTAACCGCTCGGTTGAATCTTCTCGTTCTTTTGGTGTCAGTATGTCTTGCCCGAATCGATCGCTTTGTATTCCCGACTCGAATGCTTCTTTGCCGCTGCGCAACTTTTCGCTGGCAATGCTGGCCTGGCCGACTCCCGAAAGACAAAGAAAGACACCTTCGGAGCCACCGGAAAAATGCAACGGCGCACTGCCCGGCGGGGATGCCAGCACCGTCAAATTGATCGGCGCATTTTGGAGAATGCCTCGCTCTTGTTCCTGGCCATCGGTGCCAAGCAAAAGAAAAAGAGGGACATCCTTGAGACTCACCTGCTGCCGAGAAAGCTCTACAAGAGCCACATTCCAAGCCGCTTCAACATCTCCCCAGCGAGACTTTTCTCCACGATCCAGCCAGAGTCTTGCGGCATAGTAAACGAGTATCGGTACTACAAGCAGGAGCACAAAAAGAATAATTGCCTTGCCGGGAGACCACCATGACTGAAAAATGGAGGCCTGCCCCAACAGAAGCACCATCAAAAAAGCCAACACAACTACAAACAGCTGAAAGATCGCCACCGTCCATGCGATACGAGCCGAGAGCGAGGAGGCCAAGAAGCCGCGATAAAATTGCGCGCATCCATTCCATGGTATCGCTAATAATTTGAGTAGCCAATCCATAAACACCATCTATTTTCTAATCGCGATGTGGTCTTCTCAGAGTCTTTACGAAGGACACTGTGTCAAGAACCGCACGCTACGCACACTCGAAAAGGCTTTTTGAAAAATACTAAGGGTGTTCTAACAATTGTCTGTCATACAGTTCACGAAATGACTTGGAGCGAGACCCACACCATCACGATTAAAATAGCGGTGAGCACCGTGGTCGCAAGGCTTTGCCAGACAAGCTTGCTCTTGCCCCACAAGGGCGGCGCCCCGGGAAGCTCGGGAGCCGATGCAATCACATTACCTCGGCCGAAACCGAGCTGGAGTCTTTGAGCATTTGCTCCGAGCCACTTTTCAAGTGGATCGGGACGGTCCCGGAGCATTCCTCGAAAGCCGACGAGCACCGCCGACACAAAAATGGTACTCGCATCCCGCACTGGAAGTGCTGCCGCCTTTTCGGCTCGATCGTAAAACTCAGTTGCCCGTCTGCGCATGCCAAAAAGCTCCACTTCCAAGGCATGGTTTTCCCACCACGCCTGACCGCTCCACGGCATGTCGACAATCAAAATCTCGTCCACCATCGCCGCAATCGCATAGCTGGCCAGCTCCCATTCCGGAAGGCGAGGCCCTCGCATTTTTGCCGCGGCTCGATCAAACGCGGCACGCAATGTGGCTCGCTCCACTTCAACGGGGCCAGTTTTATTTTTTTCGGCGCGATCAAAAAGATCGAGTGCTTCGAGAAAAACGGGGACAACTGCGGCGGTAAAATCGGAGGTCATGATGGGGTGCTCTGGGTTGTTACATCACTTTGGAACAACGAACAACGCAAACTCCAGAGCAGCCACTCGTCCCTCGTAGGAAACCTCGATGCGTCGTCGGCCGACAAGTTGCTCTGCATTGAGAATTGCAGAATCGCGGACGCGAATCCCGAGCGTCTGGCTCAACTGCACAGCCTTGTACGCGGGGCTGTCGGTTCCGATTCGGTAATACTGCCAACCGCTTTTGGCAGGCACCGCCTGCGGTGGACGATCCAGCGGAAACAGATCAAGTCCCGGCACGCCCATTCGAAACAAACGGTCTACTTCGTCGGCACTGCCGAGCTTCCAGTCGAGATGGCTGTTGCCCGTAAGCAATCGTTGGCATTCCTCCTCTGGAATATCGCCTCGCAACACTCCCACATAGGTCTGCCAGTTGGATTGCAGCCATTTTGGATCGAGCGTCACAGAAAGAATCGACGGACCAGTGCCGACAAAATACCGCTGTTCAAATTCCATCGCCGCAATTCGGGCGAGCATGCTCTCGATTTTGTTTTTTATAAAATGGAAGATGGTTGCAAGATCGTCGTGGTCGTAGAGAGGAAGTTCTTCGAGCCGTCGCTCTGGTTCGAACACCGCGAGTTGGCCCGCCACACGGCACAGTTCGGCATACGCCTCTCGAGGATGAATGCCTTTGGCAAACGCCAGAACTCGCAGCACGGCCTGTGATTCGAGCATCTTTGAGAGCATCATCAATCGATCGAGATCTCCAGGCTCGGAACTCGAAAAGCCGACTTGCCTGCTCACGGCTTGGTCGGCAAGCACCTCGATCTTGCGGCTCACCAAGTCGTAGACGCTGCGCACAACCCCGCTTCCAAGTGGAGTCCACGCATCCACAGCGAGCATTGGCGGGAAATAATTGATGTCGATTTCTGGCGCCGATTCGCGATTTCCGGCACGACGGATCTGCGCAATCGGCAACAGTTCGAAGCCTGAAAGATCTTCTGTCGATAATTTGATCGCAACATTGAGCCGGCGAAACTCAACTTCTTGGTCGTTGCCACCGGCCGTGTCATCTTGAAGCGACTGTCGCACGATAGTCGAACGACTGCGATCCAACGGAACAGGAGGTGAAATATTTCCCCCCGACGGATTGTATCGCGGCACTGCAAGATAGACCCGTAACGTATCAACCGTTTGCAATGCGTCGCCCAGAGCCGTCGAAAGCTTTGCAAGGCTGCCGGTTGCATTCTTGAGATCCACTCGATCTGGTTCTTCGCCAGGCTCCAAGCAGACGAGCGTTCCGTCTCGAAACCTTGCTTGGCAACTGCGCAGTTCAATCTGATGATTCGCAAGCGCCGACGGATCTATTTCCAGTCTCACGATTCCGTAGTTGAATGGATCGTCCGCCATGCCCGAAAACGCGAGACACTCCGACCAGTGCCGTTCCATCGACTGAAATTGATGTGGGCGAAGGAACATTCCTTCCGACCAGTGAACAGGCAGATGACGCATGACATGAAATCCGAGCGACAAACAAGAGTCGCGACAAGTTTGATCGATGTCCCAACGAGCGAGACGCTAATTTAATTCTTTGAAGTCATATCGTATCAATTGCAGCGAAGTTGGTAAACTCTAACCCAAGCATTGCTTTTTTTTCTGTCTCTTTGAGTAATGGGTTTATTTTCTAGCGTAAAGGTCTGTCGACGTGACACCATCCAATGCCGCGCCTGTTCGAACTGTTCGCTGGAAAGGAACATCCACCGATGCCAGTCCACAACGAAAATATCGGCGCGTCGGGTTAATCCTCGGGCTTATTCTTGCTGCGGTTGTTCTTGTCAGCGTGATTGTTGCTCTGCTTCTGGCACCATTATTCACCTGGAAGACGGCGTTCGTTTCTCTCGTCATCGATCAGTACAGGATCGGTTCGCTCGTAGCAGTTCCGTTTGCCAACGAAGACAAGACCGCCTTGGCCGCGTCGCTGGCGCACTCGCTTCCAACCGATCAAACAACCGATTCAGTGCACTTAGTTGGTTTTGAAACATCCGCTGCCATCCGGGAGAAACTCGGCAGTCGTCTTTTCAATCTTCCTTTACGATCGAAGGATGTGTTGGTGGCCTACGTGCGAGCACAGTCGATGGTTGCTCCACCTTCGCTCGATGCAGACGGGATCAAACGCACCGACCCTCTCAATAATAAGGTTTGTCTGATTGCCAGTGACTTCCGAATCGAAGGGGAGCGGCCTCGGGGTCTTGTACCGATGCGAGAGCTTGTCGAATCGATCGGTCGTGAATCGTCATCGACGACGTTAATCGCAATCGATTTCGGAGATCTTCGCTGGGATCCTCGCGCCGGCGTGATTGCAGGACTGGTTCCGAAGATGCTCGACGATGAATTTGCAGAGCCTCAAAGAAAAGCTACAGGCGCAAACTGGGTTGTTGGGTCTCACGATCTGTTTGAATATTCGGGAATCTATTTACCCGAGCGACGCACGTTCTTTGCTCGATCGCTGGAACTCGGTCTTTCGGGAGCAGCCGACGCAGCTCCTTGGGGCGATGGGGATCTTTTGGTGGAACTCGACGAACTCCTCCGTTTTGTTTCCGCTTGGACAAGTCAGTGGGCTCGACAATCGAGCGGCGGTCGCAGTCTTCAAAATCCCGTGGTGTGGAAGCTCGGCGTAGGTCGCGTGCCGCTCTCCTCGGTGCCGCCAAATATTCCGGTTGTGCGAGTGCCAACGGCAAAGAAAAAAGTTGCGAAAGACAAGGCTGCCTCAGAGAAGCCCAGTCAGGAGAAACAGGAGCCGACTGCCCCAGAAAAAAAAGCTGAGCCATCCTCTCCAGCAGCTCAGCCTGCGTCGGTGCCGCCGCAGAAGTCTCCAGCCGGTCCCGTGCAAAACCCTTTGCCAAAAACATCGGCTGCCATACCCGCCGCGAGTGACCGGCAACCGGCTCTTTTTCAGCCAGCAAGCAAGTCGTTGCGTTTGGATGCAACGAGGTTTTCCGCCGGCGTGGTTCTGACGGCCGCCGAAAAAGATGCTGCCAAGCCAGACGCCGGCCCTGCATTTCCAGCGGCAGGGGAACCGCCCGCTGCTGCCGCAGCGACTCCGACGGCTGCCGCGAGCACAGCCTCGCCACCTGCGGAGGGCACACCACCGGCTGCCGCTGCGCCCGCGCCAGCCGCTGTGCCCGAAAAGCCACCGGCAGCGATCCCTCCACCCCCACCCGAGCCAGAAGTGTTGCCTCCTGACCTTTGGCTACTGATCGAGCAACAAAACTCTCGTCGAAAACAGGCACCAGCATCTGAAGTGCGACCAGCCTTAGTTGATTTCGCGCCGCACCTCTGGGCCGAGCTTGTGGCTTTGGCAGGCTCCGCACAGCTCCAAGTTCTCCAAAAGGATTCGGGCTCTTTGCGAACGAATGTTTTCCTCGATCAATTCACCACTGATTTGGCGAATCTTTCGGCTTATTCGAATACCGCGGAGGCTGTTGGGATTCGCTCGTCGCCGATTGTCTCTCTCCAGCAAACGCTCGGAAAAGCTGAATCAAAACATTTTTTTGAGGCCTGGGAAAATGCTCCACCGCGATTTCGCAATGCGCTCGCTGTGCGCAACGACGCCGTCGTCTCATTGCTCGCCACAGTCCATCTGAACGCCATCTTTGCGGGCGGCTCTGGCACACCGCCGATCGAACCCGGCACTCTTCGCACTGCCATCTCGCAGGTTGCGCGATTGAGTTCAATCATCAATGGGTTTCCCTCAATTGCTTCGCCCGATGAAGAGCCGCTGCGGCTGGATCCTTTGGACGACGCTTCGCGAAGCGTTTCCTTACTTGTCACCAGACTCAATACATTGGTCGATCTTTTGTTTGTCAACCTGCTCGACAGCGGAGCCATCAATCAATCCACCGTTTCGTATACGGAGTGTTCCGCGGCCCTGAGACTTCCTTTTTTATCAATGCCTCGGCGGGATTCGCTTCTGGCGATGATCCAGTCAAGTGCGCAAGCGACTCTGTCTGGGGAACAATCATCCGGGATGGATGCTGGATCAAACGAACTGCCATCAGAAGGGCAGTCCATGCTTTTGGCAGTTGGACGAGTCCCCTTGCCGCCCGAAGCACCTATTCGCATTCAACGCATTGATCTTGCGAATATTGCAGTGCTTGTCGACAGCCTCGCGGCAATCGTAGATGCCGCCGGCATCCTCTCCGATTCAACGTCTCGCGCGCCACCGGAGATTGCCAAAACAATCCGCGACATCGCGGACGTTCGAAAGGCCTGCGAGTCGCTCGCCTCATTTGTAAGTGACGAAAAAGTTGCCGTCCAGGAAATTCTTCAACTGGCAGCAAAAATTTCTCAACTTTATTTCAAAGCTGCCTCTGAAGTCGATTCGACAACAATCAGTTCCAGTGGCTTCACGGAAACCGATCGTGGCGCGGCACTGCTTCGCATTCTCGACCCGCGTGATGCAGAGAATCTTTCCACCGTTGAAATCGCTTCCATTCCTCGCTGGGCAGTTGTGGATGCCGTTGGAATAGTCTTGCAGCCGATCGATGGCGTTGCGATGGAATTTCAGAGGCCTACGTTGCTCAGACTCGTGTTTGGTGGTCGTGATAAAAAGAAGTTGCCCGTCAACGCAACGCTTCGTCTCCGTTACGATCCGGCTGACATGCAGGTGCGAGCAAGCGGCGGTGGCATACTCGATCCGAATCGAGGCAGCATGTTGTCTGATCTTCCGCTGCGAGCAGAAGGGCTGCGTCTGGAACTACTGCCAAACCGAAAAGCGACAGAGTCTGATCTCAATGGGCAGGTGCGGTTGCGAGCCCTTCTGGAGATTGGGGGAAGAACCGAGGAGGCTGAGCTGTATGTCAACCTTCCGTCGGAGCGCACCGTCACACTGTCGGTGCGTCGCACTCCAGTCGCAAACGCGGCAACTGGCAACGGCTGGCTCCGCTCTCGCGTGTTAACGGATTCCGTTTCGTCAGATGCTCTGGTCCAATCGACCGTGCAACTGCCTTGCCTGTCGGGCCGAGTCACGGCGTGGGAGCTAGGACTCGAAAACGAAGCCTCTCTCCCCCGCACCGTATCAGTCGAGGTCTACTCCGTTGCGTCCAGCCAGCAACCTGGAGCCCGGGAAAAGGATTGGAAAGAAGCAGCCGCTCAAATTGTGGCTGGTACATCCTCGCTTGCAAAGATGGCGGCAATTGCAAAAGTGGAACTGCCAGTTTCACAATCGATAACGTTCCTGCCACTGCCTCCCGAAATAGTGCCCCCTGCGATCTTGCCGCTGCCTGCCCCAGCGGGCACTCCACCGGCTGCCGCCCCGCCCGCTCCTGCTCCCATTCCAATCGGACCTGACGTTGCCGTACTCGTACGAGAAATCACGGCCGGACAACCGCCACGGGCTTGGCTCACACGACTTTGTTTTGAAGTCGAGCATCCCCGTACGCTTCTTGTTCCAACGGCCATCTGGAACAGTCGCGAACGCACGATCACTGTCGAAGTGAGGGCCAGCGACACTGCCAGAAAAGGGGCGGATTTGCCTCCGAATGGCATGCGAGTTTCAATGAAGCCGCTCTCCATTTTTCCGGTGATCGGTCGCCAGCCGATCGAGATGCAAAAAAGCGAGGCTCTTCTCACGCCTTCACGTCCTGCCGATGTGCTGGTGGCAGCATGGAATGGTTCCGATCGATCTGGTCGGGTGTGGCTGGCCATTGATGTTGATGGATATCCACGCGCAGTGGTGATGGCCGTCGACTGTTCTCAAGCCACTGACGGCGAGAGGCAAGGCGCGCAGTATGACTGGCGCAATATTTCTTTTATCGATCCGATAGCGAAAGAAACTCTCATTAAAGCCCCGGCTGCCAGCGTTGGATTCAGCGTGGCAGTCGATGCACCTCCGGATTCGTTTCGAATGAAAAATGGTGTCGCCACAAGCACCGTATCGCTGAGCCTTCGCGAAGATCGTGGAGACGGAAACGCTCCTCGCGAAGAGCGTGTGGTCTGGAGTGCGGCGGCTGATCGACAGGTCGAATTTGTGCGCGACAAGGCGGTTGTTCCGGGAACGCTTGCCGTGATGACCACTGTGCAAGACTGGAAAATCAATGCCTCCGGAGAAGGTTTTGAAAATATCGATATTCTTGCGCAGGCAAGACTATCAATCCCGGGCGTTCAGCAACCCTTGGCCGACCAGCGTCAGATGGTGTTTGACGCCAGGGGGCCCGTGGTGGAGGCTCCCCCGAGCATGAATGTCTCTGTTGGTAAGCCGCTGGTGATTCCAGTCCGCGTAATCGATGATCAGCGAGAATCATTTGCAACGGCAGCCACAAAACATCTACCAGGAGTTTCTGGAGTCGACCGGGTTGAATGGGGAATCGATACCAAAGGCAATGGATCACCCGAGGCGTGGCAACCGGCAGTCTCTTTAGGAGGCGGCATGTACGAACTACGTGTCGTTACGACAATGCTTCCGCCAGGCAAGCAAACTCTTTTGCTTGTGCGGGCATTTGATCGAGCGGGGCTTTCAGATCCCCCGGATCGCGTCTGGTTGATTGCGTCCGCTATGGTCGCCAAAAACTGCATCGAAGGCCGGGTTATTTTGAATGGCAAAGGAGAGGCGGGTGTTCTGGTCACGGCCGACGGCCCGAGCGCTCCAAAGCCCATCAAGACCAACAAAGAAGGGAAGTTCAAATTCTCTGACGTGGACGCAGGGGAATACAAACTGCAGGCAACCGGCCCAATTCGAAACCAAAATTATCGTTCTGAAATTGTGCCCGTCGTGGTCAGCCCGCCACCGGCACCACCGGCCAGCGCGCTTTTGCCACTGAAGTAACTCGCTTTGCTACGGCCGTTACAAATCGTGCAAGCGGCGCCTTCAGATTGATCGGCAATTTTCGTGTGACCGGTTTTCTTCGATGATCGGAGAAGTTTACCCAGCGTATCCGACGATCTCACCCTAGAGTCTTGAAAAACGCTCAAGGAGGGGCTGTGGGATCTCAACATAGACGGATCGTTCTCGGAACGCTCTTTGCGTTTTTGGTAACCGTCCTTGCGTCACCGGTCGCTGCCCAGACATCCACAGTCTGGAGCATGCTTGGGATTGGGGCCGATCAGCAATCCTCAGACCCTGCCATTCAAGCTGCGGCCAAGGCAAAAGCGGCAAAGCATAAAATCTGCAAAAAGAAAAAGGCTCTGCAATATCTGGCCGGGATGGGCTGCACCCCAGAACATCCGGAAGTTGGGCCTGCACTCATCGCAGCCATGAGCGATCCCGATGAGCCGGTTCGATACGAGGCCGTTAAAGCTGTTTTGCAGACGGCGAGTTCCTGTCAATCCAATAAAGAAAAACTCGCATCGGCCAAGGCAAAGGGTTGCAGCGATGCCTTGTGTGATCTCAAGAAAAAGATTGAAAAGAAATTCTGCGATTGCTTAGAGCGCTTGTGTGGCAAACTGCCACCCAAAGAACACAAAAAACTCAAGGAAAAACTCAAGGAAAAACTCAAACCCAATGAGTGTGAAAATGATCCAAAGGCCGACTGCCCAGGCGGCAATGGGCAAGGGCCATGCTGCAGCCCAGAAATGCGAGCCAAGCTCACTGAACTTGCCTATGGACGCGACGAAAAAGGCTGCTTTCTCGAAACCAGCACTCGCGTGCGCACCATGGCAGAACAGGCGCTCAATGCCTGCCAGAGCTGTAACGGCGGAGCGTGTAACGGCGCTGGAATCACTGGCCTGCGAGAAATGGCACCGCCGGAAGAATTTGAAACGCTCGGCGGCGATACCGGAGACTGTGAACCCTCGTATCGAGTGGTTCCAGAGTCTGCGCCACCTGCTGGAAATTTTGAAGTGATTCCTCTGCCAGCTCCCGAGCCCGATCCAATCTCTCCGCAAAGCCGTGTGCCTGCAGCGAATCGTGAAGCCACCGCAGCAGTCGCAGAAGCCATCGATTCGCAAACATATCAAACTGTTGATTCAAGAAGCCGTGCATGGAAGGATCTTCTCCCGCCGAGAAAAGTTTCTTCAGAACCTTCGGTGGTTGTTGCTGCCGCTCCTCCCAAAAAGACCAAGCCTAGAGTAGCTCGACTGATTCAGTGGCCAACGCTCGAAGCATCTCTTGCCGCTGATAATTCTGGTTCGAGATGGTTGCCAGAGCTTCTTTCGTTCGACAGCATCGCCGAAGCACGTCACATGATAGGTGAGTCTCTCTCTTCAAAAATAGCCTCTTCCTCTTTTCCAACCGCTCCTGGGTCGAGCACACTCGATTCGAAAAAAGCGACCGTTCCTCATCAGTCCATGTCGAAACTGGGGGTCGTTGATGGACATGCCAAAAACTCAAAATTTATTGTGATACTGGCCCTTGCGAGCGCACTGATGATGGGGCTTTTAATACTTCTGGTTACCTGCTCTGGCCGGCAGAACGATGCGCCGAACACCTGTGTTGACGTTCAACCCCTCAAATCAATCTCTCTTGTTCGACCCGCGCAGAACACTCGTCTTCATCGAGGATTGTCCTCGTCAAAAGCTCTGGGAAACCTTCCAATCAGCACCGCTCTCTCAAGCAGTGCAAAATCATCGAAGAGAGCTGCTTAATACGTCAGCATCCTATCCGCTCTCTGTTCGCATTGATCTTAAAATGATCTACTCATAAGCCTGTCAAGAGATTTCTTTTTTTTCGAGTACTCATTGGCTTCTTTCATCGTCTTTGATCTTTATCCATGGAACCTGAAAACGACTCATCACAGCGGCGAGTCTCTTGGCAAGGCAAGTCGTCGAGTAAGCCCCGCTCGCCAGACAAGCCCGTTGTGCCTTTGACTCCGTCCGCCCGCTCTTGGGGACGCACATCGTGGCGAGAAAAGCCCAATGCAAATGTTTCTAACCTGCAATCAACTCTGCTCCTTGGGCGCCGCATTGGTCTCTCCGTTATTGCGATTGGGTTAGCCGTCACGCTGATCTGGACCCTTTTATCGCTCAAACACCGGGTGCCGATCGTGGCGGTATTTGCCACGACCTACCGCGCGCCTTTGGGTCCGATCGTGATGGCCGAAGAGGATCGGCAGCAACTCCAACGGTTGTCACGATCGGCAGCAAGTTTATTTCATGGAAAATCGGCTCTTTTTTTCGATGAAAGCCAGTCGCTCATCGAGGGCAGTGCAAAAACCATCTCCACCGCGCTTCAAAACCGTCTCACTGCGGTGCGTCCCGGCGGGCCAAGCAATAACATGGTTGTGCTTTACCTTTCGATGCTCGGCACGCTCAATCAGGATGGAAAGCCCTGTCTGATTCCTCCTGAAACATCCTCGATATCCAGTCATGATGAGGAAGAATCGTATCTTTCACTGGACACTTTCCTGAGTGAGATCCGTGCAGCGCTGCCGGCGCGCGTCGGTATTCTGGTTGTGCTCGACGCCTGCCAGCCTCGCAATCAGTGGCCACTGGGAGTTTTGGACGGTGGCTTTGCCCCCGCAGTGGAAGCCGCAGTGGAAGCCGCCGCGCACCAGCGACTGTGGGTGATGGTGTCTTCGGGACCAGGCCAGGTCACGCACTGGAGCGATCTGGAGTCATCTACGCCTTTTGCACGTGAGTTTTCGATTGGCTTCGAAGGCGCCGCTGATAATAAGCCCACTGGCAACCGAGATGGCAAGGTCGATCTCGGCGAGTTGGCGGCCTATGTCACCAGCGCTGTCGATCGCTGGGCGAATGACAACCGTGGAGAACGTCAAACGCCTAAGATTTTTCCAGCGATCAGCCCCACTACGCATACCGTACCGCTGGCATGGGCAACTTCATGGAATCCACGCACCGCTGCCCCCATTTCAGTCGATGCATTGCCCAGAATCGACCACGACTGGTGGCTTGAGTCGCACTGGAAAACTGCGGCAGTTCTTCGCGAAACGGTGATCATGGAAAGGCCGAGCCTGTGGCAGCAATATCAACAACTCCTTTTGAGAGCCGAAATTCTGCGCAGTGCTGGCGTTGCCTACTCAGACCATTTGCTGCGACTGGAAACAATGGTCGAGCGAATCGAGAACGACCTGCGAGTCTCACGACTTGACGCGGCAGCGAATCTGCCATCCTTTCGCCTGCAAGCACTGGCCGAAAAGAATGCGAACCGCCAGTCGGAGGAATCCGAAATACTCTGGAAAAAAGAACTGGAACAATACGTTCTCTCGCCACCGACCGATCCTGCGCCAAAGCTCCAAAACAAGCCCACAACAGATCCTGGACTCTGGATGCTGCGAGCCAGGATTGCACGCGGTTGGCTGGCCGAGCAGGTCGAAGCAGGCAACGCCATTGATCGCACCATGCTTGGGCGATTGCTGGAATCGATCGGATACAGGCCGGATCAAGACGGGATTGAACCACTTTCGCTGCATCTGGCTCGCATGCTCTACCAGTGGGTTGACGATGAAGTGTGGACCAACGCTCCCTCGCTGGTTGGAAAACTGGTGCGGCTGGCGAGTCGGTCGCAAGATGCCCTCTATCCGAGCGACGTGCGCACCGATGCGATCACGCGAATTTTTACGCCGCAGATCGAGGCCCGAAATAAAATGCGGTCGGCGATCGATCTGACTTTTGTCGGCGATCCAGCGTCGCTCGCCCGTGCCGCCCAACTCGTAGAGGAGAGCGACCAGCTTTTCAGCCAGGTGCTGACGATGAGCGATCTTGCCGCCCGCGCACTTCGCTATGCCGACACGGTGAATAGCGACTTGCCTTGGCTGACGGCATGGTGGGTAGGTGAAATGAGAGTGCTGGCAATCTCAGAAGAATCTCGCGCAAAGAACGACTTCGATCCAACCGCGTTTCGCTTTCGTAAAATCAACTGGGAACAGCTCTTTGCAACACAAAACGAGCTAAACCAAGTGTTGCAGCAATCCTACGATTCTTCGGCACAATCCAATATCAAGGTGACCGATCACCAGATTATGCAAGCGATCTCTGTGGCACGCGATCGACTGGAGTTGCTCTATCAGCCGTTGCAAACAGCCTATGCAGACACCTGCGAGAATCTCGCCACCGGCGCGCCTGACACAGCGCAAACGCTCGGAGCCATTGAACGAGCCTTAGCGGTGCCTCTGATTCAAGGAGCGGATCGCATGCGGCTCTTGAGACGGTCGCGCGATTTAAAAAGGCGATTTCTCTTCGTTACGAATCCACAGATTCGAGAGAAAGAGCCACAGGAACAGCCTACCGGTGGGACGAAAGAGGCCGTTGCTGGCTGGGTGAACTGGCGAGAAACTTTCGTACATCCGCTGGTGCCAATTTTTTCTGGGCACACCATAGGCGAAGGAGCGATGCCTTCCGATAGCATTGCTTTTGCAAAGACGATTGGAATGCAGCTGTTCTCAATTCGAGAAGCTGCCAGATCGCTGCCAGCGGCGATTGCGGAATTTGAGCGAGAAAAAGCTCGCGTGGGATCGAGCGGCGATGCTGGGGAGCTGACTCGTGCATCGTTCATTGGTGATGAGGAACTCTTTGCTCGACGACTGGCCGTCATCACCGGCCACCGATTGACTCTCGAAGAGGTGCCCATCGTGCTCAAGAATCTTGCTGCAGCGTGGCACGACCGACTCCTCTTTGCCGCCACCAGCCGAATCGAAGATTTTTGGGCCGCTCTCTCTGCGGACGAGACACCATGGTATTTCAAATCTGCTCGTAGCTTGCTCGAAGCATCGGTCGATATTGTCAGGTCGACAGGGATTGCTCATGGTGATTCTCGTCGCAGAGAACTTGAGCAACGGTTACTCGATCTGCATGAACGATCGCTTGAATACGCGACGCTGGAGCAGTCGCCGAATCGAATTATTTTATTTCCGCCCGACTTTCAGTCTGATGTGCCGGCGAATCGCGTCCATCTTTCGCCCGCCCGCGGCGTGCCGGCCGGGATCGCTTCGCTCTGGTTAGCGCCGTCTGTCAATGCGCCACCGTTGGTCGTGGCAAAGGCCGTCACCAACACCTCCGACGACCTGCTTCGAAAGCCCGTTGCACGGTTGCCCTTTCCAATTGGTGCCAATGAACAATCGACCGAACTTGAATGGAAGATCGATTCATCGGGCGCAGAGTTCTTTTCACAGACCGAAGAGAGCGTGCTCGATATGGTAGTGTGGTATCGCGGCCACAGGATTGTCAGAGGACTGCCGGTGATGAAGGCCGATGCGGTTCGCACGATCGAATGGAATGCGCTTGCGCCGCAGCAGCCTCGTGTGACGGTGCGCGGCGATCTGCCGAGGAATCAGTCTGTTGCAATTGTTTTTGACTGTTCTGGCAGTATGGGTCAGAAACTTTTGGACGGCCGCACCCGCATGGAAGCCGGCCGCGAGGCGCTCTTTGAGGTGCTCGATCTGATTTCAAAAGCGGGTGGCTGGAATGCCTCGCTGTGGCTCTACGGCCATCGCACGCAGTGGTCGCGGGATACCGCCGCAGGCCGCTATAAGGCCGGGCTGACTGCCGCAGGCATCCTCGCTCGCGACACAACCGTCAAAGATGGAAAGCCGTTCTCGCTACTGCCGGGAAACGATGTCGAGCAAATTATCGACATGCAACCGCTCTCTCCGGTGGAAGTGCTGCGCATCCGCTCGCTTGTGGATGCGATCAAACCGGGGGGAGAAACGCCGCTGTATCTTGCGATCAACGAAGCTCTGCGAGCCGATTTTGCAGGCCCAAACCCCGGCCCTGGCCATATCCTCGTCGTGACCGATGGGGCAAACGATCAAACTGGCGGCACGATTACCACCTATTCGGATGTCTTGCGAACGCTTTCGCGAACCAATTTTAGAAGGCCTGAGCCGGTACGCATTGACGTGATCGGATTCAATCTGATGCCTGGAAAATACGATCGCGAGTTGCGGCTGCAGGAACTCAAGAGTCTGGCAAAAGATTCCGCTGGAAAATTCTTTGAAGCAACCGATCCAGCAAAACTCGCCGCGTCGCTGCGACAGTCGCTGCGGATTGTGCGATGGCATGTCGAGGGTGGAGCGGCGTCGAGGCAGGATGTGGAAATCGACGAGGCCTTTCGGCTGCCCTTGTCCATTGGCGGCCGCACGGAAACCTACGATGTCATGCTCAATGCCGGTTCGTCGTCGCCACGGCGGCGCGTGGCTGTTTCGGGCGCTGAGGGTTTGGAGCTTTTTGTGGCAGGCCGGGGCCGCGGACTTGAGTTTCGCCGCTACGAAGGGGGCACTGAACAGGGGCTTCGAGATAGCCAAGAAAATCTGCGTGATCCGGTCGATCCGTCACGCCGGTGGTTCATCGGGGCCCATCTGGCAAAACGCGAAGGCACTACTGTGAGCTTTCCGATTTCACTTCAAAACGGTGATCCAACCAGCTTCTCACCGCGTCCCGTGGAAATGTGGGTTGAGGTCACACCCAAAACAGCCAGTGGTGTGGCCGTGTCACCCTATATTTTTTACGACATTGCGTATGAGCCCTCGCGGCCGGTGCCGGTAATGAATCTGGTTGCCAAACATTGGCCGGCGGTTGCCACATCGGCGAATATCAAAACCTGGTTTCGCTTTGTGGCCGCCACACCAGAAGTATCGATTGCCATGAACGAACTCGTACCGGGAGTGGAACGAGTGTTTGAGATTCAAAGTCTGCCTGGATCGTTCGTGCGGATGACGGTATTGCCGCCCACGCTTCCCAACGAACTTCGCCTCAACGTGATCGAAACACACCCGTCCCCCACTGCAGAACATCTGCCGTGCCTTCGGGTCGCCGTTTCGCCGGGATGCCAAAAGGCGGTGCATATCACCGAGCCTGGCACAGGCCGAGTTCGCCATGAATTCATCGTGGCCACCGTCGATGGACAGCTCGCCTCCGATGTGCGAGTGACCATCACCGACCGTCAGCGCATCGTGGCCGACGCGATTACATTGCCGCTGGTCGACGGCGTTCGAGCATCGCTTGGAGTTCCAGTACCGCTGGAATGAGTGTCGCAGACTCCACAAAGCGTTCGGCAGTCCCAGATAGATCCGCGACGCTTGCGTTCCGCTCTTGTGGAGTTCGCGAATTTACTTTTTTTACTAAGCGCGGTCTCGATCGTCACGAACTGTTGCGCTGGCACAATGCATCTGCTCGACATCTTTTTTGGTTTATCCAAGAAACTTACCGCAAGCGGACGATGTTTCCTCTGTCGCACATTCCTTCCAATCGGAGAATTTTTGCACGCCAAAAAATGGCACGCGAATTCTTCTGAAAAAGGGATTGGGGCTCCTTGTCACTCATTGAATCATTCAAAACGAAGGAGACTTCTTCTATGCTCGTCTTGTCACGCAAACAGAGCCAGCGGATCCGTGTCGGGGATTCAGTGATCGTCACGGTGGTGCGCGTCAGCGGGGACAAGGTGCGAATTGGGATCGAGGCTCCCTCCAACATCCGAGTACTTCGCGATGAACTGGAATTTGACGATCAAATCGAACTGCCAATGACACCTCGTCCAATTGGCAAAGCGTTCTAGTCGAGCAGCCCACATGCTCGCTTGCTCAGAATGCACGAAAAACAAGCCTTCTCGAAACGCTTTCTCTATACGGTATGAGGCGCAAAGAGTGGGAGGATATTTACCACGAACCTATCTGGCGGGAGATTTTCGGAGTCCCGCCACTTTGAGAACAGACAAACGCTGCCACCTCGCATGCAGTGCGATTGATCACATCAAGATCGAGGCCCTCGAGTAGCCCCAGAGTCAGCACGGCGGTAAATGCATCGCCAGCGCCTACCGTATCAACAACGTCAACGATTGTTCCGGAGTGTTCACTTATCTCCCTGCCTCGACCAAGCAGCGCTCCCTGATCGCCACGAGTCAGTGCAAACGCTTGCAAATCAAACAGTTCTGCAATCCGTTGCATCACTTTTTGATCGCTCCCCAAAAAGCCGCACAGCGTCGCCAGAACAGGCAATTCTTCATCGTTTAACTTTAATACGTTTGCACATTTCAGCGACTCGACAATAACAGACTCGCTCACGAACGGCTTTCTCACGTTGAGATCGAGAATCCTCAGCGACACCGGCCTTCCTGCTTTGAGAAATCGCTGAATAGTCTCTCGTGAGAGAAGGCTTCGCTGGCCGAGCGTTCCAAAGCAGACGGCATCTGTCCGAGCGGCAAGGCGTTCGAGATCGTCCGACCACTCCAGATGGTCCCACGCGGCATCAACAGCAAATTGATATCTGGCAACTCCTTTGGAATCGAGTTCGACGAGCACCTGCCCGGTCGGCCTGCTGGCCCTCTGCACGCAGGATGTTTTCACGTTGTGTTGGGTGAGCGACTCGATCGCCCGATCGCCAAGATCGTCGCTCCCGACGCTGCTGGCCATCACCACTTCAAAGCGATCCTCGGCAAGTCCTGCTGCAATGCACGCGAAATTTGCCGGCGCTCCGCCACATCGAGGACCATCTGGAAAAATGTCCCAGAGAATTTCTCCAAGTCCGACCACAACTCGTTTCGATTTGTGCTGGTGGTCGTGCAGAGAGTGTGGCATGAACAAAAATCGGCGGTTGGTCTGTTGATCAAACTGTTGGGCTGAGCCTACCCAACGATTGTTCGAAACATGAAATCAAGATTTTGAAAGCAAGTTTTTGCAGCGGCAATCGGATCATAGCCGGGTTTGTTTGAAACCATTCCACTCACCTCGCACGACACATCTCCCTGATACTCACTCGCTTGAAGCATTGTAAACATCGTCTGGAAATCAATGGTTCCGGCTTCACCAGGCAGCAGAAAACTGACCTCTTGCTTGTTCATAACAGCATCCTTCACCGCGACATGCGCAAGATACGGCAGAGCTTCCCGGAGTGACTCGGTCAGTGAAATGTCTCTATAGATCAAGTGACTGTAGTCGTACACAATCCGCAACCACGGCGTAGAGTCAAGTTGCTTGATCAACCAAATCGCCTCCGATGGCTGAGACATCGCACCGCCTCGATGCGGCTTGATGCACGTTATGACATGATGCTTTTCTCCAATCTGCACCCAGTCGGCGACTCGGTCACGAAAGAGATTTTTTTGTTTTTCCCACTCACCGTCACCGAGAACCGTCTGTACGATCGGCGGCCTGCTCGCTCCGAGGTCGCAGGCGAGTTCGTAGACACCCTTGAGCCGCTCAAGGTGCTGTTCATGCTGAACCTTGGCTGCCGCCGGTGGAAGATGTTCCATCAAGGCCGTCAGGGAAAGAGAGCGATTTGTAAGTTGCTTGCAAATCGCTGCTCGACGATCGGAGTTCATGTCCGACGGAGCCGAACCCCATTCCGGACGAACACAGATTTCGATTGACTCAAAGCCAACTTCTGCGATTGCTTCAATTGCTTGTTCCAGTGGCATTCCCTTCATGCCATACGTACTGAAACCAAGCGTCATGCGTCGCATCGAATCGACGATCGCAGATGTGCCTGATGCAGCAATGCCAGCAAAAGCCGAAACGGCTGTTTGAATCGCAAATCGCCTCGAGCGACGTTTTCGCATTCAGTTTCACTCTTTTTCGCTTTGAGATGATCTGCCTCGCTCTCCTAAATGAGTGTATCTCAGGGAGCATCTCAACTGAGTGTGCGTCAAAAGAGATCGCATTGCCAACCAAGAGTTTTTAGAAGGCGTTCGATCGATTTTCCAGAGGCTGTTCCTGAAGAAAAAAGAAAACAGTATCTTAGTTAGTAAAAATAATTATTTGATTTGAGAGTCTCTTTCGATTGCTTATCGTTGGGCTTTTTTCTCGGAAGGCATGTCTGAGCCAAAACGCCAAAGCCTACAATCAGAGTGACAATGAGCCCTGCTCCAAAAATAACAATATCACTCATAGTTACTCTTTCAGGAGAATTCCGTCTTTTAGGAGAGTTCCGAGAGACAAAATCGACGGCACCCAAAGGCCAACGAACATCCCCTGTTGTTTGCCAACAGCCGGATCACCACCGAACCAAAGGTAAATACTGAACAAAAAGCTCAGTCCAGCAGCCAAAATAATGCACGCCTTGAACCGATTCATGATCCTCTCCTTGATGTAAAAACTCTCACTTAGAAAACACTATAGTAGGCTCGCTCGTTGCGACCAGCGAAAAATGACACGCGAAAAAATTCTTGTGATGCCAGAGGCGGCTAAAACTCAATTCCGGCAAAAAGTGTTTCTGCTGAGCAAAAACGATCGCTTCTTTTTAGATCAATTCCTGAATCACTTTACCGCCATCTTCGACCAAATACTGGGGGCGTCCGTTATGGTCGGTGATTGTGGTTTGCTCAATGCTAATTCCTAAGTGATGAAAGAGAGTGGCATACACTTCACCAAATCCAACCGGTCTGGCGATCGCTTCGCTGGCGATACGATCGGTGGCCCCAATCACCTGCCCATGCCGCATGCCGCCACCGGCAAGTAAGGCGCAGTTTACTTGAGGCCAATGATCGCGGCCTACCTGATCGCTAATTTTCGGAGTCCGCCCAAACTCTCCCCAGACAATCACCGCGCAGTCGTCGGCAAGACCGCGAGCATGCAGATCTTCAACGAGGGCACTGACGCACTGATCAAAGACGGGAAAGTCTTCCTTTTCACGATTAAAAATTGTGTTGTTGGGCCCTCCATGCCAGTCCCATTTACTGTAATTGAGCGTCACAACTCGAACGCCTGCTTCGATGAGTCTTCTCGCCACAAGCAGACTCTGTGGCACGCGAGGTGCGCCATTCTCATCAATAAAAATCGCCGGGTTTCCCGTTCCGTATCGCTCTACAGTGCGAGGATCTTCTTTTGACAAGTCCAGTGCGTCAGCGAGTCGCGAGGATGTCAAAAGCCCCATGGCCTGTTCCGTGAAAGCATCCATACCAGTCATCGTCGTTGATGTATCTATTTCACGACGCAGTTGATCGACGCCTCTCAACAGTGACTTACGATCTGCCAGTCGCTCGAGTGAAACGCCATTGAGAACCATGTCATTTTTGGTGGGACCCATCGGGCGAAAGGAGGCATGGGCTGTGCCCAGAAAGCCAGGCCCTGGTTCGTTGTAGGGCCCGTGTGTGCAGGGATAACACAGACTTACAAACGGGGGCGCCGTTGGCGTTGCTGCTCCAAGGACTTCTGAAACCATCGAGCCAAATTGCGGCCAACCGCCGGAAGATTTTTGCCTTTTGGGGTCTCGTCCGCTATAGACCTGAACCGCATCGTGGTCTGCTTGATTCCCGACGAGCGATCGAATGATCGTCAACTTGTCGGCGATCTTTGCGAGCCGTGGAAACGCTTCACAAATTTCCATGCCTGGAACTGTTGTTGCAATCGGTCTCCAAGGACCTGCAAACTCCTTCGGTGCATCTGGCTTCAGGTCGAACATGTCCTGATGAGGCGGTCCCCCCACGAGGTAAATCATGATGACTGATTTTGGGGACTTCTTTTGACCCGCTGCGCTTTCTGCTCGCAACAAAGATGGCAACGTCCATCCGCCAAGAGTCCCCATTGCAGAAAGCGTGCCAATATTCAAGAGACTGCGCCTGGAAAATCCGCTATTCATCTGACGTCCCCTTCGCTGCTGAGAGTTGAAAGCAAGCATGGACTCTTCTCCCGCGTGGTTCGATTGATGAAATCAATTCACGTTCAAACCGATCGCCTCAGTTCTGCTCGGTTTGCGACGACTGCACCCTTCCATCTATCGATTGTATTCGTGAACTCTAGCATGGAGACTGAAGAAAACTCTATGTTTATCTCTTTGAACGTGCGCGCTGAATAGAAAAATAGAGAAATTCCATGAAAATCGAACGTGTCGTTGCATATCGCGTGGAACTACCGCTTTATGAGGGAACCTATCGGTGGTCCGGTGGAAAATCGGTCTCTGTTTTTGACAGCACGATTGTGGCCATTGAAACCGACACGGGTCTTGTTGGTTACGGCGAGGTCTGTCCGCTTGGACCATTTTATTTGCCAGCCTACGCCGAAGGAGTTCGAACCGGGATCCGTGAACTTGCTCCCCATCTCATCGGTTCGGATCCGTGTGAACTTCTCAAACTCAATCAGCAAATGGACGCGGCGCTCAAAGGACATCCGTATGTCAAATCGGGTATCGACATCGCCTGCTGGGATATTCTCGGGAAGCTTACCGGACTTCCGGTCTGCGTCTTGTTGGGTGGTCGTTTTGGTGAAAGCGTGCGACTCTACCGGGCGATCTCTCAGGAATCCCCAGAAGAGATGGCTCGCAAAGTTGCGGGCTATCGTGGCGAGGGTTACACCCGCTTTCAATTGAAGGTGGGAAGCGATTCTGATCTGGATATCGAACGTATTCGGGCTGTTCGTGCGATGCTCGCCCCATCCGATCGACTCATTGCAGATGCCAATACCGGATGGACGCAACATGAGGCCATGCGAGTTGTACGCGCAGTGTCGAACGTTGACGTCTACATCGAACAGCCCTGCCTCAGTTACGAGGAGTGCCTCTCCGTTCGACGGCATTGTGATCATCCTTTTGTGTTGGATGAAAATATTGACAACCTTGACATGCTGCTGCGCGCAAAAGCTGATCTCGCAATGGACGTGGTCAACCTCAAGATCAGTAAGCTCGGTGGTCTTACGAAATCCAGACAAGCCAGAGACCTCTGCGCGAGCATGGGAATCGCTATGACCCTCGAGGATAGTTGGGGGGGTGACATTACAACCGCTGCTATCGCACATTTGGCCCACAGCACGCCCGAGGAATTCCGTTTTACAAGCACCGACTTCAATAGCTACGTCACGGTCAGCACCGCCGACGGCGCGCCGAAGAGAGAAAAGGGCTGCATGGCTGCAAGTCATCGGCCTGGACTCGGGGTCGATCCAAAGATGGACGTTCTTGGAAAACCCGTTGTCGATGTCCATTAAATACTGGTTCGCTTTCTTTTGGGAGTTATTCCGATGCCTTCTGTCACGGCAGGGTGCTTGATTTTCTTGATTGGACTCAGTTCGCTTCTTTCTGCTGCTGACTCCTTCAACACAGAGCACACGACGAAACAAATCGAGGGCTGGACGGTGTTGGTCAACAATGACCTGCTTGAGTCTGATGCCCCGGCAGTCGAGCAAGCGATGAAACTCCTGCAGGTGCAGCTTGCGGAAATTGTGCAGGTGGTTCCTCGAATTGCTGTCGCACAACTGCAAAAGGTGCCGCTGTGGTTTTCACCCGAATATTCAGGCCACCCTCCTCGCGCCGAATATCACCCGAACGCCGGATGGTTACGAGAAAACCAACGCAATCCTGCAATGGCACAGGCAGTCGAATTCACCAACGTTCGCATTTTTGATCGGGAAACAAAACGCATGCCCAACTTTGCTCTGCATGAGCTAGCCCATGCCTACCACGATCAAGTGCTTCCGAAGGGCTTCGATAATCCTGACATCGAAACACTCTTCGAAAAAGCTCGCTCAAAAGGAATGTATGATCACGTCGAACAGCGATCTGGTGATGGTCGGTCAACCAACAATCGTGCGTACGCCATCACCAGTCGGCAGGAGTATTTTGCTGAGGGGACCGAAGCTTTTTTTTCTACCAATGACTTCTTTCCTTTTAATCGTGTTCAACTCTCGCAGCACGATCCCGATCTCTTGAATCTTTTGAAGCAACTGTGGCAGCTCAATGCACTGCCTCCAATCGGGCTCCCTTCGCCTGAGTTGAATGTGCCGGCCTTCTATACAAAATACATCGATGCCAATGGCTATCCCATTGTGTCCTCCGGCAACGTCAATGATTACGCGCTCCGGGAAGCTGCCTATCTTGTCAACTTGATGCTTGCCGAACGCCCCGACATTCGTGCCGCGATGATCCGAAACGGTTCACGTCTGTGTATTCTTGCCCACAACGAATTCACGACCGATCTTCCAGAGTGGGCAGATATGACTCCCAAGGATTACTGGGACGCCCGTGCGAGAGGGACCGGCGGTTCGCAAACCGACCCCTTCTGTTCCTGTGGTGAAGAGAACCTGCTGGGGTATCCGGGCGATCCCTATTCAACCGAGAACATTCTGATTCATGAGTTTGCACACAATATCCATCTGCGAGGAATGGCTCATGTCGATGCTGGCTTTGATCCTCGTGTGAAGTTGGCGTACGAACACGCAATGGCAGCTGGTCTCTGGAAGGGGAAATATGCTTCGGTGAATCATCATGAATATTTCGCCGAAGGCGTACAGTCTTGGTTCGACAACAATCGTGAAAACGATCACGACCATAATCATGTCAACACGCGCGACGAGCTGGTTGATTACGATCCGGGCTTGGCTGCGCTGTGCCAAGAAGTATTTGGTGATACCCGTTTGACATATACCAATCCTCACTCTCGCCTGCGCGATCACCTCGCCGAATACGATCCAAGCACCGCGCCACGCTTTCTCTGGCCCGAGCGATTACTCAAAACCCAAAAAGAGATTCAACGCGATGCAAAACAGCGCAGCGAAAAAGCCAAGGACACAATCATTGATCCTCTTTTGAAAGATCCTTCATAAATTGTTCTTGTTGCCGAGCGGCGCATGCAAGCAGCGATTCATTGGTGTGATTCCTCGCATCTCATTTCCGCACTGCATTCGCGGACACTCTCTTTCATGCGTTATGCTCCGTTCCACCAGCAATTTCTTCTGTGCCAGACTCGAATCGTCTGTGGATGGAATGAATAACACGGTGTTTGAAGTCAATACGCGCGGCGTAGAGTGAGCGGTGAATCCACATCACAGTGCATACACTATCGAACAAACATTACTGCGTCGTGAGTCAGAAGTGCAGCGTACAGTCAACGCATCCGAATCGCGATTTTGGAGAATTATCAATCCCCCAAAGCTCAACTCGCTTGGACGTCCTACGGCCTACCGGGTGAAAGCAGTCCGCCGTTTGCAAGTCCTGAAGCCGCATTTCTCAAGCGGGCAGCTTTTCTCAAGACGAATCTCTGGGTGACGAAATACCATCCGAACGAGCGTTATCCAGCCGGCGATTATCCCAATCAGAATCCTGGTGGTGATGGTCTGCCGCTATAGTGCTGCAAACCGTGAGCTTGAAAATACCGAGTTAGTGCTCTGGTATACGTTTGGTCACAATCACATTCCTCGGCCGGAGGATTGGCCGGTCATGCCAACGTCCTGCATTGGATTTTCTCTCAAACCAGACGGGTTCTTCGATGCAAATCCGGCGATGGATATGCCCCCTTCCGCCGCGAAAAAAACCTGTTGTGATTGATCACACACGCCACGATTATAGGAAAAACGGTCGTCGGATCGTATTCATGGAAGCGGCAAGATTTTGATGTTCTTGTACCAGCAATCGCTTCCATGGTCCTGCAAGCCGATATATCCTTTGCGCGAATGCGTCTTGTAGGCCACGTCAAATTTATGAGCCGAGCCATCAGCACGTTTGTTGGGTTCTGGCCACTGATCAAGATCGATGTGAGAAACCTGCTGACCATTGAGTGTGAGAGCAAGTACCGCGTGATCGCTTGAAATGACGATGTGATTCCATTGGCCAACAGGATTCATGGCGTTCTTGGTTGGCTTCACCAAATCATAAATCGCTCCCGTATCATGGAAGCCAGCGGTCATCGTGTCATCGATGGCAATTTCAATGCCGTTGAAGCCAATATCCTTACCGGGCCGAGGCATTAGCGGAAACGTACGAACGAAAATGCCACTGTTACACCGAGGGCTGATTTTAAAGTCGAGCGAAAGCGTGTAGTTTTCCCATACTTGTTTGTGCATCAACATGTAGTCGCATGGATGTGGATTGAGGCTTCCTTCCTGAACATGCTTGTCCGAAAGTGGTTTCTCTTTGGGAGACATCCAGCCTTCGGTGGAGTGGCCGTCAAACAGCAATCGCCAGCCGTCCTTCTTTTCTTGCTCGGTCAATGTATTGTCGGCAGCAAATGACAGTGACACTGAGATCGCAATCGTCAGCATGGTCAAGAATGCACGCTGAACCATAAAGTTTTTCTTTTGCACAGTGATCTCCTTGAGGATGGTTGCGTATTCATTTGGAAACAACCGTAGATTTTGCGGCGATAATCGCTTAGAGCGTCCAGCCTTTTCGATATTCGGTGTGAACATATTGATTGAGTTGGGGTGCATTGGTGATCGTGAGCGAGTCGCTCTCCCATTCCAATCGCGTGCCTGGAGATCGCATTGCAAGAACTCCGAGCAACACGGTTTCGGTCATCGGTCCAGAGTATTCAAAATGATCGACCGGTGTTTTTCCACCTTTGCAGGCTTGATACCACTCCTCGTAGTGGCCGGGAGACCGATCAATTGTCTTTGGCACAGACATCGCCTGTTCATGCAAGGCAGTTGAAACAAGTTGCGGCATTCCGCCGTGCGAAGAATGAAACATTTTTCCTTTGCTGCCAACGTAGAGCACTCCGTTACTCGGCAGACGATTGTCTCCTGACATCTCGGTTGGGGTCGGTGGCATGAGACCGCCGTCGTACCACGTCATCGTTACGGGAGGAAGAGTTTGACCGCCGTATTGTCTCGCCGGAAACTGATACGTCACGATCGCAGCGATGGGAAACGTTTCGAAGTTGATCGCATTGTCTGACAGCACCGTACCATCGTGAGTTGTGCTCGCCTCCACAGATGTCGGTGCTCCCAAACCAAGGGCCCACACGGGATGATCGATGATGTGACAGCCCATGTCGCCGAGGGCTCCGGTACCAAAATCCCACCAGCCACGCCAGCCAAACGGAGCATAACCGGGATGATACGGACGCTCCTTGATCGGACCGAGCCAGAGATTCCAGTCGAGTGTCGCTGGAACCGCAGGCGTAGCAGTCGGCCTGGGTATCCCTTGTTTCCAAAGTTTTCCTGCACGATCAGACCACACGTGAACTTCCCGGACTTCGCCAAGAATGCCTGCCTGAATCCATTCGTTGGTTCGTCGTGAGCCTTCGCTTGCATGCCCCTGATTTCCCATCGAGGTCATCACTTTTGCCACTCGAGCCGCCTTCGTTAATTCACGACATTCGTACAACGTATGCGTGAGCGGTTTCTGCACGTAGACGTGCTTGCCTGCTTGTATCGCAGCCATCGCGGCAACAGCATGGATATGATCCGGGGTTCCAACGCTGACCGCGTCGATATTCTTCGCTTCTTTGTCGAGCATCTCTCGAAAATCTTTGTACCGTCGCGCCTTTGGATGCGCGAGAAATGTTCCGGATGCGTGCGATTCATCAACATCACACAGAGCAACGTAATTGGCTCCGAGCTTTGTGATCGTGGCGATGTCGCCGCCACCCATTCCACCGCACCCGATGCCAGCAACATTGAGTCGCTCGCTCGGAGGAATTTGTCCCGGTCCGCCAAGCACGTGCCGTGGAACAATTGTAAAACTTATCGCCGTGGCCGCCGACGCTGAAAGAAACGCTCGACGATTGACAGCCTGAGTGGGAACGGATTGTTTTTTAGAATCTGTCATACAAACGTCTCCAGAAAGAACTTGTTTAGGGTTTGTGACGCGTTGAAAAAAGAAGGGGTGACTCGTGCCTCTCGCGACTCACGGGGCCTTCAAGGAGCGGTCTCATTTTCCGATCAAAATCTTTTTTTGCCTGCCATACGATCACGGCTAACGGAATCGCCACGACACAAAGACGAACGAGGGGCCGCTGCATGATTGTCGGAACCTTGCACATACGATTCGCAGGATACCACGCTAGCAACGGCGCAAGAAATACGATCACAGCAGTGATCGTAGGAAGACCTCCAAAATATCGGCCAATAACAAGCAGGCCGAACAGTGCAACGATCCCAAGGCCCGTCATGCCGCACGTAGAAGCCGGTCGATCAGACTGATACGTCGCCACTGCTCCACCGCAAAGAGCAGCTGCCAAAGGAAGTGCGGCAGCACCTCCGTTCAAATAACCGGCCATCATGATGAGTATGCCAGTACACAACAGGGCAAGTGACAGTGCAAAGAGCATCCCAGCGTCCCGTGTGCGTTGACTGAATTGCGACAGCAATTCCCAGACGATACCAAGTCCAATCGCGCAGAGAAGAAGCGAAACGACAGACCACACAATGGACAGTGGCTGCAGATGAACTGATCCATACAACAACACTCCGCCACATGTGGCCGACGCCAGGCCTCGCACGATTATTTCAGTCGTGCGGGAAAGCCGCCACCAACTCGCCACCAACTCGATGCCGCATGCCATGGGAAGCACAATGACCAGAAATCGATCGAGGCCATTGTGGGGCGGTAGACGAAAATGAATTTGCAATACCGCCAAACCAGTCACCGCGGCTGCGGTGACTCCCACAACTCCAGCAACGGTATTCTCCCCCAGCAGAGAATCTCCGCCTCGTAATGCGAATATTCGAACAAGCAACCAGCCCATCAGCAACGTGCCTAGAAGCGTCTGTCCATAGAACAGAGGATCGGGCATCCGCTTACTTCCGCATCCCTTCGCAGTCGATAATGATAATTGCCTCATCGCCAATCGGTCCGATGGCATTTTTATCAAAACCATAATCGCTGCGTTTGAGTCTGAGTTCAGTTGAGAACCCAACGCGACGGGCGCTCATGGCCTCGATCTCATTGCCACCCATCAGATTGAACGTAATTGGCTTGGTTTTTCCGTGCATTGTGAAATCACCAGTGACTTCGTAACCGCCAGGAATAATTTTTGTCGAAGTACTTTTAAAATCAATCGTTGGAAACTGCTTTGTATCGAAGTAGTCGGGCTGCCGAAGATGTTCATCACGGCCGACGTTGGCGGTATCGACACTCTCGGCTTTGATCGAAAGCTGAAACGTCGATTTTGAAGGTTCCTGGCGATCGATCGAGAAGGTGCCCTCAACCTGATTAAAGCGACCGTGAATCCAACTGAGGTCGAGATGCCGAGCCTTAAAACTCACCGACGAATGAACAAGATCGTAGGTGTATTCGTCTGCGGCCTGAGCCGATCGGTCGATCCACATACCGACGCATGCGACCAGAGCGAGTGACATCGAAAGGAAAATACGGTTCATCGAAAAGCTCCTTAAAACTTAAATGAAAATACTCTGTATCTATAGCTGCAAAGGCCAAGCGGTGATCACTCGCAATCCTTCGACACACGAACCATGCAGCGAACACCGCTTCATCGAAGAAAATTTCGCAAGCCTCAAACAAGATCCGCGCGGACAACATCGTATGGTCGCTCGCGACTTGAGTAAAGCATGAGGCCAATCACAATGCCCCCCTTGATTCTTAGTTCTTCTCAGCGGAATTCACTGGGGAGATCGTCACCGTATGGGGCACCAGTGCAAGCGACGTTCGAACCGCAGCCTCTAATGCCGAAAGGATTTCAGTGCGCTCGACGATTGCTGCTTGACGCTTGGATTCGATTTCCGCTGGCGTCATCGTGATGCCTAGAAATTCCGGGATATTCACCGCCAACAACACCAGCCCGCGATAAATCTGATCGTGATGAAAACGATTCTTCGCTTCGATTGCGACCCTCACTGCTTTGACTTGTTCTGCTACAGGGCCCGCGGCCAATGCAGGGCCGGCGAGGTTGACCCCCTTCTTCAACTGATCTGCTGAATAGTGCGCAACCACTCGATCTCCGAGCCGCACTTCGTATTGGCCCGGCTTGAGTCCACCAATCGCAAGTCCGTAGTTGTTGGCTTCTTCTAAGATCGGTGACCATTTCAAAATCGGCGCCGCATCCTCGGGAAAAAATGGAAGCGATTCGTCGAGTTGCTCAAACGACACACTCTCTCCTTGTTTCACGACGTTTGTTACTTTGCAATTTTCAGTTTTCACTGCTTTGAGATCGGTCGCATCGATCGATACGGTTGCAACAAGCGACGGAAAACCAAGCCCCTGAAGAATTGAATACGCCATGAGTGCTTGCCCCGGTGGCCCCGGGTGCACGGCATCTCCGGCCGTAATGCGATTGTATTTCGGACCCGACGCGCGGGCCTTATCGACGACCATGAGATACGGATGAAATTGATCGACGAACAATCCACTATTTTTTTCGGAAATCGTTTTCACTCCCTCTGAATACTTTTCCAGCGTGAGGTTATAGCCGGTGAGCGCCGTCGGGCCGGCTTCATCGCCATCGAGTGGCTGTGGCGTACACCAGGCAACGCGAACCCCGGCGGCTTTTGCCTGATCGGCGATGCCTTGTAAGCCTCCCATGTACGCTGTAAAGCCAGGTTCATCAAACGGTTTGTACGAGCCGTCATTCATGCCGAAATCAACGGTCATTGCCGTTGGCTGAAAGCTCATTGTGTCTCGCTTGAAACGGGCATTGCCACCGGTGCTTCGATCTCCGCCGATACCAACATTGCGAAACGTGAGATTCCACTTCGGAAATCGGGTCGTCACCCACATTTCAACGTAGTTGCTGTAAAGATGCTGCTCCGTGATTGAGTCACCCATCATCACGATTCGATCGCCGTCATGAAAGAAAAAATCGGCTGCGATCGCATCTGAATCGCTGTTGACGAAAACGTGAAGCGTCCAGCAGAGCACAAACAGATTCGCAGCAATGGTACGGCACAACATGGCTTGGTTCCTTTTCAAGATGAATCACTGTTCAAAAGATAGATGCCAACTGAAAGAGTCGTTGATCTGAATGAATTTCCAAATATCGTCGCGATGGATTTGTTTGCAACTCCGACACAAAAAAGACTCGTGAGTGCCAAGCTTAGAGTCATCGAAAGCTCTGGAGTATCAAAAAAAGACGCAACAACGGGCCTTTGTACACCAGTCTGGGATTCCTTCTCTATAAATGCCGATGTCAGGTTGGTAGAGTCTGTTCTTAAGGAGGGACTGCGAACGATGCTCGACATTATCGGTTCACATCAGTCGGTGTGCTGTAACGGCTCAACCCGGCGGGATTTCTTGAAAGTGGGTGCCTTAGGAATGACAGGCCTCACGCTCTCGGACCTGTTGCGGGCTCAAGCAGCCATGGGCTCAACCACAAAAGTTCCAGATAAAACTGTCATCTGGCTTTTTCTTTCCGGCGGTCCGTCACACTACGAAACGTTTGATCCCAAGCCCAACAATCTCCTCCCATATCGCAGCACGGTCGGGACTCTACAGACCAACGTCCCTGGAACACACATTGGTGGTTTGTTTCCACGACTGGCGAAACTGGCAGATAAATATTCAATCATTCGTTCGTTTGCCCATACCGCTGCAGACCACACGGCAGCAACCCACTGGCTGTCGACCGGTCACGATCATCCTCCTGCAGCCAACGGAGCGCCACCAATCAGCCCCAGTTTCGGATCGATGCTGTCAAAGTACCGTGGCTCGAATCATCCCGTGACAGGAATGCCCACATACGTTGGGTTGGATCACTTGTACGCTGAAGGACCCGCCTGGCTGGGTGCTGTTCACTCGCCGTTTGATGCTCGCGGAAATGCGCAAGCAAACATGACGCCCCGGATTTCATTGGATCGGGTTCATGATCGGAAGGCCCTGCGACAGACACTCGATCGCTTTGAGCGACACATCGATCAAAGTGGAGCGATGTTGGCCATGGATGAATTTGAAGGCCGAGCGCTTGAACTCATTCGAGGCAATGCTCATAAAGCGTTTGATCTGTCTCTCGAAGATCCTGCCCTGCTCAAACGGTATGGAACGGGCGGAAAGAAACTCGGTGAGAACCTGTTGTTGGCCCGACGATTGGCAGAAGCGAACACTGGCTTCGTTACAGTCTGGTACGGGGGATGGGATTCACACGGAACGAATCCCTCTGTCAACCACGGAACCATCGAACAAGAGATGCATAAGCTGGCACCGGAATTCGATCACGCGGTCTCAGTCTTCATCGAGGATTTGTACGATCGCGGCTTGGATGAAAAGGTCCTGCTTGCCATTGTTGGCGAGTTTGGCCGTTCTCCACACATCAATAAAGATGGCGGACGGGAACACTGGCCACAGCTTGGCAACCAAGTCTTGGTGGGTGGGGGTTTGAAGATGGGTCAGATCATCGGTGAATCAACGACGAAGGGAGATGTTCCAAAGTCTAATCCCATCTCCCCAAATGATCTGTTGGCGACATTGTTTCAATACATGGCAATGCCACTGGATCTACAATACACCAGTCCCGCTGGCCGCCCGACCAGCATGCTGGAAACAGGAACGCCTCTTGCCGAGCTCTTTTCTTAGCGTTGGACCGCGTATCAGATACAAAATGAATCTGTTTGTTTCCCTCGCGTTCTCGCCGCGACGCCCCGGTTCTCTCCACAAAAAAGAATTTGCCAATCAATTGTGAAGGCTTCTCAAAAATTTTCCCGCCTGATTGTACAAACCTCGATTGGATCATCTGAGTCTGTCTTTATGTAAAACGGAGAGGGCGGGATTTGAACCCGCGGTCCAGCTTTTGACCGGACACGTCTTTAGCAAAGACGCGCATTCGACCACTCTGCCACCTCTCCGAAATGTTCCATTTTTTTCAGTTTTTGTCTCGCGATACCAATGACTTTTGCGGATCGACAGCCAACCGCACAGATCAAATCGAACACAATTTAAAACTGACACGAGGATTGAAGAGTATTCTGTGCAGTACCAATTCCGGCTGCAAGGACTTGCAACGCAAACCCCTGCATCGTGTGAGAACCGGCTTGTGGAGGTCCTCTTCGTCCGGGGCCGGATTCATCAGTTCCATTGGTCGATCTTTTTATTCGTCACCATTTTTCAAATTTGCTATGCCGTTTTTCAAATTTCTATTTTCACTTTGTACAGTTCTTATTGCGAGCACTCTTCTTTTTTCACGACTGCATGCCGGGGAGGAGGAGCGTGAAACTGCTCTCGCGAGTGTGACCGCAGTCGAAGCGCAGCGACATGTTGTCGCGCTCGCCGATGATTCGCTCGAAGGCCGTGAAGGAGGGAGCAGGGGTGGCCGGGCTGCCGGCACGTACCTGTCTCACTATTTGAACACAATTCATCTTGAACCAGCTGGCGACGCAGGCACATTTTTTCAACCTTTCGGGGGCATGCGAAATATTCTCGCCCTCATACCTGGGAGTGATCCAGCGGTATCGGATGAACTCGTGGTGCTCGGTGCCCATTACGATCATGTTGGATACGGCACATCGCAGAACAGTTTCGGACCAACGGGGCTCATTCATAACGGTGCCGATGATAATGCTTCAGGAGTCGCCGGGCTTTTGGAAGTGGCCGAGGCTATTTCGAAGCTTTCGCGACGACCTCGCCGACCCATTCTGTTTGCTCTTTGGGATGGAGAAGAAAAGGGGCTTCTTGGCTCCTATCACTTTTTGCGCCTTCCAACGGCAGCAACTACTGGAAAAAAGATTGTCTTTTCGCTGAACCTCGACATGATCGGTCGACTTCGTAACGACCGTTTGGAAATTTACGGTGCACGTACCGCAGAAGGGTTGCGGGCTCTTGTGTCAAAAGCCAACGAATCCCATCGATTGCTGCTGGTGTTCGACTGGAAAATCGACAATGACTCCGATCATTATGCCTTTATCACTTCGAAAATTCCCACGCTCATGTTTCATACCGGTCTTCATGAGCAATACCACCGACCAAGCGACGATGTGCATCTGTTAAATCACGACGGCCTTCATCGCGTTGCAAAACTCACATTTGATACGATTACGTCCGTGGCCGATATGCCATCGGACCTACCAACCTACCGGCCAGCGGCTCGCAGCGAATCACACGTCAATCAGCGAAACCTTGAATCACCAATTCCTCAACTGCCGCTTCGCCTTGGGGTTGGCTGGGTCTCTGAAAATATCGTCGGAGGGATGGCACAGCCCGTCATTGCGTCGCTGGAGCCAGGCGGCCCCGCCCAGCAGGCGGGCCTCAGAACAAAAGACACCGTCATCGCGATTGATGGTCAACCGATGAAATCACAAAACGAGGTCGTCGCCAAGGTTGCGACGGCAATCGATTCTCTTTCATTTGAAATTCTTTCTCTTGATGGTACTCGTCGAACAATCCGGGTCACTCTGCGAGGCACTCCAGTCCGATGGGGACTGGCCACTCGCATTGATCCTTGTGAACCTTCAACACCGATAGTCGTTCGAGTCACGTCAGGATCTCCAGCAGATCGCAGCGGACTCAAAATCGGTGACCGCATTGTTCGAATTGCAGGCGAAGCAATCTCTCAACAATCAACTGTTTCTGAACAACTCAAAGATGCCGTAAGCCCTGTTGAAATAATTCTTGAACGACAAGGAAGACTTACTGCCTTGCAGTTGTCGGAAATACCGATCGAACACTAATCACAGCTACGCTGTGTCTCCGTGCAAGAACCCGTGGAAATACTCACCCACACCATTCCTTCCTGCTAAGGGTCGCAGGTGGACTTTTGCAGTCTACGACTTCCTGAGGCTCTCTAAGAATCACTCCGACTTTTCTTGACGATCAACTTCGAAAAAAACTCATTCTTTTTCGTCTTCTTCCTCGTCGTCATCCCAGTCATCGTCGTCATCGTCGTCTTCGTCATCATCTTCTTCGTCTTCTTCGTCTTCTGCATCGTCTGCATCATCGTCGTCGACTTCTTCCCATTCTTCATCGTCTTCTTCTTCATCATCATCGTCGTCGTCGTCTTCATCATCATCTTCATCGTCGTCGTCTTCCTCATCGCCAAAAGCACGGAGCGGATCTGCGTCTGGAATACAGACGAGATCTGCTACAAGACCACCGAGCACAGACTCGAAGTCCCATTCGCTTGAACCCTGAACCAACTCGTCGCGATGTATCCAACGTCTCGTCACCATCGTCACGGCAAAGCCTCCTTAACCCGGTTTGAATTCACAACCACTGTGAATTTTGATGCGAACTTTTCATTCCACGAATCTCGTTTTGTAGCAGCAGAAGTCAACTTCGACCACATGCCACGGAGAAACATTTTTTGCGATTGGCTCAGAAGTGTCTAGACCCCAGACTTTCGTTGCAAGCCTTCAACACTAAATTCGATTCAGATGAACATCCGTGAGGGGCGGTTCGGACGCCTCCGGCCCGTTCTGGGCCGTGGATCGCATCGCTTCTGCGGGGGGAAGATCCTCAAGCCGGCTGAGGCCAAACACCTTTAAAAAGCGTTTTGACGTGATGTAGACGTTTGGACGACCCAAATCCTCTGTTCGACCGCCAATTGCCGCGAGATCTCTTTCGAGCAATTGACGCAACATATCTTCGCATCCAACCCCTCGAATTGCTTCGATTTCCGAGCGTGTGATGGGTTGCCGATAGGCCACAATGGCGAGGGTTTCAAGGGCCGGAGCACTCAGCCGGGCTTCGGGGGTCACCTGCAAAAGCCGTCTCATCCATGGTCCAAACGGGGCTCGGGTGAGCAACTGGTATCCACCAGCGATCGACTCCACCCGAAAAGCCGAACCCGATTCTTCATAAAGGCGGTTGAGCTCTCGAAGCAGCGTACGAGCTTTTGTTCCATCAGTCAGCCTCGCAAGCTTTGCCAGCCGGCGGGTCGTTTGGGGTTCCCGGGAGACGAATAAAACTGCCTCCAGTCGCGCAACCTCTTCGCTTCGACGCTGTGGACCCGGCACCGCCTTCGCCAGAGATGTCATTTCTGCAGCAATTTTTCTCGATTGTCCCAGCAGGCGATTGCGCGTGGTTTTGTTTCGTGGACGCGGAACATGGGTCGGGGGCCGCCAGATCCGCAATCCGCCATCCGAGAGCGATCGTCGATTGGAACCGGCTCTCTTGTGATGCATAACGACACACTCCAGCACTCAAGATGGTCGGGGCGCCCGTCCATCGCACTCCAGTATCAAAGACCAAAAGCGACTTTTAGAACCGGCTGCTTTTCCCGTCATCCGATTTTTTTTCAATCGCGAGTCGATATTTCCACGATTCCACCTGTTCAAGCAGATTGTGCATTGCCTTGGAAGGGTCGTGGTCAGTGGTCTGAAAGACTCGCTGTAACTGTCCTGTTGGATCGGCACTCACTCGACAAGAACAACGATGCATTCCTGCCTCCGAAGCCACAACTCCTGTTTCAACAGAGACCGCGCCGAGCGATGCAAGACGTTGTCTGATCTTCCGTTGAACGACGTTACTTTCTTGACTTTCCAGAGGCGTCGATACTGGAGGCGTTTGCGGTGGGAGTGATTGTGGAGTTGTCTCGGTTTTTGCTGCTAACAGCGATTGAGAGTCAATAAATAACGATTTTGGTTTCTCTTTTTTGTTCTCATTGTTTCCTGCAAGAATCATTGATTCCTCTGCAATCGATACCGGCACAGCAAGCCCGGGACCGGTGCGTTCAGCCGGCGGTGTAATCGCATTCGGAGAGCCTAATGAGACGACAGGCATCACTACCGTCGAACCGAGCGATCGAAACACATTGGCTGATGTTGCAGTGCCGTCTTCTAAGAGTGCTGAGTTCGAAAACTCATTCAGTCTATTTGTGTTCGATGAAACGACTCGCGCGTCGGTTTGTTCGATGTTCGACGATGGACGATTCGGATCCGACAGTGGATTTTCTCTCGCATTGGCCTCCGTGTCGACAACACTCTCTTTAGATCCCACGGTCGGATTATGCTGATCATGCTTGGTCGACGGATTGACAATCCACATGCTGATTTGATCGTGCAGTGGCACCCAGAGATGCTGTTTGGCGAACACACGCACATGCCGTGGAATGTGATGTGAAAACATGGCGATGGCAGGAATCACCACCATGCAAAAACAGAGCACACATGTTCGTATTTTCATCACCTGATCACCGCTCAACTCTTTGTTCATGATTGCCGGCAGCCATGCGCCATGAAACTATTTCATGCGGTGGCGACACTGCGAGCAGGGGAAGACTGGGGACAATAGCGATGCTCCGCGAGGCATTCAAGACGACTCCGAACGGCTCCATGCCCCTGAAAATAACATGCGCAGTCCTTCACCGACCCCCGGCGATCTCAGCCATACTCCGTCAGGACGCCTCGGCAGGGAGGCTGGAGGCGTCGAGCCGATAAAAATGAATGGCTGATGATTCAAATACGCTTTTGCGTTCTGACTCCGAAAATCCCTGAGTAAGTTGGGCTGCGGCATCAACCACGCGTTCATACGAGCCAGCGAGTTCGCACACAGGCCAATCGCTGCCAAACATGATTCGGGATGGACCAAACGCCTCGAACGCCGTGTCGGCATAACGCTTGAGATCACTCGGCTTCCATGAATCCCACGCAGCTTCTGTCACCATGCCGGAAAGCTTGCAGAACACAGTTGGAAACGAAGCCGCCTGTTTGAGATCCGCTCGCCAATCCGCCCACTGGCCCGAACGAATTGAAGGCTTGGCGACATGATCGATCACCATGCGTAAGTGCGGAAGACGACGCACCAATTCTCCAACATGCTTGAGATGGCGTGGATAGAAAAGAAGATCAAACGGAACATCATACTTTTCAAGCACTTTGAGTCCCTCAATGACTTCTTCTCGCACAATCCAATCATCGTCGAGTTCATCGTGCACGATGTGCCGCACACCGACAAAAAGCGGGGATTGTTTCAATTCAAGAACTGTTGTCTCGCATGCCGCGCCCGCTGAAAGATCAATCCACCCCACAACACCAACAAGCCACGGACGCGTCTGGGCCATCTCCATCACCCAACGGGCTTCTTCCAGATTATGTTGAGTCTGCACAAACACCGTTGCTCGAACACCGCATGCTCGTAAGTGCGGCACAAGATCGTCCGGAAGGAATGTGCGATGAATTGCTGAGAGCTTTGGGTCTTCAAGCCACGTGGTATTGAACCGACCGAGTTCCCAGAAATGATGATGCGCGTCGATCAATGGTGAATCCTCCACAAAAGATTGTACGACTCGTTTACTCTTTCCACGGCCTGCGGTCGTTGTTCTCAGATTTTCCCTCGATATAAAACCAGTCGTGTATGGGAGCAAGGATATCGAGAATTTCACGACAGAGTTTCTCATCAAATGGCTCGGCTGCCCACCGTGCCCACCGTGCTACATTCTCTGGATTCGCACTCCCGACAATGGTTGTGCTGATTTGAGGCTGACGCAGTGAAAATTGGAGAGCAACTTTTGCAATATCGCTGCCAGCGGCTCGGGCATGCGCAGCCGCCCGACTGCATACCTCTCGCACGTTGGAGTCGGCCTTATGCCACACAGGCAGTGGCGCATTTGTGAGAAGCCTGGCCGAAAAAGGGGCTGCGTTCATGATGCCAATCCCTTTCGATTCTAAGTCGTCTAACAGCGACACAAGCATCGTGTTTTGAAGGGTGTAGTGATTGTAAGAGAGCATGACATCGATCGGAAATGCATTCATTACGTCACGAAATATTTTCATCGGATATCCTGAAACTCCGATGCAACGAACTTTTCCACGTTCCTGAATTCGCTGGAGCGCTGGCAGCGTTTCTTCGATGATCTGTTGTATGTCTACAAATTCAATGTCGTGACACAGACAAATGTCGAGGGAGTCGACCCTCAGACGGTGCAGGCTTACATCAATACTTTCCACGACTCGTTTCGCTGAAAAATCAAAGTGGCCGACATCGTAGCGTCCAAGTTTTGTACCGAGAATATAGGAGTCACGAGGCACTCCTTGAAGCGCTATCCCGAGAAGCACTTCCGACATTCCACGACCATAAAACGGCGATGTATCGATGAAGTTCATGCCGTGGTCGAGAGCGACCCGCACACTTTGAACTGCCTCGGCAATATCGATCGAACGGAACTCTGCCCCCAGCGACGATGCGCCAAATGCAAGAGCCGGTAGAGAGAGTCCGGTACGGCCAAGCGTGCGATATTCCATCTAAAAAGTATGACTCCAAAACAACCGCGTGAAGATGTGCGTAAGGCTAGCTTTTTGTCTTTCGCACTCCGATCGACAAAAGAAGATTTGCAAACAATCCCTGATCGGCAGTTTGAATCGTAAGCACGTGATCTCGAGTGGCGACTGCCTCATAAAAAGCCCATTTCTCAATCGGCTCAAGGATCAAATTACTGCCCGTATCGGAAAAAACTCTGCGGTATTCATTCCAGACCGGTGGGTCGGCAGAAAGGGCGTAGGGACCGGTTGTTTCATACGCCATGGTATTGGCCTTCTCGATTGGAATCGCTGACATAATTGCCTCGAGCACCTGCGTGCAAGTGACTATTCCTGGCGAGAGATTGAGGCTCACGAGCTTTGCATTGGGACCAATCGCAGAACTCGCCGGGTAGTTACCGTCGGCAATAAGCACTTTTCCATGATGGCCAGATCGACCGAGCACTTCAAGAATCGTTGGATGAATGAGTGAATGATGAAGCATGGAAAAAATTCTCCGCACGCGAGATGGAAAAAATATTTTTACGGAACTGACGGTTCACCACATAAACGCTCACTCATGCCAGTGCATGTAAATGTCGAGAGAAGTGATCTGTGAGCACTTCACGATACGTTTCCGGGTGCGACTCTAAACAGATGCGAAGTCGGCTTCCGATGACAGGATCGCACAGCACAGAGCCAAATGTTACATGTAAGATCTGACGCCCGGGCTGCGTAAAACCTTCTCCAGCAGGAACCTTTGACCAGTTTCCAAGATACTCAGCCTCAAGAATCCCCATGTCTGTTGTTTCGGTTGGATCAGGAGCGCTGTCAAGCGTAGCCGAGACGTGATACGTAAGCTTATCCGTACTGTATCGCAGGCGTGACGCAATGAGGATTTCTCGAAACAGCGATGCGTCTTCCCGTGCCGCCACACGCAACGCCTCCAGATAGCTCGTGCCCGCAGTCTTTACGTGAAATCGGCCCTGCGTAGCCCGAGCCAGTGGGCCGTAGATTGAAAGTTTATCAGAACCCGAATGAAGTGACAGCTTGTATGGACCTAGCTCATCAGCGATTCGCGCATGATCGACAAGCGACGTTACAAACGCCTCACGATTTCCTTTAAAATCAATTCCTTTTTCAAACTCACCCACAAACCGCGGCGCAAGACTGATCAGCGTCACACCTTTCTCGCGACACCGACTCGCTATCAACCAGTGTTCTGCCAAACTGGTTGGATGGGGTGTTTCGTCGATTGAAAGTTCTATTTCATAAGGACGATTCGCCGCGCGTGCCGTTCGAGAAACACAGTCTGCTAATCGACAAGCGGTGTCGATTGCGCGTCCATATTTAACCGCTGCACGACGGCACGACATTTCATCGAGTTCGATCGATGTGTTTCCGGCGAGCTTGACACGCGTACCGATGAAGCGATCTATCCATCGCACCGATTCCCCGAGTTGCACAACTTTTTCCATGAGCACGGCGTTGGAATCGGAATCCGCATCCGCATCAACATCCCCCGAGGGATCGAGTGTAAAAAAAGTGAATCCAGCAGAAACTGTCGATTCAATATCGGCCTCAGCTTTGAGATGATCGGCATCAGCACCAGTTTCATTGCAGTAGCCGCTGGCATCGACCGCCCGGGCAGCATCGGCCATGACTTGAGCGGGAGTTCTCGAGGTTCTGCTCATCTCACGAATCGACTGCTGCGCAAAAATTGGTGCGATCGACGTGCCTGTGGATCGCATTGCGGCAATATGACCAGGAGTGGCCAGACCGGTACGGTCTCCAAAACCAAAACTGGGAGTGAGGCCAAGCGTGGTCGTCTGCATGCAGTGAAGGTCCGTATGCGTTCTTGTGTAAGCCAAATGCAGGACTCTTGGGTCAGTATCGATCACTTCGCAAGAGGGTCAATCCGATGGGATCCAAGAGCGTACAAAAGATGAAACGATTCTTTCCGAAAGACTCTTTCTCGGAAATATCAATACTCTGCGACCACTAACCGCCGAGTCTCTTGAAGCGAACTCATTGCAGTGAGCGTCATGCTTCTTTTTGCTCTGTTAGGCCGGAAATAAACGGCGATGCGATGCCACGCTCAATCGAGCTGCCTCCGACTCGCTCGGAAGTGGCAGCACTTCTGCTGAAAGCCAGCCTTCGTATTCAATGCTGTTAAGCGCCTCGACAATTGGTGCGGCGAACAGGTGACCCGCTCCGACGGCACGACGGTTGGAATCAGCAAAGTGAACATGACCAACTGCCGCTCCAGCCTCGCGGATCGACGCAGCAATGTCGACCTCTTCGATATTCATATGAAACAGATCCGCCAACAACTTTACGTTGGCGACGCCCGCAAGCATGTGAATCCCGTCCGAGAGACGGTTGATCAGATTGGTTTCATAGCGGTTGAGCGGCTCATACAACAGCGGCAACCCCGCATCAGCGGAACGTTTTGCAAGAGGTATCAGCGATTCGACAAGCCGTCCTCTTACCGCTGACACATCTTCTCCATTTTCAGCCCGGCCTTGCATTGAACCGATGATAACAGGGGCTTTGATCGCTGCTCCGGCATCAATCAAACCGGAAACAAACGCAACAGCCTCTTTTCGAATTTCATCATTCGACGAGGAGAGCGAAAGTTTCCGCGTTAGCCATCCTGCACCGCTTCCAATCGCCGCCACTCGTAATCCGTGTCCGGCAACTTTGTTTTGGACATCGTGGGTCGCAAACCACTCCGACGACGGCGCAAAAATTTCTATGCCGTCATATCCCATGCGCTCCGCTTCGCGACATGCATGCGAAAAATCGCCGTGATACACAAATGGTCCCCCGCGGGCCTCTTCAACAAGACTGACCGTGAGTGCCAATCGAAATGATCCCGCCATCCAATTATTCTCCCCAAGAAATTTTTTATGTGCACTCTTTAGCTGACGTCCACAATCGCTTTTATCACACCTGTTTCAGGACGGGTATACGACGGAAATACTTCGGGCAACTGATCTATTGGCGTTCGATGAGTGATCCACGGTCGCGTGTCAATTCGTCCGGTGACGATGCCTTCAATGATGCTCGTGAAATCGTCTGACATGGCATTGCGACTTGCAAGTAGCGTAAGTTCTTTGCGATGCATTAACGGATGTGGAAAGGCGATGTCGCTCGTCACGATGCCGACATAGACGATCCTGCCAGCGTGCGATGCATAGTTGAGTGTGTGTGACATCGACTTTGGCGATCCCGTAGCATCGATTACCACTGTAGGAAGGTGATTGTCAGTAACAGCTCGAAGGGATGCGATCTCAGAATCATCTCCGTGGAATTCAATCGTCTCATCCACGCCCATGTGACGCTTACAGAACTCAAGTCGCGATGGCTGCATGTCGAGTACGATCACTCGCGCTCCGAAGAGCTTTGCAAAAACAATCGCTGACAGGCCGATTGGGCCCGCGCCAATAACGAGCACCGACTCGTCGCTGGTGACGGCTGCACGACGAACCGCATGCCTGCCGATTGCAAGCGTCTCGACGATCGCGGCTTGTTCATACGACAAGCCGGTTGCCACATGAAGTTTTCGGGCAGGCAGCACAAACTCCGATCGCAATCCACCGTCGCAGTGCACTCCGAGCACCTGAAGATTTTCGCAGCAATTGACTGCTCCCCGATGGCAGGCAAAACATTGACCACAGTTGATGTATGGCTCTACCGAGCAACGATCACCAACGCTGACATGCGTTACATCCTCACCAACATGAAGCACCTCAACGCCGAGTTCGTGTCCCGGAATTCGTGGATAGCTAAAAAAGGGCATCTTGCCGAGATACCCACTGATATCCGTCCCGCAGATACCGACGCAATGCACCTTGACGAGAGCTTCTCCCCTGCCGGGATGAGGAGGGGCAGCAATTTCGATTCGGCTCATCGTACCGGGCTTTTCAAGCATGATCGCACGCATGCAAACCAACTTTCATTTTTTGTTATGGGACATTCAGATAGCGAACCAGCGGAACCGAGCAGGACTCTGGCGTACGGTCACAGCCCCTCAAACCGTGGAAGCATTCGATCGGCTTCGTGAAGAATTGCCACACTGGAAGAATCATGAGCAAGACGCTCGATTGCTTCTGGTGTCGCTGCAAAACCGCATTCGAGTTCTTCGACGGTCGACTCGTCAAGAGAGGAGAGGAGCACCAGTCGACGATCTCCGAGAGCGCGTGAAAACAACCATGACGTGAGTGCGTCTTGTTCAAGTTTTTCGTCACCACTTTCGAGTGCCTCGTCCACGATCGCCCGCAGCCCAGCCCCCTGCCTCCATCGCGTGAAGACCACTCCGGGAGCCTCGTCGCATTGACTGCAAACACAGACCGTGCCTTGTTGATTCGTGAGACGTGCGGCGGCGGCGGCGGCTCGTACGATCGATAAAAATCCTTTTGATTTTCCGCTCACCGCTGCAATCGACACGTCCGCTTCACCAACCACGTCGGGACTCCAGAGCTTTCTGGCTTGACTGCGAGTTTCGACAGTCACTTCAACAGGATTTCCAAACGCAACCGAGGCGAGCGAATCGTTCGCACCAGCAATCATTTTTAAGCTGGAAACAATTCCCAAATGCCAGTTCACGGCCACAACATCGCGACGCCATGACTGAAGCGTTTGCAGGCGTTTTTCAAGTAGAGCTCGCAAAATTTGGCGTCTCGCGTCACGCCGGGAGAAAGTCGGCCAGAGTTCCCCCTCAATGGATCGTCCGCAAAGCAACGGATCCCACCTCCATTCCCCTACGGGCACGACCACATCTGCGTCGATAAGGTGTCTAGAAAGATAGAGCGGTTTGTCCTGATCATTGGCATTTAAGTAACCACTTTGCTGATTATTCTCGCCATGAAAAATCTCTTCGCGAGGACGTGGACTCATTTTCAAGGTGCGCGCACGAGCACTTTTTCGAACTGGGCTTGATTGTTTTCCAGACGGCTTGATCTTGCCACTGGCTTTTGGCGAAGCAGATTCTTGAGACGCATCAGGAGTCTCTGTACCTTTGATTTCTGATTGTGATCGTACGAACACGGTATCATCCATGCTCACGCCGGCCGAAGTGAGTGTTTGAATCATTGCCTCTCTCACGAATGCCTCTTGCGGCAGATCGCCAGCAATCGCAATGACCACCCTGTCTCCGGGAACTACGTGTCGCGAAAGCGGCGGGCCGTGAGCAGCCGACTCAAGCGCCGCAACAATGCGATCTCGGGCAGCCACACCGCTCAAGCCCTGCGGCGCGCGGCAATCAGCCACAATAGTTTTTCCAGAAAGCTCTAGAACGATCGGCTTGGAATCGCCCCGGTTCAGCTCTATTGATCGATGCTTTGCCACGATTCTCTTTTCAAAACAGTTACCCTCAAGAAATTATTGAGAAGTTGATGGACTCCAGACATCTATTCGCAAACAACTCCGAATTAAGTCGTGCGTTTAGTCTGTACAGTCGCGTTCTCTTTCTTTCTTTCTACTCTCTTCTCAATCGCAAGAGTGCTGCGACGACCCTGTGTCTGAACGATTGAGTTTCCTCGATGAACCACTATGACAAAAGAGAGACAGCGTTTTTTCCCGGAAAAGAGGTCTGCCCGAACACCGCTGTAAGAGATCACAATTGTGGACGTTCAAGGTCACGCAGTACATTCGATTCGTCTGAAAGACACTTTTCAATTGTTTTACACACAATCTCTATCAAAAGCCTCGTGAAGCGATTCACGCGCGTTCTTAGGATGATCAATGTTTCACTTCGTACAATTGCATTCTTATTGTGAAGACGATTTGTTTCTGCGGCGTTTGAAGACGATCCGGCTGGGTTCTCTTGCATGCCTGTTGCCTTTTGTTCTGTTTTGTTTTTCTGGTTGCAATCAAACAAAAGCTGCCAAAACGCTACTCGAAGAAATGAGCACAGCATATCGAGAGGCTGGCGGCTACGAAGATCAGGGACGAGTCGTCGTGCGATCCATTCGGGGAGATGCAAGCGATGAAACAACGCTCCCGTTTCGAGTCGTTTTTCAACGGCCGGATCGGCTCCGAATTGAGTGTTATCAAACGATGGCTGTTTCTGACGGCACGACTTTCTTTGCGGCTGTCGGCCATGTGCCTGGACAGGTACTCGTTGAAGACATTGAAAAACCATTCGGGCTTGAACAACTGTTTCGTGACGATCAGTTGCGCAGCGGACTTTCCGAAGGACTCGCCGGCTGTCCCGTGCAGTTGCCCTTACTTCTGGCAGACAATACCGTTGAGATCATTCTTTCTTCTGCCATTTCCCAGCCAATCATTGCCGGAACCGAGGAAATTCATTCGCGACCCTGTAGCCGAATTGAGATCAAGACCGCAGAGGGCCTGCTTCTTCTCTGGATTGATAAAGAAGAAAAGATTTTGCGACGAATGAAAGTTCCGAGCGATCATTATTCAAAAAGCCTCTCGGAGCAGTCTGGCGTGCCCACCGGCACCACGGTCACTGTCGATTTTCTTGATGCGAAATTCACACCGAGCATCTCACCCAATGCCTTTGCGTATGAGATTCCAAAGGATGCTTCCCGGGTAACGAGGCTTGAATTGACACCGGCTCCACACCCACCGAGCCCGCTGGTAGGACAGCGAGTGCCACCTTTTGTGCTTCGTGGAATCGATGGGGAAACTGTTTCAAATGACAGCATCAAGGGTTCGATTGCCGTTCTTGAATTCTTTTTTTCAACCAATGTCTCCTCTCAACGATCCATGCCCGAAATAACTCGGGCGATTCATGAGATTGATTCTTCGGCCGATGTCCCGCTGCTTCATTATGCAGTGAGTATCGATTCAACAGAGGTCACTGATCCACAGCTCGTGAAATGTCTTTCGACGTGGGGCGCGGGCGGAACACTTTTACGTGATCCTCGAGGGGTGGCGATGGCGTCGTTTGAGCTTCCCTCATGCCCAGCTGTGGTTGTGACCGCACCAGACGGAACAGTGGCCGACGTTGCGATCGGAACGCACAATCGTATGACCGAGGATCTTCGCCAGAGTATTCAAGCACTCCACGCAGGGCAGGCGACGAGAGCTCTTGTCGAAAAACGTTTTGAGACTCGTCTGCGAGAACATGAACAGGTCCTCGAAAAGATTGCCGATACAGGACGCATTGAGGTTCTGCCAGAACAAGTCATCTCGCCAAAGCGGCAGCCTGTGCGTTTCAAAGTCGAACAGGCTTGGAAATCTGACACCATTCGGATGCCGGGAAATATCGTCTGTCTCCCGGCAGAAACAGGAGCGGCTCCCAGAATCATCACGCTCGATGGTTGGGGAACTGTCGTTGAACTTGATATCGCCGGAAAAGAAGTTGCACGACATGAACTCGGTCTTCCGAACACGGCATCCATCGGATTTCTCCGCAGTGCGGTAGATGCGTCTGGAAAACGATGGTGGCTTTGTAGTTCCTCTGGTGCGCAGCAGCTCTTTGTTTTCGATGACCGTTGGACCCTGCACACAACATACCCAGACTCTGAATCTCCTACGCATGCCGGCATCAGCGACGCATTCCTCATGGATAGCGACGGCGATGGTTCGCTTGAAATGATCGTCGGATACTTTGGAAGTGTTGGAGTGCAGGGAGTAACGCTGGCCGGTGAGCGGCTGTGGAGTCAGCGAGCACTCGAAGGCGTGCAACATATCATGCTCGACATTCCTGTGGAAGGTTCTTCGCGTGGAGTGATTTGCAGTAATGGACGCGGACAACTCATACGACTTGGACCCTTCGGTGAAATTCTTAAAACGCCCGCTGTGGTTTCTCAGAACATTCGTTCGCTTTCCAGTGGTCTCCTTGCAACCGATGCATGGGCAATGGTGGGAATGGAACACACAAATATCGGGGTCAATGTGATCGTTGGAATTGGCAGTGACTTGCAATCCGTTTGGAAACATCCGCTTCCCGATGGAGTGCATCGCGACGGCCCAATCGAACCAATCACGTGGGCCGATCTTTTCGGAACTCCACGCCGGCAGTGGATCATCGCCGCACCTGATGGATCGGTGCATCTGCTCTGGGCTGACGGACGAATAATCGACCACTATCAGCATGGCGCGGCGCTGGTAGGCATAGGCGGCTATCGTTTTCAGGAAAGTGGATATCTCTTGGTGGCAACCCGAAATTCGTTTGAGTCGCTAAAAATCATCGATGTTGGCCTCGATTGAGTACCTTTATTCACTCACACATGAACCATGCGCAGTCTCACGAGAAGCATCTTTTTACCAATACAATCGATATTCTTGCTGTGATCTGCACTTCTTTTGAAATCGCCACGGTCATACTTATTTATCCCATCGCTCAATGGAGAGGAGCCGAGTAGTCGATCTTTTCGATCATGGAAATGACGTGTCTGATTTCCTACTACAACACTTTAAAAAGTATCGACTGCACAACAGGAGCATCACATGGAAGTGATTCATCGGGTCAGTAAAAATGCACATTCGCTCGGTTTGCTTCTTATTTTTTTTCTGGCATCAACAACTGTTGTTCAGGCCCGGCAGGCGATGACCATCGTGGACGACAGGGCGGTTGGCGAGAGCGTCGAGACGATCATCGAGGAACCGACCCTGGAGTCCTACAACGCTTCCACACTTCCGCCGTGGCATGGATCGGTATCCCGGTCACGATACTCCGGCGCCGGAGGCCGAAGCAGTTATGATCACTCAACACTCGGTCGATGCGCAACAGGACACTGTGGAAGCAAACCTTGCGCAACCCAATGTGATCCCTGTGGGCGTCCAACGAGTCATTGCGGCGGAAAACCGATTCCCGTGAGCTGTTTTCCAAGGCTGCACGCCTATTGGTGCGAAGGTCACCTGATCTCGCCGACACCACCCCGTATGCCAAAGTGCCATGCGTGTGGAGCCGAGCAAAACGGCTATGGCTGGTAAATAATTTCTGCTGGCATGCATTTTCGCTCCGCATGTCATGACACTGCGGCGATCCAACGACTGGCAATCGATACGACGACCGTGACGACGATCACTCCGATGAGGTCTAGGATTATTCCTGCACGCATCATCGATATGAGCGGCACTCGTCCAGATCCATAAACGATCGCATTACACGGAGTGCTCACGGGCATCATAAATCCAAGGCTCGCAGCCATTGTGGCGGCAAGCGCCGGTGCAAAGGGATCGCTTCCTGACGAGATGCCGATTGCAATGGCTATCGGCACTACCATGTTGGCACTTGCCGTGTTGCTTGTGAATTCACTCGTAAAGACAGCAATCAAAGCAGCCGCTGCGATCAACACAATTCCTCCGTCAGCCGGCAGCCATTGGGTAAGACATCGTCCTATTGATTCAGCGAGTCCCGTTGAAAATGAAAGTTCTCCCATCGCCATACCGCCACCGTAAAGCAGCACGATTCCCCAATCAATACGCGAGGCCTGCGACCACGAAAGCACTCTCGATCCTTCTTTCCCAGGCAGAATAAAAAGACATCCTGCACCAAGAATCGCAGCACATCCTTCGGGAATGTGCGACAAAAAAAACTTCGTTTCATCCGCCTGCTGTCCAAACACGATGGCCAGCATTCCCGGCAACACCCAAAGCCCAGCGGTGAGACCGAAGGCGAATGCCGTCGATCGTTGAGCGGTGCTCCATGGTCCAAGATTTTTCTTCTCGCGAGCGACCACCTGCGCGATTCCTTCCAAACGATTCACACCAGCAGGAAACATGGCGTTCAAAAGAATCGATGTCATCCATACAAGAAATGATGCCACTGGGATTCCGATCAGACACCACGTAAAAAATGCGATGTCGACGCCCAATTGATTTTTGATGAAGGCAAGCCCGATCACGTTCGGAGGAGTTCCGATGGGGGTCGCCAAACCGCCAATCGAAGATGCAAAGGCGACCATCAAAAGCATGCCTGTCGCCCAACGTGGATGAACTCGTGGCGCACCTGTCTCAATCGATGACTCAACCGCTGAAAGAATTCCCAGCGTGATCGCATACATCATCGCGGTTGTCGCGGTGTTTGAAATAAAAGCACTGATCACCGCACAAACGATTCCGACTGCCAGCATAATGCGACGCGGATGGGATCCCACCCAAGACATCGAGAGCACGCTAAAAGCCAATCGACGATCGAGCCCATGGATTCGGATCGCCTCGGCAATCATGAACGAACCAATAAATAGAAAAATCAAAGGGTCTGAGTAGGGACGAAACACCTCCTTTGCTGGAGCTACCCCAAGCACAACGCACGCACTCGTGCCAAGAAGTGCCGAAACAGGCAGAGGCAGGGCCTCGGTCACCCACAGCACCACCACTGCAGCTAAGATCGCCGCCAGACGATGCGCCTCGATTGAAAGTCTTTCGGCTGCGACAATCCCCTGAGAATCTGATGAAAGCGGCAGGCTCCAGACAACGCATCCAAAAAGAAGCGCGAGTCCTACCCACCGCCACGATCTCGACGATTCATTCGAATCCGAATGATCGTGGGTTTCAGGTTGACTCGCATCGAAATCAGCAGGGGCGGTCATGGAAGCCTTATGCACTTTTTGGCACGACACGAGCCCTTCGGTATTCTGACTATTTTCTGCTGCGAACCCGTGGCCTCGACATCAGATATCTCTCGACAAAACTGCCTGCGCAGCAGCCAGTCGCGCAACTGGAATTCTAAACGGTGAGCAACTCACATAATCCAATCCAATCTCATGGCAGAAGATTACCGAGTGCGGCTCACCGCCATGCTCACCACAGATGCCGAGCTTAATATCCTTACGGGTTTTTCGACCCTTCTCAACGGCGATTTTCATCAACTCGCCGACTCCAGAGGTATCGATTGAAGCGAACGGATTTGTTTTCACAATTCCAAGTTCCGCGTATTGCGGAAGGAACGTGGCCGAGTCATCGCGACTCATACCCAAACACGTTTGCGTGAGATCATTCGTGCCGAAGCTGAAAAACTCTGCCGTTTCAGCGATCTCGTCGGCAGTGAGCGCTCCTCGAGGAATCTCAATCATTGTGCCAACGAGATACTTCACTTTTTCGCCCGTCTCCTTGGCAACTTCCTTGGCAACTCGGTGAACGATTTCGAGTTGATTATCAAATTCTTTTTTGAATCCGACCAGCGGGATCATGATCTCGGGCTTCACCTTGATGCCATCTTTTTGAACCTTCGAAGCCGCCTCAAAGACCGCCCTGGCCTGCATTTCAGAAATTTCTGGATAGCTAATGCCCAACCGACATCCTCGGTGACCAAGCATTGGATTAAACTCATGCAAAGCCGATACCCGCTTGGCGACAAGTTCGGCGGAAATTCCAAGCTTTTTCGCAAGATCTGCTTGTGCTTTTGTTTCGTGAGGAACGAACTCGTGCAACGGGGGATCAAGAAAGCGAATCGTTGCCGGACGACCTTCAAGCGCACGAAAAATTCCCTCGAAATCTTCGCGCTGATAAGGAAGCAGTTTTGAGAGAGCTTCTCTGCGAGCTTCGATCGATTCTGCAAGGATCATCTCTCGCATGGCGTCGATGCGATCTCCTTCAAAAAACATATGCTCAGTGCGAGTCAAACCGATTCCCTCAGCACCGAAAGCAATTGCCTGACGAACCTGTTCTGGGGTATCGGCATTCGTTCGAATTCCCAGTCGTCGGTACTTGTCGGCAAGTTTCATAATGAACGAGTAATACTGGAAAACATCAGAATCTTCCGCCTTCAAGGTTTTCGCGATCAGCACCTGCTTCAGTTCACTGTCAGCAGTGCGAATCGCTCCCTTGAACACTTCGCCCGTGCTGCCGTTAATCGATATATCGTCTCCTTCACGAAGCTCTATCGTGCCACACGAAAGCGTGCCGGCGGTGTAATCAATATGAATGGCACCAGCCCCCGCGACACACACTTTCCCCATCTGTCGAGCCACCAGCGCTGCGTGGCTCGATACACCACCACGGCTCGTCAGAATTCCTTCTGCCGCAATCATGCCACGAAGATCTTCCGGACTTGTTTCAACTCTCGCAAGAACTACTTTCTTGCCAGCTTGTGTCAGTTCCTCTGCCTTGGCAGCGGTAAAAACAAGCGTGCCAGTTGCCGCGCCGGGGCCAGCGGCCAAACCGGTGGTCAGCAAACGGCCAGATGATCGAGCATTCTCATAATCTGTCACGTCGAAGATTGGCGACAACAGTTGCGAGAGTGCATCCGGATCGGCGCTTCGCACTGCATGTTCCGGTGTCATGAGTTTCTGTTTCACCATGTCATGCGCAATTTTCACGTAGGCAAGCGCCGTGCGTTTTCCATTACGAGTCTGAAGCATATAGAGCTTCTTCTTCTCGACGGTGAATTCGAAGTCCTGAACGTCACCAAACTTTTTTTCCAATCTTTCTCGAACTTTTTCAAGTTGTTTGTACGTCGATGCAAACATTGCATCGTGAGCCATTTCCACAACTGGCTTGGGCGTCCGCACGCCTGCAACAACGTCCTCGCCCTGCGCATTCACGAGGTATTCCCCGTAGAACACATCCGCACCGGTCGCCGGATCACGAGTGAATGCCACGCCAGTGGCGCAGTCATCTCCCATGTTGCCAAACACCATGCTCTGCACATTGACCGCCGTGCCCCACTCATCAGGAATTTTGTACTTGCGTCGATAGAGAATCGCTCGGTCATTCATCCAGCTTCCAAAAACAGCACCAATCGCGCCGAGCAGTTGATCCATCGGATTCTGAGGAAAGTTTTTCCCGGTGCGATCTTTGATCAACGCCAAGTATCGTTTGATCAATTCGCTGAGATTTTCTTCTGACAGATCTGTATCCTCGTTGACGCCAACTTCGTGCTTGAGATGTTCCATCACCTCTTCAAAGGGATCGTTCTCGTTTTCATGGCGTTTTTGAACGCCCATCACCACGTCTCCGTACATCTGAATAAACCGGCGGTACGAGTCGTAGGCAAAACGTCCGTTGCCAGTGGCTTCCTTGAGTCCCTGTACGGCTTTGTCATTCAGTCCGAGGTTCAAAATCGTATCCATCATGCCAGGCATGCTGTCACGAGCACCACTTCGCACGCTCACCAGCAGGGGCTTCTGGGGATCACCAAATTTTTTGCCCGTTTCTTTTTCAATCAACTTGACGAACTGAGCAACTTGGTCGGCAAGGCCGGTTGGAAACTTTTTTCCAGACTCGTAATAGGCGATGCAGACTGCCGTGGTGATTGTAAATCCAGGAGGCACCGGCAAGCCGAGCTTTGTCATCTGCGCGAGATTGGCTCCCTTGCCTCCAAGAAGAGCTTTCATCGTGCCGTCGCCGTCGCACTTCTTCGTGCCAAAGTAATAGATCATCCGATCTGACTTGACGGACTTCTTGGCAGACTTCTTCCCGTTCGCTCGCAGAGAGGTGGTGGCCATGTGGCAGACTGACTCCGTATAGGTAACTTCTAAAATATTGCTGAGATTGAATCTAATTTCCGTCTACTAGCGTCGTCAACGATCCTTCATGGAATGGCCCATCTGGCAATCCGTTTTGTCACTCTTCCATCACTTCGGCTTCTTTTGCCTTGGCAACGTCGCCTACTTTTGTCTCAAACTTTTTCGTCAGTTCCTGGACTTCTTCCTTGGTGGTATCGCAATCATCCTCCGTCAGTGAGCCTGCTGATTTTTCAACGTCGGCAGCTTTATTGGCATCGCGCCGCACGCTTCGAATCGAGACTCGCGACTCTTCGGCAAGTTCCTTGATTCTCGCTGTCATTTTGCGACGAACATCGGTCGAAAGTGAGGGAATCGTAATGCGAAGAATGCGACCATCATTTTGTGGATTAAATCCCAGTTCGCTTGCGCGCAGCGCTTTTTCGATGTCTTTTATGGTGCTTGGATCGAAAGGACGCACCACAATTTGATTTGGTTCTGGTGCCCCAACACTCGCGAGGGCCTTGATGGGTGTTGGCGATCCGTAGACATCCACCCGGAGCGAATCAACGAGTCCTGGGTTGGCCCGTCCGGTTCGAATTCCAAGCATGGCGTGACGGAATACTTCCACCGCTTTTTCCATCCGTTCCTCGGCGTCGAGCAGTATGTCATCGGCTGCCACGGTAAACTCCTTTTGTCTGGTTGCTGTCTCAGTCCTTTCTCGCACTCACAAGCGTACCAATCTTTTCTCCGGAAACGGCACGTTCGATATTGCGATCCTGTCGATAGTTGAACACAAGAATCGGCATTGCGTGTTCCATGCACTGGCTAATGGCAGTGACATCCATCACGCGGAGATTTTGCTCTCGAACTTGTTGATAGGTCAGATCCCGATAGAGGATCGCGTGTGGATTTTTCTCCGGATCGTCCGAATAAACGCCATCCACCCGGGTGGCTTTCATCAGAATATCGGCCTCAAGCTCTAAAGCCCGCTGGGCTGCGGCGGTATCGGTCGTGACAAATGGGCTCCCGGTTCCTGCGGCAAGAATCACGATTCGACCCTTCTCCAGATGACGTCTCGCGCGACGACGAATGTACGGTTCTGCGACTCCGTCCATACGGGTCGCAGTCAGCAGGCGAGTCTGAGCCCCAACGCTTTCAATCGCGTCTTGCAGGGCAAGGCCGTTGATCACCGTTGCAAGCATTCCCATATAGTGGCCAGTGGCCTCCTGAACAGCCGTATTGCCAGCTGTAAAGGATGCACCGCGAAGAATATTTCCACCCCCAATCACGACGGCTATTTCCACGCCGCGAGAGGCAGCCTGCACCGTCTGTCGGGCAATATGCAGAACCTCATCCATTGAGATACCGCGTTCGCCAGGCCTGCAAAAACTTTCACCCGAAAGCTTGAGCACTACGCGACGATAAGGACTGCCCGCGGGCATATCGCCGGAACTAGAAACATCGGTGGTCACGGCATCCTCCACATACATTTTCGGCCGCTCTTTTGAACTTATGCAGAGAACATCAGGAGCCGCCAAGCAACCAGTTTTCCATGCGTTTGACGACCAGATCAGCCCCCTTGGCGAGTTGCCCAACGGTCACTTTGTCATCCTTTACAAACGGCTGTTCCAGAAGCACGCAAGCACTGAAAAAGTTGCGCAGGCGTCCCTCGATCATCTTGGCAAGAATATTTTCGGGCTTCCCTTCCTTGCGAGCAGCTTCCATAAGGATTGACCGCTCTTTCTCTACAACTGCAGGATCAAGATCTTCTTTGCACAAAGCCTGCGGCGCACTGGCAACAATGTGCATAGCAATATCTTTGGCAACGATCGCCGCGTCGGGTGCGTCGGTCTTTCCAGAAAGCTCTACGAGGGCCGCCTTTGATCCATCGTGATGAGCGTAACCACCGCACGGGGCATCAATTCGAAGAATTCTGGCAACTTCGAACACTTCTCGCATTCTGTTAAAGAGATCATCCTTTTTTTCACCGAGCGTTTTCGTTGGATCACTCGGACATTTTTGAGCAAGGAGTTCTGCCGGAGTGTGTGCTCCAGGGCCTGTGGCAAGCTGCACGGCCATCGCATTCACCAGCGCCTTGACCTCATCGTGACCAGCAACAGGGGCACTTTCGCACCGCAATTCCACCATGGCTCCAACACCCTTGGCAAGGTCGGTATAGACCGCGAGTCGTCCTGTCGACATTTCGCGATCGCTTCGCATGGCCTGCGTTTTGATTCCCTGCTTGCGAAGCCAATCAACTGCTGTTGCTTCGTCTCCACCTGTTTCTTGAAGAGCTTTTTTGCACTCCATCATGGGAAGGCCGGTGCGCTCCCGGAGATTTTTAACTGCAGCGGCTGTTATTTCTGGCATGTATGAAACTCCACGACGATTCAAAAACCAATGACGAACTTCTGATCCGTAACAGAAGCGATAGAAAACATGAACTCAACCACGATGCTCGTTCGCACGTTCGCGATCCAAGGCCTGCCAATAAATTGCATACACCTTGAAAACTTACGCTCGCGCGGCAATCACGGTTGAGGAATTTGGGAAGGGGCTGGGGCTTTGGAAGTCGATCGCTTTCCGCCTGGACGTGGTACCCCTCGACCGCCAGCCTTGGGTTTTACAGCAAGTCCGTCAGCTCCTTCGGCAGCCACAATCGCGTCAATTCCAGCTTGTGCTTTGCCTTCGAGAATTGCGTCAGCCAAACGACTGGCAACAAGTTCAATCGATCGGATGGAGTCATCGTTTCCGGGAATGGGTAGATCGATGACGTCTGGATCACAGTCTGTATCAATCAGCGCAACGGTGGTAAGCCCGACCTTCCTCGCCTCGTTCACTGCATTTTTTTCTTTTTTCGGATCAAACAACACCAAACACTCGGGCAAACGTCCAAGGGTTCGAATGCCGCCAAGATTTCGCTCCATTTTTCGATACTCGCGACGCAGCGAAGACTGCATCTTTTTCGAGTATGTGCCAAAGGCATCTGAAGGAATCAGCTTTTCAAGTTCTTCCAATCGAGCGAGACGATTGCGAATCGTTCGGAAATTCGTGAGAGTTCCGCCGAGCCAGCGATCGCTGACATAGGGCATGCCACAGCGAGTTGCTTCTTTTGCAATCGCTTCAGAAGCTTGCCGTTTGGTTCCGACAAACAGAATCAGACTGCCGTTTGCTGCAATCTGCTTGAGATATTTCCTTGCCCGAAGCAGACCGCGCACGGTCTCGCGAACGTCAATGATGTGGATAAGATTGCGGCGGCCATGAATGTAGGGCCGCATCTTGGGATTCCAGCGACCTGCACGATGTCCAAAATGAACACCCGCCTCGATCAACTCTTGGGCCAAAACATTCGACACGAGTAAAAATCTCTCTGGGTAATTTGGTGCGAGACGACGCGGGCCGATGCGGGGAGTAAGGTGAAAACAGCGGACTTCGTCACCGAATAATTTTTCCGATGGCGACCATCTCGGCCTGTTTTGACCTGTCCGAGGCAATCCTTCCGACGTCGGGAGACTATTCCTTTCGCAGGGGCAATGTCAACGCATCACCCGTATGGCCGCAGGAGGGAACGAAAGGCTTGAATCGCGGGGAATTTTCGAAATAGACTCCCTCACTTAGAAAGATTCCCCAAAACTCGATCAATCTTTGTTCTCAATAGAAGGAAGACACCTCTGGCCGCCGCTGGGCCGACGGTTCAAATCATGCGGCACGTTCTCTCAGCCACCGTTCAAAATGTTCCTGGCGTTCTCGCTCACATCTCAGGCATGCTGGCAAGTCGCGGTTACAACATCGACAGCCTCGCCGTTGGAGAAACCGAGGATCGCAATTTTTCTCGCATGACTTTCGTCTTGCGCGGCGACGACCGAGTGCTCGACCAGGTGCGTCGTCAGTTAGAGAAAATCGTCACTGTCGTGCGAGTTGATGACATCAGTTCTCGCAATTACATAGAACGCGATTTGATGCTTATTAAGGTTTGCGTGCCGATTGGCACGGCAAGAACCGAGATCAAAGAACTGGCGGAGATTTTTCGCGGACGGATTGTGGACGTTGCCACCGATGGAGTCATCGTTGAAATCTCTGGAACGGAAAAGAAAATTGAGGGATTCATCGAACTGATTCGGCCCCTGGGCATTGTTGAACTCGTTCGCACCGGGCGCATCGCTATGGTTCGAGGAAATCCACCAACACGGGAACTCACCGAGGCTGCCGATGGTGCGCGTCCGGCCGACTCCTCTTCTGAAAGCGATTCATTCGCGTAATCTGAGATTTTTAATTTTGGCCTTTACGCTATTTTTCACGTATGTTCTTCGTTCACCAACGTCTTCACGCCTTTCCCAATTTCACTGCTAAGGAGTTTTCCCCGTGCCTGCAACGATCTACTACGACGCCGATGCCGACCTCAAATTTCTTGACGGAAAAATTATCGCCATTCTCGGCTATGGAAGTCAGGGGCACGCCCAAGCACAGAACCTGCGCGACAGCAAACTCAAGGTCGTTGTTGGACAGCGACCCGGTGGCCCTAATTATGATCTCGCGAAAAGCCACGGCTTCGAACCGCTGACCATTGAAGATGCTGTCAAGCAAGCAGACTTGGTCAATATTTTGCTGCCCGATGAACTGCAGGCAGATGTCTACCGAACATCGATCAAGCCCCATCTGAAAAAGGGTGCCATCCTGATGGCCAGCCACGGCTTCAACTTTCACTTCGAGCAAGTCGAACCGCCCGCTGGCCACGACTTGCTGCTCGTTGCCCCCAAGGGTCCCGGGCATCTTGTGCGTAGTGAATTCGTCAAGGGAGGAGGAGTTCCCTGTCTGATCGCGATGAGTCCCGGTGCGAGTGCCGAAACAAAAAAAATGGGTTTGGCGTATGCCAAAGGAATCGGCGGTACCCGTGGTGGCGTGATTGAAACAACGATTGCCGAGGAAACAGAAACCGACCTCTTCGGCGAGCAGGCCGTGCTGTGCGGTGGCGTTTCAGAACTCATCAAAGCCGGATTCGAAACGCTTGTTGAAGCTGGATACCAGCCAGAAATGGCCTATTTCGAATGTCTGCACGAAATGAAACTCATTGTCGATTTGTTCTATCAGGGTGGCCTTGAATATATGCGATACAGTGTTTCAAACACTGCCGAATACGGTGATTACACCCGAGGCAAACGAATCATTACTGATGAAACTCGAGCCGAAATGCGAAAAATTCTTGAGGAAATTCGATCGGGACAATTTGCCCGAGACTGGATTCTTGAAAATCGCGGTGGTGCAGCCATGTTCAAGGCAACGCGGCGTCGCGAGAGGGAGCATCCGTTAACTGAAACTGGTCGCGGCCTCCGCAAGATGATGAAGTGGATCGATTCAAAGGAAGTCTGAAGCCCATTCAACGACGCGACGAGTTTACCGGAGAGTCTTATGACTCCTGAAGAATATCAATCCCGCACGCTCTACGAACACCTCGAACCGGGCGACCGTGTAGAGGTGGTCCACGGAGTTACCGTTGGATCGAGCGCTTCGTGGAGCACCACGACGATTGGTCGGGTGCTCCGGCGGGAACGTCGTCGCCATGGCCTTCATTTTCGTAGAAATTCCGATGACAAGGTTTACAGCGACGTTTTGATTCTTGCCCGCGACGATGGCGAGATGACAACTGTCACAATGGACGAGTACACGCGACTGAAAAAACTCTGACGTTGTTCAAACAACGGTTGAGAAGAAACTCACGTCACAGTTCACTTCAAAAACTGTGCGTTTTTTGTTTTTCTTGCAGAATTCAAGACGCTTTGAATGCTTTTGTTGCCACGTATGGTGAGCGTTCTTTCGATTGCGAAAAAGCGGCAGAACGACTTGTTCGTGTGTTGCCGATTACACCACTCGTGCGATGACGCACTTGAGATATTCACCTTCAAGGCAACTGATGCTGAAGGGATGATCGGGCGCAGCTCCGCGGACCTCAATGACGCTTATCGAACGACCGCTGCGCTGCGCGACGCCAGAGAGCATGACAAGAAAATCATCCCTCGACACCTGCCCCGAGCAGCTGCATGTCACCAGAATCCCTCCCGGTTCAAGCAGATCAACCGCTAATCGATTGATCCGATGATAGGCCCGCAGGGCGTCCTCGAGTGCCGCCCGGCTTCTGGCAAATTTTGGCGGATCGAGAATCACCATTCCGAATCGTTCTCCGGCGGCAAAGAGTTGATCGAGGCGATCAAAGGCATCGGATGTTTCGACTGTCACATTCGACGCACCGTTCAAATCTGCATTAGCCCTCGCGAGCGTGGTTGCGCGAGCGCTTGAATCAACCGCGAGCACACTGCTGGCTTTTCCGGACACAGAACACGCCGCGGTAAACCCTCCGGAATAACAAAACATATCGAGCACGCGTCTGCCGCGAGCAAGTCTTGCGGCGGCCTGCCGGTTGTCCCGTTGATCGAGATAGAATCCCGTTTTCTGACCTTCGAGAAGATCGACGCCGTACCGTAATCCGTGCTCGCGCACAAATATCGGTGATTCCGGTACACGACCTCGGTAGTGGCCTTCCGGAAGATGCATCCCCTCAAGTGCTGCAAGTCCTCGCTCTGCTCCTCGCAACACGATTCCCTGCGGATGAAGAAGATTTTGCAAAGAATCGCAAATGATGTCGAGTCGTCTGGCGATTCCAAGAGATGTCACCTGCACGGCCAGATAGCCGGCATAGCGATCCACCACTAAGCCCGACAGTCCATCCCCTTCGCTCGACACGATCCTTGCTGCACCTTCTGGATCATCGAGTCCCAACTGTTTGCGAAGCGCAACTGCCTGCTCAATTCTCGCGCAAAAAAGTGCTGCATCGAGTCGCTGCTCAGGCTGAAAGACATAGAGCCTCACGCGAAGTCGACTTGTTTTATTCCAGATTCCGCGAGCAATCCAATTGCCCGTGGAACTCGCCAAGTCGACAACCTCGCCATCGACTGGCTCTCCATCCACTCGTTCAATGGCTGAATCGAGCACCCAAGGATGCTTCCCAAAAAACGGCCGTGCTTTTTTTGCCTTGAGCACGACGGTAGCCACTGGCATTCCGGTTGAATGGACAGAGATTGGCTCGACTGTCCGATCGGGTTTCTGCGTGCTCATGCCCTTATGGATACCCTCTGAACTGCCGCATGTCCACAGACTCGATTCACACGCGGCACTCAAACTCACGCCGGCGTAGCGTGCTTGGATGAGCCTGGAAGGACATGTGGTGGGGGAAGCAGGTCGCTTCCGGGATCGGTCTTAAGATGACGACGATCCGATTCTTCTCTCTTTTTGTTCATGCGTTTGACCGACCAACTGAAGACTTCGCCCAATGGTCCCGACAAAAGAGCCGGGAGCAGAATAAGGTTGCCAACCATAGCGACAGTCAGCATCGAAAGCATCATGTATCCGAATCGCTGCGTGGGTCCGAAGGGGGACAGAGCGAAAACCGAAAGACCGATCCCGATCACGCCCCAACTTTGATACATCGCTCGAGCGCATCCCTTGTAGGCAAGCATGGTGGCTTGTTTGCGATCGAGCCCATCGGCAATTCCACGACGAAACCAAAGCATAAAATGGACAACATCGTCCACCGTTACACCAAGTGCCACGCTCGGCGCCATCACCGTGCCAATGTCGATGAGAAGCGTTCCCATGTCGAGCGCTGTAAGAGCTGTATGTCCCCAGCCCATGCAGCCAAACACCATCATCGCGGGAAAGGCCGCCGGCAGCAGGAGCACAAGCCCTGCCGACGTTGCTCGACACAGCAAAATCATCACCAGCACGATAATCGCAAAGTCGATCACAAACCCCCACACGAGTCCGTCAAGAAGCGAGTGCTGCGCTTTGTAAACAAGCGGCATCAGCCCGGTGTATTCGACTTGAATTCCACCGATTCCCGACTTTTCTCTATCCGCCAAAATCGGCTCAATCTTTTCGCGAAGATCCTGCTTAAAAAGCGCGTAGTCTACTTCCTTTGTTGCACTCACTCGCGCACTGATTCGCCATAGTTCCTCTGTGTGACCATCCTCGTCAGTCACCTCTCGCAGATAGTCACCATTTAAGAAGTCTTGGCGATGCGCCACCAAACGCCGATTGAGCACGCTGCGACGCGTGCGGGCATTGAGGCCAAAGGCTCTTGCTGCTGCGCCCCCAATCCCATCTCCGCCGGAACCTGTCTCCAAACTTCGGCCGAATGTAACGGTTGAAAGTGAACTTCCCACTTCATCAAGCTGGGCAATGGAGTCTTGCACATCGCCAACGAGTTCCATGCGCTCAAGAAAATTAAGCGGGCACTTTTCCTGATCGATCCGTAAAAGAATTTCCATCGGCACAAGCTGACCGAGATTTGCTTCGAGCCAGCGGTAATCTTGCCGAATCCGCGAGTTCGGAGCGAACATTCGCATCAACTGCACGCTGCTTTCGACTTTCAGCATGCCCCAGGAAACGACCGCCAAGAGCATCAAACATACAATCGAAACGACTCCGTTGTGATGTGTAATCCATTGACCAACTCGCCACCATGGGCTCGATTCGATCGGCTTCCAATGATCGACAGAATCGTCGCTTGCAAGTTTTCCAAGATTGAGCTTCGGTGGCCAAAGTTCAAGCGCCGCCGGCATAAAAAGAACGAGAATTAAAAAGCTGACAACAACCCCGATGGCGGAAAAAATTCCGAACATGCGAATCGGCACAAGCTCGCTCACGGCCAAGGTTGCCAATCCGATAGCGGTCGTTCCAGTAGCAAGCGACAAAGGCAAAAGTGCATGATGCACAGCCCGGCCAGCGGCCCCCTCTACGATTCCGGTCTCGGCAAGTTGATCCCGGTAGTAGTTTGCCAGATGAATCGCACCCGAGGTTGTCGCCACGTAGACCAGCGACGGCATGGTTAACAAAATCGCATCAACCGGATATCCCGAATACCACACCACCGCGAGACTCGCAAACATGCTGTACACGCCGGATGCCAGCACAAGTCCGACCAAAAGTTTGCTTTTGAGACTCCACCAACTCACGAAAAATCCGACTACCAACGACAATGCAAATAAAACGGTCACGCTTGTCTGTCCAGCCTTATCAATCGAGACGTTGTCGACTGGGGGGCCTCCCATGTGCAAATCTTTTTCAGGGATTGCGCACTCGGTGGCAGCCACGTTGCGAATGAGATCGATCGTGCCGTGAAGATTTGCTCTGGCAGCATCTGAAAGCGTGAGCACCAAACATGTCTGCCGCGCTTCGAACGCTGACATTGGATCATCGGATGCTTGTGCCTCTTCGACCATAGAGCCCTTCGGGGGCGCCGGTCCGATCAGGGCACCGGTAAGCCGAACGACAGCTTCCTCGGGCTCCAGACGCAACGGCTCGTCGCACATCAATGCAACGGCTCGAGGCCCGGTCTGAATTGTTTTAAAATAGAGCGGTCGATCGATCCGAGCCGCCTCTTCCGGGGGGGGAAGGAGCTTTCGGGCAAGCAGTTCGACCCGCGCATCGTTCATCGTGCAGCCCTTCCAGCTGACGAGAATAAATTCTTCGCCCTGAAAATTCTCGCGAAAGAACTTATATACCTGTGTTTCTGGGTATTCCGCGGGCAGCCAGCCCTTGACATCGTTGCGATTATTACCCTTGGCCTTGATCGCACCGACCACCACCAGCGGCAGCAAAAAGACGAGCACGCCCATCACAGCGACGCTGTGAAGCTGATAAAAATTCGGTTTGGAGTGCGACGTCATGTCGTTTCAGAAACTCTAGAAAGCGCGAAAGAATACTACTTTTATGTCTGCCAAGAACCTTCGACGAGCATTGGTGGCTCAGAAACGGAACCAAAAAAGAGAAAATCCTGTCTCAAAAGACTTTCAGAAGACCTCTCCACGGCCTAACCCTACAGTCCCGACTCAAGTCAGTCCATATCGCCATGGGTCAAAAGAGCCGGAAATAAATAGCATCAAAACACGATAACCCTTTTCTATGGAACAATTTCCGCAGGTCTTCATCTTCTTAAGATCGATTTATTTCCCGCTTTGGGAATTTTCTCACTCAAAAATTTCAACCAAAATCGCTCCGCTGATTGCCGTTCGTTCCTGTATCCCCTTCTGTTGCGGGATCACGTCGAAGCCTCTTGTCTTGTAAACGGTGCAAGCGACGCCCGAGTGGAACCTGAGAGAGACAGGATCAACCGTCTTGAGCTGGCATGGCGGCGATGCTCTGCTAAAAAAATTCCCTGCCAAGTACCTAGAAGAAGTTTTCCATTTCCAACAGGTACCGAGACGCTTGGTCCTTCGAGCACCGACTTCACATGCGCTGGCATGTCATCTGGACCCTCGCAGGAGTGAATCCAGTGATCTCCTTCCGGAGCAAGCGCGTTCATGGCACAACTGAGATCAACCAGAACATCCGGGTCCGCATTCTCTGTAATCAAAAGCCCTGCTGAAGTGTGCTGAAGAAAAACATGCAACATCCCAATTTCAATACTCTCAATCTCCGGTAATGCTTTTTCAATCAGACGCGTAATCGGATGAAAGCCACTCGTCATCGCGGCCACCTCGAGCGACCGCTGCACAATCTTATTGACCGAATGGTGTCCGGGATGATCAAGATTTTCTTTCTTTGAACTCGATGCTGAAATTTGTTTCGATGGGGCAATGCCATTCGTCGCTTCTTCACTTGCCATAAATCCAGACGCTTTATGAGATCCATCACAGAAAGGTCGGCTGCCGCTCAATCCACATCGACACAGTGCAACAGGTTTTTTTTCTGTATTGATTGAGAATTCGCATCCTCGATGATCCGTTACCCGCACCGATCCTTCAACCACCAGTGGCCCATCGACCCTGCAGCGAATCGTTACTGGATGCTGCTGATTCGATTCGTTGTGTCCCATCGTTTTTAAAAAAATAGGGTCCTGCAAAATGAACTTGAGGGCTTTTCACTCGCTGCCTTGGGGGGACGACACTGGCGATGGGAATTTGCTTTTCGATGGACGTTGGAGCTGCTCGGTTTGATCCATCGCAATCACATCGATCCATATTCGAACAGTACCTTCGGGTCTTTCCGACAATTGCGATGACTTTTTGTGAGTCTCACCGACGCCGCTCCCCGGAGCATCCCTTTGCTGTGGCTGGGGTGCTGCCGTATCCGAACGCAGATCGGCCGAGTCTTGTATCAAGATCGGAGCACCTGCAGCAGCCAACATTGTCTGATCCTCTTCTTCAGGAATCCTACGATCGATCCAGAGCCCGACTGACTCCGATTCCAAAAGCGTGAGCAGTGACTGCAGAAGATTTTCAGCTGAATCGGTTGTTCCGGTGCATGCAAAACTTTCTTGAGCATCACTTTTCGCCTGACTCTCGACGGCCCCTTCGAGACGATCTGATGATAATTCGATCTGTTGAGTTTTTTCCTTCGTTTCGGGAGCGATTTTGTCGGCCGCGGCCGCGGCCCTAGGAACGGGAGCGGGAGCGGGAGCCATCGATCGTTTCGCCATAGGTTCTGTTTTTCGATTTCCTGACAATCTCTCATCGGTCACAAAGTCGGTCACAAAATTATTCTGCAGTTCAACGTGCATTCCACTTGCGGCAATGAGCGACTCGAGCTGCAATCTTGCCGTAGTATCTCTCACAACAATCCGTACGTGCTGCTCGTCGTCGGCAAGAGCAACCGCGAGGCGATCAGACAGTTCTGCCGATGGAATGCGCCCGGATAAAGTCTCGGTGCTAACAATTTGCGATGGCTGTTTTTCATTCTGCTGAGCGATTTGTGGATCGACGCGAGACTGCATCAGCACTGCGTTGATCGCAAATGCCACAAGCAGACCTCCTGCGAGCGCTGTAGAAAGTGGAACAATCAACCAACGAGATCGAACGTTGAAGACATCCGAGTGCTGGGCAGAGAGAACCGAGGAACCAACGTCTTCCTTTGCCTCGTCAATTTCTGCTGCAACCCGTTGGCGTTCGATGCTTCGCCACTCCTCTTCAATTCCACGATCTTCTCGTGACAGCCCGGCAAGATCAGGGCTACCCATCGGATCTGAAATCTCATCACCAACCCCTCGAGCAATGGCCGCCATGACCGACTGGCTAAAATCTGGGGCAACCTTCAGCTTCGCTACCGTTGCGAGCAGAATCCGCGCCGCCCGAATCTCTTCTACATCACGCAACAGGTGTCGATCTGAACGGACCAATAATTCAATTTCGGCGGCTTCCTGTTTGGAAAGTCGACCGTCGAGCCATTCGCTGATGCGGGGATCGGAAGGATTCATAACCATTGGTTTAAGAAAAAGTGAGAATGCATTTCAGAAAGAACACTATGAAATCGACTTTTCAGTGACCTCTGTTGATTTTGATTCGATCCGGGGAAATCTCTTTCGAACCGCCGTTTCCAAAATCGGCATACAACAGCTGCTTGACTGCCAATCGGCCGCGATGCAGCCGACTTCGAACAGTCCCAACCGGGATGTCGAGCGTTTCGGAAATTTCCTCGTAGCTGGCGCCTTCCATATCGCGAAGAACGACAACTGTTCGAAATATCTCGTCGATTCCCGCAAGCGCATCGGCAATTTTGCGTGCATTTTCGGAAGACTCCATGGCTGCAGAAACACTCGAGGTCTTTGCCGCCGGTTCGAAGCTCCGGTTTCGTTCTCCATCGTCTCGTTGCGATCCACTGCGCAGCTGATCGAGCGAAGCCATTGGCTTCTTTCTGCGATGTGCTGCGGCGGCATGATTGCAGGCAATGCGATAGAGCCATGTAAAAAACTCTGAGCGATTTTCAAATGCGGAAAGATTTCGGTAGGCCGAGATGAATGTTTCCTGTGCCAGATCCGTCGCCTGATGTGGACACCCGCACAACCGAGACAGCAGCGTATAGATGCGATCTTGATGACGGATGACAAGCGTTTCAAACGCCTCGCAGTGGCCCGCTACCACAGCCGCCACGAGCGCCCGATCGTCAAGCTCTTCTGATACTTTGTGCAACTCGCTCATGAGATGAGATGCTCGCGTCCAGCGATTAGTTCCCGCAATTCACTGTAGACCATCTGAACGCCTCCGAATGCACATGCCGCGACAGGCGCCTCACCGCCTATCGCCGCCGTCGCCGTAGAAAAATTGTAACCCTCGGATCAGCTTCTGTCTCGATGGAGATGCCATCACGGCCCATCGGAACCCGATCGAGCAGAACCCCGAAAATTCAGATCACCCGATGGAAGAACTCTCGCAGCGATTGTCGGCTGTCGAAAAATCCAACACCAGAGTCCCATCGCACAAGCGAGCAATACTATCGAAAACAACTGAGAAATCGAAAATGGCGTACCAAAGACTGGCTGCTCATCGGTTCGAATTTCTTCCAGGACTATTCGAGATAATGGGTGCAGCGAGAGCACCAGCGCAAAGATCTCACCATCGCGACGACGCAGCGGAGTAAAGGCAATCGCCAGCATCGCAAGAATTCCGGCATCGATGGCCGAGTACAACTGAGTCGGATGAATCGGCAGGCTCTGACGACTTGCGATTTCGAGAAGTCCACGTTGACTCTGATCAACAAATGGCGGACTGTCGGGCGGAAAGCAAACTGCCCATGGAAGATCGCATTCGCCACCGTAGCAGCAACCATTCAAAAAACATCCCACGCGTCCGATTGCCAAACCTACAAGCAATCCTGGGGCAATACAGTCGGCCAACCGCAAGACCGAGAGCCCGCGACGCTTTGCAAACCACCACGTCGCCGCTGCCGCTGTCGGGAGCGATCCAAATACAACTAATCCGCCTCCAGCAATATTCATAATGTCTCGAAAAGACTCGACCAGACTTTTGTCGAACCCAAAAAAAGAATCGTGTTTTTGAATCACGTAGAAGAGTCTCGCGCCAACAATTCCCCATAAAAATACTTCCATGGCCAACGACACGAGCGTGTCAGCATCAAATCCCATTGTGCGACCTCGTACAACCGTAAGCCACGTTCCAGACATCGCAGCAACAAGCAACATGAACCCATAGCCTCGAACAGGAATGCCTTGTCCATTCGCGGCAGCGAGCATCGGCATCAGCACGCCAATCATCGCACCTACCAACAGCAACGGCAGCACGAGCGATCGCACAACGATCTCGAATCCATTGCGACCATTTTTCCAAAACGTCCATCCGACTGTCGCAGCAGCCACAACTGCCCACACCGCGAGCAAGAGTCCCCATCCAAAGAGCGGCACTGCGCTGGGGCCAATATGTGTCGGAATATAAAAGAGCGTTGAGAGCATTGGTCTGAATGAAGAATCACTTGCAAAGGATCGGTTTTATGAACAAGAAAAACTTTATAGAAATTTCTCTGCACCCATCGAAGACAGAATTTGATTCTCGCTACTTTTGGTCATTTGTCAGAAGCTCTCGATTGTCAATCAACCGCGTTTGACCCAGTCGGCCTGCCACCAGAGCAACTGCCCTCGGGACATGGCAATTCGTCTCCAGTAATTCGAGTGTCTCCGGATCGACCACCACGGCATAATCAACCACCACCTGACTCCGGGAAAGTGTCTCGCACATGGTCTGAGCAATCAGATCTGGACTTGCCCCATCGCGCCAGAGACGTTCGGCACAGCAGAGGCTTTCATGAAACGCACGGGCCTGCACTCGCTGCTGCGGTGAAAGATAGACATTGCGAGAACTCATTGCCACTCCATCGGCTTCCCGCACGGTGGGATGAACAACGATTCGAATCGGTAAAAAAAGATCAGCCACCATCTGTCGTACAATCACCGTCTGCTGAAAATCTTTTGCGCCAAAATAGGCCACGTTCGCTGGCGCAACCATAAAAAGTTTGAGTACGACAGTGGCAACTCCGGAAAAGTGTCCTGCTCGCATCGCACCTTCCCAGCGTGCCGATGGGCCGTGAACCTCAACTCGGGTTGATTCGCCGGTTCGATAGAGCTCCAGCACTCCTGGAACAAAAATCCACCGCACACCAAGAGAATTCAGCAGGCGAATATCGGCATCGATCGGCCGGGGATACCGCTGGAAATCTTCTCCCGGCGCAAACTGCGTTGGATTGACGAAGATCGACACAATCACGTCGTCGCATTCTGCCACAGCCGCTCGCACAAGGCTTGCGTGTCCTTCGTGCAGCGCGCCCATCGTGGGGACAAATCCAACTCGGCGGCCCAGGGCCTGAGCCTCGCACACCTGCGACCGTAACACAGCACCATCCGAAACCACTTTTGCAGTGGAGGCAGCATCCGACGAGTAAGACGCATTCGATAAAGGGAAAGAGTTGGACGACATGATTTTTCCAGATGCTTTTTTCGAAAGTGCCGTCAGCAGGGTCTTTTCTGATTCTCCGCACACAAAACAATCACGGCTACGCCATAGCCTCAACGGCTGCCACGGCATCAATGGCTGCCTGTTCGAGATCATCCGCGTTGATGCAGACTACCGCCCCGTGGCCCGGTTTTCGAAATATGTGACTCAAACTGCTTTGCAAATCCATGATTGCATCCAACTCAAGCACAATGCTTTCTTCCGATTCTCGATCACACTCACAAAGACGTTTTACAATCACCGGGCGTGTGGATTCCAGAAAAAGAATCACCTGCGGGGTCCGCACCAAAGGCCCGACATCCGCAAGCTGTCGCTCTACAAGCGTAATGTCCTGAACCGTGAGGTGCCGTCGTGCTGTCGCAAGAGGCAGACCCAACCAAAAGTCGGAGACGGTTCCGTGCGGATCGTCGGGCCACTCGTCGAGCATCATCGCTTCAGACCATTTTGAAATCAGCTGCGAACAGTCGTGAACGCTCGGCACAACGAGCGGCAAAGAAATCGGGGCTCGTAGCAAACGAGCCAGCGTGATATCGGCAACTATTTCCGCCACCTCTGGTGCGCCGCTGCCGGGAACACCAACCACGGCGACGTGCGAGTGTGGCGACGAAATCGCGTCGAGCAACTCCGCAAGCGTGAAGCCGCTGGTGGGGTGTCGCAGTCCACCGGCAATTTCAACGCACGGTTCCAAGACAAATCGACGAGTCACCATTCGAGGATGAGGCAACGTGAGTGCCTCTGTCTCGAGCACAACATCGCCGTACAGCAACATGTCGAGATCCACTGTACGTGGACCCCAACGAACATTTCGCTCTCTGTGAAGCGTATTTTCTACCGCTTCAAGCAGAGAAAAAAGCTCCGCTGGCTCCAGATCGGTTTCGAGAACTGCAGCGCTGTTAAGAAAAGGCTCCTGACCAAGTGGACCGCCAATTGGTCGAGTCTCGTGATACCGGCTCACAGCCGTCACGCACACCCCGGGCATGTAACGAAGCAATTCAATCGCTTGATCGAGCTGCTCGCGACGCTGCCCAAGATTTGAACCACAACCGATGAGGCAAACAGTCATAGCCCCAAGATCCTGATGCGTTATGGTGCCAACCACACGATCAACCGTTTCAAGACAGAACATTCTTCCGTGCAAAACTGCTTTTCAATATTTACACACACAAATCTAAAAACCGGAGGGGACATCCAGGCCACGACCAAGGTCGTCGACTTTCGATCCCTCAAGTCGTCGCCCCCCAATTTCAATCTTTTGTGTGTTCAATCTCAAACGTTTCTGCGGTCAAATCTTGAAATCTGTGATCTCTGTCAATCCTGCCCCGCATGAGTCACTTCGATCCGTGCAAAACAATTCACTCGCCTTCGAATCTGCACGAGAAATACAAGAACGTGCTTTCAACATCTTTCAGAGTCCACTCCAGCAATCAGACCCTCTGCGTGCTTCCGTGCACAGTGGACTATCCCTCCCTAGGATTTTCCAATCGCTCCCAAACAGTTTCTACCGCATTACCGCAGAAACTCAAAAAGCACATTTTGCTCTTCAACGCAGCACAAGAATAAAAACTTTTTCAACTGCACACGCATGACACTCGTGCATGCTCGAGCGTTGTGCGGTCATTCTGTAAAGCTTGCTTGCATTGTCAAGCATGAGAATTAATTTTTCGATTGTTTGCTCTTCGCATTGAAGCGAGATGCAGCCAAAAAGATCGTTAAAAACAAGATCGAACGAGTCTCTCAAAAAAAGAATTCCTAGAGAAAAAAACGGTGCTAGCGGTGCAAGCATTGTTGGAAAATTTTTTTTGAGTACCGCTTGCTTTTTTCATTTCCTCGCGCATGCCAGACGGCTTGCCTGTATTGAAAACTGCGGGCGCTCTTTTGCACTGCCATATTTCAGCGGTTTGCCAGTTTCTTAAAAAGCGGCTCTGTTTTTTTCCAGATGTAAAATGGGTAGGGGGAAACGCAACGAAATCGCTGTTTTTAAGCCACCTTCGAAACATTGTGCGGGCTCACAATATGGCTTCAAAAAGGGACTTTTGAGAGCCCCGGCAGATTTTTTACACTCTCGAAATGATGGGTTCGACGCAACGGAATTACGCCTGGGAGTTGTTTGTATTTTCATGGCGATCGAGTCGGGTTTAAGTAAAGAAAATGGCGATGGTGGCCGACTCTTTCTGCTCGCTGTGGTAGGGTTCGAGCGACTGCCCACCGCTTTCGTTCCGTGCCGACTTTTGTCAGTGTGGCGGCAGATGACTTCAAAAAAACTGTTTTTGATTTTTTCAGATATGGATGAATGAACCTATGGACGAACACAATCCGGATTTCGACACATTCCAGGACCCTCTCCTTCGTCATGCCGAGCTTGATGACTCTTTCGACTCGGAGTCTGTGAAGAGTGAGGAATCGACTGAATCGACTGAATCGTCGGGCATCGTTCAGGCAGACTCCTACTGGTCAATTTCCAGAATGCCGCTGACGAGCCTTGTGTTTACGCTCCCACTGGTTCTGGCCTATGAAGGAGGCGTGCTGCTCATGGGACGAAGTTCCCCCCGCAACGGCGCTGATGTCTGGCTGCGACAGTTGCTGGACTCCATGGGATTTGGCGATTACTTCCTCTTGCCAACGCTCACAATTCTTGGCCTCCTCGCATGGCACCATGTGGAACACGATCGCTGGTTCTTCCGACCGCACGTATTTTTCGGAATGCTACTGGAATGCCTGTTGCTGGCGTTTCTTCTGGTTGCTGTCGCCCGACTTCAGCAATCTCTCTGGCCAGTTTCTCCCGAACTGATTGATACGCAGGGGGCAATCTCTGTTCATGCCGCTCGTCCATTGCCTCACAGACTGCCCTTTGCCGAGCGATTGCTCACAGTCGCGGTAGAAAATGAACCGCAGAGGGGAATTTTTTCACGGGTCGTTGGATTCTGTGGTGCCGGACTCTACGAAGAGGTCCTCTTCCGACTGCTTTTTCTCCCCATTTTTGCATGGATTCTGATGCGTATCGGACTCCGGAGCGATGGTGCGTGGATGTGGAGTTGTCTGCTCACAAGCCTGCTTTTCAGCACGGCACACTACATCGGACCGATGGGAGATTCGTTTGATCTTTACAGTTTTACGTTTCGAACGGTGGCCGGAATCTTTTTTTCAACTCTTTTTCTCTCTCGCGGCTTTGGGATCGCCGCTGGCTCTCATGCTGCATACGACATGATCGTGGGATTTCTTTGAAGAACAACAAAAATCCCTGACGGCTGTTCGTTCGACGACAATCGCATTCATTCAGCGAAATCGGATTCTGTCAAGGTACAGTTTCAGAAAATCTTTCCTCTCTCGAAAGCTGTTTCTATTCCGCTAAAAAAGGCTACACAAAAATTCGTATTGATGGTTTCAGCGGGTTCCTGTTTTATACTCCTGTCTTGAAAATCGAGATCGATCCGAGAACGATCTCTAGGAGGAACGTGGCCCATTCCACATTCTGATTGTCGACACAAGAGTCCGATAGAGTATTGAGGTCGATCTCATTCACTGCAAAGAGCAATGCGGCCCAAAGGAGATTCATCAGCGTGTTATCGGTTCGTCCCAAAGTTACGGAACTTGCTTTTCAACTTTATGGCAGATCTCTTCATCCCGAACTCTTTGAGCACTTTCAGTCCAGATCTATTCAACGTGGTGAGTATGAGGCTGATCTTTCGATTACAGGATCGGGCCACCTTGTCACATGGCGTCATCAAGGTTTGGTGCTGACGGAAGTGACAACCTGTCTTCGTGATCCGCTTCCACAAAAACGACGGCTGATTTCATATCGCCTTCGTGGAGAACGTTCCGATCGAATGGAGTGCCGAGGCGGCGTGAGTTATCAAATGAGCTTTCAGCTTGAGTTTCTAGAACCCGAAGTCTTCTGGTCATTTCAGCAGGGGCTCTCTGATGATGGCGAAAAACAGGGGCTGATGCATCGATTCGAGTCACACGACAGAATGGCATTGGGATCCATCAGTTTGGTAAACGTTGAAACTCGCACTCACAGTATGCTCGTACAGTCTTTCCACACGTTTCCTGATGAGTTGGCGATTGTGAAGAGTCAATCTATTTTTGAAATTCGTTGAGCAGACCGATGGAAAACCAAACATCTTCCTCCGATTCGCGCCGCAGTCGTGTATTAATTGCCGACGACAACGAACCTAATCGGGAACTTCTCGAGGTCTATCTGGCAGATGTCGACTGCGACATTACGACCAGTGTTGACGGTCGGGATACACTTGAAAAAGTGGCGAGCTTTCAGCCCGATGTGATTCTGCTCGATGTGATGATGCCCAAGCTGTCTGGCTTTGAAGTTTGCCAGCGAATCAAAAGTGACCCTGCCACGAGTCCCATTATGATTCTCATGGTGACGGCGCTTGGTGAACTCGGCGATATTGAGCGCGCCGTTGATGCTGGCACTGATGACTTTCTCTCAAAGCCGGTCAACAAAGTGGAGCTTGTCAAACGTGTCGAGAACATGCTCAAGCTTCGAAGCGTGACCGATGAACTCGAACGTCTCCGCAGGTACATCCGCAGCATGGATGACGATCAACCGCCAAGGCACGACTAATTGCTGTCTCTCATTTTGTGATCAATTTTTTCCGCTGATTCCAACCTGTTGAAGCACTTGGGCTGTCGCGGGCGAGCGGTTGAGTACATAAAAATGAAGTCCTGGCACACCGGCTCGAACGAGTTCGTGAACCTGTTGAGTTGCAAATTGTACGCCCGCTTCAAACTGCGCCGATTCGCTCTCTCCCGCTTTCTCCATGGCATTGATGAACTCAGCTGGGAGTTTTGCCTTACAGAGCTTTGCAATTCTTCGCACCTGTGAAAAATTCACGACAGGCATCACCCCCGGCACAATCGGTGTGTGAATGCCAAGCGATTCGCAGCGATCTCGAAATCGAAACAGATCCGAATTTTCGTAAAAAAGCTGCGTGATCACTGCTTGGCCTCCGGCATCACACTTGCGTTTGAGATTTTCCAGATCCATCTCCTCGCTCATCGCCTCCTGATGAGTTTCTGGATATCCAGCCACGGCGATGTCAAGCGATGGACATTCCGTATGAATCAATTGCACCAGTTCTGAAGCATACGAAAGCCCTCCGACGACAGGGCGAAATTCAGTTTCTCCCTTGGGCGGATCGCCACGCAGCGCGACGATTCCCGATACCCCTCGATCCAGCGCTTCGGCGAGGTATTCCCGCAGTTCGTCAACGCTCGATCCAACACAGGTTAAATGACTCGCGACAGGCAGGCCGTACTTTCGATGTACGCCCTCCACAATGTCGAGCGTCTTGCCTCGCGTACTGCCACCCGCCCCGTAGGTACACGTCACCAGTGACGGCGAAAAGGCCATAAGATCCTCGACTGTTTGCCACATTGCCACTTCAGATTCGGCAGATTTTGGGGGAAACAGTTCGAACGATAAACCAAATTTTCCTGTTCCATACAACGTGGAAAATGACACTCGTGCCTCGATTATGCGTTAGAGGTGCTGTGCAGCCGGTCGATCCGGCGGGTTCTATAGATCATCTAGAAGTTGCCGATTGGATTCCAGACCATCTCACCAATGAAAATTGCCGTACGATTTTTGTATTTCCGTTCTCTATCCACCAGAGGGAAGACCGGCTGCGAGTTCGATGAGTAACTCAGTATCGGCGGGGATCAGTGCGATTCCGCGTCGTGCCATCATTCTGCCAAGTACGGTAGAGGCCTGCTGAGGGCTTGTGCGGGATGCGGTGCCACCCAAGTCACTTGAGAAATCGGGGACATCCCGTAACACATTTCCAGCAGCCATCGCCGCGACGCCTATCGAGACGCCGCAGCTGATTGAAGTGTGGATACCTGTCTTGGCAAAGTCGCCGATGGTTGCGCCAAGAAACTGCCTGCCCGAATCGAGCGTTCCTCGACGCGTATGCGAGCGAATGGTGCCGTAGGTGACCTTCAGGTTGCTTGTGATTGTGCCGGCAGCGATGTTCGCCCAACTGCCAACGCGTGAATGGCCGAGAAATCCGTCGTGCGATTTGTTCGAGTACGATTCGATCACGCTTGAAAGCACTTCGCCTCCAACAATGCATGTGCGTCCAATTGCAGTCGCCTCACGAATCCATGCATGGGGGTTAATGCGAGCATCGCGCCCGATCCAGATCGGACCATCCAGGCAGACAAATGGACCAATGCGCGCTCCTTGCTCAACGACGATCGGCCCTCTTCTGACAACCACCGGTTCTTCCACAATCGCATCCGCGGCAAGATACAAACCCTGTTTTCTTTCTTCGTATTCTCCTTGATCGAGTCGCATCCGAATGGCCCCTTCGATTGCCCGCTCATGCGCGCCGAAGAGTTCGTGCGACTCACTGACAAGTTCAACGACGTGCTGCAACGAGGATTGATGCTCGTTAAGATTCTGCTCGGCAAGCCACTGCGAGAGTCCGGTGCCGAGACTTTTGCACTGTTCAATAAATCGGTCTCTTTGTTCGGGCGGCTCACGCACGATCGCAATCGCAACGTATCCGTGGCACTCCAAGCAACAGGTATTGTGATTGTTGAGAAGCTTTTGAATTGCTCTTATCAGATCGGCGCTTGGCACCGCCCTGGCATTGACGAAGAGCACGAACTGTTCGCGATCGCCAAAACCATCTTCCATTCGAGAATGACGGTGGGGCGAAAGAGTATGATTTTTTTCGACCGCGCCCCCCCAGACAGCCATTTGTCGCAGGCTGGCACCAGCAAGGTGTCGCTCAAGATGCCCTCGCACGACTCTCTGCACAGGTCCGAATCTACCGAGGAGTTCCACCAGCGAAAAAGCACCAATGGTGAGATCACATGCCGGGCGTGCCTGCACCGCCACTCCGAGTGCATCGACCGCGTCATCTTCAAAAACAATCACCTGCATGAGGAAGATTGTGACGCCGGAGTCCTGCGGATTACTAGATGAATCTCTTTCTTTTCGTTGAATTCTCCCCCAGTGCAACGCCGTACAGGCACTTATGGCATTTGTGTAATCTTTATTCAAACACTCGGGGGAAGCGAAAACTGAAACTGATTCTGTGGCGAGGCATTGGTTTTTCCAAGCGTCGGAGAATAGTCGTATACCTTCACTCTCTGCCCCTTTGAATCGCTTCCTTTCTGGATTTCGAGCAACCGCAACCATCCGTCGCCACCGCTGGGCTTCATCTGGAAATTGACCAGCATCTGCATCACGTCGGTGCCTCCGTTGGTTTGGCTCGTCATACGCCCCAGCCCGTCTCCGAGTACGTGTCCGTTGATCGCCATGACACAGTTGTCATGTCGACTCACTAGTTTTTCCCAAAGTTCTTCGCCGTCGTTGACCGGCTGTTGCTTGGAAACACCGTAGGAATGCGGATTCCAGTTTTGTTGCGTTCCCTTGCCATTCCAGTCGTATCGAGTTTCGTCGTAGTAAAGGAATGCGTGAGTGATCAGAATGGTTGAATGATCGGCTCGACTGCTGATGACTTGGTCGGCCCACGAGAGCACTTCGTTTCTCGGGGCAAATTCAAGAGAGACGATCAGCCATTTTCGTCCAGCAGCGATAAAGGTCCACCACGAGTTATCAAGTCGATTCGGTTCGGCATCGAATGTCCCTCCAAATCCTTGGCGGCTTCGTGCCTCGGCAATCGGAAAGTATTCGCCGTAAAGCGTTGAGCGATCCACGGCGGAGCCTCCTTCGGAGTAATCGTGATTTCCTGTCGCCATCACAAAAGGAACCGCTTTGAGCAAATCCATCGAACGCTTCGCGTTGATCCATTCGGCAGGTGTATTGCGATTTGTGATATCGCCTAAATGCAACACGAAGGCGATGTTTCGCGGAGTGGCATTTTCAGCAATCCACCTGGTCTGCGCATCGAAAATCTCCGGAAACTTTTCACTGTAGTTCTGCGTGTCTGGAAGAATGACGATGGTCGAGGCTTCTTCTGCAACGGGCGGTTCACCATCCACCAGCATATTGATCGCGCTTGGGGCTTCTGAGGATTCATCAGCACGGGCCAACGAATAACCCCGTGCGGCCATCGTCGCTCCAACCATGGTTCCAGTAGTGCTCACAAACTGTCGTCGAGAAAACTTTGAACGTGCATGCATGTCGCGGTTCTTCTTTCTATGTAATTTTTCTATCCTTTTGTATCTCACACAAAAACAAGAAGCCAGTCGCTACCGCATCATCACCGGATGAAACTGTTTAGAAATGAAACCTTCTCAACGCGTCTTTTTCGTATAGAAAAACAGAACCTTTCTCCGTGGCACAATCGGCAAGAGAATCGACGACTCTGGGTTCCAGAGCGATCGCTCTGGAACGGCCCGTCTCGCCGTCGTAGGCTCTCGATGCAAACATTCGGCCGGAGTGGCGAAATGGCAGACGCGACGGACTCAAAATCCGTTGTCCGCAAGGACGTGTGGGTTCAAGTCCCTCCTCCGGTATTTGTTTGATTGTCTGAGACGTTGCGTTCGAGAGCCTTGAAGACAACGTGCCGACCCTATTTGGCATCCGTCACTCTGGTGACCTGCTCAGGAGATGCTTGAAGTAAGCGAACGTCCCTTACATCTTTGGCGAATACTGGAACGAATCTCAAAACAGGACGGGTTCAATCAACGGAGATGGAAATGCGTAGGACGACTCGATCGTGTTTGTTGGTTCTTATCGGCTCGATTGGATTCTGGACAGCAGTAGGGGATTGTGCGGCATCAGCCGAAAATCTCGTTGCGGCCTCCCGGCTGAGCACTCATGTTTTGAATACGACAACGGGTCAGCCAGCGTCAGGCGTCCTTGTTGTGCTTCAGAGACAAGCAGGCCAAAACTGGGAGGAATTGAAACGAGCCGAGACGGACGGACGAGGACGCGTAAGCGATTTACATCTGCCCGAAAAAGCATTGCAGGTGGGAACGTATCGTTTCGTCTTCGAGACGGGAAAGTATTTCGAAAGCCAAGGGACCTCGACGTTCTTCCCTCGTGTTGAGATTATTTTCGCTATTGAGAAGACTGATGAACATTACCACGTTCCCTTGTTGATCAGTCCATACGGGTATTCCACCTACCGGGGCAGTTGAACCCAGAAATTCATTTCTTCCGACCCAAACCGCCTCCGCTCACGTGCGAAAGTGCCGTTGACCGTGGGATTCTTTTGGGATCATTGTTCTGCCCGCCCGTCATTCACGGAAACTTTTGGGAGAAGTCGGATGTGATTTTATAAGAACAATTCCATGCAAAATAAAAATACTGATTCAGATGTTTTTCATCTCGGTGCTCTTTGTCTGGAAAAGCCTAACCTTCTTTTTGAATGACTAGTGCCACTACTGATTTGTCTCTCTACAGGGCGTAAAAACTTATCGCAGGGGTTGAACAGTTCGAGATCGTCGGGGCAACGTCGCTTTCGCAATCAGTTGCCGGCCACCTATAAAGAAACAGACCGTATCGTTCTAAAACCTCAGGTCGCAATGCAAACCCGATCAGCGCCTGCAGGTCTGATTCCAAGGCATCTTGGCAATGAGCATCCCCATGCCGCAGGTGTCGGTGATACCGGCAAAAACCAGTCCGCAGCCAATAAAACCGGCCAGTCCAAGCCCCATGCTGTGCCAGAGTGGATCAGAGGAAAAGCCACCAACAGCGACACCAATTGCCACCAAGCTCCCGGCGCACACTCTGACTTGCCGCTCGAGCGACATCGACTTACGACCGCGAACAACAGCAACGCCATTCGCTTCACATGCGGCGGTGCCGCCTTCGATGCTCACCACATTCGTGATGCCTGCTGCGATCAATTTTTCGCACGCCTTGTGGCTCCGGCCTCCCGACTTACAGATAAAATAGACCGGGCCCTTGCCACTGGTCTCTGCGAAGTCTTTGGTATCGAGTCGATCGAGCGGCACATTACGGGCAATGTCAACGTGCACTTCGCCAAATTCAGCAGGCGTGCGAACGTCTATCAACACGACTCCTTCGCCGCGACGAATGAGATCAGAAAGCGTGGACGGGGAGATCGTAGCAACCATTCGCGGGTTTTCCTTCATGGAGGTGCATTCAAAAACAGTTCAGTGTATCAAATCGGCTCGGGTCATCAGTCGTGCAGGCGGTGTCGTCATTACCTGTAGAAAATGTCCGTTTTGTCGGAGTGCTACGCACCGCAGACTGCATCGCTGGATCTTCCCAGCACTCTATCCACCGACTGCTGGTGGAATCAACCAACAGCAGCAGTCAACCGCTGGAAACATTGCAGTCTCGCCCGGTAGTCGTTGGCTGAACGCCAGCATGACTACAATACCTTCCGGCCGCACAGTGATTTGGTCTAGGCATCCCCCGTGCCTGTGCTGCGACCACGCTTGAGCAGGTGCACGGGGTTGGTCTCCTCCAGATGAAAATCCGAACGCAACAACTGGTGCCAATCATGCGGGCAGCCTTGCGAATCAAAAATAGTTTTGCGCCTAAAGTATGCGTGCGGTGTGGGCGTCCGTTTGAGTGGCGAAAGAAGTGGGCGAAGAACTGGGCTCAAGTAAAATATTGCTCTGGGGCTTGTCGAGATAAAAAATGAGATCCATTCGCTTTATCCCCTTTGATCAATTGCATCAGAAATATGGTGCTCTTAAAGATGCCCACAAGACGAAAGACCTGATTGTGCTTATCGAGAGCCAATCGATGCTCAAGGGTGCACAGTGGCACCCCGAGCGACTTTTCTTTTTACTGTCATCGGCGCGCCATTTTGTACAGACGTTACAAGAAAAAGGCTTCAATGTTCTCTACCACAAGGCAGAAAACACGTCTGCCGGATTAGAAGAAATTCAACGGCAGTATCCCGATACTCCCCTGATCTGTGCCGAGCAATCCTCTTTTCGCCTGAATGAAAAACTGCACTCACGGCAGGCTACGTTTCTGCCAAACGATTTCTTTTTAACACCACGCAACCTCTTTGCTGAATGGGCGTCAGAGCAAAAGATTTTTTTGATGGAAAACTTTTATCGCAAACAACGCATTCGATTAAATATCTTGATGCAAGGTGACAAACCAGTCGGTGGCGCCTGGAACTTTGATAAGAAGAATCGCCTGCCACCTCCCAAGAATCACACCTGGCCTGCCACTTTAGAACACCAGCGCGATGCGATCGATAACCAAGTCGCTCAAGAACTCCAGATACAACCGACTACCACCTGGGCCACCACTCGCAAGGGCGCAGTGAAACAACTGAACACCTTTATCAAGAACCACTTCGCCAACTTTGGCCCCTACGAAGATGCGATGGCTTTAGAGAGTTGGTCGCTGAACCACTCGCTCCTGAGCCCCTACATGAACAATGGCTTACTGCACCCGCACGAAGTCATTACTGCGGCGATGAAAGCATTTAAGACTGGCACGATCCCGGCTGAATCAGCGGAAGCGTTTATTCGACAAATCATCGGCTGGCGCGAATATGTCAATGGCATGTACTGGTTTTTAGGGCCTGATTACCGACACAACAACCAACTCAACGCCACACGCAACCTATTGCCTTTATTTACCGATCCCAACAAAACATCGATGCACTGTATGAAGGCCACCGTCACCGACATCCACACCCGCGCCTGGGTTCACCATATCCCCCGCCTCATGCTTTTAAGCAACCTGGCGTTAATCACCGGCACGCACCCACACCAGTTTCTTGAATGGATGCGCCGAGTCTTCATCGATGCCGCAGACTGGGTCATGGTGCCCAATGTCATCGGCATGGGCGTTCATGCCGATGGTGGATTAATGATGACAAAGCCCTATGCTGCAGGCGGGGCCTACATATCGCGCATGAGCCATTACTGTAAAGGCTGCTCCTACGATCCCACGCTGCGCATTGGTGAAAGAGCATGCCCATTTACCACCTTATACTGGGATTTCTTAGACCGGCACAAAGAGCATTTCGCTAAGAACCATCGCATGTCACAGCAGGTCTATGGATTGAATCGTTTGGCAGATCTACCACAACTCAAAATACGTGCCCAAGAAGTTTTAGCGGGCCTTGATAATGGCGAGATCTAGCTGCCCGTGGATAAAGTTTTCCATGCACTTTGTCCACGGGCAAATCTCCGGTTTGTCCACAGCCTGCTAAAGAGACGTACCGGCAAGCAGGCTGGTAACGGCGATTTCAGTCGAGACCTTAGTACGCTTTTTGTGACGGCGGTCTACTCTTTGAAAGATTCAAACCGGGTTCAAATAGACTTGCAGACGGCCCCCGGCGGATTCCAGAGAATTTGCTAAAACCCTTGCAATGCCCGATCTGTCTTCGACAAAACACGAACATGCTCTCATGAGCAACACGCCCGCACTTCAGACGCTGCTCGATGCTTTGCCCGTGCACTTGGCCGAACGCACCTGGCTACGTGCAATCGGCCGGCCAGATCACACGGGCCGATACGTTCTCTACTGGACGCATCATGCGCTGCGAGCCGACGAGAACCCAGCGCTCGACGTTGCAATGCTGTTGGCGGAAACCCTTGAACTGCCGCTCATCGTGTACCAAGGCCTTTCGGAAAAGTACCGCTTTGCCTCGGATCGACACCATACATTTATTCTCGAGGCCGCACGAGATCTGGAAGCCAGCTACGCAAAGCTCGACACCACCTACGCACTCCACATCGATCGAGCCGGTCACCGGCATCCGCGATTGGCACAGCTGGCAAAGTCGTCCTTTGTCATGGTGACGGAGGACTTTCCGATCGAAGTGACGAAGGCGTGGACAGAACGTTTTGCGCAGTCTCATTGGTGTCCGATCGTACTGGTGGATACCGCTTGCGTTGTGCCCACGCGATTGGTCGGACAGGCGTACGACCGGGCCTTTGCTTTCCGCGACGCAACTGCCCAGGGGTATCGCTTACGTGTCGATCGCCCTTGGCCCGCTTGCGGTGCAAAAGGAGTGCCTGCGCAGGTTCCGTTTGCAACGTTTGAGCTGCACGACAAGAGCATCGCCAGCGTGGTGTCTCAATGCGCAATCGATCACTCGATAGGACCTGTGGCACAGACGTGCGGCGGTTCCCAGGCGGGGTATGCACGCTGGCAAGCCTTTCGGAAAAAAGGGCTGAGCGGGTATGCCGAACGTCGTAACCAGATCGAAATCGACGGCGTGAGCCGAATGTCTGCGTACCTTCATTATGGAATGGTCTCCCCTTTTCGTATTGCGAGGGAAGCTGCCGCTGACGGTGCCGAAAAGTATCTTGATGAACTCTTGATCTGGCGAGAACTGGCGTATGCGTTTTGCTACTACCGACAGGAACTGGAAACGGACGCAAGTCTTCCAGCCTGGGCGGTTGCGACGCTTTCCAAGCATGACACAGACCCACGCAACTGCCTGTCGTGGGAAACGCTCGCTCGCGCTCAGACAGGCGAACCGTTGTGGGATGCCGCCCAGCGCAGTTTGCTCAAGCATGGCGAACTGCACAACAACCTCCGCATGACGTGGGGAAAAGCAATCCTTGAGTGGTCGATCGATCACCGGCAATGCCTCGCACGCCTCGTCGATCTCAACCATCGGTATGCCCTCGATGGTCGCGACCCTGCGTCGTACGGCGGCCTCTTATGGTGCCTCGGGCAATTTGATCGGCCGTTTCAGCCCGAACAACCAATCTTGGGGAGCGTGCGGCCAAGACCGTTAGCGCTGCACGCGGCAAGAACCAACCTCGCGGCTTACCAGCGAAAAGTGGACAGAGCAGTGGCCCACCCATCGCCGCGCATCGCCATGATTGGGACCGGTCTGGCGGGACTTCTCTGCAGTCGGATTTTGCAGGACCAGGGATTGCACATCCAGTGCTTTGAAAAGTCGTATCGAGCCGGTGGACGAGCTTCGACAAGAGTGTCAGACGGTTCGACACAGTTCGATCACGGGGCGCAGTACTTCACCATACGTGATCCGGTGTTGCAATCGTATCTGGAGTCTTGGATCGACGAATTGCATGTCGCCAAGTGGGAAGGCACAATCGTTTCGATCGACGACCCTGGAGTGTTTTGCGACGTCGTGAAAATGGATCGGTTCGTCGGAACGCCGAGGATGGAATCGCTCGGAACGCACCTCTCGAAAGATCTGTCGATCAACTTTGAAACCGAGGTTTCAACAGTCGAGAGAGGACCGAGTGGCTATCGGTTGACAGCCAAGACAGATCGCTTTCTCGGTGAGTTTGACATCGTTTTATGGAACTGTCCACCGCTTCAAGTTGACGCACTTTTGCCTCCAAACTGTCAGTGGCGATTGGAACTTTCAAGGGTGGAGATGATGCCGTGCTGGTCGGTCATGCTCGCCTTTGAGAGTCGCTGGGATGTTCCGTTGGACGGTGCCTTTATCAATGTCAATGGCGGCTCACTCGGATGGATCGCAAGAGACTCGAGTAAGCCGTCGCGTTCTCAGACGATGGATACCTGGGTCCTGCATTCCACCGTCGGCTGGGCGCAGAAACATCTCGATATTTCAAAAACAGGAGCGATTGCGAGCCTGAGCGAAGAAGCGGAAAGAGTGACTCGTCGCTCGCTGCCGAAGCCATGCGTGGCAAGGGCACATCGTTGGCTGTATTCCCGACCGAATGAATCGTTACCGGTACGCTCTCTGTGGGACCAGGAGCATCGCCTCGGCGCATGCGGTGACTGGTGTGGCGGCCCACGCGTTGAAGGTGCCTTGCAAAGCGGCATGTCGCTGGCGGGACAAGTGCTCGGCTCCCTGCACGAACGGACAATCAAACTTCGAGCAGCAGAAGCGAACCCGTCGGTGGAGGATTAGGAACGACGGGGGACAGTCGGCCAGACGATTTATAATCAGGAAGTTTCCTCGGGGGGGTGCATTTGAATACTGGTGCTGGAAATCCCTTTCATCGATAAGACAAAGCAAACGTCTGACTCGGCAGGCTCGTCCATCTACCGAATCTGGTGTTGGTTCCACCAGCGGTTGCAGTGCTGCCCGTGCCGGCGGCAAACGTCACTCGCCAGTATCCGTCGGCACCAAGACCGGCAATATCGCTGCGGCCGTCACGATTAAAATCTGCTACGATAATGCGACTCGATCCTGATGCGATTGCAGTTGAACCGCTGGTAGACCATGCGGCGTTGTAGTAACGAAACGACAACGCTTGTCCGCGAGCCGTCGCTATGCTTTCACCGACATACCAATAGCCGCGAGCATCTCGGCCGATGAGATCGGTCTTTCCATCGCCGTTAAAGTCACCGGTCTTGACGGTCGTCCAATCTTTTGAAAACGTCCACGCGCCATAATAACTCCATTGCAAGAGACCGCTGGCTGAACCCTGTCCGGCATACCAGTAGCCACGGGAATCACGACCGATGATGTCGGTCTTGCCATCGCCATTAAAGTCACCCGTCATCACATCTTGCCACGTTGCACTTATTCCGAAAGCGCCGCGGTATGTAAATGATAATTTCCCTGCCCACTGACCGGTTGCCACTGTCTCGGCGCCATACCAGTAGCCGCGAGAATCTCGACCGATAATTTCAGTACGACCGTTGCCGTTAAAGTCTCCCGTCATGACATTTTGCCATGTTACAGAGGATACAAAAGCACCTGCATAAGAAAATACAAATCGAGTTCCGTTACTTTCGCCAGTATACCAGTAGCCACGGGAATCTCGGCCGATGATATCGGTCTTGCCATCGCCATTGAAGTCGCCGGTCATTACGTTTGACCATGTTGTGGAATACGGGAACCCGCCGAAAGATTTCAGTGCTAGCCCACCGCTTGCGTTTCTTTCTGCAACACTCCATACGCCTCGCGAATCCATGCCTACGATTTCAGTCTGAAGATCTCCGTTAAAGTCTCCGGTCATGATGTTGGAAAAACCAAATGGAAAAACTCCTGTCAGCGATTGCGGATCAGAGAGCGATTGGGCTCCTGGAAAATTACTGACCGTCTGCGATACCTGAAGAACTCCGGTCGTTGAATTAAATCCGAGAATTGCAGGAAACTCATTCACATTTGTCACGTTGACTGTCACCACTTTTTCAACAGAAAGTGGTGTCGCTCCACCGTCGGTGGCTACAACGGTGAATTGGTAGGATGACTTCGACTCATAGTCGGCGGGCACCTTGAGCGTTACCTGTCCACTGGCAGGGTTGATGTTCAAGAGCGCGTAGTCCTGCACGCCAGGCTTGAGGCTATAGGTAATTTTGTTGTTCGGGGCAACTGAATCGTTGTCGCTGGCCTGTGCGGTATAGATCACTGTGCCTACAGGTAAGTTCTCGGCAACCGTACCGACAGTTAAAAGATTTGAAAAGAAAGGGGCCGTGCTCGGCTCTATCCAGCTGTTGGTCACCTTGCCGCTGAGCCACGCCAACGGCAGGAAAGCGTTATCGTAAATGGAGAAAGTGACATCGCTTGCCGAGATGGGGTTGTAAAACACCATGTCTGTGGTGTTTGCGGGCAGAGAATTGTTCAGCGTGATCAATGAACTTTGCTGGATCGATACATTCATCCATGTATACGAAGTGCCCGTTGCTGATGTGACGAGATTAATCCCGGTCACCTTGCCAGTCGTCGGATCCACCGTTGCCGTGGCGGTTGCACCCGTGCCATCGCCAGTGATCACCACATTCGGCAGGTTACCTACTGATGCTGAGTATCCGCTGTCCGATGAGTTTACCGTGACCGTCCAATTGCCGTTATTGAGACTGGCTTTTGCCGTGGCTTGGCCAATCGAAACCACGTTTGTTCCGGCCGGCACATTGGGGCCTTCAACGGACATTCCCACTCGAATATTTACGGCATCAGGGAGACTATTTGTAAACAAGATTGTCTTACCGGCTGCTGGCATGTAGTTGGCCGGGGTGGCAACATTGATCCCAGTACTTTTTTGCGAACCGACGACGATGTCGGCCGCCGTGTTCAGGAATGTAATAAAACCATTGTATGTGAGCGACGAGAGACCACCGAACGTGCCGCCGAGCGCGTTGATTGTCGAGAGTTCGTTCGGGTTGTGATATTTCGCATCCAGACAGCTACCTTGGCTGACAAGTGTCACCGTTGTTGCGGATGTGTAGCCAGATCCACCAGAACTCACGCTAAACCCGGTAACCTGGCCAAACGTCGGACTGCCAGTCGTCGCATCCACCGTTGCCGTGGCGATCGCACCGATCCCGGGCCCTCCAAATTGGACCAGCGGCGGGGTCAGGTATCCGCTGCCGCCGCTACCGGCGACGGCGACCAAGGTGACCGCCGTGACCAAGCCACCACTGCTGACTGTTGCCGTGGCAGATGCCCCGCTGGCCGCACCGAGCTTAATGGCTTCCGGTCCGGTGTTCGACAGCAGCACGGATTCGAGCGAGAATGTCGCGATACCGCTTTGTCCAATACCTTTGGAATTCTTGGGCACATATCCAAACTGGGCGTTATCCTGCTGCATGTCGAGTTTTTGATAAAAACTACTACCGAGTTTTGGGAGGCCGGGTTCGGCTGTATACAAGGGGTCGTTAAACATTAACGCCAGGGCTTCGGGAGAATCTTTGTAGTGGGCGTAGACCGCGTCAGCGCTGTTCTGGCTGAGTACCAGCGTGCTCAAATTGGCCTGAATGATCGCGCCTGTGCCATTCGTGCTAGTGATGGTCGCCGTGGGAGGAGATTTGTAGCCGCTGCCCTTGCTCGTGATTGTGAACGTCGCCACACCGCCCATGGGTAGTTTGGTCACCTTGTCTATACCGGAAGTGCCGTCGGTGGTAGCTACCGTGGCTACAGCGACGATTGTGGGGTTGTCGCCGATCGCAGCGACGAATGAGACCTTGTCTCCCACCCTATACCCGGTCCCGTTTAGGAACGAAGTGCCGGCGTTCGGGTGCAACTCTGATGGTGCTGAAGCCGGAGCGATTACGATGCTTTGTACCTGATCGCTGGGTGCACCATTACCAATCGTATAGTTATAAACGCTGCCGCCGCCTCGGATGCGCGGCACCAGAGAATTGACGGTCAGAACGGCACCGCTACCGGTCCCACCGCTGGCGTTAGTGATCTTTGCATTCGGTAGGCTCGTGTACCCCGCCCCTGGGTTCGTGATCGCGATCCGGCTCACGGAGCCATCTGTGTTGAGAATTACATAGCCGACCGCCGTGTCGGCTATGTTGGCCGTGGGAGAGGGGGGATCGAACGTCACAATCGCATCTGTACCGTAACCGGCTCCGAAGTTAGTCACGGTCACGCTACCCACGGCCTCTGGGACAGCGTTTTTGGCTGAACCGATTTCGTTTGTGATCGAGCCGAGACCATCGAGCCAGAAAGCATTCCACTTAGACGTGATCTGGAACTGCCCATCGACCGTGGCCTGCCGACCACCGGGCTGCGCGGGAGCTGACACCGTCATGGTCGGTAACGCAGCGATGTCGGCGGCCGTCAACCTCGGCGGCGTTCCCGATGTTCCCGACAACGGGACATATCCGGCTCCCAGTGTCGTAAACAGGATACTCTGCACAGAGTATCCTGTAGTGTAATTATTGGCATCCACCGGAGTCGTTAGGGCATAGGCTTGCGCCGCCAAAGATCCCGCTCTCCCCGTGCCGATCGTGACCTTTGGGTAATTGCTCACATAAGCGGTAGCGGTTGCAATATTTGCCGTGTTGGCATCGGTGAAAGTATCCCCTGTTACCCGCGTGAAGCTGATGGTGGGCTCAGCCGTGCTCGTATATCCAGATCCTGGATTTGTAATTTGCACAATGAGTTCGGAAGTGTTGGGATTAATAGTTGCATAGCCGGCCGCACCCGACCCACTACCACCAGTAAAAACAACCGTCGGCGCTACAGAGTATTTTCCGCTTGACGTCACGATGGCGCCGGCGCTATATCCGGCACCTCCATCAACAATCTTGATCAAACTCAAGCCGTTTCCGTCGATAATATAACTACCACCTAAGTCGAAGATCGGTGCGTACGCCTTGTTGTAGGTCGATGAATCGACTTGAACTGGAACGGGGACTCCAGCATTGCCACCTTGCTGTGTGATTGTGTAGCTTGGCGTATTGGTTACAGCGCTGCCGTAATGATCCCCGATCCGGCTGACCACGATGTGATCGATCGTGCCGGCACCGTGTGAAACGGGCAGATAAAATCCATTTGTGCTATTGGAAAGGCTGATGCCGGCCTTTGTGAATGTGTTATATCCAGCCGGATATTGGCTCAATACTTTTGACTGCGTGCTCGAAATAGACATTTTCACACCCGAAGGTGAACTACTCGAGGCGGTTGCCGCGACAGTAGGAGCAGTATTGTATCCCGGATGAGAATTTGAGTATGTTCCGGAGTTGGTGATCTTGACGCTCACAACCTGACCAGCCTGCAGTGTCCCTGCTGTGCCAAGCACAGCCGTCCCAGTTGTCGTACCCGTGCAGATGATCCCACTCCCACTGGGGATTGGGAACGTGATGCTTGGTGCTGCCGTGTAACCGGATCCACCGTTCGTGACCGTGACGGACAGAACCTTCGTTCCATCCGACGTCATAACTGCAACAAGTTGTGCCGCGGTTGTACCGTCGAGAGACGTGTTGCTTGTCCCGCCATAGCCTTGGCCAGGATCTGTAATCACAATACTGGTAATATTTCCAGGCCTGTAGCTTTGAGGGTTTCCATTGACGAGAGCGTACCCTTGCGCGATTCGATTATTAACACCGACAGGAGGAGGATCAAAGGTGAGCGTGGGGTAACCGTCGGTAGCAAGCAGCAAGGCTTGAAATGTTGCCTTCTTGGTGGGGATGTTCAAGTCTGAATGAGGTGTCGATCCCGGACTTGTGATGGTATAAACAGTTGGTTCGACATTCCCCCAATTCGTACCTGGATCTGTAAGCGTAACGCCTGTTAGCAGACTAGACTTATTGTCGACATTAAGTTTCCCAACAGCCGGTCTTCCGTTAGTGTTAGTAAATGTAATGAGGTCGCCGTTTGTATATCCACCACTAGCGGTCGGAAAACTCGACACCCAGATGCCGGTGCTGTAGCCCGTGCCGGACTTCGTGGTAAGCAAGCCAGTAGGATCCAAGATTGTCGCAGGGGCGGTGGGGGTGCCAGGGTTCACATCAACGGCACCGACCCCCATCACCGCATAGCCGGCCGCGGGAGTTCCTGTGATAGTTGTTCCGTTTGGTCCGGTTCTTGTTGGGGTATTGAATGTAACCGTCGGAGTGCCTGTGTATGGCGTGGTATCTGTGACAGGGATACTAATAAGCCCATTTGTTGGCTTGGGAACAGCAATGGCAGATCCTGGACCGGGCATATAATTATTTTCGCCCCACCAGTAATTTTCTGAATAGGCACGAACCGGCCCAAGACTGTTGACAAACCATGCGGGCTGCTGGTAAACGATTGATCCATATTGATAGGGTACGCCGTTATTATATTTGTTTGCGCTCCAGGTGAGCGGATCCATCGCCTGGGCATCAGACCATACAACATCGGGAACGGAACCGGGCGCGGGAACAGAACCGGTCGCGGAGCCGGGCATGTTGCCGCCCTGACCAATATCTTGTGCCGCCACACCCGGCATGAAATGATTCCACAACCACTTGGTGTAGCCGGTGCCGGTGGTTGGCCAAGGGCTAGAAGCTAGTGGCGGCGGCGTGGTAGGAGACGCGGTAGGAGTATATGTATACGCCAATGCACCAACGGGCGGAGCTATGTTACCGTTGAATCCGTAGTTTGTATCGTTAACAAAGGCGCTGCCCCCCTCGCCATCGAATTCAAAATAGGTCAGGAATTTGGTGGTGGCTTTGCTATTGATGTCATTGATCAGCTCAAATGTCTGATACATATTATTTTTCGGCGGGCTGTACGTGGTAACCTTACTTACGGGGTCGGTCACGCCGGGCTTGCCGTCAGTAATGTACTGATTGCTATCAAAATTAACGTTCCCTGGCTCTTCGTAGAGATGCCATGCATCTTTCAAGTAGGCGCAAGCACCTACTTGAATGTCTGCCAGAGTTGTTCCATCCTGTTTCTTCAGCCTTCCCAGCGGTTCAAGGAAGTCGGTCACAATCCACGGGATATTATTGACCCCGAGCGCGGGATTGAGGTAGTTGTAGAGTCCCTTGGTGTCGGCCTTCCAGTCGCCGATATTGATAATGGCGGTGCTGACCCCCGTATTGGCGACATAAGTAATGTAATCGTTTGCCCACGCCTTGAATTTGTCTCTGCTGGGCACGGTGACGGAACCAACAGTCGCCGTGCAACCTGGTGCTAGAATATTATTAATTTTGACTGTTGGTGTTTCATTGGCCACGTATCCGACGCCTGGGGTCGTGATCTTAATGCTGGCGATAACGCCGTTTGAGATGCCGGTGGACGTGCCGGTGGTGTTGCCCGTTGCCTTGATCGAGATTGTCGCATCCTTGGTCGGATCCAAGGCTCCAGTGACCTTGATCGTCGTATTCTTGCTGTAGCCGCTGCCGCCGTTGTTGATCGAGAGGTAACTGATTGAAGACCCCGCGGTATGAGAGCCGATGGACGCCCCCGTACCACCCGGTATGCCACTTCCGGGCCCCGGGTCGTTGATCGTGATCACGGGCTGCACGGTATCCGAGTATCCGCTGCCCAACGTATTCAGCGTGATACCGGTGATCGCTCCGTTCACGATTGTGGCGACCGCAGTGGCGGCGATCCCGACGACGCCCGTCGGGGGGGTCGCCGGCGACTGGATCAAGATTGTGGAGGTCGAAGGGTAACCGGAGTTGGTAGTCGGCAAACTGATAGAGCTGACGCCCACAGCCGTTTCCGTGAAGGCAATATCCTGACCAAAGTGCGAAAGTTGAACCTTGGGATTCAGTGTCAGTTGCCCATCCCCGGACGACGGCGAAAGGTTGACTGATGAAGCCAAAATCGTCTCGCCAGAGAGGGCGTGTCGCGGCTCAAGCAATTCAAACGGCGAAGCCGTGAAAGAGGCTGCCAGACGGCGGCGGTTTTTTTTGAACTGGTTAGCGCGTTTTGGGAATACCATGAAATTATTGTTCCGGATGCTGGGATGGATGAACTGTGATGAATGTCGAATTCAGGAATGAATGAACGCAGCGGAGAAGATTATGACCTTAGCTATGTCCTTTTTCAAAAGCAATGAATCGGTTTGAAACATCAGAAAAATCGGTTTTAAACGTTGTTTTCAAAGATTTTTGACCACCTGTTTTCGTTTGGTTTCGTTTGTTTTCGTTTGATGGCGAGCCAACGCGGATATTGCTTCGACTTGGGCTATTTCTTGGCCTACTTGCGTCTATCTTGGCCTACTTGGCCTATGTAGAGATGAATTTTCTTTCAAGATTTCCCAATACTTTTGAAATTGCAAGTGGGTCGCCAAGCGGGATCGCCTTGGCGGTTTCGACGCATCGCCGCAAATCGGCCACCATTTCGCGGATATCTGAGTCGCGAAAAAACGACTGAATCCAAAGCACGGCCACGCGTCGCTCGCCCGATTCCACCGGCAGCACTTCGTGGACAACGTTCGTCGGATACGCAAATGCACTGCCCGCCGGGAGCTTTACGATTTGTTTGCCTGAAACGCAGTGGTGAAGACAGAGTTCACCTCCCGTGTAACTGTCGTTTGGCGAAAGGAAGATCGTCATCGAAACGTCCTGCCGCATGGGCGGCATACCGCTCATCACTGCATCGACGTGCGGGCCGTAACCATCACCAGCAAGATACTTCGAATAAATCGCCGGTGAATAGGCACTTGGTGAAAGCACTTCTCGAAACAGTCGACTGCGACGCAACGCCGTTTCGAGGATTGCATCGAGCGCAGCCACCTTTGTCCAGCGGCGAGATACTTGCCTATTCGACTTCACATCGATTGCAATTCCCTTGGCGGTTGTACGGCCGTCATCGTATTCAGCAACATCCAGCATCGCATTTATTTCCACGATTTCATTCGGCAGCAGGAGGTCCGGAATCGTGAGCATGGCTTTTTTCTCCGATGTACAGTTCATTGATCGCGTGACGAACGAGCAACGTCAAATCGCGATGCGGCGTGTCTCGTGTTGTACCGAAAAAAAGCAGTGCGAAGCCATCCGTGGAAAAAATACTTCCAGATACGGCATGGCGGCGATGTGCGGATTGATTTTCTTGAGGAAATACCTTCTCTCAAAAGTGTGACAAAGATTGCACGTCCTTTGAAAGTGGAGCCTTCCTGTGCCGCTCACAAAGCCTGATTCGATCGAGTATCTTGCAAAAGTCGATGTTTCAAAAAATCCTCAAATGGTCGGTCATCCGGCCCTGATTCCAATCACTGATTTTGGCATCCGTTTAGGATTCGCAAACGCCGTGATGCAGGCACGCGGAATGTTCGCGGCAAACGCTCTCACAACGATCGCCGAACTTCACAACCCGATTCCTCTTTTAACCTGGCCATTTTTGGATTTTCTCTCTGCGATCGACGTATCCAAAATCGATTTGATTGAACTCGGTTCCGGGAACTCAACGCATGTTTTCTCGACGATGTTTCATCAAGTAATTTCTTATGAAAATAATGCCTCGTGGGCAGAGACGTTGGAACATCATTTACCTGCCAACGTCACGCTCCATCGATTTACGGGTGAAACACTCGACCCGCAGAGCGTTCCCGTGGAACCGGAACATTGGCTACTCGTCGATTTTTCCGGAAAGCGAACTCGCTTCATCAGCGAATTTCTCACTGGAAAATCGACCGACATCTTGCCTGTGGTTGTGATTCTGGACAACAGCGACTGGTATCGAAACGGTGCCCGCCTCCTGGCAACCGCAGGCTATAGAGAGATACCCTTTTACGGAATGAAATCCGGTCAGACTTGGATTTCGTGCACCAGTTTTTTCTTTCTGCCAGCGAGAATCCAATTGGCTTCTCGTCAACCATTTTATCAGCCGGAATTTTCCAGATCTTTTTCACCTGAGTGGGATCGCGTGGAATAAAATAGATCGCTCAGTTCTCATCTAAAAATCTAGCGTTGTTCCAACCGATTCACATTTTTGAGATAGCCGCACTCTTAGGGTTTGTGAATGATTCTTGGTCCATCGATTCGATAGGAACCCACGCCGCCTTGGTATCGTTGGCCATGCCACCATCGAAGATTAGTTTTCTTGGGGAGAATGACGCCCGTATAGTCAGTACCCCATGTTCCTTCTCCAGACTGACGTTCTTGGCTGCCGTTGCTTTTCTCGCGGGCACCACCTCCCACAAAATAACCCTCTTCACGAGGCGACCTCGATGGAGCGGCCAACGGTGACACCCGTTCAGGATGGCCGGCTCGCTCCAAGAGATCTCCTTGAAAGTGTTTTCGCTGGGCACTCGGCCTCCCCATGTAGGGAGTGAAATCATGTGCCGGAGTGATCGCTCCAACAGAAAAAATAAACAGTGCCGCCGCCGAAGCGATCACAGTCGATCGCCACCGCCACATACGACGAGTGCTCGTTTTTGAATTAAAACAACGAAACATGTCTGCGGCCCGTAAAAATAGTTCCTATCTCGCGCAGACTCTGCTTTCGGAGTCACGCAGAAAATCGATTTCTTTTTCTTTAATCGCCCATTTTCACTAACTCCTCCATTTTTTTTGTTGCGTTATTCATAGCAGTTCAATCTTGCCCAATCCCTACAGCCGATACCTACAGAGAAGTTCTTCGAGGTTTTCACGTTTTCGAACATCGACTGTGCGGGCGACAGAAAAAATCGCCTTCGTATTTGTATGCCCACAACTGTTTCTTGTCGAAACGGATGCGACCGGATTTTGTCCGGCGTGTGGCTCAATTGCGTCACTCTGTTTTTGATTTTTTGGCTCTGTCAAACAGTCAATGTTCGAGCCGCTGAAGATCTCCCACAAAGAGATTTTGATCCGGGTAACTCTCTTTTTTCTGTTGCCTCGAAGGCTGTATCGCCTTCTGCTGTGCTCCCGTTTCAAATCGAGTCTTGGACAGTTCCACTGCCGCCGGTTGATAACGATCCAACGAGACTCGAATCGCTTAACGACATCAGGCTTTGTGAGTTTGACTTTCTCGAAGAACTTCCTGCTCCGTTTGAGCCAGTGGAGAATCAATCGCACCCCGGTCGTGGGCCGCCGATCCTCAAAGATTCGTTCGAAAATATCTACGACCTCTCAGGGGAACGGCCCATCGCCGAGCCCTTATTTCGCTATTTTGCGTATCCACCAGCTGGGTTCACCGGAAGCTCGAGCGTCGTGCCGAGCGAGTCGCAGGAATCCGCGCATTTTGTACCGATGGAAGATCGGTGGCGAATCGGCGTGCCTATTTGGGATCGTTATGGACGCGATCATCCTCGATTGGACGACTACCCTCAGGCACCGGGAAATATTTTCAATCCTTATACACAGAATCTGTTGAAAGAAGACTTTCCCCTCATCGGGCAAAACTCCTTTTTTAATCTCAACGTTGCGAGTCGCACGATTGCAAACTTTCGGCAGGTGCCAACACCCACGACGCCCTTTGAATCAACACCGACACCGGGAGAAGAAGATTTCTTCGGAAATCCAAACGGCTTTTTCTTTCTTCAATTTTACACCTTGGCCTTTGAACTCAATCACGGTGACAAAACATTTAAACCCAATGATTGGCGAATCAAAGTTGCTCCGGTGATCAACACCAACTACCTCGAGGTTTATGAACTCGGAGTCGTTAGTCCCGATGTTGCAGCAGGAACAAGGCGGTCGCGAGGTTTTGCAACGCTCGAAGAATGGTTTCTTGAAGCGAAACTCGCCGACTTGAGCCCCGATTACGATTTCATGTCGGTCCGTGCCGGCTCACAGCCGTTTACAAGCGATTTTCGCGGTTTTATTTTTAGCGATTTGAATCGTGCCGTTCGGCTCTTTGGCACACGACTTTCAAATCGTGACCAGTTCAATCTCATCCTCTTCGATCAACGTGAAAAAGATACCAACAGCTTTCTGAATTCGTTTGATCCCCGCGGTCAGACAATTTTCATCGCTAACTATTTTCGTCAGGATTTCATCTGGCCGGGTCATACGGTGCAGGCCAGCTTCCATTTCGACAACGACCAGGCGAGTCTGAAGTATGACAAAAACGGCAACCTCGTACGCCCCGATCCCGTCGGCCTCGCCACGCCGCATGAAGTGAATGCAGCCTATTTCGGCCTTGCCACCGACGGTCACATCAACGAGCTCAACATCACAAGCGCGATGTATTATGTTACTGGCCACGACACGCTCAATCCGCAGGCGTTGCAGCCGGTCAATATCAGCGCTTACAGCGGCGCTTTGGAACTGTCGTACTCCCCCGACTGGATTCGTTATCGGGCTTCGGCTTTTTACGCTTCCGGCGATAACAACATCAACGACAACATCGCCACGGGCTTTGATGCCATCATCGACAACCCACAGTTTGCCGGCGGGGAATTCAGCTTCTGGCAGCGTCAGTCGATCAAGCTGCTCGGCACGAATCTCAAAAATTTTAATAGCCTCTTGCCCGATCTGCGGGCCAGCAATAAATTTCAGTCGCAGGCTAATTTTCTAAACCCAGGCATCCGGCTTTTCAACCTAGGGATGGATTTTGAACTCACGCAGCGCACCCGGCTCATCAGTAACTGTAATTTTCTCTACTTCGATACCACCGCCGTGCTTCAGTCGTTTGTGTTCCAGGATAATATTCCCACTTCGATTGGCACCGACCTGAGTCTCGGCGTTGAATCGCGGCCACTGCTCAACAACAACTGGATCTTTCGCGCAGGCATCTCAGGCCTGCTCCCGGGCGATGGTTTTCAGGCTCTCTATGGCCCGATCACCGGTCAAGTGCCGAATCTCTTCGCTGCATTTACCGATCTCGAACTCGCGTTTTAAGATAGACTGTCGAGCTCTTCCAACGAGCAAAGATCCTCTAGACAATGCGCGCACTCCATGAACTTTCCAAGCAATCCAGTCGCACCGCCTGCCAGCGAATTGCCGCAGCAGATTGGTCGCTATCGAATTGAAAAAGTGCTTTCGAATGACAGCTTTGGAACAACCTATCTGGGCCACGACGACGACTTGCAGCGACTCGTGGCGATCAAGGTGCCCCATCCGGACCTAATCGTTGATCCCAAAAACTTGGCAGCCTATTTGTCGGAAGCCAGGCGTTCCGCGGCCGTCGAGCACCCCAATATTGTGCCTGTGATTGAAGTTGGTTCGACGGAGGCGTTTCCCTGCTTTGTCGCGCGCCGTTTTATCGATGGCAGTACGCTTGCAACGAGGCTTGCGCACTCTCGGCCATTACACGCCGACAGCGCAACGATGATCGTCACGGTTGCCCAAGCCCTCGAAGCAGCTCATCGCCAGCATGTTGTGCATGGCGATATTCAGCCCAGCAATCTTCTTCTCGATTGGACAGGCACTCTTTTTGTGTCCGATTTTGCACCGTCGCTGGTGAGTGGTCAGCGAATGGTCGGCACGCCCGCATACATGTCGCCGGAACAAATTCGAGGCGAAGACCACCGCATCGATGCGCACTGCGATCTCTTTAGTCTGGGAATTGTGTTTTACGAAATGCTTTCAGGGAAACGCCCCTTCGAGGCCGATTCCTTGGCGCACTTGACCGAAGCGATCAGCGCCGCCAATCCCACGCCGCCCAGGCAGATTGACCCGTCGATTCCCTTAGAACTCGAGCGGGTCTGTCTCAAAATGCTCCGCCGTCGCGTCGAAGAACGTTATGGCTCGGCGCAAGAGTTGGCGGACGAGCTCAAAGCATCCGCCGTGCATCTAAGCAAGACGGCTTTGCCTGACAGTCGCGACAGTGCCCTCCACAGCCAGAATGGCACGCATGTTGTGCGGAGCACATTTGTGTTTACCGACTTTAAAGGATTCACCGATCGTGTGCGGCTTCTGGAGCAGACAGCCGGTCCGCGGGCTGCGGCCGAGATGAAACGCACCGTGGCGGTCTACGTGGAAGAGGCACTGCGGCAGATCAATAACATTGTACCGCCCACAGAGTATCGATTGATTGACACCGCAGGCGATGGATTTTTCTTTCACTTTCATTCTGCCGAAGGGGCGTATCGATTCACCGCAGCCCTGCAAGCCAAGACTGCTGCACACAACCGCGACGTCACAGAAGCCGTCGCCGAACACTGGTTTCGCACCGGTGCTGCCACCGGAGACGTGGCGTGGGACGAAGACAAGCCAGTCGGCAACGTGGTCAATATCTGCTCCCGCCATCAGGCGGCCTGCGCGGGGGGTGATTTTCTCATCGACGAGTCGACGTTTCAAGATCTGCCCGAAGAACTCCGGCAGCAGTTTGGCCTGCCGGAGACCATTCGCGACAAGCATGGCAGCGGCTACCTCGTTCGCCGCACGGCGTTTGGGCGGCCGCTTGAGCCGCTCGATGCGTGCAAGCCGAGCGATGCCGCACAGCCACAACTCAAAAAGGTTGTCGACGGGCCTACGGCAATTGTGCCTAAAGGTCTGCGGTCGTATGACTCAAGGGATAGCGGCTTCTTTCTCGAGCTCGTGCCCGGCCCTCGAAACCATGAGGGCATTCCGGATATGATCCGATTGATGAAGGCCCGGATCGAAGCCCGCCACGCGGCCGACACATTTGCACTGGGATGCGTGTATGGGCCGAGCGGTTCTGGCAAATCGTCGCTGGTGAAGGCAGGAGTCTTGCCGAGACTGTCGTCTGCGATCATCCCCATTTTCATCGAAGCCTCTGCGAAAGACACCGAATCGACGTTGATGAACCGGCTGAGGATCGCTTTTCCCCAGTTGGCCGAAAACTGCTCGCTGACACAGGCACTCACAACCTTGCGTCGAGGCACCGCGATTCCTGCCGGGCACAAGGTGTTGATCATCATCGATCAGTTTGAACAGTGGTTACAAACTACGTCGAACACCATAGAAAGCGATTTGGCAAATGCCCTGCGGCAATGCGACGGCACGCACCTGCAGTGCTTTGTGATGGTGCGAGATGATTTCTGGATTACCATCAATCGATTCGTGCGAGATCTCGATGTTCGGCTCGTCGAGCGAGTCAATTCCCTGATGATTGATCTGTTTGACAGAGACCACGCGGCGCGAGTGTTGGGGTTATTTGGGCGGGCCTACGGCCGACTGCCAGACAATCCAGCCGCAGTGAGCAGGGATCAGAAGCAGTTTCTCAAGGATGCCATCGAGAGCCTGGCCGTGAACAACAAGATCGTGCCGGTGCGATTGGCCCTGTTTGCACAACTCATCAAGAACAAACCGTGGACGCCGGGAATGCTCAAGGAGATTGGCGGCGCGGAAGGTGTCGGAGTCGCGTTTTTAGAAGAAACTTTTAGCGCTACCAACACATCCGCAAGATTTCGGCACCACCAACAGGCAGCCCGCAACGTGCTCAAGAGCCTTTTGCCCGAAGGCAACACAACCATCCGGCTTCGCAGAACGTCGCAGGAACTCCTCGCAGCCTCCGGGTATGAAAAACACCCCGAAGATTTTACCGATTTGCGAGAGATTCTCGACGGCGAATTGCGACTCATCACGGCGATTTTTTTGGAGAACGATGAAAACACTGTTACGAAAGATTCCGAGGATACTTTCAAAGCGACCTCATATCAGCTCGCGCACGATTTTCTTGTGCCATCGCTGCGAGCGTGGCTGACTCGCGGCCAGAAAGAAACCTATCGCGGCCGGGCCGAACTGCTCTTGGCCGATCGGGCTACGGTCTGGAACGCGCGACGAGAAAATCGGCAATTACCTTCGATCGTGCAATCGCTTCAGATTCGCTGGTGGACCAAACGACGTGATTGGACCAAGCCGCAGCGACTGATGATGCGAACGGCAGCCTTTCATCGGGCGTGGCTCCTCTCGATCCTCTTGATACTCATCGCTCTGGCGGGCTGGGCTGCCCGGGAAGAATATGGCCGAATCGAAGCCATCGGCTTTCGCGACCGATTGCTGGTTGCCAAGATTTACGAGGTTCCCACGATAGTGCTTGCGCTAGAGCCGTTTCGTCGTTGGATCAATCCGCTGCTCAAGGCCGCTCAAGTCGATACCAAAACGCTTGCCGATCCACAAAAGCAACTGGCCGTCTGCCTGGCGATGCTCCCGGTGGATGCCTCCCAAGCCGAGTCGCTGCTTGAGCATCTGCTTGTGGCGAAGCCGGAGGCTGTGGGAGTGATCGTGGCCGCCTTGGAGCCACAGAAGCAGGCCTTCGTGGAGCGGTTGTGGAGCCACGTTGATAGCAACAGTAGCAATAGCCAAAACGATTCAAGGAGCCTGCGGGCTGCTGCGGCACTGGCAACGTACGACAGTGAAAATACGAAGTGGGACCAAGCAGTCCAACCGATCGCAGATCTCTTAGCACTCGAAGAACCGCTGGATATTCTCGAGTGGAACGAATGCTTTCGTCCAATCAAGTCAAAGCTTCTCCCGCCCCTGGAAGAGATCTTTCGTAACAAACCGTCGGAGGTCCTGCGCGTTCATGTGGCCCGCATCCTCGCCACGTATTACGCCAATGCTCCTCTCCAAATTGTTGACCTGCTTTTAGACACGCTTGTGACTCGATATAGGGTTCTCTTTCCGATCGTGGCAGCCCATGCCGAGATCGTTATTCCTATGCTCACTGCTGAACTCAATCGCGTTCTTCCCGCCGATGCCGAAGCATCGCTCTACGAGCGATTCGTCAAACGGCAGGCCAATGCGGCGGTAATGCTGATGCTTCTTCATCGGCCAGACAAGGCATGGGCCTTGCTGAAGCATTCGCCGAATCCGAGTGTCCGCAGCTATATCATCGATCGTATCAGCACTGCCAATGTCAATCCCGCGATGATTGCCGACCGCTTAGATCATGAAACAGACCTCTCTGCGCAGCGGGCGCTGCTACTGAGTCTGGGGTCGTATCCCGAAAGCAGCGTATCGCCGAGCGTGCGGCTGTCGCTTCTGCCGAAGGTGCAAGCAATCTATCAGACCGATCCCGATCCGGGGCTCCATGCTGCCAGCGAGTGGCTGCTGCGGATGTGGAAAGAAGAGCCGTGGCTCCAAACAATCAATCAGGAATGGCAAAAAGAGAGCCACTCGCTCTTTCGTGAAATTGCTTTTCCGGTAGCCACTACCGCTGCGCCAGCCGGGCCGCAGTGGTACGTCACCAGCCAAGGCCAGACGATGGTGATTCTCCCAGGGCCTGTCGAGTTCATGATGGGATCCTCTCGCGACGATGTATTGTCGAACTTCAGCGACCCGGTGCATCCAAAGCGCATTGGCCGCACCTATGCGATTGCCAACAAGATGGTTTCGATAGAGCAGTTTCAGGCCTTCGATCCGAAGTATTCGGTTCCAGCCAGATTCAGCCGCCTGCCAGATCTGCCAGCGATTCGGATCGATTGGCATCAAGCAGCAGCGTATTGCAATCACCTCAGCGAGAAGGAGGGCATTGCGCAAGAACAGTGGTGTTACGAAAAAAGCGAGCACGCTAATGGCACCACGATGCTCTCGAAGAAAAACATGCTGAGCCTGACAGGCTACCGCCTTCCTACGGAAGCCGAATTTGAGTATGCCACCAGTGCGGGCGCGGTGACGGCGCACTCCTTCGGCGAAAGCCCCGAACTTCTGGATCGATATGCGTGGTTTGCGATGAACTCGGAGGGTGTGACCTGGCCTGTGGGCCGGCTCAAGCCGAATGATCTGGGCCTCTTTGACACGACGGGCAACGTGCTGGAGTGGAGTCAGAATATATATCGACCCGATGCGCACAGCCGACAACAATCGAGCCGGATTCTCGACGATATCGAGGACCAGATCGATCCAAAGGTCGGCGAATCGTCGGCTCTTCTCTTTCGGTCGCAGCGTGGCGGCTCGTTCATGCATTCTTGGTTCGAAGCGGGTTCCGCCTCTCGCACAAATTATTCCTTGCTCGACGACGCCACCGACTACACCGGCTTTCGCGTGGCCCGAACGATAGCCCTCACTCCTTTTCCCAGTGAGCGATAAACGTATTAGGCTCCCCTTGCAATAAACAGAAAATTCCAGCCGCCACCGTTCGAATGCGTACGGACTCGTTCAACCGTGACAGTGAATCCGCACTGGCTCATCAATTGAATGAAAACAGGATCGTTTTTGGCGGACCAAATCCCCAAGCAACCATCGGGTTTCAACGCTGCCTTCACCATTGAAAGGCCCGTCGCTTGATAGAGACGACTATTTGATTGGACACTCAGTTCGCTGGCTCCGTTATCGATGTCGAGAATAATTGAATCGAATTTCCCGTGATTCCTTCGAAGCACATCCGCCACGTCACCTTCGATAATTTGAACGCGAGGATCGGCCATTGCATCTGCGCCGAGTTTGTACTCTGGAATCAGGTTCCATTGAATCACAGCAGGCATGATTTCAACGACCACTACAACAGCATCAGCAGCGAGGCTTTTCAATGCGGCACGCAGGGTAAAACCTAAGCCTAATCCACCGATCAAGACTCTTGCACTCGGTGATTTTTTTTTGATGTGAGCACAGGCCAGTTCACCTATTTTCTCTTCGGAATGATGCTGCCGACTCGACATCAATTCCGTTCCCTCAATGCGGATCGTAAAAAATCCGTCGTGTTCATGAAGCGTCATGATTTTTCCATCGAGCGTTGTGGCCTGATCACGCAGAACAGTTTTTTTCATAGAACCACGAATCTTTCTGGAAACGATCATTGAGAAAACAACGGGAAATCAGACCTCTTCTGTGAACGGGCAGCGATGGCACACCCGATCAGATTGAGATTCGAAAACGTGTGTGTCGAATTCGATTTTAGACGAAACATTATCCCTTTTATTTTTTTCCGTGGCCATTTTTTACTATTCGAAGAGATCTAAGGTTGTTTTCTCTGGAAATACTTGGTTAGCTATTGATTGCTCGAATTGCACAGGTTTTGTTTGTCCGCTTCCCTCATGAAGGAGTCTTCTATGATTCGTTCGCTTTGGTGTGCGTCGATGTTGTTGATCGCGAATGGTTTTATTTTTGCCGATGAACCCTCTGCAGCACCGAAAAAAGTTGACATTGGCACGCAAGCCCCGGATTTCAAATTCAAAGATGCAACCGGGAAGGAAATTGTATTGGCTGATTTAACGGCCAAAGGGCCAGTCCTCGTGCGATTAACCTGCGGGTGCTCCGGCTGCGACAAGGAACTCGCGTATTTTCAAGCGATGCATGAGGGCTACAAAGATCTCGGTCTTACGTCCGTAGCTATTTTTCGCGAATCAGATACGAAGGTGGCCGCTTACGCAAAAGAAAAGAAGCTCAACATGCTCTATTGCGTTGACACCAAAGGAGACGCTTGGGACATCTTTGAAACGAAGACCATGCCAACCAATTTCCTGATTGCCAAGGGTGGCACAATCGTTTCGGTTGCTGCCGGCTGCGATCCGAGTGGTTTGCTTGCCAAAAAGCTTTCTGAGAAAGTGGCCAAGACTGTCAATTCCGAAACCATCGACGTTCAAAAGATAGTCGCGGATGACAATTCCGAAAAGCAATGATCGAATCGATTCGACATTGAATTGTTAGGAGGTTTCGTCGTCGTTGCGGGTGTCTTCTCATTTAGTTTCCCAAAGGCGATACGCGCTATTCGTGATTTCCCAGCCACGTTTGCTTGATGCGTTCCAGCGTGCCGTCTTCGCGAATTTGAAGAATGGCTTTGTTTAGTTTCTCGCGCAGCGGACTATCGTTGGGCACTGCCAATCCATAGTCAAATGTTTCGAACATCGGACCGACGAGTCTGACGCCGGCGTGACTGGGTTGATTGACAAAAAATATCAGCGACTGATTTTCAGCTACAACAGCCTCGACCATTCCAAGCGACATTGCCACGAGTGCTTCATTGATTGTTGGAAACTCTTGTACAAAAGCCCCTCGTTTTTTTGCAGACAGTCTCGATGTAGCTGCCTGCTGGCAGCCAACAGTGCGACCGGCCAAATCCCTCGGTCCATGGATCGCGCCGACCACTCGTTCGGCTGTCATTGTCGCAGTCAGCACGCTGGTAAATGTAGCCAGCAGTACGATCCCACCAATCATCCACGCGAAGCCGATGGCACGGCCCATGCGACTTGCCACATATTTGTTGTCGCAACCACCAGAGACAATTGTGCAAGCGATCCACCACATCGCCTCACCCACTCCATTCACATAGTGCGATGGAAATGAACTGGGATTGTCGCGACGTTCGCACCACCACAGCAGGTGTCCAGTCAAAAAAACGAATGCCATCACGCAACCAAAAAGTCCTAACAATTGCCATGAGACAAAAGATCGTAATGTCGTAAAAATTCCATAATCACTCCGCTGGCGAACTGCAATTCGACTGCCCGAATGAAAGATTGAATGCGTGAAATCGATTTTTTCCTCTCGCTCTTCTGTAATCGCCAATGGACCCAGCGAGACATCGGCTCCGCCTTCAATCAACACATCGAATAAACGTGAAAATGTTGGCTCGCTTACGAAATCGGCTGTAACTCCAATTCTTCTCGCAATTTCTTCCCATACATCGATCATCACACCGATCGGGCGATTCCCCTTCCACTCAACCGCTGGCGAAGCTGGCGACACAGCCACCCGCAATCTTGTCGCTGCTGCATGAGTTTCAGGTGGTAACGGAGCGTCAACGAAAACACCCACTGGAGCACCGTACACTGCGGAAAGTGTGGCGCAGATCCAAACACATGTAGCGGGAATCAGACTGAATCGAATTTTTTTCTTTCGAGCATTGATATGCATCCTTGCATTTTTCCTCATTGAATCCGTTTGAACCATCCAACGACTCCTCGCAGTCTCAATCGTAGAGAGATGCTGCTACGAGATACTCTTTGACTGCACGAATGTCGAGTGAAACTTTTTTAGACAATCGATGCCTTTGCGATGGCCTCTAGAATCCCGGCGGCGATCTGTGGCAGCGGTAGCACTACGTCTACCACGCCAAGTTCGATCGCAGCTCGAGGCATACCGTAGACAATGCAGGTGCTTTCGTGCTCGGCAATCGTTTTGCCTCCCACGTTTCGAATAGCCTGCATTCCCAGTGCGCCGTCGCTGCCCATGCCGGTGAGGAGTGCGGCTACAAGACGTTTGCCCGCACACTCCGCAGCCGATCGAAACAGCACATCCACCGAGGGCCGACAATGATGAATGGGTGGAGTGTGTAGGAGACGCGCGCGGTATCGATCTCGTTCCCACGAGACAGCCAGATGGGATTCGCCCGGCGCAATCACGCACATGCCCTGCTCTAAAATCATGCCATCCTGCGCTTCGCAGACATTCATCGAGCAGATGGCATTGAGTCGTTCCGCAACAACCTTTGAAAAATAGGGGGAGATGTGTTGCACCACGGCAATTGGAGGGAGACCAGAAGGCAGTTGCGGCAAAAGAGTACGAAGAGCCTCAATGCCACCGGTCGAAGATCCGATGGTAATCAACTGTTGAGAATCGACGCGGTGGGCATAGGGTGCCACGGCCTTCGGTGGCGACTTCAACGCCGCAAAGGTCGATGCGCGCGTCAGATCGTCACGCTTCGCAACACGCTGAAAGCGAGTTGAAGCCGCCGCTGCTTTTACGTGAAAGGCAAGTTTTCCAGCCAGAGCGCCGATCGATGTGGTGCCATCGGGCTTGGCCAGCACATCCACGGCACCGGCTTCCATCGCATCCATGGCTGCCTGTGAGCCCGCCTGCGTGAGAGAGCTCACGACGACCACCGGCAGCGGATAGTGCTCCATCAGAATGCGTAGAAACGTCAGCCCATCCATACGCGGCATCTCAAGATCGAGCGTAAGCACGTCGGGCTGGAGCCGAACAATTTTCTCTCGGGCTACATACGGATCGCACGCTGTTCCCACCACTTCAATCTCTGGATCCTGACTCAGCGCATCGGTGATCGCTTTGCGTACAAGCGCGGAGTCGTCGACGATCAGCACGCGAAGCTTTTTTGAAGGGATGAGGTTCATAGAAAACTTACTCGGGTCGGATGTATACGCTTGGCCACGCTGCTTTGAGATCATGCCGGATGCCGATCAGGCTTTCGGAGTGACCAACAAACAAATAGCCTCCTGGCGACAACTGTTTGGTGAGTCGCTCGACCAACAGTTGCCGCGACGGCACATCGAAATAGATCATCACATTCCGGCAGAAGATCACATCCTGGCCCGGAGGCAGTGAATAGACATCGTCAAACAAGTTCATGTATTGCACGGACACATGCTGTCGCAGTTCACTTTTAACTCGGTAATAGCCCTCGCGTTCGCCAAAGCCCTTCTGGAAATAGCGGCTGAGCATGGCTGGTGCAGGGAGGTTGACTTTCGCCGCTTCGTACGTGCCCACTCGACAACGCTCGAGCATGCGCATCGAGATATCAGAGGCATCGATATGCCAGGCAAGCGACGGGCGATCGCGGCAATATTCCGCCAATACGATGGCTAGCGAATAGGCCTCTTCCCCAGAAGAGGCTGCGGCGCACCAGACCCGCAAAGGCCTCTGTTCGGCACGTGCTCGATCGGCGAGCGTCGGCAGAGCGTGGCGACTAAGAACATCGAAGTGGGAGGGCTCTCGAAAAAAATGCGTGTGATTGGTGGAGATGAGATCGATCAACTCACCAATCTCATGTTCGCCATCTGAAGACATCAGCAACTCACAGTACTGCTCATAATTGCTGAATCCCAGCGATCGCAACCGCTGCGAAAGGCGACCGGTTACAAGTGCCTGCTTGTCGGATCCCAAGCGGATACGACTGCGATCGTAGACCAGATTTGCTAAGAAATCGTAGGCCTGCGCGGAGAGCGGTGCTTCTGGGGGAAAGAGCATAGAAACAATTCTACGAAACGTTGCTGAAACTGCAGGCAATGGCTGAGACAAATGCTCAGAAAGAAGTGAAGTGCTTGTCTTCCTGATCAGTCATTCCCTCTGGGGAAACTGTTGCATCCTCTGGCATCGGAATCTGCATTGGCACATGTTTGGCGCCGGCGGAGCGAGCTACACGAGCGGGCTGAAAACGGTTTACCGCCTTCAACGGCCGGGAGTTTACAGGCCTGTATGTACTGACCCGCGATCGTTTTGACTCTGGTGGCCTTGCAGAGCTCTGCGGCCGATTTTCATTCGTAACCAGCGATCTGAGTAGCTCGACATTGTCTTGCATGCTGCGCGCCTGGCTATTGAGTTGTTCGGCAGCACTTGCACTCTGTTCGGCATTCGCGGCGCTTCCTTGCGTGATCTTGTCCATTTGAGTCATGGCGACTCCAACTTGCTCAATCCCCTGTGACTGCTCTCGAGCCGCCGTTGCAATTTCGGCTACCAATGAATCGGCCGAGGCTACTTTTTGCAAAATTTCTTCGAGCGACTCGCCTACCTTGAAGCAACTGGTTGATCCGCGGCGGCTGTTGGCGATGGCTGTTTCAATTTTTTCGGCTGTTTCCTTGGCGGCTGCTGCGCTACGCTGCGCGAGCGAACGCACCTCATCGGCTACAACAGCAAACCCCGCTCCTACCTCACCTGCGCGCGCCGCCTCAACGGCTGCATTCAAGGCCAAGATATTTGTTTGAAAAGCGATCTCGTCTATGTTTTTCACAATCTTCGCCACATCAGCGCTGGAAGTCTCAATGGCCTGCATGGCGGTATTCATGTCCACCATCGTCTGAGCGCCCGACTGAGCGGCCACACGAGCTTGATTGGCAAAAACCTTTGCCTTTTCAGCATTGTCTGAGGTGCTGCGGATCATGGCAGACATTTCTTCCAAGGCCGCACTGGTTTCAGACACCGAGGATCTCTGCTCGTTGCAGCCAGTCGCGAGCGATTGGCTTGCCGAAGAAAGCTGGGATGAGGCTGTTGTGGTTTGCGTAACGGCTGTCTGCAGGGCATCCGAGATCCCGTTCAAGGAACGGGTCACAGCTCGACTAATGAACCATCCAAGTAGTACCCCGAGCAACAAGACTCCGGCCAGCGTACCGCCGATCATGACATAACTAAAAGCAACCGTCTTCTCGGCTGACTTTGCCGCCGCATCGGCAAGCTCCATGTTGTATGCAATGTCGGCATTGAATGCCGCTTGGCATTTTTCCAAATCTGGATCAACTTCGTTGAGGAGACTGGCTTCCGCTTCCGCTCGCTTTCCCGCGCGCACCAATTCGAACATCTTTTCGGTCGAATTAAGAAAAGCTGTCCTCGCTGTCTTGGCTTCGGAAAAGAGGCGTCTGTCCTCGTTGTCGGAAATGAGGGATTCATACGTAGCGCAAAACTCATCTCCTCTGACTTTTAAAATTTGAAATATGTTTTTATTGGCATCGCTTTCGGCATTTTTTTTCGTCTGCCCCTGGTTGGTCTGGAGAAGCTCTCTGCGGATTTCCCGAGATGCCATCGCGTTGGCTTCACTGATTTTGTTTAACACCACCACTGAAGGCAGACCGTTTGAAGCGAGCAATCGAACATTCTGCTCGACGCTTACGATCTGCATGAGAGCGATGACTCCCAGGAACATCGTGAGCAGCACCAGCATCGAGAAGCCCACAATAATCTGGCGGGGGATGGTCCAAGTACGCATTGAAATTCCAAAAAATGGGTGCGAAAAAGTACACGAAACGGCACAACGATCGATACAAACGCTTTACTTCGACAGGGATTCTTTGATTTCTCCAATAGCAATCGTGGCATCAATGGCAGAGATTTTGTCGAGATCGATGAGCGTCTTCACGCTGCCACCAAACTTTGCCATGCCCGTGATGCACTGTGTATCAATCGTGCCACCAAAGTCTGGAGTCGGCTCAATGTCTGCGGCTGAGAAATTGGCAACATCTTCGACTCCGTCTACAAGCACGCCGTAGAGCCGTGTGCCTCCTGTGGCAGAAACCAACTGAGTGACAACAATACAGGTGCGATCGTTGTCGATGGCGATCGGCAGGCAGAACTTTGCGCGAAGATCGACTAGCGGAATCACCTTGCCACGGAGATTGATCACTCCCTTGACGTGCTTCGGCATGTTGGCCACCGGCGTGATCGGGCAGAGCCGAATGATCTCGCGAACTTTAAGAACAGGGATGCCGTAAGACTCATTTCCGAGTGTAAAAGTAAGGTACTTGCCGGGCTGGGCAATGGTCGGATGAACGTGGCCCAATGGTTGTGTGGTCGCTGTGGGTTGCATGATTGTTGAGGGAACTCTAGGAGTGAGGAGTTGCGTGAACACTGAAAAAAACGGTTACGCAGCCGTTTCGGCATGTTTCAGTTTCAACTTGACCAGTGCGTGAATATCCAGAATTAATCCCACTCTCCCGTCACCGAGAATGGCCGCGCCTGCAAACGCCGTTTGGTTATGAAACATTTCTCCCAGACTCTTAATGACGACTTCTTGCTTACCGATCAATTCATCCACGAGCAGGCATCGCGAGTCTTGGCCAGCTTCCACTACAACCACAATGCCCTGCGTAGGATCGACTGCGTTGACAGGTGTATGGAGATGGTCGCCCAAACGCAGCATAGGGGTGAGTCGACCTCGAACGTGTACCATTTCGCCCCGGCCGTGAACGGTTGTCACCATACCTGGGAGAGGTCGAAATGATTCCCGCACCGAGAGCGTCGGGATAATGTATCGCTGATCGCCGACACCAACGAGCAAGCCTTCGATGATCGCGAGAGTCAGTGGCACAAAGAGCGTAAACGTGGTGCCTGCGCCTGCCACCGATTGAATCTCAATTTTGCCACGCATTTTTTCGATGTTGCGTCGCACAACATCCATGCCTACGCCCCGCCCGGAGACGTCTGTGATCTGTTCGGCAGTCGAAAAACCGGGGGCAAAAATCAGTTCGAATATTTCCTGTTCGTCCAGGCTGTTGTCGGGCTTTACAAGCCCGCGCTCCACCGCTTTCGCAAGAATACGATCGGGCACCAAACCCTTGCCGTCGTCTTGAATCTGAATGACGATAAATCCGCCCTGATGAAAAGCGCGCAGTGTGATGGTTCCGGCTCGGGGCTTTCCGTCGGCGATCCGGCGATCGGTCGCCTCAATGCCATGATCGGCTGAGTTGCGGATCATGTGAATGAGAGGATCGCTGAGTTCTTCGACGATATTGCGATCGAGTTCGGTGTCTTCGCCTTCGAGCACGAGTTGAATTTCTTTTCCCTGCTGCGCGGCAAGATCTCGAACTAAACGAGACATTTTCTGGAATGTGTTGCGAATGGGAACCATCCGCAGCGACATCGCTGTGCGTTGCAGGTCGGAGGTGATACCTCGCAGTTGCCCCAAGCTACGAGACAAGTGCTCGCTGGTAATATTTTTGAGATCAGGATTCTGTACGACCATCGACTGCGCGATCACCAGTTCACCGACCAGATCGATCAGGCCGTCGAGCTTGAGCGTGTCGACCCGGACAATGCCCACTGCACTCGACGCGGGAGCTTGTTTTGTCGGAGCCACTTGTTTTGCAGGTGGCTCAGGGGAGGCAACCGGTTGAGTGGCCGCGAATACGGGAGTCGGAATCGGCTGCACTGTCGTCGAGGAAATCGCGGGGATTTCAACGGATGCCGGTGCCCTGTTTTGAACCACGGGAGCTGACGACTTGGCAGGAACCGGCCCAGAGCCGGTTGTAAGCATGCGATGCGCCCGGCGGACGAGCGATGGAATAGGCAACGAAATCTTTCGGCCAACTTCGACACCACTGAGTTGGCTGGAAAGTTCTGTCACATAACGCTTGAGAATGTCGGCGCCTTGTAAAATCAGATCGATCGATTCTCTCCCGAGCTGAAAAGTGCCGCGGCGCGCCGCATCGAGCAACGATTCGAGTTCGTGTGTGAGTCGTTGTAACACAACAAAATTCATCACGCCCGCATTGCCCTTAAACGTGTGGAACGCCCGAAAGACCGTGTCGATTGTGGTCGATTCATTCGGATTTTCTTCGAGCACCAACACGCCTTGCTCAATGTCTTGCAGCAAATCTTGCGCAGAGGAACAAAACAGCGATACCATTTCCTGATCCGCGTCGGCAGCAAGACCGTCGGCCAGTTGCTCTTCCACATCTTCCAAGGCAGGTATCGCGCGGCTCACAGACGCCTTCGTTGTCGGCTGAGTGCTTGTCGGTTGTTTGCTCGGCAGAGGCGCGACAGTGGGTGCAACATCCTGCCACCCATCAGGCAGCGTGGGGCAGGGCAAGTTATATTCCCACGCAGTGACAGCCGACTCCATCCACGGTTGCCATTCGTGGAGTCTTTGGATTGTCTCCGCGGTCAGACGAGAGTCGGCGGCGATTCGTTCGTCGATCCATCGCCGAGCCGCACGCTGGGCCAGCCGAATAAATTCGAGCGTATCTGTACCATGACTGCCACTTACACCAGTCAACAGTTCGGTAAGTTGCGTAAGCAGATCATGAATGCCATCGACGCCACTTTCCTGAACAGGATCCACAAAAGCCAGTTCCAGCGCGATGTGCTGCAGCAGTGTTTTCACCTTCCCAGTGAAGGGCTTTATATCGTCCGACATGTGAGAAGGCTTTGAAAAAAATGTTGCAAAGAAGAATTCATCTGAAAGTGACGCAGCAAGCTCACTCTAGCTCCGAATTATGTGCGCAGCCAAAAAACACCCGTCGATTTATGACTAAACGCGAATAATCTGGCATGAATCACGGAGAATGATGGGTCGGCTCCTTTTTGAGAGTGGTTGTAAAATTTGCCTTCGTCCAAAGAGGGAGCTAGGGTCTAAACGCATAGCCCAACTTCTTTTCATTCCTCTTTGTTTGTTCCACTTCTTATGAATACTTCCGCCACGCCTCGTCGCATTGCTTTGGGATTCCTGGTGATTGTGCTGCTTGGCATGCTGTTAGGCGCGGTCGCTTTTTGGAGAATTCTGGGAATCAACGAAAGGTTTCGTCGAGTCGCAACCAACACCGTGCCCTCTGTGTTAACGCTCAAAAGTATCAATCAACTGAATTCGGCAGCGAAATCGCACGCGAGGCGGTTCTCCCAATTAGATGCTCTTTCTCCACTACGATCCGCTGCAAAAGCCAAATACACAATCGCTCAAACACAGGGGGACGAGCTTTGCAAAGCGTACGGGCAACTCATATCCGATGCCGAAGACGCCAAGCTTTTTTCTGAGGCACTCGCAGCCCGCGTCCAACTGTTTGAGAAAATCGATACGATCTTTGACCTTGTCGATGCAAAAAAATCAGCAGAGGCAATCACATGGGTGATGACAGAAGTCGACCCTGCCGATGAGAAGTGTGTCGCTGCCTTCGATGCAACGACAAAGTATAACCTTACATTATCCGACGCAGGCATCGCTGCGGTGCAACAACTTGTGGCGTCAAGTTTTATCTGGATCGGCTCTGCGCTGATGGCTACTTTGTTCCTCGGGACTCTGATTGGATGGAGCACGGTGAACACGACCCAGAAAGCGTTGGCGGCGATCGCTGAAACGATTCGGTTCGGTATTGAAAAGACGAACCGAACGCTCGCCGCAATCTCCGACTCCCTCCAAGAAGGCGCCGATCAGACAGCTGTCAGTTCGGAGCAGCTATCCGCCTCGAGCAGGGCCTTGGCCACCGGCACCAGTGAGCAGGGAGCCTCCGTGACCCAGACGAGCGCGTCGCTCGAAGAGATTTCAGCCATGATTCGCAGCACCGCTGACAATGCCATGAAGGCAAAGGATTTTGCCAGTCAGGCAACCAACGCAGCCCAGTCGGGAAAAAAGGCAATGCTGGAAATGAATGTGGCGATGCAGTCGATTGAAGCCTCCAGTTTGGATGTGGCAAAGATTGTAAAAAACATCGATGAAATCGCGTTTCAAACCAATATTCTGGCACTCAATGCCGCGGTAGAGGCCGCTCGGGCGGGTGAAGCCGGAGCCGGGTTTGCGGTGGTGGCCGACGAGGTGCGATCGCTCGCCCAGCGCAGTGCAGCAGCCGCCAAGGAAACCGCTGAAAAAATTGAAACGGCAATTGCCAGCACGAAGCGCGGATCAAAAACATGCACGAACGTCGATGAATCCTTGGAAGAAATTGTGAAGAAAGTGTCGGCAGCCGACGTGCTTGTGGCAGAGATTGCAATGGCTGCGAAGGAGCAGGCGCAGGGGATCAAGCAGGTGGACATCGCCATGACTCAGATGGATAAGGTCACTCAGGGAAATGCATCGAGTGCGGAACAGACCTCAAGTGCAGCCGAACAGCTCAACAGCCAAGCCAAGTTGCTGCAAGACAACGTCGAACACCTGCGACTACTCATCAGCGAATCATCGCAGTCATCTGATGGAAATGATTCCGACGACGGTGCGCGAAAAATCTCGGCTCGGCCATCGCATCGAAAGAAAAGTACCACTGCCTCATCGCAACGAGACATCTCTGGTCAACAGCTTGCCGATAGCAGACGTTTGGTTTCAAGAAATTCCCCAAAGATCGTGATGCCGGGCGACAAGCTATCCACGGCAGATGATAAAGAGGATGGTCATTTCAGAAATTTCTAGGTTCCTTTCTCAACTCTTCTCGCCTATAGACGGCGCCCTGAATCTCACTCTTTAAGGTTTCAATCTGTGATGCGGTTTCTCGAACGCCTATCCATCTCCCGCCGACTTTTTTTAATCAGTGTGGCTTACACCATGCCGATTGCGGTGCTTCTTTATTTCGTCGTAAATGGGATCAATCAGGACATTCAGTTTTCACAACTGGAGAAGTACGGAAACTTATACCAGCGGCCCCTGGCTCTGCTCTTGGAACATCTTCCTTACCACCAACTCATGACCAGCCGAGCTTTGGTTGGTAACACAATTCAGCAGACAGATTTTTCCGATCAACAGTCGAAAATTGAGAAGGCTTTCACGCTTCTCAAAATCGTCAACGACCAGCATGCGATTGACCTGCAGTTTACGAACGACGAGTTGGCTGAAAGAAACCGCACCGACGCACTTCCTGCCACGGTTCAACGAGAATGGGAGACTTTAAAAAAAGACATTCTCCTTTCATCGCACGTTGAAAATAACGAGATTCACAACAGGCTGTTGGAGCGAGTGCTCCTGATGATTAAGCACGTCGGCGATACGTCCAACTTAATTTTGGATCCAGACCTCGACAGTTATTACTTGATGGACGTCACACTTTTGGCACTGCCAGAAACCCAGCGGCGATACGCCTTGGCGATGGAGGCGTTCGAAACACTGTCGCGGCAGTCCACAATCACGAACGTCGATCGGGTAACACTCGCCGTGTTGGCGACACAGTTTGCTGCCGATCTGAGTCGTATTGCAGTTGACTGTGATACCGCTCGCGCTGAAGACCATAACTTCTATGGCCGCCTCGAAAGCCTGCAGGTCGGCTTGCCGTCGGCATTCAAACGCTACGAAGCAGTCGCAAAACCGATGCTGCAAACACTGGCTCTTCTTCAAGAGGCCGATCCGAAAAGTGACTCCTCGTCCCTCATAAAACTTTTACTTCAGCAGGCGGAAGTTGCTCGGGTAGCAAGCTTCCTTTTCTGGCGAGAGGTTGCTGACTGGCTCGACGAACTTCTCGATCGCCGGATCGATCATTACCGTCAACTCCGAGCAGGGGCTCTCTTTCTGGCGACGCTGGCATGGCTGGCAGCTGCTGGTCTGGTGACTCTGATCACGCTGAGCATAACGGGGCCATTACGACGAGTTGTAGGCATACTCAATACCGCGGCGGACGAGGTTGCTCTCGGTGTGGAGGAAATTTCTATAAGCAGCGAGTCGCTGGCGGCAAGCACTCAGGAACAGGCCGCTTCGCTGGAGGAAGCGGTAAGCTCCGTGGGGGTCATTGCCGACATGACTCGTCAAAACGCTACCGATGCAGATCTTGCGAAAACGAAGTCGATTTCGGCAGCCGACTTTGCTCATCGCAGCAAACCATCGATCGTACGCATGTCGTCGGCCATGGATGCGATCAAAACATCAACTGACAAAACAACCCAGGTTGTAAAAACAATTTCTGAAATTGCTTTTCAGACGAATCTCCTTGCTCTCAATGCTGCGGTAGAAGCGGCTCGGGCTGGTCAGGCCGGTCAAGGATTCGCAGTGGTTGCCGAAGAGGTGCGCAGTCTGGCAAAGCGATGCGCCGAATCGGCCCGAAGCACGACTGATCTCATCGAGGAAGTCAAAGATAGCACCCGCAACGGTATCGCCGTTGCGAGCGACGTTGCTGCCATGCTTCAAGAAATTACCGCCAACGCTGGAGAAGCTGCTGCCCTCATCGCCAAAGTGGCGACTGCCAACGTTCAGCAAGCTGATGGTATTGGGCAGCTCAATCGAGCGTTTGAACAGATGAACAACGTCACTCAGTCAAATGCTGCCGGTGCTGTTCAAACGGCCTCCGCGAGTTCTGAAATCACCGCTCAAGCACGAGAGTTAAGCGATTTAGCCGATGCGCTCACTGTTCTTGTGAAAGGGAACAAAGTCTAATTTTTCATACGCATACCTCTAGAGAAGGTTTCCGGCTAAGAGTGGTTGCGAACTTGGGCACGCTTTTTTGAACGACTGTGCCAATGTACTAAGGCTTCAAATGAAAAGACCCGTGAAGCTCTAGGTCACACAGAGACCGCTTTCAGCAGTGACTCAAATGAGTACTGCCCGGTCGAGTTTCGACAGATGAATAAGGCTGAGAAGATCTACCGTCGGTTGTAAACACGAATCGCTCTCGAGTTATTACACAACCACAATTGCCCTTCTTGCGCAAAGTCTCGAAGGTCAATGACTTTGTTCCAAGACAGCGTCTGTTGACGTTGAGAACCGTTTTCTGCGATATTTCAGCTTATTGAGCGGGCTAGTGCGAGGTTACCCGCATGGAAAAACTGGAAATAGAGAAGAGCCGATTCAATCGGATCGCTCTTCAATGAAATGGAGTTCGCCGCATGGTGCGGTTCAAACCGACCTGGTCGGGCATGGTAGTTGCTGCGCTTCTGGCATCGCTTGCGGTTGTCATCGGTTCGGTCGTCGTGACAGAAAAACCGGCGTCACGCATGCTGCCGCGAGTGTTTCGCGTTGTATCTGCGCAAGAAGATATTTTTGAAAATCAATCCACTGCTGACAGGGTGCTTCCCTTGCCGCTGGTCGAAGCGGAAAATCTTATTCCGCCGCCTGCGGAATTGCTCGGCGTCGATTTGACCAATCAATCTGTCAAGCAAGCTGCGCTCAAAAGCCATGGCTGCATTACTTGCCATGTCGGAGTGGGAGACATGCATCGCAGCCCTAATGTGGTCCTTGGTTGCACCGACTGTCATGGTGGAAATGCCGATGCAACGAGCAAACAAGAAGCCCATATTCATCCTGAAGAAGCTGAGTCTTGGACGAGTTCGGCAAATCCCGTTCGGTCGTATGCACTGCTCAACGTTGAGTCGCCGGAGTTTGTTCGATTCGTCAATCCTGGCGATCTGCGGGTAGCACACATCAGTTGTGGAAGTTGTCATTCAAATATTGTGTTACAGGTCCGAAAAAGCATGATGACGCATGGTTGCATGCTCTGGAATGCAGCGCTTTACAACAACGGTTCGATTCCCAATAAACAGGCTGCCTTTGGTGAGAGCTACTCCATGCATGGTGCCAGCCAGCGATTGCAAACCGTACCGTCGCCAACAGCCAATGAAACGAATTTCAAAGCAATCGTTCCATACCTCGATCCACTTCCCAGATACGAGCGATCGCAGCCGAGTAACGTTTTGCGATTCTTTGAACGCGGCGGGCGCTTTCGCCCTGAAAGTTCCAATCCAGAACGTCTCGAAGAAAATGGACGGCCTCGAACGAGGCTCTCCAATCGTGGACTCGGAACCGAGAACCGGGTCGATCCTGTTTTCTTAAGCCTTGCGAAAACCCGGTTAATGGATCCAACGCTCAACTTTCTAGGCACCAACGACCACCCCGGTGATTTTCGTTCCAGCGGTTGCACCGGCTGCCATGTGATCTATGCCAACGATCGCTCTAAAGTTCATTCAGGCCCCTACGCACAGTTCGGCAATCGGGGCTATAGCTTTTCCACCGATCCGACTATTCCCAAACAGGAAAGCGGTCATCCAATTCACCATCAATTTGCGCCGGGCAACGGAGTTCCGACGAGTCAGTGCATCGTCTGCCACATCCACCCCGGCACGAACGTGATGAACAGCTACATCGGCTACATGTGGTGGGACGAAGAGACTGATAGCGAACTGATCTATCCGCAGAAGCAACGGTATCCAACGTCTGAAGAAATGATCAACAGTCAGTTTTCAAATCCCAACGAATCGGCTGCCAAGAATCTTCTTTCAGATCCTGAATTTCTCGCCAATCTCACTGATTTGAACGATCGCACGCAGAACACGCAGTTTGGCGATTTTCACGGCCACGGCTGGGCGTATCGGGCAGTGATGAAGCACGATCGCAAAGGAAATATGCTCGATCATCGTGGCACTATCGTCACCGATACCGGCAACGCTGCGCAGCGTGCGGCAGTCAAAATGCCAGAGATCATCAAAGAGACTTATCGCAATGCTGACGCAAAGACTTCCGATCAGATTCGCCGCGAGGAAGCGGCGGTTGCGCACCAGCGAGAAGGACTTCCTGTGCACTTGCTTGATGTTCATATGGAACGCGGAATGCACTGCATCGACTGCCACTTTATACAAGACATGCATGGCAACACAAAACTCTACGGTGAAGTTCGCGCCGCAATTGAGATCAGTTGCATCGATTGTCACGGCACCGTTCAAAGCATCACAACGCTTCGCACCTCTGGCCCTGCCTCCGACACCTCAAGCCCGGAAGGAGGCCGAGATCTTCGAACGCTGCGCACCCCTTCGGGCAAGCGTCGATTTGTTGTACAGGGCGAACGCGTCTATCAAAACTCGATGGTCGAAGAAAATCTGACCTGGGAAGTGAAGCAGACAAAAGCCACCGTCGACCCGCGTGACGAGCACTACAACGCCCTGTCGGCATTTTCAAAAACAGTCCGTCGGGCAGAAGATGGATCGCTTGAGTGGGGTGGTTCATTCAAGCCCGAATCGTGCGCCCACTCAAACGATCTGATGAGCTGCATTGCCTGTCACAGCGCATGGAATCCGAGTTGTTTCGGTTGCCATCTTCCTCAGAAGGCAAATAAAAAATCGCCAGGCTTACATAACGAGGGAGACATATCCCGCAACCTCATTGCTTATAATTTTCAGACGCTGCGAGATGATGTTTTTATGCTGGCCAAGGATGGTAATGCCACCGGCAACAAAGTCGGGCCTTCGCGATCGAGCTGCGCCATTCATGTTGGTTCGTACAACAACAACCGCGAATCAATCTACGTTCAGCAGCAGACGATTTCCGCTGAGGGCTTGAGCGGTATCGCTTTTAGCACCAATGTGCCCCACACCGTTCGCGGCGCGCCTACTCCAACCGGAGAGCCAATCGATTTTTCCACGCCCCGCCCCGGCACACACGAAACAAAAATGTGTACCGACTGCCACGTGTCGAAGTACGACGACAACAACGCCATCATGGCGCAGCTGTTAATGCAGGGCACAAACTACACCAATTTTATTGGTCGATACACGTGGGCTGGCTTGGGCACCGGTGGCCTTGTTGCAGCCGTTGTGACTGAGCAACAGGAACCGCAAGCGGTCATCGGTAGTTCGTTTCACAGAACTGCTTTTCCCGATGACTTTCAAAAGCACATTTCCAACGACGGCATTTTGCAAAGTTCGCATCACCATACGGCTGGGGATGCGGCTGAGATTTTATTCAATCCCCTCAAACGGCGAGAAGTGCTGCAAGTACAGTCGCGCGGCGAATACCTCTATGCGGCCTGCGGCACGGATGGCCTTCGAGTCTTTGATATTGCCTTCATCGATCACAAGGGTTTTTCACAGCGCATTACGACCGCACCGGTATCACCTCTCGGACAGCAGTTTTATGTCAAGACAACATACGCGACCGCAGTGGCCGCTCCAGCCACGCTGGTGCCAGACCCTACGCGCACGCACGATCCGAAAAACTTTGAGCAACCCATCCACGAACTCTACGGCTATCTTTATGTTGCTGATCGCGAGGAAGGACTTATTCTAGTCGGTGCCGGAACACTGCTTGATGGCAATCCGCTCAATAATTTTCTCAAGCGTGATGTCACCTTTAATCCCAATGGGATTTTGAAAGGTGCAAGAAATATCACGATTGCCGGCACGCATGCCTACATCTGCTGCAACGCCGGGATCGTGGTGGTCTCCATCGATAAACCGAAGACTCCTGAGGTGATTGCCGTTCTGGGCGCTCCACTGGTAATCGAGCCGACTTCAATTGCGATCCAGTTTCGACACGCTTTTGTCTGCGACAAAGAAGGCCTAAAAACATTTGACATTACGATTCCTACCGATCCAAAAGCCTTGGCCACACTGCCGCTGCCGCAGGCCAATAGCGTCTACGTTGCACGAACCTACGCCTATGTAGCTGCCGGCAAGCAGGGCATTGCGATCATCGATGTAACCAATCCGAGTGCCCCATTTCTCGACCAATTTTTTGATGCCGAAGGTCGGATGAACGACGTGCGTGATGTAAAGCTTGGCATTACCTATGTCAGTGAGTTTGCTTATGTCGCCGATGGAGTCAACGGTTTACGAGTCGTGCAACTCACCTCCCCTGAGACACCCGGCAATGTCGGATTTAGTCCTCGGCCGACACCGCAGTTAGTGGCAAGCTATCCGGTGACCAAGGGAGGCGTGGCCTTGTCGATTTCAGAGGGCGTCGATCGTGACCGGGCGGTGGATGAGGCCGGCAATCAGCTTTCCGTCTTCGGCCGTGTCGGCGCGAGGCCATTCAACCGACAAGAGCAAGAACGAATGTATCTCTACAACGGCAAGGCGTGGAAGGTGAGTGACGATCCCTTCGACGCCACTCTTTATCGGGCGCTTTCACCGCGAAACAGTCTCCTCAAAAATCCCTAAGAGTGCTGTCGCCGTGCATTTCCCCACGGGCAGTGATTGATACGGTTGCAGATGGATCGCAGTCTTGACGCAATCACAAATCACAACGGGTTCGTTGCTCTCAAGGAACGGGGAGCGGCGGAGCGATCGCTTCTTTTTGTGTGTCGTTGCTCTCCGGTAAGAATTCAAGTGAATTCAACAAAGTGTCGTCGAGGGGGGGCATCTGAAATGCCGCATGCACGCGAGCCATATTGACTCTCGGCGTTACGGCAAGCGTAGTTTTCCAAAACGGATCGTCTCTCGATGATCCGTTGAGCGAAGAATCAGAGAGTGTGGGATACGCAGGATGTGGAAACTCAAGCGATAGTAGTTTCGTAAGTTCTAGAATCTTTGCCTTACGCACATTTTCAGGCCACTCGCGGGTGCTCTTGAGTGCCAGAACCATAACCCAGCCGATCTGCCTTGCTGATTCAAAATCACCCGTACGCATTCCAGCCTCGCAAAGAAGTGCGATCAGTGCACTTTCGCGCACGCTGAGAGTCTCGTCACGATTCCATTTTTTGAGAGCATCAGTCGCTGTCGCAATGGATAGGATCAACTCTTCAAGCGTGGGAGCAACTGAGTCGGGTGAGCCAAATGGTCGGAGATTGAGGCCGGTAGCAAATGGAGACAAGAGAGAATCAACATCGGTTGTAGCACCAGACTGTCGCAGCGCTACGCCGGAAAGCATTCTCGGCCAGTGCACCATCGACGGCCTGCCCGGACGAAGATCTCCAGAGCCAATTTTCTGACGCCAGCTCGGTATCTGAAGTTCATGATGGCAGGCTTGGCAGTCGTAGAGAGCAAGCTCCGGCCAGACATTTTCCTTTGGATTTATCTTCGCGGCAGTCGCGTAGTCTCCAACAAAAAGAGCTGACTGCTGAAGTGCCACAAGCGAACCAATCAACGCTCGCTGTGATTGGCAGGCGCCTTCCGTGCGGTAATCTGCCGCCTCAGCCTGTCGCTGAATTTTTTCCGATTTATCCCACACTCGCTTCCAGTGCGAACCCATTGCGTTGCTGAACGATTCAATTTCAAAACTCGTCAGTGGCGGGTGCCCTGCGGCATACATCTGGTGCGTGATGATTCGATCAGAGCCTATATCTCCGAGATGACACGAAAGACAATTCCGAGCTTTGCTCACCGGGTCTCGTAGATCGTGCATGCCAAAAGCTTCTTTCTCCGAGGACGCGAGAAATCGCCAGCTCTTTTCCATATGCTTTTCGAAATAGGCTTCTGACGGACCGTGGCAGGATTCGCAACTGATACCTGCATGCAACACCGAAGTTTCTTCTTCGATGAGCGGCTCCAGCGCCGAATGTGTATGGCAGGCTACGCAATTTTTATTCTTCTCAGCCTTGAATCCCAGCGACTTTTCCATCGCTTGGGTACGCGGATTGTCAGAGAGCAGAGCCAGATGTGAACGACTGTGAGCGTCGTGTCGCCAGGTTGCTGTTGTGGAAAGATCGACCCAGTCGCTCTGCTCGCTGCGATGGCATCTGACACAAAGATTGGCCCCCTTGAACGCCAATGACGACCTCGCCGGAGTGTCTTCCTCATCGCTCCGCGCTGGCATCGCAGAAACAAGTTGGAAAACAATTGCACACATCCCAACGACAAGGATTCCGCGCACACACAGAAAACGGCCAGCGGTCATGCGATCAATCTTTCAATACAAAATGAGAATCCAAAAATGCCTTCAACATTATGGTACTTCGGAGCGTTCTTGATGAAAACGCGTCGGCTGAAACGTTTGAGGACTATCCATATTCAGTGGGAATCGTAGGCTCGCTCGCATTGCATCGAGTGATTGACCTAGATCCATTCCCTCCTCTGTTTGAACATCGCTTCGCCACGCTCCGAGCATCGCCGGACCGGCTCTTTTTGATGCTTCAAGTGCCAGATACATCTGAACTGCGGAATCCCAGGTCTGCCATGCTTGGGGATTTTCAACAACCAATTCGCTCATTGGTTGGTTTGAACGGTTGAGAATAATGTGAGGCTGTTGACTGAATTCGTCCGCGGCGAGCCTTGCTGCCCGCGACACGCCACGAGCCTCAAAGATAATTCCTTGTAGACGTTTCTGATCTGAAGCGGACCACTCGGTGTCGAGCAACGAACGAATGTCAATCACACTTTTTCGAACATCCAGACGGCGATTGATGGGAGAATTCGAATCAAACTGGACAGAGAGCAACTGCGACGCAGAGACATACCAAGGCTGCCATTGAGGCTGACCGAAGCGACGGCTTTGCACAGCCTCGTCGCGCGAGGCCTGATACGACTCGCTGCCAAGCGCCTTGTGGCAGGAGTAACAGTCAAACTCTGAAAACTCAGGCCACTGTTGTGGGATTCCAAGGGCACGATGTTCGATATCATCGCTCGCTCGCTGCGCGCGAGTCTCAAGTAAATCCGCGACGGCTCGCAATGTTTCTGCCTGTCCAACGGCCCACGAACGCTCCGCAAAATCTTTCTGCGACTCCAAGGTATTGTGCGGGCTCCAATGTCTCGGCCATATTCGTTGATAGGCTGAAAATTCAAAAGTAAGTCGTGGATGTCCAGCAGCGATCAGATCGTGATTCACTTCGTGCGAGGCATCACCCACATGACACGCAAGACAATTCCTTACTCTGGCAACGGTTCCACTCAAGTCTCGATAGCCGAGTGATTCACGCTGCACTTTGGACAGTTGCTTCCACTCAGGTTGAGTGTGCATCTGCTGCCAGTTGGCCGAGTCACCGTGGCACGACGCGCAGCCAACGCCATCGGCGAGCACTTCAGCCGGCAGGGGTGCGCGGCTCTGATCCTGCATTGAGTGACAGGCCAGGCACTGCTGCGCCCGATGTGCTTCACCCAGACCGAGTTGCCTTGCCATGGTGCGTGACCGTGGTGAGTATAAAACTTCATAGGCTTTGGAATGCGGATCGTTGTTCATCCAAATCGTGTAGGAAAATGTCTGAACATCGTGGTTTTCAGATTTTGGGCCACCATGACAAGACACCGTGCCACAGGACGACGTACCGATTGTGTAGGTCGTTTTATCGGGCACCATGCCAGCATAAAGCGGCTGTCCGGGCCCATACGTATATTCAGCTTCGTTCACACTCGGGAAGACGGGTGATTCCGCTGACGCAATCCAAGCAGACGAAAGTGTCGCTGCAACGCCTAATGCGTGAGCAACGCTCCACAAAAGTATTTTCAAACGCCTCACTCTCAGGGGATCCTCTCTGTAAAGATTCCGTCGACGCTTCTAGGATGGTTGGTAGAGAATTCCGCGAGATCATCTCCCAGCCGCGATATTCCGGCTTTTTGGAACTCTTGGTTTACGAGAGAACGTTCTTTAGAGAGAAAAATAGAAAAAGATTGTTTTATGCGGAAAAAATTGATTCATATTCAATGAACTGCGAGCACCTTTGAAGTGATTGATATGAATACTATATTTAGCAGATGAGCGACTATGACCGTACCAATTGAAACGATTACACCGACTCTTTAAAGGACGGTTTGCATGTGCTCATGCCGAGGGAGAACTCGTTGATTATTGATCGAAAGTCATGGCCGAAAGATCGGCGATGGGTCATCGGAATCGCAACGATCTCGATCGTGGCCACGATCGGCTACCTCTACGAATGGGTATCAGTGGCAAGCCTGCCTGGGGGAAGCAGTCGCTCGGGATTTCTCTACGGAATTGTTGCAGGCCTTATTATCGCGTTTGAGCTTCTTCTTTGGCCCCGAAAACATGTTCGCTCCTGGAGAATAGGATCGGCTCAACAATGGCTGCGGGCTCATGTCTGGCTCGGTCTTCTCTCCGTGCCGCTGGTGCTCATGCACGCAAAGCTTTTGTTTATCGGTGGGCTCTTGAACTGGGCGCTCATGATCACATTTCTGATCGTTATTGCCAGCGGAATCTGGGGACTTGTGCTCCAGCAGTTTTTGCCACGAATGCTTTTGGAGCAAGTGCCGGCTGAAACAATCTATGATCAAGTCGATCACGTGGCATCACAGCAATGCAAAGAGACCGAGCGGCTCGTAAAAGCAACCTGCGAGCCGGGCATCCAGGCACTGCACTGGGACAAAGAACATCTTCATGAAAACCTCTCCGAACAGTCTGCCGAAGATGACAATGATGACCCGGGATTCGTCGTCGTCACAGGCTTCCGATCGATGACTGGCATACAGGGGAAAGTGCTCGACACAGTCCCGGTTTACAAAACAATTCAAGGCACTCAGTCCATTTCAAATCATTTCTTTTCGGAAATTCGTCCATACCTCACAACTGGGCGCCAAAGTGACTCGCTCTTAGTGAGTCCAATGGAAACTTCCAGACTGATGGCAAAGCTTCGCGCTACATGTCCAACCGAGGCTTCTTTCGTGATCGACCATCTCGAGCACGTCTGTACTATGCGACGACAACTCGATCTTCAAATTCGCATTCACCACTGGCTGCATGGATGGCTCCTGGTGCACGTGCCGCTCTCGGTGGCGCTGGGGATTTTGCTTTTGATTCATGTGCCTGTTGCCCTTATGTATTGGTGATATGCGGAGTTGATCGATGTCCGACGCACACAATTCAAAGTCAAAATCAACCTCTCGCACACTCGTGTCGCGGATTGATCGGTCTTATTTTCACAGGCCAAACGCTCTCGCACGAATGCGGCGGTTGCTCGTTCTCATAAGCTTCATTTTTGGGGTCGGCTGGTGCGTCTGGGGAGCAATTGATACAGCGAAGCACCATGCTCCAGGACCTGTCGCACACGTTCATGCAAAATGGGAAAATGACTGCGAAGCGTGTCATGTTCCTTATTCTCCCATCAAAGACAACACCTGGCTGACATCTCAAAAATCAATGCAGGTTTTGGAGACAAAATGTCAGGTGTGTCATCGAGTTGGAATTCACCATCCCCTTCAAATGAGTTCTGAGACTGGTTCATGCGCCTCTTGTCACGTCGATCATCGTGGCCGCGAAGTCGATTTGAATCGGACTTCTGATCGATCCTGCACGGTCTGTCATGCGGCCATCGCAACCCATCGAAAAAGCGACACATCGATTGCGACTGCGCCATCGCCAGAAATCAGTTCCATCACTCAATTTGATGACGAGCATCATCCTCAATTTGCCTCGCTGGCTGTCGATCCGGGGAGGCTCAAATTTTCTCACGGCCGTCACATGCTACCGGGGCTCTCGTTCGGACCACTTGCTTTCGACGAAAATGCCACCGACAAACCAAAGGATCGCGTGGCGATAAGCTACGGAATGCTTGCGGAACAGGATCGCGAGAAATATCAGCCGAAAGGTTCACATTCCGATGAATTTGTCCAGCTTTCGTGCGCATCGTGTCACGAATTTGTTCCATCACTTCCGGTCGGCGACATTCGCGCAGTCAGCGGGCTTGTGGCATCGTCTCCTCCTGGTGCCTATTCACTTCCGGTGGAGTTTGAACGCCACTGTGCCGCCTGTCATGCTCTGCCAATTACAGGATCAGACAAGCCTTCAGCATCGTCTTTGGATACAAGGGGCAAAGATGATATTCCGCATGGATTACGCGCTGAGGCGATTCGTCTCTATCTGGAGCAGACCATTCTGCAGAAGGCGATTCAGAGCGACACAACAATCCTTGATCTGAAAGTGCCGCGTTCTCCGTTGCCATCACCACAAGATCAAACGATTCCGGATGAACGCCTTCGAACGTTGATCTCAGCAACTGTTGATGCCTCGCGAACATTCGTTCGAGGCGGATGTGCAAAGTGTCATCTCGTCGAAGACAAGGAGCTTCCTTTTGAAACGAGTCTGCTGGCAACCGACCACCCACAAAAAAACAGTTCGTCACAAAGCACTTGGTTTTCCGTCGGCCCCGTCAGGGTTCCTGCCGTCTGGCTCCGAAAGGCAAAGTTCAACCACCAAGTGCACCGGGCGTCCGACTGTCGGGAATGTCATGACGCCGCGTATCCCAATCAAATAGCTGATATCGGAGGTTCTCTGTTTCCAGTTGGATCACCGCTGGACAACCAACAAGTGATGATTGCCGGAAGGCATTCGTGTGTTCGCTGCCATGGACCATCAAAGTTTGATAGCGCCACAGGAACCATGATTGGCGGCGTGCGATTCGATTGCGTTGAGTGCCACGGGTATCACGGCTTAGGAACGCATGGTTTGTCGTCGGAGGCAATCGAGTCACAGAGCGAGCTTTTCCCAGCCGTGAGATCACATCCGATTGATGATTTTCTCGGCAGCAAAAAAAGTCTGTCAGATGGTAGCGTTCCTGAATCGTTTCGCAGCGGTTCACGGTAGTTGGACGCAGGCTTATGCATCACGTTCGCAGACTTCAAAACAGCGCCATTGTTGTGATTGTCATCAGCCTTTCGGCGATCATTGGAATCGTTTTTGTGAGCTGTCTCAAAGAAGATCGCTCCTCCTCAAACGCTCTTTCAACGGCGCGAAATGTATCTGCTCCTCGAGAAGTGCTCGGGGCAGGAAGCTGTGCCGGTTCAGGGTGTCATTCCAGTGCCGTACTCGGGCATGAACCGTGGCAGAGTTCTTTTACCGTCTGGTCGAGTCGTGACAGGCACGCGCAGGCCTACCGCGTTCTCTTCAAACCGCTTGCCATTCGCATCGTACAAGCCCTCGCCCTCCATGAAGAGGATCAAAAACTTATTCCTGCTCATCAAAACAAAGCCTGCTTGGGATGTCACGCAACTGCCGGCAGTCCAAACGTAAGCGAAGCGGTGGGATGCGAATCGTGTCATGGAGCGGCTGGTGACTGGGTCGTTGCACATACGCGACGAGATTGGATCACCGCAGGCAACACGCTGGGAATGGTTGACCTAGCCGATCCGTTTGCCTGCGCAACTCAGTGCAGCTTGTGTCACGTGGGCGGGCCTCCGTGCGAGGATGGCTCGCTGCGGGAAGTGAGCCACGATCTGATTGCTGCAGGGCATCCGCGACTGGCGTTTGACCTTCGGTCGTTCAAGGAATCGGAGCCGCCCCACTGGCGCGATCGATTTGCAACCGCAGGTGAAAATAATTTCCCGCAGGAAAGTGATTCGCCGATCGATCCTGTCAATGAATGGGCCTTAGGGCGACTCGGCGCACTGCGCGCGTATCTCGATCAGATGGCGATGCAGTCATCGGCATCCGTGGTCCGATCACCGTTGCAATCGCATGCTGCCGGCGTGTGGCCCGAGTTTACAGCGTTTGACTGTTATGGCTGCCATCGACTTGCGATTTCGGAGTTTGATCATGCGTCAGAACAACCGGCGCAACAAGCGTCGCTGGGTATACCGCGACTCGATCCTTGGCACTGGTCTTTATTGACAGTCATCCTTGCGCCCAACGACGGAAATGCTTTGAATGATTTTCGAACAACCGTTGAAAAAGAGTGGTGGAATCGGCCGGATCCCAAGAGCCTTCATGCGTGCATTGCCACGCTTGAATCCGCCAGAAGCCAAGTCATGATGCGAATGACAAAGCAATCGGCAGGGGATCTTGCCAGAGCGGTCATCGAATCCGCCGATCTGACCAACTGGGCCGAAGCGGTCGCCGTCCATGCGGCTCTCAATGCGTTGGTCGATCGCTCGGCAAAAACCACTCTCTCCAGTGAACTTTGTGCCAATCGCAACCAACAGCTTGAATTGTTAAGGAAGCTCCTTGAATTTTCTGGGTCTTCGACGCTCCCTTTTGATGCCCCCGATGGAACAACCATTGATCTGCCAGAGAGTGATTCGGCCGATCTCCAAGAGCCACTGCCGAGGTTT
>QWOQ01000015.1 GCA_003669585.1 Planctomycetota bacterium | reverse complement strand
GCGACTTCGGATGCCCCCCACTTTCGTGGCTTGACGGGCGGTGTGTACAAGGCTCAGGAACACATTCACCGCGGTATGCTGACCCGCGATTACTAGCGATTCCAGCTTCATGCAGGCGAGTTGCAGCCTGCAATCCGAACTAGGGCACGTTTTTTGGGATTTGCTGGCTCTCGCGAGTTTGCATCCCTTTGTACGTGCCATTGTAGGACGTGTGCAGCCCTAGTCATAAGGGCCATGAGGACTTGACGTCATCCCCACCTTCCTCCGGTTTAACACCGGCGGTCTCTCTAGAGTCCCCACCATTACGTGCTGGCAACTAGAGACAAGGGTTTCGCTCGTTAAGCGACTTAACGCGACATCTCACGACACGAGCTGACGACAGCCATGCAGCACCTGTGTATGTTCCACCCGAAGGCGTGGCCCTACTTTCATAGGGTTAATCCATACATGTCAAGACTAGGATAAGGTTCTTCGCGTAGCCTCGAATTAAGCCACATCCTCCACCGCTTGTGTGAGCCCCCGTCAATTTCTTTGAGTTTCAGCCTTGCGACCATACTCCCCAGGCGGAGCACTTAACACTTTCGCTACGACTGAAAGGCTATGGAGGACCCTTCAATCAAGTGCTCATCGTTTACAGCCAAGACTACCGGGGTATCTAATCCCGTTTGCTACCTTGGCTTTCGTGCCTCAGCGTCAGAAGAGACCCAGTGAGCCGCCTTCGCCACCGGTGTTCCTCAGGATATCAACGCATTTCACCGCTCCACCCTGAGTTCCGCTCACCTCTGTCTCCCTCCAGCACGGTAGTTTTGAGCGCAGTTCCTCGGTTGAGCCGAGGGCTTTCACACCCAACTTACCGCGCAGCCTACGCACCCTTTAAGCCCAGTGATTCCGAATAACGTTTGTACGGTTCGTCTTACCGCGGCTGCTGGCACGAACTTAGCCCGTACTTCCTCCACAGATAGGTCAAGTAGAAGGGAGTACCCTCCTACATTTCCTCCCCGTTGACAGTGGTTTACAACCCGAAGGCCTTCATCCCACACGCGGCGTCGCTCGGTCAGGCTTTCGCCCATTGCCGAAGATCCTCGACTGCAGCCACCCGTAGGTGTCTGGGCAGTATCTCAGTCCCAATGACGCGGGTCGTGCTCTCACACCCGCTACCCATCGTTGCCTTGGTGAGCCGTTACCTCACCAACTAGCTAATAGGATGTAGGCCCCTCTCTGGGTGGAATCACACCTTTGGTCCGAAGACATTATCCGGTATTACCTGCAGTTTCCCGCAGCTATCCCAGACCCTGAGGTAGGTACCTACACATTACTGTCCCTTTCGCCGCTGTCCCCGTATTGCTACGGTTCTCGCTCGACTTGCATGCCTAATCCACGCCGCCAACGTTCATTCTGAGCCAGAATCAAACCCTTCAATTTGTTGGTTTCAAGTCCGATGGTTGCTTTCGCTTCCAACGGTTCAAGTTTCCGTGACGAACTGTAATGTTCAATCTGTCTTCAATTCAATCAAACTTCCGAAAACCGAACAGAGAATCTTTGCAACGTGAGTTGCGAAGACCATGCTCGACTTCCGGTGCCGGTCCACGATCGCGTGCCGGCCAAAACCGAAAGAGAAAAATCTGCCGAATTGTCAAACAACACCACCAAAACCGGTCGCAAGCGATCGATCCTCGTGGAGAGGCAATGCTATCAATTTCAGGACAGCCGTCAACGGGCGATGAAAAACATCATTTTCTAAGAGGTTTTTGTTCAAACTACCGGCTGAGGACTATGCTGTTTTCATTCCTGAACCTGTTTCAAAAAAAATCTTTTTTTCAGTACGCGTTTACAAACGCGCAAGAATGCAGCCTTCTTCGGCTGTTTTTGCAGTCACACTGGAATAGAGTTTTTTTACTGAATTCTTTTGTATTCTTCAGCCATACCGAAGAACAATTTCTCGCTTAAAACCAGTCTTTATTGAACGTCTTCTTGCCCGTGGAATGCTCAACGAGCATAAAGCTGCTTGCATGTTCAAAGGATGTGACACCAGTGCGATCAATCGTTTGTTTTTGCGGCATACGACGGCACCTCGCCACACCATGGATCAACCTCTTTTTTTTCATGGCGATTGGTTGTTTTTTGAACGTTCAGATCGCTGTCGCAAGCGACGAATCTTCTGATCAAAGACTTTCGCCCTCTCTGATTATTTTGACTCCGAAAGATCGTGAGAACGAAAAATTCTTTGAGTCCAAAGTGCGTCCCTTGCTCGTCGCGCGGTGCGCGAAGTGTCACAACGAAAAAGTTCACAAGGGAAATCTCCGCCTCGATTCAAGAGAACACATGCTGATCGGGGGTGACTCGGGGCCTGCGATATTTCCTGGGAAACCGGATGAGAGTCTGTTGATTGAAGTGATTCGACACGAGTCTCTCGAGATGCCTCCTGATGGAAAGCTGGCTGATTCGGAAATCGATGCGATCGTCGAATGGATTGCCGAAGGTGCGACATGGACCGCACTGCCGTCTCTCGCCGGCGATGCACACATTTCTAAACGAGGGAAAATCACTGCCGAGGATCGCGCCTACTGGGCTTTCCAGAAAGTCACGCGTCCTGTGCCACCGGATGTGCCTCACACCAAAGAACATCGTGTTCACAATCCGATCGACCAATTTATCGGTTCACTTCTCGCAACAGAAGGACTCTGTGCGTCGCCTGAAGCCTCTCCTGCCACCCTTATTCGCCGGGCGTACTTCGATCTTCTCGGTGTACCACCGACTTCTTTGGAGATGGCGTCTGCTGAGGCGACTTTTCTCGAGGACTCGAATACCAATGCTTTTTCTCAACTTGTGGAGCAACTCCTCACCGACAAGCGATATGGCGAACGATGGGCACGGTTCTGGCTCGACCTTTCTCGATTTGCCGAAAGTGATGGATTTCGACAAGACGCATTCCGACCGTCGGCGTGGCGTTATCGAGACTACGTCATCGACTCTTTTAACAACGACAAGCCTTATGACCTTTTTATTCTTGAACAACTCGCAGGAGATGAGATCAACCCGGAGAGTTCTGAGTCGATCATCGCCACTGGTTTTCTTCGACAGGGACCTTACGAATACAACCAGATCGATGTTCCAAGTCAATTGGCAAACATTCTCAATGAGGTGACGGATGTCACTGCTGACGTGTTTCTTGGAATGGGGATGAGTTGCAGTCGTTGTCACGACCACAAATTTGATCCGCTGCTACAACGCGATTATTTCAGACTTCAAGCTTTTTTTGCGCCAATGATCTGGGTCGACGACACCCCGGTCTGTTCTGTTGCGGAAAAAAATGCTCACCGCGACTCCATGGCGGCATGGCAAGCGAAGGCGTCAGGCATTCTCAACAAAATTGCGTTGCTCGAAGACCCTTTACGCCATGTCACCGTCGGACAAGGAATCGCTCGATTTCCTGCCGACATTCAGTCGCTCATTCGAAAATCAGCATCCGAACGCACTCCGTTAGAAGAACAACTCGTTGGAATTGCGGTGAGACAAATTCTGTTTAAGCCGGAGCAACTCGACAAAGAGACCCGCACGCAGTACGACGCACTCCACAAAGAACTTGCGTCGATCGATGGATCGCGGCCCGTGCCTCTCTCCACAGCACTGACGGTTCGAGATGTTGGTCCCGTCTCGCCTGCAACCACGATTCCTGGCAATCGTAGCCAAGAACTTCTCAGCCCTGGATTTCCTGAGGTGCTCGTGCCGGAGTCGACGCATAGCACATTTATTTCAGACGCTCAGACCTCATCGACAACGACCGGAAGGCGAACAGCACTTGCGCGCTGGATCGCGTCAGCAGAAAATCCGTTAACTGCTCGCGTCATGGTCAATAGGCTCTGGCAGTGTCATTTTGGACGCGGGCTCGTCGCTAGCAGCAGTGACTTTGGTCGCTTGGGTGACCGACCATCCCATCCCGAACTTCTCGATTGGCTTGCGTCGGAGTTGGTTGACTCCGGATGGAGCCTCAAACATATCAACCGATTGATTGTCACCTCTGCCACATACCGGCAACTCTCGATTGGAACTGCCACAATCGCTGGTATTGAAAAAGACCCTCTCAACAAATTTATATCACGACAAAATTGCCGAAGACTTGATGCAGAACAAGTCCGCGATGCAGCTTTTACTGTTTCTGGTGAACTCGATCGATCGATGTATGGCCCGAGCGTGCCAGCCACACAGTTGCGACGTTCTCTCTATACGAGTGTCATTCGTAATACGCGAGATCCGCTCGTGGAGGTCTTTGATGGTGCGGACCCATACTTGAGCACTGCTGAGCGAAACACAACGACAACCGCAAACCAAAGCCTGTTTATGATCAACGGCGAATGGATGCTCGCACGAGCAGCGGCGCTTGCCGAACGCATAGAACGCAAAGAACTACCCGATGATCTATCTCGTGCGCAAGAAACTCTTCGAGCGGTCACATCACGCACTCCAACCGATGCGGAGACGCGTCTGGCCTTGAAGTTCCTTCTCTCGCAACGGGAAAAAATCGGGACGAATCCATTGGTCGCAGCATCGCTCTCGACAGCTCCTATGCCGCAGCGAGAGGGAAAAGCCGCTGTTCTTGATCCAACAAAGCCCCTGCAGTTTCCATATCTTTCCGATCACAACGATCTTCCCTCGCTCGATTTTACGATTGAGGCATCGGTGGTTTTGCGATCCATTTTTCAAGATGCAAGTGTTCGCACGATTGTCTCGCAGTGGGATGGCGATCCACATCATCCCGGCTGGTCATTCGGCGTTACAGGCGAGCAATCTCGTTTTGCTCCTCGAAGTCTGATTCTCGAGCTTTCTGGAGATGCGACAGACCCGAAATCAGGAAGGGGCAGTTACGAGGTCATTTCGTCCGGCATTCATCTTGAACTCATGCGGCCCTACTCGATTGCTGCAAGCGTACAGTTCGGCTCAAGCGGCACTCCTTCGGTCACATTCTTTGTTCAGGATCTCTCTGACAATGATGCTGCAGTGATCGTCAAGCGGGTTGAGCATTCATTTGTCTGCGGCTACGACAGTCAGGCGAAGCTCTTTCTCGGAGGACGTGATTCGTCAACGCCTACGCCGCAGGCAAAAGGGAGTTGGGATGGATTGATCGATGACGTGCGACTGAGTGCCAAGGCGCTTGATCGCGGTGAGATTCTGTTGAATGCAGGTTCAAATGTTTCGGAGTGTGTCGCTCGCTGGAATTTTGAAGAAACGCCAGGACCACTGGCTGATGCCTCCGGAAAGGGACACGATCTTCTGATTGGAATATCTCGAAATCCTGTCGATCGTATCTCGCACGAGGCTCTTGTTGATTTGTGTCATGTCCTTTTGAATTCAAGCGGTTTTCTTTATCGAGACTGATTCCATGTCCATTCTGACACAACTCCTCGGCATTTCTGATAACCAAGTGCCTCGCAGTCGTCGCAATTTCCTGCGTCACTCTGGGCATGGATGTGGCGCACTTGCCTTGACGGAATTTCTCTCTGGCGGTCCCCCCTGTGCTGCGGAGAAACCGGGTTCTTCTATCAAGCAGCCCCATTTTGAAGCTCGAGCAAAGAGCGTTATTTTTCTCTTTATGGAAGGTGGTCCGAGTCATCTCGATCTTTTTGACCCGAAGCCCGCTCTCAAAAATCTTGAAGGCAAGTCACTGCCAGATAGTTTTGGAACGGTGATTACGGCGATGGGCGAGTCCCGTTCTCCACTGCTGGCCGATCGCAGAATCTGGAAGCAACATGGCGAATCTGGAACTTGGGTCTCCGATTGGCTTCCACATGTGGCGAACTGCGTCGATCGAATGACAGTCATTCGATCCTGTGTATCCGATGGCATCAATCATTCTGGTGGGGTTTGCCAGATGAATACTGGAAGCCTACTCGGCGGGAGGCCGAGTCTTGGCGCATGGGTCACGTACGGTTTGGGAAGCGAAAATGAGAATCTTCCTGGATTCGTGGTTCTCCAAGACACCGATACGCAGGTCGTCAACGGTCCGAGAAACTGGGGGGCAGGATTCATGCCTGCTGTCTATCAAGGAACTCGGTTTCACAGTGGTGCCACGCCAATTCCAAATCTTCGAAATCCAAGCGGCATTACTGATGAACGCCAGCAAGGAAAGCTGGCATTGCTCAATGAACTCAATCGAGAACATGCTCTTGAGCGAACCGCTCAGACCGAACTAGAAGCTCGCATTCGTAATTACGAACTCGCCTTCCGCATGCAGGCGATTGCACCTGAAGTCGTCGATCTTTCAAAGGAAACTTTCGCCACGGAGCAGCTCTACGGTCTCGATCAAAAAGAGACCGCTCCATTTGGTCGCAATTGTCTTCTGGCTCGCCGCATGGTTGAGCGGGGCGTTCGTTTTGTACAGCTTTATCACGGTTCGGGAAGCAAGTGGGATGCTCACAAAGGAATTGAAAAAAACCACACCGAACTTTGTTTGCAAATGGACAAGCCGGTTGCCGGACTTCTCATCGACCTTGAACAGCGTGGGTTACTTGACGAAACACTTGTTGTATGGGGAGGAGAATTTGGTCGCACGCCGATGAGTGAGCAGGGAAATGGCCGCGATCACAACCCGACCGGATTTACGATGTGGATGGCTGGAGCAGGGCTTGCCGGAGGCCGGGTCATTGGTTCGACCGATGAACTCGGTTTGCGAGCTATCGAGGATCGGGTGCACGTACACGATCTTCATGCAACGATTCTCCATCTGCTGGGGCTGGGACATATGGATCTTGTCTACCCATTCAAGGGCCGACCTGAACGGCCAACCCTCAACGAGGGCATGCCCAGCGGGCCTATTCTTGGTTGAAAATGCACTTTTGCTGAAATACCAGCAGTACGCGAACTCTCACGGTTTCATCGCTGTTCCGCATCAAGAACAAGTGGGATATCAAGCCGCCGTCCTTCCCGTTGGACGGTAATAAGTACTTGATCCCCCGGATTTTTCGATTCCATGGCTGCAAGAAAATCATCTGCCGTTTTTACGGGAAGTCCTGCAACAGCCACAATCACATCTGCTCCGGATCGATCCACTCGCTGAAACTCAGCACTAAATGGCCCTTGTTTTCTTTTTTCTCTTACGATTTTAAAGCCTCGCATTCCTGATCGCTCCGCGGGGCCTTCTGGTGCAAGTGTTGCGATCAAGAGTCCTTTGTCGGTTTCATAGACTCGCGCAATGCCTGCTTCAGGCCGCGTCACCTTTCCTTTTTGGATGAGTTGCGGAACGATTCTGGCAAGAGTATTCACTGGGATGGCAAAGCCTACGCCTGCACTTTGGCCGGTGCGACTGGCGATTGCAGTATTCATCCCGATCAACATGCTTCCGCTATCGAGCAGAGGACCGCCGGAGTTTCCAGGATTGATCGCGGCATCGGTCTGAATGATTGACTTAATCATCCGACCGCTACGAGTAGGCAGTGATCGATTGAGGCTCGAAATAATTCCTGTGGTGAGCGTTCTTTCCAAACCGAAGGGGTTGCCAATGGCAAAAACTCTCTGACCAACTCGCAGACCATTCGATTGACCGAACACTACCGGCACAAGTGATTCTGGCGTTGCTTCGATTTTGATGACCGCGACATCCGTTGCCGGATCAAACCCCACCAGTTTCGCCTGATGCGCCGCACCGTCAAAAAGCGCCACCTGAATTTCCTTGGCACCCTCTACAACATGATAGTTGGTGAGTAAATGTCCCTGCTTGTCGAGCACAATGCCCGATCCTGCCCCTTCGCTCGGCACTTCAATGAGAAAGAGGCCTGCGGTGACTGTCGCCTTCGTGTTGATATTGACGACGCTTCGATTGGCAGCTTCGTAGACCGCGATGTTGACCTGCTCCTCTGCGGTAAATCGATGCTCTGCTTGAGTCTCTAGTGATTGAGAACTCGCTTCGTAGCCGCCAATACAGATCCATACAACAAAAGCCAATAAATAGCATTGTCGCTTCGGATGCTCACTTATTTTGAAAAACGCGTTCTCCATAACTTGAGAAATCTCCCGGACAACGAACTCTTTTCTCTAAAGGTCAACCATTGACCAGATCGACATACAACCACCGATCAATCTTTGGTAGGGCCGGTGAGGGGCAGACGATGATCCGATTGTAGCGACACCATGCCTCAGGATTGGACCCCGAAATTCACGGAATCTTCGGTGAATTACCCGGGTGAGAGCCGAAGAACTAGAGACAAGCATATTCGTATGGTTGGCGGGAGCAGACACCCGAAATAAGATTGTCTGTGAGAGGTGCGGAATCCCCTTTGCCTATTGTCGCGCAGCGGCATCACACTCTGAGGTCTCTCTGCAACACTCTACTTTATTTGTTCGCGACCGCTGGAGACTTTCCTGACATGCACACCGCATCCATCAAATCATCTGCAGAATGCACCTCGCGCCGGTTGCTGTTATGGATGATTCTTTTTGCAGCCTTTGCACAGGAAAAAGTCTTACTGTCCGCAACAGATGACGAGGGTCATCAAGAGTCTGCATCAGTATCATTCGTAGAAATGCATGCGCCCCTGAATGCGCCGACCGTATCAGCCATTGGAATTCGCGGGGCTGTGATGAATGCAGTCCCCGAACCGACAAGCATTCTTGTCCTCATCGACACATCAGCGAGTCAGGTCGGGGCGATCAAGAATCGATCACTCGATGCTTTTGAGGGCTTGATCGAAACGGCTCGAAGGACCGACCAATTCATGGTTGGTTCAATTGATGTTGATTGCATTGCGATGTCGGAAACTTTTGAGTCGCCAGAGAGTCCTTCATTTCAACAGTCTCGAGAAAACTTTGAGAAACGTGTTCCTCTCGGATCGACGGATATCGTTGGTGGACTTCGAACAGCTCTGGCACTTTTTGCAGATTCTAAAGGACCGCGATCAATCGTCTACATCGGAGATGGACCGGGACTTTTTGCCGTTGATACCGACGAATTCCGTGAAACACTTGAGATGCTCCGCGCTTCACAAATTTCATTTTCAGCGATTGGCATTGGTTCACAGGTGAACTGGCCCTGCCTGGCTGCGATCGCCAATCAAACCGGTGGCATGCTCATGGTGCCCGACGAGACGGTGAGTGCAAAAGACGCCGGGGCACGAATCGGTCGAGCTGCCGTTGAAACGATCACTTGGGTCACGAACATCGATATTCAGAGCGATATCCCTGACGTAAAGCTTCGTTCTTTACCGGCGATGATTCCACCACTCCGTTCAGATCGAGATGCCGTGATCTTGATCGAGGGCATTGCCGATGCCACCGGAGTGACACAAATTACGCTCTCAACGAATTCGATAGATGAAGAGGCCGCCGAGGTTGTAGTCATCGTTCCCGAAGAAACCGCGTCTGAAGAAAATGCGTATCTTTCAGAACTTGCCAGAAATGCTGCAGCCACTGACGGTCTCTTTCTTCCAACTCTTGGTCGGGTAGGTCTCGAGCGTGCACGACAGGCGATTCATTCTGAAGCTGCCGCGCTTGCTGCACTCGCAATACAAGCCCAGGCCTCTGGCGAAACAACCCAAGCCTTGCAGCTCGCCGAGGCGTCCCTGCGACGCGATCCAGACAACGTAGAAGCTCGACTTCTTCGATCGGTTGCGCAGAAAAAGGAAACGACTGAAAGAGAAGAAACGGATCCTATGACGACCAAGGCAAACGATCCATCGCCGGATATTGATGAGGTTGCGTCTATGCGAAAGGTTCGTTCAGAACAGTTTGAACAGGAAACGGCGATTCGTCTCCGCGATGCCCGTCGGATCATGGCCACCGATCCTGTCAAATCGAGAGACGACTTAAAAGAACTGCTCTCGGAAATTGGAACTTCTGACGATCTGAGTTCTGAAACTCGAAACAGGCTCGATCGACAAATTGTTGCAGTCATTCGAGAGAGCACTGTTCGTATTCGAGAAAAGAACGAGAGAGATCTCGCGAACGCGAGACGACAGGAGGCTGGACGCGAACGCGGCCGTCTCGATGGAGAACTCCGGCGTCGTGAAGACAAAATTAAACAACTTACACAGCGGTTTGATTCGCTCCTTGAAGAGGGAATTCGGGTTGGGTATCAGCAGCCAACCCAACGATTTACTGAGGCAGAACGGGAAGTTGCTGTGGCAATTGCCGAAGAAGCTCCTCCGATTTATGCCCGTCCTGGCGTGCCTATGACGGCTCGCATGGTGGCAATCACCACGCCGATTGTTGCCAGAATTCTCGATTATGACACAGAAAACATGCGGAATAGACGTGAAATGCAGCGGGGTTTTATGGATGCATTGCACCTTGCAGATGTTGCAGGCATTCCATTTCCTGACGAACCGCCGCTTGTCTACCCCAAGGCCGATCGCTGGCGGGAGATCACACGTCTCCGCGAGAAGTACAAATCCGTTGACCTTGCTAATCCTGGAAGTGCTGAGGAAAAAATCTACGATGCGCTTGAGCAGAATATTGAGTCGTTCGATTTTAACGAAACGCCTCTTCGCGATGTTGTTACACAAATCGAAGACGCACACGGAATACAGGTTGAACTTGATATGCCGGCACTTGAAGATGCCGGTCTCGATCCGGACTCGCCTATCACAAGAAGTCTTTCTGGTATCACACTGAGATCAGCCTTACGTTTGATTTTGGGGGATTCTCAGTTGACGTATCTGATCAAAGACGAGGTGATGCTCATTACTACTAAAGACAAGGCTTCTGAGAACACAGTGATTAAGGTTTATCCGGTTGGCGATCTTGTGCTCCCTGTAAACCCGAGTTCCGGTGTCAATCCATTTCAGACCGGTGGAGGCATGGGTGGTCAAGGCGGCGTAAATAGCGGTCAGGGCGGTGGTGGCGGCATGGGGGGTGGTGGTGGCGGCATGGGCGGTGGTGGCGGTATGTTTCAAGTGACTGACTCCCAAAGAAGTACATCTCGCAAGGAAACATCAACGTCCAAAAAATCGGCTTCTCGTAATGCTGATTCATCAAACAAAAAATCTGCTGCTGAATTCACTCCTCAACCACGTGTCAGCAGTGTCAAAAAAGCACCTTTGCCGATTGCTGTGACTCCAACAGAATTGGTTCTCGACACTCCTGCGACGATCGATCGAATTGGACTTCCATCATCCATTACCGATTCAACTGACCTGCGAACAAAAGTTCGTGCCTATATCACAGAAGCCTCCGACGAACAGACCAAATTCTCGCGACTTGGCGAAGTGCGAGTCAGCGCAGCACAGTACGGTCGACAGGGCGACTACAAGAAGGCCGGCGATGTAATTGCAGCCGCCATTTCAGCTGGGTGCGCTGAGTCGTGGATGTACGAAGCCCTTGCCATTTCCCTTGAAGCCTCCGGAAACTCGCCGTCGGAAATCGAACGAACACTTCTGTCTGCTGCTGATTTTGCGGCATCTCCTGTCGAGCTTCTGTCCCTTGCAACGTATCTTGCGAGAACTGGATCGTATGCAAAATCGCTGAAGCTCTGCCGACAAGTCACTCAACTTGATCCAACTCACCGCGAGGCATTTGCTCTTGCAATGAACTTAGCCAGTCGTCTCGATGATGTTGCCGCAATGCAGTGGGCATGTGCAGGAGTGCTTTCACACGAATGGCCACCTGAACAATCCGAAATAACAGTGCGTGCAGCTCGTCTTGCTCGTGCGACCATTCAACGATTGAAAAAGGAGCAGAAGCCTCAGGAGGCTCTTTCCATGGAGCGAATCCTCGATCAATCGCTCGTTCGCGACCTTGTTGTGCAACTCTCTTGGTCGGGAGATGCAGACATCGACCTTGTCATTGAGGAACCCTCGGGGAGCGTCTGTTCAACCTCTTCCCCTCGTTCTCCTGCAGGGGGAACGCTCGTTGCTGATGCTGCAGCAACATCAAAAGGTGGCCGAGTTTCATCTTCCGAACGTTATACCGTGGCCGAAGGTTTTCCTGGAATTTACCGCGTTCTCGTGCGACGCGCTTGGGGAAAAGTCGCCGGTGATACCGTGACCGCTGAAATTACAATTCATCGCGGAACGGAACGGGAGCAACGCATCCGAAAACAGATTCCTGTAGGTGCTAAACCAATTCTTCTCAACATCGAACTCCTGAGCGGACGTCGCCAAGAAGTACTTCAAGACGCGCAAATTGCCAACGCGGTTGCAGTTCAGCAGGAGGTAGGGCGAGGTATTTTAGCTCAGCAATTGGCGGGCATTGCGAATTCATCAGCTGCTCAATCGCTTTCGCAAAGTCGATCGGGCCGTTCAGCAACGGTTCCTCAACTGCCATTTTTTAGAAGCGGTGCCGTAGGATACCAACCCGTTATTACAACGCTCCCGGAAGGAGCCAATATGTCTGTGACCGCGGTGATCTCACCCGATCGTCGCTACGTTCGCGTAACGCCTCAGCCTCTTTTTTCACAGGTTGGACAGGTTACTTCGTATAATTTTTCCGGCAGTGGTGCGCAGGGGAGTGGTGGTGGTGGCGGTGGCGGTCAGCAAGGTGGTCAGCAGGGTGGCCAACAAGGCGGTCAGCAGGGTGGCCAACAAGGCGGTCAGCAGGGTGGCCAACAGGGCGGCCAGCAGGGTGGTCAACAAGGCGGCCAACAAGGCGGTGGATTCTGCTGGGTCGCTCGTGAGGTCTATGGTGATAATAATCCCAAGTGGATCATTTTTCGGGAGTGGCTTTTGACAGAGGCTCCCGTCTGGTTACGAGACCTCTACAAACAGCACGGCGAACAATTTGCTCTATGGATTACTGACAAACCAATGCTGAAAGATTGCATTCGCATCCTCATGGACAACGCGATTGAACGGCGGTTAGGCTCTGAACAAACTCTTACAAGCGAGCCTGTTACGCCGGTCCCTGTCACCTAGATTTCTCTGCTCATCGCTTTGTATCCAATTGTTTTATGTCCAATGTCGAATGAGCAACGGGCACTCATTTTGAAATCTATTTGGTATTTGATCGATTCACAGTTTTCCCGGCACATCAACCGCGGCACAGGCGGGTCGCTCGAAGAAGTCTTCTCGAGAGTCCTCCTTTGTAAAAGATTGTACTTTCATTCCGCGAAATGATGGACGGAGTAAACTGTTCTTTTCTGTGTCCATTCATAACTTACTATTTCAAATTTCTCTTCACTTGACTCCGATCCTTTTCGTGTGCAATCAATCGATGACTTTCGTCAATCTATTTCTTTAACTCACACCCTCACTTTTATCCCATGCCCACGTTTGGTGTCATTCTTGCCGCTGCTGGAAAAAGCATTCGCTTTAACGATCCCAATTATAAAAAGCCTTTTGCGCCACTCGCAGGCCGGCCAGTGTGGCTTCATTCAGCGGAACGATTTCTAGAACGAGAAGATGTCAAAAAGGTTGTCGTTGTCATTTCTCCCGAAGACCGCGAGTATTTTCTAGACAAGTTTTCAGCGAATCTAGCGTTTCTTGGAATCACGCTCGCACTGGGAGGCGAAACCAGATCAGACTCCGTTCGTAGCGGCCTAGAAAAATTTGGCTCCGACATCGATATGGTGGCCATCCACGATGCCGCACGGCCTTGCATTGCTATGGAGTGGATCGACAGGGTCTTTGAGACTGGCGTGAAAACTCGGGCGGCAATACTCGCTATTCCGGTGGCAGGCACGCTCAAGCGAGTCGGGATTGATGGCCAGATCGTTGAGACGATCGATCGTAGCAACCTCTGGGAGGCGCAGACTCCTCAGGTCTTCGCAAGAGAGTTATTGGTGCAAGCCTACGCATCGCCGCTAGCTTCTTCCGCCACCGATGAAGCCCAGTTGATTGAATCTCTTGGTGTTGCTGTCACGGTCGTACTGGGCTCGAGCATCAATCTGAAAATAACCTCTCGAGAAGATCTTCGACTTGCAGAACAGGCGATCAAAGCACTTCCAAAGCCAAAACTTGCAGGCCCCACCCATCCATTTGCAGACGATCATGTGTGGCGATAATCCATACTCGAAACAAGCATGTCTGTGTTGAAACAACCTGCGATTCAAAGAACTGTTGCCATTCATATTTAATCTTTTGTGTGAGGAGTTTCTGGCGTGACAACTGATTTTCTCAAAGACCTTCATTTGCGAGGACTTATTCACCAGTCCACTGATCGCAATTCGCTTCATGAATGGTTGAATCAAAGTCCACGAAGCGTCTACGCAGGATTTGATCCAACCGCCGATAGTCTTCACGTTGGACATCTGGTCGCTGTTGTGATGCTTCAGCGGGTGGCTGCTGCAGGGCATGTGCCGATTGCTCTCGTCGGAGGCGCTACGGGAATGATTGGTGACCCAAGCGGCCGGAGCGCTGAACGCAATCTTCTTTCGAAGGATCAACTCGCTGCGAATGTTGCCGGGATTCGAGGGCAGATCGAATCGCTGTTGTTGGATCGAGGTCCAAAAGTCATCGTCGTCAACAATTACGATTGGATGTCTGGAATCAACTATCTCGAATTCCTGCGCGACGTGGGCAAGCATGTGCCACTGGCTACGATGCTTGCAAAAGATTCCGTAAAGAGTCGTCTCGATCGTCCCGACTGCGGTCTCTCTTTTACCGAGTTCAGCTATATGCTTTTGCAGGCGTGGGATTTTGTGCACCTGCTGGACGTATTTGATTGTCGAGTGCAGATCGGCGGGAGCGATCAGTGGGGAAATATCACCGCTGGCATCGATCTTGCCCGCCGTCTTCGGAGCACCGAAGTCTTCGGCCTGACCTGTCCACTTTTAACAAAGTCGGATGGAACAAAGATGGGAAAGACTTCTTCTGGCGCGATCTGGCTCGATCCAAAACGAACTTCACCCTATCGCTTCTATCAGTACTGGATCAATCTTGACGACGCTGATGCGGCCATTTGTTTGAGACGTCTGACCGAACTCCCCATCGAGGAAGTTGAGTCGCTTGATGAGTTGGGAATCAAAGAACCTGAAAAAAGAGCCTCTCAGCGTCGACTCGCTGAGGTTTTAACGGAGTTGGTGCATGGTTCGAACGGATTCGATTCGGCCAAGCAGGCCACCGAGATTTTTTTCGGCGGTAAAATTGGAAGCGTCGACGATGAAACGCTCGGAGAAATATTTGCCGACGTCCCGAGTAAAGAGTATTCGCGAAGTGTTCTCGATGGAGATGGCCTACCCTTAATTGAAGCCATTGAAGCAACGGGCCTCGCTGCAAGTCGCTCTGTAGCTCGTCGCGCCATTGAGCAGGGTGGAATCTACGTAAACAACGTAAGAGTCACCGAAGTATCGCATCGACTGTCACCAAACGACCTTGCTGGTCAAAAGACTATGGTTTTGCGATCCGGAAAAAAATCCTACTCGCTGTTACGGTTTATCCCGTAGATCATCTCGGCACAAAATTGATTCGACCAATTTTTATTTGTGCACGTTCTTTGAAACGCAACCCTTCAACGTGACGCAAGCCATCTCCGGAAAAGCGGACTACGAGAAAAATCCTGTCACAACATTTCCCTGTACCATTTCACGAGGTTGGTTGAGGTGATTGAGCACAATTGTATGTGGATCCAAACCAACCGCATGATAGATCGTTGCTAAAAGATCGGTTGGGTGCACCGGATCGAGAGTTGGGGCACTGGCCGTCTTGTCACTCTTTCCGTAAACCACTCCACGTTTGACTCCGGCACCGGCAAGAACCGCTGTGTAGCAGTAGGGCCAATGATCGCGACCGTCTGCAGAATTGCTATTTCCAGACGTGCTCAAGCCCCTTTGAGGAGAGCGACCAAATTCACCGACCGCGACGACGAGCGTGTCTTCCAACATACCTCGTCCATCCAAATCGTTCAGCAAAGTAGCGAGCCCCGCATCGAGCATCGGGCCCGACTGATCCTTCAGACGCTTTGTCAAATCAGTATGCATATCCCATGAATGATTGTCTGAATTGGCAACCTTTGGCCAGATCACTTCAACCACACGCGTACCGGCCTCAAGCAAACGTCGGCCAAGCAGCAGACTTTGACCAAATGTGTTGCGGCCGTAAGCATCTCGCAACACTGCGGGTTCCTTTGACAAATCAAACGCATCTCTCGCCTGTCCGGAAAGAATCAGACCGAGCGCTTTTTGATAATAGTCGTCGAGATCGTACTTTTTCGTTGCGCGATCAATATCGGGCATCTGCGCATTGACGAGCTCCCGAAGGCGGGCACGCCGTTCAAGCCGAGATGGCGCAACATCCGATCGCAGTTGCAAATCGTCGACTTTGATCCGATCCATTTTCGACATATCCATGTCGTCACCAGCTGGATACAGGTAGTAGGGATCGTATGCTCGCCCAAGAAATCCAGCGGTGCCTGCTTTCCCAACGACGTTGCTCTCCTGCAACGGCCGAGGCATCATCACAAAGGGAAGCATCGGAACATCACTCGGTTTTAATCGAACGATGTTTGAACCAAACGTCGGATAATCCTTTGGCGACGGAGGCTCGAGCTGTCCTGACGGGCTTACTTTGTCAGCGGTATATCCAGTGTGCAACTGATAAATCGCTGCGGTGTGATTGAACAGGCCGTTGGGGGTGTAGCTCATCGAACGAATGAGTGTCACTTTGTCGGTAACTTGTGCGAACTTTGGAAGCAGTTCAGTGACATCCATGCCGGGGACCTTGGTCGGCATAGTCTTGAACGGGCTTCGCACGTTGTCCGGGACATCTTCCTTGGGATCCCAGAGATCGAGATGACTCGGGCCTCCTTGTAGATAAACAAACAGCACTCTTTTGGCACGACCAAAGCCTGGTCCACCTTTTGTTGCAATCGGATCGATGGCAGCGGCAGCAGCATCTTGCCGCAACAAGTTTGCCAAGGACAATCCGGCCATCGCCGATCCACCCACTCGCAGAAGATTTCTACGAGTTGTACCGAGGTGGCGATCACAAAGATCCTTGCCTCGCTGTCCTGGAATTACCAGCATTGGAAGACTCCTTTTGACAATGAACTCAACGATCCGGAAAAACTCTCCTGCACGAACACAACCGTAGCATTCTGCTGACCGAACACTACTCGGACAAAGAATACCACACTGGCGCTGAAATTCTCTCTCTCAATTTCACAGAAAGAACACTGTTTTTGGGGCCAACTACCTCGTGAAACGTCGATTTTAGGTCTATTTAGTCTTGAACTGTCGCAGCGGGTTCGTTATTTCTCCAGATTCTTTCCCGGCAGACGAGAGCTTTCAAACGCGTTCAAGCAGCAATTTGCGAATTCAACTCTCATCTCGGGAATCTGCAACAGAAAAAAACCCGCAAAAATTTCGATACTTTTTTGTCTATGGTTACTCGCAGTCACACTCTCGGAAAGATCTTGGCGCTCGTTTTTGCCTGGCTCACAGGAATACATCTTGAAAATCCTTCCATTGGTGTGGCGGCAGAGCATCCCGGTTTTTCAACGACGACAACACTCGAGGATCGACTCTCAAAGGGATTGAGAGCAAGACTTCCTTCGGAATTTGAATTTATTAAGAAGGTGGTTGTTCTCGTGAATCAGGGAGTCCTTCCGGAAAAAATGGTCGACAAGACATTCTTCTGGGCAAGGCGACGCCAACAGATCTACCCATTCCCTTATTTTCGCACAGCTCTTTTGCTGCAGGCTCAGCGAATCGGTTTAGAACTCTAACGCTTTGCAAACCGCTGCGCCATGGAAGGTTTTGAACTCCTCAAGACCGATTCAAAAGATCTGCCAGCGTAAAGCTTTTCGCTGCACGTACGCTCCTTAGCACGTTGGATACGTTTGCCGTTGCCGTATACTTTCCTATATTTAGTTTTCTTCTTGGCTGAATGTTCTCGTCAAAGTAATTTCTTCCACTGGAGACGCTCGCGATGCTTTTTAAAAATGAGCCTTGTCGCGGTCCAAGACTTTTTCAAGTCGTGCCTACGCTGTCTGCGAACATTATTCCGTTTGTTGGCTTTCTAAAACAAATCTCATTCCTCATAGGTATCCTTTTTCTCTCGAATTGTTCCTCGATTCGAACAGCGTTCTCCAATGAATCTTCTATTCCCGTGAACTCACAAGATTGGGCAACGTGGCGAGGTCCACATCATAATGGCACGAGTGACTCGAGCGATTGGATTCGTCTTTTTCCTGAGTCCGGACCTCAGATCGATTGGGAAGCTTTCGTGGGAACGGGGTTCTCAAGCGTGAGCGTTGTTGGAGATCGTCTCTGGACAATGGGTCACAAGGAAGGTCTCGACACCGTATGGTGCCTCGATACAGCGACAGGAAAAACAGTTTGGACTCATACGTATCCTTCAGAATTGGTTGACAATCTTCACGAGGGCGGGCCTGGGTCGACGCCTACGTATGACTCTGGGCGAATTTTTACGCTCGGTAAAGAAGGCCACTGTTTTTGTCTCGATGCTCAAACCGGAAAAGTACTTTGGAACGTGATGCTTCCAGAACTGACCGGTGTCGAACGTCCAACCTGGGGTTTTTCTGGCTCGGCACTGGTGCAAGGCACACAGGTCATTCTCGACGCCGGTCCGCTCATTTCGCTCGACATCAATACCGGCGCTCTCCTCTGGAAGACCAAAAATTACTCGCCGGGATATGGCTCAGCGGTTCCCTTTGAAAAAAATGGGCAGCACCATATCGCCGCGCTCAATAACGATGCGTTGTTGGTGGTACAAGCCATTGACGGCCAGGTGATCGCCGAATTTCCCTGGAACTCCTCTTTTTCTACAAGTTCAACAACACCCGTCGTTGATATCGCTGATGGCGACATTCGGATCTGGATTTCAACCGGTTATCGTCGGGGCGGAGCGATGCTTCGACTGACCCCCGACGGACTGGAGCGAATCTGGGAAAATAAATTACTTTCCAATCACATGGCATCAAGTATTTTCTGGAAGGGACACCTCTACGGTTTTGATGGCAACAGTCACCGCGCAAGAACGGTTTCAATCGTCTGTCTCGATGCCACAACCGGCGATGAACGTTGGCGGGAAATGGGGTTTGGCTGTGGGTCACTCATGCTTGCGGACGACACTCTGATTGTGCTCTCAGATCAGGGTGAACTCCTCTTTGCTCCGGCATCTCCGGAGGCTTTTACGCCACTCTCACGAGGAGAAGCACTCGACGGAAAATGCTGGAGTGTTCCGGTACTCGTACGGAAACGAATTTACTGTCGTAATGCCGACGGTCGATTGGTTTGCGTCAATGTAGAACTAAAACCATCCGCAGCATCCGTGGCGCCTACTCCATAGTTGGATTGCCTGCGAGACCGAGTGCATCGTAGATGCGAGCATCGTGCAAGGAGTCTGCAATAAATTGCGCGCCTGGAAACTCGTGATTGCGACTGTGATCACCCGGTATCGCCACCGTAAAAGCACCCGAAGCAACTGCCGCTCGACAGCCGTTTTGTGAATCTTCCAAAGCCATCATTTCCGCAGGGTTCACCTGAAACTTCTGCGCGGCAAGAAGATAGACCTCGGGGTGCGGCTTGCCTTCGACTACATCGTCGCACGTCAAAACAAAGTCGATTCGTGAGTCGAGTCCCACACGCCGCAGCACGTCCCACGCAAACTTGGGAGGACTACTTGTCGCGACCCCGCGGGGCATCCCGGTCCGATCCATTGCGTGAAGCAACTCAAGTAAACCGGGCATCGGTTGTAAACGCGCATCAAGAATCGTCCTGAAGATTTCCTGAGATTCTGTGGCGAGTTCTTCGACCGAATCCTTTAACCCATGATGTTCGATCATGATCGACAATGAAATGCTCGGTGGTCTCCCCATCATTTGTGTTAAGAGATCAGATTCAAAAAGACATCCGCGACGCTGAAGCAGTTCTGTGCCTACTTCTTGGTACAGTTCTTCGGTATTCACCATCAATCCATCAAGATCGAACACCACTGCTCGCGGAAGAATGTCAATTGATTTTGAAGAACGAGAATGCATGATCATTGCCTACACAATTTATGGAGTACGAATCTCTTGATCGCCTGCGGACTGATCAAAGCCGATGTGATACACGCCGTAAACCGAATTGGAATAGAGAAGGGAAAGGGAACTACGGGATTCTTTTGCAAGCGCGTCAAACGTGGCCACCGGTGCAATCAGGTGGTCGGCGCCATAGCGAGCGGCCACAGAGGTGACCCGATCGATTCCAAAACTGAGCGTTGAAGACTCCAGTGAACGGATCGAATTCCCATGGGACTCGGCAAAACAATCGAGCAATCGTCTTTTCCACTGAAGTATCGACTTGGGATCCTGAGGCATATTTTTCCACGATACAACCTCTTTGCGAGATGTGCGAAAAAGAAACGTCGCTGCCCCTCGGGGCGTAAGGAAGCAGGCATTTTCAGGCGTGTTCAACGCGACCCACCGACAGACATCAACCCACGCATCTGCCGAGACATGACGGTCGGCTCGGCAGGCAACTGCAGAACGTCCCGGAATCGGCCAGTGTGGGACTTGAAGAATCATGTCAATCACCAACAACGCGGTAATCATGCCACGAAATCCAAGCGTCGAGAAAAATACCGTGTTGTGTTTTGACTGCCAGAATGCTGATGCAACCCCGATCGCCAATCCCAACGGCAGGACGCCATCGGCAAGACGATACCAGTAAAAACGCAGCACGGCATGACTCGGTCCGGGGAAAATCGGTTCACACGCGGTCACTGCCACTCCTGCAATCGCAATTAACATCGATCCAAAAAGTATTGTTGACATGCGACACATCGCTGCTGTGCGTTGGCCGCTCCAGATGAGTCCCATCCACAAAAGCCACGCAAGAACATGGCGGGCAACCATGCCATCGGCAAACGTGCTGATAAGCAGGTGGTGCGGAAGTCGCTCAACCACTTGAATGGTTGCCGCAGCCATCCGCTCCGATGCCTCAGTTCCCGCAGAAAGCGCAAGCGCGGGCAGAACACCGACGGTTGCCAAGGCAGCTCCACAAAAAAGAAATACTGGTGGCAAATACTGCTCCCAGAAAATGCTGGGCTGCTCAGGTTCTATTGGGTGATGCGCACCGTCGTGGATTGCCACAGACTCTTTGATTCTAAAAGCTCTCGTACAGATCCAACCAAAGATAATTCCTACCATGCCCCAGCCCCCAACGAGCACATGGAAGGCGGTGGCGGCTCCACCGACAAGCCATGCGCGAGAAAATTTCCCGCGCGCAACATCTCCAACAGCCCAAAGCACAAGGGCCCATGCAAAAACTTTTGCTTCACATCCGCCGATCACCCATTCTCCACTGACCGTCGTATGACGAACCGCAAGTGAATACATCGCTCCCGCAAGAATCACGCCCCATGACATAAGACCCACGCTCCTTGCCGCATGTACAACGGCAATTGCAAGCACTCCCCATCCAGCCACGCGACCGATCCATGCTGCCGTTTCTAACGGGACGCTTTGACACACTGGCCCCATCACGAGAAAGAACAATCGATGCGCATCGGGGGTCTCCAGAAAAAAATCTCCTTCGCCCCATTGTGGATCGGAGAGATGCTTTGCCTTCGCCAGATAATGAGCCTCGTTGGTATCGGGAGCAGGCCATGCTCCGGCCATTGCAAAAAGAATCGCAGTCGCCACAACCTCCATGCCCCACAAAGCAAACCCTTTCCGAACGGAAACGTTCCGTCGAGTCCATTGCTCTCGTGCATCAATCAAAGGATGGGTATTGTGTTTCATGGGCAGTCTCAATTCGCTCCGTCGCGTACTACTCGTTGACGTCGGAGAGGATTTCGTGTTTGACTGAGACTTTTAATTCATTTGGGTTTTACAATTCATGACTTCCTCTGAACCAGAGAATCATATCGTGACGACAGCACTCAATGGACGAGGAGCAAAACTTCGTTCACTCATCCGCGAATCGACGATTCCAATCCCGGGTGCTCCCTGGGCATTAGCCGCAAAGCTTGCCGAGCGTTCTGGGTTTGAGGCAGTCTACCTTTCTGGAGCCGCACTCTCAGCTGGCATTTTCGCCGTACCAGACACCGGCATCGTTACACTGGAACAGTGCATTGAACATACGCGACTCATCGCAGAAGCGGTGAGCATACCGGTCGTCGTGGATGCCGACACGGGCTTCGGCGGACCACGTGAAGTGGAAGAGTGCGTTCGCCGATTAGAAGCTGCGGGCGCGGCTGCGATTCAGATTGAAGATCAGCGATTTCCAAAACGGTGTGGTCACCTTGCTGGAAAAGAATTGATTGAACAGGCTGAGATGAGCGAAAAGATTCTCGCCGCGTTGAGAGGCCGAAGCGATCCTCACACGGTGATCATCGCAAGAACCGATGCTCGCGGAGTGACGTCACTTGACGATGCGATCACGCGCTCGCACGCGTATGTCGCGAGTGGTGCTGATTGGATTTTTGTTGAAGCGCTTTCAAGCCGTGATGAATTCGCTCGCGTGGGGCGGGAGATCGATGCTCCTCTGGTCGCTAATATGACGGAGTTTGGAGTCGGCCCACTTTTGACGATCGAAGAACTTGCACAACGTCGCTTTGCAGCAGTGCTCTATCCCGTAACATTTCTGCGGCTGGCAATGAAGGCACTTGAGGCTGGCATGGCAGTTTTGCTCGATGAAGGATCACAGGAAAGCATGCTCGACTTGATGCAGTCTCGCGCTGAACTCTACGACCTCTTGGGATATGATCCATCGCAACCGCCAATCCCGTGACATGCTCATGAATCGAACGCTCCACAACCCCTTTCTGCACAAGTCCTTTTTACTATGAATATGAACGCAGCACCGAACGCGTTACCGGCAGAAGCAACCATGACCAGAGGGCTTGCCGGCGTGACGGCTGGTCGTACTGCTATTTCATCGCTTGCGGGTGAACTTCGCTATCGGGGATATTCAATCGAGTCGCTCGCACAAGCGTCCGATTTCGAGGACGTTGCCTACCTGCTTCTCCATGGTGAACTCGCAACCAAAAAAGAGCATGACGCTTTTGTTGGTCGCATTCGCGACTCGGCCACCTCGCTCGACAAAACCCTCGTTCAATCGCTCACGCTGCTTGCCCAACGTCAATCTTCCGCCTCGCCAATGGATGCCCTCCGCAGTGGCATCAGCATTCTCGGACAGATCCAACTCGATCAGACTCCGGGGATCCATGCACTCTTGATCGCGCAGGCCGAACGGTTGCTCGGTGAAACTCCATCCATACTTGCTGCATGGATGGACGCATCTTCGAATCGTCCAATCGCACCGTGGCCAAACGCGCCGCTCGCTGATTCGCTGCTTGAACGATTGACCGGAAGACAGCCATCTCAATCACACATTCAAGCGTTTGGCACAACGCTTGTGCTCTACGCGGAACATGAATTCAACGCATCAACATTCGCTGCTCGCACCGTAGTGTCAACCGGTTCTGACATGCATTCAGGAGTCACTGCTGCCATCGGTGCGCTCAAAGGACCGCTACACGGTGGTGCAAATGAACAGGTTCTCGAACAGCTTTCCGAAATTGGATCGGTCGACCGCGCGGAAGCCTGGGTCAGCGAGCAACTCTCGGCCAAACGCGTGATCATGGGGTTTGGCCATCGTGTGTACAAAGATGGTGATCCGCGAGCGGTACTTCTTGGGCGCATGTGCCGAAGCTTGGTTCAAGGTACGGATGGCGAACGCCTCGAGGATCTTGCCGACACGATTGAACAACTCATGCTTCAGCGTAAAGGACTCAGGCCAAATCTTGACTGGCCTGCCGCGCGAATCTATCACGCACTCGGCCTGCCTATACGGGTCTTTACTCCTATTTTTGTTGTAGCACGCATGAGTGGGTGGACCGCCCACATCATTGAACAAATTGGCGACAACCGGCTCATCCGACCGATGTCGCTTTATTGCGGAGAATCACCGAGAGACTTCGTGTCGCTCGAAACTCGATCAGCATCTGGCGCATCCTGCTTCTGATCCTCTGCGTTGTCGCTTTCCGAAGGAGGAAAAGAGGCCTCGACGGCAGGAGCTTCTACCGTGGCCTGCACCGTGACACTCGGAACTACTCCTTCTCCTAAATCCGTTTTGATTTGAAACTGACGCTCTCTTTTTTCGACATTGCCATCGGCCTTAAATGTCACTGCAAGAATTTGAACGGTGGCACTCTTGTCAGTCATTTGGCAACTGAATGCCGGATCGGAGCAAACAACTCCGGTGACTCGAAATGGTTTATTTGCTCGAATAACAATATTTTTGGTGACACTCTCTCCAATCGGCACACTGCCCATCGCAAGCAGTTGTGGGCTTACGCTCACTTCAGCCACCACTCGCCCCTCAATATCGATTGGAATTTGCGTTGCCCGCGGATCGCTTGTGACTAAAATCAATTGATTCTTTAAGTATCCCGCCGGTGCACCCGGCTTGAGTTTTACCGTAAGATTGTAAGACGATTCAGTCGATGTTTTTGTGATCGATGAAAGTGAAACTTCAAAATTTGTGTTCGCGCTTCGAACGTCTTTGATCTCCCACAATCCACTTCCGGAGTGGATGACTCGTATGGTTCGCTCGGCACCTGCCCCCACGTCAACAGATCCCATGTCAACAAATGGGGGATCAAACGACACATCACCGCGGATATTTCCAGCAACACGGAGTTGAACCTCGGCATAATACGGTTTGTCGATGGTCACCGTCAGTGTGGCGCCATGTTGACCAAGAAATGTTCGCGTATTGAATTTTGCAACGACTTCTGCAGTTTCGTGAGTCTTGAGGTCGTTTTTTGAGATTTCCGGGGAAGTGCATCCGCAACTCGTTCGTACGCCGACGATGTGAATCGGCTCTTTGTAAATATTGCGAAACGTAAAATGATATTCTGTCTTTGATCCCTTGGCGACGGTGCCGAAATTATGGCTCGTCGACGCAAACATCTTCGTAGCCCATTCCTGCGCCGATGCCGTTGAAGCAACGCATGCAAAGCTCAACAATAAAAGTGTCCGGCATGCACTACGCATTGCGTGGAAAATCTTTGTCGTGGTTGGTAACGGGGATTGGTTACAAGACATCTGAGATTTGTTGCTTCGATAACTCTGATCGTGATGGTTCACCACAACATTTCCTTTTGATAAACCTACGCCTTCGGTGCATTCCTCGTCAACTTTTTCATACTTTAGTGGCTCTCTCGATTCGCACCAACATCGGGGACTTAATCCTTAGAGTCGGTGATGCTTTTTCGGCTGCGCAGCAGACACTGAACTTTGGAAAATGCCTTGTCGCACGTTCGAAAAGGAATGAAATCAGACCTTTTTTTCATTCATTCAAAACAAAGTATCGCTGATTCGGAACTGAAAACGCAGTCTTTAAAACCGAAAAACACTGATTTTTCTTCCGTGCCGTCGGGCAATCGGCATAGTCGATGAGGTTTTCCTCGGTATCTCTTTTCCTATCGAAATAATCCTGAAACGCGGCATTTTCTTCCAGAAAAACCTTTGGGTTGGGGGCCAGAACCCGTTGCAAATACCTCGAAAAGAGTGACCGCAGAAAATTTTACGCTGCAAACAGAATCCATCAGCCGATCAACCTGATTAGAATGTTCAATGGAAGGTCTGATGAAGAATCCTTTCTTTTTCAGGTACGGGTGCTTCGCAGAACTTCGAACTGACGGCGACTCGATCCCGCCACAAACTCAAAAGGATCTCCTTTTTCATTTTCTACACAACTTTCTATGGGGGGCGTACTGGTTTCGACCGGATGACAAGAGGTTCAGATTGCGTGTCGTGGTTGGTCGATTGGCCACGTTAAAAAGTCGACCACGCTTCAATTGCTGAAGCTCGTTTCTCTCTGGCTGCTTAGTTAACTAAGCAACCCCGAGCGATGGCCCAAGTCGGAAGGGCCTCCCAATCGGTCGTTAAATCCGAATCGCTCTGTACCACCGCCGGGTACGTACGGGGCTAAAAAAGTTCCTGGCTGGTAGACGACGAACCCTGTCGGCCGGGGACGCGTCTATGAGACTCAAATTGACCGGATACACACGTAGACGTTTGTGCTGAAACATCACGGGACGCGGGTTCGACTCCCGCCGCCTCCACTTCCCTCACTCGTGGGGCATCGCATGATGAAGCAAACTCCTGCAAAACAGGGTGTTCCTCATGCGATCCCCTGCGAGCACTTGCTGCAGCGCTTTTTGCAGCGATTTTCCGTCAATCGATTCTGTGCGTCTCGTGGCTCTCTCAAAGTCGGTGTCGGTCACATCAACGTAATGCCTCATCGCCACCGCTTGGGTGTTGCCTCGCCATTTCGCCACAATCGCCAGCGGAAACTCTCGGGCCAAGTCAGTCTCACAGCTCGCCCGCATCGAGTGCCAGAAGCGAGGCCAAGGCTTAAGGCCGGCACGACGGACAACCTTTGCCAGCGTAGTCCTCAAGTTGGCGTTCCTCCAACCGCCGGGGCCTTGGGCGCGTCGCCGATGCTCTTCAGGCATGACGTACTCAGCCCCTCCTAGGGCCTCGTCAAAAGCGGCCTCCAAGTAAGGCCGTATGGCGGGAAACAACGGAATCGGTGTGGCAATCGAACGCCGATGGTGAGCGACAACTGAGATGACTTCTTGCCGCGTCATAATCCGAACGATCCGAGAACCTTCGAGACGTGATATCATCCCCCGAGCGCCTCAGGTATAAATGTCCAAGCCTACGGAGGCTGAGGATGGCTCGCAGGGCATAGATTTATGAAATCAATTCCAAGCTTTCGTCGTACCTGGCGATGGGTTCATGTCGTGCTTTTTGCACTGGCACCTGTGCTCTCCGCAGGGATCTGCGACTGTTGCGAGCGAGGCAACTGCTCCGAACGATGTCCGCCCAGGGAACTAACGGTGGCAGGCTGCTGTGAAGCCACGGACGGAAAGGCTTCCTCCTGTTGTTCCGCACTGACAGATGTTCCCGTGTCGGACTGCGGGAGTGTCGGTGAAGGCGTCGCGAGCGACACCTGTCGGTGCATGCGGGAGCCGAAGGAGCTATGGTCCGGATCAAAGGACCACGACTCTTTATTACCAAGCACCGCCACGCCGTTGGCCAGCGTGATTCATCCTGCCGTGAATGGCTTATGGGATGACACAGCACGCACACCACTCGTGACTGTTGCCGTTTTGTATTTTTTCGTTCCTCGTCGATCCGTACGAGTCCTCTACGGCGTATGGCGGAACTGAGTCGTCGGCGATCCCCCTGTTGATCGTGCCGTCGCGTGCTGTGACGGCACTTCCGCGATTCATCCCCCGTGCGGAAAGAAACGTTTTCTTTCCTTGCTTTTCCCCTTACTGAGGTGAAGATATGTCTCGATTTATTTTTTCCATGATTTCGTGTTTTGCACTGCTCGTGACGCTCGTGGCGGTTTCTCCATCGGCTGCTGGGGCCGAGACGAAGCTCAATCCCGTGCTTAAGGACAACTGCATTAAGGCTTGCGGCGAGTGCCTGCGTGCTTGTCGGGAATGCATCGTCAGTTGTGATTGCCCCAACTGCGAGAAGCACTGCTTGACGTGCTTGGAGACGTGCCGGGCATGCGTCGCTTTGATGGAGTACGAGGCTCCGCTATCGGGCGCGATGTGTGGACTGTGCGCGAAGGCGTGCGAGAACTGTGCCGCCGAGTGTTTGAAGTGCGGTGACATGCCCTGCTGCAAGAAGTGCGCGGAGGCCTGCCAGAAGTGCCTCGCGACCTGTAAGGCCATGGCCAAGTAGTTTGTGTAGTCCACAGGCGGGCGTGGGGTCATCGGGTGCCATGTTGCCCGGCGATCCACGCCCGCTCTGCGGAAGGGCTGCCGATCTTTATGCGGCCGGCCACTAGAGCGCGTCTGCCGTAGCTCTAGCGCCATCTTCAAGGGCTGGATAATGTAGGCACATTCTAAGGAGGTGCCTATGAAACCGTATTGGAAAGAGTTCCGTGGCCAGAAGTTTGCAGTCGAATTTCGGGCGTTTGCAATACTCTTCTGGAGAATTAAACTAAAGCCCGTTCGCTTTCTGCGAATTGCTTCGTTGTTAAAAAAATTTCGCTCACGAGCGTGATTAACTCTCTGCTCTTTTGTGTTGTGGGGAAACTTACCATGCCGTTCGGCTTGAACTATTGCTGCCGCCCTGTTGTAGTTTTTTGGAGCTGGCTGCTATTGGGGATTGGACTGCTGGGAATTGGCTCATCGCCGCTGCTGGCCCAAGAGCCAGTGCCGCCGGAAGTTCCTGCCGCAAAAGAAACGCCGCTGCGGGAGCAGACAATTTACATCCCGTATTCGAAGCTGCGGTCGATGTTTGAAAAAGAGGGGCGCGGCGTGTTTCTGGCGTATGAAAAATTTCAAGAGCTATGGAATGCGGCTCAAGCGGCAACGCGTAAGCTCGATGAGATCAAGCCACCGTTGGGGGCCTTGATTACCGAAAGTGAAAGTCAAGCGACGGTTCAAAAAGATGTGGTGCAAGTTGCGGCCCAGATCAAGATTGATATTTTGACCGAAGGTTGGCATGAAATTCCCTTGCGGCTCACGGATGCCGCCATTCGCGAAGCGAAGGTCAAAGACGAAGCGGCCAAAATTATTTTTGTGCCTGAGCAAGGCTATAAACTGCTGATTGAGAAAAAGGGGAAAGAACCAGAGCAAATTTTACTGTCGCTGGTTTACTGCAAGGCTTTTTCTAAGGGAGCGGGAACCAACAGTGTACAGTTTGATGCTCCTCAGGCTCCGGTGAATCGTTGGCAAATTACTATTTCCGAACCGGGCATTAAAGTGCTGGTGCATCCCAGCTTAGCCACGAACGATAGCTCTGCCGAGATTAAAAATTCAGATGCGGTTAAAGACCCTGCCGAAATGAAGGATGCTCCGAAGGAGACCAAGGTAGAGGCGTTTGTCGGAGCTGCTCCGCAGGTGCGGATTGATTGGAATCCCAAGGCCGAAGGGGCCGCGGGGCAAATGGCTTTGACGACGGTGCAGGTTCGCCAAGAAGTGGTGATTGAAGAAGGGGTGATGCAGACAAAAGCCTATTTGGCATTTGATATTTCGCGGGCCGACCTTCAAGAGCTAACCGTAGAAGTTCCTGAAGGGCAAAATGTGGTCAATGTGTTTGATCCCAACGTGCAAAAGTGGGAAAAGAAAGTGGCTGGGGAAGTTCAAACCTTGACGATCAAACTGTTTCAGCCAGCCCGAGGGAATCAAAACGTTACCATCGAAATGGAAAAGTTTGGTGACGACAAAGAGATGGCAGAAGATATGGGGCGGAAAGATTTTCAAGCCCCGGATATTAAGGTGCTGAATGTCGCACGGCAGCAAGGGATTGTGGTGGCTCGGCTGGCCAGTTCGCTGCGGGGTGAAGTGACCACTCGTAATGCTTTGCTGCAAATTGATGCTGCCGATCTGCCCGCTCCGCTGGCAGGACAAGATTGGCCCTTTGCGTATCGGTATGCCGCCCATCCTTACTCGCTGACAATTAGTGCCGAGAAGGTTCGGCCCCAGATTGAAGTGGACGAGTTAGTGGAAGTTTATTTAGAGCCGCAACAAACCACGTTTGATTTGCTGGCGATGTACAACATTCAAAAGGCAGGGGTGTTTCAATTGGAGCTGCAAGTCCCTGAAGGGTTTGAAGTTCGTCAAGTGCTGGGACGAGAAGTCGCCGGAGCGGCAGCTGTGGTGGTAGATTCGCATCATGTGGATGAGGTGCTGCTGGCGGATGGCAAAAAGGCCAAGACGAAGTTGGTGGTGAATTTGGCCCGCAAGGCGCTGGGCAGAGTTGCTCTATGGGTTGAACTGCAACGGCGGCAAGAAGATGCCAATTTGCAAACGCCCACGGGAAAGAAGTCGGTCCTAGATCTGACGATTCCGCGCGTGGCAACGGCAAAGCTGCTGCGGACGACGGGGCGACTGATGGTGTATGCACCTGAAAGTTTGCGAATCAACCCGACCGAAACCAAGGGCCTCAGAGCCATTGCCATGAGCGAAGCTGCGCAGGGGATAGAATCGACTCGCGGTGGCCGCTTTGCGGAGACTCGCCCCTTTTTAGCGTTCGCTTACACGCAAGAGCCTGCTCAACTGCAAGTGGATGCCGAACGCCGCCAGCCATTCATCACGGCAGAGCAATTGCTGTTTGTGCAGGTGGAATCGGGCGTGGCCAAGTATGAAGTGACGTTTAACTACAACATTTTGTATAGCGGGGTTAAAACCCTGCGGATGGATGTTCCTGCCGCGCTCTATGAACAAAAAGAATTGCGACTGCCACCAGGAGCCATGAAAGAGAAGAAGCTCCTGCCGCAACCGGCTGATGTGGCGCAGGGGGATGTCGCTTTAGAACTTTCTAGCGATGCCGAGTTCCTCGGCCCGAACGTGATTAAGTTTGTGGGCGAACGCAAACTGGCAGAGATGCAAGTGGGACAAAGTGTGGGGATTGAGTTGCCCGTACTGCGGCCCCGCGGGATTGATCGCCATACGGGAAAGATAGCGGCAGCGAAGGGAGAAACGATTGATTTAGGAGTGGAAGGAATTCCTGAGGGGCTCCGTCCGATCGACCCGCAGCGTGATCTTCCTGCGGCCAATTTGCCTGCCGTTCCGTCCAGGGCGTTTGAATTTACCGATGATTGGACGCTGAAACTCGTCGCTTCGCGATATGAGCTAGAAGATGTGAAGCGAACTAGTATTGATCGAGCGTTTGTCCGCATGGCGGTCACGCGAGGTGACGAAACCACGGTGCAGTGCTTGTATCGTTTACGCAGTGCGAAGCAGCGCGTGGCGATTATTTTGCCGAAGGTGGTGGGAGCAGGTTCGGCCTTTGATCGACAGCCGCTGCGGGTGAACAACATCCCGGTGCCGCTCGAAAAAGATCAGAACCAGTTTTATATTCCGCTGACCGGTCACACGGCAGATGAATATGTGTTGGTGGAACTACGGTACACGTTACCCAACTATCAATCGAAGTTAGTGTTGCCAGAATTTCCGGAGAACCCTGCTGTTCAACAAGTCTTTTTGGCCGCGTTTTTGCCCGACGAGCGAAAGCTGCTAGGAATTCGAGGAACCTGGAGCGAAGAAGATGATTTGCGACAGTCGCGTTCGTATGGATCGGCAGCGGGGCATTCCGATGACCAGTTGTTGGCGTGGGTTCGCAGTGATGTTCCTAACTCCCAGGGACTAGAAAACTTTCCCACCCAAGGGACACGTTATTTATATTCGGCCTTGCGGCCAGGAACTGGCCCAGCGGGAGTCTTGACGCTCATTGCGGTGCATAAATATGTTTTATGGACGGCGATTGTGCTGCTGGTGGCGGGAGTGGGGTTGGCTTTGACTTGGCGACCCATGTGCAACCGGATGTGGTGGCTGGGAGCGTTGGTGGTAGGAGTTGTTTTATCGTCGCTGTTTTTCCCGACGTTTGCCCAGGCCGTGCTGAACGACGTATTGTGGTGGTCGCTGGCGCTGGTGCTGCTCGGCTGGACGCTCCATTTTTTCGCTTGGGCGCTACCGATGGTTGCGAACTGGATGACGGCTCGGATGGCTCGCGCGGCAGCGGTTGCCACGGCAGTGGCTGCGGCAGCGACAGCCAGCACGGCAGGAACAACTTCTGCCGCTCCTCTTCCCGCAGAGATTGAGTTCAAGGATGCTCAGTCGGGGGAGTCGCCCCCGCCTACAACTTCCTCTTTCACGAAAGGGCACACCGACGAAGGCAAAGAAGGGGGGATTAACTAATTTTTAAGCATTCTCTCCTGCAAATGTATTCGATTGGTCTGTTCGTTCTGGTGCTGCAATGCAGCTATTGGCAAACGGCATCCGCCCAAGACCCAAAACCAGCGGCTAAGCCCTTGGTTCGAGAGATTTTTGTTCCCTTTGAAGACTTAAGTCTGATTTTAGAAAACGATGCCCAGCGAGTCTTTTTGACCAGCAAGGAATATGCGGAGCTAATTGCCAAAGCTCAACAATCGACTGAGGTGAAAGCGCCCCATTCGGTTGGAGTCATTGCCGCGGCTTATGATGGCAAATTAGAAGAAGGCCGCGCCTCCATTGAAGGGACGCTTGAAATAGAACTGTGGAACGACGGCTTGCAAGCCATTCCTCTGGATCTCGCAGGCGTCGGCATTCGCAGCGCGCTATTAGATGGCAAGCCAGCTTCGCTAGGACGGAATGTCGCCGGTCAAGTGATTTTGTTTGCTGAAGAAAAAGGAAAGCACACGCTGGCTTTGGCCTTGACGACGCTCCTGCAAACTTCAGCGGCAACGCAAACGCTGCAGGTCACTTTGCCCACCCCTGCTGCGACGAAATTACAGCTAACGGTGCCGGGTAATGTAGAAGTCAAAGCTGGTGCTGCTGTCATTCGCCGCGAGTATAACGCGCAGGATGTTTTCACTCGGCTGGAATTGATTCCAGCCCGCGGGCCGTTGGCGGTTGTGATGTCGTTCAATAATAAAAAGTTGCAAGACAAACGCGTGGTGGTTGCCAAAAGCGTACTCGTGACGGAAGTCACACAAGGTTATGAACGGATTCATGCCAATGTTTCGCACCGGGTGTTACATGGAGCTGTAGATAAATTTCGGTTTGAAGTTCCCGCAGGGTTTGAGGTAACGGGGGTCGAGTCTCCGCTGTTATCTCGCTGGGAAATGAAAAATGAAAAGCAAGGAGAGACGGAACGATCCGTTTTGGAAGCGGTCTTACGCGAGCCAACCACAGAAAGCGTTGTGCTGGAAATTTCAGCTTCACGCTCGCCGCCGCAGTTTGAAAAATGGACCCTGCCACGCCTGATTCCGCTCGATGTAGCTGGACAGGTGGCGGTGGTTGCGCTGTTGGTAGAAGATCGCTTGCAAGCGGCCGCTATTGTGCCCGAAGGGCTGCTGCCAATTGATGCTGCCGTGCTGGCAACGGCCATTCCTGCCACCGTGTTTAAGGCTGAACCAGGGGCCCCTACCCTGCGGCAAGTCGTTAGCTACTACGCCCCAGCAGGCGAATATCGGCTGAGTGCCGAAATCACTCGCCCCGCTGTGGAAAACCGGGTTGCCTCCAGTGCTTTATTAACTATTAGCGACAAGCTGCTGCGGGTAAGTGGCCAATTTATTTTGGCCCCGGAAGCGGAAAATCTGTTTGAATTTAATTTCAGTTCGCCCGCTGGGTGGCACGTAACGACAGTCACCAAAGACGATGGCACAGCCCTCCCTGTGGAACGTTATCCATTGGCCAACGGAACCACACGGCAGCATGTCCGCTTGCCAGGAGGGGTGAAAGCTGGCGAGCGGTTAGGGATTCGTTTTCAAGCACTCAGTACGCCCTCCGGCTGGCTGGGAAATTGGTCCAGCCAAGGGGTCGCCTTTCCGCAGTTTTTAGTCGATGGAGCAACTCGCGATAGCGGAGCCGTAGGCGTTGCGATTGAAGACGATTTGACCGTTCGGCCCGAGCAGTTAGATGGACTGACGAGCCTTTCTGACGATGAGCAACGCGCCCTCACCGGTGGAACCCAAGCTTTGGCTTTGGCCTATCGTTTTGAATCTCGCCCGTTTACGGCTGGGCTGGTTGTCGATCGGATATTGTCTTCGATGACGGCTGATTTATTTTCGTTTTTTACGCTTGAGCCCGATAACTTGAAGGCCCATTGTGAACTGCACTACAACGTGCGCGATGCCCGCACACGTGAGCTTCACTTTTCTCTCCCTGCCAGCACGCCTGCTGAGGTCACCACCGTTGGCCTGGGGAATGTAGTTGTTAAAGAAACCAGTTCCCTTGTGGTGGGTGATCGGCGGCAATGGCTGGTGCAATTGGCGGAGCGTCAAAGTGGCGAGATTCGCCTAGCGGTTTCGTTCGAGCAGAGATATGAGCAAAAAGAGCCCCAGGGATTGGTACTGCCTCTCTTGACGGCAGAAGGGGTTGAGCATCAATCGGTTTTAGTTGGTGTGGAAGGAAGTGCTGAACTGGATTTGAATGTGGCCACCAAAGCCCGCGTCGTAGACGTGGGGGAAGTGCAAGGGGATGTGGCTTATACGGTTTCTCGCAGGCTTGTGGGGGCTTATGGTTATGTGGGAACGCAAAGCGAAATCAAGGTGGATGTGTTGCGGCGGAAGTCGTACATCCTGCCGGCCGCCCTCATTCAACGAGCCGAGCTGGTGACGCGAGTCTCACAAGGTGGACGAAGCCAATCAGTCGCCCGGTACGATCTAAAAACCAAGGCGACGCTGCTCGAAATCCGCCTGCCACCAGAATCTGAACTATGGACTATCTTTTTAGATGGCGAGCCAACCAAGCCACAAAAACAAGATGGCAGTTTGCTGCTTACACTTCCCGCTCAGGCGAAAAGTGTTGCGCGAAGATTACAAATTGTATACGAAGCGACCGATGCCCAAGGGGCCTCGGGGCAGCATTCCATTGGGTTAACAGGCAAAGTCCAAGCGATTGCCCCGCAGCTGCTGTTGCGCCTGGAAGGGGAAGCGAGTGCCGGTGAAATTCCGCAAGCGAATTTGGTTTGGACACTCATTTTGCCTACGGGCTATCAAGTTCGCCGGGCGGGTGGAAGTGTTTTTACCGAAGAAATTCCAGTGCATGAATTGGCCGCTTGGAAAACCTTGCGTTGGGTAACGGAACTGGCCCAGACCAATCCTTGGCCGGATGGTGCGAAGTCGGCTACGAGTCTGCGCTCGACAAGTGACGATTCTGCCCCCTCTTCGATGGACGGTTCGGTCTATGCTCGACGGACCCAAGATCCACATTCTCGAATGTCTACCGAAGAATCTAGTTTTCCGTTCATGGATAGTTTTAAATCTCGCCAATCTGAGCCGATGGCCGCAGATGAATCGGCACTACAAAAAGTGGCGGCGGCGAAGGACGCTTTGCCACCTGCTCCTCAGTCCAAGCCTCTATTAAGTGCTGCTGCTGCTGCCAAACCGGCAGAGCAGCCGATGGCTGAACCTTCGGCAGATAAATCGGGCGAAGACAAAACTGTCGAAATGTTAAAAATGCAGGGAACGCCTCGCAGCATTGTTCAAGAGGAAGAAAATGAAAACTTGGGTATAAGCGTGGAAGAGGGACAGCCTGCGTCCACCAAGCAATCTGAACGCAAATACTGGGCCGAGCAAGGGCTCAGCAGCTTAGTGATTGACGTACAAAATGATCTATACGCCCCGGCCGTCACTTTCCAAAGTTTAGGGGTATTGCCAGAACTACAGGCTCAAATTGTCGATCAGCGATGGCTGGCTTGGGTAGCGAGGGGAGTCTTCTTGCTGGTGCTGTTGGTTGGGTGTGGCTTGATACGCAAGACCCTGCGACAGAAAGTTGGTTTTGTGCTGGTGACCATGTTGGTCGCCACGCTGCCCCTGCTGTTGACGGATCGGCTGGATCATCTAGCCGCCATTGGTGATTCCACCTTTTATGCTGCGGCGTTGTTATTTCCCATCTACTTGGTTGCCGCCGTAGCACAGGCGGGATGTAAATCGCTTGGCTGCTGTTTCACTGGCGCGTGCGAAATGAATTCGACGAACGCAACCACCAGTGCAGGAAATTCCCTTCCGTTTGGTTCTATTAGCTCTAGCGCGGTGCTGCTGCTATTGTCCACAGTCTGGTCGATTGGTGCTCCTGTTGCCCTGGCTCAGGTGCCGATTGATATTAAAAACTTTAAAGAGTTGCTGCCGTTTCTCGATCCCGGTGGGCCGGTGAATATCCCGCGGGATGCCGTGATTATTCCGTATGCGGCAGACCAGGAAGATGGTTTAAAGAAGGCCGAAAAAGTCTTGGTTCCGTACGAAAAATATGTGGAACTATGGAATTTAGCCAATCCCGATAAGAAATTGCAAAGAGTTGCGCCACCAGCCGACTACGCCTTCGCAGGAGTCACTTATCAAGCGACTCTAGCCGATAGTGAAGATTTGTTGCTGACGGGCAGATTGCAGATTGATTTGTATATTGATAAACCAACCGTCATTCCCCTCAACTTAGTCCGCGGTGTTCTGGTAAAGGCCTTGCTTGATGGCCAACCGGCGCGGCTGCAAATAGTTCAGCCGGAACAGGTTCCTGCTAGTGCCCAGCAACAAAAAGCGGCCCCTCCTGCGGGTGTCGAGGCTGTCGCTCTGCTCCATGTGGCGGGTCAAGGACGCAAGCAATTAGAACTATCCATTCGCTTGGGGTTAGAGCGCCGTGGAGGCTGGCGAATTGCCAGTGGCCGCCTGCCGGTGGCTCCTGCTGCCGCATTAAACTTAACCATTCCGAATGCCCAAACAGAAGTTCGCCTTACGGGCCTTCCCGATAAAGACAGTTTTGAAAGTACCAAAGCCAACTACCAAGTGCAAACTGCGCTGGGGGCCGACGGTTCTTTGGCTGTGCAATGGCGTCCCAAAGTGGCAGAAGGACTGGTCGATCAGGCCCTCACTGCCGCGAGTACTGGCGTGATTGACATCCGCGAAGATGCTGTACGCCTCGTGTGGCAAGTAAAGCTCGATTTTGGACGTACCAGCCGCGATAGTTTTAAGCTTAGCGTTCCTGCCGATTATTTGGTCGAGCAAGTGACCGGCGAAAACATTCGAGGCTGGCAAACCAAAGCCGAAAATGGCCGCCAAAGTTTAGATATTACCCTGCTTAAATCTGCCGTCGGTAGTGAAACTTTAACTGTTTATATCTCGCGCCGCGGTTCCATTGGCCAGGGAGAATTGGCCCAATTTGTCGCGCCTGATTTGAGAGTCGATTCCGTCCTGCTCCATCAAGGAGATCTAGCGATTCGTCGCAGCGACCGGATTGACCTTCGCTCCATGAGCGTGGCGGAGCTATCACGGGCCGATGCCGAAGGCAAAACCGCTGGCGTGGAACAACTTGCAGATTCTGCCGAAGCCACAGTCTTGCTATTGCGGCCGTTTCAGTCGTATCGGTTTGTGCGGGAAGGTTATCAACTTACCTTGGCCGCTGCTAAACTGTCGCAGGAAAGTTCGGCTCAAGTTCGTCTGATTGTACGGGCGGGACAGCGTGAAACCTCGCTCGATGCGGCCATCGTATATCGCGTAAAGGGAGAGCCCCTCTACCGGGCTCGCATGTATCTTCCCGCTGGCCTAGAGATTGAAAAACTCGCCCCTGATGAGCTGGAATGGGCCTTAACTACCGTGCCGGTGAATGTGGCTGGCAAGATAGAAAATCGTCAGCTATTAACGGTCCACTTGCCTCAAGGGGTTTCCAGTGAATTTACCCTCACACTCCTAGGTCGACTGGGCAAGCGTGCCAATCCGGCCGAATTACTCGCTCCCAAACTCGAAGTGTTAGATGCGCAACAACAAACAGGAGATTTGGTTATTCTGCCTGAGCCTGACACCGATGTAGAAGCGACCGAGCTTACCGGTTTAGAACGTATTCCCAGTATGGAAATTCTTGGCTGGTTGCAGCCGAATCAGCGGGCTTTGGCCAAACTGGCCCTGCGTTATCCCGACGCCGCCTATGCCGCCACATTAAAACTAACGCCTCGCACGCCACAAATTTCGGCAGTTAGCGTAACCAATGTGCGGGTCACTCCAAAGGCAATTGAAGAGTCTCTCTTTTTCCGCTTCCAAGTGACCGATGCCGGCGTGCGTGAGCTAACCGTGCTGGTTCCCCAATACTTAGAAAAAACGCGCCTGCCCGAAGAGTTGCGCAGCACTGTACAGCAAAAAATTGTGGAGCCTGCTCTAGGGGCAGATGGTAAGCCGCTGGCAGGTATGGTGCAAATTCGGTTTGTCCTGCCGGAATATCGGACCGGACGAATTGATTTAGGACTCACTTACGATCGCCTCCTTACTGACGAGCAGCAAGTCGCCGCCATTCCGCATTTTCAAAACGTCCGCAACGCTAAGCGGTTTGTCGTTTTGGAAAACAGTGGTCGCGATGAGTTAGTCGTCGAAAAAGTGGCCAGCCTCGAACAAATTTCCAGCGGGCAAAAAGTGACCGAGGAATTGCAGGCCATTTTGGGCGACAGTTGTAACCTAACGCAGGCCTATGTCGTTCAAGATCAAACTCAACCCCCAAGTTTAAGTTTTCAAACCAATCGTCGCGACCTTGCCCAAACGGGACAAACCAGCATCGGCTTATCGGAAACATTTTTAGTGCTCGATGCCAGCGGAGCTTACCGGGGCGAAGTACAGTTGCAAGTGAAGAACGAAGGCGGCCAGTTTTTAGAAATCGAATTTCCTCTAGGTGCTCGCTTGTGGACCGCAATTGTGGCAGGAGAGCCGATCAAACCGGTGGAAGATGCCAATCCCAAGCCAGGGCATGTTAAAATTCCTCTGGTTAAATCAGCCCAAGGAGAGGGAGATTATCCCGTCGTGTTAAAGTACGGCGGTGCGATGAAAAACCTCAGTCAACTTTCTCAGGTTAGCTTTCCCCTCGTGCAAATTGTGGGAGTGAAGGTGCAGCTAAGCCAGGTTCGTCTACACTTACCTCAATCGTTGCACTGGCTAGATTTTGGTGGCAAACTGAAGCAAGTGCTAAGTTCTCGTGAGCTAGAACAAAACTTTCAGTCGTATCTAAACCAAGAGCTAGAAGAAGCGACGCGTCAGTTGACGCGTGGCGACGACTTTACCAAAGTCCGGGCTGCTAACAATCTAAAGAAGCTGGACTATGTCTATCGCGATAATAAGTCTCGTCAGCAAGGGCAAGAGGAGCTTTCAAACCAAGCCTTGCTCAATGAAAAACTCTTGGCGAGTGGCATTCAACAGGCCGAGCAACAGCTTCAGCAAAATGACGAAGTTGACCGATCCGATAACCGGCGCAATCTGAATAGCCTTTGGTATAAGCAAGAACGGAAGCGTTCCAAAGATGTGGTAGGCAATCTGGTAAGCAATTTTACCGCTCCTTCAGTTGCGACGAAAGAGAATGCCCCCAATCCTGCTGCCCAAGGTTTTAACGGTAGTTTCTTTGCTCAAAATTCTCTCAGCGGGCGAGGCACAGCCGATGGCAAGTCTGACGCAAAGGGTGAGTCTGCGGTCCCGCAGCAGCCCACCAACAGCCGCGTCGCTGTCGGTCGTAAAGCCTCTCAAAACAGTGCTGAGCCCATCGGCAATTTGCGGGGTGATGAAAAAGGCAAACAAAGCCAGCTCCAGCAATTGCAACTGAACGATCTGTCGGATAGTGGTGCCGCGAATAGCGGCGAGAAAAATTCTCAACTGCATTCTCAACTCGATGTAACGAAGGCGATGCCGCAACCTCAGGAACAAAAAAAATCGCTCGCCCAACAACAGACTATGGGGAGAGAAGAAAGCCGTAAGGGGCAGGCCGAAACCCTGCGGCGCTATCAAGAAAAGTTAGAAACCCAAAACGATGCCGAGCTAAGTTATCAATCGCAAGGACGGTCTCGCTTTGGCAGTAGCAGTAATAGCAATTCGGGACCTTCTTTGGTAAGTAAAAACGCCAATCCGAACGATTCTCGCGCCGCGTCTGACGCCGACATGCCCGTGGTTCCCAGATATCGCTCCCCTAACGCCAGTGGCGGAAGCCTGCCACCAGGCATGGGTGGACCAAGTAATGGCCCAAGTGACAGGGACATGAGAGGTATGGGTATGGGTGGTGGCGGAGGTTTTGGACTCGGCATGCCCACCGCGGAAGGACTCGCGGGCCCAACGGGGTTAGCCAGTTTAGATGTCGAACTGCCACTCGATGGCGAGGCCTATTACTTCACCACGCTCCAAGGAGATTTGAAAATTACCGCCCGCCCTGTTTCCAAAAACTTCCTTCAAAGACTGCAAAGTGCGGGTTGGGTTTTGATGGCCTTACTGGCGTTCTATCTGCTCACGCGTCCTCGCGTGGTCGCGTTTTTCCAAGTAACCGCTGCCGCTCCCCTCTTTCCGCTGCTGCTGGTTTTGCTTGGGCTGGCCAGCTTGGGGTTAAACAGGTTCCCGCTGGCGGGGCTCGGTTTGCTGGTGATCGGCACCTATTTGCTCGTAACTCGCTGGGTGATCTCGCGACTCAAGAGGCTTCCAGCCCAAGCTTAAGCCCCCCTCTCTTTTCGCAGGGGTTTTTGGGGTGATCGCACTCTCGCGGCACCCCTTCCCCAGGGCTTCGGGCCACTTTCAGAGAGAGAATCTGGTGGTGTTAAAACCAAAGGAGGTCATTCAATTCCACGCGGAAAGAAAGAACTGCCCGAGCAGATCATCCCCTATTGGTGACTCATGTCAAACGCTGGCAAAAGCATCGAAATGTCGTCGGCGGACGATTAAATGGACCTGTCCCCTTTCTTTTGCAGTTCTTGACCATCATCGGTCGACGTCGTTAAGCTTATAATTCGATTCACTCGGTAGAGAAGTATCGTAGCGTCCTGCCATCAAGTGAATTCCTGCCTCGAATTTGATCGTCTCGCATCAATCTTCTGCCAGGACTTTTCGCATGCTCACGATCTTCGGGCGAAAGAACTCCGCACGCCGTGGCTTTTGTGATGGTGCCTCACGCCGTGATTTTTTGACCATCGGCGGCATGGCCATGGGCGGCATCAGCCTGAGAAACACATTGCAGGCTGAAGAAGAAGCCAACACCAGTCGATCACACAAAGCGATCATTAATATCTATCTTCCTGGCGGACCACCTCATCTGGATATGTGGGATCCCAAGCCGGATGCTCCTCGCGAAATCCGTGGTGAGTTCTCCGCTATCGCGACCAAAGTTCCCGGCATTTTTGTCAGTGAGATGTTCCCGAAGATGGCCGAGATAATGGACAAGTTCGTGCTTGTTCGATCGCTCGCCGACTCCGATGGTGCTCACGATGCTTATCAGTGCATGACAGGCCGTCGCAAAGGAGCTCGTCAGCCTCCCGGTGGCTGGCCTTCTGGCGGTGCCTGGGTTTCAAAGATGAAGGGTCAGGTGACTCCCGCGATCCCGGCCAATGTGGCGATGATGTACAACACTGGTAACCGAACATGGGGTGAGGCGGGCGACGGCGGCTTTCTGGGAGTTGCCCATTCGCCATTCAATCTCGTTGGACGAGAAGCTCGCAGTCGCCCGGACAACATGATGCTGAACGGGATCACGCTCGACAAACTTCAGGATCGCACCACCCTGATGAAGTCGCTCGATCGCTTCCGTCGTGATGCCGATCAGCGCGGACAGATGGAGAGTCTGGACGTCTACGCTCAACAGGCCATGGGAATTCTGACAACGTCAAAACTGATCGATGCGCTCGATCTGACCAAAGAGAATCCTCGGATCGTGGCTCGCTACGGTCAAAGCAGCGAAGCCTTCCAACGCGACGGCGCGCCGCCGATGGTGGAAAATCTTTGTCTGGCTCGAAGATTGGTCGAAGCAGGGGCTCGGTTTGTGTCTTTGAACTTCAGTCGCTGGGATTGGCATGGTCCGGATGGCATGAACTATCCGAAGTGCCGCGAAGAATGTCCAAGACTCGATCAGGGCCTCGCTGCTCTGGTGACTGATCTGCACGAACGAGGTCTGGATCGCGACGTATCGATTGTCGTCTGGGGCGAATTCGGACGGACTCCCAAGATCAATACGAACAACAGTCGCGATCACTGGCCACAGGCGAATACCGCCGTGCTGGCTGGCGGCGGAATGCGAACTGGGCAGGCTATTGGTTCTACCAATCGCTACGGCGAACAACCACAACTACGCCCCGTGACGTTTCAGGAGATCTTCGCGACGCTGTACCACTGTGCCGACATTGATGCTCAGAATACGCGAGTGTTCGACTTGGCGGGCGTCCCGCAATACCTCGTCGATCCTGGCAGCAAGCCGCTGCATGAAGTTGTGTAATTGAGTTATCAACACCAACAAAACGTCATCGAATCTTTTGATCCGGCAGTTCTGTGTGAGTCATGTATGACTTCGATGGAACCACAACCACTCTTATCTGCTCCCGCTAAATCACTTTCAAAGCGCGTGGCAGCATGGAGCAAGCAACGCCGGTACCCAGACGCATATGGGCTCCAAGGTCGCAATCTGCTTCTTCTTGCTATCGTCGTGATGGCAATCAGCTTTTTGTCAGCATTTTTCCTACGTGAATGGATTTCTGGAGTAGCAGTATCCGTGGCCATTGTGGGAGCAACGTTCCTGCTGGGCCGCAAAGCCTATATGGACAACTCGCATGTGTTCATTACGCAGCCGCACTGGCCAAAGGCAGCAGTGGCAATCGCATTAGGAAGATCTGCGTCGACGGTGAAAGACTGCTCGTCAAGCGGTGGTTTGGGGGGAGCTTTGAAGTCACGGCACAGACCGAATTGCCGTGAACGGCCTCAACTTTCACCCGATCAGCCATTCGTCAACCGCCCAACGCTTGCCGAGGTGCCGTTGACCGGGCTATCCTCGTGACAGTATTTGCCCAGATTTGGTGGCTGGCACCTTTTCCTTTGTAGGATGGCAGCATGAGCGATTCGCCTTCATTTCCGAGACTCCGCCCCAGCGTCAGCCATGCTGCCTCGCGGACGGCCGAGATTGTCCGTGTGCGGCGGATGACGGTCGAGGAACGGGTCAAGGCGGCCTTGGGGATGGCAACGCGATTCGCGGAGTTGCGGCCGGCGCCCCGCACGGAGTGACCGATGGTCAACCCCGACGAGGTGATTCGTGCCGCCGAAGAAGTTGCCGAGATGCTCGAATCGCGAGGCGTAGGGGCGGTGGTCATCGGCGCCGTCGCTCTGGCAGCGCACGGCTACGTGCGGTTTACGGAAGATCTCGCCCTCGGCGTCAACACCGATCTCGGCACACTGAGCAGAGTCGCAGAAGCGCTGCGGACGGCGGGCTTCGAGGTCCAGGTTCGGGAGCCCGACGGCGCGGATCCGCTCGGAGGCGTCGTGGATGTCCGCGGCCCATTCGGGCTCGTGCAGATCGTGAACTACGGTGGCCGGTTCCCTGCGGTGATCGACGGCGGACTCGCGGCAGCCGACACCGTTATCCGTCCTGGCAGCCGCCTGCGAATCGTGCCGCTTCCGCACCTCATCGCGCTCAAGCTTTACGCAGGAGGCACGAAATCGCGTGCCGACATCGTGGAACTTTTGTCCCGCAACCCCGATGCCGACATGGCAGCGATTCGCGACCTCTGCCAGGGGTGGCGGCTTCGCGGCCTCGACCCGCTCATCGAAGAAGCAGCTGGCGGCTCGTAGGCGGTAGAAGCTCCGCTCCCAAAGCCCTTCGCGGGCGAGGTCAATCACAAGTCGTCCTCCATAGACGGGTCTATGCGAGCGGCTACGGCCGCTTGTTTGACGTGTGACGAATCATTGCAATACTTGTGCCGGCCTTGGAAGATGCGATTGCCCTTAGGCGTTCACCCAAGTCGATCGCTCATCGCGGGTCAATCGCTTGTGGAAGTGCCGTTGACCGGGCTATCCTTACGTCGATACTCGCGTGTCTTTGGGGAAGCTCACATTCGGCACGGACTCGTCATTTGGAGGCATGTAATGCCACGCAAGAATATGTCAGCGAGGGTCGGTCGATCGGTCCTCGGAGCGGAGCAGCTGGAACCTCGTCGGCTGCTCGCCGCAGACCTATTGGCGGCCGAGACCCACGCTGTTCTCAGGAACGCTGACGAAGTCGCCGCACCGGCGAAGTATTGGGTCGTTTCGACCAGCCGCGTGGCCCAGTCGCTCTCCGCATCCTCGGCGACCAGTTCGCCCCTGCAGCGAGCGTCAGCGGCCGCGTCCACCTACAGCGTCGTGAACCCACTCCCTCCGCGCATCCAATGGAACGCGAACTATGGCTATTGCGGCGAGGCCTCCTTCATCAGCGCCGGCCTCTTCTATGGCCAGTATCTCTCGCAATACGACGCCCGCGCCATCGCGAGCAACAACGCCCGTCAGAATCTCAGCAGTTCCCAGCTCTTGCTGGGCGTCAACGACGTCGCTGCGGCCAAGGCGATGCACCTCGCGGCGACACCCTTCAACACTTCCACGCAGACCAGCACCGCTGCGTTTCTCACCTGGGTCAAGTCGAATGTGATTGCCGGCTACCCGGTGGTGATGGGTGTGTTCATGAACCAATCCCGGTTCTACGGAAATAAGAATCTGAATGCGGGAGACACCGAATACGACCACATCGTGATCGCCACCGGGATCACGTCGCGCCATCCGTTGACCGGCCCGGCGGTTTACTACGCCGACGATATTATCACGTTCAACGACAACGGCCTGTGGACCGGCACCCCGAACGGCCAACCACAGAATGTGTTCAGTTGTTCGTTTGGCACCTTCGCGGCAACACGCCAGCAGGCCAATGCCACGACGAGGCCGGTGTATTCGCTGAATAATGGCCCCGACTACGGAATCGCGATCACCGGCATCATCGATCTGAGTCGCGAGACAGTGCCGGTGAGATTGGCCACCAGCGTCAACGCCGAGTCGACCGGAATCGTCAACAACTCCACGACCCGGCCCGCTTTCAAGCCGGTGACGCTGACCGTCACGGTCTCGGGTCTCACACCTGGTGTTACCTACAACCTCTACCGCTATAGCTCCATGGCGGCTGTGCCCGACTCCAACATCAACGCCAATGCTGCCAAGGCTATTCAGAAGCGGGCGATCACGATTACTTCCGGATCGACGTACACGATGACGCAGACCATCAAATCCAACCAGATCGTCGTCTACCGCGCGGTCCCCGTCGGCGCACCATAGATGACGTTCTCCCCATTTATTGGTACCAGCCGGGTTGTTAGGCATACAGGGCCTGACGCTCGGACAACTCGAAACCCAGTTGCTGGCTTACGCCCACGTGGATTGCAACGTGAGTTGATCATTCCTGCTGATTCCGCTGCGGAAGCGTGCGAGAGTTAGAGCGTAATCTTGGAACACAAATTGTGCCACGCGTTCGGATGTACTCATCTTCTTGATGTATCGATTTCATACTTTCTATAGAGCCCAAACACTCGACCAACCCAATAGACCGCTGGGAAAAGTAGAGCAAAGAAAGGGGTCAGGTCCATTTATTGACGCGCATCATGCTACGCAAAGCAAGAGTGATAAGCATCCCAGAAATTGCCAGCGTGCCCTCCGCTTGACTTGCGCCACCCGAACATCTTCCGTACCATGCGGCCCGCGTAGGTTTCGGTGGAGTATTTTCGAGCGTACGAGCGTAGGAGATTCTCTCTCTGAAAGTGGTGCCACTATAAGTGGGCAGATCAATTTGAAGCACGTTGTAGGTTGAAAGATTTCTGATACCAACCCCAACGTTTTGGGATGTTCCCTGATCACATGTGACAAAACCTCCGCAAACCCTTCAAAACAGGGTTTTGTCGACAGTCCCAGAATCACGAGAGCCCAACCACTCGCAGCAAAAAAGATCCGTGTTCGTAGGGATTCTGTTTTTCTTCGTGAACCCCTAAAAACAGACTCGATATTTAATTTCTAAATTCCGTTGAGTGTGAGGTCACCCAGACGATCGACGACTCACGCAAACCATTGTAAGGATGGCGCTTTTGATTTCTTTTGGTACATCAGGCCAAGCGGCGATTACAGCAGAAAGATCTGGATCCACGCGTGCAGCGCTTTGGGTGCCAACCACTTGCTTTCTAGGCGATTTTGAGACAAGTTCGACTCCCGCCGCCTCCACTTTAATTCTTCCCGAAAAACTTTTGGAGCACTCTCATGCAGTGTAATATCGACCGCGCAGGAAAAACGTTGCGACTCTCCATGGGTCTTATCACTGGCTTGATCGGTATCGGGTTTCTCGTGGGCAACTTCCTCGGAATCGTGCCTCTGGCTTCCCCGTGGTTTTTTAAGGCAGGCGTTGCGGCGATCTTCGGTGGGGGATTCATGATTTTTGAGGGAGCATGTGGATGGTGCGTGGTGAGAGCGATGGGATTCAAAACTCCCATCTGACTTTTGCACAACACAAGAAGTGCAAATCATTTCAACGATTTGCACTCGCTCCAGCACTCCAACCGCTGCGAGGATGCTCATGCATCTTTGCAGTTCTGCTAGCCATAACTGCTTCAATCTGCTTTCGCCGCTCGATAAGCCTGCTGCCGCTGAGGTGCTCCAGCGAGAGATCGAACCTTACGCTCTCATGGGGACCGAGTGCGACAACACGTCCTTGTGACTCTTCAAACGAACGTGCATTCGGGAAATTTGTCGCCGGCTCTAGGCCGGTTACATAACCATCGGCCAAGCCACCCTGATTTTTCCAAAGCGCAAAACAGGGAAGCGTGTCGGCTCGCCATGCAACACAGACAGCGTTTTTTGCATCGGGAGCCACAAGCATGGCAGACGCAACACCTTCGGAATGCGAACGAATTGTTGCAAAGTGCACCTGTTCGGCTCGGCCGGGACAAGGAGAATCATAACGATTCCACGTACCGATATCACTCATCGATCCAGCGTCACGCGGCGCAAGTTCTTCGACTGCCGCAACCAGCTCAGCACCAGCACCCAGCAGCGGTGGACCAAAGTTGATGTGATACAGCATCTGAAAAGTAGTCGGTCGATCAGAAAGATTTTCAATGGTATCGGTCCACTCAATGCACGGCCGATCAGCACTGAGCACAAGCGATGTTTTCATCTGCAAGGACTGGACGAGGAATCTTGTTTCGTCGACCGCACCGGCAAGTGTGATTGTGCCTGCTGCATCATCGATAGAAACGTTCAACGAATGGGCTGGTAGATTAGCAATGCGACCGTGCAACCCGTGTAATAATTTTCCTTGAGAATCAAAATCTGGCGCACCGTTATTGACAAGACCACAGCGGGCAACGAGTTCATCAAACCCGTCGAGCCATCCCAGGCCGGAGGGTTCAGAAAGCGGCACACACGCAGGATTCACCGGACCGCGTACAGGAGAATTCCATCCAAGAGTCAGCTCTCCTGAAATCATCTTCCAAATCCCCATGCCCCGCTGCGGCAGCACGCTGACTTTTGTATTTCCAGCAGACAACTCGATCACTTGCATGCCGCGTCCAAGACCGCTCACGAGGGTCTGTACCTGTACCCCAAGTGAACCAACACGTTTCTCAAAGTGTTCTCTTTTTGTATCGGCACCAAGAAGTTCAAAGGAATGTACAGACATTCGAGCCTCCCTTTTCAGCGATCGTGCGCGGCGAAGAATATACGCGAACAATATTCGTTTACGAATGTTCGTTTTCGTTCGCCACAGAGTACACCAGAGTAGCTCAACTTCCTGAAGAACACATTTGCTTCATTGATCGCACATTCTTTCTACCGCTCACAATAATGAATGTGTTCCGATTCCATCTTTTATCACTCTTCCTCTATGATCCATTTATCCAACGATCCAACCGTATTTATGTATGTCCAGACTTTGTAAGGATCATCTTCTATGACCACTTCTAAACCGATTGCAATTATTCTGGCCGCTGGCAAGGGATCACGCATGGGGAGTGATCGTCCGAAGGTGCTTTTTGAGGCGGCCGGCAAGCCCCTGGTGCGATGGGTGATCGACGCTCTTGATGAGGCAGGTGTCGTCGACAAAATCGTTGTCGTTGGATACCAGGCCGAAATGGTTCAAGAAAAACTTTCTGGCCTGCCAAATCTTGTTTTTGCAATGCAGCAGGTTCAACGTGGCACCGGAGACGCCGTCCGATCAGCGGCCGCGGCACTGGTCGGACGCACAGGCCCGGTTGTGATTGTCACGGGAGACTCGCCCATGCTGCGATGCGAATCGGTTCGAGCAATCCTTGAGCATCTTGAACATACGCAAGCAGCGTGCGTCATTGGCACCACATTCTCAAAGAATCCAGCGGGTCTTGGTCGAATTGTTCGTAATACAGACGGAAGTTTTCAAAAAATTATCGAGGAACGCGACGCTGATGCAGAAGAAAAACGGCTCACCGAAGTGAACATGAGCACATACGCTTTTCGAGTTGAAGACCTTCTCTTTGCGATTGACAAACTCACCAATGCAAACGCTGCTGGTGAATATTACCTGACCGATTGTCCCTTGCTGTTACTGGAAGCAGGAAAACACGTTGAAGCACTTGCATGTCTCGATGAGAGTGAAGCACTTTCTGTCAACACACTCGAACAACTCGCGAATGTCGATGCGGCGCTCACTGCTGTCCGTCGCAAAATCTGAAAAACTCTTCGCAGCGCAGGCTGTGCAAGGGGAGTGCTTGAAGAGTTTGAACACAGAAGTCAGAGTGTTCTTTTGAATGGGGAAGCGATCTACCTAGGGTTCTCAAACGACAGCAAAAGGACCAACGAGCGACCATGAACGATCTCAAAATTTTTAGCGGTTCCGCAAATCGTTCGCTCGCGGAGGACATCTGTCGTTATCTGAATCTTCCGATGGGAAAAATTTCGCTTGGGACTTTTCCTGATGGTGAGATCTCTTGCAAAATTGATGAAGATGTAAGGGGACGCGACATCTTTATTATTCAGCCTACCTGCCCACCGGTGAACGAGCACATCATGGAATTGCTCGTCATGATCGACAGTTTTAAGCGTGCTAGTTCGTATCGCATTACAACAGTGATTCCGTACTTCGGATACGCCCGACAGGATCGCAAGGACTCCGGGCGTGTACCGATCACCGCCAAGCTTGTCGCAAATCTCATTACACGGGCTGGGGCTGATCGCGTTTTGGCAATGGATCTTCATGCGGCACAAATTCAGGGTTTCTTCGATGTGCCGGTGGACCACCTCTATGCCGCACCCGTTCTCAATAATTATTTTCAGTCGATGGATTTGGCCGCAGACGACATCGTGGTGGTGAGTGCTGATGAAGGGGGAATCAAACGGGCACTTGGTCACGCCACACGTCTCGGAGCACCGTTGGCAATCGTCGACAAACGTCGACTGAGCGCCGACACCACAAAAACTGCCAACATTATTGGCGCAAGTGTCCAAGGGAAAACAGCGCTGATGTTTGACGACATGATTAGCACCGGCAGTTCAATCTGTTCGGCGGCAACTGTGCTTCATGAACATGGTGCAAAAACTATCTACGCCGCTGCCACGCACGGTGTGCTGGTGGGGCCAGCCATCGAGCGGCTCAAGGCCGCTCCTTTTTCCGGCGTGATCATCACTGACTCTATTCCGCTTTCGCCATCCAAGGCTCTCTCTTCGTTTACGGTCCTGTCCGTGGCAAGCCTGCTCGGGCAGGCTATCAAACGCATTCACCGCAATGAGTCGGTGAGCATGATGTTTCAGTAGGCTCCCTGACCGGAACGATTCTCAGTGATACGAATCTCTCGAGACTCTTCGGGGTTTTGCAACAAACTGAATCCGCCGAAAACAGAAAAGCCGGACCTTTCCACAGCCAGTAGCCATACCCGGCCTTGCGTGCCGTGGACGACGTGGCACAATGGGTCACTTGAAATAAGGAATCCACCCGTTTTTTGGAAGGTTTTTTCAATGAGCGAATCGCTCGAAGTCACAAAACGTACCGCGACAGGTTCTCACGAGAGTCGTCGACTCAGGCGCAGCGGCATGGTTCCTGCGGTTTTGTATGGTCACGGAAAAGCATCTGTTGAACTCTCTATGAAACGTGAATCGCTCGTTGCAGTGCTTCGCCACGGCAGTCGTGTGGTTGAGCTCAAAGGTGCCGTAAAAGCCAGCGCACTCGTTCGAGAATTACAATGGGACACGTTTGGCACGGAGCCTTTGCACGTTGATTTCGTTCGGGTTGATGCCTCGGAACTGATCCATGTGAAGGTGCCGATCGACATGCGTGGTGAATGCCCGGGGCAAAAAGCCGGCGGCATTGTGTCGCTGGTGCTTCACGAGATCGATGTCGAGTGCACCGCTGCTTCCATTCCCGATCATATTCATGCACTCTTGGGATCACTGACTCTTGGCGGATCAATCAAGGTTCATGATCTCCAAACGCCTGCTGGCGTCCGATTTCTTACCGATGCTGACGAAACAGTCGTGACCTGTGCAGCACCTCAGGACAAGGCCGACGCTGAAGCAGCGTCAGGAACTGCGGAACCCGAAATCATTGGTCGCAAGCCTGACGAAGAAGAACCGCCCGCAGCAACTTGATTCATTTTTGGCGCGTACTTCTGCGGATTTGCTGGTTGTAAAAAATCGCTTTCAACGTCAATCGCTATGTCACGCATTCTTTCATCCGTGCACAAGCATGCACGCAAGAAAATCGGACTACTCGAATGAAACTGGTGGTTGGGCTAGGCAACCCGGGCCGGGCTTACGAAGGCACCCGACACAATATCGGATTTAAAGTGCTCGAGACGATTGCCAAGCGAGCCGGTTCACCTCTCCGGCGAGGTCGGTTTCAGGGGGAGTGCGCTCAAGTATCACTCCGAGGATGCAGTTCACTTTTGCTGTGGCCGCTGACCTGGATGAACTTGAGCGGTGCCAGTGTGCTGGTGGCACGTGACTTTTATAAAATCGAACATTCCGACATTCTCGTTATTTGCGATGATTTTCAAATTCCACTCGATTCAATACGTTTGCGCGGTTCTGGCTCTGCAGGCGGTCAAAAAGGACTTGCGGACATTTTAGAGCGGTTGGGAACGCTGGAAATTCCTCGACTTCGCGTAGGAATTGGTCCGGTGGAAAAAGGATGGGATCCCGCTGACTATGTGTTGGCACGTTTTCCAGAAAATGAATGCATAAGAATGGAATCGGCCGTGGAGAGAGCTGCCGACTGCGCAAGCGAATGGGCGGTTGTAGGAATCGAGTCGGCCATGAACCGTTTCAATTGAAAAGCGATTCTTTTCACGCTCGATTTGAAGTCCATTTCGTGCATCGAACCTGACTCGTTAGACTTTTCCAGACGCTTTTAAGTTGCGCACAGTCCTTTCGCGTGACTTAAAAACCTCAACATTTACAATTTTTAAAATTCACAAAACAGAACTCGATTGATCGGAAGCAAATCGTATGCAAAACGTTTATGAAGGTATGTTCATTCTCGACCCAGCGAAGTACTCCAGAGACTCTGTCGCTCTTTCTACTCAAATCTCCGATCTTATCACCCAGCATGGCGGCACAATTCTCGCGGCACGAGTTTGGGATGAGCGAAAACTTGCCTTTCCGATCAAAGGCCACAAAAAGGGACTCTACTGGCTCACCTATTTCAAAATGGAAAGTGCCAATCTCGCGGCGATGGAGCGTCAATGCACTATTTCAGATGACATCATTCGCAAGCTTGTGCTGAAAGTGGATGCTCGACTGGCCGACGCAATGGTTCAACATGCCCTCGAGAGCGGAGTTGTTGCGCCCAAACGCCCCACGCCCCAACCTGCTCCGGTTGTTTGATTTTTTACGTGTGACTTTTTGTTGAATGCCCCCTTGCTCTCTTTTTTATTCTAAGGGGTTCAGCGGCTCAGCCAACGTTTTTGAAAGATTTTACTCTTCAGAACGCTGATTGGATGTGAGGCAATCCACCGCGAGTCAAAGACTCTTGCTCCATAATTGTGACGATAGAGTTGCATGGAGACTTGTTCTGTTTTTCCAATGTTGAATTGCAATCTGAACGGTCGTAAATCGTTCGAGACGGCTCTGTTTGACGCCTTAAAGAAAGCGGAAATTGCATCCACGCAAAATGTAGAAAAAAATCTTGCAACCGACGATAGAAGTCCGTACAACAGAATATATGAACGCACGTACACCTATTCGACCTTGTGCCGCATCGCTTGACCAACGAGCAGGCAGTTCCATTCCTCTGATGAATTCGCTTCTTTTTTCCCCTCTCTTTCTTTTTTTCTCTCAAAGGATTGTTTCTCTGCCAGAAGCTGTCGACTACCAGCAAACCTCAAGCAAAGGCGATTGCAGTGGCTGCGTAGGATTCGGCTCTGCTCAAAATCTGAACCAACGGATATGTTCTCTGTTCGCGTCAACCAGCGACCCACAATGCGAAAACAGTGCGGGTCCAATTCAGGAGGCTTTCGATGGCTAGTTTTAATCGGGTAATTCTTCTCGGAAATGTCACTCGGGATCCAGAGCTGCGATATATCGCCAATGGAACTGCCGTTACTGACATCGGTCTGGCGGTCAATGACCGTCGCAAAACGGCAACCGGCGAATGGGTCGAAGAGACCACGTTTGTCGATGTTACTTTGTGGGGCAGAACGGCCGAAGTGGCCGGCGAATATGTGACCAAGGGTTCCCCAATCATGATTGAAGGACGGCTGAAGCTCGACACGTGGGAGAAAGACGGAAAAAAGAACTCCAAGCTTCGAGTTGTCGGAGAACGCATGCAGCTACTCGGCGGACGTTCTGGAGACGGTCCGCGTGGAGAGGGAGCACGATCGAAAACTCGTGCAGTCGCCGGACGCGACACAGCTTCGACCGACGAAGGCTTTGACCAGGCGATTGCCGATCATGACGGTCCGGGAACCATGGCTTCGGATGATGACATTCCTTTTTGAATTTCCAGAATTCCGAACCGTTTCAAATCGTTTTTTGAATTTTTTGAGTGTGCCTCACTTCATCGGATTTGCTCTGGTGGAGTGCTGAGCAGTTGACAATTGCCTTGAAAAATACAGTTGCAGCGGGTTTTCTGCGGTTCCGCTGGCATGTTTGGCGAGGGTTTTGATAATTCCAGAGTTCATTCCGCAGTTCCTGTTTTCTTGTTTTCTTTTTTTACTACGAAGCGTGGATTTCAGCATCCGCGTTCGAACAGAGTCGACCGACTTTGTTCGTCGGTCCATTTTTTTGGAGATATGTCGATGCCTGCACTACTTGCACCAAGTCTTAGACTCTCTCGTTCTCACCGTCTTCCAAAAGGCAAAAGAGGTGGCGTTGAACTCCTCCTCGTACACACCATTGAGCATCTTGGAAAACAGGGAGAGGTGGTCGAAGTCAAACGAGGCTACGCATATAACTATCTCCTGCCACAAGGACTGGCCACAATCGCAACCGACCATCACAAACGAATGGTCGATAAGCATCGGGCGAAACTGGACGAAATCGCCAGTGAGCGACTTTCTGTTCTTCGAAGTCTTCTCGAAGAACTTTCTCGCACGAGCGTTACGATCGAAGCAAACGCAAACGACGAAGGTCATCTCTATGGTTCTGTCGGGGCTGTGGAAATTTCACGCTCACTCAAGCAGCAGGATCTCGTGGTGACTGCCGACAATATTATTTTGCAGGGCCCTTTGAAAGAGGTTGGCCTCTACACAGTTCGTGTTCGGCTTGCTGCAGATATTGAAGGCGATTTGAAGGTCTGGGTCGTGCCATCGAGCAGTGGAGATTCAGGCGGTCCCGGCAAGTGACAACCTATTTGAGCTGTTCTGGCCACCATTGGCGGCGCCTTTACGCAACGTGCAGCTGAATCTTCAACGGTTGCAGCGATGATCGACGGGAAAAAAGTGGCATGGAGGCTTCAAGATGACTGCTGCTCAAAAACAATCCCCCGTTCGTGATGGTCGCACTTCCGGAAACATCATTCCCGATTCGCGAACTCGTCCATCAAACATGGATGCCGAGCGGGCTATTCTTGGCAGTATTCTGCTCAAGCCAAACGTCTGCGACGACGTTGCCCTTGTGGTGCGTCCTGAAGACTTTTGTGACGAGTCTTATCAAATTCTCTACCGTCACCTTCTCGCCATGCACGATGCTGGAAAACGCATCGATATGACACTTGTTCTGGAGCGGCTTCGAACTGCGGGGGATCTCGAACGAATTGGCGGCGTGAATTCACTCACCGAGGTCCTTGAATCGGTTCCGCACGCTGCTCATGCGACACACTATGCGGACATCGTTCGCGACAAGGCGATGCTTCGATCCTTGATTGATGCCGGTTCGGATATTCTCCGCGAAGCATACGATGCCTTTGATGAACCACGACAGCTCGTTTCGCGTGCGGAAGAACGCATTTTCTCAATTCTCGAACGTCGGACAAATACAGAGGCAAAGGGCATCAGCGATGTCCTCCAGGAAGCCTTGTCCCGTATGGACGCTCGAATGAAGAACGAACACGCACTCGGGGGAGTTGAGACGGGGTTTACTGAACTCGATTCGCTCTGCGGAGGTCTTCACAATTCTGAGCTCTCAATCCTTGCGGCTCGGCCGAGTATGGGAAAAACTGCGATCGCGATGAATATCGCGGAGCATGTTTCAATGAATCTCAAAATGCCCGTGCTCTTCGTGAGCCTTGAAATGGCCTGCCTTGAGCTTGCGGATCGTTTGCTTTGTTCGTCAGCGCGAGTCAATGGCCATCGACTTCGAAACGGCACGATCTCTCAAGAAGATCGGCGTCGGCTGGTGCAAAAATCATCGGAGATCAGTTCCGCTCCACTGTTTATTGACGATGCTCCTGGAAGAACGCTGACGGAAATCGCTGCGGTGGCGCGTCGTCTAAAACGTAAGCAAGGACTGTCGCTCATTGTGATCGACTATTTGCAATTAATAGAACCCGATAACCCACGTGATCCTCGCCAAGAGCAGGTTGCGCGAATTGCAAGACGACTCAAAATGATGTCCCGTGAACTCGACATCCCGGTGCTCTGCCTCGCCCAACTCAATCGACAGGCAGAGGCGTCGAGAGATAATCGCCCCCGGCTCAACCATCTTCGCGAAAGTGGAGCTATCGAGCAGGATGCGGACGTCGTATTTTTTGTGCACCGCGAAGAGTATTACCAGACCAACGATGAAGACCGTGAACGCACCAAAGGGCAGGCGGAGATCATTATTGCCAAACAGCGAAATGGACCTGTTGGAGATATTAAACTTCTCTGGCAAAGCGACTTCACAAGATTTGTAAATCTTGAGCAACGTCCCTATGACGAGTTTGAGAAATACTCTGGCTACTGAGCCTGTCTTGCCAGAACGTGAGGGTCGATTCCTTTGGTTGGAATCGCTTTCGCATCGATGCTTTTTTCTACATCGAGATGTATCGATCGACGCATCACAATCAAGAAACTATTTCGCTCCAACAAGGATATTTTTCTTTGTTGGTAGACTTGCTTTTGCACTTCCAGCGATGTCGTAACAATACAGAGAATCCTGTTCTCGAAGAAACAGTTTTCCATTCGCCACCGTTGGATGTGACCAACTTGGTTGGCTAACGTCTGGAATCTGGAATGTTCCAAACTCTTCATACTTGTTGGGAGTCGCGCCGATCAGTGCCATCAAGCCATTTTCATATCGAAAATAAAGTTTTCCGTCGGCTGCCATGACTGCGGCCGAGCCCGTTCCCGGACCACGTTCTTTTTGCCAGGCAATGGTTCCGGTCTTCATCTCAATGCAGATTGGGAAACCGTTGTTATTTCCATGACCACCATAAATATGGTCGCCTATCAGAACCATGCCGCCGTGATGATTCTGAAGATCCTTCGCCTCGAGAAACCAGACTTCTTTTGAAACGACGCCGGTTGGTCCTCCTTGAGAGAGTTCAACCAAAGCGGCTCCTGTGCCGTATCCCGTCGAAACAAAAACGCGATTATCCTTGACAATCGGAGTCGAGATATTCGCCGTGTCGTTCGCGATCTTGTTGTAGCCCCAGAGGAGCCTGCCTGTTTTGGCATCCACGCCAACCACACCGCGGCCAATCAACTGCACGTACTGTTTTCTTCCGACTGCGTTGGAAATAACCACCGACGAGTAGCCCGCCCCATCCTTCCCCTTGGTGCCCATGTTGGCCTCTGAAGGAGTGCGCCACACATCCTTGCCGGTCTTTTTCTGAAGACATACAAGCAGAGCCTGTTCGCCACCGGGCGTACAGATGAGGAATTCACCATCGATCAGTGGAGACTCACTAAAACCCCAGCCAGACATCATCTTTCCACCAAAATCATTTTTAAAATCGCGAGCCCAACGAGGCTTTCCATCGACTGCGTTTATACATGCGATAGATCCATGGGAACTCACCACATACACCGCATCTCCATCCACCGTCGGAGTACACCGCGGACCTTTATAGTTGTCGGTCCACGCAGGACCGATCGGCGTCGCCCATACTTGCTTGCCTGTGGACGTCTCGATCGAAAGAACACATTGTTGTCCGTTAGGAAGATCTCCCATCGTATAGATTCGATCTCCAACAACCGACACTCCGGCAAATCCAATCCCCATCCCGGGAGCCTTCCATAACAAAGTGGGTCCTCCCTCAGGCCAGCGATCAACCAGCGGACGTTCTGTCGACACTCCATCACGATTTGGACCGCGCCACTGACCCCAGTCAGTGGCGGACACATGACCAGAAATAATAAGAACGAGCGCCGCCGCTCTCGCCAGAGTCTTGATGTGAATTCGTTGTTGAGTTCGAGAAACTATTTTTTTGCTTGTCATTGCAGAGTCTCCATTGAATTGATTCTTATTTTTCATTTCTCATGTCCTTTATTACCGATGGAATATACTCACGCGCGACGATAATGTTCAAACCAAGCTGGACAATGTGAAACATTGAGTTTTCGAATTGCTCTCTATGAGCGATATGCTTTGGTCCGATCAGTCCCTGGATGAATATCTAATTGGAGTCCATCGACGCTGCCTTGTTCCAGTCGTTCCCATGCAATAGCCCCCATGGCTGCGTTGTCTGTGCAAAGGCTTGGGGGTGGAATAAGCACTCTGATTCGCTGCTGGATTGCGAATTGTTCAATCGCTGCTCGCAATCTTTTATTCGCCGCAACGCCCCCTCCCACAGCCAGCGTGTGCGCGCCGGTATGTTGAATTGCTAGGAAAAGTTTTGCAAGAATCGAATCGACGATCGCTTCCTGAAAACTTGCGGCGAGATCCGCTCTTTTTTGTCCAGTCGGCGGTGGCGGCACCGGATCAACGCCCACCGGACGCACAACATATCGCAGCGCAGTTTTGAGTCCGCTAAAACTCATGTCCAGTCGCGTGCGATCGCTGGAAAGTGGTCGCGGGAATCGAAACGCGTCTGCTCGACCACCCACTGCGGCTTTTTCAATGAGTGGGCCTCCCGGATATCCCAGACCAAGAAGTGCTGCTGCCTTATCGAAGGCTTCACCGGCGGCATCGTCAATGGTGCCTCCAAGACGATTGAGCTCGAGCGGACTGATCGCGTGAAAAAGAGAAGTATGCCCTCCACTGACAACCAGCGCCACGCAAGGCCACTGCATTGCATCGCCGTGCGCAACACGACAGGCATACACGTGCGCAGCAATGTGGTCGTAGCCAACCAAGGGAATGTTGAGTGTTGCCGCAATCGCTTTTGCTGCCGAGACACCCACTAAAAGCGAACCGACGAGTCCAGGCGACACAGCAACCCCAACTGCAACGAGATCACTAATTGCGATGCCGGCTTTTACGAGAGCTTCGTCAATAACCGGAATGATTCGTTCCAGATGAGCTCTTGATGCGACTTCTGGGACCACTCCACCCCAGCGAGCGTGAAGTTCATCCTGACTTGCAACAACGCTTGAAAGAACCCTTCGATCCTTCGAAATAATAGCGGCGGCCGTTTCGTCGCAGGTGGTTTCAATTGTCAGCAGAGGCACGCACAGGCTCCCAAGCACTGCCGGCAACACCTTACACGCATCAGAGCATGCACGACCGTCGGCCCATCAATCATTCTTCAAAAGTCGTACCATATTCCAATGCCACAGCGGTTCTGCTTGTAGTTTACAAACTGATACTGCGGATCAGATCCATAGAGATATTCAAATCCGATGCGCAAGAGCTTTTCGCTGCGTCTTCCTCGCCAGCCCCAGCCCGTTTGCATGCAGACATTTCCACCCCAGTCGAGTTCCTGCCGTGACATGCCATTGATTGCAAAGAAGGGTGCGCCGTGGATGCCCGTGGGACGAGCTTGGATTAACTCCGTTCCAAACTGAAACGCCCAAGGCTTCGAACCGCCACTGTTATTAAAAGAGTAATCCATTTCGCCGTAGATTCGCATCCAGTCAAAAAGATAGAAGGAATTACCCCACACAATCGCGTCCCGCAGGTAATTCACACGGACAAAACTTGGATATTTCAGCATCGCTTCATCGCCAAGATGGGCGCTCAGGTGATAATAGGCCAGTTTTGTTTGCCAGCGACCGATGCCGTAAACAAGCGGCACACCAAAACGGTAGTCGGATGATCGCAGATCGGTCTCGTCCTGCTGATCGAGTCTCACGAACGCCGCTCCTTCGATCTGCACTTCGAATCCCTGTGGATGAAGGACGGGACTGGAGCCATAGCGAACGAGCGACACGCGCGCTCCAGCCGTCATGTCCCACTTCCAGCCATCCTGCATCGATGAATTAAATGGATCCGTTGCGGTATCGTCGTACCAAGCGGTAGCCAGACGCGGTTCCTTCGGCCCAGCGAGATAGCTGGTGTAGATCAGATTGTCCGGCAGCAGTTGCCAGGACCATGGCCTCTGTCTCCAAATGTCATCAAAACATTCGGAACATTCTGAGCCAGTCACAACGCAGTCATCGAGGCAACTTGGCATCTCCTCGCATGGAACATCGGTGAGAAGAGGGCCGCCGGAATGAAATGACGGAAGTTTGTGAATCGATTCTGAAATTTGATCGGATTCAATTTGTTCCGGAATGTATAGCCCCGAAGCATCGCCTAAATCCGACGTGGGGGAGGGTAGAAACAGTGATTCTTCGAGCGCCGCTTTCGCAGTCATGGAGAAGCCAAATGCAAGTGCCGCGCAGCACACAAATTCACAGAAAACAGTTCGACGCTGAATCCCTGGCCGACAATTTCTTTGACCCCTTGGAACCCACTTCCACTGAAATATTCTCGATATCAAATCAGGGAACCTTCGGAAAAACCGAAAGTATCCCGACCAATCGGTATTTGTGGATTGAATCATAACTGTAGATCGCACGATTCTCGTGGACGCTCGCATCCTCTTGGCATGCAGAAACAGACTCTCTGGAAAAAATCAATCTTCGGTTCGCACTCTAGTGATCTTTCCTCGGACTCCACAGACTATTCGGCTCCTTGTGACACACAACCGCATTCTTGGGATAGAATATTTCAGAATGAGATGCATCCAAAAATCAACGATGTGAAATGGGGCAAGGGTATTGAGTTGCTCTCTTTCCTTGCCTGCCTAAATCACCTCACAAACCTCTCTCGATTGTCGACCACACTCCACGAAAGTTACTCACCTCTCTTAAACTAAGCATTTCGCCTCTTTGGATTGTCTCCCGCTTTTTGGCTCTTTCTCTCCTTTCAATGAACAACTCTTTATGATGTCAGAGATTCCTGCTCCTTTTCAGTCGTCTGCAATCAGCGCCATGCTTGGAAAAATTCCAAGCGGTCTTTTTGTTCTTACGTGGCGAGATGGAGAAACCGACCGTGGAATGCTTGCGAGTTGGCTGATGCAAGCCGGCTTCGATCCGCCCTGCATCAGCGTTGCGATCGGGACTCATCGCGAACTTCTCACGTTCGCAAGCTCTGGGCAGAATTTTGTTGTAAACATCTTGGGCGAATCACAGAAATCGATTCTCGGAAAATTCGGGAAACCTGCGCTCGATGGATATAATCCATTTGATGGGCTAACCGTTTCTCGCTCTCCGTGTGGTGCTGCAGTTTTTGTAGGTGGCCCCGGCTGGCTCGAATGCCAAAGCCGGTCAGCCATGGATTGTGGTGACCATTCGATCCTCATTGCGACGGTCGTAGATGCCTCGAACAGTGTGGGAGAACCGTCGCTTGTCCACCTGCGACGAAATGGTCTGCGATACTAAACTGCTGTTTTTTGCTCGTCGTCCCTCTTCTTCAGAAACCCCTCATGATTGCCACGCTCTCCAGACCTCTCCTTGATGCACTCACCGCAACTGTGGGTGCGAATGGTCTTCTCTGGGATCGGGGTGACATGATGGCGTATGAGTGTGACGGTTACGTCATCGAAAAACACTGTCCTGACATCGTTGTTTTTCCAACCACGACTCAGCAGGTTTCCGATGTCGTTCGAATTGCCTGTGCGTTCGATATTCCGATTGTTGCCAGAGGTGCTGGAACGGGTCTTGCCGGAGGAACTCTGCCGGTTGGCGGTGGCATGTTGATCGTGCTCACAAAAATGACAGCGATTGAAGAAGTTCATCTTCGAGATCGCTACGCCGTTGTGCAGGCCGGTGTTGTAAACATCAAGTTAAACGAGCGTCTCAAAGGCACTGGCTATCACTATGCGCCAGATCCATCCAGCCAAGGAGCCTGCACAATCGGTGGTAATACTGCCACGAATTCCGGCGGCCCGCACACGCTCAAATACGGAGTGACCGTCAACCACGTTCTTGGAGTGGAGGTTGTTTTTTCTGACGGATCAATCGTTCGCACCGGAGGACCATCGCGTACCCCAGGCCTCAATCTGACAGGTGCGATTGTTGGCTCCGAAGGAACGCTCGCGATTGTGACGAGAGTGTGGGTTCGTCTCACAAGACTGCCTCAGGCTGTGAGAACAATGCTGATTGAGTATGGATCGGTTGACGAAGCCTGCCGTACGATTGGCGAGATCATCGGTGCTGGAATCATTCCAGCAGCACTCGAACTGATGGATCAGGGAATTGTTCGTGCGCTCGAAGCGGCATTTTCATTTGGATTTCCACTCGATGCCGCGGCTCTTTTATTGGTGGAAGTAGATGGAATTGAAGATGGGATCAATCAGCAGATGGAACGCGTTGTTGAACTCGCCACCGAATGTAAAGCCACCGGTGTGAGGCACGCTCGCGATTCTGCCGAACGCCAGAAACTCTGGAAGTGCCGCAAACTGACCGGCGCGGCTATTGGTAGACTTGCTCCCAACTACACCACGCAAGATGGTGTTGTTCCGAGATCGGCTCTTCCACACATTCTTCAATACATCGCAAACCTAAGCGCTCGAAGCGGGATTGAGATTGTTAACGTGGCACATGCTGGAGATGGAAACATTCATCCCAACCTTCTTTTCGATGAACGCGAACCCGACCAAATTGAACGCGTCATCCGAGTTGGCCAAGAAATTCTTGAAGAATGCCTTGCTTGTGGCGGCAGTGTTTCGGGAGAACACGGCATCGGTGTTGAAAAGATTTCGCTTATGGATCGAATGTTCTCCGCCGACGATCTTGATGTCATGCGACGATTTCGCAACGCGGTGAATCCCGACGGTCGACTCGGGGCTGGAAAAATGCTTCCGACACTCGCAGGATGTGGCATTACGCAGTCACACCCCAGACGTCGGGGCGGACTCTAAATTCATTCACTTGTTTCATTTTATAATAGTTGGTCTTCTTTCGAATGACTGTTCAATCTCCATCAACTACCACACACAGTGAGATCGTCTCAACATCCGAAGACGTATCGAAAATTGTTCGTGCCGCAGGAGACCAACGCACAAGCGTGTGCATCGTGGGTGGGGCCACTTCTCTCGACTACGGTCTTCTTCGCGAGATTCCTGGCTTCCGCGTTGTGACCACCGGTCTTTCGCGAGTGCTGGACTATGCTGCACGCGACATGACGATCACTGTCGAGGCCGGACTCCCATTTCAAACTCTTACAGAGGTCCTTCTTGAACAGAATCAGTGGCTGCCCCTCGATGTGCCTCACCCCGAACGCGCAACGCTCGGCGGCATTGTGGCGTGTGACTGGTCCGGAGCTTTCGAGAGTGGCTACGGTACCATCCGAGATATGGTGATTGGGATTTCCGCGATCGATGGTCGTGGCATACGTTTTTCTGCCGGTGGTCGTGTCGTAAAAAATGTCGCCGGGTACGATTTCTGTAAACTTCTGACAGGGTCTCTCGGAACGCTCGGCATCGTCACGCAACTGACGCTCAAGGTTCAGCCCCTTCCATCGACCCGACTGCTTTGTGCCGTTGGAATCGAGCACCTCGACCAAGCTGAAATGTGTCTTGAAAAAATGGTTCAAGCCCTTCAACAGCCTGCTGTTTTAGAAATTCTTTCCGGCACGCGTTGGACAAACCGTGAGTGGATGCCCGTCGAGTATCGCGGCGCACCCCATGCGATCGTAATCGGTTTGTGCGGCTCGCTTCAGGATGTTGAAGGCCAGCAGCGATCGATTTCAGGTCATCTCGATACGGTCGGTCTCAAATCTCGGGAAATTATCGGTTCTCTTGAGTCTTCTGCATTGCGGGATCTCGCGGGTGGTTCGGCTGGGGCCGATGGAGAAATGGTTTTGATGATTTCTGTTCGTCCAAGCAAGGTCGTGGATGTGCTCAAAGCATTTGAAAACGACGGGGTTCTTGCATCATCGAGCCGGCCCTCAATACAGGTTCATGCTGCCAGTGGTTGTCTGTTTGCAGTGTACGATACCTCTCCGGCCGATGCCGGCTGGTTGGTACACACCGTGCATCCTTTTGTGCGACAGATGAACGGCTGGGCACACATTGTGTCGGGCGGTCCTCCAGACCGTACGCTTGCGTCAGTGTGGGGTCCATCCCCAGAGTCCATCCGCGTTATGGAAAGCGTCAAGCGTGCATTTGATCCCAGTGGAATTCTTAACCCTGGAAAATTTCTTTACCGTTCGATGTAACTCCTTTTGAAATCTTCATTTATTCCTACGACTCATTCGATCACCAATGCCTACCACGCCATCACTTACAACGATCAACATTCCGAGTACCCAAGCCACATCCAATCCAGGTGCTGGAATCGACTATCGTCGATTTCTTGACTGCGTGCACTGCGGTCTGTGTACCGCGAGTTGTCCAACGTATCTGGAAACAGGGGATGAAAATGAGGGGCCTCGCGGTCGGATTCATATCATGCGATCTGTTACAGATGGAAGACTCGAACTATCTCCCACAGTTCGTGAGCACCTTGATAATTGCCTCGACTGTCGTGCGTGCGAAACAGCCTGTCCTTCGGGTGTTCAGTATGGTCGATTGATTGAGCCATTTCGAATTGGCATGGAGCAACAGTCTGCTATGGGATTTGGAAAGGGCCACGATTTCTTTCACCGTTGGGTTCTCTTCTGGCTCTTTCCATATCCCTCAAGGCTTCGAGCGGCACTGTGGCCAGCTCGGATCGCGCAGCAACTCGGAGTCCTTCGGCTTGCGCAAGCATTGGGAATAACACGACTGCTGCCTGCTACCATGCAGAGTCTGCTTTCCATGTTACCGCCAGCGAAACGCGCCACTCCCCGCCTTCCCGAGAGACTCCCGGCGATTGGGCCTCGACGAGCCACAGTGGCTTTGTTTACTGGATGCGTTGCCGACGCGATGTTTCGTCACACTCACTGGGCAACAGCACGCGTTTTACAACGCAACGGATGTGACGTCATCATTCCAAGAACTCAGAGCTGTTGTGGCGCCATACATTATCACGGCGGCGCCTCCGCACCTGCGTTGCAGTGCGCGAACGACAACGTTGCAGCCTTCAATCTTTCTGATGTCGATGCCGTGATCGTGAATGTCGCGGGATGTGGCGCGATGTTCAAGGATTATTCACACCATTGGCCGAATGATGTGGGACAAGCTGAGCGAATCGCACTTGGGAACAAGGTAAAAGATGTTCACGAATTTCTCGACGCTCTCGGACTCATTCCACCAACGGGAGAAATCAATCGGATCGCCACCTATCACGATGCCTGTCATCTGGCTCACGCGCAGAAAATTCGAGAAGCTCCTCGACGTATTCTGCAGAGCATTCCCGGCCTCATTCTTCGCGATCTACCGGAAGGTGATCTCTGCTGCGGTGCGGCAGGCACATACAACCTGACCCATCCTCAGATGTCGCAACAACTCCAATCACGAAAACTAACAGCCATTGAATCAACCGGCGCCTCTCTTGTTCTCACTGCCAATGCTGGATGCCTTTTGCAGATTACGCGAGGAGCAACTGTCAACCGAGACCGTTTTTGGATAGGTCATCCGATGGACCTTCTCGACATGAGCTACCAAGGAAAAACACCGCAAACCGATTCCGAATGATCATTTCGGAATTTCTGAGCGTCCCTCAGACGCGTCCGTCATATTTCCCGCAATGCACAGATCGATTGTAAACTGCTTCCTTCTATACCTGTGACGAGCGACCTGCGAGGCAGGCTCTTGCGAATGCTCTGAGTTCACTTCTAAACTCCTCATTCCTGCTTCGAGGCATTGAGTTGCAAAACGAGAGGCCTACGCATCGTAAGCCTCTGGAAATAAGTCACTCACAAAGCCACGCAGCGAAAGGTTTAAGTTTCTTTTTTTAGGAGCATTACCCTCATGCCTGTGAAGTCTCGACACGCTTTTCCTGTTTTGCTTTCATCACTCGCCCTGTGTATTACGATTGCAGCAGTCTTCTCATCGGGGTGTGGTGGTTCCAAGCCCGGAGACATTCCAAATGCCTCAGCGAAGCCCGCTTCTGGGACAACTGCCAAACGATTAATCTTTTTGACAAACGGTGACGATCCATTTTGGGATGCGTGCAACGCCGGTCTCATTGAAGGTTCAAAACGCTTTGATATTGGCGCTCAAGGCCTCAGCGTCGTGATGGAAAAAAATAATGGAACGGCACAGGGACAGATCGAAAAACTCAGACAGTTTGCCAGTCAATCGGATGTTGCTGGCGTTGCCATCTCTGTGATTCAGGCAGAAAACGTAGCCATCGTCGAAGAGATGAAGTCTCTTTCCGCAAAGGGCGTGAAGGTTATTACTGTTGATGCCGATGTGAATCGTGAGAAATTTCGAGATGCACGTCCATGGTACATCGGCACAGACAATATTGTTGGTGGTCGAGTGCTCGGAGCAGCCGCAAAAATAATTCTAGAAAGTCGAAAAAAGACTGAGGGTGGATTTGTTCAGTTCGCTGGATTTACTGACAACGACAATGCACGAGACCGGATGGATGGATTTAAGTCGGCTGTTGGCGAACAGTTTCAAGAAGTTGATCGAATGAGCGACGAGATGGATCTTTCCAAGGCTCGCGACAATGTCCGATCCGCGCTGGTGAATCATCCCGACCTGACAGCGCTTGTTGGTATTTGGGCGTACGATGCACCCGCAATTGCGGAAGTGGTTCAGGAGCGAGGTGTTCGCGAGAAGGTCACCGTCATTACTTTTGATGCACAGGCATCGGCACTTGAGCACATGTCGGAGGGGCGTATTGATGCAATGGTCGCACAGAATCCCTTTGATATGGGAATTCAAACCGTTCGCCTGCTTTCAGCTATGATCGCCGGGAACGAAGCGGTTGTGAAGGAAATGTTTCCTCGGGCCGGTGAGGTTGACGGTGATCTCTACACGACCGGGTTGCGATTGATTGTTCCCGATTCGGGGTCACCGCTCAAGGCGTCTGACGTTGATTCGGATGTCGTTGAATTTATGCCGCTGACGAAATTTCGTGAATGGCTTGCAACCTATAAGCTCTCGAGTTCCTGAGAACTTTCGGTTATGTCGCCTTCAGATTCAAGCTTCCCCGGCCGTTCTTTGCTGCGCTCAAGCGAGTGGGCGCTTGTGCTGGCAATTATTTTGGCTGTTGCAATAACGGCACTCATTGACGCGAACCACAGCTATTATTTTAAGCCGCTGGAAAGTGCACGTGACATTGCCCGCAACACTGCGCTTCTCGGTATTTTTGCTCTGGGCGCAACCGTAGTTATTATCGCCGGGGGAATCGATTTGTCAGCGGGATCGATGATCGCGCTTTCAGGAACAGTTTGCGCTGCGACGATGCTGGCATTGGCTCCAGCGGAAATGATTGGCTTCAAACCAGTGGGTCCGTTGGCTGTGGTTACGGCAATTGGAGCCTCGCTGACCGCAGGTTTCTTGGTCGGAACCCTTCATGCATGGCTTGTTACCTCTATCCGTCTGCCTCCGTTTATTGCAACGCTCGCGACGCTTGTTGGACTGCGAAGCTTTGCACGCGCTCTGTGCGAAAGCACCACCGCTTCTTTTACTCCCACCAAGAGTGCCCTGATTAATGTCTATGATCCGTTTTTCAAGACGGTACGAGATAATGTATGGATTTCGGTGGCCGTTTTTGGAGTACTCGCACTCTTTACATGGATTATTCTCACTCGAACGGTACTTGGTCGACATCTTTATGCCCTTGGAGGCAATGAGCAAGCTGCCAGACTCAGTGGAATACGGACAGACAATATTAAATGGTTTGCCTACTGCTACGGAGCCATGACGGCGGCTCTTGCAGGACTTTTTTATGTGGCCAATGAGTCCGTTGCGGCACCGGTGAATCAGGGGCGCGGCCATGAACTCAATGCCATCGCTGCAGCCGTCGTAGGAGGCTGTTCGCTTTCCGGCGGAATTGGATCTGTACCCGGCACGATTCTTGGAGCAATTTTTCTACGAGTGGTGATCGATGCGGTCTCAAAGATCATTAAGACCGGAGCGGATGTCTATGAAGGACTGATCGTTGGAATTGTTGTGGTGATCGCGGTGACACTAGGACAACTTGGACACTTTGCCGCTGGCGGGCGCCGATTGTTACCAGGGTCTTTGGGCCTCTGTGCGATTCCAACTCTCTCCATTTTCTGTGGAATGATTATTTCTATGACGGCAGGAGCACGCGTTGGCCTTGCATCAGGTCTTGCTGCCCTTGTTCTGCTAGGAATTCTGCGCGTGTGGGAATCTCGTCGCTTTTAGGTTCACTCTAGGTTCACTCATGGACCAGCACGATACTGTCGTTTCAATGCTTGGTATCACCAAGCAATTTCCGGGAGTGATTGCGCTTGATGACGTAACGCTTCACGTGCAAGCAGGCGAACTCCTTGCGATTTGTGGAGAAAATGGAGCTGGCAAGAGCACGCTCATGAAGATTCTTTCGGGAGTGTATCTTCCCGATGAGGGAGAGCTTTGGGTGCGGGGCGTGCCTGTTCGTTTCAAGACAACGCGAGATGCAGAAGCCGCTGGCATCGCCATCATTCATCAAGAACTCAATCTCGTCGAGGATCTTTCTGTCTCTGCAAATATATTTCTTGGACGAGAGCTTCGTACTTCGCTCGGATTTCTGAACGAACGCCAGATGATACAGCGATCTCAAGAACTCCTCGACTCGCTCGAGTGTCGCATTTCTCCTCTGTCCAGAACCGGTGGCCTCCGTATTGGTGATCAGCAACTCGTTGAAATTGCAAAGGCGCTTTCACTCGACGCATCAATCGTTGTTATGGATGAGCCCACAAGTGCCCTGACTGAATCGGAGTCCCGCCGTCTTGAACGCGTTATTGGACGACTGCGATCACAGGGTGTCACAATTATTTATATCTCACACAAAATGGACGAAGTCTTCCGACTGGCGGATCGCATCGCGGTGCTGCGTGACGGACGAATGGTGCGTACTGAAAATCGAAGTGCTGCTTCGCCACAGCAAGTCACTGGCTGGATGGTCGGACGAGACATTTCAAATGCTCATGCCTATACACCCCGAATTCCAGGCGAGCGGGTGCTTGAGGTTCACAACCTTTTTGTTCCCTGGCCCGGTCACGCGAGAGGCTATCGCCTCTCTGGAGTCTCGTTGAATGTCTGTCGAGGAGAGGTTCTTGGCATCGCGGGGCTCATGGGAGCCGGTCGCACAGAACTGCTTGAAACGATTTTCGGAGCCGGACCTCAGAAGTGGAGTGGTGAGATTCTTCTTCGCGGCAGGTCGGTCCATTTTACTCACCCACAAGAAGCCTGCGATGCAGGGATCGCGATGGTCTGCGAGGATCGCAAGCGGCTTGGAGTTTTCCCCAATCTCACTGTGGGATCCAATGTCAGTCTTTGTACGCTTTCTCGCGCCGTTCGAGGTGGTCTTGTACGTCGCCGAATCGAGGAAGCAATGGTTGCACAGTCGATTCGAGATACCGGAGTAAAAACTTCAGGGCTTTCTTCAAACATTCTTGGACTCTCTGGCGGAAACCAGCAGAAGTGCATTGTTTCCCGCTGGTTGCTCACGCAGCCAGAAGTTCTGCTTTTGGACGATCCCACGCGCGGCATCGATGTAGGAGCCAAAGCCGAACTCTACGCTCTCATCAACACTCTCTGTCGACGCGGCATGGCCGTTTTAGTGACTTCGAGTGAGCTTCCGGAATTACTCTCGCTGTCCGATCGAATTGTTGTGCTCTCCGAAGGACGTGTAACAGCGGAGTTCAACCGAAACGAAGCATCCGAACAACGAATCATGGAAGCGGCTACTCTCGGTGCATTCAATCGCACTGGACATGAATTGCCAAATTGATCTTCTGGCACTTTTTGCTTCTTATCACCCGATGGGCATCATTCACGCGTTGATGAAGAAGTCACTGGATCTCTATTTTTAATCTGCGATGCAAATCGGTAGATGCCCTGTCCATCCCCCGAAATTACCATGAAGTAGACCTCTCCAGATTCGTCATCTCCATAAGAGATCACTGGCAACTTAGGGCTTGAGATCGATTGATGAGAGATGATCTGGCGAGATTTTTCGTCGTAATGGAGCGCAAAGAGCTTTCCTGAAACGTAATCTGCGTAGAGATACTTTCCTTCAAGCTCTGGCACTTTTGTGCCACGGTAGACCAGTCCTCCAGTGATGGAAGCACCGACGCGATGATCGTATTCAAAGATTGGATCGATCAGTGTTTCTGGTTCAGCAGGCTGCTTCGCACCGAATGGATGTGCTCCTTCCCGAAGGTTCCACCCATAATTCCCCCCCTTGGTAATGAGATTGATTTCTTCATAGAGATTTTGCCCGACGTCTGCTGCCCACAGTTTTCCTGTCTTTCGATCTAACGCCATGCGCCACACATTGCGAAAACCACTGGCATAAATCTCCGGCCGAACGCCGTCGCAACCGACGAATGGATTGTCTTTCGGTATCGCATAATTGATTCCGTTGTCTTTGTGATCAATATCAATACGAAGAATTTTTCCGAGAAGCGTTTCAAGATTTTGTGCGTTGCCTATCGGGTCATTTCCTGCGCCACCGTCACCGAGTCCAATACAGAGATAACCCTCCGAATCAAAGCAAAGAGTGCCGCCATTATGATTCCAGAATGGCTGGGGAATAACAAGAATTTCTTCCTCGAAGGCTGCGTCGATTTGATTTGGATTTTCTGCTGACACGCGAAAACGAGCGATGACAGAAGTGTGTTGATCTTTTTGCGCTGATGTGTAATAGACAAACAGCGTTCCGTTGTCTTTGAATTTTGGATGAAACGCGACTCCAAGAAGGCCTTCTTCATTTTCGTTGTCCTTGTACGTCACCTTCGAAGTGAGATCAGCAAACACCTTGCTCACCTTCATACGATCCGCAGGATGAAGAACGTGAATCACACCTTGCTGTGTTGCAACAAATATCCGACCAGACCCATCATCCGCATGAGTGAGTACAATCGGTCGGAATGACTGGGGCTTTCCATCGAGATCGATTGCCTCATAGCCCGACCATCTCACTCCCGGAAATGCTTCCTCATATCCCACGGCCAGAATGCTTTCGACTTCGTTCGAGGCTACAGTACCGTCTTGGTGGAGTTCCCGAATCTTTATATTGCGATAGGCCACTTCATCGCCATGATCCTGCAGGGAAACATGCCCTTTTGTTGCTTTTCCAAACGATGGGTACTGCGAGAATTTACTTTGTGAAACACGCTTCTCCCAATCTTTACTTCCTTTTTTGAATATCGCATACCGAATTCCGTTGACATTCGTCTCGCACACTTCGGGAGTCACTCTGAGTATGACCTGATTCCACTGCCCCACCGGACGCGTCGAATCGGGAACAATCTTTGTAAAAGCATCGGCCGATGGCTCATACAGCTGATAGAGCCATCCCGATTTTTGAGGATCGTGCCCGTCAACATTATCCTGAATCTGAATTTCAGGACCTGTTTTCCACGGCGAGTCAGATTCTTCGGTCACATGAAACATGATTCCACTATTTCCCGCCTTTGAAATTTTGTATTCAATAGACAATTCAAAGCTGTCGTACTGATCGATCGTGACAATGTCACCAGCTCCGGAGCTCATGCGTACAAGAGCTTCATCTTTGACCATCCACCCCGAACCAATGTCATCTTTTCGAAAGTTACGCCAACCGGATGTGGTCTTCCCGTCAAAAAGTAGTTTCCATCCCGTCTTTTGCTCAATCGTGCTCAGCGAATTGTGTTGGGCATAGGCTTGTGGCACGCTTTGCGTCATAAAAATAGTGTTCGCAACGAATAACACTGAACAACTTTTTAAAAACAGGTTCGGCAACAATACTTTGTTCACGACTGAGTCACTCCTAAGTGCATGGGTTCTATGTTGAACGAAATCAACTTGAGCTGGTGCCACCGTTTCTACCATTCTCCGGTTGAATTGAATCTTTTTCTTGCTGCATTGCGAAATTCTAAAGCCGCTGTATCAAGATTCAAAAGAAGCTGTTCGCTCGAGGTACCCGCTGGTGGTGTAGCTGCAGCAATGACGGTGGTACATTCGTTTGAGTCCATAAATCGAGCGGCATCGAGGATCGCCGACTCATCCTCTCTCGGCACAGCGAGGAAACCATGTTTGTCAGCATGAATGAGTTGTCCTGATTCGATCGATTGACCAAACACTTCGACTCCTCCGCCCCATCGAACTGGACAGACCCACGCATGCCCCACGCAAAGACGCCGGGCAATCGCCTTGAATCCTGCACTTGTCATTTCATCAACATCGCGAATGGCACCGTCTGTAATGGTTCCCACACAACCCAGTGCTCGATGAACATTTGCATTGACCTCACCCCAGAATGATCCGATGACGTTCGGTTTATCAAGATCCTGCACCACAACAATCTTTGGCCCTTTCATGTCTGACACATAGCGTCGCCACTGCGACCATGAGTCCACATTCGTTTTGGGATGGACTGCGCTCGACGGCTCAACCACAAGCGTCACTGCATAGCCGATCATGGGGCCCATCTGCGGCATAAAGTCGCGAGTCTCTTCCAGATTGATTCCGATTTTTGTTCGATCGCACCGGGTAATTTGCTCCCAGCCGTTATAGATCGTTGGCGTATTCCATCGTTTAAGCTCCAACAGATCGCTCTGTGCAAGAGGGCGGTTTGATTCGTTCATTTCTAATCGCTCCATTTTTGGGGACCGTCATTTATTGAATCGCTCTCCTGCGACGGACATAACCGGAGAGCGCTCTATGGTTTGTCACGCCCCTAGATACCGGGCCACAAGAGCGCGGGCACGAGGCTCTTCACGAGTACCAGAAACAATGGTTCGGCCGTCAGAAAAGATTGAGAGCGACAGTCCCGGCTCAACCTCAAAGCGTACGAGCCACGGATTCGAAACGACTCTTCCAAGAAGTGACAGACGCTTCGCTAATTGTTCGAGATCAATTGGACTGGATCGCTGCAGTGGATCAATTTGAACTGCCTCCCGCCCACAGAGCACTCGTGCCGTGCTCTGAAAACGTCCCTCCAGCCATGGAAAATCATGCTCACGGCACGTTGGACATCCTCGAACCGAAAGCGACTTCAGTGAAACTCGCTGCCACTGGCCCGTCCATAGATCAATCGCCGTAAGACCCGTTATCACATCTGCAGCATTTCCGCTCAGAAGTTTAATTGCTTCTGTCGCTTGCAAAGCGCCGATTACCATCGAGGCGGTCCCAAGAATTCCAGACGTGTCACACGTTGGCAGCGTGCCTGGCTGAGGTGGATCAGGCACCAAACATCGCAGACAGGCTGATTGACCAGGGATCACGGTCATCACTCGACCTTCGGCACCGATGGCCCCGCCGTGCACCCACGGAATACCTCTCTGACAGGCAACTTCATTGAGAAGATACCGCGTTTCGAAATTGTCGGTTCCATCGATGATGACATCGCATTCTCCAAGAAGATCAACTGCGTTTCGATGAGTGATATCAGCCACGATTGGTACCACTATCACCTCAGAATTCATCTTTTTGAGATGATGTGCCGCTGCAACCGATTTGGGGATGCCAGCAGAAACATCGTCTTCATCAAAAAGAACCTGCCGCTGAAGATTTGAGAGTTCTGGAAAATCCCGATCGATCAGTCGCACCGTACCAACGCCCGCCCGCACTAAAGCCATTGCAGAGACTGATCCCAAAGCACCACAACCAACCACCACCGCGCAAGAAGAAGCCAATCGATCTTGGCCACCTTTGGAAAGCGGGGCAAAAAGCACCTGCCGAGAATATCGTTCCGATTTTTGATTCACCTACAAACTCCATCGCACAACGAGTGTTTCTTAATTGTTGCCCGCAGTAGGACAGCAGCAACAAGAAATGCCTTACTCAACCAAAAACATAGCCGGCCCAGTCCCGAAATACTCGCTCGCTAGAATTCGCAACACCCCATGCGGCAAGCCTCGACTGGAGGGCATCACACTGCTGGCGGCATCGAATAAATTCATCTGATGAATGCTCTTCACAATGCTCCCATGCTACCAACGGCAATGTCTCGTGAGCATTTATCCAGTCCACATGAGGCACCGCGCCGCGTGAAAGTGTCAGAAGAAGAAAATCAATATCACTCGGGATCTTTTCCGGAGGAGATGCAACACCATCCACCTCGCAACCAACGAGCAGCGTGCCTCGCCGACGAATCACCGACTGCAGACGGACAGCATCCTCCATTGACAATACAACGCAGCACACCGACGGGTGCTGCCCGATTGCCTTCAAACGATCACTGATCGCTTCACTCGATCTGGTTTTCGATCCTTCATCCGGCCAGAGCCTTGCCATGAGCCAGACACCTATTTCATCTGCTTCAGTACAGATATTGTCCTCTGGCCAATTTTGAAGGACCGCTGCAAAAGATGACCTTGCCGTCGTGAGGTCAACGCTCCCCAATGAATGCGCAACCCCGCGAGGTACCCGCCGTTTTCCATCGAGCCAGAATGAATGCCCGCGAATCCCTAATCGTCTCAAACCGATCTCTTGTGACCACGTCGCAACCACCTTATCGCCGCACGAGAGATCCGATTCGAGCCGGTAGAGGTTGGGAAGTTCCGGCGACCAGAATGCAGGATCGCCTACCGTTGCCACCGCTGCAACCGTCTTTCCTTTTCCGAGATCTCTCAGAACTGTTCGGCTCGGAAGCGTTGTTGACCATCGACAGAAAGGACCGCAAAGACTGCCTTGAACAACGCTGGTGGCGTTGATTGTGGCCACGTCATCCGTCGCACGAGCATGCACTTGTACAAATACGTTCGCGCGTATTTCGTTCGCCTCTCCGAGCGTCACTTCCAACCGTGGCAGAAGCTCTTCCTTCCGAAGAGACCTCGAATCATCTGTGGATTTTGAATCGGTCGGTATCACCGTTGGATCGCTCACAAATGTCACCCGCTCGAACGATTACTACTTACGCCAAATCGCTCTTGAGCAATCGTTTCCATACTTTTGAGATCAAGTTTTCCGGTCCCCAAAACAGGTATCGAATCAATCTCCAAAAAACTATCCGGGCTAGGAATCCAGAGATTTGGAATCCCCATTTCGGACATTTTCTTACAGACCATCACCGGAGTGATTGATGAAGTGAGGTGCAGCACCACCAATCGTTCCCCTTTTTTCAAATCTGAAACAGCCCCAACCACAGCAATGATTTCGTCTCCCGATGCTCCAAATGCCTGATTGATCACCTCTTCGACACGGATGTGCGGCACCATTTCACCGCCAATTTTTGAAAATCGACTTTGACGGCCGGTGATTGTAATAAATCCATCGGCATCAATCTTCGCGATATCGCCAGTGCGATACCAACCATCCTTCACAACTTCTGCTGTTAGGTCGGGTCGATTGAGATAGCCTTTCATAACGTTGGGACCGGAAATCCAAAGCATTCCCTCCTGACCCACTGGCAGCTCGATGAACGAATCTCTCTGTGTAATTCGAGTTCGGCAACCCGGTATAGGTCGGCCTACGGTTCCCTCTCGGGCCTGGGGTGGCCTGCCTGGAACCTGCCGCGTCGGAGGAACATTTACGCTCACCAGGGGCGACAACTCTGTCGCTCCGTAGGCTTCCCATGGACGCACTTTGAAACGCGATTCAAACGCATCGCACACCTCACGCGTCAGTTTTTCTGCGGCACCAAATACCACTTCCAGCGATGCAAAATCCTCGCTTGGAATTCTTCGGATATAGCCGCGTAAAAAAGTCGGAGTCGTCATGAGAATTGTCCCATGAAATTCGCGAACAAGATTTCCAACTTGCTGGGCCTCAAGTGGGTTGGTGTGATAGACACATGCGGGTTCCAGCGCAAGGGGCGTCCAGAGTGTAGTCGTATACCCGTAGGAATGGAAAAACGGAAGCGTTCCAATCGCAACATCACCCGGCGACAAATGAAGCAGGCTTCCAATAGCCGTAACGTTGGAGCCAACGTTTTCCATCGACAGCATCACCCCTTTGGGATCGCCAGTTGAACCAGAGGTAAAGATCACCGTGAGAATGTCGTCTTGGTTTATTTTGTCGAGTCCGAGCATGCGTTCGAGTACTGAGATTGGCAAAAGTTTTGCCTGAACGAAAGAGATTATTTTATCGACGAGCGTGACCTGCTTTCGAAGCGTGCCGGCATCGAGTAACGTGTTTCCGACATCAAGCTTTACTCTGGCAAGAAATACTGGACTCGAGATCACATGGGTGAGACCAGCTTTTTCGATCGTCGTTGCAAGAATTGACTGAGACGTGGAGTAGTTAAGGTTGACCGCTACGCGGCCGCAGAGCGAAAGAGCAGCGTTTATGACAACCGCGGCGACCGTCGGCGGCAACATCACTCCCACCAAACGTTCCTCGGGAGCCAGTACTCGATTGAGTACTCTTCGTGCAGCAAGAATGCGAAGTAGCAATTCCCCGCCGGTGAATCGAGTTCCGAGTGTATCGGCAACTTTTATGCGTCTTGATGCACTTCGACAGGCTCGCAGCAATCGTCTGGGCAATACGAACGGTTTCTCGGAGACTGTGCTCATCGATTCAAAATCTCAGAATGAATGACTTTGGCCGGAACGCGAGACGATGACGTTGTCGTACGTGCCAAGAGCATTAGAATCTGCGAGTCTTTGTTCGACCAGTTCGATTTGTTCTCGACTGGAGGCAACCTCCTCGCCGCCAGATTGCCGATTCGTGGAACTATTTTTTTAGACCGTTTTTCCCTCGGATCGATTGATGCCCCGCTACACTCCCTCGAGTATCGAACCAAAGTGGCAGTCGTGGTGGGAAACCCATGCCACGTTCGTTACACCAACATTGCCTGGCCAGCGAAAGGCCTATCTGCTCGACATGTTTCCCTACCCGAGTGGCGACGGTCTTCACGTTGGACACCCGGAGGGATATACCGCGACAGATATTGTTGCTCGGTTTGAGCGATTGCGCGGAACGAGTGTTATGCATCCAATGGGCTTTGATGCCTTTGGTCTGCCCGCCGAAGAATACGCGATTCGTACCGGCACACCACCGCGAGAGAGTACGCAGCGAAATATCGAAACATTTCGAAGACAACTCAAGATGCTCGGATTCAGTTACGACTGGAGTCGCGAGATTGCCACTACAGATCCAGAATACGTTCGCTGGACGCAGTGGATTTTTCTGCTGCTGTTTGATACTTGGTTTGATCCATCACTTGATCGTGGCCGACCAATCAGTGAACTTCCGATTCCCGACAACATTGCTTCACTCGGCGACGAGGCAGTTGGTCGTTATCGGGATGAATATCGATTGGCTTATCAATCAGATGCGCCAGTGAATTGGTGTCCTGCCCTCGGCACTGTGCTTGCCAATGAAGAAGTGATTGGTGGCGTGAGCGAACGAGGAAACCATCCTGTGATTCGCATTCCACTGCGACAGTGGATGCTCCGGATTACTGCGTATGCCGATAGACTCGAACGCGAGCTTGAACATGTTTCGTGGCCGGCGAGTATCAAAAAACTTCAGTCGGATTGGATTGGACGCAGTTCGGGTGCCGAGGTTGATTTTTTTATTGGAGATTGTTCCGCGAACGCTCCACAAACCGATCGACCAACAAAAGAGGCGTTCGATGCATGGCGCCTACGACGGAGTCAAACCAGTTTTCCAAAATCCACGTCCACCGACAGCCTTCGCATTTACACAACGCGTCCCGACACCCTCTACGGTGTCACCTATCTTGTCGTCGCGCCAGAACATCCTGCGGTTATGCGACTCACCCAACCCGATTGCAGCAATCAGGTTGCGGCCTACTGCGAATCCGCCAGTCGCAAGAGCGATCTCGATCGCACTGACTTGGCAAAAGGGAAAACAGGAATCTTTTCCGGTTCCTACGCAATCCATCCGCTGACTGGGCAGCCCATTGCCATTTGGATCGCTGATTATGTGCTTGCGAGCTACGGAACCGGTGCGATCATGGCGGTTCCCGCTCACGACGCGCGTGATCGGGAGTTTGCCGAAACATTTGGTCTCGATGTCGTCGAAGTCATTGTTCCCGACAACATTGCACAGAACACAGCGCACAACGAATCTTCGCTCTTTACCGGTCATGGTCGAGCCATTGCATCGGGGCCCTATACGGGTCTCGACACTTCTACTTTTCAACACCGCGTCTGCGAGGATCTGTCGGTCGCTCGACTTGGACGCCCTGCAGTCAACTACAAATTGCGCGACTGGCTTTTTAGCCGTCAGAGATTCTGGGGAGAGCCGTTTCCTATTCTGCACGAACTCGACGCGGATGGACGCCCGACAGGTGTCTTGCGAGCGATCACCGATGCAGAACTACCGATCGATCTTCCGATTCTTGCAGACTATCGTCCGAGCGGTCGTCCAGAACCGCCACTGGAGCGCGCGGATCCTTCATGGCTTTTCGTAGAACGTGACGGCAAACGATACAAGCGCGAGACCAACACGATGCCGCAGTGGGCCGGTTCGTGCTGGTACTATCTGCGATTTCTCGATCCTCACAACTCTCAACGCTTTGTCGACCCCGAAATAGAACGGAAGTGGATGCCGGTCGACCTCTACGTTGGTGGTGCTGAACATGCTGTACTCCACCTGCTCTACAGTCGGTTCTGGCACAAAGTTCTCTTTGATCGTGGTTATGTTTCGACCTTGGAACCTTTCGGCACACTCGTGAATCAGGGAATGATTCTTGGAGAAATGGAATTCACTGGTTACCGGGACACTCATGGTGAATGGATTTCTGCTACGAGCATTACAAACAGTCCTGCTGATGATGGCACGCTGATCGATCGAGCGAATGCATTACCGGTCAAACCCTCGAAGATTCATGCCGATCAGGTTGAGAAACAGGGGGAGCATTTTGTACTTCGAGAAACTCCCTCGATTCGAGTTGATAGCCGCGCTTATAAGATGTCCAAAAGTCGTGGAAATGTCGTCAACCCCGACGTTATTGTTCGAGAGTCTGGAGCTGACTCACTTCGACTTTATGAAATGTTTATGGGACCACTTGAGGCAACGAAACCCTGGAACACCTCTGGTGTCGGAGGCGTTCGATCATTTTTGGACCGTTGCTGGCGACTGATTGTCGATGAACGTTCCGATGCGATGAGCGTATCTTCCACCGTCGTCGATGCCGAGCTGCGTGATGAGCAACATCGCGAACTCAATCGAATGATTGCCAAGGTGACCAGTGATATTGCATCGCTTTCATTCAACACCGCCATCGCCCGGATGATGGAGTTTGTGAATTTCTGCACGCCCCTCAAGCATCGTCCCCGGGCAATGCTTGAGCCGTTTGTCATCGTGCTTTCCCCGTTTGCCCCTCACATTGCAGAGGAACTTTGGGAAGTGCTTGGTCGCTGCGCACCGGTCGCCTTGGCTACATGGCCAGTGGTCGACGAAAAGTGGTTGCATGATGAAGAAATCGAAATACCGGTTCAGATCCAAGGCAAGCTGCGCGGTCTTGTTCGTATGCCGACTGGAGCGGATCGAGATGCAATGGTGAGTTTGGCCTTGGCGGATTTAAAAATTGCATCCTTGCTTGAAGGTAAGGAACGTGTGAGCGTGATTGCAGTTCCAGGACGGTTGGTTAATTTTGTAGTCCGCGGCTGAAAATTTTTTGAGCCTGTTTTTCTGCCTTTTCGTACCGCTCTCTGTAGATCAATTGCTCGCTCTTTCATACGATACTCTATCGTCACCTTTGGGATCATTGAGATCGGCTCTTTGAGTGCCCCTCTCTATCAGCACAAACTCATTCGCTACCGTGAAGGAATCACTCGACAATGAGCGTTCAAAAGGTATTGGCTCTGGTGCTTGGAGGGGGCCGCGGAACGCGTCTGTATCCGCTCACGAGAGATCGTTCAAAGCCGGCGGTACCTCTGGCAGGAAAGTATCGAATTATCGATGTCCCTCTCTCCAATTGCATCAACAGCGGAGTGCAACGTATTTATGTTCTCACGCAATTCAATTCAGTAAGTTTGCATCGGCATATTCGACGCACGTACACGTTTGATCCGTTTAGCGGTGGCTTTGTTGAAATCTTGGCAGCGCAGCAAACGCTTGATAATTCCGGATGGTATCAGGGAACAGCCGATGCAGTTCGGCAGCATCTTCGATATATCCAGCAATCGGATATTCGTCACGTGCTCATTCTCTCGGGTGATCAACTCTACCGAATGAACTATGCCGATATGCTCACCACGCACGTTCAGACGAAGGCTGATGTCACCATTGCAGCCATTCCGGTTCACGCCGACGCAGCCTCTGGGTTAGGTATCATGCGTGCTAACAGCGACGGAAGAGTTGAGGGATTTCTAGAAAAACCGACAGTCACTACCGAACTCGATATAGTACGCACAGATCCAGCGTGGATCGAACGACAGGGTATCGCCGCAAACGGTCGCAGCCTTCTTGCAAGTATGGGGATTTATCTTTTTGATCGTGATTGCCTCGTTGATCTGCTTACAAAGACGGACTATCAGGATTTTGGTCGCGAAGTGTTTCCTGCATCCATTCGAGCGAAACGCGTGCAGATGCATCTTTTTGATGGCTACTGGGAGGATATTGGAACCATCCGTTCCTACTTTCAGTGCAATCTAGATCTCGCCTCAACAACGCCGCCGTTCGAACTTGCTAGTGCGCAAGCTCCAATCTATTCGCGAGGTCGATTTTTACCACCCTCCAGAATTGATGATGCGACGATCCGCTCCAGTCTTGTTTCTGATGGTTGTCTCATTGAGCCAGGAGCGGTGATTGAAAATAGCGTCATCGGCTTGCGATGCCGAATTGGACGCAACGTCGTAATTCGAAACTCCGTGATACTGGGTTCCGACTTTTACGAAACCTCCGATGACATGGCCTCCCATTTTGCCTCGGGACTTCCTGTTCTTGGCATCGGAGAGGGGTCGGTCATTGAGGGAGCGATCATCGATAAGAATGTTCGTGTCGGGAAACGAACACGGATCGTCAACGACCACCACTTTATTACAACTGCCGACAGTGATCGCTACATGGTGCGAGACTCTATCGTCGTGGTACCAAAAGATGCCGTTATTCCGGATGGCTGGTTTCCCGAATCGGGACTAGCAGGCGTACTGAAAACTGATTGATTTCGACGAACTTGATTCGTGTTACAGTGGGGAAACAGCACTTTCACGAACAAGCGATTTCCAGCCTCGTGCGCTCATTTTTTCCGATTCTGTCCTGTTTTTATTTTCAGGAAGTGCACGAGGGAGAGTTCGTTCAATCGCCGCTGCGACTTTTATCTCACCGGAGTCTTCCGAGGATTCAACGTCGCCGTCTGCCACCAAAGGCTCGCTTTGATGGAGAACCTCTGTATCGTCCATGCTATTTTTTGTTTCTTGTTTGCGCTGCTCTGATTGCACGATCGTCGGCCATGGCTTTGGCTGCGAATACAGCGGAAGAATTCCATTGCTGCGTGCTGCGAAATTATTTTCCGTCACACATCCATTCTTCACAGGACCACTGTAATCAAAGAGGGAAGGGCACATGCTGCTGCAGCCTGCTGACAGACATGACAGAGCCGTGATACCAATGACAATACTTCCACGACTTATAAATGCCATACCTTGTGACTCCCGAGAAACTTTTTTCCACAAACCTTCTTCTTTTTTAAACTCTGTATCTCCCTTTGGATTCGGATTATTTGCCCTCACAAAGTGAGACGAAAGTCTTGGGAAATATCAGTCAACGTTGTGGTTTGGAAGATAGCGCAGACCAGGAAAGCCCGAAGGTAGACTAGGCAACGAAAGTCTGTCTTCAGCTTTGATTCACTCGCCACGCAAGAACTTTTTACAATTCAACTCCAAGCCGCTGCATCAGAAGCTTCATGTCATCCCAGACATGTCGCTTTGCACTGGGATTGCGCAGCAAATAGGAAGGATGGTATGTGCAGATCACGTGCGCTGTACCGTGGGTAAACCATCGCCCCCGGAGTTTGCCAATCGTCTCTTGAGTTTCCAAAAGTGATTGGGCCGCAGTGGTTCCCAGACAACAAATGAACTCCGGTGAGATAATCTCCAGTTGTTTGAGAAAGTAACTCCGACAATTTCCAATCTCCTTGGAATCCGGCGGTCGATTTCCAGGAGGACGGCATTTGAGAACATTCAGAATGTATATGTCTTCTCGCGAGAGCGTGCACGACTCAATAATTTTGGTCAGCAGTTGCCCAGCTCGCCCTACAAAAGGCTGGCCGGTTGCATCCTCTTCAGCACCCGGGGCCTCACCAAAAAAACAGATACGTGCCGCTGGATTACCTGAACCAAAAACTGTATTGGTACGAGCTGATGCCAATTCGGAACAGGTGCGACACTCGCGAACCTGTTGATCGAGCACTTCCAGCTGTGATCGTTTTAATTCGCAACTCGAAGTCGTTGCAGTGTTTGTTTCCGTCTTTTGAAGAGATGACTTTTTGACCACGGCGTGTGACTCCTTCACCTCTTGAACAACAGGCGAGACCGTGTTGCTCGATCTTCGATCCGAATGCATTCGAGGAAGCTCAGTCACGCCAGACATGGCGAGACTTTCGAGTCGTTGACGCATGGCTCGTCGATCGCGTGCGTTGGGGCTTTGGGGCGACGAGTCCGACACGAGAGGCACCTTTTTACACAACCACGTGAGAAAACCACAGTGCTACAGTCCCCGACGAAATCGCTTTGGACTGCGTCCCTTGCCAAGGAGTGTCTTGGCGTTTGGCTTTTTGGGCGACTCTGGCTCCCCGGCCGGAGCGTTGGAAAATTCTCCCACCGCGTTTGGTTGATCCTGCTGTGGACGATCAGAATCGTTACGAACTTTCCGCACTACGCCTTCAAACCCTAGCATTTCGTCCCGCTGAAGCAATCGATCAATTCGAATCTCAATACGAGTTAATTGCGGCCCTTCTTCTGGGGCAACAAACGTATACGCCACACCTTCCCGGCCCATACGTCCGGTTCGTCCAACACGATGCACATAGTCATCGCAAAACTCTGGAATATCATAGTTGATGATGTGCGAAATATTTGAAACATCGATACCGCGTCCAACAACGTCGGTGGCAATGAGAATTCGAACCGTGCCTTCCCGAAACTGACGCATTACACGATCACGAATATTCTGAGAAAGATCACCGTGAATGCAGGCAATGTCAGATTCACCGCGAGACTGTTTGCGTGACAAACGCTCAAAGACCTTGTCGGTTCCACGTTTGGTGCGACAAAAAACGATTGCCTGCCGTGGCTTTTCACGTTCAAGCAGTTTTTCGAGGAGATCAAATTTTCGCAGCGGGTCGACCGAAAAATAAAGTTGCTCGATTGTCTCTACAGAGATTTCCTTCGATGAAAAGTCGAGGATTTCTGGATCTCGCATGTATCGCGTTGCCAGTCGCGCCACAGGTGGCGGAACAGTTGCCGAAAGCAGCAACGTCTGACGGGAAGCGGGACACTTCCTCAAGATTTTTTCGATGTCTGGACGAAAGCCGATGTCGAGCATGCGATCAGCTTCGTCGAGAACAAGAATTTCGAGCTGATCAAAGTTGAGCGTACCTCGACTCATGTGATCCAGTACACGACCAGGAGTGCCCACGACTACACCCGGATGTTTTTCAAGTTTTTCAATCTGTCCACGAATCGGCTTTCCACCGTAAAGGGCAACACAGTGAATCCTCGATCCGTGGGCGAGTTTTTCAAATTCGTCTCGCACCTGAACAGCGAGTTCTCTTGTCGGAACAAGTGCAATTGCTCTTGGACATCCACCTTGACTGTGAGCCCCTCGTCCAACATGGCTTGAAAGTCGTTCCAAAATAGGAATCACAAACGCAGCCGTTTTTCCGGTGCCGGTGCGAGCCTGGCCAAGTACATCGACTCCGGTAATCGCGCGGGGAATAAAACCCGCTTGCACCGGAGTTGGGACAGAGTAGCCGGCCCGATCAACCGCGGCGAGCGTTGAAGCGTTTAGTCCAAGATCTGCAAACCGTATGGTACTCGTCGGGTCAAGAACCCGAGGAGCATGCACGCTGTTGGATCCCGCCTGCATGCCTGAACCGTTTTCCAAAGACACTACGCTCTTTTCCTCTCTCACAAACACCCTCTTGAGAGGGTCAGAGAGGATCCGTGCTTCATGTTCCTGCTCCGTGCCGAACACGCATTCATCTGCCACTCTCTTGCTCGCGAAGATACCACGCCCCGCCGAAGGCGGCAAACCGACAAGGAATACCTCCTGCCACAGGCTCTTGGAACCAATTCAAAATGGTACCAAGACTCCCGCAATGAAAGAAAAGCCAGAGCTTTTTGAACGGAAATCAAAAAGAAAAAGCCGAGAAAGTCATGCCAGTAAAAATGGGGAGATAGCAACGAGCACGTTTATTATCGATCAAAAAGTTTCTTTATCGCCCAGACGGTTGCCGCACGACCAGCTCTGGCAATCGAACGCGTGAGCGGAATGCTCTTTGGACAGACTGCGACGCAATTTTGAGCGTTTCCACACATCTGAATACCTCCCTGACTGGTAAGCGATGAAAGTCGCTCTTCGGCATTCATTCGACCGGTTGGGTGATTATTAAAGAGCATCGCCTGCGAGATGGCGTGAGCCCCCATAAACTCCCGATGAAACGCTGCCTCTCGACGAATGCCAAGTTCTTCGACGGTTTCTTCAGGACGCTTTACGATTTCAATTTTTGTGTACTGAGGACAGGCCTCCAAGCAACATCCACAGCTCATGCATGTTGAGAGAGGATAGGCGTCTTGCTGTTCGTCTGGAGATATACGAGGCCCTGGTCCTTGATCAAATGATCCATCGATTGGAATCCATGCTTGTACCCGCTTGAGTGCATGAAAGACTCGCCTGCGATCAACCACGAGGTCTCGCACCACTGGAAACTTTGACATGGGACGCAGCTCAATCTCTTGGGCATCTTCCACAAGCAACGCATCCACGAGCGACGTGCAGGCCATGCGAGTTCGTCCATTGACGACCATCGTGCAGGAACCACAGACCTCTTCCAAACAGTTGCAATCCCACGCCACCGGCGGCACCGGCCGACCGTCCTGTGTGCAGGATTTTTGCGCAATGCGTTGCAGAATGCTGATGACATTCATATTGAGTTCATACGGGATTTCATGGCGTTCCCAATAACTCGCCTGCCCAGGACCATCTTGCCGCAGCACTCGAACGTGCACCACCCGCTCGGTTGATTTCCTATCTTTGGCACTCTGATTCTTGTTTGATATCGCGTCGCCACTCGCAGCGTTTTTGGTCGAAACTCCAATCATGCCCTCTCCTCAGTCTGCTCTTATCACCGTGACACTCGAAACCGTTGCAGAATTTCACCCTCTTGAAACACACTCGAACACTTTCTCGAATGACTTCGCTCTTCGCACTTATGATCCTTTGATACTGTCTGACGCAACACCACCAGTGATCGGTGGAAGCGCCGGCTGACGAGCTGCTTCGTGGGCGTTCGCTTGTCGCTGTTTCCAAACTTCTTCGATGACATCCCCACCGACTAATCCATACAGGCGCGGTCTCGGTGGAATCAACGATGTATCGATCTCCTCATAGGAAATATTTGGGTTTCCATGGGAGTCTGCTTTGGCAATCGTACTCTTGAGCCATCGCTTGGTATTTGCCTCAAATCGATCACACCAGACGGCTGCTTCAGCCCGCTGTCCAGCAGGATCGGTCGCCGCAATGCCTGGCATGCTCGTGGCCGGTTTGTAGTGAGCACCTCGGCACTCGTCTCGCAAAAGCGCACCTTTGAGTATCAGTTTTGCCAATGGAAACATATCCCCAAGAGACTTTGTAAAAACGACATTTTGATTGGTCCAATTTCCTGTATCCGAGAGCGAACAATGTTGCCAGCGCTCTTCCATCTGACAGACCTCGTCGTAGGCCGCTGCAAGCTGGTCGTTCCGTCGGACCACCGTAGCGGTACGCGTCATGAGATTGCCGAGTTCTTGGTGCAACGCATAAGGATTTTCTTTTCCACCACGACGAGCAAGTAATGCCTCGTGCCTCTCCTCCTGCCTGCGAACGGAGGATCGAAAAAGTCGCGCCGGTTCTTCGGCCGATCGATTTGGTTGTGAGGCAACGGAATTCAACACGCCAGGGGCTGCGAAAAGGCCACTGAAAATGCACGAGAGGAGCGAATTCGCGCCGAGACGATTTGCCCCGTGATATTGATAGTCGCACTCTCCAATTGCATAAAAGCCCGGAATGTTTGTCTGCTGATTCCGCGGCGAGCCTTCTTCGAGCCCACCTGAGGCACTTTTTTGAAAATCGACCCACAGACCACCCATGGAGTAGTGAACTGCCGGAAAAATTTTCATTGGGACAACTCGGGGATCGACCCCCTGAAATTTTTCGTAGATCTCAAGAATGCCGCCGAGTTTTTTATCGAGCATCTCGCGAGAGAGATGAGTCAAATCAAGGTAGACGCACAACCGATCCTTCTCCACCGACAATCCGTCGTTGGTACAGATGTCAAAAATTTCACGGGTGGCAATATCTCGCGGAACGAGGTTGCCATACTTCGGATAGCGCTCCTCGAGGAAGTAGCACCGCTGCGACTCTGGAATTTCACGTGGGTCGCGAATGTCTTGAGGTGTTCTTGGCACCCACACTCGCCCTCCCTCTCCCCGAGCGCTCTCACTCATAAGACGCAGTTTATCGGCACCGGGAATCGCCGTCGGATGAACTTGAATAAATTCACCGTTGCCATACCACGCACCATGCTGATACGCCCTGCTAACGGCGCCTCCCGTGCAGACCATCGACATCGTCGATCGACCGAATACGAGGCCACACCCTCCACTGGCAAGAATGACCGCATCGGCTGGAAACGCTTTGATCTCCATCGTAACGAGATCTTGGCAAACGGCTCCTCGACACCGGCCGCTATCATCAAGAACGGGCTCGAGGAAGTCCCAGAATTCCCATTTCTTTATTTTCCCCAAAGCTTCCCATCGGCGAACCTGTTCGTCTAACGCATAGAGCAACTGCTGGCCTGTGGTGGCACCCGCGAAAGCAGTTCGCTTATAAAGTGTTCCACCAAATCGTCTATGATCTCGAAACCCTTCAGGAGTTCTATTAAAGGGAACGCCGAGACGGTCCATGAGATCAATAATTCTCGGACCCCAGTCAGTCATCTCTTTTACAGGTGGCTGATGCTGAAGAAAATCACCTCCGTAAATCGTGTCATCCAGATGCATCCACTCACTGTCACCTTGTTGTCGAGTGACCGAGTTGACACTGTTAATACCGCCTTGAGCGCACACGCTGTGAGATCGCTTCACAGGAACAAGACTGATGAGATCGACATCTGCACCTGCTTCAGCCAAACGCATTGAGGCAGAGAGCCCAGCCAGACCGCCACCAATGACGAGTATTCGTGGATGCGTCATGCTCTAGGCTCCTTGCTTTGATGTCGGAAGGAACGTCTTTTCGACTGAATTGTCTCGATGCATCTGCTCCATACGTTCTTCGATACTCTTCGCCTGTTCAACATCCACCGCTCGCATTGCGACAAGCGCACCCAAACCGAGCGTGCCAAGCGTAAGACCGATCACAAGGCACGCCCAACTCGCTCGTTGCATCGCCGCTGAACTCGTCCAGAGCCCCCAGGTGATACCGAGTGTCCAGAGACCGTTGGAAAAATGAAACACCACCGACACGATTCCAATCGCATAAAGAATTCCAACGAGCATCGGTGCGATTGCTGTTGCTGCTGAACTCGAGGCTCGATGTGGGTCGAAAGCACCACCGCCGAGAGCAGCCCCCATCCAATGAAGCTGGATGATGTGCCACAAAATAAATGCAAACGCAATCATTCCAGTCGCTCGCTGGAGCGTGTAACGCACGTTCCCCACATATGGATAAGAGCCGACGTTTGGTAGCCCACCAGAAATGATTACAAATCCGATCGACGCGTGAAAAATCATCGGCAGAAAAATGAAAAGCCATTCCACGATCGGTAGCAGTGGCCCCAATCCATGAATCATGTCAACCCGAGATTGAAACGCTTCCGGTCCCGCAAGAATCGATGCATTGGTTGCCAAGTGCACGACAACAAAGGCCCCTACCGGAATAAAACCGGAAAGTGAAAACAGTCTGTACACAAGAAACTGGTGTTTGCCGAGGAATGAACTCCCCTGCGATTGCTCGGTTGATGCAGCCACTGACCAATCCCTTCTGTGATGTCTTTCTGCTGGACATTCTCTTGCCGGCCCTGTGAAGACCGGTCATTTGAGAGTCTCAATAGTATAGATTCGCTAGTTTCTTCGACAACGCTCGCATCGCTGGCCGCCTTCTCAAAGGGGAACGCGTTGGTGAGAACGCCTCATTTTTCTCGGTTTGGAATCTGAAGAAATAATCAATGCTGTCACAAGGATTCATACCTCAGGCGTCGAGGCCTGCTTTCATAAAAGGGATTTAAATGTCCAAAACAATCGCAATGCGACCTCGTCGGGGGTTCAGATCGATCAAGGAGAGATTTATTCTGAGTTCCACGTTTGACTCTTTCCAAGGCCGTCGCTGTGCCGATCTGATTGCAACTGATTTGTAGCAGCAACAAAAGACTTCTATACTTCTTTTCGAAAGTTTGTAGAACCTGCTGTGTCGATTGCAAACGTGCAACGCATGGAAATCGACTCTCGTACTCAAAGCGTGAATGATTTTGGGAGAACTGCTCGGTGTCGGATATTCGCCACTTTCTGGTTGTTCGAGATCCTCTCGACAAGCATCGCTTTCAGGGAGTACCCCCTTTTCCGGGATGCACGACCGAGGAAGCGAATTCTGTCGTTGAGGCTATTTCAAAACTTGCGCACGCCGACCACCGATACGCCGGTCTTATATTGACCGGTAGCATTCTCGCGAATCCGGAGTCGATCGAATCACTCATCGAGTTTCCTGCTCTGATTGACCAGTTGCCTGACGGCGCTGCGCTCCTCGATGCCGAAAATACAATCCGATGGGCGAACGCAAGACTGGCGGGATGGTGTCGCAGTCAACGGCTCGAGGGCTGTAATTTTTATGCAGCCCTGGGTGGACCAGAAATTCTTGGACCCGATTTTTGCCCGTTTCACACGGCGATCTCCACGGGGCGCACCAGCAGTTCCATCCTTCGTGCTTCTGACAATCGATATTTTCACGTCCATGCCTCTCCTGCCCTATGCGGCACCGCAACCGTTCCAATCCACGTGATTGTTACGGTAAGAGATGCCACGCATGACATTCTCGAACAGCAAAAACGTGCCGCTATTCATCAAGCCGGACAAAAACTGGCCGATCTTACTCCGACTGAACTTGCCGACATGACGATCGAAGAACGCATCGAACTTCTGAAGAGTAATATTCTCCACTACTCAAAGGACCTCCTGCAGTTCGACGTTGTTGAAATCAGACTTCTGGATCAACAGACAGGCCGACTCGAACCACTTCTGGCTGAAGGGATGGATCCTCAGGCTCAGTGTCGCGAACTCCACGCTCGTCCCGAACACAACGGTGTCACTGGTTACGTTGCGTCCACTGGAAAAAGCTATCTCTGCAACGATACAACTCAAGATTCGCTCTATCTGGAGGGCTGCAAAGGTGCAAAGAGTTCTCTGACGGTGCCGTTACTTTTTCACGATGATGTGATTGGCACATTCAACGTGGAAAGCCCAGAACCTGGTGGTTTTACTGACATCGACCTGCAGTTTCTTGAAATTTTCTCCCGCGATGTTGCCGTGGCTCTCAACACACTCGAACTGCTTGTCGCGGAAAAAGCGTCGACCGCCGCTGAAAGCGTCGAAGCGATCCATGGGGCGGTGGCTTTGCCCGTGGATGCTATTTTAAATGACGCGGTAAGCGTCATGGAACGCTACATCGGTCATGAAACCGAGGTTGTGGAACGGCTTCAGCGCATTCTTCGCAATGCAAGAGACATCAAACAGGTCATTCAGAAGATGGGCGAAAAAATGGCGCCGAGTTCGGCTCATTCGCAGATTCGGCACGGCGAGCGTCGGCCCGAACTCTTGAACAAGAGAATTCTTGTAGTTGATTCCGATGATCAAGTTCGTGTCGCCGCCCATTCTCTGCTCGAACGATTTGGCTGCACGGTTGAAACAGCTCGCGACGGCACTGAGGCTACATCGCTTGTTCGAGCAGATGGCGCCGATTCTTATGATGTCATCATTGCTGACATTCGACTTCCCGACATGAGTGGGTACGACCTTCTCGTAAAGCTGCGAGAAATCATCGATCCAGTTCCTTTGATACTCATGACTGGATTTGGCTACGATCCGGGACATTCCATCGTGAAGGCTCGTTTGGCAGGTGTGGAACTTGTGCTTTTTAAGCCTTTTCGAATTGATCAACTTCTCGACACGGTGGAAAAATCGATCTCAATAAATGCGAGTTCATCAATCAGTGGTGTCGAGGCACCAAAGTCTTACTGATCCATAGCTCAGAAACTGTTTTGCACCCACTGAATATTCAAAAGCAGCAAGTACGATTTTCTGTCGATCGACCTCGTTGCAGTACCCCCAGCTTGCCAAGTCTCTTTATTGAGCTGTTCTTCAAGCACGATTTCGATTTGAAACACTTTCTCCATAACCTCTTCGAGCCCCGGTAATCCCGACGTTTTCGCTGGCATCGAGAGACGTGGCGAATCCAGTGCAGACATGGCCTTGACCCAATCCATTTCTGGCTTGTATTTCTCCGGCTTCAACAAAAGCCCCGCATGCATTCTAAAGGCAAAGAGGCCTTCATCCACGAAATTGCGACGGCATATTTGTTTCAGGAATCAATGATTATGCAAAGCACGCGTCTTTTTTGTATTTCTATCGATCCTGTGCAATATCACGCGCAGCACGCTCCACTGTCGATTTCCAAGATCGATGCGATGCAACAACCGTCATGCTCAATCGTGAGAAACGTATCCGCGTTCTTCTCAAAAAGTTTGATGCTGATTTTTCTGACATCACTTTTTTCTTTCTGCTCACTGATGCTGAACGCTGCTCCGCCAGTCACTTCCCCAGAACCCCTTGGTCCAGAACCATCAAACGTCGTTCCTGAAAATCCGCTTCTTACTGCAAGACTGGCGATTGCGCGTGCCGATGGAGAAGCTTTGAGCAAGGCACTTCGGTTAGCGCAGTCGACCGGTGCCACGGGCGCCGAAGGTGACGATGTCGCTCGCATCCAATCGCTGTCAAATCGCATGACACAAGCTCGCACTGACTACCGTTCCAAGAAGCCCGGCGCTGCCCAGACTCTTGCAGATATCTTGGTCGAACAGTCGGAGGGATTGATTGCCTACGAACAGTTTGGAGTCGCCAAGCAACTCGCCCTGCAAGCACAAGAACTTCGGGCAGTTTTCGCAGCTTTGAAACCGCCTTCCGAGCAAGTACCCTCAGTCGAGTCCATTGCGAGAAAAGCTTCTCCGTCCAACGCTCCTGTGGGCGTTGTAAAAACGTCTCTGGAAGACGAAATTCCAAATGCTGCGTTACAGCGATCGGATGAAATCAAATCCACTTCACAAAACTCGCCTTCGGAAGACGATGTTGAAAGTTCTTCTCAGCAAGATTCTTCTCAGGCTCGTCGCATGATCGACGACGTGCTCTCGCGGGCAGCGGACCCAAGCTCCAACGTACCCACAAAAAGAAATCTTCTGCCACCCCCTGCGGCCCTCCCTTCCAACGCCGATGCAACCACAACCTCCATACCTGTCGATCTGAAGATCGCAAAGCTGTCTGCTGAAATTGCTTCGAGTCAACTTGAAGCCAAACGTCTTTCGCAGCGTGATCCTTCGCAGGCCATGACGCTCCTTGACGAGGCTGGGGATCGTATTGCAGCAACTGACATTCCTGAGGACTCTCGAGCACAGCTCTCTCGTCGCATCGAACGCACCCGAAAAGAAATTGAGGAGTCTTCTGGAAAACGGCGTTCTGAAGTCGCACTCGACAAACAGAACAACGAAGTATTGAAGAAAATTGATAAGGAACGAGCAGCCAAAGTAGAAGTTGACAAGCGATTGGCGATGCTCGTGGAACAATACAACACGCTCATCGATGAAAAAAGGTTTCCCGAGGCAGAAGCCATTGCAAAGAAAGCCGGGCAGTTATCTCCCGACAACATCGTCGTTCGACAGCTCCTTTCTCAGAGCCGAACGATTCGCAGGTTGGAAACGCAGCGATCTATCGACACCGATAAAAGTAGCGGTTTTCTGGATGTTGTCGAAGATACAGAACGATCGAGCAAAAATTTTGTGGGGCCGATCGAGTTTCCCGCAACAAAAGACTGGGAAGATCTCACCAAAAGTCGAAGTCGACTGGCAGCCGAAGCAGCCGGACGAGGAAATGCTTCTGAGCAAGCCATCGAAAAGAAACTTCGTACGCCGGTGAAGTTGGACTATCACAACCAACCCCTTGCGGTTGTTGTTGGGGAGTTGGGAAAACAATCTGGAATTCCTATTCATCTCGATCTGGTTGGATTGGAACAAGAGACCGTTGGCACCGACACGCCGATCTCAATTTCGCTCGATCAACCAATCTCGCTCAAGAGTGTTTTAAAACTGATACTGGAACCGCTGAACCTCGATTATGTGATCAAAGATGAAGTTCTTAAAATCACCAGTCCGAGAGCTATCAAGGGGGAACTCTACACCGTCTCCTACCAAGTAGCTGATCTAGTCATTCCCATTCGCAGTTTTTCTTCGGACAATGGCGCAGGGATCACCGGCGCTCTTCGCGATGCTCACGCACGTATTGGATTTGGTTCTGGTCCAGGACTTTCGGTTGCCACCGGTCCAGCTCCGGCAGGAATTCCTTCTGGAGACGCTTCAAACGATTCCTCTTTTCATGCCGGTTCCCTTGCACAGATGCAGGGAGGTAACGGGCCTGTTTCTGGAGCAGCGCAGCCCAGTGGCTTCGGTCCACCGAAGCTAGGAGGCTCCCAAGCGGACTTTCAATCGCTTATCGATCTCATTCAGCAAACTGTGGCTCCACAATCGTGGAACACCGTCGGTGGAAATGGAGCCATTCAACCCTTTGCAAACTATCTGAGCTTGGTCGTCAGCCAGACGCAAGAAGTGCACGAGGATCTTGCTGATCTTCTCACACAGTTGCGGCGGTTACAGGATCTTCAGGTGACAATCGAGGTTCGTTTTATTCTTTTAAACGACACGTTCTTTGAACGAATCGGGGTCGATTTTGATTTTAATATTGCCTCTGGTGTCACCGGACCATTGAACATGACGGCCGTGCCACGGGCCAACAACACCTCTGTTTCACCGGAGTCGTTGGGTCTCACACGAGGGGGCACAACGAGTCAGGTCATCGGCCTCGATCCGACCGGCAATCCGGGTGTTGTTGCACCAAATTCATTTTCAATTCCATTTCGACAAAATAGTTTTGGTTCGGCCACGGTTCCATCGCTTCCCGGGCTTCCCGATGTGGCAGGGTCGGCAGCCAATATGGGATTCGCCATTTTGAGTGATATCGAGGCCTATTTTTTGATTCAAGCCGCACAGGGAAACACCCGTTCAAATATTCTGCAAGCACCAAAAGTCACGCTCTTCAACGGCCAGCAGGCGTTTGTTTCTGATACGACGCAGCGACCTTTTGTTTCAAGTGTTGTGCCGGTCGTTGGTGATTTCGCTGCAGCTCAACAGCCAGTGGTAATCGTTTTATCTGAAGGCACCGCTCTCAACGTGCAAGCCGTGGTGAGCAACGATCGCCGATTTGTGCGACTGACACTCGTTCCATTTTTTAGCCAGATTGGAGAGGTGCAAGAATTTACGTTCGATGGCTCGCGTTCAACATCGTCAAAGAGCAGCGATGAAAAAGTTGGCGCCGACGGAGAGAACACCATTCCTGGAGTCGGAGGATTTATTACTCCGGGAGTCAACCTCGCAAGCCGAAAGGCAAACGACACCGTTGTACAGGCCCAAGGTACAACAATTCAGCTCCCTGAATTCATTTTTACGACGGTCACGACAACCGTGAGCGTTCCTGACGGCGGCACGGTTCTCTTGGGAGGTATCAAACGGCTTCGCGAAGGCCGAAACGAGTTCGGAGTCCCTATTCTTTCGAAAGTTCCCTACATCAATCGACTTTTCAAAAATGTAGGCATCGCCCGAACAACACAAAGTCTTATGTTGATGGTCACCCCTCGGATCATCATTCAAGAAGAGGAAGAGAGCAACCTCCTCGGCACGAGCAAACCGTAGGAAAACAAAAGGTTCTGATCTGCAACGACACCATTATTTTTCAATCGATAATCCCATGCAAGACCCGCCTGCCTTTCGCATGACACACAACAACTCATGGCTCTTCTGCGGCGCACTTCTTGGCGGACTTTCCGTAACTCTAGGATCTTTTGGCGTGCATTGGCTCAAAACTCATCTTGAGAAGATTCACCAGACAGACAATTGGGAAACAGCTGTTCGGTACTGCCTCTTTCACGCAATCGTGTTGTTGATTGTTGGCATTGCACACCAAATCGAATCCTTTGCGAATGTCCGCGTATGGCTGTCGAGGGCCGGTTGGTGTTTTCTTTTTGGAACGCTTCTTTTTAGTGGCTGCTTGGCGGTTCTTGCACTCTCCGGAATAAAAATACTCGGAGCGGTTGTTCCTATCGGTGGAGGTCTTCTGATCGCAGGCTGGCTCTGCATGGCCTACGCAGGATGGAGTCACAAAACAACGTGACTCGATGAATCCGTAGAAGACTCAGGAAGATGCGTCGAGTTTTTTTGCGTAAAAGACTCTCTCCGTATTTCGCTTGAGAAGATCGGTTCCGAGATCGACGGCGGCTTCTTCGGTCCAGTGCTGCTCAACGACATATCGCTTCGCCAAGGTTCGCGCGAGAATTCTGCGGTACATTGCAAACTTTGGATAACCAAATTCCAGTTTGTACATGTCACTGTAGTAGCCCAGTAATTTTGTTCTGGGAACCGCCTCGATGCGCTGCTCCAAGTCTCGCTCGATGCTCGATGGAGTATTGGAATACCACCAGTGCCCAAAGGGGAGCACGTTGGGAAAGATCCAGGCGAAGCTCACGAGTTCGTGGTTCAGCGGCTGGGAGAGCACGGAAATCGGAAACAAAACATCCGGAAACGCATTGAACAACTCTGCATAATCCGCAAGAGAAAGTCTTCCGTCGAATAAATCTTGTCCTTGATGAACGCCCGCCGCATAGACCCCGCGACGGACGCCTATCATCAGATCCATCGGGAGAGCATGCGACTGACAGCATTCGACGATCTTCCAAAAAAGATCGGCTGCTACGATGCTTCGTGTAGAGTGATCGACATCGTTTCCTTCATGAAGCATTCGATTCATCGCCCCTCTAGCTTCTTCCTTCGGAACCCGTCTCGGACGAAAATCTGGGGGAAGGGAAATGGCGGCTGCACGTGCTCCCTTTTTGAGAAAGAATTCAAAACGTTCTTCGATTGCCCGGTGCACAGAATCGCGGGACACTGGCTCGATTCCAGACACACTTCCCAAGCGACTGCGCACTTCCGGACGAGCCAGATGAAAAACTAATTCGTCTACTCGCAAACAAGGGACATAGCGGGCGGTATCAAATCCTTCGAGCGGATCGTCGAAGTCATTCGTGAGAAAGACTGATTCAATCCTACTTTTGGCAAGAACGGTGTCACTCCAATGGGGCTCCGCTGTCGCTTTACTCACCGCATCGGCGAGTGATTTCCATGTGGTTGGTCCAAGCGTATCGTGCTCAAATCCAAAAAGCCCTCGGGCAATCTCCATCAGCCACGAGTACTGAACGGTGTTGGTGAGCATGGCAAGACCTTCAACGATCGTTGCCATTCGTTCAACGTCGGAAAGACCAATACCCTCAATCTTTTCTCGTGAAATACCCGCCGAGTGAACGAGTTCCGTGTAGTAGTGATAGCCGAGAAGATCAGACAGCGACCTGGCAGCGGGAGCCTTGGGATCAATATGTGTGTGCGGATCAATGAACGTAAGCCTGGAGAGTTCTGTGTCTATTCGCCGCTCAAGTGCTTCAGACATGCCTCTTCCTTTCTCTCTCTCGTAGAGGGAATCGTATTCCTGCACGTAAAAAAACTCTCGGCGATCCTACTCCCTCTTTGAAGCCGCACAAGAAGCAGGGAGTCACTTTCCCACAAGCTCTCGCGCCGACCGTAGAATATATCTGATTACCGAGTGTTTCTGTCAGCAAACTCGGTGATTTCCAACGACTCCTCTTGATGATTTTCTTGGTATCCCGCTTCACTTATGAAACATGCGAGCACCATCTCTGCAACGTCATGGAATTGTGACGTGATCGACGCGGCACAACTGCCCGGTGATCAGTCGGCGTTTCTCTACCGTTGTCCGCGATGTGGCGGACCGCTCTCGGTTCGAGGCTGGCTCCTCGCAGGGGATTGTTTCAACTGTGGAATGAGCATCGAGCTATCGCTTGCAGTGCTATCCGACTCAATTCCGCAGAGAACTCAAGCGGTCTCCGAAGGCCCTGCTCCTGCTTCTGCTCCATCGCATTTGATTTCACGTCGTATTCCGACAGCACCGAGTCAATCTTTAACCAAGAAAAAGAAACGCCACAAAACAATTTCGTCCAACGCAATCAAGCCTGCAGGCTTTGTGTTAGACGATCTTCCAGCCTGGTTTGCGAGCCTTTTTGTTCACGTGATACTGCTGATGCTTCTTGCGGTGATTGTGGCACGGGGACGCGAATTTAAATACGTTCCCCGCGTCATGCTCGTGGCAACGTTTTCTGATCGCAACTCCGATGGAAGTCCTCAGCACGCTGCGGCGGCAACTGACGCGATCATTGCGAAACTAGCGGGCCAGGAACAAACGCAATCCCCGGACGATCAACAGACTCCTCAGCAGGATGCCTCGTCTCCGAGTCCAAAACCTTCGATGGATGCGATTCCAACCACACTCGAAGAGGCGGTAGCAATGTTGTCTCTTGAGACAACAGATACCGATGAAAACGTACCCGAAATGCTGGAACCCATGGCCAATGCACCAGCACCGATCGTCATCGATGGTGGTCAGCAAATGTTTGAGGGTCGCGACCCAAAAATCCGCACGATGGTGCTTCGTCGAGAAGGAGGTTCACAAAAAACTGAGGCCGCCGTGGCCAAGGGACTTTTCTGGCTCGCAGGCCATCAGGACGAACAGGGGGGGTGGGATCTTGCTGAGTTTCACAATACGCATTCATGCAATGGTCAGTGCAATGGTCAGGGAATTGCGCAGTGCCCGGTTGCCGCAACAGCAATGGGTCTTCTACCTTTTCTAGGCGCCGGACAAACAACCAATTCTGGCATCTATAAAGATGTGGTTCGCAGAGGTGTCGATCGGTTGCTCTCTCTGCAGTCTCCAAACGGCGATCTTCGTGACCGCGGTCGTGGCCGAATGTATTCGCACGCTCAGGGAACCATCGCCTTGTGTGAGGCCCATGCGATGCACCCAGAAAATGCGATTGCCGATGCCGCAGAACGAGCCGTTCGCTTTCTGGAAAAAACGCAACATCAGGGAGGCGGGTGGCGTTATGAACCAAACACTCCTGGTGATTTGAGTGTGACAGGATGGATGGTGATGGCCCTGCAATCGGCGCGCATGGCAGGAATTGCAGTATCGCCCGAGTCGCTTGACCGCGCGACAGTGTTTCTCGATTCCGTAGCAACCACCTCCGACGGCAGTGAGTACGCGTATCTTCCGGAAGGAGATTCAACTCCGGCAATGACTGCCGAAGGACTTCTGTGCCGACAATATCTTGGATGGCAAGCGAACGAACCAGGACTCGAGCGAGGCATCGATCAACTGCTTACCCGGGCCCTGCCGAACAAGCGTCGCACTGATATTTACTACTGGTATTACGGCACTCAAGTACTTCATCACGTGGGCGGACCGCCGTGGGAACAGTGGAATGAGGCGATGCATCCAATCTTGGCAGGGTCGCAAGAGAAAAAAGGGCACAAAGCTGGTAGCTGGGATCCTCGTGGAGGTGGCGAAGCCAATGCTGGCGGTCGAATTTATATGACCTGCTTGGCGATTTGCACACTCGAAGTTTACTACAGGCACTTGCCGCTCTATCGGAAAGAAGCGACCGCTAACGAAAATAAGTGATCGCCAGTTTTCTATTTTGTTTGCGCGAGTTGAGCGAACTGAGATACACCGTCTCTAGATAATTTCGCGAATGGCTTCCACGTGCTCGACACCGACAAGTTTTTGATCGAGTCCACCAAAGAAGTATGACAGTCGATTCGGATCGAACCCCATTTGATGCAGAACCGTTGCGTGCAGGTGTCGCACGTGAAAACCGTTCTTTCCATCAGCGTGCACCGGTGCGATTGCCGCTGCACCGAGTTCATCTGTCTCTCCGACGCTTGTCCCGCCCTTCACTCCGCCGCCAGCCATCCACATCGTGAATCCGTAGGCATTGTGATCGCGTCCCGTGCCCTCGGCATATTCCGCAGTGGGTTGCCGACCAAACTCCCCGCCCCAGATCACGAGCGTGCTCTCCAGAAGGCCACGTCGCTCAAGATCGGCCAACAGACCAGCGATCGGCTTGTCGGTATTGCCCGCATGAAACTCATGATTGCGAACAAGATCACCATGAGCGTCCCAGTTGTCATCGTTGTGTGCACCACCGGAATAGAGCTGGATAAAACGCACACCACGCTCCACTAACCTTCTCGCGAGCAAACATCGCTTGCCAAAATCGAGCGTACGTTCTGCATCGAGACCATAGAGTAATTTTGTCTCTTCGGTTTCTTGCGAAAGATCCACTGCCTCCGGCGCATGCTCCTGCATCTTCCAAGCCAGTTCATAGGAGGCAATTCGTGCGGCTAATTCTGAGTTGTCGGCTCGCGAAAGCAGATGCTGTTCGTTCGTCTCCCGTAATGCATCGAGAATGGTTCGCTGCGATTCCAGAGACATGCCGTCCGGGGGAGCCAAATCAATAATTGGTGCCCCTTTGCTTCTGAGCATCGTGCCCTGAAATGTTGCCGGCATATAGCCACTCGACCAATTTTTAGCTCCCGAAATAGGGCCTCCTTTCGGATCGAGCATCACAACGAAGCCAGGAAGATTTTCATTAACGCTTCCCAAACCGTAGTTCACCCAAGACCCGAGACAGGGTGCTCCACTGGATATTTTTCCAGAATTCATCTGAAGCATCGCAGACCCGTGAATCGGCGAATCGGCGGTCATGGAATGAAGAAACGCGAGCTTGTCGACGTGCTGCGAAAGATGTGGAAAAAGATCACTCACCCAGTGACCGCACTGGCCATACTGCTTGAACTTCCACTTGGGCCCCACGACACGGCCTTCGTTCTTTTCCCCACCCCGTCCTTTTGTTTTTACTGGAATAGTTTTCCCATCGAGACCGTAGAGAATTGGTTTATAGTCAAACGTATCGACATGGCTCGGCCCGCCATACATAAACAAAAAGATGACGCTCTTTGCTTTGGGAGCAAAGTGTGGTGGCTTGGCGGCAAGTGGATTGATGTAGGGAGTTACACCGTCGGCCGCGATGGCCTGACGCGAAAGAAATCCGTCTCGATCGAGGAGCCCTGCAAGAGCCACACTGGTAAAAGCGCCTCCAGCCTCCCAGAGAAATTCCCTTCGTGTGCGCCCGCAAAAATGTGCGCGGCGCGGATGAGGATCAAATTGAAATGACATTGTTGACTCCAGAACACACTCTTGATTATCACTCAATCGAGATATGAAAATTCATTGAGATTGAAAATCATCAAACAGTAAAGTTCAACTGCGCGATGCTCATCGATATTTTTCCCCGCCTGAAGCTCTTCTATCAGCCGCATTCCTCTCTCGACGCTCGGGTCGTCGATCTTCTTGGACAGTGCCACCTCAAGAGCCATTCGCACCTGCGCCCGAAGATCGCCACCAGCCTCGCGCCGGAGGCGAGCAGCGAACACGGTTGCCTGATTGTGCGTAAAGGCACCATTGATCATTCCAAGAGCTTGCGTGGGCTGGGTCGTTGCAAAACGTACCGGGCAGCTTGAATCGGTATCCGCAAAATCAAAATCGGCAAGAAGAGGCGTGATGAGCGATCTCTTGACATGGATATAGATGCTGCGTCTTGCCTGCTCTTCGGGCGACGAATCGCCCCATCCGCTGCCCGGTACCGACTGACCAGCCAGCACTTCCTTTGAAATAGTGGAAAATATTCCTGGGCCAAACATCTTTGAATTGAGCACTCCACTGGCGGAATGAATTGAATCTCGTAACTCTTCGGCAGAAAGCCTCCGCATGTCAAATCGCCACAGACGGTCGTTGAGAGGATCTTTCGAGAAGGCTTCGGCGTTCACCTCGCTGCTTGCTCGATACGTCTTGGACATAAGAATGAGCTTGTGAATCGGCTTGAGCTTCCAGTTTTGAAAAACGAGTTCACTTGCAAGCCAGTCGAGAAGTTCCGGATGAGTCGGCGGATCACCCATCATTCCAAAATTATTTGAGCTTCGAACAATGCCGCGTCCAAAGTGATGCTGCCAGAGTCGATTCACAGTCACTCGTGCAGTCAGAGGATTTTCCCGCGAAACAAGCCAGCGGGCAAGCTGCGTGCGTCGACCTGATGACTTGGATGGTTCAGCCGCATTCTCGCTCGCTGGAATTGGATCAGGGAGAGGAGCTTTTAAGATTGACGGGAATGCTGGCTCAACCTTGTCGCGAGGACTTTGTGGATTGCCCCGATAAAAAACAAACGTGTCGGGTGGTTGCGGACCGTGCTCCGATATAACCAGTGCCATATCAACGGGAACATGTTCTTGTTTCAGCGATTCAAGATTTTTAACCGATTTTGTATATCGCTCAAAATTCTCCTTTCCGAGAATTCGTTCTCCATTCTTTTGAATCGCCTCAGCAATCGCCTTGTGATCGTGTCGAGATTTTTTTTCTCCTCCATTTCCTGCAGTCACACTGAGAGATCTCCATGAAAACCCAGGCCCTTTCCAACTCACGGAAAGACCGCGCCCGAACAGAGCCTGAAAATACTCTAACCGAACTGGCACTCGCCCTGACTTGAGCGACATTGTGGAAGTCTTTGGTGATCCCTCACCATGAATACCGTCGTGCTGCAAAATAAATTGATCGGCAATCTTGAGTCGTGAACCATCGTCAGAGTCGAGGCTGAACTCGTACTCTCCATCTTCAGGAACCTTCAGAAAACCTTCATACACAAATCCATAATTCGTGTCGCGCGTTGTGGGTGAAGTGTCAAAGAGCTGACCGGGGAGTTCCCCTTGGCTTTCTGGCTTGAGTTCATCGAAGACCGGGAGCGACTTCCACGAGTCGCGGTAATACCGATAGCGAAGGTCATCGAGATCATTTCCAGCGGCATCAACATCAGGATTTTCCAACTTCCATTGCAAAGAAAAATCAGACTCTATCGCCGTTACATTGGCTTGAGCGACATTGCGTCGCTGCTCAAGATCCGCAACGCTTTTGGCATACGAAAGCCTCGCCTGGTCGCCATCAAAAAGTGGCTGTTCAATGTGTGGTCCTCCACCGGCCATCGGTGTGATGTTGTGAAAAAAGGAAAGGAGTGAGTAATAATCCTTCTGTGGAATTGGATCGATTTTGTGATCGTGGCAGCGAGCGCAGTTGACAGTGAGTCCCAAAAACACTTGGCCGGTTGTGGCAACAATGTCATCCAGCGCATCATATTTTGCGAGAAGCCGATCGGCTGGTTCATCATCCCATACACCAAGCCGATAGTACCCAGTGGCAATCATCGTCTCGGAAGTCTTGTCTGGAAGTTCATCGCCTGCGAGTTGCTCAAGCACAAATCGATCAAACGGCTTATCTTCATTCAGTGAACGGATCACATAATCTCGATACCGCCACGAGTGTGGTTTTTTTCCATCTCGCTCAAAGCTGTTGGTGTCTGCATATCGAACCAGATCAAGCCAATGCCGAGCCCAACGCTCTCCGTAGTGCTCAGAGGCCAGCAATCGATCAACGACTTTTTCCCACGCCCCAGCCGAATTATCCGCGAGAAATTCATCCAACTGAGCCTGAGTCGGCGGCAGACCGGTCACATCAAACGTCGCGCGTCTCAGAAGAGCCGTTTTTTCCGCAGGTGGAGGCTGGCTCATTCCCGCGTCATAAAGTCCCTTCAATACAAACCCGTCGATTGGATTAGTCGACTGTTTGTCTTGTTTCTCACGAGGCACTTCTGGTCGCGATATGGACCGAAAGGCCCAGTGCTCTTTCCACGGCGCACCCTGAACGATCCACGCTTTCACCGAATCAACCTGTTCGATTGTGAGCCGAGATCCTTCTGGTGGCATCTGCTGCTGAGGATCGCTTGACGTGATTCGCTCTAGAATGACACTTGTTGCAGGATCATTGGCAACAATGGCCCGCGATCCTGAATCCAATTCCTGAAGAGCACCGGCATGTTCATCTAAACGCAGACCTCCTTCTTGAGTATTGGGTCCGTGACAGGCAAAACATCGCTTCGCAAAAAGTGGCTGAATCTCTCGGGAGAAATCGACGACTTTCGTGTCGATCAAAGGGTCTGCTGCAGTGACAAGAGACGTCCCAAAAGCACTGCCGGCCCAGATTCCAAGGGCAATGGCTCTGCCAATCTGCCAGAGCTTCATTCGATCGTACCCTACTGTATTGAATATCATAAAATCACTGTTTACTTGCATTCACAAGTCCGCTGCGGGATATTCTAAGCGGCTTTAAGAAAGTGTCAATATTTTAATCGTTCCCCATTCTGAAGCTTCTCAAGAGAAGTCATCAACCGTTCATGCATCCAGTTGAAAATAGAATTGAACCGACGCTTCTACGAAGGATCAACGAACGCCGACTTCTCGAGGTCATTCAACAGCAGGGCCCCTCCTCGCGTGCCTCGCTCACAAGAGCCTCGGGAATGACCGCTCCGACGGTTTCAAAAGCCGTTGAGTCTCTTCTGAAACGAGGACTTGTTGAAGAAATGGAACCGATCGATCAAATCCTCGGTCGCCCTGGACGATTGTTATGCATGGCAGCGCGGTCAGCGGCGGTGATTGGAGTGGTAATTGAATCCGATCGCTGCTGCTTGGTTTCATCTGGACTCGATGGCCGATTTCTCGAAAGTCAGACTCGTCGATGCGTGACTCCCTCCTCCTACGATGCGTTGCTTGATGTCATTGAGTTTCATTGTCGCGATTTGATAGGCGTTCTTCAGGGGACCGTTCAAGGCATTGGCATCAGCGTTCCAGGACTCGTCAACGAACGGTTGCGGGAAATTACAGTTTCTCCAAATCTCCACCTTCTCGACAAACGCAATCCAGCCCGCGATCTTGAAAAACGCCTCTCCATACAGTGCCTTCTTTTTCAAGAGACCGAGGCACTGTGCTTAAGTGAACAACTCTACGGCGAGGCTCGCGGGCGTCCAGATTTTGCGATGCTCGACGTGAGCACCGGACTGGGGCTCGGTGTCATGAGCGGCGGGCGTCTGCTTACCGGTCACAGCGGACTCGCTGGCGAACTTGGCCATATCACCATTGACCCAAACGGCATGGAGTGCGGATGTGGGAATCGGGGTTGTCTCGAAACGCTTGCTACCGATGCCGCGCTGGCTCGCTTGATCTCAGAAAAAATAGGACGAAGTATCGGCATCGACGAGGCGCTGGAGATCATTCAGTCTGGTCGTGTTGATGTTGATGATGAAATAAAAAAAGTGTCGCAGTATCTTTCCATTGCCATCGCCGCAGTGATCAACATTTTTAATCCAACCACTCTCTTTGTATATGGTGGATTGCTTTCGAGCTCGCCAGAAACGCTACAGAATGTCGTTACTCAAGTCGAGCAGCGTGCCCTCGCGCCTTCGATGGCCGACTGTCGCATTGTCGTAGCCCGAGGCAGTAAGCGGCAGGGGGCGATCGCAGGAATGATTCACCACCTCACGCATGCATGGGCACCATCGATTCGATAACAAGACACAATTGTTCAATCAAATCCTCTGACATCGCTGCAGACCGTGGAAGCAAACACCTCACAACAGTTTAAGAGGTTCTGGCGTTGTTCACGCCTAGGCTGTTACTCTGCCGACTGACTGCGGGCCACACGGAAACCCAGGTAGTCGTTGCGGGCCGACGGGACGCTGTCGTCACGGTTCGCCGACCGACAGTTGCCTGGGTCGTACCCCCAGCCACCGCCACGAATCACGTGAATGAAGCCTCTTTCGGGGCCAACCGGATTGGTGCCGCCTGAAGGTTTTTCGCCGTACCAATCCGAACACCACTCCCACACGTTGCCGTGCATGTCGTGCAAGCCCCACGGGTTGGGCATCTTCAAACCAACCTTGTGAGCGTATTTCTCGTCAACATCGTCAGCGTTGTCTTTAAACCATGCGAAGTCCCCTAATGGTGATTCATCATCACCAAATGAGTAAACTGTTGTCGTTCCTGCCCGACACGCATACTCCCACTGGGCTTCTGTCGGCAGGTGATACGAGTCTGATCGTGACAACAGATTACTTTCGTGTTCCGATTCTGTGAGACGCTGACAAAACATCGTAGCCTCTTTCCAGTTCACATAGGATGCCGCGTTGCTGGCACTCATCTGAACTTCGCGCTCGCCCGCCCATGGCTCAAGGCTCATCACTTTCTTAAACTGCTCTTGAGTCACTTCGTATATACCCAGCAGAAAAGGCCTCGTGAGCGTTACAGCAACCGCGTCGTCCCCTTCTCCCATCATGAACTCACCAGTTGGAATCTCTACAAATTTCATCCCGATAGAGTTTGTAGCCTTCTGTATCTTAGTTTCAACTGCTCGCTGAGCACTCCCAGGCACAGGCACAATACTTGTCGCCGACTTTTTTTGGTCAATGCTTGAACTGTCCACAGGCTTCGGCGGCACCAATGGTTTTGGCACGCTGGATCTCGCAGGCGGCGCACCTTCGTCCATCGTATTTTCGAACTTTTGATAGAGCTTCCATGCTTCTATACAAATGATCATGACAACGAAGAGCACCGCCCCTGCAAGAGCGAATCGAAGAATGCGTTTCGTAGAGAAGTCGAGCGGAGTGCTTCGATTAAATTCAGGAAGAATATCGTTGATGTACTCTGAGTTATCAAAAGAACTGTTCGACGATGAATCCGGAAAAGGCTGCCGGGGTGCCAGAGAATGAATGATCTTGGGAACTGCGATTGGCACCGCCACAGGAGTCGACTCTCGCTTTTGTTTTTGGACATCAAACGCAGTCGCTCCTACCGGAAACTTGGCTTGAACGGTTTCTTGCGCACTGTCAGGCGTTTCTGATCCCACTTGGCTGCTTGGGAATACTTCCTGAAGCGAACGCCGATCGATCGCAATGCGGAGCTTGATGCCGCAGGACGGACAAGGGGCATTTCTTCCTGCAGCCTCGGGGCCAATTTTCATGACCGTTTCACACTTCGGGCAGGGTAATTTAACGAGTGATTTCTCATCAACAGTACTCGTACGGACTTTTAAAAGGTCGGCAGCATCGACAGATTTCATGAGATGAGTAAGGCGATCGTCTGCCACGATCGACTCTCTGCACTTGGGGCATGGAATTGACTTTCCAATGACGAATGCCTTCGCAGTCAAAACGGCGTTGCACGATGGACAAGCGAGCTTTGCAGAAGCAGGAACAGAGCGATCTTCAGACATTTCTCCCAGAGGTATTGCCGCAAGGAGCGCCTCGGCAAACTGTGAGCAGTTGGGATAGCGATCGAGTGGCTTGATCGCGAGTCCCTTGGCAATCACCACGGCCATCAATTCAGGGACATCACGGAAGACCGTTTGAATATTCGGGGCCACCGTAGTGAGGCGAGCAACCAGAGCTAATTCTTTTGTACGGCCGACAAATGGCTTTCGACCGGCGAGAATTTCAAAGATGGTCACCGCCAATGCGTACTGATCGACGGCCGAAGTGATTTTTCCTCCCTTGGCAAGTTCGGGAGCCATGTAGTCCATGGTGCCTAGCACCAAACCTTCTCCAGTCAAAGCATCCAAATCGTTATTTGACTGGGTTTCCGTCACAACTTTCGCCACACCAAAGTCGCCAAGATAGGCATTGCCGTAGGTATCGAAAAGAATGTTTCCCGGTTTAATATCCCGGTGAACAAAACCCCTGTCATGCACAAAATCGATTGCGCCGGCGACCTGACGCAGCCAATCTCCCATCGCTATTCGAACCGGCATAGGCACGTACGATTTTCCGTTCCCTTGCCGACGATCATTCAGATCCCCTCCCGGTAGATATTGCATGACGGCAAACGGCACATCCTCATGTTTTCCAACATCCAGAATTTTGACAACATGCGGATGGGACAAACTCACAAGCGCACGAATTTCTCGAACGAAGCGTTCGGTAAAAACTGGGTTTTCAAGCAGAATTCGTTTTGGAACTTTCAGTACGACATGCGTGTCGAGATTCGTATCGATCGCCCGATAGACAAACCCCATTCCCCCGGCTCCCAGGAGGCTATCAATCTGGTAGCGATGGCTAATCGTTTTTCCGATCCATGCTCCCGTGCCGGCGGTATCCGCAGGCATTTGAGAATCAGGAGATGAAGATTGACCGGCCATAGGGAATGTCGAAGGGAATGTCGAATGAGGTTATCAGAGCAGACGGCCATTTCCCCCTCTCTCGAAAAGGGCCATCAATGCCGATCGTACTTCTTCACCCCCCTCTTTTGCAAGTATTCCTAAGCCTATTGGCAAAGATTCCTTTGAATACATTTCAAAGAGTAGGCGGGTGAGGCCGAGGGAGGCTCATGGTATGACAACACTCGGCTGCGTCGTCGATTGCCGAACCGGGAAAATACGCCAGAGGATCGACCTCTATCGACGCACCAAAATATTGGAACCTTTGCAGAGAATGTCGATCAGTTCAGCGAAGTCACGTTTTTGAACCACCACACTTGTTGGCGAAATTGCATCGCCAAGGCCGACCGGATCGTCGACGGCTTCAATGAAGACACCCCCTGATAGCGCGATCACTGCGGGGGATGGCATTTCTGAAATAAGCGTCACCTGCTGAACAGATGGATTGTTTCCGGTGTTGCCTTTTCGGTTGCTTACCACAGCAAAAGATGATCCGATCCGTTGCTGAACATCACGACCAATACCCACTAAAAAACCTCCCGCGTAATTACCTCCAACCTGCAAAGTCAGTCTTCGCCTCGATACGCTCACGACGGCGTCAAAGGGACCTCGCACGAGTTTGATAGGCTCGCCTTGTACAAGTTTGTCTGGGTCGTCAACACCATTGATTTTTGCAAGCAGTTGCCAAGGCACGCTCAGCGGTTCGGCAATCGTTTGAAGCGTGTCTCCTGGAGCTACGATATGGGGCGGAAGAAGAAGATCTTCTCGCGAATAGATGGTTGTGCCTGCCAACTGCGCAAGCAGTTCTTCCAACTGCTGACTCTCTTCGAGTCCGAGCGAAGGATCGTCGTGCCAGACGCTCAAAACTGCCAGAGCCTCGGCATAACGTCCTGCCGCAAGTTTTTCATGCGCGTCATTCCATGCTGATGTGAATTCTGGTGGTGGAGAAAGCGGCTGGGGCGGCAATGCCTGCGACCTCGTGGAACTCACTCCACTCACTTCTGTTGGCAGAACTGTTCCCGGAGGAACTGTGGCAGTCGCATTTAAATAGATAGGAGGCTTGCTCGCTCCAGACAAATTCTCAGGCAATCCAGAAGGTGGCAAAGACTGTGGTGCTGTTGCTGCGTTTCCCATTGCCTGTGGCAAAGCGGGCACCGCGAATGCCGGTTGCGTCGGCACACCAACAGCAGGAATTTGCGAGACGGGTGTTTGTCCTAAATCACTCGGTTGACTTCCTGTGACGCTGCGCGTGTTGGGCGATTCGTTGGACTGCGGCAGCAACACTTGAGACTGCGGAAAGAGTCCCTGCGGAACCTGTTCTGCCGTCACAGCGACTGTCGATGCGTTGCCTGGCGTATGTGTATTCCATGGATCCGTTGTATCGGCAGGCCCCAAAGAATGCGCACCGCCTCGAACTACAGTCCATGCACCATAGAGAATGATGCCCAAAAGACCCAACACGATCAGAGGCTTGATCGATTCCATGGCGTCGGATTCGTGACGCCCTTTTCCTCGCGGTCGAGAGGCCATAGAGGCGTGTTCCTTCTGTATCTTTAGCGGATGTGGGAAAGGACCTACTGAGCGTCAACTGACCATTCACGCTCTCGCGTTTCCACGATTCAATTGCTCTCAAAAGTTGCCTCGGAATGCTAGAAAAGCATTCGATGTGTTGCCAGATCGCTTGAACAGCCAAAAAACAGCTCTTTCTGATCGCTTTCGCACTTTTTTGCGGTCCAATCCCTTATATTGGCTCGAACGTATCGAAAACGGGTGCATTACAAAATTCAGGAGTGAGGTCGATGCGATCCAGTGAAATCGATCCAACGCGAGTTCGCGACGTGGTGGCGGTGATCTTGGCGGGAGGCAAAGGTGCGCGGCTTGACCCATTGACTCGCGATCGTGCGAAGCCTGCGGTTCCATTTGGTGGCAGCTATCGAATCATTGATTTCGCTCTCTCCAACTGCGTGAACAGCGGATTGCGCAAGTTGCTTGTGTTGACGCAGTACAAAGCGATCAGTCTCGACCGTCATGTAAACCTTGGATGGCATCGTTTTTTTTGCCGAGAACTCGGTGAGTTTCTCGATATTTTGCATCCCCAGCAACGCATCGACGAGCACTGGTATCTCGGCACGGCCGACGCCGTCTATCAGAATCTCTACTCTCTGGAAATGTCGAGCCCCAAGCATGTTCTCGTGCTTGCAGGGGATCATATCTACAAGATGAATTATCAAAAACTTGTGGAATCGCATATTGAAAGTCGGGCCGATGTTACAATCGGTGCGTTGAGTATGCCCTGCTCTGCTGCCCAAGAATTCGGAACCATGCAAATAGATTCTTCGGGCCGAGTCACGCAGTTTCGAGAGAAGGTAGCCGATCCGCCTTCGATTCCCGGTGATCCAACGCGTTGCCTCGTCTCGATGGGCATTTACTGTTTTTCAGCGCCGTTTCTTTTCGAACAACTTCGACAGGATGCTGAAGACCCTTTAAGCCATCATGATTTTGGTCACGATATTCTTCCCTCGCTTATTGAAAGCCATTGTGTTCATGCATTTCCCTTTCGTGATGAAAATCGGAAGCACGATGCGTACTGGAGAGATGTTGGAACGATCGACGCCTACTACGAAGCCAACCTCGATCTGATTGCGGTCGATCCTCTTCTCAATATGTACGACTCTCAGTGGCCGATCCGCACCCATTACCCCAGCTACCCGCCTCCAAAATTTGTTTTTGCTGGAGATGGATACGACGCTCGTCGCGGAGAGGCGCTCGACAGTATTGTCTGTCCTGGGGCAATTCTTTCTGGCGGTCGGGCAAGCCGTTCAATCGTCGGACCTGGAGTTCGTATTAATAGCTTTGCAAGAATCGAGGAAAGCATTCTCTTTGAAGGAGTTGACATTGGCCGACATGCCAGAATTCGTCGCGCGGTAATTGACAAGGGAGTTCAGATACCTCCTGGAATCTCAATCGGCTTTGATCCCGAGGAGGATGCGGCCCGCGGATTTACCGTATCCCCTTTGGGAGTTACCGTTATTCCAAAAGGACACCAGTTTGATTCGGCCGTTCTGACAACCACTTTTTCATAAATCTCCTAAATCATCCTCCCACGCGAATAGGTTGGTATGCTCAATTTCACTCGTTTTCACACATCGTGTTCGCTTTGTACTTTTTTGCCAATTTGACGGTTTTGGAAACCTCCTGCTATGCCCCGTCGTAATCTGCTCGCACTCTTCGTGACGCTCGCAGTCTGTCTCGTGAGCTGGATGGCGAGAGAAGCCTCCCCCTACGGCCGACGATTTGGCGATGTACTTTCGACGATAGAAAAGCTTTACCTCAAGCCGGTCAACGAGCAGGCGCTCTTTGAATCGGCCGTGAACGGCGTGATGGCCACTCTGGACGAACACTCAAGTTTTATTGATGCTTCAGGTCGATCCGATTTTGAAACTTTACTCAATCAGGAGTTTGTTGGAATCGGTCTCCAACTCGAATTGAATTCTGATCGCAGTGGACTCACGGTGCTTTCTCCCATCGTCGGATCGCCATCGTGGAAAAGTGGAATCCAACAAGGCGATCAGATTACACGCATTGACGGCAAGAGTACCGCCGACATGACACTCAAACAGGCCGTTGAACTTCTCCGTGGTCAGCGAGGCACCTCGGTGCGACTCGATGTTGTGAGCCATTCTTCTCCTACTCCTCGCGAAATAGTCTTAGAACGTGATCGCATCAAAGTTGAAAGCGTGCTCGGTGATCGTCGCAGACCTGATGGCACCTGGGACTGGCGTCTCGAGGGGCGTCCCGACATTGCTTTTGTTCGAATTCGCTCATTTGGCGATCATACAGCGGCCGATTTTGAACTCGCGATCGAACACATTGAGAACGGTCCTGCAACAGAAAAAGAACTTGCCGGACTGGTCATCGATTTACGGGATGATCCAGGTGGACTCATCACGGCAGCAGTTGATGTGTGCGATCTGTTTCTGAATAATGGCCTGATCGTATCAACCCGAGGTCGATCAACAGGGAACCTTACCAAGGAGAGGCTCGCAACTGCGGGGAGCTGTCTTGAAGGTGTTCCGATTGCAATTCTTGTCGATAGCCAGACCGCAAGTGCCGCTGAAATTGTCGCAGCATGCCTGCAAGATCATAGTCGGGCAACCGTGATCGGAAGCCGCACTTTTGGCAAAGGCACTGTTCAAAACGTCGTACCGCTCTGGGATGGCGAGGGCCTACTCAAGCTTACGACCGCTGAATACCTTCGTCCCAGCAACGTCAATATCCATCGAAATACCAACGACGACGACAACGATCCATGGGGAGTCACGCCGAATCCTGAATGCGAACTCACACCATCCGGCGAAGTTCTTGAAAAACTTGCACAGTGGAGGCGACTGCGCGATTGTGTTCCACCACGTCAGGAAACCGACTCCATGCCAACAAAAGACCCCGAGTCAAAGGGTGGCGACTCTTCTTTTGCCGATCTTCCCGAAAAAGTTGACCCAGTCCTGAACCGAGCGATTTCGTGGATCACGCAGAAGCAAAGTTCATCGCAACACGAGAACTGATGACGGGATTTAGATGCTAACAGCCAACAAACGAAAGATTTGTATGGAGGTGCTGGCGTACTTCTGCTGCCAGAAAAAAGCTCCCTGCAACACATACAACACCTTTTTCTCCAGCCATGGCGATCGCTCGATCAACCGCTGCTCTTGAACTCGATGCCTGTAAAATTTTTGCACCGCCGAGAGCTTTTCCGCACTCGATGAGGCGTACAAGGGATGCTGCACGTTTGTTGGAGCGATAGCGGGTAAAAATTACGGCATCGAAATGAGGCATGAGTCGCTCGAGCATTTCTTCAATCTCCTTGTCGGTGCTTGATGAAAATACAAGAATTCGATTTTGTTTTTCATTAAGAACATCGCGGAGAGTTTCAAGAAGCGATTCAATCGATGCAATATTATGTGCGGCATCAACAACCGTGAGCGGATGATTCAGCACGACCTCAATGCGAGCTGGCAAACGTACCGAAGCTAGCCCTTCGACAATCGCTTTCGCTGAAATCCGATATTCGTTCTCCATGAGTACTCCCACCGCAGCCACTGCAATCGCAGCGTTGGTGGCCTGATGCCTCCCGGGCATTCCGAGTTTCATTGATGGCGGCACTCGTTGAACTGGCTGAATCTTTTTTGTGCGAGCAGTACTTGTGTGTTTTTTTGTGAAACGTGAATTGGGAATTCGCTTTTGCTCGTAGGTGAGTCTTCCAGCGTGGAGCCCTGTTGCCGAACACACAGGAACAAATGTCCCGAGAAAATCTCTCCCTAGTTCCCGAAGTGAACTACCACGTCGCGTTGCTGTCGCGCGAATGACTCGCTGTGCTGCACTTTCGATTACTCCACTGATGACTGGAATTCCTCGTTTGATAATGCCTGCTTTTTCGTAAGCAATCCGTGAAATAGTTCGACCGAGTTGAGCGGTATGATCGATACTGATGCTGGTAATTACCGAGACGAGTGGCTGCGAAATATTTGTGGCATCGAGCCGGCCTCCGAGTCCGGTTTCAAGGACCGCAAGAGTCACGTGACGATTTGAGAAATGGTCGAATGCCATTGCCGTTACAATTTCAAACCACGTCAGTGAATGCCCTTTGTTATTCAAATCCGAATCAATCTCTGCAACTGCCGGACTCACACGATTCCACACAGCAACGAGTTCTTCTTCCGTGATTGGATGTCCATCAACGACAATGCGTTCCTCGAGTGAATGCACGTGAGGCGATGTATAAAGGCCGGTACAATAACCCGCCTTTGAAACCATGGAAGCAATCATCGCAGAGGTTGATCCCTTCCCCTTCGTTCCAGCGACGTGAACGATGTCATAACGATCTTGCGGTCGCCCAATTAACGTCAACAAACGTCTCATGGGTTTCAATCGAAACGACTGACTGACCGGTGCGTCGATTGGCGTTCGCTCAAAGTTGACTCGACGATCGAGAAAGTGAATCACATCCCTTTGAGTACGAGCTTTGTGAAGATGTTGTCGCATACTTTGCACCTAAAAAATCTCTTGCGAATCGACACTTCATCTTGTGATCGTTTCGGCATTCGCTTGATCGGCTTTCGCGATGACTCTTTATTGAAACGAAGGAGGATTCCAAATGAGTCTACCCATCTGATCTCTTTCTCCTTTATTTGCAATTTTTCACTACAAAAACGTGTCTTTTTATGCGTCGAAAGCGGCCTTGACCAACCTCGATGAATGTCCGACTCTCCCGAAACATCCTCCTGCCTGATTCCTCGTCGTTGCCCCAATCATCCTTTTGTCCCCGTTGCCTGATGCCAAGGGGCTCTGTCTTATGGTTCACACGATTCTTGCATGGTGCAGAGCTCAAGTGCGGATCGCAGTATGGATTGTCTTTGTTGCGGTGATCTGGTCATCGATGACGACGGAGACAATTAATGCCGAGGAGCCGAGTCCGGCTTGGCAGGACCCTTGGGGCGATCGCGCAGCGATCCATTCTTCATCGACTCGTGATACGTCGGCGACGGATTCCCAACAGACATGGTCCCCGCGATCTTTGAAAAAACAAACAACCGTTTTTCCAAAAATCCCTCTTTCTTCAAAAGTTCTTCAAGACGATGTCGTTGAATTTGTACCCGCTGTGAATACATCGCGCGAGAATGATTTGCAACTTCCTCCCGCACGAATAAAAGATAGACAGATACTTAAAGCTACTCAAGATACTTCGATATGGACGGAAGGTTCTTGGAACAAAAACCTTCCATATGTACAAGCATCTTTTCGAGATGAGCTTCCGCTTCAAGAGGGCGAGATTCTGCCTCTTGTAGAGAATTTTGTATCTTCCCCGAGTGAATGTCCGCCGTTTTATGTTTCAGATGTTCTCTGCGATCCTCAACTATCGTCGGGGTGCATCGATGTCTCACCAGACCCCTGCTTGCCACGATGGTTTTCTGGCGCAAGCGGTCTTGTCATGACCCGAACACTTCCCCCTGGCGTTGCGACTAGCAGAATTGGTACTCAATCCGTGCTGTTCACCAATAATGCAGCGGCCACATGGCCAGGTGGTGTCGATTTGCATGTGGGACGCCGATTCGGTGACCAACACAAACATGCGTTCGAGGCGATTTACTGGGGAGTTTACAACCTCGGATCTTCAGGACAAGTCAGTAGTGCAACCAATTCGATCGCCGCAACGCCAACGGTTGTTGGCGTCACACTTGGAGGCATAGACGCCAATCTGCTTCTTTCAACCGCGGGTTCTCAGCAGATCAGTCGTTCTGATCTGGTCAACGACGTCGAATTCAACTGGATTTACGCACCTCAAAGCCGGGGTACTTTGATCGACAGCCGTCAACGACGCATCTCACTCGCATGGTTAGCGGGGTTTCGATTTTTTCAGCTTCAAGATCAATTGATCTTTCAAAGCACCAGCTCCAGTGGCAGCATCTTGTTGAATCTTGAAACCAATAACCTGCTCTACGGCGGACAGCTGGGTGCTCAGTGTGATTGGAACTTTCTACCAACGATGCGTTTTGCGATCGTTCCAAAATTCATGCTCGCCGGTAATTCAATCGCCAGCAATGGGTCACTCGGTAGCACTAGTGGTGTTCCTGCCACGGAGACGCTCACTGGTGCCGCGATGCTTTCTCAGTCAAAGCTTGGCACGTTTTCCTATCTCGGATCTTTGGACACTGGGGTAGCGTGGGACATCAACCCTCGGTGGACGATTTCAGCAGGCTATCGAATTGTAGGCGTGGGACATGTAGCTCTTGCCGATCAGTCGTGGCCTACGGTGATCGATACTCCGACATCGCTCTCTTCAATAAATTCCACTGGAAGCTCTCTCATCCACGGTGCATTTGCCGGATTTGAAGCCCATTATTAGTCCCCGCACGCCAGACACGGGTTCTATCCGCGACAGTAATCAATTACTCGAGCAATTTCACTTTTTAGATCTTTGCGATCAACGATTCGATCGATGAATCCATGTTCGAGAAGAAATTCACTCGTTTGGAATCCTTTTGGCAATTCAACGCGGATCGTCGCTTTGATTGTACGCGGGCCGGCAAACCCGATGAGCGCACGAGGTTCGGCAAAGATAAGATCTCCTAAACTTGCGAAACTTGCAGCCACACCTCCCATGGTCGGATTCGTAATCACTGAGATGTAGAGACCACCAGAACGCGAATAGAGTGCCAGCGCTGCTGAAACTTTTGCCATTTGCATCAACGACAAAATGCCTTCGTGCATTCTCGCCCCGCCTCCTGACGCGCTGATGATAATCAACGGAAGCTTTTCCAATGTGGCTCGTTCAATGAGTCGCGCGAGTCGTTCGCCGACAACGCTTCCCATGCTCCCCATGATAAACGCCGAATCGGTCACACCAACTGCAACGCGTCGCGCGCGAATCATGCCAGTTCCAGTGAGTGCTGCATCGCGAAGTCCCGTTCGCTTTTGCTCCGCCTTCAGTCGATCGGCATACGGTTTTTTATCAATAAATCCCAGAGGATCCGTAGGCTCCAAATGCGCATTCCATTCCTCAAAAGTACCTGCGTCGAGGAGTTGTGTAATACGATCGGCAGCTGATACATACCAGTGATAGCCGCATTGTGGGCAGACATTCAAAAGCTGTTCGGCCTCTTTTCGAAAAATTGTTGCCTGGCATCCCTGACACATCTGCCAGAGCCCCTCGGGAACTCCGCGTTTTTTCCCGCTCGCACGAGCAGGACGCTTGAGTTTTGCGGTCTCTTCACTGACAGGTTTTTTTACCGTGTCAGAAGATTCAGAATCCGTCGTATGTGCGGTCTGTGAAAAAGCGGCGATCGGGGGCCACTTGTCCCCGTTGTCTGGATCGCTGGTTGTTTTGATATCGCCTCTGGCCATAGTGCAGTTCTACTCAGTGGATGTCGCAACCGCATCTCACCGAAAAATGCGGTACGGCAAGCCCACGTCATTTTCTATTTCTTGCGGTTTTTTAGCTTTTCGACTTTTACGTGACGCTCTTTCTATAAAAGAAGTCTAACGATCCCGACAAACTTTGGCAGCGCCAGAGAACCGCTGAATAATACCTCTTTCATCGTAAGAACGTCTGAAGAGTTCTCTCTTGTGGCTCTTGTTTATCCATTTTCATGGAGCATGGCAGAGGAGAACGTTTTCGGAAAGATTTTCTTTCTCCGTATGCCGAAGAATTTACGATGTAATGCCCGATGGATTTCGCTGTCCATTTTTTGTGCGATCGCCTGATTGCCACTGACTGTTTATGGGTAACTCAATGACGAGTGGTCGATCTGAATTTCTTAGCCACAAATCTTGGATCGGTTCTCCTGCAAGAATCCATCTCACGATCTGCTCGAGTGGCTCAGGAACCACCAGAGCAATCCTTCCTGTCCGATGCTTCTTTTTCAGTTTTGCAAGAACCGTCTCCACGCGAGCAACGGCTTGCTCAAGCAATTCTCCATCCGGTGGACAGATGCTCCAAGGATTTTCCTGCCATTGCCGATACAGACGTGGCTGACGCAACCGAATTTCCGACACGAGCATTCCTTGCCAGAGACCCTGATTAAGATTTTCAAGCTGTGCGAGTTGTTGCGGACGAAGATCGAGTCTTTGGGCCACGATTCGACAGGTGTGAAGTGCGCACAGTGCCTTCGATGAATAGATTGCTTTGATCGATTCGACTTTTCCTCGATAAGCACCTGACTGATCGGTGCGTTCGCCAGTTCCAAGCATTTCGGCACAGTGCTCTGCCTCACGAAGTCCTTCATCGCAAAGCGGCATGTCGAGTGTGCCACGAATGCGTTGCTCGAGATCAAAAGCCGTCGCTCCGGAACGAATCAGTACGATCGAATCACTCATCGAACCCATACTCTCCTATACATTTGTCACGAAATTACACAATAAACATTCATGAGTGGATGCTGATGGCGTCTGCTGCCAATCGCTCCAATGAACTGATGGCGGCGGCATAATTATCAGACCGAATCACAGAAGAGCCCGCAACAAACCACTGCGCTCCTGCATGGGAGGTGAGCCCAATCGTCTTCTGATCAATCCCTCCATCGACGGCCAAGCGAAACTTGAGTTGCCGCCGATTTCGTTCTTCAACGAATGCACGAAGTTTGTGAAGCGTTCCAGGCAAGAACGCCTGCCCACCGAATCCAGGCTCGACGCTCATAACGAGCACGCCGTCGCACGCGTCAAGAACATCAAACACCGCGAGAACATCCGTCTTGGGATTAAGTGCAAGATGCGCTGAAAGTCCTAAAGAGCGAATCTGATTGAGCATGCTGCGTGGATCGCTCAACGTTTCGATGTGGACGGTAATCACCGAAGCTCCGGCACGTTGATAAAGAGCCAGCGTGTCCTCAGGACGTTCGATCATCAGATGCACTTCAACTGGAACAGTGGCCGATCGACATACTGCTTCAACGATCGTCGGCCCATACGTTAGATTGGGCACAAAATGACCATCCATGACGTCCAGATGAAGCGCTCGTGCTCCGGCCTGTTCAAGATTTTCTATTTCTTGAGACAAATGGGAAAAGTCGCACAGTAAGAGTGCCGGAAGAATCAGTGGTGACACAATCGCTTCAGCGGTTGTACGCAGTGCAACCGCTGAGGCAACCGTAGAAGTTTTCGATGGTGTGGCGGACATCTCTTACGCTGTGGGAACTCGCGATCTGCCATTCGCCCTTTTTGAGACAATGACGCGACGGCGAAAATCGTGCGATTACTTATAGGAGTCTACCATCCTCCCCTCGTATCTCTCAAAAAACTTTGGCTTTCCCGTAAACAAATCGCTTGTTCCATGTTCTTTAACCATTCGCTACCGCTAGACTTCGGTCGCAATTGAACGAAAGGACGATTCTTTTTCTCGATCTTTCAAACACTTCTCACAATTTTCATGCTGGATCCATCTTTCAGGGGATCGCTCGTACCACTCACGCCCTATGTCCAAAGGCGTTCACTCATATGACGAACGGTTGACCGAGGGCTCGTTCAATCCACTAACTCCTTTTTTACGGAGAAGTTTTTTCCACTTTTTGTGGTCCGTCAGATCGAGTTGCTTGAATCTGACGTTCAGCGGATTGGCCGAATTCTTTTGTCGGCTTCACGTTAGGCCAAACCAACTCCGATGTTCTCCGATTGGTGGTCGCAGCTTATTGGCGAATGAGCCACGCTCGATGATGCCTTGAAGGTGCGGCCGTGAGAGAGGCCAAGGACTTTGACCACGCACTTTTGATTGCCAACAGCACTCCTTTCGCCTGAGCTGCGGTGTGTGGTCGAGAAGTCCTGCACATCTTTTGCTCGCGTTCAAAGTTTTTACAGCTGGCAATATCTATTTTAATCGGGGCATCACTGGACCCATTGGTGAATCGTCAGCCCTTCGGTGGCTATCGAATGTCGGGGACTGGAAGAAAAGCCGTGGTCCCGAATACTTGCTGCAATGTGTTGTTGGAAAAACGATTCCTGAAAATACGATGCGTTGGATTTGAACCGCAGTCCATCCGCAGAAGATAGTCCGAAAGAAAACTCATCTGCGGGGGTTGGAAAGACCTCACACAAGTTCTGGAAATAAGCTCTTTTCGCATCTCCCTCACACAATTCTCATGGGTTTTTATTAGAACTACATCCGTCTCTATAAGAAATATTGGCATAAGGAATTTAGACCCATGCTTCTGACACTGAATGTTTTTCGAATGTGCAGATTTGTTGCTTTGATCGCACTCGTCGAGATGTGCACCGTATTCGTCATCGATTCCCAGAGCCTTGCGGCCCCGGCATCTGAAAACGAAAAAGACGCAGTCGTAAAAATTGATCCGCAATTGCTGCCCTACAAAAAAGTTTCAGGCGAAGTTTCAGGATCGCTCAAATGCGTTGGTTCAGACACGATGAACAACCTTGTTGCTCTTTGGTGCGAAGGTTTCAAGACATTTTATCCATCGGTCCGTGAGGGCGTCGAAGGAAAAGGTTCGGCCTCCGGTCCACCGGCACTCACCGAAGGCACAAGCACATTTGGTCCCATGAGTCGTGATTGGAAGCCGAGCGAGATTGATCTCTTTAAGTCCAAACATGGGTATCCACCAACAGTGGTTCCCACGGCAATCGACATGCTTGCTGTCTTTGTTCATAAGGACAACCCGATCAAAAGCATGTCGCTTCAGCAGGTCGACGCAATCTTTTCAAAGAATCGCACGGGTGGTTCCAAATCTGATATTCGAACATGGGGAGATCTCGGTTTGGACGGTGAGTGGAAGGACAAGCCGATCAGTCTGTATGGACGAAATGCCACGAGCGGCACGTATGGCTATTTTAAAGAGAACGCACTTTTCAAAGGCGACTTCAAACCGACGGTGAAAGAGCAACCCGGAAGTTCGAGTGTCGTTCAAGCCGTCGCCTCCGATAGATTTGGGATTGGGTACAGCGGATTCGGATATCGCACCTCCGACGTACGTGCGGTTCCTCTTTCCGCGAAGGATGGTGGTACGGTTGTCGACGTAGTCGCAGTCAATGCCTATTCGGGAGACTATCCACTCGCACGTTTTCTCTACTTAAGTGTCAACTTAAAGCCGGGCCAATCTCTCGATCCACTTCGACGAGAGTTTTTGCGGTATGTTCTCAGCGCATCGGGGCAGGCTGATGTCATGAAAGATGGTTATCTACCCGTGACCTCAAAAATGGCTTCGCGGGCTCTTGTCATGATCGAAGGAAAAAAGTGATTTCTTTGAATGCTCGCATAAAGGTCGATCATAAAACTTTTTTAGTGTTTCTCTTTCGTGCACCTGCGGTTGTGTCCGGTTCTCTTTAATACACATTTTCCGATCGCGTATTCCTAGGCAGTCATGGCATGCTTTCCAAGACGACATTCACCGGCAGAACCCGGCGTCGTTCAACCTCGCTACGCGTTCGAGTAGGCGACCTCGTTGCACGCGTGCTCATCACGATGGGCGGAATCGGGACGATCGTTGCAGTACTTCTGGTCTGTGTCTTTTTGCTCTCTGTTGCGTTCCCGCTCTTTCGCGCACCGACAATTGGTCCTCCGCGAGCCACTCTCCATGATGTCACTCCAACTGGGCCGGTTGCCCTGGGGGCTGATGAGTCGGGAAGCGTGGTCTGGTCGCTCGAATCGACTGGACGAATGATGGTTTCCAAAGCAGTTGATGGTGCCGTGCTTGCCGTGCTCACTCCCGATCAAACAACTCTTTCACACATGACTGCTGTCAGCGTAGAGCCGGGAACCCTCGATGCGGTTATCGGCTTTGAGGATGGAAGTTTTCGGACGGGACGCATCGGGCTGGAATCTACGTTCCTTGCCGCAACAGATGTTCCTGCTTCTCTTGCATCGATTCCAAAACGTGGGGTTGGTCTCGATGGCGACACGATTGTATTTCACTCTCAGACGGGTCAATTTTCACGCATTGTACCGGTGTGCGAGCTCCTTGAACCTTCCTCGGGAGTCACTGGCGCACCTCTTCAAAGTGTTGACTGTACAAAGCTTACTTCTGGATCCCTTGTGGCCGTTTTAGACTCCGAGGGCGGAATTCGAGTTGAGTTCATTGAATCTCGTCGCAATCTTCTTACCGATGAGGTGATTGTTACCACCAGCGGTGCGGTCATTACGCCAACTTCGATGATCCCCGCGAGTTTTGTTCGTCTTTCATCCCTTGGAGATCAGGTATTTATCGTTTGGGATAACGGACTTGCTGAGCGATGGGATATTCGAACGATTGAATCGCCGCGGTTGGCCGAATCGTTCAACCTTACAAACGCTCCGACGCGCATCGTGGCGATGGAGCACCTGTTTGGTGGCATGGCTCTGGCCGCAGCAGATTCCGACGGGATCGTCAATATTTGGACTGGCGTGCGAAGTGACACGGCGACTTCTTCGGACGGAGTCACGATGACCGCCACGAAGACGTTTTCCGGCGATGGCACTGCAATCACCGCACTTGCACCCTCACCTCGCTCGCGGCTTCTCGCCGTTGCGAGTGCTTCTGGCATGCTTCGCCTGCTTTACTCCACCAACTCCAGATTGATTCAATCGCTCGACACAAGCGATTCAAAACTCCTCGGTGGCAGCGCCTCGACGGTTATTATTTCCCCTCGCGAAAATAGGCTGATTGCCGCCACACAAAATCGCATGGTGGCATGGGAGTTCAATGCTGGATTTCCAGAAGTCTCTTTTGTATCGCTGTTTCGTCCTCTCTGGTACGAGAATTATCCGAGTGAGATCCACGCCTGGGAGACCACAGGCCACGAGTCATTTGAGTCAAAATTTGGTCTCATACCGCTCATTTTTGGCACACTCAAGGCGACTCTTTTTTCGATGCTTTTTGCGGTACCAATCGCCTTGTGTGCCGCAATCTATTCAAGCCAGTTCATGTCCTCACGATGGAAAAATCGCGTGAAGCCGGTCATCGAACTGATGGCCGGATTGCCGAGCGTTGTTCTGGGTTTCTTCGCCGGTCTTGTTCTGGCACCCCTGGTTGAGCAGGGCTTAATGCCAATTCTCACATCGGTCTTTCTCGTACCCCTTACGATTCTCGCGGGAGCCCATTTCTGGCAGATTGTTCCATCGGGCTTAAGAAGTAAGTGGGCTGGATTTCGCTTTGCACTGGTCTCGTTGGTTGCCATTCCGCTGGGCTGTTTGTGTGCGCATACGGCATCTCCCACGATCGAACGCTTGTTGTTTCAGGGAGATATTCAAGCGTGGCTGGATGGGCGAGGGGGAAGTGGCCTTGGTGGATGGATGCTTGCGTTGCTTCCTTTTTCTGGAATTCTCGCAATGCTGCTTCTCGAGCGGTTGATCGGGCCGGTTCTGCGACGCGTTTCGCAAGACTGGTCAGAACAACAGGCCGCACTCGTTCTTTGCGGAAAATTTCTCGTTAGCGTTGGTCTGACACTGGCCATTGCGATGGTCGCTGGAATGTTTTTCGATTCACTGCGATTCGACACGCGAGGCGGTCTCTTCGGAACCTACGTGCAACGTAATGCTCTGGTCGTTGGAATCGGCATGAGCTTTGCGATTATCCCGCTTATTTTCACGATTGCTGACGATGCGCTTTCAAGCGTTCCCGAGCATCTTCGATCGGCATCGCTTGGTGCAGGTGCCACTCCATGGCAAACGGCCGTTCGTGTCATCATTCCAACGGCAGCCAGCGGACTCTTTTCTGCGGTGATGATTGGTCTGGGACGCGCCGTGGGAGAAACCATGATCGTTCTTATGGCCGCTGGAAATACTCCGATCATGGGCTGGAACATTTTTAACGGATTTCAAACCCTTTCCGCTGCCATCGCCACAGAACTTCCGGAGGCTGCCCGAGGAACAAGCCATTACCGAGTTCTCTTTCTTGCGGCGGTCGTGCTTTTCTTCATGACGTTTGTGGTCAACACAATCGCTGAGTTCGTGCGACAGCGTTTTCGCAGGAGATTTCATGAACTCTGATGCGTCGCCGAAAACATTTCCTCTCCGTGAAAACGAATTGAGACCGAAGCGACGGCGGTCGGCCCACACAACCCTGGCTTCGCACGGCGAACCATGGGTCTGGCTGATGGCGGGATCTCTCACCCTAGCGCTCATGATGATCGCTGGACTGCTGGGGCTCATTGTGGTGCGAGGAAGTTCCACATTCTGGCCGGTCCCTCTGCAATTGGTGCAAACATCCAATGGTCGGGAGTCGCTCGGCGAAGTCACTCGGCGCGAAGAAGCAATCGATGCCACAGGCCCCAAGCCGATCCCGTTTACTCGACGACTTATCCGAATCGCAAATTTTGAAATCACGGGAAATCATTTCGAATGGATCGATGATCGTCTGATCACTTCTGAATCGAATCCCACATGGGCAACAGCCGTTGAGCGCCTCGAAGGAGGACGCTTTCATGGCTTTCCTACTCGACTTCTCGAACGTGGCGTAGCCGTCGCCGAGGGACCGGAAGCTGCGTGGGAAAAATTCAATGAGTTGCATCCGTCAGTGCGAATTCGGTGGCGATCTGCCATGCATTTGGATCACACTGACCGTGGCCGCCTGCAACGCACTCTGAGAAATGCGCGGCTGGCCGTTGTGCAGGCGGATCTCGACTACGGCAACAAGAGCCCTCAGTATTTTGCTGCAATCAAATCCGAAAAGCAGATACTGCAAGAGACCGAGCAGGCTGCTTTATCACTCGATACACAAACGTCTGAACTGCGCGAAGAAAACGCGAAGTGGTCATTTGAATTTTCGACAACCTCGGGCGAGACAACAACCATTCCGCTGGAGTCGATCGTTCGCGCCTGGCAACCCAATCGAATTGGACTGATGCAGAAGATGGCGGTGTATGCCTCGAGATGGTGGGAGTTTCTTTCTGACAATCCACGGGAAGCCAACAGCGCAGGAGGTGTTTTTCCTGCAATATGGGGAACTCTTGCCATGACCATGATCATGGCACTTTTTGTAGCGCCCTTTGGAGTCCTTGCTGCCCTTTACCTTCGCGAATACGCCACGAGCGGTCCTCTCACAACGTTCATACGAATCGCCATTAATAATCTCGCTGGGGTTCCAAGCATCGTGTACGGGGCATTCGGTCTTGGGTTTTTCTGTTACTTTCTTGGCAGTGGAATTGATGCGATTTTTTTCCAGGCCAGCCTTGTCGCTGACAACCAACCAACTTTTGGTACTGGTGGATTGCTCTGGGCCTCACTCACGCTTGCACTTCTGACACTTCCTGTGGTCATTGTTGCCACAGAAGAAGCCTTGTCTTCCGTTCCTAATTCGATGCGTGAGGGATCGTATGCCTGTGGAGCGGGAAAGTGGCAGACGATTCGTCGCATTGTGCTGCCTCGGGCGCTGCCTGGAATTATGACCGGTTTGATTTTAGCAATGGCACGCGGCGCGGGAGAGGTTGCGCCTTTGATGCTTGTGGGAGTCAAAAAACTGGCGGTGGATCTACCCATCGATACTGAATTTCCCTACATTCACGCGTCGCGAGAATTTATGCATTTGTCCTACCTCGTCTATGACGTTGGATTCCAAAGCCCCAACAGTCAAGCCGCCCAGCCGATGGTTTTCACGATCACGTTTCTTTTGGTCACGCTCATTGCACTACTTAATATTTCGGCAATTTGGATTCGCGCCCGCCTGAAGAGGCGGTACGTCTCGCAACAGTTCTAATTCCTTCCATTTTCCATCTTTATTTTTCTCACGCGATTTTTTTATCAGCGAGAACAGAATGAAAATGCTTGTATCACCCGTTGCGAACCGCGACTCCCATTCACCTCTCTCCACTCCCAAAGCGGATGACCTCTCCATGCCAACATCAGCACATGCCCCTGCCACCTCGCCAGTTGATCGACTTGCGGCAATCGCCAACGGGGATCACGTTCCTTCTGAGGTCCATCCCCAGATGCACCTCGAACCGCCCGTACTCGAAATCAAAAATTTTAATCTCTGGTACGGCTCGAAGCAGGCGATTCATGGGATCACGATGAACATTCCCAATAACAAAGTCACGGCGCTCGTTGGCCCGAGTGGCTGTGGTAAGTCGACACTCCTGCGAAGCGTAAATCGCCTCAACGATCTTCTCAACAACGTGCGGATTGATGGCGATATGCGACTCAATGGCGATTCCATCTATAACTCGCGCATGGATGTGATCGACCTGCGCAAACGAATGGGAATGGTATTTCAAAAGCCCAATCCGTTTCCGATGAGTATTTATGAAAACGTCGTCTATTCACTCCGCATTGATGGCGAGCGAAACCGCGGAGTGCTCGATCAAATCTGCGAGAAAAGTCTTCGCGGAGCGGCACTCTGGGATGAAGTCAAGGATCGACTTACAGAAACCGCGTTGGGCCTTTCCGGCGGACAGCAGCAGCGACTCTGTATTGCCAGAGCAATCGCGGCAGAACCGGAAGTGCTCCTGTTAGATGAGCCATGCTCCGCACTCGATCCAATTGCAACCGGAAAGGTTGAAGATTTAATTCAGGAACTTCGCGGTACCTATTCGGTGCTTATTGTTACGCACAACATGCAGCAGGCCAGTCGCACCAGCGATTTCACTGCGTTTATGTATCTCGGACGATTGATCGAATATGGTCCGACGACTGAAATTTTTACAAAGCCCATACTCAAAGAAACCGAAGCCTACGTAACCGGTCGTTTTGGTTGATTCTTTCGCACTCCGAGGTCCACGCTTTTCATGACAAGACATATTGAACGACAGATCGACCAACTCAAACAGAGAATTCTCCATGTTGGCACCATGGTGGAGGAGGCCATCTCTAAAGCGATTACCGCGCTTATCAATCATGACGTTCCGCTTGCGCAGCGAGTCATGGCCAACGATGAAGAAATTGACCGTATGGAAGTAGAGGTCGAAGAGGAGTGCCTCAAAATTTTGGCACTGTATCAACCTGTTGCAGCCGACCTTCGATTTGTTGTATCGGTACTCAAAATCAACAATGATCTTGAACGAATGGGGGATCTGGCAAAAAATATTGCAAAACGAGTGTCGCAACTTGCTAACGGCGAATACCCGGAGCTCCCTCCTGAGATTCGAACGATGGCCATGCAGGCACAGGAGATGGTCAAGGAGTGCCTCGACGCGGTGGTCAACGGCGATCCATTACTGGCCCGTCGAGTTCGAGAGCAAGATGATGTGGTCGATAATGCGAGGCAATTGATCCGAAGAAGAATTCTTCAGGACATTAAATTGCACCCCGAAAATGTCGAAAGCCTGTTGAGAATTAATTCGGTTTCAAAACATATCGAGCGTCTTGCCGACATGGCGACCAATGTCGCGGAGGATGTAATTTACATGGTCGAAGGGGACATTGTGCGTCACCGAATGACCGACTGATCGTCCATTGATGCCAGCACTGCCAGGCAGATTGCACGTACTCTGCAACAAAGGCTTCTGATCGAGATTCACGTTCCATGAGGCGGCATGGTATTCTTTCGCGAAGCCTTTACAGATCTGCTGCTCTGTCGTTCTGTACGATTTTTATTCGCGTGTTCTCTTTTGTCATAGTATTTTATTGGTGTTTGCGTTCTTTCTTCAGCACCAAAGCCTAATGGGGAAAAAGTGTCGATGACATCCGACCAAACCATGAGTGTGCCACCATTCCATAGGGATTGCATTCGTTCTCGGATGAGGCTTTTTTCATTTGTGGGATTTGCAATTCTGTTTGCCATACATGCCAGTGATTTGATGGCTGAAGATCCGGTGGCCGTTTTGATCACGGGGCCAGTCTCAGCGGTCCTTGGAGAGAAATTAACGTTTGAAGTTGAGATCGTAAATCGTTCTGGAAAGACGCTTGAAAAACTCCGAATCATCGATCACTTTGATGAAGGTCTGACACATGCTGCGTCAAAGAGCCCAATCGAGCAGAAGGGCACTATCGATATGGTCGCTGGAACGGCAAGGAGACTCACTCTCGAATTTACAACCACGGTTCAAGGCAGACAGTGTCATCGAGTTGAGCTCCTCGATCCACTGCATGTGATCGTCGGCATGGCAACCGCGTGCGTCGATGTTGCACCTGATCCAAAAGCTCTGTCTACACAATTAGGTTCTGAGACTCCCGCTCTGTTGCCTTCTACACCGACTGCGGCGAAGCCCACACTTCCTTCAGCAGCATCAACCTCATCAAGTGCCAGTTCGCCACGAGAACTTCCGGTACAGTCGTCAGTTCCTTCGATTGAAATGGATCTCTCCGGTCCCGCTTCTGCGAGGCCTGGAGACGTTGCCGAGTATGCGGCCACTATTCGCAACACTGGATCGATTCCAACCGGTGAAGCCGATCTTGATTTCCAATGGGATGCTGCGTTTGAGCCACTTGAGGCATCCGATGGATACGTGATGGGAACATCGAAGGTCTCTTGGAAGGTGCCAAGCATCGCGGTGGGCGGCTTTGCACGCCGTCAGATCAATGTGCGTGTACGAAAAGATCTTCTGGCGGAAGCCTCTTCGCTTCATCAATCAAATACGGGTATGGGGAAGGCCTGCCTGAAGGCAGTGCTCTCTGGAACGCCAGGTGGGTTGATCGTGGCCGATGAATCCTGCCTCGTGATCGAATCGACGTCATCTTTGCCACAGCAAATTCGAGCCAGCGGAATCCGAATGGTATTAGCCGACTGCGACGACCCGGTTCGTATTGGAAACACCACTACGCTTATCTGTAACGTGACCAACACGAGCGCTGCGACGCTTGCAAATTTTACAGTTGTAATATCACTTCCTGAGACTGCGCAGTTAGTAGGCGATCCCAATCCTGCCCGAGTCAAAATTGACGGTCGAAATATTTCCTTTGAATCCGTTCCGTCGCTCCTACCCGGTGGATCAACAGCATTTGAATTGGCCTACCGCAGTTCTTCAAAAGGAGCTTTCAAAGCAAAAGCGGTCCTTACGGCTTCTGCGTTTCAGGGTGCCATGGAATCTGAATGCACAACCGAGTTTCTGGCTCCGTAAGATCTCTTGAAGATTCCTTCGAGATGGTTGCCGCCATTGTAAACCTGCCAATGGGATTCGCTTCACGGGTGATTGTTGGTCTGGCATCCCTTCCCTATGCCAATAGGAATAACCGGCACGCTTGAACAGGCCTGCGGCACGCTGGGCTTTGATTCGATAGCGATCGCGATCGGAATCGATTCATTGTGGCAAATCAACCGATGACATTCATCTGAAAGGTTGCCTCTTGATCCTTCGACCAAAGGCATTTTTCAAGATTTCAATCTGATTTGCTATCGGGTGCGCACTTCAATGCTCGTTGTTACTTCAAACTGGAACTGCTCTGACCAAACTCTCGTTGCATCACATTCTAAAAAACAGTTTGATCATTTTCTTAAAGTCGTGCATCGGGCTGCGCTACGAGCGTCGATGCGATTTGACGGCCGCTATCAACCGATTGAACGACTCGACCTGGTATTTGCAGGTGATACCTACGATTGGCTGACGAGTCGTAAGTGGCTTGATGATCATCGACCTTGGGGGATGCCGCGCAGTGCAATGCCGATCACAGAGCAGGTGGCTGCTCTGTCTTTACAATCGATCCGTCGAGACATTGTGCGATTGCAAAAAGTTATTCACGATGGACTCGCACTTCCGTTGGCTGATCGTCACGGTCGACCATCGCCGACTTCATTCGAACGAGTGCCGGTGCGAGTCATCATGCTCGCTGGTGACCGCGATCGCTTGTTGTCGCATCCATCCATCGCCGCATGGGTCAGTTCGATAGGGATCGCCATTGGGTCACAGTGGAGCGATGGACAGCGTGAAATCTTACACGGTGATCAGCTCGATCCGCTTGCAATCGTAAGTTCATCGAAGTTCGAGTCTCGAGCACCGAGCCTTGCTGAAAGTCTTCGAATTGATTTCTTGACACGCTTTTCTGCAGACCTTATCGATTCGCTTTCCAATCATGGAAACTACTTTTGTTCTCTGGCACAGAAACTTGTGCAGTCAATGATATTTCGTGAGCCACTCGATGCGGTGGCAGTCATGCGTGCGTGGATTGATCACCACAGCGGATCGATGGCTTTTGCTGCAGCGTGCCGAGATATCTGGAAGCGATCCATTGCATCTTGGTATTCACATGCGATGCGTCTTCGTCCCTCACACGAGTATGCATTTGATCCAATTGATACTGTGGCTTCATATCTGGAATGTGCGGTAAACGATCCTTCTTCTTGTTCTCTGCCACTTTCAACAGCAGGTGCGCTGCGTATTGTTTATCCGAACTGCAGAGAAAAACCCCACGCAGAACGTTGTTCTGTGATTTGTGGACATCCGCAATACCCATGCAAAACCGACCTCTCAACAGGCTTGCCAGCGGTTTTTTCGCTCGCAGAGAATTCGTCCTTTTCCTTTCCGCCTTTCGCTCTGCAGGGGCACATGAACCAAGCCTACGAAGTCGTGCCACGGCAATTCCTTCATGCCTTGCGAGTGCCACCGTCAATTGCTCTTTTCGAACCTGGAGAATCTTCTGGCATGATCGCCACAACACTCACAGAGTTTCCATCGGAGTACTTTGGGGCACAGCCTCGTTGCAATGATTTCTTAGACCGTGCATCGGCTCTGTGGGCTGCGTAAGGCGTTGTCTCTTTTCCATCCTTGTTACCGTTAAACAATCACTTTCAGTTGCACTTTTGAAGGAATCCCCGGAGTGTATCGTTTTCATATCTCACTTCATCCCATGCCCATCGATTCCAAAGAGGGTGAATTTTTTCACGATGACTACGGACAATGGTCGACTGTGACGCTCCTCCCCAGCATGCTCACCGATCCATTTAAAATCTTTTTTGACCAGTATCTGGAGCGTTTAGGGATGTTGGATCGACTCTTTGTTGAACCTGACGGTTCCTTCGTATGGCGAGGGGTTCACGACTCGCTGGAGTGGCAAGTCGATGGAAACGCTGTAGAACGTCTGCAGCGGGTTCAGATGGTAGAACTGAAGGGCACCTGCACCGAAGCGGGGTTCGATCAACTGCTCAAGGCACTTGAATGGCCAGCGACTGTGCCGGTAGTGCAACTCGTAAGGGCAGGTGCCTTTCTGAAACTGTCGACGTTTCGCTTGCATGCAAAGGCTTTTGCAGAGGGCTCGACTGACAAGCGACTCTGATCATGCCGGTATTGCCGACACTCCAATCATTCTTTTACGTTGCACCCTGGTATGATGCCGAATTACCATCAGAGCGTCTGGCACATGTCGAGGCTTTTGAATCCAGTCTCATTCCAAGGGTTGGGAGAATCTTATGCGCAAACTACTTTTGATTACCCTCGGCGCGACAGTCGCGCTTGTCGCCCAAGTTGGTTTGACGGACGACCCTGTGGTCAGTGCGTATTACGGTTCCGGTGTCCATGCGTTTTACGCCGGTCATTTTCTCCAAAGCCATCAAGATCTGACTGAGGCCATCGAAGGAGGAATTCAGGATCCCCGCGCCTTCTATTTCCGTGCTCTCGCAAAACTAAAACTTGGTCAGCAGCCAGAGGCCGATGCTGATTTTATCGAAGGTGCTCGCAGGGAAGTGCTCGGACTCGGGAACTATCCTGTTGCCCGATCTCTTGAAAGAGTTCAAGGATCCGATCGAATTCGTCTGGAGCAGTATCGAACTCATGCTCGCATTGCAGCGGTACAACAAAATCGTCGCGCATCCGAACTTCGCTACTCACAGATTGAAACTGCCACAACCGACGTTTTGCGGCGTAGTCGACCTGAAGCAGACACGGATTCAGGAACACCTCGAAAACCGACTCCAAGTCCAAAAAAGAAATCTGGCGACGACGATCTCAACAAGGGTTCCGACGATCCTTTTGGCGATGAAGGCGAAACGGATGATGTCGAAATGCCGGTCCCTGAAGTAACCGAAGAAGAAGACTCCACCGAAATGGAGGAAGAGCCTGCTCCGGAAGATGAAAAACCGATAAAGAAAAAGGCTGGGGATGATCCATTTGATGAGGGCGACTCTTCCAGCGATAACACCTCCGATCAAAAAGAAACACAAATGGAGGAAGATGCTGCCGAAAGCGACAACACGGCAGACCAGATTGAGCAGCGAAACGAAGTTGAGAACTCGGCAAAAGGTGACAATGCTCAGGATCAAATGGAGGAACAGGAAGAGATTAATAGCGCTGCCGAGGGGGATAACTCGGCCGATCAGGAAGAGCAGCAAATGGAACGGGATAGCGCCGCGGGAGACAATCAGGAAATGGTGGAAGAGGTCCCGGATGATTCTGCTGCGATCAATCGCGATGCTCATGATTCTTTGGCATAGTCCTTCTGAGCAATATTTTTCTCTACCGCTTTGACAATGACGTCATCTTTGTCTTCGCGCTCGGTTGGTCCTTTGTTGGTTCTGTGCCGATTTTTTTGTTCGAATGCTGGGGCGATCGCTGCGCCACGTTGCCGTTTTCTGCTCAAGATGCGTTCGTGAAGGGCGTTCATTGGCCGTGCTGCGAAAATAATTTCCGAGAACTACCGCCGAGGGTAGGATTTGTGAAAATCCCGTACCTGTGCAGATCCTCTTAAAAATAAGTTTGTGGAGCATTCGATGAATTACTCACCAAAACTCACTGTCGTTGGCTTTCCATCGAGGTTGTATCCAGTTGTTTTCAGATTCTGCTCAATGTTTTTTTACACCGCAGTGGGAGTTTTTGCTTCAGTTGTTGTTGCTGACACACCAGCTCCTGTTCTTCGGTCAATCATGCCTCGTGGCCTTGAAACAGGTGCTCCTACTCTGCTGGTTCTTGAGGGCGAACACCTCGATGCTAATCTCATGTTGATTGCAACAATTCCAATCGCCAAGCAGACGCTTCGGCCAGGGGCAACCGCCACGCGGGTTGAGATCGAAGTCACGCTTGATGCTGGAATCCCAGCTGGTTGGGCTGCTCTATGGACAACAACAAACAGTGGGATTTCAAAAGGACTCGTCATGGCTGTCGACAGTCTGCCGCAGCGAGGACACAGCGGGTGGGCTGAGTCAATCGATACAATGCCTGTTGCGCTCTCAGGATCGGTTCGCGGTGCGGAAATTCGAAAAGTTTCATTCGATGGAAAACAAGGACAACCCTTTGCCGTTGAGGTTGAATCAAAGCGATTTGGTAGTACGACTCGCGGCGTCTTACGTCTTCTTGATGCAAGTGGAGTTCCAATTGCATCTTCCACGGGCTTGAGAGAACTCGCTGGTGATCCAAGAATTATGCATACTCTGCCGAAGGATGGTCGTTACACCATTGAGTTTCATGATCTGCTTTTTCGTGCGGCAGATCCTGGTTTTTTTCGAATGAAGGTGGGCCAATGGGGATGGTCTGATTTAGCGATGCCGCTGGCAATCCGCCGAGGATCAAGCTCGCCGGTTGTTCCTCTCTCGTCGTCCCTTCCTGCTGGCGTACTTCTTTCGATCACTGCTCCCGTAACATACGGTTCATTTCCACTTGAACTGCCGGCACCTTCACGTCCAGCTGGACCAAACTTGGCCATGTTCGCAAGCGATTTTGATGAAGTTCTCGAAAGTTCTGTCGACATGCCTCCCGGCGACATGAACGCGCAGCCGATTCCGTTTCCAGCAGGTGTTACAGGACGCATCTCGGTTGCCGGTCAGCGAGATCGTTATCGAATTGCTGTTACGCCCGAATCATCCGTGCGGATTGCCCTTGAGTCCCATGCGATGGGCTCACCGCTCGACGGAATTCTTGTGGTGCGAACATCGTCTGGAGCTCAAATTGCAGCCGCAGATGATCAGCCCGGGAATATGAATCCGACTGTGGTCGTAAAGATTCCTGCGAATACAGACGCGATTGTAGTGGATGTCGGTGACGTTCGCGGGCATGGTGGTGATCTGTTCGTCTACCGTCTGACGGTCACTCCTGAAGGGTTTCCAGATCCGCTCTTCACGCTTGATACCGAAAGCGTTTCGATTCATTCTGGTGGCACGTCACTGGTTCGAGCGAGCGTTGATCGTCGAGGCTGGAATGGACCGATTGATCTTGCCGTTTCCGGTCTGCCTGCAGCCACACTGATCGCAGGAACTCATCTTGATCCGGGGCAATCTTCGGCTCTCTTGAGCATCCATGTTCCTGCAGGGTCGGCTGCCTTTGCAGGTCTCTTACAAATTTCGGCAACACTCGGAACAGATGCTTCTCGCATGCAACGAAATGCCTTGGTACCACTCTTTCCAGGGACTCTTCACCATTCATGGCTCAGAAAAAATCTGGCTCTGGCTATTCTGCCCTCTCCTCCACTGCTGGCAACTGATTGGCAACAAAACGGCAACACCTCACAATGGCTTCGCGGAACAAAGTTATCTGTGCCAGTCAACATAACACTCCAAGAGGGTGCGACCGGTACGGTTCGGCTTTCACTTGTAAGCACACAGCCTGTTCCAACCAAAGTTATAAAAGAGAACAATGTTGACAAGACGGTGCCTGACATTGATCGATCGTTGCGATTTGAAAGTGATGTGCCGCTTGCGATCAATGCTGGCGGACTCATGCCGGTCGTTGTTATTCCCGGCGATCTTGAGGAGCGAGCCTACGACGTTGTCGTGATCGCAGAGCTTCTCAGCGCCGATGCAAATTCTGTAATCGCACGTTCATCGAGCAGCTCTCGTCGCGTTCTCGCTGTTTCACCATTCTCTATTCAGCTGATCAGCGATCCAAAAATTGTTGTGAAATCGAGTGAATTAACACCACTCACAGTCTCGGGACGCCTCACGAGACATCCTGCACTCATGTCGGCAATCCGAGTCAGCGTGGCAGGTCTTCCAGATGGAACTGAGGCTCCCAGTGTGGAACTTCCAGTCGGACAACAGGACTTTGTATTGAATTTTACGATGCCTGCAGGACTCGACATGGCCAAACTCGCGGGACTCAAAATAGTTGCACAGTGCGAGGGTTTTACTGTGACCATTCCACTCGTTGCACAGCTCGCCTCGTCCCGTGCCATTCGCTCAGAACGCCGCGCCGGTTGATTATCAGAAGGGTTCTCTCAACGAGTTGAGCCCGCGACGCTTTTTGTGCATCGCGGGCCCATCTCAATAAAGCCACTGATTTGCGTCGCCCCATTGAAGGGGACGGACGGCCATCAGCGGACAGCTTCCTGAAGCATTCGGACATTTGGCACGCTATGACGGTGCACCAGTCCGTGCTCTTTTGTTTCAATCACAGTTGCAACCGGACCAACTTCCCGCACTGTACCCTCAAGGCCGGCAACGCTCACCTGGTCGCCTGATTGCAGACGCTGGCGAACATAGTAGCCGGACAAAATTCCTGCCATCACTTCCCGTCCTCCCAATCCAAATGCCAGGGCAAATCCAATAGACAGCCCTGCGAATCCAATTAAAATCAGCTTTTCAAGCAGAGCGAATTGAATACCGAGTTGATTGAAGGCTGCAATCATGGTGAGAATTGAAAGCACCCAGTAGCATCCGCCGGCGAGATATTCCGCATAGGACAACCCAATCCGATCAGCACTGGTTGCCACAACACCCCTGAGGAAACTTGCGGCAAGAAGTCCGATCACCACGACAACTGTTGCTACAAGAAGACGCGGAATGTAGTTGACTACTTCGCCCATCGCTTCCGACACGCTTTCAAGACCAAGAATATTGAACGCCGCCATCACGAAGACGCTCATCAAGAGCCAGAACACTAGGATTCCAACGATGGCAGGAACTGGTCGCTTGATCCCAACATCGTGCATCGATTTTGCAAGACCGCTTTTTTCAGCAGCTGTCTGCAAACCAATTTTCTCGCTGACCACCGCAACCACGCTGGCAACCCATCGCGCCAGCACGTAACCAACCACAAGCACCACCACCATGGCAACCATTTTCGGTGCCAGGAGGATCACCTGACTCCATGCCTGCGAGAAACTATCCAAAAGAGCTTGCTTCGAAACCGACATTGTTTCGACTGCTGTTTGACCCACTTGAGAAAACTCGTTCATCGTTCTCTTCCTCCCCCGATGGCAGTTCGTCCTGAACGCCATCCCCTCAAAACCAGAGCGGGAATTATGTGTTGGCCCGCAACCCAACCTTCATCTGCTGCCCTCGTTTGAACGAGCAGCCATGTATTGTCTGATCACCTCGACGAATCATTCCCTCGGTCCGGCCACGATCCGGTGATTGTGAATTGAATGGCCGCACACATCGACTCAATCATGCACAGCAACGCCATTGGCATCGCTTCAAATGCAAACTCCACAATGTGGGCCGCCAGAAGTCTTGGATGAAGCTTGCGTCGCATTCCCGCATCGAAAGGCTTGGCTTCCGGAACGGGTGGCACAGGCACATTGGCAAGTTTCTCTAGCATATCCACAGTTTCAACCCTCTTTTTTTATCGACACGTGTCTGCCGAACAACCTTTTACGAAGTTCTTACTCTTGATGATCACTCTCATTCTGAAAACTGTTTTGCAGCCTTTGCCGCAAGCCTTTCTCGCAATCGACTGATTCGCATTCGACATGCTCCGGCGGTCATATCAAACATCTCTGCCAGCACTTCGTAGTCATGATTTTCTGCAAACCGCATCAGCACCAGTGCTCGATCTTCTTCATCAAGGTCGTCGAGCAGTTTCTCCGTATCAATCACTCCTGTGGATCTCGCGTTCTTTTCCGATGCACCATCGGAAACGTTTTCGATTTGATCCTCTTCTGCAGAATCCTCTCTTCGACGTCGACGTGTTCGTGTTCTGCGGAGGGTCAGGCAGGTCCTGATCGCTACCGCATGCAGCCACGTTGAGTAACTCGATCGCCCTTGAAACTTTCCACGTTCGAAGAACAGCCTTACAAAAACTTCTTGTGCGGCATCCTGCGCGTCGTGCTCATTTCCCATCAACCTCCAACACACTCTCCAGACCTTTGTCCGAAACCGCTCCACCAAAGAAGTAAACGCGGTTCCATCAGACCCCTCCCTCACCGCCTGTGCAGCCAATTCCTCGTCGCTCGGTAAGACATATTCTTGCACGGGACGATTCGACCTCTTGAGTGCCTCAAAGGCCAGCTAGAAGATTGGTTGCCGGCCGATCGAAAATTGTCACAGAAAACTTTTTTATTTTTTCCCAGAGCATCGTGTGATGCGTTCGTTTGGCACTGATGCAAGACGTTATGGGCTTGTTTGAGGGTCTTTTTGCACGCTCTCGCCTGAGTTCGCACAGACCTGCACAACAGCGGTGGCTTCCGTTATCAGTTCGTCAACACCGTTAGAATCGGCACCTTCGGCAATCATTCTTACGACGGGTTCCGTATTGCTTCCGCGCACCAGCAGCCACTGATGCGACCACTCAAGGCGAAGACCATCAAGACGGCTTTCTGTGGCATTCGGATACCGCATGCGAAGAGCTTCAAGGACTGCAGAAAGTTTTGATGGATCCAGTTCAATTTTTAATTTTCGCATCTCGAGATGTGGAAGCAGTTGCGAAAGACTTTCTATTGATTGATTTCTTGCGACCATCTGGTCGAGCACCACTGCCATGGCGACAAAGCTGTCTCTTACGAGCCCCACTCGTGGATCGATCACACCACCATTTCCTTCACCACCAAGAACCGCACCAGTACTCAACATCATGTCCACTACATTGGCCTCACCAACCGCTGACATATGGCATGTGGCACCGTAACGCTCTGCAATCAACGCTGACATTCGACTCGTCGAACAGTTGGTGACAATCGTTCCAGAACTTTTCGAGAGTCGGTGTTCCACTGCGAGAGCGAACGTCGATTCCTCACCAAGATAGCGTCCCTCTGCGGAAGCAATTGCGAGTCGATCCGCATCGGGATCCTGAAAGAAACCGACTTCAGAAGCCGATCGCTCTATCTGGGGAAGCATACAAACAAGATTCTCTGCAGTCGGCTCCGGCTCATGTTCATAGCGACCATCTGGCTCATCGCCTGCCATGCTCACACGACAGCCAAGGGCGTTGAGAAGTTCTTGTCCCAGTCTGCTTCCGGCCCCATGCCCCGAATCGAGAAAGACTCCGATATGCCTTTGACGAATTGCCTCTCCATCAACGATCGCAAGGACTCGACGCAGATGCTCAGCCGTGCCGTCGACACAAGTGACATTTCCTTGGCGATCACTTTGCACCATGGGCGTTCCCAAACGAAACGCCTCGACAACACGCAGCCCATCTTCAGCCGGCAGAATTCTCCCATCCCAACGAAAACATTTAAGCCCGTTGTATTTGGCTGAATTGTGACTTGCCGAAATCTGAATCCCACCGGCGGCGGCTCGGCTCTGGACGAGAATCCCCAGAGTCGGAGTGCTGGCGATGCCTGCATCGAGCACATCTCTGCCTCGAGACGTAAGAAATTCTTTGATCGCAGAACAGTACTCAGGCCCACTTTCTCGACCGTCGCGACCAATCACAATCGGTCCCGGAGGCAGCAGCGACTCTAACGCGGCGACATATCGCACGGCGACCATCGTGGTGAGACTGCCCCCCGCAATCCCTCGTAACCCTGAAACACTTGCGATCAGTTCATCTTTCATCCTGCAGAGTATAAAAAAGCCTACTCAGATCGCACATGTTGATTTTGTAGGTATTCAAACCCCAACTGCTCGATTTTTCAATACAGTTCAAGGGTGTATTCCCGAAATTTACCGACGAAGTCTTCGCCTCTTGTAATCCTTATTTGGACAGACTCGTCACTGAAACAACACTATGACTCAAACACAACAGACTCCCGTGATGCTTGCGCGACTTCTGGCTCTTCAAGCGGCCCACACTGCCGGTAGGATCACCGAGCATTCTGAAAAAACGATGATCGACTGGTTGACTCAGCCACAATATCGTGAGTTTTCGGATACCCTGGCCGAACGAATCGACCAAGAACTGTGGAAGGAACTCGACGATGCCTTTTGGACGGTGATCCCATTCGGAACCGGTGGCCGTCGTGGAACGATGTATCCGGTCGGATCCAACGCAATCAACGATCGTACGATTGGCGAGAGCGCACAGGGACTTGCCGACTATGTGCAAAGCGTGCTCCCTGCTGGTGTCACGCCTACCTGTGCAATTGCTTACGATACTCGGCATCGTTCGGAACATTTTGCAAAGCTCTGCGCGGAAGTGTTGCTGGCAGCCGGCTTCCAGATTTTCTTTTTGCGTGGCTTCCGCAGCACACCAGAGCTTTCGTTTGCAGTACGTTCAACGGCAAGTACCTGCGGCATTATGGTGACAGCCAGCCACAATCCACCAAGCGACAATGCTGTCAAGATTTACTGGGGCGGTGGCGTACAGGTCTTGCCTCCACACGACAAAGGAATTATCGATTGTGTGATGAAAGTTCAGCATGTTCGTCGAGAACACTTCGATCTTGGTGTTGCCGATTTAAGAGTTCACTATGTTGAACATGAAATTGATCCACTGTTTGTTTCGGCTGTTCTTCTGCAGCAAACGCCCGGACATCGCGACGTGTCGATCCTCTATACACCGTTGCACGGCGTAGGAGGCAGCGCCGTCGTGCCGGTCCTTGAAGGCGCTGGATTTCGCAGGCTCCGCCTTTACGGTCCACAGTCCAATCCTGACGGCGATTTTCCAAACGTGCCGGGCCATATCGCCAATCCAGAAAATCCAGCCGTGCTCTCGGGACCAATCGATGAGGCACGCGCTCGCGGCGATGATCTCGTGCTGGCCACCGACCCCGACTGCGATCGACTCGGTGCTGCCGCTCCGCTCACGACACAGTCTGGCAGTTTCTGGAAAACGTTTACAGGGAATGAGATTGCTGCACTTTTGGTTGATTGGGTGCTCTTGGGTCGTCGGCAAAAAGGAATATTCAAGCCCGAAGAGCGTGTGGTGACAACACTTGTCACCACCGGCCTTGTGCGACGCATCGCCGAAGGGTTTGGCATAGAAGTCATTGACACGCTGCAGGTTGGCTTCAAGTGGATCGGCCAGACCATTGATCAGATAGGTCCTCACAATTTTCTCTTTGGCTGCGAGGAATCACACGGCTATCTGGCTGGCACCCACGTACGCGACAAAGACGCCAGCGTGGCGGCGCTATTGTTTTCAGAACTTGCAGCATCGCTCAAAACGAATAAACAAACACTGCACGAAAAGTTAGATGAACTTTTTTGTACACACGGCCCTCATATGGAGCGACAGGTATCGCTGGCACTGCCGGGAGCTGCCGGTATGGATCGAATGCAAGAGATCATGACATCGCTACGGAAGAACCCACCGCAATCATTTGGCGGACTCAATGTGCTGCGTATTCGCGATTACGCATCTCTCGCCGTATGCACACCTGGCACACCTGCTGTACCGTTTGCCGGCACGAAGGGAGATCTCGTGATATTCGATCTCGTCGGTCACACCGAAGCGAGTGTTCGAGAATCGAATCGCTTTCCCGCGATTGGAAATGCTGTGGCTGCACGTCCTTCCGGAACTGAGCCAAAAATCAAGTTTTATTTGTTCGCCGTGTCGCCTCCGTGCGCATCCAATGAATTATTGACCACAAAAAATATGCTCGCGTCTCAGTTGGATGCAATGGAAACCGACCTCCGACAGCTCGCCAATCACTGAACTCTTTTTGTATCTCCACGTGCGGAACGAGTATCGTTTCACGCTCTTTTTCCCTCTATTTCTTGACTTCTTGACACGCGAGTGAGAGTTTTCTTTCACTCGCCTAGAATTTCATCGTGAACGATACATTCTCTGAGCACAACGATTCCGAAACAACGCCGGCAGACACCGATCATTTGGTGACTGCCGCCGATCTTTCTGCAGCTGCCGAGAAAGTCAAAACATTTCCACAGACGCCCGGCGTCTACTTGATGAAAGACTCAGCAGGCCGGGTGATCTATATCGGCAAGGCGAAAAATCTGCGATCTCGAGCAGCGAGTTACTTTTTAAAAGCCGCCGAGCAGGATCGCCGTACGGCTGAACTGGTGCTGGAAATTCGTGACATTGACTATCTCGAAGCTGATAGCGAGGTCGATGCGCTTTTGCTTGAGAGTCGGCTCATCAAGGACATTCAACCAAAATTTAATTCTGATCTCAAAGACGATAAGACCTTTCCTTATCTGCAAATCACAACCCATGAAGACTATCCAAGGATTGAGTTTACGCGCACGCCACGTCGCAAGGGAGTGAAACTCTACGGCCCATTCACCAGCGCCGGAAGCTTACGAGGAGCGATTGTGGTTTTGCAGCGCATTTTCAAATTTCGAACGTGCACTCTCGACATTGATTCCAACAATGAATCCTGGCGATGGTTTCGCCCCTGCCTGCTTGCGTCGATTGATCAGTGTACGGCGCCTTGCAATCTGCGAATCTCAAAAGAGGACTATCGCCGCGATATTGGCAGGCTTAAAACATTTCTCGAAGGGGGCAAAAACAGATTGCTTGGGGAGATGAAACAGGAGATGCTCGCGGCCTCCGGTGGACTGGAATTTGAAAAAGCTGCAAGGCTTCGAGATGAAATACGTCTTCTGGAAACGCTCGATCAGCGTGGCGATCTTGAAGAGCACGTTCAGCCTGAGGTCTTTCTCGTCAATCCGAAAAAAGGCCTTGCCGGCCTCAAAAGCGTCTTCAAGCTTGCGTCGATCCCTCGCATTATAGAAGGAGTTGATATCGCCCACCTTGGTGGCGGCGAAACGGTTGCAAGCCTTGTACAGTTTATCGATGGACTTCCGTTCAAGGCTGGATACAAGCGGTACCGCATCAAGACGGTTGAAGGGATCGATGACTATCGAAGCATTCACGAAGTTGTGTCGAGAAGGTTTTCGAGACTCAAACGCGAAGGAGGATCTTTTCCAGATCTTTTTTTAGTTGACGGAGGAAAAGGGCAACTGTCGGCAGCCATGGCAGCGATCAAAGAACTTGACATCACCCTTCCATGCGTGATCTCACTGGCCAAACGCGAAGAGGAGATTTTCGTACCGGGCCGTTCAGAACCTCTGAAACTTGGTAGGGATTCGTATGCTTTGCGAATCCTTGAATTTGTTCGAGATGAAGCACATCGCTTCGCTCAGCACTATCATCATTTTCTGCGATCTCGACACACAAAAGATCGACCCGACAAACAAATACCGTGACGTTTCGTTGGTACTCGTTTGATCGCCCTAGCTTACAGACTCACCAGTCGGCGATTTTGAGCCCAACAGAAAAGTGTACGCCTGTCTACTCTGCTTGCTCAACTTTTCAATTGTTTTTACTATCAACAGCTCATTGAATTACTTCATTCCGGTGTCGGGGTATTTTTCATTCTTGCGTGTGTGGTTCTATCGTCGAAAAAGAATACGAGCCAATTTGATTTTTCGGACCGCTTAGGGCCCTCGGAGATTTATCTGCTATGGCGCGCACCAACATTGTCACGCTGCAAAATGATTCGCCTGACTTTTCCACCGGTCGTCGGGATTTTTTAAACGTTGGTGTTCTCGGTGGACTTGGCCTCTCGCTTGGATCTTTTTTCAAGATGCAGTCTGCCCGTGCAGATACAAAAACTTTTGAGCATTTTGAGGGCACCGCAAAAAGCGTCATCCATATATGGATGCCCGGTGGATGGGCTCACCAAGAGACATTCGATCCGAAACCACTTGCACCGGTTGAATATCGGGGCGAGATGGGAGTGATCAATACATGTTTGCCAGGAGTTCAGTTTAATGAAAAACTTCCACATACCGCTGCAATTGCTGACAAGATTACCGTTGTTCGTTCGATGACTCATGGAGAAGCTGCTCACGAACGGGGTACCCACAACATGTTCACGGGATATCGGCCAAGCCCCGCGCTCAAATTTCCCAGCTTTGGCAGCGTTGTCTCACACGAGTTTGGTCCTCGTGCGAATCTCCCTCCCTACGTCTGTCTTCCGAATCTTCCGGCACCCGATGCAGGCCCCGGCTATCTTGGAAGCGGCTACGGCCCATTTTCAATCGGCTCGGATCCCGCCAACGAAAAATTCACAGTTCGAGATCTCTCTCTTCCGAAGGGAGTCGATGCGTCACGATTTGCAACTCGACAAAAACTTCGCGATGTTGTCGGCCGTCATTTCGATCAACTTGAGAACTCTGAGAATCTCAAGGCAATGGATTCCTTCTATGAAAGAGCCTATGCACTTGTGAGCGCGCCGGAAGCCAGAGCTGCTTTTGACATTGCCGCTGAACCAGATGCCGTACGGGACGCATACGGACGCAACGAGGCCGGACAACGAATGCTTTTAGCTCGCAGACTCGTTGAATCTGGTGTGCGATTTGTGACGCTCAGCTACGGTGCTTGGGATATGCATACGAAGATTCGTGATGGAATCCTCAGTAAACTTCCTTCCTTTGATCAAGCCTATGCCGCATTGATCAGCGACCTTGATCAACGGGGTTTACTCTCGTCGACAATGGTTATGGTCTCGAGTGAATTTGGTCGCACTCCAAAGATCAACAAAAATGCTGGTCGCGATCACTGGCCAAAAGTTTTTAGCATGCTGCTTGCTGGCGGTGGAATAAAGGCAGGGAGTGTCTACGGTTCATCTGATGCGATTGCAGCCGAACCGCAGGAAGATCCGCTCACTGTCCAGGATCTTGCCACAACGGTCTACCACTGTTTGGGGATCGTCGCAGACAAAGAATTAGTTGCTCCGGGAAACCGACCAGTTGAGATTGTGGATGGCGGGGATGTTCGCCGCGATCTTCTGACCTGATTTTCTGCCGACCAACGATTCAAAGTGCTTTTCTTTTTTTCTTGAACTTTGTGTTCGTTGGGGATTTTTATGCGGAAATGGACTTTGAACAATCATTCGAGTGCTTTCAATCAGAAATCCGGATTTCTTTTTCTTTCGCTCAGCCTTTTGTTGCTGTCTTCATCTCCTCTGAGAGCTGATCCGACCATCGATCGAATTATTCCACCGGGAGCGAAGCAGGGGTCTGACGTTGAAATCGAACTCACTGGAAAGTTTCTTGAATCTGCAGAAGAACTTGTCTTCGAAGAAGGATTGATTCAGGTTCAACATATTGATTCGGTCGATGGCTCTCGTTTGAAAGCACGCATCTCAATTCCTCCTGACTGTCGACTTGGGGCGCATCGCCTGCGAGTGCGAACCGCTCGTGGACTTTCAGAACTTCGCACGTTTCGCGTTGGGGCGACTCAACAGGTGAACGAAATCGAACCGAACAACGAGCCTTCGAAGGCCCAGAATATTGAACTGGAACAAACTATCAGTGGCGTGATAACAGGCGAAGATGTGGACTGCTTTGTTGTTCATCTTCTTGCATCATCTCGCATCGCAGCAGTCGTCGATGGAATTCGACTCGATCAAGAAATGTTTGACTCCCATCTTGAGATCATCGATAGCAGGGGATTTGTACTGGGAGCCAATGATGACAATTCGCTTCTTGGGCAAGATCCAATGCTGTCGATCGTGGTGAAGGAAGAGGGCGATTACACAATTCGTCTTCGAGAAAGCGCCTATGGCGGTAATAATGGATGCGTTTATTTGCTTCATGTCGGAACCTTTCCGATCCCAATTGTGGCATGGCCTCCTTGTGGCATGCCGGGCGAAGAGGTCAAGTTCGAGTGGCTTGGAGACCCGGCAGGATCATTTCAGACCCGGGTCACATTACCCGAGTCCGCTGGCGTCGAAGGGATCGCAGAAATTCGTCCGGAGCGTGATGGTAAGCGATCCACTGCACCGGTTCCCGTTCGAATTTCCTCGCTTGCCACGGTGGTTGAATCTGAACCCAATGATGTTCCTGATCAGGCTTCGCATTCTTCGATTCCTGGAGCGTTTATCGGGAGAATGGATTCCAAAAACGATGTCGACTGGCTCCGATTTTCGGCATCCAAAGGCACCACGTGGCGAGTCACTGCGTATGGGCGTCGCCTCGGTTCACCCATTGATCTGGTACTCAATGCACATCGCGACGACAAAAAACGCGAGAAGATAACCGGGAGCGACGACACTGATGGGCCTGATAGTGACATGAGAGTATTGGTTCCTGACGAAGGGTCTTTTCTCGTGCGAATCAACGACCATCAGCGACGGGGTGGTCCGGAATTTATTTATCGAATCGAAGCTCAACAGGTTGTCCCTCACGTTGATCTGGCGATTCCGGAAGGACGCAGCAACACTCAGGAACGACTTGTGGTGACAGTTCCCCAAGGGAATCGCACGGTTGCTGTATTCAACGCCAACCGCAGCGAATATTCAGATGACGTACGCCTCGAGTGGAGCGATGTACCACACGGCGTACTCGCCACTTCTCTACCGTTTCTAGCGGGTTCTCCTGGAGGCGCTGTTCTGTTTGAAGCATCTGCCGACGCACCGCTTGGAACCGGCATGGCTCGAGTCACTGTCCGCAGCGCACATGAAACCAATGAGCTGCTCGGTGGACTCCGGCAATCAACGTCTTTGGTATTTGGGAATCCAAATCAAACACAATATCGCGCGACGATCACCGATCGGCTGCCCGTGGCCGTTGTTTCTCCATCGCCGATCACAGTGCACCTCAAGGCACCAATTATTCCACTGGTCCGTCGAGGTCGTTTTGATCTTCAAGTACGCATCGAACGAGCCGAAGGATTCAAAGGGGCCGTAAAACTCGAATTCCCATGGAAGCCCACCGGCGTGAGCGCTTTGGCGGGAGTTGAAATACCCGAAGATATTTCTGAGATTGGCTACACCATCAACGCAACCGCCGACGCTCCCGTTCGCGATTGGCAGATTGTCGTTGCCGCTACTCCCAAAGGAGCCCCAGCAGACAAAAAGAAAGGAAAGGCCTTGCAGCAGTCCGATCTGTGGGTAGCCAGTCAGCCAGTCACGCTGCGTGTTGCTGAAACCTTGATTGAGCTGACTCTGGAAAAATCTTCGGCTGAAGTTGGACAAGAGACAACGATTCTTTGCAAAGTCTCAAAGCCTGGCTCGTTTGAAGGAAATGCAAAATGTAAGTTAATGGGTCTTCCGGTTCATGTCGATTCTCAAGAAGTTGCACTTTCCGCAGATGTCAAGGAACTCATTTTTCCCGTGGTCATTGGTGCCGACGCCGCTGTTGGAAAACACGACAACATTTTCTGCCAGGTTCTCGTGCCATTGAACGGAGAGTGGGTTATTCACTCGATGCCAGCGTCTCAGTTGCGCATCGATCGCCCTCTTTCTGGCCAGTCGCAAGCCACAACATCCTCGGACGACAAAGGGTCTCAAAAGCTCTCTCGTCGAGAAAAATTACGAGCCGCTCAGGCCCAATCGCTTTCAAAGGCAACGACTAAAACTCCTGAGGATTCAACTGCGGTTCCAGAAGATGACACTGGCGGGCTCAAAAATAATCCCAACACTGCTCCACCAGTTTCGACAAAGGATTCAGCGAAATGATATTTCACAACAGTGCTTCTGTACGGCTCAACGGTCCGTGGAAACATTGCATGCATGGTTGGCGGCAGTTGTTTTTGCAGGGCATTCCTGTGATTGCGTGGCTCGCTGGGTTTACGGCCTATGCCGAGGAACAGGCATTTGAACGCATCGAGGTTTTTCCTTCGCAGATACAGCTCGACTTTATGCGGGATCAGCAGAGCATTGTTGTGATTGCGCATCGACCAGATGGCCGAACACTCGATGTCACAGAAACCTCCACGATGTCGCTTACGAATCCAGCGATCGCAACTTTTCACAACGGTATGTTCACGCCAATTGCCGATGGATCATGCATGCTCACGATCACCTATGCTGGCCACTGCGCAGATATTCCGGTTACGATTTCCGGAGCAACCCTTGAACCTCCAATTTCTTTTCGTACCGACGTAATGCCTGTTTTTGCAAGAGGCGGTTGTAATACAGGAAGTTGTCACGGCGCAGCACGCGGTAAAGATGGTTTCCGCCTGTCACTTTTTGGGTTTGATCCTGCAGGAGACTATCAACGCATCACTCGCGAATTTCCAGGTCGACGCATCGACCTGGGCGATCCGATTGGCGGGCTTCTCGTACAAAAAGCTGTTGGTGGTGTTCCGCACACTGGCGGAAAAAGATTTGCCTTGGAGAGTGCTCTCGCAGCAACACTCGTGCGTTGGATTTCAGAAGGTGCTCCCGACGACTCCGCAGTTATTCCGCAACTTGTCGGGCTTGATCTCTATCCACCCGAAGCGATTCTGGACGACTCTGGAACCCGGCAACGATTGGTGGCGGTGGCCAGGTTTGCAGATGGCACAGATCGGGATGTCACAGATCTGTGCTGGTACGGATCCAACAACGACTCCTCGGCGAAGGTTTCTCCGAATGGTATCGTGACGACAAACAATCGTGGCGAAGCATTTATTATGGCGCGCTATCAAACGATTACCGTTGGCATGCCGTTGGTAATCATTCCAAAGGATCTTTCTTTTTCATTTTCAGAGGCGATTGGAAATACATGGATCGATGACCTTGTTGACACAAAATTGAAGAAACTTCGTATCCATCCGTCGAGCGTTTGTGACGATGAAACCTTTTTGCGACGTGCAACCATCGATCTGGTTGGAATGGTTCCTACCCTCGAACAACGCGACCAATTTCTGGAAGATGCTTCCGAAAATAAACGATCCGTGCTGATCGATGAGTTAATGACCAGCAAGGAATTTGTTGAGATTTGGGTGATGAAGTGGGCGGAAATTCTTCAGATTCGGTCCAGCAACAATCAAGTGAGTCCAAAGGGGGCAATCCTTTACCACCAGTGGCTCGATCGCCGCATCGCTGCCAATGAACCGCTTGACACGATGGTGCGGGAGCTTCTTGTCGCTTCTGGCGGCACGTTTGAAAATCCTCCAACAAATTATTTTCAACTTGAACGCAACACACTCAAGCTTTCTGAAAACGTTGCCCAAGCATTTCTTGGAATGCGCATCCAATGTGCGCAGTGCCACAACCATCCCTTTGACCGATGGACCATGGATGATTACTACGGATTTGCAGCCTTCTTTCCGCAGATTGGCCGTAAGCGTGCCGCTGACCCCCGAGAGTCGATTGTTTTTGACTCCGGATCGGGCGAAGTAAAACACCCAATCGGAAATGCAAACGTAGCTCCAAAATTTCTGGGCGCAGAAACTCCAAAGGTTTCTGATCGAGACCGCCGCGAGTCCCTTGCAAAATGGATTACATCGCCTGACAACCCGTTTTTTTCCAAGCACATTGCGAACCTCACGTGGACGCATTTTTTGGGACGTGGAATTGTTCATGAACCCGATGATGCTCGCGTGAGTAATCCACCCTCAAACGATCTACTGCTCGAAGGACTCGGAAAACGCCTGAGCGATTCTGGCTGGGATTTTCGGACACTTGTGCGGGACATCTGCAATTCAAAGACGTACCAGCGATCGAGTGTTTCAAATGAATCGAATCATCTCGACACAACTCATTTTTCGCATGCTTTGATTCGTCGTGTTCGAGCAGAAGTCTTGCTCGACGTCGTTTCCTCAGTTACTCAGACAAAAAACAAATTCCCGGGATTGCCGCTCGGGGCACATGCTGTGCAGGTGGCTGATGGAAAGACCACCAACTATTTTCTGACTACGTTTGGTCGCGCTACGCGAGATGATGTTTGCTCGTGTGCGGTGAGCATGGAACCGAGCCTTTCGCAAGCTCTTCATTTACTCAACGGTGACGCAGTCCACGATCGCATCACCCAAGGGAAATTGATTGAGCAGCGAATGCAAGAAAAGCAAAACAATCCGGATATCATCAAAGAACTCTTCATTCGCTGCTTCTGTCGAAGCCCAGATGAAAACGAACTCACTGACACACTGGCCATTGTTGAATCTGCTCCCGATCGGCGGCAGGCGCTTGAAGATGTATTTTGGGCGTTGATTAATTCGCCTGAATTTATTTTTAATCACTAGACGACTCGACCACCAGACATAGCGTGCGAGAAAAGAACACTCCTTCATTTGTTTCTATTTTTTATTTTGATCCCGAGAATTTCATGAACGTTGTCTCACGCATGGTGCTTCTTTTGCAGTTATGCGCTTTACCTACGATTCTTCCGTCGCTGTTTGTGATGCGAGGAATGGTCGCGATGTCTGCCGACATGCCTGTGACCTATGAACAAAATATCCTCCCACTCTTTCGAGAAAAGTGCTGTTCCTGCCATAACCCCGACAAGACAAGTGGCGGACTCGATCTATCCAGTTTTTTGCAGACCCTGGCTGGGGGTAGTTCTGGAAAAGTCATACTGCCCGGCGATGCCGAAGGCAGTTATTTGTGGCAACTTGTCAGCCATGCTTCCGAGCCGAGCATGCCCCCGGAATCAGAAAAGATTTCAGATGAGATGCTCTCTGTTATCAAGGCGTGGATTTCTGCTGGAGCCCTTGAACGAAGTGGCTCAGCGCCGATTGCTTCCGCACAAAAAACTTCTGACTTTACAATGGCTCCTGGGACTCTCATTTCCCTTGAAGGTCCGCCGATCATGCCACCGAGGCTCTCGCTTGAAGTTGTTGTTGAGGGACTTCGTGGTACGTCGGTGACTGCAATGGCATCATCTCCTCATGGTCCTCTCGTGGCGATTGGGGGACGAGAGCAGGTTCTTCTTTACTCCACTGAAACACTCGAATTAATTGGTGTGCTTCCGTTTCCGGAGGGTGACGTAAACTCCCTGCGATTTTCGCGAAATGCAAAGCTGTTGATTGCTGGCGGAGGAAGACCGGCACGCAGTGGTCGGGTCGTGGCGTGGGATATCTCAAGTGGAATTCGTGTGGCTGAGCTTGGCGATGAATTTGACGAAGTGCTTGTTGCCGATCTCTCTGGGGATCAAAGATTGGTGGCCATTGGCGGTCCTTCGCGAGTAGTTCGTCTCCTTCAGACAGTGAATGGTTCGACTGAAAGCGAAATTAAAAAACATACCGATTGGGTGACCACACTGGAGTTCTCTCCGGACAGTGTGCTGCTTGCCACTGGTGACAGAGCAGGAAATTTATTTCTCTGGGAATCGTCCGGGGCTCGAGAATACGCTCTGCTCCGTGGACATACCGGATCAATTACCGGTGTTGCATGGCGCCCGGATGGAGCGGTGCTCGCAAGCGTTTCCGAAGATGGCACATGTCGGCTCTGGGATGCAGACGGCGGATCCCAAAATAAATCATGGAACGCACATTCCGGAGGTGCACTTGGCGTCGTGTGGCTGGGAGACGGAAGGCTTATCACTTGCGGCAGGGACAACAAATTTAAACTCTGGAAACCAGATGGCGTTCTTGAACGCGATTTTGAAAAACTGGCCGACATTGGTATACGAGTTTCTGTAAGCAGTGATTCAACGAAGGTGTTGGCGAGCGACTGGACCGGCGCGGTGGTGGTTCATGATATTTCCAATGGAAAAAGGATCGGTTCAATCGATTCCAATCCTGTTCGCCTCGAGAAAAGATTGCTCCTGGCCCGACATGACGTACTCGAACATTCCAAGGCAATTATTCCTGCTGACAATGCCTTTACAGTTGCGGATATCGCCCGCACAACTGCCATTCATAGTGTTCAAACAGGAACACAGATTTTTAAGGAACTTTCATCCAAGCGAACTATGCTTTTAAGTACAATCGACACGTCGAATGCGGAAAAGAAGAAACTCTCCGACGACCTCAAGATGACACGCGAGTCACTGGGCGATTTAAAAGGCTCGATCAAAAAAGCGGAGTCTGCTCTCGAGGCCTGCCGCGTTGCAGCCAAAGCCACGCCGGATGACGCGGCTGTCGTCGAGCAAGTCATCGTGGCAGAGAAAAACTCTCGCCAAGCCAAAGAGGCTCATGAAACCGTCCAGAAATCGATTGGCTCGGCGAAAGAGTTGATCGATCAACTGACGAAGCAGATCGTTGCTGACTCCTCGGAAAAAGTGATCCTTGAAGCAATGCTCGAAGAAATACAATCTAAACTCACCGCGGATTCAATTTATCGAGACGAAACTATTCGTGAAGCCACGATGCATGAAGAAGCTGTTGTGATGCTACGAAAAAAGATTTCCAACGCTGAACTTGCCGTGATCAAATGGCAGAATGAAATTGACTTTGCGCAGTCTCAGGAACGCTCTGCGAACTAAGGGTCGCTTGTTCAACTCTTCCACAAACTCAATTCGAGGAGTACCGATTCGCTATCGGTGCGACATGTCACACGAAACTCCGCCTGCCGCTGGAACATAACAGTTTCGTGCGTAATCCATCACCATGCGATGAGAGCTAAACCGCCACGCAAGTGATCCAATCGAGTTGATCATTCTACGAATCCACTGGTGCGGCAACCCATCGGAGTCTCGGTCGTAAAACAGCGGCACTACCTCTTCCTCCAAGACTCGGTAAAGCGACTCCGCATCGCGCGCGTTGGTGATGTCATCGTTGGAATGCGACTGTCCGCTCCCAATGGCAAATCCGTTTTGGCCGTCGTAGGCTTCTGCCCACCATCCGTCGAGAATTGAGCAGTTCAAGCCGCCATTGAGAACTACTTTTTGACCGCTTGTGCCGGATGCCTCAAGTGGACGACGTGGGTTGTTGAGCCAGACATCGACTCCCTGAATCAGATGGCGACAGACATTGATGTCGTAATCCTCAACAAAGACAATTCGACCTGCAAGTCGTTCGTCGTGCCGGAGATTGGCAATCTTGCGAATGAGTCCTTTGCCTGGATCGTCAGCTGGATGAGCTTTTCCGGCAAAAATAATTTGAATCGGACGGTCTGGGTCGCCAATCATTGCCAAGAGACGGTCGAGATCCGAGAGAAGCAAATCAGCCCGCTTGTACGTAGCAAATCGACGGGCAAACCCAATGGTCAAAATATTTGGGTCGAGAACGTTACGGGCCATATCGACAGCCGCGTCACTCTCTCCTCGACGACGGCACTGTCGGCTTGTCCGTCTGCGTACAAATTGCAGCAGGAGATTTTTGAGCGCGTAGTGTGTTTCCCAGAGTTCTCCTGGATCAACCTCGTAAATCTTCTGCCAAATTTCAGGCTCCCCCATTCGACTAAACCACTTATCTGGAAAGATACGATCGTACAGTTGTTGCATTTGCCAGGCCAACCAACTCGGTACATGCACGCCATTGGTGATGTGGCCGATTGGCACATCCTCTTCGACCTTCCACGACCAGAGATTTTTCCACATTCGGCGGCTGACGTGCCCGTGCAACGCGCTCACGGCGTTGGCGCGTCTGGACAGCTTGAGGCCCAAGACTGTCATACAAAATGGTTCACCATGGTTGTGCGGCTCCACTCGCCCAAGCCCCATCAGTTGATCGTGTGATATTCCCAAGCTGTCTCGCAGAGGCCCTAGATGCTCTTCGATCAAAGCGCTATCGAATCGATCGTGACCTGCTGGAACAGGCGTATGGGTTGTGAAAACAGACTGCCTTGCGACCTCTCGAACGGCATCATCAAACGGGAGACCATCTTCATCCATTCGACCTCTCACTGCTTCGAGCGCCGCAAAGCTTGAGTGGCCTTCGTTGAGATGGTACACGCCAGGATGAATCCCCATCGCACGGATCGCCTTGACTCCACCAACACCGAGCACCAATTCCTGACGGATTCGCACTCGAGTGTCACCACCGTAGAGGCGGCTTGTGAGTTCGCGATCCTCGGGACTATTTCCATCAACGTCGCAGTCGAGGAGAGAAAGATTGATTCTTCCAACCATCATCTTCCATACCTTGGCCAACAGCGCGCCGGTCCGCGTTTCAATCCGCACGATGATTTCTTTTCCATCAGCACCGACAGCTGATTCAATTGGAAGATTCTCAACTCGCGAAAGGATATATTCCTCGTGCTGGTATCCGTCGATGTCGAGCTGCTGTTTGAAGTAGCCCTGTTTATAGAAGAGCCCAACCGCCATGAGCGGAATTCCAAGGCCGCTGGCGCTCTTGATGTGATCACCGGAGAGAACCCCCAGACCACCTGAATAAATTGGCACCGATTCATGGATGCCAAACTCTGCTGAAAAATAAACCACAGGGTTCGATCCAAGCACCCCGGCATGCACCTTACTCCAGGTTGCTTGATGCGCCAGGTATTCCTTGAGAAGGCGATATGCCTGATTAATTCGACTGTAGAGCACAAGCTCCGCGGCCCGTGCTTCCAATCTTTCTGGCGTAAACTCAGCCAGCAGCGCGATTGGATTGTGATCAAGTTGTCGCCAACGAATGGGATCGAGTTCACGAAAGAGGTTGATCACCTCTGGATGCCAACTCCACCAGAGGTTGCGAGCAAGGGCGACGCATTTGTCGTACAGGTTCTGAGGAGAAAGCTCCATCAGACGCGGACCTGAACTGGAGAACGGGCTGGCGATATCTGTCTGACTCATGCTGTCGATTCCATAGGGTTTTTTCAGAGCACTTGATCGGTCCGCCTCCCGATTCAATACAACTTTCCAAGGGTGCCGCAGAAGTATAGCCCTTCTGTTTCAATTCTTCGACCAGCAGTATGGTTCATTGGATCTTTGCACGGGTTCCGTAATAGTCCGGTAGGACTATTTTTCATTCTGACTTTCCACTTTCTCCTTTATTCCCACAGGAACTCGATGCTTCCTCATACAACGCACATGGTTCTTTTTCAGGACCTCACCGATCCGGCGGTTCTACTTTCGCTCGGCGACGAGATCGCCACGCATGCTGAAAATACCCGACACGCAGGCCCGTGGAAAAGCGGTGTGTTTCATCTCTTTGCGCGAACAGGAATTCTGGCAGCATTTATACCAAAGGACTGCGGTGGAACTGGAGCAAGTGAACGAGTACTCATTGAACTATTTCTTGCAATTGCAAGGCGTTGCCTCACATCAGCATTGGCTCTTTCGCAGTGGGCAGCGGCAGTCAGAATCATTGATACTTCTCATGACCCATCGCGAACCACACTTCTCGCGGATCTTGCCAGCGGGCGAATTCGAGCAACCGTTGGCATCTCTCAAATCTCCACGAGCCGAAGACACCTTTCTGCACCGGCACTTCTTGCGACGCAGCATGAAACTCAGTGGAGTCTTACCGGACTATGCCCGTGGGTCACCGGTGGCGATTCAAGCGACCTGCTCATCACAGCGGCAGTAACGAATTCTGGTGAAACAAAATTTTTTTGCGTACCGCTTCAGACTCGCGGTCTTTGTATCGAACCCCCGATGAAACTTCTTGCACTTTCTGGAAGTCGAACTTCGGCAGTTCATTTCGATCGCGTCGATCCGGGTGAGCCGATCGATCAGAAAAGTTCATCAACAGTTCGTACCGGGGGCCTTGCTACGAGTGCGCTGGCTCTTGGCGCGGCATGCGGGAGCGTCGATCTCATCGAGAAGGAAGCCGCTGCAAGACCATCGCTGCGTTTAGTAGTTGATGAGTTTCAGAGTGAATGCAGAAGCGTACGAGACGAACTTTTTGATTCGATCACCCGTGACATTGAACCCATGCAAAGGAATCGACTCCGTCTGCGGGCTAATAATCTTGTCGTGCGAGTCGGCCAAGCCTTCCTGACGGCAACGAAGGGAACCGGGTTTATCGAAGGACACCCCGCCGCTGATCGCGTATGTGAATCGCTTTTTTTTCTTGTCTGGAGTTGTCCTCCGTCGGTCTCTGCAGCGGCCATGTGTGAACTCGCGGGGCTCGATCCTGATTCCGAGTTTAGCAGTGACGTTCTGTAGATTGTTATTTTCCGACGATCAGCAACCATCTCGCGGTTCATAATCGTTTTGCAAAGGCGCTCACCATGTCACTGAAAAGTGATCTTGTCGCATCTCCATGCGTACGCCACGCTTGGCACAACGAGGCTGCAACACTTCTCGGCATTTCTGCAGAATTTCGCTATGAATGAACATTTTCGAAACATCCGGCGCATTGTCATCGTGAGGCTTTCAGCGCTCGGTGATGTGCTCCACGCAGTTCCCATGGCAGTCGCGCTGCGTGCATCAATGCCACAAGCACACATTGGCTGGGTCGTGGAAGGCCGTTTTGGAGAAGTACTGGCAGACCATCCGGCAGTTGACACCGTGATGACCGCACCGCGAGGCTGGCTGAAAAGCCCTTCCACAATTCTTCGGCTGCGTCGGGAGTTGCGCGCATTTTCTCCCGATCTCGTGTTTGATGTGCAATCTCTTTTCAAGAGCGCTGTTGCTGGGTGGCTTTCTGGGGCTCCTGTGCGAGTCGGATTCGGTGCGTCCCAATCGCGAGAGGGATCTCGCTTGTTGCATACACATCATGTGACTTCCACAAGCGTGCACGTAGTCGAGCGCAACTGCGAGCTTCTGCGTGCGATCGGAATCGAAGCGGTAGCCGGTGGCAGTACGATGCCGCTGTGGCACGCAGAACAAAATCACATTGATGCATGGATCAGGGAACAACGTCATGGATCTCGATTTGCGGTGATGAATCCAGGAGCGGGTTGGCCTTCAAAAATCTGGCCGGCGGAACGTTTTGCAACAGTCGCCAAAAGACTTTTTCACTCTTCTGGAATTCGTTCGGTGGTCGTGTGGGGAGGAAATAAAGAAGAAGCTATGGCCGAGATCATCTGTGCAGCGGCTCCTGCTGCGACGATCAAGGCGCCTCGCACAAGCCTTCGCGAACTCGGTTCACTTGCTCGCCGTGCTGTGGTATTTATTTCCAGTGACACTGGCCCTCTCCATCTCGCTGCTGCAATTGGCACACCATGCGTAGGACTTTTTGGACCGCTTCCCGCCACACGCAACGGTCCGTGGGGTGTCGGGCATATTTCGATTGAAGCTCTTCCCGAAACACAACCTGCTTGGCACGACCGCAAGACCTGTATGCGATCAATCCTTGGAATTTCTGTCGACTCTGTTGTAGCGGCCGTCGAACAGATTTCCTCGCAGAGCCATGCTGCTTAAACACCCGCAGGCGTTTTTCTGATCGCGGTACGGGCCAGCCATTGCCCCGCCCTCCGTTGGCTATACTTATGGATTCACGTGGAAATCGTCTTCATTTCAATATGTTTCCAAAGACCTCGTATCGAGTTCTCCTCCTTCACAAAAATCGAGTAGCGCATGGCCACATCTGGCTCCAATCCATTTAATCTTCTCCTGGGAATTATGGGGGTTCTCTTTACGATCACCGCGTGCTGCTACTGCATGGTGGTTGTTCGCGGTACACGGTCCATGAGCATTCGAGCATCGGTTGATTTTGCGACTTCACCCGAAACGGTCCATCCAGTCGATCGTCTCATGCAGAAGCATGGCGAAATAATTCTCGCAATCCAGTTGGGACTTCTTGCAGTTGCCACCTGCGGTGCAGTGGCCGTCGACCAACGTCATGGAATTCGTCCACTCAAGCGTGGAGAAAAACGTCGCGGTGCACCGGTCCGCTCCGCAGAACTCCCGGAACATTCGTTGGAAGGCTCGAAAGATCCGTGAACGAAGACGCACGTACGCAGATCGAGCAGATGCGGTCCGAAATCCGCAGGCATGATCGACAATACTATGTCGAAAGCGATCCCGAGATCTCCGATCTTGAGTATGACCGTCTTTTAGAATCTCTTCGGCAACTCGAAGAACGATTTCCGCATCTGATTGCACTCGACAGCCCAACCCAACGCGTTGGTGGTGAATCCGTTTCAGGCCTTCAGCAGGTAGCACATCAGGTGCCGATGCTCTCGATCGACAATACTTACAGCTCGGAAGATCTTTTGCACTGGGGCAAGCGTGTCACAAAACTACTCGACGAAAGACACACGCGATGGATGGTTGAACTCAAAATCGACGGCGTGGCCATCTCGCTCATCTACCGCAACGGACTGCTCGTGCAGGGAGTCACTCGGGGAAATGGTTTGATTGGAGATGATGTCACCCATGCCGTTCGCACCATTAGTAGTATTCCACTCACGCTGACCCTCGATCATCCTCCTGAAATGGTTGAGGTGCGGGGCGAGGTCTATATGACCAACGCCGATCTGGTAAAGCTCAACGAGTCTCAAGTGTCACAAGGGCTTCCCGCGTTTGCCAATACGCGCAACGTCGTCTCCGGCAGCGTTCGCCTTCTCGATCCACGCATTGTTTCTAGTCGTCCACTAAAATTTTTCTGCCACGGGCTTGGCGATTCACGCGGGCTCAGCCTGAAGAGTCAATCTGCTTATTACGAGTGGGCGTCACTCGCAGGGTTATCCATTGCTCCACGATCGGCGGCCTTCGACTCGCTCGACGAAGTTGTGCAATACGGGACGAATCTCATCGAAGAACTCCACTCGCTCGATTTTGAAATCGATGGCCTCGTGATCAAAGTCAATGATTTTGATTGTCAACAGATTCTGGGATCAACGGCGAAATGTCCTCGGTGGGCGATTGCTTGGAAGTTTGAAAAGTTTGAAGCCACTACAACGCTCGTCGCGATACGAGTTCAAATCGGACGCGGTGGAACCGTAACACCAGTTGCTGATCTCGAACCGGTTGAACTTGCCGGCACAATCGTGCGTCGGGCAAGTCTTCACAATGCCGCGGAGGTCGCTCGAAAGGATGTGCGTATCGGCGACGTGCTCGTCGTAGAAAAAGCGGGGAAAGTGATCCCGCACGTAGTGCGAGTTGAAAAACATTTGCGAAAACAAGGATTGTTGCCGTGGTGCATGCCAACAGCGTGCCCGGAGTGTGGGACGATACTCATGCAGGATCCTGAAGGCATTTTTATTCGATGTCCTCATTTTCATTGTCCAGCCCAGCAGCGCGAACGCATTCGTTTCTTTGCCTCTCGCGGTGCGATGGACATCGATCACCTTGGTGACAAACTCGTCGAACAGCTCGTCTCTACCGGTCTCGTGCAATCCTATGGCGATCTCTACCGACTCGATGCATTCACTCTCGCATCCCTTGATCGCATGGGAAAGAAATCTGCCGAGGCTCTCGTTCTACACATTAAAAACAGCCGTACGCGAGGCCTTTCAAAACTGCTCAACGCATTGGGCATTCGTCACGTTGGCCCGCGTGTGGCTCAATCGCTCGCAGATCACTTTTTGTCGATCGATGCGATTGTTCAAGCCACCATTGAAGATCTCTCTACGGTTCCGGATATCGGCCCGGCCATTGCCGAAAGCGTTCATCAATGGTTCTCCAGCGAACACGGAAGCAGAATCATTACCGATCTTCGGGAATGCGGAGTCACACTTGAAAGTGATCCTCCTGCTGAGCAGGTAAGCTCCGGGCCGTTGGCTGGCAAACTGTTTGTTGTAACGGGCACGCTTGAGAAATACAGCCGTAAGGACGCAGAAGATGCAATCGTTGCTGCCGGCGGACGCGTTGGTGCGAGCGTGACAAAGAAAACTGACTATCTCATCAACGGTGAAAATGCTGGAAGTAAACTTGCAACAGCCAGAAAACTTGGAGTGCAAGTCCTCGATGAATCAGGCTTTAAAGTACTGTTGGAAGGTGGTTGGGGCGACTGATTTTCCAGCCAGTTATTCCGTGCATCACTTCCGAAATCCTGTGTGCTCGAACGAACGATATCGAGAGAATCGCCATTGCGATGCCCCACGGGATTTCGCCCGCCAGCAGGCCAATCAACGGCCAGCAGACAAGTGCCGCACCTGCAACATATGGACACATTTTTTTGTTCCACACACCAAAGATAAATACAAACTCAAAGACCGTGATCGCATGCGTCAGAATATTGATGAGGTATTGCGACTGCGAGATCCACGTCAGGTCAATAAGGCTCGATTCGATTCTGGAAACCATCCACCATGCCGCGGTTCCGTCCCACCATACATCTCCCCTGAGCTGTGCAAGCAATGAGGATGCCGTGATTGCTACCGCGTGGAGCTTGAGAAGTGACAAGGCCAAGCCCGCTCGCCAAGAAACCAGTTCTTGGCGGTTCCATCCGATCATGCGATCGACGGAAATCTGTGCTCCCGAAGGACAAATAACGAGACAGAAAAGTACGATGGTCATCACATCATCGGCAGAACCCGCCAGCATCGGCCCACGATGCAGAAGCGATATCCAAAAGAAAATTGCGGCAACTGCGGCTCCAGTCGTAGCGACACCTGCCGTCAGCATAAAGAACGCTACGAAGCCAGCTCCATAGGCGGCCCACAGACTCGACTCCGTTGTGGTACGGTCAAAAATTGAAAATGCCCAGCCACCACGCCACTGCTGCAAAAGGTCTTGGGAGATCAGACCATTCGGTCCAAACCATTGCTGCAAATCGGGAGACCAGCTCCACCAAAGAAACATCATTTCGATTCCGGCAAGAATACGAATGATCGTAAGAGGCAGACTGTTTGCAGGCGAAAAAAAGAATTGTTCCCACTTGATAGCGAAGCGTGTCTCCTCGTTTTTCAGGATGGATGCATTGTCTCTGTTCATGGTTTCACCTCGCGTGGTGATTCCGATGCATTCGTTTTCGCAGGGTTTACCAGCGGCGCCACGTCGCGACGCACTTCATTTTTAATCAGTTGTGGTTCACCAGAAACCAGACGCATGCGAGCCGAATAGACAGTTTCAACGTGTATGTCATCTCGTGAAATGATATTTTTTCGATTTGTGACACGGGAATCTGTTGGCTCGAAAAGTTCGTTGCGAATCACCGCAATCGATACCTCATCAACTCCACGCTGTTTGAGCATTCCGGAACCAATCGAAGAAGGAAGCGCACTCTCTCGGTTTGGATCTTCAATGCTCGTTGCCATCCATTTGGCCATGCGCCGCCATCTGGCAGCTCGCAGCGATCCCATGTCCGCAGAGGGATATTCCAGAGTCTGCACTTCGCCATTTTGGATGGTTGTTGCGCTGATGGAAAAGTCGGCATCGCCAACGCTGCCGTATGTCAGGTGATAGTCAAACCCTAAATCCAACCACAGTGGATAGAGCCAGGGTGAAAAGAGTTTTGTTTTGATGGTTCGTACAAGCACCGAAGAGCCACTCGATGAATTTCCCGCGATACAAAGAACCATGCCAAAAAAATAAACTGCCAAAAAAAGCGACACGACAGATCTGACCATTTCTGAAGGCTGCACTGGTCGCGAAAGAGGCTCGTTGCGTTCAGTCGATGCATCACGAACTATGGTCATACGAGTCTTTTACCCTACGACGTACATCGCACGTCCTTCCACAATCTGACTCAATCCTCTGAGAAAGATTCTTTCGACACAAACACAATCTGTACGGCGGTGAACACTCTCGATAATCCTCGCTCACAATTCATCTGTCTGCTGCGGTCCATCCTGAAACCGTTGATAGAATTTGGCGCAGATTGAGTCAGTACACAATTTCTGTGTATGGTTGCATGGAAGATTCCGGCTGCAATGACTCCCAACACCGAGTGACTGTGAAATGATGAACATGCTTTTTTCCAGATTTCTCGGACTTGTTGCGTTTGTTGGATTCCTTCTGACCACTGGGTTTGCTTCGGCGACAACCTGGTACGTTGACAATCTCAGAGGCAACAACACCTACGACGGTCGTTCTCCTGAATTTCTTGGTGGTTCTCCTGGTACCGGGCCAGTGTCAACAATCCGCTTGGCGATCGATCGTTCGGGCCCTTGTGACACAATCGTAATTGTTCCCGGCAGTGGCCCCTATTATGAGGAGATCGCGATTGGGGCTTCGCGGCACTGGGGAACCACCTTGGAGCCATTTACAATTTTGGGAAACGGTGCGGTCGTGTCAGGAGATGCGCCCGTGCCTCCTGCTGCGTGGGAGTGGGTCGCAGACGATGTGTTTCGATTTTTTCCACCTCGACTTTCGGGTTCTTTGCTGCTGCTCGATGGTGAGATTGTTCCTTGCGGTGAGGCAGAGGGATCAAACGAAATTCGTGCACTCAAAGTTGGACAATGGTCGCAGTTCGGCGGCTGGATTCACATGCGAAGTGATTCCAAACAAAAACTCGCAAGTCTTCCTTTGCGAGTAACAAGTCTGCGCAGCGGGCTTTCTCTCGTCGGGGCTCGTTTTGTTCGAGTTGAAGATCTTTCGTTTGAAGGATTTTCCATTGACGGTGTCGCGGTTATTGATTCTTTCAATTTCGAACTCTCCGGTGTGCAGTGTCGTCACTGTGCACGCGCTGGAATGAGCATCGCGGGGGCATCCACGGGCGTTCTCTCTTCGTGCTCAAGTTCGGCCAATGGACGATTCAATCTTCTGGTTGACACTCCTGCGCGCGTCGTCCAAAGTCGCATGAGCGTCGACGACGATGGAGTGCTTCGTTCTGACTTACAGAATGTGCCGTGGACACTTCTCGAGTCGGCTTTTCCTCTTCCCCGGAATGGCTTTCGAGCCTCTGCGGGGATGGGCGCTCCATACATTCCTCGTGATGCCAACTGCTTTGAAGGCGATCGGTAAAAATCGATCTTCAATCGTCAGCGATGGTTTCTGTTGACACCACTGCTTTCAGGACCGAATGAATAAAGCAATGACTTTCACGACTCGCGTTGACACGTCCTTGGCACATCGATACTTTTCTGCCAGAGTAGCGAGTATTCCAATGAGGAGTGACTGCCGACTTCTGATAAAATATCAAAAAAACTGTTCACCTTTTTTGGGGGATTAGCTCAATTGGGAGAGCGTCTGGCTGGCAGCCAGAAGGTCAGGGGTTCAAATCCCCTATCCTCCACTTTCGGGGACAAGAAGCCCTTCGACGAGAACGTCGAAGGGCTTTCTTATTTCCGGAGCAGAAAAGGGGACAGGTCCATTTATTGACGCGCATCATGCCACGCAAAGCAAGAGTGACACTAGGCGGAATGGTTTTTCATGTGCTTAATCGGGGTGTTGGACGACGGCAGTTGTTTGAGACCCATGTCGATTATGACGAGTTTGAAAGTACCATCGCGGAAACCTTGGAAAAGTGTCCGATGCGCATCTGCGGTTATTACATGATGCCCAATCATTGGCATTTCGTCATGTGGCTCGAAGGAGACGCGGATCTGGGTCTCTTCATGCAGCGGTTGTCGGTGACTCATGTCACACGCTGACAAAAGCATCGAAATGTCGTCGGCGAAGGGCACTTGTATCAAGCTCGCTTCAAGTCGTTTCCGGTCGAGACAGAAGATTACTTTTACCAAGTAATGCTTTATGTTGAGCGGAATGCACTGCGAGCGAATCTCTGCCAGCGCGCCGAAGACTGGCGCTGGGTCTTGTACGCGGCCAACCACTCGGTTCCCCCGCATGGATTCAAAACAGAGCCCGCGATCTCTGCTTAGAATCGACTCTCCGCCCGCGCGGCAGACCACACAAGTTGGCTGCGGACGATTAAATGGACCTGTCCCCTTTTTATGTACCAAATAGTGGGGCTGCTCGGACTCGAACATGCCATGGAATCATCGAGAAACAAGGGGCGTGTCACTCAAAGCGCTGCAGAAAGCGCTGCACGCATAGATCCAGATCTTTCTACCGTAATCGCCGCTTGGCCTGATGTACCAAAAGAAATCAAAAGGGCCATCCTTACAATGGTCTGCGTGAGTCGTTGATCGTCTGGGTCACCTCACACTCAACAGAATTTAGAATTCAAGTATCGAGTCTGTTTTCAGGTTTTTTACGAAGAAAAACAGAATCCCTACGACAACGGATCTTTTTTGCTGCGAGTGGTTGGGCTGTGGTGATTCTGGGAGTGCCGGCAGTGTCGACTGTCGACAAAACACTGTTTTGAAGGGTTTGCGGAGGTTTTGTCACATGAGATCAGGGAACATCCCAAAACGTTGGGGTTGGTATCAGAAATCTTTCAACCTACAACGTGCCTCAAATTGATCTGCTCACTTATAGCGGCACCACTTTCAGAGAGAGAATCTCCTGCGCTTGACGCTCGAAAATACTCCACCGAAACCTCTTTTGCGATCAATTGACTGATGGCGGCTCAGGCGGGGCGGGAGGCCGCAGGCTTTGGTACTGGTGACGGCGGCACGCCAAGATTCAAAGGTGTCGATTTCGTTTGACAGCCCGCTTCGGATTCGGTGAAGATCCGGCAGCATCTCGTGGACGGATCGGTTCACCCCCGTGCATACGGGGAAGAGGTGTCTGTGTGTCTGTGTGTCTGTGTGTCTGTGTGTCTGTGTGTCTGTGTGTCTGTGTGTCTGTGTGTCTGTGTGTCTGTGTGTCTCACGGTTCACCCCCGTGCATACGGGGAAGAGCCATGCTGCGTTCCTTGCGTTTGCGTGCAAAGCGGTTCACCCCCGTGCATACGGGGAAGAGTGTTTGAGCGAACACGCGATACAACTTCCGCACGGTTCACCCCCGTGCATACGGGGAAGAGTACCACGGCGAGTCATTCGATTCATCAGTCATGCGGTTCACCCCCGTGCATACGGGGAAGAGGTCATACAATGCGGGGCATTGGCGGCTGAATGCGGTTCACCCCCGTGCATACGGGGAAGAGTGCGAAACTCGCAAAAGCGATTGTGCGAAACGCGGTTCACCCCCGTGCATACGGGGAAGAGGCTCATCTGCGTTGCGCCACCGCCTGTGTTTCCGGTTCACCCCCGTGCATACGGGGAAGAGGAGAGTCAAGACCCGACCAAATCTCCCACGCGCGGTTCACCCCCGTGCATACGGGGAAGAGCTTATCGTTCTGATCGCGGTGAATGCAATCTTCGGTTCACCCCCGTGCATACGGGGAAGAGGTTCGCGCACATCGAACGCCATCATCAACCTCCGGTTCACCCCCGTGCATACGGGGAAGAGCCGTCGGTGACGATGCCACCGATGCGGGATTCCGGTTCACCCCCGTGCATACGGGGAAGAGGCTCACGCGAGTGCATGACAACGCCTGCAAGCCGGTTCACCCCCGTGCATACGGGGAAGAGCGACATCGCGAGCAAGTTTGTCGTCGTCGACGCGGTTCACCCCCGTGCATACGGGGAAGAGAGCGAATCCGACGGCGGCACAGATCAAGGCGACGGTTCACCCCCGTGCATACGGGGAAGAGAAAAACTACCCGACTTTGTGGCATTCAGCACGCGGTTCACCCCCGTGCATACGGGGAAGAGTATCTGCCAGGGCCATTACGGCAGCTTTATATCGGTTCACCCCCGTGCATACGGGGAAGAGTAATGCGCTACCCCTCATGATGTCGCCTCCTGCGGTTCACCCCCGTGCATACGGGGAAGAGTGAGTCCCTGTGCGGATATGCCTGCCATAGTACGGTTCACCCCCGTGCATACGGGGAAGAGTCCGTTTGCGGTATGCCGATTCGCTGCGCCTGCGGTTCACCCCCGTGCATACGGGGAAGAGACTGAAATATTACGGCTTTAAGTGCGTTTTTACAAGCCAAATGCCTTCGAAGTCTTCAAACACTACCGGAGCTTTGCCACATGAAAGAATTTCAAAACCTTGCTCGGTCTTTGCGGGGTACAAAAGCACCGCCCAGCCCCCTCTAATGGATTCGCACGTGGTCACCCATAAACGCGAGCGAACTCGGTGCGAGAGTGTCCCGACATACACACCAGCCTTCATTTGCAGCAGCCATCGTGTCAATTTGCCACGGAGCGCTGGGGAGGCCTTGGAAACGATGAGAACGATCAACGAATGCCCCTCTATAGTTAGGCCGCTTTCATGACTTCCATGGCCGGCGGATGGCTTGCTCAAGAATTCGCCCAATCGGTGTCTCCGGTGGGAGGGTATCAGGCTGCCACCAGTCCGCAGGACGCGCCTCGTCACCAGCGTAAGTATCGTCCCCGGGATCGCCCACAAAATCGCCGTCAGCAGTAACGTCCATGGCTGCGGCGATGTCTGGAAGAATCTGCTGCACTAACTTCTGCGTCCGGAATAGATCGCGACACGCCCTTCGCACCCGAGACTCCAGTCCTTCGGTGCCACCGGTAGACTCGCGGAAAGCAATCGGGAATGTGTACTTAACCTTGTAGAGGTCGGCCACATCGTAGACAAATGAGAGTTGCTTCCCGGTGTGAATGAACCCCAGCGCTGGGCAGTAACCTCCTGAGAGGATTGCAGCATGACACAATCCATACAGGCAAGCATTCGCTGCGGACAGAGCGCGATTGATTGGATCTGCCGCATCCCAATGCCCTCGGTTATAACTTCGGCCCCGCCACTCCACTCCAGCTTCACGGGCCGCGACAGCATAGGCTTCACGTACACGGACGCCCTCCTTGCCACGCAATTGCTGAAGGGTGACAGTGGGGTCCGGTTTGTCGTCAAAACGCATGCAATACATTCGGACAACAACCTGCAACCGAGCCACGTCCTGGGTTGCAAGAAATGCCTGCCTGAGTAAATTCCGGCTGGAACGTGCGCCGCCAAGTCCGTGCGCATAGAAGCGGACACCGTGTTCGCCAACCCACAACACTTGGCAATTGTTGTCGGCAAGCGACTTGATCGCGGCGTGGGTCAGAGTTGTCCCTGGCCCGAGTAAAAGCACTGCCAGCGCGGCCGCCGGAATAGCTGTGGAGGTTCCATCCGCCCGATGTACCGCAATGGCCGAGTCCTGCTGCTCAATGACGGCATGCTCGGCGTAGATGTACGTCAGTTTGTCATCAAAGCGAGGGAGGTCGTGTAGCGAGAGTTTTTTGTGCAACTGTTAACAACAACTCCCTATTCATTGCAGGAGGGCCAGTGACAGCAAGCCCATGCCAAATGCTTTGCCTCGGCCGACGCCGTTGATGACCGCTCCACGAAGCAGTTCGGGTTCGCTGCATGTAAGCAAACCGTCGAAGGCTGCTGCGTTATAGGTGGCGGCGTTCTCGCGATCGGTTGCCTTCATTCGCAGATTGTTAATTGGCTGAACCCGCAGTTTCTTTGGATCGGTGTCCACTGTAAAACCGTGCTGCACGGCGGCGGCTGCAAACCGCTCCCTCCAAGCCGTGCAATTTGGGTCACGTTTTAGGGGGGCACCTATGGGGTCTTCTGGAAGAAAACAGCGAATGGGTACCTCCGCAGGACCAGTTTGAGTGCCAGTCTTTCTAGTGCGGTCAGATCGCCGTTTGACCATCAGCATGACCAGCCGAAAACGATAGCTTTGCCCGGAATGAAAAATGGGGTCGAACTCGCGCACAAGCGGGGGGGCGGTAATGAGATGACGTGCGTTTTGGAAGGCGTAGTCCCAGTCAGGTTTTAGTAGAGACTGAACAAGTACGCGGGCAGGTCGGTCGGGTTCGATACGAAAAAGGAACCCCACCTCGCTTCGAGGGGGCTTTGGCTTCGCATCAGGCGACCATGTACCGAGAAAAAATGGGTCGTTTTCTAAACGCTTGTCATCGGGGAACGCCATCCATATCCGCTGATGGACGCAGTCCGTCCGCTTCATCCAGTTAAGGCCTGGGCGTGGCTTATCTTCTGAATCGGTGCCAATATTGACCAAGAGTTGTGACAAGAACATCTACGGTGTCTCTCCTTCCACGCCGGGCGCATCAACAAGAAAATCAACCGACAACAACCGCGATGTCTCCATAATCGCCCTCCGACGCCCGAGCCGCCGGCTTGTCAAAAGGAGATTTACTTGTCGGAGGATCAATTCGCGCTGATTGTGATCGGCAGGATCGACCCGATGTTGCTGCATGTCTCCCCCATACTCCAACTGAGTACAGGCGTCATGACAAAGACAACAAAGCGATCGCAAATCCTCCAACTGTTCGTGGCCCGCATTCTCATACGTCACATGATGCACTTGCTCCGCCGGCAACTTACAAAATACGCAAAGGCCATGATCGAAATTAAGCCGCTCTTTCCGTATCGATTTCCACTGAGGACTGGCGTAGTCCACTCTCGCACGGGTGGCTTCGGTTCGATTCATTCTCGAGTATTCTGTGCGGGGGGCGTGGATCTTGGATCGCACAACCCAGCGGGGGCCGTGGCTGGGGTTACGTAGGGTTCTGGGCACGTCGTGGACGAGACGTGCATTTTCTGGAGGGTGACTGCCGGGCTTATGCTCAATGACGGCATCCAACTCCTCTGTACTGCCGTCTCTAACGAAACCATCAACATAAAAAGGTGTCGCCTCCAGAGCCGCTTTCAGGCTGGGGTACTCTCCTGTGGCTGTAAAAACAGGCTCCGTTGGCACGCAGCACTTGCGGCCAAGGAAGACCGGCCACACGGGATCACGGAGGGCATTTGCTGCCATCTGGATCGCCTCCGAATCGCCCCTTAGCGCGACCAAGAACGATGCATCCAACAAATACTGCCGACGGCTCAAAAGTGTCTCTGGTTTCTTGGTGGAGGCCGTGAATTTAATCCCGCCTTCAGCCTTACGGATGCCTCCCCCCGCCCCGGCAGTGTGATAATCCCAATCCAACGCACCCGGCCGGTCGATCCGGACACCCATCTCCAGCCCGACAAGTGGGACAAGAAACGCTGGTGCCCTGTCTCTTTCGACGCCCATAGCGCAGAGAAGAAGGCCAAGCACCCCAGACTTGCTTGGGTATTGGTCAGTCCTTCGGATCTGGAGCTTCGACCCGGTGCCCCAAGACTGCATCGGCCCGGAGAGCCGAAGGAGCAGCGTCTGGTTCATACCGCACCCACCGGAGCAGCTGCCTTCTCTACAGCATCAGCCAGAGCACGAAGTGTTTTGACCGGCGTGGCTTCGAGAGGAAATGTGGCACCCGCAGCACTACCGACGGTTAGCAGGAACCTCTGTATATCGGGCGGAGCATACGCAACTGCGATGGAACTGCAGTAGTTGCTTAGAGCCTGTGCCGATTCGCGCATTAGGTCTTGCCCCTGAACGGCCTGAAGGAATGCGTTTGCATAGCTGATCGGCTGCTTCGTCTTCGATACCTCTACCAGGATTAACTCGGGGACAGAGTGGGCCGCAAAGCTGTTCTGTTTACCCGTCGGAGTGGCAAACGCAGCTGCTTGGACCAGCACAGCGGCGGCATGTCGTGCATGAACTAACCCAGCGGCTCCTAGAAGTTTCGCCAACGCATCCGTATCCACATTGAGGTACTTGTAGTAGACGGCCGAATTGAAGAACGTCACAGTGTCACCCGATCCGAGGAATGCGGCGCCACCACTCTGAGTCTGCAACTTGATGAACTCATGCTGGCGATCGTCCATCGCTGTAAAATAGTCGCCCTCAATGAGCGACTCATGTGTACTGATCGCGTGGGCGACCTGACAGGCGGCCTCGACATCAACAATCAGGTCGCTGGTTGTCATGCGGCCGAAAAGCCCAACATCCACGGACATCGATTCCTTTGCCTGGAACGCCTCGGCTTTGAACTTCGCGATTGCCTTGTCGGCCTCCTTGTCCTCGTCCTCACTTCTCTTTTCTTTGCGACCGATTAGCTTGGCATACGCTTTTGGTTGCCGTTTCTTGAGATCGACCACAAGATCAGCGACTTTCGCTGCGAATGGTGGCGGAAAGAAGACAAGCTGGGGGGTGATATCTGCTCCCGAGGTTTCTCCGATGTCGCCGTCCTCTTCCGCGTCGGACTCGGACTTTAACTTTTTCCTGAACTGCCCAGCAATTCCGGTCTTCACTCCTTCAACTTCTTCCGCTGGAATTCGACTCATCAACGCATCCGCAACCAATCGAGGAAGGTACTTCGTCCTGTTCGCCACGGCGCCGACAAATGCTTCCTGAAACAGGGGCGAAAGGCGGATGTTGCGTTTTAGGCATTGGCTGCTGATTCGGCCGCGTGTGGTTCCGCCGAACAGGCACTTCTTGGGCTGACCAGTATCGTCGCGATTGAGGTTGCCTGGCGGCATTGATTGAAGCATGTGCATCTGAACAAACATGGGAAGCTCCTTTTTCTGAGGACGTGCTACGGGGTGACTTCATCGAGGAATTGACAGAGACCAGGCCAGTCGATCTGCATTGGCGGCGACTTGGAAGAGGCCTTGCGGATGATCTGCCGCAGTTCGGACTCTAGCCGCAAGCCCGTGGGAGCGGCCCGCGGGTATCGGTTCTGCTTGGCCGGCGATGCCACTAAGCTGAGGTAAATCCATGGCTGGAACAAACCTGTGCGATTGCTAGGCGAGGGCCGCCCACGGCCAGCTGTTGCCATGAGTTTCAGGGCCATCCAAGCGGCGTTTCTGGAAGGCAGCGTGCTGTGTTTTTTTCGCAGTGGCCAGTAGATGCCTGTGAAGATGTCGAACGCGGCGGGGTCTTCGTCCATCCTGCTGCCAGCAGCATTTGTGAGCACGCCCCAAGCAGTACCATCTAAACCCATGGCAGCGGATACGAACTGGTACATCCCTTTCGTTGGCCGTTGAATGCAACGTGGCTTCAGGCGGCCTTCATCGCCTGCCTGCCAAGGCACGTTGTCTTTCCAATGGGTAGCACGCTTAGACGACTCACCTGTAAACCCAAACAGCGTTTCCACACGGTGGTCGTAGGACTTGTAATCGTTTTTATTGGTACACGGCATCACCACCAGCCAAGCCTGATGATCGGGGTTGGCCAGAACAACTTGCGAAATGGGGGCCGGTACGGTCTTTTTGCCGAAATGCTGTTCAAAGAGACGTCGGAGATCATCGCCTACGGCGGCGTCTGACTCCCGGCTTGTCGTCGTCGTTTGGTGGTTCTCTGGATTATAAAACGCAGCGGGATCCTGCCAGTCCTGGGTCGCATCTCCTTCTTGTTTACAAAACGGATTGTTCTTAAAGACGATTGGGCCAACAGTGGGGAGAGAGCTTTCGCCACACTGGCTGCACACTGCTGGCTCACCGGCAGCACGTAGATGCACGCGACGAGGGTTCCATGTGAGCCCTTCCAATACCTGAATCCCGGCCTTCCTACCCAACGGCTTGAACTGGCCTGACCACTGTGGTGTCCCCAAAGCAGGCGTTGCGAGAATGAGGTTTAGGCCCAGCGTTTCGCACAACGTGTTGCCAATCGCTAGGGCCATCACCGGGGGCGCCCCGTGAACTGACGGTCGCTTGCCGCGGCCGTGGGATTGCGTCCAAGGGACAAGACGTAGCAGTCCGAGAGTTGCACACCGAAGGCAAAGCCTGGAAGTACCGTCGTCGCCGTGATGAAAGTGCGCAACTTGCGTCGCAGTCGCCATTTCAGAGAAGAGCGAGGAAGCAGGCAGGTCCTTCGCACTTAACACGGAGGGATCCTGCAGGAACGGCTTCTTCGGATCAAACAGATTGAACCGGCCCTCCTCGGCTTGTAGTTCCTTGAGAAGGGCTGAAGGCACTCTCCCAGCTAAGAGCGCCTTCCGTAGTTTTTCGATGCCGCCGCAGACGGGCGACTGCCAATAAAGGAGAGTCAGGAGGAATCGATGGGCTGCGAATAAGTCCAGCGGGCTTGGTGAGACGATCTGATGAAGATCCGCCGCAGTGCGTAAAGCGTCTAGGACCGACACCCCCTGAGGGCGGGCCTTCAAGTCCATGACCTCCAGCCACGGGGTGGTCAGGACATTCCACGTTTTCGCCGCAGCAAGTGGACTATCATTCTGTGAATTCTTTGCGGGAAACTTAGCCATAATTTTGAATTCCCCCAACTGAAGGCACCGGCCTCATGTCTGCTTGCTTAGTTTAAAAATGGATAGCACCACCAAAATGTCCGCACTCCCCCCTAAATAAGCACTTCAGTGTTATTTCCTCATGTAGCCCCAGCCCTAGACCAAGGCCAACTGCACACGCGTCACTATGGCACGGATTATCGCGTTGTCCATGTTCGGGCCAAAAGTTTTTATATCTTGTGCGTTAAGGGGGTGTTGCCTCCCTTGTCTAAAAAAGACACCATAGACCGACTGGAAATTGCTTACTCATGCTTTATGGCCTGCCTATCATGGCTGAAAAAACTCGATGGAATCCGGTATAAATCAACTCTTGATTGCTCAAACCCCCGTCGCGATTATCGATTTCGAGACGACTGGGCTGACGGCAGGGCTGGACAGGGTAGTGGAGGTTTCCGTTGTCCGAGTTGACCCCGATCAAAAGCCACGATTGGTATTGGACACGCTGGTCAATCCAAACCGTCCCATGGGAGCCACTGAGATACATGGAATTACTGACGCTGATGTCCAGCAGGCACCTAAATTCTCAGATATCGCCGACGAAGTATTAGCTGTGACCGCTGGCTGCGTTGTCGCTGCGTACAACGTCTACTTCGACATACAGTTCTTAGCGTTTGAACTGGGGCTCTCTGGTGTGAACCAGTTGCCCCCTCACTTCTGCCTCATGTATCTGCGGCCGATGCTAGGGCTTGGTGGTCGATGCAAGTTGGGAGAAGCCTGCAAAAACGCTGGCATTGAACGAAACGCAGCCCACATGGCATCAGCCGATGCAATGTCATCCGGGGAGTTGTTTGTTAAGTACCTAGCCAAAATCGACTTGATGGGTATCAACACTTATGGCGAATTAGCTAAGCTGGGAAAATATAGGTTTTTTAAAAGCTTCCGACACACTCTGCCCAACGCGTCGGTGCATGGACTAACCGCGTGCAAGGCTTTCGTTTCACGAACTGATCGCACTGCTTGAGGGTTGTGGATCGCATGGCTGGCTGGTGTGGGTCACTAATTCACGTTTTCAAACTCCCGGGGTTTACTGTACATCGCTCAACTTCTCACGTGAAATAGAGAGCCGGCTCACTCAACCTCGACTAATCCTCTTAGTTTTGCATTCTTTTCCAGTGGCGTTGTTTACTTTCTTGGTTTGCTCCACCCCTTGATTCTCTAGGGAGGTTGTGTCGCTTAATGAGGGGTCAGTTTATGTGCAAAAAAATTCTACGATCATAAAGATGTCCCGTGCAATGCACGATTGCTGCAATAAGAAACGTCGCGAATGTGTCGAGCATTAAAGGGGGATAGGGGGTGAAAGAAGTGCTGAAGGAAGTTTCAGCAGACCGCATGTTACCGCCGTACACGCGGACACGTTGCAGACGGAAAATGGACGAAAAATCCGTAATTTCACGGGTTTTTATTCTGCAGGTGAGTAGGTTTCGTCGTTGAGTCGTGTCAAAATGAGTCTGACCAACAACGCATAACCCACCTACATCAAAAAGTACAGTCATGAGCGTCCTTCGATTACGAAAACAAAAAACAGAGCATGCCTTGTTTTTTATGCGACTCGACTCAATGTGGCCTAGTCCAGAGAACGACACGCTCTATCGGCCAGTGCTCCAGACTGATCCGGCAATCATTAAACTGGCCGAAGACATAAAGAAAAACGGACTGCTCGATCCAATCGTGGTCTCGCGGGATGGGTTCATTGTTTCCGGCCATCGTAGGTATGCCGCTGCAACGCTGGCGGGGTTAGTCGAAGTTCCCGTCACAAGGCATCCGATTGCCCATGACGACCCCGCGTTCGTGCCGCTGCTGACTTCCTACAACCAACAGAGGGAAAAAACATTCTCGGAGAAGCTGCGAGAAACGGTTGTCGAGGCAAGCCAGTCCGAAGCGGTTGCCGCCATGCAGTCATTCCGGATTGAGCAATCAAGAAACGCCGTTGCTCAATGCCCGACGATTGCTATGGGCCAGCGTCGGAATCGTACGAAAATCAGCAAGAACAAAAAGCCGATGCTCAATGCGATTATTGAGATTCTTAGTAACGAACTAAAAGCCTTTCTGCCAACAACAATCCGCACCATTCACTACCAACTGTTGAATAAACGGGTGTTGATTATGGGAAGCAATCCAAAGAGTTTGTATCGGAACGACAAGGCATCCTATCAAGCGTTGATTGACTTGGTGGCAAGGGCGCGGATCGAAGAACACATTCCTTATGATTGGATAACAGACCCAACTAGATCGACCACGAACTGGAGCACTTGCCGCGAGTGCAAAGAATATCTATCGAAAGAGATCGAGGGCTTTCTGAAAAACTACTGGCGTGATTTACTGCAATCGCAGCCTAATCATATTGAAGTGATCGGAGAGAAGAACACGATTGATTCCATCATTCGGCCTGTGTGCTCCCAATACACCGTTCCCTACACGATAGGCCGTGGTTACTGTTCTTTAGGGCCACGTGCCGCTTTGTACAAGCGGTTCAAGGAGTCTGGAAAAGAACGGCTGGTTCTAGTAATTCTTTCCGACTTTGACCCTGATGGCGACATGATCGCACAATCATTCGCCCGCAGTCTGCGGGACGATTTCGGCGTTCCAGAAGACCGGATGGTTCCAATTCGGGCTGCGCTGACTCCTCGGCAGGTTAAGGTGTTGAGGTTGCCGCGCTCACTCCTTGCCGCAAAGAAAACCAGTCAGCACTACAAGCGATTCGTTGCCGCTAACGGCAGCGATGCCGTCTATGAACTTGAAGCCGTGCCGCCGGTTCAACTACAGACGCTTCTAGAGAGCACGCTCAAGCAGGTGATCGACATAGATCGATTCAATGAGGAAGTGGAGGCAGAGGGAAAAGACCAGTGTGAGATTGAGAACACACGGCGACGAGTTATCGGGTCAATGGGGATGATGTAAGGCGAAGAACGAGTGTCAGGCTCACTTTTGACACAACTCGACGAAAACGGCCTTCGAGGATCACGCCTAACAGCGTTCCAGACTCAATAGGCATTCAGAGCCAGTGCCGTTGCGATCATAAAACAGATCATCTCTGTTTTGTTGTGCGACTCATCGACGCATCAACGGCCCGTCGCTATCGCGTCCCACGTCTCGCGTGTAAGCTCACTCCGGTCACTACACCTTCAAGGGGAGTTCCATGCGTGTCGTTGTTGTCGTTGCTGCGATGTCGTTTTGTATGCCAGTGTTTGCACAAGGCGTGAAGCTCCCGAGCGTCACCAATTCAATTGGCATGGAACTGATTGAGATACCAGCAGGGACGTTCACGATGGGTAGCCCGGCGGGTGAGAAGGATCATCAAGAAGACGAGGCCCAAGTGAGCGTGACGCTGACGAAGGCATTCGGACTTGGCAAATACGAAGTGACTCATGGGCAGTGGAAGAGCGTGATGGGCACGGAGCCTTGGGACCGAAAGGGCGAAAAGGCTGACAAAGACTGCCCCGCTACTTACGTTTCATGGGATGATGCGACAGATTTTTGCAAGAAGCTGACAACGATTGAACGCAAGGCTGGAAAGCTGAAAGCAAACGAAGAGTATCGTCTTCCGACAGAAGCCCAGTGGGAGTATGCGTGTCGTGCAGGAACAACGACGACGTATTCGTTTGGCGATGATGAAAAGCAGTTCGGCGACTATGCGTGGTTCCGTGGCAACGCAATGAATGCTGGCGAGGAATACGCCCACAAAGTTGGTTGGAAGAAGCCCAATCCGTGGGGCTTGCATGACATGCACGGTAACGTGTGGGAGTGGTGTTCGGACTGGTACGACGGAAAACTTGCAGGTGGCATCGATCCAGTTGGCCCCAACGCCGGCTCCTTCCGCGTGCTCCGCGGCGGTGATTGGCTCCGCTACGCGTCCCGTTGTCGCTCGGCGTCTCGCGACAACTACAACCCGCCGGCCCGTCGCAGCTACTTCGGTTTTCGTATTGTTCGAGTATTGCTTTGAGCCGTCCGAGTCGTCCTGAGGACTCTGTCGCCTCTGAATTTTGAACTCTGAATCTCTGTCCTCTGCCACTCTGTCTTCTCTGCTGTCTTTGCATTTGCCGGGTCTTGTGTTTTGCATGTCAATCTTCTGCGGGCGTCAGCCCTCGCGAATTTTTAAGATATCTGAATCCAAAACTCACGCCCTGAACCTCACAAGCCATTGTCTGACATTTGTAGACATTGTCTGGCATTTTCAGGCATTGTCAGCGGCCCTGTTCAGTCCGCCTTTCGGAGGCCTAGGTTGCGTCAAACCTCCGCTTGTCCACACGCAAACATTCCCGCACGTTTTGAAATTAACCGAACAGCTAGGCTCTCAGTGGATGCAGCAGGAGAAAAGGTCCGGAGATATTTACAGACCTTTTAGAGACCCGCGATCATGTTGCCTCGCTCGCCAACGTGTCGCACGTTGCTGGGCGTGACTCAACAGTCAGTTGCGATGTGGTTTAGTACTAATTCCAGTGATTGTAATACTACTAAATCGCCAACGCCTTAAGCGACTTCCTTAGTGCTTCAAAAGTGCTTCAGAAAGTTGTGCTGTTTCCGCCTGAAGCGCCTCCGTCCGGTTCTTGAACGGGCCCAATACAGGCCCATCAACAGGCCCCATATCAGCCCACCAGAAACCGTCCCTATCTGGCTCCACATGACTGGCCCGGGTGATCTGGAGTTTCCCGATCTCACGCAGGTCCAACTCTTCTCCATAGATGCACCGGACATCACCGCCAGCATCCACGACCAACTCCATCTCGGTGGTCATGCTGGTCATACGGCACCTCCTACATTCCCACGCCTGAGAATATTCCTGCGGGGCCGATCCACGAGCATTTCTCCGACGCTGGCCTGAATCTGCTCGAAGTCCTGGGCGACCATTTGCCGGAGCCTGACTGAATCGCGAAGCTGCTGCGGCTCGATGCCAGACACAACTTGCTGGGCTTGGTTCACCAGTTCATCCAGCTCTGGGTTGCTCCTGATATTTAACTGCCGAAACCTGCTGAAGAACTCCCGAAGATTTTCCACGGCAGTATCTCGAAAAACTTTGGGCTGGCCGTCGTGTAAGCCCGTGAGCCTTTCGGCCAGATGCGAGACGAGCTTCTGGAGTTCCCCTGCAAAAGCCTGCTCTGTTAGCTCCACGGCACTCTCAAAACGCTCGCGGACTCTGGCCTGTTCTGCTTGATAGACATCCGGGTGCAAGCTCACGAGATACGCAGGCGGCTCTATAGTCGGGTACGAGACTTCCATATCAAAGAGATTCTCCAGCGTGAACGGATAGTCGTGCTGGTTAAACAAGCTTCCGAGTCGTCGCTGGGCTTCTGACTTCATGTGCTCATATTCGCCGGTGAGTTGGCTAGCGGCACTTTGTAATTCTTCCCGGTAGTGCGTCATGCGGGAGTGAAACACGGCGAGCTTGGCCTGGCTGAGCAGTCGTATGCCTGACTCCGGAAAGGGCAGGGTTTCGGTTCGCCAGTATCCAGATGCCTCGGATCGCACGCGGGAGATATTTCTGTAGGCGGCGTTCTTGGTGTCCAGAATAAGTTTGCTGGCGGTGAGTAACTCTCGGTCGGCATGAAACGTCTCTGCTGCTTGGGCTCGCTGGTGGGTTGTGAGCGTTTTCCTGACACCGAGCCACGTGAACGAGAGCTTAACTGCGGCCATCGTGGTGCGGAGCCTGTTGGCGGCGTTTGGGGATGTGTGGGTGATGGGGACGGTGGTGGGGACGCTGGTGGGCTGAGTTGTAGGCCGGCTCGTTGTCTGCAAGCTGGCTGCGGGCTGGGTTATGGGCTGGGAAGTAGTTGCGGTAGACATAAAGTTGGGGCTCCGTGATCTGGTGTAGGGGGAGGGATAGAGAGGGCGTGAAAGAGAAACTAAGAAACTCGAGGGAAACTCAGAAAGCTAAGAAAGAGGGTTGCGAAACGTGGTGGGCAGTGGCAACCTGTTGGGTAGGGCCCGAATAGTCCCGCTCGCTTACCCCGTGGACCGGAACGTGCCGATGCTCAATCGCAGTGCTGTCGTGATCATTCCGAAGAAGCCATTTCTGGACTGGGTGAACGCCGTCGATGACTTAGGCGGAGTGACGGCCGACGACATGCAGAAAATGCTCTATCTGGTGCAGGTGCAAGCGGGGCTTTACGAGAAGGTTATTTTGTACCAGCAGCACGTTCGACCGCTTGTGTGCCATGTGCGTGGTGCTCTGGGACTCTTGTGTTAGCGGTGGCACGCAGGAGCCAATCTTCTCATGCTGCCCTCAAGGCTAGTATGAGCCCAACAGGCGGTTGCGTCGGTTCAGCCTTGCAAAGATCCGTCGACTTCATGGTGAGCGTTGGCGAGTCACCGTCGAGCGCTGATGCGTTCGAGTACGTAATAAAATACTGGCGTGAAAAAGATGCCAAAGAGCGTTACGCCGATCATTCCAGAAAATACCGTAACCCCCAGCGACCAACGCAGCTCTGCTCCGGCCCCCTTGGCCACAACCAGCGGAAAGACGCCCAGAATAAGATCGGCGTGCCAGAGTCCGGCGCAGAGGGGTGGTCTGGGATGCCGGTTCGACACGCAGACCATTACGTCTTCCTGCGGCAAGCTCACGGCCGGCACCACCGTGCCGATCCCGGTGCTGGCGGTGTCCGTATGTCGTTCGGAATTTCGACTTTGATTACGTCGGGCTGCTCTGGTTCAGCGATCAAGCGTCATCGCGGCCATGGCTGTTGCGTACACCCTGCCGCCGTGGCCACCCCAGGCCTGGGACGCGTGAGGGCGGGATCGCGGACAACGTGCTGCCGCCAGTCGAGGCCGAGGCAAGCGGCTGGGTCGCATTCGCATCGGGGGCGGTGGTGCACTAGTGTACAGGCGAACACATACCCCGTCCACCCTCCGGTCTGCCCATGGTCGCCGCAGTCGCGTTCACAGGGTTTTCTGCGCGAAGCCGCCTCCGCCCGCACGGCGGCCCCGCGCCGTCACGGCGTTACGAGCGGCGCCGCCCAGAGAAGACGCCGCTCCACAGAGTGGTCTCCGAGAACCTCGAGAACTGGCTCGCCTGGCGAGAAGCCGCCGAGCGGCCCGTGCCGGGCTCCGTCGAGGAGGAACTCCGCGGCTATCTCGAGTGCGGCCTCCTCTGCTTCGGATTCGCCCGTGCTCGCTGCACGGGCTGCGGCCAGGCGTTCGTCGTGGCATTCTCCTGCAAGGGCCGCGGCGTCTGCCCGTCCTGCAACGGTCGCCACATGACGCAGACCGCCGCGCATCTTGCCGATCATGTCATCCCGCCGGTGCCCGTGCGGCAGTGGGTGATCTCCGTACCCAAGCGCCTGCGCGGCATGCTTGCCGACCGGCCCGCAGCTGTCAACGCCCTCACGAAGATCTTTCTTGCTGAGATCGAGCGGACTCTGATCACGGCCTCCGGTGTCACCGCTGCTGCCGACACGCCGAGTGCTTCCCGCCCGAGGCTCGGCGCCGTCTCCTTCCTGCACCGCTTCGGCTCCGCGCTCAACCACCACGTGCACCTCCACGCATGCGTAACCGACGGCGTCTTCGTGCCGGCTGCTGCCGAAGCAGCGTGTGACACCCCGCCGGTGTTCCTGCCCGCACGATCGATCACGCAGGCTGATCTGGCCACGCTCACCGAGCGGGTACGCCGCCGCATGATCCGATGGTTCAGGCTTGCGGGCCTGCTCGACGCCGCGGCCGCCGCCGACATGCTCGCCTGGGAGAACAGCGGGTTTTCAGTCGACGCGAGTGTCCGGATCACGCTCCTCGACCGCGATGTGCCCAGCTATTTCCAGAGTCTTGAGCATCTTCTCCGATACTGCGCCCGGCCGCCCTTTGCATTGGAGCGACTGTCCGTGATCCGCGGCCCAGCCGGCCGGATTGCCGGCGTCCGCTACGTGCTGCCGCGGCACAAAGCCGCCACCTGGGTCGGGCCCGGCCGCGGCCGCAAGTCCACGCGGCCGGGGGCCAATGGCGTCGTCGAGCTCACGCCGTTTGAGTTTTTGGACAGGCTCGCCGATCTCGTCCCGCCGCCGCGGAAGCACCGGCATCGCTACCACGGAGTATTCGCGCCGAACCACAAGCTGCGAAAAGCCGTCACGGCGCTGGCCATCGGGAACATTGGCAAGCCACGGGAGGCCGCGAACGGCGGGCATGGGAACGAAGGTCGCGACACGGAAGGCTGTGGTGACGCGCATCAAAAGCCTCGCTCCCACGACACGTCGCGGATTGCGTGGGCCAAGCTCATGGCGAGGGTGGGGGAGGAGTTTCCGCTCGAGTGCCCAGCGTGCGGCGGCGACATCCGGCTGATCGCGTTCATCACAGAGCCGGGGACGATTCGGAAGATCCTGACACATCTCGGCGAACCGCTCGAACCGCCGCCGGTCTCTCCCGCTCGCGGGCCACCCACCGACTGGCACGAACTTGTCCAGGTGCATGACGATGGCGATGTCTTTCAATCGTCGCCCGAAGAGCTGCCCGCGATCGACATTCACAGCCTCTGAGTCCTGCCCGACGCGGGGTCACCACGAAGCCGCTAGGTGGCCCGACTCGGAGAGACTCTGCGCCGACGGCAAGAAAAACGCCACTTCAGGGGGGAACGCGGGCGATCCGGGAACCGTTTTCTGGGCCGGGGCAAGCCCGGGAGGTGGGAGCAACCGGCTCACGAGTCGCTCAGCAGTAGGGCAACGCTTGTGGAAGTGCCATTGACCGGGCTATCCTTATGGAGATTCGCTGCACTCCAAGAATAGGCGCTTCTGGTCGCGGAGGCGATATCTTCCCGCCCCAGCAATGAAGGCAGACAAAAAAGCCGGCCTCGCGGCTCCTTGAGGAGTGGCGGCACAGTCCGGCGGAGAGAAACGGGTGGCCAAAACGCTCGCGGAACAGCTGGCTGCCGGTGATCCGGAGGCCTTCGCGGCCCTCTACGACCGGCTCGCCGTCCGCCTCTTCAACACCGCCCGCACCATGACCGATTCCCTGCCAGACGCCGAAGACACCGTACACGACGTGTTCGTGGAACTGGCCCGCTCCCGCGACCGGCTCGCCCGGATCACCGACCTCGACGCCTACATCTTCACGATGCTTCGGCATGCAATCAGCCGGCGACGGCGACGACGGGACGTGGACCGGCGGGCGATTGATACGGTCGCCAGGCAGCGTGTCGAGGCGGGGCGGTTCGCTACGCAGCCGGCGGAACTGCCCGACGATGCGTTGACCGCAGCCGTGGCAGGATTGCCGCCGGCCCAGCGGGAGGTGCTCGCGCTCAAAGTCGACGGCGGCCTCACCTTCGCGGAGATCGCGGCCGTCATCGGCACGAGCATCAACACCGCCGCCAGCCGCTACCGCTATGCGATTGAAACAATCCGTGCCACGATCACCCACCCGGAGGCCATTCGATGACCTCTCCATTCGACCCTAAGCTATCAGCCGTCGAGCGGATGCTCACCGACCGCACGCTCCAACCGCCGCCTCCCGCACTGCGATCACGGGTGCTCACCGCCATCGACGCCGTGCTCCCGAAAACGGTGCCTGGCACCAAATATGGGCAAGCTGCGCAGCCACATCCCCCAGAATACGCAGATTTGGTGCCAGGCACCGTTTTGATGGGCACGGCCTTGTCGTTGCTGATCATCGTGATGCTGTCGAGTGAAGCCGCTTCGCGCCGTATCGGCGGCACGAACGAGCGGCCGCTGCTCTCGTTCGCCCAGCGGGCCGAGGCGGCCGGTATCACGCTCGACGCTATGCCGCCGGCCACCGTGCAGTTGGCCAGCGGCCTGCCGTACGACACCGAGATCCCGCGTCACAACGATACGCTCCGTGTGCTCAATACTCGCTCTTTCCTGCAGGGGGACCTCTGATGGGCCACTTTCTCTTCTTTGTGTTCGTCGTCGCATCATGCCTGCTCTGGTCGGCCGCCTGCACGGCCGCCGCGGCGCGGACGCACCGTCCCTGGCTGCGGCGGCTGCTCGAGGCCGTGGCCTGGAGCGCGCCCGTCGCTGCGCTCGCGCCGTTCGTAGCGTTCACGGCATTTCTCGCCTTCTGGAAGCCCATGCCGACCAACTGGTTCGGTCCCACGCTCGCCACGTTTCTGTCGGCCCTCATCGGCGGCATCTGGATCGTTTGGGCGGGGCTTACCCGGGCAAACGTGAAGCCGCTGCGTGCTGAGGCAGACCCGGTACCGCTGGCCGCCCGCTGGCCCGTCGTCGGCCTGGCGGCGGCTTTCGTGATGGCCAAGGCCGTGTCGTTTGGCACGCTCCTCTTCATCGACAACGCCGTGGCGGCACAGGGCTCCTACCTGCGGCTGGAAGCGGCGCAGCTCATGCAGGCCAACCTGCCGCCGGCCGTGTCCGATATGCAGAATGCCGCCCCGCTCTACAAGCAAGCCTTCGCGGCACTCGACGCCGATCCCGCGCTCAAATCGGATGAGTCGCCGCTCGCGAAGGCTACAACGAACGACGTGGCCAATCCGGCCGTGACGGAAACACTCGCCAGACATGCCGCCACGCTCGACCTGATCCGCCGCGCCGCCGATCGCGACACCTGCCGGTTCCAGCGGGACTGGACGCGACCATCCATCGACATGCTGCTGCCGGAGATGCAATCGCTGCGCACGGCGGCCCGCCTGCTCGTGCTGGACGCCCGTCGTGAGGCGGCCGACGGCAACGCCGCCGACGCCCTTCACGACGTGGCCCGCATCCAACGGATCGGCCGTCATGCCTCCAACGAACCGCTCCTGATCTCGAATCTGGTCGGTCTGGCGATCGACACGATGGCTCTCGAGACACTCGCGCAGGTGCTGCCGACGCTCCGCAAGAGCGATCTCGCCGCGCTCGACTCGTCCGACATCCGCGATATCGTCACGACCCCGCCGGCTATGGCGAGCCATTACTACGGCGAGGAGGCCTTCGGGCTCTCGACGTTTGCAGGCATGGCGGATAGTCGGTTCGGCGTGATGAATGCCCTCGAGATGTTCGCGAATCAGCCACAGCGGCCGTTTCTCTCCCGCATCCTGCCTCTGACCCTCCTCTACCGCGTCTTTTTCCTCGAGGCCGACCTGACGGGCTACCGGTCGATCATGCGGAGGTACCAGCGACTGGCTGCCGGATCGGAGCCGTACCCAGAGGTGAAGAAGAAGACCGACGCCATGGAAACGGAGCTTCGGGACCGCAGCCCGGGCATGATGTCGTCGCTGATCATGCCGGCGCTGGGGGGCGTCTTCCGCGCACAGGCCCAGGACGTCGCCCGGCAGCGGGCCGCCTCCGCCCTCGTCGCCGCCATGAAGCAGCGACTGGAAACTGGGACGACGCCCACGACTTTCGAGGAACTCTCCACGAAGCTCGTGCCGCCTGCATCCCGCGATCCCTTCACGACCGACCAGCCGCTGGTCATGAAACAGACCGACGACGCGTTGCTCGTCTACTCGATCGGCCCCGACGGCGAGGACGACGGTGGCCCGGTCGCCCCTGGGGCCGACAAGGTCGAGGGTAACGACGACATCGGTTTGCGGATGGCGCTGTGATCGAGCGAGCCATTTCCGATGAACGCGGTCCCCGGGCTTCCGCCCGGGGCTTTTATGAGGGCAGCATCGCAGCCATCAGCCGTCGCGCAACGCCTCGATACAAGCCCTGAGCGCAAGCGACGGGATCCAGCGGGCGAACCTCAATCCCGCCCCGGCAAATCAAAATCGCCGGTGCAGTCCCGCCACATGCAGTGGATGTGGTTGGCCGGATTCCCTTCGGCATCGGGCTGCACGTTGCACAGTTCGACGACAAAGGTCGGCCCCTCGACGCGGTAATAGTGTCCGATGCCCGGCTTGAGGCTGCCGGCCCATGAGAACTTCACCGCCGCCCTTGAAGAAGCCCAACCTCTGGGGCTTGCACGACATGCACGGCAACGTGTGGGAATGGTGCTCTGATTGGGACGATAGAAAACTTCCAGGTGGCACAGATCCACTTGGGCCCGACAGGGGCAGCGATCGCGTGTATTGCGGCGGCGGCTGGGAGAACTATTCAGACGAATGTCGATCGGCACACCGCCACGGCAACATCATCGGGGGAACCGACCTCGACAACGATCAGGGTTTCCGTGTGGCCCGCTGTCAGCAAAGGACGCAGGCGAAACCCCACCCCCAGATTACCGTAGAGAAACGACCGGTGATGGAGAAACCCAAACCGGTTGAAAAAGTTTCTAAACTGGTTCAAACGATCACCAATTCGATTGGGATGGAGTTGATTGGAATACCGGCAGGGAAGTTCACGATGGGCAGCCCTAAAGGTGAGAAGGATCGTGAATACAACGAAGCACAAGTTTCCGTAACGCTGACGAAGCCATTCATGCTTGGCAAGACAGAAGTAACTCAAGGTCAGTGGAAAAGCGTGATGGGCACGGAACCTTGGGACGGACAAAAAACCACTATTAAAGGCGAGAACGTAGCGGCCACGCATGTCGACGATGACGCCGCCGCAGACTTTTGCAAGACGCTAACGAACTTAGAACGCGCGGCCGGAACACTGCAAGCAAACGAAAAGTATCGTCTTCCGACAGAAGCCGAGTGGGAGTACGCGTGTCGGGCAGGAACAACGACGGCGTTTTCATTTGGCGATGATGAATCAAAGTTGGGTGAGTACGCGTGGTTCAACGGCAATACTTACGATGCTGGTGAGCAATACCCACACGAGGTCGGCAAGAAGAAACCGAATCCGTGTGGCCTGCACGACATGCACGGCAGCGTGTGGGAGTGGTGCTCGGATTTGTACGACACAAAACTTTCAGGCGGTGTCGATCCAAAGGGCCCCGCCCCGCGGATGTCGTCCCGCGTGTCTCGCGGCGGCTGCTGGGGGTTAAACCCACCCGGCTGTCGGTCGGCCATACGCGGGACTGGGACCGCGTCGTCTAATAACTACAGCTGGGACATAGGTTTCCGCGTGGCCGGCAGTCAGTCGGCACCGTAGCAGGAACAGCAACCCGTTGGCGATTGTAATACTAGTAAAACTCAAACGCCCGATGCGCGGGTGAAGCTCAACTCAAGCTGTAGCCTTACGGGTGAAGGCGTACAGGCGTTGTCGGATTTTGTAAGCTGTCACAATTTGGTCTGCCTTTCGGCGACTCATAGGAATGGATTCTAGGTACTCGTCGTACGATCTGTACGTCTCGCGATAAAAATGCCCATCGCGAATACGCGTCAGCGCCGCGGCACCTCGAATGACGGCGGCTTCTAGCGTGGTTCTCATCAAGCGACTTCCTTACGCTTCTCTTGCTCGATGAGGAGTTGCAGTGCTTGCTCTAAGACACGCCGGTACGAGACAAAGCCTCTCTTGCGAGGAATGATCCGCAGGCATGCCCCGGGGATTTTCATGGAGAGAGGCTTTACAAGCCCGGTCTTGCGACGGCGTGCGATTGGCGTTTTGGAACTGCTCGTCGAGGCTAGTTGGGCACATGACTATCTACAGACAGGCTATTTACCTCTGCCTATTGTCCCAAGACCACTAGAGTGACAGGCGTACATCTATCTATCCTATAATTGACTGGCTACTCTTTGAAATAAAGGAGATAAAAAATGAGAACGGACGAGGCGATTTCTGCGCAGGAAGCTGCGGCAATAATGGGTGTGCATTTCACGCAACCAGCCCGCATGGCGTCTGCTGGATTGATCGAAACGGTAGACATTCTTGTTGGGATATCGATCTCAGGAGATCGACTCTCCAAGGTGTACAGCCGCCTGCAAGCCGAGGAAAACTACCAGGAGTACATGTTGTCGCTAAAGCGTCGAGTTCGACGCCGTCCGAGAGAATATCTCGACCAAAGATCAGAGGTTTTTGAGTATCTGGCTGCGGAAGGAAGGCCCAAAATAGCGTTGCACGATGCCATCGGGACAGCCGAAGCTGGCAAAATACTAAGTGTTTCGACCAGTTGGGTGTCTTCGCTTGCATTGGAGAATCAAATAATCGGGCGAGTTAGTTGGAGCGGTCGTGCGGTTAATCGCACATGGATCATCAGCAAAGCAAGCTGCATCGAGAACCGTCTCAGCATCGAGCGTAAAAAACTATCCGGCGAAACTTTATTTGGACGCCCCAGAAAGTTGTCTTGACGAGTAGGCACAATCTCTGTAGACTTGCAAAACACCGAAAAATAGAGAGTCTACGATATGAAATCAATCTGGCAGCATCAGACCAACGCTCACCACTGGACGATCGACAGAAGGGAATCTCTTCTGTCGATGGGGTCTGGCAAGACGCGAGCAGTGATTGAGTTGCTGCGATCATGGCAACCAAAGCGAGTGCTGGTCTGTTGCCCCAAGAGCGTGATCCCTGTGTGGCTCAAACGGGTCACGATGTGGGGACTCGACTCAAGAGTGCTGCTTCTTAATCAGGGTTCGTCTGCAAAGACAATAAAACAACTGATTCAAGCTTTACCAGACACGACGCCGCTAATCGGCGTCGTGAACTATGAGAGTGTGTGGCGTCTCCCTCTCATCGAAGGACCTCAGTGGGACGTTCTCGTCTATGACGGGGTACACCGTTTGAAGCGTCACAGCGGAAACACGAGTCGCTGGGCTGCGAGGATGAACGCGAAAAATCCGACAGCAAAGAAACTACAGCTATCAGGCACACTGCTCGCACGTTCTATTCTCAGCGCGTATCGAGCCATAGAGAGTCCCGAGTGCCAGACATTTCGTTTTTCTTGGACTTGTTATCGATGTCAAAATAGCTACTCGCACACACAAATGACGGGAATGATACTTCGCTGGCTCAATGCCGATGGGTTCTCGGAGAAGTTCAACACGACGACTTTTCAAGTCAACACAACAGATGTGATAGCTCTTCCAGAGAAGGCACATGAAACGATCGACGTTGAGTTGTCTGCAAAAGAAACTGCGACTGTCGGCAGGTCAGATGCTTCGCGGTCTTCGTGCACTCGAAGGAGATGGTCTGGTGCGATTCGTAAAGGAAGGCCGAGGACGATGCCCGGTGATGGAGATTGTGGACCGACTACCACACGGGGATCTCAAACAATGATGTGCGGATGTAGCGAGAAATATTTTCTTGAGGGATGCTATGACTAACAATTGGGTTGCTGTAAAAAATTCGAATCAAGCACCCCTGGCTCTGCGTCCTCGCGATGCTGCGAGGGCTCTCGGTATCAGCGAACGCACTCTATGGAGTTTGACAACCCCTCGCGGTCCGATCCCCTGCGTGCGATGTGGTCATGGGAAGCGTCGCGCGGTGCTTTACCCGATCGCTGACTTGAATGCATGGCTGACCCGCGAAGCCTCGCCAACGAAATTGGGTGAAATATGATATCACCCACTGAACGCTTATTGAACAAGTTTCCAGACGCCACGAAAACCAGCAACGGCTGGCAGGCTCGATGTCCAGCTCACGAAGACACCAATCCGTCGTTATCGATTGCTGAAAGCGAAAACGGCGGAGTGCTGCTGAACTGTCACGCCGGATGCACGACCCAAGCAGTTTGTTCGGCGTTACATTTAAAACTGGGGGACTTAATGCCTCCAACTGAGAAGTCGCAACAAGGGCAACAGTATCACGCTAAGCCATCACCCATCACAACCTATACTTATCGAGATGAAAACGGCGGAGTGCTGTTGCAATCCGTTCGATATGAACCAAAAACTTTCAAACAACGGAAACCAGATGGCAAAGGTGGATGGCTGTACTGCGTCACAGGCGTTCGAGTCGTTCCATACTGTTTGCCGGAATTACTGGCCGAGACGGCAAAGCCCGTCTATGTTGTCGAAGGCGAAAAAGACGTTCAGAGTCTGGCTGCCATCGACCTACTAGCAACGTGCAACGTTGGCGGCGCGGGGAAATGGAAACCCGAGCATGCGGAGTTTCTACGCGGCCGTTGTGTGATCGTGTTACCGGATAACGATGAGCCTGGACGCAAGCACGGCGAAGAAGTAGCTCGGTCACTTCAAGGCATCGCAGCATCGGTGCGAGTTGTCGAACTTCCCGATTTGTCACCAAAGGGCGATGTCAGCGATTGGCTCGCGGCCGGCGGCACGCGAAAGAAACTTGAACAACTCGCTGAAGCTGCGCCGCAATGGACACCGAGTGTCGAAGAACAGCCGTCGACGCCAGATCACTTCATGCCGTTTCCTGTCGAATCGCTCCCTGAAACGCTATCGACCTTCGTAGTAGCTTGTGCGAAATCGATTGGGTGTGATGCGTCGTTCATTGCTATTCACGCACTGGCGGCTCTCGCGGCGGCGATCGGCGATTCGCGATGCCTGCAACTCAAGCGAGGTTGGAAAGTGCCTGCAATTATTTGGGCTCTCGTTGTTGGCGATAGCGGTTCTCAAAAATCTCCTGGATTCAAAGCGGCCGTAAAGCCAGTTCGCGATCGCCAAACTGAAGAATTTAAAAAATTCAAAAATGAGCAGAAGTTCTACGAGCTCGAGAAGCTTCGTTACGAAAAAGATCTCGGAAACTGGAAAAAAAATACAAAAACAAGTGACAGTTCTCCGCCGGAAAAACCAGATGAGCCGATTGCTGTACGGTGTACAGTTTTAGATATCACGGTTGAAGCCTTAGCTCCAATTTTATTAAACAACCCACGAGGTCTCCTGCTCGCTCGCGACGAATTATCAGGCTGGCTTGGTTCGTTTGATCGTTACACGGGCGGTAAAGGCGGCGGGGACTCGGCCCACTGGCTGTCAATGCACAACGGTGAGACGCTCACGGTCGATCGCAAAACCGGCGACCCGAAGACCATTTTTGTTCCAAAGGCAAACGTCTCTATCTGCGGCGGCATTCAACCAGGGACTCTGCATCGCGCACTCGGTAACGAGCATCGAGAATCTGGAATGGCCGCGAGGTTTTTATTGGCATGCCCGCCGCGCAAGAAAAAGAACTGGACTGAATCCGACATCGATCCGGCGATTGAAAAAAAGTATGCAGACCTGTGGAATAAACTGTTTTTATTGAAACCACATTTCATCAGCAAAGGCGATGACGACAGCGGCGAACGAATTCCTGAAATAATCAGCCTGACGCCCGAGGCAAAGACCGCTTGGGTCGCTTTTTACAACGACCATGCTCACGAGCAAGTCGACCTGACCGGCGAGCTCTCGGCTGCTTGGTCAAAACTCGAAGAATACGCAGCAAGACTAGCGCTGGTTATCCATTGCGTCCGGTGGGCCTCCGACGATGCAACACTTGTGAGTCCTGAAAAACTCGATCTTCAGAGCATGCTTGCTGGCATTCGTCTGGTGAAATGGTTCAAAAACGAAACTCGTCGAATCTATTTGCAACTCGGAGAGACTGAGGAACTCCGAGACGATCGGCGGCTCGTGGAATGGATTAATTGTCACGACGGCACAACAACGATCCGAGATGTTCAGCGGGGATGCCGATGGCTCAGTGAACCGGGCGTAGCAGAACAGGCTATTGAGAAACTCGTGAAAGACGGCCATGGAAGCTGGCAACCGTCGCTCCATGATTCCCACGGCGGACGACCAAAGAAACTCTTTTCGCTCCATCGTGTCGACACAACCCCCGAAAACACCGCGGGAAAAGAGGTAAAGTCGACAGTCGACACCGTAGACGATCCAGAAACACAAATTGTTGGCGATTGGATGGTCTTATGACCGCAATCGAACTTCTTGCAAATTTAGGACGACAGGGATTCCGTGTAGAGGCTCTCGGTGAGCAACTGCGGTGTTCTCCACAAGCCGCGCTGACACCCGAGCTGATCAGCCTCCTGAAGGAACACAAGATTGAATTGATTGGGACGCTCAAGTCAAAGGATCGCAGCCTCACGGCATTCGTTGCCGGCGGGGCGAACGGTGAATGGAGAATCCGTGAAATCAACGATTCAGAAGATCCCTTCACTTTTGGTTGGACTGTCAAGAAGCCGCCTGCGACTCTTGGTGTTTGCAGGTGTGGATCTCAACATCATCACGATGTAAAAATTCACGGAGGACAAAGTATTCGTCGAGACTGTGCTCGATGCGAAAGGTTTCTGAGGTTTGTTGTTTGGTACGGCAATGACTTTTCTGAATAATCATTCCACGGAGGATATCTCATGGCTAGCATCTCGCGACAAAACAACGGTACCCGGCTGATACAGTTCGTTGACCTCGATGGTGGAAGGAAAACGATCAGACTCGGCAAGGTGTCGCAGCGATTAGCAGAGGGAATCAAGCTACGCGTTGAGCAACTACTCGGTTCGCTCAATCTCAATCGTCCGATGGAAAACGAACTCGCTTCATGGGTGATGAACCTTGAGCCACTCATGGCGAAAAGACTTGCAGCGGTCGGATTGATTGCGACAAGGGAAGCAAAAACTGAAATCACTTTGGGCGAGCACGTGGCCAACTACTTTCAGAAACGGACAGACGTGAAGCCGAACACGCTGATTCATTGGCGGCAAGCGAAACGGTGTCTTATCGACTATTTCGGTGCAAATCGCATGCTATCCAGCATCACGGCCGGTGACGCTCGCGATTGGGAACGCTGGCTTCGAACTGGAGCAGCCCGCAAGGGTCGTTACGTTGAAGCAGAGGCAACGGACGGGTTGGCGCTGAACACAGCCCGTAAGCGGCTCAGCGACGCAAAGCAGTTCTTTCAAGACGCGGTGAGTCGGGACATTCTCGCAAAGAATCCGTTTCTTGGGCTCAAGGGGTCTATTGGGAGTAATCGGGATCGCGACTACTTCATTGACCGCGACACGGCGGCAAAGGTGCTCGATGCCTGCCCTGACGCAGAGTGGCGATTGATATTCGCCTTGAGTCGCTTCGGTGGATTGCGATGCCCAAGCGAGCACTTGGCGTTGACGTGGGGTGACGTGGACTTCGGCAAAGGACGCATGCTCATTCGAAGTTCGAAAACAGAACACCACGAAGGCAAAGGAACGCGAGTGATTCCGATCTTCCCGGAACTGACGCCGCACCTAGAAGCAATGTGGGATATGGCCGACGTGGGAACTGTACACGTGATTAATCGCTACCGGCATGACAACGCCAACCTACGGACGCAACTGGCGAGAATTCTTCGCTTAGCGAAAGTCAAACCTTGGCCGAAGCTGTTTCAAAACCTGAGAGCGAGTCGAGCAACGGAACTGGCAGCCGAGCATCCATCGCATGTGGCGGCAGCCTGGCTAGGACACTCAACGATCGTGGCAGCCAAGCATTACTGGCAAGTGACGGATGCCGATTTTGAGAAGGCTACGAGTGGCAAGGAGACGACTGACGGAAAAGCGCTGCATAATGCGCTGCAGTCAGTGCACGCAGAGAGTCGTTTTGACTCGCAGCCCGCCACTGTCTCGCACGAGCAAACCCCTGTTTTGCAGGAGTTTACTTCACCATGCGAGATAGTGCACAAGCGTTCAGTGGGGCTGCTCGGACTCGAACCGAGGACCAACGGATTAAAAGTCCGATGCTCTAACCAACTGAGCTACAGCCCCAAACCAAATCTTACAGAACCTGTTTCTTGGAGCAACCGGCTATGCAATCACGTCGTGGATTGGGTTGCCAAAGACGTCTGTAAGCCGAAAATCACGACCGCTAAAGCGATATGTTAACCGAGTGTGGTCGATCCCCAAGAGGTGCAAAATCGTTGCATGCAGATCGTGGATCGTGCATGGTTTGTCCACAACCCGGTAGCCATAATCGTCGGTTGCGCCGTGGGTTATGCCCCCCTTGATTCCGCCTCCGGCCATCCAAAGCGTAAATCCTTGAGGATTGTGATCACGTCCATCGTTGCCCTGCGCAAAGGGAGTGCGACCAAACTCACCGCTCCAGACAACGAGTGTTTCATTAAGAAGCCCTCGATCTTTTAAATCGCGTATGAGAGCTGCAATAGGCTGGTCGACGCTCACTGCATTTTTCCAATGTCCGTCCCGAAGATTTCCATGTTGATCCCAACGGTCACCATTGCCTCCCGGACAAGTAAGTTCAACAAAACGCACCCCTCGTTCGATCATTCTTCTTGCCAAGAGACATTCTGCAGCAAAGATGCGTGTCTGCGGATAGTCAGCCTCAAATCCATACGCTCGCTTTGTTTGAACTGTTTCATCACCGGTGTCGAGCAGATTGGGAACATCCGTCTGCATTCGCCACGCCAGTTCTTGATTGGCAATGGCACTTTCAACAGCGTCATTTCCTCGTAGTCGATCGACAAGACCTCGATCAAGTGTTCGTGTAAAATCAATTTTTCTCCGCTGCATCTGATCGTTTTTCTCGGCCTTGGACACATTAGAAAGCCCTTTGGGATCTGGGCGTATCACAGAGGCCTGATAGCTCGCCGGCAAAAAGCCACTTGTAAAATTATCTAAGCCACCCGGAGGAATGAGGCCGCCGTTGATCACCATGAACCCCGGCAGGTTTTCATTTTCGCTTCCCAATCCGTAGGTTGTCCATGCTCCCATACTCGGCCGACCCTGGAGCCCACTTCCTGAATGAAGAAAATAGTTGGCGTTGGTATGCTCTGGAAATTCGCTGGTCATCGAGCGAATGACGGCAAGATCATCAACCATCGAACCGATGTGCGGGAAAAGTTCACTTACCGGAATTCCGCTTTCCCCATACGGCTTAAATTTCCAAAGACTCGGCAACAAATTTCCAACACTATCGAACTGAGTAGCGTCGACTTTAAAAAGATCTCGCGGATTTTTTCCTCCGTCACTATCCAGACGCGGTTTTGGATCGAAACTATCGACTTGGGATACTCCGCCGTCCATATAGAGAAAAATAACGCTCTTGGCACGTGCTGCATGGTGTATTCCACCAGTTATTTCTCTGTTGGCGGAGGCCTGCAGACTCGATTTTCCAAGAAGGGCTCCGGCCGCAATCGCTCCAAACCCGCAAGCAGATCGACGAAGCCACTCTCGACGAGTGGCAAAAGATGCAAACCGGCCGCAGTGATGCTGACTTTTGGAGGCGAGATGCGATGTACTCAATCGTGGCTGAGTCCGTGAGATGTTCATATCAATTTTTTCACTCACGTTTCGTTGAAGGGACCACTTCCGTATTGTGTTTTTGAATATTTGGTGGGTTGATGGCTCTGGTCACAATGTTAAGGAATAAAGATAAATTCCTTAGTGTTAAAAAGAGCGTGTGCAAGATCGGTCCATGCTGCCAAGTCACGAGGATTCTTTTCAAAATCTATTCCGTGCATCTGCGCCTGTTCGACGAGAAACACTTTTGCGTCATCCATTTCGTTGAGCTGGGGTTTTCTGGAAAATGCCCTGAGGTACATCGATTCGATTCGCTCTCGAGGAGTTTGCGATTCCTCAAGAATCGTTTTTTCTGCCCATGTCTTCGCGAGCGATGCCACCAGCGGATCGTTCATCAACACCAGTGCCTGCGCGGGAACGTTGGTGACGTTGCGACGTCCCATTGCTTGAAATGGGTTGGGCATGTCAAAGGCAACCATAAAACTAGGCAAAAAGTTTCGCCGAATACTTGTGTAAATGCTTCTACGCCCATCGCCGTCGAGCGGCCCACTGCTTGGTCGTCCCCGGCCATGCATAAAGTCTGTGAGATAGACCTCGACCGGTGGACCTCCCACCAATGGATTCAATCGTCCCGATACCGCAAGCATTGAATCTCGCACCGCTTCGCCTTCGAGACGTCGAATCGTAGAGTGATGCAGAAGTTTGTTGGTTGGATCCATCGACAGAGCTTTCAAATCGGGAACACTCGACATCCGCCACGTGCTGCTTGTAACAATTTCACGAACAAGTTTTTTGATGCTCATGCCCTCATCTCGAAAACGAATCGCCAAGAAATCGAGCAACTCCGGATGGGACGACGCTTCGCCAAGTACACCAAAATTATCTGGGGTTGGCACGAGTCCACGTCCGCATAGATGTTGCCAGATTCGATTCACTGCAACTCGCATGGTGAGTGGATTGGCAGGATCAAGCACGCGATCAACGAGCTCCATTCGGCCGCTGGAATCCGTGGGCCACGGTCGTTGAGAGGGGCCGTCGATGGCCTCAAGAAATCGTCTCGGTACCATGTCGCCTCGGCGCGCCGCAGATCCCTTGATGAGCACTGCCTGCTCGATTCCATTGCCATCCAGAATCGCTGGTGCCGTCGCAGACTCAAGTTTCGCTCGCAAAAGAGTCTGTTCTCGCAGGCCGTGAATGGACGACGCTTGCTCACGAAGCCTGTCCATCAGGCTCATGGTGGTGGGTGTTAGAACAGGAACGGTTCCAATCTCGCTTTCCAGCACACTTGATACGAGCGGCGCGAGACCACTGGCAGTGGGATGCTCTGCAAGCGTTCCGGCTCGACAGGCTTTCGTAGCCTCGACAAGCAACTTTGAAAGTGACGCACAAACCGCAGATGAATCGGGTCGAAAAGAATTTGTCTGGCCTTCTCCTGTGAAATCTCCGCTTGCCTGCCAGCACTGCGACACAAGAAGCAAAGCCAGTGGATCAATCGTTTTTGGTTCATCTTGTGCATCAATAACTGCTGCAACGGCAGACTCTCCTTCCCGAGACGCAAACTCAACATGCACACGATGTCCAACATACGGCGACAGATCATGTCTGTGCCATTTCCACTGGCCCTTGGTGTCGACGCTTAGAATCGTCCGACCATGCAGTGGACCGGCCACCATCACATGACTATCCACAGCAGCAAAAATTTGCAGGTGACCTTTGATGAGATACCAGAGCGAAGGCGATGCAAGCGTGATCTTTGGAGAACGCAGCACTTTGCCCGCACGATCAAATTCTCCAAGGGGCGCAGGATCTCTCTGAGCTGTTGATTTTCCTTTAGCCCAGATGGCTTCGCTTCGGATTTCCGTACTTCTGAGAATCTGGACAAACGGCGATTGTGTAATCGGCATTGGCTGTCCGGCAGGAACCGCCGCGAGCCCCCATGCAAACGCATCAGACCAGATGGGTGTTTTCAATCCGTCGAGGGCGTAATCGGCAACAATCTTGAAGGGCGAGTCATTCGATGACTTCGCGCAATATCTGGGCGATTCATTCGATTGCACCAGACCAATAAACGCGTCGAATGCCTGGTCAGCCTGAATCACTCCCGAAGCCCCACACAGATTGACCGCTTGATGCAAAGGATGCGACAGGTCTTTTTTCGAGTTTGAAACAAGCATTACAAGTCGTGAGAGATCGGCCTGATGCACGTTCAAAGCCTCTGCGGTAGCTTTCGTCGACGCTTCCAACGGCTCTTTCTGTTCGTCATGCGCGACAAGATCAACCGCTATCGGCAACAGCACCGTGAATGATTCGATCGCCGCTTCAAGCCGTTCTCCTACGAGCGGAAGAAGTTGGCGACGCGCCATCGCAGAATTTTCAAGAAGATCCGTGGCAACCGCCCGGTTGTGTTCGAGTGACTCAAATGGCACCTGACGGTATCCACTCGACATCAGCATGCCGGAAATTGCGTAGTAATCTTCGTTGGAGATGGCGTCAAACTTATGATCGTGACAGCGGGCACAGCCCATTGCCAAACCAAGAAAAGCTTTTCCAAACGTATCGACGCGGTTGTCTATTCGATCTGCTTCGTCTTGAGCTATGTCGACCGGCGAGTGAACTTCTTCACCCAGAAACCAGAACCCTGTCCCGACGACCGATCGGTTTGCACCGGTGGCATCCTGCCTGGCAACAGGAACCAGATCGCCGGCAACCTGCTCTCGCACAAACTGATCGTACGGAAGGTCGTTGTTCAATGCTTCGATAACCCAGTCTCGATACCGCCATGCATTTGGAATGGGATTATCGAATTCATGTCCTCGAGTTTCAGCATACCGAACGACATCGAGCCAGTGCCGACCAAATCGCTCTCCAAAATGAGGCGACGCCAGCAGGCTATCGACATATTTTTCAAAGGCATTGGGATCGGAATCGGCAAGAAGTGAATCAATCGCACGAGGATCTGGAGGCATGCCGATGAGCCAAGCGCTTGCTCGACGTGCCAATGTTGCCACGTCGGCCTCGGGAGCGGGAGTAAGTCCGGCCGCTTCAAGTTTTGAAAGCACAAATCGATCAATGTCACTGCGAGCCCATTCGGTGTGCGCGACCTGGGGTGGGGCTTTTCGTGTGATCGGTTGCCAACACCAATGAGCAGCCTTTCTTTGTGCAATATCAAACACGTTTTTGGATGCTGTGGCACTTCCATCATCGGTCCACGGCAACCCGCGACGAACCCATTCCTCGAGCGTGACGATCGCCTCGTTCGAAAGCTTCCCATCCGGCGGCATTTGAAGCTCGGAATCGTCGTACCGAATTGCCCGAATGAGCAGGCTGGCATCGGGTTCTCCCGACACAACTACGCCCTCGGCCGAACGAAACTCTCCTCGCGTATCAAAGGACAGCCCACCCTCGGGATCACCCTTCGTGGACGAGTGACATTCGCCGCAGTGTTCCTTCAAGAGCGGTCGGACTTTAGACTCAAAAAATTCGAGGTCGCCTTCCGAAGGCTGGGGTTCTGCCGTCCAGGAAATATCACACAGAAAAAAAGCGACCAGAATATTGCACCAGATCAAGACGCAGTGCCTGTGAAACCATCGCGGTCTGAAACGTTTGGCAGCGGAGAAATAGATTTGGTCTCTCACCATAGACATTTTCATAAACGCTCTGGTTTCTCGACGGATAAAAAAATGGTGACGACTGTACCGGGAACGGCTCAGGCAATTCTAGCATGACGAGCCTGCCTGAGAGGTACTGATAGAAGTCAATGATGGTCACAATGCGCAGAACTCGCAGCGGCTTCGGTTTTCGGGCCTTTTTTTATGAAAGACGGGCACTTTCATCCAAGCTACGTTCTCGTGCAACTTCCATTCATTGTAGGAAACAGCCGGTCAGTACGCTTACGCCTTCGTCGCGCATTGAGAAACATTCATCACACGATCACCGACCAAAAGCCGGTAGAGAAATGCCCGAGAGAGGACTTGAACCTCCACCCAGTTACCTGGACAAGAACCTGAATCTTGCGCGTCTGCCAATTCCGCCACTCGGGCTTTGAGCGTGCGGGCCATGAGAACGAGTATAAAACTAAAAATTTTAGTTTTATACATCTCGCACCAATGCTACAAAGCTCGTCACATCGACACAAGCATACCGACGGCGACAGGACGTTCTCTCTTTGCTGACACTATTCGACCGTCACGCTCTTGGCAAGATTTCGCGGTTTGTCGACATCACATCCTCGCAACACTGCAATATGATAGGCCAAGAGTTGCAGTGGAATCGCCGTAATGATCGGCTGAAGAAATTCTGGTGCTTCGGGAATCTCGATGATGTCATCTGCCAACTCTTTGATTCGACTATCTCCGGCAGTGACAACCGCGATGACTGGCCCGCCGCGAGCCTTGATCTCCTCGAGGTTCACGACCACTTTTTCGTAAACGTTTCCCTGTGGGATCAGAAAAATGCTCGGAGTAAACGCATCCACTAAGGCGATCGGTCCATGTTTCATTTCTGCCGCTGGATAGCCCTCGGCATGGATGTAGCTGATTTCCTTGAGCTTGAGCGCACCTTCGAGAGCAATCGGGAAATTGTATTGCCGTCCCAAGTACAAAAATGTGTTTGAATCGCAATACTTTTCGGCGATGTGTCGTATCGACTCGCTCGACTCAAGTGCTTGGGTGACCAACTCTGGAAGAGACTCAAGATGATCGATAAATTCGAGTCCCTGTTCAAAACTCATGTGACGCAATCGACCGAAATGCAATGCCAGAAGCGCCAAAACGACACACTGACTTGTAAATGCCTTGGTGCTGGCGACGCCAATCTCGGGGCCAGCATGCAGATAAATTCCACCGTCTGCTTCGTTGGCTATCGTGCTGCCAACCACGTTACAAATCGCCAGCGTCGGATGTCCTTTGCGTTTCACTTCTCGCAGAGCCGCAAGCGTGTCGGCGGTCTCACCAGATTGTGTCAACGCAAAAAGAAGCGTTCCTTCCTCAAGCGGCGGATTTCGATATCGCAGTTCGCTTGCGTACTCCACTTCGACTGGCAATCGCGCAAATTGTTCAATCAGATATTCTCCCAGCATTGCGGCATGCCAACTGGTTCCGCATCCAGTCAGCACGATTTTTCGAGTGGCCTGCAGCCGTGTGGCTGAGAGGTTCAGCCCTCCAAAAATTGCCGTAGCATCCTCGTGAGAGAGACGGCCCCTCATCGCTGCAGCGATTGTTTCGGGCTGATCATAAATTTCCTTGAGCATAAAGTGCTCAAAGTCTCCGCGAGTCACATCCGTCATTTCCAGATTCAAAGGCATCGTCAATGGTTCAACCCTTCCGGAATCACGGTGAATAATTCGCAGATTATTTCTTTGAATAACTGCGACTTCATGATCGGAAAGTCGAATAATGTTTGCCGCATGACCGGCAAGAGGACTGGTGTCGCTGGCAATAAAATATTCACCATCCGCACCACCAATAACCAGTGGGCTTCCAAGCCTTGCTGCAACAAGGAGATCGGGTTCATCTCGAAACAGAACGAGGATCCCATAGGTTCCTCGGAGCTGTGAGATTGCTTCTCGCACCGCCATCACCCGCGGCAAATCCGCAGAATCGTCAGCAATCCTTGGCAAAGTTGCCGTGAGACGCGTCAGACAACTGTCGATCAGGTGAGCAATGACTTCCGAATCGGTTTCAGAGCGAAAGACATAACCTTCGGCCTCGAGCCGGATTTTGAGCGTCCGATAATTTTCGATCACACCGTTGTGAACTACTGCGAGCGTGCCAGAGCCGCCAAGATGCGGATGTGCATTTCGATCTGACGGAGCACCATGCGTTGCCCATCGAGTGTGACCGATCCCAATTGAGCTGTCTGGAAAATCATTTTTTAAAATTGATTCAAGGTTTTCAAGACGTCCTGCCGCCTTCATGACTTCAACGCTTCCATCGCAGGCAAGCGTGGCGACGCCGGAGGAGTCGTAGCCCCGATACTCGAGTCTTCGTAAACCCTCGACGATCAAATCTCCTGCGCGACGAAAACCGATATAGCCGACAATGCCACACATCGTGAAAATCTCCGTAGACTCTATAGATTGCAGTTCGCGTACAGCACGCTTTTTTCAATACACACTTTTAGCCGCAGACAGTAGCACTCTCGACGCACCAAAGCAGCTTCAAAATACCTGCCTTTTTCAACACTTTGTGCGACTCTTTTGGCAGATTACTTGTTGCAATCACACTCACTTTTCGAGGCAACTCAATTTTTTAGAAGGATTTTTTCGTGAACACCACGCGTTCTCATGATCGATCAGTGATTGTCATTCCCGCTCGCCTTGGGAGCACTCGCCTGCCAAGAAAAATGCTTCTTCGAGACACTGGCAAAACGCTTGTGCAGCACACGTGGGAAGTCGCATGCGCCAGTGCTCAAGCCGATCGAGTGATCATCGCTACAGACTCCGATGAAATTCTTTGCGAGGTCGAACGGTTTGGCGGCAAGGCGGTTTTGACTGATCCGGCCGCCACCAGCGGAACGGAGCGAATCGTTGAACTTCTTCCGCATTTCCCCGATGCAGATGTGATTGTCAACCTGCAGGGAGATGAACCGGAACTTGATCCGCACGCCATCAATCTCTTGATCGATCTTCTCATGCGCACTCCCACGGCAGGCATGGCAACACTCGTCACCCCGATCGTACGGCGTGAAGACCTCGACGATCCTTCTGCAGTAAAAGCGGTGCTCACACCTTGGTGTGAGCGTTATGATCAACGTGAGTCCACGGTTCCAAATACATGGCGAGCGATTTACTTTAGCCGTGCTGCGGTGCCCTTCTCGCGCGACTGGAACGATTCACTTCTTGTGGCATCGCCTCCTCTCTACTGGCAGCACATCGGTCTTTACGCTTATCGACCGTGGGTACTCAATGCATGGAAATCTCTTCGGCATTCTCGCCTGGCAAGCCACGAGAGCCTCGAACAACTTCGACTTGTGGAAGCAGGTATTCCGATCGTAGCGACAGTCGTACCGCACGGCTTTCGTGGCATCGACACGCCGACTGAGTATGCCGCTTTTGTTGCTCGTCAGAAGGCGCACAAGTAGTTTATGAGTGAAGCACTTGTATTCCTGTTGTCGATCGAACTTAAATGATGTTCAGACTTCGGCGGGCACGACAAGCACGCTCGAATTCGCTCGCATTATCAAAGCTTCGGAGGTGCTTCCCAAAATCCAACGGGTCAGAGAGTCGGCTGGTGTTCGACCAATCACAACCACATGAACATGCTGTAGCTTTTGATTTTTTTCATCTCACCGACAGCGGTATCTTTCGCCGTTGTCTTTTTATTCAGACCTGACCCAGGTCTACGTAACGAGCAGCAATGAACGGGTGCGAGTGACCTCTTTTTTTCAGTGAATCCAGTGTTTTGACGACTCCCCTGGCACTTCGCGAACCAGTCGTGGAACCGCATACCCGGGCATTGAATCACGGAGCTTGTTGACCATTTCGACGGCCTCTTTGTGCGGAACGTCGTAGTGCGCCGCTCCTGAAACAGGATCAAGAAGATGAAGATAGTACGGAGTCACTCCCACGTCGATCAATCGCTCTGAAAGTTGCTTGAGAATAACATGCGAATCATTCACTCCCCGCATCAACACCGATTGATTGAACAGCATCACCGCAGCGCACCTGAGCCGCTCTAGGGCTGCTGCAACCTCACAATCAATTTCAGCGGCGTGATTGGCATGCACCACCATAATCACTCGCATTCGCACTCGAGCGATGAGCGACAAAAGAGCCTCTGTGATTCGCGAAGGAATCACAATCGGAAGACGGGTGTGAATACGCAAACGTCTGACATGCCCAATCGAGTCGATTCGATCCACAATTCGTTCGAGGCGATCATCGGAAAGTGACAGTGGATCGCCTCCGGACAGAATCACCTCTTCGATCGAATCATCTTTGGCAATTACATCGATCGCCTCATTGAATCCAACTCCCGCTCCAACATCAGCATATGGAAATTCGCGTCGAAAACAGTAGCGACAGTGAATCGCACAAACTCCTGTCACCAGGAGCAACACTCGTCCACAATATTTTTGTAGAAGCGATCGAGTTTCCATGCCTGCCGCTTCGCCAAGTGGATCAATCGAAAATCCAGATCGTTCTTCAAGCTCAACAGCTTGTGGAAGAACTTGAACCAGAAGCGGATCAAGCGGATCCCCAGGTTGCATGCGGGCAATAAATCCTCTCGGCACAAGCAGCGAAAAGACGGTGGCGGCCCGCTCAGAGGCAATCGACTCAGGAAGCGAAAGCAATCGACACAGTTCAGATGGGTCGCGCACTGCGTCGGCAAGTTCTCGCTGCCAGCGGGGGGCTTCACCGATCATGTCGTCTGGTTGTCCCGATGCTGAATGTGGCTGATACAGGGATGGCGTGGGCATGAATGGCCTCGAATTGACACGCTCGGGGTTGCCGGAGACGCTTGGCAATCCTACGAGATCCCTCAGGGGTATATGGAACTCGTGGAAAGAATAGCCGCCAGTCCCCATTTCGAAGAAGGATACGCAGTGGCATCGTACAACACGAGTGAATTCAAAAAGGGTCTCAAAGTCCAAATCGATGGCGACCCATACATCATGATCGAGTGCAATTTTGTGAAGCCCGGAAAGGGACAGTCACTGTACAAGTGCAAACTTCGAAATTTAGTTCGCAACACCGTTCTTGATCGCACCTACAAAAGCGGCGATTCACTTGACGCTGCTGACATTGCCACAATCGATGCACAATTTCTCTACAAGCAAGGAGAAGTGTTCATGTTTATGGACAACGACAACTATGAGCAATACGAACTCTCCAAGGAACAGGTCGCCGATTCATGGAAATGGATCAAGGAGGGGACCGTGTGTTCAATGCTTCTCTACAACGAAAATCCAATTTCAATGGAACCGCCAAATCACATGTTGTTGCGGGTTGAATATTGTGAACCATCGGTACGAGGCAACACTGCAACGAATCTCACCAAGCCTGTAAAATTAGAAACTGGTGCAGAAGTTCATGTTCCAGCATTCATCAGTCAGGGCGATCTTCTTAAGATCGATACTCGCAATGGTGAATATGTTGAACGCGTCAAGGAATAGACGGTGATCATTTCGACGCACTCAATCGTCAAACACATTTTTTCAATCCCACCACCAGCGATTTTCAGGTAGGGTAATCGCTTCGCCTGCATTGGCGACATCGTCCGATTCGTCTGCCATCACGTTTGCTTCTTCAAGTGCTTGGTGAGGACGGAGAGTGACTCCTCCACCAATCGGTGTAAGCAGTCGATTGCCGCGCCAAACAGCTGATACCGCAGGCTCGACACTTTGTGGGGCCGTGAAGGTTTCGATGGCGTACTGCTCTTCGCTGAGAAGCGTTTCAGCAGACCAGAGGGTTCGTCCGTAGACATCAAATTTTTGCAGGTACGCAGCAGCCACCGACATATCGATGAGATTGCGAAGCTGTGCATAGACTGGATTACGGGCAGCGATTTCAGGATATTTCTTCGTGAATGACTGCGTAAATGTTGCGCTGGCACGATCGCTGCGAGAAGCGGCGCGACGAGAACCGTCGGCCATCACCATTTCATCGGCTCCAACCAGTTTTACTCCTCGGCCAATGAGTTCAACGGCCAGATCGTCCTCGCTGATTCGCACACACTTGTAATCAGGCACAAAATACCACCGCTGCAACGCGTTTGCGGCCACCGAAGAAGCGCTTGCCAGTTCGATCCAACTCGACATCTTGACTGGCGACGGCTCAAGTCCAATGCCAATGAGCTTCATGCGATAGTCCGCCTCCACCATAACCTGTGCAAAGTGAGATTCCGGAGAGATCCCGGTAATACTGACTCGCTGATGCCCCAAACTCTGTTTCATTCCAAGCACAATTGAATTGGGATCGACGGTTGGATTGATTCTCCCAATTCGTTTCAAAAATCCCTGAAGATTTGCCAATCCTTCTTGCGTGGGATCGATTGAACAAGAAAGAGTCGTGTCTGAAAGTTGTCCTGGCGGAAATGCCCTCATGGCAGTTGCGAGGTCTTCGAGCAACAGCGTTGGAGATCCGCTTTCCAAACCGATGCAACGACCTGAAGAATCGTTCATCCAACCTTCCGCAGGCCCTGCGACAACGATCTCGTTTTCTTCTGGATACACAAAGATGTACTGCAGTCTCACGAGACCTGCCATACGCTCAATTTCTTCAGGCACGCCACGGCCTGAGTCGATCGCTTTACGAAGTTCTTTTTCTAATCGCCCAAGAGCGACCTTTCTCATACCGGATGACTTTTGAAGGTCTCCTGGAAGAGCTTTGCTCGCCATGGCACGCTTCTGCTGAGCGACCTGCCGATTCATCCCCGATCGTTGAACCCGCAAAACGCCATTGGCATCGATTACCACTCCTGCAGCACCACTGCTGCCGTTATTTTGCTGGCCGCCTTGCTGGCCGCCTTGCTGGCCGCCTTGCTGACCGCCTTGCTGACCGCCTTGCTGACCGCCTTGCTGGCCTTGAGCGAGCACAGTGGTACACAGCAGCGAAAGCTGTACTGTCACAACAAAAAGAATCGATCCACATCGGCGCAGCAAAAGCAGCATTGAAAGTCCCTCCCGAAAAGCCGGCGCAACTGATCCAACCGTAGTTTGAAATCGTCGGACAAGCAACGAGAAATTGAGCCCGGAGGGATTTGCCGGACGTGGTCGGCAGGCTCTTACGACCGAATCCTCTCTGGACTACGGTTTGGAGCGGTTCTGCGGCCTCCGTCGCTCCCCTCGCGTCGTCCTCCCCCGAATACAACGGCCACCCGAACTCTTCCTGGACCGAGCAATCCAGCAAGTCGATGATGGAGTTCGGCTCCCCAGGTCACTTTATTGCTATCCGCCTCGAGCAGTACCTTACGACCATCACAAAGCGTGAGCACTATCCGCAAGGGAACGTTTCCCGGAAAATCCCTTACAATCTTTGCCACATTGTCGAGCGTCGAGTGATCGTGCTCTGACTCATCGAGCCGCATGGTGACGGCCTTCACTGGCCGTTTTCCAATATCTACAATCGACACGAGATCATTCACGATCAGATTGGTCTCTTCGCTTCCAGCACGACGATCAATCGTTCCCGATACAATGACAATCGCATCGGCTGCGATCTGCCCACCGAGACGCGCATATTCCTCCGGCCAGCAGATCGTGCGAATAACTCCCTCAATATCTTCCAAATCAAACATTGCATAACGCGTATTGACAGAACCGGCTCGCGGAGATTTTATGTTTGACAACTTGAGCGATGAAACGAGACCTCCAAGACAAACCTCACTTCGTGCCGGAAGCTTTGCAAGATCCGAAACCGTTTGTGAGACAATGGCCGAAAGTGTTTCCCGGTGCTCGTCGAGTGGATGGCTGTGAACGTAGTACCCAAGCACCTCCTTTTCCGCCGTACGCATGTCTCGATCCGAAAGCGCGGGAACATCCGGAAGGCTCGTGGGTGATGCGACGATCTCATCGACTTCCGCAAAAAGATTTTTCTGCCCGCTCTTGCGATCTGCAGCGAGCGAAGAGCCGGCCGACATCGCTCTTTCAACACCCGCGAGCAGTTGACCACGATGCCCGCCACATCCATCAAGAGCGCCTGCCTTAGCGAGGCTCTCTACTGCCGTTTTATTCACCACCGCTGAATCGAGTCGACCGCAGAAATCTCCTAAATCTTGATAGCGACCGCCACGTCGTCGTTCGGCCACAATCGCTTCGGCAGCCTGTGCTCCGCAGCCCTTAATCGCACTCAATCCAAAAAGAATTTTCCCATCTGCTGTTGAAAATTCAATCTCTGATGTATTGACATCTGGAACCGAAACTTCAATTCCCATCCGACGACAATCTTCCACATGCTCCACGAGCGAATCCTTCTTCTTGAAGTTGCGCCCTGAAATATCACCTGACAGTAACGCCGCCATAAACTCCAACGTCCAATGTGCTTTGAGATAGGCCGTCTGCCAGGCGAGCAGCGCATAGGCGGTGGAGTGGCTCTTATTAAATCCGTAGCCAGCAAATTTTTCGATCAGTCCAAACGTTTCCTTTGCCTGCGAAGCTGGGAGTCCTTTGGCTGTTGCCCCTTCTATAAACTGTTCCCGAAATGCGTTGATCGTCTCAGCCTTTTTTTTGCTGATCGCTTTGATGCACGTATAGGCGCTGGAGAGTTCGATGCCCCCAAGACGTTCGAGGATTCGCATCACCTGCTCCTGATACACCATCACGCCGTGCGTTTCCTCAAAAATCTCCTTCATGACAGGATGACGGTATTCCGCACGCTTGCGGCCATGTTTCACCGCTACGTAATCATCGACCATGCCTCCTTCGAGTGGGCCCGGGCGATAGAGTGCATTGACCGCGACAATGTCAAGAAAACTGTCAGGCTTCATTCGCTGAAGAAGATCCCGAATACCGCCACTTTCGAGCTGAAAGATTCCCTTGGTTTCCCCTCGACACAACAGGTCGAACGACTTCTGATCATCGAGCGGAAACGAGTAGGGATCAAGTTTTTTGCCTGTTGTGGCCTCGATAATCGAAAGAGTTTTGGCAACCACGGTGAGATACCGCAGACCGAGAAAATCCATCTTCATCAGTCCGGCTCGCTCAACATCTCCCATCGCCCACTGCGTGATAACTTCATCTTTTCCGGTCACTCGCTGTAACGGCACGTACTGCACGAGCGGTTGATCAGCAATCACAACTGCAGCGGCATGGGTTCCGACGTTGCGTGCAAGCCCTTCAATGCGTCTTGCAAGGTCGACCAGTTCGTGCACCGCCGGATCCTTGTCGCACGCCTCTGCGAGTTGCGTACCGGGCGCTGTTGCCTCCTCAAGCGAGATTCCCAATTGATCTGGAACGAGCGACACCACGGCATCGACTCGCGGAATAGGCATCCCCAGAGCTCGTCCCACATCACGAATTGCCGCTCGGGCCGCGAGAGTTCCAAAGGTTCCAATCTGCGCAACATTCTGCTCGCCATACTTCCGCTTGACATAGTCAATCACCTCGCCTCGACGGGCCTTACAGAAATCAATGTCGATGTCGGGTGCCTCGCGACGATTGACGTCAAGAAAACGTTCGAAAAGAAGGTCGTATCGCAACGGGCACACGTGCGATAAATAGAGCGAGTAGGCCACAAGTGATCCAACACCCGAGCCGCGAGCCGCAGCAGGAATATCATTCTCTCTCGCGTATCGCACAAAATCCCAGACAATCAAAAAGTAGCTGGCGTATCCAAGCGCATCGATTACACCAAGTTCGCGATCGAGACGTTCGAGAACATGCGAATGCAACTTTTTCTCTTGTGCTGGATTGTCTAGCTCTGCAGTTTCCTGCCACCGTTCGGGCAAGTCGGCATATCGATCGGCAAGCCCCTCGAGGCACAACAACCGCAATCGTTCGCTCGCAGTGACTCCAGTAGGAAGATCAAATCCAGGGAAGTGACGTTTTCCGAGCTCCAGTTCAATCGACACCGAGTCGGCAATCTGCTGGCTTCGTACGAGAGATTCATCGAGTTCTGGAAAAGCCAACTGCATGTCTGAGGGGCTCTTCAGATAAAACTCGTCGGTGTCCATTTTCATGCGATTGGCGTCGCTTCGAAAACGTCCGGTATTGACGCAGAGCAAAATATCTTGCGCTTCTGCGTCCTCACGATTGACATAGTGACAGTCGCAGGTGGCAACGGAAGGAAGTCCCATTTCTTTCGAAATTTCCAGTGCCGACTGCATGACCATCTGCTGCAATTCAAGTCCGTTATTTTGTATCTCAATAAAATAGCGATCACCAAAAATCTTGGAGAACCATCCCGCAATTCGCTTTCCCTCTTCGAGCGACTCACGTTGCTGACGCGACGAACCGATGAGTGATCGGCTAAATTCACTTGAAAGGCACCCTGACAAACAGATAAGACCTTCGCTGTGGGCCTCGAGAAGTTCCTTATCAATCCTCGGCTTAAAGTAAAAGCCCTCGAGAAATGCCTTGGTCGAGAGTTCGAGCAGATTGCGAAAGCCGACTCTATTTTTTGCCAGCAGCGTCAAATGGTAACTCGACTCCCGCTGCCCACCGCTTTCCCGATGAAAGCGACTTCCCGGAGCGATATAGGCCTCGTAGCCAATGATCGGATTGATTCCGGCCTCTCGAGCCGCAGTGTAGAACTCGAGCGCTCCGTGCAAATTCCCATGGTCGGTGATCGCCAGGGCATTCATGCCGAGTTCAACGGTGCGTGACACGAGACGATCAATCGTGCTTGCGCCATCGAGCAGGCTGTAATGGCTATGACAATGAAGATGGACAAAACTGGGCGTGCTCATCCGTGCGCTCGCAAAATAAAGGTTTTCGAAATTGTTCCGAAGATTCTCTTTGGTCCACGCACGTTCAATTGCGCGAAGGCATTTCGGACCCAAAGTCCGATTCTAGCGACATCCGAACCGCTGATGCGAGACACCGCAGGGGTTCGGCGGTGGTGGTGCCTGAAATTCAATCTGTTCTGCGAAGCGCCTGGAAAATACGATCCGCTCTAATAAGGGAGAATGAGCCTTATGATTCCGAAGGATTTCCAACTTGGCGTAGCAAAGAGGCAATTCGTGACTGAAGATCGAGCACCGTTTGCCACTGCGCAAAATCGAGCCCCACTTCCTCGCCACCGGGTCTCATCACAACGCTCTCGGTGGCTTCTCGAAGAACGGCTTGAATGTAATCGAGGAGTTCGGAGAATTCGGCAGCTTGCGATGGACTCATCCGCGATGGAAGTGGCGGCGGCTCTGCTGGCAGAAGCGGAGATCGAACGTGCTGCAAATCCTCGACAACATCCGAATCATTGCCATCAATCTTGTCGAGCTTATCAACAATTTTTTGCCGATGTGAATCATTTTCCTGCGGTAACCTCGCAGCGATTTCCGCAATTCTCTGATCAATATCACTCCGCGAACCGACTAACAGCAAAGAACGACCAACTCCAATCATGTCACCGTATCGAACGATTCGAACCTGAATGTCTTCGCCGTTGACCTTGGTTCCGTTGGTGCTTTCAAGATCGGTCAACACGATCTTGTTGTTGTCTTCCTGAAGCTTGAGGTGGTATCGACTAATTCGCTCGTCGTTGAGTTGAATCGAATTTCCTTCTTCGCGACCAATCGTCACAGGTGTGGAAAGACGATCGAAGATCTTTCCTCGATCAGCACCATGCAAAACGCGAAGCGTGACGAATCCCATAGATATTTTTCTGCAAGCTGCGACGTGCGAACTTCACCAAGAACAGTCCCGGTGATGACCGAAACTGCCTGAACAATTCATGCGAAATTCGCAGCGAACTCTCGCAGGCCTCATGAATTCAAAGAGAACGAATGAGCTGTTGGTGAAAACCCGCTGCTTGCCCAAAGCGAGTTCTTCCCAAGCGTAGCTTTTGAGGCCTGCTCCTCACAAGCGACATCCTTTTACGGCAGAAGCTTCTCACTTACTTCGGTCTCAGAAGGTTCCGGTGATGGGCGAAGACCGAGTGATTGATTGGCCCAGCCAACAGGCTTTCGGCAACCACCAGAGGGTTTTTTTCCGCCGCAAGAACAAGGGTGGATTCAAAAAACGCACTCTTGAGGGTATTCTTGCCAGCAGTTCATGATCCATTCATGGGCGCCCGTGGCGCAATTGGATAGCGCATCGGTCTTCGGAACCGAGGGTTGCAGGTTCGAACCCTGCCGGGCGTACTTCAAAGCATTTTCGAGATCAACATTCTTTCGACGTTGCCAGCTCTGTTCAGCTGAGACGATTCAATGCGTTCAACGCGGCAATTGCTTTTTCCACGCCACCAAATCCAACTGCAAACTTCTTAGCGGCAAGCAATTCGTCGATATTCACTGAGCCACTTTTACCAGCAGGTGCCGAAACCTTGCCGCTGTCGGCTGGCTTGACTGCTTTCGATGCGCGCTTGCGACTCTTGCCCGCTGGTCGATAGCCCGCATTTTTTAACACAATTGAAACTTGTGGTGGCACAACTTTAATTCCACGTTTTTTGAGGATGTCTATAATTGATTTTGGACGAACTGTTTCGCCTTTCACTTTGAGTTCCGCTGCAACTTTTCGAATTTCCTCGCTCTTGTTCACTTCAGTCATCTTTTTTTCCTTCTTCCTTACGGGTTTGTGTACCGACTTTTTGGGTGTTAATTGTTTCACATCTGCGGCCGCTATTTTTTCATTCAACGGTAAAGCAACAACCTTCGTAGACTCGTCGTTTTCGGTATCATTGACATCAGGATCTATTACAGTATCAACCATAGAGCTTTCCTTCTGGAGTTCAAACGCGGGATTTGATACTATGCTAAATCGCATGACGATCGTCAAGAACCCACTCAAAGAATCTGCTTTGTAATCAATGCTCTTCATACAGAAATCTGCACGCAACAGAAAGCACCGGAAAGAAAAAATCGGAGAACTGGAGAGCGAGATCTCGAATTACGGGCTTTTATCGACAACTATCAAAAGAGTTACGTGTCTGAGAAAATGGTCGCAACCAGCCTGCGAAAAGTCTATTGAATAGAATTTTTAGGATTTTTTGAATACTTGTACTTTCAGGCAACAACCTTACTCAAAAACTTCGCTTTTATTACATCGCGAAGGTTTTCACCTATCGTCTACTGCGCCCATTTGCCCACTGCGCTCTTGAGCATCCCAGAAACTGGAATGCGAACGATACCATAGTATCTGAAAAGCCGTTACGAGATGGTATGTACACCGGGACTCACTTCGGCCCGTTGGAATTATTTCTGAGGCTGTTCGTCTTGAAGCCCAACGCAAACAAGTTTCTCTTGTCGAAGATTTTCTTTCATGAACGCTACCCTGAAGAAAATCTGGTCGCCGCAGATTGCAGGCGTTGCAAATGCTTCCTCGCCAAGCGTGTTGATTGCGATTGACTCAAAGTGTTCAGGAATTGCACGAAGTATATGTGTCTGCCCTGTTTCGCTGGTCGCAAAAATCATATCGCCAACCAAGACCGGAGAGGCGCTGAAGTTTCCGCCCAAACGCGATTTCCATTGCTCTTCACCGGTTTCGCTCTTCCAGCAGATCGCGATCCCAGCATCGAGAACCGCGTAAAGAAATCCGTCTCGATACAGCAACGACGGTACATACAATCGCTGTTCATTTTCCCAGTCAATTGTTCCTGAACCATCTGCGCGAATAGCCGCAACGTGGTTGCGGGGATAACCGCCTGATGAAAATATGCGATGGCCATCGCTCACCGTAGTCGTTACACATTCGGTGGTGGCTCCTTTTCTTTCCCAGAGAGTCTCTCCGGTGTGCGGATCATAACTGCTCACGAGATCGCAGCCGGTTAAGATCAATTGATCTTGACCGTTGAGCATGTGAACCACTGGTGATGCATAGTTGGGCGTCGCCGGTCTCGTTCTCTTCCAGACGACCGCTCCAGTTTTTCGATCGAGTGCAGCCACGGCTCCGCCTGCCTTGTTGTCACCCGAGACAATCACCGTTTCGCGGTAAAGACACGGTGATGAACCATACCCTTGATGAATCACGTAGTCGGTCAGTTTTGTTTGCCAGAGTTGCTCTCCGCTCCGCGAGAGTGCGGTCGTAAAAACCGCATCTGAATTGAGAAAATTGATGAAGAGTCGCTGACCATCGCAGGCGATTGTGCTCGAGGCACCCGTCGAACGCTCGTTCTTTCGAATTGCCCCAGATTCGTGGATCTTTTTTGACCAAATGATTTTTCCGTTAGTTCTATCAAACGCGTAGATCGACTGACTGCCGAGAGATTCATCGCAACTCGCGAGATAGACATGCTCTCCAACCACCGTCGGAGAGCCATGCCCCCTCCCAGGAATATCGACACTCCAACGGACATTGTTTTCATTGGACCACGTTTGGGGAGGATTCGATCCTTTGGGTGCTTCGCCGCTGTGGTGTGGTCCCCGCCACCATGGCCAATCCCGTTCAGAAATACCTTCAAACGCATCGCTCTGCTTTGGAACTAACGCAGAAATTAGGCTGAACACAGCAATCACAATCCATATTGAAAGACGCTGCCGCAACCTTTGCGGTTGCCTTCTTTGTGATCGTTGCATGAAGTACCTTTTTTCAAAAATTTGAACAGTTTTTGCAGACTGCAAAACTGTATCGGACGACGTCACACTCTCACACTATTCGTCAAGGTTTTTCGTCTCGCAACTCAACGGGGAATGAAGGAGCGGGTTCCTTCGGAACTCGCGCATCGAGCGTCACGCGTCGATGCGTACCACCGACGTCGCGAACAAGAATTCTTCCATAATCACCGAGTTCATCTGCTGACACTGTAACGATCGTTTCTCCCTGAGAGTTCGATATCTCAATCACGCCGCCTGGTTGTTCGCGTTGCGTACCAATCGCCGCACGAGTTTCGCCACTCGCATCGGCAATTTCAATGCGACCACCACCATCTTTTTCAAGGCGACCAAGATGAATGACCACTGTTTTGCGATCATCCTCAATAATTAATTCCTGACAGACAACTCGCTTTGCCTCGAAGTCATCAACTTTCACAGCTGCAAATCGGCCGGTAGGCACGATCGCCAGACGAGTTCCCAGGCCCAGAGATAAAAAAAGAAGTGGATAGATGGTCCAACGTTCACGACTGGTCATTGACCACATCCATTCATGATGCTCAAAGTGTTCATGGGATCGGTCAGTCTCCGTGTAATTCTCGCAAACGTCCCGACAATCGAAGCATGAGTTGCACTCGTTCAAACTGGTCAAGCCAATCCGCAACAACTGCCTCAATTGCGTCTGCCTTGGGAGGCACAATCCCAGTGGCGCACGACTGGCCAAGCTGTGCAAGAGCCGCTGTGCGGTAGGCTGAAATTGTTCTGTCGCCATAGGTGAGCATTGGGAAAAAGTCTTCGCTGAAAAACGCCGCAACCGGCACCCGCTGACCGCCACAGACCTTGAGATGCGCTGCAATATCAGGCCGTGCGTCTCGATCGAGAAATTTAAGATCGATCGCTGGTGAGACGCTTGCGAAATGTTCAAAAATCGGACATTGATTCACGCAGTCTCCACACCAAGCTCCCGCCAGCACCAATACAGGCATTGTGCGAGTAAACGATCCCAGTAGCACTTTCTGTGATTCGCTGAGCACCACGCGTCCATGAAAATCATCCCAGCGAGCACGCTGTTCAGGAGTTCCGTGATGTTCCAGAAAATCAACATATCGATGTGCAACATCAAATGTCGATTGCCATGCTTTTTCGCTTGGAGGGATTCCCGCACCTGCAATCGGTTCGGGGCTTTTGGCCCCATTGGAAATCGAAAGTGTCTCAACCATAAAAACTCCTTAGTGCAACAATCCCGCTTTCCGATTGAGGATCGAGTGTGCCAATGTTGTCAGGCAACAAACGAATCCTGCTCAGGGAGAGGAGTGTGTGGGGATCAAAAAGAGAACCTCGGAGAATGATAGCCTTTCATCAACCATACGACCCTCATTGCAGATGAATTTTGTGAAAATAGGCACTTGCGAGAATCTTGAGGGATGAAAAAAATGTGTTTTAAACTTTTTTTCTAACATTCAAACGACCTTGATTCATGGGAAAGCTTCCAGTATCGTCCGCGCACTTCGAGGGTGAAGCGAGAGAAATTACGTGTTCTTTCGTTTGACTCTTCGTAGGACTCGATAGGGTTTTTCAGAACAATAACAGAGCCTGCATGAAAAGGCGATTTTTGAATACTCAGAAACAGCCTGCGGGCCAATTCGAGGATCGCGGCAGCATGGATGCTCGCTGCGACTTCGTACCTGATTGTTTTGGAAAATTTTTCGAAAACGTTGAAGGTGAATTTCTGACATGCATTTCACGCTATACACCTACTGAATACCACTTTTGTAATTCAACCCGTCCAATCGCTCCCGAAAACGGTTCAGGTTCTCTGCCCCCCTGGGACGTGAACCGTTTCGGGGGCCTTTTTGAAACGACTGGACAGAGCGTCTCGGTCTCTCATGAAGGGTTCCTCGAGGCAGATTGATTCGCGGCAGGCCTCTGTTGCCCTTTCTCTTGTTCACTTAATTTTTGGACGCTTTTCTAAAATGTCGTCACAATAATCGAAGGTTCCAACGATCCAACCTGAATCGTTGTGGACGGTTCAATCTCTCGTTCATTGTGATGACACCTTTTTAAAATATCTTATGGTCTCTTCACCACCTCCCGGCGCTGAAAAAATAATTCGCTGGATTATGGCAGGCGTGATCGGCTGGGGAATCATGCATGCAATCGGTGCCTGGACACTGAATCACGATGCTCGTCGTCCGATGGTGGTGCTCGCATGTGTGGCTGCATTCCTAGGATTCTGGTCGCTTCTGCTCGCCTCGCGTCGTCGTCGGCTTGCCCGGATGAACGTGGCTGATCAGAGTCCGCCTTGAAATTGAGTCGCTGGCGCTTGATCTGTGACGCCAAGAGATTGAAAATGTTTTTGAACGTGTTGCGTGAACGCTCGTTGAATTGGAGGGCTTGGTATGTCAATCGTACTTCGTTCAAGTCTTGACAATGGCCTCGCGGCGATGACTGCAAGCCGTCCGGCGGTGAATACCGAGCGAAGCATCACGGCTCTCTCCATCGGGGAATATTTGATTCGACGTCTTTGTGACTATGGCATCAAACACGTATTTGGATTACCTGGAGACTACGTTCTTTCCTTCTATAGCATGCTCGAACAGAGTTCACTCGACCTGGTGAACTGCACTCGTGAGGACTGTGCAGGCTATGCAGCCGACGCGTATGCCCGCGTCAACGGCATGGGCGCGGTGTGTGTAACGTATGGTGTTGGAGGGCTCAGCCTCGCCAATTCAATTGCGGGCGCATACGCCGAAAAGAGCCCCGTCATTTTGATCTCAGGGGCCCCCGGTCTTCGAGAGCGAATCAACAATCCTCTGCTTCATCATCGCGTGCGAGAATGGCGTACACAGCTCGACGTATTCGAAAAGATTTGTGCCGCAAGTCTTGAAATCATCGATCCTGCCACAGCTTTTCGCGACATCGATTTTCTTCTCGATACCGCCCACCGCACAAAGCGACCTGTCTACCTCGAACTGCCGCGGGACGTTGTCGCAGTTGTACCGAATCACATTCGTTCTTATTCGTGTCCGCAATCAACGAGCAATGCCGACTCTCTCGCCGAAGCGATCAAAGAAGCTGTTTTGCGAATCGAGCAAGCCACAAAACCGGTGATCATCGCCGGCATTGAACTTCATCGCTACGGACTCCAAGCAGACGTGGTGACGCTGGCCGAAACCGCGGGAATCGCCATCGCTTCCACAATGCTTGCCAAGAGTGTTGTCAGTGAAGTGCATCCGCTCTCTATCGGCCTCTACATGGGGGCGCTCGGGCGGGAAGAGGTGACTCGGTTCGTCGAGGAGAGCGACTGTGTCATTCTGTTAGGCACGCTGCTGACTGATATCGATCTTGGAATCTTTACGGCCAAGCTCGATGCCTCAAACAGTATCTTTGCCACAAGCGATGAACTGCGTATCAGTCACCACCATTTTCACGACGTACTTTTAAAGGATTTTCTACAGGGCCTCGTTGCTGCAAAACCACGGGCGGTCGCACGCTCGCTTCCGCCGAGTCCCGCGGCTGCTCAGGGGCCCTTCACGCTCGAGCCAGACAGACCAATCACCATCTCGCGACTCGTGCGCAGACTTGACGAATCGCTTGACAATCAAACGATCGTCATTGCCGATGTGGGGGACGCGCTCTTTGCGGCTAGCGAGTTGGTCATCCGTGGACAAACAGAATTTATCTCGCCGGCCTACTATACCTCGATGGGTTTTGCAGTCCCTGCGGCGCTCGGTGCGAAAATGGCACGGCCCGATCTCAAGGTGGTATCGCTTGTTGGTGACGGCGCTTTCCAAATGACAGGCATGGAACTCTCTACGGTCGTGCGTCGGAAACTCGCCATTACGGTCATCGTTCTCGACAACAAAGGTTACGGTACCGAACGCGTCATTCACGATGGTAGCTTTAACGATATTAATCCTTGGGAGTATCAACTTCTTCCGCAGGTGCTCGGTGGCGGCACTGGATACGAGGTGCGGACAGAACAGGAGTTTGACATGGCCCTTCAAAAATCGCTTGCTGATACTTCTGGAATGAGCTTGATTCGCGTACACATTGGGCGGGATGACCACAGCACCACCCTGAAGCGGATAGGTCAAGGCCTCGCCCGCCGACTCAACAACTGATCATCATGATCATTGATGATCTTGCCGAAACTTTTGGAGTTTTTGCAGGGGGTTCACTTATCGCGACATGTTCGCAGGAACGTGCTCGAAATATCGGTTCGAAATTCTGCTTCCGGGACAAACCGGCATTTGTTCAATAAAGATGATGGTGAAGAAAGCGATTGGGGATCGCAAAAACTTCCCTTGTATTCTCGTCCAAAGACAATGAATCCGCTAATCTGCTCTGCAATAAAAGCAATGGCTTCAGACATTTTCGATGTCGATCCATCGTAGTAGCAAGGGTCCCACAGTCGCATAAATGTGTCAGCACCAAGCACGAATGTCGACTGCGGAAAGAGCAAAACTTTCTCTGTGAAATGCTCCGCTCGCGTCAGCCACACGCGTTCAACAGCATCAAATTGCACAATCCGTGACTCCAGATCGCTGTAGTCGAGCGTTGGCTTGTCGACGTTGGTAATCGAGATTTCATACTCGACCGGCTGCCCTGCTATTTTTGATGCGAGGCTGGCCATCTGGCGATGTCCCTCGTGGAGCGGATTGAACGATCCGGGAAAGATAAGACGTTGACGGGTCTCCGCTTCAGACACTTTCTCTGCGCCAAGCACTGCTTCACTGCGCGCATCTACAATCATCTGTTCGCCTGAAACAAGCAACTGCCAGGACAGCGGCGCCGTGGTCGTGTGAATTGTGACTGTTTCTTCCGATGATAGATCGACGGGCATTGCAGGAAAATTATTTTTGTTCTTGCCACTTGTGCACGACGATGCCAGACGGGCGAGGATCAATTGGCCGGCGATACGTTCCTCTTCTTCTCGCAAGCGAACTCCTTTCGTGAGTTCGAGGGTTGCTGTCGTCGTTGCGAAGAGTGTCTGCACGGCGACGTGAATTCTGTGCGTTCCACGTTTTGGATTCGTCGAGCGAAGGCTTGCTGTTGCTCCCACGCCGACAGCGTGTTGGGGTGGCGTTTCAAGTGCCACCGCGCGGCAGAATGCTTTCACGGCCAGATGTCTTGCGATGCCGGGAGAGCAGGAGCGTTCCTGTGACCCGCCAAGCAGTGACTCCAGAGATTTTTTGGCATATGGCACAACGACCTCGAGCATGACTCGACTGGCGCCACCCCCGCAAAAAAGTGACGCAATTGCTTCGGTTCCACCACCAGTCATGACAAGCACAACTTTCACGTTGTCTTGTGCCAAACCCTCGAGAAGGGCTGCGACTTTGTCAGATTGCACAGACTGCCTCGACTCTTAGAAGTCTTTTAAAAAACACCGTGTAGCGCAGACAATAAAACTTATAGAACTGCGTACTTGCAGGAAAAGTCTACTCATTTTCTAGCTTTTCACAGCCAATAGGTCTCGACATAAAAAATAACTGGATGACTTTTTCTACGCAGGCTTACTGATCGTTTTTTTCCCCCCACTTCCCTAAAACACTCGTTTCTCGCCTCATCCTCGAACGGCCTAGGATGCCGCAAGTTTGTCTGTGAATCAGGACGATCTTCCATCAAACGGCGACGTGTTTCGGAACAATTTCGTAACCTTGGCGTTGGCGACTCTTCTTGGCCGATGCTCCGGAGCAGTACACCTTTTCTCTTTTTTTTTGAATTATGAAAAACATTTCTCGAATCGTAATTCCTTTCCTTTGTACGAGTGTGCAGGTGAGTTCAATTCAATCGCTTCTCGCTCTTTGTATTTTGTTCCGTTTCTCGCATAGCCTGCTTGGGGCAGAACCAACCGCGATACCCTATCCATCGCTTGAGGAGATAGCGCCTGTCGTGGCTCCCTCGACGGAGAGTCATTTTCACAAGGAATTTCCGTTTCTTGAGGCCGCCGGACGTCGAGACTGTCTTTATTCGAACTGCGAGCCTCGATGGATCTGCCCACGGCAGTTGCCAGCCCCTTGCGATCCAACACAGCCACAACACCCTTATGATTTGATCGGTGTCATGGGGCTTGCGACAAATGGTCCGCGGTATTCCGGCCCATGTGAATTGCGAAGCGACGATCCATGCGTTCCTGCGTGGAAGCGACCCTTCAATCGATTCGTAGATTGTTTCTACCGAAAGACCACGAATGGATTTGGGACTTCTGGTAAGTAGCGTCGCTTCGTAGTCGGATCCTTGAAAATCAAAAAACTTCTGCTCGACTGTTGATCAATAAGTCCTGCGAGTTCAGAATTTTTTGATCAGAGTTGTTCCCGCAGATCCTTCGCAATTTTTTGTGCAGATGCCGGAGACTTCTCGATTTCAGAAAGTCCTTTTTCGAGAAGATCTCCCTTCGTGGCATCTACTTTTTTGAGTTGCTCGATAAGGGATGCATAACTGGTCATTTCGCTGCCAACGGGCTGTCCGGCCGCGTAGCGTTCTACAAGCGTCTGCGCATCCTTCAGAGGATCGGGCTTGAGTTCGTACATCACGTCATTTTTCGTTGCCGGATTACATCCGCTGAACAGTACTGAAAGACCAGACAGTAACAGCAGCACAAAAACTACGTTTGGAACACTCTTTCGGCAGATTTGTACCAACGCTTTTACAATCGAACTTCTCATAAATATTTCATTTTCCAAAAAAGGGGTTCCTCTCAATCAATTCAAACTGTTACCGAATGATGACAGTTTGACCGTCACTCCGGTGACCCATCTGCTGAAACGCTTTCAGATTCACGTCGTTGGAAATGGATTGGATCGAACCATCACAAAAAAGAGCGTTGACAATTCCTGCGTGACGACTTCTCGGAGGAATAATTCCCCATCCCCAGTCTGTTGCTCCGCCCGGGCAGCAATCGCCTGCGGAGGTCGGATAGATCCAGTTCGGCGGCGCTGCGGTGTTCACCATCGATTGACCATGCGCATACCAACCCCAGAGCGTTCCATTATTTCCTCTGGCTGCCGTTGCCGAACGGTGAGCAGTACCAATGGAGTCCAGTTCTGATGATGTTGGAAAATTTTTGTCAGCAATGGCCGAAATCGTACCACTGCCAGCGTAGAAGAAATTTCGCGGATACGAGGCATCGTTTGGCCCGGTCCCAGAAAGCAATTCAGAAGCCATGATCACGTTCGAAAGACCATCGCTGATTTCTGAGAGCGATCTTCCGGGAACACTGTTGGGAGGAGGGGCAGGGGCTGCGGTCCATTCGCAGTGCATAAAACCATTCGCGTTCGCACGAGTGGCACTCCCCGCGGTGTAGGGTGAACTTCCGGAGGACCAGCCGTAGTTACTTCCTCCGCCACCCCAACCATTCGCGGGAGACATGGACGCCGATTCCGAGGATGGACAAATAAATGTTTTCACTTTCGTCTGCAGAAGAGCATTCGCCGTTCCCCAGGATCCACTCAGGTTGAACTGCATCCACAAGTCGCTTTGTTCCATAAAAGGCAAAATGGCCCAGCTCGCGCTAAAGCGTTCCCATGCATTCCACGTGACGCCCGCATTGGGACCCCAATTATTTGATGGAAACACAGTCTTTGAATCGACGAAGTTTTGCATTCCAAGACCGAGTTGCTTGAGATTATTGGTACAGCTACTGCGTCTGGCTGCTTCGCGGGCTGCTTGCACTGCAGGCAACAGGAGACCGACAAGAACGCCAATGATCGCGATGACCACGAGCAGTTCCACCAAAGTGAACGCTCGATGGTTTGTAAAACGGTTTTTAAAATAATTCATGATGATTGTACTCCCCCAAAGATGAACAGAACGTCGTTACTCCAAAATATAGTGTCTCAAGAACACGCCGACCACAACTTTCTTCATACGTCGTCATGAAAGAACACAAAGACTCGATTGTGAGGGCCACGCGTCTTTCCATACCTGATCGATGCTATCACTTTTCAGCCCTTTTAGTTCAAGCTTTGCTGACAACAGGAACTCACTCCTGAACCCATACTTTTTTAGACTTGCGTCAGAAATCGTAGTAGTATTTTCTGATTGTTGCGTATTGTCGTGCGTCTGAACGCGTTTGCGTGGAAAAGGTGCTTTGTGATGGATGAGATCCTTCTCTTTCTTGTCTTTGCGTCAGTGTGCTTCATAACCGTTGCACTGCCGTTTTTCACATTTCTTTTAGTTCATCGACTGAAACGAGACCAGCGGAATGCATTCACGCTGCTCAATCATGAAGTGGCCGATCTTCGAAAACAGTTGGAGAGTGCAAGCAGCAAACCGTCACCAGATACGTTTGCCGACCCACAGTTTACGCACGTTCCCCCGCCATTAATCTTAGCCAGCGATCAGTCGTTAGCTCGGGACATGACATCGATTCCTCTATCAGAGCTTAGTAGCATTCCAACCCCGTTCACGGTCAAACCGCCTCGTATTCCCAGTCGCTTTGAAACCGCTGCCCTCGACACACTGCGTCGCATCTGGAACTGGATTATTGTTGGTGAAGAGCAACTGCCCGCCGGAGTATCAACGGAATATGCCGTCGCGAGTCAGTGGCTGCTGCGAATTGGTATCGTGATTTTAGTGGTCGGTATTGGATTTTTTTTGCGGTATTCAATCGATCGAGGGCTTCTTGGCCCGCTGGCTCGAGTCGCGCTCTCCGTCTTTGCAGGCTTGTCTATGCTCGCTGCGGGAACACGTTTGCTGGGCGGACGCTACCAATTAATCGGACAAGGATTGATGGGCGGCGGCCTTGCAGCACTCTACTTCAGTGTGTTTGCCGCATTTAATTTCTTTGATCTTCTCGAAGCTTTTCCAGCATTTGTAATTATGGGAATGATCACACTGTTGGCTGGTGGCATTGCAGTGCGATTCAATTCAATGTTGGTGGCAGTTCTTGGAATCGTCGGTGGATACGGTACACCGCTGATGCTTTCAACCGGTGCGATAAACTTTCCCGGGCTCTTTGGTTTCATGCTTGTGCTGGGCATCGGAGTCTTGGCAATCTGTTTTTGGAAAAACTGGCCGCTGGTGAACTTTCTCAGCTTCTTCGCCACTTATGGCATCTTTTTCGCTGCGATGACTGCGTACAAATCGAGTGACTTCCTGCAGGTGTATCCATTTTTGTGCAGTTACTTTGTTTTGTTTTCGACAATGACATTTTTGTACAAGATCATTCGTCGATCAAAATCGCACCTGCTCGATCTCGTCGCGATTGTCATCAATGCGAGCGTCTTTTTTGGCCTATCGTACCGACTCATTGATCAAGTCTATGGTCGACAATGGATAGCAGTGACATCGCTTTGCCTCACCGCGTTCTACGCTGCACATGTGTACTACTTTCTGCGATGCAAGCTCGTCGACCGAGAACTTCTCGTGTCGTTCTTGGGATTGTCAGCGTTTTTTTTAGCAATCACGATGCCACTGGTTCTTTCACAGCAATGGATCACGGCGAGCTGGGCTATTCAGGCGGTAGTACTCCTGTGGGTGGCTCGAAGTCTTGGCAGTCAGTTCGTTCGTCAGGCTGCCTACCTGCTGCTGTGCATCGTCATGGTGCGATTTTGCCTGTACGATCTCCAACAAACTTTTTCCAGCGGTGTCATCGGGAACACTGCAAACCTGACGTGGCAGGATTTTTTATCTGCGGTGCTCCAACGCATGGTGGCGTTCGGAATACCGATTGCATCTTTTGTCTTCGCGTATCGCTTGCTCGATGGAGATGAGCCACTTGATACTGGCGGCGAACAACAACTGCGCGTTTCACAACCGAATGATGTGCGTCCGTGGCTCGATGAAACCTTGGCCCTTCGTGGCATTGTTTTTGGCGCTGTCATCATGTTATTTCTCTATCTGAACATGGAATGTGATCACACAGCCCGGCACTTTTATGGCCCAGTTCGACTGCCTGTGCTCACTATTCTTTGGCTGGGTCTTTGTGGCTTCCTGCTGTATGAGTTTTTAACCCGAGAAAACCGAGGTGTTCTCGTTCTGCTCTGGATAGCGACTGCCGCGGTCGTGTGGAAGATTTTTGCGATCGATCTGCAATCTTGGAACGTACGCTCCGACATGCTTTACTCCAGCCCCTATTCGTTGGGCGATGCGCTGATGCGGTTGATCGATTTCGCGGCTGTCGTCGGATTTTTTGGGGGGGCGTATGCACTTGCGGGCGGTCGCCCGAAGGCCGCGACAGTTCGAGCGGTGCTCGGGTTCACGGCTCTTGCCATGCTGTTTCTCTATCTCACTCTTGAGGTCAATTCGTTTTTGCGTGAATCTCAGAACGGATTACGGCCCGGTGGCGTTACCATTGTATGGGCGATGTTTGCGCTGGCACTCATTCTCAGAGGTATTTCCAAAAACATTCCATCCGTGCGATATCTTGGCCTGGGATTATTTGTTGTTGTCTCGGGAAAAATTTTCTTCCACGATCTCGAATCACTTGACCAAATCTGGAGAATCATTGCGTTTGTGCTGCTGGGCGTGTTGCTCTTGGCTGGGTCGTTTGTCTATCTGAAGTATCGGGAAAAATTTTTACATCCGATCGTCATTCCGAAAGACACATTATGAATCGCCGTCTTACATTTTGTGCCTTGGTAACAACTCTGTTGCCCTCGCTTTGGCACACATCGGTTGTCGAAGCGGAGCTACCCACCTTCCGCTATTGCAAACCGCTTCTCTTCCCCGAATTTAAATCAGAAGAAATCGTTTCTGCTCCACTCGATAGCGATATCTATGGTGCCACAACGAATGGCTTTTCAGACCTGCGCATACTCGACGCACAGGGAAACAGTGTTGCCTTTATCATTCGCAGATCGGCAACCATGCATCCCGGCAAAGAACGCCGCATCGATACCGTTTTGAAGCCAAGCGTTCGTCCGATCGCAGATGGGGCGCTGGAGATCACGTTTGACATCGATCCTCTCAAACATCCCCAGCCTCCAGACGGGTTTACGCTCGTCACGCCTTTGCACAATTTTGAGCGGCGAGTCGAAATTTCTAGAGCGACTGCCGAGGGTGCCTGGATTCCAGTTGTGTCAGACGGCATGGTGTTTGACTACTCACAGTTTATCGACGTCTCAAACGCTGATCTTGCTATCGATTCGACTGTCGAAAATCGATCCGACACACATCGTTATCGAATGGTTATCGCAGACGTGACGCAGGAGCAGCAGTCGCAACTGATGGAGTTCACTCGCACTTTACAGGGCACCGACGAAACAAGCCGCGTCGAACAGGTGGCCGTCAACCGCCAACCCTTTCGTATCGATTCAATTCAATTTTGGCACAACATTGAAACTCCAACTGCTCGATTGATCGACGCTCCTGTAACCGAGTTTCGAATTGAACAGGATGCTTTTGCCAAGACGACTCGCCTGTTGTTTGATTCGCGTCGTGATCCGATTGCCGAACTGCAAGTTGCTGTCAAAAATCGAAATTTTAATCGCTTAGCCTCCGTAGAAGTTCAGGGGCTGTCGTCGCCAGAAGCATCCACCGTACAGTGGCTCCCTGCGATTGCCACAGACACTCTTTCGCGATACGACGTCCGCAGTCTCACGCGTGAGGATGTGAACATCGTGATCCCGGAAACTCGATCTCAACATTACCGGCTTGTGATTGACAATCGCGACAGCCCGCCGCTGGAAATACTCGGCGTGTCTGCTCGTTGTCACGTCTATGAGGCGGTCTTTTTTGCGCAGGCCGGGCAGAATTATTCCTTCGTCTACGGCGATGATTTTGCAAAGCTACCCGTGTACGACACGGCTGCTCTTGCTGCGGCGCTTGCTCGAAATGTTACTCCCATCATCGCAGTACTTGGCGAACAGTCCTTGTCGAATGTCGCGCCTGATTCCAGACGGACCCTAGAACGACTGCTCAACAATCCAAAGTTTCTCGCTACGATGATTGCAATCGTGATAATTCTATTGGGAGTCGGCCTCTATCGAGCGAATGGCCGCTTAAAACTCCTGCCTCGCGATGACACATAAGATAGATCTCCAATGCTACTCACGGGATTTGATCGCGCGGAGTGATTCACCGTCGGGCGAACGTTTGTAATACTCGTCGAGTGGATAGCAACCCGAAGCGAGGCCGTTTCGAGGACCGGAAGTACAGTCGCTGAACGTGCGACAAATGCTCGTGCGAGCAAGCTTTCCTGAGGTGAGAATATCTGTCGGAAATTCTGGATACGACAGCACCATTCGTCCGAGTCCAACTGCGTCAATCCATCCAGATCGAACCGTTGCCTGTGCAACGTGAGGAAGGTATTCCTGGAGATATGTGTAGGCTGTTCCCACCGTGACGATTCCTTCAACGGCCTGCTTCACTTTTCGGGCAGCGTGAATCTGTCTTGCGACACCAATCAGCGGATCTTCCGGCGGCGGATAGCCATCCGAAGGAGGAAAGAGTGCCGGCCGTGAAATGTGTGGTGAGTTATAGGGACTGCCCGCGGTGAGGTTGACCGCAACGACTCCAAGGTCTCGAAGTCGTCGAACAAGTTCGATCGGTTCGGCCAGATCAATCTCATGAGGGCTGTGAATATTGATTCCGAATCCGCAGTCGTATTCCTCATTCTTGCCAATGAGTGGTTCACCGCGATTAAAAGTTTTTCGCCACGGCACGGTATCAAAGATCGAAAGCCGAACTCCGATCGCGAGTCGAGGAACTCGTTCCCGAATCCGCTCAACAATCGAACAGAGCAATCGCGTGCGCCCTTCGAAATCGCCTCCCCATCTTCCGGGACGCCGTCGTGCCGAAAGAAACTCGTGGATCAGATAGCTATGACAGGCCTTCACGTCGACCATATCAAAGCCGGCAGCAGAGGCATTTTCTGCCGCACACACGAATGTATCGATGATGCCTCCCTCTTTTTCAATCTCCTGATCAGAGACGATTCTTGGATCACCTTTTGACGAAATGGCCATTTCCGAGTCGAGCACAGGATGATGATAGGCGATTCGCGGCGAGGCTCCCGCCACGGTCGGCCTCGCGTAGCGACCTGAATGCGTCAGTTGCAGTGCGACGACAAGATCCTCATCCGTGCCGAACTTCTCGCGATGCGCCGTGTGCACAAGGCTGCACAGTTGCTGCATGCCGAGCGTGCCGAGCCTGCTGGCCTCGAGTTGATGTGGATGAGCCCTGCCCTGCGGAACGACTGCAACGGCTTCTCCCCCCCAGATACATTTCGCACCGCTAATACCAAATCGCCTCCAACGTCGCAGGAGCGGCTCAGTTGGCAGACCATCACTCGTCGCATCCCAACCTTCCATGGGATGAATCACAAACCGGTTTCCTGCTGTGATAGATCCCATGGTCAACGGTGAGGCCAGTGGAGATCCACTCTCTGCGGTGAGCACTTCGTGATCGATCGGAAGATCAATCGACAGTTCCTTGAAACGCTCAATCACTTCATCAACGGTGCGGTAGCGGGCAATGCGTGGAAACATGAGTGTGAATGTATTCCGAGGAATGCTGAATGATACGAACTGGTAACGTATTGGGATATTTACAATAGCAAGAACGCCTCACAACTCTTTGAGAGATTGCGCGTTTGCAAAAACTTGTACAGGGATTTTTATTCGCATCGAATTCGGCGGCTCTTGCGAGCAATACCCCTTCTGCTGCCTCGCTATTTATAAAGAAACTGAGGTTCCTCCATGAATGCAACACTCCCTCGCGAGCAGCCCGGGCGAACGGTGAAAGGACACTCGGCAGTGCTTCTTCCAATTCTTGGTGGGCAAGTCGACTGGCAATCATTCGAGAGACTTCTCGTTGCCACGGTTGAATCCGGGATCATACCGGCAGTGAATATGGATACAGGGTACGTACAGATTCTCACGCCGGAAACAGTGCAACTTGTTCTCACTCGCACGCGAGAAATACTCGGCCCCGATCAGCCGTTTGTCGCCGGAGCATTTGTGGACGATCGTCCCGAGGATGATTTTAACGCCGATGCGTATCACCGACACATCGACGCCATCTCTCGAGAACATGCGTTACCAATCGTTTTTCCGTCGTGGGGGCTTTGTGGCCACAACGATGACGAGTGGCTCAATTCCATGACACGGATTGGGGCTGTCTGCGATCGCTTTCTGGCATTTGAACTCAGCACAACCTTTGTTTCCTACGGACGTATTGTGTCGCTTGCTGCCTACGAATCACTTCTCGGTATTCGGCAGTGCATCGGTGCAAAACATTCGTCTCTCGAACGTCACGCCGAATGGAATCGTCTCGTTGTTCGAGATCGAGTGCGACACGAGTTTATTGTTCTTACGGGAAATGATTTGGCGATCGATATGATTCGCTGGGGAAGCGATTATCTTCTCGGACTTTCTGCAGCGTGGCCGGAGGCTTTTGCGCAGCGCGACAAATGGTTTGCCAGCTGCGATCCTCGCTGGAATACTCTCAACGATGCCCTGCAGGCTTTCGGTGATTTTGCATTTCGTTTTCCTGTACCGGCGTACAAACACTCAATTGCTCAAACACTTTTTCTTCGACGCAGGATTGCCTCTCCTTGTTCGCATCCGCATTCGTCGCGGCGACCAGATTCTGATTTTCCAATTCTTAAACTTCTGCTTGATCGGATCGAACGCGCAGTGCATGCATGATTTTGTATCGATCCAAGAACGATTTCAACGGGCCAATCACCGATAGTCGCTTGCCGAAGAGGTATCTCATCGACAGACTTCCGATATTCTGTGAGTGATTCTTTCATGTTTTCTGAGAGGAATTCTTTCCATGCGAGCGGCCATTCTTGGCATCGGAGCAATCGCAGGCATGCACGCCCGCGCACTCCAGGACATTGAGGGCGTTGAACTCGTTGCGGCAAGTTGTCGCACCGAAGAGAAGGGACTCACCTTTCAGTCCCAGTTTGGATGCACGTGGTATAGCGATTTCAAAAAAATGCTCTCCCGTGAAAAACCCGACTTTGTAACGGTAGCAACTCCATCGGGTGCGCACTATGAGGCAGTCGTTGCCGCTGCGCGAAAAGGCATTCACGTGATTTGCGAAAAGCCCCTCGAAATTTCGCTGAAACGCGTCGATCGCATGCTCAAAGTGGTTGCACACACAGGAATCACACTGGGCGCGATTTTTCCGCAGCGATTTAATCCTGTTGTGAAAGCTGTTCGCGATGCGGCAGCGGCAGGACGATTTGGCTCCCTTGCAGTGCTGGCCACCTCCGTACCGTGGTGGCGAGAAGATGCTTATTACGGAGCAGGACGCTGGCAAGGAACCAGAGCACTCGATGGCGGGGGAGCGCTCATGAATCAGTCTATTCATGGGGTCGACGCTCTCATCTGGATTACTCAAGCTGCAACTCCAGGTCTTTTGCCGCATGAGAATCCTGTTGAAAGCGTCGTTGCAATTTCTGCGATTCGAGGACATGACGCACAACAACTCGAGGTTGAGGACACCTGCGTGGCGATCGTACGATTCAAAAATGGTGCTCTCGGACAAATTCTTGCTGCAACGAGCATGTGGCCAGGGCACTTGCGTCGAATCCAAGTTGGAGGTCGCGATGGGACTGCCGAGATTCTCGAGGAACAATTGGTCGCCTGGCGATTTCGAACCGAAGATGTCGAAGATGAGGCAACACGCGTGAAGTTTTCAACTTCCAGTACCTCTTCTGGCGGTGCAGCCGATCCAATGGCCATCAATTATTCAAATCACACACGTAACTTTGAAGAATTTGTAACGGCTTTACGGACCGGACAAAAGCCGCCGCTCGATGGATTTGAGGGACGCAAGGCGGTTGCTGTGGTGGAGGCCTGTTACACCTCCGCTCGCACTGGAAAATTGTCGAAAGTTCACGATCCTGTGCTCTAACTCGTCTTTCTCTTTTCACACTGAGGAGCTCTCTTTCATGTCATTTCGTTATGCCATTTGCAATGAAACTTTCGGTGACTGGCCACTGGATCGTGCCTGCAGGCTTGCGGCCGAATGTGGTTATACAGGACTGGAAATTGCTCCCTTTACCCTGTGTCACCGAGCAGAAGAACTTGATGCCTCGGCCCGTCGCACCATTCGCAGCACTGTTGAGTCTGCAGGACTTGAGTGCATCGGGCTCCACTGGCTGCTGGCAAAAACAGAGGGACTGTATGTGACTCATCCCGATTCGCACCTTCGTGCGATGACCGCAGAGTATCTTGGGCAACTTGCACACCTCGCCTCAGACCTCGGTGGACGAGTACTCGTCTTTGGTTCTCCCAAGCAGCGAAACCTTCTGCCGGGAGTGTCACACGCACAGGCGGTCGAATATTTTGTCGATGTCATTCAACGCGTTGAGCCGATTTTACGAACGACCAACACCGTTGTGGCTCTTGAGCCGCTGGCTCCATCCGAAACCGATTTTCTGAATACTGCGCATGACACTGTAGCCATCATCAATCGGATCGGTTCGCCACACGTTCGTCTTCATCTGGATGTCAAAGCGATGTCAAGCGAGTCGATCCCGATTGTGAAGCTCATTACAGATCATGCCGAATGCACCCAACACTTTCATGCCAACGATCCGAATCTTTTGGGTCCTGGATTTGGAGACACCGACTTTACTCCTATTTTGAAGGCTCTTGCGGCGACTCAATACGCCGGTTGGGTGAGCGTCGAGGTATTCGACTATGCTCCGGGACCTGAGCGAATAGCCCATGAAAGCATTGCGTACATGCAACGCGTCGAGTCCGAACTGCGATAACGGAAACTACTATTCCTATGGCCGACTTACCCCGCACGCACTCATCCGATCCCTCTCCACGATCTGCTGTCGAAGTCCCTCTCGGAGCATGGTACAGCGGCCTAACGAGCTACCACTGGTTTGTGTTTTCCATCGCGTCACTGGCATGGCTCTTCGACTGCCTCGATCAGCAGCTCTTTTTGTTGGCACGAGGATCGGCCATGAAAGCGTTGTTGCCTCCGGGAATGGATCCAATTACCTACGGCGGTTATGCCACGAGCATTTTTGTGGCGGGATGGGCCATGGGCGGTCTGATCTTTGGATCTCTTGGAGACCGTCTGGGTCGCGCAAAAATGCTCACGTTGACAGTGCTTATTTACTCCCTATGTACAGGCCTTTCCGCATTTTCAAAAGGCTGGATCGATTTTGCAATCTTCCGCTTTCTGACCGGCTTAGGTGTGGGCGGCGTCTTCGGACTTGCCGTTGCACTCGTTGCAGACACGCTTCCCGATCGGGCTCGAACCGGCGCTTTGGGTTTATTACAGGCGCTCTCGGCGCTTGGCAATATTACCGCTGGCATCGTGAGCATGTCTCTGGGGCATCTTGAATCGATTCGAGTGATCGATCCTGGATCGGCATGGAAATATATGTTTCTGGTCGGTTCGATTCCTGCGTTTCTTTGCGTCTTTATTCAGGTGCGACTCAAGGAGCCTGAAAAATGGGTGACTGCACGAGCAGCCGGCATGGCTCTTGGCGTCAAGTTTGGTTCCTATGCAGCATTGCTCGGCGATGTTCGCTGGCGCAGCCGAGCTGTGGCAGGCATGATGCTTTGCGTCTCTGGAGTGATTGGACTTTGGGGCATCGGTTTTTTTAGCCCCGAACTCGTTGGCGACGTCATGGCCAGATCGCTGCTCGCCGAGGGTGTCCCTGAAGGGGATATCGCCGGTCACAAAACTTTTTGGATTGGTGTGAATTCAATCGTTCAAAATATTGGGGCTTTTTGTGGCATGCTGATTTTTACACGCATGGCTCAGCGAATCGGACGCAAACCCTCTTTTGCAATTGCTTTTGTCGCGGCGCTGTTGGCCACGGTCGGTTACTTTCAATTTTTTAACGGCCGCAACGACATCTGGATGAGCGCGATTATGGGCGGCTGTCAGCTCAGTCTGTTTGCAGGTTTTGCGATCTACCTGCCGGAACTCTTTCCAACGAGCCTGCGGAGTACCGGTACGAGTTTTTGCTACAATGTCGGCCGCTTTCTGGCCGCGAGCGGTCCTTTTACACTCGGCAGCCTGCAGGCGATTCTCAAAGCAGGAGCCATTACTCCCGAGGCGAAGCTCGTGGCATTTCGCAATGCCTGCTCCTATATGAGCGTGATATTTCTTTTAGGACTGGTCGCCCTCGTATTTTTGCCAGAAACCAAGGGCCAACCGCTGCCGGAAGATTAATCCTTCCGACGTTCATCTATTTTTGAAAGCGAACCATTCATGCGTTGGGAAGGGCGTCGACAGAGCGAGAACGTCGAAGATCGCAGACGAGTTGTTGCTGGTCCGATGGTTCTTCGCGGAGGCATTGGAACCATAGTTCTGCTTTTGGTGCTGCTGTTCCTCGGTGTCAGCCCGCAAGAGTTGCTTCACAATATTCCTGAACTTGTCGGTCCGCAACCAGCACCGCAGCAACCCGTTTCTCCAGACCAAAACGAAAATGATGAGTTGAAGCAGTTCGTTTCGGTTGTGCTCGCCGACACCGAAGATGTCTGGGGAACGATTTTTCCAACGTCATTTTTGAAACCGTATTCGCCACCGACGCTTGTTCTGTTTACCGGACAGGTCAAAAGTGCTTGCGGTTTGGCAAGCGCCGCTTCCGGTCCCTTCTATTGCCCGCTCGATCAGAAGGTCTACATCGATTTGGCGTTTTACGAAGAATTGCGACGACGCTTTGGGGCTCCAGGTGACTTTGCGCAAGCCTACGTAATCGCTCATGAAATAGGTCATCACGTGCAGAATCAACTCGGTATCGCTGAAAAGGTGCAGGCCATGCGAGGAAGAATTTCTGATCGTGACTACAACAAAATATCAGTGCGAATGGAACTGCAAGCAGACTTTCTTGCTGGTGTCTGGGCACACAACGTTGCAAAGTATAAAGGAGTTGTTGACGAAGAAGACATTCGCGAAGCCGTCCATGCGGCAGCTGCTATTGGTGATGACGCCATACAAAAACAGTCGCAGGGCTACGTTGTGCCAGATTCATTTACGCACGGCACAAGCGAACAGCGTATGCGATGGTTTCTGTATGGATACAAAACTGGTGATCCCTCATTGATGGACCGTGCCTTTGAAGTTGACGACCCTTGAGCCCCGTTCACGATTCTCTATCCCTTTTTCTGTGAGTCGCTATGCGCATTATTCTTCATCCCGATCGACCATCGATGGGAACCGCTGCTGCTGCCGAATCGGCTTTAGTTCTGCAAGCAGCGGTTGCCGCGCGTGGACACGCGACGCTTGTTGTGGCGACAGGTTCTTCCCAGTTTGAAGTACTCGAAAGCCTTACTCGACATACCGAAGTGCCTTGGGAAAAGATTGAGGTTTTTCATCTCGATGAGTATGTTGGGATTTCCCGCGAACACCCTGCGAGCTTTCGACGCTTTCTCCTCGACCGATTTATCAACCGTCTTGCTCAGTCTCCTCTTTGCTTTCACGAAATCGATGCCCAGCAGTCTTTCGAGACTGAGGCCGCGAGGCTGGAAGCGGTTCTTCCCAAGGGAAATTTTGATCTTTCCATGATTGGCATCGGTGAGAATGCCCATGTGGCGTTTAACGATCCGCCAGCCGACTTCAACACGACTGCTGCCTACTTACTGGTATCGCTCGATGAAGCGTGCCGCCGTCAGCAGGCTCAAGAGGGTTGGTTTGCGTCGCTCGAATCGGTCCCTACGCGTGCGATCTCGATGAGCGTACAGAGAATTCTTGCAAGCACGCACATTATCTGCTCGGTTCCCGATGAGCGAAAAAGTGAAGCCGTTCGGGCCTCACTCGAAGGTCCGGTGTTGCCACAGGTTCCCGCATCGATCCTGCGCACACATTCCAATGCGTCGCTTTATCTCGATGCAGCCGCAGCCTCAAAATTAAATCCGAAAACGATTGCCGCAGGGAGAATTGCGTGAGCCTTCTTTCAAACACGTGCCCTTTTGACCTACAGCTCAACGGGTACGCTGGAACGGATTTTAATGCCTCCGATCTAACGGCAGATTCCTTGCATGCCTGCTGCGAGCGACTCTTGCTTGATGGTGCAGGGCAGGTGCTTGCCACCGTTATTACCGACTCACTTGAAGAAATGACGCACCGTATCGGAGCGATTGCTCGTTTTCATGCGGCAGATGAAGTGGTGCGACGCGTTGTGCGCGGCATTCACATCGAAGGGCCTTTCATTGATCCCGCACATGGGTATCGCGGAGCCCACCCATCTGATCATGTGATTCGACCAACGGTAGAAGACACGAAGCGTTTGGTTGACGCCGGGTGTGGACTCGTGGCATTGCTCACGCTTGCTCCCGAACACGATCCTGCAGCGGCTGTCACTCAATGGCTCACCAATGCCGGAATCTGTGTATCAGCCGGGCACTGCAACCCTTCGAGTGAAGACCTCGCTCGTGCAGTCGATGCGGGTCTTCGATCCTTCACGCATTTAGGAAACGGATGCCCGGCACTCATGCCACGTCACGACAACATCATCCACCGTGTGCTTGCCTGCCGTAGTCTTCCATTTGTGATGTTCATTGCGGATGGAATTCACATTCCAACCGAAGCTCTCGGGGTCTATCTTCACTCGGTTGGAATTGATCGAGCGGTGATCGTTACCGATGCCACAAGCGCTGCCGGCATGGGGCCTGGTCGCTTTCGACTCGCGGGGCAAGATGTTGTCGTTGATGCCACCGGCGCAACCTGGAACGCCGAAGGAACTCATCTGGTGGGTTCAACCATTTCCATGCAGGCAACCCGTGATGTGCTGCTTCGCACGATGCATCTCTCGCCAATCGATGTTGACGCGATCACCATTACCAATCCTCGCCGACTTCTGAAATGCTGACGCTCTTGGAAGCGTGTCGACCACGGGTAGACTGGAGCAACTGCGAGATTGTAAAGACACATTCTTTCGAAGTACCTTCACACGTTGATTCTGTTTCATGCCCCACTATCTGCTGAATTCCCTCGAAGTGGCACAGTACCAGCGAGATGGCTTTGTGATCGTGCGCGGACTTTTTGAACGGGATGAGATGTTGAAACTTCTTTCGCATGCCAAAGGTGATGAGGCACTCACGCAAAGTGTCTATGGTCGAAAGGATTCGAGCGGTCAGGTTACAAAGCTTGCTTTGCAAAATGAAGCTGGCGACGATCTGTATGGCATGTTCGCAAGAAGTCCTCGAATGCTCGATCGTGTTGAACAGCTTCTCGGAGAAGAGGTCTATCTTTGGCACTCCAAGATGATGCTCAAAGAACCGCTTGTCGGAGGCGCATGGGAATGGCATCAAGACTATGGCTACTGGTATTTTGATGGGTGTCTGACGCCTGATCTTTTGAGTGTGCTCATCTCGATTGATCATGCACACAAAGCCAACGGATGCCTTCAGGTCATTCGCGGTTCGCATCTGATTGGAAGGATTGATCACGGGAAAACAGGCGACCAGAGTGGAGCCGATCTCTCGCGTGTTCAGCAGGCACTTGATCGAATGGAACTGGTCTGGTGCGAGTGCGAACCAGGAGACGCCATTTTTTTTCACTCAAATGTATTGCACCGAAGCGACCAGAACACCTCTCCCAATGCGAGATGGAGTCTGATTTGCTGCTACAACACAAAATCCAACAGCCCGCTGACAGTGCGCAAGCACCCTCGCTATACGCCGCTCGACAGGGTAACCGACGATGCCATTCGAGCGTGGCAACCACTGCATCATTCTTGAAATACATATGAATATTCTCCTCACGGGTGCCACTGGATACGTCGGCGGAGTGCTCCTTCGAGAACTCCACGCACGTGGGCATCGGGTGCGATGTCTCGTTCGAAATCCTGAAAAACTTGCTGGGAAGACACCACCTGACACCGAAATTTTTCAGGGAGATGTTTCCGATAGCGAATCGCTCGCACAATCCTGCCAGGGAATTGACACTGCCTACTGGCTCGTGCATTCAATGGAATCGGGGGTTGATTTTGAACGTGCTGATCGACTCGCGGCAGAGCAGTTTGTAAAAGCTGCGCACCGTGCAGGCGTTCGTAGAATTATTTATCTCGGTGGTCTCGGTACGGATGATGGAAAGCTTTCGGCACACTTGCGCAGTCGGCAAGAAGTCGGAGCTATTTTGCGATCTGGCGGAATGAATGTCATTGAATTTCGCGCTTCAATCATCATCGGTGCCGGGAGTTTTTCGTTTGATCTTGTGCGCACACTCGTCGAACGTTTGCCCGTGATGATCTGTCCAGCATGGGTGGCCACGCCAACACAACCAATTGCCATCGGCGATGTCGTTCAATATCTGGCCGACGGCATCGAATTGTCTGCTGATTCATCTCGCATCTACGAAATCGGTGGCCCCGATGTGGTTTCGTACGGCACGATCATGAAGGAATATGCGCGGCAGCGAGGATTGATGCGCCTGTTGATTCCTGTCCCGGTGCTCACTCCAAGACTTTCAAGTCTTTGGCTCTCGCTGGTGGCCCCACGCTATTCAAAAGTCGGACGCAAACTCATCGACGGCCTCAAAAATCCGACGGTGGTCACCTCCGACGCCGCTTTGCGAAGTTTTTCTATTCATCCTCGTCGCTTAAACGATGCAATTGCCGAGGCGATCTATGAGGAGGACACACACTTTGCCGGCCGACGATGGACTGATTTTGCAAACGATTCAATTCGGATATATCGCTACGGAGGTCGAGACGAAGGGCGTCGTCTGGTCGATCACCGTTACAAGATCGTTTCTGTGGAGGCGACTCGCGCGTTTGCCGCGATTGAGTGCATCGGTGGAAAACATGGATGGTATGCGTTTGATTGGCTCTGGACGATTCGCGGTTGGATTGACAAGGCCCTTGGCGGTCCTGGCATGAATCGTGGCAGACGCGACGCGACGCATCTTCAAGCGGGCGACACGCTCGACTGTTGGCACGTAGAAATATGCGATCCGCCAAGACGACTGCGTCTCTCCGCCGAGATGCGACTGCCCGGCAGAGGCTGGCTGGAATTTGAAGTCATCCCTCGCGACGGAGATGTCACAATTCATCAAACGGCGGTGTTTGATCCCAAAGGCCTTGGTGGTCTAGGCTACTGGTATTCGATCTGGTTTCTCCATGAACTGATCTTTTCACACATGCTTCACCAGATTGCAAAAGCTGCGGTCTGCGAACGGTCTATCCCGAAGGTACCATCTCGAAAAGAGTGACCCGTTGAGGGGTTGCGTTACGCCGACTCTTTTTCGGAGTCAACGACAGCAAGTATTCAAGTTTTTAAATTGTCTTCAGGAGTTTCTCATGCGTGTCGCTGTGATTGGAAGGACTGGAAGTGGTGATTGGGGACATGCCATCGATGAACTGTGGCTCAAGGTACCCAACGTTGAAATCGTGGCGATTGCCGATGCACATGAAGATGGTCTCGCAAAGGCTGCCGAGCGACTGAACTGCTCAAATACGTTTTTGGACTGGCACACAATGCTTGACGAAACAAAGCCCGATATTGTCGCGATCTGCATGCGATTTATTGATTGTCATGCCGAGATGGCAATCGCGGCCGTGGAGTCTGGAGCAAAAGGAGTCTTTCTTGAAAAACCTTTTGTGCGTTCTTGTTCTGAAGCAGATGCCGTGATCAAGGCCTGCGAAAAGACTGGTGCCAAGCTCTCGACGGCGCTCGTCAATCGATATAGCCCCACCTGGCCTGTGATTCGAGAAATCATCGATAGCGGCCGCATTGGTCAACTGCTCGAACTCCGCGGCCGTGGCAAAGAAGATACGCGCGGTGGTGGTGAGGATCTTTGGGTGCTCGGCACGCATATTCTCGACATGATGAACAACCTCGGCGGCGATCCACTCTGGTGTCAGGCAACTGTTAGCCTCGACGGAAAACCCATTACAAAATCCGACGCAGTCGAATGTCCTGAAGGAATCGGGTTGGTTGCAGGAGATCGAGTCGACGCCACCTGGGGATTGGCCGATGGACCAATTGCTTTTTTTTCAAGCGTCCGCAAAGCGGGTCTCAAAACTCCGAATTTTGGACTCACGCTCGTGGGAACCAAAGGTGCCATACATATTCTCTCCGATCGTGTGCCACATGCTTACTATCGGCCGGAGCCGTTATGGAGAGTCGACAAGGAAATTCCCTGGCAGCCCATCACGTCCGAAGGCATTGGAAAAACCGAGGACGATCCTGATGCTTCTCGAGAGGGCTGGGGTCGCCGTGCGGCAGTGGATCTTGTCGATGCCATTACAGAGGATCGGGAACCGGAATCTGGAATGTATTCCTCTCGAACCGGCGTGGAGATGATTGCAGCGGTCTATCAATCAGCTCTTTCCGAAAAACGAATCACGTGGCCTCTTGTTGAACGCAAGAATCCACTTGAGTGATGTTTTATCTGCCAATCGAACGATTGTTAAAGCTGTTGATGCCTTCTGATCGAACAAGCGGAATACCTACTTTTCAGGAGTTTCGAGTCCGTCAAGGATCTCCTGTTCTGCTGGAAGCGGTACACGAATCATGCCAGATGTTTCACCCTCTTGTGCAAGCGTTAATTCAAATGAAACACGTGCCGAGGATGGTCGGCACTCGCCCCCTTCGATACTGCAGATAAATGCCGCAACCGTCAGCGTAAGCGGTATCGTCCCCGAATCCGATTCCAACGGCAGACGAATTGAGAACTTTGAAACTGGTTTTTCGAGTGCCGTCGCTTTGGAAAGGACTGCCGGCGATACCGGCCCGGAGGCTCCATCTGTTGAAAGTTCCCAACGAACAGGAGCTAGATCGTTCAACTTCCATCCTGGTTGAGTTACCAGCTCAATGGTCAACTCAGTCGCTCCGTCGACCACCTCAACCTTCACATTTCCAGCTTCAATCGGAGTTCCGTTCGGCTTTGGAAGTCGGGTAACAACTCCTTCGACGATCGTACGTCGAGGAGGCTCGAGTCCTGTAATAGAAAGAGTCTTTACGCTCCATGGTGCGTCGGAGTTGGTTGCTGGCTCCATCATTCGAATGGAATGATTATTGGTGTCGGCAATCCAGAGTTTTCCACCACCAAAACAAATGCCGGCCGGTTCATCAAACTCTGCAGGCGCATCAGCATTTCCGCGATTACCGGTTCCGGCAAGCGATCGGACCGCTCCGCTTTCGGCATCGACGGCTTTGATTTTATTGTTATAGGTGTCAGTGATGTAAACCGTTTTATCATTCCACGAAACGCCCAGTGGATGCTGAAGCCGTGCCGATTTTGCATCGCCGTCAACGTCTCCAAACGTAAACAGCCGGCCTCCTCGCAACTTGCTGGTTCCTACAAGTGTCTTCACTCGTTTTTCTTGATCAAACGGCACTGCACGAATAGAACTCCCTTCACTGTCGGCCACATACAACCACTGTCCGTCACCGGAGAGTCCGGAGGGCTGAGCGAAGCTTGAAGACCCTTCCTGAAATGGCATTTTTGGCATCAATTTTCCATCCACAATGTCTTCTCGACCGTTGCCGGCAAAGGGGCCGATTTCGGAAATATCCAAGGGCATTCGCCAGATCTGATGCGGCCCAGCCATTGCAATGTAGAGGAACTCGGAATGAATCCAGAGATCCCAAGGACTATTGATCGCGGTGGTGGCAGGAGGTCCAACGAATCTTCCTGTTCCACTCCCTGGCCACGGCCCTCTGGCCTGCCGACCAATACCAGCAATGGTCTCGACGGTGCGATTGATTAAATCAACTCGCCGAATCAGATGATTTTCAGTATCGGCGACCCACAGCCACTGCCGCTCGCCGGATCGTTGGACTGCCATTCCCTGCGGCTGATTAAAACTGGCCAATTCAATCGGTCCATCGGCGCGTCCGGTCGACCCTGAACCGATCACCATCTCGAGCGATGCTGCGAAGTCATCCACTTTTGCCACCACAATCCGATCGTGACCGCTGTCTGCCACAAAAAGTCGACTCGATGCTTCGTCAAAGAGCACCTTGCCTGGAAATTCGAGTGGGTTCGCAGAAGGAAGTCGTTCCAGAACAAATGCCGGGGGCGTTTCGTCAAGCGTTCCTTTTTTTTGATAGTAGGGAATGACGGACCGAAAAAACTTTTCCAGTGATTCAAACTCCACCTCACCGGAATCACCCGCCACGATATTTCCTTCCGGATCGATGACTCTCAGGCTCGGCCAACTTCCCACGCCAAACGCATCCCAGATTGCATGATCGGAATCGTTCACCACCGGGTGTTTAATCCGATATCGCAAAATTGCTTCGCGGATATTTTCGTCGAGTTTTTCCTCGTCAAACTTTGCAGAATGCACGCCGATCACGACGATTTCATTGGGAAATGCCGCTTCCAGCTTTGCTAACTCCGGGAGGATGTGCATGCAGTTGATGCAGCAGTATGTCCAGAAGTCGAGCACAATAAATTTTCCTTTGAGATCTCGAAGCGTGAGCGGACGAGCGGTATTGAACCACTTGCGTCCCTCTTCAAATTCTGGTGCGACAGAACGACGTGGAAAGGGATGCGCTAAAAGATTTTCAGGTTCCTGCGCGAATGTCCTTGGAGTGCTCACAGAAACCGCGATTGCCAGAGCAATGCTTGCAAGACTCCATTGCCGCGATTGCAACACAGTTCGAAAAAACCTCTTCTTGGGGTCAAATTCATTGAGCACTTCATCGATTGGATCGTTCATTCGCTCGGCCCTCCAAACATACACACGTGACAGAACAATCTATTGTGATCCCTACGAAAAACTATTGAGGTGATCTGTAAGACTTCGGTAGCTTACCGTAGAGAATGACATTTGTGACAAAGACAAATCTACATTCTCGGTCAGACCTTTTCATCCATCGACTGCCAATACGTTCGATCGTAGAAGCAATTGAATTCGATGGAGATGCCGGAGATGCCGGAGATGCCGGAGATGTCATTGGCCGCCGCGTGCCGGCAACGCTCCATGTCGCACGGCACTCGGGGCCTCTCGGCAGAATCTTCGTGGCCATGCCCGGAGGAGGTCCCTTGGCAGCATCCATGCCGACAGGCCCCACTCCATGGCAATCTCAAATCCTGATCGGGTTCACTTTCTCAGGCTGATCGTTTCCCTCTCTTCCGGGCATGGCCAATTTTTTCAGTGATCGCTGATCTGTTTTCTTGTTTCGTGATTTTTTTACAGTTGTTTCTGAGCGCCTTAGCAGCATGCAACGCGCACTTCTGAAAAGGATCTCTGATTCGAATACCGTCGCCACACGTCACGCGGCCCTCGCATGACAAAGCGTGTGCGAATCAGCCAATGAGTTCGCCGAGTTGTTGGCGGAACTGCGGCATTTCCGCAGTGATAAAAGCGTGCCATGCCGACGGCTGCCACAGTTCGATGCACACCGCCGCTCCAACCACGATCACAGTGCCGCCCGGTTCGACTCCCAGAAATTCTCGAAAACCTTCTGGAACAACCAGTCTGCCTCTTCCCGCGAGCGACACCCACCGATGACGCGTTGAGAGCAATCTTCCCACATCCTGAACCTGCGATGAACGCTGAACAAGCAGTCCCGCTTTCCATTTGGCTCGGAGCACATCGACCGCCGATTCGACTTGCAGCTTCCATTCCGACTGCGTCCAAATCGACAGGCAGCCTTGACGTTCCTTGGCGAGTGCGCACTTGCGACCTCCAGCCATCAGCGGTGACGCAAGCTCTGGTGGAATCGCAAGTCTGTGTCGATCGTCGAACGATCGCACAAATTCGCCAATCAGAAGATCTGTTCCACCGGCCATAAATACGCTGCATTGAAGGCTCCCCGTCCAGCAAACTCTATTTGCTTGCCTTTGATCGGGGCTGAAAACCCACAGAAAACTTATTTTGACCAAAGTTTTCGGGCCGTCAACCCACGGGCGGAGAGTCTAACGATAGTCTTGCCATTTGCAACCTTGAGGGCCAATGGCGATTTGAGAACTCCCTAAAACCGCCGGAAAATCGAACTTTCAGCAGTTCTGTTCCTTTTCAGAAGCGGCTCGCCCGGCAATGCAATCGACGAAAGCCTCAAACTTCATTCGTCTAGCGATCGCCAGCATCTCCCGATTCAGCAGTTTCTTTCTGATACGCCTGGAGGGCCGCAGCTTCTTTGGAGAGCTTAAACTCGGGTCCGGCTGGGAAGTACTGAATATCGTCCTGCAGGTAGTAGGCACTGGGAAGTGTCTGACCTCCAATATCCACCTGACAACCGGCACTGCTGATCGCTACGCCAGCGAGGCCCACAAGCGCAGACCATCGAAACTGGTTGTTCCACTTGCGGCAGGAGTTCTTCATGGTCTTCCTCATTTTCAATTTTCACGATGAATCGCATCGTCGTGGACCGGATCGCTCGAGAGGCGGTATTTGGAATATCGGCCCGCAGAACCGTCAAACTTTGGTTAACCCATTGAATCCTTATTTTGGAACGCTCATAAAGTTCACCAGTCATCCTATTTTTACATCGAGCGATTCAACTTCGAGAAAAAAGATCCATAGAAGGGACTTTCTCGCGGATTCGATCAGAGTCGATGCTTGGATTCTGTTTCCAAAACGCTTTTATGGACGCCCGTCACGCGTTGTCGCGTTGTTGAGGAAGACTTCTCTAGAATGGATTCCTTGCTCAACCCTGCATCGCAAGCAGCAGCACCGGTGGTCAGAGGCGTCTTTAGAAAGTCGATTCTTTTTTGACATTTTCTAAAATAAAAGAAATCGAATGTCTCAACTGCATCTCGAACTGATTTATGTTGGAACACAAGGCCGTGAACGCAATCGAGTTCGCGATTGGGTGGCGGTGTGCATTTGTTTCACGGTTACGGCTTTGCTTGTAATTCAATCTGAGTTTTTGTTCGCGCAGACAATTCTTGCGCCAGGGATCGGGGCTCCGCGTGGGGGCAAAACGGTTCCATCTCCGGCCTACGATATGGCACTGGCGGAACTCTCACAGGGAAACTATTCCGGAGCACTTCAAATGGCTACCGCCGAATATTCAGGCGGCATCAAGGCTGGCCAGCAGCGATGGATTGATGCCATCGCAAGTGCAATGGTTGTTGGGGAGTGCCACTACGAACTGGGACAAATGCGTCAGGCGGTAGCCGCTTACGATGAATCGCTTTTGCTCAGTGCTGCGCATGCCGATTGGATGCTGGCCGTACAATTTCCTGATCAGAATTTGCGAGCGATGGGAAGTGCACCAATCACGGCGTGGGGCCGCAGCGCACGCAATAGTGTCGCAGCGATAATTCCAGACACCATGTTGATCCGGCAAGGTGAAGCCGATCCGCAGAAAGTTTTACAAAAAGGGGGGGTGCTTTCTGCGCCGTTTAGTTTTCCAATTCGACCACAGGAAATTATCCGTTCGACCGTTGTGAGTCTCTACCGTCGTGGCGATCTCTTAGGACCACTGGCGCGAACAAACGATTCGCTGGACCAGGCGGCTCGTGCACTTTCCCGTCGGCCTGCTCCACCAAATCACTGGTCGCAATCATGGATTGACATCGCCCTCGGAACAGCCTCATGGGCACAAGGAAAATCGGATCAGGCAATCCCGCTGCTCGAACGCGGCCTGCTGGTGGGAGGCCAATTTGACCACCCTCTCACGGCGTGGGGGCTGATTGTTTTGGGCCGCATCGCCATGGATCGTGACGCCGCAGCAGCGGCAGTAAAGTATTTTGAAGAAGCCACGTATGTCGCCGCGAATTACGGTGATACCAGAGCACTGGAAGAGGCGTTTCGATACGTTCAAATCGCTCATTTGGCTGCGGGTTCGCCAGGAACTCCTCCTTCGATTGAAGCCGCCGCACTATGGGCTCGCACCAACCTCCCAGCGCTCAGGCTGCGGCTCCTCGCCATGAAAGCTGAGACCAGTGCGCTCCTCGGCGACATCCGTTCTGCGGACGCGGCACTTTTAGAGATCGATTCCCGAACGCTCCGAGGCGACATGGGACGCGGGTTGATTGGATTCAAAACGAGCTATGCCAAGAGCCTTGTTTTTTTTCTTCAGGGAGCAACCGACAACGGGGATCGTGAACTGGCAAAAGCATGTCTGATTCAATCCCCTCACAATGTCAAACTTTTTCGTACCGAACGCCTTCTGGAAATATTCGTGTCAGGTTCTGGATCTCTTTCGGACCGCGAGGCCGATGAACGTTTTTCTGAACTGCTGGCCGATCCAACTGTGCGGGAACAATCTCTTGATCCGCTCGGCACGATCACGACGACGTCGACTCCTCGTCTTGAAGCCTTCGATGCATGGATGGTTGCTGCGTTGCGCCGAGACAGTCGAAACAACGAAGCTTTTCTTATCGCCGGTGACGCAATGTTGCGTTCACGATGGCTTTCGGCCCAGCCTCTCGGAGGCAGACGAATAAATACGGAATGGCTCTTCGGAAACCCTGAGGATCTCGACCCACAAGCACTTCTGCAACGAGGCGGCATTTTGGCAAGGGTTCCTCAATTGGCGCAGATCGACCAGGAATTCAATACCCTGCGCACCGAGATGTCGGCGACGATCACGCAAGCCGCACAGGCAGGAAATGCAGATGGTTCATTGCCTGGAAATGTGCAGCGATGGAAACGTTTCGCCGATGTGTCACGTCAACGAACTCAGTTTCTGACAAGCATTGCTTCTGGACGCGATCCCATACCAGTTACTTTTCCACCACGAGGGCCTCCTGTTGAAGTACGACGGCGTCTTCAAAAGGGACAGTTGATGCTCTCTTTTTACTGGATTTCCTCTGGTTTGACCGGTGTTCTTCAAAGTAATGATCGCACCGCACTCTGGCAGATAAAAAATACAAAGCTGCTGACTGAAGAAATTGTGGCTCTGTTTAAAGAGCTGGGAGTGGGCAACACCGTTGCATCGATTTCAACTGAGCGACTCGAAAAATCTCGATGGCGTTCACACGCAGAAAAAATCTCGGAACTTCTCTTTGAAAATTCAAAAGTCTCCCTTGCCGAGAATATCGACGAACTTGTGATCATTCCGGATGGATTGCTTTGGTGCTTGCCATTTGAACTTTTGCCCGTGGGCACAGGGGATCACAAAGAATTGCTTCGTGATTGCTGTCGAGTTCGGTACAGTCCGACTGCCGGCACAGCGGTGATGAAGTTCACGCCCACCAGAGGCGGCGGCGTTATGGGCCTCTGCTCGGGAAAACTTTTTCGTGGTGATGCGCCCGAAATTGCCCAAGAGAATTTGGATCGACTCAGACGTTCACTTGATCGAGTATTTCCTCTTCCTGTTCATGAAAAAAGTCTGCCACTACCATTGGTCGGTTCCGTTGTGGAATCTCTTCTGGTCCTTGACGAACTTGTTGGCGAAGGCCCAGTCGTTGCAAGACCAATGGTGCCTTCTGCACAGGATCGGCAGGGAATGACTTTTGGTATGTGGTTATCGTCGCCTCGAAAACATCCGGTACGAGTGATTCTTCCTGGAATGCAACCGCTGCTACCAGGATCAAACTCAAAGACAACAGCGCCTCTGGGATCTGATATTTTTATGGCCGTTACCGATCTTCTCGCCTCTGGAGCACGCACGGCCATCGTGTCTCGTTGGCGAATGGGAGGGAAAATAACCGTCGATCTCATCGAAGAATTTCTGCGTGATGCTTCAACGGGCGATACGCCTGCGTCAGAAAGCTGGCAGCGATCGGTCTCGATTGTCATTGACGAGGAACCAGACCTACAACTCGAACCCCGAATGAAGATTGACCCTCGTTGTATTCCTGCCGACGCATCTCACCCACTTTTCTGGGCGGGTTATCTTCTGGCCGATTGCGGTCAGGGGATCTATTCTCTTCCTCCGGACGTCATACCAGCAGTCGCCAAACCAATGGCAGCGCCAGTGATCCAAATTCCGAACAAACCCCCTGTGAAAAAGGATGCCGCTGACGACATGAACGATGACAAACCTCCTGCCAAACCAGATCGCCCCGGTCGGCCCGGCCGCGTCGCACCGCGAAAACCTCCTGCTGGAGTGCCGGATGATGCGCCATGAATGGTGAGGAACAAGCGATCAATCTGATTCTGGATGCAATCCTTCTGGCAACAGTCTCTTTTTGTGGTGCTGCGGTCAACTCGGTGGCTGGTGGCGGCACGCTGCTGACATTTCCTGTTTTGGGAGCGATGCTTTCGGATATTCCCGGCGGCATGGTGACTGCAAACACCACAAGCACGATAGGTCTCTGGCCAGGAGCCCTCACCGCCGCATGGGCCTACCGCGATGAACGTCGCGCAACTCCCGAGTGGTCGAGATGGCTGCTCGTGCCGAGCATTACTGGAGCACTTCTTGGTTCCGTTGCTCTGATCGGTCTGCCTTCATCGAGTTTTAATAGATTGGTACCGTGGCTGGTTCTCTTAGCAGCAATTCTTTTTGCTTTACAGCCTTGGATCTCATCGCTTTCAGTTCGCTCCTCAACAAGCAGTTGTGAAAACAATGATCTCCTCAATCGGGATTCACTTTCTCAACGTTCTCTTGCTTGGATGGCATGTTCACAGTTTTTGATTGCAGTGTACGGGGGCTATTTTGGTGCGGGCATCGGCATTCTGATGCTCGCTTCCCTCGGTATGGCCCGCCTGGGAGACATTCACAGACTGAACTCCGTCAAAAATGAACTGGCAACCGCGGTCAACGGAACTGCCGCAGGCCTTTTTGTACTCGGATCATTTGCTGGGTTGAGCAATGTCCATTGGCCAAGCGTGGGTGTTATGGCCTGTGGTTCACTTGCTGGCGGATTGGTAGGATCTGTGCTTGCACGCAGAATTCCAGCTGCCCTGGTTCGGCATGGAGTGGCTGCCATTGGGTTCCTGCTGGCCGCCTATTACTTTGGGCGCGAATGGCAACTATTCGGTTGAACTCGTGCCGGACAGTTCATTTTGAACTTTTGTTTCCGATAGAAATAAGCTTTTTGATCCCGTGCGTCTGGCGAGTCCTGTCGCATGCTCCTACAGTGGAGTCGTTGTTTTTTCTGATGCCATTCCACTTGGCGACCGCCAAAAAGCGTGTGCCCTAGGTGATGCTCAAAGTCTTTCTTGGGGATGTTTTGACAAATGATTGTTCAGACCACGCATCTGTCTAAACATTATCCGGCAACCCATGCGCTTTCTGATTGCACTCTGGGGGTTCGCAGCGGAGAGGTTTTTGGACTTTTAGGCCCAAACGGCGCTGGAAAAACGACGCTTCTTCGTCTGTTGATGGGCTACATCAAACCGACTTCAGGCTCGGCAACGGTCGTAGGGTTTGACTGTCGATCTCAGTCGCTTGAGGTTCGAAAACACACTGCGTATCTTCCCGGAGAAGCCCGACTCTTTCGGCGAATGAACGGAAGGCAGGTACTTTCATTTTTTTCTCGACTTCGAACAGGTTCGCACGAGCAGTCTGCGATCCGTATTGCAGATCGACTCGAACTCGACCTCACCCGTCAAGTCGCGAGAATGAGTACTGGTATGCGCCAGAAACTCGCGTTGGCGGCAGTTCTTGCAACCGACTGCGAATTGATAGTTCTCGATGAGCCAACGGCCAACCTCGACCCTACGGCGCGAGCAGAAGTGCTCACGTTGGTGCGAGAATCACAGGCCGCTGGCCGCACCGTTATTTTTTCTTCACACGTGCTTTCGGAGGTTGAAGAAACCTGCGATCGAGTTGTGATTCTAAGATCTGGTGCGCTGGTGCATGAGCAGTCGATTGCGCTCTTGCGAAAGCGTCATCGGATTCGGGCGCGGCTCACTGGTCCTTTTGGTACGATTCCACACGAACTCGAATCCCGCGTCTCTTGCATTTCTCGAACATCAGACCGCATTGTGCTTGAGGCTTCCAATGAACTTTCACCGATTCTTGGTTGGCTCGCGACGCTTTCCATCGATGAAGTGACCATCGAACCGGTCGGTCTATCCGCAATCTACGATCAGTTTCACCGAAGCGTCGGGATCGCGACAGAGATTGTAAATACGCCTCTACACGCATCTTCTTCTGATACTTTTCATCACACTCACGTTTGAACTGATCCTATGTGGAACACTGCGCTTTGGCGAAAAAGTTGGGGGGATCAACGAGGACTCGTTTTGAGTCTTTCGGTGCTTTGGCTGGTATTTCCTTGGATCTATATCTGGCTTTCGTCGCAGATCGAAATGTCCGCATTTCAAGATGTGTTACTTCGCGCAATTCCTAAGAATTGGCAGCGTCTGTCGAGCGTTCCCTTTGCTGATATAGCAACCCATTCCGGTCGCGTGGCACTTGCGTTGGTCGATCCAGTGGTCGTTCTTGCGGCAACGGTCTGGGGAATTACTCGGGGAAGTGATGCGGTATCGGGCCAACTGGAACGAGGCACCATGGAAATGGTCCTCGCTCAACCGGTAAGCAGGACCGCCGTTTATATCACTCAGGCAATTGCTACGACCAGTGCCGCGGCCCTTCTCTGCGCGGTACTTTATTTTGGACTATGGTCAGGTTTGACATTTGGTCCATGGAGCGGAAAAGTCGATCCACGTCTTTTCATTCCAGCAGTCGCAAATGTGTTTGGGCTCATGTTCTGCACGGCAGGGCTCACGGCATGCATTTCTGCAGCAGACAGCTACCGATGGCGCACGATCGGCATGATGTGCGGCTTTCACGTCTTCTCAATTCTTGCCAAACTTGTCGGCAGAATGAGTTCCACCTGGGGATTCGCGGGCTATCTCTCGGTACTCAATGCATTTGAACCACAACAGTTCGTTGCCGATCCTGATCACGCCTGGCAAATTCTTTTGCTCTACGATGGAATTTTATTAGGAATTGGTGTCGCAGCCTACGCACTTGGAACGATCATTTTTGCCAATCGCGATCTTCCGGCTCCCCTCTAGTCAAGACGTTCAGACTGCCCAACACCCGAAGAAAACTCTTTTCCGCAGGACTTTTGTCCGCTGTCGCTTTCGCATTGCGGTGAATCGATGGAGGACTGATACTGCTGACGGGAATGTGAATTTCATAAACAACGAATTGAGAAAAAATCAACCGCTACGAATATTTTCGTAGCGCAGGGAGCATTTGTGATGAGATCATTCAGATTGCACTCGTTTCGATCGATTGCCTCATGTTTGGTGATGGGGACGTTTTCGATCGCAACGTTCAACGGTCCTTCTTGCAACTTTTTCGTTCTGAAGGCAATGGCTGCCCAAGACGATTCTCTTGAAGGTGATGCAGGCCAGCCCGACTTGGATGCAGCCATTGACGCCAAGCTCTCTTCACAAAATCTTGAGGATTTTGACCGAGTCCTCGAACTGTGCAAAACCGCAATCAAAAAGGGGCTTCCAAAAGATTCGAAGCAGTTTGCCGAGGATCTCTATACCGGCACGCTTGTTGATCGAGCAGGCATGGTCGTAGAAGCGATTTTTGATCCGCCCTCACCCAACGAGCAGTGGCCAAGAATGCGAAAGTATGCCTTACGAGATCTTGATGAGGCGATCTCACGAGATCCAAAACTCGGTGAAGCACATCTGATGATCGCAAAACTTGAGCGACTTCCTGGCGGTGATCTCCAGCGGGCAAAAAAGGCCGTTGATTCTGCACTTGAATTAGTGGCCAACGACAATCTCCAGATGGCACAGGCTCATGTGCTCCGAGGCGATCTCGAAGAGGATCGTGAAAGCCGGCAATCTGATTACGACAAAGCTGTGGAACTGGCACCACGCGACAAAGATATTCGTCGATCACGCGGTCTCTTTCATCTGCTCGGTGACGAATTTGAAAAGGCGATTGCCGATCTTGGGGTGGCGATCGAGGAAGATCCGAAAGATGCCGGCCTGCACGAAGCGCTCGGCATGGCGCAACTCATGCTTGAAAAACTTGATGATGCAGAGAAAAGTTTTGACCGCGCTGTAGAGCTCGAGCCCGATTCGAGCGGCCCTCGTCTGCAACGAGCAAGAGTTCTGGCACTTCGGGGAGAGAGCCCGAAGGCGCTTGCTGATCTGGAAAAGGCAATACAGCTTGAACCCAATGACGCGATTCCACTCGTGCTTCGAGCAAGAATTCATCAGCAGGCTGGCGATACCGACAGCGCAAAGCAAGATCTCGAACAGGTGCTTGAGAAATTTCCCGATCATCCTGCAGCTCTCGAACTACGTGGATTAATTGCGGCCGACGCCAACGATTACGCTTCGGCAATTCGCGACTTCCAAAAACTTGCGGCACAGAATCTAGATGATCCGCTTCTCGCTGGTCAGCTTGGAATGCTTTATCTGGCGGCAAAACAGCCGCGAGAGGCGATCCGAAGATTTTCACGAGCCATTGAACTCGATGACGCACAATTTGCCAGTCGCCGAGGCCGCAGCGATGCTCTGATTTCAATCGGAAACCACGAAGAAGCCATTGTCGACCTTGAAAAAGCACTTCAACTGAAACCTCTTGATTCTGGAGTGCTCAACAATCTGTCTTGGCTGCTTTCCACATCCCCCGACGATGCTCTTCGCGATGGAAAACGAGCCATCGAACTGGCGACAAAAGCTTGTGAGCAAACTGAATGGAAAGAAGCTCACATTATCAGCACTCTTGCTGCGGGATACGCCGAGACAGGGGATTTTGAAGAAGCGAAAAAATACAGTGCAAAAGCGGTAGAGGCAAGCGACGTAAAGAGTGAAGTTCAAAAACAGTTACAAAATGAACTGACAAACTACGAGGCCGGCAAGCCGTGGCGCGAGAAACAGGAAATGGCCGAATCCGAAGACTCTGAGTCAGCCACGATTCCAAGCGATACAAAAAAATCAAAGCCTCAACCGAAACCATCTTCTCCTGATCCCGACCGCAAGGTTCGCCGCCCTTTTGATGACTAACAAGTAGGCAGGCTGTTCCAAGATTCTTTATGGATTTGCATCTGGCACGGCGGCGGCTGGCTGAGATTGTTTTTCAGAAAGCGGCGTCAGTCCGATTCGCAGGAACCTATAGCGACAGTCGTATGCGCCGAGAAAAAGAACGTCGCTGTGAGGAGTTTTCCAGTACTCCGACAGAGAAAGCCGCGTGCCAATTCCCTTCCAGTCGATCCACTCTTTTCCATCGACCAACACCTGAACCCCGCTGCGTCTGACCGTACAGACAATTTCACTCAACCGATTGCGCTTAAAAACTTCCCCTTCAATCCGCGTCTGATTCGTTGCAACATTTTGTTCGTCAATATTTTCAAGCGCACTCACTTGATTGTTTTTCTCTGCGTAGCCAAGCAAGACTAGAAAACGACTCCCTGCTAATCGCTGACCAAGAATAAGGCCGTTGGGTGCGTCCAAAGGTTCGGCGATCACCGTGAGGCGATATTCTTCCGGTAGAACAAATGGGATTTCAAGTCTTGCTCCAAAGGCCTTTGGACTTTCCAGAATCCGACTGCTTTCATTGTCCTGAAAAGTCCACGTGCCATTCACGGAATCCCTCTTGGGATCGATGAATGGCAAGAGATCAATCTCCTCGACCTCTTTGGCTTCGCCCGGGGCAGAGAACTCATTCTGATCCGCCAGATCAACTTCCTGTGGCGCGGGACTTTGTCCGGGATCGGATCGAACCTGAAAATATCCCCATAATTCAACGTCCGTTTGATCCTCTGTCTTTGCCTGTATTCGGTATGAAACGGCCGACGCCCGGTCAAATGATCCGAGTTCAATTCGTTTCTTTTCAATCTGCGTATCATTCGAAGGCACCATCACCCATGGACCACGCAGCGACGTCTGAACCTGGACAAAACACTGTTTGATCTTCTGTTGATCAGGCCACTTGAGCACAAGCGACACTGGCTGGCCGGGCCGAGGTACGACCGGATCAACCCAGACAACAAATGACGAGAACAGATCTGTGTCTCGATCCAACGAGACTTTCGGCGGCAACCACCCTAGCTTTTCCTTCTGCGACTGCGTCACCCACGACTGGCTGATCCATCCGGCGTACTGACCAAGACCCATGACAGAGTTATCACTTTCGTCAGGATGCGGAAGTCCAACAGCGTGCCCAACTCCTTCGTGGTAGACAACGCAGTCGCTGCCTCGATACGGCACTCGCCATCCATCGGCGCTCACTAATCCCCAGCCCTTTCCTGCATCGGCGAGATAGGTCGCTCGAGCGCCACCAGAAGCCGCTCCAGGAACATGCACTCTTTCATTTTCGCTTCCCTCAAAGCGATACCCATCGTGGCGTGGCGCCATTCGAGAAAAGTCATCCAGCGGCCTCCAGTTGATGTCGCTGAGGGCAAGCACAATCGGAAAGGCGCCGTCTGGTTCTTTGACCACCGAAATCGCGGCGTCAGTTTCTTCAAGTGTTTTGAAAAAAATGGCATCCGCATTTCCATTTCGCAATTGTTGTGACGATCTCTTTGAGATGAAAGGCTCAGGACGAACGATTGTTGTAAGCGTTGACTGCTCACCGAATTCCCTCGCATGAAATTCCTCGATGCGCCGACACAAGTAATCAACTCTTAGCCTCCAGTCAGCGAGTGGGACTCGGTCATTGGGAACAAAATAAACCACATGTAGCGCAATTTTTTCAATGGAATGCCGGCCATCCCATGTGGTCATTGCGCCGACCGCCGAAGTGTTGCTGCCGGTGCATGAAAAAGAGATGCAAATACAGGCACAAATCGCTGTGATGTGCCATCGCCATGACACACAATACCGATATCCTTGACGCATTGAATGTATCACTCCACTCCAAGCCCTAACCGGTTACGATAACTGCTGAAAATTGTACCGTACTCAAAAAATCGACCGAGTCAGATTCTTCAACGCATTCCTTTTTAATTTCTTACAGGAGTTATGACATGTCATTCTCACGTTGCACGCTTTTCCATGACCGATCGATTGCACACACCATTCGTTCACTCGGCATGTCGCTGGCTTTTTACGGTACCTTCTGCTTCATCGAAAACGTTTCTCTCACTTCGCTCCACGCAGAGGAAAAAGTTGTTTCAAAAGCGTTTATCGACGGCATCGGACCTGACTGGCGGACTCTTGGGGAAAACGATTTTGTGAACGTAAACTGTGACTCCGATACATGGACGTGGAAGGCCGGGAGCGTTCACTGCACCGGCAAACCGGTTGGTGTGATTCGAATGCGCACCCCCGTAACAAATATTGAATTGGTCGTGGAATGGCGGCACTTGAGCGATGGAGGAAATTCTGGCGTATTTTTATGGGCACCGGAGTCGGCTCTTTCGTCGATCAAACCTGGACAGCTTCCCCCCGGGGGAATCGAGGTGCAGGTGCTCGACCATGGCTACGCCGCACATTTCGAAAAATCTGCGGGCAAAAAGGCGGACTGGTTTACGACCCACGGCGATGTATTTCCGGTCGGAGGTTCGGATATGAAACCGTTTGAGCCCGTTGCACCCGATGGCAAACGGAGCTTTCCCCGCAAAAACTTAAGCCTGGGAATCAATCAATGGAACCACTATTACATACGGGCCATCAACGGTGAGGTGCGACTGTGGGTCAATGGTGAAGAAGTTTCAGGGGGCCGAGATTGCAAACCTGCTACGGGATTTTTGTGTTTGGAATCTGAAGGCGCACCGGTTGAATTTCGAAACCTTCGCATCAGAGAACTCCCCTGACAAAACGGTTCGTGCCTCTCTCGATTCATGGAACCGGCTCAAGCTTGATCGATTGGCAATCCATTACAGCACCACTTACTTTTGAAAGAGCTCGCAAGTCCAGCGAATAACGTCCGGGGGTATCGATTACAATCGTTCCGAGATCGCGATCGAGCCAGGTTTGAAATCCACCCGTTTCAATCACCATAAATTCGATTGCACTTGTACCCACTGAAATTTTTGCCTTGCTTCCCCCATGACCGCTACCACATCCCTGCCTGAGAACGACCCTAAACCGGCCTGGTATTTTGAGATCAAAATCCCAACTTGCCCAGTCAGATACATTCGACCAATAACCAATCGTATTTTTGTGTGGCTGTGGCTCGTACCGCAGGCTCACTCCATGAACGGTACAATTGGCACTCTCGAGGACAACTGTTCGATCACCCTGCTGCACAATCGATTCGCCTTCAGGGGCTGGCTTTAACAGGATGTGGCGAACACTCTTGAGCAGGTTTATACCGGTTCCATCAACAACTTCGAGCGACACTTTCTCGGCCGATACAAATTTCACGCGGCCTGCAAGAAATGTTTCTGCTTTCACTCGTCCTTTCAGTGAATACATACTCGACTGTTCCACATTTTTTCCGTCAACTTTTTCTACACGATGCTGACGCATGCGAAGTTCGACTTCAGTGCCGTCGGTTGTGTCGAGAGAAATTGATACGTCGTAAGATCCCCATCGAGTTGGCTGAAAGTCAAAGGAAGCGTCTGGCTGTTTGGAATCGGGAGTAAGCACGATGACTCCGTCGGCATTCTGAGAGAATTCAGCTCTTCCTTGTTCGGTCATCCATGATGCTAGTGATACAATCACGGTGAAGAGCGTGATGACTTTCATTTTCATAGCGATGACTCCTCGTAACGGATTGGTTGCACGCATGGACGAAGCACGGCCGCAAGCAGGATTTCCACTTCGGGTTCTTGAAGAATGGCTTTACCGAACCCTCGTTTAGCACCACGAACGATCGCCTCGGCTTGTGCACTTTCATGATTGGAAACGAGCATCGTTATCGTGCCTGCAAATCGCCCATCGGCAACGATCCTTGAAACAATCTCAAGACCGGACGATCCATCGGCGTCAAGGAGACGATTGACGAGCACGAGGTCGATCGGGCCTTTTTCGCGAAGACACGAAAGATCCTGCCAGTGGTTGGCCTGTTCGATTGAAGAACCAAATGTACTGGAAAAATATCGCTGAAGCATGCCGTGGTCGTAGCCACAACTGCCAACATCGACAATCCGTTTGGACATAAATAATTGCTCTCTTGTTTCGATTTTTGACCTTTGAGAATTCTACAAAAATGATCCCTTTTTTTGATTCTGATCGATGATCGTCAAACGGTATTGATGAAGGGGTTTGAGTCTCGGTATTCTGCCTGATTCTCTATTCTGAATATCATAGCTTTTTTATGTTGATACTTCTCGGAGGTGTTATGGCTACCGGTTCCACTACAAGCGTTCGTGACCTAGCAAACGACCACGCTCCGGTAAGCGACTTTCTCGGCTGCGACCCGCTCACGGTCGATCCCTCGACAATGAGAATTACTCCCCAACAGATGGCGCATTACAAGGAATATGGCTACGTTGCTGGAATCAAAATTCTCAATGACACACAAATCGAGATGCTCCGCACACAGCTTTCCGATTTATTCAATCCCCACGTCGCCGGGCACGAACTCTTTCACGAATACCACTCGAACGAGTCGGCCGACCCCAGCAAAGTACTTTTCCATGCTTTGGGTGCATGGCGAATTAAATCGGCATTTCATGATCTCCTATGGCACCCGCAATTCACGGTTCCAGCCGGCCAGCTTCTCGGGGGATCGGTGCGATTCTGGCATGATCAACTGTTTTGCAAACCTGCCAAACATGGCGGTGTCGTAGCGTGGCATCAAGACTATTCCTACTGGAACAGAACCATTCCAATGAATCACCTGACCTGTTGGATCGGTCTCGACGATGCAACTGTCGAGAACGGGTGCATGCACTATATTCCCGGTTCTCATCGCTGGCCGCTCCTGCCGGCAACAGGCCTCGCGGGTAACATGGAATCCATTCGCTCGGTGCTCAACGATGAACAAATGGTGGCTTTTAAGCCACTTCCCATCGAACTCAAAGCGGGCGAAGCGACGTTTCATCATCCGCTTTTAATTCATGGCTCAAAAGCGAACTTGACCGAACGACCGCGTCGAGCCGTCGTAATCAATGTTTGCCTCGACGGCACGAGAAGCGACTCCGACGAACCACTTCTGGTCGGGATGCCGCCGGTGGCGAAAGGCTCGCGGCTGGAAGGGAAATTTTTTCCGCTTTTGCGAGAACACTACTGACTGTTGGCATCGCTTTCCAAACTTTTTACTGAGCCGGTTTGTCAGCAGACATTTCATCCAGAAGCAATTCCACGCGACGACTAATCTCATCGCGTATCACACGCACCACCTCAATTGACTGGCCCTTGGGATCGTCGAGTCCCCAATCCTCGCTCACAAGCAATCTCGCGGGACAGGCCTGGGCATCGACACCGCAGCCCATCGTAATCACGACTCGTGATGCGTCGACCAGTTCTTGTGTAAGCACCTTGGGTCGCTGGCCGTCCATGGAAATCCCAATTTCACTCGTTGCATCCCGAGCCAGCGGATTGATGCTCGATCCCCCCACGGTGCCGGCAGAAACCGCACGCAGATCCAGCCCGCGTTTCTTTGCCGACGCATTAAAAATGGCCTCGGCCATCTGCGATCGACCGGCGTTATGAACACAAACAAAAAGAACCATATTGGGTTGTAAAAAAGATTCCACGACTGCTTTCATCATAATCATGTACGAGCCAATGACTTACCTTCATTGACTCCTCTTATTGTGGAACGCTCACCACTTGCTTGTCTTTTCGATGGCCGAGCAACGTGTGAACTGTTGGATCAACCGAATAGGCAATCGCTCGCACCGATCCGTCGCAGAAAGCCATATTAACGGCGCCTGCATGGGCGCTGCCAAATCGCCAATAGTCTGCTCGGCCTCGCTGATCTTGAAGCGGGACTGCGTCGGTCCACCCTTGCGTGTCATAATCATCACCCGCAAACATGCTGTGATCGTCACCAGCGTCGTACGGTTTTTCATAATTGTCTGGGTTCAAATATTTTTCACCACCAAAATAGGTGTTACTCAGACCATCGAGTATCTGAGCAGGCTTTATTTCACTTCGCTGAAAAACGATCCCGTTTGAATTCGTCATGTCGGAAAATCCTTGCCCTGCAAGACCTGCCGCCAAACCGTTGGGCCCTCCTCCCCACATGACCTTGACTGATCCTGCATTGGCTTCGTAGTCGGCCCTGTTACTCAGTGTCGGAATATTGGAGTTGTGAAGCGGAGAACTCGAATTGTTATAAATAGTGCACTGATGCTGCATCGGCCGACGACGAGAAGGGCAGCAGAATAGCCCAATCGGTGTTTTCCCAGCCTGTTCGGCGCCTGCCATTTGAGCTGCGGTGATTTCGTTTGGTTTGCCATCCGATGCGAATTTGTAGATCACCGTTTCTTCGATATAGGGAAGAATGCTGAAGATCCAGCTTCCGGGTTGCGAACGTCCAAACCCCAGATCCGGATCGCCCGTCCAATGCCAACCCCATCCTGCTGAAGGAAAAAAACCGTTGGATTGAACATGCTGCTGCACACCCAGACCAATCTGTTTGAGATTGTTCTGACAACTTGCCTTTCTGGCGCTCTCTCTCGCTGATTGCACTGCCGGCATGAGAAGACCGAGAAGAATGCCGATAATGGCAATCACAACCAGAAGTTCAACGAGCGTGAAGGCGTAACGAAGTTGGTGTGTTCTCATATTTGTTGTCTGTTATTTGAGTTGTATCTACGCTCCAAAAACGCTGGCCTATTTCTTCAAACACACTTCTTTGCTGCCGCACTCCACACCAAAAGCCATCGGCTTGAATGAATCCGTGTGGCTTCTCTGTTCCTAAAAATTTGGGACGACTACCCCGTCTCGAACATTATTCAATCGGTTTCCCAGATGTTTGTGGACCGTCGGATCAATAGTATATGAAATTGTGCGCACGGATCCGTCGCAGAAAGCCATATTGAACACCTGAGCATGGGCACTTCCAAAAATATAACTCGATTGCAAGCCGCGGGTATCCGGCATCGGCGGCCATGCGGTTGCGCGAAAATTATCATTATTGAATCCTGTGAGCCAATTCTCGTTGTCACCAGCGTCGTAACCGGTCTGGTAATTATCTGGATTCATATATTTCTCACTAATGAGATACGTCATCGAAAGCCCATCCTTAATTGCGGCAGGCGTGATCTCACTTCGCAGAAATGAAATACCTGAAAACGATGCCGCCGACGTTGTGGCAGGCCATGCGTATCCATCGGCATTGGCAAGCGCACTTGTAGGCGGCCCGCCAAAAATCTCCGGATTTCCATCACCGGCGTTGATTGCATAATCCGATCTGGCGATGCCCCCAGATCCCGCAGGCATTGGACTACTGTTGTAGGCAATCGTACCGATCTGATTTGGATACCTTCCCTTTGGTCTTCGGGTTGGGCAATAAAAAATCTGCTCCGGAGTTGTGATAGCCAGCGCCGCTCCGTCGAGCTGGGGCGTCGTGAGTTCATTCGGCTTCCCATCCTTGGGCATCGCATGCACAACCGAGCCCTCGACAAATGGAAGAACATTGTATGTCCAACCGCCAGATTGCTGCCGATCATTGCCACGATCAAAATCGCCGACCCACATCCATCCCCAGCCACCAGTTGGAAAACGTCCCGTGCTTGACACATGCTGCTCGCTGGCGGTTGCAAGTTGTTTTATGTTACTCGAACACGATGCTCGCCTCGCACTCTCCCGAGCAGCCTGCACGGCTGGCAACAGTAATCCAACAAGAATTCCGATAATTGCGATCACGACCAGAAGTTCAACGAGCGTGAATGCGCGACGCAGCCACATGGGTCTGGTTTTCATCCTTTTGTTCCTCCCTCACGTTTTTGATTCCGAACGATTGACCGCCAGAAAAAGAAATCCTGCAATACCGCACAAACACAGAGTGAACAATACATCCCCACAAGTATCCGCTCGAAACACAATTTTTAAACTTGATTGTGTAACGATCAACAGCATGAATCCTAACATTTTCGGCTTCTCTGGGAAACTACAGGGACGGTTCATTTGGTTTCATGAGTTAAAACCTATTTTTTTGTTTTTTTATTCTGCTGATTTTGCTGCTGGCGGAAGAGTCTATTTTTGGGACAATCGACAAATCCATGGGGGGACCGGTTGACCGTTGACTGCGTCTTCAACTTCTCAACTCCTTTCCGTTTCAAAGCTCAACCACATCTTTTTGTTATGCAAACACCTCCGTTATTCGATGCGCCGAGCCTTCCACCGACGAGTTGGCGAAAAACATTTGTTCATCTCGGACCGGGCATTATTCTGGCGAGTTCCATCGTCGGCAGTGGCGAACTGATTGCCACTACAACCGTTGGAGCGGAGGCGGGGTTTGTGCTGCTGTGGCTCATTCTTGTGGGCTGCGCAGTAAAAGTTGCGGCACAGATTGAAATCGGCAGGATGACACTCACGTGGGGAAAGACTCCACTGGCGGCGTTCGAGGAAGTGCCGGGACCGCGGCTGGGAGGGCTCGGTTGGATCTATTGGGGCTGGGTGCTCATGACTTGTCTTGTTGTGGTACAGCAAGGAGGCATTCTTGCCGGTGTTGCTCAGAGTCTTTCTGGCGGCCTTCCTCTCACCTCGAGTGGCTCGCAGTGGAATCGCGACCACGACCACTCGGCTCGACTGACGGTCGATCGCGCAGTGGCACTGCGTCAAGGAAAAACACAAGACGCCGATGCGCTCGAACAAGAACGCGAAACGCTTCTTGCTCGAATGGCCAATGTAAAGAGGCCACCGGATGAAACAATCTGGATGGTCATCGTCGGCGTGATCACTGCAGCACTTTTAGCAGTAGGTCGTTACCGACTGATTGAAACTGTTTCGATTCTGTTGGTCGGTACGTTCACGCTTGTCACGCTTGTTGCGCTCTGGGTGCTCCAGTTTGATCCTTTCTGGAGAATTTCGGCGGCCGAACTTGCGAGTGGGCTCACCGGTGGGCTGCCGAAATCTCATCCCGGTAGCAGCCCGATGATGACGGCTCTTGCCACACTGGGAATCATCGGTGTCGGCGCGAGCGAACTGATTGTTTATCCGTACTGGTGTCTTGAAAAAGGCTACGGGCGTTCGGTTGGACCGAGAGACGACTCGCCCGAGTGGGCCCAACGTGCGCGAGGCTGGATGCGGGTGATGCAACTGGATGCATGGGGATCGATGTGCGTCTACACGATTGTCACAGTAGCGTTCTACTTGCTCGGCGCGACAACACTTGGACGACTCGGCCTGCGACCTGTTGGAAGCGAAATGGTGAGAACTCTTTCCCAGATGTATGTTCCCGTTTTCGGGGCATGGGCTGAGGAAGTCTTTCTCGTAGGTGCCTTCGCAGTGCTCTATTCAACACTCTTTGTTGCGGCAGCCGGCAACGCAAGACTGGTTGTTGACGGACTCATTTTGTCGCGATGGCTGCCCGGCGACGATCTCTCACGCGCATGGTGGAACCGAACGCTCTCGGTTCTTTGGCCGCTTGTCGCGATGGTGTTTGCAATCGCCATTCGCGAACCGGTCGGAATGGTGCTCGCCAGCGGTGCCGCGCAGGCGATCATGCTCGCAGCGATTGCCGTGGCCGTCATTTTTTTCCGGTATCGAAAAATCGACTCACGACTCAAGCCCGGTCCCGCATGGGATCTCTTGCTCTGGGTTTCTTCTTGTGGATTTCTCGTTATCGGACTCTGGACCGCATGGGAAAAATTTGCGCAGTTCTTGAGGTAAACAAAAAACGCATTGCTTATTCGGCCCTCATGGTTTCAAACGATTTTTTGATACGATATTGAAGAATCCGGAAATAATTTCACCCTCCAACGATTCGTCAGGCCTTATTTCGTATTTCGTACTTTAAAGAGGAGATTTGAATGTCGTCAGCTGCTGGATATGTCACAGACGTCGCCTATGTGCCAGGATTTTATCCCAACTTAGCACCTTCTGCGATTCGGTATGTGGCTTCTCTCAACAGAGTTGCGCCTCCCAAAGTCGACCACGGGTTCAACTATCTCGAACTCGGTTGTGGCCTGGGTCGTTCGCTGACAACACTTGCCGCCGCAAATCCTACGGGACAGTTTGTTGGAGTGGATATCAATCCAGAACATACGGCACTTGTTCAAAAAGATATTGATCGTGGAGCTCTGAAAAATGCCAGGATTGTCACCGCAGATTTTGCGCATCTGCCGAATGATCTTCCAACATTTGATTTTATCGCCATGCATGGCGTGTTGAGTTGGGTCGCTCCGGCGGTCCGCGAACAATGCATCGCCGTCGTGAAAGAAAGACTTGCTCCCGGCGGACTTTTTCTTGTCAGCTACAACGCCATGCCAGGCTGGGCACATCTGCAACCGATCCGTGGTATTCTCCGACAGTATGCGGTTTTGCGTCAGGGAGACAGTGTTTCTCGGATGCGTGAAGGACTTCAGTATCTTGTCTTTATTCGGGATAAGCACGCCAAATACTTTGAGGATAATCCTCGTGCCGCGGCGTATGTCGACGGCCTGCTCAAACAAGATGTGCGGTATCTCGTTCACGAATATCTTAACGAGCACTGGACGAGTTTTTACTTCGCTGAAGTAGCATCCATGTTTCGTGGGGCTGATCTCTCCTTTGCCGGGAGCCTGCCGGTCCATACGAACTTTTGGGATCTTTGCGTCCGCCCTGAGTTTCAAGAACTCTTTCGTACTACGCAGGATCGACTGGTGACGGAAGCCCACAAAGACTTCTGTGCCAACACCGCATTTCGATGGGACATCTTTGTCAAATCGCCGCGACTCACTCCTGATATCAGAAGCCGAGTCGAAGCGATGGATGATCTTTTCTTTTCGGTCACTCGGCCCGGAACAACCCTTCCGTTTCAAACGAATCTTGGCGTTGTGACATCGACCGTACAGGGGCCGATCTACCAAACGCTTTTAGAAACTATTGGCTCTGGAAGCATGCGGATGAGTGAAATCCTCGCAACTCCAAAACTCTCGAGTGCACCAAAAGAAGAACTCGCCAGGGCGGTCGATGCGGGAGTTGCCATGGGCTTATTTGACTTCAGTTCCGGGCCAATTTCTGATCAGACATATGATGCCTCCAAGCCGCTTGTCATTGGCTGTGCATTTAATTCCCAACTCTTAAAAAACGAATCGCTTTCAGGTCGCGCGCTTGCGCTCGCATCGACTTTAACCGGAACTGGATATACGATCGGCGACTTTGATGCGTCGATTCTCGACGAACTTGTGCAGCGAGGTCACGATCAACTCGCAGACCGAGTCGACGCACGACTGGTCTCTTCAGGCCGTTCGCTCCAAGAGGAAGAAAAACCTGTGACAGACGTTGCGCGTCGATCGCAACTGGTGAAAGACGCCTGCGACCGTTTTCGAACGACTGCTTTGCCTCAGCTTTTCAAACTTGGAATTGTGACCAACGCCTGATCCGTTGAACACAAGTTTTGTCGAAGCTGTCAGGGTTTCGATGGAATTGGCACAAGCGGCGGATTGGATACTGATGCAGGTGGCACCGCTGGTATCGGTGTAGATGGAACCAGCGGCGCTGATGTGGACGGAGTTACCGGCGTCGACGGAAGAGCCACCAGCGGTACGGTTTGAGGTTGAGACAGAGATGATCCTGGAAGCGATATCAGCCGAGTTTCTGAGGAAATGGCAGCAACTCGCGTGCGAGCGTCGATGTCTTCAATGAGTTGCTCGACCTCAGGATGAAATACCAAACCCCGGCCAGAAAAAATATCTGCTGGATTCACACTTCGACCATAGAGCATGGCATCGGCGGCATGGTCTACGCTTACATCAGCTCCATTGAGCGACACTCCCAGAAACAAACCTCGACTTCTGGCATAGGAATAAATTTCCGCACCGAGAGCGGCATCGGTCCCTGCATTGGCTGTGCGTCCGATCGGACCAAGCGCCACAGAAGCATCAGCACCAAGAGTCACTTTTCGTCCATTCACGATTCCTTCAAGACTTCGAGGTGTTGCAAAGACCAGCACGATATCCGAGGTCTGCACGCCGGCTTGAAAGCCAAGACTTCCGCCCCCCATCGTCACCATGACCGGCGGACTCCATGTGCGATCAGGACGCCGCACGAGCAAAACACCTTTTCCGTAATTGACGCCCAGAATAAATCCGCCTTTGATCATATTGGGAAGGATTGCGATGCCCTCTGCCTTTGCAAGCATGCCTTGAGGAATCGATTCGATCGAAAGCGAACAAAACTGATCCAGAGCATTTCTCGATCCAACGATGATTTCTATTTCTGGAGTGCTCAGCTGGCTGATGTTTTGTGATAAAGCCGGTGCGAATGGAGAGAGACCCAGGATCACACTCGCAGCGACAACCACTCTCACAACTTCGAAGACACCGTTACGCCACCTGCGCAGAACTCTTTTGTTTTGCACGAAAAATCCTTTTGGTCATTTTTGAAAGATTCGCTGGATGCATTGAAGCAGTTGCTTCATCATTTTTTTCTTTGGAAGGCCGGAAGAATACAGACCGTGCGGTCTTGATGTCGACATCAGTTCCAACTCAAAGAAGCAGAGATTTTCAGCAGTTTTTTGATTGCTTCTGTTCAGCCGAGTTGCTCGAAGGACTCAAGCAAAAGCGTCTCGGTCTCGCTCCATCCAATGCATCCATCGGTGATGGAGACGCCGTATTTCAGGCTCGTACGATCTGCTGACAGCGGCTGACTGCCGGGTTCAATATTACTTTCAAGCATCAATCCAACAATCGACGCATCTCCCGCTACTCGCTGGCTGACAACATCTCGCCACACCACCGATTGTCTCCGGTAATCCTTCCCCGAGTTGGCGTGGCTGCAATCCACAATCACCCGGGAAGGAAGTCCTGCTGACTCTAACCGACTGCGAGCTTCCTCAAGCATGGCCGGAGAATAATTTGAACCTGATCGGCCACCTCGCAGCATCAACACACCCCACGGATTTCCAGCGGTGGTGACGACACAGGTTCCTCCGTCATCATCGATACCGAGAAAACTATGGCTGTTGCGAGCGGCCTGCATTGCATCAATCGCAGCCTGCAGCGATCCATCGGTTGAGTTCTTAAATCCAACTGGCATCGAAAGACCGCTGGCCATCTGTCGATGCGTAGGCGATTCTGTCGTGCGTGCGCCGATCGCTCCGAGCACCACGGCATCGGCAATGTATTGTGGAGTAATGGGCTCCAAAAATTCGGTTGCCGTCGGCATGCCCATGTCCGCAATCTCGATAAGCAGCGATCGACCCATGCGAAGGCCGGCAGCTACATCGAAGGAGTCGTCGAGATGAGGATCGTTGATGAGTCCTTTCCAACCCACGGTTGTGCGAGGTTTTTCAAAATAAACCCGCATCACAACCAGCACACGCTTCTCGATGTGCAGCGCCAGTTGCGAAAGTCTCTTCGCGTAGTCACGTGCGGCATCCATGTCGTGAATGGAACAGGGACCAACGACTGCCAGGAGTCTGTGATCCTCGCGGGCCAGTATTCGTTCAACTGCAAGCCGTCCCTGAATAACTGCACGGGTAGCATTGGTATCGAGAGAAATCTCAGCAGCAAGCGCCACAGGGGACACCAGTGGAACGAGGCTCTTGATGCGAAGGTTTGCTGTTAATGACGTATGCATGGCTTATACAAATACTCTTTGGGAAATCCTTTTCTGTCATCCACCGCATACTGTGGCAGGAACACGTTGCTTCTCGCCATACGAGAGACTTTTCAGCCATACTTCAGGTGAGTTGTTTCCTCAATCGCTCGTTGATCGCTGCACCTTCGCAGGCTGCGAACATCAGGGGATAACGACCCGCACCCGCGTGTTTTGCTCAAATGACGCGACACCATTTGACCCATTTGGGGCACGCTGGTTCAATCGCACATCAGTGGAGGCCGGGAGACGGCCTCGAAAAGTCATCCGGTCCTCGGGAAGGAACTCGCTCGTGACCAGACATCTATTCGTTACCGGTGGCGTCGTCAGTTCTCTTGGAAAGGGACTCACGAGCGCATCGATTGGCATGCTTCTCGAAGCAAGAGGGCTGCGTGTGAAGATGCAAAAACTCGATCCCTACATCAATGTTGATCCGGGCACCATGAGTCCGTATCAGCACGGCGAAGTTTATGTGCTCGACGATGGAAGCGAGACCGACCTCGACTTGGGTCACTACGAGCGATTCACGACGACGCCTCTCACCCGCGATTCCAACTACACGACTGGTCAAATCTATCTTTCAGTGATCAACAAGGAACGGCGAGGTGAGTTTCTTGGGAAGACCGTCCAAGTCATTCCACATGTCACCAACGAGATCAAAGAAGTGGTACGCCGTTTGGCCGACGACGACACCGATATCGTCATCACCGAAATCGGTGGCACGGTGGGAGATATCGAGAGCCTTCCATTCCTCGAAGCTATTCGACAAATTCCACTCGACATCGGCAGGGAAAACTGCATGTTCATCCATCTCACGCTCGTGCCTTACTTGAAGGCTGCTGGTGAACTGAAAACAAAACCGACGCAGCATTCTGTTGGCCTTTTGCGACAAATTGGTATTCAGCCGGATGTGCTCATCTGTCGAACCGAACGTGGACTCGATGTTTCAGATCGCGAAAAGATCGCGCTGTTTTGCAATGTTCCGCTCGAGGCTGTCATCGAGGAACGGGACAAAGACTTTTCCATCTACGAAGTTCCTCTGTCACTTCAAAACAACAGACTTGACGAATTAATTCTCAAGCGTTTTGGAATGCAATCGATTTCACCCGATCTGGATCAGTGGCACGATCTTCTGCATCGACTACGAAATCCTGAGCACGAAATATCTATTGCGGTTGTTGGCAAATACGCAGATCACCGCGATGCCTATAAAAGTATCTACGAAGCTCTCGACCACGGAGGGATCGAGCACCGGGCACAGGTGCGAGTGCAACCAATTAAAAGTGAGGATGTCGAGCGAGAAGGGGCCGAGCGCCTTTTGTCTGGATTCGATGGGCTCATTGTTCCTGGTGGATTTGGGGAACGCGGCATTGAGGGAAAAGTGGAAGCCATTCGGTTTGCGAGAGAACGCGGAATGCCGTTTCTCGGAATTTGTCTCGGGATGCAGTGTGCCGTGATCGATGTCGCACGAAATCTGGCCGGTCTTGAGGGTGCACATTCGACGGAGTTTTCTCGATCCACACCCCATCCAGTCATCTGCCTCCTCGAAGAACAGCACGGTGTTGTTGAAAAAGGTGGAACGATGCGTCTGGGATCGCAACCAGCCATTCTTCTTGATGGCTCAAAAGCTGCCCTTGCCTACGGCACTCAGTCAATTTCAGAACGCCATCGCCACCGATACGAATTTAATGGGCACTACCGCAATGCCCTCGAAGCGGCAGGCCTTGTTGTGTCTGGCACGAGTCCCGATGGATCTCTTGTTGAGATTGTCGAACTCGCTGATCATCCATGGTTTGTTGCGGTTCAGTTTCATCCCGAATTTAAGAGTAAGCCGACTCAGGCTCATCCACTTTTTTCCGGTCTCGTGGCTGCGTCGGTCGTGCGACATGCCGGCAGTGCATGGGTGACCGAGGCGTGAGCACTTGATCGAAAACTTTGACACTCCCAACCGATGAGCCCGTGAATACCCCAGAGAGGATTTTAAACCGTGACACCGTCGCAGTCAGAAGCGGGCGATTCTTCGGACGATAAAACGACTTCCAGCCAACACATAGACGAAGATTGGAAGACCCGCGTGCAAAACGAAAAACAACCCGATTCAATCGAAACAGAAGTGACGGATCATTCCGCTGACGAATCTTCTTCTGAGGGACATTCCGAGACAGGCCACAACAATACCCCTCCGGCCACGCTTGAATTCCTCTTTCACACGCTCTACACGCAGGCCCTTATGGCTCTGGGGCGTATTGCCAATCCGATCACTGGAAAAACACACCGACGCGAGGAAACGGCCCGACACTTTATCGACACTCTTTCGATGCTCGAGCACAAAACCATCGGCAATCGAACGACAGATGAAACGAAACTTTTGGATGACATCCTCCACCAACTCCGAATGATCTATGCCATCAAGGATCATTCAAAGCTTCCGGGAGATTTTCCATGACCGATGCGACAGGCAGTTTTCCTCGCACACGTTTTTTTGCTGCACCTCACGCGCTGACGAGTGAGGTACGTATTTGTTTTCTTTTTCTTATTCTTGTTTTTCCAATTCGGTACAGCTTTGCTGCTGAGGTTCTTCTTACGCCACTTGAAGATCGAGTTCGAGTAACAATCGACGACAAACATTTCACAGACTACATTTTCAGAGGTCACCTCAAACCCATTCTTTTTCCAATTCTTGGGCCGGGACAGGTGCCGATGACTCGATCGTGGCCGATCATCGATGGGATCGCCGAAGAACCTCACGATCATCCTCATCACGAGTCGCTCTGGTTCACCCACGGGAAGGTCAACGGGATTGATTTCTGGGCGCACCAACAAGGAGCCCATGGAGAACCAGCACCGAAAACGCTTCAGACAAAAAATGCGAAGATTCACAACGGACCTGAAGGAATGCTCGAAGTTGAAAACGATTGGGTGGCTTCCGATGGCGTTGTTGTCTGTTCAGATCAACGAACAATCCGATTTGGCATCGACGGCGATGCTCGTTTTATTGACTTTTCAATCGTGCTGATGGCTCATCACAATCCCGTAATTTTTGGTGATACCAAAGAAGGTACGATGGCGATGAGAGTCCACCCATCACTGCAGTTAACCGAATCAAATGGTTCAAAGGGGGCCGCAGGACATGCCACAAACTCTGAGGGGCTCATCGACAAAGACATCTGGGGAAAGCGGGCTGCGTGGGTCGACTACTCAGGTCCGATCGATGGAAAAACAATGGGAATCGCCATCTTCGATGCACCATCCAACCTTCGACATCCCACCACATGGCATGCCAGAGACTATGGACTTGTGACTGCCAATCCATTCGGTCTTCATGATTTCGAAAATGCCCCGGAGGAGGCCGGCAATTACACAATTCCAAAAGGAGAAACGTTGCAACTTGTTTACCGCTTTCTCTTTCACTCCGGCACCACCAAAGATGCAACAATCGCTGCGAGTTATGCCGCCTGGGCAGCCAGACTCAATGCGAAACGCGTTGAGTGATGACCGCCACGGGTATTTCATCCGAACATGGAATGCTCGATTGACATGAACACCTGAGAAAAGTGATCTGATGAGTGCTTGTATTCTCGACGGAAAAGCTCTTGCTGCGCGGATAGAGGTGGCTCTTCAAGAGGAAGTTCGCCTCTTTTCAAATACGCTCATGCGTTCTCCTCGCTTGGCTGTCATTCTCGTGGGAGCCGTTGCAGCGAGTCATTCGTATGTGAAAGCTAAGAGCAGCGCAGCAAAGCGAGTTGGAATCGATAGTCGAGTGATCGAACTTCCTACCGAGGTGACCACTGCTGAATTGATTCGGTTGATCGAGTCGCTTGGAGACTCGACTCAACAAATTCCATTCGACGGAATTCTTGTACAGCTTCCGTTGCCAGCCCACGTCGACACTCGCGCAGTGCTCGATGCTGTGCCGCCCAAGAAGGACGTCGATGGATTTCACCCAGAGAACGCTGGATTGCTCTTTCAGGGTCGTCCACAACTTGTTCCCTGCACGGCTTTGGGGGTGCAAAAAATGATTCTTGACGCAGGCATTCCAACGGCGGGTCGACGCGCGGTTGTTATTGGTCGAAGCGATATCGTTGGTAAGCCACTCGCGATGCTGTTGGCATCTCGAGGGCTTGGAGGAGATTCTACAGTCACACTCCTTCATAGCCGTTCGCCGAATCTCTCCGCATTCACGCTTCAAGCTGACATTCTTATTGCGGCCGTCGGCGTTCCTGGTCTGGTCACCGCCGACATGGTGCAGCCCGGCGCTGCTGTGATCGACGTTGGAATCAATCGGGTCGATTCGCAGTTGGTTGGTGACGTTGATTTTATCTCGGTGCGCGAAGTAGCCGGTTGGATCTCGCCGGTTCCAGGCGGCGTAGGGCCAATGACTGTCGCGATGCTGATGTCGAATACGCTGCAGGCAGCACGGCTGCAATCTGGGATCTAGCATTTCCATCGAGACCACTCGGGAATGCTCTTTTTCTTGCAAAAACATACGTTGTTATCGCAAAACCTCGGCTTGAACCCCAGTGTTGTCGTCCCTATTCTCCCGATCCACGAGTTCTTTCGTTTTTTTGAAGGGCCTCGACCAGATCAGCGCGGAAATTTCTCAGCATTTACCGGATCTCAAACCGATCCAACCACATACTTTCTTTCGCTTACAAACCATGCACTATTTTCTTCGTGCCCTCAAAGAAGCGTTCAAATCGTGGCCACTTCTTATCGCTTCATTTCTTTGCTCAGCAGGCGTTGCGAGTCTGTGGGGAGCGAATATCGCGGCTCTTTTTCCGATCATCGAGGTCACGCTCAATGGAGATTCTCTTCAGCAATGGAATACGCGACGGCTCGAGGGTGCAAACACAAGGATCGAATCTTCACACGCGGAAATAAAAAGACTGACTCAGCAGCTTGAATCCCCTGAGAGTACTGACGACCTAAAAATTCAAGCACGCACTTCAATCGATGCGCTGACGCTCTCTATGCGAGGAGATGAGGTAGTCGTCTACGCATCTCATAATCTTACTCCGTGGCTGGATCGATTTATTCCCACCGATCCATTTCAGACGATTCTTCTGGTAACGGGATTCGTTGTTGTCAGCACTTTTCTGAAGCATATTTTCATGCTTGCAAGTGCTCTGATTGTCAGCTGGGTTGCGATGAATATCAGCCGAAACATCCGCCTGAGTGTCTTTAATAAAGCACTTGAACTCGATCGCTCCCAATTTATGCAGCGAGGTGCCAGCGGTTTTATGGCACAAGTCACAGGGACGTCCGATATGCTTGCCGGCGGATTGACAAGCGTTTTTGGTGGTGCGGTAACCGAACCACTCAAAATCTTTGCATGCCTTGCAGGTGCTTGGTGCATTTCGTGGCAGTTGACACTTGCCTGCCTCACGATGGCGCCCGTAGTCGGTTTCTTGATGGTCTGGCTCAATCGACGTATTCGTGGAGTATCGCAACGCATTCTCGATCGCGCGATGGGCTTTCACCACGTTCTCTTCGAATCACTGGGCAATATCCTGACCGTGCAGGCCTATACGATGGAAAAGTTTGAAAAGGAACGGTTTCGCACATGCACGAAGAATATGATGCGCACCGGGATGTGGCACACCTTCTACTACACGCTTGCCAATCCAATTACTGAGATTCTTGGGATCGGTATGGTGGCTACTTCAATCGTGGTTGGAGCGTGGTTGGTGATCAACCACGAAACTCAGATTTTCGGAATCACGATGACTGATCGTCCCATGACTGTTCCAGGCATCATGGTTTTTTTTGGCATGTTAATTGGAGCCAGTGATCCGGTTCGAAAACTTTCTGGGGTATTTACCGGAATCAATACAGGCATTGTCGGTGCACAGGCTCTTTACCCGCTGCTCGACACTCCGAGCAGATTAACTGAGTCACCCAATCCGAAGTCCCTTCCTTCTCCGCACCGGGAAATTCGTCTTCGAAACGTCAGTTTCAGTTATGACGGAATCGACACCGTGCTTCGAGATGTCGATCTTGTGATCAATTTTGGCGAGCGAGTTGCAATCGTCGGGCCAAACGGTGGTGGGAAAAGTACGCTTGTCAATCTGATCTGTCGATTTTACGACCCAACCAAAGGCGCCGTGTTGCTCGATGGAGTGCTTCTCACAGATCTCTCGCTGTACGATTTGCGACGTCGTATTGCCATCGTCACCCAACAGACTGAACTTTTCAATGAAACGATTTTACACAACATCCGCTACGGGCGTTGGGACGCCACTGTCCTTGAAATCGAAGCGGCTGCACAGAAAGCCCACGCACACGAATTCATAACCGAGTTTCCGGATGGCTACAACACGATGGTCGGCCCAAATGGCTATCGGCTTTCTGGCGGTCAGCGGCAACGCATTGCACTTGCAAGAGCATTTTTACGAGATGCTGAAATCTTGGTGCTCGATGAGGCCACCAGTCAAATCGATGTTGAAAGCGAACGCCTGATTCACGATGCACTCGCCATGTATGTCGCAAATCGCACCGTGATCATGATTACACATCGAGCCAGCACGCTTGCGCTTGCCGATACGATCGTGAACATCGATCATGGAATCGTAACAAAGAAGGCAGTCAACGAGCGTAGTGCCGCTTAAAATCGTTTGCCTCGCGATTCGTGATCTCGGCGTGTAACCTCCACCGACCTCGTTGCCCCACTTGTTTCGCGGACGAAGAAGAGCCACGAAGCAACTCCGTCGATCTTCTTCTTCAAATGTGATTCGACCCTTGAGAAAAAAGAGCGCGGATCGATGTCGAAACTCATCTCCTGCGAGTGTGGCTATCAGGGAATGGGCATGGTTGCCGGTTTACGGATGGTCTGTCCGATGTGCAGTCGCACCCCAGCACAAAACACTCTTCCAGCCGAATCCAAGGCAGTCGTAAACGCCGCTCATTTGACAGCATCCTCTCAGAATACTTCTGGAATCTTTCAAATTCCCTGCCCGCGTGGGCACCTGCTCAAGATGCCCACGCACTTGCTCGAGCAGCAGGTCGTCTGCCCGAAGTGCGATGAATTTTTTATAGCCCGAAAAGCCGACAGCATTGAATCTCGTGCGGAAGCAGATCGCCTCGAACAACAGCATTCGAGCAAGCTGGCTTCTCGCTGGCTGATGGTGTCGATCGCGATGGCCGGTCTTGTGATCACAGGGCTGTTGATAATGATCGGGCTCAGCACGATCAACAATCGTTGACTAGCCACGCACAACGCATGATGACTTTCAAAGCACGGTTTTCATTCACACAAGATCAAAGATGATCTATTGGTGACATTTCCAATCACGCAGAGGAACTCTCTGTGGATCTCATCCATGCGGTTCTTGCCGCACGCGCATCCCAGAGCGGGGCATTCTTCGGTTCAAAATAAGAAAGTTCGAAGCTGTTTCGAATGATTGATCGAATCGAACGAAGATCCACGCTGCCTTGTGTGGAGGTCAGTTGCACCAAGAGATTTCCGATCGCCGTTGCTTCCACAGGACCAGCGATAACTGATCGATTACATGCGTCGGCGATCATCTGGCAAAGCATTGCGTTCTTCACGCCACCACCAACGATATGGATTCTGCTAGTGCGACGACCAATCAGTGAGTCGAGTTCGTCGATCGTGCGCCGACACGCTGCCGCCACACTTTCCAAAGCACATCGTACTACTGCTGCAGTCGTGGATGGCACCGGTTCTCCTGTGTTGCCGGCGAGCGAACGGATTGCGGCAGGCATGTCAGACGGCGAGAGCAACGAGTGATGGTTTGGATCAATGAGTGACTCCAGTGGCTTCGCCTCTCTGGCGAGTGCGGTCAATTGATCCCACGTCCAGGTCGCACCTTCTCGCAGCCAACTGGCTCTGCACTGTTGCACGAGCCAGAGTCCGCAAATGTTCTTCAGCAAACGGGTTGTTCCACCAATTCCGATCTCATTTGTAAAATTGGCTGCCATACATTCAGGGGTTACGCGCGGTCGATCAAGTTCTGCGCCCAATAGCGCCCACGTTCCCAGACTCACATAACACCAATCGGGTCTTGATGATGGCGGAGCATCGGCTGGTACTGCTGCAACAGCACTGGCCGTGTCGTGCGTGCCTGGAAGAATAATTCGCACCGGGCCAAGCCCAGTCTCTGCTTGAACATCATCGCGAATCGGTCCGAGTTCCGTACCCGGATCAAAGAGTTCGCCAAAAATACGAAGCGGGATTCCAAGTCGCTCAAGCATATCCATCGCCCAAGTGCCCTTGAGCGGATCAAGGCACTGAGTCGTTGAGGCGTTGGTGCGCTCGTTGGATCGCCTACCGGTGAGAAGCCAGTGCATTAAATCTGGAATCAAAAGTAACCGATCGGCTGACTGCAACACACTCGACCTCTTCTGCTGCATGGCAAAAAGTTGGTAGAGCGTATTAATCTCCATAAACTGCACACCAGTAAAATTAAAAATATCCTTTCGTGAAACAATTTTTTCGACAGCACAAAGCGTTCCATGCGTGCGACTGTCTCGATATGAAACTGGATTGGCTAACAGTGAATCATCTGAGGCAAGCAGTGCAAAATCGACTCCCCACGTGTCGACTCCGATACTGCTGATATTGTTACCATGACGGCCCGCCGCGATCCGAAGACCAGAAACCACTTCCTGCCAGAGACGCACGATATCCCACACCAACTCTCCTGCGAGAAGAACGGGAGCGTTTTCAAAACGATACAACTCCTCAAGTTCGAGGCATGTTCCATCAAATGATCCGCTCACAACCCGTCCACCGGATGCCCCAAGATCTACTGCTAACGCCACTTGTCGAGCCATCGTTGTGAAGCCCTTCGCCATGAAAAAGAATGAATTGTTTCGACACCGATTGAAGTCTGGGACGTTCTGCCGATTTTTTCCGTTGAACCAAAACCAACTCCGTCATTGTCTACCGTCTTGGCAAACGGCGAAGACCTTGTCGATTTTTTTTGAAGAATCGATAAAGATCTTTTTTTTACCGATAAACCAATAGTAAATCCAATAATGTTGATTAAAGTGAGTATGATTCATAAGATTGAAAAATGCCCTCAAAAAATGATTCAAAATCGAATCTACTCTCGGTACTTGAATTAAACCAAGTCGATTCAGGTCCACCGCGAGCGACTGCCTCAGATTCACTTCTTTTGGAACTCGCCGAGGCCAATGCCGCCCTCGAGACGGCTGAACCTCCCGAGATCATTCGCTGGGCTACCGAGCGATTTGCCGGCACGCTCACAATGGCTACCGCATTTGGACCTGAAGGCTGCGCCATTTTGTACTGGCTTTCACAAATCTCTCCAAGCACGCATGTCTTCAATTTAGAAACGGGCTATCAGTTTGCTGAAACCCTCGCGGTGCGTGATCGAATACAAGCCACGTATGGAATTTCTGTTGTGCTCGAACGCCCTGAGGTGAGCGTTGAACAGTATGAGCGAGAAAACAACGGACCTCTTTACAGAACGAATCCCAATCAGTGCTGCGCGGATAGAAAACTTGCAATCATTCATCGCGTACTTCGAGGATTTAATGCATGGATGAGTGGCATCCGTCGTGATCAGAGTGCCGATCGCTCGCTGGCTCCGATCGTCGGGTGGGATAACAAGTTTGGAGTTGTCAAGATTTCGCCGTTAGCAAATTGGACAAAGAATCAGGTTTGGGAATTAATTACACGGGAAAATATTCCATACAATCCGCTGCACGATCAGGGCTATACCAGTATTGGATGCGCTCCTTGCACTCGATCTATTTCTTTTGACGAAGACGAACGAGCTGGGCGATGGAGCGGTCACACAAAGACGGAGTGTGGTCTTCACTCACGCGATTCTTAAATTGTTGACACCTATTTGTACACGAGTTTTTATTCATGCGACTCTCAGCCAAAGTAGAATATGCATCACTTGCTGTTCTCGAATTGGCGAAGCAGTGGGATTCTGAAAATCCGGTGTGCGTTCGATCGATCTGTTCCTCACACAACATTCCGTCACAGTTTCTGGTCCAGATTCTGCTGCAGCTGAAAGCCGCAGGACTTGTCATGAGCATTCGTGGAGCCGCTGGAGGCTATCGGCTCTCCCGTTCTCCAGATCAAATCACGTTAGAAGATGTCTCTCGTGCCATTGATGGCGGAGATGAACTGGTAACAAGTCTTTCCGAAAACCCGATGGGACGTTCAAAGACCGTGTCAGTGCTTCTGGAAGCATGGCTGGATGTCGCAACTGCGCAGACACACGCCTTGAGAGCCATTACTTTTGCGTCGCTGGCAGAACGGTCTCGCGCGTTTGCCGATTCGATGTACTACATCTAACGCAACGAGCACTTGTCGATGCTTCGCAGCGTTCGGTTATCACTTTGGTCGCCGGGAGGATTCTAATCCGCGAAGAATTGTTTCTCGCGTCACAGGACAAATCAATCCGTGTTCGGTGATGATGCCATGAATCAGATCTGCTGGGGTCACGTCAAATGCCGGATTAAATGTTTTTGCACCCTGAGGCGCAACTCTGATTCCCATCGGCACAGTCACCTCCTCGGCATGCCGCTGCTCGATCTGGATCTCGCTGCCTTCTCGTGTTGCAAGATCGAAGGTGCTTGAGGGCGCTGCTACAAAAAATGGGACACCGTGCGCTTTGGCGAGTATTGCCAATCCATAGGTGCCAATTTTATTGGCAACATCTCCTGACGCGGTGATGCGATCTGCACCAACAATCACCGAACCAATTCGACCACTTTTGAGAAGCGATGCAGCCGCAGAGTCGACAAGAACTGTGACGGGAATGCCACGATGCACAAGCTCCCACGCGGTGAGTCTTGCCCCTTGAAAAAGTGGCCGAGTTTCATCTGCGTAAACCTCAAAGCGACGCCCCTGCGCCCAGGCTGTCGTAATCACACACAGTGCCGTACCATCGCCACCGGTGGCGAGCGAACCGGTGTTGCAATGCGTCAGAATATCTCCCTCTGGAAGAAGTGCTGCTCCATGTTTGCCAATAGACTCACAGAGCCTGCGATCCTCGGCGTGGATAGCAAGTGCCTCCGCGAGCAGCGATTCGCCAAAGATTCGACTCTCTGCGTTTTTTGAAATGCTCTCTACAACGGCAAGCGTTCGACCAACTGCCCACGCAAGATTGACAGCCGTTGGTCTGGCAGCCGCAAGCTTTCCAGCCTGCATAGAAAGATGTGTTTTTGTGGCGTCGTGCGAGAGTTTTTTCACCATCGCCTCGCCTGCAGCAACGACGAGTCCGTAGGCTCCTGCGATTCCAATTAATGGTGCTCCACGAACCGAAAGATTTTGAATCGCTCGAATAACAGAATCAACAGTTCGGCACTCGAGCCACTCAACTTGTCCTGGTAGACGAGTCTGATCGAGCAGCACGAGATGCCCGTCCCCTTGGCCAATCCATTTCAGCGACACAGGAACATTTCCACTGTGCGAGGAGTCTGAATCCATATTCATCTGTGTAAAAAATCCTTCTCCTATGAAATGGGCATGGGTGATTGAGATTGCATGGGCATACCAAACGCTTCTGCCACCGCGCGACAGGTAAGACTGCCTCGATAGACATTCACAGCAGAGGTTATCGAAGCGTTCTCGCGCGCGGCCTTCTCCACTCCAAGCGATGCAAGCATAAGCACGTACGGCAAGGTTGCATTACACAGTGCGTATGTGCTCGTTCGTCCAACGGCTCCAGGCATGTTCGTTACGCAGTAGTGAACAATATCGTCTACGACAAATGTTGGAGACGCATGGGTTGTCGGCCGACTCGTGGCAACGCACCCTCCCTGGTCAATTGCCACATCGATAATGACCGCGCCGCTTTTCATGAACTTGAGATCTTCTCGTTCGATCAAGTGTGGCGCTCGCGCACCGGGAATCAAAACGCTACCAATCACTAAATCTGCTCGAGCTATCTGCTCACGAATTGTATGTCGATCTGAATAGAGGCAGTCGACGTTTGGCGGTGTCACATCATCGAGATACCGTAGCCGATCGAGATTTGTGTCGAGAAGTCCCACGCTCGCCCCAAAACCGGCAGCCACCTTTGCAGCATTTGCTCCCACGGTTCCCGCACCGAGCACCGTTACATGGGCCGGAGCAACGCCAGGAACGCCGCCGAGTAAAATGCCTCTGCCCATCTGTGGCTTCTCAAGATACTTCGCCCCTTCCTGAATACTCATGCGTCCAGCCACTTCGCTCATGGGAACCAGCAGTGGAAGTTTTCCACGATCGTCGCGAAGTGTTTCGTACGCGATTGCAGTCGCTCCAGTCGCGAGAAATCCCTCGGTAAGCAATCGATCTGCCGCAAAGTGAAAGTAGGTGAAAATCAATTGATCCGGTCGCAGGAGTGGCAATTCTGCAGCCTGTGGCTCTTTGACTTTTACAATAAGCTCCGCCTGGCCAAAAACTTCCACCGCACTTGAAACCATCTGTGCACCGCACGCGGCGTACTGTTCGTCCAGAAGCCCAGACCCAATCCCAGCAGATCGTTCCAAGAGGACCGTGTGACCAGCGCGAACGAGTTCCTCAACGCCCACCGGGAGAATTGCTACCCGATATTCGTCGCGTTTTGTTTCCTTGGGAATGCCAACGATCACGTCCACTCTCTCCCGCTACGGAATTCATCAGACGCATCGACTATTGGGTCATCATGCGACCCGACAAACCGCACACAGAATCGCTGAAAAGTTTGACATCTTCTCAGGCAATCTTGTAGTCCGCTGGCATGGGAATTTTATAATTGCCATCCTTGTCCGGAACTACCGGGGGTACGGCATCCCACGAGAGGTTTTCGGGCATCGTGCGATAGTTCAACTCAAGCGCCTGCTGAAAGCCCCACTGCTTTCCGGTGTAGGTTGCCATTCGTCCAAGCACTGCCGAAAAACTTGACGTTGTTCCATAGACGGCATTGTTCAGCGGTCGGTCATTTCGAATGGCACTTTGTAATTCGTCGTGCTCGACCTGATAGGGGTTTGGATTGTCACCCTCGAACTTCCAGAGAACCTTCCCGGAATAATCGGTGATCTCACCGATTCGGATGAAGGCTTTTGTACCCTGAAACTCTTCGTTGACGCGGCCATCTCCACCGGGAAACTGGCGGCACTGACTCGCGATCCGCACGCCGTTTGGATACGAAAAATTTAATGCGTGATGGTCATAAATTTCGCTTGGCTGCCCTGGCACTCGATTTTGTTTGCCGCCAACACCAAAGGCACTCTCGGGCACCGCATCCAAAAACCAGTTTGCTACGTCAATATTATGAACATGCTGTTCGCAAATATGATCTCCGCAAAGCCAGTTGAAGTGATACCAGTTATTGACTTGGAACTCCATTTCAGTGGTCTTCGGCTGTCGTGGTCGGTACCAGATGCCACTGCCATTCCAGTAAACCTGCCCACCAATAATATCTCCAGCAAGCCCTTCACGAATCCGACTGACCGTCTCTCTGTATTTATTCTCATAACGACGTTGAAGACCCACGACCACTTTTAATTTTTTTGCGTCAGCCATTTTTGCTGCCTCAAGGCAAAGCCTCGCGCCAAAGCTATCGACGCAAACCGGCTTTTCCATAAAAACGTGCTTTCCAGCTTTGATCGCCGCTTCAAAGTGAAACGGACGAAACCCTGGTGGCGTTGCCAAAATCACAAGATCGCAGTGATCAAAAACCTTTTGGTATCCATCGAGTCCTTTAAATCGTCGTTCCTCTGGAATATCGAGTTTGTCTTTCATCGACTCCACGCTTTTGAGCGCACCGTTAATGCGATCTTCAAACGCATCCGCAACGGCTGTCAGCTTGACGTTCGATCCTGGAACAGAAAGCGCCTGCTGAAGCGCGCCAGTACCGCGCCCACCACAGCCGATGAGTCCTACGCGAATAGTATCGTTTGACGGATTTTGTCCGTGCACGCCGCTCATCGATGCGATGGCGCCTCCGACAACTCCAACGGCTGCGATCGCTTCTCGACGCGTAAACGTGGATCGTACATCGCTCATGACTGCGCTCTCCTCACAATGTGTGGCTGAAACCTCGGAAGTATGTTTGCGTATCGCTCGAGAATGTTCTCATTTCAAAAACGGATCGCATGTCCAATTCGAAAGACATTGCCATCCGTATCGCGAAATACAATCATTCCCACACGAAAGCCCCAGAAGCATATCCTCGACCTCGCGTCGAGTAAAAGCAGACCCCAAACATGCCTGTAACCCGAAGGGATATGAACCGTTTATTCCTGCTGTTTTTTCTGTGACGAGCTTTCTTTCGCCCTTCCGGAAGGATCTCTTCCTCGCACGAAAAGGCGGATTGGCACTTCACGAAACGGAGTGTGTTGCCTCAGTACTCCGAGCAGATATCGCCTGTAGCTCTGCGACACTGAATCGGGATCGCTTGTGGAAAGAACAATCGTGGGCGGACCGCTTTCAACTTGAGTTGCATAGTAAATGCGAACTGGCCGACCGCGTCGATCGGCAGGCGGTTGGTTGGCGGTTATGGCTTCGCGCACAATCGTGTTCAGTCGCGATGTTGTAACCCGACAAAGGCTCTGGCGAAAAAGTTTTTGTGCAGTATTGACAACCGTTTTTACATTCTTTCCGCTGGTCGCGGTGACAAATTCGATTGGGGCCCATGGCATGGTGCGAAATGTTTTTCGCAAATATTCCACCCACTCCGCTGTCTTTACTCCACTGGCGTAGAGATCCCACTTGTTGACAACCAACAGCACGGGTTTTGACTCTTCAACGACCAGTTCGGCAAGTTGCTTGTCAACTTTTCCAATCGGTTCTGCGGCATCAAAAAAAAGAAGTACCACATCAGCGCGGCGAATACTTCGCTGTGCTCGGTGAGTTGAGTAGAAATCCAGATCCGTCTTGCGACTTTTTGCGCGGCGAAGGCCAGGCGTATCAATCGCTAGCAGCGATAAGCCGTCAACCTTGAAAAGAACATCGATGCTGTCTCTCGTTGTGCCAGCCACAGGACTCGTAATGACGCGATCTTCTTGAGCGAGAGCATTGATGAAGGTGCTCTTTCCGACATTCCGGCGTCCAACAATCGCCAGTTTCATGACCGGTTTTTCAATTTCGAGCAATTCATTGTGTTCTGGGAGATGCGAGAGAATTTCATCGATGAGCACATCGCGGTTGCGATTCTGTTCCACGCTTACCACGATCGGCGGTCCAAATCCAAGCGCCGCAAACTCAGTTGCATGGCTCTCGAGTTTCATGTCGTCTGCTTTATTGGCAACCAGCAGAACCGGTGAACCCGTGCGGCGAACCCGCTCCGCCACCTCGATGTCCACTCCCGTAAGTCCTGACCGAATATCAACGACGAACAGCACGACCGCGGCCTCAGTCAGGCCGGCCTCAATCTGAGCATCAATGTGACGGGTGAGTCCATCGGGATCATCAAAACCCATGCCACCTGTGTCGACGAGTTCAAACAAATGTCCCTGCTCGTCGATGCGCTGGACAAGACGATCCCGCGTCACGCCCGCGGTTGGATCAACGATGGCAATGCGCTTACCGATGATCCAGTTAAAGAGACTCGACTTACCAACGTTTGGGCGTCCCGCGATCACGACCCGTGGAAATTGATCTTTCATAATATCCAACCTGTCAGCTTTCGTAGTCATGCTCTTCAGAACATCGGTCTATGCTTCGGCCGCGCTTTTTCAGGGTTTTGCACCCGAACCTTCAGCACCGGTTCTCAGGAGTCTACCCGTCGATGACGCACGATGTTTGAAGTTGGGTGATTCTTTAGATGCTGCGCCACAAACCAATCTCAGCTTCGACTCGAGGCGATTTTTTGAATCAGTGCCACTATTTCCTTTGGCTCAAACGGTGCACACGTCACGACTCGATATGCATCTAATCGGGCCTCATTCGCAAGGGAAAGGTGCCGCCCGTCAACCAGAAGAACAGCAGGAATATCGTGAAGAAATGGGTCTGTCGTTAATTTATTGAACGCGTCGAGTGCTGTTCGACCAAGTCCTGTTGTGCTGAAAATAAGACATTCCGCAGGACGCGGAAACGTTCCCATCCGAACAATTGCTCGCTGCGGATCGACCGTAACAAGCGTTTGATATCCCAACTTCGTAAAAAATTCACGAAAAGTCTTTTGTTCCGGATCACTTTCTACGAGCATGACCTTGCCGCTGCTCGTCCCATGGGTTGGGGATGCAGTCTCGACTGCCTCGGCTTTTCGTATCAGCCGAACGTATCCTTCTTCAGAATATTTTTTAACGAGCTGCATAATCTCGCGCAGCATGTCCGACACCGTTTGAAACCGATCCCTCGGTTCAATCGACATTGCTTTATCGATAAGTTCGACGACGTCGTGAGAAATATCTGGGGCGACTACTCGAAGTGATTTCACGTCGAGAAAACGCTTTGGATCGGATCGCTCAGCACGGTCTCGCGACTCTGCAAGTGCTGGCTTTCCTGAAAGCGCAACATAAAGAATCGTTCCAAAAAAGTAGATATCGCTTCGAACGGCGTCATCGTCCTTCATACCGCCAAGTTTTTCCAGCGCGATGTATTCAACGGTTCTTGCCTTCCCCGAAAACTCACCCGCATTTTTCCCTTGCTCCTCGTCGATACCAGCCAGGCCAAAATCGGCGACTTTTGCATCTCCCGCCGATGAGATGAGCACGTTGCTGGCCTTCAGGTCGCGATGAGTGATTCCGAGGGAATGCGCATATTCAAGTGCCGACGCCAACTGCGCTGCGAGATCCAATACGCGTGGCACTTCCAAGCGGCCACGGCGTCGCACCAACTCTCGAAGTGTTTCTCCCTCAATAAACTCCATGGTGATGTAGCTCGATCCGTACTGACGTCCGACATCATGAATGGCCACAATGTGTTCGAATTGCAGTAATCGACCGATGCGGCCTTCCTTCTGAAATTCCTTGCACTTCTGCGCATCGTCAGAAAAACGAGTGCGGAGTACTTTGACCGCACAGACTTTTCCAGTGTCGATATTCACCGCTCGAAAGACTCGAGCAAAAGATCCCGCTCCAGCCTGATAAAGAATCTTTGCGCGACCGTAAAAAAATCCTCGCTGTTCTCCTCGCATCACTCGATCGAGTTGATACCGAGTGAGTAGTTCTCGCCGTACAAATTGGCTGCCGAGTTCATCCAGACTCACTTCTTGTCCACGCAGATCTGCCCACGTATCGCTAATCTGTTCCGGAGTGAGCAGGCCGAGTTCGATCACTCGCTGCGAAAACTCGTCGGTGGTCGCGGGTTTCATATTGTTTCAAATTGCGGCGGGTAAAGAGGCACCAAAGATTGCCTTCGGTCGTCCTCTTCAAAAACTCATGGGCGGGATTCTACGCCACTGTAATGCACGTCGGCGTGCTCGGCCAACACCCTCCGCCTGAGTGCCTTGAGTCTGATTCTCCGGAATGGAGCAATCGGCCTGCTTCGAGAGACGTTCACGGCAATTCCTTGTTTCCGGAAAGCGCGGGAGAAAACGCACCAGCTTGAAATTTGAATGCAGAATTACGCCGGGGCAAAACTTCTCCTTCTTCACACCCTGAGACGAATAAAATTGATGGTCTGCTTTCTTGAGAATACCCTCCAAACCCTCCAGTCTTCCGGGCTTTCATTGAAATCCTTCAGTTTCAACCTGTTGATATGGAGTTGCGATTTCAAATCATGATAAAAGCCCCTCTTCTCTCATCGCCCCCAAAGCTGTGTTTCGTCACCAGGGCCACAAGGCATTACCAACGTCCGTCATACCGGGTGTTTATTCTTTTCGGGAACCCCATTTGATGTCCAACGTTCGTGATACCGTCACAACACCCTGTCGCCAATCATGGTTGCGATGTCGGGAAGGTGTTCCCCTGTTGATAGGAATTATTTGCATTTGTCTAGGTCTGTCTTGGGGAAATCTCGCGTGCGGTGAAGTTGTCCTCGGCTCGATGTACGAAGAAAGCTTTGAGACTCCAGAGACGATCTTCTCAATCGGACGCAGCGACGTTGAGCACAAAGTGCTTGAACATCGTCGCTCAACCCAATCGCCCCATCGTGGTTCGATGTGTGAGCGTTTTTGTATTCAAGCAGGTTCTGGTACCTCGCTGCAATTGCAGATGCCAATTGGTCAGGTCGCGCTCATTGATGAATTAGCAGGCTCGCTCTGGGTGCGATGCAACCGCTCAAGAATTCGACTTTCGATGAACGTCGTCTTGCCGAATACGAAACATCCCACGACGGGCCGACCTTTGATGGTGATCATTCCAGGAACTCTGTCAGTCGGTGCCGATCGATACGAAATGCTCGAGGTCAACAATATTCCTCGGGAGTTTGAAAAAGGTCTTCGAGCGATTCGTGCAGAATTCGGGCCTCACATTGATCCTCAGGGAGCCGCCGTCACCCACCTGGTACTCGATCTTTATTCTGGGCCAGGGAACTATGAATTATCGATCGATGATCTCGCCCTTTCGGGCGCTGTGACACGGCCTTTGAATCGTGCCGAAACCGATCGTGGTGCTTCTGCCAACGTACGCGAAGTGATGCGCGATTCAGCGGTGCGAACCATTTCCAACGAGCAGACGTTAGGCCAGCCCGATCGGATGACAGCGGGAATTTCACGAGGTGTTCTCGAAGCCGATGGTCGGCCTTTGTTTCCAAGAATTTTGGACTATCACGGAGAATCGCTGGAAGCCGTGCGAGCTCTTGGGTTTAACGGTGTGCGTCTCACCCAACCCGCAAGTGTTGCCATTCTTGATCAGGCTCGTGCGACCGGCCTTTGGATCGTCTGTCCTCCTCCAAACATTGGCGAAATCGATTCTTCACGACCTGAATCGATGCCAACTTTTTCTTCCGCATGGGACCGAGTGCTCATGTGGGATCTTGGCAATGGCCTGTCGAATGAACATATCGATGCCCTTGCCGAACGATCCCGAGTCGTGCGTGCTTGTGACACAAAAGCAGGCCGGCCTGTGATTGTCTCCGCCGAAAGTGACCTTCGCACAATCAGTCGACACATCGATATGCTTGTGACGCGTCGGACTGTTTTGGGAACGAGCCTCGAGCTAACCGATTATCTTTCGTGGCTCAAGCAGCGTCCCCGGCTCGTTCGTCCCGGCACTCCACTGCTTGCGGGACTCTCTACCGAAATCGATTCGGCTGTGACCGAACAGTGCCGGCTTCTTTCAGGTTTAGGTGCAAATGGCATTCCGGTTGATTCTGAAAGTCTGCATCTAGCCGGTCTTGCGGCTGTTGCTGCCGGATCTCGCGGCCTCTTTTTTTCCTCCGACCACAGAATTGATGGCAGGGAGCCAGAGGCTCGACGACGCGCCTCGGCAGTGCGTGAGTTGAATCTTGACCTCGAGATCCTTGAACCATGGGGTGCCGCAGGACGATTTGCTGCTGCTGCCAAAGCGAGCAATCCGGAAGTGCAGGCCTATGTTCTCGAAGTGAGCAGGGCTCGAATGGTTATCGTTTTTCGAAGCGTGCAGGGATCGCAGATTGTTCCGCGTACCTATCAGGGCGATTTGCCTCGCGACAGCGATCCCATAACGCTGCTTGTGCCAGGCGTTCCTGAGGCCCATCAGTCGTGGGAAATTGCGCCAGGAGGTCTTAAACCTTTGCGTCAGCATAGAGTGAGTGGCGGAGTATCAATCGTTCTCGATCCATTCAAATCGAGCACTCTGATTCTCATTAGTGGTGAACCTGTCATTACCGGAGCCGTTCAACGAAGACTCGCCTCAGGGGTGGCAACGACACTCGAATCTTCACGCACAAGAGCGTCCATTGCCATCGAAGATGCCCGCTCGCTAGCAGCCCGTCTTCCTGCATCAGCGATTGGTCACTTGCCAGTGATCAAACTTATTGAACAGGCGCAAGCCGATATTACCGCAGGCGAGTCTCTCGCTCTCAACGATCCCTCCAACGCCATCCTAAAATTTAGACGTGCCTCGTCCATTATTTGTCAGCTTGAGCGACTCACCTGGGAACGCGGAGTGCTCGCCACAGGCTCCATGGTTGCGAGTCCACTCTCGGCGTCAGATTCCACATTGGCCGAACACTGGCAACTCGTCGATGCGCTTGCTTCGACCCATGGCGGGAAAAATCTTCTTCCGGCAGGGGACATGGAGAGCATCGACTCGCTTGCACGTTCTGGATGGCGACACTTTGCACTGGATGAATCTGCAATCGTTTCTGGAGTTGAGATTTCGAAGACCTCTGCCGCCTCGGGCAGCGGAAGTCTGAGGATGCTGGCACGTTCTCGAAATCCTGAGGAATCGCCCTCCGTTGTCGAAACGCCACCGGTCTGGATCACCACGCCACCGATTGTAGTTCCATCGGGACAACTCATTGCCATCGAAGCCAGAGTATGGGTTCCCAAACCAATTCAGGGAACCGTTGACGGCTTGCTCGTTTTTGATTCATGGGGTGGACCGGCATTAGCAGAACGAGTGGGGGTCACGCCCGGCTGGCGACACATGGTGCTCTACCGCATCGCTCCGGAAACAGAATCGAAGAATCCGCTTACGGTAACATTTGCTCTGTGTGGCATGGGAGAGGCTCGCATCGATGATGTACGAGTGCGACCACTTGAGCCGGGAGCTGAGCAGACCGACCTGGCAACAGTCTCCACTGTTTCAACTGCTCCGCCCCTTGAAAAGGCAGATCTTCTGTCGGGGCCTTCTCTTGAAGAAAAAAACTTTTCTGAGTCGCAGGGATCTCCTGCCGGAGTTGGTCGGTCGCCGAACACGGCACCTCCTCAAGTCCCTTCATCTGCGATTGCAACATCCACAGATTCCGCCGTTCCAGCAGCCCCATCGCCACCTATCGCCACCGGCACCGCTCAACAGTGGCCAGGCATGAGCCTCGGATGGCCAAAACTATTACCCTTCACCAAACCGGATGCGCCTCCTCCCGGGCCTGGCGGAGGGACGGTCGATCCATTCAAACGCGCCCGTCCTCAAACACCTTAATGCATCATGCCACCGCACGAACGGAATGCCGTTGCTCTTCCATTGTCGTCAGCAGACGGCCATCCGGATTGCAGTGAATGCCGAACGGTTTTAACCCAGCTCGCATGGCTGAAGTGAGTTGTTCTTCTTCGCGACCAACAAACGCGACAGTATCAACGTCGCTAGTAAGATTTTTTGCGTTCTCAATCAACCACGCGACATCGGATTGTTCATCAATAGAATCTCTTCTGCTGCTGATCGTGGAAAAACAATTTCCGATATGCCATGCGTTGAGCCTTTCCTGCATGTCGGAAACCGTTGCGAGTGAATCGCTCACAAGCCCAAGGCGCATCGACTTTTCATACAGCGACTGAATCAGAGTGACGACTGACGTAAATGGTTTATCGACAACCGAAGCCTTGCGCCACAAAGCGCGACACGCTGCTACCAATTCTGTGGCCAAGCCTGTTGGAATTTCCCAGCGTCGGAGGCATCGCTCGAGTATTTCTTCAGATGACATGTGCACCGATCGATGCAGCCGAATTTCTTTCCGCCACTGGGAACAAAACAGAGCGAACGAAATATTTCGGCCCAGACGTTCGAGCCATTGGCAGCATCGCCTTTGCCATGCCGTTCCATCAAATACGACATTTTCAAATTCAAAAATCACTGCTTTCACACCCACAAAAGATGGATACAGCAGATTGTTTCCACTTGAGAAACTTGCGGCAGGGATGCCTTGAGATTCTTGTATCGATCGTACAAAGGTCTGCATGTCGTGGCGTTTTTATGATTTTCTAGCGCGGACATCGATCACACTATGTTCCGTCACAATGGGAATCGACGAACGCTTGGGGAAACTTTGCGGACAACCGACAAAGCAGCATAAGTCCGACAATCCGGACACGACGGCAAATTTTTTGCGACGATCGATCTGTTTGGGATGAACACACTCTTCCCTGTCACATGCGCGATCGCTGAAGAAGCTGTCGTGCCATTGCATCGAGCGATTCGAGTCGAGCGCGACAGCTCGCCACCAGTTCCGCATCGGTCATCTGTGCAACTTCCTGGGGCGTGATCATCTGACCGAACTCAAGTCGAATGCGCCCGGGTCGAGGAAACTTCCACGACCTCTCCCAGCACTCCCACGCTCCCACAATTGCAACCGGCATGATTGGAACGCCAGACCTTCTCGCCGCAATCACGAACCCGGCTTTGATCTCCCCCAACGAGCCATCTCTAGAACGTGTCCCTTCCGGAAATATGACAACTCCAACGCCATGATGGAGCCGACCAATGATGGCCCGAAGGCCGGCAATAGCCGATGCGTCACGGTCGATTGGGATTGCATCGAGTATCGAAATAATTGCTGCAAACAGTTTCCAATCGTAGAGCGATTTTCTCGCAAGGCTTGAAAGTCGACGCGGGCTGGCCAGTCCCAGGAGCAATGGGTCGAGATGGCTTTGATGCGTTGAGAGCACCAGCAGACCTCCTTGAAGAGGCATTGGTTGCGCGAATCGCACTCGAAATCCAAACACGGACACCGCAATCGCGCGGCAGACGATCCAAAGAAACGTATACAGCGCGATACCGAAAGGACGCTGACCACGATGTCGAGTGGAGGCAGCTGAATCAGTCGTCATGTTTTCCGCGTGCCTGACGCGTCTCCTCGACGAGCGACACAAGGCATTCCACGACTTCCTCTAATGTCAGACTGTCGGTTTCGATCACCACCGCATCAACGGCCGCAACCAATGCTCCAACGGGTCTGGCAATATCGGCGGCATCTCGCACGCTTTGCGATTCGAGCACTTCCTGAAATGTTAAACCGCTTCCACGGACAACTTCCTCTTGATGTCGTCGCTTTGCCCGATGAACCGCAGATGCGGTCAAAAACACCTTGACCGTCGCCGTTGGAAAAACAACCGTTCCCTGATCCCTCCCCTCGGTAACGATATCGCATTCGCTACCAATTTTTCGCTGTATGATTTTCATGACCTCTCGTACCGCAGGCGCATCAGCTACGTATCGAGTTGCTGCCGTGACTTTTTCGGAACGAATCTCTGCCGAGACGTCCGTACCGTCTACAAGTACTCGACCCGTATCAAAGACAATCTGGACCTCGCGTGCCAGTTCGGCAATCAACGCTGAATTTTCCAGTGCATAGCCTCGTTGCATCGCCGCCCATGCCAACGCTCGATACATCGCTCCAGTGTCCATATAGTGGACGTTGAGCCGTGCCGCGAGCGCTCGCGCCGCCGAACTTTTTCCAGCACCAGCGGGCCCGTCAAGCGTGACAATCAACGGCATGAAAAGATTCCTCGCTTCGCTCCGGCCTTTGTGCTTACGCCGTGAACTCGACAACAACAAAAGCCCATTCATAACTTGTCAGATCCATAAGGATCGAATTTCCCTCGAGTTCGATCGATTCGCCTCGCTTGCCAGCGGCGTCGCATCGCCATGCAGCAACAATTGGCACTCGAGATTGAACTGCTACTCGGCCCGCTTTTCCAAGTGATTCCAAAATGCCGAGTCTTACTCCGGAAGTACGGTTTCCTTCCTTGATTGCTTCCATGACACCGACACGCACATTCGCCGGACCGAAAAATGGATCTGATTCCCAAGAAGATTCGCCTTGTGGAGTACTCGATGCAGTGCTGCAAGCCAGATCGATGGCAGACTCAAAGGGACGCTCCACGCCGACCCCCACGGCGAGTCGAAATCGCTTTTTCGTTTCACCTCGCACGATCAGCAGTGTGTCGAGCATGTGAGGACTCGACTGAAGATGCCATGGCAGACCGATTGGAAACAGAGTGATGCCGTGACCGCAATGATGAAGATCGATGAAGTGACTGGAAAAAAACTGTGTTCGCTGCGTTGCGATTGACTGCGTGTGCAGACTTCTTCGCAAGCTCACATCTTCATTTTCACTCCACGCAAATCGGCAGGCGGCATACTCCTCAAAGAGACGGCCTTGAGGAGCCGATTCAAGCTCCAGTTGTATATCTAAAATCACGAACTTCGATCCGCGTTCCAGCGACATAGTTTGCACAAAAGACCCCACCGCCGATCCGTCTGATTTTTGAAGATGCCCACGGCTTTCGGCAGTCTGACCAAGCTCGGTATTGCGAGTCTGAATGATCGAATCCGCCTTCATCAGCGAATACTCGGCCCGGTCACTCGGATCAACCCATGCCGAACCTGTGGGGGGCGTGGCTCGCGTGCTTCTTCGAGAAAGTTGCTGCGAGAGCAGGTTCGCGCGATCCAGCGGCCCTTGTAAGGAAAGAATTCCACCGGTACGAGGATGGACTTTGAGTTTTACAAGTCCATTGTCAAGCACCACTGAGGTTTCTTTGTGCGTCGAAGAAAAAACCTTTTTGAACCAGGATCTTTTTGTGAATGGAACAGCTTCTTTTACGCTGGTCGCTAGAACCGTCGGCACAGCCGCTTGCTGTTCACACGGTGTGGGGATCAAGAACGTGCAGGCTTGCTGTGCAAGACGGATGCGAAGAGCCTCCGCTACGTGGTTCTCAATCGCCTTGGAAAGAACATCTGGTTCGATCGCATCACCCGATTCAGACGGAGTCTCTGTACGAAATGCATCAGGCTCCCAGTGGGCACGAGTTCCGGAACCGGTTGTGCGACGAAAAAATTCATCTACCGTAACAAAGGACCCCAGCAACGTGCTCGACCGACCAATGATTCGCAATTCCTGAAACCACGGACTTGCATTCTCAGGAAAATGGGCAAACGCGATCGCCGCAGTGTGATCGTGATCCATCGCGTCACCAATTTTTTCGGCAAGGCTCAGAATGGTCGTCGTGCTACGGGCATCCAAGGGCGTTCGAGCCAGTGCGTCGATCGAGACTGAACCTGTTCCCTCCCATCGAATTCTTCCAGTATGAGGATCTGGCAGCGACATCCCGTCGAAGAGCATGTACAGCACGCCTGAATATCCGAGTCCGGAAAGAACCTGTGGCAAAAGAGCGGAAAAACCTCCCGTTCGACGTGCGTAGACCCTTGGTGCTTGCCCCACCAGTTTCGTCCACAACGCCTGTCCTTTTTTTAAGTCGTTGAGCAATGTTTCTGGAGCCATGTTTGCGACGGGTGATGCGTCCCATGAGCCACCTGCCGGCGCAATTCTTCCAGACTCAACGGCCTCGCGGAGTTGCGAAAGTATCTGCGGTTGTTTTTCGGAAAGCGACTCGATGAGATGTGCATCTGCAACCCAGGTAGCAACCACGGGTGAATCGATCTCTGATTGAAGCTCATCTCCAAGCGTTGATTCTGCAAGCAACACCAGATCAAGAAGCCAAAAGTCTGCCGGATAATACTGAGCCCTCGCAGCCTCAAGAAAACCATACGCTTCCTTGAGTCGTTCTCTGAATGTTTCTTCGTCGGCAAGAACGGCGGCCTTTGCCGCATCCACAACTGCCTGCCCAAATCGTGTCGACGCGAGGTTCGTAACGCTTCGCATCCGACGTGCGAGAAGTTCTCCGAGCAGCCACGCCAATCCGATCGCATGCAGTTCGGCTGCGTGTTCTGCACAAACCACGGCGGGAGCGTCGAGCTTTGAAAGTGACTCGGCCACTATCGCCGATCGGCTCACAGCCCAACGGATCATGCACACTTCAAACGTTCCAGCAAAATCACCCGCCAGACGCGAGTCGAACGCGGCCGGAACAATGTAGATCGACCGTGCGACAACGTGTGGGGGTGAATCAATGCTCGCCCATGTTGGAATGCATCCTGCCGCTGCAATTAAAGCCGGATGCCAAGCGGCAGTCCACGCCGCAAGAAGGTCGTCCGCCTGGGGGCCTTCAAGCCAGGTTGGAAAATCCTCCAAGGAATGACACGGGAAAAAAACGGTGATCTGCTGTGGTTGCATGGTCATGTTAAGGGTACCGTCTAAAAGCGATTGCTGCTGTTTTGTACTTTGAAAAACGTTCCTTGATCTTTTTGTGCTCCATGCGTCGAATTGAAGCCCTGATAGGATTGCGTTTCAAGAACCCGCAAGAATGGTCGTTGTTTTTGGCGTTCTATTGAAGATCGTTTGACAGTGCGCAAATCGCGTTCGTACATTGGTTTACGGAGTTTCGGACGGTTGAGGCGACGTTCGGCTTTAAGGCTTTGAGGCGATCGAACCTTCACGGACTTTTTCTACATCTCTTTGTGGGGTTTTGCCATGTCTAAAAGCGGTGCCGTCTGGGGTATCGATATTGGAAAGTGCGCGCTAAAGGCCATTCGTTGTCGCGTGTCGAGCGAGCCTCGCAAACTCGTCGTCGAAGCCTTTGACTATATCGAATACCCTCAGCTTCTGAGTCAACCGGATGCCGATCCTGTTGAGTTGGTGAGAACAGCGCTGACCGGATTTCTGTCGCGAAATGATATCTCTCGAGACGATGTCGCAGTCTCTGTGCCCGGTCAGCTTGGGCTTGCAAAGTTTATCAAACTTCCACCGATTGAAACCAAGAAAATCAGTGACATCGTCACCTACGAAGCGCGTCAACAGATCCCTTTTCCACTGGATGAAGTGATCTGGGAATTCCAGCGAATGCCTGGTGGAATTGAAGAAAGCGGTTTCGTGATCGACGCGGAGGTGGGGCTCTTCGCGATGAAACGCGATCAGGTTTATCGGGCGCTTGCTCCACTGACTCGTCAGAAAATCGAAGTATCGATTCTTCAACTTTCTCCGTTGGCGCTTGCCAACATGATTCTGTATGAGCAGTTGCCCGAGACAAGCACGCTTGACCCCGACAATCCTCTGCAATCGGTGGTGTTGGTAACAATGGGCGTTGATTCGACTGATTTAGTCGTCACCAACGGTCTTCGCATTTGGCAGCGCAGCATGCCCATCGGCGGAAGTCATTTCACAAAAGCACTTGTGAGTGGAAAAAAACTTACGTTTGCCAAAGCCGAGCATCTCAAACGCAATGCCGTACGAGCAGAGGACCCCAAAGAAGTGTTCCGAATGCTTAAACCGGTATTTAATGAATTTGTGACCGAACTGCAGCGATCACTCAACTTTTTTACCGGCACCGATCGCACGGCAAAAATTGGAAAGGTATTTCTGCTTGGAAATGCCGCAAAACTAAGAGGCTTGAGCGACTTCGTTGCGAAACAGTTGCAGATGGATGTGCATCGACTTGATGTTTTTCGCGGTCTTGAAGGTTCTGAACTTGCATCGCCCGCTTTTAAAGAAAACCGCCTCGCCTTCGGTACGGCTTATGGATTGGCCCTGCAGGCCGCGGGAGAGTCGTTCCTCAAGACGAATTTACTGCCTCCTGAAATTCGAATCGATCGAATTATTCGCGGGAAAAAACCTTGGGCTGTTCTTGCGATCGCAGCATTATTAGTTGGCGTTGTGATCAGCTTCGCCGGAAATGTCAGGGCCTGGAAGAGTTTTTCTTCTGATAACTACATACAGGCTTTCAGCAAATCGGATGCCGCTGGGAAAAAATCTCAGAACGCCGTAAAGGCTGTGGAGACAGAAAAAACTGAACGCGAAAATGCGATCAAGCAGCGTGACCGCCTCGTTTCAGTTGTTGAACGCAGGTTTCTCGCGATTGATCTTGAGCGAGCGATAGCCGCATCGCTTCCGAATGAATCGGGCAAAGCTCCGCTCGCCCCCGGCGACAAACGTTCGCTTTCCGATCAGATTGCCGATCGCACCGAACTCCATATTCAGAAAGTCGACTGCGAGTTTTTTCCTGATCTTTCGGTTTGGTTTACGGCTATCAAAGACAAGTGGGAAGAAGAGCAGGTGCTCGAGGAAGAAGCCGAGGGGGAGGAATCTGATTCTGAAAAAGAGACACCCGTCGCGGAAGAGGCTGATAACGCGAAGGAAAAAGCTGAATCAGATATCAAGGCCAAAGAAACCGGACCAACCGGTGAAGGGTTTGTGATCGAAATGGTGGGATATCATTTTCATAATGAAGACCGTCACAAACCTCTTGAAGGTGCGCAGTTCGTTCGCTCAACATTGATTCGAAACCTTTCGTCAAAAAACGACGCGGTCAAAGTACTGATTTCGGCAGGGCCGAAGAAAGGTGACGAGATTTCGATGGCAGATCTCGGTATCTCTCATCCGCTGATTGTTCGCTCCTCCACAATTCGTGATATTCTTCTCGGGGGCAACGCTTCAGGTGGATCGGGTATGGGTGGACCGCCGGGAATGGGTGGACCGCCGGGTGGACGCGGTCGAAGACCTCCTGGCAATCCCAGAGCGGGCGCTGCGCCTGGCACTGTTCCACCAGACTTAGAATCGGGGAACCCTGACAGACCCGACGAGTTAACACTGAAGCGATATGAATTCACAGTACAGTTTTGCTGGAAACCAACGATACTTGGAAAGCCTACGCCGGAAGTGGATGAAAATGATCCAGCGTCTCTTGCTCGTGGAAACTAATTCAGTGCTTGTTGTTCGATTTCATTTTTTGACCTGACTTTCTGAACGATTCACACATTATCAACTTCTTCTATCTGATTGATTTTCTCTCTAGGGTGACGCAATGCAGCTTCCGGATCAGGTGAAACCGTTCCTTGAAATTGTAAAGAAGCATCATTTTTGGATGCTTGCAGGAGTCGTACCGCTTGTGGTCGTACCAATTTTATTTCTTGCTCAGGGAAAAATCGCGAAGGCTCGGGAAGAAAGTAAAACGAAAATCCAGTCTCATCTCAATGCGATGGGAAAAGTAACAGGATTGTCGCCGCATCCAAATCAAGAATGGTCAAAGCAGATGAACGCTCAGACCATGAAGATCAAACGGGATACATTTGCGGTCTGGAGAAAAATGTATGACGACCAGAAAGCTGTGCTTCATGTATGGTCGGAAAGTCTCGGCCCTGACTTTGTAAAGAACGTGCAATCGCTCAAATCAAAGCCATTGTCAAAACCATTGCGCGAGCAGTATCAAAACAAAGTTCGTCAACTGGTTCGAGAACTTCCGAAACGAATGGGCTCTCGTGAACAAATGCTCGAAGCTCGGGGCCAACAGCAGGGAATGGGAGGGCCTCCAGGCATGGGCATGGCAGGGCCACAGGGTGGTGGATTGCCGATCGCCAAGGGTCCAGTCCAAAGAAATCTTGTTGATTGGAGTGCGCAGGATCAGGCAAGGATCTATGCGTCGTTCAACTGGCGTACCACGCCTTCGACCAGACAGGTCCTTCTGGCACAAGAAGAGCTCTGGGTGTATGGCTTGTTGTGTGATGTGATCGCCAAAACAAATACGGGTTCTTTGGGAATGTACAACTCGCCGGTGCCAATCGTAATTCGGCTTTCGATCGGTTATCCGGCGGCCGAAGCGAATCTTGGTGGATCTGGAGAAGGCCGCATTGCAACTGTCTCTGCAGCAGCGGGCGGTGGCATGGGTGGCGGTGGCATGGGCATGGGGAGCATGGGCATGCCTTCGGGAGGGCCATCCGGCCCCGGTGGTCCTGGAAGTGGTGGTGGTCCCACTGCGTCAGCGGGTCGTCCGGCGCATCCTCGTTTTAGTAGTGAATCAGGAGCGGGAGGGGGAGGTTCGGGCATGATGCCCGGCGGCTCTTCTTCAGGACCTCCTGGCCCTGGAGCGCCTGCGGCAAGCGGTGCTGCGGATGACTCGGCACTTTTGAACTGGGTTTATTGTGATTCTTCTGGCAAGCCACTGACTGCCGAGGAGCTTGAATCGTCGGAAGATTCAAAGATGTTTCGCATGATGCCCTTTCAGATGGAAGTACGAATTGATCAACGTAAAATCGATTCTCTTCTTGTTGAATTGGCTCGCGCTGCCCTGCCGATCGATGTACGCCAAGTACGAATCAATGCTCGCGCCGCAGTCGGCGGCGGTGGAAGTGAATCAGACGCAGGCATGTCTCAACAACCGATGTCGATGCAGCGTAGTTCCGGCATGGGTGGCGCGGCAGGATCAGGCACGAGTGACAACCTTTCCTTACGACAGCACGACGTTACGCTCGAACTGAGAGGCTTGATAGGCCTCATGCAGTCACCCGATAAGACCGTACTCGGCATCGAAGAGACCGCCGAAGATGCCGTTCTAGAACCGACCGCTGAAGCGAATCCCGCAAGCGATCCAAGTTTGGAACCCACCCCAAATACAGAAGAGATGCCGGCAGAAAAGCCACCTGTCAGCGAAGATCCCGTGAGTGCTCCTGAAAATGATACGCCGGTCGAACCCCCCGCTGCGAAGAAGCCCAGCCCGACGGATGGAGCTTTTTATGATCGGCTGCGAACTCGTACGATCATTCAAAACATGTGCAGTTTTTATCGAAAGCCTGAATCTGTAATCCGCTTTTCTGTTTTTGATCGACCGGAGAAAATAACATGAAGTCTGGATCTAAATTCAATCCGATGTCTTTCTTGCTCAATCACGGCGAAAAACTGGTCGTCGGGATCTTTGTCGCCCTTGCGTGTGGTTTGGTTTTGGCAGGGCTCGACGCAGTTCGTTCTAAGGGTGCAACCCCGGGAGAGTTGCCAGACGTTCTTACTTCAAAAGCCGACACCGCCGACAAACACGTTGATGCTGAAAAAAACGTACCAGCAAAAATGCTTTCCAAAGTAGACGACCTTTCTCAGACCATCTCGGCGTGGCGGAAACCGGAGATCGCCGCAGCATCTTCGGTCACTTCTTTTGACAAGCCGCTACGCGAAGAATCCACAAAAAGAATCCGTCCACAAATTCTTCCCCTTGAAAAAATTCATGCGGTTGCCGGCTTCGTGGTGATTGCGGCAAAAACTCAAAATGCCGGTATGACGGATCTGATGGAAAACCCATCCCCGTCCGGCGGACAAGATGACTCTCGTCCTACGCGATCGACAAAGCCCGACCCCAAACCCAAAAAAAAACCGGCCTCCGACAAAGATTCTGGGCCTGGAATGACACCTCCCGGCATGATGGGCTCCAGCATGATGGGCCCGGGCATGATGCCATCCGGACAGATTGGTGGTGCCAAAGGCATTATCAAACCCTACGTCATGGTGACAGGATTGATTCCCTTCACAGCACAGATCAACCAGTACATCGATTGTTTTTCAAACGCAAGTTTTCAAGATCCACGTCGAGACATACCGATGTGGAGCGACTATCGAATTCAGCGGTCCCTTGTACAGCCGGGCCGGGAACCTGCCGAGCGAGATTGGAAGACGATTGACTTTGAATCAGTTGCCAAGCAGGCGAAAGATTGGTCGGGGGTATCTGTAACACTTCTCGATCCAAAGTACATTCCGGCGACCGCTTCATCCGGTGGCCCCTCGCAGCAAAGAGTGTTTCCGCTCGTCATGCCACTTCCAAGTTTGGCAAACGAACCGTGGGGCCTTAACGCTCTTCATCCTTGGTTTCAAACTGCGATCAAGGAGTCGCTCGAGTTTCGTATCAAAAAGATAAAAAGCCAGTCAGATTCTGGAGCCAACAGCGATTTGGCTTTTGGCGGACAATCGGGCGGAGGATTTCCAGGCATGTCGTCCGGAGGAAATGGTCCACCATCGGGATCGTCTTTCGGATCGGGGAGTGCCATGCAAGGATCTTCCGGATATCCGTCTGATGGTGGTGGGTCGTCTGGCGGCATGATGCCACCGGGAGGCATGATGAATTCCGGCGGTATGAGCGGAGACGCCGGAGCAGGATTTGCACCAGTTGAATATCAGCTATTTCGTTTTGCTGATTTTGATGTTCAGCCTGGTCAGAGCTATCGCTACCGAGTGGAACTGCGACTGTGGAATCCAAATTTTGAAGTCGAAGCAAGCCATCTTGTGAGCCCCGATATCGCAGATGATCCAAAACTGACGTCGCCTTTCAGTGAAGCTACGGTTTCTGTTCAGGTCTCAAAACCCGTAACGATGCTCGTTCGGGCGCTTGAAAAGTCTGACATGAAACGTGTCAAAACAGGAACCTTTGAGCTCGCAATTCTCGGCGAGGATAAAAAAACTGGGAACCTTTCCTTGCGATCTCTCGTGGCCGAACTTGGCAGCCTGGCAAATATCGACAAGTCTTCCGTAAAAGCGAACGACACTCGTTTTCTGGGTCAAGATATTGAAACCGATTCCATTCTTATCGATACCAATGGAAAACAGGACGTTGGAGGAGACGCTGCTTCTGCAAGTAAGAAGGTAAAAATCCCTCCTGAGCCGTTTGAAATGCTTCTGCTCGATTCCAGCGGCGAACTTAATGTTATCTCGCTGGCAGACTCAGAGCGGCTTGTCATGCAGTGGAAAGCCACGCTTCCAACAGATCCTAAAGCAACGGATAAACCCGCTGCTTTAGGTCTACCAGGATCTTCAGGTTCCTCGTCTGGTGGGTCTGGCAGCAGCTCTTTCCCAAACTCTCAGTCAAAATGAGGTCTGCTCAAATGTTTTTTTGTCAATCACGCATGCACTGTTCACTAATTGTTTCTTGTACTGATCGTAAAGGTTTCTCTTTTGCGAAACGTTTTCTCGTCGCTGTATTTTCTGGTGTCATTCTTTTGGTGTGCGGGGCACCATCGATTCTTTATGGTCAAGATGCTGCACTCTTTGAAACGTGGACGAAGGTTGAATCTTCCCCAGAAACAAAAGCATATACTGAAGCCCTCAAAGCTGGCGGGGCATTTGACGGCAAACACCAAGCCCATTTTCTCGAAAATGTTCTTCCACAGTTGGAGCTCCAAAGCAATCGACCTCAAATCGAACGGGTCCGCAAACGCATTCGCGACGTGTTTCTTGTCCCCATTACAAGCCCTGCTGCATTTGATGCTGCTCAAGCCGCCGTTGTTCTGTATGCCTCACAAGCCGCCGCATCCGATGACTTTGACATGGCTGTGCGAGTCAATGCGGTGCTGCTGATCGGGGATCTTCGCACTCCGAAGCAGGAGCCATGGCCCTCTGCAGTAGAAGCGATTGTGACAATCGCCACCAATATCGATCTGCCACTGGCAATTCGGGCAAGTGCCATGCCTGGATTATTTCGGCATGCGTCCAGTGCTGGCAATCCCGAAGGTCGCAAAGCAATTACTGCAGCAGCATTTACAATTATTGCCGAAACCACTCCTGACACTCAGCAGACAGCTCATGAGTGGCTTCAGTCCAAGGCCATGGCTAGCCTCCGCGTGATTGGAAATCCACTCACTGAAAGCGATGCTACGAACATACTTGCCGCTCTCAATAACTCTCAAGCGGGCCTCAATCTGCGAGTGCGTTGTGCATCACTGCTAGGAGCTTTGGCAGATCGAGACACAAAGCTTGACCTCTCTGCTCTGGTTGAATCGATCAAAGTTCTTGCGACTACTTCTCTTTTAAACGATGAACAATTTTTGGAACAACGTATCCTCGAAAAAGAGTATCTCGGCGGCACGGGCGGAGGATCTAACTTCGGGGGTGGAATGGGGCCGCCTGGTGCTATGGGAATGGAAATGGGCTCAGGAAAGCCACGAAATGATCCGCTCGGCGTTCAGACCTATGTGCGCCAAGCCTGGAGACTTTCGGTGCTTGCAGAAGCTCTCGAAGCCGAAGATCCCAAATCCAAAGGCAAGGGACTTTTGCAACTCGTTCCCGCCACAGAAATGCAATTGGCTGAAGATGTCACACTTCTGGCAACCGTCTTACGTGACTGCGCTTTTGATATGACCGAGTACGCTGATTTCGCAGCACTCAGCAAATGCCTTGATCGACTTCTGCCCGAACGAATCGAGGAACGAGAGGCAGCAGAACAAGCCGAGGCAGCAGCTATGGCCGCTCAAGAGAATGCAACGGAGACGGACGCTTCTCCAGAAGAAACCGTTCCGGTTGAAGAATCCTCAGCTCCTGGAGAAACAGAGGAACCTGCGAAAAAGCCAGCCGTCAAAAAGCCTTCGCCCAAAAAGTCGGAACCGTGAAAGCCAACGGCACTCGAATCGGCCTCTGCTTTTGCAACGAGACAAAGACTTTTCTTGTGTCGAGCTGCGTTTGAATCTATTGAACGGCTGAATCTATCGCTTAATTAAATCGCGTACTGTCATGCCGGATGGAATCATCGGCAGTACATGCTCTTGATAAGGCACCTGCACGTCGAGGATCGCCGGTCCTGGAGCATTGATCAGTGCAAGAATCGCACTTTCAAGATCGGCTTTCTTGGAAACGCTTTGTGCATGCCAGCCAAAACCTTTGGCAATTTCAACGAAGTCTGGATAGCGATCTTGGGGCCCGATGCCATCTCCCTTGCCGAATGCCTCGGGATGATGCACCGGTCCTAAGTAGGTGTGCGCACGGTTTCCCTTAAAGAATCGATCCTCCCACTGTACGACCATTCCCAAGTGCTGGTTATTCAGCAAAAGTACTTTTACAGGAATCTGTTCGCAGTGACACGTGGCCATTTCCTGAATGTTCATCAGAATGCTGCCATCTCCGTCGATATCAACAACCAATGATTCTGGATGCGCGACTTTTGCACCGATCGCCGCAGGAAGTCCAAATCCCATCGTGCCTAATCCACTGCTCGAAAGCCATTTGCGTGGATTTCGGAACTTGAAAAATTGAGCCGACCACATCTGGTGCTGCCCCACACCGACGGTGACGATCGTGTCTCGATCTGCTGAAAGTCGTGATAGTTCCGCGATTGCATGCTGTGGCAGAATGCCTGGAAAAGTGGTGTCGTAGGAAAACGGATCTTCGGTTTTCCACTGTGCAATCTGTGTATGCCAGTCGTGCAGGCTCGCCGTGGGAGGCTCCACCGATTTGACCAACTCCTGCAGAACTTCCTTGATGTCCGCGACAATCGGCAAGTGAACGATCTTATTCTTGTTAATTTCAGATGGATCAATGTCGATGTGAACAATAAATCCGTGCTGAGCAAATTCAGACACTTTTCCAGTCACTCGGTCATCGAATCTGACTCCGATCGCCAAGAGCAAATCGGCCTGATCGACGGCGTAATTCGCGTAGACGCTTCCATGCATGCCAAGCATGTCTAAGCAGAGATCCTCATCCGCAGAAAAAGCACCAAGCCCCATCAACGTCATCGTGACAGGGATTCCTGTTTTTTCTACAAGCTCACGAAGTTGAGCTGATGCATTGGCCGTGATCACGCCACCTCCGGCATAAATCACTGGGCGTTTGGATCGCTTGATTGCGGCAACCACCTGCGCAATTTGTTCTGGTCGCACGTTTCGCTTCTCGGGATGATAGCCCGGAAGGCGCATCGGTGCGTTGTAGTCTGGAACAAGTTGTGTGAGCTGGATATTTTTTGGAAGATCGACGAGCACAGGACCAGGCCGGCCTGTCGTTGCTATATGAAAGGCTTCTCGCATGACGCGCGCAATGTCATTTGCATCGGTGACAAGATAGTGATGCTTCGTGATCCCCCGACAGACTTCAACCATAGGGGTCTCCTGAAATGCATCTGTGCCAATCACAGAAGTTCCCACTTGACCAGTTAATACAACCATTGGAATGCTATCGAGTCGCGCGTCGGCAATGGCTGTTACCAGATTGAGCGCACCTGGGCCGCTAGTGGCCATCACCACCCCAGGTCGTCCGGTCGTTCTCGCATATCCCTGCGCGGCAAAGGCTCCTCCCTGTTCATGCCGAGGAAGAATAGTACGGAGTTGATCTCGATAGCGCGTGAGAGATTGATGCAGCGGCATGCTCGCACCGCCTGGATAGGCAAAGATTACGTCTACTCCATGTCGCACCAATGACTCGATAACCACATCGGCCCCCGACACGAACGTTTCACTTGTATGGGGACGAGTAACCGTAGTCATTGGGAAAAATACTCCAAAAAAAAGGAACTGATATCGTCTGCCACCGTCTCACGCAACCACCGTGCCAACAGCGATCGTGAGCCATCGGCCCTCGCTTTAGAATCTTAGTGAAGAATACGTGTCACACCACCTCCTCGCAAGGAATTCACACCTGAAAAAGCTCCCTCCAGAACTCCCAAAAGCAACCCTAACCCCGGTCAATAGATGCAATCGATACGGTCGAAACCATATTTTCCAATACCCATCGACGCCGCCGTCTCCCGAATTCAGAGCATTCCTCTGAATACAACCTAAAAAAATCGATGCGATCCCACCTATTCGCTAGACTTGGGTCTGAGTCTTTTTTCTAGCGAGGCCCTGTGCCAGAGTCGTCAGTTCATCGTTCAGCCGATCGTTTACTCGAGCTGTCCGGTACTCTTGAAGAACATCGCGGGTTCGCCGAAGTGATCGCTAGTCTGCAAAGCGGACATGGCGCAACAGTGGGCGGAACCTGGGGGTCGAGTTCTGCGCTGGTGGCGGCCTCTCTGGAAAAAGCCTGTCCAGCAGACGGTATGTTGGTCGTTCTTACAGCCCACGCAGATGACGCTGAACGACTTCTGGATGATCTGTCCATTTTTTCAAAAGCAGCCGCTGAACTGCTCTCGGTTCCTGATCGAGTTCGTGGTGAATCTCTGGCGATCGATCAAGCCATTGCTGAGCGTCTCGGACTCGTCAAACGACTCATCACCGGAAATGGGCCACGCATTCTTGTGACCTGTGCGCATGCTTTATTGATTCCGCTTGCTGACCCGCGCGACATTCTTGAGGGAACTCGAACTCTCCGAATCGGAGATCGACTTGAATCAAGTGAGCTTAACTCGTGGCTGGTTGCCCGCGGCTGGGAGCCAACAGCCACCGTTGAGACTCCGGGAACTCTTGCTCGGCGTGGAGGCATCTTCGATCTTTTTGCACCCGACTGGGATCGTCCAATTCGCATCGAACTTGACGGAGATGAAATCGAATCGATTCGTTCATTTGATCAAGTCTCTCAGCGAAGCATTTCAACACTTAATTTCATAGAACTCACCGCACTTGGAAATGATTCCTCGCAGCGGCGTACGACACTGGCCGAACTGATCTCCAAGAAGTCTTGGTGGGGGATCGTCGAACCGGCGGAAGTCACCGAGGAAGCCCGCAAGATTTACCAACGACTTTCCGGTATCACCGAGGTCACCGATCCCGAAGATATTTTTTCCGGGATCTGGAAATTTCCATCCGTCACGCTTTCTTCGATTGCCTCATCCAGCTTGGAGGCGTCTGCCGAACTTTCTCTCGAAAGCATCGAACGATTCTCCGGCTCCATCGATCGGGTACGAGGAGAACTCGACTCGATCGGGCGTGACCAAGAGGTGTGGATCATCGCCGAAACATCAGCCGAGATTGATCGCCTCACCGAACTTCTCTCCGACTGCGCACCTGCTCGCTCAGGAAAATTGAACTTTGCACTCGGAAAACTTACCGCCGGATTTCGGATTGTACCCAAGCGCATTGTGCTTGTGAGCGCATCAGAATTGTTCCACCGCGAAACGCTCGGACGACGATCGGCACGAAGATCCCTTGTCCGCGCGATTGATACCTTTCTCGATCTGCATGAAGGGGACTATGTGGTCCATGTCGCGCACGGCATCGGTCGATACCGAGGACTCAAACTTCTGGAGCAACATGGTCGCACGGAAGAATTTCTCGAAATCGAATTCGCTTTGTCGACAATCGTCTTCGTGCCGGCATCTGGTATTGAGATGGTGCAGAAATATGTCGGCGGCAACAAAAATGCACCACGTTTAGCAAAAATTGGCAGCACGCTTTGGGAGAAACAAAAGCAATCCGTGCGCGAAGCCGTTGCCGACATGGCCTCGGAAATGCTCTCGCTTCAGGCAAGGCGAGACAACCGCCCTGGAATTTCTTTTCCCCCTGACACTCCGTGGCAACAAAAGTTTGAGGAATCATTTCCTTTTGAAGAGACTCCGGATCAGGTGACTGCTTCAGCAGCGATCAAAGCCGACATGCAGCAACCCCGTCCTATGGACCGCCTGCTTTGCGGAGATGTTGGATTTGGGAAAACTGAAATGGCGATGAGGGCAGCATTCAAAGCCGTAGAGGCTGGGTTTCAAGCCGCAGTGCTCGTCCCCACAACTGTGCTTGCCGATCAGCATCGACGTTCTTTTATAAAACGTTTTGCGGAGTTTCCTTTTGTCGTTGCATCACTTTCACGATTTTCCAGTCCCTCCGAAGAACGCGAAACCCTCGAAGGACTTGCCTCTGGAAAAATTGACATTGTGATCGGAACTCACAGACTGGTTCAGAAAGACATCCACTTTTCCAATCTCGGCATAATCGTCATCGATGAAGAACAGCGTTTTGGAGTCGAAATAAAGGAGCGTCTCAAAGCACTGCGTGCCTCCGTCGACGTTCTCACCATGACGGCCACACCCATTCCCCGCACACTTCATATGTCGATGCTTGGCATTCGTGACATTTCAAACCTCGCAACGCCGCCCATGGATCGCATCGCAGTTGAAACAAGAGTTGCGCGTTGGGACGAGGCTCTCATCCGACAAGCGATTGATCGCGAATTGGCCCGGAATGGACAGGTCTTTTTTATTCACAATCGAATTCATGACATTCATCTTGTGAAACAAAAACTTGAGCGAATTGCTCCAGAGGCAACCATTGGGATCGTGCATGGTCGTCTCAGCGAGGACAATTTGGAACACGTAATGCTCGACTTCGTGGCAGGCAATATCGACATCTTGTTAGCCACCACGATTGTTGAAAGCGGATTGGATATTCCACGCGCTAATACGATCTTTATTGATGAAGCCGATCACTACGGTCTTGCCGACCTACACCAACTTCGTGGACGCGTTGGTCGATCACACCATCGTGCGTACTGCTACATGCTCATTGATTCCGGGACGCATTTAAGTGGCACTGCGGCGAGAAGACTTCGTGCCATCCAGGAGTTCTCCAGCATGGGCGCAGGGTTTTCGCTTGCGATGCGAGATCTAGAAATTCGCGGTGCAGGAAATCTACTAGGAACCCAGCAAAGCGGACATATCGCGATGGTGGGATACGAACTCTACTGCCGACTCTTGGAACAGGCCGTGCGGCGTCTCAAAGCGTTGCCTCCCTCGGAGCCACCAACAGTTCAGATCGATCTGCCAGGAGATGCGTGGCTACCCAGAGAGTACATCAGCGACTTTCGATCCAAGATTGATCTCTACAGACGTATTGCGAGGGCGACGCTTGACTCACAACTTGATGAGATCTCGACCGAACTCACTGATCGTTTCGGGCCACCGCCAGAGACCGCACAGCGACTTATTGAACGAGGTCGCCTGCGCATAGCAGCATCCTTATGGAGCATCCATTCAATCGGCTGCCAGGATGGTCTGATCATGATCCGCTATCGGGATCCTCTTCCTCTCGAACGTCTTCGACGGGAACGCGGTTCTCGTTTGCGGATCATTGATGGTCGTTCCGCCTGCTTACCGCTGGATTCCCGCGTTCAAGAAACCCCAAATCGCATCTGGGACGTGGTAAAAACGCTGTTGCGACCGCGCGAGAACCTTCCCTATAGTCCCTCTCCTTCCGTTCCCGCAAGGCGATCATGAACGGATGACGCGGAAAGATGTTTGGGGTGAAGAGTGACCGGCGAGGTGGCCAGTCGCGTGGCGTACGGTCAATATAATTTTGGAAAGCATCCTCACGGAACCAACGATGCGTCGAGCACTGCCCAGAACATCTTCCGTTGCGTTTGTGTTGAAATCACGCACAGATTCCATCCTGATTATTTCGATCTTCTTTTTTTCTTTTTCATTTCTGTCGTCTCTGCTGGCCGATCCTGCGGCCGATGAAATTCCCGTGACTGATACCGAATCCATTCGACCACTTGCCACACAATCGCAACAAATTCCAACAACTCCGAAGCACATTTCACGTCCCGAGGGATGGCCGAGTTCCAAGAAAAAAACGCCTCACAGTGTCATTAGCAGCATCCGTCAAAAGCCTGGCAGTCCACTCGACATCATTCACGATGAGGGTGTGGTCACCGTGGGTTTCGAAGAACCTGCGTTCCAACCTCCCAGCACAGCGTTGCCAGGAGTGGCTCAGCCTCCTGCTGTTCCTCAATCACCTGTTGGCTCACCGACTTCACTTGAAGATGCTCTCGTTGTGGCACGTGTCGGTTCCGAAGTTGTGATGGAAACTGACCTGCTGACGCCAAGCGTTGTGGCATGGCTTGCGAAAGTGACTCCGGGACTCAAGCCAGAACAGGTCCGTGAACTCAAATTGCAAATTTATCGACAATTGCTCAAACAACATATCGAGTCGATGCTCGTCTACGTCGATGCCTGCCGTACGATTCCCGAAGAACGTCTTCCGGAAATTGAGAAAAAAGTACGGGAAGCGTTTGATCAACAGCAGCTTCCTAAGTTAGTCCAAGAAGCAGGGGTCTCAACGCAGGGAGAGTACGACTTGTACTTGCGGGCGCGTGGACAGTCGCTTGAAAGAATTCGCAAGACTTACTTTGAGCGTGCACTTGCGGCGCAATGGATCCAACAAAAAGTTTCCACTGAAGAAGAAATTCCTCATGCTCAAATGATTGCCATCTACCAAGCCCATTTGAAAGAATATGAATTCCCGGCAAAAACCCGATTTGAACAACTCACGGTTCGCATCACCCCAGAACAATCGCGTGAACAGGCATGGCAGAAACTTGCTGGCATGGGAAATCGAGTCATCAACGGAGAACCGTTTTCGGATGTTGCCAAGGCGTTCTCTGAGGGTTTTACAGCATCTGGAGGAGGAACCTATGACTGGACAATAAAAGGGAGCCTCGTATCAAAAGCCGTTGATGAATCCATTTTCACTCTCCCGGTTGGCACTTTGAGTTCGATTCTTGATGATGGTGCGGTCCTCCATATTGTCCGAGTGATCGAACGCGTTGAAGCTGGCCGAGTACCATTTGTAGAAGCACAAGTTGGCATCAAGGAAACACTTCGAGAACAACGACGAGCCGACCGGTTTGATGAGTATCTCGCTCGCTTGCGCAATCTCACGCCGGTCTGGACCATCTTTGACAATGAACCTGCTCGTGTTCAGCAAAATGTTGCCGGTCAGGATCGTCAGCTGCGATGAGCTTTGATCGCCATTTCATTGCCCGACGGAGCTTTCCAACGATGATTTCCAAAAGAGTGTCGGCACTGAATGTGCTCTTTGCTTTTTGATTTCCCTCAACTGGACTCGTTGTAGCAACGATCTCTGAGCAGTAGACTGCGTCGATTGACAGAAGCAGAGGGCCACTGTGGCCAATCATTTGAAGTGCTTCTTTTTATTCTCTCCATGCGCATTCACAGATTATGAGCCCACTAACAGACAATCGCACTGCCCCGGAAGGTGTCGCCAAGCTCGAGTTCGACGGTAAATCTTTCGAGCTGCCGATTTGCCGAGGGAGCGAAGGCGAGCGGGCAATCGATGTCGCAAAGCTCCGCGCTCAAAGTGGCTTGATCACTCTTGACGAAGGCTACGTCAACACAGGTTCAACCACGAGTTCCATCACCTATCTTGATGGAGAAAAAGGCATTCTCCGCTATCGAGGATATCCTATTGAAGTGCTGGCTGAGCGATGTGATTTTGTTGAAGTCAGCTATCTGCTTATCTATGGGACGCTTCCTACCAAAAAAGAACTGGCGTCATTTAGTGGCTCTCTGGCTCATCATACGATGATCCATGAGGAAATGAGAGCGTTCTATAATGGGTTCCCTCGAGACGCGCACCCGATGGCAATTCTTGGAAGTGTCGTCGGCGCACTTTCAACCTTCTATCAAGATTCGCTCGACGTTCGAGATCCCCGACAAGTCGAAGTGAGCGTGCACCGCCTCATGGCGAAACTTCCTACGATCGCTGCCTACAGTCACAAGAAGTCGTGCGGTCAGCCGCTGATGTATCCCCGAAACGATCTCACCTATTGTCAAAACTTTTTGCAAATGATGTTTGCTGTTCCGTGCGAGCCATATGTCATCGATCCGGATTTCGTGCAGGCACTGAACACGCTTCTCATCGTTCATGCTGATCATGAACAAAATTGTTCAACGTCTACAGTGCGCATGGTGGGCAGCAGTGATGCGAATCTTTTCGCCTCAATCTCTGCTGGTATTTCCGCACTCTGGGGACCACTGCATGGCGGTGCCAATCAGGCCTGCGTTGAAATGCTCGAAATGATCGTGGCAGACGGCGGCAACGTAAAAAAATACGTTGACATGGCAAAGAAAAAAGAGTCCGGATTTCGACTCATGGGATTTGGCCACCGTGTCTACAAAAACTACGATCCAAGAGCCCGATTGATCAAAGGTATTTGTGACAAATTACTGGCAAAACTTCATCGGCTCGATCCAATCTTTGACATCGCCCAGCAGCTTGAAGAGGTTGCGCTTGCGGATGAATATTTTATCGAACGAAAACTCTATCCGAACGTCGACTTCTATTCCGGTGTGATCTATCGTGCGATGGGAATGCCGGTGCAGATGTTCACAGTACTCTTTGCCATGGGGCGATTGCCGGGGTGGATTGCACACTGGGTTGAAATGCACCACTCCTCTACAAGTCGCATCTGTCGACCTCGCCAGATTTACACGGGAGAAACGCTCCGTGAATTTATACCCCTTGCAAATCGCTCCTAAACCCGTTTTACGGATTTATTTTTGCGAAATGTGGTTTTAAGATCGCTTGTTATTTTAGCTTTTTGCTGCGTTGATCCCGAAAGAAATCGCTGAGAATTCTTCCGCACTCATTTTCCAGCACATGGCCGCTGTGATCGACGCGGTGATTGAATCGCGCATCGTCGAAGAGTTGATAGAGGGTTTCGACCGCTCCGGCCTTGGGATCTGTCGCGCCCCAAATAACCGTTGGGACTCTCGCTTGTAGAACTGCACCCGCACACATCGGACATGGTTCGAGCGTGACATAGAGCGTGCAATTGCTGAGTCTCCATGATCCGAGCGATGCGGCGGCCTGCGTAAGCGCGATCATTTCGGCATGGGCAGTTGGATCTTCGAGTTGCTCGCGTTGGTTGTGCGCACGTGCGACAACGCGACCGGCCGATACAATCACCGCGCCAACCGGCACTTCGTCTTGCGCATATGCTGCCTGCGCCTCCTCCAGCGCCAGACGCATCCATCGTTCATGACGAGCCGTTTCGGATGGAGCTGCAGGAAGTTCTTCCGGGTTCAAGGTAATCCTCAACTCCTTTGCAATCGAAATACCGCTTCTACGACAGAATCGGATCAACCGAGTTGCGGAATTCATTCTCCGAGCAACGGTTTTCGCTGCGGCTCAGTCTCATGTGTACTGTACGTCAATCAGCAGTTGTTTCCCAGCCGGAATGTATGTTTGTCGAACCACTCTAAGATCTGTTGCGGCGAAAGATCTCCGGAATTGCCTGCCTAGAAATGATTGGTTTTTGAGAACGCCCGATTCAGCTACAGTATGAAAACTCCTTCATAGAGTTTCTTCGGGATGTTGTGGTTTTGTTCTTGTACGTACGTCAGACACAATCCTCGTTGTGACGCGAAATATTTTCTACCTTTTCTCGTGGAATCAATACACATGGATTATTCGACGCTCATGCTGCGATGGGTTCATATTCTCGCTGCTTCTATTGCCGTTGGAAGCCTTTTCTATTCTCGTTTTGCGATCCTCCCGGCGATCGAAGAGTCGCTGGACGAAGCGTCACAAGTTCGAATGCATGAAGCCATTCGAAAGAAATGGTTGAGATGGGTCGGGGGAATGATCTTCTTTCTCCTCGTGAGTGGCCTGGCAAATTTTTTGGTTTTGAACGCAAGGGCAAAAGGATGGGGTGGTGGCGATTGGATGAAGCAGACTCATTATCATCTTCTTTTTGGCATCAAATTTTTACTTGCTCTATCAGTTTTTTATTTTTCGAGCGCTCTCATTGGTCGCAGTAAGGGAACTGCGTGGGTCCGCGAGAATCGTCGAACATTTCTTTCGTTGACGGTGCTTCTGGTATTGGCAACGGTGCTTGTTTCAGGATGGATGCGCCAATTGCACACCGGTCCAAATGAGTCGTCTCAAATCGACGCCGGAGCATCGATGCCCGAATCGAGCGATTCAGGCGAACGTTCACCCAGACAAGATACCGGTGTACAGCCACTCACACCGGATGAAAAACCAGCATCTGATGCAAATGCACTTCCCGTAAGCGATGGCGTTGATGTCGCAAAGCCAAGCAGTGGAGCCGACTCTGTGCCAGACGCTCCATCAGAATCAACTGAGACAAAGTAACTATTTTTTTGGCCGAATCGATCCTGTCAGGTTCTTGTATGACAAGGAATATCTCAACGCGCGCATAACAGTGAGGCTTTGATCTATGGACAAAAAGGCGAGAAAAAGAATCGATATTTTGCATGTAAAAATTACAAAACTTAAACTTCTGCTTGTGGGTGCAAAAAAACAACCTGATGATCCTGCCGATGTTCCGCGACTTGAAGGCGAGATTGCTGCGGCAGAACATGAAATTGAACGCCTCAAGCATTCCACCACCTGATTCAGGATAAGGAGTCGCAGTGATGATGCCTGCGAAGCGATGCATGCGTGGTGTTTTTTTGTTCTCGCCCTCTTTCATCGCTTTTCAATGAGAGGCACTCATTTCCAGGCTTATCTGCTTGATCGCGATGATCTGTGGAGTAGTCCGACCCCTGCCTGCAGGTTCTTCAGTTTCCCTCGTGGAATGTCATCACTCTCAATATGATGGTGATCATTCCGAATGGTGGGAGCGTCCTGCTCGGGGGTATGATCAAAAGTCAAACTGACTCTTTTGTGATCGAGAAAATAGAAGTCCCGCAAGTTCTTTGTCTGCCACAATCATCCCGCCACTCTGGAAGCTCTCTCGCGAGATTCTTGAGCGATCGCGTGCTGAAAATATGGTAAGAGACATGTCATCTTTCTTTTTAACATAAACAGGTTCCCGATGGGTTTTCTGAGCATTCTCAAGCGACTTTTTGAAAGTGATCGAGTTGATCTTGCCACTCATTTTGAAATGTTGCGTGAAGCCGTTTCTGGAACGATGTCGAGTTTTTATAAAGCTCGCGATCTGGAAACAGGAAAGATTGTGGGACTCAAGATTCTCGATCCACTGAAGGTGGATCCAATTGAAAATCGGTACAAAGGTCTTTCAAAACCGAGCGAAGGAGAAATTGGAAGTCGGATCACGGGACCACACGTGGCTCGAACTATTCGCTCAGGAATTGCAACCACGCAGCGAGCATTTATCGTCTTTGAATTTATCGACGGCACCGACTTGCACTCAGTGCTTTCCTCAGGCACTCAGCTGCCGCCCCCCAAACGTCTCGATCTTGTGAGACAGGCCGCGATGGGAATCGAATCTGTTCACAAAGCGGGCTTTGTGCACAGAGATATTTGTCCTCGAAATTTTATTCTGGCACACGACGGGAGGCTGGTACTGATCGATTTCGGACTCACCGTTCCAGACAAACCCGAATTTTTACGACCGGGAAATCGAGTCGGTACGCCCAATTATATGTCGCCCGAAGTTATTCGGCGTCGACCGATCGACAAGCGTTTGGACATTTTTTCGTTTGGTGTCACTGCATTTGAAATCTGCACGCTTCACACTCCCTGGCCTCGAGGTTCTTCTGGCCTTTCCGCTCTCGCCCATGATTCTCCACCGCACGACATTCGCACTTTGTGGCCCGACATTCCAGAAGCGCTGGCACAATCGATCATGCTGTGTCTCTCGTCGGAGCCTCAAGACCGCCCGGGATCAATGGGGAAAGTTCTTACGATGATTGAGAAAGTAACGCTCTAAACTGCTCTACACAGAGGCATCTCCTGTCAACATCAGGCTTACAATGGAAGGAGTCTTGATCATAAGGCTCTGCGATCGGTACGATCCCAATCCTGTAAAAATGAACGCCTATCAAAATCCTTGGTGGCATTTTTTACTGAATACACAATCCTCTTTCTCCATACACCACCGATTCTAAAAGGATCATTCCCATGACCATGGACAAAAGCCTGCGAGTCCGCAAAGGATCTACGAGTTCACGTAATGTTCTGACTCGTGCTGAACGGATTGGAAAACTCAAAGAGCAGGAACGATGGACTACGGGCCGCAGTCCTTTGGGCTTACCGAAGGTACGTGTTTTAAAGACGGCACTGAAGAAAAAGAAGAAGCCGAAGGCCGAAGGAGATGCCGCTACAGCCGGAACCGCTGCCACACCATCAAAAACGGCAGCCGCGCCCAAAAAGAAGTGATCCGTTCAATCGGAACGTCCTGCGCTCCAAGAGTCAACGCGGAATCCTGTGATGCAACTCATGACAGTGTTGTGAATACTGTTCGTTTTGCTCGACATCTTTTCATACGCAGACATCTTTTCAAATCACATGCGATCTCAATTGTTTCCGGCTGTTGAATCTTGATTTGCAAAGCTTTGACAAACCTGTTCGGCAGCATCTGTGCCTGAACGGATCACCTGAGGAATTCCTACTCCCTGGTAAGCAGAACCAGCCAGCGCGAGGCTTGGATTTTTTGAAAGTAGTTTTCGAATACGGTTCACTCTTTCAATGTGCCCAACGTGATACTGCGGCATACAACGATTCCAACGATCAATCTGGACAATCTTTGGAAGTCCCGAAACCCCGATCAGCGTTTTAAGTTCATTGATGACGAGCGATTCAGTCGCCTGATCCGACATCGCGACTGCCTCGGGATCGAGTGCACCTCCAACAAAAACGCGAACAAGCGCATGCCCTGCAGGGGCGCGACCGGGAAACTTTGAACTTAGAAAACTAATCGCCAAAACACGACGTCCCTCGCTGCGAGGAACCACTATGCCAGAGGCGTCAAGTGCGTGCTGAATATCTGATTTTTCAAATCCCATCGAAACCACAGTCGATCCTGCATACTCGATTCCTGATAATTCGTTGGACAGCTCCATATCAATCGTTCGCATCAGAGAACCGGCGCTCCACGCCGGAACCGCAAGAATGACGGCATCTGCATGAAGCGACGTTGCACCCGCGCGAGTGGAAATATTCCAGCCTTTTCCGTCACGGTGTGCGATACTCTCAACGCGATCAACGACGAAACATCCGCCGGCGGTGAGTACACGTTGTGCCATGGCCTGCGGGAGTTGTCCCATGCCGTCACGAAAAGTTACGAACTGTCCGTAACGGGCTCCACTTGGGAGATCACTCTCGATAAAAGAAGAATTGGCACCACTTGTATGCAATGCCATCGCAGTTTCCTTGCGTCGAATTGCTTCACCAACCGTAAGACTTCCATGCTGTTGCTCCATGGCAACAAACTCCGGCAATGCCGCAAACATGCTGAGACGCTGAGGATCGGCTGTCCAGATTCCCGATGCAAGCGGTTGCACGATACGATCGAATACCTCGCGGCCAAGTCTTCGCACCGCAAAGTCTTCAAGACTTTCGTCACCTGTTGCCATGCGTCTGGCAATCCATGGTTCGCTCAGAAGCCGTAGCTTCGCCGGCCACGAGAGAAGGTCACTTTGAAGCATTGCCCACCGTTCTCCTGGTGCAACGATTCGAAATCCTTTTGGAACACTCCTCAGTCGACCACGCGACCAGATCAATGCACGTCGTACCCTCGGTTCGATGGCGATTAATTCCGACTCAATTCCAAGTTGCTTTGCCATATCGATCCCTTCAGGACGCACGGCAAGAAAACTATCCGCAGAGCGTTCGATGAGCCACGAGTCTTTTCTCGCCGACGAGATGATGCCGCCTGGTTGCGAGAGAGAATCGATAAGTGTCACTGTCGCGCGAGCAGGTTCCTGAAGCAGTCGCGTTGCTGCTGCGAGCCCGGCTACCCCGGTACCAATCACAACGACATGGGGAAGTTTTTCCATCTCAGCTTTTTGAATGAGTCGTCGAACACACACGAAGGATACAAAGAACATTGTCCTTCAAAACGCTACTGCCGCCGTGTGAACAAAACAGTTCTATCGATCACAAGAGTCAGCCACGCTTTTTGAATGACCTTTGGGCACCATCCATAAAAGACGTAGTGTTATTCAAAATCTTACGCCGAATGCCTCTGTGGGAAAAAAGTGACTCCAGCCCAGGCCCGTTGTACTGATTTTCAGTCCACGGGCTGATATTGCAGGTTTAGGTAAGTTGTGAAAGTTACTGAAAACAAGAAATTCAGTGCGACTGCAATCTGAATCAGATTTTTAGGAATTCTGGCGGGAATTTTCTGAGAAGCAGTCTGGTATGGACTTGGGGGAAATAGGGAACTACCCTCCGAAATATCGAGCGGGTTGTCTGCATGGGATCACATTGATCAGGGAGGATTTCTTGTGAAAATCAAAAATTATTTTGTAGGTTCTATTTATTCACGTCATAAATTTCTTATAAGTTCAGCACTCGGCTGCTCTTTGGCTTTTATGATGTTTTCGTTCGCTGACGATACCACTGAAATCCAATCGACGTCGCAGGGCATTTCTGACGAACGACTCGAAGCACTCTCTGTTGACACCCTCACGCCTCGCACGTTCATGCGGCTCCCAAGTTGGATCGAATCCATTGGTAAGCAGCCATCGCAATCGATTCCGGCGAGACCAGAGATTTTAGCCCATGCAGAGCGAATTCCGAATTCAAAACCTTTGACTAGACAAAAGCCGCTCCCCGAAAAGAAGTCTGCGATTTCTCAGCGATTGAGAATTCAGCCTCGATCTGTTCAGACACCACCCGCTCGGCTCAATGAAGATCCAAAAGCCCTCTCCATTGAAAAAACACCTCTCTCCACAGATGAAGGAAGGCCGGGACGATCCCTGCTGCGATCGCGAACAGCAGCTTTTTTTGATGGATTTTCTATTCTTACCGGCGGATGGACTGAGGAATCTCCAAAAACTTCTCGCTCGAGAAATGATGAAACTTCCCTTCCCTTGAATACCCAACAGGATGTTTCATCTCCACCGACAGTACTCGGACCGGAGAAGAGCGTGCTTCGTCGCAAGCTTGGCGATACGTCAGAAACAAATCCTCGTTCTGTTACTGCACAGCAATCACCTTCGACAAACATTCCGTCGACACTCCCCTCTGCAAAAAATCGAAAAGAACAATCTCCTTCTGCCCAAAAAAGTATCTCTGAACAAAAGACACCAGCACAAACCGCCTTGGTGGATGCTGAGACAAAAAAGTTTGGTACCGATGGTGTTTCTCGACTTCCACCTCGTCTCGCTCAAAACAAAGCAGCTGTAACACAGCCCTCGATTGACGCAAAAGAGTCGTTCGACGAACCCGCAGTCGATGCAAACAAAACAAATGAACCAACGCCAAGTTCTATACCACAGGCAGTGTCTACTGATTCTAAGTCTGTTTCGATCAATCCACCCGTGGCAGCGGCACCCGATGAGACTCCAACAATCTCCATTGATCCGGCAAGCTTTCGGGGCGTTCTTCCTGGCAAAACAACTCAGGAAGAATTGATCGCCGATTGGGGAGAAGGAGAACCCTTTACGCGAGACGATGGCAGCATTGGATTGGCGTGGGTCATAGAACCCTTTGAACGTATTGAAGTAATGATGAAAGACAACATAGTCTCCGCCATTCGCATTGCTCTCGAAGAACCTGTCGCAATCTCGGAACTTGCGAGGCAACTCGAAATTGCAGACCTCAGGACCGTCTCAGTACTCAACGAACAAGGCGTATCGATCGGTGAAGTATTTCCTGAAAGAGGCGTTGTTTTCAGTGTGGAACCAGGCACTCAATTGGCGACCGACATCATGCTCGAGCAACTCGATCCCGAATCGTTTGTGCTACGGGCGGAAGGTGAAGTCGAAGCCAGCATGGCGATGGCCGTCGCAGATCTCCAATACGCAATCCAAATCGACCCCGAACATCTTCGCGCCCATCGGTTGCTAATGGTTCTGTTCAGTGACCAAGGAAAATGGAATCAGGCGCATACTCTTGCCACGACGGCGGAGCGGATCGATCCGGTCGACACGTGGACGAGTCTTAAAGCAGCAACGATTCTGCTGGCGCTTGGGAAAATTGATGAAGCAAAAATCAAAGTCGAATCGGTGAGATCAAATAAAACTTTACCCCCTCTCGTTGAGGCACAGACTTTCAGACTACTCGGAAAAATTGAACTCGCTTCCCAGTCTCCAAACTATCAGCAAGCCGTTGAGTCATTTTCACAGGCCATCCGTATCGCTGTTGTTCTCTCGGAACACCGGTCTGCTCCCGTTCGAAGAGCTGCCAAAGATGTTCTTCTGGATGCTCATTTGGGAACTGCTCTGGCGATTGCCAGTGGGGAATGGCAGCAAAAAGCACGCGTTCTTCCAAAATGGCTTGAACGGAGCGAGGAATTTGCGATGGATCTTATGGAGGCAGAGGAGGGAGGCACGGCGATTGAATTTCGACTTTGCCAAGGAGCACTCGCCGTTGCGGCCGTGAGTCCAGACGTTGTTGATTCGTTGACGTGGGTGAAGCGTCTTCTTGCAGCCAGAGGAAATATGGACAATACACTCAAAGACCCTTGGAGACTGCGACAGATCGATTGGGAGGTGGGAACGTCTCTTGAAAATGCACTCCTCGCCAATCAAAAGAGAAACGACACCTCTGACATGCTCGAAAACTGCACTCTCACGGCTGCTTATCTCGATCGCGGTGTGGAACAACGCGAGCTCACTGCGAGCGAACGCAAGCGGGTTGGAGATCTCTACTTTCGAATAGGAATTCTCTATAGCCTTCAAAAGGGAGATCATCCAACTGCCGTCACGTGGTTCGACCGCACGGTGCCGCTCTGGTCTGAAGGTCTCACGGCAACTCGTGGAGAAGATCTTGGAAGAATTGGTGAGTCACTCGTCAGCATGGCGATTTCCTATTGGCAGATCGAGCGACGGGATGATGCCATCGAGATCAGCAAAATGGGAGTCGACATGATGGTCGAGGCGGTCGATCGAAAACAGCTTGAAGAGCGGTCGTTGGCAGTGGCCTATGGAAATCTTTCCACAATGCACGCTGAACTCGGTGATCTTGAAGAGTCAAAGACGTACGCCGAAATGGCTGGCCGTGCAGAATCTTCCGGGTCATCCCGTCAATAATTTCTGTCGAGGAACCTGCCGTTCACTTTTTTGAATCGGGAGGAACATCGGCTTCAATTACTACAGAAGGCTTTCAAGCAAAAGCCTTGTCTTGCGAAGTTCTGCCGATGTATCGATGCCTTCTATCGGAGACATGTGAACCGAAAGGGCTCTTGAGTATCCGGCCATCTGAAGGTGATTGACAAGCCTTCCGTACTCGACACTTCCCTGACCAACTCTGACTTGAAAATTATCCTGTTTGGTATCACGGAGATGTACGTGGCAAACATGCTTGATAATCGAGTCCCACGATGTCGGCTTTTTGTGACCAAAAATAAAATGACTCGGATCGAGTGTGACCCCAAGTCCTGGAACATTTCGGCAGAGCGATGCGGTTGTTTCCGCATCGTGGGTCATTCTGCCGGCCGCAGTCTTCACTCCTACAACAAGGCCGAGTCCAGCAGAAAGAGACACCAACCGTTGGAGACGTTCAATTTCTCCATTGAAAGGCGTTCCAAGTTCGGATGCCTCGACCACCATCGTAACGACGCCAAGTGATTTCGCCAACCGACAGCACGCCAAAAATCGATCGAAGAAATCTGGAGCGTCGGGCGATGAGAATGAAATTGCAATCGGCCTCAGTCGCTGAAGATCACTGCAGTGTTCAATTGCCGCTTCAGGGTCTGCAGCCACAAGCCCAGGCTTGAGATGACCTCCTTGTTCGTGCACATCCAACTCAACGGAGACGAACTCAAGCTCTGCAAGCCGTTCCATTGCCTTTTCAAGGGATAGATCCGGAAGACATTCAGTGCTGACCGATACGAACACGCTCACGCTCCTTTGAAACACACTTCGCCGACTCAAAGGCGGCAACTTTTCAAACTATTGAACTGTTGAAGGTATCCGACAAAGCGTGAATTTGGCAACGGCATAGTCGCCTGTTGAGCGCCCAAGTATGTAGACTCCTTGAAAGAGCCTCTCATCGGCTAAGGGCACTCTCTCGCACCAGCGAGCCAATACTGTCGATCGCACAAAAACTATTCTGGAGAATTTCCTTCATGGCACTCGAACAGTCCCCCACCACCGATGCTCGGCGAAACGACACTTTTCCCACTCGGATCGTACTCGAACATGCCGGGCTCTTGGGCCGATGGGGAAACACCATCGCATGGACAATCGCCGGAATCTCACTGCTGACAGCACTCGGAAGCATCGGCAGCATGACAGCGTATTTTGAGCCTGATGGAAATGTTTCTGAAAAGTACCATTCTCTCAGCAAGGAAGCCCCATTGAAAGTTGCGATCCTTACCGTTTCTGGAACTATCATGGGGGGAAACGGTTTCGCGAGACACCAGATCGATCGCATCGAGAAAGATGAGTCGGTGCGGGCAATTGTTCTACGAGTTGATTCCCCGGGAGGCACGGTCTCCGGCAGCGATGAACTTCACTATCGCCTTCTCACTATGGCTATGAAACGAAAATTACCCGTGGTCGTGAGCATGGGAAGCATTGCCGCGAGTGGTGGCTACTACATTTCGATGGCCAACGGTGGACAAGACGACGTGATCTTTGCTGAACCGTCCACACTGACCGGTTCTATTGGTGTGATTATTCCGCATTACGATTTTTCCAAATTGATGAAACGACTGGAGATCGACGACGATTCTGTGTCGAGCGGACCACTCAAGGAAATGCTCAGTCCAACCAAACAACGAGCCCCAGAACTCGCCGAACGGGAACGAAAAGTTCTCCAGGCACTCGTCGATCAGATGTTCGTTCGTTTCAAAGACATTATTTTGAAAGGAAGACCAAAGCTCGACCAGGCAAAGCTTGACGAACTTGCCACCGGACAAATTTACACCTCCCAGCAGGCGCTCGAAGGTGGCCTCATCGATCGCATTGGATTTTTAGAAGATGCCGTTACTCGCGCTGTCGAACTGGCTGGTCTGACTGCACAAACCGCCCGCGTGATCCGTTATTCTCGCCCTCGAGGTCTCCTGGACGATATTCTTGGGACCGACTTCGCCGCGAGTTCTTCTCTCTCTGGCTTTGAGGCACTCGCGGAATGGACGAGCCCAAAAGCGTGGTATCTGTGCAGTTGGTGGCCGTCTCTGATTACCAGTGCGAACTAATTTTTACACAATGGTGTGATCTGTGGAATGACACACGTCATCGAAATGGGTTTGCGACGATACGCATCGTGTCTGCAGCAGAGGTGTAAAATGACCATTCACAACCATCTCACCGAGTGCGGCAAACGCGACAAGATCGCCTGATGTCAGTCGTTTTCCCATGGCTCTTGCAGCGGCGTCCCGGCAGAAGCAGTCGGCTGCATCAGCCACGCTTGGCTCGGTGATGGCATCTGCGACGTGCGATGTTGCAAGCACGGAAAGCCATGCTCGAATTTCCTCCGAGAGAGACAACGACTCCATTTGTTTTTCTGCCAGTTTTCGTCCGTAGAGACGAAGTTGCCGATCGAATTTCACCGCAAGAAATCCTAACTGCCTGCGAGCGAGCCTTGCGTGCGCACGAAGCCTTTTGTCGACAATGGTGTTTTCAGATCGATCGGTCATGGAGGCTGTTGCCCGCTCGCATCGCCACCGAAGCCATGCGGCAAGCCGACGTCCTTTTGAAAGACTCGGTGCGATTGACGCAAGAGGGTGACTGCGAGCCAGAACCTTCATAAAAGCAAGCCCCAGAAGATCACTCTCTCCTTCGTAAATTCCTGCTGCAAAGAGATCGTGAAGCGAATCACCAAGTGGATGTCCCTGGAGAAAGGAACGTCCACCATGCACCTTCATCGCCTCGTTGGCGGCCATACGCAAGGCGTCGCTGGCGGTGATTTTCGCCGTAATCGCCTCGAGTTCCGCTGATCCAACGGAATCAATGCAGCGTGCCGCCCATGTCGCGAGACTGTCGCAGCCGACGATTGCGGCTGCAATTCGACCAAATCTTCCCTGTACCAATTGTCGAGAGGCGATCGGTGCGCCCCAGGTACATCGTCGCTTTGAAAACTCGACAGCGCTGGCAAGCACCATACGAAGCGTACCTGCTGCCTGCGCAGCCAGCGTGATGCGACCTCGATCCAATCCGTGCCACACAATTTTCATCCCATCGCCCCCCGGAGCAACGAGTAGATCGTTTTGTTCAACCCGGAAATCATGGAATTCGATTCCCCGATTATGCGTGCGTCGCAGAGGATGCAGACCGTACTCAAAAAGACGGCACTGCTTTGTGTCAGAAGAAGGAAGACGGATCAGCACCACCGCGGCCTTTTCACAATGACGCACCAGCACCTTCACCAAGCGGCCCGCCCGAGCTCCGGTAATAAATATTTTTTTCCCTGAAAGCAGCCAGTGATCTTCATGAGGCACAAGACTCGATGCCACCTGCCCTAAATCACATCCTGCCTGAGGTTCCGTTGCTGCAAAGATTGAAAGTGGTTCACCCCGAGCAAGCTCTGGTAGCCAGCGCACTTTCTGTTGCTGTGAACCAAATTCGTCGATTGCAGATACGGCACCGATCGAGCAATGCACAGAGAGCATGCCCGCCACCGTCGGTTCCACTGAAGCCATGTGCGTGATGACGCTGATCAGTTCACTCCAGGATGCACCACAACCTGAATACGACTCTTTGACGGACAGTCCCCATAATCCAGTCTGTCCAATCAACGTTTCCGCATCGCATGACAGTTTTCCGGTCTCGTCGTACAGCGTGCCGATCGATCTCATCTGCTCGATCACGATTCGTGCCGCTTGAGTAATCGACTGAATTCCGTTTCGAGGAGGATCGAGCACGCATTCCCCTGCATGAGAAAACTCAGCGCGATTCAAATCGCCATGCCAGATCACCGCAACCGCGCCATGAGCGTGATTGACAGACGCAGGAACTCGAGCACGCCAGCGACGCTCTACCGCAACCATCCGAGGTACAGTTCGATTCGACGCTGCCGCAATGAGAAATGATTCGCACTTTTTCGCTATCACTGTTCGTCTGAGCTTCATCGATTCAGTCACTTCGAGTCGTTGCGGTGAGAATGCACGGCTTTCCAAGACCGCGTGGCTCACCCGCCATGACGGTGAGAGCGAGTGTTGAACCCGTCGGATCCGCCTGGCCAGCCATCGCAACACCCGCGGATGTTTCAGCACTGCTTTGCGACTGGTCACAACCAGCCCCATTTCACGAATCGCTTTTCTTACTTCAGAAGGCTCGGGAACGATAATCGCTATCGGATGCGACAACCCCTGTCCCAGCACACACACCTGCGCGACAAGCGGATCCTCCGACAAACAGGCCTCTACCACCGATGGTGCGATTTTTACTCCGCTGGACAGCGTGATCATATCGCTGAGTCGACCGGTAATTTCTACAAAGCCATCCGAATCGATTGTTGCTGTGTCCCCGGTTGCAAGCCAACCATCAGCAAGCAATCGAACACCTTGATCTGACTTTTGTGTTTTGTTCGAAACAATCGCCTGATCAATTGCAGTGGTGTGATTGTCTGTCACTGTCGTTGGGAGTGGAGGAAATAGTTCTGACGGATTGGTACTGCGGGAAAACCTGACTGGTGGCTCAATGATCGCAAGTGCACGCGACGGCGTGCGTACGAGGAGTTCTCCATCTGGAGTAAGAGTGAGTTCTACTCCAGTGACAGCCTTTCCTACTTTTCCTGCTCGCCAGACTCGCGGTGAAGAGAGCGTGACCACCGGTCCAGCTTCTGTCAGGCCATACCCTTCCACAAGTGGAACACCGCGAGACATAAATACTTCTTGGGTCCCCCGTTTCAGTGACGCGCCTCCCGAGACGCAGACTCGCACACATCCTCCAAGCGATTGTGCCAACGAGGGAATTTTGCCGCTGCAACACGCCTGTGCAAGGCGGTCAAAAAAAACAGGCACACCCAGTATTACAGTCGGTTTTACGATTTTGGCAGCGTCGAGAACCTCACGACGGTCAGGCACAATCCCTAAGCATCCGCCCCGAATCATGGCTGTGTAGAGATCGCCAATTCGACCAAACGCATGGCTCATTGGAAGCCATGAAAGACGAAGATCATTATCGCTCTCGAGAAACACTGCGTCGCACGCCTGCGCATTGCGAAGCAGCGATCGCTGAGAATGAACAATGCCACGGGCCTCACCCGACGTGCCAGAGGAAAGAATGACTGTCGAGGGTGCATCAGGATCACAGGCATTCGTTGCACGGTGAAGATTGTGCTCAGCGAGCGCCACCGAATCCTTTGAGAGCAGTGTTCCTGAAACAAGATTTCCAATCGAATGCACGCACCGTCGTAGGCCACCAAAGGTAGGCCGATTTCTGGCCTCCGGTCGCATATCAAGAATGACACTCTTCTGTGCACATCGATTCACAAACGGCTCGAGGGGTGTGCCCAGTCCTGAAACCAGAAAACCTTGAGGTGAAAGCCAGCGAACTTGATCTCCCAATCGCAACACAGTGTCGCTGGAATGCAAAGCCACATGCACAATTCCTGACAGAAGGCAGGCTATGTCGACCACTACAAAATCCGCGGAATGTTTTCCCACATGAACGAGAAGATCACCCCGACAAAGTCCAAGAGACTCAAAGCGGGCAGCGAGTTCGAGGGCTGCACGAATCACTTCACCCCACGACCACGAAACCGTTTGTCCTTTGAATACCTGCACGATCGCAGGCTTGTGTGCGATCACTCTATAATTATTTCCGAGGAGTTCCACGAGTGACTCTGGCTGCGTGTGATGTACGCCACAGTCGCCAGTGTGTGAATCGATCTCCGTTGGCATTACGTCCAGATTCCTTTGGATTCTTCTACTGATTAGAGCCCAACCATTTTGATTGCCAACAGACTCTGCTGTCGTTCTTGCGAGAAATAACATACTCGACGGCGTTGTGTTGCGCACCCGCGACGAAGAATGTCGTGGGCGTCATCACCTCAGTGAACTCTACAATTCGATCCGCTCCAAAAGAACTGCGATCCCCTGTCCTAATCCGATGCACATCGTGGCCACGCCCAGCTTCGCTTTTCGTGCATGCATTGCATGCACGAGCGTTGTACAGATCCGTGCACCCGAAGCTCCCAGTGGATGACCGATTGCAAGAGAACCTCCGTGTACATTCACACGCGAAGGATCCACCTGCAATTGACGAATGCAAGCAATCGACTGAGCAGCAAAGGCTTCATTGATTTCTATGAGATCGATCCTATCAAGGCTCACTCCTGCACGAAAAAGCAGTTTTTGTACTGCGGCCACCGGCCCAGTGCCCATGAGGGCCGGCGGAACGCCTACTACCGCAGTTGCCAACACTCGGACGAGCGGTTGCAAGGAATATTTTTCGGCGGTCTCCGTCGACATCACCATCATGGCCGCAGCGCCGTCGCTCAATGGTGCCGATGTTGCAGCCGTCACAGTTCCGAGACGCGGCAGAAATGCCGGATCAAGTTGGGACATTGCCAGAAGACTCGCATCGGCTCTCACCGATTGATCGCGTACCACCAGAATTGGCATTCCGCCTTCGTCATGCGCCCTATGGGGAATAATCTCATCTTCAAATGCCCCGCTGTCCACAGCCTGACAGGCTTTGTGATGGCTTTGAAATGCGTATGACTCTTGCTCCTCTCTCGATATACCAAGCGATGCCGCTAGATACTCGGCAGTCATACCCATTGAAATCGCGGCACGGCTCGTACGTTCGAACAGGCGCGGATGAAGATCGATATCCTTTTCCATCGGAAGATGATGCATGTGCTCGACGCCTGCGACGATTTGCACGTCTTCAGCTCCGGCGGCAATCGAGTGGCAAGCCTGCGAGAGTGCCTGAAGACTTGATCCGCAGAGGCGATTGACGGTTGTGCCTGCCACGGAAAGCGGAAGACCTGCACACAAGGCACTGACTCTGGCAACGTTTCCGCCGAGCTCTCCTTGTTGTTGAGTGGTCCCAAGTACAACGTCTTCAATATGTGCCGGATCAATACCACTTTTTGTCACCACCGCCGCAATGACTGCGTGCGATAACTCATCTCCTCGCACGTTTCGGTAGTAGCCACGCTGTGGATGAGATCGACCGATGGCCGTACGACAGCACGACACAATCACCGGATTCTTGTGCATAGAAAATTCAACCTGCAAAAAGATTGTGATGTGCGATAAATGTTACCTTGCTCATTGAGGCCCCTTGCTCATTGAGGCGTAAAACGAACCGCCACGACGAGCCATATCAAGAAGACGAGGAGCAGGACGCATTCGCGATCCAAGGGATTCAAACTGCTTCAGCCGCATCAGAATATCGCTTGCTCCAAGCGAGTCCGCCCACGCCAGAAGTCCGCCACGAAATGCAGGAAATCCCAATCCATGAATCACGGCCAGGTCGATGTCGCACGCCTCTCGAACAATCTGCTCATCAAGCACAAGGGCCGCTTCCTGAACGATTGGAAGAAATAAACGATCGGTGATCTGATCATCGCTCCACTCACCTGTACGGAGCTGATACGGTTCGATGAGCTCGTAAATGGTTTGATCGGGTTTGAGCATTTTTCCTTTCGGTGAGTACTGATAAAAACCGGCACTGCTCTTTCTGCCAAGCCGCCCCGATCGCACCATCGCAGGAATCACCGGTGAGGATTCGATGCGTTCGCCAAATGCTGTCGAGAGGACGACTCCCGCGTAGAATGCCGTGTCCAGACCGATCATGTCGTAAAGCTCAAGCGGCCCCATTGGCATTCCGAACCTCCGTGAGAGACGGTCGATGCGAGCCACATCGACCCCCTCGCGCACCATTTCGACAGCTTCGTGCAGGTAGGGCATCAATACTCGATTGACCAAGAATCCTGGACTATCACGAACGACAATTGGACACTTTCCAAGACGCTTGGCATGTGCGACGACCGTCACGATCGTCTGATCAGACGTTGATGGGCCGCGGATAATTTCAACAAGCGTCATACGTCTGACAGGATTAAAGAAATGCATGCCGAGAAACCGCTCCGGATACGAAAGACACCGGGCAAGTTTTTCGATCGGATTGGTAGACGTATTCGTCGCAAGAATTGTTTCTGGCCCAATCATGCTCTCAAGTTCGCCAAGCACTGCCTGTTTGATGTCGCTTCGCTCCACCACGCTTTCAATAATGAGTTGTGATCCGCGAAGCGAGGAAAGCATTGTCGATGATCGCAGCCTGCCTGCCAACTCAAGCGCACGGCTTGGAAGTGCCGCACGACTTTCACGGTCCCAAGCAGCTTCCTCGAGCAGTGGTGGGATCGCTTTGGAAAGTGACAACTCCGAAACGTCAACAATCGAGACAGAAAAGTCATGCCTTATGTGCGAGGCTGCAATGCCACAGCCCATAATTCCAGCTCCAACGACCCCTACACTCTCAATCAATAGCGGCTTGAGGTCGGCACGAGGAATGCCGGGGTCGCGTGCATTTCGCTGTCCAAGATGAAAGACTCCAATCAGACGCGCCGTCACAGGATTGTGCGCCAATTCAAAAAAGGCATCTGATTCAAGCGATGATGCAAGAGCGGCATCATGCTGAGAGGCCTCGAGCAACGTGGCCAGAATTCGAGGCGGTGCCGGATAACGTCCTTTCGCACGAGCCCCAATCACCGCGCCGGCGGTTGCCTCCAGAAATGAAACTTCCACGGGATCGATATTTATTGGTTCCGCGAGTTTTTTTCGTCGTTGGAGCCATTGACGATTACCCAGCTGCTCCGCGATGAGATTTTTGGCAGCGGCCAGTGCAAGTTCAGATGAAACCACTTCGTCAATCAGTCCCATACGGAAAGCCTTTTGAGGCGAAACACTTTCTCCACCGGCAATCATTTCGACCGCCGATGAAAGACCAACTAAGCGAGGCAGACGAACCGTTCCGCCCCAACCAGGAAGAAGTCCGAGCTTGACCTCGGGCAGCCCCAGCGATGTGTTTGGAGAATCAATCGCGATTCTCAGATCGCAGGCCAGCGCCAGTTCGAGCCCTCCTCCCAGACAGAGTCCTTCAATCACCGAAACACTCGGCCAAGGTTGCGTTGAAAGCCTTGCAAAAAGTGCTCTCCCAGAATCGCACGCCAGACGAATACGTTCTTCTGGTTGCGAAAACAGTTGGTCAATCGCTTGAAGATCCGCGCCTGCGAAAAAAGAGCCTGCTCGTGCCGACACAAGCACCAATCCTGTTGGTGGCGCTGTGTTCTGAATGTGATCGAGAACATACGCGAGTTCCTCAAGTACTTCGCGAGTCAGAACATTCAAGCTGCGATCAGGAACATCAAACGACACCACCACAATGCCGTTGGGATCACGATCAACAGTGAGCGTACGCAGTGAAAGGTCGGTGAACGGAATAATTGAACGCAGCACTCCGTCGACTCGTTCTGTCTTTGGAGAACTTGATCTTTTTTTGGCCATGAAGAACGTCCCGCTGGCAACTACCCGCACCACTCAGTTTGAATATTATCAACGATCCCAAAAAGTCTTTTACCAAATACGTGAGCAGTCTACCGCGAACAATCCCTTGAGCACTTGAAAAACTGACCGGTGACATTGTGTTGAGCAACTCTTTCGTACATTGTGTTTCGATGGGCAGTTCGAGGAATTCTTCTCGTTGTTCAGCGTGTCAGAACTCATCCGAATGGAAATTACTCGGCAGCGGGGCCACGCTCTGACGGTCGCTTGACGGCCTCGTTTACGCATTCAGAATGCTCTTGTTGAATTGATACCTCAAAAAAATTGCGGGAATGGCGGAATTGGCAGACGCGCTAGGTTGAGGGCCTAGTGGTAGTAATACCGTGCAGGTTCAAGTCCTGTTTCCCGCATTGAATTCGAGTGAATCAGCTTCATTGCTTGCGCAGTGAAACTGATTCAACCTACTCGCAGGTGAACACTGATGAGCAGTCCCCCTATCGACACGATTCCTCCATCCGACTCTGATCGCTCGGCGGATTCGACTCAAGATTCGGCTACCAAAAAGAGAATCGCTATTGGCACTCAACGGGCTGGTGTTTCGGTGCCAAAGCTTCCTCCTCGCCATATGCTGGTTGGTCAATCGCAACCTTTGAGCGACGACTCCTTGCTGCCTTTGGAGAATGCTCCACTGATTGCGCATCAACAGGAAATTGTCCCCGAAGCAAAGCCCTCGACTCCAAAGGCACATGCCCTCGACACCACTGCCCATACGCTCGGTCCAGCATCCGGTGGCGTGGTGTCACCTCTCAAAGCCAGACCTCCTCAACCAGCATCACCGTCTCCCAAAAATCGCGTTGAGATACCAAATCTAAGACTCCCGCTTGAGGCAGATCTTGAAGCAGATTTTGAAAGTGCCTTAGAAGGAATTTCCCTCGATTCGCTTCTTCAGCAAGATCCTCGCGCTAAAATTGAGAAACCTCTTCAAGCCGGATCGCGTGCGATGGGAGTGGTGTTGAGCGTTGGTAGTGAGACGATATTCATCGATCTTGGAAATCAACGCCAAGGGGCGCTTGACGTAATGGGGCTTGAGAATATTCCATCGGTGGGTGATCCGATTGAAGTTTCGATTGGTGGAAAAAACGAAGACGATGAACTCTATGAGGTTGCTCTCGCTGGACGTGCCGTATCGATTGACGACTGGTCACAGCTTGAAGCCGGACTCATCGTTGAAGCCCGAGTGACGGGAATGAATAAAGGTGGACTTGAATGCGAGGTTGCAGGCCTTCGAGGTTTTATGCCAACAAGCCTCATCTCCACGTGGCGCGTTGAAAATCTGAACGAATTTATTGGCCAGAAGTTTGAGTGTCTTGTTACAGAGCTCGTACCTTCAGCCCGCAAGCTGGTGCTTTCGAGAAGAGCCGTTCTTGAAAAAAATTCGGAAGATGCACGTCGCACAATGCTTGAAACTCTGGAAGTTGGGGCAATTCTGGAAGGAATTGTGCGCACCGTTCGCGACTTTGGTGCATTTGTAGACATTCAGGATGGCGTCGAAGGATTAGTGCACGTCAGTCAATTGTCGTGGGAAAAAATTGGCCATCCGTCTGATGTCGTTGCTCCAGGCCAGCGAGTAAAAGTTGTTATCCGTCGTATCGATCACCAGACTGGAAAGATTGCGCTTTCTATGCGGGATCTGGTGGAGAGTCCATGGACAACCGCCACATCACGGTTTGGAACCGGGCAGCTGGTACGAGGCACCGTCAGCCGGATTGCAGAGTTTGGTGCATTTGTCAGGCTAGAACCTGGGATTGAAGGGCTCATACACGTTTCAGAACTGTCGCACAGAAACATTCGCAGCGTATCGGACATTGTGACCGAAGGCCAAGAAATTGAATGTCGAGTGCTCTCGATTGATCCCGATGCCCAGCGTATGTCTCTTTCCCTGAAGGCTCTTGCTGGAAGAGAGATTGAGGATGATTCCTCTGCGGAACAGCCCGCCAAAGCCGCTGTTAAACGAGGCAATCAGCCACTGAAGGGCGGACTCGGTGGAACACCGATGGGAGAACGCTTCGGTCTCAAGTGGTAAAATCTGTTGAACTGCTTTTTGCAGTCACATTTTTGTAAGTGATCACAGTTATTTTCACAGCGATGCGTCTGAGTCTTTATTGTGCTCCCCTGCGAGGAGCGATGTTCTTTGTGCCAACCCACGGCACCAAGACGTCAGGCACCGTCACAGACCCGTCCGCACACTGATAATTCTCAAGAATGGCAACGATTGCACGACTGACAGCGATCGCAGTGCCGTTGAGTGTGTGCACAAACGATGTTCCCTTTTCACCCGACTTACGAAACCGAATCGCAAGTCGTCGAGCCTGGTAATCGGTGCAGTTGGATGTGCTGGTCACTTCACCCCATTCGCCTGCCTTGCCACGGCCAGGCATCCACGCTTCGAGATCGTATTTGCGATAGGCCGGCCCACCAAGATCGCCGCTTGCAGTATCGATCACACGATAGGGGATTCCAAGACCGTCAAAGAGATCACACTCCAGTTCGAGGAGGTAACGATGCATCTCTTCACTTTGCTCGGGAAGTGTAAAGGCAAACATTTCGATCTTCGTAAACTGATGCACTCGATAAAGCCCCCGCGTCGCGCGGCCGTGAGCACCAGCCTCTGTGCGAAAACAGTGACTGATACCACAGATTTTCAGAGGCAGTTCATCCACTTCAAAAATACGATCCTGCATGGAGCCACCGAGCGTAATTTCTGCTGTGGCGACCAACGACAAATCGCTTCCAGAAATCGAGTAAATCTGGGTTTCTGGACCGCGTGGCATGAAACCCGTGCCTTCGAGAACCGTGTCTCTTGCAAGATCCGGGGTGGTCATGACAGTAAACTTTTTGCGCATCAGGAAATCGACTGCGTACTTTTGAAGCGCAAGTTCCAAGAGCACTGCTTCGTTCGTGAGAAAATAAAATCCGTGGCCTGCAACTCGCGCTCCTGCGTCGAAGTCAAACAATTCGAGTCGACGACCAATTTCAACATGATCGATGGGAGTGAACGTAAACTCTGGAACCGGCGTGCGCCCTCTTCGAATTTCCACAGCTGCGTCTTCACCTCCTTGAGGTGCTTCTGGGTGGGTCAAATTCGGGATTGCTTTTAGAATTTCCTCAGAATCTTTCACTGCGGATTCAAGCCGAAGCTCAACTTTTGCGATGTCTTCTCGCAATCGTCTCCCTTGATTTTTTCTGGCTTCTCGCTCGGCTGGATCTGCGGAAGAGCCAATTGATTTACTCACCACACCAGCTTCGTGGTTGAGACCGTCAAGCTCTGCCTGAATCGATCTTCTGGATCGCTCCAGTTCAGAAAAACGAACAACGTCCGCAGAACTCCCACGTTTTTTGCAATTGTCGGCGACCGCATCCACATTGTCGGCGACCCACCGGCGATCGAGCACGCGATATTCCTCCCTCGGTTGTCAGACTGGCACTTTTGTACCGTCTCTTTTGTTTCTACAATGAGACGTATTCATTCGAACTTTGGTCCCACGGCCTTCAATTCGTAACAAAATCTCGAACAGGAGTCTGCCAAGACATGTTGTTTTCCGCCAGTGCGACCAGTTTTGCAACCACGACAACCGCTTCTCAGAGTGGAACTCTTCATTCACAGAGTGAAGCTGATACGTCGACTGATCAGCGGGCATCAACACGTCCTTGCAAACAGCCTCGTCATCATGTCATTCTTTGGAATGACGAGGATCACAGTTACGAGTACGTAATCCGAATGCTGAAGCAGCTTTTTAGACATTCTGCCGAGCGTGGGTTTCAAATTGCTCGTGAGGTTGATGCATCGGGGAGAGCTGTTGTTTTAACCACAACCAAGGAGCATGCAGAACTCAAACGTGATCAGATTCATGCATTTGGATCGGATCAATTGATTGCTCGATCAACCGGATCGATGAGTTCCTCAATCGAAGCAGAGTGTTGATTTTTTAGCAACTCTTTCCATTATCCGAGAACTATCAACACGAAAACATTTCGTCGCATAGTTTTTGTCCGAGTACTTTTTTCATAAAAAACAACGGCCCGGTCCATCGCTGGACCGGGCCGTTTTCGTTTTCTACCATTTTCAGTCTGTCCGCTATCGGCTGTTCACCAATAGAGGACATTCATCATTGCCTCACTCGCAGCACACCGGAACCTCGCGACAAACCGTCGTAGGCACGCACCGAGTCACCGTATAGGCAACTTTTTTCGGCACCATACGCACAACATCGATTGTCTTGGTGTAGTGAACCGGCTTCGTGGTACAGATAGGAATCTGCTTGGTGCATGTTTCTTCGACCATCGTACAAACCTTGTACGGCACTTCCTTGGTCATAGATTCACAGACCATCTTGCACACTTTCGAGCAGCAGGTTTTGACACGGTGCTCAGGCACCATTGTGCAAACCTTGTATTCACATACCTGAACTCGTTCCTCCGGAACCATCTTGCACACCTGATACGAGCAGGTCTTCACGCGATGCTCAGGAACCATCTTGCAAACCTGATACGTCTTGGTCCGTTGCTCGGGCACCATTGTGCAAACCTTGTACTCGCAGGTTTTCACACGATGTTCGGGAACCATCTTGCACACCTGATACGAGCAGGTCTTCACGCGATGCTCGGGAACCATCTTGCACACCTGATACTGGCAACTCTTCTGTTCCTGAACCATCGTGCAGACCTTGTATTCGCAGGTGCGAATTCGCTGTTCTGCCACCATCGTGCAGACCTGATACTGGCAGGTCTTCACGCGATGCTCGGGAACCATCTTGCAAACCTGATAGGAGCAGGTCTTCACGCGATGCTCAGGAACCATTTTGCAAACCTGATACTGGCAACTCTTCTGTTCCTGAACCATCGTGCAGACCTTGTATTCGCAGGTGCGGACGCGATGCTCGGGAACCATCTTGCAGACCTGATTTGAGCAGGTCTTTACTCGATTCTCGGACACCATTTTGCAGACCTGATAAGAGCAGGTGCGGACACGCTGTTCGGATACCATCCGACAGACCTTGTACTCCTGCTTCTCAACAACGGTCTCTCGCTCGTACTTCACGCACTTGATTTCTTTTTCTCGAACCTCTGGAACCCAGACCTTCTTACAAATGGTCCGTGATGGGCACTGCTGTTCGATTTTTCTGATTGCGCCGGGTCGATAGACGCACTTGCAGCAGCAGGAATCCCACACCCAGCATCCTGGTTCACGCACGCACTTGGTGATCACTGGACCTGGAATCTCGATCCGCTCTTCCTCGTAGTGACCGCAGTGCACCTGAACGGTCTTTGTAAAGTGAACGGGCTTGCAGACAGTACGGCAAATTTCCCGCTCTCGCATCTCATGGACTGGCTTGCAAACCGTGTAAGGAATCTCCTTCGTGACCGTTTCGTAGACCGGTTTGCAGACCGTGTAGGGAATCTCTTTGGTGACTGTTTCATAGACCGGTTTGCAGACGGTGTAGGGAATCTCGCGAGTGCGAGTTTCATAGACCGGTTTACAAACGGTGTAGGTTCGCTCGCGGGTCTCGTAGACAGGCTTGCAGACCGTATAAGGAATCTCGCGGGTGCATGTCTCGTACACCGGTTTGCAGACGGTGTAGGGAATCTCGCGAGTTTTTGTCTCATACACAGGCTTGCAGACGGTGTAGGGAATCTCGCGAGTGCGAGTTTCATAGACCGGTTTACAAACGGTGTAGGTTCGCTCGCGGGTCTCGTAGACAGGCTTGCAGACCGTGTAAGGAATTTCACGAGTGCATGTCTCGTACACCGGTTTGCAGACGGTGTAGGGAATCTCGCGAGTGCGAGTTTCATAGACCGGCTTACAGACCGTATACGTCTGCTCACGGGTTTCATACACCGGCTTACAGACCGTGTAAGGAATCTCTTTCGTCACTGTTTCATAGACCGGCTTGCAGACCGTATGACGAATCTCACGGGTCTTCGTCTCGTACACGGGCTTCATTACCGTGTATGGAATCTCCTTCGTAATTGTTTCCCAGACCGGCTTGGAAACGGTGTAATTTACGGAACGAATCCGCGTTTCCCACACTGGTTTGCAAACCTTGTACTGAACCTCTTTGACAGACTTTTCAGTCTCGTATCGAACGCAGTCGATTGTCTTTTGCTCAATTACTTTTGAGCAGATTGTCTTGTAACAGGTGTACTCACGTTTTTCGTACACGACTTCTTTCACCATACGAGTCGCAGGAGCCGCACAACTCGGCTCCGATGGTGAATCACAACTCGAACACTGCTTACGAGCACCGGCAAAACCGACCGTGGTCAGTTTTGCGGACCCGTGCTTGTAGCTGGCCACTCCGCAGTAGGCTGCGTCGACCCGTTGAACGGTCGATACAATCAGTGCAAGGGCCAGCAGACATCCAATCCACGCTCTGTTCATGATGTTCTGCTGCCTCGTGATGAGGACGACTCCTAAAAAATTGGGTGATGGGAAAACGATTGTTTGACGAGGAGCTCATTGCCCTCGACTCCTGAACTATCGGTGATAAAGTCGACGCTGCTTTACCATATGATGTAATCAATGAAGATTTCCTAATCCACTGAGTCGTACTTATTTGACTTAATCAGATCAATCCATACAGTCATAAAAACACGATTTAAGCCTGAAAATATGATTTTTGCCGAAAAAACTATTTGTTTGACCTAAAATCGAAGCGCATCTGAATTTTGAGTTTTTTTGTTGCATCAGCGATATTCTGTCTAAAAGTGGTCAATCATTTTTTGCTTCGATCTGAGCGATTTCATTCTGTTTGTGATCCACACAGAAGAGTCGTTCGCCTCGAACTTGGTGAGAGAAGGATGACTCCAACCGATGATTCCCCACTCTGTTTTTCCTTTCAAGAGGTTTCATGTCTGAATCACAGCACCGACCCGACGATAGCCCTTCAGATGCCACTGTGCCAAAAGTCGTGGTCAGTCGGCTGAGCTTGTACTTGCGTGAATTACAGCGGCTCGAATCGTCCGGACACGAAACAATTTCGAGTGGTCAGCTCGGGGCTCTTTTAGGATTTGGTGATGCCCAGGTCCGCAAAGATCTCGGATTTTTTGGCCAATTTGGATACCCCGGCGTGGGATACCGCTGCGGCGAACTGATTGCTGCAATGCAGACAATTCTCGGCACAAATTGCCTGTGGCCGGTGGCCATGGTTGGCGCCGGCCACCTTGGACAAGCACTTTTAGGATACCGAGGATTTGGACGACAGAACTTCACTATTGTTGCCGCATTTGACCGCGATCTATCCAAAGTTGGAACAGTCGTCCATGGCATTACAATTCAGCGTATGGAAGATCTTTCAGCCACGGTACGCGAAAAATCGATTCGCCTGGCCATGATTGTTGTACCGGTTGAATATGCTCAGTTGGTGGCTGATGAACTGGTGGAGACTGGTATCGAAGGAATTGTTAATTTTGCACCAGTAACCATTGTGCTTCCTGCTCACGTTCAATCCGTAGGAGTTGATCTGGCAATTGAACTTGAACAGTTGAGTTTTGCAGTCACAAGCAAACTCGCTGCTCGCGATGCAGTTGCACCGTTCGCACCCGATCACTCCACAGGACCCGGTGGATGAAAAAAATCGCCAAGCTTGCATGGCATTCGGCTGGCAGAACAAACCGTTTTCGACTGGCTCAGTGGTGTGTACGATTCTGTGTTCAGAGAATGCATTTTTATTTTTATGACACTACCCGGTGGTGTAACGGTAGCACAAGGGACTTTGGTTCCCTTTGTCTAGGTTCGAATCCTAGCCGGGTAATCACAAAGTCTTTGCATCGATTGTCCGATCAAGAGCAGACCGAACTCGACGGCATGAGCATCGAGTTCGGTTCTACAAGTGTCACAAAGGCACACTACGACAACCGGTTCAATGCGCTCAACGCCGTAATCGCCTTTTGCACGCCACCAAATTGAACCGCGAATTTTTTAGCGGCGATTAAATCATCGATGTTTACAGCCCTTCCTTGAGGGACTGACGGTTTTTCAGACTTGGCTGCGAGAACGACTTTCGGGGCTGCACTTTGAACTTTTTGCTTGGGTCTTAAACCAGATTTTTTTAACACGATAGACACCTGTGGCGGCGCCACATTGATTCCCTGTTTCTTTAAAATATCGAGAATAGACTTGGGGCGAACTATTTCACCTCGAAGCTTTAGTTCGTTAGCAACTCTTCGAATCTCTTCACTTTTATTGACGGCCATTCTTCTTCGACTCCTTAGACTCAACACTGTGGACAGGGAAACCCTGAATAACGCAATGATACTCAAATGTTTTTGAAAATGAGTTACGCCTCTCTATTTTTATAAAAATTTATTGAAGACTCTTCTCTTCGATCTTCTTTTTAAGAGATACCTTTGCCGTTTTGATCGAGCATTTTTACTTCTTCTGAGGGAGTTCTGCACGCTGCTGGAGACTTTTTGTTCACTCGTTGTTGAACGCGTCGCTTACAATCGCACTTGAACTACATTACGGTCCACGCTCTTTGAGCGAGCGACTTTTCAAGTACTCACTCGCAGTGCCGCCACAAGGGCCTCTGAAACGTACCGTGCTTTATTTTGACTACAACGCCACGAGTCCGCTGCACCCGATCGCACGGCAAGCGTGGCTGGAAATCAGTGACAAGCACTGGCAAAATCCCTCCAGTCTCTTTCCAGAGGCCGCCGTCGCCCGCGTGCTCCTAGAAGACAACCGAGATGTTCTTGCAGATCTGCTCGGCTGTGAACCGCAGCGAATCGTTTTTACTTCTGGCGCAACCGAAGCCAATAACGCCATCGCCGCATTCCTTTTCCAAACCAGCCACCGTGATGCAACGGTGGCAATCTCCGCGATTGAACATCCCTGCGTGCTTGATCCGTTCCATCATTTCTTTGGAAATCGAGTTCGGGAACTACCGGTGAATGTCTCTGGTACCGTTTGTCTTGAGTCCGTTGAATCTCTCCTTGCGACGTCGAATCCCGTGCTGTTGTCGGTGATGGCAGCCAACAACGAAACAGGGGTGATTCAGCCTTGGGAGAACATTCTCGACCTCTGTCGACAGCGTGGAATTTCATTTCATACCGATGCAGCTCAGTGGATTGGAAAACTTCCGATACAAGGGCTTGGTGCGTGTGACTGGGTGACCGGTAGCGCCCATAAATTTGGAGGACCAAAGGGAGTCGGCTTTCTGGTCATTCCCGAAAATACTCGTTCATTTCATTCGCAACGAGGAGGCCCACAAGAAAATCGTTCTCGCGGCGGAACCGAGGATCTTGCATCCATTACTGCGATGGTGGCAGTGCTTGTGCATCTTCAAAATCAGGGAGCGCCTTGTGCCCAAGATGAAACAGGGGCGCGACACAGACGCTCTCTCGCTTTTGGTCGCGATGCCGGAGAAGCACGGCTTTGCGAACTATTGCCGGGAGTCATTCCGCTTGGTCAACACAGTGAGCGACTCTGGAACACGCTGGCAGTCTTGGTGCCACAGGTCGAAAACATTCGTTTGGTTGCGCAGTTGGGACGCGAAGGGATTGCGTGCTCCACTGGGTCGGCGTGCAGTTCTTCTTCGGGAACACCATCCGCGGTACTGACTGCCATGGGCATTGATTCTTCACAGGCTCGGCACCTGATTCGACTTTCCGGTGGATGGGAAACAGCTCCGTCGGAGTGGATTGAGGCTGTTGAAAAATTATCCATCGCCGCAACGCAGTGTCTTGCGGTGGCTCCTCGAGTTGCCCTTGGGCCGCAAGGGTCCTGAATGAGTTCTTTTACTTACATTACAGCGAATGATTGTTCTGTTTTGAAAAACAAAAGTTCGGCAAAAGTGAGGCCTGTTCAAATGCGGCCACGCTCCAAATGAGTGGGTAAAGCCGCTCTGAATACCAGAGTTTCGCAAAATAAAGACCGATTGGCACAGCATCAAACTGCGTACCTTCATTGGTCCGTTCAATGAGCCATTGCACTCCTCTCTCAACTGCAGCAGCGGCACGAATCGCAGTTTGAGTATTTTTTGAAACGCGAGCTACCGTTGCCAGCGCTTCGACCGTCAGCGACGTTTCTTCAATGGATGGCGGCGTGTTTTCTCCCGATCCAACACCACCGTCTAAATCCATGGCCTGACACAACCACTCTGCACCTTTGGAGTCATACGTGGCATTTACCACCTTGCTTGTTCCGTAGGTTGGATTCAAGTGACGAGACTGGTGCTGATTGCCAAACCAAAGCGGCACCCAGGAACCATCTTGTAACTGAGACCGCTTAAGATACCGCTGTGCCCGACTGACTGCCGTAAGGATGCGATTGTCACTCATCTGCCACGCACAAGCAGCTCGCAGAAAGTGGGCGGTAATATCGGCGCATGATGTGTCAAATGGAAGCCTGTTCCAACCTCGACAAAATGTCGGAATTCCTCCATCTCGATTGGCAAGATCAGCGAGCCAGAGTAATCCCTGCCGCGCCGACTGAAGCACCTCTTTTGGAATCGTGCGTCGCTCACACGATTCCAAAACTGCTAATGCCATAATGGCTCCACTGGTATCGTCTGCATCGGGCACTCCTCCGGGAAGATTGGTCCATGCCCATCCTCCTGAACGCGCACCGGTGGAAGGGTGCCTGCATTGCCACTGCCACGATTGGATCGATTGCCTGAGACGATCTCGGTCTCCTTGTTCGACGAGTCCCTCCAGGCGACCACCAGCGGCAAGTGCAACGATTGATTGTGTGGTCACCCAACTCGACACATTGGTGTCGATCGGCCAGGAGCCATCTTTTCGCATTGAGCGATCGAGGAAATCTGCTCCCTCTCTTGCTACACGATGAGTTGCGGCGTCCATACCGGCGAGGCTCATGATCACGAAACTCGTGAGCGGAACCGCTTCGAGGAAACCTCCACCCGCAGGTTGAATGCTTGAAAGCACTCGAAGCGTCGGCTGAACAAACAATTCTCTGAGCCACGCTGTACAAGGATTTCCTCTGGAGCCACGGGCATGTCGCACCTGTCCGATAGCGATCAGTGCCGGGAGCGCGTAGCTGACAACCTGCATGTCCACGAGGCGAAACCATGACTGCGGCATCGCTGCTAAACCAAATGGCAACTGCGGAACTTCATTCCACGACGAAGGATCTCTGTAGTTTCCAAAACACCCACACAGCGCTGCCATCGTAAGAATGGGAACGCTGAATGTCTGATCTCGTCCATAACTTTGTTTTATCGCCCATGCGATCGATCGTGGGCTGAGTCCTCCTGCCTGAATTTCAATCCATTTCTCTGCTCGCTGATGTGTTTCGATAACAGACGTTGAAATGTGTTTTTGAAGCGTAGCGTCGAGGGATGTATTTTTCTCGTATGTTTCCTCACTGTGAAGGCAGCCTCCGAGTGCTGCCCAGCACAGCACCGTTGTCGAAAGATTTCCGGGGCTATCGATCGTGTCCCCCCATGAGCCGTCAGGAAGTTGTGTGCGACACAGCCACTGACAGCCTGCGTCGACCTTGTCGTGGTGTGCTACAGCGTCAACGAAGCGCAGCGCCGTAACAGCAGTTGCTGTCGAGAGAGCGCTTGAGGAGAGTTCACCAATCCAGTATCCATGAGATTGTTTCACTTCAAGCAATCGACTGACAGCGCGATCGCGAGTGCGTGCGAATGATTCAGAAAAAAGAATTGAATCGTGGGAAAGCATCTCGGGTACTTACGACTCTCGGGTAACTTTTGAGATAGCGTCAATTCGAAACCAGTGAAGCGGGCTACACGCTCGCGTGACCGAGGGCCACAAGACCGTAGTAGGTGTACTCGGCATCGGGAATGTCATCCGCCCAAGAACCGTGAAACGCTCCCTCTGCAGTCCAGAGAGAGTCGATAAAATCAAGAACTCCTTCTCGCCACTGTCGCCACGGGGCCTGAGTCGCATCAAGGGCATGCAGTGCGACCGCTGTCGAAAGAAGATCGGGGAGTGGCACTCCGGGAGCAGCCACAAATCCACCGGTGGCATGACGTTGTTCGAGCAGCCACCGTATTGGATCCGGATCAATCGACTGGCCGAGTGAATGCATGACCACGACTGCCGCAGCCGTTGCTGCGGTCGATCCCACCGAGCGACGAGGCTCATTGGACCAACCGCCATCAGCCGTTTTGAGGCTCGCAAGTGAGTGTTCAATTCCTGCAGGATTGGAAAGTTCTCGGCCGAGGTCTCCGTATGCACCGAGCGCGAGAAAGCTTCCGTAAGCAGTCCCGCTCGTTGCTCCGAGACGCGAAGAGAAGCCTCCGTCAGACGACCGAAAGGTTTCAAGTCTCTCGACAAAAGAATCACTTATGCTCGATGGACATCGCCGCTTCCCGCAGGCCGCCCACAATCGCACCAAACAACACAGATGCACGAAATCAAGCGATGAGCCTGAACCATACTGCATGAGCCACGGCTCGAGTTCGGTCGAGTCCCACGATTCATCGACGGCCAGAATTGCATCGGCCGCAAATGCAGAATAGTAAAGATCTACTTGGCCTTGGCGATTTGAAAAGCCCCCACCAGCACACGCAGTAGACTTCAAAAATTTCGAAACTAACTCCAGCGAATTACCAAGCGTATTTCGCGAGAGTCTGGCCACCTGAAGCATCTGAAGTCTGAGGCTCACGCGTGCATTCCGTCGTGCGATCGTTCGGCCAGCATCTATCGTAGAAAGCAATTTATTAGTTTGTAACAGACTGACGCAACGCGACAGCGGCTTCTGCTTCGCGACAATATCCACCAATCTGCAACTCATCAAAAATCTTTCCCATCACACGTCGCAGAAGTCCTTTCAACGTTGGATCACAGAGCGACTCAAGCGACCGAACCGCCTGCTCCTTGTAGCTTTCCAAAAGCATCGCCGCTTTTTCATCCGCTTTCGAACTGGCAATAGCCTCCCTTAGCTTTGCCGCAGTGGCTCCCTCAGGACGTTTTCCACTTGTAATTGCAGCCAGAATCGCACGATCCTCACCGCGAGATCGCTCGGCAGCGATGGCCAACACAATACTCGGTCTTGCCGTAACAGTATCACAAGATCCCGCAAGAACTCTCTCGAGCCCTGCATCGTCGGCAACGTCTTCGAGATCATCCTTAATCTGATACGCAATACCGATTGCTTCGCTATACGCATGCAGAACCTCTGCAACCTCTTCCAATTTTCCCGCACAGACCGCCCCCAACTGGAGCGCCACTTCAAACGCGGGAGCCGTTTTGAGACGAAAGATTTCGATGACCTGACGGCTGGCGAGTTGCGACGGATTGCGACTCCATGCAAGCTCGATTCCCTGGCCTCGACAGAGCGAACGCTGCGCGATCGCGGCAGCCTGCACTCCCTGTGCAATGTATTTACTCTCAAGTCCTGATTCGGCAATGAGACGATACCCCTCACCAATCAGCATGTCACCAACATTCAACGCTACCGGGATACCCTCGGAACCAGCGAGTGTTGGTTGGCCGTAGCGTTCGAGATCTCCGTCTTCAATATCGTCGTGCACTAAGGAAGCCTTGTGAAAACACTCGACGGCGATTGCCATATTTCGAATCTCATTTCCGCAAGGCTCGCCACGGTCGCTTCGCAAGGCTTCATACACTGCCGCTGCAAGAAATGGTCTCCACCGTTTTCCTCCAACGGCCAGCCAACGTCTTGCCAAACCTTCGGCATGTCCTTCGGCAGGACCGAAAACCTGTTCGACCACTTCTGGCTCAAACCATCCTCGTACCGTGTCGCGCAGGCCCCCGAGATCCAGTCTTCGCGAATTGTCGGCAGCCTCGAGATGGATATAGTCCCACACCCAGTCGACGTCGACTGTCGTGTCAATGCAATCATCCTGCAACAGTGGCACCGCTACGGCTGGAATTGCAGCCGCTTCGATGAACGGAAATGTTTTTTCAAGAACCGGCATGCAACTGATCCCCACGATTGCTTCGATGCGACCGGTCTGAATCATTGACATCACCAAAGACGAACCCTCGGCAACAAGGACGGCATAACCGAGTCGCTCAGCCTCATTTTGAAAATCCTGAATGGAACAAAGCCCGCACTGCTTGCAGAGCAGCCCGAACTCATCAAATGGAGCCGGACAACGGTTCTCAACTCGGAGGCACTTGGGCATCAGCAACAAACGTCGCTCAAACGGGACACTGGCCAACGCATCTCGCCACGATTCGTTGTTGACGAGAATGACTGCGTAATCAAGATATTTTTCTGAGAGCCCTACGAATGCGAGTGCTTCTTGTGCTCTTCTTTGCAGTGACTCAAGCGACATCGGGGGCACCACAGGTTCGTCAAGCATTGCGCGTCGAATTGCATCGAGGAGCGCATCCCGACTGGCCTTGGTTTGTGGAATCGACTCTTGCGGAGTTCGTGATCTCACAAGTGTGAGCGGCACTGGTGGTGGAAGAATTGCAAGCGGAATCAAAGTTGGATGAATCGAAGCCATCGATAGAGTCTCTTGGGTGTTTTTGTTTGTGATCGCACAACGCTGAGATCAGCGTCGAACTAAAAAATTTAATCGCTGACGCTTTCTCGTCGACGGTGACTCGACATGTTTCTTCGGCATGGTGAATGATTATGGAGCACTTGGGGAATTCCGCAGGGATGCTTCTTGAAAGGCCGCAAACGCCTCCTGTGCACGCTTGGCTGCCTCGGCAGATCGACGCTGAATTTCCTCCGCTGAAGGTAACGCATCGAGTACTTCACGAGGAATCGCTGCTGCATCAGCCATCTTCGTGAGACATCGACGACGCTCGGCCAATGCGGCATCCGAACTGCGTTCTCTGGAAAATCTCGTTTTTGCATCGGCACTTCTTTCCCGCAATCGCGCATAAATATCGCCACCGAGCAATGCGGAAATATCAACCTTCATTTTTTCGCGACCAACATCTGTTTCCGAAACCGGTGCGCCGTCTATTGGGCCGGCATGGTATTTTGGAAACATAATCGCCACTTCCGGACAGACTCTCGAGCAGGCCGGGCAGTTCACTTTGCAGTTCGATGGATTTTCAACTCGAATTGTGTGGTCGACAGAAACTCCATACACATCAAAAAGACAAAAACTCAAGCACTGCATGCAGTTGGTGCAGCGCACTGGATCGATCACTGGAAACCACGGTTTCCACGTATCTGCCGGCACGCCGCCCGGACGGTTCATCGGAGTCTCGCCACGAACTCTTTCCACGAGTTCCACCGCTTCGTCACACGATTTTCCAGTGACATCGCAGACCTCGACGCGATCGCCACTCTTTGCAGCAACCTCCGGTGGAACGCCTGCAAAACGGCCGAGCACTACAAGAGTCGCCCCTTCGACCTGATCCGCCGAAGCGGGGCCGGCACGCGTGACGGCATATCCGCGATCCAGAAGAGCCGCAAAAAGCGACGTACGCATCGATGCTTCAAGTGGAAGTGAGCCTGCACCTTCGTAGACCACCACGCGAAGCGGCCCTGGGCGATGTGCAATCATTGCTTTGCCTCCGCGGATTGAGTTGGATGAATATGTGGCATTGGTGCCGCAATCGCAGCAAGCACTTCTTCTGCCGAAAGAGTTCGCATGTTGATAATCTCGACTCCCGATTCCGGCAGTGGCGCATCGCCGAGATGAAACAAACCTTTCACGGCTCTCGGCCAGCATGCGGCGATTTTGAGTGGACGATTTCCTTTGGCAAGTTCAATCAGATGCGGGTCTCTCCTTGCCGCCATTTCACACAAATCGGCCACGGCTTCAAACGGCTGGTCAGACTCGGACAACCCCTCAAGCACTCGCTGTTTGACATCGTCTGGGATCGTCTGTGCAAACGCGCAGCGACAGTACAAAATTCTCGGTTCATTCGAGGAAGGCAGATTGTGAGTCGAAGCGGGGAGCATTTTATGATTCCACACTGTTAGAAACAGTTTTCGGAAGACGAATTTGATGAATGGTACCAACAGCGTCAACTTTTAAATCTGATCCATTGCGGAAATCTTTTGCATCATTGCGAGGGGATACTGCCTGTTCGCCTGCTGGTTTTCGCATGCCTGTGGAAGCAGGATTGGCGTAGGTTCCAAAATCGTTGAACCAGTATCGTTTGGCAAATCGATACATCCAGTGCTTCTCGGGAATTTCAAGTCCGGGTAGGTCCTGACTTGATCGCGGAATCATAGCTCGCAACTCTTCTCTTGCAGTGCCACGCTGTGTCATGTCTCGGGCCCCGTGACGATCTGCAATCTCAAGCACCAACGCCGGATTTTCAAGCATCACACAGCCCCGACTGTGAGTTGCGGCAGCCTGACGCATATCTGCCAAAAATGCAGACTTCGTTACGGCATCGTAAAACGAACCACTGCGAACGTTCTCAACGGCCAGCTGGATAATGGGACATGGCTCAATTCCTCCCGAAGGTCCAACGTGATGCGTGAGGCCAGTCGCCATCGGACAAATCGCCTTTCCTTCACCATCGTAATAGGCGTCGACAATGGCAATCGGCATGCGAGCTCTTTGTTCCACAACAAATTTTCGCACCCGCAATAACTGTGAAGGATCGAGTGCCAGTTCTGGCGATGCCTCAGGACCAACGGGACGGTATCCGTGAAACCATGTGTAGTGCACGCCCATGTCAATCAAACGCTTGAGCCACTCTTCGTTGAGTAATGTTTCAATGTTCGACTGACAAAGACTTGATGCCACGCCAACAATTAAACGCGCGTCGAGACAGGCTTGCACTCCTCGCAGAGAACGGTCCAAAACACTGCGGTTCCCGCGACGGATATCGCTTGTAGCGGCGTCACCTTCAATACTCACAAGCGGCGTAGCATTGCCAAGCTTGCGAAGTCGTTGAGCATATTCCGGCGTGATCAATTGGCCGTTTGTAAAAATCTGAAAATAGCAGTCTGGGTGTTTTTCAAGCAGATCAAACAGACCAGGATGAAGAAACGGCTCGCCACCCAAAATACCGAAGAAGACATTCCCGTGCGCCTTTGCATCACAGATAATCCGATCGAGTTCTTCTGTGGAGACCATCGTTCGAGGAGATGCCACATCAACCCAACATCCCTGACACTGCAAGTTGCAACTATTAATAATCGACAAGTGCAAAAACGGTGGGAAAATAATTCCTCGCCGACGACGGAACTTAAATCGCTCCACCGAAATCATCCCCTTTACTCCAAAATTCCACCCAAACTTCAAGAGGCACCATGGATCCACCGTGGTGAGCATGCGATAGAGAAGTCTGGGGAGCATGACAAGGTTTTCCTGTTCAGGAGTGCAATCGCCTCGCGGCTCAAACAATGATTCAAACGTGTGATGGATGGAAGCTTAGTGGAACGTCTTTTTTCTGAAATGCCTGAGTGTGCAGCGACCGATTACCTAACGCTGCATCGCTAATCGATGCGTTGGTACTGGACGACCTGGACGAAAGTGTTCCATGTGAAGAATCTCGAATCCAACTTCTTGACATCGTTCGGCCAAGGCATCTCCGAGCGCCGCTTTCAGTCTTTCTGGAGGAGCTTCCGCACGAAGATTCAGCAATAGCCTCGCCACGTCGACAGGATCTGCGAGGGTATGCGAAAGAATCGGGGATTCGTCGGTGCACACAAGGTTCGCAGCAGCCAACTCATATGGATCACCCTCGATCGAAAGCGTTGCTTTTAAGTGTGCGATCTCATGCCCTGTTTCCGACAGTCGCAAACGAAGATCGTTCAGCAGTTCGATCAACAGGCGGTTGCCGTCGAACTCGGCTCCGGAATCACTGCCCAGTCGTATTTCAGCATTCAGCCAACCCAGCAGCGATTCTCCGATTGCATAGCGGTCGTAATCGATTCCGGCGATGGCAGACGCGTTTGAAACTTTGTTCATGACCGCCGAAAACCAGGGTTCCATTCCCGTTTCTGTTCGGGCGCAGCACGCATGCACGTGGGCTTTGGGAAAGAGTTCTTGGAGAGCATCGCGAAGACGCTCGACTCGCGATGCGTCAAGCAGATCAATCTTGTTTATTACGATCAATTCAGCTTCTTCTATCTGCTTTCGATAGATGTACGCAACGTTTTCTGAAAGTCGTGAACCCTCTGTAAGTCCAAAAATTCGTTCCGCTCGCAGTGGGTCAAGGACGACGCTCACAGGCGCTATAGTAAAACGATCACCGTAGATCTGTTCCAGAGGAAGGCTGACGGTTGCCACCAGATCGGTGCAGCTTCCGACTGGTTCGGCAATCAGCACATCAGGAGCAGTCGCATCGATGAGAGAGTCTGCGGCTTCCACCAACGACGCAAAACGACAGCAGAAGCACCCGCCGGTGATTTCCTCCACAGGTATTTTGTGCGATCTCGCCAGACTGGTATCGACCAATCCTCCTCCTTGATCATTGGTAATCAATCCAACTCGCAAACCAGCAGCGGAGAGCCAGTTGACAAATTTCAGGATCGACGTTGTCTTTCCCGCTCCGAGAAATCCACCGATCATTACATATCTGGATTTTTTTTGATTCATGCTCATTGTTCAATTCTTACACTCTCGAAGATCAGCTATTCAACAGACTCACTCCGCTTGGAATGCAATCGTTCGATCGTTTGAGTCAACAGTTCAATGTAGCCATGCACATCAAGATTGCCTTCTTCAGGGATTCCCTCCACCGCATAGAGCCAGCCTTCGACGTAAGGATCCGATCGAGTTACGCACGCTTCGCTTAAAAGCGTAGGATTTGACCCGACAAATCGCCCCTTCATCACGCAGTAAAGATCACTCGCCGCCTTAAAACCTTCGATTGATCCAATCCTCTGACCGCTTGCAACGCTCTGCTGTTGCGTTACGTCAAGTACCATTTCAACAAGTTCACCAAGCATTCTGGTCGCAAACTTTGTAAATCCAACCCTCCAGATCGTCTCGCTTTTGTTTTCTGGTGCCATCCAGAAATGTGAAGGTGAATAGCGATACGAAACTGGAAACCTCGCTGAAAAATGTGCGTGCCGGAAGCGAATCGTCTCCATTGGCCTCAGCACCCACTCACGAGTCCTTGAACAACCATTGCTGCACAAAAATATTCAAATCGAACCCCAGCCTGTCAAAAACTGAAAGCAGGCTAGAAACCGCCAAAGTCTACACAACGGATGAGATCGTTCGCAACGAACCCTCGCCTGACGGGAAGGCGACGGTGCAAATCAATGATCCGAGAAAAGAAAAGCCTCGTCAAAAGGCGTTCCTCTATGGATTGAAGACCACAACAGGTAGCTTTGGCTCACTGCTCCGGATCTTTTTCAGTCGATACCCGGGAGGTGCTGCTTGCGCGACGCAGTCGAACGATCACTTCCATGAGATCCGATGGCATGGGAGACGTCAAATGGATTGCCTCCCCTGAATGCGGGTGTACAAATCCAAGTTCCGCTGCATGCAACGCAACCCGAGCGGCCCGCGAGTGATCCACAGCCTTTGCATGCTTTGGCGATGTCGACCAATAGACCCGTTCACCGCAAACAGGATGCCCCGACTCTGACAGGTGAATGCGAATCTGATGCGTGCGACCGGTCTCCAAACGGCATTCAACGAGCGTGTATTCATCAAGAAAGTGTTCGACTGGTCGAACGTGCGTGACCGCTCGCTTCCCCACATGTGAATCTGTGGAGCCACGTCGTCCATCTCCACGATCTCGAACTAAATTGGAAATGATCGTGCCGGTCTCGACGCGGCCGAGAACAACTGCCAGATAGCGTCGATGCGTCGTGTGAAGCCGAAATTGCTCTGCCAGAATTCGCTCCGCAGGAACCGTTCTTGCAAAGACAACAAGCCCACTGGTTTCTCGATCGATGCGATGCACGGCCCGAACCGGCCCGACTCTTCGTCGCACCGTTCCTCGCGGTGCAGTGCGATGAAGTTTTAAAAATTCCTCGATCGATCGAGGAATCATTTCATCAAGCGTCGGCTGCACTTGGCGGCGACGCATCGGCCATGATTTTTCCTCGCTATGTCTCGTGGTTGTCATTCCCGATGGCTTGTCGACCACAACAACGTGTTCATCAAGATACATGATTTGAATATCCTGTACGCCAGGAGGTTTGGGGGCCGAAAGATCAAGGATTTTGACCACCTCTGATTCCTTCACCCTTCGAGCAACGTCGGTGCAGATATTTCCATGAATCATCACACGTCGCGAATGGATGATCTTGTGAACCTCCGACCAAGACGCATTTCCAAGCCTGGACTTCAGGATCGCTGCGAGCGTGAGTCCTCCCTCCTGGCTGCTCATGTGATGCACGCATCCTTTTCGGATCGGAATTTCGTCTGCCTTCAATGTGTCTGAAGAGGACTCACGTGTTTTGTCCTGCACGCTAGGCCGAGTTGATCGAGTGTCGATTGGATCGCGACGCTTTTTGCTATTCGGCTTCCGAACCGTTTTTCGGTTGGAGCTATCTCGTTTCTTTTTCATAGTGACACTCTATTGGGCTTTGGTCTGTAACTGGTTTCAATATATTTCAGTCCTTTCAATCTCATATTCAATGACGACTCAGCATACGTGTGACATGCCGCCGAAATGCTTCGAAAAAGAGGTCTTGGACACAAGGAAGAATACCTAAGCTTTTTTAAAAACTTTCCCGTTTCCATTGAATTCGATTGTTACCGAGGATTGGGAATGGCTTTTCAGTGAACCTCTCTAGAGCATTTCACACGGCGAATATGGTTCTCAACCCACTGAGAAATCAGGCCGCTAGACTTACTTTTCATGAGATTTTAGACTCCTGCTGAGGTTCAATCCTCTGACAGCCTCTGCATCGGCAGCTTTTTTGAGAAGCCGAATGGGTTTTTGGATTGTCAGAACCACACTCCACTCCCTTCTACATGCGAGGTTCTTTGTGCCTGCTACCTGTGTCATCGGCCTTCAATGGGGCGACGAGGCGAAGGGAAAACTTGTCGACATTCTCACCGAGCAACACGATATTGTTGTTCGGTATCAAGGAGGAGCCAACGCCGGCCACACGGTTGTCTCCGGAGGACAGACTTGGAAACTCTCACTGATTCCTAGTGGGATTTTGCGCCCCGATGTGACTTGCGTTGTGACAGGAGGCGTGGTGTTAAATCCTTGCAGCGTTCTGTCGGAAATTGATTCACTCGTCTCTCGCGGCGTTCGAGTTGAGCGAAATCTGCTTCTGAGTGACCGGGCCCACATCGTTTTTCCGTGGCATGTGGCCGAGGATCATCTTCTTGATTCCAGCGTGTCGGGAGGGGAGGCCATCGGAACCACCGGCCGCGGAATTGGTCCCTGCTACCGAGACAAGGTTGGACGAGCACTTGCGATCCGTCTTGGAGATCTTTACCGCAGCGATTTTCTAGAACGACTTCGGCATGTGATCCAAAACAAGCAGCAATCTCTCTCGACGACAAGCACCGCGGTAAGCCAATTCGATGCCGATGCCATTCATCGGGAGTATGCCGATTACGCAGAACGCCTTCGCCCACACGTTACCGACACAACGGCTTACTTGCTCGATGCGGTGGAGTCTGGCAAGCGATTGCTCTTTGAAGGGGCGCAAGGATCGCTCCTCGACATCGATCACGGCACCTTCCCCTTTGTCACCAGCAGCAATTCTTCCGGTGTTGGAGTCTCAAGCGGATCGGGCGTTCCCGGACGATGGATGAATCGGGTGATTGGTGTGTTAAAGGCCTATTCAACCCGGGTTGGTGGCGGTCCTATGCCAACCGAGCAAGACAACGCCAAGGGGGAATATCTGCGACAGCGAGGCAACGAGTACGGTACGGTTACAAGACGACCTCGCCGCTGCGGTTGGTTTGATGCCGTGGCAGCTCGCTACACATCAAGGCTTTCAGGTGTCGACGAACTCTCGGTCATGCTGCTCGACGTTCTTTCCGGACTCGACCAAGTGCTGATTTGTTCGGCGTATGAGCTTGAGGGTCGTCGCCTTGATCATTTTCCAAGCCATATTGACGATCTTCGAGCTGTGGTGCCGGTCTACGAATCGTGGCCCGGTTGGAATGAAGATCTTTCCGGTGTGCAACACTATCAAGACCTTCCGCAAGCCGCGCAAAACTATCTTGCCCGCATCGAAACGCTTCTCGGCCGGCCTGTCAGCGTTGTGTCGGTAGGGCCTGATCGAAATCAGACAATTCAACGTGACAACGCCGCAGCCAGTCCGTCTTTGAGTTTTAATGCATTGCCCACACCGCAGCACCACGCAACGCACGTCTGACCTTTCCTCTTGCATTCACTGCCCATGGCCAACTCCTCTGCCTCCGAGACGCACGCCGATTCTTCTGAAATGCCAGTCTCTCTTATGGATCGGCCAAAGCACATTGCGATCATCATGGATGGCAATGGTCGCTGGGCGCAAAAGCGCGATTTGCCTCGTGTTGAAGGGCATCGTCGGGGAGTGGCGAGCGTACGAAGGATCACTGAAAAATGCGCTCGGGAAAAAATTGAACAGCTCACGCTCTATTGTTTGTCAAGCGAGAATTGGCGTCGACCGGCAATGGAACTCGATTTTCTCATGCATCTTCTTGAACAGTACATGATCGAAGAACGCGAGTTGATCATGGAGCAACGCATCTGCGTATCGAGGATCGGTCGTCGCAATGACATTCCCGCATCAACCCTGCAGGAAGTGGATCGCACGATTGAACTTTCGAAGAAGAACAATGGGCTCCGGCTCTGCCTTGCCATCAACTATGGTGGCCGCGCCGAGCTCACAGATGCCGTGAAAAGAATCGCTGCCAAAGTCAAACAGGGTGAACTCGATCCCGATTTTATTACCGAGGAAACCATTGCGGCCTCTCTCGATACTGCCGGCATGTCCGACCCCGATCTCTTGGTTCGCACCGCAGGAGAAATGCGACTCAGCAACTTTTTGCTCTGGCAAATAAGTTATTCAGAGCTTTGGGTTACCGACGTTTTATGGCCGGATTTTGAAGATTCTCACCTCGATGCTGCGATGATGGCATACGCCTCGCGCACGCGTCGCTTTGGCGGGCTCTTGTGAGTTGGCCAATTTTTAATGCAGGTTGAAACGAATGTCCTCTTCCACCATCGCACCGACTGTCAAGTCAACTGTCATGCTCATAAAACGAGTAGTCGTTGGAACATTGCTCTCTGTAGGGTTCGCGGTCGTCGTATGGTTTGATTCACTGGGTCTCGTTCAAACCGTACCAGGAGTGTGGCTTATTCCTGTTGCACTGGCTGCGGCTTTCGTTGCCACCGAAGAACTACTACGGCTTTTTGAAACTCGAGGCATCATGCCAAAACCGTGGCTGGTGCGATGTGGTGTTGCAATAGTTGTTCTTTCTGCATTCGTTGACTATGCCGGCATCCACGCTCAGGGTGGTATCGGAGATGTAGCAGCGGCGCTCACTCTCACGATCATTGCGATCATGGGAACTGCAGCCTACGACTACCAACCCAATTCCAAAAATTTTGAACGCCTTGCCTTCGGAATCTTTGTCGTTGTGTACGTTGGATTTTTTATGTCCATGATCTGTCGGCTGCGATTTGTCGATCTTTCGAATGGCATTCTTCCACTTGTCTCGATGATCGCGGTGGTGAAGGCCGGTGACATCGCCGCATACATCATCGGCAGCGTAGCAGGGCGTCATCGATTTGCTCCGAGCCTCAGTCCTGGAAAAACATGGGAAGGCGTCGTGGCATCGCTGGCTGCGAGCATTGCCATGAGTTGGTTCTTTTTTCATGGCAATCCTCTCAATTTCGTACCGCGTTCAGGTCATCCGTGGGGGGGTTGGATGGTGTACGGAGTGGCCTTGGGGCTCGCTGGAATCTGTGGGGACTTATTCGAATCGTTGCTCAAGCGAGATATGAGTGCCAAAGATTCTGGTGGCATTCTGCCAGGCCTCGGTGGAGTTCTTGATCTCCTTGATTCGTTGCTTGCGGCCGGACCACTGGCGCTTTTGCTCTGGTCATGGTCGCCTTCTCTCTAAAATGACTGACCAATACACCCAAACGCTTCTACAAGACTTTTTTAAGGGCATTTTAAAAGCTCTTTTTAAACTCCATGACTAGACTTAAGTCTTTATTTGAAAACAGTTTATGAACGCTGCAACCGCGATGTTTTGAAGCTCTTTTTTTCGAGTTCTGTTTGACGGCAGGTTATAGTGTGTCCTGTCACTTCCCCCTTTCCCTTTTACCGGAGGGCGATCTTCAAGTCGCTTCCGGGCCTAGATGACCCGCACGACGATTTCCGTCGTTGACTCGAAGAGCCTTCTGGCCCTCTTCGGTCCTCGAGATGAACACCTCCGTCGCATTCGAAACGCCCTCGGGGTTGGCGTTTCGGCTCGTCATGATTCGATTCACATTGATGGCGAAGAGCGAAGTGTTCAACAAGCCACCGAGGTCTTTGAATATCTCAACCACATCGCGTTGGAGCGTGGAGAGGTTCTCGAAAGCGATGTGACAAAAGCTCTTGGCGTTGCGACCGGGCGGAAATCTCACGTTGCAGCAGAACCAATTGAAGTGCATCGGCCAGGTCGTCAGGTCGTGCCCCGATCTGACGGGCAGGCCTCATTCGTGAAGGCAATGCGCGAACACGATGTCGTGATCTGTAGCGGTCCTGCCGGCAGTGGCAAGACTTTTCTGGCGGTTGCAATGGCTGTTTCCATGCTGCGAGCCGAACAGGTGCGAAAAATTGTTTTGGTTCGTCCGGCAGTTGAAGCAGGCGAAAGTCTCGGGTTTCTTCCCGGCGACCTGCAGGCCAAGATCAATCCCTACCTTCGTCCACTGCTCGACGCTCTGCGCGAAATGATTGACTACGAGGTCCTAAAGCGACTGACTGAGCAAGATGTCGTGGAAATGATTCCGCTGGCCTACATGCGAGGCCGAACGCTCAACAATGCTTTCATCATCTTAGATGAAGCGCAGAACACAACGGTGTCCCAGATGAAAATGTTCCTCACACGACTCGGCATTGGTTCGAGAATGGTGATTTCTGGTGACACCACTCAGATTGATTTGCCTGACAATAGACGCAGCGGTTTAGTTGATGCCATTGTTCGATTGGCCGATATACGAGGCTGCGGACAAGTCACTCTTAGTGGCGCCGACATTATGCGGCATTCACTCGTGGCAAAAATTGTTGCGGCCTACGACGCGTCGGAACGACATTACCCTCGATAACAAGAAGACTCTCAATACCGCTCCTATGGCTATTCCCCCCTCAATCCTGAAACGAAGAACCCGTCGCACCGAAAGTGTTGATCTTCTGCCCGGGTTCTGGGGAAGTTTGATCGAGAGATGCCTTCGCACCGAAGTCCTTTCGCGCCTCGGTCTTTGCTTTACTGCGGCGATCATTCTTCTGGTGATGCTGCACGGATGGCGATCCCCGTTTCCTTATCGTCTCGGTGCAGAGTTTCCGCACGGAATTGTTGCGCGAGTGCCGTTTGAACGTCCAGACGTCGATCGCACGCGACAATCACAAGAACGGGCTGGAAACCAAGTACGAAATATTTATTCACAAGACAAATCACCCCTGATCCGGGTCCGTGACGGGCTTAAAAATCGGGCCAAGCAGATTGCCGATGCGGAAGTCCTTTCGAAAATTATTTGGGACGCATGGTTGGAATTTGCTCCAGAATCAGCCCCGGATTCCGTGACGTTGCTGTCGCCTATCGAATCACAATCCTCTGAGAAAATTGATTCGCAATCATCTCGTCCCACTTTCGTTACCGAGAGTCTTCAAAATGATTCACCAGACGTTCCAAAACCTGCATCTCTCTCCATCACTTCTGACGTTCCATCTTCTGATGATGATTCGGAATCTCAAGGGCAACAGGATGCACAGAGCGTCCATCACGCATTTCAAATATTTCGCTCACACCTCGACACTCCCGACAAACTGCTTGAATTTGAAAAGGCGATCGATCGGACATTTTCAAAAATCGAGCAGCATGGGGTGCTCGAAAAACTACAGCACGGCATCGATGATGGCAGCCAGACTGAAATCGATATTCACCCGCTCGGAGATTCTCTTGAAACAACCCGCGTACAGGTTGCAGAAGTTCTCTCCGGTGAAGCAAAAATCCGACTCAAAGGACGTCTCGAGGAAGAACTCAGTGCGGGAACTTTTTCTGATCAGATATTTGCATGGATAGAACCGAAACTCTCCGGCACCCTCGAACTGAACTCGCTCGCTACAGCAAAAGCAAGGCGGGATGCAATCGACAAGACGCCGCAGCAATTTATTCGCTATGCCGTCAACGATCTTCTCGCTCCGGCAGGAACCCCTATCACACTCGATGAACTTCTTGTGCTTCGTCGTGAACACGATGAGTATGTGCGGCAGTCTGACCTGTCTCATCGCATCGGACGATGCTCGGCACTTGCGGGAATGTTTCTGGCAATGTTTTCCGTTTCAGGTTTTTATATTCATCTGCACCACCGAGAACTTCTCTCCGATCTTGGACACGTGACATCACTTCTGGGGCTTTCGGTGTTTACTGTGGTGCTGTGCACGCTTGCTTCAGGAGAAGCGTGGCACGCAGAAATCGTACCTCTTCTGTTGTTTGCAATGACCGTCGCCATTGCCTACGACGAAGATCTTGCGCTTCTTTTTTCCGCAGAAGTCTCTCTGATCGTTGTCATCGGGCTTGGTCAAGGTATCGCTGAATACATCACTCTTCTCGGTGCAGCCTCAGCGTGCATTTTTTGGCTAGGCAGAATCCGCAGTCGTTCTAAGTTGATTTATGTCGGACTATGGGCGGGGGCCATCGTGGGATTCACTCAAATTGGCGCGGGCGTTTTGGTTGAGCAGCCTTTGGATTATCAACTTCTTTACGACGCAGGACGTACCTGCATTTGGACGATTCTTTCGGGATTTCTGATGACGGGACTTCTGCCGTTTATAGAACGATCCTTTGGCGTTCTTACTGATCTGAGCTTGCTGGAAGTTGGTGACATTGCCCATCCGTTGTTGCAAGAACTCGTTCGACGTGCTCCAGGTACGTACAATCACTCCATCAATGTTGCAAGCATTGGCGAAGCAGCGGCTGAGTCTATTGGTGCGCGTGGATTACTCGTGCGCGTTGGTGCGTATTTTCACGACATCGGAAAAATGCTCAAGCCGGATTACTTTGTTGAAAATCAAGGACAACAGGGAAATCGACACGAATCGCTCGCTCCCGCAATGAGCACGCTCATCATTATTGCCCACGTGAAAGAAGGCGCGGAACTTGCACGGCAGTATGGTTTACCTGCTCCTATCATTGACATGATTTCTGAGCACCATGGAACAACACTCGTTGAATTCTTTTATCGTCGTGCCAGTGAAAAACAGCAAGCTGATCCCACGTCTGCTGAAATCGATGAGCATGCATATCGCTATCCCGGCCCCAAGCCGGCCACGCGTGAGTCGGCAGTCCTCATGCTCTCTGATGCTGTTGAAAGCGCGAGCCGTTCACTCGTTGAGCCGACGCCATCCAGAATTGCCGGACTCGTGCATGACTTGGCGATGAAACGCCTGCTCGATGGCCAATTTGATGACTGTGGCCTCACGCTGCAGGAACTCGAAAAAATTGAACAATCCCTTGTAAAGAGCCTGACGGCTGTTTACCACGGCCGCGTAAAATATCCCGATCAGCGAACAGCCTGACCTGCCTTTTGAGTCCTCCGATTCATTTACACAGAAATTGTTACCCCATGCCCTCTCCGGTTCGACTCACATCCCAGACAAAAGTAAAAAAAGTATCTTCAAAACCTGTTCGTAGGAAAAAGACTCTTCCTTCAATTCAGATTGCTCTGAACAACCAACAGCGTCGAGTGACGATTAGGGAGCGTTCTCTTTGTCGAATTGCCCGAGAAGTGCTCGCTTTAGAGAAGGTTTCCCACGCCGAAATCGGCATTCGAATCGTCACCGATCGGACTATGGCGACCTTAAACCGCCGCTGGCTCGGACATGATGGCACCACCGACGTGGTGACTTTTCCTCTCTCGGACGAATCTCGCCACATCGGCAATGTTCGAGTGAAAAGCACATCTCGGGCAGCGATCGGTCGCAGTTTCTTTCCACAGGAAGAAAAACCGAATGCACTTCTCGGAGACATCGTTGTCAGCGCTGACACTGCTGATCGTGAGGCCCTTCGTTTGGGATGCACCACGCACGAAGAACTTGCTTATTATGTAGTGCATGGACTGCTGCACCTGACCGGCCATGATGACCATTCCTTACGCGACAGCCGTCGAATGCGCCGCAGAGAAGCGGAAGTCATGGTGGCCGTTGGCCTGCGATCACCTCTGCGCGACGTGATCGCACGCCGCACTCGCCAAGGTAAAACAAAATGAATCCGTCTTTGACGCCTTGGTCCATTCACGCGGCGATTGCCTTCTTGGCTGTCGCTGTACTTGCTGCAACGCAAGCTCGTGCAATTCGTGGGGCACAACGCCATCGTATTGCCCAGTTGTGTCGTAGCGCTGGACATCCTGCCCGGTACGAAGAAATTCTCGCTGCAAGTGAAACGATCGCTTTTCTGTGCGCCTCGATCGTTGTGTGCGCAAGTGTTATCGCCACACTCCTGGTTGCGAGATGGATGGCTGGGATTTTTGACAGTCTTTCCGCATCCGGAGCGGTTTCAACGCATTTTGCATGGCTTTTGGCTGTCTGGATTTCACTGGTGATAGCGCCCATGCTGATGACGCGACTCGCAGGCGCCGAGATTGTGGTCAACGGGTGGCCGCTGTGGAGGCCTGTGGTCTTGATCGTCACACCTCTGGTGCATTTGCTTGGAAGACTCTCCGGCGCCATCGGTGGGGTTTTCGGCAGACGCAGCGAAGGAACCGTCGATGCTGGACAGCAGGAGTTACGACTTGTCGTCGATGAGGCGCATCGGGAGGGACACCTCGGTGAAGTAACTCGCAACATGATTGAGGGCATCATGGATCTCGATCAGGTTCGCGTTGCCGACATCATGACCGTGCGCACGGACATGATTTCACTTCCCCGTTCAATGCCCTGGGAGCAAGTACTCGTGACCGTTGCAGAAAGTGGTCACACCCGCATTCCAGTATGGGGACGAACATCAGACGACATTATCGGTATTTTGCATTCGCGTGAATTACTTGTAGCACTGTCAAAGCCTGGGGCGCAGCCTTCTGCTGATCTCGCATCCCTTCTTCGCCCCCCATATTTCGTTCCCGAATCAAAGACGGTTCAAAAACTTCTACTCGAGTTTCAGCGAACGCAAACGCACATGGCCGTTGTCACAAATGAGTTTGGTAGTGTGTCAGGGATCGTCACTATTGAGGATGCACTCGAAGAGATCGTGGGAGAAATTGCCGACGAACATGACGAAGCTCATGCCGATGATATTCAGGTGCTTTCAGCAGATCTCTGTGAGGCCCGCGCCAGGGTCCGAATCGCCGATTTAAACGCACGCATGGGATTTCATCTTCCCGAAGAAGCCGACTATGAAACAATTGGCGGACTCGTATTTCACCAGTCCGGAAAAATTCCACACAATGGTGCCGAGATCATTTCGCACGGCGTAACGATTCGTGTGCTTGCTGCGACGGTGAGGCATATCGACAAGGTTCGAATCGAACGAATACCACGCAGTGACAATGGTCCGTAGTTCATCGAATGGAAATGTTTTCACAACGTTCAGACAGTCATGGCGGCACCTATGACGGCAGAATCCGCCGATGGAATTATTCTGCGATCGACTCCATTTAGTGAAACAAGTTGCGTTGTCACCATTTTCACTCGTCAGTTCGGCAAGCTACGGGCTTTGGCAAAGGGAGCATGGCGACCAAAGAGTGCATTTGACGCCGCACTTGACCTGCTTTCGGTCTGTCACGTACTAGTCCTCCGGAAAAGCTCAGGTGGACTGGATCTCCTTACCGAAGCGCGGCTTGAGCAGCGTTTCCGTTGCGATTCCACGATTCTTGCGTTTTACGGCGGCATGTATGTTGCCGAACTTGTCGATGCACTCACCGCCGATGCAGATCCTCATCCGGAGTTGTTCGATGCTGTCAGCCGGGCACTCTTCGATCTTTCATCCAGCGCTTCGATCGCGTCTGAAAACATTTGTTATGGACTTATTGATAACAATACCTCGAGTGAACATCGTGCGAAGCGTGCCGAAAAAACTGATTACGATTACAACTGTGCTCGCGCCAGAATTGTGCAAGCCGAACTGGACATCCTTCGTCTCTCCGGCCACGGCGCATCATTCTCTCGATGCGCAGAGTGCCAGGCTTCTCTTGAACTTCACCGGCGAGTGGCCTTCGGCATGCTCGATGGCGGCAGCCTTTGCCAAAACTGTCGAGCAGGCAAGCGTTCGATTGTCTCGCTTTCACAGGCAGCTGCTGGTGCATTGGTTCAGCTTGAAAGTGATCCTCAATGTTTTCGCACCATGTCGATGGACGACCGAACGACAGGAGAAATTCGCGCCGTCATGAACACCTACATCTCTGGTATTGCAGGACGAAAACTCAAAACAGCTGCCTTCCTCAATTTTCGATATTTTCCCCGCTCGCATCAAACATAAACAATCTTCTACTTTATGACCCCCCCCTGTGCCATTTATTTCATGTCTCCTCATCGCATTACTTTGAGTTTTGTCGCGATGCTGACGTTCGTTGTTACGAGCGTTGGCTGCGCTACGATAAAAACCCCCACGTGGCCTTGGTCAAGCAGCACTGCGGCCAAACAAACCGAAGCAAACATCGCTGGTGAACTCGGAGAGGATGCCGATTCGGAAGTGATCAGTTCTGAGTTCAAAGAACAAAATTCTGCTACGGGTTGGGATGCGTTCAAAGGGGACAATATCAAGAGACATTGGAAAAAAATGACCGGCCGCGGCCCAAATGAACCTGTCGCTCGAAAAGCCCTGGCTGAAGGGGATGCACTGTTCCGTGATAAAAAGTATGCCGATGCCATAAACGTCTACAAAAAAGCAATTGAACGCTGGCCCGATTCGAGCATCGAAGAAGACGGCACTTGGCAACTGGCCGAATGTTATTTTTTCACCGATCAATATCCCAAGGCAGAAGATTGCTACGACGAATTAGTGAAAAAATTTGGAAACACTCGGTATCTCGATCGAATCGCGAAACGACAGTTTTCGATTGGCAGTTATTGGGTTTCACTCGATCAGGCTTCACATTTGCCGGTCATCATGCCAAATGTAATCAATCGGAGCCGCCCTCTTTTTGACACCCGTGGACGAGCCCTCAAGGCCTTTGATCATGTCCGCATCAACGATCCACGCGGCTCGCTGGCTGACGATAGCGTCATGGCACAGGCGAATGCTCATTTTCTTGACAAAAATTGGATTGATTCCGATTACTTCTATGGATTGCTGCGCACTGAGTATCCCGACAGCAAGTTTCAACTCGAAGCACACATGCTCGGATTGCAATCCAAAATCCATGCCTATCAAGGGGCGGGGTATGAGGGTGCAATCCTGAATGAGGCAGAAATGCTGAGTGAGCAATTGCTCGTTCAATTTCCCGATCGATTAAATAAAGACGATGAAGCGCGAGTGCTTCGCGCGAGAGCTGAAATCGTTGCCCAGCAGGCTCTTCGTAACTTTGATCGTGCCGAGTTTTACGAAAAGGGAAAACAATACTCATCCGCTCGCATTTACTACGGTCTCGTGGTTCGTGACCAACCCAAGGCGATTCTTGCGACCCAAAGTCTTGCAAAATTGGAATCGATTAAGGGGCTCTCCGATGTTTCCGACGATCCCTTGCCCCTGTTGACGCGTGTTCTCAATCCAGACGCACTCAAAGAGGCCGAACTCGACGCGATGGCCGAGAGCGAACCGGCACTGGTTTCAGATTCCAATTCCCAAGGATCCGACACAACCGCTCAATCTCCACGTGAACCCCTGCGTTAACACGATCTGCTCACGACATTTTTCTCTCCGCTTTCAGACGAGCAACCTATGAGCCCACGAATCGGGCATTCATTGTCGCGAGCAATGCGTCGAGGATGTTTTTGTTTGGCATTTTTTCCGGCTGTGTTGCTCGTTGGATGCGCAGGATATCGTTTTGGAAACGGCAGTCTCTACGCACCCAATGTACGAACGGTCTACGTTCCCATTTTCCAATCCGACAGCTTTCGTGTCGTGCCAGGAATTGACATGGGAGAGCGATTGACGGAAGCCGTCTGCAAGGAGATCGAGCGCCGCACACCGTTTAAAGTGGTTGGAACAGCGGCTGACGCCGACAGCGTACTCACCGGTCGCATTGTGGCCGATACAAAACGAATGGTAGTTGAAAGCCCGTCTGATCAATCACGCATGGTGGAAATGAATATTCAAGTGCTCGTCACCTGGGCTGATCGGGGTGGTAGCGTGCTGGCCAGTGGCGCCGTTCCAATGCCGGCTGCGAGTGTTGATGTCGGCTCCAGCGCCAATCTCGTTCCAGAATATGGGCGAAGTATTGTCACTACGCAGCAGGAAGGCATCGTCAATATGGCCCAATCGATCGTGGGCCTGATGGAAGAGCCGTGGTAATATGAGTCAAATGACATTGAAGAGAAGAAGAGAGTAAAATCCCTCTCGAGTCCGATGCATTTATCCGTTCCTCGCCTGCGGTGACATGTGACGATACCGCACTCTCAACGCGCCAGTGAATGGCGACTTCGCACTCGCTCACTTCTGCTTCCCCGTCGCCCCTTGGTGATGGGCATCGTCAATGTCACGCCTGACAGTTTTTCTGATGGTGGCCACTTTTACGATCATGGATCAGCCATCGAACACGGGCTGCGCATGGTGAACCAGGGGGCCGATATTCTGGATATCGGAGGAGAGAGCACTCGGCCCAATGCATTGGTAATCGATGCAGAAGAAGAATGGCGCCGCGTGGGCCCTGTGATACAAGCAGTTGCAAAACGTACCAGCATTCCCATTTCGATCGACACGTCAAAAGCATTCGTAGCGATGCGAGCCATCGATGCTGGAGCCCAGATCGTGAACGATGTTACAGGAGTCTCTGACAATCCACAGATGGTTGACGTCGTCCGCCTCTCGGGCGCTGGCGTATGCGTGATGCACATGCAGGGTAATCCTCGTACGATGCAAATTGAACCGATGTATCACGATGTGGTGGGCGAGATTCTGTCTTCCCTTACGCTTCGCATGGAAATGCTCGTCGCGTCGGGGATCTTGCGAGAACGGATCTGCCTCGATCCGGGAATCGGCTTTGGAAAAACCCATGACCACAACATGGCGCTGGTACGCGCTGCCGGAAATTTTGTCGCACTCGGAGTGCCAATTCTTTTCGGCCATTCTCGAAAAAGATTTTTACTGAAACACCTCGAGGCATGCATTACAGACGAACCTTCCGAAGCCGACCGCGACAGTGCGACCGCCGGAATGGCCTGCGCTTTGGCCGTTGCAAATGTTCAGATTGTTCGAGTCCATGCAGTTGCACTGGTGCGCAGCGCCCTCGAACTGTTCTGCGCCGGCATTGAAATTGAGGCAACTCAGTGAACACGCTGCTCTCTGTGTTCTTCGAACGATGATCGACGTTCGAAGAGGCTCAGCCGTTACACTGTGAGGCGTACGATATTGTTGCGTGAATGTGTTTGTGATTCATTTCTGTTTTTTGAGAGTAAAAGTTTTTATGTCCACACCCTCAACCCCTTTGGCTACCTCCGAAACCCTTGATCGGTACTGCCATTCCCTCGCTCACCGTGCCCGGGCCGCCTCGATCGAATTAGCAGGCTTTTCGAGTGAATCAAAGGCTGTTTGCTTGCGAAACATGGCCGCTTCCATTCGTGTTTCAACTCCGTTGATTCTCAAAGCCAATGCGCTCGACATAGTAGCTGCATCTTCACTGGGCCTCTCTCCGGCCTCCATCGACAGGCTACGACTCAATCACGAACGAGTCGAACAGATTGCCGCTGGCGTGGAGGCGGTTGCAACACTTGATGACTTTGTGGGGGAAGTTCTTGAATGCTCCACACAACCCAGCGGACTTGAGGTTCGCAAAATTCGCGTTCCACTCGGAGTCGTTTTTTTTATCTACGAATCAAGACCAAACGTGACCGCTGACGCTGCTGCAGTAGCGATTGCCAGTGGAAATGCAATTATTCTTCGCGGAGGAAAAGAAGCTGCTCATTCAAGCACCGCGATTGTTGCAGCGATTCGTGAGGCAATCATTGCCAGCGGTCTTCCTCTTGATTGCGTTCAACTCGTCGACACACCCGATCGCGTCGTTGTTGGATTATTGCTCGCCATGGATACCTTGATCGACATCGTGATTCCTCGTGGTGGCGAAGACTTGGTTCGAAGAGTCTGCAGCGAAGCCAGAATGCCGGTTTTGAAACACTTTCGTGGCAACTGTCACGTTTACGTCGACAGAGCGGCCGATATAGAGATGGCACGTTCCATTACGATCAACGCCAAATGCCAGCGCATGGGGGTCTGCAACGCCGCCGAATCGCTCCTGGTCCATCGGGATGTGGCCGACGCGTTTCTACCGATGATCGGTCAGGAACTAAAAGTTCACGGCGTAGCTATTGTCGCAGATGCGGCAACCTGCAAAGTCCTTCCGTTTGCCACGCTGGCAACCGATGCAGACTTTGCAACAGAATTTTTGGGCCCCAAGATTTCTGTGGCGGTGGTCGATTCGCTCGATGCTGCCATTGAACATGTGAATCGTTATGGTTCTCGCCACACCGACGCTATTGTGACGTCCGATTCCAAGGCCGCCGACCGATTTGCGTCACGAGTCGACACGGCTGTGGTGATGATTAACGCCAGTACGCGTTTTAATGACGGTGGGGAAATGGGTCTGGGAGCAGAAATCGGGATTTCAACGGATAAACTGCATGCTCGCGGCCCCTGTGGGCCCCGGGAACTCACGACGTATAAATACATCGTTACCGGCAATGGACAGACTCGTTCCTGATGCTCAATCGCGACAGTTGCGAAAGAAGTGGGCACCTTCGTGCGAGAGTGCTCCTCCAACGGTAGAGTGTGCTCTTTGGTGAACGGTAAACAGGAATCCTTTTGAGGGACATCATGATTTCAAAGAAGCCTCTGACTGTTGGTATTGTCGGAACAGGTTGGGTTGCCGGAGCACACATCGACGCATTTCGTTCAATTCCCGATTGCACTATTGTTGCTGTTTCGTCTCGTTCGCTCGACAAAGCAAAAGCGAAGATCGCCACTCATTCAATTGCAGGCGCTCGGGCATACGATCGCTATGAAGATTTACTCAATCATGACGGACTCGACATCGTATCAATCTGCACTCCACATCCATCACACCCCGCCGAAACCATTGCCGCCGCAAAAGCAGGCAAGCATATTGTTATAGAAAAACCGGTGTCTCTTGATCGAGCAAACCTTGAACAGATGATGGCCGCTGTTGCCGATGCAAAAGTTCTTACCAGCGTCTGCTTTGAACTTCGATGGATCGGCCTGTTTAAAAATATTAAAGCAATGATGGCCCAAGGACTTCTTGGAGATCTCTTTTATGGTGAGACGAGCTACTTTCACGGTTTGGGTCCTTGGTACGCTCAGTGGGCTTGGAATATCAAGAAGGAGATGGGGGGCAGCGCGATGCTCACAGCCGGATGCCATGCAATTGACGCTCTGGTCTGGCTTGTTGGAAGTCGAGTTGCTGAAGTGTCGGCAATGGCCTCGACGAGCAAACACAACCCGCTGAAGTTTGAATACGATCCCAACACTGTTGCACTCCTTCAATTTGAGTCAGGCGTGATGGGAAAGGTTGCGGCAAGTCTTGAGTGCCGTCAGCCTTATCTCTTTCCCGTACTACTTCAGGGGGAAAAAGGTACGATCTGGAACGATCATGTTTCCACGCTCGAATGGCCTGGAATGCGGGGCTGGGCGACCATTCCAACGGCCCTTCCTGACTCGGGCGATGTCAACGATCATCCTTATCGTGGACAGTTTGAATACTTTCTTGAATGTATCCGGTCAGGCACTCCTCCCCACAATGATTTGGCCAACGCCAGTCACGTGCACGAGATTATGTTCGCGATTGAAGAAGCAGTGCTTACCAAGCGGACCGTCGCGGTTCGGCGCACTCCTCGGTCTTGATCTGAATGCCTTGTCGCAAAAATATTTTTTGCCGAGCACTTATGCCAATGACAATGAGGCCGTACTGCTTCACAAAAGATATGAGCACCTTGCTCACTTCCTTGTATGAAAGCTGAATGGATCTGCAACTGTCCGAAAAGTCGAATACTCAAAACAATCATTCTGCGCGGAATACCGGTTGTTGCTAACGGCTTTTCTGTGCCTGAGCAGGATACTCCGCAGGCTCATCCCGACAATTGACCTGCCACCATGTCGTCTGTCTATTTCGTCCGTTAGAAAAGTCACTCGCCATGAAACGAACTTTCTCGCTCTTCTCAATGCTGTTAGCGGGGCATTGCAGCCTCGCCTTGGCTGTCGACTATCCCTATCAGACGGCTGAGCCGCAGAAGAACGGTTGGCCACTGACTGCTGAAGAGCGGGCTTATGTGGTTGACAAGCCAGAGCATGAGCGCCGGCCGGGACGAGAGTCGAACAAACATCTGCCGTCAATGTGGCCGGTCTGTCCGTCCGCTGGGCATTGGGGAGGAACCTCATGGCTTGATACACATGCGAAGCTCGTTGATTACGTGCAGACCAATAAAGGGCCGATCGATATTCTGCTCGTGGGCGACAGTATCACACAGCAATGGGGCAGCCCGCTCGACAAGGGCGTGCTCAACGATGCCTGGAAGAAGCACTTTGCGAAGTACAAGACGATCAACATCGGCATCGGCGGTGACAAGTTGCAAAACGTTCTGTGGCGTCTCGATCACGGCGGCGTTGCGGGGCTTGAACCGAAGCTGATCGTCTTGATGATCGGCAACAACAACATGTTTTTTACCCCGGAGACGGGCATCGTACCTGCGGCCAAGGGTGTGCAGATGTGTGTGACCAATCTCCGCGAAAAGTTCTCGATGGCGGACGTCATCGTCGCAAAGATTCTGCCGTGCCACGCGCCGGGCATCGTTTTCTATGAAGACATCAAGAAGACCAACGCAGCGCTCGATCCACTGAAACTCGACCGTGACCCGAAGGTGCACATACTCGATCTGACGAACGACTTCCTCAATGTCGATGGCACGATCAAGAAGCCGCTCTTCACGCCGGACAACATTCACCTCTCACTGGAAGGCTATGGCGTTTATGCAGAGAGACTGAAGCCGCTCGTGGAGACTCTCGCTACAATGCCGTGATGCTTCAGCTTTTAATTCCTTCGTTCCAATCACTCAGCGTGACTCGCCTTTCCATGAGAGTTTCATCCCTTGTCCTAATCATCGTGTCACTTGTCTCACCGGCCTTCGGTGATGATTTCGCAAAGCTGAAAGACATTTTCACCTCGAGCGTCGAACGCGCCGGTTTGGTCACGATCCCGCCGGGCGATTACGAGTTGGATGGCACGAAGCCATTGCCGCTCGCGTCGCACATGACTGTTACTGCGTATGGCGCGCGTTTTCATTTGCCAACGAAACTCGGAGACAAGGCCCGCGTTGTGCTCTTTGCGGGGAACAACGTCTCCGACTTTCGCTGGTTCGGCGGACACTTCAGTGGGAACGTGTTCGATCCCTCGCAGCCTGCGAACTCGTGGGAGCCGAATGCCAACACGCGAGCGATTCTCATCACGACATCGGCGAGTGAACGCACCGAGAACCTCACGTTTCGCGACATCACTTCGGACGGCGTGGCAGGCGCGGTAATCACGGTGCTCGGAGGAGAAAAGAAGGGGAGTGATCGCGAAATCGAGACGTACGCTCGGAATGTGACCATCGAGAATTGCACCCTCACACGCAGTGGAAAATTCATGTGGGACTACGGTTATCTGTGGCAGATCACCGTCTGGCCCGAGGATTACACTCCCGACGACCGAGCGATGGCGGCGAAGTACTTTCGCAATGATCTCATTCGTGGCCCCGTGCGGATGGAGGCCAACGACGACCGTGTCTTCGTGGAAAACTCGAAGCCGCTACCGGTCTCACCGGTGCGTGAAGGTGCTGATGCGGATCGCGGTCACGATTCAATCTGCTTCTTCGGCGACACGTTGCCGACAAACGTTGTGCGTGGCCGGCAGTACTTTGTCATCGAAAGTTCGCCTCAATTCATTCGCATCGCCGACACGCCCAACGGTGAGTCGATTCGGTTTAAGAGCACCGCTGGACCGCAGACGAAACTCATCTCGCATCTGTTTCAGGCACATCTCGCTCTTTACGCACCGACTGGCAGCGGACCTGGGAAGGGGGCACTCGATCTCGTTGGGTGCGAGAAGGTGATCGTGCGCGGTTGTCGGCTGAGCGCTCTCGGCGACACGATGCACATTCAGAAAAGCCGCAGCATCTCGTTCAGCGGTAACCACATTACCGGCTCGCGCATGGGGGCCTTTTTTCTTGCCGAGTTTTGCCAGGACGCGACTATCACAGGAAACACGGTGGATGGCACGAACGGCTCACGAGTCATCAGCGTCGAGAAGTCATGTCAGGACGTGGTTATCGTTGGCAACACGTTTCGCAATGGCGGCCGCGGTTCCTGGATCAACCAGCCTCGCAACTTCGTGCTCGCCGACAACGTCTTCGTGAACAACACAACAAAGTGCGAGCGTGACCCACGACGCGGGCGTCGCAGTTTCCTCACCGGCAATTACGAGAGTTACGCCGAGCTGTATTTCACGACGCATGAACCCGGCGGCCGCTACGAAAACGTCACCGTACGTGGCAACATTTTCACCAGCGGACCACATGCAACGCACGCGATCACTTTCGCCCCAGGCGGTGACACACTGTTGGTGACTGACAACATCTTCCGCGGCTCCGCGCGAACGATCGGACCTTTGAACGGATGCGAGAAGGTCACAATTCGTGACAACGCCGGGATCGAGTCTCCGGAAACTCGCTGCGAGAACCGACGCATACGCGTCCACGTCCCCTCGGCGGCAAAGGGCTTCGTCATGCATGCGCCGGACGTGAAGCTGGAGGACGTCGGCACGGAGTTCGCGATGAATGTGAAAGCCCAGAAAAACGCGGTGCATCTCTATGATGGCGAGGTTATCGCGCATACAAAGGACAAGGCTCCTGAAAGTCTGAAAGTGGGTATGTCGTTGGCCTCTACAACGGCGGGCGTATCACCGCAGGATTTCTTTCCCAACAACGACCTAGAAGGTCTGATCCAGCAACGCGAGCAGCTTCGTTTTCAGCAGTGGCAGACGTGGTCGCAAGAGATACGCAAAGATCTACCTCTCATTGCTGATGACAGCTTTCTGCATGCGCCGGATGATCGCTGGGATCGGCTGATCAGCAACTTCGCGGACCCCCAGGAAAAGCAGCGTACCAGCGGTGCCGTAGGCGCTCAGTGGACGCAGGGGCGTTGGCAATCCATCGCGGTGAGTTACGACAATCAAAGCGGCAGGGTCCTCCAATACTTCGACGGGTTCGAGATCAGTCGTGAAGTGTCGAAGAACCCCCATCACCTTGGGCCTTTGCGAGATCGGCAATCGGAATCTGCTCACGGGAAATCATCCCTCTTATTTTCCCATCCGCAATGGAAACGGCGAGATCGATCAGTTCACCATCTGCAGCATGATGCTCAGCGGTGCGGAGATCCGATTCCTCTTTGAAAACGGAAAACCTGAATGAAAGCGACTCTTTCTATTCTCATCTTCGCTGTTTGGGCGGCATCCCAGACGCATGCTGCTGATAATGCCGAGCAGCTCTTCGTGCGCCGCATCGCGCCGCTCTTCCATGAGAAGTGCCTCACGTGCCATGGCAACGACGAAGCAAAGATCAAAGGCGGGTTGGATATGAGGACGCTCGCTTCCACGCTCAAAGGTGGCGACAGCGAACAATCGGGCTTGGTCACCGGCAAACCAGAGGAGAGCCCGCTGTATCTCGCGGTCACGCGGAAGCATGACGATTGGGAAGCCATGCCGCCGAAGGAGGCAGACAAGCTCTACGCAGAGCAAATTGCGTGGATCAAAGACTGGATCGCGGGCGATGCGCCGTGGCCGGATGAAGCGCGCATCAAAGTCATTGCAAAAGAGAATGAATCAAAGTGGTCGGCGGAGGATGGCATCATCGTGAAGACAAGCGGCGGGCTCTCGCCGGAGTGGACAAACCGAAAGTACAAGCCCGAGGGACTCTGGGCCTATCAACCCGTCAAGAAGCCCACGCCGCCCGACCGACCTGGCAATCCGGTCGACGCCTTCATCGCGGCGAAGATGCCCGCCGGACTCACCGTCGCATCGGCAGCAGATCGCCTGGCGTTGATCCGTCGTGCGACGTTTGATCTCATCGGCCTGCCGCCGAAGCCGGAAGAAGTGGAAGCGTTCGTGAAGGATGCGCGGCCGGACGCCGAGGCATTCGCTGCCGTTATCGATCGCCTGCTCGACTCCCCGCACTACGGTGAACGCATGGCGCAGCATTGGCTCGACGTCACACGCTATGCCGACTCGTCCGGCTTCTCAAACGACTACGAACGCGGCAATGCCTGGCGCTATCGCGACTACGTAGTACGCTCGTTCAACGCCGACAAGCGTTACGATCAGTTCGTGCGCGAGCAGATCGCCGGCGACGAGATCGGTCCGGACGACCCCGAACATGTCATCGCCACCGGCTTCCTGCGCATGGGGCCATGGGAGCTGACCGGCATGGAGGTCGAGAAGATCGCGCGGCAGCGTTTCCTCGATGACGTGAGCAACAGCGTGGGCGAGACATTCCTCGCGCACTCGCTGCAATGCGCCCGATGCCACGATCATAAGTTCGACCCCGTCCCCACACGCGACTACTATTCAATCCAGGCCGTGTTTGCGACCACCCAGCTCTCCGAACGTGCCGCGCCTTTCCTGCCGGTGGAAAACACGCAGGGCTTCGAGGAGCGCGCCTATTTGGAAAAGACGCTCGCGAAACATGGGGCCATGCTCTCGAAGCTCGATGCCGTGCTGATGGAGAACGCGCAGCGCTGGTTCAAGGATAACGCCAAGAACCCGACCACGTGGAACGCCGCTGTTGAGACCGCTCGCAAACCTTCCACGCCGAAGCAAGGACCCGCGAAGAGGCTTCGGCAGTATTCGGACTTCTTCGCTGCCGCGCGCAATACCCTCACCTCGGCTGGCGTACCGGAAGGCGACTTCCCACCCAAGCTGGTCGGCTTCACGCCAGAACAGTTCGGACTGGAGCGGGTGGCCCGCAAAGGGCTCGAACGTCTCGGGTGGGAACTTGATCGCTACGAACCCCACGCACTCGCCGTGCACGCGGGCCGCACGCCGCAGTATAAGACCGTCTTTGGGCCACTGCGCATGCCCGTTGACCGGATGACCACAGGCGAGCTGGAAGAGACTTGCGTGCTCCCCGGTGGCGACCCTTTTGGCTCCGGCGAAAAGGTGAAGCCCGGCGTGCTCAGCGTGTTGGGTGCCGCGCAGAAGACGCCCATTCCCGACGCCATCGAAGGCCGCCGCATGGCCTTCGCCGATTGGGTTGCCAGCGCGGAGAATCCGCTCACGACCCGCACCATCGTGAACCGAATCTGGCTCTGGCATTTTGACCAGCCCATCGCGGGCAATCCAAACAACTTTGGCAGCACCGGCAAGAAGCCCACGCATCCTGAACTGCTCGACTGGCTCGCGGCCACTTTCGTGGAGAAAGGTTGGAGCTTCAAAGCCATGCACCGAATCGTTCTGAACTCCGATGCGTATCGCCGCAGCGCCACGCATCCCGATTTGAAATCGCTCGCGGACAAGGATCCGACCGGCACGAGCTACGCCGTCTTCAAGCCCCGCCGGCTGTCCGCCGAGGAGTTGCGCGATGCGATGCTCACCGCCACCAGCGAACTCAATCCCACGCTCGGCGGCATCCCAAACCGGCCCGAGATCAATCTCGAAGCCGCCATGCAGCCCCGACAGGTCATGGGCACGTTCGCCTCTGCCTGGACACCAAACCCACTCCCTGAACAGCGTCATCGTCGCTCCCTCTACTCGCTGAAGACCCGCGGCCTGCCTGATCCGCAGCTGGAAATATTCAACGCGCCGACGCCAGACTTCTCCTGCGAACGCCGTGAGTCCTCCACCGTCACTCCTCAGGTCTTCAGCTTGTTCAACGGTCAGAACACGCACTCCCGCGCCTTGGCCCTCGCGCATCGCGTAGTGAAGGAAACCAACGCTGACGACTCAGCTATCACGCGACTCTTCGCCCTCACCTTCTCCCGTTCGCCTAGTAATGAAGAACGGCAAAGCTGCCTCGCTCACTGGCGCGACATCGAAGCACTGCTCGACGACGAAAAACCGTCGGCGCAAAAGCCACCCCTCGAAGTCCGACGCGATGCCGTCGAGGAAAACACTGGCGAGAAGTTTTCATTCAACGAAACGCTGCACGCCTATGCTGATTTTGTCCCCGACCTCCAGCCCGCCGATGTGCCCCTGCGCACCCGCGCGCTCGCCGAGGTCTGTCTCGCACTGCTCAATTCCAACGAGTTTGCTTATGTCTATTAAACCCTTCTTCCCCTCTGCCGGAGCCCTTGCTTTGCATGCGTCAACACGCCGAGATTTTATCTATGGCCTGGGCGCTAGTCTCGGCAGCGTGGCCTTCAGCGCGTTGCTCGCCGAGGAGGCCAAGCAGCAGCCGCTTGCGACCAAACAAGTCCACTTCTCCAACGCCAAGGCCAAGAATGTCATCTTCCTCATGATGGAAGGTGGGCCATCGCACCTCGATACCTTCGATCCCAAGCCGACACTCAAAAAGCTGCACCTCAAGGAGTTCGTGCGTGAGGGCAAGCAGAAGTCCGCGATGGAAAGCGGCAAACGTTACTACGTGCAAAGCCCTTTCAGATTCATCAAGGCGGGCCGGAGCGGCGCGGACATGGCGGACAATTGGACGCACCTCGCCAAGGTCGCCGACGACCTCTGCTTCTTCCGTGGCTGCACCGTGGACAGCGTGAACCACCCGACCGCGATGTATCAGATGAACTGCGGAAACCGCTTCGGCGGCGATCCAGGGCTTGGCGCATGGGTCAACTACGGCCTCGGTTCGGAAAATCGCAACCTACCTGGCTTTGTCGTCCTGCCCGAGGTCAGCTATCCGCAAGGAGGCGCCGCGAACTGGAGCAACGGCTATCTGCCGGCGAATTTCCAGGGCACGCCCCTGCGCGCCAAGGGCTCGCCAATCCTCGATCTGACCCCGCCCGCTGGCGTCACTGAAGCACGTCAGCGCAAGAACCTCGACCTGATCGCAAAGCTTAACTCCGTCCATGCCGCTGTGCACCCGAACCATGACGAACTCTCGGCGCGCATGAACAGCTACGAACTGGCCTTCCGCATGCAGATGCAGGTGCCCGAGACGCTCGATCTGTCCAAGGAAGATGAAAAAACCAAGGAGCTTTACGGAATCGGCAAGGACTCGACCGACTCCTTCGGTCGCAAGTGCCTGCTCGCCCGCAAGCTCGTCGAAAATGGCGTGCGCTTCGTGCAGCTCTACAACGGATCCTGGGACAGCCACGATTACATCGAGCGCGCTCATGGCAATCTCGTGCGCGGCGTGGACCAGCCCATCGCCGCGCTCATTAGCGACCTCAAACAGCGTGGCCTCCTAGAGAGCACGCTCATCGTCTGGTGTGGCGAGTTTGGCCGCACTCCTGACAACGGCGTACGCGGCGGCACCGCCTATGGACGCGATCACAACCCCAACGCCATGACCATCTGGTTCGCCGGCGGCGGCTGCAACGCCGGCCACACCATCGGCGCAACGGATGAACTCGGCATGAATGCCGTGGAAGGCAAGGCCCACGTCCGCGACCTTCACGTCACGCTTCTGCGCCTCCTTGGTCTCGACGACAACAAGCTCACGTACTACCACGCCGGCCGCTTCAAGCAGCTCAGCCAGTTTGGTGGCACGGTCATCAAAGACCTGATCGCGTGACCCTCCATGCGCTGCACGTGTTGCCAGATCCTCAGGGGCATGAAAAAGGTGTCACGAATCGAATGCAGGTATTTCACTCGGAAACCGTTTCTGACACCTTTTTGTCCTCTATCTGCAGTGTTATATGTTTGATTCCGTGCTCGTTTTTCAAACACTCTGTTGCCTGTGACAACACCCTTCGATGATGTCGTTCATCGACAACCACCACGTGCGCTGTCAGCGATGACTCGGATGTACTTGGCCCCCAGATGCGCAACTCGTGTACGTTTGAAACACCCTCAATGGATCGCAAGAATACATCGATTTTGTGAAAATCAATTCCTCGAGGTACCGCGTCGAGCGCGAGGTTGGCGCTCTCCCACAACAGACCCCATGTTCCGTAGGCAACAACGAAACTCACCAGCATGCTCACAATCGGATCGATCCAGAGAATTCCTGTGGTCCAGAGAGCGACTCCCGCAACAACCACCCCGAGTGACACTGCTGCGTCGGCCATCATGTGCAGATATGCACCGCGGATATTCAGATCCGCGTGGCTTTCTTTCATCAAAAGAATTGCCGTGAACCCATTGATCACCACTCCCACGGTGGCAACCACAATCATTATTATTCCTTCGGTTGGTTCTGGAAACCAGAGTCGACGATAGGCCTCCCATACAATCGCGCAGCATGCTGCAAGCAGAAGTATCGCATTGGCGAGTGCGGCAAAAATAGTCGTGCGTCGCAAGCCCCATGTGTAGCGAGGTGTCGATGGCCTTCGGGCGATGGCATCTGCTCCCCATGCCAGAAGCAAACCAACCACGTCTCCGGCGTTATGCCCTGCATCTGCCATGAGCCCCAGGGAGTCGGCATACCATCCGCACACCGCTTCTAACACGACAAAAATTGAATTGAGGCATACTCCTATCGCCATGGCCTTTCCTATGCCTACGGCGTGAAGCGTATTGTGATGTGAGTGGGTGCTGTGATCGTGAGACATGGCTTGCTAAAAGAGGTGAATCACTTGCTTTCAATGCTCGCTTCAAGAATACCATCCCCCGCCCAAAATAGGCTCCGTGCGGAGACGTACAAAAAAAGTATCTGCCTCGTCTGTTTCGAGAGTATCTTTGCCTCCAAGAGAATCAACTCGCGAAAGAACTGTGCAGCGGAATTATTGTGCTTTGATCTCCACTTTCGAGACGTCTCACTATAACGTAAGGGAACACACTCAATGCTTTTGAACATCTCTCGCTCTTTCACATCTTCTAGACTTGTGCGACAGATTTTTTGTCTCGTGTGGCTGGTGCTCATTTTTGCACTGTTCGATTTTTCCGCCTGTGCCCAAGAGCCCCGCGTTCCAGGCCCGCGATCAGATGGATCGGTCATTCTTCCCAATCAGTGGCTCTTGCGTCCCGTCGGAAAACAGGTTGAGGTTGGCGACTTTCCAATCAATATTGCGATCCACCCAGAGGGCTCTTTTGCCGCAGTACTCCACTGCGGATACGGGCCACATGAGATCGTGATTCTCGATCTGACTCGTCGTGCAGTGGTGTCACGAACGCGACTGGAAGAGGCGTTCTATGGTCTCTCGTTTGACGCTTCTGGAAAAACGCTCTTTGCATCGGGTAGCGGCGCAGAATTGATTCATCGCTACCGTTTTGAAAATGGCACGCTGATTCCCTCATCGCCTCTGCCGCTCCGCGATGCCATGCAGCGAGGAATTCCCGCAGGGATTGCCACAACAAGCGATGGTTCAGTTCTCTTTGCTGCAAATCTTTGGGCCCAGAGTGTGTCGCGCGTCAACCTCAAGGAAGACAACCCTGAAAAACGTACCGCAGAGCTTTTGCTCACTGGAAAGCCGGTGCCGCTGTCTCCCGTTCTTTCACCGTCAACGGATGATCCTTCGATCACAAAACGTGCTCGTCAGCTTCTTGAAGCGTCGGTCGCCGACCTGCCCTATCCTTATGCCTGCGTCCTTGATGAACCAAGAAATCGTCTCTACGTTTCACTCTGGGCGCAGGCGGCGGTGGCGGTGATTGATACCCTCGAATTCAAGCTCCTCGATCACTGGAGTACAGAAGAGCACCCCAATGAAATGCTTCTTTCTCCCGATGGCAAGCGTCTCTTTGTTGCCAATGCCAATCGCAACAGCGTCTCGGTGATTGATCCCGTGTCTGGAAAAATAATTGAAACTCTTGTTGCCACGCTCACGCCCGATGCGCCGCCTGGAAACACGCCGAACTCACTCGCCCTGTCGCCTTCTGGGGAATATCTCTTTGTCGCTAATGCCAATATCAACACGATCGCCGTATTTGATGTTGAACATATGGGAGCTTCAAAAAGTCTTGGATTTATTCCCGTCGGCTGGTATCCCACAAGTGTGCGACTCACACCCGATGGAAAACGGCTGCTGGTGGCCAACGGAAAAGGTTTGATTTCTGACAGCAACCGCAACGGTCCGCGCCCGGGCTTTCACCCCGAGGCTCCAACTCCTGATTACATTGGAGCACTCTTTCAAGGCACTGTGGCGTTCATCGATCTTCCCGTCGACGAAATAGCTTTTGAGAAACAAATGATTGCCTGGACGCAGCGCGCGATGACATGCAGGCCACTCGGCGCAGAATCACTTGAACTGGCTGACATTGAAGGTAGCCCCATCCCTCTTCGAAAATTCGACAAAAGCCCGATCACTCATGTGATCTACATGATCAAGGAAAATAGAACATACGACCAAGTTCTCGGTGATATGCCTGAAGGCCGAGGTGATCCAACACTTTGTCTGTTTCCTGAACATGTGACTCCGAATCATCATGCGCTGGCTCGCGAGTTTGTGCTTTTGGATAATTTTTATGTTGAAAGTGAAGTGAGCGCCGACGGCCATGAGTGGACGATGGGAGCCTATGCCAGTGATTTTGTTGAAAAGCAGTGGCCGCTCTCCTACGGGCACAACCGCCGAAACAAGCATCCATATCCCAGCGAAGGCGCATACGATCTGCCTGCGCGTCCTGCTGGCGGCTACCTCTGGGACCGCGCGATCGAAGCAGGCGTGAGCGTGCGCAGTTATGGGGAATGGGTTTCCAACGCAGCCGATCCCTCGATGCCTGGAACGGCAAAAGTGAAAGCCCTCGAAGGGCGAATCGATCCCATGTTTCGAAGCTTTGACATGGGGTATCCCGATATAAAAAGGGCTGATCGGTTCATCGCAGAATTGAAACGATTCAATCAAGAAGGTGACATGCCGCGATTGCAGATCGTTCGACTTCCAAACGATCACACCAGTGGCACGAGCCCTCGGCTTCCGACGCCGACAAGTTATATGGCAGATAATGACCTGGCGTTTGGTCGCATCGTAGAAGCGGTCAGTCGATCACCGTTCTGGCCGACGACGGCAATTTTTGTGGTTGAAGACGATGCTCAAAATGGACCTGATCATATCGATGCTCACCGTACGATTGCGTTTGTCATCAGTCCGTATGCTCGTCGCACATCGGTTGATTCAACGCTTTATTCTACAAGCTCCATGCTTCGCACTATCGAATTGATTCTCGGCCTTGATCCCATGTCACAGTTTGATGCGTCTGCCATGCCGATGCTTCGCAGCTTCCAGAAAACGCCCGCGACTCAACCCTATGTCTGTCGCAGCGCTAATGTTCCTCTCGACACTCTCAACAAAGTTTCAGCATGGGGCGCGGAAGAATCTCTGAAGATGAATCTGGCTGTAGAAGATGCCGCAGATGATCTTCTCTTAAATGAAATTGTCTGGCGCAGTGTCCGTGGCGAGAAGTCATCGATGCCCGCTCCGCGTCGTGCGGCTTTTGTTTTTATAGACGAAGAGGACGAAGATGAAGAGTGAACTGTCGACGAGTCTTTGAAACATTCACATTTTCAGAAGGATTCAATAACGAGTCGTCTTTTTAGTCATCAAACGTTGTAGCAATTACATTCGCAAACGCGATGGCGGAAGAGGGAAAATTTCGAAGCCATAATTCCGGTTCGATAAGTTCTAGTTCCATGATTGCCAACTGCCCCTGATTGTCGTTTACCATGTCGACTCGACCGTATGCTGGTGGTGGGTTACACACAGCTATTGCTCGCTCAGCCAAATCGACCTGTTCTGGCGACGGCGTGTACGGATGAACGGTTCCTCCGTGATCGTCCTGCACTCGAAAATCTCCAGCTTTTGCTTTTTTGCGAACAGCGTGGGTAAATCGACCCCCGAAGAGCATCAGCGTATCCTCGCCTTGAGAGAGTATTTCCTTCTCGAACGGCTGGAATATCAGCGATTCACACGTCAATAGATTCGAAACCACAGGCGAGATACTGGCAACACTTTCTCGATTCACCCGATACGTATGCCTGGCTGCACCTGAAATACACGGTTTAATAATCGCCTCCACCCATCCAGTTTCATCCATGACATCGTGCAGCGTCATACTGCTACCGCGTTCAAGAAATCGACACGGAACCACTGGAATACCCTTCTTCTCAATATCCTTTAAATAGTGCTTATCCATGTTCCAGAGAACCGTCGAGAGTTGATTACAAAACCGAGTCTGATGACTGGTTTGGGAAAGCCAATGCGAAAACTCTATCGGTCGTTGGTAGTAGTCCCACGTTGTTCGAAACACGGCACATCCAAACTGGGACCAATCAACATCAGTTCTCGCCCAGTCAACACGGAGAGACGAGAGCCCCTTCGACTCCAACGCTTTTTGAAGCAGCCGGTCATCATCAAGAATATTACGAAGGTACCAGTCACTTTCGTCGGCAACTGATGCCTCATAGCGGTGATCGGTCAGGAGCGCCACATCGACTGGGAAAATAGGATCTGACTCGATCACTGCGTGTCACTCTCGTCTTTATTGAAAACTGTCTGGGACACATACTGAAGAACGATAACTCCAGCCACAACCTGACAGACTGTTGTTTAGTTACTATGACTAAAAACTCTTACACATTTTAAGGGCTATTCAATGAACCGTTTTTCTCGTCGGGAATATCTGCGGCTTATGGCGAGCGGGATGATTGGAGATGCAGTTTATTCGACCCATTCCATTCAGGCAAATCAATCTGTTGAAGCAAAGTCCGTGGCGGCCGTTGTCAGCGTGTACTATTACAATTCTCATGCCGATGTGATTCTTGGGAAAATCCTGAACGGCTGGCTTCAAGACGGCGGCCTCGGCCCAGCCTTGACTCTCGCGTCACTCTATGTCGATCAGTTTCCTGATGGTGATCTCGCCCGTTCGCAAAGCGCGCATCATGGTTTTCCTATTTTTGATTCAATTGAAAAAGCTGTCACCGTTGGTGGCAACAGCATCCCGGTCGATGGCGTTTTGTGCATCTGCGAACACGGAGACTATCCATACAACGATTTAGGGCAGCACCTCTATCCACGTCGGCGATTTTTTGACGAAATTGCCAACGCATTTGAAAAATATGATCGCGTAGTGCCGGTTTTTAACGACAAGCATCTTGGCCCTACCTGGTCGGATGCCAAGGCCATGTATGACCGAGCACAAACCTTGAAAATTCCTTTCATGGCCGGCTCCTCCTTGCCAGTTGGATACCGTACGTCACCAATAAACGTGCCGATGGGCAGCGAGATTGAAGCTGCCGTCGGCATCGGCTACAGCGGACTCGATGTGTATGGCATTCACGCTCTGGAGTTTTATCAGTGCCACGTCGAGAGGCGTCAACATGCCGAACAGGGAGTGAAATCGGTGCAGTGCGTGCAAGGGGATGCCATCTGGAAGGCAGTCGATGACGGTGTCGTTCAAAAAGATGTTCTGGAGGCGGCATTTGCCGCGGTACCGAAATCGGGAATGCCAAACATGCGGCAAGACGATCAGGCCACTTTGTTTCTCTTTGAATACATCGATGGCCTGAAAGGTTCCCTGTTTATGTTTTCGTGCGTCAGTGGAACGTCAGTCGCACTTAAAATCAAAGGTCAGCCGCAACCGCTTGCCACTGCTTTTGATGAGCGAAGCGTTCCACGTCACCCGCATTTTGCCTACTTGCTCAAGGCGATCGAATGCATGATCCACACAGGCCGTCCAACATATCCCGTCGAACGAACATTTCTTACCAGTGGCATTCTCGATCGGTCGCTCTGTTCGCTTCAAGGTGGTTCCACAAAACGAGCGACGCCAGAACTTTCGATTGCCTACACTCCGATCGACTATCCCTACGCTCAGTTGGCAGACTTGCAATCTCGTCCGCTCTAACTTCAAAAGCCCGTTGGCACTCAACTCGTAGCAATTTGTTTTGATGCCAATGGATTCTGCGGCCTATTGGGTTTGACGATTGCGCCAATCGCCTCGACGAGCATCACCGCCGCGAGCGACAACAAGACCACGCCCGCCCACGGCACCGGGTCGGCTGGAAATGTAAAACCATTTTCCGTTCGAAATCGGGGCACTGTCATACTGAGAAGCGCCCAAGTGCTCATCACAAACATGAAGACGGTCGGCAAACCTGTGACGAGCCATACCCACGTCTGTCGTCGAGTGCGCCATAGCCAGACAGTAATCCCCAATAGCGTCAGTGCAGCAAGGAGTTGATTGCTCGCACCAAAGAGACTCCAAAATGTTTTCCAGACAGGAATCGGCTTGCCTGCTGCATCGAGTTCGGTACGAAGAAGGAACAGAAGTGGAACGCCCGCCGTCATCGCCGTACCGAGCCATGCACCTGCTGTTCCCGACAGTCCTGTGAGTTCCTGCACGATATACCGACCGAGTCTCGTGCAGACATCGAGCGTATCGTACACAAATGTTGTAAACGCCATGAGCGCAAACGATACGCCGATTGAAGCAGGCACACCGAGAATTTCCAAAAATCTTCCCATTCCCAACGCATACACAAAATTCGGTGGCTGCGATGAAAGCGGGCTATCTTTTGCGAGGACCATCACACACGAAAGACTCACCACAGCGACGAAAGCCTCCAAGAGCATTGTGCCGTAGCCGATTGCTTTCGCGTCGGTTTCTTTTCGCAGTTGTTTACTTGTTGTTCCCGAGGCAATCAGCGAATGAAAACCGGAACACGCGCCGCACGCAATCGTGATAAAAAGCATCGGCACCAGCGGCCCTGCCTTCTGCGTCTGCCATCCCATGAATGCCGGATATTGGATCGACATATCACCACCTAAAAGTGTATCGCTCGCTACCAGACCAATCGCAGCTCCGGCCAAAGCAACATAGAGAAAACATCCGCCAAGATGACCGCGGGGTTGCAGAAGTAGCCACATCGGAACCATCGCGGCCACGAGGCAATACAATAATAGAAAAACGCCCCAGATTTTTTGCGATGCAATGTCTGAAACGCCAAGCATCTGCCCAAGATCAAACGGGATGAACTGCCCCACCCAGATTGCAACTCCTACCAGCGGCACAAATATCACCGTTACGAGCCACAGTGGCATTTTGAGAAATTGCAAGCACAGCCCCATCAGAATTGGCAGCACAAGATAAAGAAGGCTCGATGTTGCGATTCCACCGCCCGAAACCGTTTCACCATTTTCAAGTGTCTGCCTACCGAGAAAACTTGATGCAGTGATGTCAGTGAATGCCACAATGATATAAATCAACGCAATCCACACGAACGCGAGAAAGAGTATGTAGCTCCGAGAACTCATATGCTCTCTCACAACTTCCGCAATCGATCGAGCCTTATGTCGCACCGATGCAACAAGCGACGCAAAATCATGAACGCCACCAATCAGAATGCTTCCGCAGAGAATCCAGATCAGTGCCGGCAACCATCCAAACGCCACGCCCGCTAGAATGGGGCCGACAATTGGACCTGCGGCTGCAATCGCTGAAAAGTGCTGACCCATCAAGAGTGACGGGGGGATTGGTGCATAATCGACATCGTCGCGAAGTGTGACCGCAGGCGTTGGGGCATCGGGGTCGAGTTTAAATAGATGCTCAAGCAGTCTTCCGTACACGCGATAGGCGATGATCAATACCACAGCGCTTGGCAAAAGGACAACGAGCAGACTCATGATGTGGGGCCCTCTCGGGGGATGTTTCTTTCCATTGCGGTTTTCCGCGACAGGCTTTGCGGCTGGTCACTACTTTGTACAACATTGCCTGCGTGTCCAGAGGGTGTCTCTCTTGAAACGAGACAAAACCATGACAAATGACAAACGACAAACCATGACCATTCTTTGCAAGCGTGCGACGATGGAATTGGAAGTCGTGCTTTTTTGTGTCCGTAAATCTGCTCACCGGCCACTGGCCTCCCTGACGTACATTTTTCTCTCCTCTCCACACCTCGTCGGAAACTTTTTATGTCGAAATCTTCTGAAACCCTTGTGATTATCGGCTCCGGACCGGCTGGTTGGTCTGCCGCAACATACGCAGCACGCGCTCAGCTTCGACCGCTGGTTTTTGAAGGAGCCATCACTGAAGAAAATCGAATGAGTGGTACCCTTCCACTTGGACAACTCGCACTCACCAGCGAGGTTGAAAACTATGCGGGGTTTCCTCATGGCAATCTCAGTGAGTTTCTCAGCTCTGCGTTGCCGGAAAATCGCCGTTCGATGATGGCCCCACATGCGGGTGAAGGCGTCACTGGCCCAGAGCTCATGGAACTGATGAGACAGCAGGCGATCAACTTCGGCACACGGATTGTCACCGATGACATCCTTAAGGTTGATTTTTCAAAACGTCCCTTCACGCTCTACACCCGTTCCAAAGATACCGTTGAAGCGCAGTGCGTCATCGTGGCGACCGGCGCGAGCGCCAATTGGCTCGGCCTGCCGAGTGAAGAGGCATATAAGAATCGCGGCGTGAGCGCGTGTGCGGTGTGTGATGGTGCCCTACCTCGATTTCGAAATAAGCCAATGGTTGTCATCGGTGGGGGTGATTCAGCTGTTGAAGAAGCAACGTACCTGACCAAGTTTGCAAGCATGGTGCATCTGATTCATCGCCGGGACTCTCTTCGAGCTTCCAAGATCATGGCACAGCGAGCCCAGAACGAACCGAAGATCACCATTCACTTTCACTCTGCCTTAGAGGAGGTGTTGGGAAACGATGCTCTCGGCGTCACTGGCGTTAAACTGCAAAGTACTATTGATCCTTCACGTGTTTCAATACTTGATGCTGCAGGTGTGTTTTTGGCTATTGGTCACACTCCAAATACAGCATTTCTTGATGGGCAATTAGATCTCACGGCCAAAAAATACATCGTCTGGAAAAAACACTTTCGAACCGATACGAGCGTTGACGGCGTGTTTGCTGCAGGCGACGTGGCTGACGATTACTATCGGCAGGCAATTTCAGCAGCCGGCACTGGGTGCATGTCGGCGCTTGACGCTGAGCGATGGCTTTCTCATGCAGGTATCCACGCATAAACCAGTTAGATTCGTGGCAGCGACAATTTCACGGTATCGGATTTACCTGCTGATCAAATTCGCTTGCACGATTTGAGAAATCATGTTCTTAAAAAAGGTGCCAGAAGCGGCACCGCTGCGATGAAGACTGCGCCGATCACAATGGTACGCGGTGGAGCCTCTCGGCGAACACGCAGCACGACGACCAGCAATACCAAAGACATCACAGCCGAGACCACTGCCGCCAAAGATGTCACCTGAATCATGGCGTCGAGTCCAAGAGTCGACGAGTTCGCTGCGTTATTTCCAGAAAATTGCACGCCGCGTGCGACTAATTCAAATATCCCAAAAACAAGGGCTGCCATTGTGGCAAGCATCCATGCCACAGTCATTGCATCAGAGGCTCTGCCGTCTTCACTTTGGTTCAATCTGAAAGTGGAAGTGATTGCTTCTTTTTTACGGCTTAGGGTGCGTCTGATTTTCTTTTTTTTACGCTTTGATTGCATCGAGAGATTGTCTCCTTTGCATTGTTCGCTTTTTGATCTCACTTCTGATTATGAGTGTATGTCTTATGACAGCGCAGAAAGAAACCCGGCGGGGAATTCACCCCGACCGGGCTTCCTTTGAATAACACTCAAGCACTCAGCAATCTCAAGCACCAACGTAGGTGACAAGAAGATCGCCGTTTCTGGTGAATCGAACGATGACCGATACGCCGCACTGCCAGTCATAACGAACCTCGCCGCAGCCAAGAATCGTGCAACGCGAAGACTCACAAGGGCAACCTTCGCAGCAACACGGCAAGCAGATCGGTACGCATACGGTGCAGCACGTTTCGGGGCTTGTAACGTTAAGAACAGTTTCGTAGGTAGGCTCTTCGCAGCATCCACGGTGCTTGTGATGGTGGCCACGGTGGCGGTACTTGATGCATGGATTTGTGGGACAGCACGTCTCGACGCAGCACGTCGGTTCAGCGCAGCACGTCGGCTCGGCACAGCAGGTCGGTTCAGGAGCCGCACAGGTAGGATCGAGATGCTTATGACGAAAGCCAGCGTCAACGGCCGACGCATTCATAGCGACCACAACAAAAGAGAGAGCGACCACAAGGCCGCCAGAGAAAACGCGAGACATGAGAAACCTCCTAGGCTTGAACGCGGGGTGAAAGGGGGGGGATGGAAATGTTTTTCCGCGATCCATTACTCAAACTTTGGCACACTCGGCTGAAGAGTCAAAACAATCTATGTGGGCACTCTATGCCGGAAGGACGTAAGTCATTGGGAAATATAGACTTCGATCTTTTTAAAAATATAAGATGCCGGTTCGAGAGACTTGGGGGCAGCGTCACTTCTCAGAATCTGTAGCGATTGTAACGCCAGTCGAACCCGATGATATTTTACGCCATCATCTTGCCAAATCGAGCAAACAGATGCGTCGCATCGTGCGGACCAGAAGCAGCTTCTGGATGATATTGAACGCTTGCGGCCGCCGCAAACCGGTGTCGGAGGCCCTCGATGGTGTCATCGTTGAGATTGCGATGCGTCACCACAAGTTCTGGTGGCAATGATGACTCATCAACTGCGAAACCATGATTTTGTGATGTGATTTCGATTTTACCAGTGTCGAGATCCATCACCGGCTGATTGGCCCCGCGATGACCAAATTTAAGTTTGAAGGTCTTCGCACCACAGGCCAGTGCAAGAAGCTGATGCCCTAGACAAATTCCATACACTGGCACTTTTCCCACAAGGCTTGCCACTGTCTTGATCGCGTAGGCCAGAGGTTCAGGATCTCCTGGACCGTTTGAAAGAAATACTCCGTCTGGTTTTTGGGCGAGCACTTCTGCAATGGTGCTTGTGCCAGGCATCACCGTAACGCGATAGCCCGCAGATGCCAAATGCCTAGCGATATTCCATTTCATCCCATAGTCAAGCGCAACGACATGATTTTGTTTTTCACGACCTGCGTAATTTTGTTCTTGAGCTTCACCTCCGCCTGTCACTCCTGCTACGAGATCGATCGGGTCGATTTTTTCGTTCCACTGACTTATCCCTGAGGGAACCACTTCCCTGACAAGATCCCGTCCAGCCAACGACAAAGCGTTTTGAGCCTTCTGAATAAGTTTTTCCGATTCAAGTACCTCGCTTGAAAGGACGCCTGTCATAACGCCTCGCATTCGCAATCGTCGCACAAGCGAACGAGTGTCGATGCCTTGGATTCCAACCACACCGGCATCGGCGAGATAGTCGCCGATCGTTCCGGTCGCGGTAAAGTTACTGGCAATACGACTCGCATGTCGTACGACAAATCCGGAAAGCTGAAGGCGTCCGCTTTCAACATCGTTTGGATTTACGCCGTAGTTGCCGATTTCAGGCGCTGTCATCGCTAGAATCTGACCGCGATAGCTCGGATCGGTGAGAATTTCCTGATAGCCAACGAGTGATGTGTTGAAACAGACCTCGCCAGATACGGTTCCAGTCGCGCCAAAATGGTCGCCGTAATAGACGGTTCCATCTTCGAGCGCCAGTGCAGCCTTCGCCACGCGGAATTCTCCTTTCGATCTCAAACAGATTCCACACGTACAACGCTTTGTTCGCCGCCTGATTCCTGTGCAGAGGCGACAGAAAAACAATGACCGAACGAAAGGAATTGTAACAACCCAAAACAATCGTGCGAGACGTTTCGTGCAAGCCTTGGAAAAGCCAAACGCAGTGGATGCCATTCTCGCTACGCTCGGGAAGTTGCCAAAACGTTGAGTCGAGGAAACGTTTGACTCTCGCGATGCATTCGGGTGGCTTGAACCATCGATGATTCTTGCGTCACACCCCTTTCCGACAGTACCTTCTGTGTTCTTTGAGTTGTTGCAATCCACCTTCTGTTCACGTGCACCCAATGCCCAACCCCTGGACTGGTAAAGGTAATCCGTACACTCGCGTCGAGGTACTCGATCGCTTGCGAGATACGCTCGCGAGGCGAGAGCCGATTATCGCGGCCGGTGCCGGAACTGGCATCAGCGCGAAATTTATTGAAAAAGGTGGGGCTGATTTGATCATTGTTTACAACTCGGGCCGGTACCGAATGGCCGGCCATGGCTCAACGGCTGGTCTGATGGCCTACGGCGATGCCAATGCGATTGCAATGGACATTGGTGAATTCGAAGTACTGCCGGTCGTCGAAGAAATCCCGGTGATCTGCGGAGTCCATGCCACGGATCCGAGAAGACGCATGTGGCACTGGCTCGGACAAGTAAAGGAAATGGGGTTTAGCGGAATCAATAATTTTCCGACACACACCATCATCGATGGACGCTTCCGCCAGATTCTCGAAGAGACCGGCATGGGAGTCGAAAAAGAATTTGAGATGGTATCTTTGGCCAGACGCATGGACCTTTTCAGCATCGTCTATGTTGATGCTCCAGCGGAAGCCAAAGCGATGGCCGAGGCCGGAGCCGATGTCATCATTGCGCACGTCGGAACGACTGTAGGCGGATCAATTGGAGTTGTTCATGCCTCGATTTCGCTCCAAGAGGCCGCGAATCGCACTCAATCGATCATCGATGCCGCACGAACCGTCCGTCGCGATCTGATTTATCTGTGCCACGGTGGCCCAATAAACACTCCCTCCGATGCTGCATTTATTCTTGAGCACTCCGATGCGGTTGGATTCGTTGGAGCATCAAGTCTCGAACGCATGGCCGTAGAACAATCGCTCGAAAGCCTTACCAAGGAATTCAAGTCGATCCCAGTCCGACAAAGACCTTCCTCCATTGCGTGAAGGGAGGTTTCCATACCTACCATTGCTGTTCTCGGAACGCTCGATTCAAAAGGGGCCGAACATGCGTTCGTGGCAGCCCTTCTTGTCGCACGCGGTCACAAGGCCCTTCTTATTGATGTCGGAACTCTCGATCCACCTACCGTGATTCCAGATATCACTCGAGAAGAAGTTCTTCGTCGCAGTGAAATGGATGCAGGCTCTGTTTTTCAAAGGCGCGATCGCGGCGAATGCGTTGCGTTCATGAGTCTGGCGGCTCCGATTGCTGTTGCACAATTGGCCGTCGAGCAAAGAATCGATGCCATTATTTCACTCGGAGGGGGAGGCGGAACAGCGATTGCCACTGCTGCGATGAGAGCCTTGCCTCTTGGATTCCCAAAGGTGATGGTCTCGACGCTTGCGGCTGGCAATGTCAAACCGTATGTGGGCACCAAAGATATCGCAATGTTGCCAAGCATTACTGACGTTGCCGGACTTCATCGCCTCTCTCGCACGATTTTTACCCGTGCGGCCGGCATGATTTGCGGCATGGTTGAGATGCCACTGTCTTGCGGCTCCTCACGACCGCTCGTGGTCGCAAGCATGTTTGGAAACACGACTGCATGCGTCACACATGCAGTAGGAATTATTGAGGCGGCAGGCTACGAAGTGCTGATCTTTGCTGCAACCGGCACCGGCGGACTCGCGATGGAATCGCTGATCGAGAGTGGCATGGTCGAGGGAGTACTCGACATCACAACAACCGAGTGGGCCGACGAACTCGTCGGCGGCGTGCTTTCGGCGGGGCCTGACAGGCTTCGTGCGGCTGCGAGAATTGGGGTTCCCGCAGTGATCGTTCCGGGTTGCCTTGATATGGTGAATTTTGGAGAAAGAAACTCGGTGCCTGAACGTTTTTCTGGTCGAACTTTTTATAGTCACAATCCACAGATCACTTTGATGCGCACCACCCCCGAGGAGTGCAGTCGATTGGGACAGATTCTCGCCGAGCGAGCCAATGAATCGGTTGGGCCTGTTGCAATCTTGATTCCACAAAAAGGCATTAGCGCGATCAGTGTCATCGGTGGACCATTTTACGATCCTTGCGCAGACGAGGCGCTCTTTGAAAGCATCCGTCGATGTGCTCGAGTGCCGGTAGTGGAGTCGGAGAATGAAATCAACTCTCTAGCATTCGCCTCTATGGCCGCGAAAAAGTTACTTGCTCTCATGCAGGCAAAAACTTCGGTACCAAAGACTATTCATAACTAACTCTCTTTCGTTACGCTCACCAATCGTTCCAAAAGGCGCATCACTTTTTTTAGCTATTGATTGATCGATGTTCGCACGCAGTGTTCTGTTGTATGAGGCGATTGTTCACCATGTCCCACACTGACGATTCTTCGGCAATAGAAGTCCATACAAAAGTTTCCGAACCAGACTTCATTATGGAACACGGGTTGGTTGTCTTCACTGCGTCGTACCACCTTGCGCGTGGAAGTTGCTGCGGGAGTGGCTGTCGTTTCTGCCCCTATGAGCCTGCTCATGTTCTGGGAAACACTGCGGTTCGACCATGACAGTTTATGCGAGTGACAATCCGGTCTTTACGGTTTACTCCACAACTGGACATAACATCGCAGCTCAAAGTTTTGTTTAGAACATTTCCTGACTCACATACCCACGCCCGGCCCACGCACCAAAGAAGAAAGTGATCGAAGACACGCCCCTTGAAAATTCAAATTCAGAAATGGGTTGACCGTTGGCTTGGCATTCCGTGCTGCGCTGTTCTCTCGGCCTGGCATTCGATCTGGGACTTCTTTCAACAGACTCCATCTTTGCAGCCACCGCCGCATCGCATTCTTGTGATCCTTCTGAGTGAACTCGGAAGTCTTGTGCTGGCCGAACCGATGTTTGGTCGGTTGAAGAAGCGGTATCCTCATGCAGATATCTACATGCTTCTGTTTGACAGAAACCGACAGGTTCTCGATCTGCTCTCGGTCGTGAAACCGGAGAATATTCTTACGATTCGAGATGATTGTGCAATGCACATGCTGATCGATCTGTGGCATTCGCTTCGACGCATTCGAATCATCGGCATCGATACTGTGATCGACTGCGAACTCTTTGCGCGTTGCAGTGCCCTGATCAGTGGCTGCAGTGGCGCACTGCGTCGAATCGGATTCCACCGCCACTCTCAGGAAGGACTCTATCGCGGTTCATTTCATACCTCGCGAGTGCTCTACAATCCCTATCGCCATCTTTCCCTGCAACTTATCTCACTGGTCGATGCCATTGAATCACGTGAAACCCCACGTTCCAAAAGTGACTTGCAAACAGGTCCTTTCATACCACCCACCTTTCTTCCAGACTTCGGTGAGGTCGATCGAGAACTTGCTCAACTGCACTACGATTATCCTCAGATTGTTGGCAAACGTTTAGTGCTTCTGTATCCCAGCGGCGGTCTGCTTCCAATCCGCGCATGGCCGCTTGAGTCTTTTGTCACTGTTTCAAAAGCTCTTCTTCAGGATGGATGTGCCGTTGGCGTGATCGGTCTCCCAGAAGATCGCTCGCTCGCAGAATCACTCCTACGCGCCTGCGAAAACAACACTCTGTGCATCAATCTTGCTGGGTATACTCGATCCATTCGGCACCTCTTGTGCATTTTTGAGCGATCGGATTTGCTCATCACAAACGACGGAGGCCCCGGTCAAGTGGCCGCCATGACAGACATTCCCACAATCGTTTTCTTTGGTCCTGAAACTCCCTTGCTCTACGGAAGCTGGAGCCGCTTTGCTCATGTTTTTTATACTCCGCTGCCCTGCTCTCCGTGCCTCACGGCCTACAACCATCGCACATCCCCGTGCGACGGAGATAATCAGTGTCTTCAACGCATTACTCCAGAGAGCGTGCTTTCCAAAGCTCGTGAATTGTTACTCAATCGTTTTGCACAGCCCGCCTCGCAGCGGCCTGATGAACACGTCGCGTAATCGGTAATTCGCACAACCACACTCAGGCGTTTGAAGTCAGTTGCTTTGTGCCCTGTTTTTGGAAAAGGTCGTATCGATGCATGCGGTAAGTACCCAACAGAAAACTTATTCTGGAACTGTCCTGACAAGCGTCTCAGACATTCCCGATTCACTGCTGTCACGAGTATCCGCGGTTGCCGCAATTCTGTTGGCTCTTGTGACATACTTACATGGACTTGGTTCGCTGCACATCATGGGCAATGGCGATGAAATGGTGTACGCCCAAATCACGCGGGCCACAGCCGCCAGCGGGCACTGGCTGCCACTGGTCTCTGAAATGCCAGACATGGTCAACACCAAGCCGCCATTGCTCTTCTGGCAAGGAATTCTCACCACGGATTGGGGGCATCGATGGAATCTTGTTTCCCTGCGATGGCCGAGCCTCGTCTGGACATTCCTTGCGGCGCTTCTTGCCGGACTCGTGGCGTGGCGCACCACCCGCAACAATCTGACTGCCGGCCTGCTTGCCGCATCGCTCTATCTTGGATTTCTCAGCACGTATCGATACGGCCGGCCCTTCCTTACCAATCCGCCGGAAACGTTCTGGGTATTTTTCTGCTTCTTTGCGATGCTCAAGTGGCGACCTTTTTCGTTTTCCTCGCGATTGATTTTTCCCACCCTGATCGGATCGATTGCGGGGTTCGCGCTGCTCACAAAATCATTTGCGCAGTTGCTACCGATCGGCGTGGCACTCACATGGTGGCATCTTTCACAATGCAGATGGAACTGGAGGACATTTTTTTTCTATCGAGCTCCATCGCTTGCCTGGACGGCGACGCTCGCCCTTGGAATTTTTTCGCTCTGGTTCGTACTCGATCCCAATCCCGCTGCAATCTGGAAGGAATTCGTTGTTGGCGAAAACATCGGAAAGATGGCGCCGAGTCAGTCAAACTACTTACTCGCTATGCTTTGGGGTCGCACCAGCATCTGGGGGTTCTTCATGGGATGGTTTTTGAATGCTGGGTTCTTGGCATTTCCACTTCTTGGAACCATGATTCGCGCGTGGCAGCACAGGTCTGAAGCAACACAAGACGAAAAACTGCTTTGGATTTTGACGATCTCTTTTTTTCTCGTGTTCTGCATTCCAACGCAGCGATCAGGACGTTATCTCTTGGAAGTGATGCCTGCGATTGCGGTACTCATGGTTATTCACTGGCGACGTCTTCTGCCGCAGGCGTTTCTCACCACACTCATTGCAGCTGGAGTGCTCTCGACAGGAGTAGCGTGGGTTTCATTGACTCTTGCAAGAGAAACGTCTGAAGATATTTTCAACTGGTGGCACTGGCCGATCCTGATTGGATCGATCGCCTTGCCAGTGGTTGCTTTTTTCGATCGATTCAATCTTGATCGCTATGCGGTGCCGTCGACGCTGTGCGCCTATCTGTCGCTTTCAAGTTTTGTAGGGATTTTTGATGGCCCGAGCGGTAGATTTTCGGCGGATGCGATTGCAGTTGCTGCGAACCGAGTGGTGTGGGTGCCTGAAAATTTTCGTGCCGCTGCAGAATTGGAACGTACGCTGCTTCCGGGTGCTCGAGTCCGGGGCTATGACATTGCACTGCGTCACAAAGGGCCAGAGAACATGGCCGCAGAGGATCTCGTTTTGGTGATTCTTCCACTCAGCGAAGCCGCGCCACCCGGGGCAATTGGTAGTCGCATTGAACTTATCAGCCGCCATTCGCGAGAGCAGCTTTTCGAGCTGGCACAGGGACGGATACAAGAAAATCTTTTTTGTAAACAGTGGCTTCTCACGGCTCAGCCCGTTGAAAACTTTCGTCCGTGAATATCGACAATGTTATAGAAGAATTTCTCGTACCACTCGGCCAGCCACATCGGTGAGACGGTAATCCCGACCGGCGTGACGGTAGGTGAGTCGTTCGTGGTCAATGCCCATGAGATGAAGCATTGTGGCATGGAGGTCGTGCGTATGAACCAATCCATCGGAAGGAAGAATGCCATGCTCATCGGAATGACCATGCACCATGCCTCCTCGCACACCTCCACCTGCCATCCATGAAGAAAAACAAAGGTTATGGTGTTCCCGACCGGCATGGTTTGGATCCTGGTGGAAAGGCGTGCGACCAAATTCAGTCGTCCAAACAACGAGCGTGCGTTCGAGCAGGCCGCGACGCTTTAAATCCGTGATGAGTCCTGCGATTGGCTGATCGATAGCCTTGGCGAGTCGTTCGTGATCGCCCATGTTTCCGTGCGAATCCCAGTTTGAACTCGAACCTACGTCAATAAGTTCCACGCATCGCACCCCCCTTTCCACAAGACGCCTCGCCACCAGGCACTGCCAGCCAAATCCGCTGGTTGCCCCCGGCTCAAGAGCGTAAAGATTCATGGTTTCTTGGGTTTCATGCGACAAGTCTAATGCTTCGGGTGCTTCGCGTTGCATGCCGAATGCGGTTTCAAACGATCGCACTCTCGCATCGAGCGCGAAATCAGCACCTCGCTGATCGAGATGCCTGCGGTTGAGTCGTCCGAGCAAATCGAGTTCCATTTTCTGTAGCTCAATCACTGGCACTCTCGGTTTGACATTGGGAAGAGGCTCTTTTCCCGGAACAACATGAGTGCCCTGATGACACGCCGGAAGAAAATCATTCGCCCACGTTTGCGCTCCGGCATACGGCGCGGCTGGCGCGATCACCATGAACGACGGTAGATTTTGATTTTCTGTACCAAGCCCATAGCTTACCCATGAGCCAACACTTGGTCGCGCAAATTGAGCTGATCCCGTATGCGCAGCAAGCGTCGCCTTATCATGTCCATCACTCTCACAGTGCATGGCATTGAGCACACATAGATCGTCCACGACTCCTCCCACATGGGGAAAAAGATCGCTCACCCACGTACCGCTTTGTCCATATTGCTTGAAGGACCATCGTGGCCGGATCAGAAAACGTTCGAACGATCCCGATTTGTTGAGCCATCGTGAGGCATTTATTTTCTTTCCGTGATCGGCGAACAAGTGCGGCTTATAGTCAAACGTATCAACGTGCGACACTCCGCCTGTGGAATAGATAAAAATGATGTTATCAGCGTGGGCCGGAAAGTGTCCTGCATGGGGGGCAAGCGGATCGGCCGCTCCCACAACCTGATTCCACAGCGCCGCAAACGCTGTGGCTGCAAATCCACCGCTTGAACGGTGAAACCATTCTCGTCGACTCATCGGTAAAGGCATACGCATGGCGACCTTTCTCATCAGCACAATATCGATCGCTAATCGACTGAAAGAAATCCGTTACTCGTCATGAGTACGCGACTCAGAGCGGCCCACGCCAGATCTCTTTCGTGCGCCGGAGCAATGTTCCGCTCAAGAAGAGATTGGCTATACTTTTCCACAAATTGTAGACACTCGTCTCGGTCAGCATCGGCAGGAATCTTGCCGGTAGTCATTTCAAATGCTCTTGTCACTCGCTCTTGGTCACCACCAGACATCCCAAGCAAACGAGCCGCAAACGCATCGGATTGCTGGTGCACAAATGGAGAATTCATCAGATAGAGCGTTTGCGTTGGCGTCGTTGTTGGCAGACGCTGCGCGATGCTTTGATTGGGATCCGCGGCATCGAAAAGTGCAAGAAATGGATGACGGCGATTCCGCTGAACCATCAGATAAATGCTGCGATGATTCGATTCGTATTCGGCAAAAAAGGGCTGGTGAATCGTAAATCCCCAGGTTGTGACATCAGGAAAAGGATGCTCGCACAACACTTCGCGGTTGAGGAGTCCACTCACCGAGAGCATCGAATCGCGAATTGATTCGGCATCCAACTGTCTGCGGGTATATCGCCAGAGTTGAATGTTTTCTGGATCGATCGCATCCATTTCGGCAACACTGTTACTGGAAAGTTGATACGTCCGCGAAAGCACTATTGTGCGGTGCAGTGATTTCACGCTCCAGCCCGATTCAATAAATTTGAGAGCCAGCCATTCGAGAAGTTCCGGGTGCGTCGGCATCTCCCCTCGCGATCCAAAATCACTCGATGTACCAACAAGACCGCGTCCGAAATGCCACTGCCAGACACGGTTCACAAACACTCGTGCTAAGAGATGTTGTGACCTGCGAGTGATCCAGTCGGCCAATTCCAGCCGTCCACTGCCATACGATGTTTCAGGAAGTCGATCACCACCAAATATTTCCAGATATCGTCGGGGCACTTCCTCGGCGAGTTGCTCTGGTTCACCACGCTTTTGAATGCGAGCATTCATCGGCTTTCCTTCGCTTACGCCGTAAGCAACCCGATACGCAGACGCTGCCGACCGTACTTCCCGCTGTTTTGTTTTTTCCCAGAGCGCTCCATCGATTGAGGCGATTCGCTGTTTTGCGTCGACTCCCGGCAATGGAAGAACGATTGGCCCGCTTCCTGGTTCAGCAAACGGTTCCTGCGTGAGTCCCACATTGTCCAAATCGTGAATGGGCGTCGAACCGTCACCATGGCCGATCCCGTCGCAGATAAAAGTATCAATCACTCCATCCCATGCCGGTGGAAGTGTGCAGCCACGAAAATCTGTCAGATCACCCGTCACGCCGACAACACCCGAAAATGTCTTCGTGTCGGAATCAATCGAGACTCTCAGCGTATACCAGGTGCCGGGCTCAAGTTTTCTAAGAACCTTCCATGCTGCGCCGTCTCGAACGGCACATTCACGTGAAGAGATGCTGCACTCAAGAGCAAGCGACTCAATCACTCCACGCCCAAGATAGAAACGAAACGCCCCGGTTTCTGTGGCTTCCGCCAGAGTTCGAAAATCGATTGTGAAATGAATGTGACCGCCAGGCTGTGCTCGTATTTTCTGATCAAAAACATACCGCACCCCATCATTTGGTTTTCCAACTCCCATTCTTACGCCACGCATGCCGGTGGGATGAATATGAGAAAACGGACTTTGGGCATCGGCGATCACTTTATTGGGACCCTGCGACAACCATGGTGCAGCAGGTGGGGCTTCCAGTGATTGTGATTCGAAGCCAAGATCGATTCCTCCTGCACACAATCGCCCATCAAGAGACGCTTTCTCCTGTTTGAGTTTTGCAATGTCGGCATCAAATGAAGCAAGTTGTTCGGCCTTCTGCTGATCGAGTCGCGCCGCCTCGGCGGGAATTACCAGTCCTGGAAAATGAGCAGGGCGTTTGTGTTCTTCACCACCAGGAAAGGACCACTGCGTGCTCTGAAGAATTCCGTACAAGCCGTAATAGTCAGCCATCGATATTGGATCGTATTTGTGATCGTGGCAGCGGGCGCATCCGATCGACAGACCGAGCAATGAGCGACCGATCGAATCAATCGCGTCGGCAAAGTCCAAATGCTGATAAGCGGGGGTCGGGCTATAGCCATATCGCTTGCCGATCGCCAGAAATCCCGTGGCTGTTACTCGTCTTGCATAATCTTCAATAGAGCCCTGTTCAGCAAGAATGTCGCCTGCAATCTGTTCTCGCACAAAATCATCAAACGGTTGATCGCTGTTGAATGCTGACACAACCCAGTTCCGGTAAAGCCCTGCTTCTCTCACTGGATAGTCAGCGCCGTCTCCTGCGGTGTCTGCATAGCGAGCCACATCGAGCCAGTGTCGCCCCCATCGCACCCCGTACTCGGGAGATGCAAGTAGTCGATCAACGATCTTTGCAAACGCCTCTGAAGACTCGTCACTCAGATACGCCGCAATATCTTCCTGAGTCGGTGGCAGCCCCGTGAGGTCGAGTGTTACACGTCGCACAAGCGTGCGTTTGTCTGCATCAGGCATTGGAGAAAGACCACGTTTTTCCTGCTCAAGACGAATGAATCGATCGATCTCCCCTCGCGGCCATCCAGCAAAGTCTGCCTCTGGAACCGCTGTTTTCACCAGTGGCAAAAAGGCCCACCAACGCTCTGCCTGGTTGGCCGTCATGCCACCAATCGTTTTTTCCATCGAACGTGGATCAATCGCACCTTGCCGAATCCATTCCACAACGGCTTCAATCTGTTCCTTTGAAAGCTTGCCTCCTTTTTCCTGGGGAGGCATCTGTGGCCCATCTTCTTCGTAGTGAATCGCCTTGACGAGCAGACTCTCTTGAGGCTTTCCGGGCACAATGGCAGGTCCGCTGTCACCTCCTTTTTCCCAGCCGGCGCGCGTATCAAGAGCGAGTCCGCCACTTGTTTTTCCTGTAGACGAACAATGGCATCCCTGACATCGTTCGACCAACAGTGGTCGAATGTGATTCTCGAAATACTCTGCGTCGGATTGAGGCGATGCAGATACGCAAACACACTGCAACACAACACAGACACTGAGGCTGATCCATTGACGGATCATAGTTGCAGATCCTTCGTGAGTGACTCTTCTTTCAACCGCGACAGTCTACCTCGAATACGACTGCGGCTCATTTATTTTTTGAGTAGATGTCTCAGAATCTGACTTTCGCACGACGTGAACTCGATCGGCTGCCAGTGAAGACAGTTCTGTTTTTTTACCATCCGGCCAGCGAATCACGACTGTACCAACGACGTCAGAGACTCCCAGTCCAAAGGTCAACGGCAATTCACACTGCGACTGATAGCTCCGCGTTGGACTAACACATCTCGACTGAACCTGCCCCTCACGGTGCACCTCCACCATCGCGCCAATCGCATCGGAGTTATCTCCCTCGCCAACGAGCTTCAATCGCAGCCAGTGATGACCAAGCGATTGGTCGTTTCGCAACAATCTCGGACACGCTCCGCTGGCCGTAATCACCAGATCGAGATCCCCATCACCGTCGATATCGGCGATCGCAGTAGCCCGTCCAACCATCGGTTTACAAAATGCTTCTCCGCACAGACTCACCGGCACGGGGAGAAATTCGGTTGCATGTTCAGATCCGCAATTCCAAAAAAGCTCCGGTGACTGCTCGTAGAACTGTGTCTTTTGAACCTTGTTGATGTCTTCCTCGAGGTGACCGTTGGCCGAAAGAATATCGAGCCGTCCATCCAGATCGACATCCACAAACAAAACGCCAAACGACAGCTCTAATCGAGTCTCGGGCCCAAGCCCATTTGAAACCGCATCGTCCTTGAATTGAAGCTGATGTCCCTGTGAAACATAGAGCGCCGTCATCTCGTTGGCAAAATTTCCGATGACGATCCCCACTTCGTTGTCGTTTCGAAATCGACCGATATCGATGCCCATCGCACCGCGAGCCTTGCCCTCGATGTCGTAGGCGATACCCGCCAGATTTCCAATTTCATCAAAGAAACCGTTGCCTCTGTTGTGAAAGAGAAAATTTTGAACAGTGTCGTTTGCCACGACGACATCCATGGCTCCGTCGCCATCAAGATCATCGAACACAACTCCTAATGATTTTCCAACCCGGACGTCCGTCGCCGCGTTTCGGATCTGGATTCCAGATTCCTTTGACACCTCGGAAAAAAGACCTTCGCCATCGTTGCGATAGAGTCTTGGAAAGGAGCCTGCGAAATTCTGTGGACGACCATAAGCCCGCCCGCCCCCAATCAAACGAAAGTCTTGCGCCCGATCAAGCTCGCGCGACCACGCAACGTAGTTCGAAACAAAAAGATCAAGATCCCCGTCGCAGTCTGCGTCAAACCATCCACAACTCGTTCCCCAATCGGTCTCCTCTCCGGCCACGCCTGCCTGCGCGGTTACATCAACAAAAATGCCTTCACCAAGATTTCGAAACAGTCTGTCGAAACCTACTGAACTGACAAAAAGATCCACCTTTCCATCGCCGTCGTAGTCACCGACCGCCACTCCGGTTCCATACAATGAAACGTCCAGTCCTGAACCTACTGTGATATTTTCAAACATGCCTGTTCCATCATTTGCATAGAGTGCCATCGTTTCAGGCGTTGCGTTTGCTGGTGTATCCCACGGCCAGTGGCAACCATTGATCAATAAAAGATCCTGATCGCCGTCGTTATCGAAATCCAGAAATGCACAACCTCCGCCCATTGTTTCGGGAAGAAGTTTTTCTCCAGACGCACCATTTTCGTGAATAAAGTCAATTCCCGAATGGGTTGTAATATCGGAAAATGGCATTGGCGGCATCGATACATCAGGCCTGAGCCGACTCGTTGGGAGCGTCAGCGTTGACTCACTCGTTGGAGGCTTTAGTGGCGCACTGGAAATCCACCACCAGACTCCGCCTCCCACGCCCGCGAGTCCGAGCATCACAACAAGCGACCATCTCAAGGCCGATGCGATGATCGCATCGTCGCGTTCCTCGTGCTCGGGAGCGTTTGATGGTGGTCGGTGTCGAAGTGCCATTCCAAATGATTCCACAATTCCACAAGGACTTTTCCGACACGAAGCGAACCCGCGGTAGTCTTTCGTTTACTGAGAAAGTGTCAGGTTCGGGTCGATAAAAAGTTCTGGGGCACCGGGTCGACGAAGAGGGTAAATGACAAGAGCTTCTGCCGCATGATTGGCCGCTGGATATTTTTTCCTCGCCAAAGACACGGCTCGATCGGCTGCATTGTCATCGAGTTTATATCGTTCGTGAAGCTGTCTATGTTCGTTGGCTCGCTCAGGATTTTCAAGCTGACCGTAGATCAACTGCAGATTGTAATGCGCTGCAACGTTCTCTGAATCAATCTGAAGCGTCTTTTCAAACTGCCTCGCTGCTTCTTCAAGAAAATAGGTTCTCTGCTCGGCCATCGCCTTTCCACGAAACTGACTGGCACGGTCGTGGAGCGTGAGACCCAGCAGATTCCGTACCTCGTAATCAAAACTGAAATCAAACCCTCTCATTTGCATTTCTTGGGTCTGGTCTTCGAGCACTTTTCTAAAATTTGCTTCCGCTTCTTCCAGTCGTCCCTGTTGTCGATTGACCTGACCACTCATCCAGGCCATTGTCCACGGCGGCGCGGCCGGATCGCGATACTCGGCCGCACGAGTGAGAGCTGTGGCCGCTTCATCAACTCGCCCCTCTTCAAAATAGACTCGTGCAAGATTTAGAGAACCATCGTAGCGACCGAGCTTTTCAATTTCCGCAAATGCATCCTCCGCCTGACGAAGTTCGGCCTTTCCTTTGAGAAGAAGGCCAATGCCGTAGTCGTTCCATCGTTCCCAGACGGGAATATTTCGATCAGACTGCTGAGGCGCATCCGCAACGCCCTCCACGGCAAACGTCACCTGATCTTCAGCGAGCGTTGTGATCGGAAGCTCATTGACGTAGGGAACGCCGAAAAGATTCCCTCGGAGAGGATCGTCTCCGGGCCTCGCGTGTGCTGCCACAAATCGAAGGTATTCAGCATCGAATTTTCGGTATTGCAGCTTCACCGTCACGGTCACCGGCGCGGTGAGATCACTCGGAAGGTCGAGCCCATAGTGAACCGTCCAAGCAGCTCCCGGCGGAATCTGGTGGTTATACAGTGGTACAAAAATATCTTGCGGATTACGCCGGTTGATTCGATTCCCATCGCGATCAAGCATGAAAATATTGACGAAGTGCGCCCAACGATCAACTTCGTTTCCAGCCGTTGCGTCGATACCTCCACTACGACCAATGATTTTGTCATTGCTGGTAACGGTAACGTCGAGCCACACTTCGTTGGAGTCTGCTGTTCCCTGCGTAAAGATGTGACCGAGTTTGAGTGTGCGGATCACCGACTCAATGAGATACGACTTCCCAGGAGTCAGCGTAGGAACTGTCGGCCGCAGTGGAGCGTGAAGGATTCCATCAATGGTTCCCCCTTCCTTCACTCCAAAAATATCAACTCGCGTAATGTCTTTGAGATACTGCTGGTGCGCGGCGATCACATCGGGCCGGTCAATGAGCCATGCAATTCCTGTATTGGCAGCAGGAAACAAATGGTCGTGAACGGTGAGCGTTCCTGAATCATCGTTATAGTGTGCGCCAGAATCGTTTGATTGCTTGAGCGGCATGTGGCAGGCATTGCAGCTTTCCTTTGCCTGCGGTGGATAGTAAAAACTTCTCGCTCCATGGCCGGATACACCGCTTAAAAGAAACGGATCGTAATGGTTCTGCCCACGCAAGAAATCCTTATACTGCGTCACTTCTTTGGGCAAACTGACTTTGTGACACGTAGAGCAAAACTGTGCATCACGGTGAAAATCTTTCAAGAATGTTTTCTTGTGCATCTCGGGCTTGGCTTTGACAAGCTGGTTGTTGATCCACTGAAGAGTTGCGTTATCGCTTGATGCAAACGGATAATGCAGCGGTTCGTCGATCGTGTAATCTGCGTTGCCCCGCGTGCTGTTGACGTTTGTAATCGCGTGGCACGTCGTACAAGTAATTCCAGCGTGAGACGTTGGATGGTGTACGTCGTCGTAGGAAGGATTGTCGAATGCACCGCTATAAAACGGCACCGGATCGTGGCATCCGGCGCACCAGCGGGAAGCCTTTACGTTTCCATCTCGCTTGAGCGCTACTTCGCGAGTCTCTCGTACGCTCGCCAGATATACAGGATTGTTAAACGAACTAAAGTGATGTGAACTTCCCTCCCATCCGGCGTGCACATCGGCGTGACACTTCTTGCAATAATTGTCCATCATCAGCACATCGGCTGGAATATAGTTTCCAGTCGCCGTGCGCGCAAGCGATGGTTCGAAATACTGTGTTCCCTCCTCCGGACCAACGGCATACCAGTGCCTTGGATCTTGGGTATGAAGCACCACCATCACGGCGATTGTGCCGGTCACTATTCCAGCGTAGGCCATTCCCATTCGCCACTTGATTGGTGGTCCGGCCAAGCGATGGAGCCAGTAGAGCCACGCTGCAGCAAGTGGAGCCGCAAGATGTGCCCAGTAGGTCCACTTCGTCAGTGCAGGTGATTTTGCACCTGCGTTTGTCAGTCGTAGCCATAACAGCGCCGCTCCCGAAAGCAGAACCACCATCGACATCACAAACAGTGCGTATCCCGCCCGAACTGCCCGGCGATTTTTTCGGCCGCGCGTGTTGAGCATGTGAATCAAGCCAAAAACAACAAATGGCGCAACAAACAAAAAACCGAGAACCAGATGCACGAGAAACATCCACTGATAGAGCCAATTTTGATAAATCTCGTTTGTGAACCACTCCAAAAAAGTGATGCTGCCTAAGTAGGCCGAGTTTGCTCCTTCAAGAGCAAGGATCGCCAGCACGATTTTCAGCAGCACGCGCAGACGAGGACCGATCGCCGGAACATACGGTCGGCGAGCACGTGGTTTCGACGCAATTGCATCGGCTCTGTTTTCTGAACTTTGACTCATTACCAATAGCATCCACGCCAATCATCGAAGGGGTGACAGCTCTTTGGGCGAGCCGTCGGTCCGTTGGTTGAGTATCCCCTATAGACTTACTCTAGGACTGAAGGAAAACGTCGTCAACGAACGATATCCGTTCTATGGCTTTTTTTTAGTCTTTTTTCTCAATAAGGCACTGTCTCCAAACAAATTTCTCGCTGCGATATTCAGGGAACGTCGGAGGCCACTCGAATCGGTTTCCCGTCGCGATCACATTGAAAAATCGCCTTTGACTGCGGGTCGGCAATCACCACCAAGTCATTGTGTAAGGCCAAGCCGACCGGCCCCATCAATGGATCGCCTGAGATCCATTGAGTCGCCTTGCCGTCGGATGTCACTTTCCAAATCGCCCGGGCGTAGTTGTCACTCACGAAGGCGGTTCCATCGTCACCCACCACCACATCGTGTGGAAAATGAAAAATTCGCTCGCGAACCACTGGCTCCACCGTTCCATCGTTTCCAACTCGCACGAGCGGTTGATCTCCCGAAGCAGCGATTGCCCAGAGGCGATCTTTTTTGTCAACAAAAAGTCCCCTCGGAGCTGCAAGCGTAACAACCTCCTTCGGCTCTCCTCCTCCTGATGCAACCTTCCAAATTCGCTGCGTTTCCAAATCGGAGACAAACAAATCACCGGCAGCATCGATGGCGATATCCACAGGAATCCCGATTCTGCCATCGGTCAGGGGCGTTGCTTTTCCATTGTTATCTATAGAGTAAATTTCTCGCGTTGATGAATCACCGGCAAACACTCGCCCCTCATTGCTCACCGCAACAGTGCGCACCGCATTGAGAGGAGTACGAAATTTTTTATCGCCTTGATAAAATAGTTTGGCTTTGCCCTCCGTGATCTTCCAAATGCCGGGGAGTAGGCGATCGGCAACATAGAGCGAGTTGTCGGTCGCGACCGCAACCGACAGTGGATACTGCATCTCTTGGGCATGGAGTGCATCCATCACCAGTACTAGAGCGCCCGAATAGCTCACACAGATCACGATCCATTGTGTGAACCGTTGGGCGACAGAATGAACCATCACATTTCTCCTCACAAAAAGCTTGTTTTTCTAACCCAATACAACGAGGATTCTATCGCGCCCTCGGCCCGCGTCGGATCAACTGCCAAAAATCCTCGGTCTGCATCCGAGTTTGATATTCTTTTAGATACGCTTTGTAGTCCTCCGAGTTGGGCAACGATTCATCCGGGCTTTGCGGGTACGATCGCATCGCGACAAATGGCATTGGCTCCACAGATTGCCCGGCTGCAGTGGCAAGATTCGCATCCTTGTCCCAGCCAACGCTCTTGAGCAGAAAATCTCGTTTCCATCCATGTGGTGGATCTGCAGGAAGAGCAAATCGCAGCGTGACTTCGTCTCCTGCTCCGAGCACCAAGAGTCGATCATCGATTTCGGTAAGCAGTTCACTGACCTCTCCGAACCTCGTAAACCTACCCTGCATCGGAGGCCATGTGGTCGCCGTGAGTGGGGCATTGTAGAAAAACTGTTCCGGTCCGTTTCCGACCATGTGTTCGATTCTCGAATAACCCCGCTGATGCAAATTCGCACTCACCAGTTCTAGGTTTACGATCGCCATCGGCGCGGGCTCTTCGCCGCAGGTGAAAAAGATCGAATCCCAATACATTTCCATACTCGAATAAATTCGAATTCTCGAATCCTCACTTGCAAGCAGGCCAGAAAGATCCACGGCAATTGTTTTTGTCTTTCCTCCTGGAAATCCCATGAATGGCATCACTGTTTTCCAGCCACCACGACCATCGGGAACGGAAAGAGATGGTGGCACAGGAAGTCGCAATTCAAGATCCTGAGACAACGCAACATTCACATTTACGGTTGTCGGATAGGTCCAGCCGGTAAGAAAGAGCGTAACGAGTTCGGGATTCTCAATCTTCCCCAGATCCAATTCAATGAAATATTCCTCAACGAGTCCTTGTCGCAATTTTATATCAAAGGGTTTCATATAGTTTTCATCCATCGTGAGAAGTTCGAGAAGCAGGTCTCGTCCTCGATGATTGTGCGCCGATACCGGCGACCGCGGAGTGCGCACCGTGTGCACCTTTCTCTGGGCAATCTGCGGGGGACCGACTTTTTCATTGGAATACATTTCGGCGTCTGCAGGATGATCGACCGCGAGTAATTGCATCTGATCAAAGTAGGCTGCTTCCCACAGTTCTTCAGTGAGTTGCAACACATACTGGCCATCTCGTGCCACGAGTGAATCACCAGAGAGTTTCAAATACTCCCATTCGCGAGAGGGCATCAGATCTCCCTGGGCCCGCTGCAACCCCAGAGGCGCGTTCCAGAGCAGATCGGTCGCAAAAACAAATTCGGTGCCGTTCCATGTGTAAAGATAGGGGCACGATCCGAGAAGAATCTGCTGTTCACAGAGAAAGAGATCGGCGGCCGGTTCGATGATGTTTTGTGGAACACCGTTGAGCCAGTAAACCCGTACCACATCAGCAGCCTTCTGTGTTCCGAGACCGAAATGAGTGGTGCGTCGACGTACCGACCTGGGCTGATAACGCATCGCAGTTTTGAGTTCCAACAGACTCCCGATGCCGTGGGCATTGACGCGACCACTCGCTGAAAACTCCGCACCCTTGATCTGCTGCGCTTCGAGCGAAACGTCGAGCCAGTGATGGGAGTTTCCTCCTTTGTTTTCAAAGAGCACCACGCCGGTTTCTCCTGCGCAGGCAAAATCGAGGTCTCCATCTCCATCCACGTCGGCGACATCGATCGAGTGAACTCCTCTCACCTGTGAGAGAAGAATATCTGCCTTTTCGAACGTTGCATCAGCAAGTCCACGCCACAAACTAATCTCATCATCATTCCACGTGACAACATCGAGCACACCATCGTTGTCGTAATCCAAGCTCAATAGTCCACGGCATTGTTCATCGCTCAGCGTCCTATTTTCAAACGAGTTATCCGTGTGCCTGATGACCCCAGTCGCCGTGCGGTACGTCTGAATGATCGCCACACCACGAGAACCGCCTACCAGCAAGTCCCACGATGCATTGGAATCGGCATCGAGAACGTCGACTGCGACTATATTTTTCGAAATGCTGGCGGAGTTCTCGTGTGGAAGAGAATCAAACGGCACAAAACGGAATTGTCCGTGTCGCAAATTTTCAAGCCACCCGCTGCTTTCATTGGTTGCGAAAACGATGTCAACATCCACATCGCGATCCCAGTCAATCGCCACAAACGATTCGATTTTCTTCTCGATTGGCAACAGAGCGGCTCGAATTGTCTGCTCCTCAAAAGAAGCTTTACCACGGTTACTCCAGAGTCGAATTCCAGTTTTGTCGGCAGTGACCAGATCGAGATCTCCATCCGCATCGAGATCAGCCACAGTCGCTGCTGATACACCGCCAACCGATGACAGACCTGATGCTGCAAACGGCTGCAGCGTTCGAGAATCATCTGAGCGATCCAGAATATTCTCAAAACAGATCGTCCCAGATTCACCGTAGACCACGAGATCAAGATCTGCCGCCGGACATCGCTTCGACGAGGAACTTTCTGGAATTTCTATTCCAATCGAGTCGGTCGACGGCCTCGCTGCGATTTGAGTGTGACGAGCCTCGTCAAAGTCGAGATCCAAATCGGCGGCAATGAGCCCAGTTGATCCGGCTGGCACTTCAGCCGAAGCGATCTCTCGCCATTTTTGAGATCCTTCTTTGCGACCAAATACTCGCACGGTGTCAGCACCGAGCACGATGACGTCGGCATATCCGTCGAGGTCTATGTCCTCCAGAAGAATCGCATGAGACTTTTCTTTGAGACTCTCATACATCTCGTGCACCGCAAACGGCTCGGTGCATTCAAATGACACTGAAATCAGCGGAGTCACCTCGCTCTCCGACAGGCCGTACGCAGCATAGAACTCTGGATCAAATTGATCGATTACAAACTCCAGTGGATGTCGCTCGATCGCTCGACGATCGCCTTCTGTCTGTGGAACCAGCACATTGGCCAGCCCGCGCAGGCGAGCGGTCACGATCTCCATCTCTCCGTTTGTGGCAGCAGTCACTGCCTGATCTAATACCGTGCGAACGTTGACTTTTGTAAATGTCTCGATTGAATCGGCAAAAGGTGTAATCGCCTGCCACCGCTTCGTGATTGCCTCGGCAAGTATAGGATCGGCAGATCCTCTTTCGGTTGGAGTGGTCTCTTGTTGTATTTCTCGTCTGGCAGAAGGAAGTGTTTCAGCAAGCCGGGCCGAGGTCGCTCGAAACCATTCCACAACCAACCAAAGATTATTCGGTTCGAGCGAGCAGGCGCGATCCAGCGACTCGTTCGAGAGAGTCCCTTCGTCAATGATTCCCCGTTGCACTCGCGACAATTCATACCATGCGGCCGCATCGTCAGGTGACTGCTTCACAAGATCGCGGTAGTGTGATGCTGCAGCCTGTTTATCGCCGCGTGCAAAGGAAAGCTTTGCTGCAAGCCAGTGATACGCAATGGATTCTCCCTCTCGCTGTTTCAAGGAATTGATTGCACGGCTCGCCACATTGAGAAGATCGGTGGTGGGCATTTGTCCTGCATCACCAAACGCAACAATTCGTGCAACGGCGAGATTACGAATCGCCAGTCGATCGGCGGGAAGCTGAATAAAAAGCTCTTCGAGAATTGGAAGAGCTTCTGCAACCGACTGATTTTCAAGATAGCCCAAAGCGACATTCTTCCGCTGAACAAGTCGCGTGGCGATCTCCGGCGTGAGAAGAGGATCCGTGGGCACTGCCGACCATATAAACCAGAGAACAATCGATACCACAACGATTCCAGTGAACACGATCGCGACCGTCGCGTTTTTAATAAATTTATTCCTCACGCGTGTCCCCCATCAAACACTTGAAACACCTGCGGAGAATCCTTTCCGTAGGTTTCTTCAATTCCTATCACTCAAATAAAGTATCTGCTCCAACGGAGTCTTGGCGATTGAACTGACTTTTTCTCGTAAACCATTCTGGATGATAGTCTACAACTTCATTGCCAAGTTTTTGAATTCTAGAATGCGATCGCACACTCTTTCCACTTTGACGAACTTTTCAACCTTGTACCTCTCGTGACAATCTTGCCGGTGCGTGAAAGTTTTTTCATGGTCAGATTCAGAACTACTCCTTTGCTCCTTTGTGCGATCGGATTTTCTGGACTTTTCCTAGGATGTGGACTCTTTTTTTTATCTCGTCATGTCACTTTGCCTGACCAATCCACTCCTCGTGTTGGGCCACTGCTGATTCCTTCTGCGCGTCCATCCCACTACGTCGGTTCTCATGCATGCACTGCGTGCCATGCAGAGATCGCCGCTGCCTATCAATCTCATTCGATGGCTCATTCAATGAGCGAGATTGGTGACGAAATCGCGATTGAAGATTATTCGAGCGAGACAATCATTCCCGATCGAGAGCGATTTTATCAGATTGAGCGAAAGGAAAATTTTGTTACACACCACGAACGCATGTCCGATATCGATGAAACGATCCTCTACGACCAGAGCATGCCGGTGCGGTTTGTGCTCGGTTCAGGCACCCGTGGACGATCCTACGTAATCGATCACGATGGTCTGCTTTTTCAATCACCGATTGGCTGGTACGCAAATGGCAAACGCTGGGATCTCTCTCCCGGTTATCGAACCAACCGCACGCAGCGATTCGAGCGTAGCATCGGCGACGGATGCCTCTACTGTCATGCCGGTCGAGTGGAGCATAACGCTTTAATCTCCAAGCGATATTCTTCAAAGGTATTTTTGGAAGCGGCGATTGGGTGCGAACGCTGCCACGGGCCTGGTGAAAATCATGTTCATCAAATGGAAATTCTGGGTGAGGGAGAAACCTGTCTCGATTCACTCATTATCAATCCTTCAGATCTCGAACCGAGTCGCCGTGAGGCAGTCTGCAATCAGTGCCATCTTGCGGGCGAGGGAGTGATTCCGAAATTTGGCCGTGGTCTATTTGACTTTCGACCTGGAGATCTCCTCGACGACACAGTTGTCGTTTTTGTGAAGGACGAAAAAACTCGACACGACTCCGGTGAACGGGCCGTCAGCCAAGTCGAACAGATGCGAGAGAGTCGCTGCTATCAGGCAAGCAGTCACTTGATGGGCTGCATCAGTTGCCACGATCCGCATTCGCGGCCTCAGCCAGACTCGATCGATTTATTTTATCGCAATCGTTGCAACACCTGTCATTCAGAAAACACCTGTTCGCTCCCGGAAACGAAACGCGATGAGTCTCCTGCAAAAGGCTCCTGCATTCACTGTCATATGCCACGGCAATCGGCGACCGATATTCCCCATACGGCAACGACCAATCACCGAATTCCACGACTGCCATCGACTCAGCCCAATTCCATGCCCACGGCTACGGCTTCACCGCTGGATTATGTTCCTTTTGACGGCGCCGCCGATCGTCTTTCACCACGCGAACTCGATCGTGCACGCGGTATTTTTCTTTCAACTCTTTCCTCTATGCAGGCTGACCCCAGAGTGGCGGAATCTGCACAATCGCTTCTCGTACCCAGAGGAATCGATCCGAACAATCCTCGCGAAGTGCTCGATACACTCGCTGGTGACGTTCCATCTCTCGTCGCGCTTGCATCACTCTTCGCGTCAAATGGACAAATAACGGCGGCGGTGAGCTGCTGGCAACGTGCTTTAGAGTTTGATCCTACCAATGAGGAATGCCTCTCCATGCTCTCTAGCCACATGCTTCGTATCGGCAATATTTCCCAAGCCACCTTGCTGGCTGAGAATCTTGTCGCCGCAAATCCATCGATCGCCAGCTTTCATGCGCAGCAAGCAATTGTACTCGGCACCAGCGGTAAGTGGACTGAAGGCATCGCTGCGGCTCTTTGCGCACTTGAGCTTGATCCAACGATGCTGTCGCTGCGATTGTGGCTCGTTGGTGCTTACGAAAAAACAGCTCAGACCGAAAAGGCACATTCCCAGCGAGACATCTCGAATCGAATGCGGGCAGCTGCATCTCGATGAGAGGCAGCTCCGTGAAAAACATCGTTTAAGGCGATTGGCTTTGCGCGAATTCAATCGGTTCTCGCAAAATCACAGACCGATCAATGTCGAGGTTGTTGAGCGACTCGGTCAGTCCGCTTGGCCACTGCACATGCACCGAACACGGCCCGTTCCATTTCCCCAAACCAAAAACCAGCAGCGGTTGGTGCGTGCTTGCATAGCTTGAACCACCGACAAGTTCTTGCATCTGCTCGATGTCACCGGATCGCACTGTAACGCGGCACCCGATGCCCCGACGATTGCTCCGAATACCGATACACTCAAAGGAAATCCAATGACCTCGCGTCGATCGATTTTCGAGCAGAGCCGTCGGTGAATTTTGATGCACAATAACCGCGTCGAGATCGCCGTCGTTGTCCCAATCAGATACCGCCACTCCACGACCGACCTGTTTTTGTTGGAAAAAAAGTCCCGCAGCGGCGGAGCACTCGATCCACTTCGTACCGCCAAAAGAAAAGAGTTGCGGTCTCATGCGCAGAAGTGGATTTCCTGGATAGTTCTCGATGTGGCCGTTGGCGACCAGCAGTTCCGGCTGACCATCAGAATTAAAATCCGCCATTACGGTCCCAAAGGCAAGTCGAGCAAGCGTCGGTTCATGCAGGCCGACAAGGCCCGTAACATCTTCAAATCCAGCCGATCCAAGATTTCGGTAGAGAGTATTTGATTCTTCAAAAAAATGCGTCGAGTAGATATCTAACCACCCGTTGCTATCGTAATCGCCCACGGCCAACCCCATGCTCGCCTGATTGTTTCCGTTTCGATCGACTGCGCATCCTAAAACCATCGCCGATTCGCGGAACTCTCCATTGCCCTGATTCACAAAGAAAAAATTGGGCGTCGTGTCATTGGCGACATAAATGTCTGGAAGTCGATCGTTGGTAAAATCTGCAATTGCAACGCCAAGTGCCTTGTTGCCGGGTCCTGAGAGCGACAGTCGCTTTGCTGACGGCCGAAAAGAACCGTCTCCCTGATTGAGGTAACACTCGTCTGGCCAATGTTCAACATCTCGAGGGTGGCAGACTCGCGGCTGTCCTTTTTCATTTCGACAGTCCATCGGATTGAAGGGGTCGTACATGAGGTAGTTGCATACGTAGAGATCAAGGTCGCCGTCGAGATCGAGATCGGCCCATGCGGCAGACGTACTCCATCGCTCATCCCCAACACCACTCTCATCCGTCACGTCGGTAAACGTGCCATCACCACGATTCATAAAGAGCGAGTTTTTTCCGACGTTGGTCACATACACATCATCAAAACCGTCGTTGTCGAAGTCACCTATCGCCACACCTTGGCTATAACCTGGGTCCCAAATACCGCAGGCGTCAGTCACATCCTGAAAACCAGACTCGCCCAGATTGTGAAAGAGCCTGTCAATCGGTTGTGTCTGACGGTCGCGCACATCCGGATCACCTCCTTGATTCAGATAAAGATCCCACTGTCCGTCGCGGTCAAAATCGAGCCAGCCTGCCCCTCCGCCAATCGCCTCAACCATGAGCGACTTTCCGCTTTCACCGTTGCGGTAGATATGGTCAATTCCAACGGCCGCATGGACATCCTCAAAGACCGAACACTCCTGCGATAGGTTGTCCGATTTGTCTGTCGTCGTGGTACTGTCAGCAGATCGCGGTCGATCGAATTTGAATGGCGACTCGGTGCGTGCAGGAGAAACGGGAGTTTTCGCGGCTTTCTCACACCCTGAAAACAATCCCACCACGAGTATCAGCAATGCAACCGAACGCCGAGAATGTTGCTCGCTAAAAAAAAGCGCGATCACAATATCAGACGAAACTTCAAAACTATTTTCGCTCTGAAACATTGCACGAATCCGAACAGACTCTCGCTATCCATTTTCAAATCGAACGAGAGACTCTCCACGAACGATGCCCTGTCATCTGCGCCCGCAGATGATAGATGGCAGATGACAGGGCAAAAAAGTTTTGAAATCTCAAGTAAGGTGCACGAGAAAAAATCTTACTGGTTAACCTGCTCGCCGCCCTTAATCGTCGCGAGTCCGTAACGAACGATATGGTCCATGCTCTCTGAGAAGAACTGAACGCTTCCATCAGCTTTTACCGCACTTGCTCCACCGGTGTGATTACTGCTCCAGCCATGGCACCGCTGATCACCGGCTCCCTGCTGCCAGGCTGGATTTCTATTGTTCATCAGATTACGAAGATTTCCAACAGTGGCATTCGGATTGACCCATGCCGAGTCGGCAGTGACGTTATAGTCGAACGGTGTCTGGTTACCGCCTCGCCAGTGCATATCTTCAAATGCTGCAATTGAGTTGGATGTACCGTCGAGTATGTCGCCAAGTCGCCGAGGGCCCACCTGCTTAAATACGCCGTTGTAGTTGACCTGCTCAAGCATGCATTCACCGTTCACCCAAGGCGTTCCAGCACTGCCAGGAACGAATCGATTCAGAGGTGCGTCGGGGAAAGTTGGAATTGCGCCACAGTCTTTCCAGCCACTATTGACGTGCCCAAGGCTTCCGACATAGTCGGTTCCGCCCATGGTATAGCCGTTCCAATTAAAATAACTCGCTGCCTGACCAGTTCGAACTGCAGTCATCGAAGAATTGGATGGGCAGAGCAAATTTTTCAGCGGACGGGCAGCCTGAATGAGATTGGTTCCACTATAAGCATCTGCTTTAAAATCAAACGCGTTGTAGATGTCGGAACCTTCCATGAACGGCAACGCTGCGACGATCCATGACCATGCACCGTCATTGGAAAGCTGAAACATAAACCGCCCTGTATCGTTGCCACCGTTGCACATCGCTTGATCTTTATTGAACGGCATCTTCTCTTCAGAACGATCCGCGTAATTCGCGATTGATAGACCAATCTGCTTCAGGTTATTGGAACAGGCATTTCGACGAGCAGCTTCGCGCGCGGCCTGCACCGCTGGAAGCAGAAGTCCAACAAGAACACCAATAATCGCAATCACAACCAAGAGTTCGACAAGCGTGAAGCCCGATTTTCGTCCGCGGTGCGACATTTTAAAAGACATGATATGGACTCCTAAAAATAACAATGAGACAGTAAAAAGATCGTGAAGTTGTTCTTGAATAAAAAATTAAACGCGACAAAATTTTTTTGATTTTTACCGTGCGATCAAAGATCTAAATTAATGATGTTGGTGCCAGGTTTCACCTCGACTTCTTTGGTGCTCGTTTCAGCCGATAAAAATTCTTCCGGAAAAGATGCCTTCGGCACACCTGGGGCCTTACCGCCGCCACTTTGATACTGGGCTGCAGCATCTTGGGTCGTCGTGCCTGCCATCTGAGCAAGCACTACCTTGAACTTCCCTGTCACAGCGCCCTTTCGATCGGATCCGCCGCTGAACAAAACAAAATTTCCACTCGCATCGACCTGAGCAGACGCAATCGGTTGCATTGGATTTGCCGGAGATGGATAGAACGAGATTTGAATATTTTTTGCAGGCTCTCCGCCGATCGTGAGCTTTCCAGAAACCGAATTCAGAGCCGGTCCCGACTGCGCACAGCCGGCACACAATATGGCAGCGGCAACAAACGAAAAAACAGACGTCAAACGATTGGGTTGGTAGAAACAAAGCATGACGAAAAAAACTCCCTGCCGAATAAAAAATGTGACTGAAAAATTTCTATGGATAACTCCGCCCCCGAAAGACTAACCATTTTTATCCCCTTTCTTTCAGTCAGTCAATCAGAGGCTTTATAGATCAATGAGTTTCCACTTTGGGAGATTTCACGCACGCGAGCAAAGAGCCGATTTGCCGAATGATTATCACCACATTTGGCTGCATAAACAGCCATTTCCGTTAAAACTGTCGCCGGGATCGACCGAACGTCAGGCTGTTTGAGAATTGTTTTTTTGAGGCTTCTCCCCTCGGCTGAAAGTTGTGTCATGAGAGCGGCATGCTCGGCGTGCCCTGTTTTTCGAAGGACTCCAGCAAACTGGTGTTGTGTTGCCCAGTCATAGGGATTGAGTTCGAGGGCTTTTCGAAATGCTTGATCAGCTTCTTGATCCTCGCCGCGGGCCGCATGAAGCCACCCTTTGAATCTCCAAAATCGATTGTCGCTTTGGGCTTCGGGAGGGGCCGAAGAAAGAAGCCTGGCAACCGTATCGGAATCTCCTTGTGTGCTGGCCTGCTGAAGAAAGTATGAGAGAAGTCCGAGGTTCTCTGGAAATTGATTGAGGTATGAAGTGAGTCGTTTCTCATGCTCAGGAATCTGCCGAGGAGTATCGATCTCCAGGGCAGCCTCTTCTTCTGAAATCGATTCCTCAAGCCCGTGCGCATTCACATATCCAAGTGCTGAGGCCACTCTATAAAGCTCCTGATCAGGATTTGTTTTCAGCCAACGATCGTTCACCGTTGCAGTATTGGAGAGCGTAATCCAATCCGCACCGATCAGGTAGACGTATGTTTCAGGAATATCACATGATGCTTCAATCGCTTTGCGAGCTTGTTCGACCATTTTTTTTCGCTGGAGAGTCACCGCATAAAAAAACGTAAGACGCTGATGCGCATCAATCGACTTCGGATCGATCAAAAGAATACGTTCGCAGGTTTTGGCAGCTTCAAGCGGCTGTCCTAAGTCGCCAAAGAGCAGGTCGACCCTTTCGAGGAGCGCTGGAATAGTTTTGGGATCAATGTTGGGAAGCTTGTCAAGATACTCAGCCGCCCGTTGAAGACTCCCCTGCGACTCCGCTGCTTGCGCAAGAAAAATCCACGGATCGGCATCGTGTGGACGAACGTCCGCCCAGATGGCGGCCAACCGGGTAACCGCCGCCCAGTCCCCCTTATCGCGCGAGAGGCGACACTCTTGTTCAAGTGACATCGCCCTTTGCTGCTTCCAAACGTATTGGCCCAGAGCGATGATTCCGATGACCACCGCTGCGATAGCCACTGCAAGCAGTGGCCAGACCGGCCGTCTCGCGAGAGCATCTGATTGATTTTTAGAAAACGGGCGCAGTTGCAAAGACATAGTGACAACGAACCTCTCAACGCTTTTGGAATGCCAGTATCTGATCTGGCCGGGTCACTTTCCATTATGAACAAAAAGCTGCTATTTCGCCGGGCATCGGCAGTGTCTATTGAAACAGCAATTGACTCGCTTCCTCCAAACATGCTTTGCGAAGCGATTTGAGTTCGCGGTGATCGGGAGTAAGTTTTTCGAGAAACTCGATCTGGTCGCCTGCACCTAGACAATCGTGCTGCTCAAGAAGAAGCCTGATCAATCGAACACGATTTTCATCGTAGAGCGGATCGAGCATCAATGCCTTCTTGAGAGATGCGATTGCCTCAGACGTCAAATGTCGCTGCTCCTGCGCAAACGCCAAGTCACTCCATGCGGCGCAATCACTCGGGTTAATGTCAATTGCTTGCCTGTAATCGTCACAGGCTTGCATCCACGATTCACAAAGCAGATGAGCCGAGCCACGAAGTTTCCACAAATCAGCGATTTCCCAGTGGGTGGCGAGCGCCTTTGTGATTGTCGCGACTGCGCCTTCCTTCTTTCCAATCGATAGCTGTGCTCGTGCGAGATCAATTGCAAACATCCATTCCTCAGGATGTTCCTCCGAAAGAGTTTCAAAACGTGCGATTGCTTGCAAAACCTGCCCATGCTGCGACAGCCACTGGGCTTTCGTCGATTGCCAGGAAGGATCCTGTCGCATCATTCGCACCTCTTCGAGGTATTGGTCAGGCCATCCTGCATCACGCTGGGAAAGACTTCGAAGCGTTTTCATTTCATTCTGTGCCGTATCCACATCTCCATCTGCAAAAAGCAGTCGTGTATGAAGCTCACGGACAGAAGGACTGTTTGGCGCAAGGCTCACTGCTTTGGACGATGCATCCAGGGCCTTTGCTCGCTCTCCGCGAAGATCACAGCAGATCGCCCAGCGAAACTGAACTCTTGCATTGTTTGGCATTGAGCGAAGGAGGGGTTCAAGCACTCCTGCAGCCTCGTCAATGCGGTTCTGTGCGAGGAGCAGTTCAGTCAAACGAATCTGCGGCTCACAACCGGGCAGCTCATGATCTCTCTGGCGACGATAGAGCCGCTCCGCTTGCTGTGGATCGGATTGTTCGAGACTGCTTGCAAGCAGATACTCCCAGCGTGGATCCTTATCATCACATTCCATTGCTCGACGGTAGCACGCCTGTGCCTGCGATGAGAATTCATGGGCATCAAACACCATTGCCAAATGGCCCCAAGCTTTTGCCGACTGTGGAGAAATCTGAACTGACTCGCGGGCGGAATTGATTGCAGAAACCACCCGTGGATAGCTCTGCTGGTCAACAAATCCTGTGTTCTTTGGAATATTGGGAATGATTCGAGAGTCCGCGTGAATTCCGCCGCAGCCAGCACAGCCAATCATGAGCAACGCACTGAGAAAAACCAGCTTTCGAAGAAAGAGTTGCATTCCAAAAATATCCGACTGTTTGATAGAGCAAAAAGAATCTGCCTCAGGGTTTTTCGAGAATGTATTCCCGATCGACGTCGCCGCCGGGATGCAACGAAGTCGAGCCATCAGGCCAAAGCACTTGAAACTCTCGAACAGCGTCTGCGGCACCTGTTCCGAAATGCGCCCAAGGTTCGTGTGACGAAAGATAGCTCAGTCCGGGTTGAATGAGTCGCCGGAAGACTCCACGATCGGTTACAAGCGTGATCACTGCGCCAATTGCGTCGCGGCCTCCGCACTGTGGAAGAACCGCACGCACACGCACCGAGTGTCCAGTTTTCACTGAGTCATTTCGATAGATGCCAAGGGGCTCCCCAATTCGATTGACCACCATATCGAGATCACCATCACGATCGAGATCGCCAACGGCAAGACCTCGGGCAACGGCTCGTTCCTCCAGCCACGGTTCTTCTTTGGGATTTTGCTCTTGAAATACTCCTCCTCGATTCACCAGCACCTGCCCTCGCTGGCGGTAGGGTGAGAAGTACGCGGCACTCTGTGCCGGAAATCCAGCTGGCCTGCGAACTCTTCCATTCACGCAAACGATATCGACATCCCCATCATGTTCAATATCGAACGACCCAGTTCCAAAACCCGTGTAGGGAAGCGTAACGTCAGCAAGTCCGGCGGCGTGAGTGTCATCTTCAAAAAGTCCACCGGCATGTCCTTTATAAAGTGTGTGATACTCTCCTTCGAGATGTGTCAAAAAAAGATCCCATAACCCATCACCATCAAAATCATCAATCGCCACTCCCATACTTGCTTGCGATCGCCCCTGCCGATCGTAGGCGCAGCCTCGCAGCACAGCCTCTTCACGAAATGATCCGTTGCGTTGATTCACCCAAAGAAAATTGGCCATTTGATCGTTTGCAACATAGAGGTCTGGCCATCCGTCGGCAGTAAAGTCTGCCGCAGCAACTCCCAGCCCAGCCCCCTTCATCCCCGCGAGTCCGGATTCGGCGGTGCAATCTTGAAGCCGCACCTGTCGCGGTGTTTCATCTGACATTGCTTCGTGGCTTGTATTGCGAAAGAGTCGATCGATCGTGCCAGGAAAAAGATGCGGGACGCAGAAATCAGGATTGCCTCCACCGAGCTGCCTACATGGGCGAGCGGTGTAGTCAATGTAGTTCGTCACAAAAAGATCGAGCCATCCATCACGATCGAAATCGACGAAGCTCGCGCTTGCCCCCCATGCTGGATTGGAATATCCAGACTCGCTCGTGACGTTGCGAAAACGCCCTTCCCCTTCGTTCAGAAAAAGGCTGTCTTCACCATAACTCGTTACAAGAAGCTCTGGCAGGCCATCGTTGGTGAGATCTCCTGCTGCAATTCCCATCGCAAGCCCTGCAATCACAAGCGTCGAATTGTCCCGCTTTGAAAATGTCCCGTTTGTGTTTTGAAAAAATATTTCAACGGTGCCACCGATTGGCTGTGCACCAGCAGTGCCATCGGCTGACGAAAGACTTGCCGCCAGAATATCGACACGATCATCGCCATCCACGTCTACCAAAGCGCATCCAGAACCTATGATCTCTGGCAGAAAATAGTCGTGCCTTCCAAGAGTCTGATGTACAAACGAAATCCCTATTGATGCTGGATTGATCGCAGAAAATAAACTGGTGGGTCGGCCGGAAACAACCGATGCATTCTCTTCATTCACAGTTGCCACAGAACTTGCTTTCGGGATCGATGCCTTCGTACATCCACTGAAGATGCCGACTGCACACATGCAAACACATCCGATTGCAATAGTTCTGGGCATGACGCGAGGCCACCAAACAACATACGATCAAGACAACCGAAAAACGCTCGCAAGGCATTTTGTTCTGAAGAGTCACGACACTCATCATCGTCCGCAGGACGGAACGAAAAAACACATAAACGCTTTATGATCGCAATGCTCTTGAGAGCGATACAAGGACTACTCGCCGACCACAATCAATCCTTCGGCAGCCGATCCAAGTCTCATAAAGGTGGTCGTATCAATATTTTGACTGATAAATCGACTTGAACCATCGGCAAAAAGAGCATGAATTCCACCGGGATGGAAGCTCGACATATTTTCCCAGCGGCATCCAGGGCAGTTCGTTGAAGCCTCGCCGTCGACTCCGTTGATCGGCTGAAGCATTGGCGACGTTCCAACTTCCCACCGCATACCTCGACCACCATCGGCAGAAAATGTGGCGACCTCCGTCGGACTACGTGGCCTGTAGCCTCGCACTTCACCGACCATCATTGTCTGTGATGATCCGTCGGTGATATCCCCCATCTTCGTTTTGCTGTTGAAATACAAAACGCCGTGTCCATCAAAATTTGTCATATCTGAAAGTGCCCACTGCATTCTTGCCCGGCCTCCTGGAGCATCCTTCGAACCCCAGACGCCGAAGTAATGAACGATATGGCCGTCGAAATTATCTCCTGATTTTTTCGTCTGATGCGGATGACTCGGACACAAAAAGGACGTATATCGATTGAGAAACGCCTGATAATTGCTCCCAACATTGTAGCCGACCTTGAAATCGATCGCCTTGTATACCTGATCCTGATCGATAAACGGCAGCATATAGATCAACCAATTTCCAGGTGTTTCACCCCAGTTATTGTTTGATCCTTGAAGAAACGCTGTGCCGTGGTCTTCGAGCGCTGGAAATCTATCTCGGGTGTCGTGAAAATTTTGAAGTGCCAAGCCAATTTGCTTGAGATTATTTTGACAGCCGGAACGGCGGGCCGCCTCTCGAGCAGCCTGCACCGCTGGCAATAAAAGCCCAACCAAAACGCCGATAATGGCTATCACCACGAGCAATTCCACCAGCGTAAATCCGGGCCGATTCATGCGATCATTTCGGATCCACATAGATACATCCTCTCGCAGAGTTTTCGTGAACAGATACAAAAAACGATAACCAATAATTCATTTTCCTTCGAACCATCCGCCTCTAAAAACTTCCTACTTCGAAGATACGTCCAAAACAACATTCTGATTTTCAGCCGCATTTGATTTTACTTCTGCCGTGAGTTCTGTTTTTTCAGGATCGGCAAGCGATAGAGGGAGCTTGCACGGCGCGGCTCCATCGCTTGCGACACCGGTTGCGCTCGATCCACCAGCCGGATTAAACGGACACGCCACAGTCACCTTGTGAAAACCAATCATCGCGCCGGTACGATTGCCAGGGCCTGTAAGCGTAAACTTTCCATCGGCATTGGTTCTTCCTACCGAAGCCGGCCCCTGCGTGCCCTTGGAATTGTCTGGGATAAACGTGACCGAGATATTTTCTTGCGGCTTTCCGTCAATACTCAACGTACCAGAGACGGCAACCATGGTCGGCGCATCGCTTTTTGCGCTGCAGCCCGAAACAATCACACCTGCGATCGAAATTGCAACCGCGATCGAACCATACATGCTCTGTCGATTATTCATTCATGCCTGCCGCTTTGCTTTCTTCTTCTCTACGAGAGATCCGTCTCACGAGAAAGTGCCTGTTTTTAAAAGGCCCCCTCGACGAAATTTAGCACCCTGCGGCGTTCGATGCAACAAAACAATTGTGCAGAGAACAACCAGCCTTTTTTCATTGATAGCGTTTGAGAAATGCTGGGGCAACCCACTGATTGTCAATTCAATAGCACTTCGGTGCATCCACAATATCAAGAGCCTCACCCTGACTCGTTTCTCGGATGGTGACGCGTCCTGATTTCAAGTTCCAAGGCAGTTCAATACGCTTTCCACCAGGCCAGTGGAGAGAGAGAGACATTGGTTCTTCATCGGACAAAAGTCCCCACACAAGCTCTCTTGTGCTTGTCGACAAGTAGCTGCCTCCACCCTTCACCTGTCGCAGCAATGTGCGACGAGTGGTGGTAAGAATGGCTGTTGCCCCAATGGCATCGCGATTCGATGAAATACCAATCAGTCGGATTGAAAGCGGCTGGCTCTGAGCCTGCGTCTCATTGATCAGTAACGCTACCGGCTCATTGGTATGGCTGACAATCACGTCGGCGTCGGCGTCGCCATCGAAATCGCCAACTGCAGCTCCACGCCCCATATGGCCAGTTGTAAAATAGGCTCCTGCAGAATTCGCTACATTCACCATTCGGCGGCCGGCGCGATTGTGAAACAGGAGCGGACACTGCAGCAGCGCAGAATCTCGCGGGTGCAGCATAACGTGTCCGTTCGTGGCAAAGAGATCTTCGGCACCATCCAAATCAACATCCACAAACATCGTGCCAAAACCGACGTAAACCGCCCCGACTGCAGTAACGCCCAGCACACTGCTGACATGTTCAAAGTGACAGTCTCTCACATTCTGGTAGAGCGCAAAACTTTGATTCTCAAAATTAGACACCCACAAATCTGGCATTCCATCAAGATTAAAATCGCCTGCATCGGTTCCCATACTTCCTTCGGACTCACCGTCTTCACCAAATGCAACGCCGGCAATCAGACCGCATTCCTCAAATGATTCATTCGTAAGATTTCGATACAGAAAATTTGCAGTCGTGTCGTTGGCCACATAGATGTCGGTGTCGCCGTCGAGATCGAGATCGGTCACCACGACCCCAAGACCTTTTCCACCGCCCCGCAACCCGAGTCGCTCGCTGGATTCAATAAACCTTCCGGCACCATTGGAAAGATACATCGAATCGTCGCGCGGCTCGAACTCTCCCGGCGGACAGATGTCGCGATTGCCCTGAAGGAGACAGGGAGGATGGTTATCAAAACTCCAATCGACATAGCGCACCACATAGAGATCCAACATCCCGTCCGTATTGAAGTCGCCCCATGCAGCACTCGTAGACCAACCGTTTTCCAATAGCCCATGAACCTTTGGATCGACGTGGCGAAATGTTCCATCCCCCATATTGTGCAGAAGTGCCAAGCCGTTGTAGCCCGTGACCAGCACATCTGAAAATCCATCGGAGTTGAAGTCGCCGCTATTTGCTCCGTGCGAAAAAAAATCGCATGGGTTTACGGCCGCCTGATTTCCTACTGGTACAAAATGACCCTTTCCATCATTGCGAAAGAGTTCACATGCAACTCCAACCGGCCGCAGAGGATCGATCGCAAAGTCACCACCTCCCGGAAAGAAAACGTCGAGGTCACCATCGGCATCAAAATCAATCACACCAACGCCCGTGCCGAGGCTCTCCAGAATCGAAAGATGGCCGCGAGATTGTCCATTGACCGGTGTAAATCGAAGACCATATTCTTCTGCACGATCGGAAAATTGAATCGCGATCGCCTTCGCTTCTTCAGATTGCCAGTCGCGAGGCAATGCCTCCAGCACGACTGTGGCATCTTTGCAGCCGTAGCCAATGACACACAATAGTCCTACAGCACCTCCTCCCAGCAGAAGCCGGCCGAACAAGTGATACGACTTCTTTTTTATGATCGCGCTCATTGCGGATCGTCAGATCGTAAGGAGTATGATTGGTCAGAATGCATTTCGTTTTTTATGTTGAGGCGTTCGCGGAATTCGCTTTCATGTGCGGCGAGAAACTCCAAAGACCGCTGATGATGTGGATCAACGTCGAGTGCTGTCAGAAACCACTGTCTGCCTTCGTGATGCGATTTCCACTGAAAGGTAAGTTCTGCGACATCGGCTCTCAAGTCAGCGTTCATCGGCTCGAAAGGAATCTTTTTCAGGAGTTGTACCAAACGACTCAGATGTTCCTGAGCCACCAGGCGATACTGCAAATGTTCTCGAGCCGCGTCGAGTTGACCGGCGGCACGAAGTGCGCGGCCATAGGTATACCGCAACTCCGCATCCTCGGGGCGCACCGCCACCACGCGTTCCAGCCAAGCGACGGATTGCTCTGCGTTGCCAACAGCAAGTTCTAATTGGCCGGCCAAAAGCAAGCCTCGCACCTGCATCGGATCTTGTTCAATCGCTGCCAGTAGTTCTTTTCGTGCGGAATTCGAATCTCCTAATCGTAAGAAACATTCTCCACAACCAACGCGTGCATCAATGTTTGTCACATCCGTTTTTAAAATCGTTGACCACTCTTCCATTGCTTTTGTAAAAAGCATCCGCTGCATCAACGCCTCTGCCAAACCACGGCGACTCTTCGTATCGGAAGGATCGAGATCCAGCGCGAGTTGATATTCAGTCTGTGCGTCAGACCATTCCATCTGAACTCCGTGAATCCACCCCGCAACAGCATGGGCGTTTGCGTCTTGTGGAAAGTCAGACTTCCATGCCGCTAGCACGCGACGAGCATCCCCGATACGAAATCGCTTCATCGCTCCAAGAACGTATGCCTTGCAGATCTCAGGTCCGTCGGATCCAGCATGCGTAAAGAGTTCCTGCCAGTGCGTCTGCATCGCGTCGTACTGAGCGGTTTGGGCAAGTGCCAGCCACTGTTCACGATGAAGAAGATTTACCGGCCAGCCGGCCGATTCTGCCACAAGCAGATGCTCTCGCATCCGTTCGAAATCTCTCTGCCGTCGTTTGATTCGGGCCATTTGAAAATGGACCTCGCCACGGCGAACGCTCAGCATGTTGGCAAGACTGAGCATTCGTTGTGCTTGCGGGTGTTGCCGAAGTTCAATGAGGCTTTGCACCCGCCAGATCGCGATCTCCGGAATCACTCCGAAAACCACAATCACAAGTCCGACTGCAAGAATTCCTCTCCTCGATTTCAACCGAGTCCACCACGACATGCACCATGCTTGAACAATCATCGAAACTCCCGTTGAGGCGAGTATGCCTTTGAGGGCCGCTGCGATTCAACCATCAAACCACTTTTGACGAACGCGATTGGTTATGGCTGAGGCTGAAAAACAATCTCACCGACGGCGGCCGCCGCATGAAGCCACACCTGCTCCAAATCTGGTCTGAGAAGTTCGGCAGCGAGTGCCGCAAGTCGCAGACGTACTTTTGGATCCTCAGGGTTGTCCCACGCCACCTGATGCAACTCGGCAAATTCTTTGCGCAGTGTTCGAATCTGTTCCGCAATCTCCCTTTCTTGACGCGCGTCGTCGAGGCGTTCCATTTTTGTAAAAGCCTGCGCAAGTTTGAAGTGGCACAGGTAATCTTTGGGATATTTTGTTGACGCACGCAAAAGCACTTCCGCCGCCCCTGTCGCATCGCCGTCTTCGAGCAAAATCGTGCCCAAAAGAACCATCGCATCGAGATTGTCCGCCTCATTCTTCGTCACTTTGACAATGAGTGTTCGAGCCTCCTCGATATCTCCTAATCCAAGTTGGCATTCGGCTCGCAGCACGTTTTCATGAATCCCATCTCTGCCCATCGCGAGCGTGTTGAGGGCCTCTCGAGGTTGACGCATTTTGACCTGACACGATGCCATTTCAAACAGTAAATCATCGCGATCGGGTTGATCTGGTCCTCTTCGCAGCGACTCTTTGTAGAGCGGAATAGCTTCGTCAAAAAGTTCATAGTCTTTATGAATGAGCGCCAGTAATCGATGCGGCCTGGGATCTCTCGGCGACAGCTGCGCTGTCTGCGTGAGGTGATGAATCGCAGCATGGACTGCGCCGATATCGTAGTACGAGGCTGCGAGCAATCGATGCGCATCAACGCACTGTGAGTCAATCGCAAGCACCTCGATAAGTGCCGCCTCGGTCTCGGAATGCTGGCCCATTCGATACGCTGCCTCTCCCTGCACCAACAATTTCATTTTTACAATATCCGCTCCCCCCTCAACGTTTTCGAGGGAATCAATCGCGGGCTGCAGAAATCCTTTTGCCAGGAGCACCCTTGCCTGCACGAGCAACGCCATTTCTGGTGCGCCATTTGCGTGAAGGCTCCGTATCATTTCTCGTGCGCTGACAATATCTCCACGACTGACCCGTTCGAGTCCCTTTTGAAAAAGGACTTCTTTTGAAGGGCTTGTCATTCGTCGCACCACTGGAATTCCTGCAACCATTGCGATCACAGCGATCAACGTGATCAACGCGATCCACGCGATCACAGACCAGCCCAATCGCATAGTCCCACCGTTGGCTCTCTTTGGATCGGCTGAAGATATTTCGTTCACGGCTGTCTCCCACGCTGCAACCCCTGCGTATCGGATGCCAATGGCTCCACAATTCGGATGAAACGGTTTGTCGATGGCACCGTGAGGGTCTGGTTTGTGCCAGAGGGCCATTGCACCGTCAACCGAAGAGACCTAGCGAGATCTGAAAACGGTTTTGCATCGTCAGCCATCTCAATTGTGTCTGGCAGTGTGAAATTCAATCGACGGTCGCTGTGAGAAAGATAGCTCCCTCCTCCAACAATTTGACGACTCATGGGAGGGCCGCTGTCTTGGAAAAGATCCACTCGTGCTCCTACTGCATCGCGGTTAGACGAGGTTCCGATCAGTTCAACCAGAATCGAATGGTTCTTTGCAATGAATCTATTTTCAAGAACCGCCACAGGTGCATTGAGGTGCGACACGGCCAGATCGATATCACCATCGCCATCATAGTCTCCTGCCGCCGCGCCACGACCTTCGTGAACTGTGTCAAAGTAAGAACCGTTCGCTGCTTGCTCTCGCTGAAATCGTTCTCCGTTGAATCGAAGATAGAGGGGAAGTTGCATGCGGGGAGAGGCGTCTGGAAACTTGATCACATGTCCATTGGCCACCACAATGTCGGTGAATCCGTCTGTATTAAAATCTTCACAAACTGTTCCAAAGCCGACAAACAGTCCACCAAGATCGGTGATTCCGTATCGCCTGCTCACGTGCAGAAATTGTCCCCGCCCTTCGTTGCGATAGATTGCAAAATATTCCCGCTCATAGTTGGTCACCCAGATGTCGGGAAGACCGTCGCGATTAAAGTCGCACAGATCAATTCCCATACTTCCGTTGGGAATTCCGTTGTCATCGAGCGCCACGCCACTCAAAAGCCCACCTTCCTCAAGTGAACCGCGTCCATCGTTGAAATAGAGGAAATTGTCTGTGGTGTCGTTGGCCACGTACGCATCGACGTCTCCATCGAGATCGACATCCGCTAAAAGTACACCAAGCCCCTTGCCATCAGTCCGGATTCCTATTTCTGCCGAAACATCGCGAAATGATCCAGAGCCGTTACTGAAATAGACCGAATCTGGAAGTCCCTCAAACGATCTCGGCGGGCAGATATCTCGGGCGGATTTCGAATCTTGGCAGAAAGGATGGTTTTCAAACGACCAGTTTACGTAGCGGGCTAGATAGAGATCGAGATTTCCATCGCCATTCAAATCGGCCCAGCCTGCACTTGAGCTCCAGCGATCGTCGATACCGCTGCCAAGTCCAGCAGTAAGAATCAATGTGCCGTCTCCCGCATTGTGCCAAAGCTGTGGCACGCCGAATCCGGTGACAATCAGATCCGGGAAGCCATCGTTGTCGAAGTCACCAATAGCGATACCGTGGCTGTAAAGAGACTCGGTATGAAAGCCCGCCTGCTGGAAAATGTTTTGAAATGCTTGGCCGCTTCTGTTTTGAAACAGCGCACAGGACAAACCAGTGATCTGGTTCTCTTGCGAAATAATTCCACCTCCGGCAGTCACGAGATCGAGCCACCCATCCCGATCAAAATCAAACCAGCCAACGCCTCCGCCGAGCGATTCGAGGAGCGTGCAGTGGTTCTGCTCTTCGCCATTTCGATACGTTGCAACAACACCCAACTCTTTGGAACGCTCCACAAACGCGATGCTTTCGTTGACATCAGTGATTGCGTCACTCGCAAGAGAATCCTCTGCGGAAGTGACAATGGGTTCCCGGTCGCGTCGACAGGCACAAAGAAGTATCGCCACGACGAGCCCACTGTGTCGAAGCCACAGCAGGGCTCGTTCTCGTCCATCGCAACTGTTCATCTTGTTCATGTACGAAGCCTGTTGTCGAGAGGCTTTCTATTGTGTGATTTGTTGTTCCTTGATCCATGACCGATGCTCGGATGCACGATCGATTTTTCCAAGACCGTCATAATAGTCTGCCAGCAGTCGGCGACATTCTTGGTGTCCTTTTTCAATCTGAAGAGCGGTCTCCAGCCATCGCACGCCCTCCGAGCCAAAGCCTTGTTCCATGAGAATCTTTCCCGCCTCCACTCGCAGTTGAGGATTCTCGGGTTCACCAATTGCCTGGCGGGTGATATTGATGAGCTTCCGCTGCTGTTCTCCGAGATGTTGCCCTACGAGCTGTTCTTGTTTTGCTTCCTCAGTCTTACCGATCCGGGAAAGTGCCGCAGCGAAACCAAATCGGCTGCGAGAATTTTTGGGGTCGAGTTCAACAGACTTCGCAAAAAGCCAGACGCTTTTTTCCGCTTCGCCATCTTCGAGCATCAGTTGTCCAAGTTCAGAAAAAACAACAGACGCTTTTTCGGGAATTAACTCGAGTGAGAGCGATTCATAGAAAAGCGACTTCGCCTCCTGTCGCTGTCCAGTTCGCGATCTGCAGACCGCAAGTCCAATCGCGGAGTCACCATCGTCAGGACGCATTACACGACAACGCAAAAAACTCTCGGATGCATTTTGCAGAAGAGCCGTGTCGAGTTCGAGTTGAGCAATGCGCGCCATCGGCTCGAATAGATCCGGGGCGATTGCAATCGCCGCTGTGTATTCTTTGAGAGCTGCTGCTGGTCGTTCGAATCTCTCTTCGAGCGTGCCTTTGAGGAAATGCTGAACTGGATTATTTTTTTGCCAATCCGCCCAAAACTTTAGGCAGCGATCCGCATCTGGCATTCGAAATGAATTGAGATACCCTTTGGCCATCGCCTCGTAAATCTCTTCCGCCAAGAGATCATCTCCGCCGGAATCAAGCAGACGAATTAATTCTTGTTCCACATCTTTGATGTCGCCGGCTTGTGCCACGGTGAGCAATCGCTGCCTGCGAATCTCAACCTTTTCCCATCCGAGCGATTCAGCTCTTTCAAAACACGTTTCGCCGTCCCGAAACTCCCCCTGCCGTCGATGCACGCATCCGAGTAGAAACTGCTGTCTTGCCGTTGGCCCTGTTTTTTGTTGAAGCCGTTCAAGAATTTTTATTGCCCTAGGCCAGTCGCGATCGGCAATGGCAGCTTTCGCTGTTGCATATTGCAACTGTTCTCGCAACGGACCAAACGACACAAGTGCGATTGCGACCACTCCAGCCAGCAGGCTCATCAGCCACATGCTGCGAGTGTTTCTCAATCGCGACGCTCTCAACATGACAGGCCCGAGTAGAAGTTTGTCACTCAATCCTTGAGATCGAAGTCAAAGACATTTTGAGACGCATTGCTGGTAACGTCGGCAGAGAGTCCACTTCCTTCGACCTGTGAATACTTCTCTGGAATTTCCGACTTTGCAGCCAATGGCTTGCCTCCCTTCTGCATCATTAATTTCATGTCGTCAGGAGTTGGATTGGCTGGCATGTTGCTTGGGATACCTGCTGGAGCCTTGCTTACCATCACCTTATTTGAACCAACAGGAGCGCCTGGCTTTCCATTGGTCTTTATCGTGTATTTGCCTGAGGCATCTGTTATGCCGTCGCTTGGGGCGCCTTTTGCGGGAACAAACATCACCGTCGCTCCCTCAAGAGGCTTGCCGTCGTACGTGATCGTGCCGCCAGCCGGATAAACCTTGACCGAAGAGGCTCCACTGCAACCGACGAACATGCTCATGCTCAGCAATCCCATCAATGCCATCAATCCCATCAATTTCGTGGCCATCATTTCAATACGAAAACGGTTCACAGCATTTTCCCTTGGTGTGTATGGAGCCTGCGTTCACATGTTGCTTTTAAACTTCACAAAAGCCCTTGCGTTAGAAACTTCCGACGGCATTGCCGTCCGCTTTTCCGCCGAGCTTTTGATAGAGCGTGTGTTCAATTTCCTGGGACAGAAGTTTTGTGCTGCCGTCGCCAAACAGAAATTGCGATCCGCCACTGTGCTGCGATCGAAATCCCCACGAAAAATT
>QWOQ01000001.1 GCA_003669585.1 Planctomycetota bacterium | reverse complement strand
GCACGCTCGGCGTCTGCAACGGCGATCTCGGCACCGTCAGCTCCATCGAGGGGCAAACGTTGAGGGTGACGCTCGACACCGGCGGCACCATCGCATTGAACGCCGACGGCTACGAACACCTTCGTTTAGGTTACGCGCTGACCACACACAAGGCCCAGGGCATGACGACCGAGAATACGTTCATCCTCACCGGCGGCTCGATGACGGATCGCGAGATGTCCTACGTGCAGGCTTCACGCGCTCGCGGCACCACCCGCTGGTATGTGGCTGATGAACTATCCTCCGTGCTGCCGCAGATGCAGCGCAGTCACGAGAAGCACGCGGCGATGAGCCTGGCTGAGGGACCGGAATTGGAGCTCACGTTGGTGCGGTGAGCCCGGACTCAAGCCGCCGGGCAAGGTGGACCAGCGCAGGTCCTCCTCAAAGGAGGGTTCGCTGGCTTCGAGGAAGAGTGGCGCCGAGCGACATGCACTCGGCCATGAGCCGCCGCCCCGGGACGCACGGGCCAGATTGCGCCCGACGCCTTTCGGAACCCGCTCCGCACCACCTCGACCCCGACGGAAAACGTTTCTTCGTGGGCGACCGGGTTCTCTGCACCCGCCATGACCTGGGGGCCGGGGGTGTTCTAAAGTTCGCCCGCCGCCTCACAGCGGTAATGGTTCAGGCCGCGTCGGAGTTCGTTATCAAATCTAAAGCTGTTTTGATCACACCAGTGCATGAGATTCGCCAGCAGATCGCACAGCAGATCCTCGCGGTCGACACCTGTCTCGCGCTGAAAGGTTCTCAGGATGCTCTCCGCCAGTTGACCGCGCGTCAGGTTGCGCTCCACCGGGTCCAACGACACTGTTCTGACTGACATTCTCTTCATTGAATCACTCCTCCTTAAAAAACATCACTCTCCATCATTCATATCATGTCTTGATGATAGTTGGTAGATATAGAATGCCTCTTTTTCGGAAAAAAAGAGCTCATGCCCACCGGGGACCAATTCTGGGACTTTGAGGGATCAGGAAGGATCACGGCAGGCCTCCTGCCTGAACCAGCAAAACCCGTGGACAGTCGTCATCCGTTGGCCAGCTGCGAAAGGGCGTGATTGTTGAGCACGGACTGGCGGGCCGCCTTGCCCAGCGCACCTCCCCTGGAAATCAGATCCTGCTGGAAATGCTCGGCGCCCTTCAGCGCCGCTTCCTCAGCCCGGGCCCTGCCCTCCGGGGTGAGCCCCTGCCAGTAGCCATCGATCGCCGCCTGCCAGTCGCGCTCCCGGGCTTCCTCCCGATCCTGGCGTCGCTTTTCCTTGGTGAGGCGTTCCTCGGCCCGCTTGGTTTTCGCCACCTCCTTCTCCTTCAACACGCCGGGCGGCACGAAATTGCGGGGCGGTTCAAAACGTTGTTCGATCGATCGAACCAGAAAGCCCGCCGGGTTCGTCGCCACCTTGGGGTCGCCGGTGCTGACCAGAAACTCCAGCACATCAATCTTCTCCTGAATGAGCTCGTGACTGTGCGCTGAGGCCAGCTTTCGTGCCCGTTCCTGCGTGACTCCCAGTCCTACAAGCTTCTGTTCCACGGGGGACAGTTCTGGCGCCTCAACCTTCAACTCAATCAGCGGGAGGTCTCCCCCCATCCCACTCCCCTGCCCTTCCGGCATCCGCTCAAACGCCACCCGCCAGTGGCCCGCGCGAACCTTGGTGAACCGGCGTTCCTTCGGCAGATCCTTCAGGAACTTTTTTGTGACCAGCTCGTCCATCGCCACGCCAAGCTTGCGCTTCAGATCCCCGACCGGAGTTTTCCGCGATAAACCGATGTGCTCATAGGCGAGATTCTTCAGTTCAAACTCCAGGGTTCTTGAATGAAAAAAACGCTTGTCCAGAAAACGGTAGAGCCTGCGGGAGATGGAGCTTTTCAGCCCGAGAACAAAGTCGTAATTGAGCGCCTTGAGGTTGCCGTGGCTGAAACTCTTGAAGAGCGCGTCATTCCAGACAAAGAACGACGCGGCAAATTCGAAGCTTCCCTGCTGGGGGGATGGCTTGGGCCGGGAGCTTTCATTCTCCAGCGAATAAATCTTCACCCGCTCCAGAATGTGAAACTTCTCATCCACCCAGGCGTTGGTGGACTTGTCCCGCCACGCATTCTGGTAATACAGCGTCACCCCGATCCAGCGGTTGAGCGCCTGATCAATTCGCGCGTAGCTCTGGCCGCTGATCGGCCAGCGCAGGAGTTTAAGCAGCTGGTAACGCGAAAAGAAAACCCGGCGGTCCTCGAACTTCTGCAGTTTTGAGAGCTGGATCAGCCCCAGCAAAACCTCGTCATCGGTCGACGTCGGCAGACCAAAGGCATCGGATCCCGTGATGGTCAGCCGACGCGTGATCAGTTGGTTGCGCGACTTGTCGAAAATCTTGTCCTCAAAGATCAGGGTCTTGGTGTTCGCATCGGTGCGTTCCGAAATGGTTCCCAATGGAAACTCGGCGAAGTTCAGCTCGTCTCGACCCTCCACGAACTTCTCGGGCAGCGCTGGCACCACCCGCATCTCGGGGTTCTCAGTTTGATCTTCCATGAGCTCGTTTTCCATAATGCTCTCCGAAAAGTCGACCGATGAAACAACAACACCTGTTGTTGTTTTTGATGGTTATTAACAACAAGGTTTATAGTTAGCCGCCGGATTCCCTATTGCTTTCAAGCACTTGCAAAGTATTTTGTGGTTCGTTAATCACTAATCCATGTTTCGTTAATCAACAGGCCCGCAAAAAAGGTGGCTCATCAATCAATAAAACATGGCTCGTCCATCGATGGTGAGAGTGAAATGTGTGTCTCATTAATCGATAGTATCCCGAGAACTCCTGTTTCATGGTTCATTTATCGGTAATCTGTGGCTCATTAATCATGTTCCGAGCTGCATTGTCAAGAGATGTGGCTCGTTAATCGATAGGAGCCCCCGGGCGAACGCTTGGTGTTCCCTAGAAAACAGGCTGTTTTTGTAGGCGTTGTGATTTTGTGGCTCGTTAATCGTCAGGCACTTGCCTCCAATTACCTTCCTTCCTGTTGCCGCTTTGTTGTCCGAGAGTGGCCCGGAACCTTCAATTCATGGGCATTTCCCACTGTTTTCCCAGGTTCCGAAATGCACCTGCATCCCCATGGACCGACAGGGTGGGGAAAATGTGGCTCGTTAATCAACGGTCAGCACCGGTTTCTGTGGTTCATTAATCACCCGTGCCCACGAATAACGAGCCACGTTTTCCCCGGGTGTGCAACGGCGAACAGGTCGGGTCATCCTTCCCGGTCTGTTCACGGGATCCGCTGGGAACCTCATGGTGTGGTCGCTCCGGTCAGGTGACCGTGGCGTCTCCGGCCTCCAGACTCCAAACACGGCGACCTCCTATTCCCTTCTATTAGCTCTCACACACCAGCCGGACGTCCGGATGCTCCCCTTTGTGGCTGAAAAGCGCTCCAGCGGGCACCCAGGAGCTTTGGACCGCCATCCGTTGACGTTCATAACCACCAGAAGGGCAAAAAGTGCCGATTTACAACAATAATGCGTGCAAGCTTGCTTGCAAACATGCAAGCAAGCAAGCGTGCCAACAAACAAGCAAACACGCAAACTAACGTGCAAAGAAACAAGCTTGCCAGAAAGTTTGCAAGCATGTAAACAAGCTTAATGATTATTGCGCTCACTAACTCCAAGGGCGGCGTCGGGAAGTCCACCATCGCCGTTCATCTGGCGGTCTGGCTCGCGGAGCAGGGGAAGAAGGTCGCCCTCGTGGACTCGGACGTGCAGGGCTCCTCCTCGGTGTGGCTGGGAGAGGCGGCACCCACTCTTCCCCAGATCCGGTTGCACACCCCGGACGACGTGCTCGATCAACTCCCGAAGCTGGTTCACGAATACGACCACATTGTCGTCGACGGTCCCGCCGGACTTTCGGAGGTGACCCGCGCGATTCTGTTTGTCGCCGACCTCACGCTGCTGCCCTGTGGCCCCTCGGTGCTGGATCTGCGGGCGGCCACCGACGCGATTCGGGTTCTGCGGCAGGTTCGCACCATCCGCAAGGGGCCTCCTGTGGCGCTGCTGGTCCCGAACAAACTGCAGGTGCAATACCGCCTCTCACAGGAACTCCTGGAGACCGCGCAGTCCCTGGGAATTCCCGCCTCCAAGGAGATGAGATTGCGGCAGGCCTATGCCGATGCGGTGGGGCAGGGGACCGTGGTGTGGAAACTCGGCACCAAAAGCGCCACGGATGCCGCCTTCGAGATCAAGGAACTGTTTGAGGAAGTGATGACTTATGAATCCAGAACGACAACCACGGCGTCCGATGACCGCAGCCCTGCTCACGTCTGAAACGCTCCCGCCCGAGGCGATCGAACTGATTCGGGCCGGAACTCCCAGGCCTCGCGTTGCCACCACCGTGCTGGAGACGCCCGCCGCCGCCCCGGCTCCGGCAACTCCTCCCGAGCAGGCGGAGGCCGCGCCGTCGTCCGAGGAAAACGCCGTCGCGCCCGAGGTTGTGCCGCCGCCGCAAGAAACGGAGCGGGGAGCTGCTGGAAACCCTGCACCGGTGGAAGCGGGCGAAGCGAAACCGGCCAGGTCCAAACTGGTGCGCGATCGCGAACCGGAACCCATGGCCTTGAACGCCCTGGTCTCCATGACCTTTCGCGTGCCCACCGAGATTCCCTCCTCGCTCGTGCGGGCCTCCGCAGACCGGAAGGCCCGGCGGGTGCGACCCTACACGCAGCAGGAGATTGTGGCGGAGGCCCTCGCCCAGTGGCTGAAGCGAAACGGCTACTGAACTTTGTGCCGTGCTCCCGATCGTTTGTCGTCACTGTTAGGTGAGGGGAGTCGTTAGCCGAGTGCGCGGAATCTTCCGCCGCAAATCTCCGGCAGCCTTGGGGCAGGGCAGAGGACCGGGGAGGCCCGCACTTGGCGTCTTCGTCTTCGCCCACTAGGGCCAGGGTGCCACCCGCCCCCCCAGGTGGTCCAGAAGACGATCGAGGGCGACAAGCTCGGACGCGGTGATAGAGGTCTTTCCGGCGAAGACTGCGGATACACCGCGATTGTCGCCGGATGGCCACAACTCGGCTTCACCTTCCCGGTCGTGGTCCCATGCTACCACAGGGTCGGCGGTGAGACTGTGGTCAATGGCGGACCGATCCCGGAAATTGAAACCCTCGAAAGTGCCGAGGTCCCAAGTTAAGGGGGGTGTTCGGGTCAAAGGTGGTGGTTCTGTCGTGGGTCATTGTCTTCTCCAAAATAATAAAAAAGCCCCGGGCGTCCCGGGGCAAACATGTCGCGAGGCGCCGTGTCTGGCGCCAGGGCTGGCCATCAGCCGATGAGTGGGCGGGGTTCGGAGGGGGTGAAACCCCTTCCATGCTCCTGACATGAGTGAAACCCGATTTCACCGATCACAAGGTGATCGAGAAGTTTGATTCCGAG
>QWOQ01000010.1 GCA_003669585.1 Planctomycetota bacterium | reverse complement strand
TTCGGATTGCAGGCTGCAACTCGCCTGCATGAAGCTGGAATCGCTAGTAATCGCGGGTCAGCATACCGCGGTGAATGTGTTCCTGAGCCTTGTACACACCGCCCGTCAAGCCACGAAAGTGGGGGGCATCCGAAGTCGCCGAGGTAACCCTGTCTCTTCGGAGATGGGGAGCCAGTCGCCTAAGATGAACTCTGTGATTGGGACTAAGTCGTAACAAGGTAGCCGTAGGGGAACCTGCGGCTGGATCACCTCCTTTCTAAGGATACCGTTGGATTAAACCCTCGGGTTTTTTTCAACAACCCTGAAGTTGTCGTATGACGTTCCTTTTGGTTTGTTGTACGTATGGCTTTAGGATTCAGATTGTGGAGACGATCGCGTTGTTTCCGAAAGAGAAAGATTCATTTAGGAATTTCCTAAATGCGTCAGTCTGCCAAAAATTTTCAAATGACTATGGATCCGTTGGGGCTCTTGGCCGAGCCCCAACGGGTTTTTTATGCGCACTGTTTATGGTTCGCTCGTATAGACGAGCATTTTGAACACCTGTGGCGAACAGTTCGGGGCCGGAGTATGTTGCTGCAAGGATTTTAGGAAAGCCGTGGAACGTAGGTCTACCCGGCAGAGAATCGGTCAACAGCGTTTCTTACACGGTGGATTCGTATGACAGTTCAGCCGATTGCAGGAGTTTCGCCTCCCGATTCATTGGAGGTGACGATCATGACGGTGTGGCCATCGGTTGCAGCAACATCGGTTGGACGATGGCTCGGAAGATTATATTCAATTCGTTTTGGAATTGGCCCTTTTTCATTGGGAAGACTCGCGCTGGTACCGAGCATTCCGCTGGTGCTGCCTTTGTATCTGTCGATGCGATTGCCTTGGGCAATTCAACGCTACCGACTCACGAATCGTCGTGTGATCATCGAATGCGGCATCAATCCACGCGTTGAACAGTTCGTCGATCTGAATCGATTTGATGCGATTGATATCGATGTGCGTCTGGGTCAGGCGTGGTATCCCGCAGGAGACCTTGTATTTCGTCGCGGTGCCATTGAAACGCTCAGACTCGCCGGCGTTCGCCGTCCAGAATCATTTCGTCAGGTCTGTCTGAAAGTGCGACAGTCGTACGTGAGTGTCGCACAGGCGATTGGTGCCACCATCGGAGCGGCGTGAGAGTGTGTTCCTAGAAAACGTGCATTCTCCATCCTTCATCCTCCATTGGGCTAACGAGTTTTTACCGCAGGCCTTGATGCTGCCGTTCCTCGACTCGCGATGGCATTTGCAATCTCCCTTTGATCGAGAGGATTGAAAACGATTCCGAGAGCTCCGGCATTTTCACGGGCTTGCTGCGGATTTGTTGCTCCGACCAAAACACTCGTAATGCCTGGTTGTTGAGCCGTCCATGCGAGTACCAATTGGCTGAGCTTCACTTGAAGTCTTGCGGCAACAGGGCGCAGAGAATCAACAAAAGCGAGGTTTCGTGAAAACTCCTCCCCCTGAAACATCGGATATTTGTGCCGACTGTCTGTCTCGGGAAAATGCCGAGTGCTATCCATACTGCCGCTCAAAAGTCCCTTCATCAAAGGCCAGTAGACCATGACAGACACACGATTTTCCAGACACCATGGCACAAGATCGACCTCAATGTCGCGTTGCAGCATGTTGTAGGGAGACTGACAGGCTGACACCGGACAACAGCTTGAAAATCGTTTCAGTTCCGAAACATTCACATTTGACACTCCCACGCTTCGCACAAGTCCCTGCTCAAGAAGTGAAAAGAGTCCTGCTGCCGAAACTTCAATATCGAGAGTGGGATCGGGGGCGTGGAGATAGAGCAGATCAAGAAAATCGATACCAAGTCGGGCGAGGCTGGTTTCCACTTCAGCTCTGAGCGTTTGGGGCCGACCATCAACAACCTGCTGTCGACCAGCAAGCCAGTGAATGCCACATTTTCCTGCAATGACGAGTTGATCACGGCGACCGATGATGGCTTGTGCAATGGCCCGTTCGCTCTCTCCAGATTCACCGTAGCAGTAAGCCGTGTCGAGGTGAGTGATTCCTGCATCGAGTGCAGCGAGAATCGTGTCAACGGCCATCGAGTGCGTTATTCCTTCGCGAGTCATGCCCGCCAGAGGCCAGCAGCCAAGACTTATTGGTCCAACATGAAGTTGGGTTTGGCCGAGTTGACGTCTTTGATTTTGGGAGTGTGAATGCATGAAATCGAACAGTCTTCAAAATTTATGGAGTGGAAGTGGAGGAAGGTGACAAACGAGTGTCGTGACTCTCGGATCTGTTTTCAACAAAAGTTCCTCGGGTAAGAAACTCGCAGATAAGGGCCACCACATCGCGTCTAAAAAGAAGACTGGAATGCATGCAGGGCACAATCACGTGCTGGTGAGGTATAGGCAGTCGTGTGCTTTCAATCGAAACGAGTTGATCCCAGCCGGCAGCAATGACACCAACTTCGATACTCTCGGGCATGCCAATAGAGTGGATACGACTTCCTGGAGAGGTCGAAAGTTCTGCCACAGGCTTGAGCAGCGAACCGATCAAAGGAGAGAGTATTGCTGCGATGAACGAACCGTGATTCGGTGGTGCAAGCATTACAAATCGCTGAAGTTTTTTAGGACGAAATCGATCTAAAGCAGAACGTGCCACGATGCCTCCCATGCTGTGTGCAACCAGATGGATCGACTCAATCGTGGGGTCTGCGTCGAGGATTTTGAGACGCTCCGCGAATCGTTCTGCGTGCGACTCAATCGACTGCAGAACACTTTCATATCCCCAGTTGAGCGTACGAAAGCCCTGCTTGTGCAGCCGCCACTGAAGGAGCGCAAGGAAAATCCGATGTGCTAAAAATCCATGCACCAACACCACGAAAGGTTGATGTATGGCCGATGTGTGGAGTGGCTGCATGATCTGGCGTTGTGTATCACACACGCATGAGGATCAGACGGTAGAAAATTCCCAGCCGATTTTTGGGATGCGTGCTTTCGATGGCAATTGTCACAAAAAACGATCGGAATCCCTAAGAGTGTATCGATGAACAAGGTGCTCGCCGAGAATAATCCCTGCTCGCCTCGTCTAAGCGTCATGTCTGCGCAGCGATCGGTTCGGAAACTCCTCGAGGGCGTTGTCCGGCGGGGCAACAATCAAGTGGACACACATCGTGATTGGCAGGGAGTAATCCCATCGCTGGTCGTGTATCAAGATTCCAAACACGTTCAGCGACCAGATCTCGAATCATTCGAATAAATATTGGATCGGTGCCAACGGTCGGCGTGCGAACCATGTCGATGCCCAAGCTTTTGCAAACATCCGCAGCTTCGGTGTCTAAGTCGTAGACCACCTCCATGTGATCGGAGATAAATCCAATGGGAACAATCGCCACGCGTTTATTTCCCAAGGTCGCCAACTCTCGAACGGCATCACACACATCCGGCTCAAGCCACGGTTGTGACGGTGGGCCACTTCGACTTTGGTACACCAATCGCCAGTTCGCAACTCCCGCAGTTTCTGCGACAAGCCGAGAGGCCTCCGTAAGTTGTGCTTCGTATCGGCATGACTGCGACATTGACGTTGGAATGCTGTGAGCTGTGAAGAGCACAGGAATCGTGTTCCGAACATCGGCTTCAAAATGCTCGAGCGACCGAGTCAAACGATCCGCCATGGGACCGACAAATCCAGGATGATTGAAAAACACTCGAATCTTGTCGATGCTCGGCGCCCGCGCGCCGAGTGGTTCACAGGCGGCCGCAATATTTTCTCGGTACTGCCTGCAACCGGAATAGCTGCTGTAGGCACTTGTCACAAAAGCGATCGCTTTGCGAATCCCGTCATCAGCCATTTGTCGAACGGTGTCGGCAAGCATCGGATGCCAGTTTCGATTGCCCCAATAGACAGGGATATCTGGTCCGTGTGCTGAAAGTTCGGCTTGGAGCGCCTTCAAAAGCATTCGGTTTTGATCATTGATCGGGCTGCGTCCACCGCAGTGCCGATAATGTTCGGCTACCTCGAGCATGCGTTCGCGGGGCACATTGCGACCGCGCAGCACATTCTCAAGAAATGGAAGTACATCGAGCTGGCACTCTGGTCCGCCAAAAGAAACAATGACTACGGCATCGTAGTGCGTTGAATGAATCAACCGCGACGCAGTCGCATCAGCAGAATCAGAGGGAAAACTCATAGCTTCACTCCTGAACCCGCCGGATCGAAAAAAATGACCCCGACGGGAATCGAACCCGTGCTGCCGGCTTGAAAGGCCAGTGTCCTAACCTCTAGACGACGGGGCCAAACGGAGATCCGACGAGAAAGAACAGATCTCTTCGAACCCACATCTATCTAATCCCACAAACGCATTTCGTCAAGATGCGTCAATTGAAAAACGGTTAAAAACGCACTGTTTTCAAGAACGATCTAAAGTGTCTCTGGTCTTTCGCAAACCGAAGAATCGACGATGCCGGATGTCTTCGAAGGCTGAATTTCTTCACCAGAAGGGGCAATGCAGGGAGGCGATTCAATATCCACCCAAAGTTCATGGAATTGTGTTTCCTTGCAGGTCGAAGTGCCGGATCTGTCCCCGCGTTGAATAGCATCAAAGACTTCCCGCCTGTGGACCGGAATTTCCTTTGGAGCCTCAATTCCAAGACGCACTTTATCGCCACGAATCTCCACGACAACGATGGTGATGTCGTTGTTAATAACAATGCTTTCGTTCTTTTTTCGAGAAAGGACAAGCATAAAAAATTCAAAAGCGAGGCATCTCGACCAAAAAACCAAACACGTGTTCAAAAAAATGGATTCGAAACAGATGAAAAACCGTACGAGCCAACTCTCCGATCGATTCTCTCCAAAAGTAACTGGGGAGAAAAACGGAAAAAATGTATCTTTCAGCTTCAATACCCTTTTACTGTACGGAGGGAACCTCGCTCGTCAAGCGTTTTAAAGAGCACAGAACGCCCCTCTTAAACAGAGGCTCAAAAGCCTCTGTTTATCCAGAAATCAAAGATTTTGAGGGTTTTTAGGCGTTTTTACACAGAAAGATCAATAGCCAAACGTTTATTGGAACCTGTTTTTCTAGGAGGCTTTTGGTCTTTGGACTCTTTAGTGATTAGGAGAGTGCGTAGAACATTGAAATTTGACTGAATACCAATCGGATGACATTTCCAATTCAGGAATCTGTCAAATGTGAATTTTTTGAGAATATGTTTTAATCTGCGAAGAAAAAGTAGAACTCTGACGCTGTTGGCAAGGAGTCGCTTGTTGGGAAAATCTCTGAACCTATACTCCCGGAACTTTTCAGGTGAGGTAGAAATGTCTGCAGGATTCACATCCATCTCCATGAAAGAGATAGCCCAGAGGGATTGAGAACGTTCGAATGCGAAACTGGTTTCAAAATATTTTTTCTGCTGTATGGACGGTGCTCGAGGGCATGGGCGTTACGCTTCGCATTTTCGGCGGCACGTTTGATCAGACAAAGCGAACGTTCACGGAGAAGTTTGAATACCCAGAACTTCCTGTCCCGGTGGCCGCTCGCTATCGGGGATTTCATCGGTACGACCTCACAACGTGTATCGCCTGCGATCAATGTGCGAAGGTGTGTCCGGTGGACTGCATTTACATTGGAAAAGAGCGTGTAACAGACGGCAAAGGATTTCGGGTAAGCGGATTTACGATCGATTATTCGAAATGTATGTTCTGTGCCCTCTGTGTGGAACCGTGTCCGGTTGACTGCATATTCATGGGGGCCTCTCATGACCTGAGTTGCTACAGTCGAGATGGAACTATCGTCGACTTCGCTCGCTTGCCGGTCGACGTGGCTTGGGGACGCGCTTCAATCAATCCAACAGCAGTTTCGGCTTCAAAGGTGATCGTGAATCCGGTTCACGGCGGACCGAATCAGTGAAATTAGATTTTGGAATGAGTTTCCCATGCATCCGGTATTGATTGCAGGTTACGTTGCCTTATTCGTAGCTCTCGGTGGTGGATTTCTATTTGTAAATCTCTTGGTAGGTCGGTTGGTTCGTCCACACTCTCCCAACGCTGAAAAACTTGAAGTCTATGAATGCGGAGAGCCCGCGATCGGTTCAAGTTTTGTCCAGTTTGATCTGCGATTTTATGTGGTGGCCTTGCTGTTCATTATTTTTGACGTCGAAGTGGCACTCTTTTTTCCTTGGGCAACGGTCTTTGGAAAGGCTGTGCAATTGTCTGACCCGGAACTCGTGACGGTTGTTCAAACGCTTGAAAAAACAGCTGACGTGCCCGTCGGATTTTCCGCCACGATACAACAAGAGAAGCAGCCAGAGACGCCAGGAAAATCTATTCCTGCCTCAGTTCAGGGACTTCGTTTGAGCCCTGCGGCGTACGGACTCATGCGGGAGTTTGGAGTTGCTGCACCGGTTGTTCCGCAATTTGTGGTTCTACCACCGCAGTCAGATCGCATGCCGGCTGGATTTGATGACAGCAATCAAGAGGCCCAAGCAACGTGGGCTGTGGCTCGAGTTGGACGACTCATTGCACAGACGGCGGTGATTGACATGGCGATTTTTTTTGCAATTCTTTTGGTTGGCTTTGCCTATGTTTGGAATCGAGGCGATTTAGATTGGGTTCGAGCTGTTGGAGCTTCGCGTGCTGCTTCAGAAAAAGGTTCCTCTTCAATGCGTTTATGAAGAGTATGGCGCGACCCGGTTTTTGAAATATGAAATCCTCTGGAGAAAACCGTTGATGAGAGGTTCTTCGTTTCTTGAGAAAGCATCCAGTGAATTGCCCGGCGCAATTATTGGTTCGAATCTCGAAGCAATCGATCCGTGGATTGAGGTTGTTGCCGAGCGAATCGCTGAGGTAAGCCAGTGGTTAAAAAAAACACCGGAGAGTCTGTTTGACTCACTCGAATGCATTACGGCCATCGACTGGTTTGAGCCTGATGCGAAGAAGGCTGCCAAGGTTCAGTGGAAGCCTCACATCGAGATGGTGTATCACCTTTGGAGCACAGTGGCTCGTGCGAGTATTGTCATCAAGACCAACCTTCCCCGATGGAAAGGAGACGTGGTTGGACAGTTGCCAGAAATTCCGAGCGTGACTGGTGTATGGCGCACGGCCGACTGGCACGAACGAGAGGTTTTCGATCTGTCGGGAATCTTCTTCATTGGGCACCCCGATCTTCGTCGAATTCTCTGCCCCGAAGACTGGGTTGGGTATCCGCTTCGTCGAGACTACGAGATGCCCCTTGAGTATCACGGCATTCGCGCCCGTTAAGTGCGGCATTCAATCGCCTTCGATCTACGAGAGGCGGCCCTTACAAGGAAATCGAACAATGGCACAGATGGTTGATGATGATCCGAGAATCATTGAATTTGACGTTCGCACCGATGAGATGCTTGTCAATATGGGGCCTCAGCACCCCAGCACCCACGGCGTGCTGCGTTTAGTGCTTCGAACCGACGGCGAAATTGTTTCACAGGTCGAATCGCACATAGGGTATCTCCACCGCTGTGCAGAAAAAATCGGGGAAAATCTAACACCGCGACAGTGGATTCCGTACACCGACAGAATGGACTATCTCGCGGCGATGAACATGAATCTCGGATGGTCGCTTACGGTTGAAAAACTGATGCGGTATCAGGTCAGTGAAAAAGCGAGGCACTTGAGAGTTTTAATTGCGGAGCTTGGTCGTCTCGCCAGCCATTTGGTTGGAATGGGAGCGTATGGACTCGACCTTGGAACATTTAGTCCGTTTCTCTATGCGTTTCGAGAACGCGAAAAGATTCTGGATCTTTTCGAAGAAACATGCGGTGCCAGACTCACCTACAGCTATCTCACCGTAGGGGGTGCAACTGCCGATCTGCCTCCGGGCTGGCTCGAGAAGTGCGAGGCATTTCTTGATCAGTTCACTCCACTGATTGCCGAATACCACTCGCTCCTTACCACCAATGCAATATTCGTAAAACGAACCGCTGCTATTGGCATCTTGTCAGAGGCGTTGGCGATCGACTACGGCTGTTCTGGTCCCGTCCTTCGAGGAAGTGGAGTCGATCAGGATCTTCGACGAGATGGAGAGAGCATCTACACAAGTATGTACGACGGATATGCCTTCGAGGTGGTAGTTCAAAAAAATGGTCACTATCCCCGAGACCATGCCTATCCACCGGTTCCGCGCGAAGCGGTTGTCGGTGATAGTTGGCATCGTTTCTATGTTCGAATGCTCGAAGTTGTTCAGTCGGTTGATCTTATACGGCAGGCCATGGACCGTTACTCGGCCTGTCGCGGTCCGCTTGGAGAACCACTCAAAATCAATGAAAAGCTGCCTGTTGGTGACGCCTACTTGGAAACGGAATGCCCGCGTGGGCAGATGGGTTTCTATCTCGTGGGAGATGGCACGCCGATTCCGTGGAGGGCCCGCGCAAGAAGCAGTTCATTTTCCAACCTCTCGGTGTTGCACGAACTTTGTCGCGGTTGCCTGATCGCTGATGTGCCTGCGATCGTGGGGTCGCTCGACATCGTGATGGGTGAGATTGACAGGTAACGTGTATCGCTCACAATTCTCGATGAAAAACAGTTGGAAATGCTGAATTTGCCGATCACTTGTGACCTGTCGCGAGTTCGTACACTATTTCACAATTCTTTGCGTCGAGTGGGTTTGTGTCCCGAGGATTTCTCTTTCAAGTCTTAGATTTTCAGATCGAAGTAAAGCACCACAATGGCTGACTTTCTCATTCATACTGGAGGGCTCCCCGACTGGATCGCCTGGGCCATCACTGCCAGCCTGGCAGCGTTTTTTATTCTGAATGTGATTGCAGGAGGAGCGCTCGCTTTTATCTGGGCAGAACGCAAAATTGCCGCCCGCATTCAAGATCGTCTCGGTCCAACACGAACCGGAGGCAAGTTTGGTTGGCTGCAATCGCTCGCCGACGGAATCAAACTTCTCACAAAAGAAGATTTGATGCCCGACGGAGCCGACGGCCTGCTGTTTCGTCTTGCTCCGTATGTCAGCTTTTGCGCTTCCTTTGCGGCCTTCATCGCACTTCCCTTTGCCTTTGATTTTGTTGGACAACGCCTCAACGTCGGTGTTTTTTTTGTGATTGCAGTGTTGGGGCTGGAGGTCTTTGGTGTCATTCTTGCAGGCTACGCATCGGCGTCGAAATGGTCGCTGTTTGGTGCCATGCGAGAAGCGGCACAGGTAGTCAGCTATGAAGTGCCGCTGGGTATGTGTGTGGTTGTTCCTGTCATGCTCGCTGGCAGCATGGACCTTGTGACGATTGGAGAGAAGCAGGCGGGATGGTTTTTTCAGTGGTACCTGTTTCACGACCCATTTACGTTTATCACATTTTGGATTTATGTCACCTGCGCGGTCGCGAGTGTGAATCGGGCTCCCTTTGATCTGGCGGAAGCGGAAAGCGAACTCGTGGCTGGATTTCACACGGAATACTCGGGACTCCGTTGGAGTTTCTTCTTCATGGCCGAATATGGATCGATGTTTCTTGTCAGTGCACTCGCCGCGATTCTTTTTCTGGGCGGCTGGAATGGTCCTGTACCTGTGGCATCACTTCTGGGGCTCAGCGATGGAAGTGGTGACACAACAGGATATTTTGTTCGTCTGGCTGGGTGCGCAAATTTAATGACAAAAGCGACGCTCGGAGTACTCATCATGATGTGGGTCAGATGGACTCTGCCTCGTCTTCGTATTGATCAGGTGATGACCACGTGCCTCAAATACTGCACCCCCATCGCCGCGGTGATGTTTGTGGGTGCAATGCTCTGGACCTTGGCGCTCCCCGGTGGTTTCTTTCGAGGACTTGGACGACCTGCTGGTGAAATTCGCGAAGGATGGCTGCTCGGCCCGGGTGGGATGTCTTTGCAGGTGCAAAAAAATGGTGAAGCACCTCCGAGCAGTAGCCGTTTTGAACAGAGCGAATCTCCTGTTTCGCAGGTGGGTCTATGAATACAGGATTTGCCATCACTACGGGGTCGATGTTTGCCACAATCATCAGTGTCGCGAATATCAATTGGCATGGAATGTTTTTTGCGATATTTGCACTGGCAGCGTGCGCGATGGCCGTCGCGGTTGTGCTCACTGACAATGTTGTGCGAATGGCTTTTTATCTGGTGTTGTCGCTGGGAGCGACCGCGGGGCTCTTCTTTCTTGCGGGAGCAGAGTTTGTTGGTGCGATGCAGTTGATGATTTATGTAGGCGGAACACTGGTACTGTTGGTTTTTGGTGTGATGCTTACGGCGCAGGCCCCATTTGTATCGATGAAAACTCCGCAACGCGACTGGGTGCTGGCATCGATACTGGCTGTATGTCTGCTGGCGGTGCTCGTTCAGGCAAGCGTTGGTGTGGATGCTTGGCGGACGGCCGCAGTCTCTGTCGGTGGTGGAGTACAAAGAGAGGCGCCCGAGCCTTCTGCAACTCCGCTGGGCATGGCACTCTTAGGAATGCGAGTGGATAACGATAGCTCTGGTATTGTCACACCATCAATTCGCAGCGGATACCTTCTTCCCTTTGAGATTGTTTCGATCCACCTGCTCGTTGTGCTCGTAGGGGCTGCGTACTTGGCCCGTGCCAAGCGACGGCGTACTCCCCGCGCAGTGGAAACGGCTGGCCAGAGTGAGTTGAAAGAGGAAGTGAGGGTGGCATCATGAATTTTTTCAACATTTTGGCCGAGCCTGTTGGCGTGTCCCATTACCTCCTTGTGGGAGCTGTTCTGTTTACCGCAGGAGTCGTTTGCATGGTCATCAAACGCAATGCGCTGGGCGTGCTTATGGGAATAGAATTGGTGCTCAACGGTGCCAACATCAACTTTATCGCCTTCGGTTCCCCTGTACTACGAGGAGAATCGACGGTGTCGATTGGGCTCGACGGCCAGGCGATTGCACTGTTTGTGATTCTTCTTGCAGCCGCAGAGGCTGCCGTGGCGCTTGCGATCACACTCAATTTTTACAACAACCATGCGACGGTCGACGTTGACCGAGCGGAAGATCTGAAAGGGTGATCCGCGTCTTTGGTGACACTGCGAAATCCGTATGGAACTTGAACAAACACTTCCGATTCTGCTGGGCTTGGCGTGGATTACGCCACTGTTCTCGTTCGTCGCCATCCTTTTTTTTGGTCCCCGAATGGGGACCCACGGAAAAAATGCTGCTTCGGTAGCAACCGCTGCAATTGTTTGTTCGTTTGTATTTTCGTTGTCGGCACTACTGATGTGGATTGGTGTGCACGGCATGTCCGGGGGAAGTCATGGCAGTCATCATGTGCTTCTCACGGATTCTCAAACGGTGCTGGTTGCGGGATCTGCGCAGTGGAATCTGGCCGATCATCAAGCGTCCGGAAGTGAGGATGCAAGTGAAGCCGTTCATCCGGCACACGATGCCGACGCTGCAGGAGTTCAGCCAGAAGACGCGCACAATTTGCACCACTCGCCCGATTCGTCGGATTCGCACGGTGCAGGCGCGCACGTACCGATTTCGTACTCCGGCGATTGGTACACGCTTTTCAAGGTGGGATCCCTTGAGTTGACAATCGGCTGGTACATCGATGCGCTGACGCTGTTGATGTTTGTGGTGGTTTCTTTGATAGCTTCGTGTATCCATATCTATGCTACCGGCTACATGCACGACGAACTGCATGAAGTAATCGATCATGAAGTGCACCTCGTAGCAGGAGGGCATCTGCATCGCCCCGGACGTTTTTCTCGTTTTTTTCAATCCCTGTCGCTCTTTTGTTTCAGCATGTTTGGGATCGTGATTGCTGGCAATCTTGCGATGATTTTCATTTTCTGGGAACTCGTTGGCATCTGTTCCTGGTTTTTGATTGGTTTTTATTACGAACGAAAGACAGCTTCAAACGCTGCGAACAAAGCGTTCATCCTCAATCGGGTTGGTGATTTTGGAATGCTCATTGGTTTGATGGCGCTGTGGGGTGCCCTTGGAACCTTTCGGTTTGCCGACTCTGTCACGATGAGCCTTGACGATGGGAAACCAGTCGTTGCCAAAGGACTTTTTAATCTCGTTCGTCCAGCAGAAAACGATCATCAACTCATCGTGCCAGACGGAATGGTAAAGGCTTCGGCCTCAGGTGAGATCGCAGGCATTATGATCGAGCATGCAACTCGCCCGAGAGATGGTGAGAGCGAACTCAAGAGTCGGATTTCACAGTGGCGTAGTGATGGTCTCGGTTCGTGGCTCTTGATTGTGGCAGGTCTTGGAATTTTCTGCGGGTGCGTGGGAAAAAGTGCACAGGTGCCACTGCATGTTTGGTTGCCAGATGCGATGGAAGGGCCAACGCCAGTCTCTGCCCTTGTTCATTCGGCCACGATGGTGGCTGCGGGTGTTTATTTAGTGGGTCGTCTTTATCCGATTCTCGCGCCCGAGGTGCTGCTGGTCATTGCCTATATCGGCATGATTACGTTGGTGATCGCCGCAACGATTGCGATGGTGGCGACAGATATCAAGCGTGTGCTGGCCTACTCAACGATCAGTCAACTTGGGTACATGATGCTGGCGCTGGGAGTAGGGGGCTGGGTGGCTGGACTGTTTCACCTCATCACGCATGCGTTCTTCAAGAGCCTTCTTTTTCTTTGCTCAGGATCGGTCATCCATGCCTGCCATACCAATGACATGCGACGCATGGGTGGTTTGGCAAAAGTGATGCCGTGGACAGCAGGTGCGATGCTCATCGGCTGCCTTGCGATCATCGGGGCAGGCATCCCATTTGTGATTGGTTTCAGCGGTTACTACTCGAAAGACGCGATTCTCGCGCAGTCTCTTTCGTTTGTACAAAATAATCCTTCCCACCAGATTTTGTTTCTTGCGGCTGCCGCAGGAGCATCTCTGACCGCATTTTATATGTTCCGGCTGTGGTACATGACATTTGCCGGTGAACCACGAGATCACCACGTCGCAGAGCATGCTCATGAATCTCCTTTGATCATGGTGGCACCTCTGGTCGTGCTTTCCTTTTTTGCCGTCGTGGCAGGGTGGTCATTTTCCGGAGAAGGTGGACTGACTGGACTGCTTGAACAGGCTCGTCCTGCTGGAACAAGCGAAGGTGCTTCTCACGGACTCCTGCAGGTATCGTTAATGATTCCGGCGGAGCATGAGAGTCATCAGGGGGCGGTGCATCGCTCGGCGACACTGGTGGCATTCACGACGGCCGCGCTGGGATTGCTTGCGGCGACAAGTCTGTATCTGTGGAAATTCGTTTCGGTTGAATTGCTTTCCAGAATGTTCGGGCCGCTTGTGATTTTTCTGTCAAAGAGTTGGTATTTCGATGAGCTCTACAGCTTTCTTTTTATGAAACCGGTTTTGCTTGTGTCCTCCCTAGCGAGCGGCACCGATCGACATGCAATCGATAGATTTGTCGATGGCATTGCTTGGTGTGCGCGAAGGTTGGCTGTTTTTGACGACTGGATTGACCGATTTGTCGTAGACGGCGTGGTCAACGCAACTGCTCATGCAACATGGAATATCGGCTTGAAAATGCGTGACTTTCAAACCGGAAAAGTAAGACAGTACGTGATGTTCATTGTGATTGGCACGATTGCGTTATTCGTTCTGGCAAGCATGCTTTGGAATTCGACCATCGCCGGCTAACCCCCCGGCTCACCCGACGGAAAAAGTGTTCATGAATCAGCCCGCATTGCTCCCCTTCTCGTTGCTTGTTTTCCTGCCAGCATGCGTTGCGTTGGTCATCGCACTGCCAATTATCCCCCGACAGCGAGAGGATCTGGTTCGCTGGATTGCGCTGACGACTACGGCAATAGTGTTCATGCTCTCGGTGTGGCTTGCGTTGCCTGGAGGTGTGACCGCAGGCGGCGTTGGATTCATGCTGGGTGAACCGGACATGCAGTCGGTAATTAAGTTGCCGTGGATTCAATCCTTCGGCATCGAATATTTGCTCGGAGTTGACGGAATAAGCATGCCGTTGGTGGTGCTGACGACATTTTTGTCGATGCTTTCGGCGGCAGCGAGTTGGCCCATTACCAAGCATGTAAAAGCCTATTTCGTGCTGTTTCTTTTGCTTGAAACAGGCATGCTCGGAGTCTTTATGTCACTCGATTTCTTTCTCTTTTACGTCTTCTGGGAAGTGATGCTCCTGCCAATGTATTTTTTGATTGGCATCTGGGGCGGTCCTCGTCGGGAATATGCGGCGATCAAGTTCTTTCTGTATACGCTAGTCGGAAGTGTGTTGATGCTGCTGGCAATTTTGATGCTCTACTTTACGAGCGATCTCAAGCTTCTTTCAGATGAACAGCTTGTGGCAGTTCACGCAGTGTCTCCGTTCATGGACGCGGCCACCATTCGGTCCTTACCAGGACCGCAGCACACATTCAATTTGCTCGCGCTTGCCGCCATTGGACAACTTCCAGAATCGCCATTTGCAGCAGCGCAGATTCTCGGGCTGAGTCTTGAAACGTGGGCCTTTCTACTTCTGTTGATCGGGTTTGCAATCAAAGTTCCGATCGTGCCATTTCACACGTGGCTGCCAGATGCTCACGTGGAGGCGCCGACGCCGATTTCAATGATTCTCGCAGGAGTTCTTCTGAAACTCGGTGGATACGGAATTCTTCGGATCTGCTATCCGATCTGTCCGGGTGCTGGGCTTTCATTGGCATGGCTTGTCTGTGGTATCGGAGTGCTTTCGATGCTGTACGGAGCATTTGCGGCACTTGCACAAAAAGATTTTAAACGCATGGTTGCTTACAGTTCGGTGAGCCACATGGGATACGTAATGCTTGGACTTGGAGTCTGGAGCGCCGTTGCTGGACAGGAATATCGCTGGGAGTATTGGGCACAGGGCGTGAATGGCGCCATGTTTCAAATGATTGCTCACGGCATCAGTTCTGCGGGCATGTTTTTTATGGTGGGCGTTTTATACGACCGCGTGCATCATCGAAATCTCGAAGAGTTCGGGGGTATTTTTAATAGAATGCCCGTCTATAGCGGATTAGCTGTCGCAATTTTTTTCGCAGGCCTTGGGCTTCCCGGAATGTGTGGATTCATCGGAGAAGTGTTGGTTACTCTTTCGAGTTGGAACTACAGCCGTCTCTTCGCATCGCTTTCAGCCTTCACGGTAATCTTGACCGCCGGTTACATCCTGTGGGCCATCCAGCGAGTCTATCTGGGGGCTGAGTACAAAGGGCCTCACGGTGAAGATCTTGTTCCGATTACGCGGAGAGAGTTGGCAATTGCAACGCCATTGGTGGCCCTTGCAATCCTCTTTGGTATCTATCCTCAAGGACTCTTTAACTACATCTCACCGACTGTTAATAAACAGTGTCAAACTCTTGCTGCATGGACTCGCGACGTCAACGACGCTGTGCGATTGAATGGTGGAATCATTGAGCCCCAGAGTGCAACACAGCAAAAGACGTCTCCCATTCTCGACTCCGCAGTATTGCAACCGTAAGTGTGCCACTGGCCAACAGACTGATTTATCCGCACGTTTTGAAGCGTCATCCAGAGCCTTAGGAAAGACCCAGTGAATCTTGCAGCACTCCTGACGAGCACTTTTCGCGACACCTTGTCGACTTCGATGCCGTTGGTGCGTCCGGAAGCCTGTCTTGCGGTTTCAATTGTTTTGATCTTGCTGCTGAGAACGTTGCCGTTATTGAAAAAACTTGATTCAGGGCTTGTGGCTTTGGGTGGGGTTTGCTTTGCACTTTGGTACGCATGGTCTGACGTGCGAGCCCTTCCGGGGTCGCCTTGGGCTCTCGTGAATGTGTCCGCAGCGAGAGTGGAGCTTTTCACAGGACTTTTGGTGTATGACTCATTGACAGCCTATGTGCGATTGCTGCTGATGGGTTTTCTCGTGCTGTATATTTTGTTCACGAAGGTTTCGGGGATACCTGACCACGAAGACGGTGCTGACTTTTACACGCTCATGCTTGGGGCCACGCTTGGAATGTGCTTGATGGCATCGGCCAATCATCTGCTGATGATATTTATGGCTGTGGAGATGGCCAGCGTGCCGAGTTATGTGATGGCGGGATTACTCAAAGGCCGCCGCACGAGTAGTGAAGCGGCGCTCAAGTATGCGGTGTTTGGTGCCGGAGCCGCTGGTGTCATGCTCTATGGCGTGAGCCTGTTGGCCGGAGTTCTTGGAACCTGTCATCTGCCATCGATGGCGCTTCGACTGGCCGATCTCTCCGCTTCCGGAGGTCTTGAAACGTGCGGAATCATTCTGGCACTTGGTGGATTGATGATGAGTGTTGGTTTGGCGTTCAAGCTTTCGGCCGTGCCCTTTCATTTCTGGTGTCCTGACGTGTTTGAAGGAGCGGCGGCGGAAGTGGGAGCATTTCTGTCGGTGGCCAGTAAGGCTGCGGCCATTGCTCTCCTCGTGCGAGTTGCATTTGGCTTGGGTGTTGGCGTCGATATGGGGGATGCAGTCGCCGTTCTCGATTCATCGAATTCGACTGCGATGTTTCAGGGAGTTGCTCCGTTGCATTCACAAAAAGTACCTGACGTTGTCGTTGACTCTCAACGACTCGTAGCGCTTGAGGACGTTCGACATTTTATTGTCTCTCTCATTGGACTGCTTGCAGCTGTGACGTGCACATTTGGAAATCTTGCCGCCTATGGACAAACGAACATCAAGAGACTTCTGGCGTATTCCACGATCGCTCACGCTGGCTATCTGATGATGCCTGTGGCAGCAGGATTGGCAATGGCGGGAATCAATCCACAAGGTTCTCAGGCAGCAATTGCTGCCGTGGCATTTTATTTGGGAACGTACGTGTTTATGAATCTGGGCGCATTTGCGATTGTTGCGGTGCTTCGGAATCAATTGCGCAGCGAAGAGATCGCGTCATACGCTGGGCTTGTTCGCACGAGCCCCGGCATCGTGGTTGCCATGGCTGTCGTGCTTGTGAGTCTGATCGGATTGCCACCGCTGGCCGGATTTGTGTCAAAATTTCTTATTTTTGCATCGCTCTATCAAGCGATCTCTTCGGGAGCCGAGCGACCGATGATGATCCTGCTTCTGGTTCTCGGAGGCGTGAATACCGTTGTCAGCCTGTTCTACTATCTGCGGGTGGTAAAGGTGATGACCGCTGATCCACCTCCTGAACAGGGACGTCATGCTGAGATTCCTATGGTTTCGCTCTCGGGTGCCATGATCACAGGAATTGTTTTTCCAGTGGTATTTCTCGGAGTGTTTTGGTCCGGGCTTTACGTGCTGGCAATGTTGGCTGGGGGCATGGCCTCCTGACGGTGTTGCGTTTACACATGCACAAAGATGTTTTGCAGGACGTCCACGCCGATCCATGAAAGGCGAATGTGGTAATGATTGATCTGGAGAAAGCCTTGTGAAGCCATCAGAATCTCTCGGCAGACTCTTTTGCGTAGTTGGCGAATCGCTGCTGCTCTATCTCGGGGATTCTTCGTTGTGGTCGCACCCCGGAAATGAAAAACTCAAAGAATCTTTATCGGATCTGGTAGCAGTCAATCGAAGTCTGCTTTCTCGAATTGCATCGGCAATGGCGACGAGCGAAGGCACTCCGCAAGTTTTGGAATATCCGATTCGCTTTACTGCAACACACGACCTCGACGTCGAATTTTTGAGCGGTGTGGTGGCCTCCGATTTCCGTGCGCGGAGCGAGACGTGTAGTGAGCTGCTTCGTCTGTGCCACGCCGATGATCAAAGCGATGCATTGGTGAGTTCACTGCTGCAAGAGGTTCGCGACAGTACTCTCGAGTACGCAGTGCAACTCGAACAGCTTCGTCGGGGCATTCACCCGTTGAGTGCTGCTGAATAACTCAGAAACTGTCGTAGTGATCTGAGTTTCAGTCTGTGATGCTCAGTGGATGATCTCATGGAATTTTTCGATAGTCATTGCCATCTGGATGCCGGTCACTACGGCGAGGATTTGTCGCAGGTTGTCTTAAGGGCGCGTGCAGCAGGTGTGGATGGCATGGCAGTCATCGGAACCTGTGCAAACGACAGTCAAGCAGCGATCGACTTTGTAAAAGATCATTCGGGGTTCGTCGCCTCTGTTGGGATCCATCCAAACGACGTTGGGCAGGCACTCTCCACAGATTGGGATGAAATTTTACGGCTCGTAGTTTCCGGAAGAGCCGCCGCCATTGGAGAGACCGGCCTCGACTGGTTTCGGGACTCTTCTCCACAAGAATTGCAGAGAGACTATTTTGATCGACACATCAGACTGTCGCAAAAGATGGGATTGCCGCTCGTTGTGCACATGCGAGAAAGCACGGCCGATGCGATAGCGATGATCCGGGAAGCCTCTTCGCGGGGTACGGTTCGGGCAATTCTGCATTCCTTTACGGGTACGAGTGAGCAAATGATGGAGGCAGTTGAGCTTGGCTGTATGATCGGCGTTTCTGGAATGATTACATTTCGAACAGCGCAGGCCCTTCGCGATGTCGCAAAAATGATACCGTCAGATCAGCTTCTTCTCGAAACAGATAGCCCGTTTCTCTCGCCAGAACCGCTGCGTGGCAAGAAAAACGAACCATCGCATGTGGTTCACACAGCCCGTGCGTTAGCGGTTCTTCGAGACGAGACAATCCAACGCATTGCAGCCGTGACCACCGCCAACGCAAAAAGAATATTTTGTGTGGGTTCGATTTCTTCGTAAACCCGAGAAATCGACGTTGAGCATTCGAATCAAAAACAAAGAGTGATTGAGTATTTTTTAGAAACGCGAAAGGATGAACAATCGCATGGTCAAAACCCCAAGTACAATGCTTCCTTTAGGCACTCACGCCCCAGACTTTAGTCTTCCGGGCCTCGATGGCCGCGAACTGACGCTTGTTGATGTAAAAGGTCCTCATGGTCTGATGGTGATGTTCATCTGTAATCACTGTCCGTTTGTGAAACATGTGGCCGACGAAATCTCTCGAATCGGACGCGAATACTTGCCACAAGGTCTCGGCGTAATCGCCATTAATTCCAATGATGTTTCCCTTCACCCCGCAGACTCACCGGAACAGATGGTGCATGAATCAGAAGAGCGAGGATACGAGTTTCCCTATCTGTTCGACGAGACTCAAGAGGTTGCTAAGTCATATCACGCGGCGTGCACACCCGACTTTTTCCTCTTTGATCCATCGTTGTCGCTTGTGTATCGAGGGCAACTCGACTCCAGTCGTCCTGGCAATGGTGTGCCGGTGACCGGCGAAGACCTCCGACGCGCAATTGATGCGATGATAGCGGGACGATCGATTGATGCCGTTCAGAAATCGAGCCTTGGATGCAATATCAAATGGAAGGCAGGGAACGAACCTGCCTATTTTGGATAAAGCGATCGATTAAAAATCGACAAATTCTGGCTGGATACGATTTGGAATGAGTCCGGCGTCGAAGGCCTCCTCGAGAAACAACTGAACGCTTGCTCGGCCTCGCGGACCGAAATCTAACGTCCAATCATTGACGTACATCCCGACAAATCGATCCGTGCGATTGCGATCGAGATTGCGGCCCCACTTCATGGCATAGTCCAAAGATTCTTCTCGATGTTCAAGACCCCAACGAATGCTCTGGGACAACAGTCCTGTGATTTCTTTGATCGCCGTAGTTCCGAGATCGCGTCGGATACCATTGGCGCCTAGGGGCAAGGGAAGATCATGCCGATCCTTCCACCACCGTCCGAGATCCACCACCAGGCGGAGCCCTTGATCCTCATAGGTCAGTTGTCCTTCGTGGATGACAAGTCCTGCGTCTATGCGGCGACCGTCAAATTGACCTGCCTGAACAACGTTTAATATTTCGTCAAATGGAACGACCACATGCTGGAACGGTTTTCCAAGCCACAGCGACAGTGAAAGAAAAGCGCTGGTAAGCGTTCCTGGTATGGCGATCGTGACTTCGCCGAGCGATTCGCGATTCAGGAATTGTTTCGAGACCACAATTGGTCCATAGCCATCCCCCATGCTTGCGCCACAAGGACACAGGAGGTAAAGGTCGTTTAAGTGTGCGTAGGCATGAATGCTCAAAGCCGTCAGTTCAAGCGTCCCATCAAAGGCCCTGCGATTGAGTGTTTCAATGTCGACAAGTTGGTGTTCAAAACGATAGGTCCCAGTGTCAATACGATCCGCGGCTAAGGCATAGAACATGAACGCATCGTCCGGGTCGGGGCTGTGCCCTACTCGAACGAGCGTTTTCTCGGTTGCGGCATGGCCGTCTTCAACACTGCGATTCATGGAGGAGCCTTCTTTCCTGAAAATATTCGTGGCGAACATCTCTGCGACGGATGCAGAGTCTTTCTCGGACCGCGAGAAAGGAGTGTCGTTTTTAAAATTGATTTGACGTCGACACTATAGAAAGCCGCTGGCGGTTCGACTACTGAAGGTGCTCGAAAGAGAGGAGAAACGAAACACTCCCCCACCCAGTGGAACTCAATGGAAACCAATGGGACTCAATCGGCCAGCCGGCCTGAAGAAGACCGAGCAAACAAAAATCGGATAGAGCATTCACTTCCGGGAGATCTATCCCGGTGTGCCACAACCGATTCCGAGTTAAGGATTCTTATTCACGGGAGCCTGGTTGCTCGGCTTGGCGGCAAGATTCCCAATGTCTCGCGTGTCACTTGGTTCGAGTCGGCTGGCACGAAGATTTTCTCGCTGGATCGCTTCGTACACTTCCTGCCGGTGAACAGGAATCTCAGCGGGTGCATTGATTCCAAGTCGAACTTTATCTCCTCGAATATCCACAATCGTAACGACAATGTTATCGCCGATCATGATACTTTCGTCACGTTGTCTCGAGAGTACAAGCATTGTTGGCTCCTTCCGGATCGTCTGGTATGGCTGTCGTTCCTCCGACAGTCGAACACCCAATTATGCACTCTTTTTGAGTGGAGGTCGTTCGGGAACCAGTTCGTATTGCATTGGTAAATCGCCGCTCGCAACGACTTGACGGCCTGTGCGGGCTTCAAGATTAATAACGATTGGCGCTTTCAAATTGAGAGTGAGTGATCGGGAGCCTTGTGACACGACAACGAGCACCTGCGCCTGACCAATGTCGGAGAGCCGCAACGGCGTGAGTTCACTCCGAGGAATACGAATCTGATAGTCGGGAACAAATCGTCTTGGGCTCACGACTGCTATGGCAATGTCGCTGCGATTAGTGCTCTGAAGCCACCCGAGAGCATCGTTGGTGGCATCTGCTAAGAGGGCCCATTCTCGACATCCTTCAAGTCCAGGCATACCGCTTGGAAAATGAAGAACGTCATCGGTTTCGACATCGATCCGACCAAATCGTGTGGTGCTGATACGCATGGCAGTGGTACTCCGTTACCCAAAAAACACGAACTCCCGTTCGTACCACTTTGATCGGCTATTCGGGTGGTTGGGGGAGAGAAAAAAGGCTTGGAGAATTGGGACGAGTTCGGTGAAGCGTACCGCAATGGAGGGTCTTCGGGCTTGTAATGATCGTGCGGCCAACAAAGAACTGGAGCTGAATGAAATGTGTACGACGAACCTCGATGCTGCACGGATCGACTATGCAAAAAGCGATCGTTTTATGGAGGTCATTGCCACATTGGCTCTGCCTTCCAGGCAGCCAGTGGAGCCAGAAGAAGAAGTGGCATCCAAGCGCCCATTGATGGGCTCATGATGTAGCCATCAGCCAACGCATGCGAACCGAAAAGTACGAGAAAAAAAACTACGGTCAAGCCAACACAAAGGCCAACGGCTATAAAAATGCCACGACGAATGGGCCCAAGAACAAGTGGAATACCGAACAAAAGCAGTGTGATATCGAGAGCAGGAGCAACAACACGAGCGTGTACTGTCAGCGGCACAGAGGCTCCGGCCCCAACGCTGGGGTTATGGATTGCTGAAATCAACTGCAGGGTTGAGGCGTATTGTCGCCACGCAGAAGATCCAATCATCTGTTCGAATGACACCTTACTTACGACAAAACATTCGCCGCTTTGGAGCCACGCGGCATTTTGGCGCGTGCTTACAATGGCCTCTCCACGAATGTGCAACGGTTGAAGATGGTCGATATCAACCGGTTCCCGGATTCCACAAAGCAGATATCCCGCGGGATGATCGGCGTTGCTTGGTCGCCAAAAAGCCTCTGCCGCATCGATCTGTGGGCCGTGATCGGCAAGTGAAGGTGGCATAAGTAGGCTGGGGGCTTCGATCCGTGAAGAAAAGAGTTGATAGGTTCGCCCTCGAAAAAGAATCTCGGTTTCATGGTCGTAACGCGCCTCAAACTCTTGTGTCAGCTCACCGCCAAGATTTTGTGCATTTCGGGAGAGAGCGTCGCGCACCTGCGGCAGAACAAGTTCTCGATTTGTCATCGCAAGTCCGCTGACAATAATTGCGAACAAAAGAATTGGTTTCGCAATTCGCCATCTCGAAACGCCCGCTGCAAGCAGTGCCGTGAGTTCGTTATGACGCTCGAGCCACGAAAGCGCGAACATGGCACTTGCCAACGTGAGAATCGCGCTGGTCGCATCGAAGAAAGAAATAAGACGAAGTCCGTAGTAGGTCCCTAAAACCTTCCACAGTCCGCCCCCTCGAGGAGCGTGCGTTATAAAATCTTCGAGATTGCTAAAAGCGTCTACGACGAATGTGAGACCAGCCAGACTCACAAAGACGATCAAAAATGACGTCAACTGAGCGCGAAGAAGATAACGATCGATGAGCATTGGTGCGGCATCCATCAACGACGTTTTGAGTGTCAATTCACCGGCCGCTTGACGAATCTGCAGTGTGATTGAGGATCAGGGGTGAGAAGGATCAACGGCTGCTGAGAACGGTCAAACGAGGCGGGAGAATAGGAAGGCTAGAGCCGAGCGTCAATCGAGAGAGTGACTCGCATGAAAAGCATCGATCCATTCGAGGAACTTGCCCATTTCTGGGGCCGACATGGCCTTGATTTGCTCTTTCCGCCGCGCTGTTCGGTATGCGGCGAAGACCTTCAGAGAGATTATTCAAGCAGTCAATGGAGCGATGTATGCCAGCGCTGCGAGAGACTTCTCTCGGCAGATGTCCCGCGATGTATGGTGTGCGGCGAAGTTAGTTTTGAAACAGTCGATGGGTGCAGACAATGCACCGACTGTCGTCCACCGTGGCAGGGATTGATTGCACTTTCAGGCTATGGTCTTCACACGCGGGATGCCGTGCTACGCGCAAAGCATCCTGGAGGCGAAGTGATTGCAGCGGCGATGGGTCGACTGCTTGCGGAAAAGCACCGAGCTCTCATCGATTCGTGGAAGGTTGAGTGCGTGGTGCCCGTTCCGATGCACTTTGTTCGTCGTGCATTTCGGGGCACCAATCCGGCCGAAGAGATTGCCCGTGGTTTTTCCAAAACGATGGGGTTTTTGTGGTCGCGTGCTCTGGCAAGAGTGCAATCAACTCGTATGCAGAATGAACTTCCATTCTCCAAACGAGCGGCCAATGTTCGAAACGCCTTTCAAATTCGTGCCCGCGTACGGGGAAAAAGAATGCTTTTAATCGATGATGTTTGCACGACAGGCTCCACACTCAAGGCCTGTTCTGGCGTTCTTCTTCGAGCAGGTGCCGAAAAAGTCTTCTGCGCGGTAGTCTCCAAGGCTGATCGCTCTGCGTAGTCCGCTCCTGTCTGAAAACGGGTAAACTCCATCACATTTCCAAGAACCGGTAATCCTGACAACTGTAGGAAAGTAGAGTTTTGCGACGTGCGAGATGTCGATTCAATTCGAGTTGGTACCCGAGGCAGTGCGCTTGCAAAAACCCAAACGGAATGGGTTGTTGCACACATACAACAACAGGGGATTGCTGTTGAAATAATCGAAGTTTCCACGAGGGGAGACTTGCGTGGGGATATTCCAATTCGCCAGATTGGCTCCGACGGAGTCTTTGTGCGGGAACTTGAACTGGCTCTTCAAACCGGGCGAATTGATGCGGCGGTGCACAGCCTCAAAGATCTTCCAACGATTCTCACCGAAGGGCTTTCGTTGGCAATTATTCCAGAACGTGCAACGCCGTACGACGTGCTCGTTGGAAAGACAGCACGCACGCTCGCCACGATGCCGACAGGAAGTTGTGTTGGAACGTCGAGCGTACGTCGCGAAATGCTTCTTCGGTTGGAACGTCCGGACTTAGTGGTTAAACCAATCCGAGGTAACGTTGACACGCGTCTCAAAAATTTAGACGCCGGTTCGTGTGACGCAATTATGTTGGCCGGTGCCGGTCTTAATCGGCTCGGTCTGGGGGGACGAATTACCGAAATTCTCGCACCGCCCCGTTTCTGGCCGGCAGTGGGACAAGGGGCGTTGGTCATCCAAGTGAGAACGGATGACGATGTCACAAAATCAAAACTTCAGTTTTTGAATCATGCCACAACGCATTTGGAGATCATGGCCGAGCGAACCTGCCTCGCCTCGCTCGCGGGAGGGTGCTTGGTTCCCATTGGAGCCCTTGCGACACACACAGGACAGGAATTGACTCTAGGCGCTTGCATTCTTGAAGAGCGTGACGGATCGATTCGAAAAATAGAAGTAACACTCTCAACGTCAGCGAGTCTTGCTCAAGGACTTTCGAGTGAACAAAAGGCCACCAACCTCGGACGAATGGTGGCCGCCCGCCTGATTGAAGAAGGGGCTTTGGAAATGCTCGCCTCGATGCGGGCCGCCGAAGGAAAACAGGCCCTCAGCGGCTAAAAATGTCTCATGCGTTCAGATCAAGACGCGAGAGCCTCTCAGGTGCACTGAGTAAATAGATTCGCACGATAGTTTTTAGAAAATCTCCAGAAACACTTCTTAAGAAGGGATGGGATGATTGTAAGAATCGGCTATAGTTCGGAAAACCAAGAAATTGAAATGTGTCAGTGAAATGAGTGAACCTGCAAAGATGAGCCTCGGAAAGTTGTAGTTTTTTTCAAAATGTATTGTGACGAGTGAAAAACGTCATGGATTATTACCCGTCCACAGAGACGGAGAAAAAGGATTGGAAGAAGAATGGCTGCGAAAAATGTTGTAAAAATCCTGATTGCCGATGATCATGAGGTGGTTCGAAAAGGTTTAGTTGCGCTTTTCACTGGGTCTGATATCAAAATTATTGGAGAAGCGTCCAACGGTGACGAAGCACTCAAATTAACGAAAAAATTGAAACCAGATGTTGTTTTGCTCGATATCAGAATGCCCGGATCAGATGGGCTTTCTGCGATTGAGCGAATTCGTGCGGATGCTCCCAACGTGAAAATTGTGGTGCTTTCGACATTCAATAACCCGACGTATGTGGCCCGAGCAGTAGCGCTGGGAGCCCATGACTACATGCTGAAAGGTTCGAGTCGAAGCGACATCGTTCATTCAATTCAAGGAGCGGCCATCGGGCAGCAATCTTCTCGAGCGGGCGAACTTCGACGGATCGCTACCACAATGGCAAACCGTCTTGCATCCCCCAATCCAGATGTCCCGCTCACCAATAGAGAGACCCAGGTGCTCAAACATGTAGCCCTAGGGCTTTCGAACAAGGAAATCGGGCTCTCCCTTTTAATCAGTGTTGAAACAGTGAAGGAGCATGTGCAAAATATTCTCCGCAAACTGTCCGTGAGCGATCGAACTCAGGCTGCGGTTTGGGCAGTTCGGCATGAACTCGTTTGAAATCAAAATAAAATTGTTTTGAACGATTTGTTTTCGATCGAGGTGCATCCGGTGTTAGTGGGCTCTTGGATGCGCTTTTTTGTATGCATCAAGCAATTTTGTTGTGCTGACGTGGGTGTAGATCTGCGTTGTGACGAGGCTTCTATGCCCCAGCAGTTCCTGCACGCTTCGAATATCTGCGCCTCCGTTGAGAAGATGGGTTGCGAAACTGTGACGAAGTGTGTGTGGGCTGGCCCGGCGTGAAAGCCCGGCGGTTTTTAAATGTTTTTCAAGTAATCTGGCAACACCTCGTACTGACAATCGGTGAGAAAAACGATTTGTAAATACTGGTCGCTTTCGGGTTTTTGGAGCGGGATCATCTTTTCTTGCAGGTCGTCCCCGTAGCCATTCCTCAAGGGCGCGACGGGCATGTGCACCAACGATTCCCAACCGTTCGCGCCGTCCCTTGCCCCGCACTCGGATTGTTCCTCCGTTCAAATCAAGATCATCGTCATCGAGGGTAACGAGTTCTCGAACTCGCACGCCTGAGGAGTACATCAGTTCGAGAATTGCTCTGTCGCGCAGTCCTCCCTCATCCGAATCGACAGGGGCCGCAAGGAGCAACGTAATTTCATCGGCGGAAAGAAAAGAAGGCAGCTTTCGAGTCTGTTTTGGACTTCTCAGGGGCTTTGCCGGATTGACCTTCACCCAGCCCTCTCGCTGGCCAAATTTATAAAAGCTCCGCATGCTGGCAAGCTTGCGAGCGACCGTGGAAGGGGCGTAACCGGCCTCATGGAGACCCGCTGCAAATCTTCGCAGCAGCATGCTCGAAGCATCCCCGGGTGATGTGCAACCGGCCGATTTGAGAAAGTCAACAAGTTGCAAAAAATCCTCCCGATAGCTCTTGAGCGTGAAGGGAGATGCGCCTCGCTGAGAAATTAAGTATTCCAGAAAACGTAAAAACGTCACCTCGTATGGATCGAGATTGGCTGCAGTGGTGTCGGAGGCATCACGCGGCATGATCGGCTGGGGGGACGAAACGAGTGCGAAAAGATCGCGGTGCGTTTTGACGAACTTTCTGGCTGAGCACCGCAGCGTCGTACCAGGTAAAACTTAGATCGGGGTTGGATGCATAGCGACCGAGCATTCGCAACGCTTCAGCGCGGCTGTCGTCATCGTAGAGAAATACGTAACGCTCAGAACCTTTGACAAGAGCAACGACATTGATGTCTTGGGCTGGCATGAAAACCCTAATATTTTCAGGATAATCCGACTCTCAAGCGATCGTCGGTGTCGATCAAAGGTATCGGCGAATCGAGCCCCGTTTCAGGAGATTTGGATGAACAGCCCTCCAAGTCTTTGTGATCGGACGCATCGGTATCGCGGAGTATGGGCAAAGAGAAGCGACTCGATGTCAAAGTAGATTACTGAATCCACTCAACCCGATCGGTTCGCGCGAGGAGAAGGGTTCTCCGTAAGCTCGGCCAATGGTATTTCCCCACCAAGCCGCAGAGGTCGCGATTCGTTCTTGTACGGAAGGGGATGGGGCATCGTGGGGGAACTGGCTCTCGTAGCACTCGATGCTGTGTCGTTTCGTGTCCCAGTGCTTTGAAATATCGATGACAAAAGCCGGCTGACGCACCAACTTGAGGTGAATACTCCAGTAGTAAAAAATTCGTTGTGGATGCCACGGCTCTCCAGGTAAATCACACTTTGTCAGTTTTGCCCAGAATCGCGCCGCCTCAACAAGTCTGGTGGCTGCGACATGATCAGGATGAGCATCGATCCAGTAGGGGGCAAAGAGAATACGGGGCCGAGTCCGTCGAATGACTGAAGCCAGCGAAGCTCGAGCTTTGAGCGTAGCTCTGAGCGTACGGTTTGGCAGCCCAAGATTTTCTCGCCAACCGAGTTCTAGCACCTTTGTGGCGGCTGCTGTTTCAAGAGCACGAATTTCACGAGATCCGCGTGGCGTTGGTTCACCATCGGTTAAATCAAGCACTCCGACTTTCAATGATTGTGACTGCATTAATGCGATCGTGCCCCCCATCCCGATTTCGGCATCATCTGGATGAGGAGCGATTACGAGAGCATCCAACATAGAAAATATCTCCGCAGACGAACGCTTTCACAAAAAATTGTACGACTGACATTCTAAGAACCTTAGAAGGATTGTTGTGTAAGTTTTCATCGTAATGCCGAGCCGTCCTGCTCGGATGAATCGCCGTATTGTCGGTGCAAACACTCTTTTCAATGGATTCAGGCGGTCTACGAGACATTCACTCGTCGGCACGTGCAATTGTTTTGATCGAACATTTTGCCACAAAAAGAGTGGTGGTACACTCTTTTTGTATCGCAGGGTGCGAGACGCTCTGCGGTGGGAATCAATTGAGTGACTCACTGGCAGCGTGACGCAACTGCTTCAGATCAAGCCGATCCCTGAGCAGTCAACGGGCTGAGTTTTTACACATGGGAGAATCCGATGGACGATAAAAAGAACGAAGAGTCGGATCCGTGGGCTGGCATCGAGGCAGATGTACCTTCTCAAGGTTTTGAAACAATCAACATTCCTTCATTCGAAGACCTCGTTCCGTCAGACAGCGAGCCTTTGTCCGCACATGCAGACGCTCTTCCCGAGTTTGAAAACATTAGTCCAAAAGATTTCGATGAAGTCAATCTCGACTTTGGTGATCTCATGATCGATTCCGTGGAAGAGTCTTCGACACAATCCGTTTCGAATGTATCGCTCTCCGCGCAGAACAATGAAGATGGAGAAGCACCCGTTCACGAGCATGCTGCGAATGTAGAAGTTTCTGGAAAAGGCGATGCAGAAACGTATGCCGAAAATGAGAAGAGCAAAGAAGATGGGAACTCATTCAACGAAGAAAATAATGCTGTTGATGCCACAGCGATAGTTGATCCCACAGAAATAACAGAGCAGATGGATTTTCCTTCAGTCGTTGAGTCGCTCGGCGAAACTGTTGCCGATCCGTGGCAGAGCATCACTCAAGAGATGCCCTCCGAGCCTGAGTCGGCCGGTTTCTTTGGTGTGAACGAATCGAAGAGCGAGATGCCGTTTGCGAATGTTTCCGGAGTGTATGATTTTTCTGACACATCAATGCAGTCGACTCCTCTTCAGCCACCATCCGATGAACCGTGGAATGACTCTGCGCCGACAGACACAAGTGCCTGGCATCTCCCAGAGGAGATGGCCGCAGAGACGAATGAGAGCCTAGGCAATCTCGTCGACAGCGAGAGTGATCCGGCGGACGCATGGGAGAATGACGTTGATGATCCGGCGATAGCAGATCTTCTTGAAGACGTTGGCGACGAGAGTCTTCCTGTGGAAAAAGCATGGGATTCACAGCCTCAGGATTCTTTTGAAACGTTGTCCGAATCATCACCAATGCTTTCGAACAAAGACCCTTTTTCGGGAGGCAACTCAGAAGAAAATGTGTTTGATTCAGATGTAGATCCTCATGCAAACGACGAACACAATTCACAGCAAAGTGAATCTGTTGACGCAGGGATTGTCTCCGAGTTTCCATTTTCTGACGATTCCTCTTCCACAGAAGAGCCGTGGCAAGAAAGCGGTTCTGAATCGGCTGGATTTGGAATTGAAGGAGAGTCAATTGAAGCCGGGATATTTCCATTTGCTGCAGATACCAGCAGCGAAACTTCCCAAGGCATCGATATCCAGACGTCTCTTGACGGTGAAGCAGTTGTCGCAATCGCAGGCAGTCTCGAGGCGTCTCGGGAAAGCTCGAAGAAAAAATCAAAGTCGCCGTTGCACGATGGGAAAAAATCAAAGAAGTCGGGTGGTCTGGGGCAGATCATGGGAGTGTTTGGTGGAGGTCTTCTCTCGATTCCAATCGTACTTGCGATTTTGATTTTTGGACTGAAACAGGATCCTTTGAAAATTGCCCCATCAATGGCCAAGTGGCCTGTTGTTGGGGGGCTTGTACCGCAGAAGTTTCAGCCTGGAGCGAAGGGATCGACAAAGCTCCCGAGTGGGCCATCTCTGGATGATTTGGGATCGATTGGTTCCCAAACGACTCCGTTGCCAACCAACGAACCAGAGCCCTCGAATGATTTGTCGCAAGTCAGTGAAGTAATGCCGTCTGACGAAGAAACTGAAACCCCGCCTGACGACGCCACTGCGAACAGTCTTGCAGGGATCGGCGCGGACGTGAAGGATTCACTCGGCCTGTCTGAAGAGACAAATAAACCAGAGGAGATGAAAGACGAAATCGCACAAGAAGACGGCCCATTTTCTCCTGATCCTCCGACGGATGAAATGCCAGAGGATCTAGCAGTCGTCGAGACACAAATCGTTGAGCCAGCCGAACCGGAACCGCTTGATACTTCAGCGGTCTTCGATGCAGTCCAGGCAGCGTCTGATTCACGAGACGCTTTGATGGCGATAGAGTCCACGTTGAAGGATTCAAATGGCATTCTAGATGAAGATGCAATATCTTCCGAAGACAAAACGGCTCGAAAGAATCTGATGAAAGGATGGTATAAGAACCTCGCCACACTCGGAGAGGAACTGACGCAGTTGGAGGTTCGCGCTGCAGAGACGGGCCGGCCACTGGAAATGCTTCCCGACGTTGTCACGAATGAACTCGCGAATATTGTCCGCGATGTTCAGACGACTGGCCATTTGGAAAAGCTTGGCTGCATGTGGATGTCGGTTCAAAATGCAAAGAGGCCGGCCAATGGAGCCGTCATTCTTGGAACGCTCGTCTCGACGCGTCAGGTCGGACCGTACTGGTTTACGAAACTAAAAATCTCGGAAGATGACACAGTTTCTCTTCTCAATATTGTTTCCAAGCGAATGCCGGATGCTTCTGCAGGCGACAAGATATTCATGCTCGGCGTTGTTTTTGAAGGAAATTCCGATGGCCCTGCAACGCTCTGGGCTGCAACGATTCAACCAGTGGTATCAATAGCGGAATTCGCTGATCGTGAAACGAATTCTGTTGAGGATGAAGTGATGGAACCATCTGAAAAAGATGATTCTGGTATTGACGAAGCCCCTCTCGAATCGAAGCAACCAACAGAAACCGATGAGGTGATGGTAGATCAAGAAACCGAAACGGTGTCGGAACCCCCACTGGAGGAAATGCCAGGAGAGGATGAACTTGAACCGCTCGATGAAAACAGCGATGCGTCGCTTGAAGAAATGCCCGAGGAACCAGCTGAAGATTCTGCGACGACAGTAGATGAAAGTGAGGCTGGGGAAAAAACATCGGAGAAAGAATCACTGACTGAAGATGATTTGGAATTGCCAGCACCGGCGACTCTTCCAGTTTCCGAAAGCGAACCAGAAAAAACGAACTGATTCTGTGCGCCAAACATTGGTGCAGTTAGAAAATAGTCGAATCTGCAATGCCAGCAGTAGAAAATCCGTACGCGTTGAACGATGTTCCGTTGCGAGACATAGTGTCCAACGTCTTGTCGGGAACATTGTCTCCGGAAGCTATTCTCGCGGCATATCAGGAGGTTCATCGTGCCACGCACCAGCGTATCAATGCCCAAGTGCAACCGAGTGATTCACGAGTATTCCTCGATGCCCAGCGACTGACACGAATGCCTCAAGGGGCACTCGCTGGTGTGACTGTCAGCGTAAAAGACTGCTTTGCTGTTGAAGGACTTGCCACCACACTTGGTGTCCCTCTGCGAGTGGGCGCCGTGGATGAATCGGATTGCTCACTGGTGTCTCGGCTGCGAATGTTGGGCGCACTGGTGGTAGGAAAATCCAATGTTCCTCAGTTGATGTACTTGCATGAAACGTCAAATCCGCTGTGGGGACAAACCAACCATCCATTCGACAGTCGTCGCAGTCCAGGAGGCAGCAGCGGTGGAGATGCCGCGCTCGTTGCTGCCGGAGTGGTGATGCTCGGAATCGGCAATGATCTTTTGGGAAGTATTCGTCAGCCGGCACATGCCTGCGGTATCGCTGGGTTTGTGCCTTCAGACACAATTCTTGGAAGTGGTGATGCATTTAATACGATGCCATCGCAGATGGTTGTTCGCGCACGAGCGGGATTTCTTGCCAGACGAGTAGACGATCTCGCAATGGCGATGGAATCACTTGCTGTCTGTCGCAGCGAACCATCGGCAGTAGAAAAGATGCGAGTGGGATGGTGGCTCGACAGTGGTCCAATTCAGCCGTCTCCCGCCGTGTCCAGAGCGGTCGAAGAAGCATCAATGCGAATTTCAATGAGCGGTGTTGATATAAAAAGAATTTCAGGACACCTATCAATCGATGCGGCATGGCTGCACCTGGCAATTGTGGCGGCCGACGGTGGTCGTGAGGTGAGGCAATGGCTTCAAAACAGTCGTCCTATGCGCGATGTGGAACGATTACTGCGTCTGGCTGCTCTGCCTCGATCTGTGCGACACACTGTGGCTCAACTGGCGCAGTGGACTGGCAGATCAATTGAAGCGGAAGCACTTCGCGCCACTGGAATACGCACCGACGATGAGTTTATGGAACTGGTGAAACGACGGGAGTCAATTCGTGCACAGTGGCAAAGTATGCTTTTCGAACAGAGGTGTGACGTCATTCTCTGCCCGGTGAGCGCCTTGCCAGCGATGCCACATGGTCTTGCTTCCAAACTGTTATTGGCAGCGATGCCCTGTTTCGCTGCCAATTTGCTCGGATTGCCTTGCGGCACAGTGCCGGTGTCAATCGTGGGTCAAGAAGAACAGTATTCGCGTGGAGCTTCTTGGGATCCGGTGCGGCAAGCTGCGAGAAAAACAGATTTCGGCAGCAGTGGTCTTCCTGTTGGCGTTCAAGTCATTGGTCGTCCCGGTGGAGACATCGAAGTTCTCGACGTCATGCGACGCATTGAGCGATATTCTGCAGAATATGGAAAATCATCACATCGAAGAGTGTAGATAGGCGATGCATGTTGTTTGAGGCGAAACCGGAATCTGTCGAACTCACTCATCAAGATTGATGAAGGTTTCAGAAAATCTTGCAGGCGATCTGTATCAGCCTGCTTTTGAACGCACTGCTGGAGTCGTTGTCGAAGCATCATCAGCCACCCGCAATCGCAACATAGCGTTCGGAGGAGCGCGTCGCTCTTGAGAAAAACCGCGAGTGCCTCCAACCAAGAACGCATGAAGGTGGGCGACCGGACCGGCTGGAAATTCAGCGGCGAGTGTTTCGAGCACATTTTTCCACGTCAGTCCGTGGCGGTAAATGATCCTGTAGGCGGATTTCAATTCCGTAATTTCAGCCAGTGTATGACCGCTTCGCCGGAGTCCAACTGTATTCAGTCCAACGACGCATCCACTCATGCCATCAATGAGCATGTATGGAGGAACATCCTGTACTACGCGTGCGTGAGCACCGACCATGGCGAGTTTTCCAACTCGACAGAACTGATGGACGCTCACAACACCGGAAATAAATGCTCGATCTTCGATGATCACATGACCGCCGAGCATTGAACCATTTGCAAAAATGACGTTACTGCCAAGTATGACATCGTGTGCGAGATGAGCACCGGCCATCAGGTAGTTGTGATTTCCAACAATCGTGCACGTGTTCGGTTTAAGAGATCTGTGAATCGTGACATTTTCGCGAAACACATTGTGGTCGCCGATCACGATGGAACCAATGTCCTTCGGTCGTGCAATGTGTTGCGGTGTTCCACCAATAATTGAATGCTCAAAAAATTCGTTATGAGAACCAGCTTTAACTCCCGTTTTGAGAATCGCGCCGGACGAGAGCGTGCAAAAATCACCGAGTTCGACATCGGCTTCAACTTTGGCGAATGCATCGATTCGCACGCCTTCTCCAAGGCGGGCGGACGAACTCACATCTGCCAGTGGGTGAATGCTCACCAGACACATCTCTCAAAGTAAAAAAAAGAAAAATTGAAACTGCTGGGGCACTCAAGAAATTTCTTGACCGCCTTTCGCAATCCTCACAGTTGGGTTTATCGGCTTGTTGCCGCAGCAGTTTCAATGTCAATTTGATCCGCATCCCGGTTCTTCCCAGGAGAACTCGTCGCGTCGGCGATTTCATACTAGACTCCTGCAATTCGAAGGCGTTGTATCTTGCAGTACTCTCTGGTGAGAGGCGACCTTTGGGTAATTGGGAGATTCTGTAGGTGAATATGAAAACGAAGGAAGAGCTCTACGAGGCGGCTGAAAAATTGAAGGACGCTGGCCGTCTTGATGAAGCGGTGGCCAGTCTTGCGAGCGTGGTGACCGAAAATCCAGATTTTTCGCTGGCTCATTCGGCGATGGCGGCCTGGTGTACCCGACTCGAACGACACGAGGAAGCTGTCGCCCATGCGCGACGAGTGTGTGAAATTGAGCCGCGAGACCCATTTAGTTACACGGCGCTGAGTGTTGCGTGCATGCGTGCCGGAAAGATTCAGGAAGCGGAAGACGCCCTTGCAAAGTCAAGAACGATTCAATCCGCTGGCTAGAATGACGTCATTCAGAAGGTGTCGCAGTGACAAGAACGTCTTGCGGATCTTCCACGAGTACGAGTCCTCGAAAGCGAAGTTCTTGAGGTTCACTGTTGGAGTGAAGTTGAAGGCCGATAGGGCCAGCTTCGCATAACTCTGGCTTTGGATCGGTCCAGTCGACAACTTGCTTACCATTCACCGCGAGCCGTATCCGGCTGCCAAGTGCAAGAATTTCAAGCTTGTTCCAGTCGTGCTGAAAACCGGCAGCCTTTGCTTTGTTCCCTTCATCTCCGGCTAAGCTATTGCGCCGGTAAAGATCATAGAGACCCCAGCCTGATGGAAACATCACTAAGTGTCCTTGGTAACTGAAAGATTCTCCGTCTTTGTCGAACTTCTTGCCCCAGATCGCAACGCCCGAGTGCATTTCAGACGTGACAAGTTTGCTCTCAAGCAAGAGCCTGAAATTTCGATACGGCTTTTTGGAAAGGAGATAGGTACTTACCTTTGGCGCGTTGGAGGCATCATTTTTAGCCACAATTTCGCCTGAATCAATCGACCAATAGGGGTCCACATGTCCTTCCCATCCTTCAAAATCCCTGCCGTTGAATAGACGCGTCGCTTTTGTTCGCTCCGCTTCCGGCAATGTCACACTGCTTGACCAATCGTTCGTTGGTGTGCCAGGTGCAACCACGAGCGACAATTCTGGAGTGCCATCATCTAAAAGTTTTCCTGCAGCCCATAAGGTTCCACGAGTCAAAAGATCCAGAAATTGTGGCATCTCCACAGTCGCTGGGTAGTGACCCATCGTGGTCGCAAAAACTCGCGCCTTTCCAAATTGATTGGTCCAGACAACTGTTTGCGGCTTATTGCGTTCGCGACTCATCGCTTCTGCAAGGGGTGTGGCAGTCTCCCAGACTTTGTCTGAATAGTAGAGCTCTTCTTGTGGAATCTCCCACTCTTTTGGAAATCCCTTGAGGATTGGGTGTTCGATGAGCAGTTTGAGTGTGTAGGGATAATGAGCACCGTGTCCGGGTGATGTGATCCCACAGAATTTGAACCAGTCATCGTTTCCAGCGCGATAGCAGTGCATCGCGCAGTGCATGAGCACAGCAGGCACGCCTTGAGCGTGTTCAGAAACGATCCCTTTTAGAAATTCTGGATCCTTCACATCGGCAAAGCATTCGTTGTGAAATACGACATCGTAACCCTTCGACCAGCCAGGCTTCGCGTAGATTGAAACTCTATGATTAGTACTGGTTCCTCCTTCATGAATGATCGTTGTTTCAATCCGCGCACGTGCCGCGAGTCCTTTCACAATCAGTTCTTTCTGTTTGTCATAGTCGTGGCAGCATCCCCCGGTGATGTAGAGCATCTTGAGCGGAGGTCCAGGAGGACTTGCAGGTTGTGCCTTGAGGGCACCGCATAAGCCAGCCACGCAGGCGGCCACAAGCAGCACTCGAAAATGGTTTTTACGACGCGATGAATAGGAACGTAGGAAAAAGGACAAACGCATAAAAACTGCTCCAAAAAAGTGCCAACATCAAATACATACTAAAAGGTACGAGCTATGCAGTGAATCAAAAGAACGAGCCAATTTTCCTTCGATACAAACCAAATGATTTTTGAGCCAAAGAAGACTTTCAAGACCAGCAGAATATGCCCGGTATCACAGCCGTCAAAGTCCTCGGTCTGAAAGAATCACAATTGTGGAGAATTCAAAGCGTTAGAGAAGGATTGTTTCCACCCACAAACAACACAATTCACTAGTCTACGGGAAGACTCAGCAAAGTTCACAAAGAGACTATTGTTCAGTGCGAGAGGCGGGAGTTGAACCCGCATGCCTTTCGGCACTGGATCCTAAATCCAGCGCGTCTGCCAATTTCGCCACTCTCGCGCACGCCGCAATTTTCTAAAAACCGGTTTCTCGGAAGAAGACTTTTTGAGATTCACGAAAAGTCTATCCGCTGATGAAAAGACTGTCTCGACTTAAGGAGTGAGCGGGACTTTATCCTCCAAGTCGGGCAACTCCTCAAGCAGTCTTTCAAGATTGCCTGCTCCAGCATCGCCGCGACGGGGCCACGTGGCCAGCAGGAGTTCGTGTACCATGTCATCTCCCGGCATCACGCCTTCCCGGGCGTAGCGAATTTCGACCCGACAAACGCGTTCTTCTCGGCCGTGCGTGGCGTTCCAGTCATGTGCCAGTGCTGAGGCAATGCTCGGCGCAAACACACGCATCTGTTTGCGGTGCAATTCCCAGAATATTTTGTGCCACCGATGATGTGGCAGTGACGTGAATCCCCCTTGCGGCCGGATCGTTTCCAGGGATCTTCCATTTCGAAGCAGATCGATGAGACGGCCGTCGGAAAGTTCTCCCAGAGCGTACGCCCACTGATGCTGCTGCGGAACGTCCGCAAACATTCTCCAGTTTTGAGAGAGGCATGTGAGATTGAGAATAGACCACAGTGGTTTCGGCAACGGCGTCTTCATGCCGGTGACTTGGTGCACCAGATGAATCCCGGCAACGATGCCGAATGTCAGCACCAGTATTTGAAACCAGGGCGCAAGCGTGGTGCTTGAAAAAGATTTCAATTCTTTCGCCGTGCGTACAAACCCGAGTTGATCCCAGCAGATCGCGGGAAGAATCGGCAGCCACGCCACGATTCCGATTGGACCAAAGAGACCAACCGTCAAAAACTGTGAAATCGCAATGTGAAATAGAATGAATGTGGCAATAAGAAATAATCTCGCGCGCCAGTGCGAGACCATGATCAAAACAAGAGGGCCAGTGAGTTCTACTGCAATCGTAAGCCAAGTGATCGCCTTTGGAACACCGGGAAACCCCACCAACCATTCTCCGAGCCACGTCCCGTGATCGTGTTGCGAGAGAATGTGCGTGAGAGCAATTCCACCCATCCAGTCACTGTTGAGTTTTGCGCAACCAGCCGAAAAGTAAATCGCCGCCAGTTGTAGCACGAGCATTCCGCTTGCGACCGAGCAGACTCTCGGTGATGGTGGCGCAGTAATGTTGAATATTCGTCGGCGCGAGTCGAGTGACCAGCGTGCTCCCAGCGGCAGAAATATGCTCCAAAACAACTGAACAGCGAGCCACAGGTCGCCCGAGTTGGTCGCGGGCATCGTTCGCCTCAAGACACTGACGACACTTGCCCATGCAAGCACTGTGGCAAGCGGCGTAAACAACCCGAGCATCAAGAAAAATCCGGAAACTCCTTCAAGCACAAGCACCACAGCAGAGCATTCGAGTGAATCCACCAGATACGCCAGTGACCAGATGGTCCAATCCCCCTGCGATTGCCGCAGAGCGGCGATGGGAAACATTCCATCGGGTGCAAACATCAGAGAGAAATCGCGGGTTCGAAGCAGTGCGTCGATCATGACGATCGCGCCGATCGCGATTCGATAAAGAGCAAGGCTTCGAGCGTCGAGCGCGAAGGCTCGCGTCAGCCACGCAAAGCGTATTTGTGTTTTCAAAGAAGCGGCGTTGTCCATAGATGAGGTCTCAATACAGGATGAGAACTTCAACGCACAATTTCCATTCGAGTCGCGGTCGGCACGCCGTCGACCGGATGAAAACACGATGCATTGCTGCCGCAAGTCGGGAGTTGCATCACTATTCTTGAACACTGTGGCTGACGAACCTACAACAGAATGGAGTTTGATTGCAGATGAGTTTTGTTCACAACGCTCAATGAGGTTTCTAAAAAAGTCTTTTTGCTCTTTTGCGGATGGAGCGAAACCATTCGAAGTACAAGTCTTACTCGATTTCCAATGCCGGAAATTCGCCAGTTTCACGAGATGTTGCAGACCGGGCACGGATCGTTTGCGACAGTTTCAATCAGTCAATTACAACGGAGATTTTGATGCACTCACCGCTGGTCGTTCTCGGGGGAGGTCCTGGAGGGTACGCCGCAGCCTTTCTGGCAGCCGACCGAGGGATGCAGGTGGTTCTTGTTGAAAAAGACGAACGGCTTGGAGGAACATGCCTGCTCCGCGGGTGCATTCCTTCAAAAGCTCTTTTACACGTCGGACGCGTGCTCGCCGAAGCACGAGAAATCCAGACGTGGGGAATTGAGTTTCCCAAGCCTTCTATCCGTGTTGATTTGCTGAGGTCGCGAAAAGAAAAGGTGATCTCAACGCTGACCGGAGGTCTTGCGCAACTTGCCAAACGTCGAGGCGTTGAGATCATTCGCGGGAATGCCTCATTTAGCAATTCAACGACGCTTGAAATTGCGCCCGGAGGCCCGGGAGGAACAAGCACTACTTTGACATTCGATCACTGTATTCTTGCGAGTGGTTCACGCCCCTCAAAAATTCCAGCATTTGATCTCGGTACACCGCGCATCATGGATTCAACAGGAGCGCTTGCGCTTGAGGATATTCCTGAATCGTTGCTGGTTGTCGGCGGAGGGTATATCGGATTGGAAATGGGAACTGTGTATGCGGAGCTTGGATCGAAGGTAACGCTTGTTGAGTTGACGGGAATCTTACTTCCGGGAGCGGATCGGGATCTCGTTCGACCGTTGGCGCAGCGACTCGAAAAAGTATTCGAAAAAATCTTGCTCAATACCAAAGTGACAAAGCTTGAAGATCGAGGAGATTCGATTGAGGTCCATTTCGAGGGGCCCCAGGGAATGAGTTCACAAAGATTTTCCAGAGTGCTTGTCTGTGTTGGACGGAGGCCAAATTCCGATGGCATCGGACTTGAGAACACATCGGTCGTCATTTCTTCCAAGGGTTTCGTAGAAGTGGACCAACAGCAACGCACCAGCGATCCACATATTTTTGCGATCGGGGATGTATGCGGAGAACCGATGCTCGCGCATCGCGCAAGCCATCAGGGAAAAGTTGCCGTGGAAGTTTTGCGAGGTGAACCGGCGATCTTTGCACCGCGGGCAATTCCAGCGGTTGTTTTCACAGATCCTGAAATCGCGTGGGCCGGCCTGACCGAACAAGAAGCCCATGCGCAGGGACTCGTTGTTGAGATCGCTCGATATCCATGGGCAGCGAGCGGTCGCGCACAGGCAATTGGAAGAACGGAAGGCTTAACAAAAATAATGATCGACCCCGAAAGTGAGCGTGTGCTCGGCCTCGGTCTGGTCGGTCCCGGAGCGGGGGAACTGATCGCCGAGGGCGTTTTGGCAATCGAAATGGGATGTTCAGCCCGGGACTTGGCTGAAACAATACATCCTCATCCCACACTTGGAGAAACCGTAGGATTCTCGTCGGAGAGTTTTTATGGTATCGCAACCGAGATCTATCGTCCTGGATCAAACGCCGAAAAAGCGAATTGAACGGTCCAAGAAAGTTGTCAGAACGCTCAATGGCCAGAATCATCCAGCGAGCGAGAAAAGCTTAAAAATCGGTCGATCGATTGAAAAAACCTTTTTGAACGCTCGAAGACGGCGTTTAGGGGCCACGTTCTTCGGTCTTTACGCTGTTGGAGCGTCTCGGAATAATGCCGAGTGTCAGTGCTCGACCTATTGAACTTAAACGGTACTTGAACACGTGAAGAGTAAGGTCGAGTTTTGTCCAGTTCGTCGATCGTCTTGAGTCAAGCCATAATCTCGGTTTCCGTTGGGTGACTACCCCGGAGTCGAACATCAGAGGATTTTTCATGTCGAATACCGAAATTGAGCCGGTTGCAATTCCACCATCTCCCTCAGACCAAGCATCCTGTGCCGCAGCAGCCAACGGAAATCTCGTTGGACCGATGTCAATTGGTTCTGGAGGACAACCGGCACCCGCAGACGGTGCTGTCATGGTTGATCAGGATCCCTCCGAAACTCGTGAGTGGCTTGATTCACTACGATGGGTGATTGGCAGCAAAGGACCTCAGCGAGCGGAATATCTTCTGCATGCAATCGAACAGGAAGCATACCGACTCGGCGTGCCGATCCCATTTTCTACGACGACCCCTTACATCAATACGATTCCTCCTGACAAGCAATCGGCATTTCCGGGAAATCGAGAAATTGAACGTCGTATCAAAAGCATCATTCGCTGGAATGCGATGGCGATGGTTGTTCGCGCCAACAGAGAAGACAAAAGTATTGGTGGGCATATTTCCACATTCGCCTCTTCGGCGACCTTAGTGGAAGTGGCGATGAATCATTTTATTCGGGGTCGTGGCGAGAACTTTTCTGGCGATCAGGTTTATTTTCAAGGACATGCATCACCGGGCATCTACGCCAGAGCGTATCTCGAAGGACGAATTTCAGAGCGACAGCTTGAAAATTTTCGCAGAGAACTTGCTGAAGGGGGCGGTCTGTCGAGCTATCCACACCCGTGGTTGATGCCCGAGTTCTGGGAGTTCCCCACGGTGTCGATGGGCTTAGGTCCGCTGATGGCGATTTATCAGGCAAGGTTCAACAAATATCTGCAGGACCGAGGAATCAAAGACACCAGCGCCCAGCACGTGTGGTGTTTTATAGGAGATGGAGAATGCGACGAACCTGAGACACTCGGTGCCATTTCTCTTGCCGCGAGAGAAGGTCTCGACAATTTAATTTTTGTGATCAACTGCAATCTGCAGCGACTTGACGGGCCTGTTCGGGGCAACGGAAAAATTATTCAAGAACTCGAAGGAGTGTTTCGAGGCGCGGGCTGGAATGTCATTAAGGTCATTTGGGGCGAAGAATGGGACGCGCTTTTAGCTCGCGATGAAAAAGGTCTGCTCGTGAAACGTATGGGCGAGGTTGTCGACGGCCAATATCAGAAGTATGTCGTCATGCCTGGCGGTTACATTCGCGACCACTTTTTCGGAGATGATCCTGAGCTTGCCGAGATGGTCTCCCACTTGTCAGACGAAAAAATCAAGAAGCTCCGTCGTGGCGGCCACGACCCCGAAAAAGTCTACGCGGCATATAAAGCGGCTCTCGACTGCAAGGGTCGACCGAGCGTTGTCATCGCCAAGACGATCAAGGGATACGGTCTCGGAGAAGTTGGCGAAGGTCGTAACGTCACTCATCAACAAAAGAAACTCAACGAAGAAGAACTCAGGGCGTTTCGTTCGCGATTTGGAATTCCAATCTCGGACGATGAGGTTTCCAAGGCACCTTTCTATCGACCGGCGGACGATTCTCCAGAAATGAAATACCTGAGAGAGCGTCGGGCAGCTCTCGGAGGCAGTGTTCCGGGACGGCCAAAAACGCATCCCACACTCAAGACGCCCAAGCTTGCCGACTATATGGGATTCATTGAAAAAAGTACTGGTCGTGAAGTGTCAACAACGACCGGAGTCGTCACGCTGATGGCGTCGCTCCTCAAGGATAAATCAATCGGGAAAAATATCGTACCGATTGTTCCAGATGAGTCCCGCACGTTTGGTATGGATCCGCTCTTCAAGCAATGCGGAATCTATGCCCACTCCGGTCAACTCTACGAACCGGTCGATTCCGATCAGGTGCTCTATTACCGAGAGGCCAAGGACGGGCAAATTCTGGAAGAAGGCATTACCGAGGCCGGTAGCATGTCGAGCTTTATTGCGGCAGGCACATCGTATTCGAGTCATGGAACACCGATGATCCCGATGTTCATCTATTATTCGATGTTCGGGTTCCAGCGTATCGGAGATTTGATCTGGGCGGCCTGCGATGCTCGCGCAAGAGGCTTTCTCCTTGGCGGAACCGCTGGCCGCACAACGCTTGCTGGAGAAGGATTGCAGCATCAAGACGGCAACAGCCAGCTCTTCGCAATCGCATATCCAACCGTTCGAGCCTATGACCCGGCGTTCGTCTACGAATCAACCGTGATCATGCTTGACGGTATGGAGAGGATGTATTCCAAGGGCGAAGATTGGATCTACTACATCACGGTCTACAACGAGAATTACGAGATGCCCGCAATGCCCAAGGGCTGCGAAGAGGGAATTCTCCGTGGCATATACCGTCTGCGCGATGTTGAGGCTTCGGGGCCGCTTCCTCGTGCACAACTGTTTGGTTCAGGTGCGATTCTACGAGAAGTCATCCGAGCGGCGGATCTGCTCGCCGAACATTGGGGCGTGTCGAGTACGATCTGGAGTGTCACGAGTTGGAAAGAACTCCGTCGGGAAGCGCTTGCGTCTCGACGATGGAACATGCTGCATCCGGATACGAAACCGAAGGTCAGCTTTTTGGAGGAGACGCTTGCAAATTCGAGCGGCGTTTTTGTTGCCGCGAGCGATCACGTACGAGCCGTTCCCGAACAACTTGACCCATGGATTCCAGGTGGCCTCTTTGTGCTGGGTACTGATGGTTTTGGACGCAGCGAAACGCGTGCTCCGCTTCGTAGGCATTTTGAAGTCGATGCCGAATGCATTGCAATCGCCACGCTGTCGCGCCTTGCAGCAACAGGTGCAATCGGAACTCACGTGGTTGCAGAGGCAATTCGAAAGCTTGGTGTGAATCCCGAAAAAATAGATGCGGCCTCGGCGTGAACTGCTGCGAGGTGCTAAACGTGTATTCCTTGTGAAACAAAAAAATAGAGAATTTTAAAACGTCTGGTTCCATTGCCGGAATTCCAATTTCCCCTTTCCCTTCAACGAGCATTTTTTCATGCCCACTCCATTTACGCTTCCTCATCTCGGCGAAAATATTGAAAACGGCGATGTCGTGACTGTCTTTGTGTCAGTCGGTGACATCGTGAAACCTGGCCAGGCCTTGCTTGAAGTCGAGACCGACAAGGCAGTGATCGAAGTGCCCTGTACTCCCGGTGGGCAAGTAACCGAGGTGCTTGTCAAAAAAGGGGACACGATTCGAATTGGTCAGACTCTTGTCATGCTCGAAATGTCTGGTGAAGCCGTTCCTGTGGTGTCGAAGGTGCCTGGGAAATCGCCGGCAGTTCCATCTTCTTCAAAGCCAGTGGCTCCAGTGGTTTCAGCCACTGAAGTCATTGCGTCGCCGGCAGTGAAGCCGTCGCCAACGGTTCCCCAGCCGATTTTAGCGCCTTCTCAAACAGTGGCAGCATCCATTGCCAATGGGCACTCGAAAAATGAATCAAGCTCAACAGCCTCTCCGGAGCCCGCCGGGCCTGCCGTGAGACGTTTGGCTCGCGAACTCGGTGTCGATCTGGGACGACTCAGAGGGAGCGGTTCTTCTGGACGTATTACGCGTGAAGATGTTGTAGCGGCAGTCCGACAGGCAAATTCGCAGCCATCCTCTCGGCCTCGCGCCAGTGAGAGTCAATCAACCGAACGAGACGATTGGGGCCCGGTGCGAAGGGAATCGATGAGCCGGATGCGTCGCACCATTGCCGCAAACATGGTTCGCAGCGTTTCCACTATTCCACATCTGACGAATTTTGACGACGCAGATGTGACAGAGCTAGAACGGCTTCGTAAGGCAAGTGCCTCTGAAAGTGCGTCGCACAACGTCAAGCTCACGGCTTTGTCCTTTGTTGTAAAAGCGATTAGTTTGTCTCTTCGGCTTCATCCATCGATCAACGCATCAATCGACACAGAAAAAGGTGAGATTCTTTATAAGGAATATGTCAACGTCGGTATCGCCGTAGATACTCCGAGAGGACTCGTCGTTCCGGTGCTTCGCGATGCAGATCAGTTGTCAATTCCACACATTGCGCAGGCGATCACTGAACTTGCGGAAAAGGCAAAGAATACGCAGTACAGTATCGACGATTTGCGAGGTGGAACATTCACGATCAGCAATCTCGGTGCAATCGGCGGTACATTCTCAACCCCGATCATCAACTGGCCTGAGGCCGCGATTTTACTCATCGGTCGATCGAGAAAAATGCCTGTGGTTCACGAGGACAGGATCGAGCCTCGGCTGATGATGCCGATGTCTCTTTCGTACGATCATCGCTTGGTAGATGGTGCGATGGCAGCACGATTCTTAAACGAAGTCATTGGGTATCTTGAGAGTCCCGGTCGGTTGCTGCTTTCGATGTAATCATTGAAAGATTCGACGTTGCTCTCGCTATGAATTTTTTCAGAGTGACTCGCCCAGGCGAGAGCCAAGCTTCACAAAGACTGCCGCGGCGATGAGTGCCATCGCGATGAAGCCGGGTGTTCGCATGGGGTCTCGGAGCCGCAGTGCGTTGAATCCGAGAACAACTGCGATTCCAATCACCTCCGGAATCATTTTGAGTTGTGGTGCAGTGAGCGTGGCGTGTCCAAATCTATTGGCAGGCACGAGTGCCTATTCAGGCAGCGCGATTGGCCAGTTCACGAGAATTGCGGCCACCCAGGGGCGTCGTCTTGAGTGGAGGGTGGCCGTACCACGCAAAAGTCATAAAGATATTTAAGAATACAAGAAGCACGACCGTTGGAAAAAGTGACATGAGAAAAGTGGTTTCTCTCTTACAGGTGCGAGGGAGTGTGAATGATGAGAGGCTCTCTGATTTCGAGCTTGCAATACAGTATGGAAAAAACGTTTGTGTGAATCACAGGTTAAAACTAAAAACAGCCAGCTTTTCATGAAAATAAAGAGAAACTCCAGATTCCAAGAACCCCCGCTGGCATTTCAGATTATGAAGATGACTACTACACTTCCCAAACTTGAATGTGAGAGAACCATTGAAATTATTTGCAAAAGGCATCCGCAAATCTTCCCGAGAACAACGCGGGGACTCTCGGAGTTTGGCCAGTGATGTTTCAAACGATCGCCTTTTGCGTCAGGACAGATTGAAAGTGGAATCACATTCTTGAGAAGTGTGGCGAGTCAGCAGAGAGTGTTATGAAAGAAGTGAAATTCAGAAACCCCACGACCCGTATGTGTGAGCACTATGGAACAGTTCGATTTTGATCGAGCAGGAACAGCCAGCGTTTCTTTTCTGGAAGAACTCTACTCAGAGTTTCAGAAAAATCCGGAAAACGTTTCCGCAGACTGGCGAGAATATTTTCAATCGATAGCCGACACCAACGGTGATGCAGAGGCGTCAGCCGTTGCAATCGCTGCGCCGATTTCGAAGACGAATAAAAAGAATACCGGGACGAGCATTGACGATCGTCCTTCTCGCGGAACGCTCGGCAACGGTCACAGCCCAGTTTCAAACAGTGTTAGGTTTTCACCGGAAGGCATTCCGCCTGCATTCGAGTTAGCGGGCACCAACGGCCACCGAGTTGTTCCCGAGGCTCCGGTTGGTGAAGCAGCACCTCTTCCGATGCCACAGGCATCAGGAACTGTCGGCGAGGAGCGAGTTGCTTTTCTTCAAGATCGCGTCGATCAATTAGTGAGAGCCTACCGGGTACGAGGCCATTTGATGGCTGAAATCGATCCGCTCGGTCGGCCGCGTCCAGGCCTTCCGGAACTTGATCCAGATTTCTATCACCTCACCGAACAAGACATGGATCGCGTCTTTTCGACCGATACGATCGAAGGTCCGCAGGTGATGTCGCTGCGACAGATCATTCGGCGACTTCGCAACACATACTGCCGTGCGATCGGCGTTCAATTTATGCACATGGACGATCTGCGCGTCCGGCAGTGGCTGCAAGTGAGAATGGAGGGATCTGAAAATAGGATTCAACTCGATCGCCGGCAGCAGTTGCGCATTTATCGTCAAATGACTACTTCGGCAGTGTTTGAAGAGTTCATTCAGAAGCGATTTCTTGGGGCGAAAAGTTTTTCGTTGGAAGGTGCTGAAACACTCATTCCACTTCTGGAAATGACGATTGAACGCGCCGCGACTCAGGAGATTGGTGATATTGTTCTTGCGATGGCTCATCGCGGCAGGCTGAATGTTCTTGCCAACATTATGGGGAAGAGCCCCCAGCGAATTTTTCGGGAGTTTGCCGACCTCGATCCAGAACTGCACGTGGGTCGGGGCGATGTGAAGTATCACCTAGGACACTCTACGGACTGGACGGCTGCCAATGGAAAAAAAATTCATTTGACACTCTGCTTTAATCCGAGTCACTTGGAGTTTGTCAATCCAGTAGCCATCGGTCGAATGCGGGCAAGACAGGATCGAAGTGCTGATTCTCGGCGAGAGCTTGGACTCGTCGTATTGATTCATGGTGACGCTGCGTTCGCAGGAGAAGGAATCATCCAAGAGACCCTCAATCTCAGTGAACTCGACGCCTATCGAATCGGTGGAACATTGCATGTGATTGTGAATAATCAAATTGGATTCACGACGAGTCCCAGTGAAGCACGTTCGTCGATGTACGCCACTGACGTTGCGAAGATGCTCCAGATACCAATTTTTCACGTGAATGGAGAGGATCCTGAGGCGGTTGCTCAGGTCGTGTCACTGGCGATGGATTTCCGCCGCGAGTTTCAGCGGGACGTCGTCATCGATATGTACTGTTTTCGTCGTCGCGGACACAACGAAGGGGATGAACCGGCATTTACCCAGCCGGCGCTGTATCGAGTGATTGAACAGCGTTTGAGTGTTCATCAGAGTTACCTTGAGAAGCTCTTAAAGCTTGGAGACGTTCATCGAGAAGAGGCGATGCAGATCGCTGATGAACATCGCGAAAAACTCGATCAGGAGCTGAAAGTTGCGAAGAGCGACGATTTTGTTCATCGCGGTGAATTGGGCGGAGTATGGGCTTTCTATATCGGTGGACGTGAACGAGAAGCCGCAGACGTCGACACGGGCGTCAGGCCTGAGATCCTCAAACAACTTCTGGGATCCCTCATCCGTCTGCCGGATGGGTTCAGGCCGCATTCAAAAATTGTGAAATTTCTTGAAACACGAAGGCAGATGATCGATGGCTCGCATCCGATCGATTGGTCTGCAGGAGAAGCCCTTGCGCTGGCGAGCCTTGCCACGCAGGGACTGCGAGTGCGGCTGAGCGGCCAGGACAGTCAGCGAGGCACATTCAGCCATCGTCATTCGGTGATCCATGATTCTGTTTCAGATGAAACCTACTGTTCGTTGCAGCATCTTTCGGAGGATCAATCGCCGGTTGAAATTTACAACAGTCCACTCTCTGAGGCAGGAGTTCTCGGGTTTGAGTACGGTTACAGCCTTGACTGTCCCGACGGACTCGTCATGTGGGAAGCGCAGTTCGGAGATTTCGTGAATGCTGCGCAAGTAGTGGTCGATCAATTTATTGTCAGTGCAGAGGATAAATGGAATCGACTTTCTGGAATTGTGATGCTGTTGCCACATGGATTCGAAGGGCAGGGCCCCGAGCATTCAAGTGCAAGAATAGAACGATTCCTGTCACTCGCTGCGAAAGACAATATTCAAGTGGTGACTCCCACCACTCCAGCACAAATGTTTCACTGCCTGAGGCGGCAGGTGCTGCGTGTGTGGCGAAAACCTCTTATTGTCATGACTCCCAAAAGTCTTCTGCGGCATCCGCTGTGCGTTTCAACTTTGCAAGATCTTTCTAGCGGAACATTCCAACGAGTCATTCACGATTCCTCTTCTGTTCCTCCGGCCGATATTCGCCGCATTCTGCTCTGTTCTGGAAAAGTTGCGTACGAACTCGAAAAACGACGGGAAGAAAATGGCCGTCGGGATGTCGCTATTATTCGAGTTGAGCAACTTTATCCACTTCCAAAGCGAGCACTCGAAGCGGCGATTATGAGATACACACCCGGCACTCCGGCGGTGTGGGTTCAGGAAGAGCCTGAAAATATGGGAGCCTGGCGATTCTTTCGAATCCATTTTGGAGACAAATTGCTCGAGCGTTTTCCATTTTCGGGAGTTTGTCGCCAAAGTGCGGCAAGCCCGGCGACGGGATCCGCCAACAGCCACAAACTTGAACAGAATGAACTTCTGACTGCAGCCTTTCAAAGCTGACCCAAGAGGGGCATACACCAAAGGTCGTGTGCAGAAGAGATTCGATCTTGAAGCCTTCGCTCGATCTTGTTCGACTATTGATTCGGAGCCGGCACCGCGTCGACTCGTACCATCCCGTCTACATTGTGCGCGTGCCCTCATGCCAATTGAATTGAAGGTTCCTGCTGTTGGAGAGTCGATCACCGAAGTCCAAATTGGTCCTTGGAAAAAGCGAGAAGGGGATTCGGTACGGATCGACGAAACTATTGTTGAAATTGAAAGCGACAAAGCGACCGTTGAGCTTCCTGCGCCTTCTGCAGGCGTTTTGTCTCGGATTGTGAAACTCGAAGGAGAGCGCGCCGTGGTGGGGGAAGTGATCGGGTATTTCGAACCGGTCGATTCCGCTGCTGAGGTCTTGGCTTCACCGTCGTCTTCGTCGCCGCCTGCATTACAACCCACGGTGAGCGTGAAGCACTCTTCGGGTCGAGTCGACGTAGGGAGTGTTCAGCCTTCGCCGTCGTCGGTACGGGTTATGCCTGCTGCCGAAAGGGTGCTTGGAGAAGCAGGGGTGAGCGCGTTGTCGGCCATTGGCACAGGGCCGGGTGGAAGAATCACAAAAACTGACGCAGTCGAAGCGGTAGCTGTCAGTCGTGCGTCGACAGTTGCTCCACCATCGAACAAAACACCGGCATTGCCGAAGGCTACAACGATGACGCTGACGAAGGCAGACTCCCATCGGGAAGAGCGGCTTGTACTCATCAGTCCAATTCGTCGCCGAATCGCCGAAAGGCTTGTCGACGCGCAGCAGCAAGCTGCGTTGCTGACAACATTCAATGAAGTTGACATGAGCGCTGTGTCGGCACTTCGGCAAAAATTCAAGGAAACATTTCTAGAGCGGCACGGTTCAAAGCTGGGATTCATGTCGTTCTTCGTACGGGCTGCCGTGGAAGCGCTGCGAGCCGTGCCCCAAGTGAATGCCGAGTTTCGTGATCCGCATATTGTCTATCACGATTACTGTGACATCGGTATCGCTGTAGGCGGAGGAAAAGGGCTCGTCGTTCCAGTGATTCGCAACGCAGAAAAACTCTCGTTTTCTGAAATAGAGCGAACGATTTCTGAATTTTCAAAACGGGCAAGCGAGAACAAGCTCAAGCTCGAAGAATTACAGGGGGGCACATTTACAATCTCAAACGGCGGCGTTTACGGATCGCTCATGTCGACGCCGATTGTCAATCCGCCACAGAGTGGAATTCTCGGATTGCACGCCATTGCAGATCGTCCTGTGGCAATTAATGGGCAGGTGGTGATTAGGCCAATGATGTACATCGCGCTCACGTACGACCATCGACTCGTTGACGGTCGCGAAGCAGTGACGTTCCTCAAGCGGATCAAAGACACGATTGAAGATCCCAGCCGCCTTCTTCTTGAGGTGTAAGTGCTGTGCTGCTCTGTTTTGAAAATGGCATTTCACGTTGTTGAAGCCTCGAAAAAATTCTTGAGATCGGCGTGTGCGGATCGGCATAGACCGCGACTTTTATTTTGGAGAAGAACTGATGCCCTCGCATGAACTTGTTGTGATCGGTGGTGGTCCTGCTGGGTATGTGGCAGCGATTCGCGCATCGCAGTTGGGGATGAATGCGGCCGTTGTTGAGGCAGAGGATCGCCTCGGTGGAACCTGCCTACGAGTGGGATGCATTCCGTCCAAGGCGCTCTTGGAGTCGAGTCACAAGTTTGCTGAGGCGTGTGGAGGCCTCTCTCAGCACGGAGTGCGAGCCACCGGCGTAGAGCTTGACCTTGGCACGATGATGAAACGCAAGGAAGGAGTTGTCACGGCGCTGGCTCGCGGCATCGATAGCTTGCTCAAAAAAAATTCAGTGACGAGATACCGTGGGCAAGGCACACTCGCCGGTTCAGGCCGAGTCAATGTGCTCGATGCATCAGGAAATGTCACCATCATCGAAGCTGCGCGGGTCGTTATTGCAGTCGGAAGTCGCTCAGTGATTTTGCCAGGAGTAGAGATCGATGGCAGGTTTGTGGGTACGAGTACAGAGGCTCTTTCGTATGAAACTATTCCCGGTCATTTGGTTGTCATCGGTGGAGGTTATATAGGACTCGAACTGGGAAGCGTGTGGGCGAGGCTGGGTTCACGAGTGACAGTACTCGAATTTTCTGATCGCATTCTGACTGGGATTGATGGCGAGATTGCATCGGAGGCATTGACGCTCTTTCGAAAGCAGGGGCTTGATATTCGTTTCGGAATGCGAGTGCAGCGAGCGGTCGCAGTTGGAAATGGGTGCGTGGTGGAGTGTGCTGGAGGAGAACAGTTTGAGTGCGATCGAGTGCTTGCAGCCACAGGGAGAAAACCGGCCACCGATAGAATCGGTCTTGAATCGGTCGGCATAGCATGCGATGCACGCGGAGCCATTCCTGTGGATTCGATGTTTCGTACAAGTGCTGCTGGAGTCTGGGCAATCGGAGATTGCGTGGCTGGGCCGATGCTGGCTCATAAAGCCGAAGAAGACGGGGTGGCCTGCGTTGAAGGGATGCGAAGCGGTCACTGTCATGTCGACTACAACCTTGTGCCTGCGGTTGTTTTTACGCATCCTGAAATTGCCGCTGTGGGTCGTACTGAGGAACAGCTCAAAGCTGAAGGAGTCCGTTTTCGAAAAGGACTTTTTCCATTTCGTGCAAACGGTCGCGCCCGAACGATTGCAGATGGCGAGGGATTTGTGAAAGTGCTCGCAGATGCTGAAAGTGATTTGATTCTCGGCGTACACATCATCGGTCCGCAGGCGGGGAATTTGATCAGTGAAGCTGCTGCTGCCATGGCCTTCGGGGCAACAAGTGAGGATATCGCACGGGTTTGTCATGCTCATCCGACTCTTTCGGAGGCTTTCAAAGAGGCATCCATGGCTGTGGATAGTCGCGCGATTCATATGTAAGCTGCGATTTTGTGCAGGAAGTGACAGAGCATTTTTTTGTGCGTGCCAAAAAATGAAAGCGGCAAATCCGGTAGATCGAATGGACGTACAAATTAATCGAGGTATGGGATTGGGTTTGTCGCGTGGAGCTGCGACGAAACTTGCAAGGCTGCGCACGCCGGAGCGAATTCAAGACTTTATCTCAGCGATCCCGATTAATTTTGAGCCCGAGGGTGACACCGCCCTCTCGGTGGCCGAGGTGCTCAAGCAGAATAGAGCGCATTGCTTTGAAGGCGCACTCGTTGCGGCCTGCGCGCTCTACCAGAGTGGTCAGCCGCCTCTTTTAATGGATATGTCAGCCTGCGAAGACGACGATCATGTTCTCGCGATTTTTCGTCGAGGTGGTTGTTGGGGGGCAATTTCAAAGGGCAACAGTGTTTGGTTGCGATTTCGTGATCCGATCTACCGCAGCCTTCGAGAGCTTGCGATGAGTTATTTTCATGAGTACGGGCTTCGACGAAAGAAAACACTCCGTTCTTATTCGGCTGCCGTTGATCTGCGGCAGATGGACAGTGCACTCTGGGTAACTCATGCTGGTTTTTGTCAGGAGGTCATCGATCGCCTCACGTGTGCCAGGCACTATTCGCTCATTTCGACGTCGCAGGAGCGACGGCTGCGCTGTCGGGATGACATGGAACTACGAATTGAGCAGCTTCGTCAATTTGAGCCACCTGCTCCTTTAAATTTGAAAAGTGTGGAGCAGTAGATTGCGTAACGATCACTCACAAACCAGTTATTGTGAAAGACGTACTTTCGAAATCGATCGATTCCTTGTCAAACAAACCATACAGGAGTGATTTATGGAGCCTGCAACAGTCACACAATCGCCACGACTGATTTTTGACTGTCATCTCGATATTTCGATGAACGCACAGGACTTCAATCGCGATCAGCGATGGACTCAGGAACGCATTCGTCGCTACGAACTCACGGTTCGCGATGGCATTGCTGGACGTGGAAGCAACACGGTCTGCTTTCCGGAGATGCGCCGTGGACGGTTTGGAATCTGTGTTGCTACACAGATTTCGAGGTACGTCGCCCCGTTTGGAAGGCTGCCTGGTTGGAGAAGTCCCGAACAGGCTTGGGCGCATACGCAGGGCCAGTTGGCTTATTACAGGGTTATGGAGGAGTGTGGCGAGATGGTGCAACTACGCACCTGGAATGACGTCGAGGCACATGCATCAAAGTGGTTGAAGGCAAGCGACTGTGAGGCAGCAACGCTGCCGATTGGCTATCTCTTGAGTTTGGAAGGAGCTGATTCGATTCTGAGTTGGCGTCATTTGGAAAAATCCAGAGCAGACGGACTTGTTGCGATTGGGCCTGTCCATTATGGGCCAGGTATTTACGGGCATGGCACGGACGACTCTGGTCCGTTGACGGCAAAAGGAGTCGACCTTCTTCGGGAGATGGAGCGACTGGGAATTATTCTTGATGTTACTCACTTATGCGACGAGAGTTTTTGGGATGCTCTCAAGAGATTTCAAGGGCCAGTCTGGGCAAGTCATTCAAACTGTCGGGTGCTGTCTCATTGGAATCGACAGTTTACCGATGATCAGATTCGGGCGCTCATTGAAAGAGATGCGGTGATCGGCATGGCTTTCGATGCAATCATGATGGTGCACGGATGGACGCATCTGCGATCAAAGCCCCAAGACTTCAACTTAAAGCTCGAAAAAATATGCGAACATATTGATCACATCTGTCAACTTGCGGGCAATGTAAAACACGTTGGAATCGGCACCGATCTTGACGGTGGCTATGGTACCGAGCAAACGCCGATGGATCTCGACAGCATTGCTGACATTGCGACACTGACAGGACCGCTTTCGAGCCGCGGATATTCTGCAACCGACATAGATCTGATTTTTCATGGAAACTTTCTTCGATTCCTCAAAAAGAATCTTTCTGCGTAACGCAGCCACGAAAAGAAAGTTTCAAAAAAAGTGCGCCCGGCTGGACTCGAACCAGCGACCCTGGGATTAGAAATCCCATGCTCTATCCAACTGAGCTACGGGCGCTAAGGCTTATTTTATAGTCCTTTTTGAACTCCTTGTCTACTGACCGATTTTCGACTACAACCATTACTACAACCGCGAGGCTATTGTAAGGGGCTTTTGATGATTGTCAGACACACGAACACAAGTGGGCCAAAAGCTACGTTTTTCTCAGTCCAACCGGCCAAAAAAGCAGAGCCCCAGCTGGACCAAGTATCACCGCCGGCCAGTTCTCGTGGAAGGGCCGAGTCGCTGGCCCTACGGGGAGGCAATAAGCCCGCGGGGAAGCCCTACAGGAGTTTTCCGCTGACGCCTCACCGGTCGGGACAATTCTGCAAGAAGATCCGCGGCAAGATCTTTTATTTTGGGAAGGTTGACGACCCGGATGCCGCGTTGAAGCGATATCACGAACACTGCCGGGATCTGCATTCAGGGAAGGCAACGCGGGTTGAACGCACGGACGAAATCACGGTCGCCGAACTGGCAAACGAATTTCTCTCCGCGAAGGATCGAAAGCGGGAAAACGGCGACATCGAAGCGGCGACCTTTGTGGAATACCATCGGGACTGTGAGCTGTTTGTCACTTTCTTCGGCAAGGGGCGTTCCATTTCATCCATCACGCGGGATGACTTGGCTGGGTACCGGGAGTATTTGTCCCGCGGCGCTAACGCTACGACGCTGAGTAATCGTGTCGGCAACGCCCGCAGCATTTTCAAATTCGCCTATGACAAGGAGCTCATCGATAAGCCGGTTCGCTTCGGCGACGAGTTCAAGCGGCCCGAACGACGCGTGATTCGGCGTGCCAAGGCAAAGTCTGGGCGTACGCACTTTCTTGCGGCTGAAATTCGGCAGCTTATCGTTGGGGCCTCTCCTGACCAGCGGGCCATGATTCTGCTGGGTATCAACTGTGGGATTGGCAACAAAGACATCGGCAATCTTCCATCAAGCGGCATTGACCTTGAACGTGGCTGGTTGGACTACCCTCGCGGTAAGACCGGCGTTGAGCGGCGGTGCCCACTGTGGCCAGAGACGGTCGCGGCGATCCGGGAAAGCATGGCCGTAGCTGCCGAGAGGAAAATAAAGCGACGACCGGAATCGCAAGGGCTGCTTTTCGTAACCCGGGGCGGCATGCCTTGCGTGCGTGAAAACTTCGTGCCATCCAGAAACGGTAAGCCGCACGTAGTGCCACACGACGTCATCAAGACGGCGATTCAGCGTGGCCTCAAGCGGGCAGGAATTTCCCAGAAAGGTCTAGGCTTCTACGGACTGCGTCGCTCGTTTGAGACGATTGGCAGCGAGACAGGCAATCAGGTTGCGGTCGACCACATCATGGGGCATGTGCCTGCCTCATCCGACATGGGAGCCGTTTACAGGCAGCATGTCGCCGAGAGTGCGCTGCGGCAGGTAACGGAGCATGTGCATGACTGGCTGTTCGGCAAAGCTCCAGCCAAGTCAAAGCGTCAGAAGTAGTGGTGCACGGCGGCTGTGTCTGACCGTTTTTTACGCCGCGGCGGTTCAGTCTTCTGTGGGCCGGCTGGGCACGCCGCGTGTGCTGTTTCAAATTCCCGGACGGCATCAAGGCTGATGCGGTAGCGGGGAAGTTTCGACTGGCGGGATGCCGCATTGAACGCGGGCAACTCGCCAGCGTGGATGAAGCGAAGAACTTTGTCGACATGTACGCCCCAATGCTTGGCCAGCGCACGGGGAGTGTAAAAACTGAGTGCCAGCTTTTGCGGCTTCAGAAGCGACCTTGGGCGGGGCGTGCAGACAGGCCCCGGCGTTGACACGGGGGTGATTGCGACGGGCTGACCGCCACGCAGCAGCACCTCGACGGGAATGCTAAGGTCAGGAAAGTCAAACCTCGCGACGGCTACAGGTGGACGGTCGGGCACATCATCTTCATGGTTATCGTGACTGTCTTGTGAACGTGTCATGGAACCCTCCTTCATGGGCAATGTGACTGTGTGTTTGGTGATTGTTTGGATTCCTTTTCCTGCGATACGAGACGCACCATCGCCTCCGGCAACACCGCGTGTTCTTCAGGCGTGAAGAACATGTTTTGCATGAATCGCCACGCTCTCTCAACGCGAGCCTCGAAGTCCTCTGGCCCGTCCACATCACTGCCTTGGGCATGGACCTACTTGCCGAACTCGATCAGCCGATTCTCGACCTACATCGCGGACAGATGAAGCACATGACGAGGGCGGAACTAGCGGAGTTGAATCGATTGCTGGAGAAACTGAGACGACCAGTCATGGATGCGGTCGTCGTTGTGCGGGAAAAAGCCTGCTCGCCGTGAGTGGGTCAACAGTAAACTTTGGAAAAGGAGTTTTCAATGCGATCTCTGATGATTCTTTCGATTGCCGCCCTCTGTTGCCTTGCGTTTACGGCTCAGGCCGCAGAGGTGCGTTACCGCCTGACTGACGCCAACACGAAGATCGAATTCACCGGAACCAAGCCGGGTGGCAAGCACGACGGCGGATTCAAGCGAGTGAGCGGCGTGATCGTTCTGGCCGACGGCATGGAGCCGCAGGTAGATGTCGAGATCGACTGCGGCTCTCTCTATTCCGACAACTTAGTGCTTACGTGGCACCTCAAAGGGGCGGATTTCTTCAGCGTGAAGAAGCATCCCAAGGCGAAGTTCATAAGCACATCCATTCGCCAGGCGGAAGCTGGGTATGTCGTCACTGGGAATCTGACCTTTCTCGGCGTCACGATGCCGGTGAGTTTCCCGGCGACCATGACGGGCGGTGAAATGATTAGTCTCCGTGGCAAGTGCATCATCAATCGAAATGACTTCGGAATGACATATGGCAAGGACAAGATTCACGACAACGTCGAGGTTCGGTTCGACGTGAATGCTGCTCGATAACCAATACCTTTGTAATAGGAGCGTACTTATGGCCCAGAACATCTCGCCGCTAACCCGGCAAACATTCGAGGACATCTACGAAACCCCGAAGACGCCGTGGGACATCGGTCGCCCGCAGAGTGCTTTTGTGGAGGCAGGGGGGCACATTCGCGGCCGAGTCCTAGATATCGGCTGCGGCACGGGTGAACTCGCTCTCTGGCTCGCGGAGAAGGGCTGCACCGTGACTGGCGTGGACTTCCTTCCCAAGCCGCTCGAAGCGGCGCGGCGAAAGGCTGCGGAGCGGGGCCTCTCTGTGGCCTTCGTCACCGCAGACGCCACAAGGGTGCATGAACTGGGGGGCGAGTTTGACGCTGTGACCGACTGCGGCCTTTTTCATGTCTTTGACGCGGCTGGACGGGCGGCCTACACGTCATCGCTCCGAAACCTTCTGGCCCCCGGGGCGAAGGTGTTCCTGCTGTGCTTTTCCGATGCAGAACCCGGGACGCAAGGGCCGCGACGTATCAGCGAGAGCGACTTGCGAGCGGTCTTCGCTGATGGGTGGCAGATCGAAACCATCGCACCGGCGCGGTTCGAGTCTGTGCCGGGCATACCGGGGGTCGAATTCACGGACGGCGGCGCCCATTCTTGGTTTGCCACGATCCGTCGCATCTAGTTCGGCTCCAAGGCCGCAGTCCTGCCCAACGATCAATTCACCCCCGGCTCCCGCACGACTCTCCGCACCCGACCGCCACTCACCCCTTCTGACCGCGAATACACACCAGCCCGATCCGCCGACAAAATATCTTCCTGAGGCTAGTGCATTGGAGCGGGCAGACTTTTGCTCACCAGTTGCCCACCCACTACGACTCCCGACAACACACGGCTGCTACACGGAGAGGGCGGCGTGGTCTTCTATCTGGCTGGGGGGGATGCCGAGAGGGGTACCGCATAAATAGAGAGAAGAGAGGAGAAAATAATAAGGATATATAGAGGAGATAGAACCGGTTCAGCATTGGTGTCGATGTAGGTCGGCATACGTGCTGAACTGGGGTCGGCAGGGATGTCGATGTTGGTGCCGCTGACCGCCGCTCCGGAAACCGTTTCTAGGCCCGGGAGACGGGCGCACGCGGTTCACGGGCCGCTCATCAGTTGGGCACTACTTGCGGATGCGCCATCGACTTGGCCATCCGTCGACGCGTTGGGCGCGGTAAGCTGTCGCCAGCGCTTGAGTGAGTCCGACACCAACTTGCGATTCACGATACAGTGCAGTGGCTGCGTTGCCGAAAAAAGCGTGTGACCTGATCGTGGCAGCGCCGTAGGAATCACCATGTCTTTCGCACCATCGAGGCACGACTCATGACCACCGCATCAGAGACCAACGAACACGCGACGAAAGCACAAGCCCCTGCGCCCGACACGCGGTTCAAGCCGCTGCGAACGTGGATTCCGCTCCTGCTGCTGCCGGTGATGGCGTCCATGCGGTTCATCCCCGGGCTCGTCCAGAATGGCCCGTCGGCGATCTGGATGGCGAGCGCCTTCGGGCCCTTTCTGGTCGGCGTGCTCGTGATCGGGTGGTGGCTCTTCGCCAGCCGGGCCCGGTGGTTCGAACGACTGCTGGGCGTCGCGGGGTTGGTTGCGATCGTCGCGATCGTGCAGGTGCTGGCGGATTCGTCGATGCGCGGTCCGCCGCTGATCGTAATGACGATTCCGCTCACCACCGCCGCCTTTGCGATCGGCTTGATCTGGCTTGGCTCGCACCTTTCGGTGCGACGTACGGTGGGCGCGCTGCTCCTCGCCCTGCTCGGCGCCGGCGTGTCCGACGTGTTGAGAACCGACGGTGTGTGGGGCGACTTCTCGCTCGGACTGAATTGGCGGTGGGCGCCGACTGCGGAGAGCAGGCTTCTGGCCACCAGACGGAACGCAGCGTCCGGCAACGCATCGAAAGCTGCTGTGGATCCCGCGGCGTTTCGCAGTCCCGAATGGCCAGGGTTCCGCGGGCCCGCCACCGATGGCACCCAACACGGAATCGCCTTCAGTGACGATTGGCAGTCGCACCCGCCAAAGGAACTATGGCGCATTCCGGTCGGCCCTGCGTGGAGTTCCTTCGCAGTCGCCGGCAGGTATCTCGTGACGCAGGAGCAGCGCGGCGACGACGAGGCGGTCGTGTGCTACGACGGCGACACTGGAATCCAGGTTTGGGAGCACACGATCCCGGCAAGGTTCTTCGAAGCCCTGGGGGGGCTCGGGCCTCGTGCCACGCCCACCATCGCCGATGGCGCGGTCTACTCCCTGGGCGCTGAGGGTTGGCTGCTGAAACTGGACGCTGTCGACGGAAAACTGCTGTGGAAGGTCGACCTGCGGAAGGAGGCCAACCGCGAGCCACCGATGTGGGGATTCGCCGCCTCGCCGTTTGTGCACGACGGCCTCGTGATCATCTACGCCGGCGGGAACGGCGACAAAGGCGTGCTTGCGTTCAAAGCGGCAGACGGCACACCGGCGTGGTCAGCCCCCTGTGGCATACAGTCGTACGGCACCGTGCAGATCGTGAACCTGTTGGGGCGATCGATGCTGGCACTCCTGAGCGAACAGGGCGCCCACTTCTGGGAGCCGAACTCCGGTGCGGAACTCCTCCGCTATGAATGGCCTCACCCGGGCTACCGGGCGCTGCAGCCGAAGATCATTGATCGCGACCTACTCCTCATCCCGACGGGCATGGGAACCGGCACGCGGCTCGTGCGCGTCTCGGAGACCAACGGCACGCTGGTGGGTGAGGAGGTGTGGACGTCCAAGGACCTGAAGTCCGATTTCAACGACTGTGTCCTCCACAAGGGCTGCGCCTACGGATTCGACAACACGATTTTCACGTGCATCGACCTCGAGAACGGCAAGCGACGCTGGAAGGGCGGGCGCTATGAGAAGGGGCAGGCGTTGTTGCTCGCGGATTCGGGGCTGATCGTGGTCTTATGCGAACGGGGGGAGTTGGTGCTGCTGCGAGCCAACCCCGACCGGCTCGAGGAGCTGGCCAAACTTCCTGCGCTCACGGGGAAAAGCTGGAACCACCCGGTGGTCGTCGGCAACAGGCTGTATCTGCGAAACGCCGAGGAAGCGGTGTGTTACAAGCTCCAATCCAAGCCCGACGCCATGGCGGCGTCCGCGTCCGACTCCCCACGCGTCGCGCGTTGGGGCTTGTGAGACAGATCGGAAAGGTGGGGCCGCCGCCGCGGCGTTGCTGCTTTCCGCTACGTGTTATCCCGGCATAAGGGGGCCAACCGGCTTGGCCCGTATGGGTCACGAAAATTCACGCGAGCCTGCTCCCCCCGCTTGTTCCCCGGCCGATCAATTAACCCCCGGCTCCCGCACCACCCGCCTGACTCGCCCGCCACTGCCTCCTTCCAGCCGCGAATACACACCAGCCCGATCTGCCGACAAACGTCTTCCTGAAGCCCACTGGCGTAGAGTCTCTCATGTCAGGCATTGGTGTGGTCTCGAGAGTGGTTTGCGTGAATCGGCCAGCAGCGGTATGGTGAAGTGCGGCCGTGCGACCTCATCAGACCTGCTCTGAGTTGTGCCCTTTGAAACTTTTTTGCCTGAAAGCCACTCATGCTCCGCCAACTGTCGAGATTCGTCATAGTCATCGGAGCCTTGGTGGCCGTGAGCACATCCGCTCGCGCTGAGCGAGGCAATTCCGACGTGCAGTTGGACGGGCAGACCATTGACATGATGGTCGGTGACTTCATGCGGGATCACGACATTCCCGGCATGACGCTGGCTATCGTGCAGGCACCGTATATCTCGCGGCTTGTCGGCTACGGCGTCAGTGATATCGACAAGAGGCTGCTGGCTTCTCCGAAGACCCTCTGGAATGTCGGCCAGATGACACAGGCCTACACTGCCGTCGCAGTCATGCAGCTTGTTGAAGCAGGCAAGCTTTCGCTCGATGAACCGTTAGACAAGCACATTTCAGACTTGCCTGAGGCATGGCGGGAGATATCGCTCCGGCAACTGATGGCACACGCCTCGGGATTGCCCGATTACTCGAAGCAGGCGATGTTCCAGCCGGCTGCCGAGTATCGGCCCGAGGAAGTGATCGCCTTGGTCAAAGATCTTCCACTCACCAGTCTGCCCGGAACGCGAGTCGCCAACAGCGCCACAGACTTTTTCCTACTCGGTCTTGTCATTGAGCGAGCCTCCGGCATGAGCTACGAGGAATACATCATTCGCAATCAAATCGAAAGGCTTAATCTCAAGAACACCTGCTTCGCATCCGGCTTTGCTGAACGAAAGACAGAGGTCGAAGCCAAAGGTGGAAAGCATCGGAAATTCTTGACGGACCGCCCGTATATCGACCCCACTGAAGTCGCTGTCGGTTCCACTACGACGAACGGCAAATCGTTGGTTGTGCCAGCCAACAGCCAGAGTGGGTCGTTCGCCAACGGCGCGGTTTGGGCTTCGGCCGAAGACATCAGCCTTTGGGATATAGGCCTTGCAGGCAACATGCTGATCAACAAGAAGGAGAACCGAGATTTTCTCTTCCATGCGGTGAAGCTCGGTGACGGCTCGGCCACGCCGAGCCACTGTGGCTGGCGATTTCTCGGTCACAAAGGAGCCATGGATATTCGGGGTGATGTGCCCGGCTTTTCCTGCCATCTCAGTCGCTTCACAGATCCATCGGAACTGCTCTGCGTCACTTTGTGTTGCAACAAGGGCGGCGTGGAGTTGTCGGAATTAGCTCGCCGTATTGCAGGGGCTTTCGACCGCAAAATAGCACCTCCGGTCAGCCCACAGTTGATGAAGTGCATGGAAAGCGCCTATTCAGCGAAGGCAACAGCTGATCGGCTCGTAGATGCCTTTCAGTCGCAAGGAGTTGGGTTGTCGACACGGATTTCACTCAACACGAATGCAGCGAAAGCTGGCAGTGAACTTCCGCTGACCGAGCAACTCACTTTTGAGAGCACTGAGGTCAGATTGCAGTTGATGCTCCGCAATCCGCTAGCGAGCATGACACTCCAGACGACAATCCTCGTATGGCAGGAGCCTTCCGGCGAGGTCTGGCTGGGAACTCGCGATACAACGGAGGCGGCCGCAGCATCAGGAATCAATGGTGAAGGCGAGGCACTTCAGCAGATCGAAAATGAGACAGAAGCGGCGATGGCTTATGCGGCAGGAGCATGTTTGTGACGCCTCAAATCAAGCGTGGTTATCCCAATTCATCGTCCACCACTGGAATCGCCTATGTTTGGCTTCTCAATTAACCCCCGGCTCCCGCATGACTCTCCGCACCCGACCGCCACTCACCCCTTCCGACCGCGAATAAACGCCAGCCCGATCTGCCGACAAACATCTTCCTGAAGCCCACTGCCTAAGCTGTTCGATCTTGTCACCCGCAGTCACAGCCACGGGCACGACATTCTGCGAAGCCTGAAGTAGCGGCACATCCAAGAGCGAAGCCAGCCTGCAGCACGACTTTATTTCAGCGCCGGTCCAGTTGGTGTCATCCGGCCGGGCCTGCTTCGCGTCGAGTCCGTAGTGCTGCGTGTAAATTCCCCAAATATCTTCTCGCTGCTTTTCGCCCGGCAGATCAACGAAGAACACGCCGTCAAATCTCTCAGCACGTGCGAACTCCGGCGGCAACTTCGAGGCATCGTTACAGGTGGCCACAAAGAACACGTCGCTCTCGTGATCGTTTAGCCACGTGAGCAAGCTTCCGAACACGCGGGCCGTTACACCGGAGTCTGTCTGACCCGATGATGTAGCCCCAGCCAGTGCTTTCTCGATCTCGTCACAGAACAGCACACATGGAGCCATCGCGTCGGCCAACTTCAATGCGGCCCGAACGTTGCTCTCGCTCTGGCCAACAAGCGAGCCGAGGAGTGCGCCGACATCGAGCACCACAGTTGGCCGGCCGGTTTCGTTGCCCAGTGCTTTTGCGAACTGACTCTTGCCGCAGCCGGGAGGAGATAGCAACAAGACGCCGCGGGGCCTGTTGCTCACCACTCCTTCACTCTGGCGTCGCATGGCCCGTAAACAAAACGCCTTCAGGTTGTCGAGGCCGCCGAGTTGCTGGAACGATTCGGTGCCACGGTGAAGGGAAACAAGCCCGCTTTTCTTTAGCATTTGGCTCTTGATCTCCCACAGTGTTTCGGGCTGGAGCGTGCCGTGCCGAACGATCGAGAGGCTAAACGCTCCCTCGGCTTCATATCGGGTCAGCCCTGCGGCACTATCGAGCACGCGGGCCATGCTGTTGCCACTCGCTATCCCGTCGCCACTGGGCATCTCGCTCTCAGTGGCAATTCCGGCGGCTATTTCGTGAAGCTGATCGCGGCTTGGTAATTCATGTTCGACGACGGTAAAGAGTTTTTCGATCTCAATGGGGATGTTCACAACGGGGGAGAGAATCAGCAAGAAAGTTCTGGTGTGCTTGCCTTGCGAAACCTGCCTCCCGAGAGCTTGAAGAATCTCAGTAGCGCCCAGAAACCTGTGAAAGTTATGCAGCACGATCAGGGTTGTATCGGCACCTTGAGAAAGCTGGCCGGCTGATCTGATGACAGCCAGTGGGTCAGTTGTGTCTGCCAGCGTTTCTGCAAGTGTGGGTGCCGGGTTGTTGTGCTGCGTCGAAAGTTCGTGGCCGTGGATTTTTAAGCCCACATCGCAGTCCCACGAAGCCAGCCGCCACGATTGGGTTTGGCACAGGCTGGAGATTTCTCGGCAGGCTTCTTCGGGCTCACACGTTTCCAGCCAGATGCCAGTGAAACAAGCTGAGACGAGTTCGTGAATGCGGGCAGTGAGGGAGGTCGGGGGATTAGCTGTTGAGGGCATAGCAGTTGAGGGCATGGGAAGTAGCTCCGAGTAAGGAAAAAAATGAGGGGATATGTGGGTAATGCGTAAAAAAGTGAGGTATGGTCTTGGAAAGGCCCTTTTTGACGTGCCGGTTCCTTGCCCTGCCTGCGGAACCGTGTTAGACATAAGCCTTGGGCTCGGGATCGATTTCTTTTCGGTCAAACACCCTTCATGACAGAAAAGGATTTTTTCTATGTCGATGCCGTCATCCAACTGGGCCGCTCAAGCATTTCGAGGTGCATTCCAAAAAACGTTTACGAACGTTTTCTATTCTCGCGGAGTTTCCACTCGCCGCCGTCGCTCAAGGCGGCCAGCCCAGCAGATTTCCCTTGAGTCGCTCGAGCCCCGGCAGATGCTGTCGGTGAATTACCAAATGACCAGCGTTGGGAATCCGGGAAATGCCCCCGACACAAGTCCCGCTGGTTACGGTGCTGTGTCGTATGACTACCAGATCGGCAAGTACGACGTGACGGTTGATCAGTACACAGAGTTCTTAAATGCCAATGCTAAGGCGGCAGACCCATATGGGCTCTACAACGCCAGCATGGGCACCGACCAAATCAGCCGCTCGGGAACACCCGGCAATTACACGTATGCCGTCAAGAACAGCACCGGCAACCGTCCGGTCACGTATGTGAGCTGGTTTGACAGTGCGAGGTTTTCTAACTGGATGAGTAACGGCCAAGGTTCTACCAGTACGGAGACAGGCGGCTACACGTTGATAAATGGCCAAACAACGGGAAATGCACCGGCGGCAAATGATGGGGCTGGCTTTCGGATTCCCACGGAGAACGAGTGGTACAAGGCGGCCTACTTTTCTCCGGATTACCGCGACTCTGAAGAACACGGCTACTACAACTACGCAACACAGAGCGACACTCTGCCCGGCACCACGATCGGCAGCGGTGCCAATCAGGCCAACTACAATAATGCTATCGGCACCGCCACTGACGTAGGCTCGTTTAGCGGCAGTGGGAGCTTCTACGGCACGTTCGACCAGACCGGCAACGTCTATCAGTGGAACGATCTGGATGGCACGCCGAGTTATTCTAGAGGGTTGCGTGGGGGCTCTTGGGACACGGTTGACTTTGGGGGGCTATCGTCTTCGGGGAACAGAACAACTCAAAATGTTTTGAATGGCTCCAACGAAGATAAATCCACGGGCTTTCGCCTCGTAACGAGGCCAACAGTGCCCGGCAGTCCAACATCCGTAGTGGCCGTAAGAGGCAACACAAGCTTGGCTGTGACATGGACCGCTCCTGCCAGCACCGGCGGATCAAATATAACCGAGTATCTGGTTAAGTATTCGAGCAATGCCGGTACTTCGTGGACGCGGTTTCGCCCAAGTTTGCCAATTACCACCACGTCATGCACCGTCACGGATCTGCCCAATGGCACGAACTATGTGATCAAGGTCATCGCCCGTAACGCCGTTGGCATCGGCCAACGGTCGGCGAACTCGGCTGCTGCTAGTCCTGGTTTAGTGGTTCCCGGCAGTCCAGCAGCAGTCGTGGCCGTAAGCGGCATCGCCCAACTGGCTGTGACGTGGACCGCCCCTACCAGCACCGGCGGCTCACCGATCACCGACTATCTGGTGAAGTATTCGAGCAACAGCGGTTCGACATGGACCAACTTTGTCCATCCTGTGTCAACAGTGCCATCTCTCACCGTCACGGGCCTGACCAACGGCACACCGTATGTGATCAAAGTCATCGCCAAGAACGCCGTTGGCATCAGCCCGCCGTCGGCCAATTCGGCACCGGTTACACCGCTGGCTGCTGCGTTGACTCCAACGTTTGAGGCCACGACATCAACTGCTAATGGTTTCACGGTGCAGATCAGTAACTATAGCGCCAGCTATACATGGGCTGGCACGGCGACAGCGTCGGGTGTGGTAGTGGTCAACAGCACTGGTTTGGTCACGGTGACCGGCGTGGGTGCTAATACGAGTTCAACGGTGACGATCACGACGACCAAAGCAGGCACAGTTGGTGGCTCGGCAACAGTCACGGCGACGTCGCTGGCTGCAGCATTGACTCCAACGTTTGGGGCAACGACAGCAACGGCTACTGGTTTTACGGTGCAGGTCACCAACTACAACTCTGCCTACACATGGGCTGGCACGGCAACAGCATCAGGCACGGTATCGGTCAGCGGCACTGGTCTGGTCACGGTGACGGGCGTGGCTCCTGCGACAAGTTCAACGGCGACGATCACGACGACCAAAGCGGGCACAGTTGGTGGCTCGGCAACAGTCACGGCGACGTCGCTGGCTGCAGCGTTGACTCCAGCATTTGGAAGCACAACAGCAACGGCTACTGGTTTCACTGTTCAGATCAGTAACTACAACTCTGCCTACACATGGGCTGGCACGGCGACAGCGTCGGGTGTGGTAGTGGTCAGCAGCACTGGTTTGATTACGGTGACGGGCGTGGCTCTTGCGACGAGCTCAATAGCGACGATCACGACGACACGGACTGGGTATGTCGGTGGTTCGGCAACAGTAACGGCGACCTCGCTGGCTGTTGCCATGAGCATGATGACGGTTGGCAATCCTGGGAACGCTGCTGACACCAACACCGGTAGCCTGTACGGTGACGTGTCCTACTCGTACCAGATCGGCACCTACGACGTGACCGGCTTGCAGTACACGGCGTTCTTAAATGCCGTAGGTTCGACCGACCCCTACGTTCTCTATAACACAGACATGGGCGAAGTCACCAATGTTGCCCAAATCAGCCGCTCGGGCTCATCTGGCACGTACACCTACGCCGTTATGAACAGCACCGGCAGTCGTCCGATTTCGTATATGACCTGGTTTGACAGTGCGAGGTTTTCCAACTGGATGAGTAACGGCCAGCCGAGAGGAGCCCAGAGCAGCACGACCACCGAAAACGGTGCGTACAACGTGAACGGTGCCACTTATGGCAATGCAGTGGCCGCCAACTCTACCAACCCGAATACAGGCTTGCCTCCGACGTACCGGATTCCGCTTGAGAACGAGTGGTACAAGGCGGCGTATTACTCGCCCAATTACGGTGGCTCTGGCGTCGGCGGCTACTATACATATGCCACGCAGAGTAACGTTGCCCCCGGCAACACGATCGGCAGCAGTCCGAATCAGGCCAACTACGCTAATGCCTTAGCAAACTTACACGCAACTGACGTAGGCTCGTTTAGCGGCAGCGGGAGCTTCTACGGCACGTTTGATCAGAGTGGCAACGTCTGGCAGTATAACGATCTGAATGGCAACGCGGGGGCGGCAGTGCGTGGGGTCCGGGGCGGCAGTTGGGCTACTAGCAATTCCGAAGACCTGTCGTCCTCGGGTCGCAAAACCAACACCCTGACGGGAGGGAACCAAGTCCCCGACTTCAGCATCATCGGTTTTCGTCTCGCAAGTCCGGTCACCACGACATTGACTCCAACGTTTGGAGCCAAGACAAGAACGGCTACTGGTTTCACGGTGCCGATCACGAACTACGACTCGAGCTACACATGGGCTGGCACGGCAACAGCATCAGGCACGGTAGTGGTCAGCAGCACGGGTTTGGTCACGGTAACCGGCGTGGCAGCTGTGACAAGTTCAACGGCGACGATCACAACGACCAAAGCAGGCACCGTCGGTGGTTCGGCCACAGTCACGGCGACGTCACTGGCTGCTGCATTGACTCCAACGTTTGGAAGCACAACAGCAACGGCTGATGGTTTTACTGTGCCGATCACGAACTACGACTCGAGCTACACATGGGCCGGTACGGCAACAGCATCGGGCTTGTTATTAGTCAGCAGCACTGGCTTGGTCACGGTAACCGGCGTGGCTCCTGGAACGAGCTCAACGGCGACGATCACGACGACGAGGACTGGGTATGCCAGTGGCTCGGCCACAGTCACGGCGACGTCGGTGGTCGGTACTGCGTTGACTCCAGCGTTTGGGGCCACGACATCAACGGCTACTGGTTTCACGGTGCAGATCGCGAACTATAACGCCAGCTACACATGGGCTGGTACGGCAACAGCATCGGGCTCGGTATTGGTCAGCGGCACCGGCTTGGTCACCATAACGGGCGTGGCAGCTGTGACGAGCTCAACGGCGACGATCACGACGACGAGAGCTGGGTATATCGGTGGCTCGGCCACAGTCACGGCGACGTCGCTAACGACCATGAGCATGGTGACGGTGGGCTATCCGGGGAACGTCGCTGACACAACCGGCTACGGTGCCGTGTCGTACTCGTACCAGATCGGTGCCTACGACGTGACAGGCTCGCAGTACACGGCGTTCTTAAATGCCGTAGGCAGGAGCGATACCTACGGTCTCTACAACACAAGCATGGGCACGGACACCGATGTTGCCCAGATCAGCCGCTCGGGCACATCCGGCACGTACACCTACGCCGTTCTGAACGGCACGGGCAACCGGCCGATCACGTATGTGAGTTGGTTTGACAGTGCGAGGTTTTCTAACTGGATGAGCAACGGCCAGCCCAGTGGAGCTCAGACCAGCACGACCACTGAAAACGGTGCGTACAACTTGAATGGGGCCATCGCAGGCAATTCCGTGGCCTCCAACGCAACCAACCCGAATACGGGCTTGGCTCCGACGTACCGGATGCCGCTTGAAAACGAATGGTACAAGGCTGCGTACTACTCGCCCAACCGCGGTGGCTCTGGTATCGGTGGCTACTATCCTTTCGCCACCCAGAGCAACATTGTCCCGGGCACCACGATCGGCAGCGGTGCCAATCAGGCCAACTACAATGATGCCATCGGCCGCGCAACTGACGTAGGGGCGTTTAGCGGCAGCGGAAGCTATTACGGCACGTTTGATCAAACGGGCAACGTCTGGCAGTGGAACGATCTGGATGGCACACCCGGCTCGTCTCTTGGGATCCGAGGCGGCAGTTGGGCCTATGATTTTACCATCGTGTCGTCCGTGTATCACAACGACGGCGTCGCCCCGTCGACCCAGACCTTCTTCACCGGTTTCCGTCTCGCAAGTTCGGTGGTCACCACGACGTTGACCCCAACGTTTGGGGACTCGACGTCAACGGCTGATGGTTTCGTGGTGCCGATCACGAACTTCGACTCGAGCTACACATGGGCTGGCACGGCGACAGCATCGGGCTCGGTAGCGATTAACGGCTCGGGCTTGGTCACGGTGACCGGCGTAAATTTTTGGACGAGCTCAACAGCGACGATCACGACCACTAAATTGAACACTGTCGGTGGTTCGGCACAAGTCACGGCGGTGCCCATGAGCATGGTGACGGTTGGAGACGTCGGGAACGCCGCTAAAACAATTAGTTTCGGTCTTGGGAGTCCGACCGTGGAATACGGTGCCGTGGCATACTCGTACCAGATTGGTGCCTACGATGTGACAGGTGCGCAGTACGCGGCGTTCTTAAATGCCGTAGGCTCGACCGACACCTACGGTCTCTACAACGCAAACATGGGCACGGATCCTAATGATTACGGCGTTGCCCAAATCAGCCAGTCGGGCTCATCTGGCAGTTACACCTACGCCGTTCTGAACGGCACCGGCAGACGTCCGATCACGTATGTGAGCTGGTTTGACAGTGCGAGGTTTTCCAACTGGATGAGCAACGGCCAGCCCAGTGGAGCTCAGACCAGCACGACCACTGAAAACGGTGCGTACAACTTGAACGGGGCTACCACAGGCAATGCCGTGGCCAAAAACGCCACCAATCCGAATACGGGTTCGGCTCCGACGTACCGGATACCGCTTGAGAACGAGTGGTTTAAGGCGGCGTACTACAAGGGTGGCAGCACGAATGCCGGCTACTTTGACTACGCCACGCAGAGTAACTCTACCCCAGGCACCACGATCGGCAGCAGTGCCAATCAAGCCAACTATGGTGGTCCCATCGGCACTAATAATGCCATCGGCCACGCAACTAACGTAGGAGCGTTTAGCGGCAGCGGGAGTTTCTACGGCACGTTTGATCAGAGTGGCAACGTGTGTCAGTGGAATGATCTGGGTGGCACAGCCGGCTCGACTCGTGGGCGTCGGGGCGGTGATTGGGACGACCAACCACTCACGGTGTCGTTATCGTGGAGATCCGACGTCCTCGCGTCGGATGAGAACGCCAACACTGGTTTTCGTCTCGCAAGTCCGGATGCCACTTGAGAACGAGTGGTACAAGGCGGCGTACTACAAGGGAGGCAGCACGAATGCCGGCTACTGGACTTACGCCACGCAGAGCGACTCTGCCCCGGGCACCACGATCGGCAGCAGTGCTAATCAGGCCAACTACAATAGTGCCATCGGCACCGCCACTGACGTAGGCTCGTTTAGCGGCAGCGGGAGCTTCTACGGCACGTTTGATCAGAGTGGCAACGTCTATCAGTGGAACGATCTGGATGGCACAGCCGGCTCGTCTCGTCGGCTCCGGGGCGGCTTTTGGGGCAACGGTTCCTACCACGTGTCGTCCTCGCATCGCAGCTTCAACGGCGACCCGTCGATCGAGGA
>QWOQ01000017.1 GCA_003669585.1 Planctomycetota bacterium | reverse complement strand
GCTCTTCGCTCACGCTTTCACTCAACAACATCACGCTCGTCTCTGCACAAGATAGTTCCATTACCACTGCAGGGGCCATCGGAGTGCGGAGCAACGGAACCGGTGTTGCTATCGATTCCTTTACGGCGAGTGTCCTGACAGCTAATGCCTAAATTTTCTTAGAAAACAACGGCTTCGTCACCGGCCCGATGCATGCTCGCGAACAGAGGGTTGGGTTCGACGATCACGACTCTCCAGCCATTGTCCTTGAAATGCTTTGACATCGACAGAAATTCTGGCGTCCCTCCCCCCACCTCCACCATGACTCCCATGCGGGCAAAGTCTGGGAAATACCGCTCTCGAATCTTTTGGTCGGTCGCATGTTCTGCGAAGTAGCTCTTCGAATGCATTGCTGAAAACTCCTCTTGGCTGACACTTCTCATCGTGCGCATGTGTGGGGCAGGATTGTTATCCCTTCTCATCGAAACCTTACTGGACGACTGTGCAGACTTTCTCAAGGCGATCGTTGCTCTGGCCCTTGTTTCTAATGGCGTACTGATTCGGGAGATCGTGCAAGAGAAATTCTCGCCAGCGTTTGCGAAACATTGCCGCCGACCATTCGTTGTACAGCGGCACCAGCGGTGCAATCCCTTCCGCTACGATCTCACGGATGGTGCGGTCGTGAAGAGAGATGCCGGGCACAAGGCTTGAGACGTGGCGAAACATCTGGCAGCGATTAATGATCAGCGGCCTTCTCGCGGCAACGGCAAACTCCAGAACGCTTGAGAGGCCCCGATGGAGCGACTCGTCGTAGAGAAAGATATTGGCCGTATTGCTCCCGAGAAATTTGAGCAGGGCGCGCGTCTTGAGAAACGAGTGGTGGATTTCCAACGTGATCCCACGCTTTAACACCCTCTTGCGGCAACGCTCGGCCGTTGCTTTCGCATAATGGGCTCCCGATCGGTCGATGACGTCGTTAAACGGCATCTGAAAAATGATCCTTGCCTCATCGTATTCGGCTTGGATGCGATCAATGCACTCTTCAAATCCTTTGTTAGCAATTCCAAATCCAAAACTCCCAAATGTCGGCACTGTTGGCTCGGCGGCATAATTACAAAAGTCGGGCAGGAGGCGCGGCGAGTGGAAGACGTCCGGGCGACTGCTTCGGTTTGTTGGATCCGATACGAGGTGCACATCGAATAGCGAGTTGTCGAGGCTTTCGACTGCATCGGGTGTCATCTCGTGGAGAAAGCCGAGCCTTGGAACTGCGATTTCACGTGCCACCTCTGGAGTGAACCAAGGCATCGTGGCGTGATAGTGGTTCACAATCACTGCTGCGGGCCGAAGGCTTTTGTAGGCCTCGACAAAGTCGTTGGCCGATGAAGCAGTTTTGTAATGGAGCCGAAAGCCAGCAATGGTGCGAAGCTGCGTCGCAATATTGAGCCCGTACTGATGCACGCCACACTGTGCCGCAGAATGATTGACGAAGAGAACATCCAGGCCGCTGCCATGGAGTGGTGTTTCAATAGTTTCGGGAGCCGGCGGCTGTTGGCTGAGTAAGGCCCGGGACAGTCTTTTCTGAATCATTGCACGTATTTTGTTCGTAGCACGTACGACATTTCGCACAAGCTTGGACGGTTGAGGCTTTTGGGGAAAGCTGATGACAGACGGCGGTCGCAAAGAAGTGTGATGGACTTGCATGCTCTCGAGCACGGCCCGTTCCAGATGCTTGCGAAACGCATCGGGGTTCCATGCTTCCTGAATCTTTCGAACCGCCTGGCCACCCAAGGCAATCGCCTGCCGGAGCGTCCAATCGGGATACGCGGGCATGTATGTGTGAATGTGCCGAAACGTTTGATTGTCGCTCACCAGCAGCGGCCTGCCGGAGGCAATCGCTTGATCGGTAGTGGCAGACAAGCCCGGCTGAATCCGATCGTACAAAAACACATTTATTGTGTTTTGACCGCACCAGGCCACGATCTCTGCTTGGCTGCGGTACGCGTGCGTTGCCTCGATCGTCACGCCTGCTTTGGCCACTTTCCGCATCAACTGCAACAAATACTCAACATATGGCATGTTGTGCATGCGGTGCATCTCCGCGTCGGCAAAGTCGGCCTGTGGAATGTGAGCGCGTATCGTGGCTCGATCAAACTCGCGGTTCACGGCATCCACCACGCGTTCAAAGCCTTTTCCAGGGGTCGCAAATCCAAACGTGCCGATTGTTGGCTCTGCCATCTCGGCTGGGTCGGCGAGAGTTTGTGTCGCAATCGAGTGTAACGGCCGTGGCAAGCCATACACCCGACCTGGGATTTCTGCGACGGTAGGATCGATCGCTAGGTGGAAATCAAACAGGTCGGGCGGGCACATTTGAAAGCAGGAATCGGGCAGCGTCTCCAAAATAATCGTCCCCTTGAGGCACTCGATTCCGCGCACGGCTTGCATATTGAGCCATGGCATGGTGCCAGGGTGGTAATTGAAAAGAACGCAATCGTATGCAGTTGCATCGGGCTGATATTTTTCGTGCAGATCCGCATAGACCCAGTCAAACTGGCTTGAGTCGGCAATGTCGCTAAAAATCATCTTGCCGGATTCATGAATGCTGCACTGCGCCTGCGGCGAATTGAGAAACAGTGCACGGTACTGAGCCATCTTATTTCCTCCTACAATCAAGACTCATGGCTTCTGTCAATCGCATCGACTACTGAAACACCGGCTGACGGCTGCAACTGCCGAAAGCCACCGGCTCTGATGCATTGAATTCAGCGTGATGGCTGGCAACTGACCGGCGGCAAGGGATTGCAGCGAATGATTCTCCACACTGACGAGCGACAGTGAACTCCCAAGCATCTTTTCAAACTGATCAGTGCGACGCACCGCGATCGGGCGATCTGCCTCACATGCGGCAGCGAGCGAGCGTCGCAGCCAGCCTGCGTCGACATCTTCGTGAAAAAAGGCGTTCAGCGAATTGCCCGAGAAAAATGTCTTTAACGCCTCGCTGCTCCCAGTTCCATACGACACTTCCAGCCGCACGTTTGGCTTGTGGATCGCGAGGCGACAGCGATTGAGCAAAGCCTGCTGCGCCGAGCTGGTGGCTTGAGCACGCCGCGTTTGCACAGTAAGAATTTTGAGCACGCAGCTATCGTATTCCACTTGGATTCGGGCAAGGAGCCCGGCGACCCCATTGAGCGTTGTAGGATCGCATACTGTTGCGATGATCATGACGGGTGCTGTCTGCAATTCGATCTCCTTTGAACTCCACCCTTGTGGGATAGGCCGTGTAAAAAAGTGACTAGCCAATTTTCTTTCTGACGACAAAAGATGCAAAGCTGTAGTGGCAGCCGCCGTATTCAAAGTCTGGCTCGTGGCGTTCCCAATCCGGTTCGTCCACAAACTCTACCGACCGCATCTGACCAACTAACCGCTCCCGCAGATCCGACAAGCGGTAAAAACGTTCATCGGTTGGTGGCAAGGGCTCACCAGGCCGCCATGCGTTGCGGTAGTCGCAGGTCAGCACCGCGCAGCCACCGGGACGCAGCAGTCGGCTGATATCCTGAACAAAAGCGTTGTCGTTGGGCACATGCTCGATCACGGATGTGGAAAAAACGGTGTCAAAAGTGCCGAGTGCACTCGGATTCTCTTTTGTATAGGCGTCTAAGTCTCTGCCGTCGACATTGGGGTCAAGCCCTTCGACGCAATAGCCCATGCGCAGCAATGTCTCGTAGGCAGTGTCTTCGTAGGAGCCAACGCATAGCACCCGTGCCGCTGGCAATTGTGGCGTAATCGAAAGAACTGCCGCGAGCATAAACGATTGCTGTACGTTTGCCGCGGGAATCTTCCGCTCCATCATCTCCGGCATCACTGCAAAGAGAATATCTGTGATCGGTCGGTAGTGCTGCCTCGCGGCATCGTTCAAAACCGTATTGAATTTCAGCACCGGCACGAGTTGCCGCACGTCTTTTTTGCTCTCGCCACAAACCATGAACAAGTGCTCCGTTAGAGGTGTTCGGTCAAGCCACCGTTGGCTCACCCAAATGTTTGTTTTTTAAATCCGAAGTTTTCACTGAACCTGCTCTTGGCAGGCGGTGCCTGATCTTTGGGAAAAGAAGATGCGGAGAGTGCCCTGCCTGCGGATGGCCTCGCTGCCATGCGGATGTGTAGGTGTCGCAAAGCTCAGATTCCACATCCACAAATTCGGGCAGGTGCTTGAATCGCCGCAGAACCCGAGCCGCTTGAAAATAGGGGGCGTTGCCTGCAGCGTCATTTTCATAGATCTCGGCAAAAAATTTCGGAACGGCTTTGAGCGTGTGCCGCCGCCAGCGATCCACATCGGAGGCAGCAGCGCCCCGTCGCTCGGCGCAGTCGTAGATTTCCGGCACCCGTTCCAGAATCCAAAGGGGTGCATAACGCATCCAAGACACATTTGTATTGATCACAATCTGGGGACCGCCCATCCAAACTCCAGGCTCATCCATCATGTGCTCCAGGACGTGACACGTGGTTGGAACACACGCCGCGAGCGAGGCAAAGGCCCGCCCCTGCGTGCTGCGAGAATACGCGCGCATGGCGTGGTCGCGTCTGAACACGCAGGCATAAATAGCCGTGAAGAAATTCTCATTGCGGGCGCAGATCGTTCGAATCGGTCCAAAGCGATTCGCCTCTGCCGGCACGATTGGCTTAGCTCTTGCACAAAATGCCTTGAAGTCTGTGATTGTTCTGGCATCGCCCACCGACGTAGTTGCGTAGTTGAGATAGACCAGCGGAATCCTTGGGTGTGCGCGCAGCATGGCGAGGATATTGGCGATGCTCTCCGGAAGAATGAGATCGTCGTCGCCAATAATCCAAACGTAGTCGCCCCGCGCCCGCTGTGCGGTTTCACGGAGGTTGCCCAGCATGCCGACGTTGACTGCGTTGCGGTGAGAGGTGAGGTCGCTACGAAATGCGTAGCGTTTTACAACGGCCGGAGTATCGTCGGTGGATGCATTATCACACACCAGCAACTCCACATCCTCTCGAGGCTGCGGATTGATCTGCACCCAGTTTCGCAGGCTGGCATCGAGCCACGCCGCACGGTTGTATGTGCTGATGCAAACCGAAAGCTTTGGGCGGGCCGGGAGTTGCATGGGCCCTATCCGCACGGGCTTCGAAGGGATCGCGATATTTCCGGGTGCCTCTCCCAATCGCTCAAGCACCTCGCTGGCATAGTGCCGCCAGGTTTTCAGATTCCGTTTCGTGGCATCTTGAGCCAGCCGCTGCCGTTCGGCTGGGTCTTCGGCCAGCCGCACGATCGCTTCAGTGATTTCCAAAACGCTTCGCGTATCAACCAGCAGACAGCCACCGCCCTTTGCCACCTCATCCATCGCACCAAAGTTGGCGCAAACGCAAGGCCTCGCATGCCAAAGGCTTTCGAGAATGGGCAAACCAAAGCCCTCCTCAATGGATGGATAAATCGTGAAGTCGCACTCCGCATACAGCTCCTGCAGACGACCATCATCCACGTTTTGCAGCCAGTGAATGTCGGTGCGATGACCAATCAATGCCTGCACGGCTGCGGCGTGATCTGGATCAAACGAATCACCGGAGCCTGCGATGACAAGCTGCAACTTCACCCTGCTCTGATCAGCGGCGGCGGCGAAAGCAGCCAGCAGGTTTAAGTGATTTTTTCTGGGTTCCACCGTGCCAACGGCAAGCACTGTGATGGTATCGCCTGCGATCTTAGGCTCATACACGCGCCGACATTCGGGAAATTCACCCGGCAAAACGGCAGCCTTGATAAACTGCTCGAGGCCAACGGGACGCTCGATTGCTGCCCCAAGAAATGCCACCAAATCGTTGCGGCTGTGCTGCGATATTGGCAGCACCAGATCGTACGCGGCAAGCTGCTCCATCGAGGCTCTGTGGGCATCTGCAAAGTTTGTTGGATAGATACCCCGCATTTTCCATGGGATCGCATCAAAAAAAACGGCCGCGCAGCGCAGGCCCGCCAAGTGAGCCTGAGAGAGAATGCTCTCTCGCTGCTGGGCAGATCGATTGAGCGGCAGCTCCGGCATCACAAACCAATCGCGACCGGCAACCGCAAGCGAGAGATCCTGCCACGCCGTCCACGCCGATGGCGGTGGACCATTCCACTGTGAAAACAGTCGCAGCTCTGCGTCGCTGACAGCCACCACCTGCCCCTTTTCGCCATATTTTACTGGTATGAGCCGAGCGCCCTGCTCCAGTAACCCTCGCGCAAGCTGCCTTGCTACCCGTTGAATGCCAGTGTTTCCAGAAAATGAAACAGTCGCGTCGATCCAGTAATAGATCGTGCCTACGGCAGAGCGGGCACTGCCGTCCTGAGCTAGCGAAGCTGATAAAGCATCTGCATATTCTGCCCACGTGCTTCCTTTGCGGCGAATCGCTTCTGCGGTGAGGCGTTCAATCGCAGATGGGTCAGCCATGAGCGACTCAATCGCATCGCCAAGAAGCTCCTGATTCTGAGTATCAACCGTAAGACACCCACCCCCGGCCGCCACCTCCCCCATGGCGCCAAAGTTTGCACACACGCACGGCTTTCCAAAAGCAAGACTTTCTACAATCGGCAGACCAAAACCTTCCTCGACCGATGGAAAAACAGTAAACGCTGATTCCAAATAGGACTGGCACAGCTGCTCGTCTGAGGCTGCTTTGAGAAAATGCAAACTGCTCTCGGAGGCTAGCAGCCGCTGGAAGGCCTCACGGTTTTCCCGATTGATATTGCCGACAAACTTCAATTGCCACGGGCTGCCTGGGTGCCGCAGCTTGTAGTTGATAAACCAGGCAGCCAACTCGAACTGTTGTTTTCGAGGCTCGATTGAACCAACGCATAGAATCGTAGGCGGCAATGAATCGCTTGCTCTTGGCTGATTCGGGGGCCGTCCATCCGCCAAACCGGTTCCGGGCAGCCGGATCACAACCACTGGTGGCATGCTGGCCGCATCGGCCAAAAGCTCCCGATGCCAAAAGCCCGAGAGAGAGTCTGCCGACCACTGCGTGATTGGCCAGACACAATCGGCCAGAAACAGTTGCCGCATATATTCCGCATGCGCAGCGGAGATTCTTTTGTATTCGGCTCGCAGGAGCGGGATCGCATCGTAAAAGAGAAACCCTGTTCGCAGGCCCCATTCGCGAGCCCAATCGATGAGCATCGCCGTCTGCGATACCAGTCCACTGATTTGAAGCGTTACCTCCGGCACAACAAGCCAGTGGTGCTCGGCCCGGCTATGCTTTGAAAACGCTACGTTTGCGCCGTGTGCCTGCTTGTAGAAAGCTCTCTCCTCGGGCCCGACTGCCGGCCCGTTCCACTGGGCGAGATGGTCACGCTCTGTGGCGTCGATCAGCACACACTGCCGCAGCGATTCGCTCCACTTCACAAAACGAACCTGCTCGTGGCGGGCCACCATGGACGACGCAAGTTCCCGCACCACACGCTGGACGCCTGTGTTTATTGGAAGAGAAGCCGTGTGGCCAACAAAGAGGTAAATCGTTCGTTCGCCCACACCAAAAGGGTAACCCTGAGATAGCTCACCTGCCTCGACAGCAATTGAACCAAATCCTAAATCGTCCCACTGAATCGTGCGTGTACGACGCAGCGACTTTACTTGCCGCCGCAACAATCGTGATACGTGCTTCAATGACTGCAGAGCCACCGCCGTCCCAGCGACCAAAGGAGCACCGCCGCACCGAGTGACGCCTCGCCGCACTGCGCCGAGCACTGGCCGAATGCACTGCCGCTCAAAGCCTTTTAACGAATACGCACTCATCGCGCCTCCTCAAGTGATCTGCCAAAGCCCCCCCGGTGGGCCTTGGCAGACTTTGCACTTACGCTGCCTGCCGACGCTGCGCCGTACCGACAGCTTCAATGCTTGGTAGCGGAAACAGCAGGCTGCCGCCCCGGCCAAGATACTCTTGCTCGCGGGCGATGATGTTGTCACGAAAATGCCACGGGAGCACGAGAAGATAATCTGGACGATGGGCTTGAACATCCTTCTCGGACGCGATCGGAATCCGCGTCTGCGGAGTAAAACATCCAAACTTTTCCTCGTTCACTTCTGCAATAACTGGGATGTCTCGCTCGGTGAAGTTGCAGTATTGCAAGAGTACATTGCCCTTCGTGGAAGCACCGTAGCCGCAGACGACCTTGCCGGCCCGACGCAAGTCGCGAACTGTTTGGGTCAGCTGTGCCCCATGCGCAACGATCCTGCCACGGAAATCGTCGTAGAGTTGGTGGCCGCCGTAGCCCTGCTGCCGCTCTTTTTCAAGCAACGACGCAACGTGCTCGGTGCGCGCCCGATGGCTGGACCCTTTTTTGGCAACGGTTACGCAGAAACTGCCGCCGTTGATGTCATTCAATTCGACATCCAGAATCTCAAAGCCTGCTCGCTGGGCCATCCAATCGATCTGCCGAAGAGCATAGTAGCTGACGTGTTCGTGACAGATTGTGTCGTACGCATTGCGTTCAACCATCAACGGCAGATAGCTCTGTTCAAAGACCCAGATGCCATTATCGTCGAGCACATCGTGCACCTGCCGCATAAATGCCGTTGGATCTTCGAGGTCATAGAACATCGAGATCGACGTGACGATCTTCGCTTTTCCTGGGCCACAACGCTCCTGAAACAGTTTCGCATCAAAAAAATCTGGGATGCATTCAACCCAGTCTGGATAATAGTGCAGAAATTTTCCGGCCGACGGATCGATTCCCAGAAGCCGGTATCCGTTCTGGCCATACGCCCGAAGGGTCGTTGAGTCATTCGAGCCGATGTCGAGAACGATGTCGCCAGCCGCCAGAGGCACTCGGCTTTTCGCCTCTTCAACGCGACGGTGCAGGTGCTTCACCATCGATTGATTCAAGCCCGATCGATAGCCGTAGTTGTCGCCATACATCTGCTCAGGCTCGTAGGAATGCCGTAACTGAACGAGTCCGCAGCCGCCGGATTTCTCAGTGCATTTGACGAGCTCCAGCGGCCCATGCGGAACGTGTTCTTCACGGCTCTTTGGAAACACTCCCGTGAGGGCCTGCGACCCCAGATCGACAACTACTGAGAGTTCACTATTTTTGCAGATGCGACAGTGAGTGATTCTTTTATGCATATTGAGGAATCCGTTTGTCCCGAGGCTAAAATTACTGGAACGATGCTCTGAGATCCTGAACTGGGGAGACGATATAAAAACAGTCAGGCTGCTGAAAGATCATTTTAATGCTTTGCTTGAAGGGTAATCGGGCCGGAGTGTGGCTCGAATGCATCTCAGAGAGCTGCATAAGGGGCCTTCTCCTGAAATGTTTTTATGTGGTTTCCAGCGACGACGTTGTAAAGATTTTCTGCAACATCGCTCCACGTCCGAAGGTGCGCTTTTGAAATGGCTTCTTCCTTGCTTACAAGATACGCATCGTCGTCGATGGCTCGCTCGATGACAGCGGCAATCTGTTCGTGATTATACGGGTCTACAGAGTCAGCAAGGTCGCCACAGACTTCCGGCATCGATGTGGTTATCGATGTCACGCAGTATTTTCCAAACCAAGCAGCTTCGCCAATGGGAAGCCCCCATCCCTCAGCGAGGCTCGGGTACACGGTGAACAGGCATCGTTGATAGAGTGCCACAAGATCCGAGTCCGTTGGGGTTTCAAGAATGGTCACTTTGTTTGCAAGTGCCACATCGCACGCAAGAAGTGAATCAAACTTCTCGGTGAGCCAGCCACGCTTGCCCGCAAACACAAGCTGCGGCACGCGATCGCCGAGCCGATGGATCAGGTGCTGCCATGCCTTGAGTAAGCCCACGCCATTTTTCCGAATCTCAAGAGTTCCCACGCAGAGAATAAACCTGCTTTCAACGATGCGGGCAACCTGTTGGCTGGTGGCTTTGACATCTCGTGCATTTCTTGAAACGCCAGCAAATTCGTGCGCCAGAGGGAGAGATACAACGTCGCGATGCATAGCGTGCTCTTGCAGATAGCTCTCCATGTCTCGACGTGTGTTTTCGGAGATGCAGATATAGCGCGTCACCACTTGAATGCTCTGACGCAGAAATAATCTGTATTTGGAAACCAACCTGGAGGGAAAGTACGCTGGCCAGTGGTGTGGGAGGAGGTCGTAGATCACTTGATTCACCTCTCCTCCCCGAAGGCGATGATCGCTAACCAAGCGACGCACTTGACGGTGCAGCCGATGTGCTCCCATCAGCACGATAGCGTCTTCGACAACGAGTTGGCGCAATGGCTTTCGCTCTACCGTTGCACACATTGACGCTGTCCGTGGAGCAGAAACTCCCATCGCAATCAAACGCTGCGGATCTATCTTTGCAACGAGGCGAAGATAGATCTTTCTAAAAAACTGGACGAGAGAATTGCGGCTGTAGGCCTTGGCATGCTTCCTGATTGCACTCCCCAAAATTCCCGACTCTTCAAAGAGACCAAGCTTCGACAGGAGATCTTCCGCCGAGAATTCTTTGCTTTCAAAAAGACCAGTAGCCGAGCACTCATAGCAACAACCTTTCAGAAAATCCCAATACAGGCATCGAATGACCTCTCCGCCGTAGTGCTCCGCGAGCAGGCCGACCAACCGTGCTTGTACTCGCTGAATCCCAGACACACGGCTGTTTTTGCGAGCAAACGTGACGACGTCTGTAATGTCAAAATAGATTCGTCGCATAGGCTTTTGCGTTGCCCGACAGAGCGTAACCGTTGTGAGCGGCCGATGCCTGAAATCGTTACGCGGCCTTGAAAAAGTGCGGCAACGCCTGCCCGGCCGACATGCTTTCTCGCTGCGCCAGTTGCATGTCTCCCGCGACCATCATGTCGACAAGCTGGTCAAAGCTCGTTTTTGGTTTCCAGCCGAGCTTTGAACGGGCCTTCTCACTGCTTCCCAAGAGCAGTTCCACCTCGGCGGGTCGGTAATAGCGTGGATCAATCTCGACGTAATCTTGGTAGTCGAGGCCCAGCCGAGAAAATGTTTTTTCGCAAAACTCACGCACCGAATAAAGCTCGTCGGTGCTCACAACAAAGTCGTCCGGTTCGTCCTGCTGAAGCATCAGCCACATCGCCTCGACATAGTCGCCGGCAAATCCCCAGTCGCGCTTGGCATCGAGGTTGCCCAGGAAGAGCTTGTCTTGCAAACCGAGCTTGATGCGAGTGGCGGCGCGCGTGATCTTTCGCGTTACAAACGTCTCGCCCCGACGCGGACTTTCGTGATTGAAGAGAATGCCGCAGCAGGCAAAAAGGCCGTAGCTTTCCCGGTAGTTTGTTGTGATCCAGTGCGCATAGAGCTTCGCCACACCGTACGGCGAACGCGGATAAAAAGGGGTCGTCTCTTTCTGCGGCGTTTCCACCACCTTGCCAAACATTTCTGAACTCGACGCCTGATAAAAACGGATCTGCTGACCCGAACTATCCTGAACATCGCGAATCGCTTCGAGCAGACGAAGCACGCCAACCGCGGTCACGTCGGCGGTATAGGTTGGTTGATCAAAACTCACCCGCACATGGCTTTGCGCCGCAAGATTATAAACCTCGTGCGGAGCGACTTCCCGAATGGTGCGAGCGAGGCCGTTGCCATCTGACAAGTCGCCGTAATGAAGCTTGAGCGAACCGCGCTGGTGTTCAAGTGGATTGTAAAGATGCTCGATGCGCTGCGTTCCAAAGGAGCTTGAGCGACGTACAATTCCGTGCACCTCATACCCCTTGGAGAGCAGAAGCTCCGCGAGATACGAACCATCCTGCCCCGTCACGCCCGTCACTAATGCTCGTCGCATCATCGCACAGTCCCTTTCTCTAAAAACTCGCTCACTCGTATGACTGTTGACCAATCATCGTTGTCACCGTTGTCACCGAAAACAGTCCACAGAGAAAAACTTATTTACCTTGCCTTGTTTCTTGCGCTCTTGTTCGATGATCATCGGGAACCAGAAAATAGCGACTCATTGATAGCCAGAGAAGATCACTTTAGGTCTTCTTTTTAACGATATTATGGCTTTCACAATCAAAGTTCGTTGGGTCAACTCTCTGAAACTTCTGCTTTTTTGATGTTTTCAGAAGGCTCGTGATGAAAGTTTCCGTCGAGTGCTTCTTTGTAAACACGAAGATAGTTTTTACAGGTATTGCTCCATGAGAAATTCGCTGCGTGGTTGCAGAGTTTCTGCGCATAACCTCTCTCTGACTGAAAGATATGCATTCCAGTTTGAAAAACGCTTGCCATCGAATCCGGGTTGAACGAATCCCAGTAAAAACTAACGTCACCGCCGATTTCTGGCAGACTCGTTTGTTTTGATAAAAAGACCGGTTTGCCGCACTGCATCGCCTCGAGTACCGGAAACCCAAACCCTTCCGCAATCGATGGACATAAAAATGCGTCGCAATGTTCATAGAGCCACTGCCGAATCGAATCGGAAACTTCACCCGGACAAATAATTCGATCGACGAGCCCTCGCTGCTTCACCTCTCGCCGTACAAATCCGCCGTAGGTGGTGTCTTTTTTTCCAGCAATCACAATGCGGAGATTCGGCATTCGCAACACAAATTCAATCAATACATGAAAATTTTTATGCGGTAGCATGTTGCCGATCGAAAACAGAAATGGCCCCGGATCCAGAAATCCGGGTCTTTCCTGAGAAGCCTGACACGGCTTCGAAAGCCCCAGGTGCACCACCCGAAGAGAACGGTTTCCCAGATCAAACCGCGACATAACCTCATCTGCGACATGCTGTGAATCGGTTGTCACAACCGAAGCACGATCAATTTTTGCTTGCAAAGAAGATCGTTGCCTCAGAACTTTTGCAGGCCCACCAACGTCCAAGAGAATTAAATCGTGGATTGTGAGAACCACTGGCACTCGTGGATCCAAGGGCATGTATTTCGACATTTGATTGGTGACATGCCATAAATCGTATTTCGGTTTCCCAAAAAAAGGTCGAACCATTGGTCGTATATATTTTGAAATCTCTTCCTTTCGCCAAACCTTGACTTCGATTGTCTCAAACGATTGCCCCTCAAAGTGTTGCTGAATTCCAGGGCGGGCAAGCAGAACAGGATGAATCGTTTGGGGATGTTGGTTCAGTAACTCGCGTGCCAAAGAGAGACTGAACAGACCGAGACCAGAATGAATGTTTCTCAGTTTTTCAACATCAATTACAACACGAGGAAGCCGGCTGGGTTGCATTGTGGACATCAGAAAACTCTGGCGGAACACAGATTATTGAGAGATGGTTGGAAAACGAATCGGCTTTTCTTTTCACATTGCTCACCGGCTGACGACATTCACCATGCGTTGAAGCAAAGGTCGTATCAAACCGAGTGAATGAACAAACTCCTGAACGCTCCTTACGATGCCGCCAGAATCTGCTCGTAAATGCGTACATAACTCTGAGCCGTTTGAACCCATGAAAACGTAGCCGCATGAGCCATCGTCTTGGCCGCAAATCCTGGATCCGCGTGAAATGCACTCATACCGGCCCAGTAGGCTGCCGCCATGTTCGCGGGATTGAACGTATCGAAATAAAAGCCGCACGTGCCAGCAATCTCAGGCAGACTTGTGCGACGCGACATGAAGACGGGCTTACCGCATTGCATCGCTTCAAGCACCGGAAATCCAAAGCCTTCCGTGAGTGATGGAAATAAAAATGCCTCGCAGTGTTCGTAGAGCCATTGCCGATCGGCATCGGATACTTCGCCAGGAAAAATCACGCGATCCGCCAGTCCCTTGCGGATTACTTCACGTTCTAAAAATTCTCCATACGGCGTCGCTTTTTTACCGGCGACGACAAGCCGCTGACCGGGTAGATTTTCCAGCAAATCAAAAAGCACGTGAAAATTTTTATGGGCTAAAGCATTTCCAACGCTGAGCAAAAACGATCCCGACGGAGCAAATTCCGGCCGAATGTTCGATGCGGCACATGGCTTGGAGAGTCCCAGCGGCACCACGTGTACAGGTCTGCCACCCAGAACAACGTGATCCTTTACATCTTGGGCGACATACTCTGAATCGGTGACGATGGCCGCCGCTCGGTTTACTCTTTGCTGAATATCGGCCAGTTTACGATTCATGTTTTTTAACTGATCGTCGTGAGGTGCCGTATGCAGAAAGTTTAAGTCGTGAATCGTGAGCACAATCGGAACGCGGGCGTCTAGCGGCAAGTATCGTGACGTCTGATGGGTTACGTGCCAGAGGCTCACTTTTGACTTTGGCAGCAAGGGTTGCACCAGTGGCCGCACCATTCGCAGCACAGCCTCTTTTTTCCATGGAGCCACATCGATTCGCTCAAATGTCTGGCCAGCGAAATATCGGGCCGCAGTCTTCGGCGCAAATAATAGAGGCTGCACTCGTCCCTGAGCTGATTTGAGAATCTCAAGGCCCAGTTCAAGCGAAAAACGTCCTAGGCCACAGTTGATATGGCGAAGTCTTTCGAGATCAATTACCACTCGCGGCAAGTGATCGGTATCGTGTGCCTGAGTGCAATGATGCGACTGGGATTTGGTTAATGTGGGCATGAAAAACGCGCGCTCAAATGAAACCTCGTTGCAACTGAAAATTTTTGATGAAAGCCAAAGGCGTCCGCTATTATTGTGCCTCTTGCCGCCAGAGAGAAGCCGGGTTTCTGCGCGGCACACAGGTCGTCACTCACACCAACACCCAAGAGCATCAGTTTTTGTTGTCCGGATACACACTACAGATTCAATCTCTCTCCGATTGTCAGACCTCCTAAGGCGTTTGTCATTCAAGCATGCTGCGACGACTCGGGGGAGTTCTAAGGCATTGGCCCTCTGGAGTTCTGAAACGGATACACGTGAGCCTGTACTGAATTTGCAAGCAATAAACGATTCACCAACGGAAAACCATTTTGGGATCTTCTCCACGTATTCTTGTCTTAGGGTACCGCCACTTGGGCGATTCTCTCTTTTTGACGCCGATGCTACGGGCAATGAAGCGGTTCGCTCCAAACGGACATACAACCGTGCTCGCTCATGGCATTGGCGCAGCAGTCCTTGAAGGAAATCCGCACGTCGATGAAGTGTTCAAAGTTTCTTGCCGCGGTATGGCGGCTAAATTTTCTCATCTCACTCCACTCAGGCGAACGCGTTATGACATTGGCATTCTGGCCCAACACAGCTTAGCGAATGCGGTTTTTCTCTGGTCCGTTGGTTGCAAACAAAGAGTCGGAATTGATTCCAAAGGATGCGGACTCTTTTTGACTCATCGCGTTCCCACGATGGGACTCGTACATGAAGTCACACGGTATCTCAAACTTGCTGAGGCTCTCGGTGCAAACGGAGATTCAAGCGGCCTTGAGTTTTTCACGACTGAAGCAGACCACCAAAGCATCGCCCACTTTCTTTTCGAGCGAGGCTATGATCTTCAGCAGCGAGATGGGAGACCACTGATCGCACTCTTTCCAGGCTCAAGTCAGCAGTGGCGATTCAAACGATGGCCGGCCGACCGGTTTGCACAGACCGGATCAAGACTGGTTATGCAGCACAATGCATGCCTGCTTCTGTTGGGTGGCCCTGACGATCGCGATGCGATCGACGAAATTTCTCAAACACTGACTGTGCCTTTTTGTGTTGTCGATTCTTCTCACTCAATCGGTCGACTTGCAGCCCTGCTTGCCGCATGCGATCTTCTCATTACGAATGACTCTGGCCCCATGCATCTCGCGACCGCTGTCGGAACTCCTGTTGTTGATCTGGCAGGGCCTAGTGATCCTCGTCGTACCGGGCCCTACGGTGCCGGACATGTCGTGATTCAACGGGTAGAGCCCGGCAGTCCCAAACAATGGATCAACGCACCTGATCCGCAACTACCGATGAAGGCGATCGGGGTGGAAGACGTCGTTGCTGCCGCAGTGGAACAAATTGCGAAGACGCGTTTGGTTTGATCCCTTTCATGCAATCTGTTTCTCGCATGGCAGATTGCGTGGTTGATCAGTCTTCGTGGAATTGAAGGAACTCTCTGCTACCACATAGATTGCGATAGATTGCGGCTCGATTCAGAACGCTCCTATTCAGCCAGATGACTCATGACAATGGCTCTCTCTTTTCACACCCACTTTCACAATCGTGCTTGGGCATCGCGTTGCTCTCGATCGAGCATCGGGCCCATCGTGTCAATGTTCAACTCAATGACTTTTTGACTCAATCACGTATTACCGAATATCGTATTGATCACATGTACAGAGAGAACCATCAGGAACGGTTGCCGATGAAAATTAGTGGTTTTACGTTTATCCGAAATGGAAATGTTCTGGGCTATCCGTTTCTCGAGTCCATACGGTCGCTGCTGCCGCTGTGTGATGAGATTATCGTCAACGTGCCGCACTCCACCGACGGCACGCTCGAATCCGTGCGAGCGATCGGCGATTCTAAAATTCGTATCGTCGAATCTGATTGGGACAATGATTTGCGCCACTCCGGCCGAATTCTTTCTCAACACACAAACATCGCTTTGCAGCAATGCACAGGTGATTGGTGCGTTTATATTCAAGGAGACGAAGTTCTTCACGAGGCAACTATTCCGGCAATGCGAGCGACGATGGAACGAGACTTGCACAATTCCGCAGTTCAAGGGTTGCTCGTGGATTACACACATTTTTATGGCAGTTTCTGGACGGAAGTGTATTCATTCGGGTGGTATTACAAGGAAGTGCGAGTGGTGCGGCGCAGTCCAAATATCTGTTCCGTCGGCGACGCGCAAGGTTTTCGTACGACTGAAAATAAAAAACTGCGTGTCACAAATTCTGGAGGACGTTATTTTCATTACGGTTACGCTTTGGAACCGAGTCAGATGCGAATCAAGCTGAATAATTTAGGCACGCTGTACGACGATGGAAAGATTTTGCCTGTCGTCGAGCAGTCGGAGGGCGTTCGGTCACCTGTCGGACAGCAGCCAGATCGCTTTTACGAGAACGATCAGAAAGTGAAACTGTTCAAAGCCACGCATCCGGCAGTAATGAAACAAATTGTGGAGCAGGCCGATTGGACGTACACCTCTCGCAATCCGCTCATCCGATTTCGTCGCAATTATTTTTGGGAGGACATCGCGCTCATTATCAAGCGTTGCACCGGCATTACGCTCGGAGTGCATCGCAATTATCGATCTTTGGATTGACTACCTTCGAGCAATCACGTTCGGATACGTTTTTCAAAACTCTATCGGCTGTGAGTCTCTCTTCAAAAAAACGGGGCTCGATAAAAACCTGTCAGAAACCGTCTGATTGGCCTGTTCCAGAATTTCTGTGCGAATTATCATTTTTCTCGCGACATCCAACGTGCGATTTGCTTCGCCAACTGAAAATTCTCCTTCTCGCAAGAAATGCTCTCTATGTTTCAATTTCTTGCAGCATCATTTCGTCGTAAATGGGCCCGCCGCAATTTTCAACAGTACTCTCACGAAATAAAGAGTTGCGAACTGCCACGTATCGGAAGTGTTCAATTTGCCAACTGGCTCAATCCGCTGGTTGTGCCGCGTACTGATCTACGCGAAGAAGTAGCATTTTTTGAAAAGGTGCTGCCGAAAGGGAGCATGTTTATCGACATTGGCGCAAACGTCGGACATGTGAGTTTGGCTGCTGCATTGGTGACTGGAAAAACCGGTTTGACACTCTCTTTTGATCCAAATCCGCATGTGTATCGCATCCTGCAAATAAATGCGGGACTCAACAAAGATTTGACGAATATTCATCCGCTGAACTATGCAATCGCTACAGACAATGCGGATTTTTTCTATCGTTCCTCAGAGGCCTCGTTCGCCAATGGTGGAATTTCACAGAAAGACCTAGGCGTTCATGGAAAGTATGCGCTTCCTGAGAAAGTTCGAGGAATCGTACTGTCACAATTCTTATCCGATCGCTATCCCGAATGGTTGCCAAAACTCGCGCTGATCAAAATAGACACTGAGGGCTATGACCGTGATGTGATTCGATCGATTCGCGACGTTCTCAAAAAGCAACCGACCCTCGTAATCTCTGAGTGCTTCTGCACATCAAACGAAGAGCAACGCGCGGAACATTTTCAATTACTTGCTGACCTGGATTACACGCTCTACCATTTTGAGGGATTTTGCGCTGATGTCGTACTCGATCGCATTGCGAAGCCCAGCGACATGAACCGCTGGAAGCATTTTGATTTTCTGGCCGTGCCCGCAGGCATGAATCCGCCATTTGATGTCGCTCGCTCATAAGCAGCTTGCTCCTTCACATCCAAGAACTTGTGAATCTCGCACTCCGGCCACACGGGGAACTTGAGTCGCTCGATCTGGAAAATGGATCGAGTGGAACTGACCCGAAAGAGTCTTTACATCGCAAGTCGCATGCCGGAGTATCCAACTCAGGAATCTTCGTCAGCTTTTTCAACCAGTTTTGGGCCTATTTTATAGGGGACAACTGCCATAGCGTTGCTCGACATGTTTTTTAATACTCCATGGGAATCAGGTGTCTGAAATCCTTTCTTCAATTGTCCCGACGGCAGAGATGTCTGCCGTGGTGAGTTTTATGTCACAAAACGATGATCCGTTGAACGTGTCTCTTCGTCTTGACGATCGTGGAGATGCTACCCATAGAACTGTCGAACTCGCCACAACGCGTAAATCTCGGATCGTGGTGGTTGGCGATCTTATGCTTGATCGTTACTACGACGGATCCGTCGACCGCGTCAGTCCAGAAGCACCGGTGCCTGTGCTGCATGTTCGCCGATCGTTTGAACATCCAGGCGGGGCCGCGAACGTTGCAGCCAATATTGCGGCCATGGAGAGCGACATCGCTGTCATTGGTCTGACGGGCATCGATGATTCTGCATCGCGGCTGCGCAGTTTACTTGTCAGCGCAGGGGTCGAGTGCGATTCCATCGTAAGTACAACGACAATACCCACGACTACAAAAACACGGCTCCTGACAAGCCATCACCAGATTGCCAGGTTTGATCTTGAAGAACAAGCAAACGATCCATCTGCACGATCCTCATTGATTCAATGTTTCGAGTCGAGTCTTGCTCATGCCGATACCGTTGTGCTCTCAGATTATGCGAAAGGGGTTTGTCATCCCGATGTGTGCGAAACAGTGATTGCGGGAGCGCGTCGCATGGGTCGGCCTGTAATCGTCGATCCCAAGTCGGTCGACTTTTCAAAATATCGCGGTGCCACCGTGATCACTCCCAATCGATCTGAGGCAGCTGCTTCAACCGGAATATCGATTCATTCACCTGCCGATGCGGTTCTCGCAGCCCGCACAATCCATCAGCTCCATCAGATCGAGTCGGTGGTCATCACGCTCGGTGAACAGGGGATGGTTCTTTTTACAAACGATGAAGTGACTCTGATTCCGACACAGGCCAAGCATGTCTTTGATGTTACTGGTGCTGGCGATACGGTCGTGGCTGCTCTTGCAGTCTGCCTAGCGCGCGGTATGAACCTGTCGCAGGCCTGCCACTTGGCAAATATCGCCGCCGGTCTGCAAGTCGCAAAAATTGGCACCTGTCCAATCACATGGAACGAGATCGCTCTTGCAACAGGCACACAGTCGATCCCAAACGGGAAGGTGTTGCCGCTCGACGCAATCACTGTCGTTTGCAACGATGCAAAACGCAGCGGGAAAATCGTCGGTTTTACAAATGGTTGTTTTGATATTTTACATCACGGCCACGCCGCACTACTCGAAGCGGCAGCCAAGGAATGCGATATTTTAATCGTTGGTCTCAATTCAGACGCATCGGTACGACGACTCAAGGGCCACCCAAGACCCTACGTGGCTGCACAGCATCGGGCTGCTTTGCTCGCGGCGCTTGAAAGCGTCTCTTATGTGGTTGAATTCGATGAAGACACTCCTCTGGCGACAATCGAGGCGATCGCCCCCGATGTGTTGATTAAAGGGGCCGATTACAGCAGCAGGGATGTCGTCGGCGCCCATGTGGTCACTGCGCGCGGCGGCAGAGTCGTCACGCCGCTCTTTGTGCCAGACGTTTCAACGACGAATCTCGTGGAACGTATTCTCTCCACTACGACTGGCTCCTCACTGGAACGTGCTGCATGATTCTGTTGACTGGCGCCGCTGGATTCATCGGTTCAAACATTCTTGCTGCCCTTAATGCACGCGGCCGCGACGATGTGATTGTGGTCGAGGATCTGACTGACGGAACGAAATGCGCAAATCTTTCCGGAAAGCATTTTGCTGATTATCTCGATGTGTCGGAACTCTCTGAGGCGATTGCCCACGATCGTCTCCCTCGTCTATCCGGGATTTGTCATCAGGGGGCGTGCGTCGACACAACCGTGCGAGATGGCCGAGCCGTAATGAAGGCGAATTACAGCTTTTCAAAGTCGATTCTCGCACTGGCCGAACGGCATCGCTGCCCATTGGTCTATGCCAGCAGCGCAAGTGTCTACGGAGATGGAAGAAACGGATTTGTTGAAGAATTTCGCTGCGAGCGACCCCAAGCCCCATATGCTTTTTCAAAGTGGGCGTTCGATCAGTATCTCAGAAAGCGGTTTCTGAATTCGAACACCACTGCGCCCGTCACAGGCCTGCGATATTTTAACGTCTACGGCCCCGGTGAAGATCATAAGGCCCGCATGGCAAGCGTTGCGTGGCACTGTTTCGAAGCGATCAAACAGGGTGTCGCTCCGAAACTCTTTGAGGGAAGCGACGGGTTTCTTCGCGACTTTATTTTTGTAGGAGACGTTGCCGCGATCAATCTACATTTTCTCGAACACCACCTCGATCACCCGTCGCAATTGTCAATCGTCAATGTCGGCACCGGTGTACCGCGAAGCTTTGCCGATGTTGGCCGGTGCACGAGCGCAGTCTCTGGAGGCCCCGCGCCGGTAACGATTCCATTTCCACCTGATCTTCGCGGTCAATATCAGGCTTACACGTGTGCCGATACAACCCGTCTCCGCGCTGCTGGATATTCCGCAGCGTTCACCTCGCTCGAAGACGGCATCGCTGCCTACTACGCGGCAACTCAAGATCGCGAGCGAAAGGCATGAGCGATCAATGCACACATATCGTTCCTGCGTATCCCTTATTGTCAGGAGTAGTGTCCGCGGCCACTTTCACACAGGCATGCGAAGCACGACGGAAACTCATGCAGCGAGTATCAACCATTTGTGCAGCGAGTATCGCACGAATGGCGGAAGAGATTTCTCGCTCCGCTGACACATCTCGCAGGATAGGCATAACATCGCTTGGACTTTTGGATCGCGACGGGGGCAGCGTGTTACCGATGTGTGGCGCGATCGATGATGCTGCTGTCGCCAGTGAATTTGTGACTGTTTCGCTTCTGACGTAAAAGCGATTTCTTGTCATCGATTGCATGCATCTCCACAAATCCGGGAAGGCGTGGCAATGACTCACCGACAACAACAAGCCGCTTTTCTGGATCGTGACGGCACCGTGATTGAGGATGCTGGCTATCTCGCTACCTTAGACGATATTCGGTTTTTGCCAGGAGCAATTCTCGCTATCAAGCGGCTCAACGATGCTGGATTTCTTGTTGTTATCGCGACCAATCAATCAGGTGTCGCGAGGGGTTACTTTTCCGAATCGTTTGTACTGGATGTGCATGAGGCAATGAACAGGCAGCTTCGTTCTCATGGAGCGCACTTCGATGGGCTCTACTATTGTCCGCATCACGTCGATGGATCCGTAGCAGAATATTCACGTCCATGTGAGTGCCGAAAACCGAAGACGGGAATGTTTCAACTCGCGACGCGGCTCTTGGGACCCTTTTCTCAGCCAAGCTATATGTTTGGCGACCGTGAAAGCGATATGGAGTTTGCTCGTTCAGCAGATTTGCGACCCTGTTTTATTGGATCGCATAGACCAGAGATCGGTGACGTCTTTTGTCACGCGGCGTCTCTCGCCGATGCAGTCGATTTTGTATTCACCGCACGATAGCATCTTGCTTGGTTCATAATTCCGGTGATCTGTCTGTTACGCCCCCGAGCCGGCGAGACGAGCTTTGACGTTTTGAGACGTTTTACAAAGTAAAATGTGTTCTGTAATAAATGTGCGCCGGGCTTTGATCCTGCCAATGTTTTTAATGCGTATCGTGCTCAACTGGCACAATCGTGTGTGATCGATCAACCATTGTTTTGGAGACAGTCTCGTGAATTTTCACGCTTTTCGCGACTTGTTAGCGACGCATCCTGGTGAAAAGCTCCACCTGATGCTTCCTGACAAAAGTTTTGTGCCGGCTCACTTTCACATCACCGAAGTCGGCCGAGTTCAGAAAGATTTTGTCGACTGCGGTGGCACACACAGGTCATCCACCACCTGCCTTCTGCAAGTGTGGGTGACGCATGATCACGAACAGGACAAAAACCATCGCCTCGACTCTGCCAAGCTTTCACAGATTCTCAAAGCGGCAGCACCGCTGCTTGGCGATGCCGACATGCCGGTTGAATTTGAATTTGAAGATGTCACCATCTCGCAGTTTCCGCTCGGTGGCGCAGAGGTCACCCCGTCTGGCATCCTTTTCTATTTGGGGACCAAGCACACTGCCTGCCTTGCTCCAGAAAAGTGCGGCGTGGGCAGCGAGTCAAGCAGTTGCTGCTAAGGATTATGACTGCCTCGATAGCCCTCTGAGAATTTCTGGATTATCAATTCCGGCTTTCTTCGGAGTTCTCACGAGGAGCGAGCGGCATTCCCGTCTGTCCAGCGATGAATGCGAGCATTTCCTGAAACGTGGGGTCGCTATCACTGAACATCAGACGGAACATAATTGAAATATGATTTCGATCTTCGATTTGTTTCTGTTCAGCATCCACTTTTTTTTCCTGAAGCAGTCGACATAAATCCTGCGACATGGTGTCGCAGCCTGGAAAATCATTTTCTGCATAGAGAATTCGAAAGGGGGGCTCTCTTCCACTGATGTGTTTGATTGGCGACGCGGATTCAGCAGCTTCCGAACCTTTGCCAATAATTCGTTCCGCCCAGCCTTCGCGAAACGTGTAGATGCCACTGATTGGAATCGCCCCTTTGATGTCTTTCAGCGAAAGTCCTTCTGCCCGAAGATAGGTTTCATTCGTTGCCAAAAGCGCCGCTAAATGACCGCCTGCCGATTGGCCCGTGACAAAGATTTGATCCGGACGCCCTCCGTAAGTCCCAATATTTGTATGCGTCCATGCGAATGCTCGTGCAACATCTTGAATGTGGGCAGGGTGCTGAATTTTTGGCGATAGCCGATAGCTGATCACCGCCGTTCCGATACCATTTCTGGCAAATAAGTGACCAACAAGACCGTAGAGTTTTCGATCTCCTGACATCCACGCGCCGCCGTGAATAAACATCAACACAGGAAAATCTTTTTTCCCCTTTGGTATAAAAAGATCGAGTTTGTGTTTATAGGCATCCGCTTTATTGTCGTCATTCTCCTTATTTTGTTCGCAGTAGTTTAGGTCCACGATACTTTGAACCTCGTAGTCGCCTCCAAAAAGAAGCTCCTCCGGTGGAGCGGCATGAAGCTGTGTCCACAGGAAAAGACTGACGGTTGCCATGATCCACGAGCACGTCAAACGCGTCATTGGATCAACTCCTGTTGGACGACAGGGACGCTCGGAGCACTATTTGACTCACAGACACGTTGTTCGCTCCCGTTGCAAACGCAATTGAAATCACTCGATCAAATATCCTCGAGGCGACCGCGGCTGTCACCGAGTTTTTCAACTTTTGTTCCGAGTCGATCGAGCATTGCTAAATAGAGATTTGTGAGCGGCGTTCCCTGCGGGTATTTGATGTGACGGCCCGGTTGCAGTGTTCCAGCGCCGCGACCTGCCAAAAGAATTGGGAGATCGTCGTGGTTGTGCCGATTGCCGTCGCCGATTCCACTGCCATAAACGATCATACAGCGGTCGAGCAGCGTGCCGTCTGCTTCGCTGACGCTTTTCAGCTTTTTCAAAAAGTATGCCAGTTGCGTCACATGAAAACGGTTGATTTGCCTCACTTTGTCCTGCTTGGCGGCATCGTTTCCGTGATGCGAAAGATCGTGATGCCCTTCTGGAACATCCATAAATGCGTAGCTTCGATTACTTCCTTCATTCGCAAAGATAAACGTCGATACGCGCGTTGTATCGGTCTGAAAAGCGAGGACGAGAAGATCCGCCAAGAGCCGAAGATGTTCCTCGTAGCTATCAGGAATACCGTCGGGTTTTTTCATGCCAAGCGATTTCGAATCGAGATCCTTTGAAGCCCGTTCGATGCGTTGCTCAATTTCTCGAACGGCACTCAAATACTCGTCGAGTTTACGGCGATCGGTAGTGCCGAGTTGTCCTTCGAGCGAACGAGCGTCTTCCTGCACAAAGTCGAGAATACTCTTGTTGTATTCCGTTCGCTTTTTTCTCGACTGCTCAGACTCGCCTTCGCGACCGTTACTGAAAAGCCGTTCGAAGATCAGCTTTGGATTGGTTTCCTTGGGAACGGATTGCGTTTCGGTACGCCACGCGATATTCGCCGAATACGCGCAGCTATATCCTGAGTCGCAGTTTCCAGACTGGCCTCCGGAATCGGCTCCTATTTCAAGAGAGGCAAATCTCGTGCGACGACCGACATGGGCCGCGGCGAGTTGATCGACTGAAATTCCAGCGCGAATGTCTGCACCGAATGTTTTCTTTGCCTGCATGCCAGTGAGAAACGAGGCAAGAGCGCGCGCATGATCCCCGGCACCATCGCCGTTGGCATCGGCTTTTTTCTGAGCGAGCCCCGACAAAATACTGTAGTCACCCTTGAGTTCCGCCATTGGCTCAAGAATCCACGGCGTCTCGTAGGCGCTTCCCTCAATCGTCGGAGTCCAATCGGGCATGTGCTTGCCGTTTGGTGAATAGAGAAACGCAGTCCGCAGAGGAGCCGACGACTTTCCGGAAGCAGCCAGAGCACTCGATGAGGAGGTCGACGGCACCATCGCCTCAAGCAGCGGCAAAGAGAGCGCTGTGCCCACGCCTCGCAAAACTGCACGTCGTGAAAGGGGATGCATCATTGGACCATTTCTCCAGCAGTTACAAAAACTGAATTCCTCATTGAAGATGTATCGACGCTCAAGGGGATTCGCGTTGACGGAATGCAGGGCTCAACACAATTTCAGTCACAATCACAGAAAAACGATTGCCGTTCTCCGCACATTCCCGAGAGATTCTCTGTACGGCACATGCATCATAGTGTTCCAAGCCTCTTCCAATCGCGTACGTCAGCATTTTTTCAGCGAAACAGCGTCGAAATTCCTCTTCTCGACCCTTGAGAATGGTCTTGAGTTCTGCCGGTCCTTTGAAAGACCGACCATCTGGCAACTCTCCTGACGGGTCGACCGGGTGCAAGCCATCATCCGTTCTCCACGCACCGACAGCGTTGTAGTTTTCCAGACCAAAGCCAAGCGGATCCATCAACTGATGGCAAGCTGCACAAGACGGATCAGATCGATGCTGCTCCATTTGTTGCCGAAGCGTGCCGGTGAGAGGCTTCTCTTTATTTTCGACTGCAAGTTCAGGAACGTTGGGTGGTGGCGGAGGAGGAGGAGAAGCAAAAAGATTTTCCAGAATCCACTTTCCACGTTTGACAGGACTTGTGCGGGTTGGATTCGAAGTCACCGACAGAATGCTCGCCTGTCCTAAGAGGCCACCACGCTGGGCGGGATCTACCGACACTCGCCTGAATTCTTCACCGCTGACTCCTTGAAGTCCATAGTGCTTGGCAAGCCGTTCGTTCACAAATGTGTAATCGGCGTCAAGAAACTCAAGCACGCTACGATCTTCGCGCACGAGATAACTAAAAAATTCTTCTGTCTCCCGACGCATCGCGCTTTTGAGTGCGTCGTCATAGTCGGGGAAACGTTCTTTATCTGGGAAAAATGTGTCAAGATTTCGAAGCTGGAGCCACTGTCCTGCAAAATTTTCAACCAGTGCCTTGGATTTCGGATCTTTTAACATCCGCAACGCCTGCTCGATGAGTTGCTTATCCGTATGGAGTTCACCTTTGACACCAGCACGAAAGAGTTCGTCATCCGGCAGACTACTCCAGAGAAAATAGGACAACCGAGATGCCATTTCAACGTCGCTCAAAGTGCGAGTCTTTCCAGAGGGAGCGTCTTTCTCGATGCGAAAGAGAAATGATGGCGAAACAAGAATCGCGCTGGTCGTTATTTGCATCGAACGCTCGACGGTCTCTCCTTTTTCGCGTGCGAAGTCAAAGAGCGCAACAAGGCCATCCATTTCTGCATCGGTTGCGCGGCGACGAAATGCTCGCGAGGCGAGTGGTCGCACGAGATCGCGCACCTGCTGTCGTTGAGTATCCCGATCGATCTTCGCCTCAATCGGTTTTGAAAAAAAACGTTTGTGCGCTTCAGGAAGTTCCTCCGGCATCACACCGACTGGCCCGATCACCGTAAGCTTTTCCACGTGCAGATTCCGATCTCCTCGCTGTTTCGGATCTGGCGCATCGGGTTTGTAGTAGTCGTTGAGAAAAGTGACGGCAAATTGGTGCTTTCCTTTTTCAAGCGTTAGTGTGATCTCGTAATCTTGCGGGGCGGATTGCTTTGCTGAAACATCCACTTTCTTCTTTTCTTTTCCATCGATGCGAAACTCCATTTGAACAGGCTCGTCCCCCGCTTGATCGCCAAAGGCTCTGGCACGCACGACATACTGCCCGTCGGCTGACAGATCGAATTCCTGACCAATTTCTCCCCTGGAAGCGAGCGTTCCTCCTTTGCCTGTTTTGATCGGTGCAGTATCGATATCAGCAGTCACAATCACTGCTCGCATCACATTTTCGGCCGCCTCGAGATAGCGTTCGAGCAGCACTGGCGGCAACGTGAGCACGTCGCCAATGTTGTCAAATCCATAGCCCACATCATCTGATGGAAAAATGTCAGCAGGCTTGATGTCGATCCCAAAGAGATCGCGAATGGTGTTGTTGTACTCGGCGCGATTGAGCCGACGCAGTGTGACGCGCCCCGGTCGCTCACCTTTGGAACAGTCTGGCATAAGTGCAAATGATTCGATCCACACCATAATGTTTTTCCGTTGGGATTCGTCGGGCTGCGGGGAATCCTTCGGGGGCATCACTTTGCCCTGCAACTGACGAAGAATTTTTTGCCAATGAACACGATCCGTATTCTTGGCAGTGACCTCGGCGAACGAGGCCATTGAAACACCCCCTTCTGCCTGATCCCCTTCATGACAATCAAAACAATATTTTTTTAAGAATGGCTGGACATCGCCATCAAATGTTTCTGCTTTCGCAAAACCCCCAAGCACGTTCACAGAGGCGCATAAGAAACCCCATGCCACAAGTACTTTGAAATACCTGGTTAAATCACGTCGACATTTTCTGAGGACTGTCAACATGTCACAAGGCCTTCTTGCGAATCGAATATCGGACGCTGTCTCAACCGATTGAACAAACTTCTTCCTGCTATGAATATGTTACTCACGCATGGCAGCCGAGCTTTCACCGCAAACATGAAAAATCGGGAGCGTGCGAATCTGGACGTTGTGCGATTGAAGTGAACTTCATGGCGACTCTCCAACCAAGACCACGATCAGTTCCTTTGGACCGTGAGCGCCAAGTACCAAAATGCGTTCGATGTCACCAGTACGACTCGGGCCGGTAATAAAAGAGAGCATGCTCGGCATGCGGCCTGCGTGACGAACCTTTGCATCGTGGAGTGCGTCTTCGAGCGTCGCTACAATCTGATCAATGTGTGCAATCACAATGTGAACCGGGGGTAAAATCGAAAGCGATCGGCCACCGCAGGTGGCGCTCGACACTAGAATCGATCCGGTCTGCGCGACCAATGATTCGCAGGCAGTGATTCCTGCATCGCATTGCTCGAGCGCACGCTTGTCGAATGACGCTGGTTCGCCAATACACACTGTTGCGCAGTGAAGCGCCGACGCGACCGGATCAACAAGTTCATGGCGGTGATAGGCGACTCGTTGCCAGTCTCGCTGTCTTGCTATTGAAAATATGAGTTCGGCGGCAGCTTGTAGATGACAGGCGCGATGAAACTCTGCTTTGAGTCGCTTAAGATTGTCGCAGAGAATGTGCATTCGCTCTTCGGGTGTCTGGCCCCCTTCTGGCAACCACGGACGAGCAACGTCTAACGGCGCAATCGAAAGAGGTTTAAAAGTCCCCACAGCACCCGCCGGGCGAGCGTTTGAAATGCCTGCTGCTTCCTGAAGATCATGGCTCTTAAGATGTGGCGGTGGCGCAGGCACTTGCAGCGCCTCGCGTACTCGCGCCAGCACAACGTCCTTGGCAGAAGACGCTTTCACGCTCATGATCGTTCCTTCCACAATTGTCGAAAACTTTTTGGGGGAGCCGGCGGCAGGTCACGGGTCTCAAGCCACTGCCGCAAAAGCGGAGGCCTGATTTTTTTCAGAAACCCTAGGCTCCATCGAAAAAGTTTTCCGCCAGCGGCAAAGAGCCACGGACGGGCAGCAACAAATGCAAACAACTGATGTCCAATATGTTCGAGTCTCTTCGGAGAGGCACGAACTGCATTTCGGCGGTTGTGCAACAGATGATGATGAATATCAATCCGCACCGGACAGGCATCCGTACACGCGCCGCAGAGAGAACTCGCACTCGACAGGTGATTCCAATCCGAGAGTCCTCTCAAATGTGGCGTGATCACCGAACCAATCGGGCCTTGATACGTTGTGCCATAGGTAAAGCCACCGACATTCTTAAAGATCGGGCAGACATTTAAGCACGCACCGCAGCGAATGCAGTGCAGCGAATCTCGCTGCTCGGGATCGGCGAGGATTGCCGTGCGAGCATTGTCGAGCAGAACTAAATGCATTTCGCGTGGTCCGTCTGGCTCGTCATTTTTTTGCGGCCCACTGTAGAGCGTGTTGTAACAGGTCATTGGCTGGCCGGTTCCGGCCGTGGCAAGCATCGGCAGCAGCACGGCGAGGTCGGCCAGACTGGCAACCACCTTTTCGATTCCTGAAAGCGCGATGTGTACACGAGGCAAGGCCGCCGTCAGTCGGGCATTTCCTTCGTTTTCAGTAATCGATATTTGACCTGTTTCGGCCACCAGAAAATTGGCACCGGTGATTCCCACGTCGGCATCGACATACAGCTGTCGCATGTATCTGCGGGCGATCATGGTGAGTTCTTCGGGGCTCTGTGTCGGTTCGGTGCCGAGATGTTTTTGAAAAAGATCGCTGATTTCTCCCCGCCGTACATGCATGCAGGGAAAAACGAAGTGGTAAGGTGGTTCGCCTCGAAGTTGCTGAATAAATTCTCCGAGATCGCTTTCCACTACGACATAACCTTCCTTTTCGAGAGCGTCGTTGAGATGGATTTCTTCGGTCGTCATGCACTTGCTCTTAATAATTGCCTTCGCATTGGAAGCCCGCACGAGATCCACAATGATCGTTCGTGCCTCCTGGGCATCGCGAGCGAAATGGACAATGCCACCACCCGCTTCGAAGTTTGTGACAAACAGCGGAAGAAGTTCGTCAAGTCGATTGACGGCCGACCACTTGGCAAGCGCTGCAGCATCTCTGGCATGTTCCCAATCGCGATACTTGGCTTTCTGAGAATCGCGAGTGACGTAATAGCCACCGAGCGCCTTGCGAACAAACGAGCGATGATCGATGTCGCGAACATGTTCGGCTGCATCGTGAAGGAACTGATTTTTTGCCTCCGCCGGAAGGGCTGCCTTCGTGGTGGCATCATGGACACTCACGCATCACCTCCGGCAAGGACTTCTGCCAGATGAATGGTTCGAGGTTTCATCTTCTTTTTTGAGAACCATCCGTCGAGTTGCAACTGACAGGTTGGGTCGCTCGAAACGATGTACTCACATTCTGTACGAGCAAGTGACCCTCCCTTTACTTCGGCCATGGCCGTCGAGATCATTGGAAACTTCACACTAAACAGACCGCCAAATCCGCAGCAACTTTCGGCTTCGTCGCATTCGATAAGTTCGAGATCTTTCACCGCTCGCAGCAGTTGTCTCGGTGCTTGTTGAATCCGCAGTTCGCGGAGGCCGTGGCAGCCGTCGTGATAGGTCACCGAATGCGGAAAACGGGCACCAACATCGGTCACACCAAGTTTTTCAACGAGAAACTCGCTGAACTCAAATGTTTTGCTGGCCAGATCCAAGGCTCGCGTTTCATGTGGCGTGCCTGCAAGCAGTTGCGGGTAAAAGACTCGCATCATTGCAACGCAGGAACCGCTGGGCCCTACCACTGCTTGGGCACCTTCAAAAACATCGAGGGCTCGAATCGCCACGCTTCTCGCTTCGTCCCAGTATCCCGAGTTAAAACTTGGTTGGCCGCAACAGGTCTGCGCGGGTCGAAATTCAACCGTATGACCAAGTCGCTCGAGAACACGCGTAACTGCAAGACCGACTCCTGGAGTCATCTGGTCGACAAAGCAGGGAATAAAAAGATCAATTTGCACGGGATGAACTGTATGGTGAGGGATTTGGAATGAAAGAGGAACCAGACGCAAGGCGTGTTCAGAAACTGTTCTTCAATACACTATAGAATACTCACTGGTCATCGGTATGACCGGCCGTCATCATCGAATACTTTAGACCAATTCACACACACAGGAGGGGGGATCCGTGATCATCGATCGACTTTCGCGAGCCGCACAATACCGCTGTCTTTCGCCGCACATTTCAAAGGCGATCGATTTTATCACGCGTGCGGATGTTGAAACCTTGGCATGCGGGGAGTATGAACTCGATGGCCGCAGCGTCTATGGGATCGTTCAGGAGTACGACACCATCTTGTCGGGTGAAAACCAGCTTTCCAGAGGAACGTGGGAGGCTCATCGAAAATATATCGATCTGCAACTTGTCGTCAGTGGCCGTGAGGGGATTGGTTGGGCAGATATCTCCACACTTGCGGCAGGCGATTACAACAGTCAGCAGGATTTTATGCCACTGGTCGGTGATGGCCACGTTCTGACGCTTGTCGCCGGATCGTTCATGCTGCTCTATCCATGGGACGGTCACATGCCGCGATTGGCTGTTGGCGAACCGGAGCATGTCCGAAAAGTGGTCGTTAAAATTACGTATGAAGATTCGTCCCGGGGGTAGAGTAGTTTGAATCGTTGACAATGCAATTCTCTTTTCACGTTTGATACAACCATTGAAAAGGCGTTTATGAAAACAAACGATGATCATTGCACTGCGTCGAATCTCCTCATAAATCCAAACTTATCTCGTCGACGGGTCATCGGAAGCATGGCGATGGGCACTCTGGGGGCTGCTGTCTCGGTGGTCTCGCATCGCACCGGCGCCCAAGCGCAAACGCAGCCGCAGATTGTTGGAGCGAACGACCGAATTCGCGTTGCGGTTATGGGAGTCAACGGGCGTGGCTCATGGCTTGCCAAAACATTCGCAGCCGATTCGCGGGCTGAGGTGGTTGCGCTGTGCGATGTTGATTCGCGAGTTGGCGGAGTGCTTGCTGATTCATTTTCAAAAGACGGCCGCAACGTTCCCCGTCTCGAGTCCGATTTTCGTAGACTGCTCGACGATACAACGATCGATGTGCTGGTGGTCGCTACTCCCAATCACTGGCATGCTCCGGCAACTATTCTTGCGTGCAATGCCGGCAAACACGTCTACGTGGAAAAACCGTGTAGTCATACGCCTGAAGAAGGTGAACTGGCCGTAAACGCAGCGCGAAAACACAATTGTATTGTCACGATGGGATCGCAGCGACGGAGTTATCCAGGTTTGCGAGAAGCGATCGAGCGACTTCATGCGGGCGTGATTGGCCCGGTCCGCTATGCACGCACCTGGTATACCGCACAACGTGGATCAATCGGTGTTGCGCCGTCGACCGATGCACCTGCTTGGCTCGATTGGGATCTCTGGCAGGGACCAGCCCCACATCGACCCTTTCGAGCAAACATCGTTCACTACAACTGGCACTGGAACTGGCACTGGGGTGACGGAGAACTTGGCAACAACGGTGTGCATTGCCTCGACGTCGCGAGGTGGGGCATGGATGTCTCCTTTCCGACGCGAGTCACAAGCAGTGGTGGTCGATATCGATTCCACGACGATCAAGAAACTCCAGACACGATGATGGTTTCGTATGAATTTCCAGAGAATAAAATGATTTCGTGGGAGGGTCTGAGTTGTTCTCCGCGCGGTCCAGATGGCACCGGCTTTGGCATCTGCTTTCTAGGAGATAACGGATCGCTCACGATCGGTGGCGGTGGTGATTACAAGATTTTTGATGCGAGCAACAAAGAACTTGAGTCGCCGCAACACAAGGGGGGAGACCTCCACATTGCGAATTTTCTCGACTGTGTCGCATCGGGTGCGCTTCCACACGCCGACATTGAAGAGGCTCATAAAAGCACTCTTTTGTGCCAACTTGGAAATATTTCCTACCGCGCTGGTCGCTCGCTTTCGACCCGAGCCACCGATGGGCATATCGAGAACGATCCTGAGGCCGCCGCCCTGTGGCGACGGGAATATCGAGACCAATGGCAACCAAAGGTAACCTGATTTATGAATTCGAGAATTGTGCGATTGTTCATGAACGCGTTGTCGTGGGCGGCGATCGTGTGTGGGGGAATCTCCACGTTGGCGGCTGAGAACGAAAAACCAGCAGCCGCACCGTTTCGGCTTGGCATCATCGGCTTAGATACATCACACGCCATTGCCTTCGCGCAGGAATTCAATAAGGACAATCCCGCCGAGGGGCTTTCCGGGTTCAAGGTGGTGGCGGCGTATCCCAAGGGGAGTTCCGACATTCTCTCAAGCACGCAACGCGTTGCTGGCTACATCGAAGAGATTAAAAAGGTTGGGGTGGAAATTGTCGATTCGATTCCGCAGCTGCTCGATCGCGTCGACGGCGTGCTGCTGGAAACCAATGACGGCCGCCCACACCTTGAGCAGGTGCGTCCGGTGCTCGCGGCAAAGAAACCCGTTTTCATCGACAAGCCGGTGGCCGGAACACTCGTTGATGCGATCACAATTTATCGGGAAGCAGAAGCAGCTGGGGTTCCGATTTTTTCAAGTTCTGGTCTTCGGTTTGGAAAACGCGATCAGGAAATACGCTCCGGCGCACTGGGCAAGGTGATGGGAGCAGATACTTTTTCACCATGCTCCTTGGAAGCAACGCATCCGGATCTTTTTTGGTATGGCATTCACGGAGTTGAACGGCTCTACACGCTGATGGGACCGGGATGCGAGGAAGTAACTCGCACAAGCTCTCAAGACTTTGAGCAGGTGGTTGGTCGTTGGAGCGACGGTCGAATTGGTTCCTTTCGTGGCATTCGCAAAGGTGGATCGGGCTATGGTGGAACGGTGTTTGGCGAATCCGCAGTTGAAGTGCTTGGTACTTTTGAAGGCTATCGACCGCTGATCGTTTCAATCGCTGAGTTTTTTCGGACTGGAAAACCCCCAGTCGCAGCCGCAGAAACAATCGAACTTTATGCCTTTATGGAAGCTGCTGATGAGAGCAAACGCAACCACGGCGCTGCGGTGCGAATTTCCGATGTGCTGAAAGCGGCCGAAGCCAAGGTTCGACGGCAGTGAATAGATGTTCTCTGTACGGAGTACAAGAAGCGTCGATTTTTTCATTCCCCACCTGGTCAGGGAAGTTTCAAAAAGTGTTTCTGCAGAGCCTTTTTGCAGTTTGAACCATCGGAAGTTTGTATAGATTGCCACGGTACAGCTCGGCAGAGATTAAAAAAGACCCACAAAACGCAGTGGAATCGATAATCCGAACCGCCTTCCGCATTCACTTCAAATGCTTGGTACTCTGGTCGGATGAAAAACTCTTTTGCCGAACTGGGCCTAGGCCCGGAACTTCTCCTCGAACTCACATCACTGGGCTACGAAGAACCGACTCCGATTCAATCGCAAGCGATTGTTCCGCTCTTTGAAGGACGCGATCTGCTCGGCCAGGCTGCAACGGGCACAGGAAAAACCGCGGCATTCGCATTGCCGCTGATTCAAAAACTCGGGAAGACCAAAACGGTTCCATTCAAACCTGCAGTTTTGGTACTCGTGCCAACGCGCGAACTTGCCATTCAGGTTTCAGAAGCGTTTCATCGCTATGGCAGAGGGCTTGGGATTTCAGTCGTGCCGATCTACGGGGGTCAGGAGTTTCATCGGCAGAACACTGCGCTCAAGCGAGGCGTGCACATCGTGATCGGAACTCCCGGCCGCGTGCTCGATCATGTGCGTCGCGGAACACTCGACTTGAGCGCGATCTCGGTCGTCGTACTCGACGAAGCTGATGAAATGCTCGATATGGGATTTGCGGACGACCTTGAGCTCATTCTTGATGGTGCACCCGATGATCGGCAAACGGCACTTTTCTCAGCAACCTTACCGCCGAGAATCGCATCCATTGCAGAACGTCATCTCAAAAATCCAGCACGGATTCTCATTCCGCGCGACAAAGATACCAAAGGAACATTGCCGAAGGTTCGACAAACTGCATTCATCATGCCGCGATCGCACAAGATCATTGCTCTCGGTAGAGTGCTTGATCTTGAATCCCCAACGCTTGCACTTATTTTCTGCCGCACGCGAGTTGACGTCGACATGCTGGCCGAACGACTTATGGGCCGCGGGTATCGAGTTGAAGCATTGCACGGTGGCATGACGCAGGCCCAGCGGGATCGAGTCATGAAAAAAGCACGTGGCGCAACCGTCGATCTTCTGATTGCCACCGATGTGGCCGCTCGAGGCATCGATATCGAACACGTGTCGCATGTTGTGAACTTCGACGTGCCAGTTTCACCGGAAGCCTATCTGCATCGAATCGGACGCACGGGACGCGCTGGACGCGAAGGCGTCGCTATTACGCTCTCAGAGCCTCGCGAACAAAGATTGCTGCGAAATATCGAATCGCTGATGAAGCAGAAGATGGAAATCTCCAAAGTGCCTACGCCGCAGGATGTCAAGGCGAAGCAGATGAAGATGACCAGTGCAGAGGTTCAAAAAGCGATCGTCGCGGGAGACCTAGAGGATTTTCGTGCCGTCGCAAAAAGTCTTTCTGCCGAAAATGATCCGCTTGATGTCGCTGCTGCTGCCATTCGTCTCCTTCACGAAGCCGCAGTCGGCATGGACCATGGAGAGGATGACATCCATATCCCAGAAATCGAACAGTTTTCCGGGTCTTCAGGCCATCGCGGAGATCGAGGACGCAGACCTGGTGGTTTTAAATCGGGTGGACCAAAATCAGGCCGTCGCCGAGATATTGTCAAACCTCATGCTGCACGCGGACATCAGGAAAAGCGTCCTGTCGGCAAGGGTCCGAAAAAAAAACACTGATATTGTTACACGCTCGCCTACGGGTCATCTTTGATTCTTCCATGGTTGTCATGGCCCCGAGGAGACCGGTGCCATTCAATTGCGGATCGCCGATCTTCACTGGTCAGTTCAAATCGTGAGCCGGACTTGATCCATTTCTCATACACAGAACAATACCGGAAGAGGGGAACGCACATTCCCAGAGGAACCGTTCCACTGGAGACCGATGTGAAAGAGATTGTTCCGTTGCATTGATTGCTGACATTGTGTTCTTGAAGTTTTCGTTTCACAGTTGTCCTGAGGAGCTTTTCATGGCCACCACCGCTTCTATTAAACTGCTTCCCGAAGTTGCTGCGTTTCTTTCCACTTCGCCGCTCAAGGGTGTTGTGGGTGGAAAAGATGTCGCGAGTTCCACTGGTGAAACGATGAAGTCCATTGATCCCGGAAGCGGGGAAGTCCTTGCTGAATTTCATCTTTTGTCGCCCGAAGATGTCGATCGGGCGGTGTCCGCAGCCGCTCATACGTTTCACAAATCATCTTGGGCAAAACTTCCGCCCAACGAACGCGGCGCGATGTTGCATCGACTGGCCGACGCAGTAGAAAAACACAAATCGATCATTGCTCAAATCGAATCGCTCGATGCGGGGAAAATTCTCTCGCAGGCACATGGCGATGTTCAGAACTTTGTCGATACTCTGCGATACTTTACGAATATGTCTCTGCATGTGCAGCATCGCACCGTCTTGGCAGTATCCGGACACGATGCATGGACTGTGCGGCATCCATGGGGACCGTGCGGATTTATCTTTCCTTGGAATTTTCCGTTTCTCTTGATGGGCTGGGGAATCTCACCAGCACTTGCTGCCGGAAATACTACGGTCATCAAACCTGCCGAAGACACGCCTTTGTCGGCTATCTACTTAGCCCGACTTGCTCGCGAGATTGGATTTCCAGATGGCGTTATCAATGTTGTTCCTGGAACCGGCCACTCTGCAGGTGCGGCGCTTTCCGGGCATTCGGGCCTGCGCCGAATGTCGTTCACGGGATCGCCGGAAGTTGGACGACTGGTTGGTCAGGCATGCGGTGCCAACCTCACGCCTGTGAAACTCGAACTCGGTGGAAAGGGTGCGGCCGTTGTGTTTGACGACGTCGATATAGCGCAGACCGCGCAGAAACTCGTCGGTGCGATCACCTTTCATACTGGGCAGGTCTGCTGCGATGCCACTCGCTGGCTGATTCATACATCGATCTACCAAGATTTTATTGATGAATGCAAGGCGCGCATGAAAGAAGTGCAGGTGGGGTATCAACTCGATGAGACATCACACATGGGACCTGTTGTGAGCGCAAAACAGCAAAAAAGAGTGCTCTCCTATCTCAAGAAGGGCCAAGAGCAGGGGGCCGAAATGCTGATCGCTGGCGGCGAAGCTGAGGTTCGTGGACGTTCTGGTTTTTATCTGAAGCCAGCACTCTTGGCTGGGTCGCTCGACAACGTGGCCGCTCGGGAAGAAATTTTTGGTCCCGTTGCCTACGTCACAACATTTTCAAGCGAAGCAGAAGCAATCGCCATGGCCAATGACACCGACTACGGACTGGCGAACAGTGTTTGGTCAAACGATCTTTCCAGAGCCTCACGCGTTGCGGAATCCATGGTTGCCGGTAACAGCTGGATCAACGCCCATAATGTTTTCGCTCACGGGGTTCCGTATGCGGGCGTGCACAAAAGTGGGATGGGCGGAGGCGTGCTGTCGATTGAAACGCTCTTTGATTACTGGCGAAACCAGTCGGTCGTACGTCCTTTGTAAGCCTCTCGACACCGTGTGACGTGACCACTTTCTCAAACGGACTGCGGACCCGTGACAGTTCAAGTGGTAGTGAGTTCTCCAGTCCGAAGAACTCACTACCACTTTGATCAACGGTCACGGTACGACTGTGCCATACGTGTTTGCGGGCACGGCACACGCCGAAGACTCTTGCAAACTCTAGCGTCCCATTTTTTCGCGTAGCCAATCGTTTTTGCGTCGCTCAAGCTCAATGAGCTTTGCAACCGGTCCCTTGCGGGCTGCTCCGGCTTCGCTACGGGAAACACGCGACTGCTGCGCTGCTGAAGCAATACTGCCAATCGACATACTCAGAACAATGGCAAATACAAACAGAAATTTCTGCATCAACGTTCTCCTTTCCAGAAGGGTTTGGAATAGTTCCAGTGCGAAAACTCATACACACGAATAAGCAAATCGGCACCGCACTGTTTGCCCCATCAATAGAAAGTCTCCTCCTTGCGCAAGCCACAGAGATGGCACGACTCTTGCAATCCTCGTTTGACGATTCATCATGCCCGGAGGAATTTCCCCGATGCTGGTCTTCAAGAATCCGCTTGGCCGAGCGATTCCCAGCGGGAAAATGCATCCGCCAATCGCAGTTGAGCGTTTTGAAGACGCGACTTCTCGCGAGCCAACACATCGCCGGTCTGTCGATAAAAATCTGGTTGCGCCATGGTGGCGTGAATCTGTGCGATTTCCACTTCGAGCCTCTCAATGACCGCGGGCAGTGCAGCAAGTTCCTGCTGCTCCTTAAAAGAAAGTTTGGGCCTTCTTACCGTTGAATTCGATGCCGGTTGCTTTGTTTTTTCCTGTTCACAGAGTGCTGCTGTGAATTGTTTTGATCGCTGTCGAATCCAATCATCGTAGCCGCCTACGTATTCCTTCACCGTTGAATCGCCATCCGGATCAAAGACGATTGTGCTTGTAACAACGTTGTTGAGAAACGCTCGGTCGTGACTCACCAGCAACACTGTGCCGGAATAATCAACGAGTCGCTCTTCGAGTAATTCGAGCGTTTCGGAGTCGAGGTCATTCGTCGGCTCATCAAGTACGATCACATTGGCTGGCTTCGCAAAGAGGCGGGCGAGTAAGACACGATTGCGTTCACCGCCCGAGAGAAATCGAACGAGGGTCCGTGCTCGTTCTGGGCTGAAGAGGAAGTCCTGCATATAACCGATGATGTGCCGAGTCTGATCCCCAAAAGAGATTGTCTGGTAACCATCGCCGACATTCTCTAAAGCGCTTTTGTCGTCATCTAGTTGTTCTCGCAATTGATCGAAGTACGCAATTTGAAGGTTGGTTCCCAATCGCACTTTTCCTTCGGTCGGTGCAAGTTTTCCGAGAAGAATTCTCAGAAGCGTTGTCTTCCCCGCGCCATTGGGACCAATGATGCCTATTTTGTCGCCACGCATCACTGTGGTTGAAAAATCTCGCAGGATCGTGCGGGATTCATACTGAAAAGAGACTTTTTCCACGGCCGCGACGAGCGCGCCGCTGCGCTGCGCTTCCTGAATTTGCAGTTGTACTTTTCCATCTGCATTTCGTCGGTCACCCCGCACCGTTCGCATCTGTTCCAAGGCTCGCACTCGCCCTTCATTTCTCGTACGACGAGCTTTGATACCGGTGCGAATCCAAATTTCTTCCTGTGCTAACTTTTTGTCAAAGAGGGCGTTTTGTTTTTCCTCGGCAGCAAGTGCCCCTTCTTTGCGCAGAAGAAATGTGTCGTAATCGCACGACCAATCGAAGATTCTACCGCGGTCGATTTCTAAAATACGACTGGCGAGCGCCCGCAGAAACATACGATCGTGCGTGACGAACATGAGCGTTCCGTCCCAACGGCCCAAAAACTCTTCGAGCCATGTCACTGCATCAATGTCTAAATGATTCGTCGGTTCGTCGAGCAAGAGAAGATCTGGAGACCCAACAAGCGCGCGTGCCAATAATGCTCGACGCTTCATGCCGCTGGAGAGCGTTTCAAAAGCCAGTTCACCGTCAAGATTCATACGCGACAGAATTTGATCGACCGCATTCTCCCGTTTCCACTGGGACTCCTGAGCCTCGTGCGAATCGTCTGGGAAACCAAGGGCCACAATATCACGAACGATACCTGTGAGATCCTGTGGAACATCCTGCTGAAGGAGCGCCACCGTTGCTCGTGGTGCAATCGTTACTTCGCCTTGATCCGGCCGCACAGCACCCGAGAGAATGCGCATCAGCGACGTTTTTCCAGCACCATTTCGACCGAGAAGGCCTATTCGCTGGCCAGATTCAATATGACAGCTCACTCCATCCAAGAGCGCCGGACCGCGAAACCTTAAATGCACGTCTCGAAAAGTAACTAGTGGCATGAAAAATCGTTCACTTACTCAACAGGAATCGTCGGAACAAGAAACAACTCAAAAGCGATAACAAAAAAACTCGGCAACGAAAGCATCAACCTTGAAAGCGGCACACTCATCCAGATCGCACCCAATCACTTGCGCCGCTTTCCAAGTGCTTTGGCCAGAGCAATCGCCATGTCGGCGGGGCTTTCGGCAATCTCAATGCCAGCACTGCGTAGCGCATCGAGCTTAGCCTCTGCCGTGCCTTTGCCACCCGAGATGATCGCGCCTGCATGGCCCATGCGCTTTCCAGGTGGTGCCGTCCGGCCTGCGATAAAAGCCGCGACCGGCTTCGTGACATGATCCTTCACAAATGCGGCTGCTTCTTCTTCAGCGCTTCCGCCGATTTCGCCCATCATCAAAATGGCATGCGTCTCAGGATCTTCTTCAAACATTTGAAGAAGATCGACGAAGCTCGTACCCACCAGCGGATCACCACCGAGTCCTACACATGTGCTTTGCCCATGTCCAAGCTGTGTTAATTGCCACACGGCTTCATAGGTCAGTGTGCCCGAGCGACTCATAACACCAACGTGTCCGGGTGCGTGAATATAGCCTGGCATGATTCCAATTTTGCATTCAGCAGGCGTAATAATTCCGGGACAGTTTGGCCCGATCAAACGACTCTTTGAGGCATGCACGACTGGCATCACGCGCGCCATGTCGAGCACAGGGATTCCCTCGGTTATCGCAACCACAAGTTCAATTCCAGCATTCACTGCTTCAAGAATCGCATCGGCGGCAAAAGCAGGTGGCACGAAGATCATGGTGGCATTAGCACCGGTGGCCGTCACTGCTTCTAAAACCGTATCGAACACCGGCAACTCAGCAACGCTCTCCCCGCCTTTGCCAGGCGTGACGCCACCAACCATGCGAGTGCCGTATTCAAGACAACCTCGGGTGTGGAATTCGCCGACTTTGCCAGTGATTCCCTGACAGATAACGCGTGTATCACGATTGACCAAAATGCTCATACTTACTCAAAAATATAGGAAAACGGTTTGGAAAACACTCAAACTACAGCCTTTGCGGCCGCGACAACTTTCTTGGCGGCATCGGTCAACCCATCCGCAGTGATAATGCTCGTGCCACTGTTGGCAAGAATTTTTTTGCCTTCTTCAACCTCTGTGCCTTCGAGTCTTACGACAAGCGGCACGGTAAAACCAATCGATCGAGACGCTTCGACGACCGCCGTGGCAATGGTCGTGCATCGCATGATGCCACCAAAAATATTAACGAGGATCGCCTTCACGTGTTTATCGGAAAGAATGATTTTAAAGGCTTCTGTAACCTGTTCGACATTGGCACCACCGCCGACGTCCAGAAAGTTGGCAGGTTCGCCGCCGTGATACTTCACAAGATCCATCGTGCTCATGGCCAATCCGGCACCGTTGACCAAACAGCCAATGTTTCCCGAGAGCTTCACGTAGGAGAGTCCGGCTGCGGAAGCAAGCGTTTCTGCTGGTTCTTCTTCAGCCTCATCTCGGAGAGACGCGATATTCTTATGCCGAAACAAAGCGCTGTCATCAAACGTCATCTTGGCATCGAGCGCAATAAATTCCCCTTCTTTGGTCAGCACGAGTGGATTGATTTCAAGCAAAGAAGCGTCGAGTGAAACAAAGGCGTGGCAGAGCTTCCGAAAAAATGCATCCGCGTTTCGCCACGTGGATGCAGGCAAGAGTAGTTTCGAGGCAAGCACGCGAGTCTGAAACGAAGCCAAACCTCGATCGGGATCAAACGGCTCGCTCACGATCAGTTCTGGTGTCTTTTCAGCAACCTGTTCGATGTCTACGCCGCCTGCGGTGCTGGCAATAAGAACGGGTGATCCGACGCGTCGATCAACAAGAACGGCACAATAAAGCTCTCGATCAATTGCGCAGCCACTTTCAACAAAGACTTTTCGCACCACTTGCCCCTCGGGGCCGGTTTGAATTGTGACAAGCGTATTGCCCAACAACCCCGTTGCAATTCGAGCGGCATCGTCTGCGTTCTTGGCCAACTCAACGCCGTGCTGGCTCGATCCCTTGATCGTCCCTTTGCCTCGTCCGCCGGCATGGATTTGAGCCTTTATCGCACACACCGACGTGCCAAGTTCTTTGTAGGCTGCCACAGCTTCCTGTGGCGTTTGCACAACCCTGCCGGCAAGCACCGGTACACCAGCGGCCCGCAGGAGATCTTTTGCCTGATATTCGTGAATTTTCATGGGAAGTCTTTTTCTGGCTGAAACTCGGGGCTTTGTCTCTCTCCGGGCCGACACTATAGGCACGAATCGAAGCCACTTCCAAGCTGACAGAGCAAGCTGGCGGGCTGGAGGGTAAAGTCGTCGATTGAGTTCCCCGACCGCATCCACAGGCTCTTGCTGTATTGTGGCATTCAAAGCAAACAAGAGCCTGCGCAAAAAGAACTTTTATACGCCCGAAGTGCTCTGGAAAAATCCTTGCTCGTAAAGATCCAAAGCTCTTCGCGCATTTTTTTGTGAAAACGTCGAAATGGCTGGATGGTCGCTGCGAGCAATTCAATTTAAAAAAATCATACTCGCATCGTAGGTGCTCCATCACTCGTATTTTAGACAAATATCGCGTGAACAGTTTTTTTGAAGTTGAAAACGCTCTTCGAACACTCCGCGGAAGACCTAGACAAATGCTCAGATTTTTATAGAGTCACAACTTCAATATTTCCCGTGGGAGTCGTGGATGATTTCGTTTCGTTTTAAACATGTCTGCCTCGAGTCACTGGGAGTCCATTTTCCAACGACCGCATTAAGTTCAACCGAGATCGAGAGTCGATTGACTCCTGTCTATGAACGGCTGCGTGTCCCCTTTGGAACGCTTGAGCGAGTAAGCGCTGTCAAAACCCGTTTTATGTGGGATACCTCGGTCACGCCGAGTTCGGTTGCAACGATCGCCTCGCGGGAGGCGCTTGAAAAATCTGGCCTCACGGCCGATCAGCTTGGGGCGGTGATCAATTGTTCGGTGTCACGAGATTTTTTTGAACCGGCAACAGCCTGCCTCGTTCACAACAATCTGGGCGTTCCCGAGAGTTCGCTGGCGCTGGATATCACGAATGCCTGCATTGGTTTTAGCGATGGCCTGATCATGATGAGCCACTTGATCGAGGCCGGCACCATCAAAGCCGGATTAATCTGCTCGGGTGAAAACATTTCGAAAGTCGTTCACACCACACTTGCTGAACTGCTTCGCAATCCAGAGATTTCCCGCGAGCAACTTCTCCAAATGCTTCCCACGTTAACGCTCGGATGCGGAGCGGCGGCCGCAGTGCTTTGCCATGAAAGCATTTCAACATCGAAACATCGAATTCTTGGCGGCGTTGCACGGTCTGCAACGCAGCATCACATGCTCTGTATTGGCAACGGAGACTTCAGCGTCGGGCAGGGGGAAGAGATCGCACCGATCATGACTTCTGATTCATCGGCGCTGATGGCGGCGGCTGCCAAACTTGGCGGCCGAACCTTTCTCGACGCCTCTGAAACGCTTGGCTGGACGAAAGAGAGCGTCGACCATGTGTTTTGTCACCAGGTTGGCCGACAGGTGAACGAAGGCTTTTATCGGGAAATGGGGCTCGACTTCGCAAAAGAATTTACGATCTATCAAAAGTACGGCAACATGGTTTCAGCCGCTGTTCCAGCGGCGCTTGCCATTGGCTGTGAAGAGAAGAAGATTCAGCACGGTCAGAAGGTGCTTCTCACCGCGTTCGGGAGTGGCCTGAACTCCCGGTTCATCGGGCTTGAGTGGTAACTGCTTTTTCAGGTGTTCAACCGTGCTTTCGGGATTCTCACTTGAGAAGGTCTTCCCGTTCCAGCGGAACTTCGTAACCATCGGTGGTTACCAGATGCACTACGTGGACGAAGGTCCAACCCACGGCACTCCTCCGGTAATCGTCTGCCTCCATGGAAATCCCACTTGGAGTTTCTATTTCCGAGAGCTGATCCGCGACTTGCGCCGCGACTTTCGTGTGATTGCCCCAGACTACATAGGCTGCGGTCTCTCCGATCATCCATCCAATCGCCACTATCGAGCCACTGAGAGAATCGATCAGGTCGAGGATCTTTTGCGTCAGCTTGGAGTCAATCGGTATTCACTCGTGATGCACGATTGGGGTGGCCCCATCGGAACCGGCTTAGCGGTGCGTAGCATCAAATCGATAGAGCGAATGGTCTACTTCAATACCACGCTCACCGAAATAGAGAGCCTGCCCAAGATCATTCGTCGGGCCGCACGTCCGATCATCGGGAAATTTCTGACGAAAACGACAATGCGTTTTCTGAAACTCACAACCGATTTCGGCGTTGTGCGATCGCTGCCTCGTGCGATCAAAGAGGGCTACTACGCGCCCTATCAAACCATCGCACGTCGTACTGCGATCTGGGATTTTGTTCAGGACATCCCGTTTGACAAAAAGCATCCAAGCTATGCCAGCATGCTCGAAATTGAGGCGCAGTTTCCAGATCTTCGGGCGGTGCCAGTGCAAATCATCTGGGGCTTGCGCGATCCGTGTTTTCACCTTGAAATGCTGAGTAAAATTGCCTCCCATTTTCCGCACGCACGGATTCTGGAGATTCCACGAGCCTCGCATCTGGTGCTCGAAGATGCGCCCGAACTGGCGATTGCTACCGTGCGTGAATTTTTCTCTTCGACGAGCAAGCCGCTGGCTTCCGCGCCGCATCGTTTTTCAGTTGCATCGGCAGATGCAGGGCACGAACAACCCGCGTCGCGCGGACTGTATGGTTCATTTCGCGAGGCGAGTGTCGCCGTGCCTCGCGCGCCGGCTGTTACGCTTGCGACGTTTAAAAAGCCCGGTGATCGGCCACACTATAAGTCGACCACGTTCGAATCGCTTTCCACGCTGATCACTCGCTATGAGCGCGGATTGACCGCTTACGGACTTTCCCCGTACGACCGCGTGATCGTATTGGTGCAACCCGGCGTGGAATTTCTTGCGCTGAGCTATGCCGTGATGGGCCGTGGAGCAGTACCGGTTTTCATCGATCCAGGCATTGGCGTTGCCAATATTCTCAAGTGCATGAAAGATGCCGAGCCGAGTGGATTTCTGGGAGTGCCCCGCGCGCACCTGCTGCGATTCAAGGCGCGAGCGATGTTTGCGGCGATGAAATTTCGAATTGTGGCAACACCGCTCTTTGTGCCGGGGGTTACAACGCTCTGGAACCTCAAGCGTTTTCCACTCACGCCACCCCCCGAAGTGCTGCGCCATCCCGATGACGAGGCTGTTATCGCCTTTACGTCAGGGGCGACTGGCGTGCCAAAAGGAGTGGTCTTCACCAATCAGATGGTGGAAGAACAGTTGAAGATATTTTCTGAGCAGTTTGGCTTTCGAGCCACAGAACAAGATTGTCCGCTGCTTCCTGTGTTTAGTCTCTTTACTGTGGCGCTCGGCGTGGGAAGTGTTTTTCCACCGATGAATCCAGGACGACCACTGTCGATACGCCCCGATCACATCACCAGAATTCTGAACGATTTGGGAATTCAAAGTTCCTTTGGGTCGCCCACGCTCTGGACGAAAATCGGCGAATATTGCCGCAGCAGCGGGGCATCGTTGCCGTCTCTCAAACGCGTATTCATGGCCGGCGCTCCGGTGCCGATTCAAACGGTCGAACTCTTGCGAGCGGTGATGCCTGCCGGAGAAACCTTCACACCCTATGGTGCCACCGAGGCATTGCCCGTCACCCTCATTTCCGGAACCGATCTCACTGGCATCGTGCCTGTGCCGGCGACAAGCGGCGAGCAAGGCACGCTCGTTGGGAAACCGGTCAGTGGAGTTCAGATTGTCATCGCGGTTCCCAGCCAGCCGCCGTGCCAACAGTTTTCCGAGCTTTCGATCTATCCACCACTGGTCGTTGGCGACATTGTGGTGAGCGGTGGCAACGTGAGCAAAACCTACATCAATCGTGACGAGAGTAATCGTGCCAGCAAGGTGATCGATGGGGATCGCATCTGGCACCGCATGGGCGACTGTGGCTATCTCGACCATGCGGGACATCTTTATTTTTGTGGACGACGCTCCGATGCGTTGACCACTCCACGAGGCACGCTGTACAGCGTTCCGGTGGAAACTATTTTCAATGCCCACCCGCACGTCCGACGCACGGCGCTCATGAAAATATCAGCTGGGAAAGAACCGGCGCTTGTCGTTGAACCCTTTCCGCACGTCTGGCCAAAGAACAAAGCCGCCAAGCGTGATTTTGCAGAAGCCCTGCGCGCGATCGGACGGGGTGATCCCATTACGGCGGGGATTACAAAGTTTTTCTTCCACCGTTCGTTCCCAGTCGATGTCCGTCACAATGCAAAGATTTTTCGCGACTCGCTTTCACTGTGGGCAGAAACCCAGCAGGCGATCTACGTTCAGGATACTCCTTCGGAGTCGGCTGGATGAAATGCGTTGTCACCGGTGGTGGTGGATTTGTGGGCAGCGCCCTTTGCAGCGCGCTTGTGCGCGAAGGACATTCGGTCGTTGCGATTGGACGTCGAGAGGCTCCGGCCCTGAAGGCCTTGGGCGTGCAGACGGTGCAGCACGATCTGGCCACCACACCGGAAGCCCTGGCAACACTCTGCGCTGATGCTGCCGTCGTCTTTCACACCGCGGCGCACGTTGCGATGTGGGGCCGCTACGAAGAATTTCTTAGGGGTAATATTCTTGCGACTCGGCATTGTATTGCTGCATGTCGTGCGGCGCGAGTGCCCGTGCTGATCTACACGAGTTCGCCCGCGGTGATTGCTGACGGCAGCCATCTGCGTGGAGTCGATGAAACGTATCCCTATCCACGGCACTACAACGCGCATTACCCCGCCACCAAGGCTGTTGCAGAGCGGGAAGTGTTGCAGGCCAATGGCTCGGAGCTCACAACCGCTGCGATACGACCGCATCTTATCTTTGGGCCTGGTGACACAAATCTTGTTCCGACGATTCTCAAGCGAGCAAAAGCAGGCCGGTTGGTGCGGGTTGGAAATGGCACAAACCGAGTCGATCTGACATTTATCGACGACTGCGTTGCGGCGCATCTGGCAGCCTGGCGCACCGCACAGACTCACGTAAAAACAATCGGCGGAAAGGCATTTTTTATCAGTCAGGATGATCCAACGCTTCTTTGGAAATGGATTGATCACGTCTTATCGCTGCACCGGCTTCCTCCGGTGACCCGTTCGCTTCCAACTGGTGTGGCACGCGGGGCCGCTTTTGCAATCGAAGGTGTCTGGTCTTTGTTGGGGTTGCGATCGGATCCACCGTTGACCAGATTTCTGGCATCGGAAATGTCGACGGATCATTTTTTCTCAATTGCGCGTGCACGTTCTGTACTTGGTTACCAGCCGCAATGCTCTGTGATGGAAGCGACCGAACGAACTTTCACATCGCTTCGGTAACGCCGACAAAGATGCGTTTAGAGAAACTCTTTCAAACGTCTGATCACTTGAGTGGCGGCAAGCCGTGTGTGGTACGACAAACATTCAAGGCCACCCATGCCGAGGGCATGCGTCGAAACAGCTTCGTGAACTGCGATGTGCTGACGCCCAAGGTGCCTGCTACACGTGCCATTTCCCAGTTCGCCACATGCAACTGGTTCAACGCTTCGGCAACAAGGGCTGGATAGTCGTCGTGATCGACAGACACTTTTAATTGTCTGGCATGGGTTCTGGCCTGCCAGAGCCGTGTTGGCTCAAGAGACTCTGGCATTGTGCGGATTTCCAAGGCCAGACGCAGACGCAGACGCTTCAAGGCCACGCGGTGATTTTCAGATTGCGACCGTCGCTCCGAAGCCTCTGCAGAGCACCCACTGGGACGATGCAATAAGATCACCGCTGTTTGCACTTTGTTCCGGTGCTGACCTCCGGGACCACTGCGACGGGTGTGGGTTGTATCGCAGTCTGAGAGTAATACTTCTGCTGGCAAGGCGGCGGGATGCATTGTATGAGAATACAAAACGAACTGGTCGATCTTCTCTCGGACGGACTCTTCAAAATAAAAAAAAGACCGGGGGGACGTTTTTAGGCATCCCTCCGGTCTTTGTTAAAAATCATGTCATCGGAATTTAGTACCGGCCACGGCCGCCGCCGCCGCCGCCACCACCGCCGCCGCCGTAACCACCACGACCGCCACCGCCACCGCCACCGCTTTCACGAGGCTTGGCTTCGTTGACCGTCAGAGCCCGACCGTCGTATTCCTTTTCGTTCATCGCACTGATCGCCTTTTGAGCGGCATCCTCCGCTTGCATTTCGACAAAGCCGAAGCCCTTGCTTCGACCCGTGTCGCGATCTTGAATAACCTGTGCGCTGACGACCGTGCCGAACTCTGCGAACAGTTGTTCCAGAGTTTCATTTGTCACGCTATAAGCGAGGTTCCCGACGTAAAGTTTCTTACCCATTGCAACAACTCCTACCTGCGACCCAAACATGCTTTCGGGGTCGCGACGAAAGGGACCACAAGTGGCGATCCGTCAGGCGGTAAAGGCGAGAACAGGGAGCAGCGGCAAGAGCATTGACTAACCGAGCTACAAATAACGTCGTCCGAACCAACCGCCAAAACTATAGCAGGTTATTCGGCTCCAAACATCCAGACTTCGGACTGCCATGTTTTTTGCGTTTAGCCCTCAATGAAAGCCGTTTTTTCGCTTTGTAGGCTTGAAATTTGTGATATTCCAAAATCGTCGTTCGCGCCATGTGGACCGAATAATTTCCGCGATGGCATGACCTCGCAGCATCGATGATTGGTCGCCCAACGCTTTCTCCTGCTCGCAGGCAGCCTCTATAATCGCCTCATGAAACTACTTCTTGGCTGCGCTCTTTTTTTGATTTTGACCTTTGGCACAACGGCTTCTTCTCAAGATTCCATCTCGGTCTGCGGACAGAATTCTGACGTGGCCCAAGGTGTGAAGAAGATCCGTCCAAACGTTTTGTTTATCGCGATCGACGATCAGAACGATTGGATCGGTCATATGGGAGGTCATCCACTTGCAAAGACTCCTCACATGGATGCTGTTGCATCGCGGGGCACAAGTTTCTTGAATGCGCACTGCCAGTCTCCGCTGTGTAATCCATCGCGTAGCAGTGTGTTGTTTGGCTTGCGTCCTACCACTACTGGTATCTATGGCCTCTCACCATCGATTCGATCAATACCAAAATGGCGGGATCGGGTTTCACTTGCCCAGCACTTGAAAGCCAATGATTACAAAACATCGATCACGGGGAAAATATTTCATCAGGGTTTTTCTACAAAAGCAGAACGCGATTCAGAGTTTGATGTCTGGGGTCCTGCTGGAGGCGTCGGCATCAAGCCGGCTGCAAAACTCATTCCGCCAACGTCAATGGGAAATCATCCTGCGATGGACTGGGGCACGTTTCCTCACTCCGACACCGAAAAGGGAGATTTTCAAATCACGACGTGGGCCATCGACGAAATCACAAAAGCGAATCCGGATGACGCGTTCTTTTTGGCGGTCGGTTACTCTCTTCCACATGTACCATGCTACGCAACTCAGCAATGGTTCGATCTCTATCCGGATGACGATTCGGTTCTTCCGCCGATCAATCGCGATGATCGCGACGACACTCCTCGATTCTCGTGGTATCTGCACTGGGATCTTCCCGAGCCACGACTCGCCTGGGTCCAACACAATACTCAGTGGCGAAACCTCGTGAGGTCCTATTTAGCCTGCACGAGTTTTGTCGATGCGCAAATCGGTCGGTTGATCGAAGGACTCAAAACCAGCGGTCGTTTTGACAACACGGTGATTGTGATTTGGGGAGATCATGGGTGGCATTTAGGAGAAAAACTTATTACCGGGAAAAATACCTTATGGGAGGAAAGTACGCGGGTTCCACTCATTTTTTCTGGCCCCGGCATCACAGCCTCTCAGCAATGCAATCAACCGGTGGAACTGCTCGACATCTATCCCACTCTGATCGATCTGTGCAATCTCGACGCGCGCGACGACCTTGAAGGAATCAGTCTGCTTCCACAACTTCGCGATGCCGCAGCGGTGCGTGAACGTCCTGCTATCACGTCACACAATCAAGGAAATCACAGCGTCCGAACCACTCGCTACCGTTATATTCTCTATGCAGACGGTTCTGAGGAGCTCTATGACCATCTCGTTGATCCGCACGAGTGGAACAATATTGCGGCTGAACAATCCTCTGCGGATCTGATCACCTCGCATCAGCGATGGCTTCCACAAATTGATCTGCCTCCGGCGACCGGAAGTGCACATCGAATTCTTGTGTACGATCGAGTCCGGGATGAGGCCATCTGGGAAGACCGCATCACCATTCTTCGAACGGATCCGATTCCATGACTTTTTCTTGTGCCTCGAAAAAGCTTCTGAGTTGCTGCGCACATGTGCCTCGTCTTTTCCGAATAAGCATCGCTCTAGTGACATTGCTTGGAGCAGTTCATTTGCGGGCTGCCGATTCTGTCATTCTCGATCGACCCAACGTCATCCTGCTCATCGCTGACGATATGAGCTGGGATGATCTCGGGTGCTCGGGGAGTCGTTGTGCGCGTACACCTAGGATCGATGCGATCGCAGCTACAGGGCTCCGGTTCACAAACGCTTTTCTGACAGCAAGCAGTTGCAGTCCAAGCCGGGCAAGCATCATGACAAGTCGCTACCCGCACAATCTCGGCCGAGCGGCGGAACTGCATGAACCAATTCCTGCGCACATTCCATGGCTTGCATCACTCATGCATCAAGCGGGCTACTTCACGGCGCTCGTTGGAAAAAACCATATGACTTCTGAGAAGCCTGGATCGCAGTCTCAAAACTTAAAAGACGGATCTCGTTTTCTGAAGCCATGGAACTTGGTTCTTGCGGGGAACTTGCCCGACAACAGCGGAGGCCACGGACAGTGGGTCGAGACGCTCCGCGACCGACCCAAAGAGAAGCCTTTTTTTGGTTGGTTTGCCTCGTTTGATGCGCATCGTGAATGGGAAGCAGACGATGAGTGGAACGAAGTCCTCTATGGTCCGAAACATCTTCCAGAGGAAATCGATGTTCCTGTATTTCTCGTCGATGATGATCAGACCAGGCAGGATCTTGCCTCCTACCACAATGAAGTAACTCGCTTTGATTATTTCTGCGGTCAAGTGATGGATGAACTTACCCGTCAGAACGTGCTTGAAAACACACTCGTTTTTGTACTGTCAGACAACGGACGTCCATTTCCTCGTTCCAAAACAAGGCTCCACGATTCCGGAATGAAAACCGCTCTCGTTGCAACGTGGCCTCGCGGTATTCCTGGAACGATTCACACCTGCGAAAGCCTTGTGAGTTCAATTGATCTTGCTCCCACTATTTTGGAAGCTGCCGGCGTCTCGCCTCCGAAAACTTTTCAAGGCCTGAGCATGCTTCCTCTTTTTCGAGATCCGCATGCAATTTTTCGAACCGCTGCTTTTTCTGAGCACAACTGGCACGACTATGAGGCACACGGAAGATCTGTTCGCAGCGAGGGCTATCTCTATATTCGGAACTCACGAACGCAGACTCCATGGCAAGGTCCTGCTGACTCTGTTCGATCGAAGTCCCACGCTTCGCTTCGACGCGCACGCGCCAACGCAGAATTGACTCCGGCGCAAGCTGATGTTTTTCGCACTCCTCGACCTGCTGAAGAACTCTATCGCGTGGGCGATGATCCGGATCAGCTGCATTCACTCTCTGGCGATCCTTCTCACACAGATGTTCAACAACGACTTTCACATTTGCTCGATACATGGATCGAACAGACGGGTGATTCAGTTCCTGAAAATCTTTCTGCGGATCGATTTGACCGCGAGACGGGTCGTTCATTGGGTCGTGACAAACAATCGTTGCCGAGCACAGTCCCCGGTGAGGATCGTCGCGCTTCGCACATTCCCGATTCTGGTCCCCGGTAAATAACAGGCTTTGAAAACAGTCGCGTTGAAATTCTTCGAGCGACCACTTTGACGGAGAACTGATGGAAAAGTTTTCGTTGATAAACTTCACCTATCGATGGTTGATTCCACTGCGAACTTCGATACTCATATTCTCTTTTCTGCTGGTTCCGCTCGCCGAGTTGCATGCCGCCGAGAGACCGGCGAAGAAACCAAACATTGTCATTCTTTATGCCGACGATATGGGGTATGGGGATCTCGGCGTGCAGAATCCGGGGTCTAAGATTCCCACGCCGCATCTCGATCGACTCGCACATGAAGGCATGCGATTCACAGATGCGCACAGTTCATCGGGTATTTGTAGTCCGAGTCGTTATGCGATCCTGCATGGGCGCTATCACTGGCGAAAGTTTCATGGCATTGTGAACTCTTTTGATCCGCCCATTCTTGACGCCGATCGCGTCACGTTGCCCGAATTGCTAAAGACTAAGGGCTACAAGACGGCCTGCATTGGAAAATGGCATCTCGGCTGGGATTGGAACGCGATCAAAAAGCCGGAGTTCATACCGTCCAAAGAGGCCTTGAAGAGGCAGGGCTGGTTTCCGCCTGAGGCCTTTGATTGGAGCAAGCCGATTCCTGGCGGTCCTTTGTCGCACGGATTTGACTTCTACTTTGGCGATGACGTGCCAAACTTTCCTCCCTATGCCTGGATTGAAAATGATCGCGTGATCACCGCTCCGACGGTCTTCCTGCACACGCCGAAATCAACTGCCGAAGGCTCTTGGGAAACGCGTCCCGGTCCGTCAGTAAAGGACTGGGATTTTTGGGCCGTGATGCCAACGCTCACCGAGAAGGCCGTGAAGTGGATCGGCGAACAGAAACAGGAAGAACCGTTTTTTCTCTACTTTCCATTTACCTCACCGCATGCGCCCATCATTGCGACGCCGGAGTTTGTGGGCAAATCAAAAGCCAATGGGTACGGTGACTTCGTTGTGCAGACCGACGACACAGTAGGTCGCGTGCTGCAGGCTTTAAAGGAGAATGATTTTGCGGACAATACGCTCGTTATCTTTAGTTCCGACAATGGCCCCGAGCACTACGCCTATGATCGCGTACAGAAATTCAGCCATCGCAGTTCTGGACCATTGCGAGGGCTCAAGCGCGATCTCTGGGAGGGAGGCCATCGCGTGCCTTTCATCGTGCGATGGCCAGGCGTAGTACCTGCCAATAACGTCAACGATGGTCTCATCAGTCAAATTGATCTCTTTGCCACCATCGCTAGCGTTGTCGCTGCGGAGATTCCTGCCGGGTCTGCCGAAGACAGTTTCAATCAACGTTCGCTCATTCAAGGCGAGGCCTCGAGTAGCCGCGACACACTCATCTACAATACCAACGCCAACAGCTACGGCGTTCGTCACGGCGACTGGGTTCTCATCGCTTCAAAAACAGGTGGCGTTACAAAGGTTCCGCCATGGTTTGACAGGGCCAACGGCTATACCACCAACACGCTCCCCGGCGAACTCTACAACCTCCGCGACGACCTCTCACAAAAGCGCAATCTTTATGCGGTGAATCCCGATAAGGTAAAAGAACTTTTCGCTCTCCTCGAACAGGTTCGCGCGCAGGGCCAGAGAGAGTAACTTTCAAACCATGCTCAATGCTTTGTTCTTCCTTGAGTCACCACTCGAATCCGAAAAATCAAGAACACGAAGACTTTGTTCAACGAACGAGCGATAATTTGCTCGCGGATCAGTCTCAGTATGTGCGAAGAGGCAAGTCGGGGGTGTTTCGATCCATGGCTTTCGAAAATCAAAACTCTGCTCTAAACACCTGCTGCGGTTTGAGTCCGGCCATCTGGCGGAGCGTTTGCGATTGGCCGCGGCACCTGTCAGAGACTATGGATGTCGATCAAGAGCAGCGAGTTGGACGATGACTGAAAGATCTCCCGATCGTCATCCACTCGCTTTGAGGGCCGCCGCAACCAGCCGCCCGCCTGGCCGGATTCGGGGAAGGGCTGTGCTAACAGTGACGATCTGCTCACCGAGCGCCAGTTTCGGGGGAGTTTCAAAGTCGCCGCACAGACCGACGTGCCGTGAATGGGCTCAGCGTTCACCCAATCGGCAGTTCGTCAACCGTCCAACGCTTGCCGAAGTACCGTTGACCGGGCTACCCTTTCATTCCTTGATTTCAGACTGAAAACCGCTAAAGAAAAACCATTCAACAGCATCGAACTCATGAAGCATATCCTCGTTTCGCTCCTGTCGTTCGTCGCTCTGGCAACGACTGCCACGCACGCCGCCAACTCATCGCGTCCGAACATCGTCTTCATCTTCGCCGATGACTGGGGCTGGGGGGATTTGTCGTGTCACGGGCATCCGTGGTTAAAGACGCCGAACCTCGACCGGCTCGCCAGCGAGGGCACGGACTTTCAGCAGTTCAATGTGCTGAATCCCGTGTGTTCGCCGAGTCGCACGGCGGTGATGACAGGGCATTATCCGGCGCGGTATTCCGTGCATCAGCACTTCGCCGCGCCGGAGCAGAATCACGCGCGCGGTATGCCCGACTGGCTAGACCCGAAAGCACCGACGCTGCCGCGCTTTCTCAAGCAGGCGGGCTATCGCACCGCGCATTTCGGCAAGTGGCATCTGACCAATCGCAACACTCAAGGCGCGCCCAAGCCGGCGGCGTATGGCTATGACGAGGCGTCCGTCTTCAACGGCGGCGCGGAATGGCCTTCGGCAGATTTGCACGCGACAGCGGCGAACACCGTGGCCTTCATCAAAGCGAGCCATGGGAATCCGTTTTTCATCAACGCGTGGCTTCACGAGAGTCACACGCCACATGTTCCCACGGCGGAATCCATGGAGCGGTGGAATCATCTCGATGCCCAGAAGCAGGTCTATGCCGCCGTCATCACCGATGGCGATAACGCCGTCGGAAAAATCCTCGACGCACTGAAAACAGCCGGCGTCTCGGACAACACCATCGTGATGTTCTCCAGCGACAACGGCCCGGAATCCACGGCGGCGAAGGCTGGACCGAAGAAGCGGGACCTCGATGCGAACGTGACCGGCTATGACACTTACTACAGCAGCGGCGAAACAGGCGGCCTGCGCGGTCGCAAGCGCAGTGTATTCGAGGGCGGCGTGCGCGTGCCCTTTATCGTGCGCTGGCCCAGCCACACTCCGCCGGGCGTGAAAAACAACACCACGGCGTTCACGGCGGTTGATTTGCTGCCGACCCTTTGCGCGGCTGCGGGAGTCACGTTGCCCGCAGAGTATCGTGGCGATGGCGAGAACCTGCTCGCTGCCTTCGAAGGCAAGCCCGTCCCCCGCTCGCGTCCCATCTTCTGGGATTGGCAGGGCAAGAGCGCGGAGCCTGACTGGTGGCCGCGACTGGCGGTGCGCGAGGGTGATTGGAAACTTGCGATGACCGCCGATGGTGCTCGCGTCGAGTTGCACCGCCTCACTGAAGACCGTGCCGAGGCCAAAGACGTAGCGAAGGAGCATCCCGACATCGTCGCGCGCCTGAAGAAGCTCGCGCTCGCTTGGAAAGCCACACTCCCCGCGAAGCCGAATCCCGAGTGCCTGTCTACCCAACCCATTAGCGTGAAACCAACCAAGTCAGAAACCGCGCCCAAAGATTCCGCCGTGACACCCAAAGTCCGCGCCAAGTCTTTCGATCGCTGGGACACGAACAAAGATGGCATCCTGACTCTCGACGAATACAAAGCGGCGCCGCGTCGTGAGGTGGTACAAGCGGCGGGGCTTCCTCAAAATGCAAGCCGCCGACATGCTCGCTTAGGACAAACACCGGCTGAGCCCTCAACCCCGCCGAACGATCCGGTCCGGTAGCGGCGGGAACTGCTGGAGTGGAAAACCGGTAAGCCATCTTGCCCCGCTGTCTGCGCACCCCTTCAAGAAAGCCTCACTTCTTGGGCAGGTATTCCTTGCCCAGTTCCTTCATGGCCGCCTTGATCCGCTCCGGCTTCCAGAAGCCGGCGGTGTCGAAGATTTGCGTCCCCGGGTACATCGTCATCATCTCGTCCCACTGCTTCGGCGAGAGGGGGGCTTTGCCGGCGCTCATCATCACCATCTTTTCCTTCGTCGGCACCAGGGCCAACCCCTTTGCGGTGACATCCGTCTCCGAGACGTAGAGGTTTCTGAGTTGAGTCAACCCTTTTACGTGGACCATGCCTGCATCGGTGAGTTTCGTCCCTGAAAAGGATACGTCGGTGAGTTTCGTCAACCCCGCGATTGATTGCATCCCGGCGTCGGTGATTCGGGTTTTTGTAAGCATGAGCACATGAAGATCCTTCATCCCTTCCAGGGTGGTCATGGCGGTGTCGTCGAAACTCGTTCCACGAACATCGAGGAAGTCCATCTTGGTTAACCCGGCCAACACTTTCCAACCGGCGGGCGTGACTTTTTGACTCTCGACCCAGAGTCGCTTCAGGCTCTTCATCTTGGCGAGGTGTTTCATGCCGTCGTCGTCGATGACATCTTTTAGATAGCCGATGTTCAACTCTTCTAAGTCATCAACGCTGTCCAGAAATTTTGCCACCGCAGCCGGCGTCAGCTTCGGTGCGGTAACGATAAACAGGCTCTTGAGGAACTTCGGATTATTGGCGAGTCGGCCGAGGATTTCATCGGTGATCTCGCACTTGTCGAAGGTCAGGTAGTAGGGAATCTTGAGTTCCGCTAATGCGGCGATCACCCCGGAGTTCAGATCCGGATCCAGAATCAAGAGATTCTGCAGGTTCGGCAACGCATTTAACTTCGACAAGCCGACATTGGTGAAATTGCCGCGTGTGAGAACCACCCGCTTGAGTTGGGGCAGTTGGGCCACGAGCGCCAGATTCTCATCGTTTGCAGTGGCTCGGGAACTGTTGATTCCCCCAACGTTGATGTACGGGCCGCCCAATTCGTCGGTCGAGAGAGTAATACCGTTGGTATCGACACCGTTCTTTTGCAGAGCCTTGATCGCGGCGGTCTGCTCCTCTTGTTTTTCTTCGGGTTTCGGCTGATTCGGTTTATCCTTGTCCTTTGGAATTGGCGGCCACGGTTTGCCCAACTCTTTCATGGCGGCTTTTACGCGCTCGGGCTTCCAGTACCCGCTCGGGTCGAAGATTTGCGTCCCAGGGTACATCGTCATCAGTTCGTCCAACTGCTTCGCAGTCAGCGCACCCTTGCCGGCCCGCATCATCACCATCCGGTCCTTCTTGGGCACTATGGCCAGCCCCTTCGCGGTGACTTCGGTCATCCCGACATAGAGGTTGTCCAGCTCCGTCATCCCTTTAAGTATGACCATTCCCTTGTCCGTGACCCTGGTACCTTCGAGTCCGAGGTCGTGTAGTTTCGTCAGCCCGGCGAGCGAAGGCATCCCAGCGTCGGTGATCTTAGTCTTGTTCAAACCCAGATTCTTCAGGTCCTTCATGCCTTCCAAGGCGCGCGTATCGTCATCGCCGAAATTCGTCTCGGACAGGAAGAGGTCTTCCATCTTGGCCAACCCGGCCAGATGCACCCAACCGACGGAGGTGATCAGCTTGCTGTTCGTCCAGAATCGCTTTAGGTCTTTCATCTGGCCGATCTGCTTCATGCATGCGTCATCGACATAGTCCCCGAACAGGGTGAGTTGTTCCAGGCTCTCGACGCTGTTGAGGAATTTCAGGAAGCCCGCGGGGGTCATAGCGGACTGGGTTTGGTCGAACGACTTCAATCCTTTGATCTGTCCGGCGTAGCTGAGAATCTCGTCCGTCACGGCGTAGTTGCTTAGGCTCAGGGACTTGAGTTGCGTCAGTTTCGGTAGGACCGCGAACGCTGCGGCGGGCACTTCGGTCGCATACATTTGTAGGTAGCGGAGTTTTGGCAGTGCGGCGAGGGCGGCCAGTCCGTCCGCAGTGATCTTGCCCTTGTAAATCATCACCTGCTCGACCTCGGGCAGTTGGGCGATCAGCCGCAGATTTTCGTCATTGGCGTTGTTGGCCTCGGCGCCGTTCTCGCCGGTACCAAGGTTGATCGCCGGGCTGCCGTCTTTCGATACGATCGTCAGACCCTGCAAACTGACTTTGTTCGTCTTGAGTTTCCCCAACACGGCTTCGCGATCCGCGGGGGAGAGCTTCGCTTTTTCGTCCGCAAGTGCGGAAGTCGTTGCGAACAGGAGCAGGGTGACGGCCGCAGAACGAATCAGGTTCAGGGTTTTCATGCGTGCCTCGTTTGAGTTCGTGAGTTATCCCTAACTCACGGCTTTTTCTCGGGGATTCGCAATTCAATTTCGTCGATCTGAAGCGGGGTCTTCGTCTCGAGCAGACGCTGCAACTCGAGAAACTTGTTGCGTTGCGACCACGCGGTAGAGGCGAAGTCGTAATCTCGGTTTCGGAGAACGTCGTTGTTCAGAATGTCTGGGACTTTAATGCCGTAGAAACGGTTGATATTGCCGGCGAAGCGGGCCTTCAACTCGTACCCGCGGCGGGCATAGTAGTCAGCGGCCTGCGAGTACTTGCCGGCTGTGTAAAGCTCGCTCCCGCCGCGAATCGTGTCTTTCACGTAGCCGACGAAACTCTGCCATGTCTGATCGGTGTCCGGCACTTCCATCGCTTCGCCGATAATGCCGTCGATCCCGTGGGCGACGCCGTTTCGCGCCAGGATATCGGTTTCGACAATCCGAACGTCCTGAATTGTGCGTTTCGCCCCTTCGCGAATGAGATCGACGCGGGCGTCGATCTGCGAAGTGAATCGCAGGAAATCGATTGAATTCGTGGTAAGAATGCGCCCCGAAACGACGTGCCGCAACAGTACGGCCCGAAGCCGCTCGCGGTTGGCCGGATCCTTGAGCATCTGGAGGCGTTCTTTGAGCGCATCCGATTTCAGTGCTGCGTCCGTCGGGGCGAACACGGTCACTTGCGACTGAAACTGGCCGAGCACGTTGTAGATGCCGGCGTCCCGGGCCAAGTTAAGAAACTCCCCGAACCCACCGTTCCGCTCGAGTGCCGTGATGATGCTGTCTCGCTTCGGCAGAAGCGGGCGATCAATGACATGGACGAACCCGTTGCGGGTAACAAGGTCGGCGGTACCTATCGTGATGTTGTCGATCGTGCCGCGACCGTTGGCAGTGCGGTAGACCAGTTCCTGCCCGTATTGATTGACGACATCGATTCCGGGTGTGCCAAGCGGGGGCACGTCAGGGATCTTCGCCACGGTCCAGGTCCCCAAAGCGATGTGCGTCTTGATTACATCCGACAGCAAGTCGAGTTTCTCAGGCAGCAACAGAGCGTCTACCGTGCCCTTGGAAAGGCTCGCGAATGCCTCGTCCGTCGGGGCAAAGACGGTGTAAACGTCGTGCCGATTTTGGAACAGTTTAGTCTGTCCGCTGCGCTTGATCAGCTTCGTGAGGATGGCGAACCGCCCGTCCTTTTCAAGGTACTCGAACAGGTCTAGCTCGACGGGGTCGAGAACCGTGTCGATGAAGTGGACGACCCCGTTGGAGCAGGCCAGGTCGTACTCCTCGATCGTGGCCGCATCCACTGTGATCACATCGCCGGTGCGGTCGGGTTTGACCTTCAGATACTGTCCTAAGCCGCTGCGAAGAAAGCCGATCCGCCGAAGCACATACCGGTCGATCCGCGTGTTGTGAGCGGCGTGGTAGGTGAGAACTCGCTCTAAATACTGCTTGTTCTCCGGGTCGGCCAGAGCCTGCAGACGTTCCTTGGAGAGTTTCTCGAAGGCCTTGTTGGTTGGCACAAATACGGTCGTCGTGCCGTTGCTGCTGAAAAGCAGGTTTTTGGCCGCGTCGGTATCTTTCAACAGCTTCACAAACGTACTGGCTTTCTCGATGCCTCCGAGTTTGCGGCCGATGGTCGCGGCCTCCTCCGGCGTCTCAGCCCGGCACGCTTGCTCTCCCCCTAAAACTAAGAGAGAAACAACCGTCAGCAGCAGATACTTGAAATTGTGTGTCATCGTTTTTCCGAATTGAGTGGTAGTTGCGGATCGGTTCGACATATTGTTACTCGCAGTCTCGGTTGGAGGGATTTCAGGCCGACACTCCATTCGCCGGGTGATCGGTGTCGGATGCAAACATCCAATAAACCGCGCGTGCGAATGATCTTTTATCCTTACTTTATAGACGCGCCACTTATTCTGGAACACATCGCTGGCTCGTGTTTCACAGGAATAGGTGCCTGTCTCCCTCGCAGGGGCCATGGCAGGGGTGGAGGAGTTTCCACTTCTGTGCTCTTTCCTGCAGCCGCGATATTCGGCTCATCTCCTTGTCACTCAAGTTGTCACTCAAGCAGCTGTGCAGACCGCCGGCAGGAGCCGACTCACTTCGAAGTGAGAGGTTCGAAGTGAGACGGAGGCCAGGATGAAGGCCACTACCGGCGTGTTGGAGGCATTCGCGGCGCGCCGCGAAGTGACTTCCGGTTCCGCTCGTTTGTTGGGGATTGGTTGACATCAACATGTTCTTGCAAGCTGATATACTCGGTTGCATTGGAGTTGGGCGTTTGCCGGAGATGGTGGAATGCAGGAGTACGACGGCCTCTTCGCCTTGGATCGAATGGAGCGAGCCGTGGAAAAAGTTCGCCAGCGATTGTTGCGATCCACGAGCGCACTGGAGGCCGCCGGAATTCCATACGCTGTGATCGGTGGCAATGCGGTGATGGCCTGGGTCGAGCAGGTCGATGAATCGGCCGTGCGCGCGACGCAGGATGTCGATCTGGTGATTCGCCGGGAAGATCTCGACCGCGTCACGGTGGCGCTCGAAGCGGTCGGTTTTGTATATCGTCGCTCGGCGGGAATCACGATGTTTCTGGATGGGCCTGACGCGAAAGCACGCGACGCTGTGTATGTTATTTTCTCGGGTGAGAAAGTCCGTGAAGCGTACGTGTCGGCCGCGCCAGACGTGGATGAGTCCAAGTCCTTCAAGTCCTACCGGGTCCTGTCGCTGGAAGCGCTTGTGCGCATGAAACTGACTTCATACCGAGATAAAGACCGCACGCACTTGCGGGACATGCTTGATGTCGGCCTGCTTGATGCTACCTGGCCGAATCGCTATCCCACCGAACTGGCCGCGCGGCTGCAACATCTCATTGACACGCCCGACGGCTAATTCGATCGCCCGAGTTCTGGTGGCGGCGTGCATGTCGCGAATCGTTTGCTTTTAATCGACAGGAGCGGGAGGGTTTTTCATCAATACCAACTCTGACAACCGGCAGTTTACAAAAACCTGCCATCCGCCAATAGATTATGCTACGCGATTCAGATATTTTGACAGTGTCATTCGTTCCTGACACTTTTTCGTCCAACGGTATTCGCCATCGAACAGTCTTCGAGATTGATTCCGCGACGGCAAACTAGCAACGAAAGCAAACTGAAATGACTCGTTGACCGACCAAATTGTTTACGAATCTCTTTATAGATGCGAGGCACACATGTTACTTCGTTTTACCATCGGATGTTTAGTAAGTTGTTTGGTGTTATTCGCCAATCGCTCAATCGTGGCCGAGAACCATCTTCCTGAGTCCAAGCGAATTATTTTCCTTGGTGATAGCATCACGCATGCTGGTGGCTATATATCTGCGATCGATACCGCGATTTACCTGCAACATCCGGAAAATCATCTGGAGTTGATCAACCTCGGTTTGCCCAGCGAAACTGTTTCTGGACTAACTGAACCGGGTCATGCTGGCGGAGCTTTCCCTCGTCCCGATTTGCATGAACGACTTCAGCGTGTATTGGAGCAGTCCAAGCCCGATCTCGTCGTCGCCTGTTACGGCATGAATGATGGAATCTACTATCCTTTTAGTGAAGATCGTTTCGGAAATTTCAAAGATGGAATCGAGCGTTTGCACATCGCTGTTGAGAAAAGTGGAGCAAAGATTATTCACCTGACTCCTGCATTCTTCGACGCATTGCCTATCAAAGATCGGCTGCTGCCAGCAGGAGAGAAAGAATATCGACAACCCTACGCCGGATATGACGATGTGCTAGAAGCCTACTCCGCTTGGCTCCTGAAAAAGAAACAAGCGGGATGGGAAGTGCTCGATGTTCATGGAGCGATGAAACAATCTGTGCTGGAAAAACGTAAAACAAATCCTTCATTCACATTTGCCGGCGATGGAGTTCACCCGAACCTAGAGGGCCAACTGGTCGTTGCGTCTCCGTTAGCTGCGTATTGGGGATTGAAACTTGATGCACCTTCCCCTGAGATGATCAACGAGGTCGATAAGATCAAGGCTTTGGTGGAGAAGAAACAGCAGTTGTTAAAACTCGCCTGGCTTTCGAGTACGAAACACAAGCGACCAGGCATCCCGCAAGGATTACCGGTTGCTGACGCAGAAAAAAAAGCTCTTGAGCTCGATAAAGAAATACGCGAACTACTCAAGAAGTAGCCGCCCGTGCAAGAGATAAAAGGTGGCAGGAACCGTTTAGAGACATGATCTACAAAGTTTGTTCAAAAGGGGTCTGGGAAGAGATTCGACAACTCATTTCGTGGAACGGTTCACCGGACGACCTGCGCGATGGATTCATTCATTTTTCGACGGCATCTCAGCTGAACGGCACCATCCGCAAACACTATGTCGGGCAGACGGATCTCATGCTGCTGGCAATCGATGCGGATACTCTCGGCGATGCATTGAAGTGGGAGCCGTCGCGAGGCGGGGACTTGTTTCCGCATTTGTATGGCCCGCTGCCGATCTCGAGGATCGCATCGGCAAAGGATCTGACAGTGTCGCCGGACGGCACCGATCAATGACTATGATCTGCTGCCTGCGGAATAGACTTCGTCACTCTGTAACCGTAATTCTGATCGATTCGATCGCTGCATGGCCCGACTTACGGAATGGTCGTGGCATGGGCTGAGCGTGACCTTGTTCGTCAATCGTACGACAGCGAAACGTGTATTCACCGGCAGCAAGGCGAGGCATGACTGCCGCCCAATGAGCGTTGGTGAGACGCAGTGGCCAGGTCTTCGGAGCACCGGCTGCGTCGAAGCCATGAGTCTGCTGGGGGATCTTGCCGTCGCTTAAGGCTGCCCAGTTTTGAGGTGCCGCCAACAATTCCGCATCTATCCAGGGTGCGGCCGTGAAATACGGATCGTTCTCAGGTCGTTCGACAGCGCTGGATTCGATCGACACCTGAACTTTTGATAGCCCTGAAATACCAACCTGCGCGTATCCCGAAACCATGATTGCTTCACCAGCCTTAACCTCTTTGGGGATTGTCATCGTGGCGGCGAACGTCTTTAAGGGGCTCTCAACGTCGTTGTTTTGCTCGGCGTACGTATCATTCGCATGCGCCAGATTGGTCAGCACGATATGTGACAGCCATTTGATGGATTTGAAACCATAGGCTTCCGGCACAACGACTCGCACCGGACCTCCACGTTCGCAATCCAGCCACTCACCATTCAGCTTGTAACACAGAATCACAGGAGGCAGATCGAACGGATCTTCCAGCACTCGGCCGATCGGCAGCGAACTGCGGAACATCTGCGTGGGATCATCGTTGTGGTAGCCGTAATAGAAAACGCGACGCAGATTTTCGCGCGGTTTCGTCAGCCAGATGATCTCCCGCAGCGGCACACCTTCCCACAAGCCCATGCCGAGCGGGCAACCCAAATTCAGGCACGTCATAACTTTTGGAAATCGTACAGCATGCGTTTCACTCAGCTTCAACAACCCTTTGAAATCGAGCGCCGTACCATCGGCTTTGGTCAGTGGTTTGCCAATCTTTGCCGGATTATCGGGGTCCGAGATCACTTCGAGTTGCCACGTTTCGCGGGTCAGCCCCACTGCGGTTTTCTGATCATCCGATAATGCGTGCGGAAGCGGCTTGCCACGCGATACGTCGCGAAAATCTTCCGCTGGCGTGAAATACGGATCTGGCCGGACCCCCCCTTTATCGGGTTTGGTATGTGCTTTTGGCGAAGCTTGAGCCAACTCGTCCGCCGCGGTCAATGCCGCAGCATTGACGGTGAGCTGTGAGGCCGTCATTCCCATCACGCCGGCCCGGAGAAAGTACCGGCGTGTAAGTTCAAAATGCTCCGAGAGAAAACGGGAGTGATCCATATATAGGCACTCTGTCCAAGGGGACGGTCCTGCTTTGCCCAGTATGATGACAATGGTCTTGGATTCAACTATTGCCTTTATTTTCCAGGCCGTGAACAACGGCCGCTTCGCTTCGTTGCGGGCCAAGCCGACAACATGCTCGTTGTCCGCATGAAGAGTGACCGCCGGGAGTATCTGGTGTTCGCTGCCGCTCGAGCAACGGCGCGGTCTTGTTGAGAGTTCCCGACGCTCCTACTTGATACGTCGAACCCGCGACTCGCTCACCTCAAAGTACGTCGCAACTTCCCGAGTGCTTCACCCCCTGTAGCACAGGGCGGCGGTTATAAAAAAACCCGGCCGGCCACTCTTGGGGATGGGCCGGCCGGGCAGCACGTTCTTTTTCAGTGCCTTTGTCAACTACAAGTCACAGCACTCGCCGCAACTCTTGCCCTGCTCGCAGCAGTCGGCCACGCAGCAGCAGCACGTGCAATCCTTGCAGACGCATGTGCCACTCTGGCAGCAACTGCAGCAATCACACACATCGCAAGCGGTCTGTGACGCAAAGTCGGTCACGACAGCTACCGGGGCGAGGGCCATCACGGCCCACAGAATAAAACTAGTCATGGAAAAGCTCCTTGGAAAAAGAAAATGAATGAATGAAACGCTCAAGAGAATCGATCAAACGTTGATCGATCCGTTGACACTTCATTCCCTCCACACTCCATAGAGCACCCGTACCGGGCGGGTTGGAATCCAGAGCGAAGTCTGCCATGCTTCGCGAGGCTGCATCGACAAACCCAGCGTGGCCGCAGCCCAACTCGCAGCCGGCAGGTAGGTCGAGGCATCCGCGAGCCGATCGTCGTTGGCTCGGTTGCTGGATCGTGCAGCAATGACTGCCGGAGATGCGGTCTTGGGGGCCAGAATGCATCGGCAGTCGGCAGATTCCCGAGCCGAGGAAGCTTGGCTATCGCCAGACGGGATGCAGCAGGAGTGCGGGAACGCACTGTGTTGCAACTCGCTGGAGGGATGGATGTGGGGCTCGGGAAAGCATGATGTGCATGCCATGCACGACATGCATGACATGCACGCCTCGGCCGAAAAAACACCCGGCGACACGATTGTGGCGGCGAAGAACAGGAGCACGTGGGTCATGCCGAGTGAAGACCTGCCAAACGTTGCCGTCCGGCGGGTGGATCGGGTGCATGCCACCATCGCAAATATGCGATTTTTACTTCGTTTCCCCATTTATCGTTTCCGTCCAAGCGACCGTGTAAGCCGGGTTGGTGGTTCGCATGTGAGCCACCTCAGAAAGCTTCGAAAACGTATTCCGAAAGACTTTCCGAAAAGAACCCTAGGCATCCCTTACAGGAAAGACAATGACTAGGTTGACAACGTTTGCAATGAGTCGCACGGGCCAATTGTGCCGTGCACACAAGTCGGCTGTGGCACAGTTTTGCCGCAGCCTACGGCGGCACAGCGGACAGACACGTGGTTTTTTCCACGGCCTGCTACCCCACCAGAATCAGGATCAGTTCCTTAGGGGCGCCCAAGACGAGAAATGCTCTCGCCTTGCCAGTATTTGTGCCGCTGCAAGTTTTCGAAGGTACAGACACTGCCACGTTGGTGATCGGCATTCTGTACCACAAATCGGCAACCGCTGATTCTTGCGGCGAACTTGAAGCCTTAAACAAGTTAATCCACAGCCCCGTGTGGAAAACAGATTGTCGCAAATGAAAAGTGTCTACGATATTGCTGTTGATATTTTCCAATGAGGTGCTTGATTTAAAAACGTCCATGAAAGTTTTATCGATGAAACATATTTTCATTCTTCTCTTCTCGCTCCTGCTCATTCCACTGGCTCTTGTGTCTGCTTCCGATAGCGATCAGGAACAGCGTTTGCTCTACGTTGCCACACCGGGCATTCGAAATCTTTTGGAGTACGGTGGCCACGGCGTGCTGGTATTTGACATGAACAACGGGCATACGTTTGTGCGTCGGATCGCATCTTCTGGATTTGATGCGCAAGGAAAACCGATCAACGTCAAAGGAATCTGCGTGAGCGTGTCACTGCAGAGATTGTATGTGAGCACCCCAGAATCGCTGATTTCTTTTGATCTTACGAACGATGAAATCGTGTGGGAGAAGAACTACCAAGGGGGTTGCGATCGCATGGCCATCTCGCCGGATGGCAAAACGATCTATCTGCCAAGCTTTGAAAAGGATCACTGGCACGTACTCGATGCGGTCACTGGTGACGTTCTTGCTCGTGTGGAGCCACAGCCAGGGGCACACAACACGAATTACGGAGCCAACGGCAAGGAGGCGTATCTTGCCGGCCTACGATCGACGACCCTCGCCATTGCTGACACCCAAACGCACAAGATCATCCGCCACATCGGTCCCTTTGGCGGATCGATTCGACCGTTCACGATCAACGGGAGTCAAACGCTTGCTTACGTGTGCGTGAACGACTTACTCGGTTTCGAAATCGGAGATCTTACAAAAGGAACCTTCGTGTCACGGGTGGAAGTGCCGGGGTTTCATAAAGGCAAGGTGGCCCGCCACGGTTGTCCGAGTCATGGAATCGGCCTGACGCCCGACGAAAAGGAAATCTGGCTGTGCGATGCCTCAAATCACTGTATGCATGTCTTTGATGCAACGACAAATCCTCCTTCACACATTGCACCTATTCCGGTGCGTCAGGAGCCGGGCTGGATCACGTTTAGTATCGACGGACGCTACGCGTATCCATCTACCGGCGAAGTCATTCATGTTGGCACTCGTACAACCGTTGCGGTGCTTGCGGACGAGCACGGCGCCGAAGTCCACAGCGAAAAATTACTGGAGATCGATTTCGTCGGCCGAGTGGCCGTGCGAGCAGGATGTCAATTTGGGCTGGGTGCCGTGGGCGTGAAATAATCCTGTCATCTTTCACCATGTCGCAGTCTTCTACAGACTTGGAATGACTGGGGGTACGTACCACTCGTTCTCTTTTTTTGCATTGCAAATCGTCGCTCGATTACAGTCTGATCGTCGGATTGCTGTCATGGAAACAAAGAAAAGAGAATGTCGATGCTCCTTCGTAAATGTTCGCATTTTTTTGTAGGCGTCAGTTCGGCGAAACACTCTTCACTGCCGTGCGTCGAGTGGGATATTCGAGCATGGACTCATCTTTTTTGTCTGTTTCTCTTGGGATGGTTTGTCACTTCAGGATCTGCGACTGGGGCCGAATTTCCGATCGTCTCTGACGCAGAACGCCAACCGTTGGTGGCAGCGACTCAGCGGCTTGTCGAGTCACTTGAATTTATCGGTGCTGCGTTACCGAAAGCAGATGCTGACGATCTCCAGGTTGCACTTCGAAAAGAAGACTCTGGTCAGGTGATCGCCGGAGTTCAAAGAGTTCTCGACAAGCATTGCCTCGTGGCCGTCACGATCAATCCGGAAAGCCGTGTTTCAGTTGTCGAAGGCCCTGTAGCAAAACATTTGATTCAAAATGGCTGGACCACGCTGCTGGTAAAAGTGATCAATGAGGCGGGCATTACGCCGCAACTCCAACCGGAGAGTGTTCACGCCGCTCCACTTTTTTTGCGAGGCAGCGGATCGCGACAGAAACCTCTTTCTGATGAAAAAGATCTGCTTGTTGCACCGGAGGATGTGCCACACCGATTTCTTGACATCGTGATGTTTGACAAGCAGCCACTCAAGCCGACGCTGTCAGGCCTTGGGCTTGAATATCGCATCATCCAAATCTCTTCCCGCGACCATGGACAGCGCGAAACAACGATTGGTTTTAACGTTGGTCAAGGAACTCAAGATCTTGGTTTTCGAAATGCTGTTCCAATTCTCTTTTCAATTGCTGCGTCGGTTGATGTTGTTCTGAGAGTCAAGGATCATGACGGCACACCAACGACGGCAGCGTTTGTCATTCGAGATACGCATGGGAAAATCTATCCCAATCCGGCAAGACGACTCGCACCAGATTTCTTCTTTCACAATCAGATTTATCGAGCCGATGGTGAATCGGTTTCTCTCGCACCCGGTGACTACGTTGTCGAGGTGAGCCGCGGCCCTGAATATCAGCCACAGACTCAAGCTCTTTCCGTACAGGCCGGCACACATCCCACCGTCGACTTTTTGCTCACGCGGTGGATTCATCCCGCAGCACGCGGTTGGTATTCGGGCGATCATCACATACACGCCGCCGGATGCTCCCACTACGATAGCCCAACGGAGGGTGTGAAGCCGGCCGATATGATGCGGCATATTCGTGGCGAAGATCTCAACGTCGGATGCGTGCTGAGTTGGGGCCCGTGTTGGTACTCTCAAAAACAATACTTTGAAGGTACGACATCTTCTCTCTCGCTCCCGAATCACCTGATGCGCTATGACATTGAAGTGAGCGGCTTTCCTTCGTCTCACGCTGGCCACCTTTGCCTGCTGCGTTTGATTGATGACGACTACCCGGGCACGCAGGTTCTCGAAGACTGGCCGAGTTGGACGCTTCCGGTACTCACGTGGGGAAAACAGCAAGGAGGTGTTGTCGGTTACAGCCACAGCGGATGGGGTCTGCAACTTCCCGACATCATGCCAAATGGCTCTCGTGAATTTCCAAAAGGTCCTGCTCCCACAGAGAAAGGTTGGCTCGGAAAGGCCAGTGACAGGCTTCCCGATTATGCGATGCCCCGTTTCGATGGAATTGGTGCCAATGAATATATTGTTACGGTGGCGCATGACGCCTGCGATTTCATCAGCGCAGTCGATACTCCAGCTATTTGGGAACTCAACATCTGGTACCACACTCTCAACGCTGGCTTTCGTTCAAGAATTTCTGGCGAGACTGATTTTCCTTGTATTTATGGAGATAAAGTCGGTCTCGGCAGAATTTATGTAGGACTCCCGAAAGATCAGCCACTTGATTTTGATTCCTGGGTCAGTGGCCTTCGTAACGGGCGCAGTTATTGCGGTGATGGCCTCAGTCACATCTTTGATTTCAAAGTAAATCATGTTGCACTTGGAACACTCGGTGATGCTCACTCGATCAGTACCGTTCATCTTCCACAGGCAGACACGGTCAACGTGAGTTTTGATGTGGCCGCGCTTTTAGCCGATGAGCCAAACCCGAACACGGAGGCGATTCGTTCGCGTCGACTCGATGAAAAGCCCTATTGGCATATCGAACGATGTCGCATCGGCAACACACGCGAGGTGCCAGTCGAGGTCGTCGTCAATGGTGTGGTCGCAGCGACAAAAAATATTCGGGCCGACGGCACCCTGTCGACCGTGATGCTCGACATTCCCATTTCGCAATCAAGTTGGGTTGCTCTTCGCATCCTGCCGAGCGTGCATACCAATCCGATCTGGGTGGAGGTCGCCGGGAAACCTGTCAGAGCCAGTGCACCAAGCATTGAGTGGTGTCGTCGCGCTGTCGATGTTTGCTGGAACGCCAAACAGGAGCAGATTCGTCCTTCCGAACGGCCTGACGCGAAAGCGGCCTACCATGAAGCCGCTCTCATCTACGAGGCGCGTTTACGGGAAGTCGTATCTCCATGAACTCTGTCTCCGGTTCTCGCCAGGAACCCACCGATTGAGATGCCTCCTATCAGGCTGAGTTTCGTCACAGCGCGAAGTCTTTAAACGAACAAACACGACTTGTAGAATGCCACTGGTTATAAAACACACGATTATTGAACCACTTCTTTGGGAGAACGATGCGCATGATTTTTTCTTCCTCCACCCAACTTGGGCGTCGAACATTTCTGAAAACGGCAGCCAGTGTGGCGGCAACACCTTTGGCTTTGCCTCGTCGCGTTCTCTGTGGAGAACATCGAACATCCCCGGGGGAAAGAATTCGCGTCGGTGCCATTGGCGTTGGAGGCCGCGCAACCCTTCTCCTACAACAACTCCCGGACTCGGCAGAAATTGTAGCACTCTCTGATTGCAATCTGAGTCGCGCCGAAAGCTTCAAGTCAAAAGCCGGTGGAAACTGGCCAGTCTATCAGGACTATCGAAAACTCCTGGATCACAAAGACATCGATGCGGTCATTGTGGCAACAGGAGAATTTCAGCGTGTGCTGCCTTGCATTCACGCTTGTCAGGCGGGAAAAGATGTGTACGCAGAGAAGCCTTTGACGCTGTATGTCCGTGAAGGACGCCTGCTCGTCAACGCAGTGCGTCACTTTAAACGGGTTTTGCAGGTCGGTTCGCAGCAGCGATCGATGGAGATCAATCGGGTTGCATGCGATCTGATTCGTACTGGCGGCCTTGGAAAAGTTCTTGAGGTTCGAGCGATCAACTACAGCGGCGCACAGACTTCACCAACGGTGCCATTCAAAGGAGAGGACGTTCCATCGGGGCTCGACTGGAACATGTGGCTCAATCAGGCTGCCGAGCGACCGTATCACCCGGACTGGATGTCATGGATGCGCTGGAAGGATTTTGCTGGAGGTGAAATGACCAACTGGGGAGCACACGGAATCGATCAGATACAATGGGCACTGGGCATGGACGGAACCGGGCCGACACACATACGCCCTGTGTCGGAGGGTCCTTCCGGAGCGGTGGCGATGACGTATGCCAATGGGGTGACAGTCAATTTTATGATTGATCCCGGAAAAGGCCCGATGGGCGGAGCAATCTTTTTTTGTGAAAAAGGAAAGCTCGAGATCAATCGCAATAAATTTTCATCCAATCCACCAGAAATTGCCAAGGAATTAGAAGCCAAGCTCGACGTCGTCGAAGAAGAACGAAAATGGAGCGATCAATTGGCACTGTGGCAGGCAAAGTGGCACATGCAAAACTGGATTGACTGCATTGTTTCTCGGTCGCTCCCGGTTGCCGATGTTGAAATTGGACATCGCTCTGTCACCGTATGCCATCTGGCAAATATCGCCCGAGCCATTGGACGACCATTGCAGTGGAATCCTGCCACAGAACTTTTTCTCGGAGACGAACAGGCAAACGCCATGCTTGATCGACCGCGGCGCACAGGCTTCCAAGTGCCCACATTGTCGTAGTAATTCCTCAGAATAACCTTTGCTTTAAGAACCATTCTCCAGGCCGTCGAGCTTCGAGAGCCCCGATCTTCCTGCTGAACTCAGAAGTCTGGATGGTTGTCCAAAACAGCGCCGTGATTTGTTTTCGCACTCCTACAGTGCGCGTATCACAGCTCGACACGGAGCACCGTCAGCTCCCACAATTTTAAGTGGCAGGCACGCGAGTTCGTATTTTCCAGGCTTCACTTTTGAGAGATTCAAACCCTCGATAATCCAAATGGGCTGCTTTGCGCCGAGCATAATTTGGTGACACTCTACGCCATCTTTGTTAAAACCTCCCACGCTCAAGTAATCGATGCCCACCGTCATGACACCGCGCTTTACAAAATAGTGCGCGGTATCAGCCGGAATGTAGACAAAGTCTTCATCGAAGAGAGAGGTTTTGGCCATCTTCCAGCTTTTTGTGGAATTGCGAGTTTTCAAAAGCACCCGCTCGCCTCGTTTGAGCTTGTGTGGCTTTAACTCCTCCACCGTAACAGCGATCTTGTGTTTGAGTTCAATCACTCGGCATGTACCCATGACTGCATCGAGCGGCATGGTCTCCATGGTCTTTCCATTCGCCACAAAGTGCCTCGGTGCATCCATATGAGTGCCAGTGTGTGCGCTGAGAAAAAGCTTTGTCAGATTACAGGGAATTTTTTTCCCAGGCTGTCCCGGAACAGGATCGCCGAGCTTCGCATGCAAGCTCACCTGACAGACTGGGTCACCTGGCCACTGCACCATGCCGTCACGCATGTCCACCGATATGTCGATCCATTGTGTGCTCATAACAGGCTGCTTTGCTGTGAACGGTTGTCAGGACAGATTGAAAAATGTTTCCTCTTGAGCGTTTTCTCGAAACACTGATTCATCTATTCCGAAAACGCTATTACGTTCTTGATCCCGGTCATTTTTCCGGTGAGCAGTTCTTGAAACTTTTCAACCGGATAACGCGCGGAGATGATTCTTTCGAGAGCTTGCGGCCAGCGTCGATGAAATTCGCCAAGGTCGCGGATGGCGTCACAAAACGACGCTTTGTCCGCGTTGACGGTACCAACGATAACTTGATTTTTCAGCACGATATTACGCATGAGCTGATTTCCCGCCAAGGAAAGATTCCCTTCTGGCGCCGGAATACCTGTAAAAACAAAGATGCCATTAATTCCCAAATGCATCATCACCTCAAAAGACGTTTTGCTCACACCAACCGCCTCGTAGACGAGATCAATGCTTCCGACGCGATCAGCAAGTTCTGCGGGTGATGTATCAGCAGTTGAAACATAGGTAGCGCCAAAGGATTCAATAATTTCAGATTTTTCATTGGGCTTGGGTGAACGGGAATAGACATAGGTATCAAAACCATTGAGCACGCAGACCATCGCCCCGAGAATGCCGATGGGACCGGCTCCGATGACAACCGCGCGCAGGCCATCGCCCTTGGGCTTTCCTGGCTGATCGCACGCCCATGGAAGACGGCTTTGAATACTCCATACTTGCGACAGCCCCTTCTCAGCGATGGTGAGCGGCTCCGCAAGAACCGCTCGGTATCTCAGCTCTGGTGGCACGAAAATAAAATTCTTTTCGTCGTCCACAAAAAACTCTGTCATGAAACCATGGTGCTGATGAATGCCGCGCTCGTTGAACTTCCACGTGGCGCAAAAGTCCTGACGATCCATGCGACAGGGTCGGCAGTTTGGATCCGCACATGGCCGACGAACAGAGGGCACAACGAGATCGCCTATTTTGATCTGCGTCACCTCAGCGGCGACGTCAACAACGATTCCTAATGCTTCGTGACCGAGTATAAGATATTCCGAATTGGCTGGCGGTTCACCGTAGACGAACGTACAAATCTCACGATCTGTACCACAAATACCTACGTCAAGAGTGCGAACTTTGATCTGTGTCGGCGAAACAATTTCGGGGTGTTCGTGTCGTACTTCGGCAACGTGTCGCTGACGAGGAACAATGCCCACAGCTCGCATGGTGGTGTTTTTCATAGATGGGTGGATCGCGTGGAACAAATGTTCATTTCAAAACGCCAGAGTTCCCAATCTTCTCACAAATGAAACTTGGATTCCAATCGCTTCAACTATCTCCGCGGGACGATGGCGTTGCTGGAAAACGTTGATGAGTACAATCCTGAGTTGTGGCATCGCCATAATTGAACTGTTTTCGGAAACTTCTTCTTCGCCTGAAGGACAGATCTGATTCCCTCTTGGTTGTAACGTGACAATCAGAACAGCACGTGCATTCGTGATCGGTTACGCTGACGGGATATTCAGGGCCGTTGTTCTGTATGGTATTGAAGCTGCGTCACACACAAGAAAGCGGCACGTCGATTCCTGCGCACATTTCTAGGACGATCTGCAGGATGGAGAGTCGCGCTCAAAGATTGTCGCTTTTTTTTCACTATCGAGGAATTGCTCCAGCCATGAACCCTTTTGCTTTTGCTCCTCATGAAACTTCTCAATCGTTTTGTCGATGGAGCTTTATTTTTGCACTCGATGCATTGATCGGGCTGCTCTTTTTCATGCCGCTGGAAGCCGCCGATGCGACAAAGCCACCGGAGGCTTTGTCTGCACTGGCTCCTGCGATTGAAATTCAAAAGCCCGGCGTCACCATGACACTTCTGGCCGAAGATCCCGATCTCGTGACACCAACGGGTATCGATGTTGATTCGCAAGGCCGAATCTGGCTCATCGCCAGTCACACCCATTTTCGCCCTGAAGGCTACATCGGTCCCGAGCACGATGAGATCCTCGTGTTCGATGCGACGGGGAAAAATCGACGCGTCTTTTACGAGAAGACCGATGCCACGATGCAGCTGATCCTTGGGAGTGATGGCTGGGTTTATCTTGCTGAGAGAGATCGTATTGTGCGCGTTCGAGATACCGATGGTGATGGCATTGGCGATTTGGAAGAACTTCTTGCAACGCTCGACACGGTTGCCGATTATCCGCACAACGGTCTGAGTGGCATGGCGTGGCATCCCGATGGTGGGCTCGTTTTTGCTCTGGGCGAAAATTTTGGGAAAGACTGGACACTCACTGCTCCTGACGGTTCCACCGAAACCGGCCGTGGCGAAGGAGGGGTCTTTCGCTGCCGTCGAGATGGTACGCAGCTGCGTCGCATTGCACGAGGCTTCTGGAATCCGTTTGGACTGCTTGTGCGCAAAGACGGTGAAATATTTGCAGCTGAAAATGATCCTGGAAGCAGGCCGCCGTGTCGACTTTTACACATTGTCGAAGGAGGCGACTATGGGTTTCAGTGGATCTATGGCAGCGCGCCGGTGCATCCATTCATTGCATGGAATGGTGAACTGCGAGGCACGCTGGGAATGGTACATCCGTGTGGCGAGGGCCCTTGCGCGGTCGTTGAGCTTGGAGGTGGCGTTCTCATTCCCTCTTGGAGCAATCACCGAATCGATTACTTTCCGCTGATTCGGCACGGTGCCGGATATACATCGCATCGGGTTGAACTGCTTACTGGCAGCGACTTTTTCCGCCCGGTGTGTATGGCTCTCGGCCCTGACAATTCGTTCTATCTCACCGACTGGGTTTCGAGTTCCTATGCCGTACACGGTCGTGGTCGACTTTGGAAACTCACCATCGACCATGCACTGGCGTCGTGGATGGTGCCCGATGCAGAACCGATGAACGACGACGCACGTCTTTCCGAAAAGATGCGGGCTGGAATTTCAGGGCTTTCGATTCGTCAACTTCTTGATCACGCTCGAGGCAATGATCCATATCTCTCAGATGCCGCGCTCACTTCGCTTGCTCGCGAAAGTGGTAACTGGTCACTTAAAACGTTGCACGCTATGCCAACTCTTGATCGCGTATGGGCACTGGTTGCGTTGCGAAGGGTAGACCTCAGCGATGGCGCATGGGTTCGAGAGTTTTTGCATGATTCTGACCCCGACATTCAGTTCGAATGCCTGCGCTGGATCGCAGATGGCGTACTCCTTGAATTTTCAGGCGCCGTCGAAGCGATTCTCTCCCGAGAGGATCTTGAATATCAAATTTTCGAAGCGGCACTTGCCTGCTCAAACACGCTGAAGGGCAATCCTGGTGCAGGTGTGACTGATGCGAAGGTGCTCGCCGAACGCGTTCTCAATCCGACAACACCCGCGCGACTCAAAGGATTCGCGCTGCGTCTGTTACCGGCAGACACTGCGACGATCACGATTCCTTTGCTTGAGCAGCTTTTTGCTGAGGGCGATCCATCGCTTTCACTTGAAGTTGTGCACACGCTCAGTGAACACAGGTCTGCTGATGCTTCGAACATACTCGCGAGAATTGCAGAAAATGAATCGTACGATATTGTCTTGCGCTCAGATGCTGTCGCTGGTCTTTCGAGTTCGGATGTTCCCGAACATCGGGCATTGTTGCTGACGCTTTCTAATCACGAAAACGCGTCGCTCCGGAACGAGGCATTGCGGGCACTACGAATGTCGTCATGCGACGATGCCACGGCTTTATCGCTCATTGCCACTGCGAAAAGTCATCCTGATTCTGCACCGCTCGTTGCAGCAATTCTCGATTCTGCTTCTATGAGCAGCGGTCGGCCGCCCCTTGAGAACACGCAGGCATGGCTCGCTCGCCTCGAAGCACTGCCTGGAAAGGCAGATCTTCTTGCAGGCAGACGCGTTTATTTTCACGCAAAAGTGGGCCTTTGCAGCACATGCCATCGCCATAGTGGACGGGGAAACGTTGTGGGACCGGATCTCAGTTTGATTGCTCGTCAGGGTGATTCTGCGAGCTTGCTGCGATCAATTCTTGAACCGCATCGTGATGTGAGTCCACAGTTCTATCCGACGGTGCTTGAACTTCAGGATGGAACGACTTTTACTGGCATTCTTCTGCGATCGTCAAGCACCGATGTGTTTCGCGATGTCAGTGGCAAGGAACGAACATTTCAAAAGTCTGACATTGTGCAGAGCACTGAATTAAAAACGTCGCTCATGCCGCAGGGGCTTTCTGCATCCATGACCGACGGTGAACTGCGGGACATACTGGCATTTCTGTCTGACGACCACGTGTCGACAATTTCCTCACACAAAGACTGAATTTGTAAAGTCGCCATGTGCAACAGCATCGCTTTTCCGGAGCCCTGTGTTGCTTCAAACTTCCTCGCGATGTTTTCTGCACCGGTGATTGTAATACGACTGGAACGACAATGGTGAGAAACACTCGCCGACTCACATCAGCGCCCAGGCTGGAACAAGATTAAATAACGCGATCGCCAACAAAGTTCCTCCTAATGGAATGATGACCGTCGTGACAAAAATCGGACCGTAGGCTCGTGCATGAGTTTCGTCACAAATGACACGGAGTAACATCACCACGAATCCATTGGCTGGGAGCGTATCGAGCGAACCCGAGGCGATGGAAACAACACGATGCAATGCGCGAGGAGCGACTCCGAGACCATCCACGAAGATCGGTTTTAAAATCGGCAATGCGATTGCCTGCCCTCCCGAGGCTGATCCTGCGATGGCCGCAATGACTGCCACGGCCAGAGCTGCACCGAGAAGCGGGTCGATGGGAAGGTGCGTGACGCCTTCGACCACTCGCGCAAACGCCGGTAACTCTTTTACGGCGGCTCCAAACCCCACAACCGCTGCTGTCGAGCCAATGGCGATAAAACCGTTGGCACATCCTTCACCCATACAATTCCAACTGTTGGTCAGATGAGAACGTAGCACAACGATGGCTACGGTCACGCCAAGAAAGAGAGACAGCGTTGGATCTTCGGGAACGAGGGCAAGGAACCGGTGAACTCGTATGCTCGCGAGACCCATTTCATTGAATGCCGCTTCACACGTCGATGCGATCGTGTGACAGACCAGTGGTAAAAAGTTCAGTGTCACAACCGTTGTCAATAATGGAAGCACTGATCGCCATGCGCACGGCCTCGATGCCTCGGTTCGATCAATGCAATCACTTGGACGAATCTCCCAGCGATGACCTGCTTTGATATCTCGCTGAATTGCCCAATCGAGATATATCTGTCCAACGGCAAACATGAGCAGACCAACAATCACACTCACAGGCCATCCCGCACGAGCATCCGTGAGTGGAATCTTTGTCGTGGCATCGATCAGATATTGAATTGGGATGAGGTTCTGAATTTCGGGAGAACCAGCCGATGTCATCGTAAATGTGATCGAGCCAAGACAAATTGCCGCAGGGATAAATCGTCGCGGAAGATCGGCCCCACGAAAGAGTTGCACGGCCAGCGGAAAGACTGAAAAACCGACGGCAAACACTGACACACCACCATACGTGAGCACAGCGCACGCCAAAACAACTGCCAGACAGGCACGACCATTTCCGAGTTGACGACCGAGCGAGTCGGCGATGCGCGCCGCAGCCCCACTTTCCTCCATCACTTTTCCAAACACAGCTCCCAGAGCCACAATTACATAAAATCGCCGGACAAAGTCGGCAAAACCGGTCATGTACGATCCGGTTATGGAGCCGAGAGGATCGAAGCCGCTCAGCGTCACCATCACGACTGCACACAGCGGAGCAGCAACAAAAATGCTCCTGCCTTGAACGACAAGCACTGTTAATAAAACCAAACCGCCAAGCAGAACGATCAGTTCGTATGTTTGTGTCACCATTGCCGGGATACTCTCAAACCATTCATTTTTTGAACGGTGGTCATCGCCCTCTACGATTACTCCATGTGAAGATTCTTCACCAGAAATGCCCAGAGATCTGCCGTCTCTTCGATCACTTTGCCCGTCGGCTTTCCGGCACCGTGACCAGCTCTGGTTTCGATGCGAATAAGCGTCGGAGCAGTTCCTGTGTGATGCTCCTGCAGACGTGCGGCAAACTTAAAGCTGTGTCCGGGAACCACTCTGTCATCGGTGTCGGCAGTGGTGATGAGCGTCGCGGGATAGTTCGTATTGGGTCGGATATTGTGATACGGGGAGTAGGCGTAGAGAGCCTGAAACTCATCGGGATTCTCCGCGCTGCCATAATCATCGACCCAAAATCGACCGGCGGTGAACTGATGAAATCGCAGCATATCCATCACACCGACGGCGGGCAGGCAGGCTCCATAGAGATCGGGGCGCTGAGTCATGCACGCACCCACGAGAAGTCCACCGTTGCTGCCTCCCTGAATAGCAAGCTTCGAGCTCACGGTGTACTTGTGCGCAATCAACCACTCGGCTGCGGCAATAAAGTCATCGAAGACGTTTTGTTTTTTGAGCTTTGTACCGGCCTTGTGCCACTGCTCACCATACTCGCCCCCGCCCCGCAGATTTGGGATCGCAAGGATGCCCCCCATTTCCAACCACGCTATGCGAGCGATCGAAAAACTCGGGGTCAGCGAAACGGAAAATCCACCGTAGCCATAGAGCAGCGTCGGATGTGTACCGTCACGTTTCATTCCCTTTTTTCCAGTAAGAAACATTGGCACCTTCGTGCCATCTTTACTGGTATAGAAAACCTGCTCGACCGTGAAGTCATCCGGATTAAATTTTACTTTCGCCTGTCGCAGCAGTGTGCTCTCGCCCGTGAGAAGGTCGTAGCGAAAGATCGAAGGAGGGGTGGCAAAGCTGGAAAAGGAATAGAAGGTTTCGGTGTCGGTTCGTTTTCCACCGAATCCAGTTGCTGCGCCGATACCGGGAAATGAGACCTCTCGCACATATTTTCCGGCGACGGTGTAGAGCGTGACTTGCGTCTTGGCATCCTTCAGATGAGTGAGAATGAATTGATTGCCTACAAGATCCGCATGAATCAACGTCTCATCCGTTTGCGGAATAACTTCACGAATGACCGACGGAACCGTGATGTCAATGGCGACAATTCGTTTTCGGGGCGCTTCGAGATCTGTGAGGAAATAAAATGTGGTTTCGTCGTTGCCAATAAATGAGTATTCATGGTCAAAATTTTCGATTACATCGAACGGTATTCCATGCGGTTCGGTCAGATCTTTCACAACTATGCGGTACTTGTTGTCTGTTCCTTTCCAGATCGTGATGACGAGATACCGTCCATCTTCGGAAACACTTAGTCCAAAACCCCACGTCGGTTCGTCGGGTCGCTTGTACACGAGCACGTCTTGTGACTGATCTGTTTCAATCTGGTGATAGAAGACTTTCTGATTGAGGTTCGTCTTTTGAAACGCTGCGCCGGCTGGTGGTTTGTCGTAAGAACCGTAAAAAAATCCTTTGCTGTCCGCGGTCCAAGCGGCTCCACTGAACTTCACCCATTTGATTTCGTCTGGCAATACTCGACCGGTCTCGACCTCGATGATTCGCCACGTATTCCAGTCTGATCCGGCATCTGCCACGCTATACGCGACGTAGCGACCGTCATCGCTCAACGATATCGCGCCGAGGGCAACGGTGCCGTCTTTCGACCACGCATTGGGATCGATGAGCACAGCAGGAACTCCGTTGAGGGAATCCATTGTGTAGAGCACAGACTGATTTTGCAGCCCGTCATTTTTACTAAAAAAGTATCGGCTTCCCGCCTTCGAGGGCACGCCGTATTTCTCGTAGTTCCAGAGTTCCGTGAGTCTCTCTTTGATCGCTTCTCGCTGCGGAATTGATTCGAGATACGCCGAAGTTTCTTGGTTCTTCGCAACCACCCACTCCGCAACGTCTTTCGATTCGCGAACATCTTCTTCGAGCCAGCGGTACGGGTCGGATACCTCGATGCCATGCAGTTGATCCAGATGGTTATTTTTCTTGGTCGACGAATACGTCATGCGATCTCCCGCAGCAACTATGCCAAGACCGATACACACCGTGGCGAAGAGACACACGCAGGCTCTCATAGTGGAGTGGGCTCGTCTGTAAAAAAAATGAACGGAACCGAAGCAGTGACGGTACTCATAAAAGCGTCTTTTGACCACTCGTCAAAGAACTCAAAGGCTTCCACGTGAATCCTCGAAGCACATCGGCTTCATAAAACTCGTCATCGTTTTCAAGAAAGAACCCTTCACTCTCGCTGTCTGGAATCGATCACAAGGGTGACGGGTCCGTTGTTGACAAGTGTTACGTTCATATCGGCACCGAAGACACCTCGGGCCAACGGAGTGCTGAGAGAAGACTCCAAAACAACAAGAAAGTGCTCATACAGTGGCACTGCCTCCTCTGGTCGCGCAGCTCGAAGAAAGCTCGGCCGATTTCCTTTTTTTGTACTGGCATGCAGCGTGAACTGGCTGATGACGAGGATTTCGCCGCCCGTCTCCTGCACGCTCTTACTCATTTTTCCTTCATCATCACAAAAGATCCGTAACTGAGCGACTTTTGTGGCCAACCAGATCACATCGTCGGAGGTGTCGCCGATTTCGATTCCTACAAGCACACACAAACCAGCGCCGATTTTTCCAACAACACGGTCTTCGATTGTCACGCAAGCTTGTGACACTCTCTGAATAATCACTCGCATGCAATTTCCTGAAAAGTCGTTGGGGACGACTGAGGCAAATAATGACCGTCACACAATTATTTTTAACCCAGTACGCCTGGGATCGTCTTCCAGCTTTGCGCGACTCCAGTGAGACGCTCTTGCCTTCCTGCGTGTTCCAAGAACAGGTCGTCCGGATTCAGGCCGAGAGCGGTCAGGATCGTCGCGTGCAGATTCTTTATTGACTGTGGTTGCTCGGCGGCTCGCAGGCCGATCTCGTCGGTTGAGCCGATCACACTTCCAGCTTTGACTCCGCCTCCGGCCATCCAAATCGTGAAGCCATAGGGGTTGTGATTGCGGCCATTGTTGCCTTGCATCATCGGCGTACGACCGAATTCCCCAGCCCAGATCACAAGCGTCGAGTCGAGCAGACCGCGTTGCTTGAGATCGGCTAATAGCGCAGCGATGGGTTGATCGGTTTGAGCGGCGTTGCGAATGTTGTAGTCGGTATTTTTGTCGTGCCCGTCCCAGCCGAGCTTGTCGACGGCGTTGTAAAGTTGAACAAAACGCACGCCCTTTTCGACAAGTCGTCGCGAAAGCAAACACATTCTTGCGAACGTCGCTTTGTCTTTGTTCTCATCATGCAGGCCGTAAGCGTCCTGTGTAGCTTTCGTTTCGAATGACAACTCGCCAATATCGAGAGCTTGGGATTGCATGCGATAGGCTAATTCATACGACGCAATGCGACCATCGAGATCGAGCACTCCCGGTCGCTTGGCCGCATGCTGACGATTGAGCGTTTGCGCAAAATCCAACGTCGAGCGTTGCACGTCGGCGAACTCGGCGGGCGGTTGCAGATTGAGAACTGGTGAACCTTCGTGCCGAAACTGCGTTCCCTGAAATGCCGCAGGCAGAAAGGCGTTACTCCAATTTGCCGAGCCGCCCAATCCTCCAACCTTGTAAAGCAGCACATACCCCGGCAGATTCTGATTTACCGAACCGAGTCCGTACGTTACCCACGACCCCAGACTCGGCTTACCGCCGAGAATCGCCCCGGTGTTCATCAGATAAGTCGCCGGCGCGTGATTGGAACTTTCGCTGAACATCGACCGCACCTGACACAGCTCGTCGATCTGCTTCGCGGTATGCGGCAGTAGTTCCGAAACCCATTGCCCCGACTGGCCATGCTGAGCCCAGTTCCACGGCCCGGCCATCAGCTCATCTTTGCAGTGATGAAAGACGCCGCCAACCTTGTCCGGATTCTGCTTGAACGATTCCGGCACCGGCTGGCCGTTGAGCTTCAGCAGTTGCGGCTTGTAGTCGAGCAAGTCAAATGTCGAAGGGCCGCCGTATTGAAACAAAAAAATAACTCGCTTGGCCTTCGGTAAGAAGTGCGGCAACCGTTCGGCCAAGGGCTGCAGTGGGTCGATCGGCTGTTGCTGCGGCGGCGCAGCCTGGAGTTCATCGGCCAGCAGAGCGCTCAGCGCGACGCTGGCAAAGCCGCCACCGGTGTGTGCGAGAAAATCTCGACGTGATTGAGGAACCATTAAATTCTCTCAGTCAATGTAGGCAAACTCATTCAGGTTCAGGATCGCTCGGCACAGATCCGTCAGCGCGAGCAGGCCGGCACGATCTCCCGCGTCTTTATGTTGCTGAGCATGACGCTTCAGGAAGTCGATCAACAACGGCAATTCCTCAGCCGTCGGCGTTCGATTCACGGTGACTTGAAACAACACCTCAACGAGTTGTTTGGTCTTGGAGTCATCGTCGTATTCGAGCTTATCGTTCGCCGCGCATACTCTCGCCGCGAGTGCTTGTGCGTAGCGCACGCCTTCGAGGCTATTGAGCAGCATCAACGCTTGCGGGGCGACAACGGTTGTGTCTCGCCGCGCACAAGAAACGATCGTGTCTGGCAGATCGAAGACTTGCAGAAACGGAATCGGCAAACAGCGTTTGCGCACAAGAAACACGCTGCGGACATCAGTCTGCTCGATGGGATCGGCGTACCAGCCTTGCTGACGGCCATCGTCCTTGCCTTCAATCGCTTCGAGGATCGCCGGTTGAGCTTTGAGGAGTTCATCGGGAACCGGTGGCCAGATTGGTTTTCCGCCGTCGTAAGGTTTCAATAATCCCGAAACAGCCAGCAGACTGTCTCGCAGCATTTCGGCATCCAATCGTCGCACGCTTTGTCTCCAAAGCAGTTTGTTTTCAGGGTCGATTGCTCGCCCGAAGGACGTTTCGCGGGACGACTGTCGGTACGTCGTGGAAGTCACGATCAACCGATGCAGTTCTTTGATTGACCATCCGCGTTGCATGAATTGAACCGCCAGCGCGTCGAGTATTTCGGGATGCGTGGGGCGTGCGCCGCTATGACCAAAATCATTCGGCGTCGCGACGAGGCCCGTGCCAAAATGTTGCTGCCAAATACGATTGACGATGACTCGCGCGGTCCACGGATTGTCAGCCGAGGTCATCCACGTTGCCAGGGCGAGTCGACGCCCGGTAGTGTTGTCTCGCGGCGATTGAATCGCTGCAGGCTCTGGTGTAAAAACTGAAACGAAGCCCGGCGCAACTTCTTCGCGAGGCGACAAAAAATCGCCTTGATAGAAAATATGCGTTGCCGGAGGAATCGAACCTCCATCGGTCGCTCCCATTGCAAGGCGTGGCTTACGCTGTTTGGATTCTATCTCCGCGATCTGTATTTTAAGTTCCTCGTGACGCTCCTTGCAGGCATCGTCGAGTTTCGTTTGCTCGTCTTTCAACAAAACGGTTTGTTGATTGATTTCAGCGTTGTGTTTATCGATCTCGGCCTGTTCCTCGACCACAGAAATCGGGAGATCGTCTCGCGGTAAAACACCTGCAAAAAAGGCTCGGAAACGAAAATGATCGGCTTGTGAGAAGGGGTCGAATTTGTGGTCGTGGCACTGGCAGCACGACATCGTCACTCCAAGAAATGCAGAGGCCGTAGTGTTGGTCACGTCAGCCATCATTTCCGCGTGTAGTCGCGGTTCTTCCTGAAAGATCGAAGCCGTGCTGTCCCACTGTCCGAGTCTCAAGTAGCCCGTGGCGATCAGCTTGTCGACTTCGGTGGAACTCTTTGGCACGCCATCGACGAGTTCGTCACCTGCGAGTTGCTCACAGATAAACTGATCGAACGGTTTGTCATAATTGAACGAACGAATGACATAGTCGCGGTATTGCCAAGCCAAGGGACGAAATTCGTCCCGCTCATAGCCATTGGTGTCGGCATAGCGAACGACATCAAGCCAGAGCCGGGCTTGTCGCTCGCCATAGTGAGGTGATTCGAGCAATCGTTGAACGAGTGCGTTGTAGGCATCCGGCGATTGGTCGGCGAGAAATGCGGCGGACTCTTCGCTCGTGGGCGGCAGACCGATCAGATCGAAAGTCAGTCGGCGAATCAGCGTGCGACGATCGGCTTCTGGAGCGAGTTGGAGATTCTCTTTCGCGAGTCGCTCTCGGATGAAGTCGTCGATCGGATGAGAAACTCCGGACGTGTTCAACGCTTGCGGCTTCTTCAATGACCACAGATCGAGTCGCTCGCCGCGAAACAGTTTGTGAATCGGATTACGTTTATCTGTCAGCGCATCGCCGAGCGAAGAACTGCCCGTCGCATCGTTCGCCGTTGCGGCCCCGGGACGATACGCATCGAGCGACGCAATTGTCGGCCCGAGAATTATCGAATCAAAAAACGCTTCTTCTCCCCCGTCGCAGGTCGGAGCAATGCCGGTCAATGTGAAGTCGCCCATATCCTGCCACAGATCGAACGTCGCCACGGTCCATTCCGTGGGAACTGTCTCGCCAACCGAGATGGCTGCCCAACCGGTCGTGTTGGGACCGGCGACGTATCGACCCTTCGCCATGTTGGCGTCAGGCCATTGTCCATCCGCAGCCAGTTCGATCATCACGCTTCCTACGCCACGCTTCTTCCAGGCCAGTCGCAGATAGCGGTGTTCGTTGGATGCTGACTGTTCGCGAATGGCGAAATTCCAACCGGGGATCCGCACACCGTCGCGTTGGAGCGGCGTGATCCCTAAGGCTGCTTTGCCCGCAAAGGCTCCTTCGGTGAACAGTCGGCTTTTGCCGTTGCCACTGGCAAGCGACGCGAGGAACTGCGGTTGATCCTCGAACAACACCGCGACCGGCTCGGGCCAGGCGGCTCCAGTGGTGATCCATTCGGTGAGCGTCGCGATCTCTTTTGCCGTCAGCTTTTGTTTGGGCGGCATCTGAAAATCGGGATCGAGAAACGAGATCGCCTGCACGAGCAGACTCTCCGCGACATTGCCGGCAACGATCGCCGCGCCGCGGTCTCCGCCTGCCTTCGCCGCTGCAAACGAGTCGAGCCGCAAGTTGCCTTCTTGCTTCTGGGGGCCGTGGCACGAAACGCACTTCGCTTCGAGCAATGGCAGCACCTCTTCGACAAATTTTTCCGGGCCCTTTGCTGCTAGCAGATCGCTCCCTGCGATTGCCAGAATCATGAATGTCGACAAGAGAAGATTTCGCACGGCCACACTCCACAACACTTCACAAATCGATCAGCGGGTACGCTAATTCATTATTCTTACATGATATCTCCTCTGGCCCCGAGGATTTGCCGCCCTGCACCAGCGATAGCTTGGGGATGATCTGCTTGGCCAGTTCTTTCTTTCCGTGTTGCATCGAATGCCCTCGTTTGGTTGTGACGCCACCGGATTCTCTCCCTGAAGGTGGTGCTGTTTAAGGGGAGCAGGTCAATTGTTGCAATCGACCGAACCTGAACCGGGCTTGCTTTCTCCCCGGCCAATCCCGCAATTGCCGAACTGGGTGTCGAAGGTGAACGAGGCAATGACAGACACTTCTCTACAGAAATTGCAGAAGTCTGCGCATCGCAGCGCACTCTACGGCGAGACGTGCCTAGATCTGCGAAACATCCAAACGCCTCAGGCTTTCCGCCACTCTGCGTCCTCGTGGCCGCCCGCAAATTCATTCTCCAAGCGCAGAACAAAACAAAGAGTCCTGACCCCTTTCACGTGGCTGCCAGAAGGCGTGCATCGCGGCGTGGCCAACGGAGACGTCGGTCAGGGCGTGCTCTTTTCGATCGGACAAACACATCACAAAGAGGTTTCGCACGCCGCTGCGTTTCGATCCGTAGACGATCCACTGGCCGTCGGGCGAAGGCGTTGCATGATAGTGCAAAGTTCCCTCGGCGGAGTGAGTCAACTGCTCGGCCCGACCATCGAGCGTGACTCGAAATAGTTCGACGTTGTTGCCGACTTTGGCGGTGTAGAAAACCGACTGGCCGTCGATCGACCACACCGGCACATCGCTGCTGCCGCCGTGATAGTCGAAGACATCGAGGAACTCCGTGACGCCGCGATAGCCGCCGCGATCCGCGAGCTTCTTCAAGCCGGTACCGTCCACCTTCACAATGTGCGGATGGCAGTTGTAGTGCTCACCCGAAACGAACAGCAACCACTGCCCGTCGGGTGACCAACGTGGAGCGAAGACAAACGGATGGCCGGTCTGCACATGGATGCGATTCGAGCCGTCGGCGTCAGCCAGATAGACCTGATAGTTCTCGTGATAAGAGATGCGCGAACCGTCGGGCGAACTGCTGAAGCCGTATGCGAAGCCATTCGAATTCTTCGTCAGGTCTGTCTTGTTGCGGCCATCGCGGTCCATGCAAAACGGCTTCGAGTTGCCGTCAATCAACGCTGTGAAGCCGAGCTTCGTCGGATCGTTTGGCCAGAAGAACAGTCCTGAGTTGTAGAAACTGATTCGTTCGATCGCAGTCACATTCTCTGCTTTCTCGGTCGCCACATCGACGAGATACGAATCGACCAGCCAGCCTTCGGGCGTGAAGCGAAACGTCTTGTGCTCCTCTTCCCACAGAGCGTTCTCTGCACTTTGCCAACCGCGCAGCACGACGGCTGTCTTGCCATCGGGAGACCAGCCGGCGAACTGCGTCCAGGCCCCGGCCTCGTTCACAAGTTCGCCACCAATCTCCCGTCGCCCGGTGCCATCTGCCTGCACCACCATCGCGCGATTCGTACTGATATTCGGCTGCCGTCCACCGGACAAATTCGTTCGGTGTTCGTTGTAGCCCACCAGTGGGAACATTCCTGGCGACTCGTCGGCCCCGGCCGAACAGACAAGCGTCAGCAGGAGCGTAACGAAGAGGAACGATTTCATTGGGAATCTTTTATCCAGAAACAGACCTGATTGCTAGAAAATTGCTTTTGCGTTTGTCACATCGTGGACGGCCAGCACACGGACTCGCAGCAGCGCCGTTGAAAAACAGTTTCATAATGGCTTCGCGTCATATTCGTTGATGGTACGTTCCACGATCGACGATTCTCAAAACTCTAATGAGTTCCACCCCGAGCGGCTATGGATGCTAGTCGAGTGACGCCGAGCCTGTTATTTTCTCACAGACTCTTCGGGGACATTCTCGTAGACGCTTCGAGGTTCCTTCACTGATTGGATTGTCGAAACAATGGTCGAACCACGCTTCTCTCTCGCAGGCCGCGTCGCCGTGATTACCGGTGCAGGATCAGGAATCGGCCGGGCGATTGCCAGAGCCTACGCTTCGGCAGGAGCCGTTGCTTGGATTTTCGATGTTGACGATGCAGGCGCCGAGCAGACTGTTTCGTTGATCGCGGAATCTGGCGGTCGTTCGTACGCTGCGCACTGTGATGTGACAAGCGATCAATCGGTTCATCAAGCGGTCGAGCAGGTGATTGTCAGCGACCAGAAGATTGACATTCTGGTCAATAATGCCGGTGTTGGATTCGTTGGAAATATTTTACAAACTCGTGAAGCTGATTTTGATCGACTGCTAAGCGTGAACGTCAAGGGTATGTTTCATGTGACACAAGCCGTTTTGCCGCACATGATCCGATACAAGAAGGGGTTCGTTCTGAACATTGCCTCAATCGCATCGCTCATCGCTGTCAAAGATCGCTTTGCGTACTGCGCGACCAAAGGAGCGGTGCTCATGATGACCAAGGCTCTTGCACTCGATCATCTGGCCGATGGAATCCGCTCAAATTGCATCTGCCCGTCACGAATTCACACTCCTTTTGTCGACGATTATCTCCAGAAAAACTATCCCGGCCGTGAAGCTGAGATGTTTGCTCAACTGTCTGCGTATCAACCACTCGGTCGCATGGGCACTCCCGAAGAGGTAGCCTCTTTGGCACTCTATCTGGCCAGCGATGAAGCCAGTTTTCACACCGGCGATGTGTTCCCGCTCTCCGGCGGTGCCTTAATGGCTTGAATTCTTCTTTTTTGAACTTCTTTGGAGCATGCAACGATGATTATCACGAATGTCGAGACAACGCTTGTCGATGTGCCTCTGAAACAACGCACGATCACCGATTCACAAAGCAGTGTCGATTCGGTGGAATTTGTGCAGGTGCGAATCGATACCGATGCCGGCATCACCGGCTGGGGATTTAACTGGAACTACACCAAGGGCCTCAGGGCAGTCAAAGTCACTCTTGACGATGTCTACGCCCCGGCGATTCTTGGAAAAGATCCACTCCAGCGCCGCGAACTAATGCGAGCAATGCATTCGACGAATCATTTTATTGGTCGCGTTGGTGTTGCGAGAGTCGGTTTGTCAGCGATGAATCTCGCGCTTTGGGATATTCAACTTCGCCTCGAAGATCAGCCCCTCTGGCGGCATTTGGGGCCTGCAAAAACCAAAGTGAAGGCCTACAACACCGACGGTGGATGGCTGACGTGGAGTACTGCCGAACTGATCGATGACATGCACCGAATCATTCAGCGCGGATTCGACGCAGTAAAAATGAAGCTCGGTTTGCCTGATCCACGCGAAGATTTTGCTCGCGTCAAGGCAGTGCGCAAGGCGATTGGCGAGGATATCCGACTGATGGTCGATGTGAACACCGTGTGGGATTTGGCGACCGCCACGGTCTGGGGAAGACGTCTCGAAGAATTCGACATCTCGTGGCTCGAGGAGCCGATGCATCCTTTCGACGTGAAGGCACATGCAGAGCTTGCACATTCACTCGATCTTCCGATTGCTGTTGGCGAGACAATCTATTCCCTGCACGACTTTAGAAACTATATCGAATCACGGGCCGTCGACATCGTACAAGCAGACGTTACGAAACTTTCCGGCATCGACGAGTGGCTTGATGTCGCGGCGCTTGCGCGGGCCTACGGTCTACCCGTCATTCCTCATACCAACGTTCAACATAACATTCACGTGCAACTCGCAGCAGCCACTGAAAATGCTCCAATGGTCGAGTGCTGCTACGAATCCATTCATGATATCTGGGAAAATCCCGTGCGCGTGATCGACGGTTACTACACCTTGCCAGAGGCTCCCGGCGTGGGCGGAAAATTGACAGATGCAATTCTTACAAAGTTCCGGGTCGCCTAAAGACTTGCTCTTTCTAGAAGACGCTGCGGTGCTTGAATACGCACAAGGTTCACCCGTTCAATTCTTTTGAACATTGTCGGGGTTCCATGAATGGCCGTCCCAGGCAATCATCTGGTGAATCATTTTTTCAACGCCTTCAGCGAAAGCCGAAAAAAGCTTCTCTCCCTTTTCGGGCGTAGCGTATTGGGGCGAACCCATATGACCGGGAATGGTGCGATCTTTCGATGTCCAGCCACGGTAGCTTGGTGCAAAGCCGTACTCGACGCTGACGGTTTCGAGTTCACGCACCTCTTTCACAAGGTCTGGCACGATGCACTGCATCATCGATGTTTCCCACTCGCAGGCATGGCCCATGAAGTGCTGCACGAGATCGCCACACGTTTCCCAAGGCCGCGCACAATCCCAATAGGTTACAAAAAGAAGAAGGAGATCGCTGCGATGCCTATACCGCTGTCTCGCTTCAAAAATCGCCTGCCGACCGGGAATGTCGTTGCCACCGTGACCGTTGAGGAGCACGATCCTTCGAAATCCGTGAGTGATCATGTCGTCGATCAATCCACCAAGCATGTCAAGATAGTGCCGAGGTCGAGCCGACAGCGTGCCTGGAAAATCGATGTGATGGTCAGAATTACCAAGCCACATCAACGGCGCAAAAATGGCCTGTCCGTGCAGAGGCTTTGAAATTCTACGGATGAGTTCTGCGAGCAACATGCTATCGGTGGACACAGGAAGATGGTGACCATGCTGTTCGATGGCGGCGATTGGAAGAATGATCGGGGTATGAGCCGCACGGGCGGCCACTTCGGGCCAAGAAAGGTCGACTAATTGCATGACGCGTTTTCCTCATTGTTCTTCTACGCGCTTCTCCAAGAATCTTTATCTTCGCTCTTTGAAACTCAATGGCGATGATTGGTTCATTGAAGGTGTTGCGTCTGTTGTTTCTAAACGTGGCCAAATGGCCATCAACCAAAGGATCGCAATGACTGGCGGTATTCCGACCAAGGCCAATCCTGTATCAAACGATCCTGTTGAATCGACAAGTCTGCCAAATATTTTCTGCATTGGCGAAGCCACGAGCCAGCCGATTGTTGCAAGCAGCCCGCTGGCCTTTCCCACATTGCCGATACTGACATCTTGCGCAAGGGAATAGTAACAAGGGAAAAGTCCCATCGATGCGGCCGCCACAACGAGCAACACGCTGTACAGTGCCGGTCCGCGCGGCAAAACAGCGGCAGCGTTCGTCATAATCGCCACGACCACGGCACAACACAAAAACACGCTCACTCGCGCGCGGTGCACTTTCATGCCACGCGTAGCGAGCCACATCGCGATCGCACCGGCTGAAATGCAGCCTATATCCGCCGAAATGTAATACGCTGAATTGAACCAGAGCGATTGTGACTCTGGGATTCCGCGGCCTTGTTGTAAAAATTTAGGCAGCCATGCGCGGATGAGTTGCCATGTGATGTTGATGCTCACCACAACCGGCACCATTGCCCAGAACTTTGGATTTGCCAAACACTCTTGCCACCAGAAGTTTCTACGAGTCTCTGTGCTGGAAACGTTTCGAGAATCTGGGGCGTCTGAGGAAACATCCTTTTTTTCCACGTCGCCTCGACGAATGAGCAATAGCCACGCAATCACCCATGCAGCGCCAAGCGCACCGATCACGACAAACGGCGTTCGCCATGCCCCACGCGCTTCGTTGTCACCGACGATCAGTCGGATCACCACTGGCGTGAGAATCGCTCCCACTGCGCCTCCGCTTTGCAGAAGACTATTTCCCAGCATGCGCTTTCGCTGATCGAAGACCGCCTGCGTCGTCAACAGCGCGCATGGCCAGTGTCCCGCCTCAAAAAAGCCGAGCAGTGCACGGCAGGCAAAGAGTTGTTCGTACCCTTGCGCATAGCCGGTTATCAGACCGACGGTACTCCATGCGATGACGATCAACGGGTAGAGCAATCGTATTGGAAGTCGGTCCGCCAGCACGCCGAACGTGATTGAACCGAGTGCAAAAGCCCAGCCGAAGACCAGTTCGAGGTCGCCGTACTGCTCCTGATTGAGTGACATTTCATCGGTGATGCGCACGCTCAAGTTTGCAAGCGTCTGTCGATCCATGTAGTTGAGCATGGTCGCCAAGAGCAACAGACCGCTGACCCACCATGCCCAGGAACGTGAACGATGCATCATGAAATGCCCCTCTGCTGGCCTCGCGGCCGATCAGGAATGTTTGAGTGGACGAAGAAGCTTACAGGCTTTTCAAGGCGGGCGACGACGATCTTGCAAAGCGGCTGCGTCTCCGACCGCCGCCGCTGATCCCGCGAACACCTACGAGCATCTCGGTTCGCCGCAAGGCCTCTTCGCGCTGGCACAGGCCATTTTGTATCTCGCCGTCGCTGACAGAGTCGAATGCAGCATGTCGCGTATACTGCCGCCCGCGATTTGGTCGGGAAGGATGGTTCGCGCGAAGTGTCACTCCATCTGTGCAGCGCGTTAAAAAAATGAATGAGGGTTCGAAGCGATGGATATTATTCTGGATAACTGGTTCTTACGGAAATTATTTTTATTGCGCAAGATTTATCTCAGCCGGACTTCGATGCGGCACTATTCGCAATACGGTGAAGATGATTCAACGTACCAGCATCTGGCGTCTATCCATCGCGGGTTTTTTGTGGATGTGGGGTGTTTTCATCCGGTGAAATATAGCAACACGTATCGCTGGTATCGCAAAGGTTGGCGCGGGGTGAACATCGATCTCGATCCGATCAAGATCGAGGCGTTTAAGATGGTGCGCGGTAAAGACGAGAATCTCGTCTATGCAATCAGCAAAGAAGGCACGGGCGAGTTGCGGGATTGCTATTCGTTCGGACGTTATTCCTTGATGTCCACGCTGGATAAAGAATTTGCAGAAGAGCAGCGAAGGCTGGGCAAACGCTATGTGGTGCGAAAAGTGCCTGTGGCGTCCCTTGATTATGTCCTGGACAACAGCCGCTTTTCCGGACGCAAAATCGATCTGCTGAACGTCGATGCGGAAGGTTACGATCTGTCAGTTTTGGAATCGCTGTCTTTTGAAAAATACAGCCCCTTCTTGATTCTTGTAGAGCTGCATCAGCACACGATCGAAAAGGTGATGGAGAGCGACCTGTACAAATTTCTCGTTGGAAAAAGTTACGATCTGGTGAACTGGACTGGGCCGACTTTGGTATTTAAACGCAAGGCCGCTTGAGGGGCACTGCTGGGCGATGAGCTGAAGCAGTGTGAAGCGAAGCTGCCACATGTTTGAAAAGGCATGGATGGCTGCGCACGTTGTAAACCCGTTTAATACCACACTCCCGCGCGGGCCATAAGCGTATCGGTGGGATAATAGTTCGGCTCGGTCGAATCGTAATACTGCACGATACGACCAAACACATATCCCATCTCAACCCGCCATGAAAGGCCGAGCGCAGCAGGTTTTCGTTCCCAGCCTGCAATGAGCCTATAGTCGCGAAACACAACAATTTGATTGGCTCCTGTATTCGATTGCATGGCCCACTGATTTCCACCAAATTCTGCAGCTGTATAGAGCCACTGCGATGCTCGCTTGCTTTCAGCAACACGAACAGCAAAACGCGGACGTGGAAAAATCAGCTCGATCCGTTTGTCATCCGAGGGAGTCCAGAGCAGGCCGCCGGCGGGAAGAAAATCGACATCCCGACGGTCGAGATAGATCAGTCCGGCTACCACACGCAGATCTTTACGAGCTTCCCACGCCGCGAAGCCGTGTCCAGTGATACGCAGCGCCTGCGAAGAGTCGTTGTGGAAGTCGCTGTACCAACCTGGCGCAACCGCCAGATCGATACCGAGTTGATCATTTATTTTTTTGAGCCAGCGTGCCTGGATGTATCCTTCGAAAAGCTCTCCCGGGAGATCAACCGATGCGGGCCTATTGAGAAGCGTGCCGCTGAATCCTGGGGTGATCAAGAGTGGCGAGTCGGTGGTCGGTGCTGGAAGGCCGAGCGTTACACTTTTTTCGAGCACCGTGAGCCCGAGACCGTTTGAGCCAAAACGGGGAAGTTCAGTGACTGTATAGAGCGCTTGCTGAAGAATTCCAGGCTTTGCACCAGGAGGACGTTTGCGCCCACTTGGTGGCTCAAACTCCTGACGCGGTTGACCCGGCGGCGCCAGATCGTCAGGCATCAGTGGCTCTTGCAAGTCCTGTGGATCACCAAGTGCCGTCAGCCGTATTTTGTTCCACGCCTCGACTGGCGGTAATTGTTTTACAGACGTTTTTTGCGATGTCTCTGGTTCTACTGAAACAAGAAGTATGTCGCCTTCCGGCATTTTCATTGCAACCGGCTCACCCAATGCTTCGAACGTTTCGTCACTCTCTCCGTGGATTTCCCATGGAACACTCAGAGACTCGTCGCTGTCGGTTGCATGAGCGATGTCGACGTCTTTGGAAGATTCTGCGTACGAGGGGAACAACATGCCTACACACAGTGCAAAAGTCGTCACGCCGACTATGCCCTTGGAGGCATGTCGATAGAAAAACTGTGCGCTTTCTACAAAAGCTTGAACCATCGTTTCCGATACGTTAGTAGGCGAGTCCTAGACGAAACATGATCGTGCTATTGAGGTCTTGGATCTGTGGCGGCCCGTCCACAAAATAAAGCTGGCGGTAGAAAACGTACCCGACTTCAAAGTTGCCTGACATTCCTCGCCCGGCGAGAGGAATCATTTCGGTGCCGAGCGTGATGCGAATATCGTTGTAGTCAAACGGTGAAATCTGTCCTGCCTGACGTCGGAATGTCCACGCACCGCCGCCGTATTCACCTGCCACATACCACCAGACCGAATGCCTGCCTGCATTCGTGATGCGACGGGTTGCACGTGGAGCTGGGAAAAATATGTCGTATCGAGAATCGGCATCTGGAGTCCATGTGATGCCCACTGCCGGAAGCAGTTTCACTTGATTGCGATCGAGGTAGACGATGCCGAGTTTTCCTTGCATCGTGGGCGTGAGATTCAACGTTCCAATGGCTCGACCCATCAGACGCCAGCTCTGAAACACAAACACATTCCAATTGGTAAAAATGCCGAGCCGGAGTCCGAGTTCGGCACCAAAAAGCGGCGTGAACTGTGGGTTCCATGCGGTATCGATAAACACGTCATACGTATTCGGTGGAAGATCCGCGAGCATCGTGGATGTGGTTTGTGGACCATCCCACAATTGCAATCCAAAACCAGGTGTGATCAACAGCGGCGCATGATTGATATTGGCCTGCGAGTTTTCAAAAAACGGCATCGCAAATGTCGCGGTCGTATCGAGTTCATTCACCGCCACGCTTGTTCCTTGTCCATTTCCGGCGAGGTATCCCCAGCTTCCGCGCGCCCCTTGATAGAGGCGCATGGTTTGCTGAAACGTTGAATTCTGTTGCGGGTAACCTGGTGGAAGCGTTGTTGGATTTCCAGCAGTTCCCTGTGTCGGAAAAATGGACGACGGCGTGGTCGAATAACCAGGGTACCCCGGCTGACCTCCTAAAGAAGGCGGTGCCAGCGATGGCGAACTCATTGCAGGAACTGTTGCCGGCGCTGGCAATCCAACCTGCGCACCGTAGGGATCCCATGCGGCCGGGGGTGGGGAAAGTGGTGAGCCATACGTTCCAGGCGTTGCTTGTGCCAGCCGATCAAGCGACGACGCTGCTGCTGAAGGAAGTTGCACGGTCTGCGCATTGGAAATTGAGTGTGACGCAATCACCATCAGCGTGATCGCGACAAAACTCGTACAAAAAGACTGACCGCTGCCAAGAACGGAGTGCCGTTTCCCACCGATCGTGTCGGTGCGTTCAGGCCGATTATGCTGTTGATTGTTCTTGGCTTTCACGCGCGCAGAAAACTCCTCCATCGAAGGATACGGTTGGTACGCATCGATTTCGACGGCTTCGCAAAGCAAGGAATGGATCACCGATTGATAAGAGGGGTGCCGCTTGGAAAGCGGACTCGAAGACAAGATTGGAAAGGGGGGCGGGAGAGGTACCGCGCAAAAGAAGATGCGGTCAAGGTCTTTCGTGGCTTTTGGTATACGAATTTGATCCGATCTGATTCACTGAAAGTCTCCCCCCTTACCCAAGTCTTCCATCGTTGAACCGTTCGTTCTTTTGCTCTTTCCTCTTGAGCTCTGGTAACCCTTTTTTGAAACGCCGCCATGTTCGCAGCCGACCCAATCGACGTTGACGCACTCAAGCGCTCGAGTTGTCTTGTGCATTTCGAACATGTTGAACAAACCCCGTCGACACAGGATCTCGCCCGATCCTACGCGTCGATTGTGACTTCTCCTCTTCCAGCGGCTTTCGTTGCCGATTTTCAGACACACGGTCGCGGAAGGCGTGGTGCTTCGTGGTGGCAGTCGCCCGGAAGCTTGGCGGTGAGCCTTGTGTTTGAGGCTCAGCCTGCTCTTTCTGGGAAGGCCGAACCCATCTGGTCACTCGTAGCCGGTGTGGCGGTTGCAGAGGCTCTGAAGATGCTTCTCCCGAGCGTGCCTGTCGCACTTCAGTGGCCTAATGATCTTGTGGTTCACGGCCGAAAACTCGGCGGTATTCTCGTTGACTGCGTGACGGGGGGTCGACTGATCTTCGGTATTGGAATTAATACGCACGGAACGGTTTGCTCGGCTCCGCACCTGCTGGCGCAACGGGTTGTCACCATTCCTGATCTCTGCGGCGCACCGCTTGCAAGAGGTTTGCTGATAAAAACAATTGCGACCAGACTTGAGTCACTGCTTCTCGCATCGTCTGACGCACCACAAATCATTCTGGAACGCTATCGACCGCTGTGTGCTCTCGAGGGGACGCGTGTGAGGGTCTATCAGGACAATGCGCTGCTCGATGGTCTCTGTTGCGGAATCGATTCATCCGGAAGCCTGCTTCTCGAAACGTCGACGGGCCGAATCGCCGTTCGATCGGGAAGTCTTACGAATCCTTTCGACGTGTGGCACGATCCTTCGACCGATTCGCCGGACGCTTCAGGCCCACAAACGTGCGTCCTCCGCGAGTAGCGGGTGGACTTTTTTTCTTTTTTTCAAGTTCTGCCACACCAGGCGGCGGAACCGTTTTTTCAATTCGATGGGGGCGTTTCACAGAGACCGGTGGGGGCGTCGTGGATATTTTCCCACGTCGGCGTTTTGCGGCGCGACGAGCGGTTGCACCTGTTTTCTTTTTTGCAACAACACAGATCTCTCGACCGGCCGATGAAAGTTGTTTTGCAAACGGTCGGTAACCCCATGCTTCAAAGTGCGACAGCCACTCGGGAACTTCATCAACCCTCGACCATTCAGGGAGTTTCAGCGTCGCGATAATGACTTGTGGACGAACGCCGGGCGTGGACACAATTCGGCCGATCGCCTCGAGTGTACTTGTTGGATCAATATTCATATCGGCCACAATCCAATCGAACGGCCGAAACGCTCTCACTCGCACATCGCGCGTGCGTTTGCGCCAATGTTCAAACCGTTTGTGTGTGGCAACCACGGGATCCATGTCGGCCGGGTCGATTCCCACCACCTGCATCCCTGCTTCGAGAAGTCGCTGACATGCGCCCCCCGGAGAGGCACCGAGTTCGACTGCCTTGAGTCCCGGTCGGACAGCGAGGCCGGAAAATCGAATCGCTTCATCAAGCTTGTACCAGGCCCGGGATACTTTGGATTGCTCAACCTCGCTCTCGTGCTGGGTTTGCTGCGTTTCATGGGCTTGAAAAATGCCTCCGGGGACACAACTTGCCGGAGCGTGCGCGCGATGCCAACCTACCCACCAACGTTCGTGTGAATCGATTACACAGTCGAGCACAAGCGAACCCGCTATGACTCGATGCCCAGCCGCACGCCCGCTCGACACGAAAGGTTCTCCCGTGAAGACTGACTCTTTCTGGTGGATCTTGCTGAGGATTGCTTTACGAACATGCGCGGATTCAAGATCGTCTTTGGCGTGAAGAGGTGTTCGAATGCTTCCGGGTTGAGCGCCCGCAGGGCGTTCGTCGCGGCGCCAGACATGGACGTCATCCCAAAATCCTGGCCCAATGAGATTTTCGAGTGACGCAATTCGTTCCCCGAGAGTCTCTCCGGTTACCTGTCCGAAAGAACGAATGACCGTGCGCGCATAAATCAGATCGGGTGAGTGTGTGTCGGGAGGATCGTATCCGTCTGCTAAACGCAGCGTGACCACACCACGTCTCCACACACCGGGAGTTGTTTTAGGAAGAAGTGTCGCTGCCCGCGACAACAACGGTTTCTCGGCGCCCCCCTGGCACGACATTAAAAGAAAACGCCCTCGTTCGATCGGAGCAGGAGTTTGATCACGCAACATCCGACGAGTTCCTGAATCTGCCATGCCTTTGCTGTTCACCGGGACATTCCTTGGGTCGACCTGAACCCTATGAAAGACAAAGACGAGAAAATATTTCTGGTACCCGACAGCGTAATCTGCATGCCGACGCCGTGCTTGAATGACTTCTTTTTTGATTTTTCGTTAGGACACCCCTTCATAAACAAGCCATTTATCTCCGTCAAAAAAAGAGGCCGGCCCGGGCGCCCAAGGGCCCGGGCCGGCCTTTATCAACATGAGCACTGCGGTATTCCTCGGAAAAATCCGAGGACCAACACTAGCGCTTCTTCTTCTTGGCAGCCTTCTTGACAGGGGCAGCCTTCTTCGCCTTGCGTTTTGCCATTGCAAAAACTCCTTGTGGAACACCCGGATACACAACGCACGGCCGATCCCTCGGGTGTTCCGAAAATAGGGACCAAGCCACGAAAACATTCCGTTTATTCAGTCGGCAACCAGCCACCGGTTGAACTTTTGATCTTTTAGGATCCTTTCGACCCTCCATCTGCCGATTTGGCAGAACTCAAGATACTTTTTGATCCTTCAAATCTTGTATTGGTACTTCTCGAGTCCGTTGCAATCCATGCTGCGGTGACAGAAAAAAAGTTTTTCTGGAAGACTGTTTTTGGAGTCGGGAAACGATTGTGTGAGTTTTCAAACAGTTTTGCTGGCAAGGATTTTTGTGTCGTTGTGACACATGCAACTGGCATTGTTACAGCGGCGTGAGTCTCACAAACATCACGAACGCTCAAACGCTTGTGATTCAAAAACAGGCTTTTTTTCGAGCTTATTGACACGTTTGACTCATCCATGACTCACGCTGCTTCGCATTCAAATTCGTTTGAATGCGTCGGTCGGCAAGTTGTTTCTTACCCCCGACGAGCAATGCGTCGATCGCGATAAGTGATGTTGTGAATGATTTCACTGAAAATTGTCAAGAGAACTTCGAGAGAAAAATTGAAAAAGTTTTTTATTTCATCTCTGAAAACATCTGCGGAACTTTTTCATTTCTTGAAAATGATTTTCTTGTGAACCACATGGGTGCGTCAGATTTTTGCCCATGCCGTTCAATCGAAAGACTGCCGAGGCTTTGTCGTGAACACAGTTCTTCGCAACGATCGGCACATCGAAGCTGCTTGAAAGGGCCGTTCTCAACGTATGACAACGGAACAACTTGCAGCGGGCACGTGTCGCGCAGCGTGCTTGCAAAAAATCTTTGAGAAGAAGGGGCGAAACGAAATCAATCAGAGGTTCGCTGCCGCTGTGCAGGCCATGCGAGCCCCTACAGATTGCCAACCCATGCGTCGAGCATGACGACCTGTTTAGAAAAGTCCTGCTCGGAGACGCCCATTGGGCTCTTAAAGAAGCATGCCAGCCAGTCGAGTACGCCACAGGCCTTCTCCTGTCGGGCACGATCGACCAGACGCACCAGATCGATCACCAGCGGTGCCGCCAGAATCGAATCGCATCCCTGCCACGTAAATTGCAACGTCATTGGCGTTCCCAAAAACCCTCGAAAGTGAATGTGGTCCCACGCTGTTTTCCAGTCGCCAAGACTCTGGATGTACTCAATTGAGACGAGGGATTGTGGCGGGTATCCAAGAATCTGCGCAAGCAAATGATCTTTGCTTTTCACTTTACTCGCTTTATTGCGCGGGTCATCGAGCACTTTGCCGTCCATGTTTCCAAAAATATTGTGCCCTACCCAGCTCATGACTTCGAGGTTTCTTGCAACAAACATAGGAGCCAGCACACTCTTTAAGAGCGTTTCGCCAGTTTTTCCATCGCAGCCGGCCAGTGGCACCTTCTTTTCGATTGCCAGCTCGATGATCGCAGGAGGATTCGCTCCGACGCTCGGCGTAAAATTGATGAATGAAGCTCCCGCCTCGATGGCCGCAATCGCATAGAGACTGCTTCCCGGAAGGGGACACTGTTCGGCTGAGTCTAAGAGCGGTTGAAGGTCTTTCCAGCTTATGGGAATAGGCCGACTCGAAGGTGGTTCCGTGCTGGCAACATTCACCACCACGACATGTTCTAGATTTTCGGCGGCAGCAAAAGACTCGATATCTTTTCTGATTCGTTCAACTGCCGCTCGCGGTGTTTCCTCGATAGCAATCACCGATGGATCGGCAAATTCACGAATTTTTTCGCCGGAGGCCACGACCGTGCCGGGACGTAGTCGATGCGAGATCGCTTCAAAATCGTCTTGCGCGCCGTCGAGATGATCGGGAGTAATGGCTCTACTTTCCGACCACATGCGTCGAGCTTCATCGGCGAGCGATCCTGGCCGAATATCGTGGCCACCGACCACAATCTGGTCGAATTCGACAAGTCCAAGTTTTTGAAAGGACTCCGTCTGCGTCAACAGACCGGCATTCCCGGTGGTGCCCCGCTTGAGTGCCGATAGGCCGGTTATGACCGTGGTAGCAACGCCGCCCTTGGCACCAATAAGCCACAATCCAACTCGTTTGCCATGCATAACTATAGATCACTCATCGGTGAGGGCCTCTTTGGTTCTCAATCTCTCTTGAAGGAACCTTGCCCGGAAAGCGAACGACGCCAGCCAGCCGATTGATTTAAGAGGGAGAGTGGTATCATCGAGGCGATGGATTCAAGCGTCAAGCGTCACCAAAGCAGCGTGGGAGTGGGCGTGCAAAGCGATTCAACGCGGTCTGTATCATCGGCCTCTGGTCTTGAGAATGCGTTGGCTACGGCCAATCGTATGGCGGCCCTTGAGCCTTCGGCCACGCTCGCCATGGCCGCACGTGCGTCGTCGATGGCGTCCTCAGGAGTTTGCGTAATCGATCTGAGTGTCGGCGAACCGGATTTTCCTACGCCCACTCATATTTGTCAGGCAGCAATCGAAGCAATGCATGCTGGCAAGACAAAATATACGCCCGCTGCAGGTATTCCAGAACTCCGCAGTGCTGTGGCTCGTGACTACTCGCGTCGCAGCGGCCTGTCGATTTCGGCCGCCAATGTGGTGATCAGCAATGGCGCCAAACATGCGCTCCACAACGTCTTTACATCTCTTTTGAATCCGGGGGATGAGGTGATTGTGCCGGCGCCCTATTGGGTCAGTTATGCGGAAGTGATCAAGCTTTCGGGTGCCCAGCCGATTTTCGTGGAAACTCGATTGGAAGATGATTTCAAGCTGCAACCCGAAGTATTTCGGCGTGCGATTACAAAAGCCTCGCGAATGTTCCTCATCTGTACCCCCAGCAATCCAACTGGCACGGTCTATTCCAAAGAAGAGCTCGGTGTGTTGGCCGATATCGCCATCGATGCAAATCTTTCGATTGTATCTGATGAAATTTATGACCAACTGGTGTTCGACGGTGGGAAGGCCGTGTCATTTCCAACGCTTCGAAAAAATCTCGAGCAGCGTACGGTGGTGGTTGCCGGCGTAAGCAAAACCTACTCCATGACCGGATGGCGCATCGGATGGTCGATCAGCCCTGAACCACTCGCCAAAGCGATCGGCAACTTGCAGAGTCAAGAAACGAGCAGCCCTTCAAGTATTTCCCAGCACGCTGCCCGAGCAGCTCTTGACGGACCACAGGAGTGCGTTGCGGCAATGCTTCATGAGTTTCAGAATCGTCGCACATTTGTGGCTGATCGACTTGCAGCCATGCCAGGTGTGCGCGTGCCGCATATCGGCGGTGCGTTTTATGCCTTCTTCGATATTCGTCCGATGCTCGGCCGCACCTATGCTGGGAATCGAATTTCTACAAGTAGTCAATGGTGCGAAGCGCTTCTAGAACAGCATCATGTCGCAACCGTTGCCGGAAGTGCTTTTGGATGTGAGGGTCACGTTCGGATGTCATTTGCGTCGTCGAAAGAAAAACTGTCGGAAGGTCTGTCGCGGATTGAATCTTTTCTGGCACAAAGCGAGTAAGGCCTGCGACAATTTCTCGGCATCGACTCCACGAACACTTTATACAAGTGCGATTATTGTGGATGACGCAAGACACAATCGAACCCATACACTGTCAAAGAGATCCTCGTACAGGAGATGACGATGCCTTGGTTTGTCGAACACGCTTCGGAAATTGTACGTCCACGCGTTGAGGAACTGACGCTTCGAGCGTGCGAAGAAGCACGGGAAAGAATCTGTCGCAATCCTCAACGAGTGCTCCTGCTTCCTCCCGACATCACGCGCATGCATTCGGGAAGTGGCTGGGTCACAGAGATCATGTACGACCATTTCACTGCCGGGGGCGCCGATTGCCGTGTCATTCCCACGCTCGGACAACACATCCCACACACCGAAAAAGAAAATCGGGCTATGTTTGGCGCAATTCCAAACGATCGCATTCATGCCCACGACTGGCGCGGGGGCTGTGTGCGAGTGGGAAAACTTTCCGCGGAGTTCGTTGCGGAAACCACGCACGGTGCCGCCAACTGGGAGGTTCCGATCGATCTCAACACAATGACCATGCGCGAACCGTGGGACATTGTGATCAACATCGGCCATGTCGTGCCACACGAAGTGCTTGGATTTGCGAACCACAACAAAAACTATTTTATTGGCTTGGCGGGCAAGGAAACTATCTGCACGACCCACATGGCCGCAGCCTGCTGCGGTATCGAAAACAACCTCGGATGCCTTATTACGCCAGTTCGGGCGCTCTTTAATCGTGCCGAAGAAGAATTCCTCGGTGGAATCCCTGATTTTTATTTTCAGCTCACACTTGCGCGATCATTCGATGACCGGCTTGTTCATACCGGCGTGCATGTTGGCGATGATCTTGAAACCTATCTCGGTGCGGCCCGCCAAAGCCGTCGTGAGAACATCACCGTTTTCGATAAGCCAATTGAAAATATCGTTTGTGTCATGCAGGGGGACGAGTTTTTCAGCACGTGGGTTGCCAACAAAAGCATCTATCGCACGCGCATGGCGATCGCCGACGGCGGAACGCTCACCGTGATCGCCCCAGGGCTTACGCGTTTTGGCGAGCAACCAGAAGTTGAAGAGATCATCCGTCGCCATGGCTATCGCGGCACGCCACACACGATGGAACAGTATCGCAAGGATCCGCTTATGCAAGATTTTGCCCATGCGACTGCGCATCTGATTCACTCTAGCAGCGAGGGCCGATTCACTATTCGTTATGCACCCGGAGGAGTTTCGAGAGCCGACATCGAACAGATTGGTTTTGACTATATGCCAATCGATGAGGCAATCGCCAGGTACAAGCCGTATGACTCTCGGCAAGGATTTCATACGACTGATGACGGCCAAGAGTATTACTTCATTCCCACGCCGTCAGCCGGCCTGTGGGCCACAAAAGAAAAGCTTGCCGGACGCAAAGACTCTTTTGAAAATGTATGAACCCATCATGCGGCCGGATCACATTCAGAGTGAATCAATATTATTCTTGTTCAAAAGACGTCTCTCGGAGGAATCGTGAGTGTGCCTTGTTTCAATCTCCTGAGTGACTGCGCGGGAATTGTGCTTGCCGGCGGCGCAAGTCACCGCATGGGAATTGATAAGGCAACTGCACAGCTTGCGGGCATGTCGCTTGTCGAGCGTGTTGTCAGAACAATTCAAAGTGTCGTGCCGCGGGTTGTGATTGTGGCGAGTCGGGATCAGGTGTTTCCCTGTTTCAACAAAGATGATTCGGTCGAGATCGTCTGTGACTCTCATCCCGAAAGCGGGCCGCTCGCAGGTTTGATCGATGGAATGCGGCAATTGGCGAAAGGTCCGCAGCCGATTCAAGGAGCGTTTGTGTCGAGTTGCGATACGCCTCTTCTGGTGCCGAATGTGGTCCGCTTTTTGATCGAAGTGGTTCTCACTCAGGCCCGTGACACTGAAAAAACGAAACCGCCAGCCCTGTGGGCCGTTCCTCAGATTGACGGTGAATTGCAAGTGCTTGGGGCTGCCTACAGTCTCGCTCTCCTGCCGATTCTCGTGCAGCGGTTTGTCGACGGACATCGCGATTTAGTCGGTCTGAAAAACCATGCTTTGCCGATCATTCTCACCCCCGATGACCTGCGACAGTATGATCCGCTGCTGGAATCCTTTTTTGACGCCGACACACCGAATGATCTTGCGCGGCTCGAACAACGGTTGCTGGAAATTCAAGCGGGAATCGATGCTGAGAAGCGTCTTGCCGCTGACAGAGAAAAGAATCGTCGCTTGAAAACGCCCTAGGTAAAGTCGTGTACTAGGTCCTACGATACGGGCGAGACATTCAAGCCGGTATCTCTCAGGACAAGTGTTCGAACCAAATGAGTGCACGAGCCGCAGCAGTTCGATCGAAAACACATCGTCCACGCCGACGACTAGCAGTCTTTTCTTTGGCGGCCCTTGCCGTGACAGGTTTCGCGGTCTGGCTTGCCCCGGCCGTGGCCGTGCTCACAAACCTGCGCGATAGACCCCTTGTCGCCGCCTTCGAGGGAATTGATGGAACCGTTGCGAGCGGTTCGGCAAAGTGGAACTGGTTGCATGGAATCGAATACCGGGATGTCGTCATCAACGATCATAACGGGAAAAGAATTGCACACCTGCCGCTGGTGCAACTCGATCGAGGTCTTCTTCATCTCTCGTTCGACCTCACATCACTGGGCACGGTGCGACTTTTTTCTCCACAGATTTTTATCGAAGTTCGCTCCGGTTCTACAACTCTTGAAGATCTGCTTGCCCCGTGGCTGGCCCGATCATCAAGCAACGCTTCCATCCGAGCAACGATTGAAGTCAGCGATGGTCGACTTGAACTCGTGGATTCCGTACGCCAAGACACATGGCAACTCGATGGTCTTATGGCAAGTGCCAGCATCAGACCGGAATTACGCTCCGGTGGGTGGACGGTTTCGGGAAGACTTGAACACCTCATTCAAAACGGTGCTGCAATGGCATCGCTCGCTTCAACCGTCAAGCCTGCACCTTCAGTGATTGAGGGGAATCCGGCCACCACACGATCCGTCGCAGTCGCTGCAACAACGGCGCTTTCGCGGGAAGGCGGTTGGTCCGTATCGGCTCCCGAGAACACCGACGGCTTAGTCATTACCACCAATCATCTTCCACTCGGATTTTCACGAGTTGCCGCCACGCGTTTTTCTTGGCCGCTGGTCGTCGACGGATTTGCCGATGTGCGACTCGATATCGATCCGGGATCTACATCGTCGGAAACTCGTGTACCGCTGCGCATCGCGGGATTAGCCAACGGCAGTCGCATCGTTATTTCTGATGCGATTTCTGGAAGTGAACGCTTCAATATCGATCGCTGTGAAATTCCGCTGGAGCTTTCGCTCGATGGTGATCGACTGCGCATTGGAAAACTTTCGGCTACATCGCCGCTGATACGTGCAGAAGCGGCCGGCTCAATTCGACTGGTGCGCGGCGGACCGTGGGAGTGGCTCGATTCACTCTCTCGTGAAGATTTTGCATTCTCCGCAGAGATTGATCTCGCAGCGGTGTCAAAGGCAACTCCCGGCGGCCTACAAATTCGTCCTGATGTCAAAGTGACCGGTGGTCAATTGCAACTATCCGCCTCTGCTCACGGCGATGGAGATGCACGAGTTTTTGAAATTCGCGCCGGTTCTCTCGATCTCTCTGCGGTGCAAGGAGAGCGGTTGCTTCGATGGAACGAACCTTTTTCCGCATGGCTCAAGGCACGACGCATCGGCACATCGGATTCTGTGGTGGTGGAAGAAGCTCGCCTGACATCAACCGCGATCGAGATTTCAGGGAAGGGGACCGCTGCCAATTCAACACTCGAATACTCGGTTGATCTCGATACATTTTTGAGTGAAGTCTCTGAGGTGATCGACACGAAAAATGTAGAACTCGCTGGAATCGCTCGCGGCACGTTGCAATTTGTGAAAGGCGACGCAGCTGAATCCTTTATCGCGACCGCTACAACAAGCCTGACAGATTTTGTGGTGGCAATGCCTTCTCGCAGTCCATGGCGAGACAGTCAGCTCACGCTTGAGTCACAGATTCGAGGCACGCTTTCCCCGACGGCACTTGTGATCGATTCAGCTCAGATGATTGCTGGAGCCCAAGAAGATCGCATGGAAGTCATGCTGACCGGCGGGATGCTTGTGGATCTCTGGAGTGGAGGATCACTTTTTCGCACCGCTCCTGCTGTTGAACAAGTTACCGCTGATATTACTCTGTCGGGTGATCTCGCGCGATGGCAGGGGCGGCTCAGTGGCTGGCCTGGCGCTCCGCTTCCAGGTGGATTTTCACTTGCCGGACGCGGCGCGCTCTCTGCGGCGGTCACGGCCCGTGGCACACAGTGGGAAATCACTCGCGCCGGGGGTGAACTGGAAAATGTAGTTCTCGAAGTTGGTGCTCGGCGCATCGAAGAGCCCCGCGTTGTGACCAGTGCTGTCGCGCTCTGGCAGCCATCGACGGGGAACTTTGAAATTTCATCGGCTGAGGTGCTCACTGCAAGTGTCTCGCTACGAAGTAAGAACGTGATCGTTTCGTCGGCGCGTCCCGGATCGATGTGGAATATTTTTGAGAATGTCCGTGGCAAAATGGAATGGCAGGCCGATGTTGCCCGGGTGGAAAAGTGGTTGCTGACGCCGCTGGCTGCTGCGTCGTGGCCGGCCGGAGGTCGTGCATGGGGGACGGCCGAACTGAGTGATGATCCAGAAGGCATTCGGCTCCGAATGCAAGTCACGGGGAGTCAGTTGGCGCTCGCGTCAGTTTCAGCGACTGCGGCGCTCGGCATTGGCCCAGCGTCCGCACCGAAACCTGTCTGGAGTGAACCCAGGGCCAGTGCATCGATCGAAGTGATTCATGCACGAGGCATCGATCAACTCATTGTCCGACAAGCCTCTCTCGAATCTGCTACCGCCACATTTTCGGCAGCCGGCACAATCGATGCCGCGAGTGGTCAGCGTGTGGTCGATTTGAACGGAACGGTTGGCTATGACTGGGATGCGGTGTCTCATCTGCTCAGTCCATGGACCAAGAGCATCATTCACTTGAGTGGTGGTGGCGCACGCCCTTTTGCGCTACGAGGTCCACTCCGTGGAACTGCACAAAAAGGTTCACCGCGCACCCGTGGAATTATGGCCGGGGTTCCTTTCGCTCTTCCCGACCGTTCTGCGACTGAGAATACGCCACGTTCGCTCGCGCTGCCCGCTGATTGGCTCGATGCCGCACGCGGCCTCGATCAAGCAGCAGAGGAAACTCTTGTACTGCCACCGTTAAAAACTCCACTGCAAACACATTCTCTTTTACATGCTCTTGCAGCGGAGACTTCGATCGCGTGGACAGCAGGCGACGTGGAAGGATTATCAATCGATGCCGGTGATATGGCGGTCAGACTTTTTGATGGACAACTGGCACTCGGGCCACTTGATATTGGCATCAGTGGTGGGAGACTGCGCGCAGCACCGTGGATTCGTCTCTCACCGGAACCGATGGAATTGGTGATCCCACCGAGTCGACTTCTTGAGAATGTAACTCTCTCGGAGCATGCCTGCGATCGATGGCTGCGCACCATTGCGCCACTGCTTGCGCAGTCAACCCGTGCTCAAGGACGGGTCAGCATCGATCTGGCCAACGCACGCGTGCCCCTTGGCGATCCTCTTTCTGGTGACATTTCCGGCCGAATCCTCTTCGACACCTTTGAAGTCACACCGGGTGCTCCGGCAGCGCCACTCGTGATGCTTGTCAGAAAATTACAGACACTCATCGATCCCACTCTCGCTTTCAACGACAAACAACTTTTTATTCGAGTTCGCAACGAACCGGTGCGATTTAGGCTTGTCGAACGCCGTATTTGGCACGATGGACTCATCATGGATACTGGTCAAGTCGTCGCCAAAACAAGCGGTTCGGTTGGTGCCGATGGATCACTTGCCATGAATTTAGAACTGTCATTCCGGGGCGATGTGGTCGGTACAACACCGATTGTCGCTGCACTTGTAAAGACGCCGCTGGTGGTTCCACTGCGAGGCACGGTGAATCAGCCACAGTTTGACAGTTCACAAATCGACATCATGCTTGCACGCATCGTCGAACATGCCGTGAAGAACGTGATTGCAGATTCCATTGGCCGAGGACTCGAAGGCCTGTTGGGTATTCCCAAGGCACCTCCTGCGCCCTGATCGCATGGTTGGAGCGATTTCTATTCTTTGCTCGCGACAATGTCTCGTCTCCATTTCGTGTACCCGTCGCTTGAGTGTTTGCGATATTGCGATGACACATGTTCTCCTTCGAAGGCAATGGTGGCTGGTGACCTTTGGCAATCACCAGCCATTCACTGTCAACAGGAAGAACCGCGAACTGCATGCACAGCAAGGGCGAGATTTTCAAGGTCCTCGGTCGTATGCTGCGACGAAAGGCTGACCCTCACAAGACTCTTGCCATGAGGAACACTCGGTGGCCGGATCGCCGGCACGTACAATCCTTTTTCGGCGAGTCTCAAAGACATGTTCACTGCGGCGTGCGCGGTGTGGCAGATAATCGGAACAATCTGAGTATCCCATGCAGCAAATGCGTCGTCGTGAAGAAGCGATGCAATTCGGCGCGCAAACTCTCTCGAACGCGCCAGCAAGTCTATTCGTCTCGACGGCTCCCGTTGCAGGAGCTGAATCGCGCAGCTCGCCGCCGCCGCAACAGCAGGTGGATGAGCGGTTGAGAAAATCCAGGAACGAGCCTTGTGCGAGAGCCACTCCATAAACTGCGATGGCCCCGCCACAAATCCGCCTGCTGAACCGAGGGCTTTGGAGAGCGTTCCCACCCGCACGTGCACACCATCGGCGGTGCCAGTTGCCTCCACCAAGCCACTGCCTCGCAAGCCATAGACTCCCGTAGCATGTGCCTCGTCGACCATAAAAATCGCCCGATGCTTGGAAGCAATCGCGGCAAGATCGTCCAAGGCAGCGCGGGTGCCATCCATCGAAAAAACAGAGTCAGTGACTATCAGTTTTCGCCTCGCCGTTTTTACACCGCTCAGCAAGGTTTCAAGGTGAGCCATGTCGCGATGCGGATAAATCAAGACCTCTGCATTGGAAAGCCGACACCCGTCGATGAGGCTGGCGTGGTTCCGCTCGTCGCTGGCAATCAAATCGCCGGGACCAACGAGTGCCGAAATGGTTGCAACATTTGCGGCATAACCACTGGAAAAAAGAATCGCCCTATCTGTCTGCAACAGCAAGGCGATGTCTTCTTCGAGTTTTCGATGTGCCTGTGACTGCCCGCTCACCAGCGGACTCGCACCCGCTCCAAAACCTTCCGAACAAGCAGCCTTTGACGCTGCCTTGATCAGACGCACATCACCGGCGTAGCCGAGGTAGTCATTGGATCCGAAGTTCACAAGCGTACGCCCATCAAGCACAACGCTTCGTCCTTGCCGGCCGGTGCGCAGCTTCGGCTTCCGCAGAAGATCTCTCGTGGAAAGATCGTTGAGTTCCTCTTCGATCCACGCCAGAGCCAAAGGCAAGGGCGATCGCGACCCGCTCGCAGTCGATACGCGAATCTCACGACTCGTATCATCGCATGCAGAACTCGACTGATCGGGACAACAGGGCATACAAAATTCCAGAGCGATTTTCTTTCAACTGTCTGTTGAATGGATTTTCTAAAAAGAGCTTCAGTTGCGGCGGCCGATTTTTTGAGAGTCTGTCGTAAGAGTTTGACCGGTACGAATTCAACTTTTTTTCTTTTTTGAAAGCACAGAGCGGCTCGCTGTAACCTTTGATTTTTTTTTGGCAGGCATGGGATGAAAACTCGGTTTCGAATTTCCAAGTGCTGCGATCAGTTCAAAATGCTTTTGCAAAACCGGTATGACCGACAGACGGCTCCCACGTCGCAACAGTTCCATGCCGTCGAGCGCTCGAACGGTGCGGAGTTCTGAAAGCGGGACAGGCCTGGGGAAAATCTCGACCAATCGCAGGTCGACCATCGACCACACAGGGTTTTCCGGCGATGCCCTCGGGTCATAATAATCACTCGTAGCATCCCATGCAGTGGGATCGGGATACGACTCGCGAACTACTTCCGCGATTCCAACAGCTGCCGAAGGATCGGCATTGGAATGATAATAGAGAACGCGATCGCCGCGTTGCATCGCTCGAAGAAAGTTTCGAGCTTGATAATTGCGAACTCCTTCCCAATGCGTCGTACGCTTTGGTGCGCGAGCAAGGTCTTCGATCGAGAAAGCTTCCGCTTCGCTTTTCGCCAACCACGTCTGCATGGCTTTTCCTTCGATACGCTGTGAGTTGAAAAGGGAATTGCTGCTGGCAAAACTCTACCCGTTCGCGTTCGATCGGCGAATCCATGACCGACCAAATGACTGAACCTGCGAAAAATCACTCCAGACGCTGCAACGATAGGCCGCATTATCCCATGATCCCATGATCCCTTAGGGAGGGGCAACCATCAGTTCAGTGAATCGGCTTTCGTCGCCGTTGACCTCGCATAAACTGAAAAAGCCTTTCAGTCGCGGTTTGCCACTGGCCTGCATTTGCTTTCTCGCAAATGGTGGTCAATTCCTGAAAAGCTTGTGTCGACACGTCACCTTGCTGCGAGAGTTTTTCAAGACGCTGTTGGCATTGTTCCAACAGGTCCGTTCGATGCGATGTCACAGCGGTAAAAAGAGCATCGACCTCACCAAAAGCGGCGTCGCTTTCGATCTGCGACGGAGGTCGACAGCCCGCGAATGCAATTGCAACCACCATGAATAGAGCCCGCCAACCAGCCAGCCGCCGGGGTTTCATTGGGAGCATGCTTTAGAGCCCTCCGTCAATGATTTCGCCCGTGGCACACGTACTGACGGCAACCCAGACAAATGGATTTGTAAACTGGGAAACAAACCGGGTCGAACCATCTCCCATGAGCACTTGGGCTCCACCGGCGTGATCGGAGTGCATCTGATCAGTGTGACCAAAAGGGTGATTTGGTGCGTGAATGATGACTTGCGGATGATCGTGCGTATCCGGCCCGCTGTGTGCGCCAACCAAGCATCCAGCGCTGTTACATTCCGATGGCCAGCCCGGCTTGGGGCATGTGGCGGCGAAAGGCACCGTGCCAAACCACGTTTTGTTGCTGAGCGACGAGGTATGTTCGCCGAGAAAAACCGTGTTCGACAAACCATCGATCACATCCGCAATTCGAATCTTTGAATTTCTATAAAACGGCCCTTCTTGAACAACCGATTCACCGGTCGATGCAATGGGTTCGGGCAATGAGAAGTCAGACGAATAGGCCGCAGCGCGTCCCCACGGTTGATGAATGCCGGCGTTTGTCACGTAATGACTGTGGGAAAAATAGATCTGTGGTGAGAAGGCGTTCGGGTTGCTTGGCGCGGCGGAACTTCCGGATGTCCATCGCTGCACAACAAACCCATCGCTCCCCCCGGCCGCCGAGGGACAGAGAAAGACTGCTATTTTTTTTCTGGCGGCATCGGCATGTTGCGAACTCCAGCATGCGACGGAAAAGTCGAGCGACTGAAACAGGGGCTCTTGTTCGAGAAAAGGAAGAATCAGCGATCCCCATGCAAATCCCGAAGGACCGTTCCTATTGTCATCTGGATATTGGACGCCCGAGATTGTTCCCGAAAGAGTTATGTCTCCGACGTAGGCTGAGGGAAACATTTGTCGAACGTCATGATACTGCTGGAGTGCAAGTCCCATTTGCTTGAGATTGTTTGTGCACTGGCTGCGACGCGCAGCCTCGCGTACTGCCTGCACTGCTGGCAACAAGAGCCCCACGAGCAGGCCGATGATGGCAATAACCACAAGAAGTTCTACAAGCGTAAAGGCTCGTCGCGAGCCATTCGGCCAACGCATTTTCAAAAAACGATCGCCTTTTTTGTGAGACACTTCAGCATCCGGAAGACCACAAAGAAAAATATGCATGTTTTGTTGCTCAAAAGAAATATTTTGACTACTCAAAATCTTTTTGAAGGGTACTCTTCTTTTTAAAACCGTCAAGAAGCGGCGGTTTTTGTGCGTCGGGCGCAAAACGATTCCGCGGAAGCGTTCTTAAAGCTTTTACTTACAAGCGCCGCAACGGCCTTTCAGAAGAACGGAGGTCACCTCAAACCGCTTGGGCGGTTTGTGCCCTGCCGACGGAGCGACCGATACTTTCACTCCCGACAAACACATCACCTCACCACAGTCAACGCAGACGAAGTGAGGGTGATTTGTTCCGTCGCTCTCTGGCGTCTTGAGTTCAAAACGCCAGACGTGGTCTCCGAGTTCGACTCGTGTGACCAAACCACATTCAGTCAGCTCAATTAAATTCCGATACATCGTTGCACGATCAAAACCCTTGACAACAAGTGCTTCAGAAACCTCCGCATGGGTTTTGGGACCGTTGGCTTCTACCAAAAACTGCATGACGAGCAGCCGTGCGGCCGTGCATCGCATCCCAGCACCGCGAATCTTGGCTCGCAGATGATCGAGCGAAGTTGGAGTTGCGGGTGCGAGTGACTTGGGGGACATGAAAATCTTTCGTGTTCGCTTGCGAACGTATTGATCGAGGAGTCTCTCGCGACGAGCACTTTCCACCACCGGCAGATAGGGAAGCTTAGCCGAGGGACGAACTCTGCACCACTTTACTGTTTGGATGCCATACAATTCGCCTTTTTAAAATGCAAAATTCATGGTGAGGGATTTTTCTCGCACCAACGCACAATTGCTTCCATAAAAAGCGGGAGATCGCTTGGCCGTCGACTAGAAATAAAATGCTTATCTTCGACAACTGCAGCGTCTTGCCAGAGGGCGCCCGCATTGACCAGATCATCCTTGATGCCGGGCGATCCGGTTACTTGAATATTTTCATAGACGCCGGCTGATATCGCGATCCAACCGCCATGACAGATTGCAGCCACAAGTTTTCCGGCGGCCGCAAATTCCCGCACCAGTGCCAGCACGCTTGCATCTCGACGCACCAGATCTGGCATCCATCCGCCTGGAAGAACAATTCCGTGAAAGTCACTGCTTGTGAGTTCGGTGAATGCCACATCGCTCGTGCAGGGATATCCGTGCTTGCCGTGATAGAGCGTTTCTTTTTTTGGCCCGGCGAGAACCACTGAAGCACCCGCTTCGAGAAGACGGAGCTTCGGATACCAGACTTCGAGATCCTCGTATTCATTGCCGACGAGAATGACAAATCGCATCGATTGAATCGCTCTTTTGTTCATTGATTTATTCTCCAGTTTTCCACACCAATCGCTGATCGAGTGAGTCCGCGGACGGTGCAGTGATTTCTTGAATCGTGTCGATCGCGAGAATCTTTCTAGAGGACGCTTGGATACCTGTGGCACTCAAACCTGATCCTATTTTTAATTTCTCAACTATTTTCTGATTCGAAGCAATCTTTCAAAGGGTGTGATCTCTTTTTGACGCTGTCCAACGTCGAGACAGAAATCTCCTCTGGCAACCGTTCTCGCTCGGTTGGAAGTGCGTTTTTGAGCCTGTCTGGAGATTCTGAAAATCCAAGCCTTGACGCTTTTTTACAGCAGGCTACATTTGCCGCCCGGCCTTCTGTTGTGGTCATTGGAATGACCGGCCCCCAGATGTTGCGATACGATGCAGATGGAGCTGCTTTTAAAAATTGTTCTCCCAGAGGCTATTTGAGTCAAAGGAGACCGCTTGAAAAGAATTTCCCGCTGAGCCGAGGGGCCTCTTGACGATAGATGAACGCACGTACACTGAAGGATCGGATACCTTTACTTTATTGAAGGAGCTTTTTTATGGCAGACCTCGAAACCTCCACTGTTCTCCCATCCGTTTCGACGGATTCTCTTCGGGCTTCTGCCCCGGCACGAAAGCCGCTGGATGTGCCGGCTGTTTTTTGCCCCATCGAAGCGACCGATCCCTTCTCAACGACCGAGTGGGATCTGCGCACCGCAGCGATTAAAGGAGAAAACGGTGAAGTGCTCTTCGAGCAAACTGCTTGTGAAATTCCTGCGGCATGGAGCCAGCTGGCAACCAATGTCGTGGTCTCAAAATATTTCTACGGAGAAATCCATACGCCGCAGCGAGAGCACTCGGTGAAACAACTGGTGCATCGCGTGTGCCGAACAATCGCCGATTGGGGTATCAAGGACGGTTATTTCTCAACGCCTGCGGACGGCGAACGATTCTACCGAGACCTTTCTTGGATGTGCGTGCATCAACACGGGGCATTCAATTCTCCGGTTTGGTTTAATGTCGGCCTTTACAATCAGTACGGCGTGAAGGGTACTCCCTGCAACTGGCGATGGGATCCAACGGTTCGTGAAGTTGTCCAGCCCGAGAATCCCTATGAGTATCCTCAGGGCAGTGCCTGCTTTATTCAGAGCGTCAAGGACAACATGGAAGACATTATGGACCTTGCCCGTAGCGAGGCGATGCTTTTCAAGTTCGGATCGGGTACTGGCACCGATCTCTCGACCATTCGCAGCCAACGCGAAAAGCTCGCCGGTGGCGGAAAACCGTCTGGTCCACTTTCTTTTATGCGTGTCTACGACCAAGTGGCCGCAGTGGTGAAGAGCGGTGGAAAAACGCGACGTGCAGCCAAAATGCAATCGCTGAAAGTGACACACCCCGACATTCTTGAGTTTATTGAGTGCAAGAGTAAAGAAGAAAACAAAGCTCGCGTGCTTATTGAAAAGGGAGGCTACGAAGCCAACTTCAACGGCGAGGCCTACAGTTCGATTCTCTTTCAAAATGCTAATCTCTCAGTTCGTTTAACCGACGAGTTCATGGATGCGGTCGATCGCGACGATACATGGACTACCCGATGGATAACCGATCCGTCGAAGTCGGGTCCCTCTTTCAAGGCCCGTGAACTGATGCATCGCATGTCGCAGTGCGCATGGCAGTGCGGCGATCCCGGCGTGCAGTACGACACGACGATCAACCGCTGGCACACTTGCCCAAATTCGGGTCGAATCAACGCCAGTAATCCCTGCAGCGAGTACATGTTCCTCGACGATACCGCATGTAATCTGGCAAGCATCAATTTGATGAAGTTTCGCCGCGACGATGGCACGTTTGATGTCGAGCGATTTTCTGCCGCCTGCCGTCTTTTTTATATTGCTCAGGAGATTCTGGTTGATCACGCGAGCTATCCCACCAAGCGGATTGCAAAAAACAGCCATCTCTTCCGTCCGCTGGGCCTTGGTTACTCAAACCTCGGGAGCCTTCTCATGGCCGATGGACTGGCCTACGACAGCGACGCTGGTCGTTCGCTGTGCGGTGCAATCACGGCCATTCTTCACGGAATTGCCAACCGCACGAGTGCCGAACTCGCCGCAGCCGTTGGTCCGTTTGAAGGCTTTGCAGCCAATCGTGAACCGATGCTTCAGGTCATGGAAATGCATCGCAAAGCGGTTGATAAAATTGATCCTGCCTGTCCGAAGGATCTTCGCGATGCTGCGAGAAATGTGTGGGATCAAGTGCTCACTGCCGGTCGTGCATACGGCTATCGCAATGCTCAGGCGACTGTGCTGGCACCAACCGGCACGATTAGTTTTCTCATGGATTGTGATACGACCGGTATCGAGCCTGATATCGCGTTGGTCAAATACAAGCAACTCGCTGGCGGTGGCATGCTCAAAATCGTCAATCAGACTGTTCCTCTCGCGCTGCGGACGCTGGGGTACGATGAACCTGCGATTGAAAGCATTCTTTCCTTCATCGATAAAAATGACACGATCGAGGGTGCTTCGGCGCTGCAGTCAAAACATCTCGAAGTGTTTGACTGCGCGTTCCAACCGAGAAATGGATCTCGTTCCATACCATGGCCAGCCCACATCAAAATGATGGCTGCGGCACAACCATTCATTTCGGGTGCGATCTCAAAAACAGTGAATATGCCACGGGATACAACTCCTGAGGATATTGCTGGAGCGTATATCGAAGGATGGCGACTCGGACTGAAGGCAATTGCGATTTATCGCGATGGTTCAAAAGAAAGCCAGCCTCTCAACACGAGTTCTGAGAGTGATAAAGTTGCTGCAAAGTCTGCACCAACACCTCGTCGCGAGCGACTCCTCGATACCCGTCGCAGTGTCACTCACAAATTCAACGTAGGTGGACATGAGGGCTACATCACAGTCGGTCTCTACGACGACGGCCGTCCAGGAGAGCTCTTTATCACGATGGCCAAGGAAGGAAGCACCATTGGCGGCCTGATGGATGCCTTTGGAACTGCGGTCTCGATGAGTCTGCAGTACGGCGTGCCACTGGAAGTCTATGTCAAAAAGTTTTCGCACACTCGGTTCGAACCTTGGGGTTACACCCGCAACCCCGACATTCCTGTGGCAAAGAGTTTGGTCGATTACATTTTCCGCTGGCTTGGTTCGGAGTTCTTACCGGGATACCGAGAAGCCAATCGTCCTGGTGGACACGATCGAGCGGGCGATCATGGCAGTGGTGAAGTATCCGCAGGGGATGATTCTGAAACAGAGCGTAAGCCCGCCGCCACGACGGCTGGCGGGCAGGCATCTGGCCATGGAGTGGTCACGGCGACTGACAAAGGATCGAAATCGCGGGTTGTGGAGAGTGCGCCCAAGTCTTCCGGCAACGGACACACCACAGCCAAGTCGATTACCAATAGTGCGACCGTCGATGCGGGCACTGGTCTTTCCTCTGGTGAAAAAAATGGTTCTGGCGGAAATGGTCATGCCACGAAGGCAACACCTGCAAGAGCAACCGCCGGCGCGATCAAGCCGGCTTCGACAGCAAAGTCGCGTCTTGGAACTGCCACTGATTCAACAGCGGCTCTCCTTGAGCGAGCAGGGGTTACCATGACTATCGATCCGAATGCGAGTGCGGCCGATCGGCAAAATCAATTTGCGAATTTCCAGCTCGATGCGCCTGCCTGCGACAATTGCGGTGCGATCACCGTTCGAAACGGAAATTGCTATCTCTGCCACAATTGCGGCAACAGTATGGGCTGTTCTTAGGTTTTGAACGCCGAAAAAGAGAGTCGTCCTCGGCGGTCGATCAGCTCTGCGAATCATTCGTCGGAGTTGATCGGCCGTCGTATTGAATCCGTTTTATCCATCAACGGATTTTTTTGTCGGGGAGTGCTGCGTTGATCCCTTCGTCGATCGGCATGTGATCGGTGAGCGGCGTCAGGTTCGTTTGCGCCATCAGTTTCACCAATTCTTGTTTTAGTTTTTCAACCACGTCGGCATATTTCGGATTGCTGATGAGATTGTGTCGTTCGTCTGGATCAAATTCGATGTTGTACAGTTCTGCCAGATGCCGATCGGGAGAACCATCTCCGTGAGGTGCATGGACATATTTCCACGAATCGGTTCGCACTCCTCTCAAATTGGGCGTATACGGAAACTGTTTTTCGTAGTTGTAGTGATAGAACCAACTCGTGCGCCACTGCGGATCGTCTTTTCGAACGAGCGTCACAAAGCTCTTTCCATGAATCGCCTCAAGTTTTTCGGCATGACAAAGCTCCAGAATGCTCGGAGCGATATCGATTGTAAGTACCTGGCGATCGATCACTTTGGGTTGTTCGGGTGACACAAGGCCCGGGTATCGAACCAAAAGAGGGATGCGCGTGCTCGCGTCATGCATCGTGCGTTTGTCCACCATGCCATTTTCACCGGCATGCAGTCCGTTGTCTCCGGAGAAGATGATCAGTGTGTTGTTGAGTTCTCCTCGTCGCTCGAGCAATGCAAGTAATCTTCCTACACTGTCGTCAACGGAAAGGAGCGTTCCCCAGTACGCCCGCATCATCGCCTCGAAATCCTTGACCGCTTCAGGAGATGAATCGGGAAATTTCTTTCGCCATTCAAAGAGCGGCCCGTAGAGACCGTGCCAGGTCGGCAGCCGCTGAGTCATCCATGCCGGCTTATCGTCAAGGAGAAAGACAGTTTCGGGATACGTCACTTGAACATCCGCAAAAGCCTTCGCATACTTCGGCTCAGGTTCGTAGAAACTGTGCGGTGCTTTGTGACCAAGCATCAGCATCCACGGGGCATCTGACTGGCGGTTTTCGATCCACTTCTCGGCCATATCCGTCACAACGGTGGTGTAATATCCTTTGATGATCTCGCGTTTTTGGCCGTTGATATGAAACTCGGTGTCAAAGTATTTTCCCTGTCCTTTGTGCGTGACAAACCAATCAAAACCCGGCCTTGGATCGTCGTTCTCTTCGCCCATGTGCCACTTGCCGATGTAGGCCGTCTGGTATCCCTCTCGCTTGAGCACCATCGGAAAACTCTGAAACTTCGACGGATATTCGGTGAAGTTATTGGTGACGCCGTGCGCATGAGCGTACAGGCCGCTCAAAATACTCGCCCGACTCGGAGAGCACAGAGACGTGGTGCAAAAAGCATTTTTGAAAAAGACCCCCTCGCGACCAATTCTGTCGATATGTGGGGTCTTCAGATGACGATTGCCTGCAATGCCAATGGCATCAAACCGTTGATCGTCAGTAAGAATGTAAAGGACGTTCGGACGCGTTCTTCTTGTCGAGGATGAAAATTTCTCGCCGTCTGCTGCATTTGCTTGCGCTGAAAAGAGTTTCAGGCATCCAAAACAGAACACCATTGCTATCTGAATCACTGGTCTCAAATAAATTCGTTTCATATTTTTCTTTTTTCTCATGAAAATATCAATGCTCTTTTGAGATCCTATTGTGGAAGGCGGGCTCACGATGTTGTTGCCCATTGAATTCTATGAACGCTCTCCAGTGCAACTTTTAAAATCCTTTAAGCCCCACAATTCCCTCGCACCATTCAAAATGGCAAACCTTACCGCTAGCAACTATCCGGCCGAGGGTGTGGAATGCGCATGGTCGATCTCGAGCATTTGAGTCGCTGCTCATCGCCTGCCGAAACTTGTGGTACCGAAGAAAGTTCAGCCGAACGCATGTGTCGACGCTTTCTTGAAAATGTGAACAACTCGTATTGTGAAGGGAACTCGAGCCTCATCCGCATTCCGTCGGAGGTGCCAAACCCTATGCGTTGATCTCTGGTCCTTGAAAAGCATCTGCTTGCGGGTGCCTGACCGGTGCATCTTTTTCGCAATGATCTCCCCCGTTTCGCAGGCGGATAACGGCTCGTTCTATCGCGAGGGCCATGGGTCGCTCATCAGCACCCATGGCCCTCGTTCTTTGTATCTATACAATCGACCTTGCACGTCACATTTTCTGCAGACCTTCATTTTCGCAACACGGCGAATTCAACAGGTCATGAGGGTCTTGAAATCCTCCTTTCGACTGTTGAACGGATCGATTGGGAGGATTGCGCCACCGGGTGATTTACTCTTTGCAAGAGAATTAGTCCTCGGGTTTATTGCGAATGGTTTTCTCACCAATTAGCATGAACGACCGCTCGAGGGCTTTTCTCCTGTTTCGATGATACGATCGCCTGAGTAAAACAATTTCCATTTTTGAAACACCGGTTCATTCAGATTTCCGAAAAACATTTTCATGAGAGGCTTTTTCATGCGTCGCGCCCTGCATATTTTTTGTGTCGGAATTTTAACGCTCTGTCTGTCAATCGATTCCGCGATTGCCGGTAAGCTCCTGCGCCGCCGCGAGTGCCGTCCAAGAAAATGCCATGTTGTGTCCTGCGCGCCACTCTCTTATGGCTCCTGCGGCACGTGCAGTACAAATTGTTGCGTTCCCTCTGATGGCTCTTCACATGCCGTGATTGAGGCGACTCCCGAAACATCCGTGATCGCGCCTCAGGCCGCTCTAATTCCTGCGCAGGAGCCTGTGGCCCCAATCACAGATCCTGTGCCTGTGCCTGTGCCATCTGTTGTGCCACTTGAACCGGCCTCTCCAGTTGTTGCAACTGAGCCAACTTCTGTTCAAGAGAAATCTGATTCTCAGGTTTCTCCAGCTTCCGCAGAGGAAGAGATGCCACCGGAAAAAGCTGTGACACCTGAGCCACTTCCTGAGCAGCCGGACGATGCATCGCCTGTACCTCCAGTCGATTCGCAGCCGGGAGAAACTGTCGAAGAGGAAATGCCTGAAGAAGAAGAAATGCTCGAAGAGGAACCCGCGCAAACAATATCGCCACCAGAAGAAGAAACAGAAAAAAACCTTTTCGATGAAGATGAGCCTAGCGCTCAAGAATCTTCCGAGTCTGAGTCGGAAATGAACGAACCCTCCGAGCCAACTGAGTCAGACTCTGTACCGCAAGAAGATGCCGCCGAAGAGGCCTCTGCAGATTCACAAACGCAACCCGATGAAGAAATGCCTGCCGAACCTGCGGATGATGAGTCTGGCTTCGACGACACCGAAATGCATGACGAAGACTCGCCAGACGAACCTGCTGCCGTTCCCGCCCTCCCAGAGGAGGCAGAGGAGGCAGAGGAGGAGATGCAAGACGAGCCCGCAGCTTCCGAAGAAGATTCAGCCATCGAAGATGAATCGGTTAACGCCAGCCAATTTAATTCCGGCATTGTGCTCGGTGGAAACCAACCGGTACGACGCTGGATCGACAACACCGGCCGACATGAAACTATTGGCCGATTAGTCGAAGTTCATGGCTCGAGCGTGCGACTTCTTAAAAGCAACGGCCGATATACGACCGTTCCGGTCGAGCGACTCAGTCCGCATGATCAACGGTATGTCGAGGCGATTGATACTCAAATCGTCGCCACGACAAGTCCGCTCGACACCGCCGGCCTCTGAAAACTCGCCCCTCGATAAAGCATTGCGAAGTCAATACTCGCGGTACCTGCCGCCGCGCGTCAGGCTTCGTCGAGTATTGCGACACTTTCAAAGGATTTTCCTTCGAGCATTTCAAGCGATGCGCCGCCGCCGGTTGAAACGTGACTGACTTTTTCTGAAAATCCAAACTGTTCAATCGCCGCCGCTGAATCACCGCCACCGATGATCGTAATAGCGCCCTTGCCAGTGGCCATGACCACCGCTTCGGCCACGGCCTTTGTACCGGCGTCAAAGGGGCTCATTTCAAAAACACCCATCGGCCCATTCCAAAGAACGGTCTTTGCTTCACCAATAATTGACGAATACTTTCGTATGGTCTCCGGGCCGATGTCTAATCCCTCAAACCCTTCCGGAATATCACCTGCACGAACAATTCGCTTTGTTGCATCGGATGAAAATGCATCTGCGCAGTGCGTATCCACCGGGAGCACGATCTTCGAACCGGCCTTGGCAAGAAGGTCTCTGGCCAAATCGAGTTTGTCGATTTCAACGAGTGAAGTTCCTGTTTTCCCTCCTTGTGCCAGCGAAAAGGTGTAGGCCATCGCGCCGCCAATTAATACAGAATCGCAGATCCCCAAAAGATTCGTGATCACTTCGATTTTATCAGAGACTTTTTTACCGCCGAGAATCGCCACAAACGGATGGCTTGGCTTTGAAATCACATCGGCCAGATATTGAATTTCCTTTTCTACAAGAAAACCGACGACGACAGGTTTTTTCTGTTTTTTCATCGCCACCGCAACGGCATACATGCTCGCCTCGGTTCGGTGACATGTGCCGAATGCATCGTTGACGAACGCATCGGCGAGTGACGAAAGTCCTTCGATATAGGCCGGGTCGTCTCCCTTTTTTTCTCCTTTGTTGAAACGGACGTTTTCCAAGACAAGCACACCGCCTGCAGAAAGTGCCTTTGTTTTTTTTACTGAATCGGTGCCGCCGGTATCGCTGGCCATGTCGACCGATTGCCCGAGGAGTTCGCCGAGTCTTTGGGCGATCGGCGTCAGCGAAAACGCTTGTTCAAAACCCTTGCCGGAAGGTCTCCCCAAGTGTGACATCAAAACAGCCTTACCACCGCGATCGATAATCGAGCGAATCGTCGGCATCGCCATGCGAATTCTGCGATCGTCGGTAATCGCGCCAGACTCGTCTTGCGGCACATTAAAATCAACTCGCACAAGAACTGTCTTGCCGCCTACATCAATCTGGGCAATATTTTTTTTAGCCATTCAGAAAGCACTCCGTGAAAATTCTTCGGACATACTGAACCCATTGCATCCACTTACAGAAACCGATCCGGTTTCTGTGGCAGTCCCGACAGCTTCCGGCTCACTTACACGTCAAGGTTTTTGACGTCCAGTGCGTGACGCTCGATAAATTCCCGCCTTGGCTCGACCTTCTCTCCCATAAGCACGCGGAAAAGATCGTCGGCAGCCGCTGCGTCGGTCATCGTGACCCGCAGCAGCGTGCGATTGGCCGGATCAAGCGTTGTATCGCGAAGCTCCTCTGCATTCATTTCACCAAGACCCTTAAACCGCGTAATGGATAAGCCGCGTTCACCAGCTCGACGCACCGCCGAAAGAAGGCTGCGCAAATCTTCTAAGCCGATTTCGTTTTCTCCGCGTCGAAGTGTGTAACGCGAGTCTTCGCTTCCCGTGCGATCCTCCGGAAGCAATGATTCGATTCCGAATCCCATGGTGACAAGCTCTGCTAGCCCTGCGTTGATACTGCGCACTTCGTGCAATTCGACCGTGATTAACTGCTCGTGCCCTTCTTGGTCGATGTTGACATTCAGCGCTGATGGTTCCGAAGAGATCGACGTATTCCCTGGATTCTCTGATCGACCAATCGCCAGCTCTCCGCCTGCTTCTGCAGATTTCTTTTCCACAAATGATTCGAGCGATTCGCGACTGCAAAACCAATGTTCTTCGATCCCATAAAAAACGTGATACATCGGCAGCTTGCCGGTTGTTGCATCGCGCCTTCCTGCATGTTCTCGCAGACTGATTCCGCGTCGCTCAAGCGCTACCAAAGCATCTTCGAGACCCGACAGCGTGCGACACAGCTTCGACATTTCCTCTCCCGAAATCTGACGGCCGTCGCCCGGGTCAAAGACGCCCTCGCCGAGCCCCATGTCGAGGAGCTGATTTTTCATGGCATCCTCAGTCTGCACGTAATAAACTCTTTTCTTCGATCGAACACGAAAGAGGGGCGGCTGGGCCACGTAGACGTGTCCGGCTGCGACAAGCTGATACATCTGCCTGTAGAAAAATGTCAAAAGCAATGTGCGAATGTGAGAACCGTCTACATCGGCGTCGGTCATGATCACGATTTTGTCGTATCGACGCCTCCCGAGGTCCGCTTCGTCACCGATGCCGGCGCCAATTGCTGAAATCATGCTGCGGACTTCTTCGTTGGCAAGCACCTTATCCTCACGACTTTTATAGGCGTTGATAATTTTTCCTCGGAGCGGAAGGATCGCCTGATACTCGCGTCGCCGACCTCCTTCAGCACTGCCGCCGGCGCTGTCTCCCTCCACCAGATAGAGTTCGCACTTGGCCACATCGCGGCTGGTGCAGTCGCGAAGCTTTCCTGGCAAGCCTCCGCCTGACAACGCACCTTTGCGTTCGCGCAAGAGAGCCTTTGCCTTCTGCGCCGCGGCTCTTGCTTCAGCCGCAAGCACGCCCTTCTGAACAATTGCCTTTGCGCTTTTGGGATTTTCTTCGAGATACTTCGTCAAAAAGTCGCCCACCGCCGAATTGATAATCCCTTCAATCTCGCCGTTGCCGAGCTTTGTTTTGGTCTGTCCCTCAAATTGTGGATGGGGCACCCGCACGCTAATAACGCTTGTGAGCCCCTCGCGAACATCTTCTCCGGTTGGAATGATGTCCTTATAAATGCCTACTTTTTTCCCGTAGGCATTCAGGCATCGCGTGATCGCAGAGCGGTAACCCGAAACATGCGTGCCGCCTTCGGTTGTCGAAATATTATTGACGTAGGAGTGCACATTTTCTGTGTACTCGCCGGTGTACTGCAGGGCAATATCCCAAGAGACTCCATCCTTCTCTCCAACAATGGTGATCACATCTGGATGAATCGCGTCGCTTGAGCGATTGAGCCATTCAACAAATTCGATAATGCCTCGCTCATAGCAAAACTCCTCGTTCTGAGAACTTGCTACGTCGGCAAACGCGATCCTGACTCCACGATTGAGAAAGGCGAGTTCTTGCAATCGCTTGGCAAGGGTGTCCCAAGAAAACTTCGTGTTTGGGAAAATCTGCGGATCAGGTTTAAACGTTGTTTTGGTGCCAGTGCGGGTCGTGGTGCCCATCCGTCTCACCGGCCCTGTCGGCTCTCCGCGCTGATATTCCTGTTGATAGACGTGCCCTTCTCGAGCAACTTCCACTTCACACCATTCCGAAAGAAAATTAACAACCGTGACGCCAACTCCGTGGAGACCACCGGATGTCTGGTAGGCACCTTTCTGAAATTTGCCGCCAAATTTCAGCACCGTCATCACGCCTTCGAGCGTGGAAACCTCTCGGTCCATCTCTTCGGAAAGCTGGGGGTGGCGTTCGACCGGAATGCCTCGCCCATCGTCCTCAACGGTCACGCTGCCATCAACGTTCACCGTTGTATGAACACGTTTTGCATAATTGGCAACGCATTCGTCGATTGAGTTATCAACGACTTCGTAGACAAGGTGATGAAGTCCTCTGGCTGTATTGTCGCCGATGTACATGCCGAATCGCTCGCGCACGTGCTCTCTGTCGGAAAGGTGCTGAAGGTCGTCGGCACCGTAGCCACTTTGGACGGACTTCGAATCAGATTCGCTCATAAGAGGAGGGTCGCTTCCTTGGGGTTCACTGTCTGTTTTTTATCTATCAATACTGAAGAGTCGTGCTGCGGCTTTCAGGGGCGAGGTTCTCCGACGTCAGCCGACACCCGACATCGAATGTCGCTTATTGCTGCCTGTGGAATGAGTTGCGTGAGTTGTTCAATCACTTTTCGCTTATGAAATGACATTTCCTGAACGAGCGCCGAATGCGTGACGAGTACTTCGAGCAACCCTCGCTTGATCGTCGTTGCTCGCGACTTCTCTCGAAGAGTCTCTGGCACAACTTGCTCCCAGATACCCTCTAATTGAGAACTGGACTGCTCGCGGGCGTAGCCGGTGCGGGCAAGCAGTTTCGACATGATCGATCCGATCGGCGTAGCCGATGGACCTGTCTCTGACGAACGCTGATTATATTGACCCACGCGGAATCTCCCGTGAACAATGCTTTCTGTCGACCGCTGGCCTGAGAGTCTCGGCTGAGCCCTCCCGGAGCGATCCATTCTTCTTTAGTCTGCCGCCAGCGGCATAATCACATACCCGTATCCATCCTCTGTTCGACACACTGCGGCGCTTTGGGCATCGGTGAGTTCCACCGATACGTTCGATCCGGAATCGAGTACGCGAAGAAAATCACTCATAAAACGAGGATCCATCTTGATCCTCAAGGACGATCCAGAATATTCAATTGGCAGTTCGACGCGGCTCTCACCTGTTTCAACAGATTGCCCCGACAGCACGAGCATGCCTGCGTTAAACGAAAAATCGACCCCTTTGCTTTGCTCGCTGGTCATGATTGCCGCCTGGCGAACTGCGGCCAAAAGAGGACCAACAATCAGGTTCACCCTTACGGCCTCGGGTCGATTCGGGAAAACATCTCGCCATCGCGGAAACCTTCCTTCAACCAATCTCGCACTGATTGTCGTAAGACCGGTGCGCACGATGATGTCGTTTTGATGTGCCGCGATGTGAACATGCGTGGTTGCATCTCCGAGACAGCGTTCCACCAATTGTAAGGCTCTGGCTGGGACAATTGGCTGCGCATCGGCCGGTTGCCCACCAGAGATTCCCACGGGTCCTTCCATTTTTGCCAATCGTCGACCGTCGGTGCCGACGGCCGTCACGCTTCCAGCTGCCAATTCAAGAAGCACTCCTCCAAGCGCATACCGGCTCGATTCGTTGTCGGTGGAAAACACGGTTCGACGAATCAACTCTCGTACCAGCGGTGTAGAAATTTCGTAACATGGTTCATTTGGAAATTCTGCCACCGCTGGAAACTCCAGCGGGTCTTCGGAGGGCAAACGAAATTCACTTCGAGGTGCTCGGATCAAAGCCGCGTTACCGTCGGTCTGTATGGTGAACACCGTGCCGGCAGGACTCTCTCGAACGATTGCCGAAACACGTGCTGCCGGCAAAAGAACAGATCCTTCGGTAATCGTTTCAACACCTTCAACGGTTGCTCTCAGGCCAATTTCGAGGTCTGTTGCACTTAAAACAGCGCCGTTGGCAGTCACTTCGAGTTTTACGTTGGTGAGTACCGGTTTCGGAGATCTCGTTGGCACCACGGCCGATGCGCTTTGAATCGCTGCAAGCAGTGGTTCTCGACTGCATTTCACATTCATCGATCACTTCCTTCAAAGTTTTTACCATCGAAAATAGACTCTCTACAGTCTGAACTTCCCAAGGATCCTTTCATGCTCTCCATCAATCTGAAAATCGTTTGGATGCCGAACGATTGCCGTAGGATGCTAGAAGGATTCTTTGGACCCCTGAATCTACCTTATTCGCAACGATTTTTCATGGGGTAGATTCATTTTTGGCCCTTCCTTGGCATGAACCGTTGAAGGTCGCAAAAAAGTCGCGCCGCAAACAATCCTCCTACTCCGTTTTTTCATTTTTCAATGGAGAGATAAAGAAGCAGTCTCAGCAGTATGAAGAGTAATACGAGGCAATATCCAGACCGCAAAACTTCTCACCTTTCGCACAAAAAGAATTCACCGAGTCGATTCAAAGTGCAGCTGTCGTAGAGAGATAGCAGCCTTTCAAACACAAGCGCCGACCAGTGGAGAAAGTGTCACTGCGATGTTGGAAAAAGCCTCAACAAGAGGTTGTATAAGTGTCGTTCTATAGTTGAACAAGGCTTTTGAAATCAGATAGAAAGGCATCCAAAAGAGTGCTGGAAGAGTAACAATCAACTCATGACAATTGTCGAAAAACGAGGAGTCATCTACACCGAACGGATGAAATCTGTTTTTTAAGACATACTTCCAACAGGAATCAAACAGTCCCAGAAATATGTTTAGATTATTTGGGATACTTGTGACTCAGTCGTACCGGAGAAGGGTTTTTTCTTTTTTCAACCGATAGGCGTTGAGAAGCTGTCGACGAGAGACTTTCGAAGAGATCGGATAAAATGCGTCGGTCGGTTGCATTTTTGGCGGCCCTGGCAGCAACAATGCGAACACTATAGAGCACCGTTGTGTGATCGCGATTGCCAAACGCACGCCCGATCGAAACGAGGCTTGCGTCGGTCAAGTGCCGTGCAAGATACATCGCTACGCTTCTGGCGTGTGCAAAGACTCGGCGACGGGAAGGCCCAACGAGATCGCACGGAAGAACTTTAAAATAGGTCGCCGTAACGGCAATAAGTTGCTTGATAGTCGGTGCTGCGCCTGCGGCAGGAATCTTTCCCAAAAGGAGTGCGGCGGCGCGAGTTGCGTCTAAACTTTGAGACGGGGTAAAGCCTTCGGAATTCTTGAGGAGATCGAAAAAAAGAGCGATTGCACCTGGAAAAACAAGTGTTTTGGCAATGATATCCCGTGCCTCTTTGGAAGGTTCACATTCGATACGACACGCATGAAATTCTACGAGGCGCTGGCTCACAAGAAGGTTTGGTGCGGCGATACAAATGACGAGCCCGCTCTCGAGTCTCGAAACAATCCGCGACGGGATTGTGCTGGAGTTTTCAAGTGAATGGTGGAGCGAGACCATCAGTTGACACGAGCCGTTGAGGCACAGGTCAACCACTCGACCAATCACTTCCCAGACGGATGCCGAAACGACTCGATCGAAGTCGTCAATGATGAGCAAGTGCAACTGCGACCATTCGTGAAGGAGCAATTCAATCGATTCGTGCGCAAGATGGTGGCGAATCAATCGTTCAAGATGATTGCCTGTGATAAAAAGAGTTTTGACAACAAGAACTTTTTGATTGAACGAATCTTTTTTCGGCGAATTGGTTTTAGAGAGTCGCTGATCAGGCTTGTTCGCAAGAGAAACGCCCCCTTGTCCTGCGGTTTTCCAGTGCATGAGAACCCCGGAGAGAGCCCGAGTTTTTCCACTGCCGCTGGGCCCGATGATCACGACAGGATTGTACAGGCCAGGGAGTTGATCGAGCACAGACTCTAGACCGTGAAGAAAAAGTCTATTTTCTTCTCCAAAAACCATCTCGCACAGCGGACTGCTTGTCGGAAGCGATGCTCGCGCAGCAGTCTCTGACAAGAGATCACAGCGATCGGATGGAAGCCACAGAAGTGCAACAGTCGATGCGTTCACAAGAATTCAGTCAATCCAGTCATTGATGCGGCAGCGGCAGCGGCATCCATGCCGGAAAATTCGTTCTCGGGGCACCTCAAAAAGGTGCATCGCACAATTTTCGAGAACTCCCACGCAGTCCCAAAGCAGCCGCAGTGTAGTGGCGCGGCCAAGAGATTTCGAGCGAATTGTGAAGCGGGCTTTCATGCCGCAAAAGAAAGGGTTTTGCGCCGCCGAGATGGATCGGCGTTGAGCGTGCTCGGTGAAAATTGAATTCAAGAAATGCATAAAAAAACCCCCGGCGGTGAAGCCGGGGGTTTTCGTTGTTGGGAGAAACTTTACAACTCAAAACTACTCGTAACTCTTTGCCTGCTCGCCATCTTTTGGATCGGTGAGTTGACGCATAACATGCAGATCGAGCTTTTCTGAAAGCCAATGAACGCTGCCGTCAGCAAATCCGGCGAAGCAACCGCCACCGGCATGCAGACTGAATGGCTCATCATTGGATCCGCAGTTATTCACATCCCACGTGCAGGCCGTGGGGCCACCGTATGGACTTTGAGCACCTGGCAGCGGAGTCTTGTTGTTGTTGATAATGTTCTGGGTTCGAGCCGTAGAAGCCTCTTCATTTGGCGGTCCCGAGACACCGCTGCCGTTGTCGGCATCTGCCCAGCGATTGGGGTTTGTCTTTCCCGAAGGGGTCTCCGAGCCACCGTCGGTCCACAGAGCATCGCCAGCGGCAATAACTGTTTTCTGACCACCACCAGCACGGATCCATTCGGTGTTTCCACCCAGAACGGTGGCTCGCTTGCCGACCGTTGCGAGCGAACGCCCGGCAGCTTCCACGAACATCAGGGATTTGCTGGTGCCGTCGGAACAATTCGCCATCTTGGAACTGTTGTCAACAGACAAAACACCCGGCCTGTACGACGTAATCTTGTCTCTGATGCCGCTGGTGGGATGAAGATCGGTATAGGCAACCGGCATATAGGAACTTTGTCCATAGTATGCGTAAGCACCTGCCGCCGCTCCGCCAGAGAGACCGCCAAATTCATCTTTCATGATGCTGTCGGTGGGACAGAGAAACGCACCGACTCTTGTGGCAGCGAGACCGGAATTACTGGCGCCGCCGCTTGCAGTAGTATCCCAGTAGGGTCGCTTGGACTGCCACTTCGAACCGAGATCGGCCATTTCGATGAACGATAAAATCTGAGTATGAAACGATTCAACATTCATGACGTCGAGTTGAGCTGTTCCATTCATTCGCTTGCCTTCGCCGCTGGTGGGGAATGCGCCGGTGGCACTTTCGTAGTTGAGCGCACCCAAGGCCATTTGCTTGATGTTATTGCCGCACGCCGATTTGCGAGCCGCCTCGCGAGCCGCCTGCACAGCGGGCAGAAGCATTCCGACCAAAACGCCGATGATCGCAATGACAACCAAAAGCTCCACAAGCGTGAAGCCCCGTCGCTTGATGCGCGACAGGCCTAACAGACCGGATAGACCGGACATTTCAGACATGAGGTGGGACAGTCGTAGCATAGATCCATACTCCTGAGCGCTGAACCTGTCGTAGGTTCGCCGATCGTTCCTTGGGGCTTTTTTGCGGACACTTCGTCTGAAGCAGTCGATCGTGTCGCGAAAGTTACCCTCGTTGCAGACGAAGCACTTCGTCCTCCAACGAGAAGAACCATAGGCCTTGTCAATGAGTCGTTTGTGCGAAACATGTGAGTTTTTCGTGAGCGCGAACGATGGTGCAGGAAAAAACGGAACTGCACTCATAAAACAGGCATTCTTGGAAGATTTTGGGTCATTTTTTTGAGAGACCATAAAAATTTTCGGAAGTTTAAAAGCTTCTCTATTAGGTTCGTTGAGAAAGACGCAGGGACGCTCCCGAGCCGCAAAGAACACTGCAGTCGGCCTCGCAACGAGCGGTCACTTGAAAAGCAGCTCGTGCAGCGAAAAATAGAGAGCGGTTGTCGGGGGCAGCAAGAATTCATCGCCCTAAAAGCATTGTGTATTCAATGAAAGGAGACTTTTGGAATGTCAGTCAACGTGGCAAACAGTGGACAAAAAATACGTCTGGCAGTTGTAGGGCTCGGATTTGGCGCAGAGTTTATTCCGATTCATCAGCGACATCCGCTTGTGGAACTCGCCGGTATCTGTCAGCGATCAAAAGAAAAACTCGATCAAGTAGGGAACGCCTTTGGCGTCGAGAGACGCTGGAGCAATTATGCAGAAGTGCTTCAAGACAAGAGCATTGATGCGGTTCATATCAATTCACCCATCCCAGACCATGCGTCGATGTCCATTGCCGCACTTGAAGCGGGCAAGCATGTGATGTGCACCGTGCCGATGGCCACCTCAATACCAGACTGTAGAAAAATTGTCGAACTCTCAGAGAAGACCGGACTCAAATACATGATGGCCGAGACGGTTGTGTATGCCCGCGAGTTTCTCTTTTTGAAAGCGATGTCAGATCGGGGTGAACTTGGAAAAATTCAGTTCGTGCAGGCCAGCCACCAGCAGGATATGGACGGGTGGCCACACTACTGGCCAGGCCTGCCGCCGATGCACTATGCAACGCACTGCGTCGGACCGTGCCTGGCGCTCGAACGAAAAGATGCCCAGCAGGTGAGTTGCTTTGGATCGGGACGCATTCGCGAGGAACTCGTTGCCGCATACGGCTCGCCGTTTGCAATTGAAAGTGCGCATATCACACTGCGAGACAGCGATGTGGTGGCCCGCGTCATCCGTTCGCTCTTCGACACTGCCCGGCAGTATCGAGAAAGCTTCGACGTGTACGGATCAAAAAAGAGCTTTGAGTGGCAGTTGTGCGAGGGGGAAGAGCCTGTGGTGCATACTGCGAAACTGCCCGAGTCAGAGATTCCAAAACGGGTCGCCGTCGGCGACTTTGCGAATCTTTTGCCAGAGTCGATCCGTCGCTTTACAACCGGTGGCGTCTACGATGCTGACGACCATCAGCATCTCTCGTTTACGCAAGGCGGCGGCCATGGCGGCAGCCACCCGCATTTGGTGCATGAATTTGTGACGGCGATTGTGGAGGGGCGTGATCCGTTTCCCAATGCCCGTCAAAGCGCAAACTGGACCTGCACGGGATTGCTCGCACACCAGAGTGCCATGCAAGGCGGAGAGATCATGAAACTCCCCGAATGGAGCTTGAGCGGTTGAGGAGAAACAGTGTGAAGGAAAAAATGAGGCGACTGTATTGTGCTGTCGGTCGAACAGCGTTAGACCGACGGTTTTTCTCGAACAGTTTTCTGAAGCCGCTTTTCAGTGCGCTGTGTCTTGTTGTCGGAATGTTTCAATACACGGTCGCCGCTGATCGGCCGATTCGCGTCCTCTTTTTGGGAGACAAGGGGCATCATCTCCCTGCCGAACGCTTTGCACAGATTGCGCCTGTGATGCAAAAGCGAGGCATCGAAATGATTTATACCGATCGCATGACAGACCTCGAACCCGCGGTGCTTGACGCGTACGACGCTCTGGCGGTGTATGCGAATATCGACGAACTGCCACTTCCATGCGAGGCTGCAATCGTCGAATTTGTGCGAGGTGGCAAAGGGCTTATCCCGCTGCACTGCGCGAGCTTTTGTTTTCGGAATTCACCACTCTGGGTCGACATGGTCGGTGCGCAGTTTCAAAAGCATGGCACTGGCGAATTTCGAACCACGCTTCTCGAGCCCGAACATCCGTTGATGAAAGGCTTCACGGGATTTTCCAGCTGGGATGAGACCTACGTGCACACCCGGCACAACGATCGTGGACGAACAGTATTAGAGGAACGCGTTGAGGGAGATCATCACGAACCGTGGACGTGGGTTCGCAACGAAGGAAAGGGTCGCGTCTTCTATACAGCCTGGGGGCACGACCAACGGACCTGGAGCCATCCTGGATTTCAAAATCTTCTTGAGCGAGGGATTCGTTTTGCTTCTGGCCGTGATCTTTCGGCAGTCAGCGCGTATGTCGACCATCCGGTGATGACTCAAATACCGAAAGGTCTCAAGCCGTTTGAATACCAAAGTGCAAAAGTCCCACTCTACGATCCAGGCGGCACATGGGGGGCAATGAAAGAGCCGCTGTCTTCGATGCAAAAGCCACTCGATCCGGAGGAATCCAAAAAACACGCGATCACTCCCGAAGGATTTTGCGTTGAACTCTTTGCCAGCGAGCCGCTGCTGCAGGCTAAACCACTTGCTTGCGCGTGGGATTCAAACGGCAGAATGTTTCTAGCTGAGAGTGTCGACTACCCCAACGAACTTGTTGAAAAAAATACAAACGAAACTGGTAGCGGCCACGACCGAATCGTATTTCTTGACGACACCGATCGCGACGGGAAGGCCGATACGCGGACCGTCTTTGCAGAAAATCTTTCGATCCCCACAAGCATGCTGTCGCACGCAGGAGGCTTGCTCGTTGCCCAGGCACCAGACATTCTTTTTTTGAAAGATACCGACAACGACGGGAAGGCCGATCTGCGAAACATTGTTTTGAGCGGATGGGGTATTGGCGACACCCATGCCGGCCCAAGCAATCTGACATGGGGACTCGATGGCTGGGTGTACGGCATGGTCGGTTACTCCGGATTTTCTGGAAAAGTAGGAGACGAAAAGCACCAATTTGGACAAGGCTTCTTTCGATTCAAAGCCGATGGTTCGAAACTCGAGTTTTTGCGTAGCACCAATAATAATTCGTGGGGCCTTGGTTTCTCTGAGGAAGGACTGCTCTTTGGTTCCACCGCCAACGGCAATCCGAGCGAATACATGCCGCTTGCCAATCGAGTGTATGAACGTGTGAAGGGCTGGAGCGCAACCACTCTTGGCGGCATTGCCGGTACCCCGCAGATGGAGCTCGCACCAGCAGGCAATGGTTTCGCAAAAATTCGTCAGGTCGATCATCACGGTCGCTTTACAGCGGCCGCCGGACACAGGCTCTATACCGCTCGCGCGTATCCCAAAGAGTATTGGAATCGAACGGCCTTTGTGACAGAACCCACCGGACACATCGTCGCTACGTTCGAACTCAGTCCTCAGGGCGCGTCGTTTTCCAGCCGCATGGGTTTTAATCTCGTTGCCAGCGACGATGAATGGACAGCCCCCATCGCGGCCGAAATAGGACCCGACGGCAGTGTCTGGGTGATCGACTGGTACAACTACATTGTCCAGCACAATCCAACGCCAGCTGGATTTGAAACCGGCAAACGCGGCGCGTACGTCACTCCTCTTCGCGACAAGACGCACGGGCGCATCTGGCGAATAGTCTATGAACAGACGCAGAAAGAAGCCTCTGGCAATTCGCGGCAAAAGATCGAGAGTCATTCAACGGTCGATATGCTGTCGGCGTTGGCCAGCGACAATCTTTTCTGGCGAAGCAAGGCAGCCAGGCTCTTGATCGAGCGCGGTGCATCGCGGCCGGATGGTGGTCGTGACATCGCTGCGAGTCTTGTGTCACTGGTCGAAGACGACAGCGTCGACGCGATCGGACTCAATGCTCCCGCGATTCATGCGATGTGGGTGATGAAGCTCTTGGGATTGCTCGACGAACATGCAGATGCAGATGCCCTTGCCGCAGTGCATGCAGCGATGACGCATGATTCTGTGGGCGTACGAATGAATGCGATCGCTGTCCTGCCGAGAAATCTTCAAACACTTGCGGCAATTCAAAATGCGTCTGTCGGATCCGATTCGCACGCCTTGGTACGGCTCGCCGTGCTCGAGTGTCTCGGAGAAATGCCGGTCTCGGACGATGCGGCGAGGATGGTCAGCGGTATGCTCGCAGATGCGCGCACCGTTTCTGATTCGGTCTTATCCGATGCCGCAACGAGTGCCGCCGCCGTGCAGGCAGAAGGAGTGCTCCCCGAGTTGCTCGCGGGAAAAAATTCAGAAGTGATCAGTCCTCTTCGCATCGCGCTCATCGAACGGGTCAGCGAACATGTGGCTCGAGGCGGCGATGCAGACATGCTCAAAAAGACAATTGAAACATGTGTCAGCGTCAATCCTTCGGCGGCGTCTTCGGCCCTTGCCGGGTTCGCCAAAGGATGGCCGCTTGGGAAAAATGCTGAATTTGGAGAATCGACTGAGAAGGCGATTGCCACAATCGTTGAGCGGCTCGATCCAGTTGGTCAGGGACAACTTGTCACGCTCGTACAGCGATGCGGCAGCAAAATACTCGAAGCTCATATCAAAAAAATCAGTCAGACGTTTCTCTCACAACTCGACCGCAAAGATGTCCCGGAAATTGATCGTCGTACGGCAGCCGAACAACTCATCGCGCTGCGGCCGTCCGATCCAGCGGCTGTTACCGAAGTGCTTCTCAGAGTCGATGCGCGATCAAATCCGGAGTTTGCATCGGCCCTTGTCGCGGCGGCAGCCAAGTCGAATGCCCCGGGGGCCGCGGATGCGATTCTTGACCGCGCTGTTGAGTTCACTCCTTCGGTGCGAGAGGCGGCGGTACGGGCCATTCTTGCCAATCGTCAATTTGCAGCAGTGCTTGTGGATCGACTCAAAAACGGAAAAACCCGCCTCGAGGACATTCCACTGGTCGAGCGAAATCGTCTGGCCGAACATCCCGATCGTGAAGTGCGCGATCAGGCAAAAAAAATTCTTGCCAAGGGAGGAAGCCTTCCGAACCCTGATCGTCAAAAAGTGATCGACGAGTTGCTTGAAAAAGTGTCATTCGGCGGAGACGCAATCAAAGGCAAGGTGCTCTACGCTGCGCAGTGTGGAAAATGCCACACGCATTCTGGAGTTGGCGGAAAGGTGGGCCCCGACCTGACCGGAACGGCGGTCCATCCGAGAAATGAACTGCTCACCCATATTCTCGATCCCAATCGAAATGTTGAAGGAAACTTTCGTGCCTATACCGCCAGTACCCAAGACGGTCGAGTGGTTACGGGACTGCTTGCCAGCGAAAGTCGCACGGCCATCGAAATCGTCGATGCCGAAGGAAAAAGACACGCGATCCAACGGGAAGAAATAGATCTGCTCCAGCCCTCGTCAAAATCACTCATGCCGGAAGGTTTTGAAAAGCTGATACCGGTCGAAGGCTTTGTAGATCTCTTGGCGTTTCTTACCGCCAAGGGACAATTTGTTCCTCTGGTTCTCGACAAAGTGGCAACGGCCGTGAGCACCAAGGGGCTGTTTTATTCAACGGAGAATATGGCCGAGCGACTTGTCTTCGACGATTGGAGCCCAAAAATCTTTGAAGGTGTTCCGTTCACCCTTGTCGATCCGAAGGGACAAAGCGTTCCCAATATCATCATGCTCCACGGACCGCTGGGCTCTCTACCACCGAAGATGCCCCGATCGGTCAAGATGCCCCTGGGCACTGCGACGCGGGCAATTTACTTGCTCGGTGGAGTGTCGGGATGGGGTTTTCCGGCAACGGCCAAAGGCTCGGTCTCTCTGATTGTTCGTCTGCATTATGCCAATGGAGAAACAGAAGACTTGCCGCTTGAAAATGGCGAACACATGGCCGACTACGTTCGCCGAATCGACGTTCCCAAAAGCATGTTTGCCTTTGATCTAAACGGCAGACAGATCCGTTCGATCCGACTGCATCCAGGCCGAACGGATGTCATTCGGGAAGTCGAACTTCTCAAAGGCCCGGACGATACGGCGCCGATCGTTATGGCGATTACCGTGGAAACACTCTGACACGTTGGCTCGCGCCACATTGTTGTTTGAGCGCAGTGCAACGCGATCACACAGACGTTTTGTGCGAGGAGAGAAAACGTACAGAACGCAAAAAAGGACTGGCCGAAATGTTGCCAAAGCCTAGCATTGAAGGTTGCCATTGAAACCGGATCAATGCGCCCGTTCATGGTAGGTCTTCCATGTCATCATCAGTAGAGTGCGACAGTGAAACTGTGGCCAATGCGAAGCACAGCGGACTCGCTTGAGAAAACTCGAACGCGTCAGTCAACGCTTCCTTTCACATATCCATACGACCTCATCGGCGGCGCCGATCGTCTCGAAACTCCGCGCGGGTATCGACGAACACATTTCAGGACCCAGCTTGGAGTCGGTGAGGATGTGCGACGGTCAGCATGCAGGGCCTTGGATTGCTGGGAACAGTTTCCTTCAAAGTGGATTTCGGTTCATCCTCAAAACGGGCCTGCCACGATAGGTTCAACGATTCTGATTGTGGCCAGAGCATTCGGCATTGACTGGGTGAACCCTTGTCGAATCATTGCGCATTTTAACAGTCACGATTCAGAAGGTGGGTCTCGCTACGGATATGCCTTCGGCACGCTCCCTGGTCATATGGCCAGTGGTGAAGAGCGATTTATGATTGAATTCGATACAGCCGGTCGAGTCTGGTATGACGTGCGGGCTTTTTCCAAATTTCGCCACCCACTGGTACGACTCGTTACTCCCGTGGCAAAGTCAATGCAGAGCCGGTTTGCGCGCGAAAGTATTGAAGCAATGCGTCAGGCCGTGGCAAAGGAACTCTCGAGCTGCAAATCCAGCTTTTGATACCGGGTCGCCTTACGGTTTTTGAAACGCTTGCGCCGACGGATTATTGCGAGAAAGCGTGTAGGCCATCAGGTCGAGCACCTCCGATTCATTCAATGCGTCGAGCAGTCCTTTGGGCATGAGGGATTCAGTGGAGGCAATGATTTCTTCGATATTGGACCGTTCAATCTCGACGAACTTTGACGCATCCTCAGGATCAGTCACCACGATAATCTTCGTGCCCGAGTCGGAAACGATTCGTCCGGTGAAAGCCTTCCCGTCAGAAGTTGTCACAATGCTCGCCTTGTATTGATCCGAAACCACTTTGCTCGGATGAAGAAGCGCCTCCGCCATATCTTTCACCGAGAATCGTCCGGCGGCTTGCGTGAGATCAGGTCCTGTTGCGCCACCGTCATCACCGAAACGATGACAGACCGCGCAGCGTGCGGCAGCAAACGCGCGCTTGCCACGTTCGAAGTTTCTGGCGCCGCGAGATGTCACGTCTGCTGTTTTGGAAACAATCTCTTCAACCGTCCATATCCGCCCAGGCCCTTCGGGCTTTGGTAACGCGACCGGAGTAATTGTTTTTTTGTCCATCATCGCGATCGCATCGGCCCTTTCCTTTTCCGGAAGACCATCGAGACTCTCTTTTTGAATATTCGAGAGAAACTTCCGAAAGCTATTGCCACCCGCCCATGCGTTTGCGCGTTCGAACCACGCGAAGTAAGCTTTGCGATCGGCTGAAGTCCAGCCTTCTTTTGCACTGCGCAAAACATAGGCGTAGTGGATTTGCTGTAAATCGCCTCGATGTAAGAGATACTCCTTGATCGCGCCACCAAAATTGCTGTTGCGCGCGGCGTAGGCAGTCATCAAAGCTTCGTCATCACCGAGATTTGTAGAGGCAACGCCCTTGACGCTCGCTGAAAGCATGCCGCAGAGGGTGGTTACAATTCCGGGCGCTTTCAGGTGTACAAGAATCGCAGCAAGTTCTCGATCAACACCGTCATCACCGGTAGGAAACTTCGAAAAATAGTGATCGATAATTGCCATGCGCCTGACATCGTCAGGCATGCCGAGGCGAATAAACGAAAGTTCATAGGCCCGTGCAAGTTCTCTTCGGCCAGCCGTGTCGAGTGACTCGTAATCGATTCGCTTCAAGGCGTCGAGCACGTTTGGCAACACCTTTGGCTCGGCTTGTCGAGCAACGGCAACCGATGCATTGATCAGCGCGAGCGGATCTTTCAGCGACAGCGATTGATCGACCCACAATTCAAGCGGTTGATGTTCGATCGCAACTCGTGCCGCATACCGAATAAAACGATCTTGATGGCCCAGATGCTTGAGCAATTGTTCAACCGCCTTGCGGGGGTCTGCGGCAGGCATGTGATTCGCCTCGAGTGACTGTCGGAGCAATCGTTCCTGTGCACCGCGAGGCTCTTTCGCATCGACCCGCGCAGTGGATTCTGTGCCAGAGTAAGTCACGCGATACAACTCTGACTGCGTGCCGCGACCACCGACTGTGAAATAGAGCGCGCCATCAGGGGCCACGATCGCATCGGTCAGAGGCAACGGAGTGCGAGAAAGAAAATCCTCCTTGATTCCGCTGTAACTTGATCCATCGGGCGTGGTGTGAATTGCCCAGATCGTGCCGAACGTCCAGTCGAGAACAAAAAGAGCCTTCTGGTACTCGGCCGGAAACTTTGCACCGTATCCAAACGTGACGCCGACTGGAGAGCCAGGACCGATCTCAACCAGAGGCGGCGTTGAGTCGGGGAATGACTTCGGCCACTTTCCACTGCCACTTCGCCAGCCGAGTTCACTCCCACTCGTCGCGTGGTTCACCCGCGTCGGACGATACCAAGGTGCGCCAACGTCCCATTCCATATCGGCGTCGTACACAAACATCTCGCCGTCGGCATTGAACGCAAAGTCGTAGGGGTTGCGATAGCCAGTCGACCAAACGTCCCACGTTTTTCCATCGGGATCGGTACTCGCAACCCAGCCACCAGGCGCAAGAATGCCTGTGGCATGACCGTTGGCATCCCACATTCGCGGCGTCAGTAAGTCTTCATCCCAATTCGCCGGGAGTCGACTGCTGGCACCTTCTGAGAGTGAAACCCGTCTTTGATTTTGTCGTGCACCGCCCATGGTTTGCGTCGGCGTGAGTTCTTTTACGTCGAAGGGGAGCTTGGTGTGATTGCCCGCGATCACAAACAATTTTTTTCCATCCGGGCTGAGCACAATATTGTGTGGACCATGTTCGCCGCCACCGGGAATCGCGATCAGCTTTTCTATTGAATCAAGTGTGTCATCACCGTTGGTATCGCGGAGTCGATAGAGGCCGCTGCCAGGCCCACCATTGCACACGACATAAAGCGAATCGAATGCCCAGAGGATTCCTTGGGCACCGGTGATGGCCAGCGGAATTTTTTCGACCAGTGTCGGTCTTGAACCGTCGAAAGGCGCCGGTGTGATGCGCATGAGCCCCTTCTCTCCTTGATCGCTGGTAATCAATCGCCCCTTGCTGTCGATCGCCAGAGAAACCCACGAACCGAGCTCATCCTGCGGAACTGTAAAAAGTCGCTCAACCTGGAAGCCCGTTGGCACTCGGAATGAATCAGCAAGTTGTGGGAGAGCAGATTTTTCAAAAGCCGCATCGATGGGTGCCTCAACAGACATTCTCTCTGCTGATTGCGAATAGATTTTCGGCGGTTGGTCCGCGTGAACCTGGAACATGACACCAGCAACGGCCACCGGCAACAAAAGAAAAAAGCCGCCCAGCAATCGTCTGTAATCTGTTGAAAGCATCGTCACAAAAAGCTCTCCAAGGAGAAAAGGTGGATTGGAAAAAATCGAGCAACGACCAGGGGCGTCTGTACACGAACCGAAGGAGACCGCCTCTGGAGTGCCTCTGTATCTCATAGTAGATTGTGGTTTTCATTCCTCTGCAGGCAAGTCTAACACTCGAAAAAATTGTTCGCTTTTCTGAAAGTCGTCTAAAACAGTCATCGTGAGTAAGGATCTGAAACGTGGGAGCAGTTTTTTGAGAGCTACAAGCAGCGCGACGGTTCTTTGGCATTGTGTGCAGATTGTTGCGGCGACGCTGGTGACGCTTCAGCCGGAACTCGTCGCAGCAAAACAGACAAACGTTCTCCTTATTGTCTCGGACGATCATCACTGGGCCGACTACGGTTTTATGGGACATGAGCATGTGCGAACCCCGCACCTCGATCGCCTCGCACGAGAAAGCCGTCTGTTTCCAAGAGGATATGTGACGAGCAGTCTTTGCTGTCCGAGTCTGGCAACAATTATCACCGGACGATATCCGCATCAACACCTGATCACGTGTAATGATCCTCCAGAACAGCGTGGAGTTGGTCGCAATACACCCGATGGCAGGCGTTTATTTATCGACGGACGCGAACGCATGAACGTTCATCTTGAGCAGACGCCCACACTGCCCGCGATGCTCGCACAATCCGGTTACGAAAGTTTTCAGACTGGGAAGTGGTGGCAAGGTCATTTTCGAAGAGGAGGATTTACTCAAGGAATGACTCGAGGAGACCGTCACGGCGACGAGGGCCTTTCCATTGGTCGCACATCGATGCAGCCGATTTATGATTTTGTCAGTCACTGTCGCAACGATGCCAAACCATTTCTGGTCTGGTATGCACCGATGCTGCCGCACGATCCACACGATCCCTCGCCGGACATTGTTGAACACTACGCACAGTGCACTCAGAGTAAACACATCGCGCGGTATTGGGGAAATATCGAGCGGTTCGATCGCACCGTTGGAGATCTGCTCGATTTTCTCGACCGTGAAAATCTGTCCAAGGAAACCCTCGTGGTGTACGTGACGGACAATGGATGGATTCAAAGCATGGACAAGCCGGGGTTCGCCCCTCGATCAAAACTCTCTCCGTATGACGGCGGACTTCGCACACCGATCATGCTGCGTCAACCCGGCACGATCACTGCTGGAAGAAGTGAGGCACATGTGAGTTCGATCGATCTTGCGCCAACGATCTTGGCCGCCTGCGGGATTTCGCCGCCGCCGTCGCTCATGGGCGTGAATCTCCTTGACGAATCCAAGGTGACTGCGAGAGAAGAAATTTTCGGCGAGTGCTTTACGCATACCGCGATCGACCTTGAACACCCAGAAGAAAATCTCATGTGGCGGTGGATGGTGCGCGGACAGTGGAAGCTGATTGTGCCGGCAACCGCGGATGGCAACGTTCACCAGTCGGCGGCGAAGCGATGGGAAGCGAGACTCGTTGATCCGAGCTCTCTGGAAAAATTCGAAAACGCCGTTGTCGAGCTCTACAATATCGCTGCCGATCCCGAGGAAAAAGAAAATTGTGCAGTCTCCCATCCCGATCTGGTGAGCGACCTACGCAAGAGGCTCGACGCGTGGTGGAAGCCGTGAATAGACTCTCGCAAAAGATGTGTGAACCCCAGAGAGATCTGTACCATGAAAAAAAAGAGTGCAAGCATTCAAACGCGTCTCAGGCAAGCGATCCAAAGCCTGGCTGTGATCATGGTCGCCGGTGCGATCAGTGTCGTCGCTGCGCGAGCCGACAACTGGCCTAACTGGAGAGGCCCGTCGCTCGATGGCGTGGCGGCTGGCAAAGGGTATCCAGCGGAGTGGGGCCCGAATAAAAATATTCTCTGGCAAGTACAGCTTCCGGGACCTGGTGCAAGTTCGCCTGCTGTCTGGGAAGATCGCATTATCGTGACCTGTTCGATTGCCGGCAAGAACGCCGTGGTTTGTTTTGATCGCGCGGGCCAAGAGCTGTGGCGCAAAGAACTCGGCAGCGAACGTTCTGGGAAGCATGCCAAAGCCACCGGCTCAAATCCCTCGCCGGTGACCGACGGCACCCACATCTATCTTTACTTCAAGAGCGGCGAACTCTGCTGTCTCAACATGCAGGGCAACGTGATCTGGGAAATCAATTTGCAACAGCGATTTGGCGAGGACACGCTTTGGTGGGATCTTGGAACGTCTCCGGTACTCTCGTCACACGCTTTGGTCGTGGCGGTGATGCAAACCGGGCCGAGCTATCTCGTCGCCTTCGATAAACTCGACGGCCGAATGCTCTGGAAACATGATCGAAATCTCGGCGCTCCCGAAGAAGCGGCGCAGAGTTATTCAACACCCGTTGTGATTCCGGCCGCAAGCGGTATCGGCGAAACGCTCGTTGTGCTTGGTGCCGATCACGTGACGGCCCACGATAGCTCAACGGGTGACGAACTGTGGCGCGTTGGCGGTTTGAATCCGACAGGGCATAAATATTTTCGTTCTATTGCCTCGCCAGTCATTTCGGATGGCATCGTGATCGCGCCGTATGCCCGAGGAGAAACACTCACGGGTGTCACGCTCGGAGGATCGGGTGACGTCACACAAAGTCATCTGGCATGGGAACGAAAAGATCTCGGCGCGGATGTTCCGACACCTGCAGCAGTCAACGGACGCGTTCTTTTGTGCACCGACAAGGGAACGGTCGCGTGCTTAGCAGCCAAGACCGGGAAAACAATCTGGACGGGTGAACTCGAAAAAAATCGGAGTGCTTATAGTGCGTCGCCGATTATCGTTGACGGGAAAATTTTGCTGACGAGGGAAGATGGCGTAACGTTTGTGTTGGAAGAGGGTGACGAATTCAAAGTACTCGCTCGAAACGTCATGGATGAAATGATTGTTGCTACGCCAGCCTGCGTCGATGGACAGATATTCTTGCGAGGCAGAGATCATCTCTGGTGCATCGCGTCGCCTCTTCAATAAGTTACACCGAATTGCCAAAAATCTTCTGGAGAAGTTAAACGATGCGTCTGATAAAGAGAACGTTCTGGTTTGGGATTGGCACGATGTCGATGGCACTGTGTCCATTGTTGAACGCGCCATCCGCGGCCATTGCTGCAGAGATCCCCAAGCGACTTCTCGTCGTGACAGTCACCGAAGGCTTTCGGCACGGATCCATTGAAACTGCAGAGCCGGTGCTCGAAGAACTCGGTCGAACAACCGGTCTTTATCGAGTCGATTTTCTCAAAATTCCGATGGCACGCCCGTCTTCGCCAAAACAACCCAAGCGAGAAACTGGCACCAGCGACGAAGACTGGAAAAAAACAGAAGAGGTATTCAAGTCAGAAAGCGAAGCCGCCCGCGTTGCCGAAGGCCACTGGCGCAGCGAAATCAAAAACCGTTTTGCAAAGGCATTTGATCCAGAAAGCCTGAAACTCTTTGACGGCATCATCTTTGCCAACACCACAGGAGACGACCTTCCAATTCCGGATATGAATCTATTCCTGGAATGGATTCGTTCTGGAAAGGCGTTTATAGGGATGCATGCGGCCACCGATACGCTCAAAAAATCGGACGGTTATCGCGATCTGGTTGGTGGGGCATTCGCAGGACACCCTTGGGGTGGTGGCGGCGAGCATGCCTTCGTTGTCCACGAACCGAATCACCGTTTGTCATCGATGTTTCCGGAGCGTTTCCGCTGGAAGGATGAAATCTATCAATACGATATGCGTTTCGATCCTGGTACGGTGCGAGTTTTGCTCAGCCTCGATATGTCTGCCAGCACTCCCAAAGAACCGTGGCACGTTCCGGTGTCGTGGGTGCGCGAATATGGAAAGGGTCGAGTCTTCTATACAAATCTCGGGCACAATGACGCAACGTGGAAGGACGACGCATACCGAAAGCATCTCACGGAGGGAATCGCGTGGGCGGTGGGCAATTTCGATGTTCTTGCCGAACCGAATCCACATCTGCAGGCAGATGAATATATTCGAAGCGTCGTTGCAGCAGCAGCACCAGTGATCAATCGCAATGCTGATGAACTGCGTGCAAAAGTCGATGCAAAAATAGCCGCCGATCAAAACTGGGCATTGAGTCTTCGACCAATGCTGATTGAAGGCCGCACCAAACAAACGCAGGAGCGTCTCGGTTTCTATGCAAACGTGATTGCCGAAGTCGACAAGCCATAAGCCGTCGCGGTGGAAGCATCCCGAGGAGAGATTCTCCGAATGATAGACCGACAGAAAGTTCGCCGAACCAATCCCACGATGTTCAGCGATTGTGAAGTGACTCAGATGCGTTCGAGTCGTCGCGATCTTCTCTTTGCCGCTCCCGGAGCCATTGCAGCGGCAATGGTGTCAGGTTCGTCAAGTGTCCGGGCCGCCGCCCCAATCGCGAGGCTTGCCGGAAGTCATATGAAACTCAGTCTCGCGGCCTATTCGTTTGATCGGTATCTCATAAAGCGCGGAACGCCAGAACAAGTGGCCGCGGCGAAAATGACGATTGAACAGTTCATCGACTACTGCGCTGAAATAAATCTCGATGGAACGGAACTGACGAGCTATTATTTTCCGATCGACATTCCGCCGGAATACCTCGCGAGTCTGAAGGAGCGTTGCTTTCGATTGGGACTGGATATTTCAGGAACCGCCATTGGGAACGATTTCTGTTTGCCGGAAGGTCCCAAGCGAAATCAGAATTTAATGATGTGCCGGGAATGGATTGATCATGCGGCGATGCTTGGAGCACCTGTGATCAGAATTTTTGCCGGCTCGGTTCCCGCCGGTGATTCCGAGGAGGCGGCTCGTGAGCGATGCGTGGCCGGGATCAATGAATCCCTTGACTATGCAAGCCAGCGAGGCGTTTTTCTGGCGCTTGAAAACCACGGCGGTATTACATCCACGAGTGAGCAAATACTCAAAATCATTGAAGGCGTAAAAGCTTCTCCTTGGTTTGGGGTCAATCTCGACGGTGGCAATTTCAAAACACCAGACCCCTATTTCGATCTTGAACGCATTGCTCCATACACCATCAACGCGCAGCTCAAAGCAACAGTGTTTCCAAATGGCATCGCCGAAAAAGCGGATTTGCAGCGAGTGATTGCGATTCTCAAACGGGCCAATTACCGCGGATACGTCGTTCTTGAATATGAGGACCAAGAGGATCCGCGAACGGCTATTCCAACGCTCATTCAAAAGATGCGGGACGCAATTCATAGCCAAGAGTCATAAATCTTGTGACGCGACCACTTTTTAAGAGCGTCGATCATTTTGGATTTATGGGATACCGAAAGTGATAAATCGAACCTCCATGCAACCATAAGTACTTATTGCTAAAGGAGTTTGGTCAACTGTAAGAGTCTGCCGGCTTCACAGGGTGGGCCGTGGTGACAAGGAGAAGGGAAGTTGACAGGCCCCCGATGGCGATCCACAATTTGAGCGTCTCTCGATACGGTTTCTACGAAAGAACATTTTCTGGTTATTTATTGAGATTCAAAGCCCCACTACATTTGGTTTCCGGTCCATCGGCTCCGGAATCCTTTCTCACCGAGTGCCGATAGGTCCTCCACTCCTCGGTAATTTTCCGAGGAGTCTCGTTTCTTTTTAAGGAGTACGTTCGGATGAAGTGCCCTGGAAATTTACTTGCGCGTCGAGGTTTTCTTTCGGTCGGCGCCATCGGTGGACTGGGACTGACGCTGGCAGATTTTTTCCGAATGGAAAAGGCCCAAGCTGATATTAAAAATTACGCCAGTAAAGAAGGCACGGCGAAGTCGATCATCTATATCTATCTGCCGGGAGGATGTGCCCATCAGGAGACGTTTGATCCCAAACCGTTTGCCCCGGTTGAATACCGCGGCCCACTCAACAGCATCGAATCAAACGTTTCCGGCATTCGAGTGGGCGAACTGCTCCCAAATACCGCAAAAATTGTCGACAAGATTGCTATCTGTCGATCGATGACACATGGCGAGGCTGCTCACGAACGCGGCACGCACAATATGTTTACCGGCTACCGGCCCAGTCCGGCGCTGCAATATCCAAGCATGGGTTCGGTTGTTTCGCACGAGTTCGGGCCGCGCAATAATCTGCCTCCCTATGTTTGCATCCCAGGTCAGCCCAATGAGTTTGCCGGTACGGGTTACCTGAGTTCCTCGTACGCGGGTTTCAGTCTCGGATCGGATCCTGCCGATGCCGGGTTCAAAGTAAAGGATCTGAGCCTGCCGGGTGGAGTCGATGTGGGCCGATTCGAGAAACGCCGACGCATGCTCGATGTGGTCAACGATCACTTTCGTCAAAAAGAAAAAAGTGACTCGCTCGACGCTCTCGACACCTTTTACGACCGGGCCTATAGCCTCATCAGTTCGGAAAAAGCGAGGGACGCTTTCGACATGAGCAAGGAAACCGATGCGGTCAAAGATGAATATGGTCGAAACACCGCTGGATTGCGGATGCTCTTGGCCAGACGCTTGGTCGAATCGGGAGTGCGTTTTGTCACGCTTACCTACGGTGGCTGGGACATGCACGACAACATCGCCGGCAATATGAAGGCGCAGTTGCCCGCGTTCGATCAGGGCTTTGCAACGTTGATTCGCGATCTCGATCGCCGCGGTCTGCTCGCGTCAACCATGGTCTGCGTGGGATCTGAATTTGGTCGTACGCCAAAGATCAACGCAACAGCCGGTCGAGATCATTGGCCAAAAGTATTTAGCGTTGTTATGGCCGGCGGCGGTATCAAAGGCGGCATTGCTTACGGCACAAGTAATGCAACGGCCAGTGAACCTGAAGACAATCCGCTCACGGTTGAAGATTGGGCAACCACCATCTACGACCGACTCGGCATCGTCGCCGACAAGGAACTGATGGCTCCGGGCGATCGTCCAATCGAAATTGTCGACGGTGGAAAAGTTCGCAAGGAATTGCTCTCCTAAATTCATGCTTCTTCATGATCATGAAGGGCTCGATTTTTTTCAGTCAGTCGGCAACGGACGTTCTTCGAACATGTACTGTTTCTAGAAATGCTCTGAATTACAACTCTGTCTTGCGAACTCAATAAAGGTTCGGTGATCCAACAATCATTTTTTGGCAGGATACAGGTTCCAAACACCCATAGAGGGAGAACTCGAGGCGATTTTAAACGCCCGTTACTACTGCGATGAAAATATCAACGAGACAGAGTTTCTGGGTTGTGGTTGCGGCACTGTTAGCGATGCAATCTGCAGCGATCGCGTCTTTTCCTCAGTTGACGCAGATTCTGCCTCGCGGAGTGCAGCGAGGGGCCGATCGAGAAATGACATTTCAAGGCGCCCGACTGAAAGACGCCGAAGAGATTTTTTTCTACAGCGACGATGCCTTTGTCGTTCGAAAAATTGAGCCGATCGACGACAACTCGTTTAAGGCAACCATTTTCATTCCAGAGACTTGCGCCCTCGGTGAGCATCTCGTGCAGATCCGCACCAAGTCCGGGATCTCCGATTACCGTTCGTTTATGGTTGGAGCCTTGGCGATTGCGGATGAAAAAGAGCCAAACGGCTCGATTGTCGAGGCGCAAGAAATCGCAATGAACTCAACGATTCACGGCATCGTGGAAAACGAAGATGTGGATCTCTTTGCAATCACTGCCACGAAGGGGCAGAGGATCAGCGTGGATGTAGAAGCCATGCGACTCGGCACTTTTCTGTTCGACCCATACGTGGCCATTCTTGATGACAAGCGTTTCGAATTGGCGACCGTCGATGATGCACCAATTGCCAAGCAGGATGGAATTCTGAGCATCCTTGCTCCGGCTGACGGGCGCTACTTCGTTCAGGTACGGGAAACGAGTTACGGCGGCAACGGCAATTGCCGCTATCGACTTCATGTAGGCACATTTCCGCGTCCATCGGCGGTCTATCCGTCTGGGGGAAAGCGGGGCGAAAAAGTCGCAGTCAATTTTCTCAAGGATGCCTCTGGTCCGATGCCGTTGGAAATCACCGTTGGGGCTACAGGAAGTCTGCTCAATCTTTTTGCGACGGACGCGCAGGGGATTTGTCCTTCTGCAATTCCATTTCGTATTTCAGACTTTAGCAATCTGCTTGAAACAGAACCCAACGACGATTATGCAACCGCCAACACCGCCGACGTTGCCCAATCTTTCAATGGCATTATTGAAAAGGATGGCGATGTTGATTGTTTCAAGTTTGGCGCCACCAAGGGGCAGGTTTTCGAGGTGGAGTGTTATGCCCGCAGGTTACGATCGGGACTCGATGCGGTTATGGGAATTCATCATGCCGACGGACGTGGTCTGGCGAGCAACGACGATTCTCGTGGGCCTGATTCGTATCTGCGTTTTACGGTTCCCGAAGATGGGCAGTATGTCATTCGTATTACCGATCACCTCGGTCGCGGACAGGCCGACTTTGTCTACCGTGTCGAACTGCAACCGATTCAGCCGTCATTGGCCATTTCAATTCCACGAATTGATCGTTACTCGCAGACTCGACAAACAATTTTTGTACCGCGCGGCAATCGTTATGCCGTCCTCGTGAACGCCGCACGAGCAAATTTTGCAGGAGAAATTCTTCTTGATCCCAGCCAGTTGCCGCCGGGGGTCACGATGGTGGCGCAGCCGATGAATGCCGCGCTTTCGCAAATGCCAGTCGTTTTTGAAGCGGCTGCCGATGCGCCGATCGGCGGAAAATTGATCACATTTGAAGCGAAGCACGCGGATGAAAAGACAGGAATCAAAGGGCAGTTTGAAAACAATGCCGACTTTATTCTCGGAATTCCTAACAACACCGTCTACTACAGTGGACAGGTAAAGAAACTCGCCGTGGCAGTGATCGATGCACTTCCGTATCACCTTGAAATAGTGCAGCCCAAGGCTCCCTTGGTGCGAAATGGAACGATGAATCTCAAAGTAATCGTCAAGCGAGCAGAGGGCTTTCAGGGTGCGATTACTGTCGAGCTTCCTTTTCGTTCTCCTGGTGTTGGTGCCGGCCCAAACGTTCAAATTCCAGCCGACCAAAACGAAGTCATCTATCAGATCAACGCGGATGCAAATGCAGTGATAGGGAAGTGGCCGATCTACGTGATTGGTCAATCGGACGTGGGCGGGCCGACGTGGGTAGCTTCCCAAATGGCGACTCTTGACGTTGCCGAGCCATTTACAACCGCAACGCTTGCCAGAGCTTCGTGCGAGCAGGGACAAGTCGCACAAGTTGTCTGTACGCTTGCCCAGGTGCAACCCTTCGAAGGCGAGGCAATCGCCAGGCTCGTTGGCCTACCGTCGGAAACAATTGCTGCGGAAATAAAATTTACAAAAGATTCAAAAGAAATTGTCTTCGATGTGAAAACCAATGAAAAGAGTCCGCTTGGAAATCACAAAACACCCTTTGTGGAAATGGTCGTGATTGCCAGCGCAGAGCCAGTGCTGTCGAGAGGCGGCAGCACAGAACTGCAAATTGACGCACCTCTCAAGAAGGTCGAACCTGCACCGATGCCTGCTGCCCCTGCCGCAGCGGCCGCACCTGTTGCTGCTGTCGAACCGCCAAAAGAAAAACCGCTTACAAGGCTTGAAAAACTTCGACTCCAGGGAAAACAGGCTCAAGTCCCCGAGGCAAAAAAGTAACCGTCGATTTTCCCCTCACGCAAACAACCTATGGTTTAATCAACCTTCCTGCTGATCGTTTCACACCAGAGAGCGAGTGATACTTTTGAGATTCCTCACCCGTCGACATGTTTTTCAAATGCTCTTTATTGCCTGTGGCTTTCTGTCAGCGTGGACATGTTCATCGCTTTCATACGCCGATGAACCGACGCTCACAGCAGTGGCCGTCTACCCGTCAGATGTTCATTTGACGACTGCACGCGACCGTCAAACGCTCGTTGTGCAGGCGACGTATTCCAACGGAATCACACACGACATTACGCAACAGTCCAGCTATGTCATTGCACACCCGGAAAAAGCAAAAATAGACGGGGTGACAATCTCCCCGGTGGCCGATGGCGATACAACACTCACCGTTACATTTGCCGATCGCACGATCGCAGTCCCCGTACACGTCGAGCGGTGCCAGGAAGATCCGGCCCTGAGTTTTCGTCTTGATATCATGCCGATCTTTCTGAAGAGCGGATGCAACACGGGAAGTTGTCACGGCGCGGCTCGGGGAAAAGATGGCTTTCGCCTCTCTCTGTTCGGTTTTGATCCAGAAGGGGACTATCACCGACTCACTCGAGAGATCAGTGGTCGACGAATCAATCTGGCGCTTACCGAAGAAAGTCTCTTGCTGGAAAAATCAACCAATGCCGTTCCGCACACCGGCGGTGCGAAAATCAAAAAGGGAGATGCCTTTTACGCAAGCTTGCATCGTTGGCTCGAGGCCGGAGCGGTGAACGATCCCGGGCCTGTGCCGCAGGTCGTGAGCGTGAGCCTTTATCCACCCGGCGCGGTTTTAGATGGTGAAAATCAGACCCAGCAATTGACAGTGCGCGCGAAGTATTCAGACGGAACCGATCGCGATATTACATCGCTCGCCTTATTTCTGAGCAACAACGACAACTCTGCGATTGTCACACAGGAAGGCGTGGTGACGGCCAAGAATCGCGGAGAAGCGTTCATTATGGTGCGATTCAATACGCACACCGTTGGCATGCAATGTATTGTGCTCCCGAAAGGATTGCAGTTTCAGTGGTCAAACCCACCAACGAATAACTTCGTCGATGAACTCGTGAATCAGAAGTTGCAGAAACTACGGATCAATCCATCAGAACTCTGCACAGACGAAGAGTTTTTGCGACGCGTCTCTCTCGATATCTGCGGCATGCTGCCGACGTCGGACGAGTATCGGGCATTTATGCTCAACACCGATCCAAAAAAGCGAGAGCAGGCTGTCGATGTGCTCTTGGGCCGAAAAGAATTTGTTGAAATGTGGGTGATGAAGTGGTCCGAATTGCTGATGATTAAAACGTCTCAGCAAATTAGCTACAAGGCGATGCTTCTCTATTACAACTGGCTGCAGTCCCGGATTCAGGGAAACATGCCAATCGATACGATGGTGCAAGAACTGCTCGGTTCAAAAGGCGGAACGTTCACGAGTGCAGCGACCAATTATTATCAGAACGAGACCGACACGCTGAAGGTGGCTGAAAACGTAGCCCAGGTTTTCATGGGCATGCGCATTCAGTGCGCGCAGTGTCACAACCATCCGTTTGATCGCTGGACGATGGACGACTACTACGGCTTTGCGAATTTCTTTTCGCAGATCGGACGAAAGCCCGGAGAGGATCCACGTGAGACAATCGTTTTCAACTCCGGCGGCGGTGACGTGAAGCACCCGGTAGGTGGCGGTGTGATTCCGCCGAAGTTTCTTGGCGGCATTGCCCCCGAGACTGCCGGAAAGGATCGTCGAGAGCTCGTCGCAAAATGGCTTGCCTCACCCGAGAATACTTTCTTTTCGCAGAACCTCGTCAACCTTGTCTGGGCACACTTCTTTGGCTCCGGAATCATCAACGACGTTGACGATGTTCGGGTCAGTAATCCGCCCGTCAACAAGGAGTTGCTCGAAACGCTTGCGACGAAGTTTGTTGAATACAAATACGACTTTAAAAAACTCGTACGCGACATCTGCACGTCGCGCACCTACCAACTTTCAACAAAAACAAACGAGACAAACGTCAGTGACGATCGAAACTTCTCGCACGCCGTTTTGCGACGCGTCCGTGCAGAGATTCTGCTCGACATGGTGACCGGTGCGACCGATACCAAGAACAAGTTTTCCGGCCTTCCACTTGGGGCCCGTGCGGTACAGATTGCCGACGGGAATACGTCGACCTATTTTCTGACCACGTTTGGCAGGGCCAACCGAGGAACGGTCTGCTCGTGTGAAGTCAAAATGGAGCCAAATCTCTCGCAGGCGCTCCACCTCCTCAACGGCGACACGCTGGCAGAAAAAATTCAGGCCGGAGGTTTAATCAAGAAGATGCTCGATGAAAAAAAGCCGCACGATCAGATCATTGAGGAAATGTATATTCGCGCTTTAACTCGTCCTGCCACGGAAAAAGAAAAGGCCGCGATGCTCGAAATTCTCAAGGATGACCCGAACCCACAGATCACTCTCGAGGATACGTTCTGGGCAATTTTAAATTCAAGAGAATTCGTCTTTAACCATTAAGGGATATGCCGCGTAGGAGTGAATAACCCGACGCGGTGCTGGAGACCCATGAGCATAAATCGATCGATTTTCTGCGCTGCGCAACTTGCGTCGTTCGTATTGATGATGGTCGTGCTTCCTTCAATTGTTGTACGAGCGGATGATAAAATCACATTCGACGACAATGTGCAACCACTGTTTCGTCAGCGATGCGGTACGTGCCACAACCCTGATAAGAAAAGCGGTGGACTCGACTTGACGACGTATACCTCTGCCATACAAGGCGGAAGTTCAGGGGTGGTATTTGAACCGGGCGATGCCTCCAGCAGTTATCTCTTCAAAGTGGTCAACCACGACGAGGAGCCGAGCATGCCTCCTGATTCGCCACCGATCCCCGAAGAAGAACGGCTTGTCATTCGAAAATGGATCGACAGTGGCATATTGGAAAATAAAGGAAGTAAGGCCGCTGCGAGCAAGAAGAAAAAATTTGATATCGCCATGGATGCCTCCCCAACGCAACGACCCGCGGTGCAACCGCTCCCGGCGAGGCTGCCGCTCGAACCGGTGTTGCGAACAAAATCGCTGAACGCATGTGCGTCGATTGCAACAAGTCCGTGGTCTCCACTCGCGGCAGTCTGCGGACAAAAACAGGTGCTGCTCTATCGCACCGATTCTCTGCAACCGGCGGGCGTGCTCCCATTTCCTGAAGGGAAGCCTCAAGTTCTGAAATTTAGTCGCAACGGATCTTTGCTGCTGGCAGGGGGAGGTCGCGGTGGGGCAGCCGGAAAAGTCGTTGTCTGGAATGTGCAAAGTGGACGACGATTAATGGAGATCGGAAACGAACTCGACGCAGTGCTGGCCGCAGACATCAGTGCCGATCATCGATTCATCGCGCTTGGTGGGCCTCAGAAGGTCGTTCGAATTTATTCGACCGAGACCGGCGAGTTACTTCATGAACTGAAGAAACACACAGATTGGATTTACTCGTTGGAGTTCAGTCCGGATGGCGTGCTCTTGGCCAGCACTGATCGCAATGGCGGTGTCTTCGTTTGGGAAGCGGCCACCGGACGAGATTATCTTGCACTCACTGGACATACCGCCGCAGTAACAGGAGTTTCGTGGCGGGGCGATTCCAATCTCTTAGCGACCGGGAGTGAAGATGGTTCCATCCGACTCTGGGAACTTGAAAATGGTGGACAGGTCAAAACCTGGAACGCTCACGGCGGCGGCGTGGCTTCGATAGAGTTCACTCGCGATGGCCGCATAGTCAGTATTGGACGAGACAAAATTCCAAAGATATGGGGACAGGATGGTGCCCAACAAAAGGCGGTAGAGGCTTGTGCAGACTTGGGCCTCGCGATTTCGTACTGCGACGAAACTGATGTGATGCTTGTTGGCGATTGGACCGGAGAAATTCGAGCGTGGAAAGGGGCCGACGGCACTCGAATTGGTGGAATTTCAACCAATCCTGGAACGCTTGCTGAACGGATTGCCGCCGCCGCCGTTGTCCTTACTGAACGAACAGCACAAATCGAGCCAGCCAATGTCGCTGCTGCTGCTGCTGGGGTGCAAATGACGGCAATGCAGACACAAGTCGACGAAATAACGAAGGGAAAAGTGACAACCGATACAGCGATGGCCGAATATCAAAAACAGGTTGATGCCATGACTGCTGCGATGGTGGAGCTCACGAAGGTTCATGCGCAGGCCGTTGAAGTATTGGCAAAACTTGAGCAGGGCGTGCCAGCGATACAAGAAGAGTTGAAAAAAGCGACCGAAGCCTTGGCCGCGGCGCCGGATGAACCGAAGAAAAAAGCAGTCGATGATATTTCGGCGACCCTCAAAGCCTACCAGCTCCAGATTGAAAATCAGAAAGTCGAAGTTGCAAAAGTTACTACGGCAATCGCTGAAATCAATCTGAAAATCGCTGCCGTTACGGTGCAAAGAGATCAATCGAAGACCACCGGAGAGCAGATGGCGGCGAAACTCAAGGAAATGGAACCCGGACTTGAGGCAATCAAAAAACAATCGGCGGAGATGACAGCAAAAGCTGTTGCTATCAAGGCACAGGCAGACGCGTCTGCCGCCGAACACGCCCGTTGGCAGAGCGAAGTGACATTTGTTGCAAGTCTCAACGCGTTGCTGGATGTTTTAAAAACGCGTGAGGGGGCTCTCGGAGAAGTTGAAACACAAATTGCCGCCGCACAGGGAAAGACCGCCACCGATGAACAGGCTCGCCGAATCCATGCGGACGCCCACGGTGCGATGCAAAAGGAAGTCGATACTCTGACCACTGGTATCGCAACGGCCGATGCGGAATACAAGGCACTCCAAACACAGATTGCGACACGCACCGAAGAGCTTGTAAAGCAGCAAGGAGCGATCGATCAACTCACCAAGGCCGTGACAGCACTTTCAGAAGCTGTCAAAAATGCGAAGGCTGCGGTGGATCTGGCGGCAGGTGATGCGGAACTTGCGGCAGCTCATGTGATGCTTACCAACACCGTACAAACAAAAACGGTTGCGATGAAATCGATGCAGGACACACTTGCAGCGATGACCAATGAGAAGGCAGCGTGGGAAAAGGCGGGTCTTGAAAAAGTAGCGTTGATGGACAAGAACAAAGTTTCAATCGCAGCGGCGACTCCAAAAATGCAAGAACTGAAAGTTCTGATTGATGCTGCAGCAAAAGTCGTGGAAGAGTCGAACAAAGTCGTTCAACAGATTCAGGCACAGTCGGTCGAAAAGCAAAAGGAAGTCGACGCTGCTAATATCGAAATCGCCAAACTTCAGGGGATCGCCGGTTAACAGTCAACACAGTGCAGGGCAGCATTGAGAGCAGAGAAGAAATTCAAAAACTTTTTTTGAGACACATTTTCTAATAATCGCTCGCACACAATTCTCTGCGTATAAAGCGAAAGTGTTTCAAATGCCGTACGTCGGGGTATTCGCCGCATTGTCGCTGGCATTAGCCCTGGTGCTGGGCTTCCTTCCAGCGTGGTCGGCATGTTGTGCGGATTTTACGTTTGATGAGCAACCCTCCAAGGTCGTTGTTCGACTCGACGGTGTTGCGGTGGCAAGCTTTGTGTATGACGACGCGGCCGTCGGTCGACCTTACTGGTGTGACGTTCGATCCCCGAGTGGGATTCCGCTGACCCGCAGTCATCCTCCCCAGGCGCCAGACGACCTCGATCATGTCGCAATGCATACAGGACTCTGGATGTCGTTTGGAGACCTGAGCGGTTGCGATTACTGGCGATGTAAAGCTCGCACCCAACAGGTGCGATTTCTTGAATCGCCGGCGTCGCATGGTAAGACCGGCGGGTTTTCTGTGCTCAATCACTATCTCAAAACCGATTCGTCAGAGGTGCTCGCAACCGAAAAAGCTGACTATCAATTCTGCGAGGTGCCTCACGGTTACAGACTTCAGTGGTCGAGTGAGTTTCGCGCGATCGACAAAGACATCGTTTTTGGAGACCAAGAGGAAATGGGGCTGGGAGTTCGAATGGTTTCGTCACTTGCAGAAAAGCGAGGCCAAGGGGGAAGAATACTCGACAGCGACAATCGCGTCGGTGCGAAACAAGTGTGGGGAGAACCTGTGGAGTGGTGCGACTCCTCCGGCCGTATTCATGGGCGATGGATCGGAATCACCGTGATGGCCGACCCGGATAATTTTCAAGTGTCGTGGTGTCACGCCAGAGACTATGGACTGATCGTGATGAATCCGTTTGGCAGAAAAGCATTTTCCAAGGGGGAAGAAAGCCGATTGATTGTCAGTCGCGCGAATCCGCTCCGTCTGAACTACGCACTGGTGTTTCATGAATCGAACAGCAACGAAGACTATCACGAGCCAGATGCTTACCGGGATTTTCTGGAACAGATACTACAAAGTCAGAGAAAGTAATCATGTCTGACGCGCAAAAACGCATTCATCCATAAAAGTGAAAGTTTTCTATGACACGTTCGGATCGCAGAAAGTTTCTTACGGGAGCGACAGTGGGAGCCGCAGGGCTTTTGACCTCTCCGCGCGCTCAGGCCGCGACTGACGAGAGACTTGTTGTCGGCGTCATTGGTGCCGGAGGCATGGGTCGAGGGCATCTCAATTCGCTCAAAGGCATTCCAAACATCGAAGTAAAATGGATTGCAGATGTCGATCAATCACATGTAAACGAAGGCAAGAAAATCATTCCGGATGCGAAGACAACGGGCGATTTACGAGAAGTGCTCGATGATAAAAGTGTCGATGCTGTCTGGATCACAACGCCGGATCACTGGCATACGCCTGCGGCTTTGCTGGCAATGGATGCAGGAAAGCACGTCTACGTTGAAAAACCCTGCTGTCACAATCTGCGAGAGGGTCGGTGGCTTATCGAAGCCTCCAAGCGAACCGGAAAACTTGTGCAGCATGGCACGCAAAGTCGGTCGGCACCTCTGATTCAGACAGCGATCAAACTGCTTCGTAGCGGCGTGATTGGCACCGTGCTGGTGGCCCGCGCCTGGAACGTGCAATACCGCGGTGCGATTGGCCACGAGAAGCCGAGCGAACCGCCTCAGCATTTTGATTACGACTTGTGGGTTGGACCGGCGCCGATGGTTCCTTTTCAACGTAATCGCCAACACTATTCCTGGCACTGGTGGCACGCGTTCGGCACTGGAGATGCGGGAAACGACGGTGTTCATGAGATCGACATTGCCCGCTGGGGACTCGGCGTCGAAACGCATCCCACACACATTGCGGCGATCGGCGGAAAGTATGTCCACGATGACGATCAAGAATTCCCAGACACGATTACAGCAGCGTTTGAATATCCCGGAGAAGGAAACGTGGGACAAAGACGACAACTGCTGTTTGAGATGCGGCTCTGGAGTCGATACCACCCGTTCAGCATGGACAACGGCAACGAATTTTTAGGAACCAACGGAAGAATGCTTTTGACCAAGCGAGGAAGCCTTGAAGTCTTTGGAAGCAAAGGAGAAAAAATCGACGTTTCTTTGCCGGACAACAAGTTGGTCAGCATCACTCCGCACGAGATCAATTTTCTTGAAGCGATTCGTGGTCGTGCCGTGCTTGCCGCGGATGCCACGACAGCACACCTTTCAAGCGCCCTCCCGCATTTAGCGAACCTCGCCTGTCGCACCGGGCGCAGTATTCAATTCTCTCCCGAGAAGGAAAGCGTTCTCAACGATCCAGAAGCCGATCGACTTCTTGGCCGCACGTATCGAGAGGGTCACTGGGGAGTCCCGAAGGAAGCTGGGAAATAGAAGTCTGCGAGAGATGGGCGTACACTTACAGCGGGTGTACCTATCGTGTCACAAGCAGAATGCGTCATCCTATGACTAGCAGCAGAGCGAGAGAGCGGACCGATGAAGAGTCGTGAAAGACTTGCCCTGTGTTTCCTCGCAGTCGCGTGGTGCGCGAACGGGCCAATCGCTTTTGAACGAGCGTATGCCGAAGAACCGCTCGAATTCTTTGAACGCAAGGTCCGGCCGCTTTTGGAGGCCCGCTGTTTTGAGTGCCATAGTCAAGCGCATGACATAAACGGCGGCTTGCGGCTTGACTTTCGTCAGGGGTGGGAACAAGGAGGCGATTCGGGACCAGCGATCGTGCCTGGAAAACCAGAGGAAAGCCTACTGATGTCGGCAGTGAAATGGACCGATCCAGACACTGCAATGCCGCCGGAAAATAAACTTACCGATCAAGAGATAGCGATTTTGGAAACATGGGTCCGCATGGGGGCTCCCGATCCACGAACTGGTGCGATTGAAAAAAAACAGATCGGCATGAGCATCGAAGAAGGAAGAGCATTCTGGAGTTATTCACCGCGTGGCAATCCAGCGGCGCCGCCGGTCAATAATCAGCAGTGGCCTCGCGGTTCGATTGATCGTTTTGTGCTGAATAAACTTGAAGAACAGGGACTCACACCGTCGCCGATGGCCTCACCAGAAGTGCTCGTGAGGCGACTGTTTTATGTGCTGAACGGAGTACCGCCATCGGCGGAAAAAATCGACGAATTCGTCACGCAGTTTCGAAGCGATCCATTCGATGCAATGCAGCGAATGGTTGATACGCTCCTGGCGAGTCCTCAGTTTGGCGAAGCGTGGGGGCGGCACTGGCTTGACGTTGCACGATTTTCCGAATCGAGCGGTGGCGGCCGCACGCTCCTGTTCAAGGATTCTTGGCGATACCGAGATTACGTGATCGATGCCTTCAATCGAGATCTGCCGCTGGATCAGTTTATTCGCGAACAGTTGGCCGGCGATCTTCTTCCAACAGAATCTATTGAAAGTGCGAGAAGCAAGATCACCGCGACAGCATTTCTGACTCTTGGCCCGACGAATTATGAAGAACAGGATAAAAAACAGTTGCGTTTCGACATCATCGATGAGCAACTCGACACCCTTGGACGAGCATTCATGGCGCAGACCCTCGGCTGTGCAAGATGTCACGATCATAAGTTCGATCCAATTTCACAGAGCGACTACTATGCGATGGCAGGAATTTTTGCATCGACTCGCACGTTGCATAACCAGACCGACAACGTAGCCCGATGGATCGTTCTTCCACTTCCCCAACCGCCCCAGCAGGAAGCGGCACTCCTTGCTCACGAAGTCATCTGCTCCAACACGCGTAAAGAGATTGCCACGGCCAAAGCGATGGTTACAGAATTATCCAAGAACGTGAGCGCCGAAATTACGGGTGCTGGAAAGCCAATCGATCCTCAGTCACTGCCAGGGATCGTAATCGATCAAGCGGATGAACCCGGCAGCAGAAAGGTCACGGTGGTGGGCGAGTGGACGCACTCAACATCGGTCATGAGTTATGTGGGCAGTGGTTATCTGCATGACGGCAACACTGGCAAGGGGGAAAAAACAATTACGTTTGTGCCCGTTATTCCCAAAGCTGGTCGATATGAAGTGAGGCTTGCCTACACGCACGGCACGAATCGCGCGACCAATGTACCGGTCACTCTTCTCCATGCCGACGGCGAGGAAGATAAAGTGGTGGACGAGTCGAAAGTGCCACCAATCGATGGTCGCTTCGTATCGCTGGGAACATACCGTTTTGAAAAGGATGGTGCCGGGTATGTGCTCATCGGCACCGCGCAGACCGATGGACACGTCATCGTTGATGCATTGCAGTTGATTGCTGAAGGGGATGAATCTTCTCTTCCTGATATGCCAGACCCTGCGCAGTCGGATCAAACACAACAAGCGCAGCACTTGCATCGCGCAGCCGTTACGAGAGTCACACAGCTCGAAAAAGAATTAAAACAGCTCGAAAAATCAGGGCCGCTGCGCGAGATGACAATGGCAGTGTGCGAGGCAGATCAGATGGAAGATACCGCGTTGCGGGTGCGGGGCATTGAAAAAAACTGCGGGCCACTGGTGCCGCGAGGGTTCATGCAGGTGGTATCGGACCAAACTCCGTCGATTCCTCCCGGCCAAAGCGGACGCAAAGAACTCGCCGAGTGGATTGTCAGTTCGTCGAATCCGCTGACGGCTCGCGTTATGGTCAATCGGCTCTGGGCGTGGAGTTTTGGCGCGGGGCTTGTTCGCACCGTCGATAATTTTGGATCAACCGGTGAAATGCCGTCACACCCGGAACTGCTTGACTTTCTGGCGAATCGATTGATCGATCAGGGATGGAGCACAAAGAAACTCCTGCGAGAAATGATTTTGACAAGTACATGGTCGCAGATGGTCGCACCGCCTTTGTCGAGCGACCCCGACAATCGATTGCTGTCTCATGCGTTTCGTCGTCGTCTTGATGCCGAACAAATTCGCGACTCGATGCTTATGGTCAGTGGTACGCTGGATCTTACTGTTGGCGGCTCAAATATTGCCGGGGCCGGTGACATCGACGCGAATGATTTTTCAGCCCAGAACATCGAATATGGCTATACGTACGCCGACTCAAGACGCAGCGTCTACACGCCGGCTTTTCGAAACAAACGTCTAGAACTGTTTGAGGTTTTTGACTTTGGCGACATCAACTCTAGTATCGGTCAGCGGCATGTGAGCACCGTCGCACCGCAGGCACTGTTCCTGATGAATCATCCATTTGTCATCGAACAGTCTCGGCTCGCGGCCGAACGATTTCTCGCGATTGCCCCTGACGACTCAGCGCGTCTTTCAGCAGCATTTCGTGCCACGCTTGGCCGAGAACCAACAGGTTTTGAAAACCGTCGCTGTCTTGAGTTTCTGTCTACTTTTCCCCCCGATCGTGTGGAAGGATGGGCTGCGATGCAACAGACCCTGTTTGGTTGCATCGATTTTCGGTATCTCGAGTGACTCTCTCGTGGAAGAGGCAAGTCAATACAATCACAACGCGAGATCACGGTTTCAGAAAAAATCACAACGATGAATAACAGACACTTTAGAGTAGAAACACTTTCTCGTCGCAGGGTTCTTACACAGGCAGCCTGTGGCTACGGTTCGTTGGCACTTGCAGGACTGTGTGGAAACAACCGCGTCGGCATCGCCGGTGACACAGCAAACGCTCCGCATCTGCGAGCCCGCGCAAAAAGAATCATCTTTTTATTTATGGCTGGCGGGGTAAGTCACGTGGATAGTTTTGACTACAAACCACGTTTGACGGCCGACGACGGCCGCCTGCTCGACTTTGCCGACTTGCGCAGCATTGCAAAAACTGGAAAAAGTCCACAGCAGCGAGTGATGAAGCCTCGTTGGTCGTTTTCCAAACGTGGCGAGTCGGGGCTATGGATATCGGATCTCTTTCCGGAAATGTCCAGACATGCCGACGACCTTTGCGTGGTGCGATCGATGCACACTGAGGGCATCGCGCACGGCCCTGCAACGCTGTTTTTACATACCGGTTCTACGACGTTTGTTCGTCCGTCATTTGGTTCGTGGGTAGACTACGGTCTCGGCAGCGAGAACGACGATCTGCCCGGATTTGTCAGCCTTTGTCCATCACTGGGAAATGGTGGCCCGAGAAATTACGGCAGCGGATTTCTGCCGGCTGTGGTTCAGGGCACCGCGATTGGTCGCGCCGGCATGCTGGCGAAAGATGCGACAATCCGAAATCTTGTCTCGACGATGAGTCGCGATGAATCCGTGCGTAGATTGTCACTACTTCGCGATCTTCATGCGGAACAAATTGTATCTAAGCCGGGAGAGAGTGAACTCGAGGCGGTCATCGAATCGAGCGAGCTTGCGTGGCGCATGCAGGATTCGGCTCCCCGCGTACTTGACATGCGAGATGAAACCCCAGAGACGCTTTCGCTCTATGGGATCGGGGGAAAAGAGACCGACAACTTTGGCCGACAGTGTCTGATGGCTCGGCGACTCAGTGAGGCGGGCGTTCGATTTGTGCAACTCAATTATTCCGACAACTCGAATAATCCTGCTTGGGATCAGCATTCCAATATTGAGAAGCACGCCGATCATGCCAAGGCGATCGATAAGCCAGTGGCCGGTTTGCTGACAGATCTGAAGCGACGCGGACTGCTCGAAGACACGATCGTTTGGTGGGGGGGCGAATTTGGACGCACCCCGTATGCCCAAGACAACGGCACCGGAAGAGATCACAATCCCGCCGGATTTTCAATCTGGTTGGCCGGTGGTGGATTGAAGGCCGGGATTGCGTACGGCGAAACCGATGAATTCGGCCATCATGCCATCGTCAACAAAATGCACATGCACGACTTGCATGCCACACTGCTTCATGCGATGGGTCTCGACCACGAAAAGCTCACGTATCGTCATGCGGGAAGAAATTTCAGATTGACCGATGTTTCCGGTCGAGTGGTGCACGACTTGTTTGCCTGATTGTATTTCACAGCGATTTCGCAGGGAAGACTTGAAGGAGAAGAAAGAATGTCGTCCATGCACAAGACCAGTATGGGTACACGATCGAAAAGCATGCATTCACTTCGGTTGTGTTTTATTGGTGCACTTTGTGTATGTGCCGCGGCGGGGCTCGAGCATCATTCACATGGCGCGGAAGCCTCGAAGGACAAAACAAACATCGTTTTGATTCTGGCAGACGACCTCGGATTTTCTGATCTAGGGTGTTATGGCAGTGAAATTCCAACACCGAATATCGACCGGCTTGCAGCTGGTGGTCTTCGATTTACACAGGCCTACAACACTGCTCGATGCTGGCCAAGCCGCGCGGCATTGCTGACGGGGTATTATCCGCAAGCGATTCGACGCGATGCACTGCCGAATGGTTCGGGCGGCAGCGGTGGTACGCGGCCTGGATGGGCACGACTGCTTCCGGAGATGCTTCGACTCAAGGGATACAAAACATATCACTCCGGAAAATGGCACATCGATGGCGATCCGCTGGCCTGTGGTTTTGATCGTTCGCTCGACGTGACAGGCAAGGGACAGAGCAATTTTTTTGATTCTTCAGGCGTGACGCAAGAAGGCGTTGCGATTGCGCCAACAGAAAACTTTTATGCCACGAGAGCGATCGGAGAGCATGCTGTGGCATGCCTTGCCGACCATGCAGCCAACCACGGAGAGAACCCTTTTTTTCAGTATGTTGCCTTTACCGCACCGCACTTTCCGCTTCACGCGCCGCAAGAACTGATTCAGCGAAATCAGAAGCGATACGAAACTGGCTGGAATATCATGCAGCAAGAGCGGCATCGACAATTAACCGCTGCCGGAATCATAAACTGCCCGCTTCCCTCGATGGAACTCGACATCGGCCCTCCGTATCGATTTCCAGACGCGATCGCGATACTCGGCGCAGGTGAGATCGAGCGACCGTTGCCCTGGGTCGAACTCACGCGTATGCAACAAAATTTTCAAGCGACAAAAATGGCGATTCATGCGGCGATGATCGAAGCGATGGACGAGCAGGTAGGTTTGATTCTCCAACAACTTGCCGCAATGAATGCATTAGAAAATACACTCATTGTGTTTGCGAGTGATAACGGTGCAAGCGCCGAAATCATGGTTCGGGGCGAGGGCCATAGCCCCACAGCGGCGCCCGGTTCGAGAAAGACATTTCTCTGCCTTGGTCCGGGTTGGTCGAGCGCCTGTAACACACCGTTTCGTCGTCACAAGACATGGGTGCATGAAGGAGGGATCGCGACATCATTCATTGCGCACTGGCCCCAAGGCATTTCGGCCCGTGGCCAACTGCGTCATCAGGCGGTTCATCTGATCGACGTTACGCCAACGGTTCTTGAAATTGCGAAGATCAACTCCGTGGAGCTCTGGAACAATCAGCCGCCGCCGTCGATGCATGGCAAGAGCCTGCTCGCAGCATTCGCCGATGGTCGAGCGACGCTTGAAGAGCAGTTGTGGTGGTGCCATGACGGCCACCGCGCGGTGCGAGAAGGAAACTGGAAGCTCGTTGCCTGCAAGGGAGAGCCATGGTCGCTCTATCATCTCAAAAACGATCGCGGCGAAGAGCACAATCTGGCAACACACGAACCCCAAAGGGCCAAGGCGCTTGAAGAACTCTGGCAAAAAACGGCTGATGAATGCCGTCGGCTTGCTGCCACGGATGTGAATGCTGGCCAGCACAATTCAAAAGAACGACCCTGATCTAAGGCCGTTCTTGATTCTGAATGCAGTACAGTCGAACCGCGGTGCGGATCAGCAATCGGTCTTTGGAAATGGCAGGCGTTGCCATGCACATATCGTCGTCAGCAAGTGTATTGGTGTGAAGCACCTGAAAATGGTCGGCCGCTTCAAGCACGGATGTCACACCATCTTCGTTCAAACAAAATACGTTGCCGCCGTAGGCCCACGGTGAAGAAGTCATAGCGCGACCATTTGGCAAACGCTGTGGCCCGAAGAGTTTGATTCCCGTGAGTGGATGGTACCCACTCACAATGCCTTGGTCGTACAGCACGTAAAGAACGTCGCGGTAGAGAAGCGAGGTTGGATTGTAGGGAGCGGCTTTCGGTTGAGACCATGCAATAAAATCATTCGAAGATTTTCCGGGCATGAGCGAAATATCTCCTGCCGCGCCTGGACGAATTGCGTAGAGAGGCTTCAAAGAATCGAGCACATAGCCGGAACTCAGATAGAGCAATTCGTCGGGTGAAGCGAGCCCGTTGTGTGTCGAGCTAAAGGGGGTCGCGATGGTGATGCTCGACATTCCTTCCAGCCACCAAAGCAAGGTTCCGTCAAGCCCGTACGATCGAACCTTTCCAGTGCCAGCCGTCACGATCTCGGTACGATCGTTATGAACCCAGACATAGGGCGTGGCCCAGTTACTTTTTTCATCGCGAGCAACTCGCAAAACTTCCTTTCCCGTCGCGGTATCAATTCCCAGAAGAAAAGAATCTTCATCGTTATCGTTGACAATGTAGAGACGATCTCGATGAAGCACAGGTGATGCTGCCGTGCCCCAACCAGAACGCGTTTTGTGTGGCGCGATTGCATAGTTCCAGATTTCTTGCCCATCAAAATCAAAACAGAAAATGCCGACATTGCCAAAGAAGCAATAGACTCGCTGGCCATCGGTAACAGGAGTTTCCGAAGCATAACTGCTCTTCAGATGAATGGATGTCGTCGGTAATCCCTCGTGTACTTGCCGCTGCCAACGAATGTCACCGGTGTTTGCGTCGAGGCAAAAAATCTTCCACTGGTGCACGTTGCCAGAAGGTTTTGTGCGATCACCGCCAAAGTAGAGTCCCTTTTTGGGCTCCTCGGATTCACCTCCATTGATGACCGATGTGAGAAAAACGAAGTCTCCCCAAACGATCGGTGATGACCAGCCGCGACCTGGAATATCGGTTTTCCAAGCGACATTCTCGCTGGCGGACCAGCGTTTGGGCAGAAGGTCGCCATCGCCGTCCAAAAAGCCCCGGCCGGCGGCGCCTCGAAATTGAGGCCAGTTGCTCGGATCCGCAGCGTGGCTTTTGGCTGGGCCAGTCAGGTTTGAAGCAGTCGGAAAAAACCCTGAACAAAAAACCAACATAGTGAACAGCAAGAAGTAAATCTTCATGGTGGCGGTCTTTTCCAAAAAGAAAATCAGGTATTGAAATGCAAAATGTTTTCGATGAATCAGGAAGAGCGCTTTTGAAAACAGGTTTGGTTGTACACGCGGAGCCGTTGAAAATGTGAACGCCCAGGCGTGCTACAAAAAGAACCTCGAGACCTCCTCAAAGGTGGCATGTTGTCGAAGCAGCGACATCTTTTTGATGCGTCTTGAGAATGTGCGAGCAGTGATAAAGGATCACAATTTCCCAATTTCGGCAGTCCGGCCCCTTTACTTTTTAATTGATTCGAAATATATTTCCGAACGGGGAAGCAGGGCCGCTGCAATTGATACCAATCGATGGAATAGATGCCTGATTAGACATTTGGCCATTTTTAAGCCCCAATTTTCTTGAACAAAGTTTCTGGTTTTTGCATTGTCTCACGATCGATCAATCTTTTTTTGAAGGAGACTTTCTATGTTGCCTGTTTTGGCTCTGTTTTCGGGTCGAGTCGGGTCGAGTCGGGTGCGGCGCGGATTTACGCTTGTTGAATTGCTGGTGGTGATTGCGATCATCGGCGTCTTAGTAGGGCTACTGCTACCAGCGGTACAGGCGGCTCGCGAATCAGCGAGGCGATCTTCGGCGACAAACAATCTAAAACAACTCAGTCTCGCACTTCAGAACCATCACGATACGAGACAAGTGTTTCCCGCAAACTGGGAAAGAAGAACTCCGGTTGGGGGTTCTGCCGCACCATTTCATGAAGCAAGCCTGCACTTTTGGATTTTACCTTTTATGGAGCAAGGTCAGTGGTACGACCTTGGTTTATCCGATACCAGCGGGTATCCACACAACACCGCAGCACTTCGATCGGCAAAAATTCCCGCGTTTTACGATCCCCGTGACTCCACCACCGTCAATGGCATGGGTACCGGAGATTGGGCTGCTTCCAACTGGTCGCAAAGCCACAACGTCTTTGGTCAACCAGGTATTGATTGGAACGCAAAGGCGACGTTTGCCACGATCTCTGACGGATCGTCAAAAACGCTTGGATTTGCGCAGAAATACGGAGCATGCGGTGGCAATGGTTCATTATGGTCTCACGGCACATGGACGAGAGAATGGATGGCGCTGTTTGCAACGAACGTGAATGGCCTTCCACCGCAGGTTGCTCCGACAAAAGCGGCGTGCGATCCCAATCGCACGCAGGCTATCGGCGGAATTGCGATCATAGGCCTGTTGGATGGAAGCACTCGAAGCCTGTCTCCCACCATTTCACAGTCTGTTTGGCTGCTTCTCACCAGTCCAAAGGATGGTCAGGATTATCCAGAAACGGATCTCTAGGATTTAGGATTCCTCGTCCTTCAAAATAATTCTTTGAGATGTTTTCAACTTGTTTGCCTTGATCATGGCGCGTCGAAAGCCTTCTTATTCCATTCCATTTTTTACAGTTGGAGCATTGCTGAATGTTTTGCAAAAGCGGCAGAGTTTTTTTACTCGGAAGTTTGTTTCTCAGTGCAATTTTTCTTTCGGGCTGCGGCGAAGCCACCGGACCACAGTTGTCCCTTGTCAGAGGGACGGTGGTCTTCAAAGGAGCAGCCCTCCCGGGGGGTACTGTTAAGATTTTTGATGCCGGTAACACATTGGTGGGTCAAGCATCAATCAACTCCTCGGGGGAGTTTATTGCCACTGATCTTCCACGTGGGGAACTCAAAGTGACTGTAGAAACAGTTGGCGGTGCTCCTGCGATGAATAAAATGCAAACCACACCGCCCCCGGGTACGCCCGTGCTGCCAAGCGGGGATGCTGGTGCAAGTGTCACAATTCCAAAAAAGTATCTCTCGCCTGAAACAACCGACCTTCGGTTGATCGTCACGGCTGCCGAACAAAAGTGTGAACTAAAGCTCGAATAGTGTTTACGAGGCGTTTCTATTCACAGAGCAGAGTGTTTTGAACGATCCTTCGCTGTCAGAATCGTCAGAGAATCAAAAATTCCAAATTTTGGAAATCCGACCCCTTTACTTTTTGATTGAGTCGAAATATTATTTGTGAGCAGGGAAAAGGGGAGCGCGGATTCATCGATTTGACATGTCGGCATTTCGACATGTCAAAATGTGTATGCCCCCAATTTTCTTGAAAAAGTTTCTGGTTTTTGCATTGTCTCACGATCGATCAATCTTTTTTTGAAGGAGACTTTCTATGTTGCCTGTTTTGGCTCTGTTTTCGGGTCGGGTCGGGTTGAGTCGGGTGCGGCGTGGATTTACGCTTGTTGAATTGCTCGTGGTGATCGCGATCATCGGCGTCTTGGTAGGGCTATTGCTACCAGCGGTACAGGCGGCTCGCGAAGCGGCCAGGCGAAGCAGCTGCAGCAATAAGCTCAAGCAGATCGGACTGGCCGTTCACAATTTTCATGACACAAAAAACGCGCTTCCCGGTGCAATGCGATGTCCGTGGAGCACCACAAATCCAGGCGGAAGTCCGCCACAAGTGACGGGCTACAACATCAATATCGCAATTTTACCATACATGGAGGTTGTTGACGTTTTTACAGCTGCAATCACGCCGTGGGCCGGCATGAATCCAGACGGACCGTGGAGCTGGGATGCGCCGTTACAAAGTACGCCAAGCAATGTTGTCCGTACGAAGGTTGTCCCGGGCTATCTTTGCCCGTCCGATTCAACGCTCTCCAACGGCTATCCCACGAATCAAGTCAATGGTTGGTCTGCAACGTGTTACGCAGCCAACTACATGGTTTTTGGACAAAAATGGACAACAACATATATTGGTGGCAATGGCAAACCAGATTCTAACAGTTTGGGTGACACTGGAGCCATTACCGATGGAACGAGCAACACTGTCGCATTTGCAGAGAAGCTCGCTACCTGCAGCACAAGAGACGGCGTTAACATTTCAGGGGGCGGAAATCTGGCTTTCTGGCCAGGCGGAAATTGGTGGTGGAGTGCTCACGATTGGGGGCCCACGTTTGGTAACGGGGGTCAGGGATCACAGGGAAATAATTGGAACATGCGACCACAGACCGGGATGAGCGATCAAACAACGGGCAACGCTCCGAAATGTGATCGGTCTCGAGCTTCTTCGGCCCATGCCGCTATCCAGGTTTTGATGCTCGATGGTGCCACGCGATCGGTCACCGGAGAAATCCAAGATCCAATTTGGCAACAAGTGATGACAGCAAATGATTCCGGTCCAAATGGAACATGGTAATCAATTCTGATACGATCATCGTCACTGCAAAGCGGTTGTGTTTCCGGTTTGCTTGTTCCATATTTCTCACACCTTCCACAGGATTTCTACCACCAATGAAAAGACAACTATTCGTTGCGGGCTCGGCGTCAATTCTTTCAGCCTGTTTTTTCTTAACCGGATGCAGCCCTCAGGCTCCGGCAGCAAAAACGGTTCCGACAGCCCCAAGCGATATCCTCATGAATCCCAGTGGCAAAATGGGACCTCTCCCAGGCACTCCGGGTGGTGCTCCCGCGCCAGCTGCAAGTGCGGCGCCGACTGATGAAACCAAACCGAAGTCTGAAGAAGCCGAAACGAAGTAAAACTAAAGATCGTCTTTCGTTTTATAAAACGGTGAAAAGTACTCGGATTCAATTTGAAAGAGCGGCTTTTGCGCTCTCGATGGATAAAACGCGGGCAAGCATGTGAAATTCAATCGGTCCCCGATAAGGGGCTGTTTGAATTGTGTATGCTCTTTTTCTGGCCCGGTCACTCAATCCGATCAATTGTTTTTCGGATGCGGCTGTTTGCAGAAGAATTGCAGAAATATCTCAATGATTAAATGGTTGCTTGTGTGTATGCCGGCGGCGATTGCGGCATCGTGGTTTGAAGTTGATCCGAGTGTAGTTTTTGCGCTTTCACTAGCGGCAATTATTCCTTTGGTAGAGGTGATGGGAGATGCCACCGAACAGCTTGCCGCCAAACTCGGACCCACCATCGGTGGCCTTCTCAACTCGAGCTTGAACAACGCACCAGAACTCATTATTGGCATTGTTGCGCTTTCTCATGGGTTGGGATCGGTAGTGAAGGCGTCGCTTACCGGATCGATCCTCGTCAATTTGATGATTGGTCTTGGTCTTGCCCTGATTTTCGGCGGACTCAAGTTTGGTGAACAGAAATTTGATCGGCACAACTTGCGAATCGGTGGATCGATGCTGATGATCTGCATTTTTTGTTTTGTCGTTCCAGCGGTTTTTGAAATTGGCACACCCGCCGGAACCCGCGGACTTTCAATTGAAATCTCAGTCATTTTGCTTGTGATCTATGTTCTGAACGTTTTTATTACGCTCGTCAGTGGCAGAAAGGGAGAAAGTATCACGCCCGATGAGGAACTCGATGAGTCAAATCCTCCATCACCGGTATGGAAGAGCCTGTCGATTCTGGCCGCTGCTGCTGTGGCATTAGCGATGGTGAGCGATACGCTTTCGGAGTCACTCGGACCAACGGCCAAAGCGTTGGGACTGTCCGACACCTTTAGCGGCATTGTTCTTTTGGGAGGTGTTGGCGGAATTGGAGAGGTGCTTTCAGCGGTGAGGTTTGCAAGGTCTGGCCGCCCATCGCTGGTGCTCAGCGTGACGGTGGGTTCGACGATTCAAATGGTACTTTTGGTCGCACCACTATTGGTCTTTGGTGGACTCTTGCTCGGTCAGCCGATGGATCTCAAGTTTACCAGTTTTGAAGTCGTATCCATTGTGCTGGCTGTCCTCATTGCCAAAGAGTTGACCAAAGATGGTGAAGCCAATTGGATGGAAGGCATTCTTTTAATCGCCACCTACGCGATTTTGGCAATCGGTTTCTACAACTTGCCCGATATGACAGCGGCTGCGGGAATTGTAAAACCCTAAAGCCGGCTTTCGACGCTCAAGCGGAAACTCCTCGATACCTTTGGGATGGAGTGCCAAGACGCGATCGATTCGAGAGAGGTATTCATGACAAGCGACAACCAGTGGTCGGCCCCATTTGGGCAAACCCGACACGTCAGCCGCCGTGACGCACTGCGATCTGGCCTCGCGATATTTGGCGCTGCTTCTGCAACCAACTCAATCGCCCACGAACAACGTCAGTCGCAAGAGCAAGCCGTCGATTCCGCTCCCTTGGCAGTTGCCAGCGACGATCGCCGCAAGTCGCCCATCCGGTACGACATGAAAAAATCGATCAATCTTTGGGCATTTCCCTATCCCCAGAGAATGTCGCTGGAGGAATGTTTCCGGCTTGCAAAAGAGGCGGGTTTTGATGGTATCGAACTCAACTACGACCTCGATAACGATCTTTCTCCAAAAGCGACAGCGAAGGAACTCGCCGCTGTTCGAGTGCTTGCCGATCGGATAGGGATTGAAATTAGTGGCCTGTGCTCGTTTCTTTTCTGGCCCTATCCACTGACAAGCAATGACCCGCAAAAACGGAGCCGCGGACTCGAGTTGGCCGGAAAAATTGCGCAAGCGGCGCATCAGATGGGCGTTGAAAATGTTCTCATCGTGCCGGGGGCAGTGCACATTCCATGGCGCGACGATCACGAGCCAGTACCAAACGACATCTGCGAGAAGCGGGCCCGAGAGGCGGTGGGATCGCTTGTTGTGCAAGCCGAAAAACTGAATGTATCACTCAACATAGAGAACATTTTTTTTAACGGCTTTCTTATGACTCCGATGGAAATGAACGCATTCGTTGACAGTTTTGAAAGTGATCGTGTCCGCATTCACTTTGATACTGGCAATATTTCAATGTTTCAACATGCTGAGCACTGGGTGCCAATTTTGGGAAAGCGCACGAAAAATATTCACTTCAAGGAATTTACGAAGAAGGGAACCGACTACTCCCTTGAAACATTTAGGCCGCTGCTCGATGGAACAACCAACTGGCCGGCCGTTGTCGAAGCCCTCCACGCAGTCGGCTACAATGGCTTTGTGACGTTTGAATATTTTCATCCCTATTCGCACTACCCCGAAGCGCTCATTTATCAGACCAGTGATTCGCTCGACCGAATCCTCGGAACGCTTGTCTAATCGAATTGCAACGCAGTCAGCAACGAGATTGCATCAACCGACAATCACCGTGGGTCGCGAGGGCTTGTCCTTTGTTGCAGCTTCTATCAGATCTTCAACGAGATTTGGAATGTCACCCTGCCCAAAGAGCACAAAGCTCAGAGCGAGCATAAGCGGATTTCCTTTGCTCCAGCCGAAAATGATGTCGAGCGGATCGCCGCGACAGCTCATCTCAAGAGCAATTTGTGAAATGGTGTGGGCAACGGATACACAGTCGTAGGCCACGATTACAAAACGTCCATTCTCTTGCGCAATGGAAATCAACGGGGAATTATAGAAGTTGCTTGCGTCATCGGCATGCACTTCCAGAAAAATCAACGACACGGTTGCCGGAAGCCGGTGTTTGTTACGAATGAAGCGTTCTTTATCGGCCAACGAATGATGGCTTGGCCGATGCGGAACGAGCACTCGAAAGGTGCCGTCCAGCACGATGTCAGTCCAGAGCATTTGGGCTGCTCCATCGATAAACCGAAATCCCTTACCGCGAGATTCATTGCTACGAATAATTCGAGAAGCGAGAGAAATAATCATCACAGAGAGAATAAAAATCGAAGCGATCACGACGCCATCCGGGCGCTCACACATGTTTGCGATCGTGGTATAGAAAAAGACGATCGCCACAAGACCGAAAAAAATAAGACGGATCATGCGTCGCCGACCCTCGACGGACGACTCAGGAACTGTTCGATAGATCTGCACCCATGATCCAACGCAGGCACTGGTCATCAGCACGAGCACGCCGGTGGCGTAGGCACCCCCCTGTGCCGAAACACTCGCCTGAAAACACCACGTCACAATCAAATTGATGACGGTGAATGCGATGACAAGAGGCCGATACGCACTCACCCACTGCGGAGCCATTCCATACTGCGGCAGGTAGCGAGGCACCATATTCAAAAGCCCGGCCATCGCCGAGGCACCAGCAAACCAGAGGATCAGAATGGTGCTGATGTCGTAGAGGGTTCCAAAAAGAGGACCAAAGAACGGGCACAGTACATGCGGACTCTCGCCGTGCGCAAGGTAGGCGAGTGCGCGATCGACGGCCTTTCCCTTCAAATCATTTCCATGTACATCTTTTTGAACGTCACCAGCGGCATCGGTGCGAAGTCGTAATTCTTCAGCGGGAATGAGCGTGTTGGTGCCTGTTATCAGTGCTGATCCGATCAGAAAAAACGACATAATCAACGAAGCAGTCAGAAGAAGTTTTCGCGTATTTGCAATGCGAGCGGTTGCATCTGAGGGATTCAACGCCGTTCCACGAACGAGATGAATGTGAAGCACGCCCGTTTCAAAACCACTCATTCCCAGCGCAAGCTTTGGAAAAATAATACAGGCAATTGCGAGAATGACCCAGAAACCCTTCCCTTCCACGGGCGGATGCGCAAGCTCGTACTGGCCTTCTAAAATCGCATTCATCCACTGCGAAAGGAGATCGGGATGGTTTACAAAATAGGTGAGTCCCGAAAGAATGATGATCAGCGTGAGACCTAAATAGATCGTGACGAGCACGGTTGCTACCCCGACCACTTCGTCGTATCCCTTTAAAAACATCGATCCCAAAAGCACCAGCAAAAAAGCGGCAATGCCAAGTTGTCCCTGCATCCATCCCGGAGCATTGCCCGTAAAGAGTGGATTGCTCATCAGATGTGCAGCCGCATCGGCTGCAGAAAGCGTTTTTGTGATCACGAAATCGGTCGCCGCAAATCCGATCAGCACGAGCACTGCGATCTTGCCTGTCCAACCACGAAAGAGTCGCTCGATCATGCCGACTGAGCCAACACCGTCGGGTGTCTCTCCGGCAACATATCGATAGACCGGCAAAGCTCCCAGGAGCGTCACGAGCACAAGAAGGATCGTGGCAATCGGTGAGAGTGTTCCAGCACCGTCAAATGCGATCGAGGGTTGATATCCCAGCGTACTGAAATAATCGACGCCACACAGACACATGATCAGCCACCACAAGTAGTGGCGATCGTGAGATGCTTTCGATGTCGGAGTCACAGGGGCGGATGAACTCATAATAATAGTGGCGCCTCTTGCACTCAGTGGAACGGTGATCCATCGGCAATCAATCGGAGAGGCAGCCTAACACAATGCTTCGCAGAGAGGCTTTGTAAGAGGAGAAAAAACACCAAACACGCAGATGGTACGATGCACAAATGGCGTGTTTGAGAAATGAGTGAATCGCTTTACAACAGTCTCGCAGACACTTTCATAGGAAATCTCACATGCAGATCGAATCCAAGAGTGGTGATCATAGGCAGTATGTGTCACAGAGTGTGCGGCGTCGGGGATGGCAAAGCATTCTGATTCAATCGGCCTTCGCGTGTGCGATGCTCGCGTCCTGTCAGCAGGGGGCTTTTTCGAGAGAGCAACTGCCAGAGCGACCAAACATTATCTATGTGATGACAGACGATCAGGGCTATGGTGACATCGCAGCGCATGGAAATCCGATTCTACGCACGCCGCACCTCGATGCGATGCATCGAGAAAGCGTTCGATTCACAGAGTTTCATGCGAGTCCAACGTGTGCCCCCACCCGCGCTGCACTTTTGACGGGGCGGCACGAATTTCATTCCGGTGTCACTCACACAATTTTCGAACGCGAACGCCTCGCACTCACAAGCGTCACGTTCCCGGAACTGCTGCGAAGTTCAGGATACAAAACCGGGATCTTTGGAAAATGGCATCTTGGCGATGAAGATGCCTACCAACCCAACCAACGAGGTTTCGACCGTGTCTTTATCCACGGAGCAGGCGGCATCGGGCAAAGCTTTCCAGGAAGCTGTGGAGACGTACCTGGAAATTCGTACTACAACCCTATCGTGCGCAGCGACGGCACATTCGTGCAAACAAAGGGATACTGCACCGATGTATTCTTCGATGCCGCCATGGAGTGGATAGACAAGAGTCGCCAGAGAGAAGAACCATTCTTTTGTTTTATTACACCCAACGCGCCGCATGGTCCGCTCGACGAGCCTCCTGGTTCCGCAGAACCCTATGCCAATCAAGTGCCCCAAGACGTAGCCAAGTTCTACGGCATGATTGAAAATATAGACACGAATATAGGACGACTGCTTGAACGGCTCGAGTTGTGGAAGTTGTCTGAGAAGACGCTCGTCATCTTTACGACCGATAACGGTACAGCGACTGGCGCGAAAGTCTTTAATGACGGCATGCGCGCAAGCAAGGGAAGTCCCTATCGCGGAGGCACTCGCGTGCCTGCATTCTGGCGATGGAAAGGAGTTCTTTCAGAAGGCATTGATGTGCCGGCACTGACAGCACACATCGATGTGCTTCCGACACTTTGCGAATTAGCGGGGGTCACCATTGAATCGCAGGTTGCCAAAACGATTGAGGGACGAAGCCTCGTGCCGCTGTTGATCGATGCTCAGGCGATGTGGCCGCAGAGGCATCTTGTGACCCACGCTGGCCGATGGGATCGCGGGCAGGCGACTCAAAGTAAATATCGGAACTGCCGAATACACAACGGCTCCTACAGTCTCGCCAACACGAAGAACAGCGCCGACGGATGGGAACTGTATGATCTTCGAAAAGATCCCGGTGAAAAAGAAAATATTGCGACCCAAGAGCCCAGCATCGTCAAGGATCTTTCCGCACGGTTTGACGACTGGTGGATGAGCGTGGAGGGAGAACTGGTCAATGAAGATCTCGACGGTCCGGCCGAGAATTCATTTCAGACGGCCTACGAAAAACAGCAGGCTACAACCGACAACGGCCCGCGATCGCCGCCCAATGTGCTTGTCATTCTTTCGGATGACCAACGTGCCGACACGATTCATTCACTCGGCAATCCGCATATTCGCACGCCCGCACTCGATCGACTCGTCGCGAGAGGGACATCCTTTTCTCGCGCGTATTGCATGGGAAGCATGCAAGGGGCAGTCTGTGTGCCGAGTCGCGCGATGCTGCTTTCAGGGCAATCGCTCTTTGCAGTGGATGAAAAGCTTTCCAAGTGCGATGCCTGGCCGAATGCTTTTACTCGCGCGGGGTACAGTCCATTTGTGGTTGGGAAATGGCATAACGGTTTGCCCTCCGCCCGGCGACTTTTTGGCTCCGGAGCAAGCGTGTTTTTAGGCGGCATGACCAATCAGTGGAATGTTGCGGTCACGGATTTTCAAATCGGTCAAGATCCCATTGAGACCACACAGCCGGGAGCCTACTCATCGGTGGTCTTCGCCGATGTCGCCATCGCACATCTTGAGAAACAGCCAAAGCAAACGCCGTTTTTTCTCTGGGTCGCAATGACCGCGCCGCATGATCCGCGACAAGCACCAAAAGAATTTCGAGATCGCTCTCATGCAGAGCGTCCTAAGGTTCCCAACAATTATCTCCCACAGCATCCCTTCGATAACGGCGAGATGACCGTTCGCGACGAACAGCTGCTGCAGTGGCCGAGAACGAAAGATGCGGTGTCTGAGGAACTGGCTGATTATTACGCAACGATTGAAGCGATGGATGAACAAATTGGGAAATTGCTTGACTGTCTTGAGTCGAGCGGTCGACTTGCCGACACCATTGTGCTGTTTACCAGCGACTCAGGACTGGCAATCGGCAGCCATGGCCTTATGGGAAAACAGAATCTCTATGAACATTCATCGCGAGTGCCGGCGATTATGGCTGGCCCCGGAGTGCCACAAGGCAAACAGATTGAATCACTGTGCTATCTGCACGACTTGATGGCAACCGTGGGGGATTTGGCCGAGGTAGAGGCTCCTGAAATGAGTGATGGAAAAAGCCTTGTGCCAATCATGCAGGGAAGAGTCGAGTCGATTCGCGATAACCTCGTTCTGGCGTATCGAGACGTTCAGCGTGCCTTGGTAACGCCACAGTGGAAACTGATTCGTTATCCGAAGATTTATCGAACGCAACTCTTCGACATTCACAACGACCCTGAAGAAGTCACTGATATCTCCAGCCGACCGGAACAGGCTTCTCGTGTTCAAGAACTCGTAGGAAGTCTCAAACAAGAACTTCAAAGATCTAGCGATACGCTTGCGCTCACAGTCGAAAATCCTCTTCCCGAGGAGTGGACGCCTCCAGTGCGAAAACGACCGTGAATCGAGGCCGTTCACTCCTTCACCAATGGAAAGCGTCACGTGCATCGAATCCTCGGCTCTGAAAATGCAAGTTCTCTTGCGACTCAATCGCAGGGGCATTACGCGACACAGGGTTCCTCGATCCGAGGGATGCTTCGACACGTGGTCGGTCTTCTGATCGCAGTCCACATCGGCTTGTTATTTTTAAGTTCGATGCCTTACAGCCTGTTTCTTGAAAGGCTGCAACCGATATACAGCTGGTATCCAAACGTAACCGGACAGATTCAACGCTGGGCGATGTATCGCTATCCAGATCGGTATCTGACAGAGATTGAACTGGTGGCAACGCTTCCCGATGAAAGTCTTTACCACCCATGGGGCACGTCGAAACAGATGAGTCCGCGACACCTTTATGTGCTGGAGCTTATGTTTTTGCGAAGCGATATGAATCTCTTGGCAGAACGATTCATGATTTCGCTAGAAAAACGTTTTCCAAAGTCACAGCCTCAACCCGTGAGCATGACGATTCGTCGGTCGAGCGTACCAATTTATAGTTACGGTGAATCTTTTGAGCTGGGTGTACCGAGCGGGCCGGTGGAGATAAAGGAAATCGTTTACCACTGGTGACGCGTTTTCTAGAATCGTTTGCAAATCACTGATAAGAAACGACGTTCTATGACAATCGGGAATTCTTCATCGTCATCACCAAAGACACAGACAATCCAAAATCCAAAACACAAGAGTGGCAGTTTCTGGTCATTGCGGCTGCCGCTGGAGTGGTCGGAGTGGATGGAGTTTCTTTACGCTGAGTCGAGTGGTCGCCCGCTGGCGATTCTTCGGATTGCACTGGGTTCCTATCTGGTGGTGTATTGGCTGGGGCTCTATCCGTTTGTGGACATGTATTTTTTTCCGCCAGCGATTTTGCCGCGTGCTGATATCGATTGGTTGCCGTGGTGGAGCGCACTCAAGCTTGTGCCAGAGTCCGTGGTTGGTTGCGTGTGTCTGTTCGTCGGAACAATTCTTGCGGCACTATGTCTTGCGGCGGGATTGTTTACACGCATAGCAGCAGTGGCGACCTGGTGGCTCGCGCAGTCGTGGCTGGCTTTTCCCGAAGGGCAAAATAGTGGTGATTTTCTTGTGCGCACGGCAACTTTTTTGATGATGCTCGCAGCACTTGCCGGCCATGCTCAGGCAGTTCTCTCAATCGATTCCTTTCGGAAGCATGCCACACACGACAATCGCTCGATACCAATGTGGCCGCTGCGCATGTTTCAAATGCAACTGGTGTTGATGTACTTTTTTGCTGGAGTGCACAAAGTGTCAAGCGTCGACTGGTATCAGGGAGAGGCGGTTTATTACGTTCTGCAGCAGACGCTCTGGCGACGGATTGATGCGAGTTGGATTCGCGATCCGCTTCTTATTGGTTGTTTCACGTACGGCACCGTCGTCATTGAGCTTTTTTTGTTTCCGGTGCTCATCTGGTTTCGGCGATGGAAACCCTGGGTGCTGATGGCAGGACTGCTTTTTCATTTTGGCATCTGGCTATCAACACGGGTTTTTGTTTTTGGATACATCGTGCCGATCTATTATCTATCGTTTTGTGACGATGACTTTTGGAATCGTATTGTGTCGGTGTTTCAAAAAACTGAGAAACCAATGACGCAACCCCAATCCGCAGTCGGTGTCACTGGGAAAAAGACGCAATGACTTGACGGGAAGAAATGGAAGCCCACAGTAGTGCGATGTAAAGCAGAAATTCCTAGGGGGCCAAAGAACTGTGGTACCGCAGCGTGACAACGAGCGCAGCGATCATTCTCGGCACTGTGCGCGAGTAGGGCTTTTGCTTTTTGGAATCTATGTCCTGCTCTACGCGGGCTTTATTGCAATTGTTGTATTCCAGCCCAATCTCCTTGTGCTGCGTCCGCTGGGTGGTGTCAATGCGGCAATCGTCTACGGCATGGGGCTTATTGCGGCAGCACTGTTGCTGTCGCTTGTCTATATGGTGCTGTGCAGGGAGCCCGCTGGCCGCGATTGAACCCTAGGGGCCGCGTGAAACACAACATGCTTTATCAGACCAACCCTACTGCGATCGCAATTTTTGCATCGTTTGTGCTCGGTGTGATCGCTCTTTCTTTCTATCTGGGTCGCAAGGGACAGTCGGCGAAGGGCTATTTCGCTGCACACGGACAGATTCACTGGTTCGTCAACGGCATCGCCTTTGCCGGAGACTATCTTTCTGCGGCTTCTTTTCTCGGCATTTGCGGCATGATCGCCTTCAATGGGTTCGACGGTTTTCTCTACTCGATCGGGTTTTTAGCCGGATGGGTAGTCGCATTATTTGTGATTGCCGAACCGATCAAGTCTCTCGGAAAATTTACATTTGCCGATGCACTTGATAGTCGCTTTCACAGCCCGGCTATCAAGTTGTCGGTGGCAATCTCGACGCTTGTGGTGAGTATTTTTTATCTGATTCCACAGATGGTTGGTGCGGGAGATCTTATTACACCGCTTTTGGGTTTGCCGCACTCGTGGGGCGTGATCATGGTTGGCGTGGTGGTAACACTGATTGTGGTCACAGCGGGGATGGTCTCAACCACGTGGGTCCAGTTCATCAAAGGATCGTTACTTGTTTTTTTCTGTTGTATTCTCACGGTGCTGATTCTCAATCGCGGCTTCACGGTCAATATCGTGAGCCTTGAGCCGCAAGTCCACACGAGAAGGCCTGATGGAACGGTGCTGATCGATGGCATCGTGCAATCGAAGGATCACGATTTGCGTCCGGTCGGCACGATCTCATCACTTCCGGGAGGGAAAAAATCGACCGGACCTCTGCGGCCGCTTGAGTTTTTAGGTGTGCTTGAAGATTCGACGGTGATTACCTGGACGGCAAAAAAGCGTATCGATGAGAATGGAACGCACACCACCTATTCTCCAGTGGAACGCAAGGGTTCTGAGCTTCTGCAACCCGGCGGTGCCTTCAAAGGACTCACCACGGGAAGACTCGTCGACAAACTCGACTTTGTAAGTTTGATGCTGGCACTCTTTTGTGGAACAGCCTCGCTGCCGCACATTCTTATCCGCTACTACACTGTCAAGGATCAGGCATCGGCACGAAAAAGCACAGTCGTTGGAATTGCGGCAATAGGTTTCTTTTATGTGCTGACGCTGTATCTGGGTCTGGGGGCAATGACCAGTGGATCGCTCGACCCGACGAGTTCCAATATGGCTGCGCCACTGCTGGCGAAGTCATTTAATGAAACGCTCTTTGCCATTATTTCAGCGATTGCTTTTACGACCGTACTCGGCACGGTAAGCGGACTGATCATGGCCGGGAGTGGCGCGGTGGCACACGATCTTTTGGAAAGCTTTTTTCAAATTCCGATGAACGATCACCAAAAGGTACTTGCCGGAAAAGCATCGGCTGTTGTGCTGGGAGTTGTGGCGATGGCACTCGGCATCCTGTTTCGAAATTTCAATGTGAGCTTTCTCGTGGGCTGGGCCTTCAATATTGCCGCATCAGCGAATCTGCCGGCGTTGGTTATGCTTTTGTTTTGGAAACGAACGACGAAGCAGGGAATCTCCGCGGCCGTGATTGTTGGTATGGTTTCCAGCCTGGGGTGGATTCTCTTGTCGGCTGACACTTTTGAGAAGGTCTACGGCTGGAGTCGCGATGCTTCGCTCGTCCCCTTCAGTCAACCTGGATTAGTGACGATTCCACTTGGATTTCTGGTGCTCGTTGCGGTTTCGCTTGCAACACCGCGACACGTTGAATCACAGAAATGAAGGAGCAGTTCTATGAAGATCGTGCAATGCGGCGTTGAGCATCTCGATGCGATTCGAACGATATTTAACTACGCCATCGAGCACACGACGGCGCTCTATGAATATAAACCGAGGTCTCCCGAACGGATGCGAGAATGGTTTGACTCAAAACAGGCCGCTTCGCTTCCTTTAATCGGCGCCGTCGATGACACGGGTTTGCTCCTTGGATTTGCAAGTTTTGGGCCATTTCGTCCATTTCCTGCATACAAGTATTCCGTCGAGCACTCCATCTATGTCGACGAGCAATATCATGGGCAAGGAATAGGCCGTCTTCTCCTCGAGACGATTATTGTTGAAGCGCAGTCAGCTCATATTCACACGCTCATCGGCGGCATCGACTCTACGAATACTGCGAGTATCGCCTTGCACAAAGCGCTTGGATTCAGACACTGCGCAAGCATCAAGCAGGCGGGATTTAAATTTGAAAGGTGGCTCGATCTCGAGTTCTATCAGTTGATTCTACCAACGCCGAAAAATCCGGTAGATGGATAAATCGACCGAACAACTCTCTCCGGTAGACCCTACACGATTCCCACCACACGGAGAGTGTGCCAACAAAAAGGCATCCTCGGGGTTCAAGGCGTCGCCCAATAATCGACGACGCAAACATTTTCAACATGCGGTCCAACGACCGAAACAAACTCTTTGTGTGCGGCATGGGGAAGGTAGGCATCGCGGTCAGCCTCGGTTTTGAATGTTACGAAGAAACAGTGCGTAAAGCCGTTCGATTTCCCCTCTGGTGAGATGTCTGTACCCCATTCAAAGTCAACGATCTGCTCAATGGCGGCAGGCAGAGTTTTAAACGAGCTGACGATTGCTGCGATATTTTCGGGCGTTGAAGATGGCTTGAACTTAAAAAGTACAACGTGACGCAATACTTTTCCTTCAGTGCCGGAAGCACGAGGCGATGCAACAGCCCCGAGCGCCTCGAGCATGCGATCTGCAACAAACTGGTTTCCAGCCGGGTTTAAGTGCACGCCATCGGTCGTGAGCACCCCTTTGTCGGAATTGTTTTTATTGAGCTTTGCAACCTGATCCATAAATGCTTTTCGAAGATCGAGAAAGCCGGTTTTTAAATCGACAGCAACTTTTCGCGTGATATCGGAATAGTCGGCGAGCATGCCATCGAGTTCATTGGTGCCCACGGCCTTCTCACCGATAGCGCTGGGAGTGCAAAGCAGGACTCTTGCACCGGAAACACGAATCCGCTCAACCAAACTTCGCAAGCCTTTTTCAAAGCGATCTGGTGAAGTGCCGTTCTTCGTTTTGGAATGCCAAACATCGTTGATCCCGATGTAGATGACGACCGTTGTCGGTTTCTTTGCAAGTACGTCACGATCGAGTCGTGTTTCGAGATCGGGAACTTTGTTACCACTGATTCCTGCTCCGATCACCTCAATACCTGTAATCGGAAAACGCGTTGTGATCGCCTCGCGCACAAGCGCAACATATCCACCGGGCTGGTCGCCTCCCTGCGTAATGGAATCGCCAAGAAAGATAATTCGCTCACCAGTTCGCAACTCTCGGACAACGGTGTCATCAGCCTGCAGAATGTGGGTGGTCAGAACCATCAAAGCGGTAGCCAAAAACATCGCCGCCAAGAATCCTCTGGAAAACAACGAGTGAACAGCTTGCGATGCGGCCAGCGATACGGGCAATGACAGGAAAAAATGTTCCATAACCAGCAGTTTCCTTCCACAATGTATGTGATTTCCAAGACAGACAACGATTCACGACAGTATCCTGTCGGCCAGAGTAATTCTACCAGCCGCTGCTTTCGACCCTGTCGGCTCTGCAAGGCGAGTGGTTCTTGAAACAAAGGAGTCTTTATGAAAATGAAAAGAGCGGTTCTGCTGCGAATGCTGTTGACCTTCACACTCGTCGGCATGCTGAGTGCCTCTCTCGCCGGAGACAGCAGCCTCAAAGCTGCAGAAGTGATACGCGTCTTTGACGGAAAAACACTTGAGGGATGGGAAGGCGATACCACGCACACGTGGAGGGTCGAAGAAGAGGCAATTGTGGCGGGATCTTTAGAAACGAGTGTTCCACGCAATGAGTTTCTCTGCCTTCGAGAGAACTACGGCGATTTCATACTGGCGCTGGAATACAAAATTGAAGGAACCGAGGGATTTGTCAATGGTGGAGTTCAGATTCGATCTGAACGAATTCCGAATCACCATGAGATGATTGGGTACCAAGCCGATGGAGGAGCCGGGTATGATGGGGCGCTTTATGATGAGAGCCGTCGCAATAAAATTTTAGCCAAGCCAGAAGCAGAAGTACTCAAAGCGACACTCAAGCCTGGCGAGTGGAATCGCTATCTCATCCGCTGCGAGGGGGCGCGAATAACGCTGGAACTCAATGGCGTGAAGACCGTTGATTACCTTGAAGCCGACGACTCAATTCCACGCACCGGAAAAATTGCAATGCAAATTCATGGTGCCGGAAAAACAGTTGTGCGATACAGAAACATCACGGTTCAACGACTCGGCCCGAAGTAAACACAGGAGAAGTCTGGCATGTCGGCACCTGTTCTCACACGTCCGCGATGCCTTCGATCGTGGAGCGTCCTCTGGAGTATCATGGTTGCATCGGCAACGATCGCAGGGGGCGCGGGCCGTGGCAATTCGGCTCAGGACTCGCCAAACATTCTCTGGTTTGTTGTCGAGGATATGTCGGCACATTTTTCTTGTTATGGCGAAAAAGCGGTTGAGACGCCGCACGTCGACCGGCTGGCACGAGAAGGAACCCGGTTCACGCGAGCTTACACAACGGCCCCGGTCTGTTCGCCGAGTCGATCGGCAATGATCACCGGTTGCTATCAGACCCGCATCGGTGCTCAGCACCATCGAAGTGGCCGAGGATCGGTACCCATTCATCTGCCGCGAGAGATCGTTCCGGTACCGGTACTCTTTCAGAAAGCCGGCTATTACACATGCAATGGCAGCGGAATCGCAGAAACAGAAAAAAGCAATCTCAAACGTCAAGGGCTCGGAAAGACTGACTACAACTTTCAGTGGGACGAATCGGCCTACGACGCAAGCGACTGGAGTGGTCGCACACCTGGCCAGCCATTTTTTGCGCAGGTGCAGATTCACGGCGGCAAAATGCGTGGTGAAAAAACTGTTCAACGCGCCGGATTGGCGAAACAAGCCAACGAGGAAACTGGATGCGCCACAGATCGCTCGAGTGTTTCGCTGCCGCCGTATTATCCTGCCGACGAGGAGATTCTCGATGATTGGACTGCTTATCTCGACGCTGTGCGGCTGACGGATGCGCATGTTGGACGAGTGCTTGCACGACTCGAGAACGAACAGCTTCTTGAAAACACGTTTATTATTTTTATGACCGATCATGGAATCAGTCATGCGCGAGGCAAGCAGTTTCTCTACGACGAGGGAACACACATCCCCTTGATTGTGCGGGGACCGAACGTTTCCCGAGGCGCGGTGCGTGCGGATCTCGTGGAACACATCGACATGGCAGCATCCTCGCTGGCTGCTGCCGATATAAAAATTCCCAGTTGGATGCAGGGGCGAGATTTCTTTGCAAGCGACGGCGTTCCTCACGAAGCGGTGTTTGCGGCACGGGATCGCTGCGATGAAACAGTTGATCGGATCCGAAGTGTGCGCACCGATCAATGGCTCTTTATTCGCAATGAACACCCTGCTCGACCGATGCTGCAGCCGAATGCATACAAAGATGGAAAATCAATTCTTCAGCGATTGCGATCGCTGCATGCATCCGGATCACTCAGCCCGCTGCAGGAGAAAATACTTTTCGCGCCGCAAAGATCAAAAGAGGAACTCTACGACCTCAAGACCGATCCATTTCAGCTTGAAAACGTGGCGAGTGATCCGAAGAATGCCGAAGTCGTCCAAGAAATGAGGCAACGGTTGTCCGCGTGGATGGCCTCGTGCGGTGACGATCAGCCGGAATCACCATCACAGTATGCAAGCGACATGGAGGTCTATCTCCAAAGTCAAAAAGGTGAGCGACGAGAAGTGATCGAAAACAATATTCAGCTCAACACAAAGTGGCGAGCAGAGGGTTTTTAACAACAATCAGAAACATGAATCAAAAAAGAAGTGGTTGCCGCTACGCTTGTTTGAAAATGCCAATGTGGTTGACAGACGCGACGTACTGAACAATGAGTCGCTTGTGAACCCCTAAAATCAGTCTTCAGTGATTGTCGCAAAAGTGAATTGATTGGAAACAATGGCTGAGTCATTGTTTCCAATGATTTTCAGAAGTGCATATCCAATCAAGGCAGAGCGATGTTGGGAATGTGATTGACCGGAACAAGTAAAATAGAGAAAATCAACTGCTTGCGTTCTGGCGAATTCGAAGAGGACGTCAAAAGACGTTTCTGTAGAACGGGAAATTCACATGCATGACTGGCGAACTGGCACGATGAAGCGTCAATGGGTTGCGTCAAAATATTCATATCAACCACACCATCATCCAAAGGCGTTCACACTGGTGGAACTGCTGGTCGTGATTGCCATCATCGGAGTGCTTGTAGGTCTGTTGCTCCCGGCCGTGCAGGCGGCGAGAGAATCAGCCAGACGGAGTAGTTGTCGCAATAAACTGAAACAACTCTCTTTGGGATGCATCAATCACGAAAGCACGAAGCAGCAGTATCCCGGCGGTGGGTGGGGATTTGGCTGGACCGGCGATGCCGATCGAGGATCACTGCGGCGCCAGCCGAGCGGATGGATCTATAACGTACTTCCTTACATTGAAGAAGAATCGCTGCACGACAAGGGTTCAGGAACAACAGGAACCGGAAAAATGGCTGCCAATCTCGAACGATTTGCGACACCAATTTCCTCTCTGTATTGTCCGAGTCGTCGCAGCGCGTCGGCCTATCCATGGCAACAGGGATGGTCGCTGGTCAATGCCAATCAGCCAACAGTGGCTGGACGCAGCGACTACGCCGGCAACGCGGGAAGCGTCTATGTGAGTCCAAGTTCACCGATTGCACCTTCGTGGCCCACGGCCACGCCCGGAGCCGATGCCGGGCCAGCCAGTCTTGCTGATGGTGATTCAGCCACGGGGCACATGGATCAGGTAGCGACAGTTGCCACAGGTATTTTCTTTTATGGAAGTCTCACAAAACTTGCTGACATCACAGACGGTACAACGTCAACAATTCTTATTGGTGAAAAATATTTAGCGCCTCAAAATTATACGACCGGCCGAGATGGCGGCGATGATCAAGGAGCACTTGTCGGTGCCAATAAAGATATCTGTCGATGGAGCAGGGCCCCTGGATCCAATGCAATTCAGACTCCCAAGCAGGATGTCTCAACGAGCACGAATCATTTTCGATTTGGCAGCGCGCATGCCGGGTCATTTCATGCAGCGTTCTGTGATGGATCGGTTCGAACGCTTGCTTACGAAATAGACGAAATACTTTTTGAGAATCTTGTCAATCGTCGCGATGGCGCCATCATCAGCGCTGGCGAACTCTGAAAGTGTTGCGCGCGATCTCCGTGCAAAGCGGTTTCAGATGAAAGTGGAATGCTCAGAAGCACCATTGTTTGTTTTGAAATATCGACTTGTTGGATGAATGACGCTTATGGTTTGGACGCATAGTTACAATCCGCTTGACTCGACGCTCCTTTCAACGCTCGTGGCAATGCTGCCGCTGGTCGTGCTGCTGGGTCTCATGGCGGTGTCGGGTTGGTCTGCAAAATCGTCGGCCCTCGTGGGGCTCATCACAAGTCTTGGAATTGCCATCGGCGTGCTCGGAATGCCAGTCGATGCGGCGATGGCTGCGGCCGGTTATGGCGCGGCCTTTGGACTGTTTCCAATCGGGTGGATCATTGTGGGAGCGATGTTTCTCCATAGTCTTTCGGTGGAGGCCGGTGCTCTTGAAATTATGAAGCGTTCGGTGACAAGCCTGTCAGCGGATCATCGCGTGCAGGCACTCTTCATTGCATTTTCATTTGGTGCATTTCTGGAAGGGGCTGCTGGATTTGGCGCGCCGGTGGCGATCTCTGCGGCACTGCTGGTCAGTGCAGGATTTCCAGCACTTGAGGCGGCGTGTCTGGCGCTGATTGCCAATACGGCGCCAGTGGCATTCGGAGCACTCGGAACGCCAATCACGACGCTTGCCCGCGTGACGGGACTCGATGAGTTTGCAATCTCGTCGATGGCTGGTAGACAGCTTCCATTTTTCTCGTTGATCGTACCGGCATGGATGGTCTGCACGATGGCCGGAAGGCGAGGACTTATGGGAGTTTTGCCAGCGGTGCTGGTCTGTGGTGTGTCATTTGCCGCTGTGCAGGGGTTTATGGCGAACTTCGTCGGGCCTTCGCTGGTGGATGTTGTTGGGGGCGTGGTGAGTCTCGTTTCGCTTGCACTTTTTCTACGAGTCTGGAAGCCGCGTGAGTGTTGGCGATACGGAGAAGGATTTTCAATCCGACAGGAAACCTCCACAGCGTCATTGTCGAACGAGTCTCGTGACTCTGTGCGACTGGTGCTGTGGGCGTGGATGCCTTGGGTCTTTTTGTCGCTCACCGTGTTTGCGTGGGGAGTTCCGCAGGTCAAGGCGGTGCTCGAAGGAACACGAAGCCTCGTTCTTGCAGACCGAGAGTGGACTCTTCCGCAAAAAATAGTTTCGCCAGAATGTGCCGTGCCACGACTCGATGGCCGCGTCGCAAAAGTACCTCCCGCCACTCGACAAGACCGCGAACTCGAACGAGCTGTCTATCGCTTCAACTGGCTCTCTGCTGCCGGTACGGGAATCATGCTTTCGGCACTCGTGAGCGTGTGTTGGTTGGGAATTTCATGGAAACGAGCGGCCATCATCTGGTGTGAAAACATAAGACGGCTGTCTGGCCCACTGATCACGATCGGGGCGATGCTTGCATTGGCGTTCACCACGCGCTATTCAGGACTGGATGTTACGCTCGGTTTGGCGATGACGTATTCGGGATCGGCATACCCATTTTTTGCAGCAATGCTCGGATGGCTGGGCGTTGCGTTGACGGGATCCGATACGTCGAGCAACGCGATGTTTGGAAGTTTGCAGCGAGTGACCGCAGAGCAACTCGGTTTGAATCCACTCTTGATCTGTACCGCCAACAGCACTGGCGGAGTGATGGGAAAAATGATCGATGCTCAGAGCATCGTCGTATCCGCGACAGCGACCGGCGAACATGGTCAGGAGGGAGTCATTCTGCGAAGAGTGTTTCCTCACAGTGTGGCACTCATGTTTCTCATGGGGATTTTGGTGTGGCTCCAGGCCGGCGTACTCGATTGGATGGTGCCACCATTTGAGTCTGCAACTTCTGCGAATGCTCCAAAACCATAAACAGACGGAGACCATACTCCCATGAAGCGATTTATTGACCCCTGTGCAACGCTGCTGCTGTTACTTGGAAGCAGCAGTTGTATGAGCCCGAAACTCCTGATGGCAGAGCCCATTTCAAAAAGACCTAATATTGTCGTGATCCTTTCTGACGACATGGGCTACAGCGACCTTGGCTGCTTTGGAGGTGAAATTAAAACGCCGACTCTCGATGGACTCTCACACAATGGGCTGAGATTTACACAGTTCTATAACACCGCACGGTGCTGTCCGACTCGCGCGGCATTGCTCACGGGGATGTATCCTCACGAAGCGGGCTTGGGACATATGACAGGTCATCAGCACGATGGCTTGCCTGGCTATTCTGGAAATCTGCGCAGCAACTGCGCAACTCTTGCCGAGGCTCTGCGCCCCGCCGGATATCAGGCGTATCACCTTGGTAAATGGCACGTGTCAAATAACGTGCATCCACAAGGACCGCGACACACCTGGCCGCGAGCGAGGGGATTCCACCGTTCCTATGGAACGATTGCCGGTGCCGGAAACTTCTTCGATCCTGCATCGCTTGTTCGTGACGACCTCCCGATCACAATCCATACCGATCCTGAAAAGTATCCTGCCGACGACTACTACTACACCGATGCACTCTCCGACGAAGCGGCCCGATTCATTCGGGAACACCATCACACTCATGCCAATACCGATACGCCTTTTGTGATCTACATCGCGTTCACAGCGGCCCACTGGCCCATGCATGCAAAAGATCGCGATATCGCGGCAGTCAAGGGAAGATACGACGCTGGCTATGAAGCAATTTCACAAAAAAGACTGCAAAACCTGGAACATTTAGGAATTATCAACTCTGATTTCGCGCCTGCACCGCTGACAACAAAATGGGCCGCGGTCAAGAACCGCGCGTGGGAAGCAGCCTGCATGGAAGTGTATGCTGCGATGATCGAAAGTATGGATCGAGGCATTGGACGGGTGGTGCATGCACTCAAAGAAACGGAAGTATTTGACAACACGCTTGTGATGTATTGTCAGGATAACGGCGCGTGTGCAGAAGACATAGGACGCAAAACAAACGATTCGCGACAGACCGCTCCAACGCTACCGATCATCGCCGACGACACGCTTCTCACTCACGTTCATGCAAAGCAAACTCGTGATGGCTGGCCGATGCTCGGGGGATCAGCGGTGATGCCGGGTCCGCGAGATACTTTCATTGCCTACGGAGAAGGTTGGGCAGGGGTCTCCAACACTCCTCTCCAGCGATTCAAGCACTGGGTACACGAAGGCGGTATTTCAACTCCTCTGATCGTGCACTGGCCCCGAGGTATTCCGGAGAGCCGGCGCGGAACCACCGTTGATGTGCCGGCGCATGTCATCGACCTTGTGCCGACCTGTATGGCTGTTGCGGGAGCGAAGCATCCATCGGAATCGGACGAAGTGTCATGGAAAAAACCGAGTGGCATCAGTTTGCTACCGACGTTTTCAACGGGTACATGCGATCGTGTCGAACCAATTTATTTTGAACACGAAGGGAATCGAGCGGTGCGAGATGGCGATTGGAAACTCGTGGCTGCTGGTCCGGCGAGTGACTGGGAGCTGTACAACATCGCCAAGGATCGTGGCGAAACAAAAGATCTTGCCGCAGTAAACGGAGATCGGGTGAAGAACATGTCGCAGGCATGGGAATCGTGGGCCCACAAAAGTGGTGCCAAACCTTGGCCTTGGAAAGATACAAAGGGAGCACCAAAGAGTAAAAATGCTTCAATAAACAGAGCGTCTGAGTCGCCGAGTGTTTTCAATTTCGTCCGTCAATCTGGAAAAAACAAAAAAATAAAAGGCGATTCAGCTGCGATTTCTAAATCACGGCCGAAAGACATTTCGATTGAGCCAACGATCGCCGACGTGGCCTATGGCCCTCATCCCAAACAGGTGCTCCATGTATGGAAGGCAGTCGGTGACACTCCGCGTCCATTGGTCTTTTTTGTTCATGGAGGCGGCTGGACTGGCGGGGATCGTTCGAGTGTTTCGGGCGTGCTGAGACGAACGCTTGATGCAGGAATTTCTGTTGTTTCGGTGGAATATCGATTCATTCCAGAAGCGCAGGCAGATGGAATTCAACCGCCCGTAAAGGCTCCGCTTTTCGATGCGGCCAGAGCACTGCAATTTGTTCGGTCCAACGCGAAGGCATGGAATATCGATCCTGTGCGCATCGGGGCTTCGGGCGGTTCGGCCGGTGCCTGCACGAGTTTGTGGTTGGCATTCCATGACGATTTAGCCGACCCAGCGAGCCTCGATCCTGTGTCGAGAGAGTCAACGAGACTTTTTTGCGTGGCGGTGAACGGTGCGCAGACATCGTTGGATCCCAAGCAGATGACCGAATGGATTCCCAACAGTAGATACGGTGGACACGCTTTTGGATTTCTTAAAAATCCGAAAGAGCGGGATAGCCAGTTTGCAGAATTTCTTGCAGCCCGCGAATCGATTCTGCCATGGATCAACGAATACTCACCCTATGCGCTTGTCAGTCAAGATGATCCGCCGGTCTATCTTTTCTACACATCACCTCCCAATATGGGAAAAGAGGAAAAGGATCCAACACATTCAGCAAATTTTGGAGTGAAATTGGCCGAGCGTCTCAAGGAAGCGGATGTTCCGTGCGAACTGGTCTATCCAGGATCGATGATCGTTACGCATCAAACCACCGTGGACTATCTCATCAAAACGCTTCATGTCCCAGCAGCGTCACACAAAAAAGAGTAGCAAAAAGTATGAAATCGGAACTTCCAAAGACCCCCGATCGTTGGTCTTTGACCTCCTGGTTCACGGCATGCGGTGCGCCAGACTACGTTGCATTTAAATCCGCGCTGATTGCCGACATCGAATCGATGGGGCATCGGCCGGCTCTGTGTGAAGACGATTGTGGTGAGATTGCCAAAGCAGTTGCCCTGTATGAAACGCTCGTCGATCGCGTCGGGCACCTATCGGCATTTCTTGGTTGTCTGTCTGCGGATGATGCAAAAGACGAACTCGTCAAAAGTGAAGAAGCATGGGTCTCCACGCTCGATGCCGAACTCTCAAAACGGAAGGCTTCGTTGCAGTCGACACTCGCAGCGATACCGGAGACGAGTTTTAAACAACTCCTGAACGAACCTCTCCTCGCTGGTGCATCGTACGCCGTTGGTCGTATGCGAGAAGAAGGGCGTCGGCAAATGACCTGCGATCTCGAATCGCTTGCCGCAGATTTGAACGTGAATGGCCTGCACGCCTGGGGGCGACTGTACGACACGCTTTCTGGAAAAATGGAATTCTCGATGCTGTTCCCTGACGGTCATACGGAAATCGTTCCTATGGCTCGTCGACGTGCACTCATGTCTGAACCAGATCGCCATCTTCGAGAAGCTTCTTTTTACGCCGGTCAAAAACCTTGGAATGACCACGCCGATACGCTTGCTGCCGGATTAAACGGAATTGCTGGCACGCGCCTCCAGCTCTACGATCGTCGAGGAATCGATCACTTTCTCACGCCGGCGCTTTTCGACGGTGCATTGAGTCGCAAGTCGCTCGAGGCGATGCTCGAGGCGATTTACGACACCCTCGAATTCTCCCATCGCGCACTGCGAACCGCTGCTCGCTTGCAAAAAACGTCGGCGCTGCACTTCTTCGATCTTGAGGCTCCGCAAATTGCCGTGCCCGAAACCAAGGCTTATTCGTGGGACGAAGCCACAGCGACTGTAGATCGTCTCTTTTCAGCAGCCTATCCGCGACTTGGAGAATATTTTCGTTCGATGCTTCGGCAACAATGGATTGAAGCTCAGCCGCGTCCTGGAAAACGTCCCGGTGCTTTTTGCACTGGCTCACAGATCCGGCACGAAGAACGCATTTACATGACGTGGCATGGCACCGTGCACGATATGGTCACGCTTGCTCATGAGGCGGGCCACGCATGGCATTCGTGTGTGCTGCGTCCAGCTCGGTCATTCGCGGCAAATTATCCGATGACCCTTGCTGAAACCGCATCAAACTTTGGTGAAATGATTTTGCTCGATGGCTTTCACGCCGATCCCGATATTACGCCCGAGACCAAGGCTTATTTGCTCGATCAGGAAATGCTTCGCGCTCATGCATATCTTGTCAATATTCCAATGCGATATGAATTTGAACGCGCTTTTTATACCGAACGCGCCGCCGGAGAAGTGTCGGTCTCACGACTGTGCGAATTGATGACTGCGGCGCAGGAAAAACTCTACGGCGATACGCTTCTTGCCGATGGAAAAGACCCGATGTTCTGGGCTTCTAAAATGCATTTTTTTATCACAGGCGTTTCGTTTTATAATTTCCCTTACGTTTTTGGATACCTGCTCAGTCAGGCACTCTTTGCACGGTTCAAAGCGGAGGGCTCGGCGTTCATTCCACATTACGAAGCGTTTCTGTCTGCAACCGGCAGCGGGACTTGTGAGGAAGTGGCGTTTCGTACTCTCGGTGCCGATCTCACCACGCCAGAATTCTGGAAAAACACTCTTCAAACAATTGTTCCGGCAGTGGAAGCGTACGAAACCTTGGCGTGACCCGTGCATCCCTCGCCAGTATCGAAGTTTTTCCAGACAGAATTTTTTTACGCTGACAGGTTAGGCGAGTACTGGAGTAATGACTTCCCCGTGCACATCGGTGAGGCGTCGTTCGATGCCATTGTTGTAATAGCTCAGTCGCGTGTGATCGATACCGAGTAGGTGCAGAATCGTGGCATGCAGATCGTAGATCGTCGTAACATTCTCGACGGCTTTGTAGCCAAACTCATCCGTGGCCCCGTAATGCATTGCGGGCTTTACACCAGCACCAGCCATCCAGACTGTAAATCCAGCAGGATTGTGATCTCGGCCGCTGGCGCCTTTTTGGAATGTTGGCATCCGACCAAACTCAGTGACAAAAACCACGAGCGTGTCTGAAAGAAGACCACGCTGTTTGAGATCACGAAGAAGTCCTGCCACAGGCTGATCCAGAATAGGTCCATGTTTGTCGTACTGTTCTTTGAGTGTTTTGTGGCCGTCCCAATTGCCAACGCCCTCTCCCATGGCATACGCGCCGTTAAAGAGCTGCACAAAACGCACTCCTTTTTCCAGAAGACGTCGTGCGAGAATACAGTTGCGAGCAAATCTGCTCTTAAGCGAATTGGTCACGTCGTCGGCACCGTAAAGTGAAAAAGACTGTGGCGTTTCATCCGACAAGTCGGCAATTCGCGCTGCGGCGAGCTGCATCTTTGCCGCGAGTTCATACGCAGAGATCCTCGCTGCCAAATCGGCGTCGCCGGGATGTCGTTTGAGATGCTTTTCATTGAGCCTTTGCAAAAAGTCGCGCGAAGCTCGGTCAGTATCTGCTGACAATGCAGCGGGGCGTAAGAGGTTGGGAATTGGCTTGTCGGCATTAAAGGGAGTTCCTTGAAACGCGGCCGGTAAAAAACCAGAGGCCCATTGCCTCGGACCAACCTGGGGAACTCCTCGAGGATCGGGAATCGCCACAAATGCCGGAAGGTCTTGGCACTGTGAACCAAGCGCATAGCTGACCCATGCGCCAGCGCTCGGAAATCCATCGAGCGTGAAACCCGTTGCCATCTGATTTTCGGCTGGCCCGTGCGTATTGGACTTCGCTGTCATGGAGTGAATGAAGCAGATGTCGTCGGCCATTGCACCAAGATGCGGCAGCAGATCGCTTGTCATCGCACCGCTTTCACCACGAGGACGAAACTCCCACTGCGGCTGAATTAAATTTCCATTCTCACCCTGAAATGTAATGAGCTTTTCGCCCATGTCGGGCATCGGAGTATCGTGACGCTTCACGAGTTCGGGCTTGTAGTCAAAAGTATCGATGTGTGAGATCGCACCGGTACAAAAGACGAGCACTACGCGAGAAGCCTTCGCAGGAAAATGAGGCGGCCGTGGGGCGTAGGGTTTTGAGGGATCGATTTCGGGCCGGATTGGTGGCTGTGAGGCAAGAAGGCGCTCGTCGTGCAACATGGCCGATAAAGCAATGCTTCCAAGCCCGGAGCCTCCCGAGAAGAGAAACTCGCGGCGATCGAGGAGTCTGCGGCCAGCGTGTGTAAGAATGTGCATGTGATGCGTGTCTGTGGGAGAAGCCGAGAATGAATTATGAAAGCGAAACCGTCAATCGATGATAATAAATTCGTTCGAGTTGAAGATTGCGCGGCAGACAGACGGCATGCCGTGAAGACGTGCCAGTTCGGTTCCATCGGCAATTTCATCCGCGAGTGCGGCTCTTCCAAACGCTATTTCAAAGGCACGGGCTATCTGAGCCGAAAGCTCTGGACCAGATTCCCTTGCAAGCCGCTTTGCAAAAAGGTCTGACTGGTCAAGCACAAACTGACTGTTTAGAAGATTAAGAGCCTGTAGTGCAGTGGTGCTCACGGTTCGTCTGGGTGCAATCTGTCCAGCATCAGGGCAGTCAAATGCGCCAAAAAGTGTGTCGAGTTCAACGCGGGGTTTCTGCTGGTAGATCATGCGACGATAATCTTCGGGCAAGAAACCCGTTTTTGTTTCGTAGACCTTCACGTAATTTGTATTCGGTACAAAGAGATCAAATCCCGGTCCTCCCATTCGAATGTCGAGCGCCCCACTCGCTGCAAGAATCGAATCCCGCAAGGCCTCTGCCTCGAGGCGTCTCGGAGGATAACGCCACAACCATCGCGACTGGGCATCAATCGCAAGTGGGCCGGCCTGCGATTCGCTCGATCGCTTGAACGCTTGGCTCGTGACAATCAAACGATGTATTGGCTTGAGTCGCCAACCCTGCTTTACGAGTTCCCCTGCCAACCAATCGAGCAACTGTGGATGTGTAGGTCTTCCACCGTTGATGCCAAAATCACTTGGAGTGTCAACGAGTCCGGTGCCGAAATGATAGTGCCACAGACGATTGACAATCACTCGCGCCGTAAGTGGATGATCGGGTGAGACAATCCAATCAGCCAAAGCACGTCGTCGCTGCTGATTGGTTGCTTCGTCCGTCAGGTGGAGCGGTTGACCAAATGCGATCAGCCCACCTGGAGGAATCGATTCACGAGGCGACATCGGATCGCCTCGATGCATTCGGTGGGTCGGTGCTGGCTCGACAAAGCGGCCGGCGTAGGCCGATGGAACGCGGTTCAGCGATGCCACTGTGACATCGATCTGCATCTTTTCTTCAGTCAAACGATTGACTTCATCTCGTGTCTGTGCATCGAGTGGTCCAAGCGTTGGCACCTTGACATTTTTATAGCGGGCATACGGAAGACGGTCGTCGCTTGAAGCAATCGGCTGCCACTGCATTCCATCAAGCGAAACCTCGATGCGATAGCCAATTGCGAGGCGATCTTCATAGCGGGGAACATTTTCACGATCACGGCTCCACTCGATGCGATTGATCCACTCGCGTTTTGCAAAAGCCAACTGCACCCATCCGCGACCAAATTCATCAGAAATCCAACTCCATGCGTTGCCGTAGCGGCCGTCGTTTATGTGTTTGAGTGTATGGAGCGGATTCTGAGGGAAGTCGCCCGATGACGATGGGGATGCATCGAGGGCCACATTGCGACCGTCGAGAGAAAAAATTTCAAGCTCATCGATGCAGGGCTCAAGCTGAGAAGTTTCAGTGATTGAAAAGCGTACAAAAGCGGTTTCAATGTCGGGAAACGATTCAACGTTATTCCCCCGAGTGACGCTCGAACGCAGCAGCGGAGTGCCCGAGCCCGTCGACTGCGACGCCATTGGTGGAAGAGCTTCTTGAAAACAGATCAGATCAGCGGTGACATATGCGTCGGTCGATCCGCCTCGAAGCACAACAGAACTTGTTTCTTTGAGGTCGTGTTCGCCAGCAAAGGCAAATCCGCTCCAAAGCGGCTGCGATGAAACTTCACCGGATGCATCTGAAAAATGTCGATGATCGGCAACGAAAATCTCCTGCTGGTCATCGGTGGTCGCAGGATCACCATCAATGTCGAGAATGTAACGAGCGTCTTCTGCATGGGTGTTCCAGCCACAGCCCCAAGAAACCCAGATACAAAAGCGTCCTTCAATATGTGGGCTCCAGAGAAACAGATCTCGCCCGGCAACATTGTTCCAGTAGGAATAGTTGCGAGCAAGATTAGGAAGCCGCTCAACGGTGCCGGGATCGGAAGCCTCGCCACGACCGGTGCCGGGCTGATGCAGCTGCAATCCGATTCGCGGAACAAGCTGCCTGATTCCGGCAACCTCTGACGAGTCGTCGTCAATCATAAGAGTCCGCCCAATCCGGCAGTGCGGATTGAATTGCGTTAAGCGTTTTGTGATTGGTGCAAGTGTCGCTTGCAGCGACTCGAGAGTTTTTTGCCGCTCGAGAGCGTCGGCTGACATGATCGGCCGATCGCCATGTTCAACACCGGCAAAGATCGCCTTCATGGCGTAGTAGTCCGTCTGTGGAATTGGATCGAACTTGTGATTGTGGCAGCGAGCACAACCGACGGTCAGTCCGAGAAACGTCGAAGCGGTGGTGCTGACCATATCGTGCAGTTCGTCGGCCCGCTGATTCGCTGTGAGAACTGGATCGGGCGATTTCACTCGATCCCAAGGACCTCCGACAATGAAGCCGGTTGCTTCATCAGCACCAAGCATGTCGCCAACGAGTTGGCATCGCACGAACTCATCAAAAGGCATGTCGGAATTGAATGCGCCGATCACCCAGTCGCGATACCGCCATGCATTGGGCCGCGGTTGGTTTGTTTCAAAGCCATCGCTCTCTGCAAATCGTACAACGTCAAGCCAGTGTCTGGCCCAGCGTTCTCCAAAGTGTGGCGATGCGAGCATGCGATCGACTAATTTTTCCCAAGCATCGTCGGAAGCATCCAATGCAAATGCATCGGCTTCACCAGAGGCCGGCGGAAGACCGAGAAGGTCGCACGAGAGCCTGCGCAGGAGAACCTGTTTTGATGCCTGCGGTAAAAGCGGCAGATTCTGTTCACGCATCGACGCTTCAAGAAAAGCATCAATTGGATTGCCGCCAGAACTACCTGCAGCAGGAATTGGAACAGCGTGAAGCGGCTGAAACGCCCAGTGCGTTTTTCGTAGATCGGTGTCGAGCGCACCGGCTGACGGTGGCCACTCGGCACCCTGATCAATCCAGCCGCGCAAGAGAGAAATCTCTTCGTTGGAAAGAGGGTCTCCCTCGGGTGGCATTTGCATGCCGTCTTCAAGTCCTGCGACCAATCGAACCAGCGGGCTCTCGGCGCTTTTTCCAGGAACGACTACGGGACCGTAAAGATCGGCTCCCTCCATAACGATCCGCTTGATATCAACTCGAAATCCACTTTTATCCGTCTCGGGACCGTGGCATTTCAGGCAGTGCTTGGTCAAAAGCGGCTCAATGTCGCGGACAAAATCAATGGGATGCGTTGCGGAATCGGGCAGATCAACGGCATAAAGAAAAGTTGACCAAAAAACCGAGCCAATAATTCCAATTCCACACAGACCAGGGCGAATCGCCCAGCCAACATGTTGACAAAACAGGAAGTTCAATAAAAGCATGTGCATCACAGACATTGTGCATACAGGTGTTGCGAGCAGGCCTCGTCATGACGATAGGAAGGCCAGCGTACTGAGGACTACCAGAGCAAGAATACCAGAGCAAGAATACCGATACAAAAGAGGCTTGAAAAAAACGAAGTTGATCGCACGCGTTACTTCAGCGGAACCTGCACCGCAGAAGTAAGATAAGCGACGAGATCGCGAATCTCATTTTCTGAAAGCAAGGCAAGTTGTCCCTCGGGCATGATCGAGACTCCGGAGTCTCGAATGCTTTCGATGTCATCGCGTACAAGGACGAACGACTCAGTCGGATTTCGAAGTGTGATCGAGCGATCAGATTGCTGTGAAATGAGTCCGCCGAGCACGCGACCATCCGTCAAATGCACCACGCTCATTCGATAGTCAGCGGTAACGACGGCACTGGGATCGATCATGTTTGTCAGAAGATAATCGAGATTATGACGGGATGATCCTGTGAGATCAGGTCCAAGCGTGCCTCCTACCCCATACAGTACGTGACAGGCGCCGCAGAGTTTTGCATACGTTCCTCGTCCTGCTTGGGGGTCGGCCTTGGAAAGAGATTGGTTCTGAAGAGTTGCCTTGAGAGTTGCGATGGCCGCACGTTTTCCCTCCGGGCTTTCTCGCGAATCACCCCACACTCGTCGGAGATGCTCCGAAAGTTCCGCATCGTTCAGAGAGAGAATCTGTCTGACGGCGAGAGCCGAAAGATCCTTTCTGGGCACTTTTTCTTTGTCAATATTTTCGAGAAGCACGTGGGCAAAACTCGGTCTGGAAACGAGAATCGTGATCAGTGCGGCATGATCGGAAGGATGAAACGAACCATAGTGTTTTAGAATCATTGTGGCGCCAGATGCATCGGGATCGATTGCAAGTCCACGCGCAGCAGCGATATTAACAAACCGCACTTTCAGCATTTCTTCACAGAGTTGCTTGAGGTCTGGTGCACGGATTTCAACAAGTGTGGCAAGAGCCATTCGGCGTGTTTCGAGTGGCGCTTGAGCATCTCGTACGAGTCGCTGAAGTTCCTCAATCGCGCGGCCGTCGCCAAAGACAGCATCGAGGGAATCAAATGTTTCCTGAAGCGAAGCATGTGCTTCGAGTACGGCAGTACGAAACGAATCCCACCCGTCCGGCTTTATCACTCGATGTCGTCCGCGGAGTCCTTCGCTCAGCCCTGCGAGTAGATCTGTCTGTAAGTCATCGGTTCCTTTGATGGCGCGATCGAGCAATGCCGAAAAATATTGTGATGCGTGAGGAAGTCGCTCGGCGAGCGATCGCGCAATGAGCACTCGAGTTATCGGCAGACGACAGGCGGCGAACACGTCGACAAGGCTCTGTGGATGCGTATCGATAAGTGGCATCAGTCCATACCAAATCATCAGTGGAAGATTATGATCGGAGGCATCCGAAGCATGAGACACGAGTTGTGCGGCGATTTCTGGTCGCAGAGAAATCGGCAGTCGCTGAAGCGATGAGGCAATCGCCAATCGAACCTCGGGAGAGGAATCTTGCTCGGCTAATCGCAGGAGCATTGCAAGAGATGCAGTTGAGACAACGTGATCGGGCCGAGGCCGCTGATTCATGACAGTGTCAAGCGGCCAGAAATCAACTAGGAGGCGCACTGCCCAGGTGCGGATGGATGCATCAGGATCGTGCGAGAGCTCGATGATCTCATTTTCGTCAAGAGAATCGAGTGAATGCAGTGCCCAAAGTGATCGCAGACGCACGATCACATCGTCGGAGCGCGAGAGGAAGTCGCGGAAAATTTGAACAGATGCCACTTTTTCGGGATCGGTCTCAAAGCGATCAACAAGCGCGCGTCGAGCAGAGCGAGCAGTCCATTCATCGGCCGAGGCAAGCCGAGCAAGCTCTTTTGATTCCATGGCACACAATCGTCGTATCGGCATTCGAGATTCGCCGGCCAGCGCATAGATGCGACCGCTCGAGCGATGCACACCTGTGTGTTCGTGGCATTCGCCGGTGTCACTCCAGTCGAGAACCGCGATACGTCCGTCTGGCATTCCAATCAGATCGATGCCGCGAAACCAAGGATCGCCAAAGAGAATAGGATCTGGCTCATGGCGTGCGATGAACCCCGAACCCTCTCGATCAAGTCGCTCGGCGTTGACTCGTCGACCGTGAAAATTAAGCGTGAGAAAGCGATCCCGCAAGCGTGCCGGCCATCGTGAATCATTGGGCACGATCAGCCCTCCGGAATGAGCGTGTCCTCCTCCAAAATTATTGGCGTTCCCGTCTCTCGACGCACCCCATCCCTTGCCGGTATCAAAGTGCCAATGGTCGGCATGGAAATCAATCGGTTGATAGACATTTGGATTGGGATCGATTGTATGTGGACGCACCAGATGAGACCCGGGAATCATCTGCCAGAAATGCCCGTTGACGGTGTTGATGAAAAAACATTCACCGCGAGTATCCCAGTCATGGCCCCACGGATTTGTCGTGCCGTGACACAGCGACTCGTAGAGGCCATTGTTGGGATGGTATCGCCACATTCCACCACGCAAAGGAATGCGGGACTCTGAAGAAGCACCCGGAGCACCAATCTCTCCGGGACAACTCGCCCCGCATCGTCCGTAGAGCCAGCCATCTGGTCCCCATGAAAGTCCGTTCGCAAAATTGTGGTAGTTTTCTCGCGGCATGTCGAATCCATCGAGGATCAGCTCGGCAGCCCCGTCGGCAACGGCATCTCCATCACGGTCGGGAACAAATACCAAACGCGGTGGACACATGAGCCACACGCCGCCGTGGCCAACTGCGATGCTCGTGAGCCCTTCGAGATTATCGAGAAAGAGATGGCGCGTATCGGCTTGGCCATCGTCGTCGGTATCGAGAAGTACAACGACGCTGTCTCGCATGCCGGCAGGAGCTTTCGGTGGATGTGCGGAGTAGCTCAAGTTTTCAGCCACCCAGATTCGTCCAGAGGGATCGACGTGCATGGCAATTGGATTACGGATCAAGGGTTCTGATGCAAACAGCGACGCGGTGATTCCTTCAGAACAGGAGATCATCCCGAGTGCCTCTCTCGCAGGCGTGACGTGTGGCGAACCTTGTTCGGTGTCGATAATCGGGTGAGAATCCGACACAATCTCAGCGGCCCTGATCGAAGGCAAGGACGTTCCGCACAGGAGATACATCACTTGTACAAGCAGGTGGCCGACAACCGACACTGCTGCAACAGAACAACGCACTGGCGAACCATTCCAGACCTTGAGAGAAATCAGCATTGTTTCACCTCTTCATGCGTGAGAAATCACAATGAAAGAATATCCGGTTATCGTAGACGCATGCTACTTGCAGGCTGTGTGAAAAAAGGCCACACAAAAAGCCCGATTCCGCTCGACATCGGCTTCAGGTAGTTTTCGGGATCAAGATCGTAGGCTACATTCGTTGTTGCGAGTTGAGTTGCGTCGCAAGAACTGTAGCAGCGACATGAGAAGCGTATTTTGGAGTCTGGTATGAAATGGCAACGGTTTGTTCTGATGTGTGGACTTCTATCGTTGTGTGCGGCCATGCGACTGTTGCCACATCCGCCGAACGTGACGCCGGTGGGAGCAATGGCAATTTTTGCAGGCGCGATGTTTGTTGATCGAAGAGTCGCCATGCTCGCGCCACTGGTGGTGCTTGGAGCAAGCGATCTTGTGATCGGCGGGTACTGGCTGATGCCCGTTGTCTATGGAAGCATGCTCATCAGCGTTTTGATTGGACGCTTGATCGCCACGTCGCGATTCTTCGGTCATGTCGCGATGGCAACGTTCGTTGGTGCTACGCAGTTTTTTATCATTACGAATCTTGCGTGCTGGTGGAGCTTCTATCCACATTCGCTCGAGGGACTCGCTGACTGTTTTACATTGGCAATCCCATTTTTTCAAAACTCGCTAGCGGGCGACGCGTTTTTTTCCACAGGCCTCTTTGGCGCCGTATGGCTGGCTGAAAAATCGATTCCGAGTGTTCGTGCAGGTGCTCCCGCTGTCATTGCGATTACCTGAGGGAGTCTGAATGCGGATTGTCTCACTGCTTCCAAGTGCGACTGAGATCGTCTGTGCAATCGGCCTTGAGAAATATCTTGTAGGCGTCACGCACGAATGTGACTATCCACCGTCGATCCGATCGCTTCCAAAAGTCACAGAGACTCTCATTCCGAGAGACGCTTCGAGTGCGGACATTGATCGACTTGTACGAATCCGAATGGTCGACCGTCAGGCACTGTATACGCTCGATCGGAAAATGCTTGAATCACTCAGGCCAGATATTATTGTGACACAGGCGCTGTGTGACGTGTGTGCTGTAGCCGAAGAAGAGGTGCGGCAAGCAGTCTGCGCACTTCCGGGCGCACCAACGGTCTTGAATCTCGAACCACAAACACTTGCGCAAGTCTTCGATTCGATGGTCGTAGTGGGGCGAGCTGCGGGTGTCGAAAAGCAAGCAACACGGTTTGTAGAAAATCTTCGAAGCCGGGTTTTGGCCGTTGCCAATCGTTCGACTGGAATTTTGACGCGACCACGAGTGGTCGTGCTTGAATGGCTCGACCCGCTTTTTTCATGCGGTCACTGGACGCCCGAACTCGTTGAGATGGCAGGTGGTCGGGAAATGATTGCAGTGTCTGGCGAACGTTCGCGAATAATCACCCCCGACGATCTCGAAGCCGCGCAGCCGGAGGTGATTGCGATTGCCTGTTGCGGCTACAGCACGAGCCGGACGCTTGAGGATATCCCAATTGTCGCGAGTCAGTCGTGGTGGCACAGTCTCGATGCAGTGAAAAAGGGAAACGTTTTTGTCATGGATGGCAACGCCTTTTTTAGTCGACCCGGTCCGAGACTCGTCGAATCGCTCGAACTTCTCGCCCACGCAATCGACCCGAGAATTCATCCGGCTCCTGGTACCACCGATCCGGCGACCAGGCTTGTTTGAACAGACTTTACAGCACTCGATTGTTCGTAGAGTTCGCAGACCGCCTCTCTTTCCCCACGACAAGCAGAATCTGTTCAGCATCGACGACCGCAAACTCAACTCAACCCTTTTATTCTGTCGAATCAATAAGAGTTGTCAAAAAACCAATGAATGCCAACGTTTTTTTGCCGAGCGAAGATGAAATCAAAAAGATTTCGAAAGAGAGGTGCAACGATCAAGCTTGTCGCGTTATGCGCAATTTTCATGTGCATTGACGCGAGGCCGATCTGGGCAAACGATTTGATCGACCTGCTCTATAAACAATCGATCGAAAAAAATCAGCAGGCTGATGAAAATGGTGATGCGATCGATCCCGACAACGGCGATGTGGTGCTCGCGTCACGAGCTATGGCGCCCGAGTTGAATGCACCGTTACCGAACGAAAACCCTCAGGACAGTAACTTTGTCTACCGATTGATCCATCGAATGATTCCTGGACCTTCGCAGCGCAGCGTGCCGCCGTCAGACATCAACTTTCCAGGGCCCGACACCGCCAATTTTCCCAACAGTCCTTTTACGCTTCCCAAGGGACGTTCGTACATCGAAACCACGCCGTTTAATCTCTCGCTGGCAGGTGACGGTGCCCCGCAAACATGGTCGTGGAGTTTCCTGATGCGATCGGGACTCACCGACGATGTCGAGTTACGTATTTTTAGCAATGGGCCGACAGTCATGGCGGCGGCTGACGGTGAGCCGGCAATCGAAGGATTTCAACCGCTGGCATTTGATATCAAGATTCATCTCTGGGGAGAAAAAGAATGGATGTACATTCCAATCGTCGGATTAGAAACCTACATTTCGAGCAACTTGGCATCACAGGCGTTTCGATATGGAAATCAACCGGCACTGGTGCTCCTTGTCGATCACAATTTTCCAGGCGATATTTTGTTGGAATGGAATGTCGGCATGTATGGCAACGGAATTGTGCAAATCAACAACAATAGCGAATTCACTCTAGGGGCAAGCTGGGCGTTGCAAAAGCAAATTCAAAAAAGTCTTGCAGTATTTTATCAGGGCTTTTATCAGGCCGGAGATATTCCATCGTTCAACTCCGATCTGGCGAGTGGCTTTGGTGTGCAGTGGAACGTGACACAGCGACTCAGCACATGGGGCAGTTGGAACTGGACACTCGACTCAATGAATAGCCCATCCGGTGGATACGCCGGTTTTGCCTACGCCTACTAAGAGCATTCCGAGAGCCTGCGGATAATTGTGTGGAATCTCAAAGGGGTCATTTCTTGGCCTTGTGCCTGATCGTGCGCTTGAGAAGGTGCTGCACAGGTGGCACACTGCTGCTTTGATGTGCGTTATGCAGTCACACATTCGAGGAGTCTCTGCGAATGAATTACTTTTTCAAGCAACCGGTCAACAGACTTGCGTTCATCGCATTCATGCTGGCGACTTTGTGGAGTTTCCATCGCATAGTGTCTGCCGATGAACCATCAAACCAATCGACAGCAGAGAAACCAGTCAAAAATCTGATTCTGCCGGGAGAGTCATTTGTCATCGAAGGGCATTCTGCGTTCATTTTTCCGTCAGTGGAAACAAAAGAACACAACACGGCCTCGGAAAAATCAAAACCGTGGATTCTCTATGCTCCGACGCTAGCGGCCTATCCTGATGAAGCCGAACGATGGATGCACGAGCAGTTTACGGCTGCAGGTGTTGCGGTTGCCGGAATTGATTCTGGAGAATCGTATGGAAGCCCAGCGGGAATTCGATGCACTGAACGACTGCATGCGGAAATGGTGAAGCGGGGCTATTCAAAAAAACCATGTGCCTTTGGAAGGAGTCGCGGCGGGCTCTGGGCGAGTGCTTGGGCAATTGCCCATCCGGAACTGTGTGCTGGGATAGCCGGCATCTACCCAGTCTATGACTGGCGCACCTATCCGGGTGCTGAAAGTGCAGCTGTTGCATATGGCCTCTCGCAAGAGCAGCTTCTCTCCAAGGTTGATGAACTGTGTCCGATTGAACGGATAACAGTGGCCGCGCGAGCTGGCATTCCGGTGTTCATCATTCACGGAGATGCCGATACGGTGGTGCCGCTAGATCGGAATTCAGCTGAACTCAAAAAACGATACGAATCGGTCGGCGCAGGAAAGCTCGTGGAACTGGAAGTCGTCAAGGGACAGGGGCACAATTTCTGGGAAGGATTTTTTCGGTCAACCAAGCTTGTCGCGTTTGCAATTGCGCAGGCAAAAGCGGGTGCCGCAGAGCCAGTTGCGATACAAAGCAAATAAAAAACCGCTCGTTCGTTCTCCACAGAAAAGTGAAGAAATTTCCCGAGCAGCTTTTATGAGCGTGACCACGGTATGAATATGCATGAGCAGGCGACGGAGCGTCGATGCACCATCGGCAACTCATTGCCACTGGTCAATTTTCAAAGTGAATCAAGCACCTGGACGACGAAAGTGACGATAGGCCTGCAGAACGTCGTAAAGATCTGACGAGATCGAAATCTCATCGTCTGCAAAATCTGAGAGCCATGTGCGATCGCTTGCGACCGCATCGGCCAAGATGGGAAGCACCTCGCCAAGCGTCACACGCACTTTGTCGCGATTGAAATCGTGAAGTGTTGAAACTGATGACTTTGTTACTTCTGGACCGTTATAGACTCGAAGCTTTCTGAGTGACATCTGGCAAACTCCCTCTGCCGAAAGGCGAAAAATGTTTTCGCGGCCGTGGTCATCATGACTGGCCGCACAAAAGAGCAATCCGTTGTTGAAATGCCCGCCCTGTCCGAGAAGAGATATCGGCTCACGACCGCCTTGAAGTTGGGCCGATTTTTACCGCCGTGCAAATTCAGGCTGACATTTCCGGCATGCAATGGGGGTTCATGCAGTATGGGTAGAGTGTTCGCTCTGCGTTGAAATTTCCTGCGCAGTTTCGGAAGTTTTGGAAGTCTGGGAGCTTCGATGCGCGTGAATCGCGTCCTCGATTGAATTATATCGAAGACGATGGACCGCTTGTGAACGATGAACTCCCAATTCGGCCGGCTCGAAACGCCTCGCTCATCGCTTTTGGAACTTGCGCCTCGGCACTCAAGACTCTGGCGCGATTCTCAGAAACAGCAGCCTTCATTTCCTGTTCACGAGCAATTGCAAAACTGCGTCGCTCTTCGGCCTTCGCACGCGCAACACGAGTATCAGCTTCGGCCTGATCGGCCTGCAGTCGGGCGCCGATATTTTCTCCCACATCAATGTCAGCAATATCGATCGAGACAATCTGAAAAGCGGTTTGTGCATCGAGTCCGCGATGCAACACGGCCTTGGAAATCTGATCGGGATGTTCCATTACCGTAAAGTGGCTGTCTGCAGATCCAATCGAGGTGATAATTCCTTCGCCGACCCGGGCAATAATAGTTTCTTCGGTTGCTCCGCCGATCAGCTGCTGAAGATTGGTGCGCACTGTCACCCGAGCACGAATTTTGAGCTCAACACCATTTTTTGCAACCGCCGAAAGGGTCGTCTTCCCACTGGCGGAATCGGGACAATCAATCACCTTTGGATTGACACTTGTCTGAACGGCATCGAGCACATCGCGTCCTGCGAGATCAATGGCACATGCTCTGTCAAAATCGAGATCGAGATCAGCACGATGCGCAGCAATCAGTGCACGAATTAATCGTGGCACATCGCCGCCCGCGAGGTAGTGCGCCTCAAGTTTGCGAGTTGTAATATCGCGTCCAAGTCCTGCCTGCGTTGCCATAATCGTGGCTTGTACGATAGTGCGCGCGTTGACTTGACGCAGACTCATACCAACGAGTTCTGCAAACGTGACACGGGCTTTTGACCAGTAGGCCTGAAACCATATCTGTCCATAGCTAAAGATCAAAATAACAAACATCAGTGCAATGAGACTCAAGAGAACCCCAAGCACGACAACGATGGAAACGTCTTGTAAGCCTTGAGGAAGTTGCTGAGCGAGTATGGAAAGCATTGGCAGGTATTCTCTGTGAAAGCTGTAAACGCGGAATGGACCGAACAACACCAAGCAAGAGTAGTTCGGGTTTGCTCACAGGGAAAGGAGCTCCCGAAAAAGTGAAAAAATGAAGCGGCAATCCAATCATTTCAGGCGTCAGGATGCGTTTGTGAACCCCCTCAATCCTTTGAGAATCGAAGCCAGGGAAGCCTGAAAAGGAGAACTGTCCTTCGGGAAACTCGCAATCGGCCCTAATCACCGGTGACTTCACGAATTGATTCGCCAAGAATTTCAACGATGGAATCAATTTGAGATTCTGTAGAAACATAGCAGGGGGCAAGATTAAAAACGTCGCCACGCAAACGACTGAACATCCCGCGGGCCTGCGCCGCGGCATGGACTCGTGGGCCGATTCGTTCTTCGGGTCGGTATTCGGCGCGGCTTGAACGATCTGATACCAGTTCAACAGCCGCCATCAGGCCGACGCCTCGCGTTTGCCCGACATGGGAAAGTGATTCGAGCGAGGCGAGACCGCTGCGGAGTCGCTCTCCAAGCGAAATGACTCGTTCGAGAAGACCTTCGGATTGGAGAACATCTAGCGTTGCAAGTGCAACTGCGCAGGCAACCGGATGACCCGAACATGTGGCCGCGTGCATCCACGTCTGGCGACCTTCTGCGGATCGAATAGCATCAGCAATGTCGCGGCGAAACCCGACGCCCGAAAGAGGAATAGAGCCGTTGGTAATTCCTTTTGCAAAGCAAACCAGATCGGGCTCAACATTCCATCGTGACAAACCAAACCAGTCACCGGTACGTCCAAAGCCTGTGATAATTTCATCGGCAATCAGAAGAACATTGTGCTGAGTGCAGATGGCGCGCAGCCTTGGCCAATAGTCATCCGGTGGAACGATCACACCCCCGGCGCCCTGAACAGGCTCTGCGATCACGCAAGCAACCTGCCCCGCACCCAGACGCAGGATTGCCTCTTCGACCAAATCGGCCGCAATGATTCCTGGAGAACGCAGGTCATCCTTGCCACGACGGTGTGATTCGGCATTGAACCGATACGGATAAGGACTTTCAACAATTTCGAAATTGGGAATGCGCGGTTCAAACATCGGCCAGTAGGCTGGTAAACCTGTGGCGCTCATCGCCACCATGCCGGTGCCGTGGTAGCCGTACTGCCTTCCGATCACCGCAATTTTGTCGCCTTGGCTTTGAAGTTTCCACCACCATCGCGCCGTTTTGACAGCTGCATCAACGGCCTCAGCACCACCAGTCCCAAAGAAAAATCCACCCATCGATGGGTAACACAGTTCGCTCAGACGTTCTCCCAGCTCAATGGATGGAAGATTTGAACTGCCGGTATATCCCGATGCATACGCCAGGCGGCTCATTTGTGAGGCAGCTGCATCAACAAGCTCACGGCGACCGTGACCGAGAATGACGTTCCAAAGCCCTGAAATGGCATCGAGATATTCCTTACCGTCTTGATCGACGAGTACTGCACCTTGTCCTCGAACCCAGACGTGCGCACTGTTTTGCAGCGACTGTGAGTGGAGTGAATGAATGAGTATCGATTGATCGCGAGTGCGCAGACGTTGGATATTGCCACTCGATGCGGATTCATCTACTAGCGGACTGGCCGCAAAAATATCACGGTCACGTTGATCGCGGTGCAAAGACATGAATGCAGAGTGAAACCAGAGGTGTTCTCGAAGCGAACTCATCCCACATGTGCTCAGATGAGCATCATAATCGTAGTGAGAATGTTTCTGGCAACGATTCTTCCCGGTTGTTGAGACACAGATCAGGTGTGAATGTGACGCATAAAATCCCTGTTTTCCCGACATCAGAGAGGGTAAAGGGGGGGCTCTCGAGAGGTTTGTGGCAAAAAATCAGTGTTTCTCAATTCGAAACGCCGACAGTGAATTGGTGAAGCGTGAAATCAAGACAACGTTGGAAAAACGAACAGTATATCGACAATCAATGCGAGTATGGCAGCTCATTGTGTACTTCGTCGTTTTCTGGAAGGTGATTTTCTTCGCCTCGATCGACGCACAAGAATTCTCCGATCTTGGAACCGATCGCGATGCCTTTACCCCCTCAACTTTTACGATCATGCCGGGACAATCGCTCATCGAAGGCTCCTACGTTTTTATTGATAACCGCACCACACCGCCCACCAATAGTTATCCCGAGTTGCTCTGCCGATGTGGTGCAACCGATCGTTTCGAATGGCGGTTTGGGGTGAGTTACGTGGAGAATGCCGGTGGGTATCTCGTAACGAATGCTGAAGGAAGCGAAGGGCGGGGAGACGGCACTGTCGCCTACGAATCAAATGTTCTTTTCGGATTCAAAGCGATCACAACCGAGCAATCTGGCTGGATTCCTCAAAGCTGCGTCATCGTAGAAGGCTTTACACCGACCTCCGGTGATTTGTTTGGAACCGCCCCGGTGCCCACCGTTGCCATCGGCTGGAAGCTTGCGAACGAATGGCGACTCGATACCGCAATTCGTTACGTCTACGCCGAGGGAAGCGAAGGATGGTTCAACAAGTGGTCACCATCGATTGTTCTGCGTCTCCCTGTCACCGAGCGATGGGAAGTGCACGGAGAATTTTTCTCCACAACCACCGACGGCCTTCCACACGAAAAAACGAGTTCATTTTTGAGTCCCGGAACTCACTTCATTCTTGCCAAGAACCTCGAACTTGGTATTCGCGTGGGATGGGGAATCACCAACGACGCCGCGCACTTTTTTTCAGATGCCGGATTTGGGTATCGTTTTTAGACTTTGTTTTAAGCGATTGTTTCACAAAAAAGTCAATCAGAAAAATGTTACGGAAGAGCACCTGCGTGCCGATTGGCTTTTGGATCTCCAGCGGCATAGATCATCCCAGTGCCAGGTTCGATGAAGATCATCACCGGCATTCCGATTGGGCCGGCGGTTTTTTTTATGATGTGGCCTCGGTCTGCGAGACTGTGTCGTACCTCGGACGATATCTCGTCGTTGACGCATAGTTCACCTCGACCCACAAACGTTGTTTGACGATCCGGACTGGGATTGAATGAGTCCTGATGATGATTCGTATAAAAGCGGGGTGCGGAAACGGCTTCTTTGGGCAGCATTCCAAAGTCGATGTGATTGAGTAACACATTGAGTCCAGTTTGATCCTGAAAATCTCCACCGGCGACGCTCACGGCCAGTATCGGAAATCCATTTTTGAGAACCAGCGTGGGAGTGAGCGTGACCCGAGGTCGCTTGCCAGCCTCAACTCGATTGGGATGATTCGGATCAGTGTTCATGCTACGAACACGATTGCCCGTGTTGACTCCCGATGGCCCAGGTGTGTTGGTGAGCATATTGCAACTCGGTGTTGCTGCAACGACATTTCCCCAGCGATCAGCCACAACGCAAGTCGTGGTGTCTTGCTTGATTATTGAGATCGACTCATTCTCTGGCAGAGCAGATATTTTGAGTGCCCGCACTCCAATGGGATCTCCCGGTCTGCGATCGAGCGACGCTTCTTGAAGGTCAATGAGAGAACGTCGAACGATCGCATAATCCTCAGAAAGTAATTCGGCCATTGGCACGTTTGAAAAGCGAGGATCCGCGTAATACTCGTCGCGGTCAGCGTATCCAAGTTTCATCGCCTCGGTCACAAGGTGAATGTAATCGGGGGAAAGATGCTGCAATGTATGCAGCGCAAAGCCTTCAAGGATCTTTAGATTCTGACAGAGAACTGGACCTTGCGTCCAAGGCCCGCATTTGCAAATAGTGTAGCCGTGATAGTCGACTGTCACTGGGTCTTCAATGTGAGTGACGTGGGCTTCCAAATCTTTCTTCCGCAGCAAAGCTCCGGTGGCGATGTACCAAGCTTCGAGCTGATCGGCCACGCTTCCTCGATAAAAGCAATCGCGTGCGGCGGTCAGTTTATTTTCCCGTGTTCCAGAAGCGAGGCGTTCGGCTTCAACAAGCGTGCGGAGCGTGACGGCAAGCTTCGGATGCCAGTTCTGATTGCCACGGTCGAGCAAGGCGAGCGTGGGCGCTACTGCCTCTTCGAAGGAGATAGTTCCCGACAACTTCAAAAGTTCGACAACAAGGTCTACAACACCAGGCACAGGCGCTGCCTTCATACTGCCTGTCGCCGGAATTCCATGGTTGTAAAACGACGCTATGGCTTCAGGAGAGAGAGGCGCCCCGCCAACACCACTGAGCACCCTGACTCGCTTCACATGAGCATCATAGATCAATAGCGGAACTTCACCTCCAATCGCGAAGGCACCGTAATCGGTGACCGACAGCGCAAGAATCGTCGCCGCTGCCGCATCGGCTGCCGTTTTTCCTCGCTCGAGAATACGTAACCCGATCAAAACAGAATCTGCATGACCTGCTGCGACGGCACCGTTTTTCCCGGAGGCATGCCAAGAAATTTCCTGTGTCACCCCTTGGGTCCACGTTAGCCCAAGTAAAATAATCGCCAGAAGATGGCTTCTAAAAAAAACGGGATATTTCATCGCAGGAGTCCGTCAAGGAAAAGTGTTTAGACGCATTGGTGCGACGAAATATAAAAATGGAGAAGGCTCTTGTGTAAGGCCGAACATTAGTTCTTCATCGCGACTTGAGAGACAGTATTGCAGAGACAGTCGCGAACGAGAAAAAATGCAGTCTCGAAGAAAGCGGCGAAGCAATTAGTAAACCAGTACGCTTTCAATTCGATGGGGCGAAAGACGCTCCCGGCCGCCGAGAGCTTTGAGTTCGAGCAGAAACGCACAGCCCACTACTTTTGCACCCGAGCGTTCCACCAATGTGGCGCAGGCCCCTGCTGTTCCTCCAGTGGCTAAGACATCGTCGACCAAGAGTACTCGCTGACCGGCAGTAAGAGAGTCAGCATGCATCTCCAATCGATCAGTTCCATACTCCAACGCATACTCGTGGGAGATCGTGACGAAGGGCAGTTTTCCTGGTTTTCGAATCGGAATGAGTCCCACTCCAAGCGCGATTGCCATCGGAGCAGCAAAAAGAAATCCTCGCGCCTCGACTGCCGCGATTCGATCGATTTTGGTTTCTCGCCACGGTGCCAGTAACTGTTCGATTGCACTCGACATCGCGCAAGCATCACCCAAGAGCGGCGTGATGTCACGAAAGAGAATGCCCGGTTTTGGGAAATCGACCACGTCGCGGACAAACTGGCCGAGAGCGATATTGTTGTTGGAAGGCTGTGCGTTAGGCACCATGTCGAAGCTCGACTTTCGCAGTGCGGACGCCATCAAGTTCGAGTGCGAGGCTGGCAAGTGTTTCCGATTCGATTTGCCGCACTCGCTCTCGCGTCAGTCCTAGAACCGCCCCAATCTGCTTGAGAGTCATCGGTTCACCACCACCTAATCCAAATCGCAACCGGAGAATCGTCGCAGCACGGGTGTCAAGTTTTTCAATTTTTAATAAAACGTGCTGTAAGGTATCTGCATCGAGAAGCACATCGGCCGGATTTTGAATATTCTCGTCACGGATCATTTCTCCCATCGACCAGCCACCGTCGGTCTGTTCAACCTGAGGCACCGCTTGATGAATACGAATCGCCTTTTTGATAATGGGGAGTTTTTTGCGAGCCAATCCTAGCATTCGCGCGATCTCTTCATGCGTTGGATTGCGCCCAAGACAGTCGGAAAGACGCGCTGTGGCTCGGCGCCACTTTGAAAGAAGTTCGACCATGTAGGCCGGAATCCGAATCGTCTTTCCAGAATTGATCAAAGCCCGCTTGATGGACTGTTTAATCCAGTAACTTGCGTAAGTGCTGAATCGTGTTCCGACATTTGGATCAAAACCCTCGACGGCACGCAGAAGTCCGAGATTTCCTTCTTCAATCAGGTCTGGGAGTGCGAGGCCGCGATTGGCATATCCGCGAGCAATATTTACCACCAGCCGAAGGTTTGCTCGAATCATATGATCGCGGGCATGTGCATCACCTTTGGCGATCGCCCGTGCAAGGGTCTTCTCTTGGTCAGCGTTTAAAAGTGCAGTTCCGTTAATGTCGCGGAGGTAGGTTTCAAAAGGATTTTGTACGGCTGCGTTCGGCTGCTTTCGGGGCTGAGGACACATAAAAGAAACAAAGCCTTTCTTAACGCGACACAAGAAGTCCAAAGATCTGGTTCAAAGAGAAACCCTTCGAAATGATCTATCGACTTGGTAGCCGGGCGAAGTACACAAGACAGGTCGAGATGGATCGTTATGCGGCCTGTATCGAACGTGTGGGAGGCTGCGGCTTTCGGACATCCCAATTCAACTCAGAAGCCAATCGATTACAACAACTTCAGGCGTTGATCCCAGCCGTACTGGAATAGTGGAAGTTCCCAGACCGCGCGAGACATAGAGCGGCTGGCTATGGTCGCAGTACCAGCCGGCTACATAACGCCCACTCCCCCAAGGCGTGACAATGGGTCTTCCAAAGGGAGCAACCTGACCGCCATGCGTGTGGCCACTGAGTTGGAAAGAAATAGGATGTGTTGTTGGAAACGCAATAAGATCCCGAACCGCTGGACAATGCGCGAGAAGAAGGTGATGTGGTATCGAAAAGGAGGCGGACTCCATCGCCAACGTTGGATCAGGCTGACCACCAATCAGATCATCCAACCCGGTGATTCGAATGCGAATACCCTTGATAACAAGATCGATTGAGCGATTGACGAGTAGTTCTACGCCAGCGTTGTGGTAGATCGCACGGATGCGATCGATCGGCACTCCGGATCCATATTCCCAGTTGCCAAGCACCGCCATCGCATGAGCGTGAGGAGGAATCATGCTCAGAAAACGTTTTAAGAAGTCCTCGCCGCGTGAAGAATCGATTGAGTCACCTGTAAAGACCAGCAGATCTGCGGCAGCCTGCGCAACGTGATCAACAATCAGTTTTTGAAATGTTCCGCACGCATGCAAATGAAGATCGCTCAGGTGAACGATTCGAATTGTTTTTGCAAGAGGATCAGCAGGCGCAGAAACCGAATCGCTTGGCGTGAAAACAGAGTGATCGCTTGAAAAGATATGGCGGCTCGTCACGACCCGGCGCGGACACAAAAAAAAAGTCTCCAAGCCAATCGCCGCCAGTCCGGCAGCAGAGGCGGCTGCCGCACCCGTCAACAAAGTACGTCTCGAAGTTGGCATGCGTTCTCAGGGGTTTGCCGTTGATACTCGACTGAGAAGATTTCGGTTGAAAAAATTGAGAACGCTACGCCGAATCGTCGGATTGTCGAGGAGAACTTTATCGTGTCCAGACCCGTCGAGTACAATCAACGTGCTTTCAACCCCGCTGGCTTTGAGTGCTGCATCCATGCGTCGGCTTTGATCGACCGGCATAATGGGATCGTTTGTGGCATGCACAATAAGAAAAGGGGGATCGTCGGAAGAAACATGGGTCACTGGACTCGCTCGCTGTGCAGCTTCGCGAAACTCAAGGAGCGGTCCTCCAACAAGCAGGCTTGCGGATGATGTCGCCACGTCGTGCTTCGGTCCGAGTTGTGTCAGTGCCGAAGGGGCTGACACCATACAGACTCCTGAAATGTGTGAACTCTTGAATTCAGCGTCTTGTGACGTAACCACTGCAAGATCGTCGCTTCCACCAAGCACTCCCAAGAGAGCTGCCAGATGTCCGCCTGCGGATGATCCAGCAACACAGATCCTATTCGGATCGATTCCCCAGAGATCAGCATTTTTTGAAAGATAGGCCAACGCTGCGCGGCAGTCGTCAAGCTGCGCTGGAAAAACGGCGGTGTCAGAAAGTCGGTAGCCAACACTTGCCACAGCAAATCCATCTTCTGCCAGCCAGCGGATCGGACAGTCTGATTTGTCGCCGCTGCGCCACGTGCCACTATGAAACCAAATCACCAGCGGCGCCGGCGCTTCGCATCCGGAAGGTAGATAGAGATCAAAACGTTGGCGGGAATCGCCATTGTCGATATAGGAAATATTTCGGTGGACAAGGCTTGAGGGGCCTGCAGTATCGACGATTGTTTTGCGAGTGAACGTTGGTGAAAGCTTACGAGTTGAGATCGTACCGGTTGGTTCTTCGAGGCGTTCACTTTCTTCGCGAGAGTTTCTTCGACGCGACGCTGAACGACGCTGCGCTCTTCGAGTCAATCCGCGAGAGGGTTGTTGCTCAATTCCTCCGGGAACGTCACTCGGTGCGCGTGGATCATCCACCCATGCGATCTGCACCCCCGACCAGTCTTGTTCAGCGGCCAGAAGAGCTGCACTGGAAGTCGCGATCACAAGCACAATCCATGGAACAGCACGCATATCGAAGAGAAATATTTTCCGAGGCTTTGAATAAATCGTGGAGATAATCGCGGAGATAAACCTGGAGATAAACCTAGAGATAAACCTAGAGATAAAATAGGGCATGAAAAAAAGAGGCCGAATCTTTGCAAGGAGATGTCTGCTATCAAATGGCTTGTGTGGCATAAGAAAGAGACTCATCTGTCGAGGAGTATGCGGGACGCTCGAAATCGCAAAAGCCCCGTAAAATATTTCCAGCAACGGACAGTGTAACAGACTCAATCAACGGAGTTCGCCGAGTTGTCGCGCTCAAAAAAGAGTTTGATTGTCCATGAAGGGACCACAAACCGAGATTTTTTCTAACGCTGAGTTGGTCAATGTCAGGCAGCATCAGAAAGAAAAGAAAAGGAAAACAGGAGTTCTTGGCAAAATGGGGAATGTATTCATCATTGATCCATTCGGTTCGGATTGACCCGATGTGCATGAAACCACTACTTCTACTTCGTTCTAAAGAGGTCGTGATGGAGCGATCAGCCAAAGCCCAGAATTTTTCTGCGAAAGCCACCGCATTCATGAGCTACCAAAACTTTATCGAACTCTCTGCCCGCCAAATAGTTCCTTTTGATGGTCCGGCTTTGGCCAGGCTTTTTGAGTCGCTCTCGAAGAATGGAGATGTCGAACGATTTCATCCACATCCTCTCACCTCTGATGAAGCCGCGCGATTGGCAGTGCACCGTGGTCGCGATGTGTATGCAGTTATTTCGGATGGAGATACGCCCGATGCACCGCTTGTTGGCTACGGCATGCTTCGCGGATGGGAAGACGGATTTACGATTCCAAGCCTGCACATAGTCGTACACCCTGAAGCGAGAGGTCGCGGGGTTGGACGGGCGATGATGCATTTTTTGCACGATGTTGCGAGGCGACGCGGAGCGGAAGCGATTCGGCTCAAGGTCTATCCTGACAATACCCCAGCACGACGGTTGTACGAGTCGATGGGGTATCGTTTTGAATCGAGCGGTGCCCAAGGCTTTTCAGCAGAGAGACAGATTATCGGTCTGCTCACGCTTACGGGTGCTCTCTACGCAGCGTAAGTGGAAAAGTGACTCTCAGCCTGCGTGAACATTACTTGCTGACGATCTTCAAACACTCAAGTTCCCAGAACGTCAGAATTCGGTCGAGGGTTCCCCGCCTGCGCGCGTACAGAGTTCGGCAAGCAGTCGGAGCGACATATCAGCCGCCATGAAGTGCACCGATCCATCCGACATAGAGACATTGGCTCCACCGGGATGAAATGAATAGAGGCAATGTCCCCATTCATTTGAATTATTGATTCCAAGCCTTCCTGGAATTGGCGACGGATCGTTCCACGCCGTTCGGCTACCGATTTGATAGGGATTGTCGGTGGTCAACCAAGCGCCACCTCGTGCCCGCGAAGCCGGGGAACTGGTGTAGTTGACGGGCGTCATTTTTCCAATGCGCCACACATCCTCACGGCCGGCACACTCGCCGATCAGAATGGTGCGACTTTGGCCATCTGTAACCTGTTCGAGCGAGTTGAATGGATTGTCAGTGGCGTACCAGAAAAGTGGCCCTCGCAGAATCAAAGGAGAGGCATCACTGCTGTTGAAGGTGAACTGTTCGGCACCGCTCAGCGCATTATTGATCTCTTTATTGACGCCTGCCATGCCAAAATAGTCAGCACAAAATCCCGTTTTATTCGGTGGGCTCGACTCGGGCTTGTCTGCGATCCGATCCAAAGCGGGAGTCGAGGGACACTGCATAACACGCAGAGGCGTCATTGAAATTTCTCGATTCGGTGATTTCCACCACTCTACGGAGAAGTCGTACTGTTTCATTTTTGCGCTCTCTTCAAGAAACGGCATGACAAAGGGAACCCAGCTATGCCACTTTGTTGAGCCAGCCGGATTGGTATAGCCCAGCGGCAATTTCATGCGAACGCTCTCATAAGACAAAATCCCAAGAGCGAGTTGCTTTAGATTATTTGAACACTTCGACCGCCGCGACGCTTCACGCGCGGCCTGAACAGCCGGTAGAAGAAGACCAAGGAGCACTCCAATCACGGCAATAACTACAAGCAGTTCAACGAGCGTGAACGCCCTTTGAGATCTGTCACGATGCGGGTGATTGTGGATCAGCGGAACTCTCCAACACACGGAAAATTTGAGGATATTCATTCTGTGACAATAGCTCTCTTCTTGCAGACACGCAATCGGAGGGCTTTCCAAAAAGAGAACACCCGATTTTTAAAATCTCCCGCGGAATTCTTCGTGGAACCTGTTCCCAAAAACAGATTGAACGGCGGAGTTCTCGTTGAGGCGATCAGTATGCACCGCGAATATGGGAGGCGACGCGTTCGCGATAAAAAGTTCGCAGATGTTCGTGAACGGTTGATGACAGGGGAGGGCAGTCGCTGGCCGAGGCATTGGCTGTGGCCTGATCGGGTCGGGTTGCACCGGGGATGACGGTGGTCACGGCATCGTGGTCGAGACACCATCGCAGCGCACTGTGTGGCAGGCTCAACGACGCTGGAATAATTGCACGGATTTCATCAACGAGTTCGATTGCTTTTGTGAAAGGAACGCCAGCAAACGTTTCGCCAACATTGAATTTCTGTCCATCTCGATTGAAATTGCGATGATCAGACTCTGGAAATGTGGTTGCGTGCGAAAACTTTCCCGAGAGAACCCCGCTGGCCAACGGCAACCGCACAATGATCGCCACACCTTGAGACTGTGCTTTTTCGAAGAGCACATCGATCGGTTTTTGACGCAACATATTAAAGATGATTTGGAGGCTCTTGAGTTCGGTGCACGCCAGACAGTCAATTGCTTCGTCCATCGATTCGACACTTGCACCAAAAGCGCGAATCTTTCCTGCCTTCACAAGGTTTGAGAGTGTCTGAAAAACGTCTCCGTGTTTCATCACTTCGTGAGGAATGCAGTGGGTCTGCGTGAGATCAATACAATCAACACCAAGTCGCAGAAGCGACGCCTCGGTGTGGGCAATAATTGTCGAGGGCTCAAAATTTCCAGGAAATCCTGGTTGGGGCCAGCGTCCGAGTTTTGTAGCGACAATGAATCGGTCTCGATCAGTACGACCTTTCAAAAATTGACCAATGAGTGATTCGCTGCGACCAAGTCCGTAGATGTCGGCGGTGTCAAAAAATGTAACCCCAGCTTCGGCTGCCGCCGCAAGCGTGTCGAGAGCGAGCGAATCAGGAATGTCGCCCCACTCTGTTCCGCCAAGTTGCCACGTGCCGAGTCCGATTTCAGAAAAAGTCTGTCCTGTGGCAGGGAAAATTCGTGTTCGCATTGTGGCGGCTCGCTTTTTAAAAGGATGATTTTACAGAAGATACCTTGCGGCTTACGAGAATGGAAATGATATTGATCGCGACCGATCACTTGTACTTCGTTCGTGGCTGAGAATAAAAAGGGTACGGTTGACGCTTGTTTACACTTTTATAGGAGACGATTTGTATGAACTCTGCATTGTCGACGTTCAAAGTCTTGACTCTCGGAATGCTCGCCACCGTCGTCGCGACCGAAGCGTTTTCCGAAGAACCCAAGCTTTCACAGAAGCCCAAAGGAGCGACTGTTGAGGCTTCGAAGGAAGAGATCGAATCTACGATTCGGATTCTCTCCGGAGAGTGGTCAAAAGCAATGCTCCAGCGAGACGAAACCATTCTTGAGCGAATCTGGGCAACCGATTTCGTTTATGTCGAGCCATCGGGCAGAAGATTCAATAAGGCAGAGGGAATTGCTGACATGAAAAAGAGTGCCGAGAAGCTCACATCCGCCGCGGCCAGTTCAATCGATGTTCGCGTGTACGGTGGCGGAACAGTCGCCGTTGATATCGGTGACTATAAGCAAGTTGGCCAAGACAAGAACGGAAAGCCATTTGATCGGCTGTCTCGATTTACCAATGTCTGGATACTCAAAGATCAGCAATGGCAGTGCGTCAGCGGACACGCCTCAAACGTGCCCCCAAAACCGTAATTCCCGACTTCCCGTGGGCGATCAGTAGCTGGCACATCCATTCGATGACGACGGGGAGATCGCCCAGATCGCGCCCGACGGAGAAGTATCTCCAGATCGCGACAGATCAGCAGCAAGCAGAGCTCACGATCTCAAACGAAAGCTACGGTTTTTTACCGATGTGCATTTGCTATTTCTGTTGAGGCTTGAGTGACGGCTGCCGCCGCGGGGAGTAATGTCACCGAGATCGAGGCAGCCTCCCGGCCGTCGGCCAGTGTGACGATCACATGCGCCGGCGCCGGACTGTCGAGTGCGAGACCCGTCATCTGTGCCTTGAGAAGTGAATTGGTCCACTCAATCACCTCGCATTGAACGGCAATCGCTCCACACTTGATCGCGACCTTTCCCTTGGCTGTTCCGATACCCTGAGCCGGCAGAAGAAAGACATCAGATACGCAGAGAGTTGGCACCTGCGGAATTGCGGCAGCAGGAAGCCATTGCGAAGCCGATAACGCAGCGACTTGTGCGGTCATGATCAAGCCATCCACGACGAGCCACTCGTCGCGGCCACCGGAATCCACTTCCACAGCAATGCGATGGCGGCTGTTGGTCGTGGCCTCGATATAAAACCGTCGAAACGTTCCAGCGGAAAACCCAAAATCGCCAGTACTATACATGGTGCCCCATTCGATTTGTCGGGCGTTGCTATTCGCCAGAGGGTTCGATGACCAGAGCGTCAGATTTTTCCCATCATCACCAAACCGCACGCGGCTTGCGTCAGTGACGGTGTTGAGCATCACTTCAAAAGGTACAACTTGACGAACCTCTGCCAGCGACGCCTCAATCAACATGCCTTCGCCACTATCTTCTACCGTCTCTTCGGTTGCACTGTGATCGGACTCACGGGTCGGACTTGAGTTGTCGCTATCGGCATCAACGTCACCGATCGACAGAGCGAGCACGGAGTGCTCTACGGGTTCATCAGAATGAAAAACCGTTGGCTCTCCAAGTCCGAAGACTCTTTCCGAAGGAGGTCGAACGCCTCGTGGAAGTGGCATTGGAATTGGAATCGGAAAGAACGGCCCGCCACCAACGTTGGGAATATTATCGCCCCCAACCGCATCGCCGCAGGGGGTTGGATCGTTGAGGTTCACAAGACCATCACCGTCGTTATCCGCAAAGTATTCATCCTCAAAGTTCAGGTACAGGTCACCGTCATCATCTCCAAAAGGATCTTGAAAAAGAGAGTTGTGAGGAGTCCAAAAAGAGGAGAGCCAGTCCATGACGTTATCGCCGTTGGCATCTAAGTGCAGGAACGCCGGCACCCCAAACGCGTCGAGAGGTTCTGCCGGATTGTACTTAATCGCCAATGGTGGGTTGCCACCTGTTGCAAAAACAATCACGTCTGGAATGCCATTATTATTGATGTCGGGAGCGCCTCCAAAAGCGAGGCATTGGGTATTGGGCTGCCAGACGTGATTCATCGCCATCACACCATTGGGTCTACTGGAATTCTTCGGCACAAACTGCGGCACTGGCTTCGATACCGGTTGCGCGATCGGTTGGATGGAGGATGGATCGATCCGCGTGCGAGGAACCAACGACGGCCCTACGAAGACCGGTACTGAGATCACAACGGGCCCCGTGCGAGGCCCGGGGAGCGGAGCCACCGGGTTGGGCGTAGGTTTTTGAGGAATCGGGTCGGTGACGATGCCACGACCGACGAGGCCCTTGCCCGTTGGGCTGGGCCGAGGTTTTGTAGGAAATGGCTTGTTCACGATGCTCGGCTTTTGTGAAGGCATCGTCACTCGTGGCGATATTCCTTTTCGAGTGATCCCGGAGTTTGTGCGCGGAATTGCTTTTGCCGCAGGAGCGGTGGCTTGAATCTTCCAAGCGGGCTTCGACGGCACGCTGAGAGCGGGAGGTGTGGCTACGGCTATCACAGCAAAAGAAAACGTGAATGCGATCCCGGCAACCGTCAACACAGACTTCAAAAATAGACTTCGCATGGCTTGGGCCCTTTTTTTGGAAGAAACCGTCCGCAATTTCAGATGTGGCCTTACGGCGAGCTTTGCGGCAATAGAGGATTGCAACTCGCAAACGGCGTTCCTTTCATTTGCAAAGTCGCCAATCAAGCCCAATCAAGCCAGTAAACAGCAACAATAAAAATCGCTCAGTGTCCGAGGAGGCTCTGGGAGCAGCGTAATGCCGCACAGCGTATGATTATGCAAAAATCAAAGGGGCCTCGAACGAGCCTGTGGCGGAGTGGTTTGAGAAAGATAACGGCGTCAGAAATCATTTCAATGCAAATCGATGTATTCGTTTTTTGACATCTTTGTTTTTGTCTTCCTCCTGTTCGTGACATTCGGACAATCCAAACAGCCCGTCTGCCGCTTACAAAAGAGCCATTGACTCCATCGAATATCGGCTGCGTCTTGAGTGAAGAGTCATGTAATTGCTGCGAACGGATTTCGGAAAGAGTCGCGATCCTAGTTTGTGATGTGAAAAGGAAACCATGATCGTGAATGTGTTTTTCCTCAGTCGAACGATGCTTGTCGCAGCGGGCTTCGCGTGTCTCTTCGTGATTTCTGAGACAGTCTTTGAGACAAACTGCGTTGCAAAGGGAGCGGAACCCGACCGCTTTGAATTTTTTGAGTCTCACATTCGACCTGTGCTCGTGGAGCGGTGCTATTCGTGTCACAACTCGTCCACAGATTCTTCCGGAGGTTTCGCACTTGATGCCAGAGTGCCTCTCTTGGCGGGGGGCGATTTGGGCGCGGTCATTGTTCCAGGAAAACCTGCTGAAAGTAGGCTGCTGGCAATTCTTCGGCATGAGATTGACGGCCTCAAAATGCCGAAAAATTCAGGAAAACTTGATGCCGAAACTGTGAATAACTTTTCACAGTGGATCCTCGACGGTGCCCCCGATCCTCGAGAGAAGGCCCCGTCGGCGAACGAAATCGCGAGCGTCACTTCATGGGAAGCGACATTGAATGCGCGTAAAAGGTGGTGGAGCTTTCAGCCAATTCGTAATCCAGAAACGCCGAACATTTCCGACGGATCAGCCTCACAACACCCCATCGATTGTTTTGTACTGGAACAATTGCTCGCCGCAAAAATTCAGCCTGCGACTGAGGCAGATCCGCATTCCCTTGTACGACGCACTTTTTTTGCACTTCTTGGCATACCGCCATCTCCCGAAGAAATACATCAGTGGACAAAAACGCTCAAGGATTCAAAACAATTTGAGTTGCTCGTCGATCATCTCCTTGCGCGACCAGAATTTGGTGAACGTTGGGCGCGGCACTGGATGGACTGGATTCGATACGCCGACACCCATGGTTCGGAGGGAGATCCTGAGATTCAAGGAACGTCACACTATCGCGATTATTTAATTCGCGCGATGAATGCTGATGTGCCCATCGATCAGCTCATACGCGAGCATATTGCGGGTGATCTTTTGAAGAATCCAAGACTCGACCCCACCGGTACGATCAATGAATCAGCAATCGGGCCGGCTCACTGGCGGATGGTCTTTCATGGATATGCACCAACCGACGCACTCGACGAAAAGGTTCGATTTATTGACGATCAGATCGCCGCTTTTTCCAAAGCATTTCTCGGCCTGACGGTATCCTGTGCCCGCTGTCACGACCATAAGTTTGATCCCGTCAGCCAGCGTGACTATTACGCAATGTTTGGCATCCTCGGATCGTGCCGCCCGGGAAGAACGCTCATCGATGCTCCCGATGTACTCGGTCGTCATCGCGAAGAACTTCGAAGAAAGAAGCCTGAAATTCGTACGGCTGTTGCAGGGCAGTGGAGTCGTCTGATGCCCGACGTCGGCACACGCATGAATGCACTGGTTGCTGCTGCCGACACACCCACGTCGCTGCTGCATCTGTTCAACGTGATCGGGAAGGACGTTGACGGTGGAATGTCATTTGAACAGGCACTCGATCGACAGCAAAACGCATGGCGCAAGGATCATGAAAATCGGCTGGCATTTGCCGGCACAACTCGGAGTGCCAACTGGAATTTTTCGCAACAAGAAGATGTTGCTGAATGGTTTGAAAATGGAAATGCCACAACTCCAGTACATCCATCAAGCGTAGCCGGTGATTTTTCGGTGGCTGCCGAGGGAGACGGAACGATTGCCACGATCGTACCGGCTGGAATTTATTCAAATATGGTTTCAAACAAGCACGCGTTGCGGCTGACCTCACCCACAATAGATCTCGACGAAAATACAAAACTCTGGGTACAGAGCATTGGCGACGGTGGCGCGGCGGTGCGTTATGTCGTACAAAATTTTCCTCGTAATGGGCCCAACTACAGCGTGACTCGATTGACGCGAGAATGGAAATGGCAGGCGTTCGATCTGACCTACTGGAGCGGCGATGATATTCACATTGAGCTGGCGACTGCTCCTGATGCGCCGCTGCCGACAGATGACGACGCGCGATCCTGGTTTGGCGTTCGAAATGTCGTACTTCAAAAAAAGGATCAACCAGCCCCTTCTGAAGCTTTGGAGGCGCTCGACGGTCTGTTTGAAGAAATATCGCAATCGCCCCCACGATCTGTTGAAGAACTCAATGCGTGCTTTGTACGGGCACTTCTGTCTGCGGTAACCCGCTGGAGCGAGGGGAAGGCTCGTGACACCGATGCTCTGCTCTTGGATGCTTCAGTTCGGCAAAACATTCTTGAAAACAGACTTTCGAAAATGACTGAGATCGAGCCGCTCGTTCAGGAATATCGCAAACTCGAATCAGATGTGATTGTACCGACGCGAGTCCCCGGACTCGATGAAACCATCGCCTGCGATCAGGCGCTCTTTGAGCGAGGAGATCACAAGAAACCTGCAGCGGTTGTGCCGAGGCGATTTCTCGAAATGATTGACGCGACTCCCTACCAAACCGTCGGAAGCGGTCGAGAAAAACTCGCGGAGGATATTTTGCGCGGCGACAATCCATTGACAGCCCGCGTTTTGTCGAATCGCATTTGGCATCATCTGTTCGGTCGAGGAATTGTTGCCACGCCGGACAATCTTGGCAGGCTAGGCGAACGTCCTACGCATCCCGAGTTGCTCGACCATCTGGCTCATCGACTGCGATCAGAAGGCTGGTCACTCAAACAATTCGTTCGCTCCGTTGTGATCTCACGTACATGGAAAACAGACTCGTTCCCAAGCGAAGTTGCCAAGCAGATCGACCCTGAGAATCGGCTCCTGTCTCATGCATTTGTCCGGCGATTAGAGGCCGAAGCAATACGCGACTCGGTGTTGATGGTGTCTGGTGCGCTCAATCGCACGCAGTTTGGTCCATCGGTTGACGGAAGCACGCCTCGACGAAGTGTCTATGTAAGAGTTGCACGCAACTCACTCGACCCGTTTTTACGGACGTTCGATTTTCCGGAACCATTCAGCGCAACCGGGCGACGAGACGACACTAATGTTCCGGCGCAATCGCTTGTTTTCTTAAACGATCCAAGAATTGCAGCGTTGTCTGGTCAGTGGGCCGCAGCGATTCTCGCGGACCAATCGCTTGCGACCGATGAGCAGCGGATTGAGCAAATGATCTTGTCGGCGATTGGCCGTCCGCCGCGTTCAGGCGAGGTGACGAGATTCAAAGAACTGCTTGCATCGACCCGTCAGGCGGAACAGCATCGAACAGAAGAACTCTTGGACTTAGATGCTCGTCAGACAGCGCTGCAGTTGATTGTAAAACAGATAATGGATCCTCTGCGGCAGGCACTTGAATCGACGACACAACAGTCGGTTCTCGATGCTCGTGACTCTGCTCCCACCGGCATTGCACGCTGGGAGTTTGCGGACAATCTTCAGGATTCGATCGGCACAGCGCACGGCACGGCGCATGCGGGAGCGCGACTCAACGCCAAGAGTCTGCATACGACAGGCCAAGGGTATGTGGTGACAGCGCCTCTTGGGCAGTCGATTCGGGAAAAAACGCTCGAAGCATGGGTGCAGCTTGATTCGCTCACTCAGCGAGGGGGCGGCGCGATTACCATTCAGACTCCCGATGGCCACGAATTTGATTCGATTGTTTTTGGTGAACAGGTGTCTGGCGAGTGGTTGGCCGGCAGTAATTTCTTTGCGCGTACGAAGTCTTTCGGAGGGCCTGTTGAGGCCGATGCGATGAAAGGTCCTGTACACCTTGCCGTCACCTATTCCGCCGACGGTACGATCAGCGGATACCGCAACGGCATTGCTTACGGCGAGAGCTATAAAGCTTCAAAGCCGGTCGAATTTATTGCAGGGCAGGCGGTTGTCAGCTTTGCAATACGCCACTTGCCGGCGGGTGAAAACAAAATGTTACAAGGGCGTATCAGTCGAGCACAGGTGTTCGACAGGGCTCTTTCCCCGAAGGAGATAGGGCTTCTCTATAAAGCCGGTGGTGGAGGTGTTCCCGATGAAGATGTGTTTGCAAGACTAGAAAAAAAAGATCAGCAAAAAGTCCTTCAGATTCGTTCTGACATAGCGAATATAGAACACAAAAGAGCTTCCCTGAGGCCTCTGTCGGCAACCACCGATCCTTCAAAGCCCTGGTCAGAAATTGCCAGAGTCCTTTTTATGTTTAAGGAATTTATCTACCTGCGGTAACACAGTGTGATCAGCGAACATACTCACAAGGTTGTTGACATGAAAGACATGCCAGAGATGAGAGCACGGCAAGACTCTGTTGAAAAGAGATCGCGGTTCTCGCGCCGAGAGTTACTCAAAACCTGTTCAACAGGTTTTGGTGCGATGGCATTGTCGGCCATGATGGCCGAAGCAGCACGAGCGAATGCTTCATCAACAGACCTTCCTGCTGGCGCCGCTCTGCGAACAACGCACCACCAACCGAAGGCCAAGCATGTCATCTTTCTCTACATGTCCGGCGGGGTTTCTCATGTAGATTCATTTGATCCAAAACCGAGACTGATGACCGATCATGGCAAGCCGATGCCGGTCAAAATTCAACGCACGATGTTCAATAATAATGGCAACATCATGGGCAGTCCGTTCGCATTTCAGCCCTGGGGAGAAAGCGGCATTCCCGTCAGCGAGATGTTTCCACATGTTGCAAAGGTGGTTGACGAACTCGCCGTGATTCGCTCGATGACGTCCAGCGTGAACGAGCACGCGCAGGCCAATTTTCTCATGCACACAGGTTTTCCCTTGATGGGGTATCCAAGTGCGGGTGCGTGGGCATCGTACGGACTTGGAAGCGAGTCGAGCGATCTGCCCGGGTATGTGGTGCTTCAAAGCGGTGCGGCGGTGCCGCCGCATGGCGGAGTGAGTCTCTATAGCAACGGTTTTCTGCCGGGGCAGCATCAAGGATCTATTTTCAAAGCCGACGCGGCAGAGGCTGTTCGAAATATTCGTGCCGCGGATCCTGCGGATTGGCAGCGACGCAGGCTCGAGTTTGTGGAATCGTTCGATCAATCCTTTCTGAAGGCTCTCGACAAAGACCCGCAGATCGAAGCGGCGATTCAAAATTATGAAACAGCATTTCGAATGCAGACCGAGGTGCCGCAGTTGTGCGACTTATCAGATGAAACCGAGGAGACAAAAAAACGCTACGGTCTCGACTCAAGCACGCCCGACAAAGCCGCCTATGCCAGACAGTGTCTCCTTGCCCGCCGCCTGGTTGAAAAAGGAGTTCGATTTATTGAACTCAGTTGTCTGACAAAAAATATTGGTGCTGGCGGCGCGGCCAATCCTTGGGATCAGCACGGAGCGCTCAAGGAAGGTCACACTGCCATGGCCTATCAAGTTGATCAGCCGATCGCCGCGCTCATCGGCGACCTGCGAGACCGAGGACTGCTCGACCAGACGCTGATTGTGTGGGCAGGAGAGTTTGGACGCACTCCATTTTCACAGGGTGGCGATGGTCGCGATCACAATCCATATGGATTTAGTGTCTGGCTCGCGGGTGGTGGTGTGAAAGGAGGAACGATTCATGGTGCGACCGACGATCTCGGATATTACGCCGTTGAAAATATTTGTACGGTCTACGATCTGTGGGCTACGGTGCTCCATCAACTCGGTGTCGACCACGAAGAATTAACCTACCGGTACGGTGGTCGGGATTTTCGATTGACCGACGTTCACGGCCAGCCAATCCGAGCAATTCTTTCCTGAATAGTGCGGTCGAAAAGTTTTTCGAGACACACCATGACGCAGCGAAGTTTCCCATGATCCGCGTGCCATTATTGACTGCGACGATCGCTGTTGTTTTTTCGCATGCGTTGTGGGCAGACGATCTTTTTGTCGAGCGCATTGAACCGCTGCTGAAACAGTACTGCTACGAGTGTCACAGTCATGCGTCTGGAAAAATGAAAGGCGGGCTTACGCTCGATTCACGATCGGGGTGGGCCGAGGGGGGGGAATCGGGGCCGGCGATCGTGCCGGGCGAGCCAGAGAAAAGCCTGCTGGTGTCTGCCATCCGACATGAGTCGCTCGAAATGCCACCGACTGGAAGATTGGCTGACGAGCAGATTACGGATGTCGTTCGTTGGATTCACGAAGGAGCAAAAGATCCTCGTTCTGCAGTCGTTGAAGCGAGGCCTTCTTCTGGAGATTGGTGGTCGCTCAAGCCGTTGGTGCGACCGGAAATACCGGCTTCTATCAAAGGTGCACGCAATCAAGAAATCGATTTGTTTATTCGACAGAAACTTGATCGACACTCGATCGAGCCATCACCCGAAGCCGACCGTCGCACGTTGCTTACACGATTATCATTTGACCTGATCGGTCTGCCACCATCGATCGAGGAACTCGAGACGTTTGAACGAGATGATTCCCCGGATGCGGTTTCCAAAAAAGTTGATGAACTACTTGCTTCTCCCCACTACGGCGAACGATGGGCCCGTCACTGGCTCGATACGATTCACTTTGCCGAGACGCATGGCTATGAACACGATCTCCCACGAGATCATGCATGGCGATATCGCGACTATGTGATTGAGTCGTTTAACCGTGATACGCCCTGGGGCCGCTTTATCCGCGAGCAACTCGCCGCCGATCATTTTTTCCCAGAGGAACCGCTTCTCATGCGTGCGCTGGGATTTCTTGGGGCAGGCACGTTTGATCATAGTAGCTACAACACCGCACCGATAACGTTTGAGTATCTCGATCGGGATGATCTTGTCACTCAAACGATGGCAGCATTCACAAGCACAACAGCCAATTGCGCGCGTTGTCACGCGCACAAGTTTGACCCGATCAGTCAGGAAGATTACTACGCATTACAAAGTGTGTTTGCAGGAATCATCGAGGGAAATGTTGGCTTTGACGAGGATTTCTCGGTTGCGGCCGATCGCCGTCGATGGCAGTCGCTCCTCACGGCCGCAGCAACGAAGGACTCGGCGGTTCTGCTCATGCCTGAACAACAGGCACTGACGGATGCATGGGAAAAAAATCAGTCTGTCGGTGCGATATGGGAGCCGCTGGTTGTGGAGAGCGTTTCTGCAACGGACTCAACGGTTTTATCGCAACAATTCGACGGAGTGCTGGTGGCCGATGGTCCACGTCCCGAGAAGGATACCTATACCGTTACGACGGTTACCTCTCTCGAGACGATTACTGCTGTGCGTTTGGATCTGCTTTCCGATGCATCCTTGCCGATGGGCGGTCCTGGTCGACAGGACAATGGCAATCTGCATCTGAGCGAGTTTGAAGTCCATCTCGTAACAGGAGAACGAGACAAGGACACAGCGAGCAAAGGGAAGCCGCTTATTTTCCGTGGAGCGTCAGCAGATTTCGATCAGTCGGGTTGGACCGTTGCCCATGCAATCGATGGAAATCCGGCTACGGCTTGGGGCATCTATCCGTCGGTAGGAGAATCGCACCGAGCCATTTTTGAATTCGAGGAAGCGTTGGCGATGAGCCCCCACAACAAGCTCATTGTTTCGCTCAAACAGCTTCACGGCGGCGGACATTTGATTGGTCGATGGACGCTTTCGGCAACCAGTTCACCCCGAACAAGCCTCTCCGTACTGCCGCAGGCGATTGAAGCAATCCTGCGCATTCCACCAGAAACGCGTTCCCAAGATGACAAGGTGCAGTTGGCCGCTCTGGTTGTGAACGCTCGTGCATCCGAGGCGATTCTTGCGTTACCGGCGCAGTTGATGGTGTATGCCGCCGCAAAGAAAGCAGGGATTGTCCTTGCAGTCGGTGGAAGCGACGTGCGGGACGTTGGCAGTCCAAAAAAAGTGAGTCTTCTTCATCGCGGTGATTTCGATACACCGATGGCTGATGCATCGCCCGGTGCGCTCGAAGCAGTAGACGCGATTGAATCGAGATTTGTTTTGGAACATCCCGATCGTGAAAATGAACGACGCGGAGCGCTCGCTGATTGGATTGCTCATCCCGACAACCCGCTTTCGTGGCGAAGCTGCGCTAATCGCGTCTGGCAGCATCACATGGGTCGAGGGATCTGCGATACCCCGAGTGACTTTGGACGTATGGGTGGAATGCCTTCGCATCCCGAACTTCTCGACTGGCTGGCGTGTGAACTGCGCGACAGTGGCGGATCGTTGAAGCATTTGCATCGGCTCATTCTTTCAAGCGACACGTATCGACAGCAAAGTCATCATCGGGCTGATGCGGAAGCCCTAGACGCCGACAATTCTTTGCTTTGGAGAATGAACCGCCAACGACTCGACGCCGAGAGCTATCGCGACACAGTGCTTTATGTTTCAAACCGACTCAGCACGACAATGGGCGGAGTAAGCGAGCGAGAATTTGTTTCTGGAAAACCAGTGCAACTCACACCGACGATCGACTATGCGTCCTACGATTGGACAGTTCCTCACAAACACCGCCGAAGCATCTATCGATTTGTCTGGCGAGGAATTCCCGATCCCTTCATGGAGTCACTCGATTTTCCAGATCTCGGACTACTGGCACCGACTCGCGGATTTTCAGCGTCGAGCCTGCAGAGCCTTTCGCTCTATAACAATGCGTTTGTTCTCTCTTGCAGTGAGTCGGCCGCAGCAGCGGCAGGAAATATTCGTTCGCTCGTGAGGAATATTCTGCGGCGAGATCCTTCGATCGAGGAGGCTCAAGAGTTTCACGATTTTGTGGAGAAGCATTCGCTATCAGCTCTCGCGCGCATACTCTTGAATAGCAATGAGTTTCTGTTTATCGATTGATTGTTCGATAACACGTGAATCACTTTCCATGAAACAGATACAGCCACACCATACGATCCGACTTGGCAGGCGTTCGATGCTGGCAACAGCAACGGCAGGAATCACAGGCGGTTTTGCATCGATGGCGATCGATCACATGCTGCTACGAGATGCGGTCGCTGCGGGCGGTATCGAAAAGAGGGCAGAGTTCAACGGCGGCATCCATCATCCTGCTCGCGTGCAACGGGTGATACAGCTTTTTATGAATGGGGGCGTAAGCCCTATGGATACGTTCGACTACAAACCAGCACTGGAAAAATTGCACGGCCAAATGCTCGGACCGAAGGTAAAGCCTGAAGGTTTTACGTCGGTCGTCGGAGCGATCATGAAGAGTCCGTTTTCATTCAAACAGCATGGCGAAAGCGGCCGCTGGGTCAGTAGCGTTTTCCCGGAACAGGCAAAACTTGTTGACGAGATGGCGTTTGTGATGGCGATGTACTCGAAGACCAACGTGCACGGGCAGGGCGCGTATTTGTCGACGAGTGGTTTTCTTCTCCCCGGATTTCCTTGCATGGGAGCATGGATTTCCTATGCGCTTGGAAATCTTGTTGATGATCTTCCTACATTCGTTGTGCTGCCAGATTCCCGAGGCCTTCCTTACAATCAAAGAGGTTGTTTTTCGTCAGGATTTCTGTCTGCGGTGCATCAAGGAACAGTGATCGATACACAAGGAGCCAGTTCTTTTCCAGATCTCTTCGCAGCAAAACGCTTTGGGTTTGCAACACCATCCGCCGACGCCGACGGCCTCGCAATTCTCGATCGACTCAACCGAAACCACGCCCAACACCATCTCGGAGACTCCCGACTAGAGGCGCGCATCGCTGGCTATGAACTTGCAGCCAAGATGCAACTCAGCGCACCGGAGGCCTTTGATGTCATGCGAGAGACAACCGCGACGCAGGCGGCCTATGGCATGGACAACAAGGAGACTGAAGACTTTGGACGTCGTTGCCTGCTCGCCACCCGATTGATCGAGCGAGGCGTGCGATTTGTGCAGGTCTGGAGTGGTCCTCAGGGCGCGGTCAATAACTGGGACAACCACGGCAACATCCAGACAGAACTTCCCTCGATTGCTTTCAGCGTTGACCGACCAATCGCAGCCCTGCTTCGCGATTTGCGAAGACGCGGACTTGCCGAGGATACGCTCGTGGTCTGGACGACTGAATTTGGACGTACGCCGTTTTCACAAGGCTCCGGTGGACGCGATCATAATGGAGGCACGTTTGTCAGTTGGCTCTGGGGAGCAGGGATTCGACAGGGAATCGCACATGGATCGAGCGACGACTGGGGCTATCAGACTGCCAGCGGAAAAACCACCGGCCACGATTTGCATGCAACAATTTTGCACTTGCTGGGAATTGATCATGAAAAACTGACATTTCGTACAAACGGCATCGATCGAAGGCTCACGGATGTGCATGGACGTGTCATTTCCTCCGTGCTGGCGTGATCGATAGACTCTCTTTTTGAGTCTGCGTCGATCGAATCAGACAAGAGCCCGCTGGGCGGAGTACACTTTTAAAAATCATTGTATTTCCTGACGTTTGATGTCAGGGCAGGTGTTGCTGTTGCAAAGGAACTGTTCAACCCATGTTTGACTTTCTAGCTTCTTCCGGCCGTGATCGTGCGGTGTTGTGCGGGACGACGAGAAGTCGTCGCGAGTTTTTGCAAATTGGAACGCTTTCAGCAGTGGGTCTCTCTTTGCCGCAATACGTGCGTGCATCGCATGAGGGAAGAGTGCGACCGGGACACGAAAAAAGATCATGCATCATGATCTTTAATCTCGGTGCGCCGAGTCATATTGATTTGTGGGACATGAAACCGGATGCCCCCAGCGAAGTGCGCGGGCCGTTCAAACCAATCCGTACGAAGTCTGAGGCGTTTGAAATTTCTGAACTCTTGCCGAAGCATGCTGCCATCGCCGATCGATTTTCACTCGTGCGAAGTTGTCATCACGACGGCGCTGCAGTACACGATGCCGGATGGCAAATGATGCAAACCGGTCGGCGTTTTACCGGAGGAATTCAAACTCCACACGTTGGAAGCGTGGCTTCACATCTGCTTGGACGTCGCACCGATTTACCTCCTTTTGTCGTGTTGCCTCAGGTCATGGGTCGAGGCGGTGGCAATCTTCCCAACGGTCAGGCCGGCGGATTTTTGGGAAAGGCAGAAGACCCCTTTTCCCTCATGGCAGATCCATCACAAAAAGATTTTCGTGTTCCAGATCTACTTCCTCCAGATCAGATCGCAGGAGCCAGACTCGATCGTCGACGCAGGATGCGGGAAATCGTGGAAAGTGCAGTCAAGGATTTTGAGGCCAGCGAGGACGCCAGACTCCTCGATGAAAATTTTCATGCCGCATTTCGCATGATGACCAGTGAGCAGGCTCGATTGGCATTCGATCTCACCAAGGAAACTCCCGAAACTCGTGAACGATATGGAATGAACCGGTTTGGACAGTGCTGTCTCTTAGCCAGAAGACTTGTTGAGAGTGGCGTTCGATTTGTGACGATCAACACATTCCTTACGGTGTTCGATGAGATCACTTGGGATATTCATGGCTCGAAGCCATTCACAAGCATTGAAGGGATGAAGGAGATCGTATGCCCCATGTACGATCAGGCTTACAGCGCCCTGATCGAAGATCTCGTGCAGCGAGGATTGCTCGAAGACACGCTTGTAACAAATCTTTCGGAATTCGGTCGCACACCAAAAGTGAATCCGGCTGGTGGCCGAGATCATTGGCCGCAATGCTTCACGACCTATTTTGCCGGTGGAGGTGTGAAGGGGGGGCGCGTTGTTGGAGCGAGCGACACCGTTGGAGGATTTCCTGCCGAAAGACCCATTGGCCCTGGTGACATTGTTGCCACCATTTTTGAAAGCCTTGGGCTCAATCATGCCGGTCTCCTTCCCGGTCCTGGCGGACGTCCTTTCCCGCTCACGGATCTGGGTACCGAACCGATTCGAGAACTTTTCGTCTGAATGATTCAACTTCAAAGGATCTCTGCGATGCGTTCGAATAGACAATCACAGATGCGGTTTTTAGTTTTGATCGCTCTGGGAATCATCGTCGCTGCGCACCACGGGGCGCAGGCAGATGAGGAGATCAGTTTCAATCGCGATGTGCTTCCAATTCTTGCAAAGTCCGGTTGCAATAGTGGTGGATGTCACGGGGCGCTTGCTGGCAAAGGTGGTTTTCGGCTTTCGCTCTTCGGATACGATCCCCAAGCCGACTACCTCACCATTACTCGCGAATCGCGAGGCCGCCGCGTCGATCTTTTTGATCCCGGAAGCAGTCTTTTCTTGACGAAACCGACCACGGCAATTGCACACAAGGGGGGCAAACGATTTGATGCGACAGGGGATGAATACAAAATCCTTGCCACATGGATTTCACAGGGATGTCCTCCCTATAACCCTGATGAGTCGCCGATTGAGTTCTTAGAAGTTTCTCCATCCGAAAGTGTGTTGAATCTTGGTGATTCACGAACTGTCACGGTAACGGCTCGTTATGCCGACGGCACCTCTCGAGATGTGACGCGGTGGTGTCGTTTCACATCAATCGATGAAACGGTCGCGACGATTGATGAGCGTGGTGTGGTAGCTATTATCGGCCGAGGCGAGGGAGCCATTTCGGCGTGGTTTTCTTCAAAGATTGCGTTGGCAAGAGTCGTGGTTCCTTTTGCGACACAGATTCCGCCGGAAGTGTACTCAAACGCTCCACGTAACAATGTGATTGATGACCTCGTTCTGGAGCAGCTTGAGAAGTTGCATCTCAAGCCTTCTCCATCGGCCAACGACGCAACTTTTATTCGTCGCGCCTATCTCGACACAATCGGCCGACTGCCATCCCCGGAAGAAGCTTCTGTGTTTGTGGCGGATCGCTCTCCTGGAAAGCATGAGCGACTGGCCGATTTGCTTTTGGCCCGTCCTGAATTCATCGATTACTGGACGTACAAGTGGTCGGATGTATTTCTTTTAAGTGGAGCGAAGCTGCGGCCAAACGCTATCGATGTCTACTATGGTTGGATCCGCGATCGAGTGAGTATCAACATGCCGTGGGACCAACTTGTACGCGAGCTCGTGACGGCGAAAGGCTCGAGCATTGAAAACGGAGCCACTAATTTCTTTGCGGTTCATCAAGACCCAGAAACCATGGCTGAAAATGTGAGTCAAGCGTTTTTATCGCTCTCCATTGGCTGTGCAAAGTGTCACAACCACCCATTGGAAAAATGGACGAACGACCAGTACTACGCGTTTGCCAATCTTTTTTCGCGAGTGCGTGCCAAGGGCTGGGGCGGCGATCCTCGAAGCGGCTCCGGCATCCGCACACTCTATAGTGAGGATTCCGGCGATTTAATTCAGCCGCGCACCGGTCGTCCTTTGCCGCCTGCCCCACTCGATGCCGAATCGCTCGACCCAAACGATCCGAGCGATCGGCGAGAATCGCTTGCTCGATGGCTTACCGCACCAGAAAATCCTTCTTTTACACGATCGATTGCGAATCGAATCTGGGCAAATTTTCTGGGACTCGGACTCGTTGAGCCGATCGATGATCTGCGGACGAGTAATCCGGCAACCAACGAGAAACTGCTTGCGGCACTCGCAGAACATCTTCGAGCGCATCGCTATGATTTGAAGTCGCTCATGCGTCTGATTCTCGTATCCAACACCTATCGTCGCTCGAGTGAAGTGCTGCCAGAAAACAAAGATGACCTACGATGGCACGCCCGCGCGTACCCCAAGCGACTGATGGCCGAGGTGCTCAGCGATGCCATCAGCGATGTCACCGGAGTTCACGATTCCTTCACTGAAATCGCGCTCAATGATGGATCCACCGAGAAAATAACAGGCTATGGAAGCGACACTCGGGCGATGCAGTTGCGGGATTCAGCGGTCAAAAATTATTTTCTCAAAACGTTTGGGCGCAATGCCCGAGACATCACCTGCGAGTGTGAGCGATCTCATCAGCCGAGCCTTGTGCAGGTGCTCCATCTTGCAAATGGCTCGACGATCAATGACAAGCTCTCGTCGCAATCAGGGAGAATCACCGCACTGCTCGCGGCTGATCCGAAACCCGAAGAACTGGTGCGACAGGCTTGGATGCTCTGCCTGAGCCGAATGCCTTCCGAAACAGAGCGAAAGGAGTTCGAGGCGATGCTCACCACCGCCGCGGCGCCAGAAAAACGACAGGTCGTTGAAGATATGTACTGGTCGTTGTTGACGAGCAGAGAGTTTCTCTTTCGACATTGATTTTTATTCAAACATTCGAAGGCCCTGCGAGTAGTTGGCATGTGTCATAAAAAAATTCAGCAGCGGGCGATCGTTGCACTGGTGTGTGTATGGATCGTGTGTGCAACGCATTCGCAACATGCACACAGCGCGGACTCTCCGCCATCGTTTGAAAACGACATCGCTCCGATTTTAAGAACCTATTGTGCGGGCTGTCACAATGACCGCGATCTCGAAGGTGAACTTTCGGTGGAAACCTTCGGAAGTCTTCGCCGAGGTGGAGCGTCGGCGGTCGATCCAATTGTGTCAGGAAATGGAGCCGAGTCGATCATGCTCAAGCGGATCGCAAGTGATCAACCGGACAAGATGCCCCCGGAAGACGAACCGCAGCTCCCGAAAAAGGAGATCGAAACACTCGCTCGGTGGATCAGCGCTGGTGCAGCAGGACCTGCTCGCGACCTATCGATTCTTCAGTCACTGGTGGTCCCTGTCATTCCGTCACTTTCCGCATCACAGCCAATCACGGCGGCAGCCTGGTCCCCGAACGGAAAAAAGTTCGCTGCCGCGCGGGCTCGCACCGTTACGGTCTATGAGCATCTGCCAGAAGGTGATCCTTTCAAGGGCGCGGTCTCTTTGACGATCGATTACCTTCCAGGCAAGGTCAACGCTCTGCACTTTGATTCCACGGGCGAAAAAATCGTCATTGCCACAGGCATCACAGGACTTTCCGGAAAAGCTCAGATTCGCAGTGCCTCGACAGGTGCCATAGAGTCTGAGTGGGCCGGTCACCGCGACGTGCTCTACGACGCAGAGATTTCGCCAGATGGTTCAATGCTTGCCACAGCCGGGTACGACAGAGTAATTCGTCTTTGGAAAATCGCAGATGGTTCTCAGGTGATCGCGATCGATATCCATAAGGGTGCAATTTTTGATCTCGCATGGCATCCCAGTGGAACCATTCTTGCATCTGCCAGTGCTGACGAAACTGTCAAGCTTTGGCGCATTCCGGATGGCGTGCGACTTGACACGCTCAAGGAGCCGCAGGCAGAAATTTCAAATGTTCTGTTTACGCACGACGGGAATCACATTCTGGCTGCAGGCCGAGACAAGCGCATTCATATGTGGCAGCTCATATCGCGTGATGCTCCAGCGGTGAACTCTGTCATTCACACTCGATTTGCACACGAAAGCCCGATTGCTGCAATCGCCTTGTCGCTCGACGGTCGGCATCTTGCAACGAGTTTTTTCGATCGATCCATCAAGCTCTGGAGTCTCCCCGAACTCGCTCTCGAGCAAGCTTTTCCTCGACACAGCGACATCGCGTCGGTCGTGTGTGCGGCGCCGAGTGTCACCGCTTTCAACAAGGATCAGGGAAATCCTTTGTCGACTGCATTTATGGTTGCCTGTATGGATGGCACTGCAAGCCAAATCACTTTCACGCCACCTGCCGCAGGTGACATTCAGGCCACCGCGAATCTCGTTGCGAGTGAGTCACACGTGCCGCAGGTCGACATTCAACCGATTGCCGCAGTCGATACAGAGCCCAACGATACCGCCTCCTCCGCAAATGCCGTCGTGCTTCCAGCGTTGATTCAAGGCGCGATCGGTTCACCGGGAGACGTCGACTACTACCGCTTTCATGCAACCAATGGAATGCAACTACTGGTGGACGTCGATGCTGCACGGTCAAAATCAAATCTCGATTCGCGAGTGGAAATCCTCGATGCGTTTGGAAAGCCGGTGGAGCAAATTGTTCTTCAAGCGACCCGAGACTCTTGGTTTACATTCCGAGGCAAGGACTCCGATACACCGGATGATTTCCGTGTGCATAACTGGCCTGAAATGGAACTCAACGAATATCTTTACTCGGGTGGCGAGGTGGTTCGTTTGTGGCTCTATCCACGCGGTCCGGATTCAGGATTCAAGGTTTACCCCGGGGCTGGAAAGCGACACACCTTTTTTTCCACGTCTGCTCTTTCTCACGCGCTTGGTGAACCGGCGTGGATCGTCACGCCGCTGCCAGCCGGAAGTCATCCGGCTCCGAGTGGTCTTCCACTCTTTCGACTCAACTACGAGAACGACGATGATCCATCCCGTCGAAATGGAGCGGACTCACTTCTTGTATTTACCGCACCGACGGATGCCGATTACGTGGTCAAGGTGAGCGATGTGCGCGATTTTGGCGCGATCAACGCATCGGATGACTATCACTACACGTTATCAATTCGGTCGCCAAAACCTTCTTTTACGGTGACCATCGGTGGCATGGCACCAAAAGTCAGTCCTGGAAGCGGTCGAGAAATGAGATTCTCTGCGGAGCGTTTCGAAGGATTCGATGGACCGATTCGGATTGATGTCGAAAATCTTCCAGCGGGCTTTGCAATGCATTCTCCGATAGAGATTGAAGCCGGTCAGACCGAGGCTGTTGCAGTGATTTCAGCCGCACTCGAGGCAGTTGCACCGGATGAAATGGCAGACAAAGCAGTGAAAATAACGGCAAGTGCATTGATTCATGATCTGAATAGAACCCACGAACTCGGCGGGCTTGGCGACATCGATCTTGCTGGTCCACCAAAGGTGACCGTCGAAATACTTCCTGGCAATGACCGCTCGTCGGTGATCGAGCAGCCTGGAAAACCGCTGACGATTTCAATCCATCCGGGGCAGACGATCACTGCCAAAGTGCGTGCAGTTCGCCACGATTTCGCTGGCCGCATTGAACTCGGCGGCGATGATTCAGGTCGCAACTTGTCGCATGGACTTTTTGTGGACAACATTGGACTCAATGGCCTTCTGATCGTTGAAGGTCAGACGGAGCGGGATTTCTTTTTAACAGCATCCCCAGTCGCCAAGCCCGGAACACGAATGTTTCACCTGCGGGCAAAAGTGGATGGAGATCAGGCTTCTCCACCAATTGCAATTCAGGTTCTTCCAGGTTCTCCGCAGTCGTTGCCCCGCTGATTGCGTGCTTGTATCGGTGATACAAGTGAGCATTTAGAACAGTCGAAACAATTCGCCTCGAGCAACGTTCGATAGGCTTCCGCTGGCCGATTGTTCTGAGACGGCGGTCGACGTTTGGCACACGCCGAATGCCGATAAGTTCACAAAATACTTGAATAGAAAATACGATGCGTAGGTGGAAAGTGGGCATTCTTGGTGGAGGCCCGGGCGGTCTTATGACTGCGTATTTACTTCAAAAACACTCCACGGTTGATGTGAGCGTCACCATTTTTGAAGCATCCAACAGGCTCGGTGGAAAGATTCAGTCCAAGCGTTTTCAAAAGTTGCCAGTCTCATACGAAGCGGGTGCCGCAGAACTCTACGACTATTCCAACACCGACGCCGATCCACTCAAGGAGTTGATTACCGAACTGGGACTTCCGCTCCACAGGATGGAGGGATGTTCGGTCATCATGGAAAATGTTCGGATTTCCAATTGTGACGACATGCGTGAATCTTTGGGAATTTCGGCTGCACAGGCATTATCAGAATTTGATCGTTCGGCCAGGGACCGGATAACTCCGCATGAGTTTTACATGGCAGACATGGCAGACACGACGAACGCGGCAGACACTTCTCAGGCCGAACAAAAATTCAGCGACGTTCTCAAGCAGATTCTTGAACCGCGTGCTCGTTGCTACATCGAAAACTTGATTCACAGTGATCTCGCTACGGAGCCGGACAAAACAAACACATCGTACGGCCTGCAAAACTATTTGATGAATCATGATGCCTATTTGAGGCTCTACACCATCGAGGGTGGTCTTGAGCGATTGCCTCGTGAACTGGCCCGTCGCATTCGGGCCACCATTCATCTCGAACAACCGGCTGTCAGTATTGAAAAAGAGGGAAAAGAATTATTAAGAGTTACTTCTGTCGGGAAGAATACTATTCAAACAGAAGACTTTGATTTTGTGATCGCGGCGCTGCCTCACAATCACCTCACATCGCTTGAGTGTCGCGGTTCGCGGTTGGCTGAGGCAATGGCGAGGCATCGTAATCACTACGAGTATCCTGCTCACTATCTGCGTGTCAGCATTCTCTTTGACCGACCTTTTTGGCGAGAGCAGGTCGAAGAGTCATTTCTTATGCTCGATGCATTCGGCGGTTGCTGTCTTTACGATGAATCCTCTCGCGACCCCGGCGAAACTCATGGCGTGCTTGGTTGGTTGATCGGCGGAGAATGCGCAAAAGAAATGAGTCTGTTGGAAGATGAAGAACTGATCGACCGTGTACGCCAGAGCCTCCCGCGAGTGCTCGGGAGCAACGGCGATAATTATTTTCTGGAGGGTAGCGTTCATCGCTGGACCAATGCGGTCAATGGAATGCCCGGTGGAAAGCAGCAGAAAAATCTTGACAGACGGCACCAGATAGAACCGATCGATCATCCCAACTTCTTTGTTGTCGGAGACTATCTGTTTGATTCCACGCTCAACGGCGTCCTCGATTCGTCAGAATATGTAGTTGGATGGCTCACAGCTCGTATGAGCGATGTTGACGGAGGGAGCGTATGACTCCAAAAGAACCGAAAGAAACAGGCATTGAGTATTTCAGTCCGGATGCTTTGCACCAGGAATTCACCACGGGCACAACCGTTCGGAGAATCAGGTTTGTTGCCGAATGGGATCACGAAAGAGCGTCGCTGATGCATTTTCAGGATCCCGTGCAGTGCGCTGCAATGTTGACCGACATCACTGAGTCAGAATGTCGAACTGAAACACTCCCAGACGACGTACTGCTTTTGGAGATTCCTGTGAACGAGCAGGATGAGCCAGACATTCTTGAACGGGCGCACAAGTGGGTTCAGGCAACAAAACCACGATCCGATGAGCAGAGCCAAGTCATTACGCTCCACGGTGCTCAGATTGTGTGGTGTCACGGTGTTGTGGCACTGATTGCCAAAGAAGACCGAATTGCATCTCTTCAGGCTTCAATAATTCACTTTGCATTTTACGATATCGCGATAAAAAAAATTGAAAATCAGGTTCGAGAGTGTTGGCCGCAGTTCGATTGTGACATGCCGCTGGCATTTGAGTTCAACGAAAAAGCAGTTCCCAGGCGAGAGGAACTTTCGCAGCGTTTTCAAAAAGTGATGTCAATGAAAGCAAGTCTTTCAAGGATCGCTCCTCATCTCAATCGTGCTCCAATCTATCCGGTGACTCTTGCAAGCCAAATGGGCGAACGACTCAGGGAACGCGGGCGCCTGTCCGACCGAATCGAAGCGAGTGCCGAACAGATTGAAGTGCTCGAACGTCTGTATGAGATGTGTGGCCAGCGGGCGAGCGAATTTATGCTCTCCCGGAATGAAACCACACTTGAATGGATTATCATCACACTTCTGGCGATGGATACGATTCTTCTGATTGTCGACGCGATGTTGTCTCTAGGAAACTAATGCGTGCGTTTGGTATCAATCGATATTTTGCGAAGCCTCGCCATCATAACGATGGTCATTATTCACTTCGTTGAAAATCTATCGAGTTTTTATGGTGCCGATGGTTCAACGCTCGGAAGAGTCTGGCTGCCAACGGGTTTTGCAGCTCCACTGTTCACGTTTCTGAGTGGCGCAAGCTACTTTCTGTGGTGGAGATCCCGAGAATCTCTCGGTTTGAGCGATGAATACATTTCGAAAGTCACCATCCGACGAGGCTTATTTCTCTTTGTACTTGGCTTTCTTTTTAACGTATGCGTCTGGCTTCCCGAGGACATTTTTAACTGGGACATTCTTACGCTTATCGGTGGCTCGCTCCTCTTGCTGAACATTGCCAGACGACTCCCCGCCGCAATTATTCCAGTGATAGTTGTCGGAACGCTTGTTATGAGTCCTGTGCTGAGGGCGATGGCCGACTATCCAACGTACTGGACAAATGGCTATTTTGAGTGCGACCTGACTTTGAGCGACGTGTTGCTCGGTTTTTGTTCGGTCGGTTATTTCCCGCTCTTTCCGTGGATGATATTTCCACTCGCCGGTTTCATGACCGCATCGATTCTGTTTTCAAAACCGTCGTGTCCACGAGCCATTGCGCAGGTGGCAGCCTGTGGTGTGGTGATGATTGCCTGTTCAATAATTGCCATGACTCTGCGAGGCAGCACGCCGGAAGTCATTCAGGAACACTTTTTGCAGGGTTGGCGAATGTTTCCTCCGTCCACCGAATATGTCACGGGAACTCTCGGTATGGTGATCGTGTCTCTTGCAGCGTGCCATCACTGGATCGATAGAAATCCAATCATTCACAGATCGGAATACTTGGTGAAAAGTGCTTCGATCTTTAGCAAATATTCGCTGAGCATGTATCTGTTGCATCATATCGTCCACTTGTGGCCGCTATGGATTGTCGGTATGTGGACGGGAGATGACCCAACGCATTTATGGGGCAATGCTATGCCGAAGGAAGTGTCTTTTACGGCATCGATTCTCTTTCTGATTGCGTGTTTTGTTCTCTTCCGCTGGATGGAACGAACTCGACGAGGCGGCGCTGAGTCTGTTCTGCGTTGGATCTGCGACTAAACGTGTTGGTTTGTAAAAGTGTGAGTGGCACGAAAAGCCGCAGCGATCCAAGAAGAGCCACGCGGTTTTCTGTGCCGATCGTCCGAGAGTCTTGAGACACTGGTGTAGGTGACTCATTTTTGAAAAGGAGCGATAAAGAGATATGAAAAATCAATCGATCTGGTTACGAAGCATGCTGTTTCAAACGATCATCGCCAAAGCGTTCATCTGCTTGATGGCCATTCTCAGTCAAGCCGCAGTGGCTGCGCCACTGGAAAGAATTGCCTTTGGTTCATGCGCCAAACAGGATAAACCACAGCCGATTTGGGACGCAGTTGTTGCTACAAAACCAGAACTCTTTCTTTTTCTGGGAGACAATATCTACGGCGATACGCAAGAGATGAGTCTTCTTCAAAAGCAATGGGATCTGCTCGGTGCACAAGAGGGTTTTCAGCGTCTCGAAGCAACCTGTCCAATCCTTGCAACGTGGGATGATCACGACATGGGGGCCAACGATGCAGGAGCAGAATATCCGCAGAAGCGACAGTCGCAGCAACTCTTTCTCGATTTCTTCAAGATCCCAAAAGAGAGTTCGCGACGTGTTCGCGAAGGTGTCTATCACGCCGAAATATTTGGACCTCCTGGAAAACAGGTGCAGGTTATTCTTCTCGACACACGGTTTCATCGCAGTCTCCTCAAAAAGGGATTTGTGCAGGGGGAACCGGGAGAGGGAATCCGGGGACCGTATGCACCCAATGAAGATCCGGGCGTGACGGTGCTTGGCGAAACTCAGTGGTCGTGGCTGGCCGAGCAGTTGGCTGCTCCGGCACAACTGCGCATCATAGGATCAAGTTTTCAGATGCTCCCGATTCAGGTGGGATGGGAATGTTGGAATAATTTTCCAAACGAACGAAAACGACTTCTTTCGCTTCTTGAACAGAAACGATCCAGCGGTGTCGTTTTTATCAGTGGTGATCGCCACACTGCCGAAATTATGCGACTGCCAAGAGATGCCACCGAAAACCGGATCGGATATCCGATCTATGAAGTGACTTCCAGCAGCCTGAATGAACCCAGCGGAAATTTTACCGGCACCGGCGTTCGATTCATCAATGAAATAAATCCATTTCGCGTTGGCCTGAATTATGCTGAAACTAATTTTGGTCTGATCACCATTGACTGGTCAAAGCCATCAGCAGTTGTGCGGCTGCAAGTACGCGATCAGAAGGGGAACGTAGTTTTGCAGCAGAAGATCTTTCTCGACGATCTCAAACAGGTTGAAGGTGTACCACCGAAATGACCACGAAGAGCGCAACGACTCCTCATGACAACGGAAGCGAGAAAGAGAAGTCACGACGTTGTGAATGAGCTACTCGGTGGACATTCAATCTGCGAGCAGACCCTTCACCCACTGGTGATCAAGCGTACCGGAGATCACAAGTGCCGAAATCGAGCGGCCCGAGCGGCCCCCCAGTAACTGCACGTGTCCAACACGATGTGTTTCCAGAGCAATAGAAATTTCTGAGCCGAGAAGCACGGCAGACGTACGATGTGGCGCTATGGTGAGTGCTGCAGAGAGCAGACCATTCTTCGGGCAGGCTGGCCCTGTGACGAGATCTCGGCCATGATGTCGAATGCAGAAGCGGGCAAGTCCCAGCTCCATCGCAAGAGAGGGTCCATGCGTCGTTGCAAGGAAGTTCTCGTTGTGGTGCACGCTGTAAAAACCACTGATGGAAACGTTCTGAAATCTCACAATATGTTCAAGAGTATCGTTCGGATCGAGTCTCATCACGCCTCGACAGACAATCGGCCTTCGCCCGGCAAAAGAAAAATCATCAAGTTCTTGAGGTTTTTTAAAATCGTAGATGAGCGTTAGGATGCCACTTTCAGTTACGTATTCAGTGTGTGTGGCGTTCAGCACGCGTTGTAAAATTTCTGGAACCGATGCAAAAAAAGTGTTTTGCGAAGAAGGTATGCCATGTGCATTGCACGAAAGATCACCAAGGGTCTCACCGTCGTACGGTTGAGAAAAATCTGTGCTTGGGCATAAAGTTTTAAACTCAGAAAATAAACGGGATCTAGACTGATTAGAGTGACGAGTCACGGAGAGTCCTCAAGTGAGTACGACAGTCGCAATGAAAACAAAACAAATCGTTCGTCCCTGAATCTCAAAAAGACAACGCAAAGAGAGCGAATCTCAGAATCGGGAACGTACGAGAGTTTTGTTAGGCCATCATGAAAAAAAGATGAGCGAATGATGAAAAATCAATGAGGACGATCCGTTTTAATGGTTCTGTGCCATGAGACTCGCAGAGGCTCCCTAAATAAAGATAAAGGTAGGAAAAATTCCTTGAGTTCTGAAAAAATCAAGCAACTTGCTCAAGAGGCCGGCCTATGGCCTGCGTGTCTGATGAAAGATCAGCAGGAAGCTTTCAGTTCGCTTATTCCTGTGCAAAAACTCGAAGAGCTTCAAAACAAGATCGATTGTGGCGAAGACGTTTCAGAGCTCATCCGGTGTTTGGTGACCGAGCAGGTTGATAGGTATCTCTTCGAAGATCTCGAAAACGAATAATTGACGACGAGACTACCCGCCCGTAGCTTGTTCCATAGAGGGGGCTGTTCCCTTCAGAAAAGAATCCTAGTTCGGAGATCTCTTTCGAAAGGTTTTACTGCGATGCTCATCTCTTTGTCTCGTCGAAATTGTGCGTCACTCGTTGTTACGATCGTCGTTGCATTGGCAACTGCGGGGGTTGTTGTGTCGGGCGTGTTGGCGGCACCGGCTGGACCTGAAGTTGCTCGCGAATGTAGTAGTTGCCAAGGTTCTGGCACTCAAAACACAGTTTGTTTTTTCTGCAAGGGCTCGGGGAAAGATAAAAGCGGAAAATTTAAATGCAATCATTGCAAAGGAAAAGGGTTCCCACCCTGCAGTTCTTGCCAAGGCACCGGGCAAAAAAAGTGAATCAATACACTCGGGCCACTCGGCATAAAAATCAGGCTGTGGCATGATCTCGTGAATTTCTCCTTTCTAAAAAAGAGAAGCGATCGGCGATCATTTACGCAGGATACAAGAATAGTTTTTTATAGAGTGGTTGGCTTGCCACTCGTCTCACGGCACTGCTGAACAGGCACCCGCGTTTTTCTTGTCGCGTGTATCATGCATCAGGTTCAGAATTTCGCAACAGTGTGCGAAAGGTGGTGTCGCGCATCTCTCGTTTGCAACCCGTCAAAGACAAGAATAATGAAATCGAAAAAATATTTGATTGCGTGTTTTTGTTATTTGATTTTCTTGGGTTTATCACTCGACGCGGCTGATCGAGTCGATCTCGGTGGTGTCACAGAAAAGCATGTCATGATCCCAATGCGTGACGCAGTGAGACTGTCTGCATTTTTGTACATTCCTCCGGGAGATGGTCCGTGGCCGGTGCTGCTGGAGCAACGCTATGCAAACGGAAATGATCCAGATACTCAGAAATCATTTGCCGCGCTCGCGCAGAGTGGCTACGTCACGGTGCTTGCCAATTTTCGTGGCTCGCAACAATCGCAGGGAGTGTGGCGAGGGTATCGGGCACTTGGATGGGGTGAGCTCAAAGACGGCTATGACCTCGTTGAGTGGCTTGGAACGCAGTCGTGGTCGACCGGAAAAGTTGGAACCTTTGGAAGCTCGCAAGCGGGATTCGCGCAAAATTTTCTGGCCGTTACGGAACCCCCGCATCTGGTTTGCCAGTACATGATCGATACCGGACTAAGTCTGTATCACGAAGGCTACCGAATCGGCGGAACGACACGTTCTGAACGGTTCAAAACTCTGGATAAAGTAGCGAGAGAACCCGTGCACAATCAAGAACTCATGGCCGAATGGTTTCAGCACTGCACCTATGACAGTTACTGGGCCGATGAAGATTGCACCCGGTTCTTCGACAAGATGAATGTGCCATGTTTTACAGTCGGCAGTTGGTATGACTTTATGTGCGTTGGATCTGTTGATAGCTATATCGGTCGACACACTCTCGGAGGACCACGATCGCGCACATCGCAGCAACTCTTGATCGGCCCGTGGCTGCACGGTCGCTTCAAAGAAACGAATAAAGCAAACGAAATGATCTACCCAGACAATGCACAATTCGCGATGGAATCGCACATGGTGCAATGGTTCGATCATTATCTGAAAGGAATCGACAACAAAGTCACCGAGGAACCGACGGTTCGCTACTACGTGATGGGAGCTGTGAATGAAGCCAGTGCGCCGGGAAACGAATGGCGAACTGCTCTCGATTGGCCGATCCCAGCTCACGCAACGTCATACTTTTTCCATGCCAATCAAACACTGCAAAAAGAAGCCCCATTCTCTCCAGGACTTCTCACGTGGTCGGCCGATCCACTCAATCCTGCTTCAATTGAAGGAACGGGTTTTCCAGGTGCAAAAGATGCCCGAGACTTTGAAAAACAGGAAAACGTGCGCACGTTTACGACAGAGATACTCAACGAGCCCATTGAGTGGACTGGGAAACTTCAGGCCGAACTGTTTGTTTCGTCAAATGCCAAAGACACAGATTTTATCGTGCGAGTGAGTGACGTGTACCCAGATGGTCGATCGATTCTGATCATGGATTCCATTCGGCGGGCACGCTATCGGGAGGGATTCGAGCGAGAAGTGTTTATGAAGCCACACGAAGTCTACAAAGTGGCATTCGACGTAGGCTGGCTCAGCCAAAATTTCAACAAGGGTCATCGTATTCGAATAACGATCGCCAGTACCGGCGCTCCGTTTTACGATCCAAATCCAAACACCGGCGAGCCGCTGACAATCGAATTCCCAGCAAATACTTTCGTCGCGAAGAACACGCTGCATATGGGCAAGCAATACGCATCAAAAATTATCGCCCCAATGATCCTCTGCGAACCTTCAGATGCGGGCCTGTAAAAATCGGGGTGAACATTGAATGCGATCGGCAGGAGACCGGGTCATTTACAATGAATTCGGCATCGTGATCATGACTGCGCAGTAATGGCAGGCGCTGCCGCCGATGACAAAGAGATGCCAAGTGGCGTGGAAAAAGGGCACCCTGTTATCGCGCATCAAAAAGATTGTGCCGATCGTGTAGAGCATCCCACCAGCAAGCATCCAGCAGAGCATCGCAACAGGCGCCGCTTCGAGAATGGGCTTCATGGCGGTGATCGGAAGCCATCCCAAAAGAATGTAGGCCCCCACAGTAACGCTGTGCAGTCGTGTGTAAAATAATTTAAAAAAGATGCCTATCAAGGCGAGGATCCACATCGCAGCACAGAGAATCCACCACTGACCCTCGCGAAGATACGTCAGCGAGATCGGCGTGAATGTCCCAGCGATCAGCAGAAAGATACAAACCTGGTCGACGGTTCGAAATAGGTGTCGCAGTCGAGGCCGCTCAAAGGCGTGCGACAACGTCGATGCCGCATACAGCGCGACCAGCGTAGCACCGTAAATACTTACCCCGATCACCTGGAGTGTATCGCCGTAGCGTAGGGCTTGATTGACCAAGACGGCGGTTCCCACGATCGACAAAACAAGTCCAATCGCATGGGTGAGCAAGTTTGCAAACTCCTCCGGTTGCGATAAGGGAGCAGTCAGAGCCGGTGGTTCAGGCGTTGAGTTTTTCATGTTGAGCTCGTGTTATCGTTTGTGTGCTGGATGCCACAACTGAAATCGTCCAGCATGGAAGTGACCGGTGTTGTGGTGGTCATCAAAGGGAACAATGACGAATGAATGAAATCGAGTGAACCTACGCAGCAGGCAACTCACACGATATGCAAAATCGATGTGGACTAGTATATGGCGTCATTGAAGGAGGGTTGTGTAAGACATTCTTTACAAACCATCTCTTTCGTCGAATCGTTGACAGACTGCCCGTCCTCTGGTTCGAGAGAGTTGCGACAACTGCGATTCGTCGTTCCCACAAAGTGCCAGAATGCGCAAGTCGGATGAGAGGCTTGCGGCTCTTGTGGATGAGATACGCACCCACGATGGATGGGGCTGAAACATCCGAGAGATCCCAGCTATTCATGAACCGCACGTTGTTCATGTAGAAGTCAAAATCTTTGTTGTTTCACGTTTTCCAGATTCTGCTGCGGCCACAACAAGAATCAGCAACGACACCAAGCGTTCTTCATGGATTGGTGAATGCAAGAAGAGATTCGATCTCGGTAAGAGAAAGGTTCCGAAACTCAAGGGCTATTGTGCGAAGAACGGGAACTGTTATCCGAGTAAACAGATCACCTTCACCATGCTGACCCGGAACGGTCTTAAAAAAACCGGCAGTCGTCTTTGCAACGTCTCGAGAAGCAATGGATCGCAGTCGTTTTCGAATGTGTGCTGCGTTCAGGCTGCAACTTTTCTCTTTTGGAAACGACAAACGGAGCCATCCCCGCGAGCGAGAATGGCTCCGCTATTGTTCATCCAGAACGGTTTAATGTGCAACCGTCCAAAAAGCTCCCCGACTAGGACTCGAACCTAGAACCTAGCGGTTAACAGCCGCTCGCTCTACCATTGAGCTATCGGAGAAAAAGTCTTTGGCCATTCGTTCGCAGTTTGATTGTGGATCACCTTCAAACAAATCTCTCATCAAGCGTTAGAACGTCACCTTCTGTTGGCAGCAAAGAAGGTATCGCATCGCTCGATCGGATGCGAGACGATTTACAGGCGACCGAAAAAGTACGCACCTTTCAGCTTTGGGAAGGCGAAATAAAATCAATCCACGGATGCTCACTCTGTCGCATCGTGATCGAGGTTTTGAACACCACGCTGCTTTTCCAGAAGCACTCGATTGCCAGTTTCATTGTGTTCGACGCGAGTCATAAAGCTTCGAATAAGCATTAAGCCGCGGCCACTGGGAACTTCCAGCCGATCATCTTCGGTACAGTCAGGAACGACGGAGGGATCAAATCCAGAGCCTTCGTCGATGATCTCAATGCGGATCACCTCGGTTGAAACTTTGACCGACACATGCACCTGTTTCGTCGGGTCGAGCCTGTTGCCGTGCAGGATCGCATTGACGATCGCCTCCTCAGCGGCCAAATGCACTCCAAAGATGTCGCCGGGTGCCCAGCCATGAACACCAAGTTGATCCAAAAGCGGTTCAAGCACCTTGTGGCTCGCTCCACGCTCACTCGGTAAATCAACGTCGAGCGTCCAAGCCCACGCTGCAAGATTTTCCATGTCTCAAGCCGATTGAAAGGAGTGATACCCTAACCGCCAAAACAGAACTTACAAGAAACAGGATGATTGAACTTTTTGCCTTCTGCAAGAAAAAGAGAACCCCTTTTGTGGGGCATTCCCCAAGCAAAGGAAATTAGAAAGCGGCGACAGCCTCTTCCTCGTCTTTTTTGATATCAAAAACTTTGTTGAGCTTTGTAATCTGGAAAACCTCATAGATCTCAGCACGAATGCTGCACATCTTCAGTTTCCCCTTGGCCGCCTTCGCCTTACGATCGAGCGTAATGAGTTTTCCAAGCGCGGCGCTCGAGAGAAACTCGACGTTTGAAAAATCGAGGAGAACGTTCTTCCTGTTCTCCTGTTCGATGAGTGCAAAAAGTTCAACACCAAGTTCCTGAATGTTGGCTTCATCAAGAATTTTTTTGTCCACAAATTTTACGACCGTGACATCACCGATCTTGGTAGTAGATATACGTCGCTGAGTTGACATGGAACTCGATTTCTCCCGAACTCTAATTTCTTAAAGACAAATTATTTCTAGATGATTCAAATGAATTGAGAAACAGATTTTTTGAAATGAAGTCGACTCGAACATTACGTTGCATCGCAGAACGTAATGTCCATGAAGATCAAAAAATCAGAACTTTCTCAACTGACTCATGTGCCAAATAGAGTAGTCGAATGGAATGCCATTTGCCAAGAACATGCGGAGAAGCGGCATGAAAACTGGTTTTCATGCCGCTTTCGCATACATTTTTAGAACCGAGCCGATCGTTTTAACCTCAGGGGGAATCATTCAAAAAAATCAGTGGGCGACAGACATGAAGGAGGTCTTGCCTTCTTCCCGTATTTTTATCAGTGCTCGAACTGTTCAAAAAATAGGAATAAACGATCATCAGGAACATCGCCAGGTTTTTGAAGAATCGTTGTGAGTAGGCAAGTCACCTGTAACGTCGCGAGGGCGAATGGCGAAGAAATAAATCGGTTGTGAGTGTTTTGGGCGTTTGCCACATTGGCAGCAGTTCTCATGTTTGGCAGGGTGACACGGTGGGAAAATGGGTCAAGAGCCGCCAACATTTTTATACGGAGAGTGCTTTTAAAAACCGTAAAAAAGACTTTTTCGAATCTTCTTGACTTCCATAAGTACTCTGAATCGCAAGCAATACACATCGCATCCTGAAAAAGAGCCACTGGTCTTCCAGAGGGCTTCAATCCGAAGATTTGAACGCCGGAAGCGGGTGTTGACCGAGACTTGGGCATGCCAGTTGCTTCCCTTCCAAAGGCCGTCACCATACAGCGTCGGTTTGGCAGGCGGCTTGGCGGCCGTCGACCCAGTGGTGGCATCGATCAGGTTCACCTGTGGTGTTGTCAACCCCAAAAAGTTCTAGAGAAGCAATCGTTCATAAAAGCTATTAGAGGAGTGACCATGTCGGTAACCGCAAACAAAACAAAGAAGAAGTCCTCGAGTCTGGTTCCGCTTGGCGACCGCGTCGTCATAGAGCGAGAAGAAAGCGAACAGAAGACCGCTGGCGGAATTCTGTTGCCCGATTCGGCCAAAGATAAACCTGCTCGGGGCACAGTCGTGAGCATTGGCGATGGTCGAATCAGTGACATGGGTATACGTCATGCCCTGCAGGTGAAGCCGGGAGACCGAGTGGTCTTTCTAAGTTACGCCGGCGAACAGTTCAAAGTCGGAGACACCGAACTGCTTTTGATGCGAGAGGATGACATTCTTGCGGTACTCGGCTGATCGAGGTCAGGCATTTCGATTGAATGGGCCGAATCCAAAGTCATACGAAAATTAGAGTTCGATTGAATCACAGCAGTTTTCACTCTTGAGGAGTTCTGTTTATGTCCAAGATGATGGCATTTGATCAGGAAGCACGCGAGGCAATGCGTCGAGGGATCGCGAAACTAGCCCGTGCCGTGAAAGTGACACTTGGACCGAAGGGTCGAAATGTCATTCTTCAAAAGAGCTTTGGTTCACCAACAGTGACCAAGGACGGCGTAACGGTTGCAAAAGAGATCGACCTTGAGGACGTCTATGAAAACATGGGCGCGAGAATGGTTCGTGAGGTTGCCAGTAAGACCAGTGATGTTGCCGGTGACGGCACAACCACGGCGACTGTGCTTGCCGAAGCTGTCTTTAACGAGGGCCTGCGAGCCGTTGTTTCGGGTGTGAACCCTGTTCAGATGAAAGCTGGCATTGAGAAGGCGGTGGAGCAGATCACCATCAAGCTCAAGGAAATGTCAATTCCCATTAAGAGCAAAAAGGAAATGGCACAGGTCGCCTCTATAGCGGCCAACAACGACATGGAGATTGGCGAACTTCTCGCCGAGGCCATGGGTAAGGTTGGCAAGGACGGCGTGATCACAGTCGACGAAGGCAAGAGTCTCAAAACTGAAGTTGAGTGGGTTGAGGGAATGCAGTTCGATCGTGGATACCTTTCTCCCTATTTCGTCACAAACCCTCAACAGATGCAGTGCGTTCTTGAGGACTGCTACATCCTTGTATTTGAGAAAAAGATTTCAAGCGTCAAAGACATTGTGCCATTGCTCGAGGCTGTTGTGAACGCCGGAAAGCCGCTGTTGATCGTCTGTGAAGAGGTCGACGGCGAGGCACTTGCCACGCTTGTGATCAATCGTCTTCGTGGAACGTTTCAGGTCTGTGCCGTAAAGGCCCCAGGCTATGGCGACCGACGCAAGGCAATGCTTGAGGACATCGCGATTCTTACCGGAGCAACACCGGTGTTCGAGAACCTCGGCATGAAGCTTGAGAATCTGGGTCTTGCTGAGCTTGGCCGTGGCAAAAAGGTGATCGTCGACAAAGACAACACCACGATTATCGAGGGAGCTGGAAAGAGCGCCGAGATTAAAGCTCGGATCGATCAGATTCGCCGCGAGATCGAAAATTCCACAAGTGATTACGATCGAGAGAAACTTGAGGAACGTCTGGCAAAGCTTGCTGGTGGCGTGGCAAAGATCAATGTGGGTGCCGCGACGGAAAGTGAAATGAAAGAAAAGAAGGCTCGCGTCGAAGATGCTTTGCATGCAACAAGAGCAGCTGTCGAAGAGGGCATTCTTCCTGGTGGTGGCGTAGCGCTGCTGCGGGCTGCTTCTCAGGTAAAATCAAAGGGGCTCTCGGAAGATGAGGCTGTAGGCTTCAACATTGTCGTTCGGGCAGCTCGGGCACCGCTTACCATGATTGCCTCAAATGCCGGTCAGGACGGTTCGATTGTCTGCGAAAAGGTTCTTGAAGGTATTGGCAACTACGGCTACAACGCTGCAACCAATAAGTACGAAGACCTTGTGAAGTCGGGCGTCATTGATCCAACGAAGGTCACTCGTACAGCACTTCAAAATGCAACAAGCGTCTCGACGCTGCTGCTTACAAGCGATGCGCTGATTGCTGAGAAGCCGAAGGATCACAAGCCCAAGGGTGGTGGCGCTGGTCACGGCGGCGACTACGATATGTATTGATCAAAACGTCAAGCGTTTTGTCGCGAGTAGAGTTTTGAAAACATTGAAGGCCGGGTTGACCGCAAGGTCAGCCCGGCTTTTTTGTTTCGTGTTGATCGGAACGAGCCGTGAAGAAAATTTTGTCTACCGATACAAAACCATCGCTGCCAGTCGGTCCGCTGGAATCGCGAGGCGGCTGGCACGGTGGGGCAAAAAAACGGTTTGTGAGCGAACGGATCAGCCACACGCACGCAGCCATGGTGATCATCATGGCAATACAATCTTGAAGCGTCGGAAACATCTCGTTAAGCCCCCATGAACCAAGTCCCAATCTGATAGGTTGCGAATGCTCCCAGCCAGGCCAATGTCGTCATGTAAGTGAAGGTTATAACAGGCCAGATCCAGCTTCCTGTTTCGCGGCCGATGATGACAAGGGTGCTTGCGCACTGTGCGCACAGAGCAAAAAAAACCATGATCGAAAGTGCTACTGGCAGCGTGAATACTTTTCGATTGGTGCCATCCCATGTCGCCGCCCGCAGTCGACGCACCAAGGCGTTTTCCCCTGGTTTCTTGCTCAAATCGACATCGCCTACATTGTAAATCACTCCAAGCGTTCCAAGGACAACCTCGCGGGCTGGAAAGCTGGCAATCGCTGCACAGCCAATTCTCCAGTCCCATCCCAGCGGCTGAACGAGCGGCTCGATCAGCCGACCGGTGCGCCCAAGAAAGCTTTGTCGCTGCAGGGCTCCTTTTTGTGCAGCACGAATTCCTTCGGGGGTCTCCATTGCTGCGAGGATCTCTGTAAGTTCCATCGCCGTCTGTGATGTTTCCTGACCAGCGGCGCGAAGCGATTCAAGTTGCGTTTTCAAAGCGATGCGATGGTGCGATATCTCAGCTTCAATGGCTTGTTCATCAAAAGGATAGTTCGACAATGCCCAGACAACGATGCTGACTGCGACAATCAAGGTGCCGGCATTTTGTAAAAAAGATACCGATGCTTCGTAAGAACGTTGCAGCACAACGGCAGCTTGCGGCCATCGCCATCGAGGTAACTCCATCACAAACGGCTGTGGAATCCCGACAAAGACAGTGCGAGAAAGTACGAAGGCCACGGTTGCTGCCACGATCACCCCAACAGCGTACATCGAGAGAAGCACAATCGCCGGCAGTCGCAGCCACAGCACGCCCACCGGTACGTTGGGTACAAATGCCCCGGTGAGCAAGAGATACACAGGCAGCCTTGCCGAACAGCTCATTAAGGGTGCGACAAGAATCGTGAGCAGACGGTCTCGTCGATTTTCAATCGTTCGTGCAGCCATAATCCCGGGAATCGCGCAGGCAAAACTCGACAGGAGAGGGATGAACGATTTTCCACTTAAACCCACGCCAACAAGCAGCCGATCCATTAAAAAAGCCGCTCGCGAAAGATACCCGCACCCTTCGAGCATCGCGATAAAAAAGAAGAGCATCGCGATTTGTGGAAGAAAGACGACGACACCTCCCACGCCGGCGATCATGCCATCGATCACAAGCGAGCGAACAGCTCCCTGCGGCAGAATGGACCCTAGCCACACGCCGATCGTGTCGACTCCAAAGGCCATCAACTCCATGAGCGGCGTTGCCACCCAAAAAATGGATGTGAAAACGAAAAGCATTGTCAGGATGAAAAACAAAGTGCCCCACAGTCGATGCGTGAGGGCCGCGTCGATCTGTTCGTCAAAGGAACGTGTTGTCGATGGATGTTTAGAAACGACCCCATCAAGAATATTTTCAATCCATGCGTATCGAGCAATTGCTTCGCGAACTGCTGGTTCGTGAATTGAATCGACTGCTGCCAGATGTTGTTCAATATTGATTTTATTCCGACGTGGGAAATGTGGCGCATCGGTAATCATCTCACGCAGGGTTGCAATACCCTGTCGGGTTGTTGCAACCACTGGCACGACCGCACAACCCAAACGCCGAGAAAGTTCATCAGCATCGATTGAAATCCATTTTTTCTCAGCCGCGTCACAAAGCGTCAGTGCGATCACGGTTGGCAATCCAAGTTCGAGAACGTAGCTTGCAAGATAGAGGTTGCGTTCTAGATTCGTGGCATCTGCCACGATCACGACGCAGTCGGGCGAGGGGATTCTCGGCACTCGTCCAAAAAGTACGTTGACAGTAACTGTTTCATCGGGGCTTTTGGGTGAAAGACTGTATGTGCCTGGCAAGTCAATCAAATCGATTGGGATTTCGCGGTGTGTATATCGCCCAATTTTTTCTTCAACCGTCACGCCAGGATAATTTCCAACACGCGTTGGCATGCCGACGAGTGCCGAAAAGAGCGTGCTCTTCCCGGTGTTTGGATTTCCCAGAAGCACCGTAGTAAACGGACGCGTCGACATAACGAAAGAAGCTCCAAAAATTGAGTAGAGAGGCCAGAACGATTCAGGAACCAGCCACCTCGACTCGTGAAGCTTCGGATTTTCGAACGGAGAGATGGTATCCCCGCAGTTCAATTTCCAGAGGATCGCCCAGAAGCGCAGCCCCAATCATTTTGACAGACACACCCGGAGTGAGACCCATCTCCAATAATCGCATCGAGATCGAGTCGGTGCCATGGATCCGCACCACGCGTCCAGCGGAGCCCTTTTTGAGGAGCGAGAGTTCGTGCATAGGGAGCAATTTTCAGAGGGAACCAAAGCAGCTACAAGAATCAGCACAGGAGAAAATGAGAACGAGTCTCAAAAGCATTTTCTTTAAAGTGTAGAACGACTGAAACGTGTGAGCAAATTCGATTGAGTAATCACCAGAGCTTGCCGATTTTTAGCGCGAATCAATCAACGGTGGGTCAATGAATCACAAAGAATCGTACGCCTCTGCTGGTCCAGGACTTTTGATTGCAGGGACCGATACCGATGTTGGGAAGACCACCGTCGCGGTAGCGATTGTGCGTTCACTCGTCGCCGGCGGGTTGCGAGTGGGTGTCTATAAGCCGGTGGCGACCGGAATTATTTCCAGCGATCAAGTCAGCGATGCCAGTGCACTTCTTTCCGCTTCAAAAAGGAAAGAAGTGCTTGAACGAGTCTGTCCACAGTCTTTTGGTGCGCCTCTTTCTCCGCAAAGAGCTGCAGAGGCTGAAGGGAAACAGATTGACGAGACATTGCTTCGCAGTGGCATCAATGTCTGGCGAACATCGAGTGATGTTGTGATTGTCGAAGGCGCGGGAGGACTCTTTTCACCGCTGGCAAAAAACACGCTTGTGTCAGACCTTGCCCGCGATTTCGGGTACGCAATTGTATTGGTCGATAGGGACAGGCTCGGCTGTGTCGGTCGCACGTTGGGAATGATCATCGCAGCCCGATCGGTGGGGCTCGATGTAGCCGCCGTCATTCTTTCACGTGTTGATGAATCACCCGATCAGTCTACAAGCACCAACGCCACCGATCTTGCGCAGCGTTTAGGTTCGATTCCTATCGCGGTGTTGGAATATGGAAAACTACGAGAACATCCACTACTCGATTGGCAAGAAATCGCACAATGCAATCCATCGTGCATAAAATGAACGCACAGACGATTTGTGAGACGAGTAATTTTCTCAAGGCCAACAAAAATCTTGAAGGCATCACTTTTGCGAAGCGATTGATTGTGCGGTTGCAGACCGCACACGATGCGTGGCCGACATGTCAACCAGCGACAGTCGCATATTAACATTCCACGAGCCATCCGATTCGGGTTCAACCACCCAATGAGGCATCACCGACACAGACTGATGAACTAATTCAAAGCCCCCTTCGGACTGGCTCACCGATTCAATGGGAAATGCCCAGAGACCAGTAGGGCGAGAAAAAGCGAGGCTCGCATCGATTCCCAGCCACCCATCAATCAACCCGATCTGCACGACATCACAGAGATCGAGAGAGCTGCCGAGTTCACCAAGATTGCGACGTTCGGTATCGCCTGCCTGATAGAAAAAACGCCCCTCGGCTCGCGAGGGCATACCAGCAAATGAAAACTCAATTGCTAGATGCTGGCGAAAATCATGCGGCAATCCTTCAAGACGGTAGGCGATTTCCAAAATACTTGAGCCAGCTTCCAAGGTGATCGCCTTCGAGAGCCGTAGTGGAATGCCCCAGACATTTCCTTCACGCGAGAGCACCACCTGAATTCGTTCAGGATTGCGACGCACTTTCGCCTCGTACGCACCGTGCGCAAAATCTCCTCGCTCTGTCGCCAAACCATCTGCGACGGTAGATGCGTGAGTATCGAGATCCCAGAAGTGGTCGACGAGGCTCTTGCGACGCGACGCATCGTAGCGAATGCGGTGTTCCAATCCCTCCTGCTTGAACCGAGCCGGTTGCGACTCATCCACCACGCTGCCCCCAGCCCCGCCCGGGCCAGCCAGAACCTGCGCATGATAAGCCTCTGGTCGGCGATCGAGTGTGGCCAAGAGATTATGGGAAGTGCTTCGCATATCGAGTTCGTAGAGAAGACCGCCACGAGCCGGTGCAATCCACACATCGAGAGATTCATTAAAAAGACGCACTTCCGGACGACCGTCAAAGTCGAAATCAGAGGTCGTGGCATCGATCCACGTCCCTGTCCGGCCAGTCGCCGCGTCGGCGGCTGCGTCGGCACGAATGAGTTCCCGGTAGATGGCGTTTCGCAAATGAGGGAGATAGATTCCGCCAAAGGCACCGTGCCAGTAAGCACAGTTGCACTGTGCACGATAGAGAGACGCAACCGCCTCTTCAAAGGCCTCTGGTTCAACCTCTTCTTCACTGCGACGGAGAAGTTCAAGTCGATCACTCACCACCATCATGCGAGCATACATTTCGTTTGCTTCCGGATAACGCAATCGAAAGTTCCGCCAACTGCCACCGCGTACAAATTTCGATGTGCCAGCCAGTCGCGGATCGGAATCAGCGATCTTACGGGCCAAAGCGCACGCGGCTGATTCTGCAGGAGGCAGCACCCACTGTGTCATTTCTCGATAACTGCACTCAGGAAGCCAGAGCGTGCCGAGTGGCGGCTGATCGCGCACCACTTCAGAAGGCAGACTCATCTGAATCCAGTCACGATTTGCTTCCAGCAATCCAAAGAACGTTTCCAACCAGCCTTCCTCAAAGACCGCGCGGTGAGTTTCGGGCCAGACTCCGAACTTTTCGCCATCGTCTCCAAAAACTGCACAAGCACCGCTGCGTCGGGAGGCAATCATTCCAAGATGATCGATCGTGGCTTGCGGCGCACCGAATGGAATGACATAGCGAAGGTGTTCACTCACCGGGAAGACCGCAATCAAAGAACCATCTCCCTCAGTGAGCCAGTATCCGTCGAGTTGCGACTCCTCAATCCCGGTGGCCTTAAAGTGAAAATCGTCGAGGATCGTCCACTGCATACCAGCCGCAGCCAAATCCCGAGTCATTCCGGGATCCCAAACACGCTCGGCAACCCACATTCCAGAGACCTTTGTCGAGAGCCGATTTTCAAGCCAATGGGTATAGCGGCGAATCTGCCCGATGCGATCTCGAGAGGGAAGCATTGCAAGCACCGGCTCGTAGAACGCGCCTCCAATAATTTCGATCTGACCAACAGCGGCAAGGCGCGCGAGGCGATCGAGATAAGACGGGTGATTTGCATCAAACCACTCTGCCAGCGATCCACTCGTATGCAGGCCGATTCGAATGGTCGGATGGCGTTCTAAGGCTTCAAGCATGGGCAGGTAGCTGTCGCGATAGGCCGCTTCAAATACGCCGTCAAAATTTCCGACCGGTTGATGATCGTGAAGTACAAACACAAAACGGATAGGAGGCGGCATGTCGTCAAAGATTTGTATGGCGAAGAAAGTACCGAGCCTTTTTCTTCGCAGACAAGAAAGAAAATCGCAACGATACGATTCTCGCGTGTGATCGCCCCTGCGCCAAACCGTCTCGGTGACATTCGGCGTTCTAAACCCATCGTTGCACCTGCAGCGCAGACCGCTTTTGAGGGTTCCGAAGACCCTGCCGTCGCACAGGAAACAGCGTCCGCTTACCAAGCCTCTTTCAGGAGACGCGCAGCCTCTCTGGCGGGCAAGGAATGAATATGACAACCGCTCCCGAGTTCAAAGCCTGCAAAGTGCTCAGTTCTGGGCACGATCTCGAGATGCCAGCGAAAAGAATCATTCCGAATGTGTCGAAAAGGTGCTGAGTGCAACCACCAGTTGTAGTTCATCGACGGTTCGATTCGTTCAAACGCTTGAATGAGCAGTCGAGTGAGATCAGCAATTGCATCAATGCTGGTCCGGCTTGCAGCATGGAAACAACTCTCGTCGAAACTCGGTACGATCCATGTTTCAAAAGGCTGTCGTGGACAATTCGGAACCAGCGCCACCAAATTTCCCAATTCACACAGAACGCGTCCCTCCTTCGCAGCCTCTTCGATGACCCGAGCAAACAGACCCGGATGTTTGCTTGCACGGTTCATTTCCGAGCGAATCAGCGGTGGTATAAAATCGATCGCTATGAGTTGGCTGTGAAGGTGCTCCAGAGACGCTCCTGCACGGAGACCTGAATTTTTGAAGAGTATTCCCCAAGCAATATCTTTTCTTGCTTCCAGTGATTCCAATCGACATCGGCAAAGTTCCCAGATGGCTCTCCATGCTTGCGGAGTGATTGCAAGAATAGAATGCTCGTGCGTTGCAGACTCGATGACAACGTCGTGAATGCCGTGGGCCGGTGTGCCTCCGACAGCATCTCTTGTCTTCGAATGCTTCCGATGGTCGATCACGGCTGGAAAACGATTGGCAACAATTCGAGCCTGCCATGGCTCACTCGTAGCAACGGGCCATCGCAAGATCTCGGGAGGGACAAGATTTTCGTTGCCTGCACAGAAAGGACAATGTGCCTGATGACGGTACTCGTCGAGTCGCTGCCCGGTGCCGTCCACGTCAAGAGTCATGGGACGATCGGCTCGCTGCGGTGCGATAAACACTCTGCGATTGGTTGTAGGATCACGATGAATAGTCGGAATTTGCTGAGAACGACTGGAGGAGGTCATAAGAAAAGCCTACAAAAAGGGAAGATTTGGTTGGAGAAAAGTGGCTTTATTGCTTGACGGTCGACGTGCTCACCGTAGACTCTTGCGGTGCTCACGCAGAAGCGCAGGGAACGGATCGTGTGGTTGTCTTTTGGAGATGGCATCATGCTCACTGTTGGCGACATATTTCCACATTTTTCAGTACAAGCATGCGTTGGCATTGGGAAGGACGACGTGAAGGTTCTCTCCAGTGCAGACTATGCAGGCAAGTGGGTCGTCTACTTTTTTTATCCGAAGGACTTTACGTTTGTTTGTCCGACCGAAATTGCGGAGTTCAACAAACAACTCAAGTCGTTCACCGATCGCGATACTCTCGTCGTTGGTGGGAGCACCGACAACGAATATTCCCACATGGCATGGCGAAGGGCTCATGTTGATCTTCAGGATCTTCGGTATCCGCTCATTGCTTCGCAAAAACTTTCCGCCGAACTCGGAATTCTGGAGAAAACAGAAGGCTACTGCCTCAGGGCAACGTTTATCGTCGATCCCAACGGCGTGATTCAGTGGGTCGACGTCAATCAGGGACGCGTTGGCCGGAACGTAGCAGAGGTTCTTCGTGTTCTCGATGCCCTCCAAAGCGACGAACTGTGTCCCTGCAATTGGAAAAAGGGCGATCCGTACGTGAAGGCTGGCTAACGGTCGGTTGTCGGAGGATGGTTTTCAATCAATGTCCGTTTTTTCTCGAAATCGCAGACAAGAGAAACAGCGAAGCTGGATCAGAAAGTTTTCGAACTCATTTCGAGGGATTGCTCGCGCAGTTCGAACCGAGTCGAGCTTTGCGGTACACCTAGCGATCGCAGTCGCAGTGATTGTCGCGGCATTCGTGTTTCGCCTGAGTCCGATTGAGTGGTGCGCCGTTGTCGCTGCGATCGGAATGGTGATCGCAGCCGAACTTTTTAATACAGCGATCGAATCGTTGGCGCGAGCAATCGACAGCGGCCATCATCCAAGACTTCGCGATGCGTTAGATATTTCAAGCGGAGCGGTGCTGCTTTGTGCCGCGAGTGCCGCAGCAATCGGACTGATTGTCTTTGGAAATCGCCTAGGCAATCGGATGGGTTGGTGGTGAACACTTTCAACCGAGAGTGACTGAATAGATCTTCGTCATGAGTAAACTCGTACGACGAAACCACACCATCGTTGCTTAGCGGGCGCTGATGTCGTAGCAAAAAACCTTGTCCTGTTCGCGAAGAAACATTTTCCCATCAAGAATCACTGCATGCGACCAGCTTGGCCTTTGGTCACTGCCTGGAATTTTAAACGAACTGGCTTCGACAAAGTCAGCTGGATCAGCTTTGGCAAGCGATAAGGTTCCGTCGGCAAAGCGGACGTAGATGTGTCCATCAGCAGCAATAATTGAAGCGGAACCTTTTCCGCTGCCCCGCTTTTTCCAAGCGACCGTGCCAGTCATGAGATCGGCACAAAAGGGAATTCCCTGATCGTCGGAATCTCCGTAAAGATGGTCGCCGACAAGTACGATACCACCATGTTTATTGGCAAGATCTTGCTTGAGTCCGTAGATCTCTTCAACGGTCACCTGCTTCTCGGAGCCGGGCACCTGTCGCAGTAAAGCACCGCCACGACGGTATCCTGCTGAGAAAAAGACGAGATCCCCTTTGATGATTGGAGTTGGAATGACAGCCGTCGTTTTGTCGATCGGATAGGTCCATAACAGTTCACCACCGAGAGCATCGACACCCATCGCACCACTTGCCGTGGTTTGTACGTAGACTTTTTTCCCCTTGATTTCAGAAATGACGATCGACGCATGACCGGCCCCGCGGTTTTCCTTTACGGGGCATGACCACATCAATTTCCCAGTTTTCTTTTCTAATGCGATCATCGTCGCTTTCTCGCCGCCAGGCGTGCAGAGAAGCTTCTCTCCATCAATCAACACCGATTCACTGTAGCCCCAACCATCTCCCTTGGTTCCGCCGTACTCGCTTTTGAGATCGACGCGAAAAAGCTCCTTGCCATCTACCACTGCACAGGCAACGAGCTGTCCAAATGGAGTAAGGACGTAGACGACGCCACCATCAACAGTTGGTGTGCTGCGTGAACTCTGCCACGATTCCTGCCCTTCATTCCATGCCGGACCAGTCTTTGTCTTCCACACCGCAGCGCCCGTTGCACGATCAAAGCAGGTGAGATATTCATCCTTGTCTGGAGCGCTTGAAAGTCCGTCGCCAAACGTAAACAATCTGTCTTTGACAATCGCGAGACTGGCATAGCCTCGCCCGGCTCCGGCCGTTTCCCACAGGAGCTTCGGTCCCTCGCTGGGCCACGACTCGAGAAGATTGTTGTCGGGTGCCACTGCAGTGCGGTTCGTTCCGCGGAACGTCGGCCAGTCATCCGCAATGCTCTGTGAAATGAGCGACCAAACAGATGCAGCGTAGGCCAGAAAAGCAATGCGTAAACCGTTTGAAAGCGTCATAAAGAGAGTCATTCCTGAAGTGAGAGAAAGCGGCTGCCGCAGACTTATTTGTTCAGAAGATACGATGCCGACACCGAACCGATCAAGCCGATTCAGAAAAGAGAGTTCAAAGCGCACCGTTTTATCAACAAAGTGCATCGGTTCAAAAAAACCGTATTCCTTCCCGGCCGGCTTTATGGAGTAGGAGAAAAATCCTCTCAGTCACAGTGACATTGCTGCAGAGTAGACTCTGGTGTTGTAAAAATGCGAGCTGTTCGCATGTCGTTTTTGTGAGAGGAGTTGCCGGAACGTGTCTGCATCAGATTCACTCTTTGGCCAACGCACCAGCATTGAGCAGGTGGAAGAGGGGTGCGAGCTTGCGCCCAAGTTCGACGCCAGCGGCGTTCTTCCCTGTGTAACGACCGATCATCATTCCGGTGAAGTGTTAATGGTGGCGGTGATGAACCGCGAAGCGCTTGCCAAAACGATCGAAACCGGCGAAGCGTATTACTATAGTCGCAGTCGTCAGCAACTCTGGCACAAAGGGGCGACCAGTGGTTTGGTGCAGAAGGTTGTTGAAATGCGAATTGATGACGATCAAGATTGCGTGTGGCTGCGCGTGGAAATAAAAGGTGGCGCAAGCTGTCATGTGGGGTATCGCTCCTGCTTCTACCGAAAAGTGCCTGTGGGTGAGCAGCGGCGAAGCCAGACTTCTTTGGAGTTTACTGAACGGGAGAAGACGTTCGATCCAAAGCTGATCTACGGTGATGCCCCCAATCCAACTCAGCTATAAGAAGCAGAAAAAGCGAGCATTCTTGATTATTGGCGAGCCAATTATTTTGTTCGCGATGCGCGGAGGTTGTACACTCAGCCGAGAGAACGTAACAAAAGAGTGGATCGGCTGCTTCGTCAAGCTATGATTGTTGATCATCGGCCTATGTTCTTTGCCTTTGATGCGAGTCGTTCAGAGTTATTCGTCCCTCGGAAACATTTTTCATGCTCACAGCGTCTCAGGTTGCTGAAACCTACTTTTTGGAATCGAGATACATGCTGCTTGAAATTGCAGCCTATCTCGACCGATACGATGCCGCATCGATACGAGAACATTCACACAACGGAAACTCCTCAGACCATCGAAAAGGAGAAGATCCAAAACTCACTCTCATTCGAAAAGCACTCGCGAGTCTTGCTGATCCAGCCGCTGGAATTGAGCGAACAAGTGCGCTTCTAAAACTTTTTGCCACCCTTTAACAATCTTTTTAATCTTATTTTATGCAGATCATTCAGCCTCATTACCACGCCATTGCTCGAACCGCACAAGACTACGAACGTATGGCGATGAGCGGCGTAGTGGCCGTCGCCGAACCCGCATTCTGGGCCGGCTTCGATCGCAAGTATCCAGAAACGTTCATCGACTACTTTCGCCAGATCAGCGAATTCGAACCGACTCGGGCGGCGCAGTATGGCATTCGGCATTTTTCGTGGGTGGCGGTCAATCCAAAAGAGGCCGAAAATAAAACCCTCACCCGCGAAGTTCTCAGTCAGATGCCAGAGTTCTTCCAGAAGCCAACGGTGCTAGGGGTCGGCGAAACAGGGCTTCATAAGTCGACTAAAAATGAATGCGATGCGCTTGAGGCGCACGTGGATCTTGCAATGAAACACCAGCAACTTGTCTTGATTCATACTCCGCATCTCGCGGATAAAGTTCACGGCACAAAGCGAGTGCTCGAAGTGCTTGCAGGAATGAATGTTGATCGTGATCGGATCTGGATCGATCACGTTGAAGAGCAAACGATCCGTCCGTGTCTTGATGCCGGATACTGGGTCGGCTTTACGCTCTATCCAATTACCAAATGCTCCCCGAAGAGAGCGGTTGACATGCTTGAAAAATATGGATGGGATCGCATTCTCGTGAACTCTTCGGCCGATTGGGGGCCGAGCGATCCCTTTACGCTTCAAGAGTGCGTGCTCGAGTTCCGACGGCGAGGTCATTCATTGCAGGAATCAATTGATGTGTTTCATAACAATCCCTGCCGCTTTCTAGGACAGAATCCTAAATTTGACATCCAGCCAATCCGAGTCGAGCCATGCGCCCGTGAGAGTGCGTCGAGATCGGCCGTTGAAAAATAATTCAGTTCGTTCATGGCACCGGCTGTTTTCAGGAAGACGCGAATGCTCGAACACGAACCCCAATCGGCAACACAGTTATCGATCATCCGGCAGGTCAAGTTCTGTGCCGGCCACCGTCTTTTTCGTCACGAGAGCAAGTGTGCTTTTTTTCACGGTCACAATTATCGGGTTGATATCGAAGTCATAGGAAATGGCGTCGACTCGGTAGGTCGAGTCATCGATTTCTCAGTGATCAAAAAAAGATTTCAAGGATGGCTTGAAGAAAACTGGGATCACGCTTTTTTGATTTTCCAAGACGACACAAATGCTCTGTCTGCGATTCGAATGGTCGAACCAACAAAATATTTTGTGATGCCCTGCAATCCAACTGCTGAAAATATGGCGAAGTATTTACTCGAACAAGTGGCCCCGCATGTGTTTAAAGGCCTCGATGTGATGGCCAAGCGGGTTGTTGTGTGGGAAACCGACGAAGCCTGTGCGGTGGCAGAAAAAAAGAGTGAGACAACGAATGCGTTGACCGGGGAATTGCAGTCGGCGGTGGTGGTCGATCGCCGTTGATCCCCTGGAAGTGAACAACATTCACTCCATCAGTAGAAACGATCAGCAAAAACGTTCTTTTCTAGAAGTTGAGTCATGAACAATCCACGTATTTTCTCCGGGCGTTTTCCAATGACGCGATTGCGCCGCATGCGTCAGTTTCCATGGCTGAGAAAACTCGTTTCTGAAACAAAACTATCGGTGGACGATCTGATCTGGCCGCTGTTCATTCATGAGCATGAAGGGAGTGAGCCAATCGCATCGATGCCGGGTGTTGAGCGACTGGGAATTGACGGTGTGGTACGGGCCGTTGGAGAGGCGAGAGCCCTTGGGATTCCTGCGGTTGCACTTTTTCCGGTAGTCGATGTGTCCAAAAAAAATGAAGAAGCCGACGAGTCTTTTCACGAGAACAACCTTATCTGCCGTGCAACACGTGCTATTCGGAAGGAGCACGGTGACTCGATCGGTGTGATTTGCGATGTGGCGCTTGACCCGTATACCAGTCATGGTCACGACGGGCTGGTACGAAATGGTCAGGTTGTGAACGATGAAACCGTTGAAGTGCTTGTTCGCCAGTCGCTTTCACTCGCTGCCGCCGGATGCCATATGGTCGCTCCGTCTGACATGATGGATGGCCGGGTCGCTGCGATTCGTCGGGCTCTTGATAACGCGGGCCGGCAGGACGTCGGCATTATTTCGTATGCCGCAAAATATGCGTCGGCTTTTTATGGACCGTTTCGGGACGCGATCGGCTCGGTCTCGGCTCTGGGGGCCACCGATAAGAAGACCTACCAGATGGATCCTGCGAATGTCTGCGAGGCGCTGCGAGAAGTGGCAATGGATTTGGAAGAGGGCGCAGACATTGTCATGGTGAAACCGGCAGGCACGTCGTTGGATATTATTGCCGAAGTGCGCAAGACTTTTCTCGCGCCGACGTTTGCGTATCAAGTGAGCGGTGAATACGCAATGATTCGAGCTGCATCCGATGCTGGTTGGATTGATGGCCCCAGAGCGATGCTTGAAAGTCTGCTGGCGATTAAACGAGCTGGAGCAGATGGAATCCTCACGTATTTTGCCCCAGAGGCCGCCCGAAGGCTTGCCGAGATGCGATCGTAGAAAAGTTTGCGCATCTGATGTGCGAAATGTTCAAGAGGCCTGACGATGTGGTCGCCCGGAAAGATTATTCCAACCAATCTCATCACCGGATTTCTTGGCACTGGAAAAACAACTGCCATCGGTTCGCTCTTGCAGGCAAGGCCCCAAGGCCAGCGGTGGTCAATTCTCATCAACGAATATGGACTCGTATCGATCGACCATGCGCTGCTGGATTCCTCAGAACCTTTGGTACAGGTGGAAGAACTCTCGGGAGGATGTTTTTGCTGCTCGCTTTCGATCGCCCTGCCTGGAATGTTGACCCGTTTTATTCACCACACTAAACCTGATCGGCTGTTCGTTGAGTTGACGGGAGCCGGTCATCCCGCAGGCGTGATCGATCTGTTGCGATCAGAAAGATTTTCCGATGTGATCGATCTGAGAACCACGATCTGTCTTGTCAATCCGCGAGACTGCGACGATCAGTCGATTACATCAAGTGCAGCATTTGAGGATCAAATTCAGTTATCAGACGTTGTGGCAATTAATTTTACCGATGTGTCATCTCCAGCGATGATCGAAGTAGCCGAGAGAAAAGTGGGTGAGTGCGATCCTCCAAAATTGCTTGTCGTAAGAACCCAGCATGGCATCATTGATCCTGCCTGGCTCGATCTGACAGGCACGGTGTTTCGAACGCCCTTGCATTGCCAAGCGCATACCATCACCGATCCTCATCGGCCTTCAGATCGTGCAGACGGTGTGAGTGAGCGTGGTTTGTCAATCACCAGTTCACCGCAGCCTGGCCTGCCACGGCGACACGAAAGTGAAGGTTTGGGAGTCGTGTCGTGTGGCTGGGTTTTTTCTTCCAAGGATTCATTCGATCGCGATCAATTGCTCGATCTTCTCGGCGGATTGTTGTGGATCGATCAGCCTGCGGGAGCGATTCGACTCAAGGGAGTCTTTCACTGCGGCCAGCAGTGGCTGTCAATCAATCGTTCCACAAACCAAACAAGCGTGCAATCGACCACCTACCGTCGTGATAGTCGGATAGAAGTGATTCTGCTCGGAAGTCGTCCCGACTGGAAAAGTTTTGAATCACGACTGCTTGGATGTCTTCAGCAGGAGTGATTTTAAGATATTCATTTAAGAAGTCTTCTTCGGTCGAAATGCGACCACTCGCTGCGGATCGGTTTCGAGAAAAGGGGCTTTTTCAAAACCTGTGTAGATCAGATCGATGCAGTATGGGATGGCGGGAAAAATCGCATTCAAACACTGCCTGATCGACGCAGGGCGACCTGGAAGATTGACAACAAGCGCTCGCCCGCAGATGCCCGCAGTTTGGCGTGAGAGAATCGCCGTGGGTACAAATTCGAGCGATACCTTTCGCATCAGTTCGCCGAATCCAGGCAGCATTTTTGTGCAGACTTGTTGTGTCGCTTCCGGCGTGACATCGCGAGGAGCGGGGCCTGTGCCGCCGGTCGTCACAATCAGACAACAGCCATCGACGGCAAGTTGTTCAATCGTCGCGGCGATCTGCTCAAGTTCATCCGGGACGATGCATTGATGCGGCGTCCAAGCCGACGTTAGCACCTCTTCAAAATAGGCGAGAATGGCTGGACCACCTTCGTCATGATACTCCCCTCGACTGGCCCGATCCGAAACAGTCACGATGCCAATATGCGCAAGATCATTCATAGTCATGCTGGTACTGTGTTAATCGGCTGAGATGACGTTCGGTCCTTGACCGACTTGTTTTTCATACGTGCCGTCACCGCTGCGTACATACTTTGTAAATCCCTTGCGTTCGAGATTTTGGTTACTGAGCATACTTTTTCCGCCAAGGTCGGACCACTTTCCGGCAATGGATGGCGCAGTGAGCACCTGTCGAACCGGCTGACCGGTCGTTGGATGCGTGGTGAGCGTCGGATCGCTCATCGATTGAATGATTTCGAATCGTTCGCCGGGCGTTCCATCGGGCAGCATAATTTCATAGACGTATGTAGGCATAAAGGATGAGAAGCCTCTCGAGAAACGGTCTTGATCGAACAACGATTGAACGCCGGCATCGGCGGCTACATTGAAGGCGTGGCATAGACAGAGCCATTGATTCTCAAAGGGAACGGGGCCCGCTCTATAAGTCTGGTGACATCCTCTGTGTCGTAGGAGATGATTCGTACTGTGAAATGTACCCGCAACAACGCAGCGAAACGCGTGAAAATTCGACGATGCTCAAATCAAATGACGAGGCCTGTTCTCGCCTCGCCCCTCATTTTGCACGAACGCAATTTTGGCACAGTTTCTGGCTCAAAAGACCAAATACTTGACATCGACCCCCGGTAGGACTATAAATGCAACAGAATTGCAGGAGAGAGTTACAGCTGTTCTGAGAGTCACCCTGTAAAAAGGGCCTGGTTGCATCGAAGAGATTGTTCACCATCAACTATAGCTATGAGCAAGAATTCAATGAAAACAGTTCAAGATCGTAATAAAAACGCTCAGAATGATCACGGCGGATTTACGCTCGTCGAACTCTTGGTTGTGATCGCCATCATTGGTGTCTTAGTCGGACTCCTTCTTCCGGCGGTTCAAGCGGCACGTGAATCGGCACGACGCAGCAGTTGTACGAATAATCTCAAGCAGATGGGCCTTGGGATTCATGCGTATCACGATGCTCGAGGATCATTTCCATCGGGCTGGACGGCTCCGGCAGCCGATGCCGAAGGCGAGCCTGGTTGGGGATGGGCATCGCGAATTTTGCCATCCATGGATGAAAATGCTTTGTTTGACAGGATTGACTGGAACGTCGGTATCGATCAGTCGCAGCATGCCGAGGTTCGGGTAACGGTTGTAAAACCTTTTCTCTGTCCGTCTGACGGAGGCTCTAAAACGATTTTTAACATTGGACAAGGTGAGGGAGCGGAAGGAGCGAATGTGGATCTCGCGCCGAATCTGTTTCAAGTAGCTCGCAGCAACTACGTTGGAATGTTTGGGACGACTGAGATTGAAGATTCGCCTTCGGCCGGAGACGGGATGTTTTTTCACAACAGTCGTATCACCTTTGCCGACATTAAAGACGGCACCAGTATGACGATTCTCGCCGGAGAACGGCATAGTGGCGGCGGAAGCAGCGTCTGGGTGGGGGCAATTCAGGGTGCAAGAGAATCATTGTCACGCATCGTGGGAGTCGCCGATCACGTACCCAATTACCGCGAAGTATTGCCCGATGGCTCGCTTCATGAGGGGCATTTTGATGACTTTAAAAGCCAGCACACCAGCGGAGTCAACTTTTTGTTCGCCGATGGTTCGGTTGCATTTGTCAATGAGACCATCGATATCAATGTGTATCACTCGATGAGCACTCGCAGCGGCGGAGAAACAGTCGAGTTTCGAGGTCGATAAAGCGTGATGACGGTGGCGATTGGCGAGCCCCCCTCGCTCTTTTGGGGAGATGCGGCTGCCAACTTTTGCGGGTTTCGATCAAAAATGGCTCCTTTGTTTTGAGCCGTTGGCAGCAAAAAAATGCTCTTGAGTCATTTTTTCCGGAACTTCGTAAGAGTCCGGTTATGCAGCGCGTGCATGTGCGGTTAAAGCGGTGTTGAGTCAGATTTCACCGCATATCCCTCCTCAATAGAATCACCGTGGGAGTCTCAATGGTTGCCGCACTGAATCTCAAGCGTCGCGTCAGTTCAAAGAAGTCAAGCACTTCCAGCCGTTTGCTCGGGAAAGAAAAGGTTTCCAGCAAGGTACTCATTCGCCGCGCTGCTCGTCTAAAAGCAAAGCGAACCGCGTTTTTTTCCTTGCCAATTGACTACATACCCTGCAGGCAATTTTTGAGGCTCGACGCTGAGAAACTGGCGTCAACTCCACCGGTCAACGGAGAAGGACCTCATCACATCGCACGGTCAGGAAAAGGGGAAGAAAATTCTTCTACTCCGTACCTCTCGAAGCTCTATCGAACGAGGCTTCTCACGAAGGACGAAGAGCAGTTTTACTTTCGACGACTCAACTGGCTCAAGTTCAGGGCAGCGACTTCGAGAGGGCAATTAGATGAACGTCGGGCAACCCGGGATCAGATGAAGAAAGTAGAGAAACTTCTCCAAGAGGCGGCTCGTGCCAAAAATTTAATTGTGACATCCAATCTCAGACTTGTGGTTTCGATTGCAAAGAAATTCATTGATCCCACAAATTCATTTGAAGAACTTGTGAGTGATGGGAATGTCTCGCTGATGCGGGCAGTTGAAAAGTTTAATTTTGCCCTGGGAAACCGGTTCAGCACCTACGCAACATATGCGATCCAAAGAAATTTCTTTCGACTCTCCCACAAGGGTCGCCAACTTCGAACTCGATTTGTTTCCGATGACGAATCACTGAGATCTGTGGCGGTTCGAGAGCCTGCCACCAAAGACCTCACGCCTCCTCAGAGCGCGATGCTCAAAGCAACATTTTCCAAGTTTCTCGGAGAGCTTGAGCCACGCGAAAAAGAGATTATCGTTGCACGTTTTGGGTTTCACGGCATGCCAGCACGCACGTTTCGGGAATTGGGAATCGACATGGGTGTCTGCAAAGAGAGAATCAGACAGATCCAGAGCCGAGCCATGGAAAAACTTCGTGAAATGGCCCTGAGGGATCATTTAGAACAGAAAGTCGGCGACTGGATCTGAAGTTTTCTGGCTCACAGAGAGATTGTGCAGGCTCATGTTCAAAAAAATGCCGTGACAGACAAAATCATGTTTCTATGGTAGTTCCTCAAAAAGTTTTGATCTTCGGTGGTTCTGGTGGGGTGGGATCCTCACTTGCAAGAATGCTTCATGCCGAAGGAGCCAGTCTTTTTGTGGCAGGGCGAAATACTCCAAAGCTCGAGTCTCTCGCAGAGGAATTGGGGTGCCGGTACGGTTGCGTCGACGCTTCTGACCCGGATGCGGTTGATGCAATGGCTGATCAGGCGAATGAAATCCTTGGTGGACTCGACGGAGTTGCCAATTGTGTTGGTTCGCTTCTTCTCAAACCGGCTCATCTCACGAGCACCGCAGATTGGAATTCGACCCTGTTTACAAACCTCTCAAGTGCATTTGGATGCGTTCGATCTGCGGGACGAATCATGAGGCAAACAGGTGGATCTGTAGTTCTCGTCTCCAGTGCGGCAGCCAGAGTGGGACTCACAAACCATGAGGCTATCGCTGCGGCAAAAGCAGGAGTCGAAGGACTCACTCGCAGTGCTGCGGCAACGTATGCCCGATACGGCATTCGTTTGAATGCGGTGGCTCCTGGACTGACAAAAACTCCGCTGACCCGCGGCCTTCTTTCGAGTGAACTGGCAGAAAAAGCTTCGATTGCCATGCATCCACTCGGTCGCCTCGGTGAGCCGCAGGACGTTGCCAGTGCGATTGCGTGGCTGCTCAATCCAAAACAGCGATGGATCACCGGACAGGTGATTGGCGTGGATGGTGGACTCGCCGATCTGCGAAGCAAAGCCTAAAGAGGAGGCAAATAGTGTACGGATAAGGGCGAAAAATCACCGAAAGCCTCTTGAATGAGGAGACTGGTTTCGCCGAGGCGAGCAGGTGGGTAACCTCTGTCTCATGAAAACCTTATCCACCGCGACCAGTCCCTCGCCCGCTGCTCCAACATTTCGGCTGTGGCTGATGATGGTGCTCGAATTCTTTATTTGGGGAGCATGGCTTCCACTGATTTTTGGATATCTTCCAAGCCTTGGCTTCACTCCATGGCAACAATCAGCGATTCTCAATGCATTTCCAATCGCATCGATTGTGGGGATGTTTTTTAGCAATCAGTTTGCCGACCGCCGATTCTCCGCCGAACGATTTCTCGCATTCAGCCATTTTGTCGGTGGACTGGCGATCATGGGGTGCGGATTCACAAAAGATTTTTGGCCATTTTTCATATTGATGCTTGTGCACTGTCTTCTCTATGTGCCGACGATCTCAATCACCAATTCGATTGCATTTGCAAGCATGAAGGATGCAACTCGCGAGTTTGGAATTGTGCGAATGGGAGGCACGATCGGATGGATCCTTGCGGCATGGCCGTTTACGTTTATTTTCGTCGACTGGGAAATCGTGCGCAACTCCAATCCTCAGGGCTTTATCGAATGGATGGGGTTGGCTCTGGCCAATCCGCTCACAGGCGAAGTGGCAAAAGCTGCTACGAGATGGACGTTCATCGTCGCAGGAATAGCCTCACTTCTTTTAGCCGGATATAGTTTTTTGCTGCCCCATACTCCGGCGAGAAAAGCGAAGGAAGGCGAGGGGCTTGCATGGCTCGAAGCGATACGTCTGCTCAAGCACCCGTTTATTTTTGTGCTTTGGGTTGTAACGTTTATCGATTCATTTGTTCATAACTGCTACTTCAATTGGACAGGTGGATTCCTTGGAGCATCAAAGGAATCTGGAGGGGTTGGCATTCCAGGAAATTGGATCATGCCCGTGATGAGCATCGGACAGGTGGCTGAGATTCTGACAATGTTTATCCTCGGCGCGACGCTCAAAAAACTCGGTTGGCGCACGACCATGATCATTGGCATTTTGGGTCATGCGGCGAGATTTGCCGTCTACTCCTACTATCCTCAAAATGCCATGTTGATCATTTTGATCCAAGTGCTTCACGGTGTTTGCTACGCATTTTATTTCGCAACGGTCTATATCTTTGTGGATGCTTATTTTCCATCGAACATACGTTCGAGTGCTCAAGGCCTTTTCAATTTGCAGATCCTCGGCATTGGAGCTTTGGTGGCCAACTCAGTTTGTCCGTGGTTGCTGCAAAGTGGTTACGCAATTGGCAACAAAACAGACTTTCAGGGGCTTTTTCTGGTGCCGCTGGGCTGTGCGATCATCGGTGCAATCCTCTTGGCAGTAGCGTTTTGGCCGCCCAAACCGCTTGCTCAGCCGCCAGACGCCTCCGCCCACTGACACGGGTCGATTTCTGGGTGTATGGTCGAGGAGAGGTTTAGCTGAGAGTGAACATCTGTGGGAGATCCCTCAGACGCTCGCGGTTCGACGAGTCTCATCGTGTTCAGTGGAATTTCGATGCCGTTATCTAGTGCCCATGCGTTTGAGAGGATCGAACCGATCTATCGTGGTCCGCTACCGGATGTCCATGCGGTAGAACGAATTCCAGTCACGGTCTACGACCAGCCGGGAGATGCCAGCCGCGCGGTTGCACGAGAGATTGCCGATCTGGTCACCAGCCGTGCCCAGGCCGGGCGTAAAACAGTTCTTGGACTTGCAACCGGAAGTACTCCGGTGGGCGTTTACGACGAGCTCGTACGACTGCATCGGCAGGAAGGCGTTTCATTTGCTTCTGTCGTCACATTTAATCTTGACGAATACTGGCCGATGGATCCTGGCGCGCTTCAGAGCTACCGTCGATTCATGTGCGAACATCTGTTTGATCAGATCGATGTGCCGCCAGATGCGATTCACATTCCAGATGGACTCGTTTCACGAGCAGACGTTGCTGAACACTGCATTGCGTACGAAGCGATGATCCGAGATGCCGGTGGTATTGATTTGCAAATTCTTGGAATTGGTAGAACCGGACACATAGGATTTAACGAGCCCGGAAGTCCGCTAGAAAGTCGTACTCGACTCATCACACTCGATTCCGTGACCCGCAGCGACGCCGCCGCCGATTTCTTTGGCGAATGGAACGTCCCTCGACAGGCCTTAACAATGGGTGTGGGATCGATTCTCTCAGCTCGTCGAGTGGTATTACTGGCATTTGGAGAACACAAGGCATCGATGGTGCATCGAGCGGTGGAAGAACCGCTGAACATCAGTGTGTCGGCCAGCACGCTCCAACAGCATTCCGATGCACGTTTTGTTCTCGATCGGGCCGCCGCGAGTCGTCTCTGGCGATTTGAATCGCCGTGGGTGGTAGGTCCACTTGAAACCATGGGGCTTGAATGGTGCGATCGTTCCACACGAAAAGCGGTTCTCTGGTTGGCGACCAAGCTCTCCAAACCGATTCTCAAACTGACTGATGAAGATTACAGCGAGCACGGACTGCAGGACCTGCTTTCCAAACGTGGCCGCGCCTACGACGTCAACATCGAAGTTTTCCGAGGAATGCAAAACACAATCACCGGATGGCCAGGTGGAAAACCGGGCCGATCAAGAAAGGTACGAGGCGTTGAGCTTGGTGAAAACGTATCGGCATCAACAGCGCAGCCCGACCCATTTCCAAAGCGAGTGGTCGTGTTTAGTCCGCATCCAGATGATGATGTTATCAGCATGGGAGGCACTTTTATTCGACTGTGCGACCAAGGCCACGAGGTTCACGTTGCCTATCAGACCAGTGGCAATATTGCTGTGTGGGACGAAACTGCCGAACGTCACCTCGACTTTTTTATGGAGTGCTGTAGGGCTTTCGATAAAAATGACGCAAGCCATGCCAGCGAAACTATTTCTGAAAAAATCCGGGAATTTCTTCGAAACAAACATGCCGGGGAAGTGGATCTTCCCGAACTGCAAGTGATCAAAGGATTGATTCGACGAACTGAGGCTCGCGCAGCAGCGCGTTACTCAGGCGTTGATCCAGCACGGATTCACTTTCTCGATCTGCCCTTCTATGAAACTGGCCGAGTGCGCAAGAAACCGATTGGCCCCGATGACATTGCGATCACTGCTCGATTATTAGAAGAGGTGCAACCGCATCAGATCTATGCTGCCGGAGATCTTTCTGATCCACACGGAACGCATCGCGTCTGTCTCTCCGCAGTGGTGACAGCCATCGACACGCTTGCCGATCGGGAATGGATGAAACAGTGCGAACTGTGGCTTTACCGCGGAGCGTGGCAGGAATGGGAACCGCACGAAATCGACATGGCAGTGCCACTGTCTCCCGACGAAGTGGAGCGCAAGCGGCGCGCGATTTTCAAGCACGAAAGCCAGAAGGATAGCGCACTGTATCCCGGCCCTACCGATTCGCGGGAGTTCTGGCAGCGTGCAGAGGCGAGGAATCGAGATACCGCAAAGCGTTACGATTCTTTTGGCCTGCCGGAATACGAGGCAATTGAAGGATTTGTTCTTGATCGTGTTGGAACACGGCGCATTGTGTGAGAAGAATTGTGCGAGTTGCTTCGATAGTTTTCCCAGTGCAGTAAGTTAGTGCATCACGAGTCCGGCAAGTGAGGCGGTGGCCTCAAGCGTTCGTAGACCCGCAGTTGCCCCAACGCCGGTTACGCAGCACGCTGCCGCGGCCGCACCAAGAAGACCGCAGTTACCAGGAGTGATTTCCCGAACGAGTCCTGTTATCAGACCTGCCAAAAACGCGTCACCAGCGCCCGTCGTATCGGCCACATTGCCTGGAGCCGGAAGGCATGGAATTTCAAGGAACTCTCCCGGATGTGGACTTAAAAGTGAACCTCTCGAACCGAGCTTAATGCCCACAAGACCGGGAGCGCCGAGCGTTCGAAATCGCTCAATAATCTGGAATGGGTCATCGAGTTGTGTTTGGTGTCGTGCTTCATCGAGACTCGGAACATAGACATCAATAAACGGCAGTGCCGGCATAAGAAAATTCATGTCGCCGCCGCTGCCGCCACTTTCGAGTATCACTCGACAACCGTTCGACCGAATCATTTCAATCGCTTCTGCCAGATGAGAATCAAGACCCGGCAAAAGCGAGTAGTAGCCCAGCAGAAGAACTTCGCTGGAAGCAAAGAGAGAAAGATGATTCCGCAAAAATTCGATATCAATGTTTTCGCAGGCCCCGACGTTGTGCGCAAAACTACGTTCACCGGAGGGATCAATGAGTACTGCTGTGGTACTTGTCGGGGAGGAATCATGAAAAACTACATGATTCGCATCGACGTTTTCACGAGCAAGATTTTCTCGAACAAGCGTTCCCCATGGATCATGGCCCACGAGAGACAAAGCCGCCACACGCAGTCCGAGTCGCGACATGGCAATGCCCGAATTGGCAACGATTCCGCCAGTGGTCGCGAGGACTGGTTCGACATCAAAAAGCCGTCCCGCGCCGACAGGAATGTTCAGGGGCACCGGCCGCACGAGCATATCGGCGGTGCAGGTGCCGCATACAACACAATCAAACTGTTTCGTCTTTTTTGACATAGGCATGGTTTCCAGAGAGTGTGCGCCGAGAGTACCATTTTCGTCACCGCGAGATACATTGAAGCCGGCAATAATATTTTTAATGGAAGGACATTTGATGGAAAAAACGCTCGACAGAAAACTCAAACGAATTCTTGCTGATCCTCGTTGTCGAGATTTTATTCTGGCGGATGCCAAAGATGCCGATATGGCGTTTGGGCTTTCTGCCACGGGCGTCAAGCCGGGGGGCGATCAATCACAAATAACGTATCGGAGCCTTGCCGAATACCACGACTGTATTCGACAGTTAGTTGCAACGGGCTTGATTGATGTGATGCTTATGAGCGCAAGCACAAATGCAACTCTCACAATCGACGATCGTATCTTCGATTCGACTGCCGTCACTCCTGCAGTTCGAATGAATGACACGACCGACATCTGGCTGGCTGCAGGAAGCGGCAGTTACACCACTCAATCGGCACGCCCATTTGCGACAACAACAATCCCACATGCCATGTGTGGTCATGCTCATTGCCCGAACGGTGCACCGCTTCAAGGGGCTGATCTGGGCCTGTTTTCCATCACGCTCAATGATGATGTGATTGCCGATCGCGAGATGCTTGAATGCTACAAAGCGTTTCGAATCGATGCGGAGCGTTTCGGATTTCGTCACTTTCTGGAGGTGTTTTTTCCGAATAAACCTGCGCATTGCGACAGTCCTGCCGCTCAACACCCCGGACGATTTCTTGCCGACAGCGTGGTGCGACTCTTAGCGGGCGTACCAAAAGCGAGTCGCCCAATCTTCTTAAAAATTCCTTATCTTGGTCCACGTCTCACGGAGATGCTTGCCGCCTACGATCGTTCTATGGTAATCGGGATTCTTGGCGGTTCGTCGGGAACAACGCTCGACGCCTTTTCGCTTCTGGCCGATGCGAAGCGGTACGGGGCAAGGATTGCCCTCTTTGGACGCAAAATTAATGCTGCCGAAGACCAAGTGTCGTTCGTAAAAATTTTGAGAGAGGTGGCCGATGAGCAGATCGAACCACGAGAGGGCGTGCGTGCTTATCACAATGAACTTGCGAAGCTCAAGATAAAATCGCACCGATCACTTGAGGCCGACTTGGAAACCGAGTTGACTCGAGCGTCTTATGGGTAAGTTCGGTGAAAATCGTATAAACAAAGGAGAGGGAAACTTGCGATGTCGCCACGCGATAAAAATCAGTCGGCACCGATTTCCAGTGGAAGACGGACATTCATAGCACTGTCTGCAGCACACGTGGCCGCATCGGCTGTTTTGAATTCTGGAGAAGACGTGAAGGCCGAACACCAATCAGAACCGGTATCGTTCAAATCGCGGTTGCTCGAGTGTCTTGGTGGCGAATGGCCCAGCCCGTGTCCGCTCTCAGTGGAGCATCGTGAAACGATCCGCAAAGACGGCTACCGAATTGAGTCGATTACCTATGAAGTGGAGCCAAAAGATCGAGTGCCGGCGATGGTGCTTGTTCCCGATGGTGTTGATGCGGCACATCCGGCTGCTGCGGTGGCGGTCTGGCATCAGCATGCCGGTGAATGGCATTTCGGCAAGAGCGAACCTGCCGGTCTGGCCGGTAATCCGATGCACCACACGGGAGTGTCGCTTGTAAAAGAAGGATATGTCGTGCTCTGTCCGGATGCGCTCTGTTTTGAAGAGCGTCAAAGTCCCGATCTGAAAAAAGGGGATTACGAACGGTACGAGTTTCTGCGGCTTACCGTGGCCGGCACCTGCATGGCGTGGAAAAATATTCTCGACATGCGACGGGCTATCGATTATCTCTCTTCCCGCAGTGATGTCATTAAAAATCGCCTCGGATGTTATGGCCATTCGATGGGCTCAACGCATACGTGGCTCGTTGGTCCGTGGGACGAACGGTTAATCTGTCTGGTTGGAAACTGCTGCCTGCCAACGTACGCCGCAATTCATCGAACTCATATGCTGCACTGCTTCCCGAACTTTATTCCGGGAATTTTTCAGTATGGCGACACGCCTGACATCGCAGCACTGATTGCACCACGAGCGCTTTTACTTAATTTTGGTGAACTCGACAGCGGCAGCCCAATCGAGGAAGTGCGATCCGGAGTGGAGACCATTGCCAAGGCATATGCAAAGGCCGGTGCAGCTGAAAAATTTGATTATTGTATTGAGCCAGGCGTTGCTCACGTGCTTTCAGAATCGATGTGGATTCGGACTCGAGATTGGTTTTCGCGTCACCTCAAGGTGTAGTTGACGCCGTTGAAAACGTGACATGTTCCCAAGACACGAGATATTTTTGAAAACTCCGGAATAAAGGCTGGTATGTGATTGCGACAGGAGGCTATCATCTGCCGACGAATCGATCATGTATTCTGGAAGGAACCCGAGAAAACATAATTGAATTTACTTCGACATTCATTGGAGAATGTCGACTGTTAAAGAGTGGGCGTGGTGTTCTCAAGACAAAAAAGAAAGTTTATTCATGGCACAGTTGAATCGCTCTTCGCGTCGCATGTTTCTTGCCGTCGGTGCGGCTTCTGTGGCTGCCACGCCATACTTCCCCTGGACGCAGCGAACTTTTGCGAACCTCGCCGCGAACGATCGTCCCAGAATTGGTTGCATCGGTGTGGGCAGCATGGGCACCGGTGATGCGAAGGAGCATGCTCGTTTTGGCGATGTGCTCGCTGTGTGCGATGTTGATAGTCGGCACTCTGAGCGTGCCAAAAATGATATGGATATTGGCAAAGGGAAGGCCGATGCCTATTCCGATTACCGTAAAGTTCTTGAGCGATCAGACATTGATGTCGTCAGCGTTGTCACACCAGATCATTGGCACGTGAAAATTGTGATTGAGGCCCTTCAGGCCGGAAAACATGTCTTTTGTCAGAAGCCTCTAACATTGACGCTCGAGGAAAATCAACTCGTCCGCAACGCTTGTGAAAAGAACCCCACGCGAATTTTTGTTGTTGGTACGCAACAGAGAAGCGATCGAGATCGATTTTTGCGCGCGGTGAATATGGTGCACAAGGGACTTCTTGGTGAGATCACCAAGGTGACCGTTGGCATTAACGGTTCGCCTACGGGAGGACCATTTCCCGTGGCTACTCCGCCTGCCGAACTCAACTGGGACATGTGGCTTGGGCAGGCACCGAGCGTCGACTACCGCGAAAAGCGATGCCATTACGAGTTTCGCTGGTGGTATGAATACTCCGGCGGCAAGTTCACTGACTGGGGTGCCCACCATGTTGACATCGCGCAGTGGGCTCTCGGCGAAGACAAGAAGGGGAAAGGGCCAATTGAGATTGATGGATCAGATGCCAAACATCCGGTGCCGTTTAAGGACGGATATCCGACCGTCGTCGATTCCTATAACACGTCCCAAGACTTTGCGATCAAGTGCAAGTTTGCCAGTGGTGTGGAGATGATTATCGACAGTCGCAGCGAAAACGGAGTTCTCTTTGAGGGTTCCAAAGGGCGGATGTTCGTCAGTCGGGGCAAGATCGCCGGCACGCCCATTGAAGAGGGATGGGACAAGGAACACTACGGCGATGCCGATGTGAAAAAGCTTTACAAGGACAAGCCGTTTGAGGGTCATAAAGACAACTTTTTCCGCTGTATCCGCGAGGGTGGTCTGCCGGTCTCAGATGTCTACAGCCACGTGATTTCGATGAACACCTGCCATCTCTCGAGCATCGCTGCACGACTTGGTCGAAAGATCAAGTGGGATCCAGCAGCGGAAAAGATTGTCGGAGATGACATGGCAGCGACGTTTTTTGGCCGGTCAGCCCGAAAGGGTTTTGAAATTCCTAGAATTTCTTGAGCCGATTCCAAAAACAGGTCAGCACTGTTCGAATACCAGAAAAACGGCTTGATTCCGCGTGGAATTACTGAGCCGAGAGTTTCTCTTGCACGAATACAAAGCCACCCTTTTTATTGCCGACCACAATATCGGGCCGATCGTCGCCGTTGATGTCACCGACGGCGATCTGCGTTCCCACGCCAGATGCCTCGTCGATTTTGTGTGGCACCCACGACACGGCCCCCTCGGGTCCTCGCACAAGTTTGATCCAGTAGAGCACTGGTGTTCCGGCTGGATCGGGATCTCCCTTGGGACCGTGCGCCCAAAACCGTTTTCCAGTGACGATATCCTTCAGGCCATCCCCGTCGATATCGATCAAAGCCACCGAATGCAGTTGAGAAAATTGCACGCCCGCTAAGTTTTCATCCGCATTATTGGGAAGAATCCGATGCTCGACAAAGTCGAGTGCACCATCTTTTGTGATTTGTTCAAACCAACTCAGTCCGTAACCATGACCAGCGAGGCTGGTTACCACGTCGCTGTCGCCATCACCATCAACGTCATAGGTATGCATCTGGCCGCCGCCGGTACCGAACGTAAACGGATGTTTTTTCCACACCGGTTGTGTCGCTCCGACCGGCGACGACTGGGGTTGCTCCCACCAGCCTCCCGCCATCAACAGATCGACTCTGCCGTCACCATTCACATCGCCGGCACCGAGTCCGTGTTGATACTGTCCCCAAGACTCTTTGTCGGAGCAGGGGAGAAAGGTCCAACGCTGGGTGCCCGACTTCTCCGAAGGGTAGGCAAATCCAAGAACGCCACCAGTGTGAAAGATTAATTCCGGTTTGCCGTCGCCGGTGACATCAAGAAAATCGGGTGACTCGTTGTCGACCACCGGGTGCACCAAGTGTTTGGCCCACGAGTTCTTAAAATCGCGCACCGTGGCGGTATCGTTGCCCGGATTTCGAAACCACGCCACTTCCTTGCCAGGCCATTCATTGACCAGCACATCGAGCCAGCCATCGCCGTCGACATCACCTACCGCCGTCATGAAGTTGTTGGAATATTGATTGGGATCAAAATCTTTGACTGGGTAGATTTCGTGTTTCACAGTGAAGTTGGGCCCGGCATACCAAAACGGTCCATAAATCGCATCGCCATGACCGTCACGGTCGATGTCACCAAGTCCAGATGCCTCGGCATGAAACATATTTGTCAAAACATGCTTGCGAAAAGAGACGGGTGTTTCCGCGAGGATATCCCTTCCCACACAAAGACATACGAGACTCACCGTCACGCCCATCACGATTTTGTCGAACATGTGTCTGATCATCGTCACTCCTCAAAAAATGTCGAAAGCAAATTCCTGAATGAAGATACTCTAGCAGGCTCTGGATAAACTGCTTGTAAAGCCTCAAGACGCCGCTTTACAAGATCGTCGATATGAGTGGCGAGACCGATTTGTTCCACCCCGCCAAGACGGCCGTTCTACCAAAGCAGCCACTGGCTGCCATTGAATATCGCGAATGGCTTGTAACAGGCATCTCCATCCCACCGGTCTTTTGTTGGACTGATGATTGGGTTCGCCCGATGACGTTCCCAACGGTTCATTCCATCTCGCGAACGGGCGATCCCTATTTGGGCACGATGTTCGTCGTGAAAGCCGATGTCGAAGCAGGTGCCGAGCACCGGGCTGGAGCCTGATTTGATCCATCCAGCAGCGGTGTCTGTGTTTGCTGGCGCAGGCTCCGCAGCGTGAGCGGCATCGACAAAAAAGTAGACATATAAAAATGCTATTACTTTAAGTGTATTGTTCATTTGGGTTGTTTTTGGATTTGAGGTTTCAGTGTGAGCGTCGCGATGTTGCTTTATTTCGCACGCTGGCGATCAGCGGGCGGCGACGATTGATTCTCCATCGCCCAAACACTCGAGTTCACCGCTGCGGTGCATCGGCTTGTTCGGCCGAAGGAGACAGGGCGCCTCTGTGAACACCACTTTTTTTGGCAATTACAACAAATAACGTATCGGCGATGAGTTTCATTCCCTTGTCGTTCGGGTGGCCGACCGGCCCGTTGGCTGAAATGTCCTTCGCATAGTCGGTGACGTCTACAAAGGTGCGATGCGCGGGATCCTGGGCACAGACTCTCCGTTTGATCTCATCCAATTCTGGATTAGCCCACAGGATATTTCCGGTCACAAAGATGTGCGGATTGCTGGCAGTCTTCAGATCGTCCAAAAGCGTCTTGAATGCGTTGTCAAATGCTTTGGGATCAAAGTCTTTTGGGGGAACATTCTCACCACACTGCACGACGACAATGTCTGCCTTCCATCCGAGCTGTTTCTTGATCTTTGAAACTTCGTACGTTGCGTATCCCCGCTCTACGATGTTGGCGATGTTCAGGATGTTCTCGACTCCCTCGTTGCCTGTTACGGGTGTCGGTTCGAGTAGCAGTTTGCCTTTCGTGCGAGCGTCGATTGCCGCTGTGAGGAGGTGGACGTAGTCCTTGTCTTGGGCGCTTGCGGCCATGCCCCAGTTGCCGAACCACTCGATTTCAGGCTTCGGCCCGTGAAGCGTGAGACTATTTCCGAGAAACAGAATTCGATCTGCCTGTAGATCCCCAAACTTCTGTTCCGGGGTCTCTTGGCCAAGCACTACGAATTGGCCAAGGTAAAACAGCACAGTCAGACCGAGACAAAACACACGAAGGAACCTCGCGTGAGGTGAGAACATTTTCGACATGACATTCCTCGACAAGAGAGTGACGCGCGGCTCGCGAAGCGGCCAGTATTGCTTTAGGATCGGCAGCGCGACTGTGATGATCATTCTTCTGCTGTAGACATAGGCGTAGGCGTATAGCTTCAGGGCATTGCTTCAGTGCTTGCCGGACCGCGACGCAATGATACCGAGGATCACGTGCGCTGCATTCCCGACCTTGTGCGAGCGAAGAAGACGTAGCGGAACTGCGACAGGAACTTGAGCAATTCCGACGCTTGCTAAAGTGTCGTAGGCCGAATGATCCTCTATCCTCCTCCGCAGCGTCGGCTGACGAACAACAAGCGTTTCAATCGCAGTGTTTTTCGCAATTATTTCACGGTCTGTTGTATCTCCGCCCGCTACCAGATCCATGACTGCATCGAATTTCGCACCGAGTTCGGGAGTGCTCTGACGCCGGCAGTAGGGCGTTATCGCTTTGCGAAATGTCATCAATTGGCGTATTGTGGCTCTCAAGAAAAGAGTTCCTAGAAACAGGCTTTTCCAGAAGATCAAAAAACTTCTGAATAACATTCGGTGTGAGCGTACCTTTCCAAGGAGAAAAATGATGACTGCGTCAGATGGTTCGCAAACATTGCCGTTGGCTGATCCAGCAGCCCCTCTTGATTCAATTCATCACGTGGCAATTGCTGTTAAGAATGTTGCAGAAGCAGTGGTTTGGTATCGCAAGCATTTTCGATGCGAGATATCTTATCAGGATGACACGTGGGCACTGCTCGAATTTGACAACACACGCTTGGCGCTCGTGATTCCGGAGCAGCATCCTCCGCATATTGGTTTTATTCACCCCAAAGCGGAACAATTTGGTCGATTAAAGGTTCATCGTGACGGTACGCGAAGCTGCTATGTTGCCGACCCGGCGGGAAATCCTGTAGAAGTTCTCGCTCCGATGACTTGATCGATTTACAAAACAGAGTGCATCAATGCGAAAGCCTTTCTTTTCTCGCTTCGATCTGTTGCTCGTGCATCTCATCATAACGGCACTTTTGACCGGAGTAATTTGGATATTGCAGGTGCTCTATTTTCCTTCGATGAAAGGTTGGCAGAAGGAATCGTTTGTAGAATTTGAATCGCTTGGTTTATTACACACAGGGTTTGTGCTGATGCCGCTCATGTTCGCGGAAGGAATTACCGGAAGCTTGCTGCTTCTTTTTCGTCCCGCAAGTCTGCCTGCTTGGCTGCCTTGGGTAGGAGTTGGTTTCATTGCCGGGATTTGGTTGAGTTCGTTACTCATTCAATTTCCTACTCAAACGATGCTTGGGCTTGGATGGGATGCTGACAACCACGCTCACTTGGTTCAGGGAAACTGGTTTCGCACGTCAATGTGGACATTCCGACTCATACTGATCGCCGGTGGCTTACGGTTTGTCGTTCTCCATAACAAAGAAGAAACCCACGTCTAAGCGTTTTTTGGGTGAACAGCCCGTCTTGCGTTTGCGTCCGGGCATGCCTATCTTCTCGCCCTACCCCGCGGCCCCATCGTGTGCGGGGGAACGTGTAGAGAGGCGGAGAATTCCATGGCCTATTCACTTCATGCGCTTGTGGGTCTTGTTGATGGCATGCTTGAGTCGAATGACGCGACAAAGAATGCTGAATTCATGCAGGTCAGATCAGCGGCCACATTGCTGGTTGCCGGTCCGGAAGAGATCACGCTCGTTGATGCCACTGATAAACTTTCGCTCTTGGCAAAAAGCCGGGCCGGTGCGGCGGTTGTACCCAAAGGAAGCGGACCACTCGACCGGCCGACGATCGAGGTGTCGGACGTTCATGCTGCGTTTTCAAAAATTGTCGCGCTCTTTTATCCGCCCCTCGAACTGCCTCCCGTCGGCATAAGTCCACTCGCGGCCATCGATCGCACTGCGACTTTTGGAAATAACGTCGACATTTATCCGCAAGCTTTTATTGGACCCAAGGTTGAGATCGGCTCGGACGTGACAATTCACTCAGGGGCAAGGATTATGGCAGGCTCTCGCATCGGCGACGGCAGCGTGATTTGGCCCAATGCAGTGCTCTACGAACGCACGGTGATAGGCCAGCGCGTCGTGATTCATTCCGGTGCAGTGATTGGAGCATATGGATTCGGTTACGGTGTCGTAGATGCAAGGTATCGACTCTCGGCACAGTTGGGTTGGGTGGAGATTGGAAGCGACGTTGAAATTGGCGCGAACACCACGATCGATCGTGGCACGTATGGGCCAACGGTGATCGGTGAGGGAACCAAGCTCGATAATCTTGTGATGATCGCTCACAACTGTCGACTCGGTCGTCACAATCTCATTTGCTCTCAGGTGGGTGTGGCTGGAAGCACAACCACTGGAGACTGGGTTGTCATGGCCGGGCAGTGTGGCGTCCGCGACCATGTCCATATCGGAGACGGTGCCGTGCTCGGTGCGCGTTCGGGAGTTTCAAACGACGTGCCGCCGAGAACATCTGTACTCGGTGAACCGGCTATCGAATTGCGAGATCGCAAACTGCAACTGGCAACAATCAGCCGACTTCCAGAAATGCGAAAGGATCTCAAGAAGCTGACCGCTCGACTCGAGGCTCTTGAGTCAGCTTGTGAGCCGTCAACAGTTTCAGTTCCGGCACACACTCGAGATGCCAATGCGGCTTGAGTGATGGCGCAGGTAAATAATTTCTTGGGGCAAAAGTGCATTCAAGAAAACAACCTACGAAAAGAGTTATTGCATGATTATTGCAACGCTTCTCACTGTCGTTGTGGCGATAACGCTTCGGCTGTGCAGGAAATCGGAAAATCGATTAGTCCGCAGCAGCAATCAGAAAGAAGGAGCCCTTTCATGACGGGTCACCAGCAGACTCTTGCCGGAGAAACAATTGGAATTCTCGCGGGATGGGGACGATTTCCGATTGCCGTTGCCGAGGCCGTCAAGCGTCGTGGTGGACGCGTTGCCATTCTTTCAATTCGGGATCACGCCGATTCTCAACTTGAGTCGATTGCGGATGCACATGGCTCTGTTGGAGTGGCCGAACTTGGTCGAGTCATTGCTTTTTTTAAAATGCATAAAGCGATTCGAATCACCATGGCAGGGAAGGTTCACAAAACGCGATTATTTGAGAAAGGAGCCTGGCTCAGGCATCTTCCCGACTGGACCGGGCTGCGAACTTTTTGGCCCCACTTCGTCAGTCGCAGTCGTGATAATCGAGACGATTCGTTATTAGGGGCAATCGCATCAACCTTTTCCGCGGGAGGCATCGCTGTCTGTCCAGCAACTGATTTTGCTCCCGAGCTTTTGGCAGAAGAAGGCGTGCTCGTTGGCGATTGGCCAAACAAAGCACAGCGGTTGGACGCCACTTTTGGATGGCGACTCGCCAAGGAACTTGGAAGACTCGATATCGGACAAACAGTGGTCGTGAAGAATAGAGCGCCCTTGGCGATTGAGGCCATTGAAGGCACAGACGAATGCATTCGTCGCGCAGGCCGATTGTGCGCTTCGGGCGAATTTACAGTTGTCAAAGTTGCTAAGCCGCAGCAGGACTTGCGTTTTGATATGCCTACAGTCGGCGTGGGAACGCTTGAATCGATTCGAGCGGCAGGCGGATCACTGTTGGTGATAGAGGCAGGGCGAACAATTTTTGTAGATCGAGATCGTGTAACTAACTTTGCGAGACGATCTGGGATCACGATTGCAAGCTTTTTCGACAACCAAGGAGAATTAAGCATCCAAAGTCTCTGCGCCTCGGTTGCATAGAGTGCTTCCATGGCGAGGTTATTGAGTTTGTCTTAAAGGATCCGTTTATTCGCTCACAAAAGTGGATATACTTTGTCGCTGTGAAAACAAATCTCTTTTTCCTGTTGCAATTAATCGTTCAACAACGAAATCTGTTTTGTCTTTTTTGTGCGACTGTGCTGGTCGTCGGTCTGCACGAGCGTCTGTGCAACACGGTGAACGCGCAGGCCACGACGGCGGATGCAACTTCCGAGGAAACTAACATCGAAGAGCCGGACGAAGGCTCGACTCCGGATGATCGATTGGCTTCAGAAAGACCGAAGCCTTTGCCAATCGATATGAAAATTGATCGCAGAACCGTCATCCCACCAGCACTGACGGAGTTTCGAAATCGCGAAATTGCTCAGACGATGCACTATGCCGGTGCCCCGTGGCTCGTTCGCGAAAGCCGTCAACGAGAGGAAGACTGTCGAACGCTCCTTGAGGCATTGAAGGTGCAGTCGGGAGATGTTCTCTGCGACATGGGTTGTGGAAACGGTTTTTATACCCTTGAACTTGCCCGCATGGTTGGCCCCAAAGGATTGGTTTACGCCGTCGATATTCAGCCTGAAATGCTGCGAATGCTTGCGCGTCGTGCCGCGGATGAAAAGCTCGACAATATTCGGCTCATTCTTGGAACGCCCGCTGATCCACGTCTTCCACAGGGGAAGATTGACTTGGTTCTCTGCGTCGATGTGTATCACGAGTTTTCACACCCCGAACAGATGCTCGATCGTGTTCGTGAAAGTCTTTCAGAAAAGGGACGGCTTGTATTAGCTGAGTTTCGTGGTGAAGACCCAGAAGTGCCGATCAAGCCACTCCACAAAATGACCAAGGCGCAGGTGCGAGCAGAACTCGAACCGGCGGGTTTCATGCTGGCTGAAGAATTCGACCGACTCCCCTGGCAGCACCTTTTATTTTTCCAGAAATTATTAGTACAGCCGCAATAGCCGGCCAGCGACGAAGAGAAACAATCGCTCGTCGAACATACATGAATTCCGACGGAGTGTTAATTCACTCGGCAGTGGCCGTCATCACAGCGACCTGCAAAACGCATTCGATTGCGTGCAACCACCCGGTACAGGTATCGCCACAGTGGCATCGACCCCGGAATGTGAAGCAGGCCAGCCAATGGCCACAGAAGTGGTAGTTTTCGAGAAAGATATTTTACGGCGTCCACTCCGCCTCGAGCAGATCCGACGCGGTCGATCACATACATCTGCGAGAGCAGTTCATCGGTAGAAATCTCCGGATAATCACGGAGCACGATCGGATCATGGAGTGAGAAAAAAGTAAATCGATTCCCGAAATCAAGCATTCGCAGAAGAGCAACTTGGCTTCGGCAAAAGCGACACTGACCATCAAATAAAACAGTGTCGGTCGATGGAATGTGCCGCGTAATGATCATGGCAAATTGTTGTTCGACGCGCTATTCAGAAGCAGATTTGTGATGGCCGGAGACGACATTCAAAATCAGGACCGCTCCCACAGAAATGAAGCTCCAAGGTGCCCAATCAGGTGGGCTAAACGCTTGTGAACCGCCGTTCTCACTATTCGAAAGAATGGTCGCTGAATCAATTACCAAAAATTCGACACCCAGCAGACAGGAAAAAATACCGGCTGCAAGAAAAATGCTCTTCCACATGATCGCGAACTATCTCCTTCACAAACAAACCGACCTCGACCCAGCGGGCCTGCTTCCTTCATTGATCGAAACGAGAAGCCCACGTTCGTGAGCGGCTTGAAAAAACAGGCACTCTGAAACGACTGGAACGGTTGTGCTGGCCTACATTTCCATCTTCAAAATCATTTCAGACAGGGAATCATCAAAGACTCAGGTTTCTGATTCACCCCGATGCTTCGGTGGAAGATTCTTCAACGGATGGTGGAGTGCCGGCTCGCGGCAGTCTGCGTTCAACTAACGTTCCAGGCACGATCTGCGGACTGTCGGTCGTCTTTTCGATCACGTCACGAAGTTCAGCGCCATCGATCACCTCACGTTCCAGCAGACGAAGTGCAATCGCATCAAGCGCCCCGCGTCGAGTTTCGAGGATTCGTCTCACCTTTTCAATATTCGTGTCGAGAATATGTTTGACTTCCTGATCGATCTCACGCGCAGTTTCCTCGCTGTGAGAACGATTTCTCCCGAGGTCTGCGCCAGCCGCTGCAAGAAAGGGGGAGCGAGTACTTTCTCGATAAGTGACGCGACCCAAACGACTCATGCCGTAATCCATGACCATCGATCGTGCAATCTCACTGGCTCGCTCAAGATCGTTTTGTGCACCTGTTGAGACATCGTTATAGACCATCTCTTCAGCGATTGTGCCAGCGAGCAGCACTTCGATTCGACTCTCGAGTTCGCTCTGTGTCAGCAGATAACGATCGTCTTCGGGTCGCTGCATGGTGTAGCCGAGAGCTGCAAGACCACGAGGAATAATCGATACTTTGTGAACTGGATCGGTATTGGGCAGTGAATAGGCAACGAGAGCATGGGCCGACTCGTGGTATGCCACGCGTTGCTTTTCGTCATCGCGAATGACGCGTTTTTTCTTCTCAAGGCCTGCCGTCACTCGCTCGACCCCCTCGTCAAACTCTTCCATGCCAACAGAGGTCTTATTTTTTCGGGCTGCCAAGAGTGCCGCTTCATTCACAAGATTTGCGAGATCGGCTCCTACAAAGCCCGATGTAATTCGAGCAACTTCGCCGAGTTTCACTAAAGGATTCAGTTTTATTTGAGCAACATGCACCTTAAGAATCGCCTCCCGTCCTCGAACATCCGGACGATCGACGAGCACATGCCGATCAAACCGTCCGGGGCGCAGCAATGCCGGATCGAGAGTTTCTGGACGATTCGTAGCGGCCATCACGATCACGCCGCTATTGCTTCCAAAACCATCCATCTCAACGAGCAGGGCGTTGAGCGTTTGTTCGCGTTCGTCGTTACCTCCCACGATGCTTGCACCGCGGGTTTTTCCAAGCGCGTCGAGTTCATCAATAAAGATGATGCAGGGCGCCTTACTTTCTGCCTGTTGAAACATATCCCGTACTCGAGCGGCACCGACGCCGACAAACATCTCGACAAAGTCGGATCCAGAGAGACCAAAAAAAGGAACGCCCGCTTCGCCTGCGATTGCTTTGGCAAGTAGTGTTTTTCCAGTTCCAGGCGGGCCCACGAGTAACACGCCCTTAGGAATGCGTCCGCCGAGAATCTGATATTTTTCGGGGTTGCGCAAAAATTCAACCACCTCGCGCAGTTCGTCAACAGCCTCATCAATTCCAGCAACTTCATCAAATGTGATACCAAGCTCTTCTTGGGCGTACATCTTGCCGCGACTACGACCAAAAGCCATGGGGCTTCCCGCGCCGCCGAGTCGCTTCATCATCAGGTAAAACGCAAGAATAAAGAGGCCTGTAATGGTGAGCATTGGCATCCAATTGCGCCAAGGACTCGGCGGGTCTTCATAGCGGAATGGAACGCCATGTCTCGACAAAAGATTCGACAGGTTGCTCTCTGAGTTTTCCGAAGGCAGTTTTGAAACTCGAAACGTACGAACGACACTCTGCATTGCCGACTGACCACGAGTGGCTGCCTCCGGCGCATCGACGACACTTGATCCAGAAGCATTTGCTTGTGGATCGGGATCGAGTTCTCGAAGCTTTCCCGTGACCTCATACGCACCAATAACCAAATCATCGAGGTCGCCGTAGCGTCGCGGTTCTTTCTTTTCTTTACTCTGGCGGTCGATTTCAATCCACGCCGAACTTGTTGTTTGGCCGGTCACTGCAATGAGTCTCTCAAGATCGCTATACGAAAGACGAACCTCGGTGCTTGAGCCTAAGAGGCTCATTGCAAAAAGTCCGGCAACACCTGCGGCAATCAGATACCAGACGATGTTGGATCCGTTTCCTGCGGGTCGACGATCAGCAACGCGTTTTGGAAGTGGCGGTTTTGAGGACGGCGCCGGCGGTGGGGTTTCTGTTTTTCGCTTCTTCATTTTTTACAGTGCGGCACGAGCACTCCGGGGAGATTTTCCAAAACTATCTGTATCAAAGTCGTCAGAAAAGACTTTCTCTACGCAATGCAAACGAATCGGTTTGCGAGTGCGGCAGGCTTAGCTCTTCGGTCATAAAACCATCAGCATCCTACGCATTCGAAGACTCCTCGACAAACCGTCATTCGGTACTGTGGCCGTACATTTCACGGAATCTCCATCAGGTATCGTTCATTTGAGAAAGAGTTCATGTGGCGGCCAAACTTCCCAAGGCGTACAATCAGAGCTTGTGCGAGAGTTGAAAATCAGCTTTCGAAAATTGATCAACGATACGCTTGAAATATGGTGGTCGCATCGCCAAGTGTGCTTGCGACTCACATGGCGTGAGTGGTTCTCAGAGTGTCGGTACTCAATGCCTTCCACGAATAGCAATGACGATGATACCGATGCCACTTGGCGACCTTTGCATGTGGCGATCGTGGGGTCAACCGGGAGCATTGGGAAAAGTGCGATCGATGTCATTATCGCCTCGTCGGGACGCTTTGTTCCCTTTCTACTGGCAGCTCATCGCAATACATCGAAGCTGATCGAACAGGCTCGTGCATGTAAACCAGCGTGGGTGGTGGTGGTGGACCCGATTGCCGCAGCGGCTGAAGATTGGAGTGGGTTGCCATCAGACACAAAGCTGGCCGTAGGTTCTGACGCGCTGGATCAACTCGTGGGCGATCCGCGTGTGGATCGCGTGTTGGCGGCAATCGTAGGTTCGGCTGGACTGCGCAGCACATGGAGTGCCCTCGAGGCCGGCAAAGTGGTGGCGCTTGCCAATAAAGAAACTCTCGTGATGGCCGGTCCGCTTGTGATGGAGCTCGCTGCCCGAAGCGGTTCGCGGATCATTCCCGTCGACAGCGAACATTCTGCCATCTATCAGGCGATGCAAGCGGGTCATCCCAATGAAGTGAGAAAAATCATACTCACTGCCAGCGGCGGTCCATTTCGCAAGCATTCGGCAGAGGCACTCACATTAGTCACAGTGGCAGAGGCTCTGCGACATCCAACGTGGTCGATGGGTCCAAAAATCACGATTGATTCAGCAACAATGATGAACAAGGCACTCGAACTGATTGAGGCGCGATGGCTCTTCGGAGTTGACGCAAATTGTCTTGATGTGGTGATTCATCCGCAATCAATCGTACATTCGCTGGTAGAATTTATTGACGGATCGGTCGTGGCACAGATGGGTCCCCCCGACATGCGACTTCCGATCCAGTACGCTTTGACGTGTCCGCATCGAATGGAATGCCCTGCTCGGCGGCTTGATTTTTCAGGTCCACTGACACTTGAATTTGAGCCGCCCGATCTTGGGCGATTTCCAGCGGTGCGACTCGGACTCGAGGCGGCTCGCGCCGGAGGCACAGCCGGTGCAGTGCTGAATGCGGCCAATGAAGCAGCGGTTGGACGTTTTCTCGAGGGTCGAATGCTCTTTACCGATATTGCAAAAGTCTGCGAGCGTGTGCTCGGCGAACACCGATATAAATCGAGCCCGTCACTCGATGAACTCATGCACGTGGATACAGTAGCTAGACAGGAGATTGAGAAGTGGAATTGAATCTTTTGAGCGCGGCATCGTGGGGTGAATGGTTGATTCAGCCTTCGAATTGGTTGGTGATCCTACAGGTCGCAGGCGGCCTTGGATTTGTGATTTTTGTTCACGAACTGGGCCATTTTTTGGTTGCCAAGGCCTGCGGGGTGAAATGCGAAAAATTTTTTCTGGGATTCGATGTAGGTGGTCTCAAAATTCTGAGCTTCACTTGGGGAGAGACCGAGTACGGCATTGGTGCGCTGCCGCTGGGAGGATATGTCAAAATGCTTGGGCAGGATGACAATCCCTCTGCAACAACCGCAGAAGCTCTTCGCGCGAGACCAACTGGCGATCTTCCCGCCGAACCGACAAGCGATTCGCATCAACCGTGGGACCCACGGAGTTATCCAGCTCAAAGCGTTCCAAAACGGATGGCGATTATTTCAGCCGGCGTAATTATGAATCTGATTTTTGCAGTCATCATGGCCTCGTGGGCCTATCGACTGGGAATCAAAGAACTCACATGCGAAGTATCGAGCGTGCGTCCTGGTGGCGCGGCGTGGCGGGCAGGAATGCGAACAGGAGATGAAATCACTTCAATCGGGCAAAAGAAGTCCCCAATTTTTTCTGATCTCCAACGAGGCGTGACGCTTGGAAATGTGACCAACGGAGTAGAGTTCACCTTTCACAGACCGCTGGATGATTCGATTCATACCGTCATGCTCCAGCCGGATACCGATTTAGGCGTACCGACTGTTGGAGTCACCAGTCCATTTTCAACCACGCTTCCGCAGAGCGGTGATGGCGATCTGCCGATGTCGGCAACTTCCGCAGAACCGCCACTTCAAAAGGGTGACACAATCATTGCGGTTGGTGAGACACCTGTGAAAACCTACGCAGAATTGCTTGCCGAACTGTCTCGCAGCAGCAGCGATTTTGTGGAAATGAAAGTTGAAAGAGGGGGAACGGTGGGGCCGATTACAGTCAAAGTGCCACCACAAAAATACAGAACGATCGGAATGGAAATGACACCGTTGCCGATCAAAGCAGTGCAGGGGGACAGTCCAGCGGGCATGGCCGGAATTCTTCCAGGAGATTCTATTGTTGGAATCGATATTGGTGAAACAGGCTCGATGCAGAGCGTCGGAGATCCTCTCTCGTTGGCCGAACGATTACAGGCGGCGCACGGGAAACAAGTGGTTCTGAAAATCGTGCGAAATTTAGAAACTGGCAAAGATCCGTCGCTTCCCGCTGCGGCAGTTGAGTCAATTTCGAACGAGACATCCTCTCAAACAAAGAGTGAATTCGAAGTCACACTTGTTCCAAGAAATGCGACATGGCTTGAAGAATCCAGATGGCCCTCGAGTCCAGTGTCGATTCCAAGCATTGGAGTAGCGATACCGGTCGATGGGTTGGTGGCAGCAGTTGAGTCGGGTGGGCCGGCAGATAAGGCTGGAGTTGTGCCGGGGGATCGCGTCACGAATGCGGCGGCGTTTGATTCACAAAAAAAAGACGCCGAGGAAATCGGCATGAAGATTTCAAAAGAGTCTCCAAGCTGGCCGTTTGTTGTGTCGGCCATTCAATTAGCGAGACCAGGAGTGAGACTTCGTCTTGTTCTTATGGGGGCCAATGGCACAGAACGAATAGTCGAACTTGATCCGGTTGATTCAACCGACCGTTGGATTGTGGATCGTGGATTAGTTTTTGAACCGGTGTACACGCTCAAACAGGCGGAATCGATTCCGGCGGCTCTTTCGTTAGGTGCTAGAAAAACACTCGACGATGTGTCGCTTGTCTACACGTTTCTCCAGAAGCTAACGTCTCGCCAGATCAGCCCACGCCTCTTGGGAGGACCGATTGAAATCGCCAAGCAGGCAGGCCGCTCGGCAGAAGAAGGCTTCAGTCGTCTACTCCTGTTTTTAACGATGCTGAGTGCCAATTTAGCGGTCGTAAATTTTCTCCCCATCCCCGTTTTGGACGGCGGGCATATGGTTTTCTTGTCGTACGAATTCATTCGAGGAAAGCCACCAAGCGAAAACGTCGTAATCGTTCTGAGTTACGTGGGCTTGGCACTTCTTTTGAGTTTGATGCTGTTTGTTTTCGGTCTCGATTTAGGATTGATTCCTCGTCGGTGATTCATGAAAGAACAGTCTGACATCTGTGGCAGTGAATGTTTCCCGGTGTTTTTTTCATGAGAAAAGACGCTCTGTTCGTTCAGGGTCAAGGGGCTTGAAATTTTTCCACCACCGGGCGTTCGCATTGTTTGTTTTGACGTTGTGGGAACCATGGTGGAACCGTGGCCTTCGGTTGCAGATGCCTACGTGATGGTGGGTCACAAATTCCATGTTGAACCTGCTCGCGACGAGATCGTCAGAAGATTTGCTGAGGCATGGTCGAAGCAGGAATCAATCGACGCAGCTGGGAGTTGCCCGTTTGCAACGAGTCAGGTACGCGAGCGCGAACGATGGCGGTGTATTGTCGACGATGTTTTTGATCATGCACCGCAATCCGGCCTGATCTTCGAAAATTTATGGAAGCATTTTGGAAGCCCTTCTTCGTGGCGGAGTTTGCCGCACGGCGAAGCGTTGATGGAGAAGGCAATTCTCAAAGGCTGTGGCATTGCGCTTGCCAGTAATTTTGACGAGCGACTGATCACTATTGCACAGGCTCTTTCCCCGTTAAACAAAGCTTCACATGTGTTTGCCTCGTCTGAACTTGGATGGCGAAAGCCCGCGATCGAATTTTTTAGGGCTGTGGAACAACGGCTCAATGCGAGACCCGACGAATTAGCGATGGTTGGCGATGACGATCGATTGGATATCGCCGCCGCGGTTCGTGCCGGATGGAGAGGTATTCCTGTGACAAGCACAGGAGACCCCTAAAAGAATCAGGACTTCATTTTTGCATTCCAAGAGTGCTTCTGGTGCTCCACAGCACAACAGCCGCAGCGAATGGAAGACCAGCTGAAACAGCCAGAGCGATCGACACGCCATCGTTGCCTTGGTGCCAAAGCCATCCCGTGAGAACGCTGGCCGGAAGGGCCAGTAATCCTTGAACCAACATGTACCATCCGAACGCACTCCCTTGTTGATCGGGTTGCGAAAGCAGCGACACAAGCGATCGTTCAGCAGGTTCAGAGATGCCGTACGAAATCCCAACAAGCATGATCAACCCAAGGCTCGTCCAAAGATCTGTCGACAGAGACAGTCCTGCGTAAGCGGCTGCAAAGATGAGCCAGCCAAACGCGAGAACGATTCGTGGGTGCATACGGTCGCTCAAGCGTCCGGTATATCGCGCTGACAAACTCTTCGTGAGACTCACTGCAAGCCAGATCAGTGGAACGACAGCAGTAGTCATTCCGGCCGAGTGTAAAAGATCTGTAGCGCGCATGAGCAGAAACTGCTCGCTCGACGCACCGAGTGAATAGAGTGCCACGCACCCGAGTAAAGTTTTCTGAGGGCCTGTAAGCGATGGCCAGAGAGGCTGCGCAGGGATGTCAGCACGCAGAACGCGCCGAACAGGATAAGGATCGTGCACGAATCGAACGACTACGGCAAGCGCTGCGAGACCAGGAAGAATGGTGAGCATAAACAGTGCCCGTTCGCGACCGGGAAACCACCAGAGAAAAAGCATTGCTACAAGCGGTCCTGCTGCTGCACCGGCATGATCCATCGCGCGAATATGACCAAACGCGCGGCCTCGCATGTCAGAAGGCACAAGATCGGCGACCAGTGCGTCGCGAGGAGCACTACGAACCCCTTTTCCAAAGCGGTCTGCAACTCTCACGATGGATGCGCCGAAAGGCCCAGTAACCATTCCCATGAACGGCCGCGAGAGCGTAGCCAAAGTGTAGCCCACAATCACCAGTGGTCGGCGGCCCATTCGATCGGAAAGCATTCCGGCGGGCAGTCTTACAATTGCAGCCGTGGCAGACGCGAGTCCGTCGAGGAGTCCAACTCCAACGCTCGTCAGGCCAAGCTCCCGCATGAAAAATGCAGGCAGCAAGGGATAGATGGCCTCGCTGGCCATGTCGGTCAGAAAACTCGACCATCCCAACGCCCGGATTGTTGGAGGCAAGGGGGCTTCGGAAATGTTCGGCGATGACACAGAAGGCATAAAATAAAAACTCAATAAAGAAACCTGGCTTCGATCGGTATTACTTCGGTGCATTCCCGACAGTTTTCCAATCGCGCCACAGCCAACGGAGCGATTCAGGAAGAATTACGCCGCCATGCTTGCCGTTGTGGCCGCCAATGCCACCAACGAATCGATGGTCGTAGCCAGCGAAGCTGAGAGCTTTTTCCATTTCAAGATTGGCCAGCCACCAATTTCCAAACTGATTGTCGAGATCTTGTTGGCCATCCTGCAACAAGGCTCGGATAGGTTTCGGCTGAGACTTTGATTTTCGCACGAGCGATGGATAGACATGCCCACCGCGAATATTCGTAAAGCTCCCGACGTGGCTGACAACTTTCTGAAAATGATCGGGACGCTCCCAAGCGACTGTAAATGCGCAGATGCCACCGGATGAGATGCCGCAAATTGCTCTCCACGAGGGGTCATCGGTGAGTCGATAACGCGTAGCAGCAAAAGGCAAAATCTCCTCGATGAGAAATGTTGCATAGGCACTAGAAAGCGTATCGTATTCAAGACTGCGATTATTCGGCGGAGGTTGCCAGCCAGGTTTGTCTCCTGGAAGTGAGTCGCTGGTGTGACCCGGATCGATAAAGATGCCGATTGTTGGGGGCATCTCTCCTGAGTGGATCAAGTTGTCAAAAACGATTGGAACCCGGAACTGCCCTGCTTCATCGATGTAGGCGTGGCCGTCCTGAAACACCATCACGGCGGCTCCCTGAGTGCCGAGTGAATCGAGATGTTCTTTCGCCGGTGCATAGATCCATATCCGCCGCACAGTTCCGGCAAAGACACCAGTACTTTTCCAGACATGTTCTTCGATCGTACCTTGTGTTACAGAGTCGGAACGTTGAAGAGACTCCTCGGTGAGTTGATATTCCTTGTCTGGATCAACGGCTGGCGGCTGCGCGATTGCATGCCAACCCAGACTCCAGAGAACTGCCGCACTCAAAAGTGTGCATGCTCGGTATCTCGTCGCGAGGCTTTGGCTGTGAAAAGTGATAAACGGTAGCCTTGCAAACAGATGTGTCATGGTACAAGTTTCCAAAATCTAGGTTTGTTCTAGGCCCGTGAGCGTTCCAGTGCTCGATCCAAATGCATCAACGTCAATCCCCAAGCGGTGCAGAATACTCAAAAAAAGATTGCACAGTGGCGTGTCAAAACTGTGGTTCGATGCAAGGTGATTTCCGTGCCGAAAACCACCGCCGGCCAGCAGAATTGGAAGATTTGAATTGTCGTGGGTGTTTGAATCACCCATGTTACTTCCGTACACAATGATCGTGTTGTCGAGCGATCGTTGGCCTGCATCCGGTGTGTCCGAGAGAGTCTTGAGCAGCTTTGCGAGAAGCGCCATTTGTTGGCGGTCGACATCTTCAAGTTGCTGGATTTTTTCAACAGATTGACCGTGATGGCTGAGATTGTGATAGCCGTCGGTCGTAATGTGATTGGGATGAAGCTGAAAAGCAGGTGTCGCAAATGCATCAACCATGAGCGTAACGATCCGCGTGGACCGGGATTCCAGCGCGAGTTGTGCCATGGCGAGCATCAAATCAAACTTTTCAATGAAAAGTTTCTTATCGTGGATATCGACAGGTGGCGGTTGTGGAGCGCTTGGCTTTGGGCGCAGTTCCCATTCACGGGCAGCGTGCAGACGCTCTTCGACTTCACGAACAGAGGTGAGATATTGATCGAGACGAGCCTTGTCGTCCCGACCGAGTGTGCGTCGAAACTGGTTGGTGTCATCGAGCAATGTGTCGAGAATGCTGCCGCGTTCTTCGAGTCGCTGAAGCTGTTCCTGTACGGAGGCGGGATCCCCCTGGACGAACATTTTCTGAAATAATGCAGGAGCATTCTCTTCAGCAGGAAGTAAGACGCCATCTCGCGTCCAAGAGAGGCTGCGGTTGGCTTTGTCGATATTGACGCCAAGATTCAGCGTTGGAAATCGGGTGAGCCACCCCAGTTTCTCAGAGGCAAACTGATCGAGCGAAATCTGATTTCGAAAACCACTCTTCGTCGGACCCCGTGCCGCAGTCAGAAAGCAATTTTCTGTACTGTGTCCGCCGACGACTCCGGGGTGAGAAAGACCACTAAAAACAGTGAAGTCAGCTCGAAAATTCTCGAGTGATAAGAGGTATGGTGAAAGCGTGTAATCGCGACCAGTATTCTTAGGGAAAAAAAGTTTTGGTAGTACGCCGAGGTTGTTGGAAATAAGAAGCATTCTGCGAAGTGGCTGTATTGCATCTGCTCTGCTATGCGAGGAAGTCATACATTCCAGAAGCGGTAGCGCAAGCGTCACGCCAGCGCTTTTCAAAACAGTGCGCCGCGAAACACGTCGGAATGCAACAACGGTGTGTGGAGTGTGCATGACGTTACAAACAACCATCTTGACCAAGAAAAATTTTGCTTTGAACCAGCGCAAGCAGAAGATCCCGTACGCGATAGCCGTCGACAGAACAGGAGTCGAGGAGGGCCTCGATTTCTATGCGATCGGAGAAACGCACTGGAGTTCCAGTGGAGTAAACGGTGAATAGATGAAGAAGATTGCGTGCGAGTTGCCGTGGACGTGCAGCAAAAAAAGTTTTTAAATCCCGAATATCGTGAAAAGGACGACCATCTCTCAGGGTGCCACTGGCATCGACAGGCCCCGTAAGCGTGTAAGAGAAGTCGTGACCGGCGCGATCGATGCCAAAAACACGTTCGCCCTGTTCGACTCCGCGATACACAGTTCGCCAGCCTCCTAGAATGTCGAAGTTTTCAAGCGCCAGACCGACAGGATCGAATTGCGCGTGGCAGTTTGCACACACCTGCGACGCAGTATGGAGCGAGAGCAGTTCGCGAATTGTTTTTGCACCTTGAATGTCCGGTTCAACTGCAGGAACACTTGTTGGCGGCGGCGGCGGCGGTTCGCCGAGAAGGCGTTCCATGACCCAGGCTCCTCGCACTACAGGGGAGGTGCTAGTGCCGTTTGAAGTTACTTTTAAAAGGGCTGCCTGCGTGAGCAGTCCCCCACGCGGACTGTCTTTGGGAAGCGTCACCTTACGCATTGCAAAACCTTTGATCGGTGAAAGCTGATAGTGGGACGCAAGGCGGTCGTTGGCGAAGACAAAGTCTGTATCGATGAGCGAGGCAACAGAAAGATTGTCGCGAATCATTGCGGCGAAAAACGCGCGAGTTTCACGTTCCATAGACTCCACGAGATAGTCATCAAAACGATATTCTGGATAGAGCCGAATGTCTGGTTCGTCGCGGCGCACATGGCAGAGATTGAGCCAGGAGTCGGTGAAATGTTTCACGAAACGATCGAAGCCGTCACTAGAAATAAGTCGAAGGGTCTCCGATTGGAGTGTCTTTGCATCGCGGAGTTTTTCAAGCCGCACCTGTTCGAGTAACCCGACGTCAGGCCGCGTGTTGGTGAGAAAATGAGAAAGTCGCGAGGCGATGGCAAGGTGATCGCTGGCGTGCGTAGGCTCATGCAGATAAAGAAAATGACCCGAGCAGAGAAAAGCTTTGTATCCGGCGAGCATCGACTCAGCGAAGGGAACGTTGTGCTCAAGGCGGCTTTGGATAAGCCGATCAAAGTGATGTAGGGATTCTTCAGACAAAGCCTCGCCGCCGGCTTGTGCGATGAACCGTCGCAGTAGTCTTTTCGCATCCTCAAGCGGTTGCTTTGAAATTGGATGGGCACCGAGAGTATCAAACAGTACGCGATGCGAAGGCGGCGGCCATGTGTTCGATGCAACAGGGCCTTCAACTTCAAGCCACTGAAAGGCAATACCGGGCTGTCCACCTTCGGGAAGCGGTGGATAACGATATTCCGGCCCACCACCATTGATATTTCTTGCCAGTGGCACTGGCAGTCCGAGGAGACTGTATTCAAATGTTTCGTGCTCACGCAGCAGCACGGTGGTTTCATACGTTGCGACTTCTGGTTGAATGTCAATCAAGCCCCCTGTGGCGCGCACATCACCAGAGACATCGGGACCGGACGGCTTGCGAGCGCGGAACGTCATCGGCACGCTTCGCGTGGCAGGCATGAGCGTGTACTTCTGCATCTGCACGACGGCACGTGCGGAGAATCGCACCTTGTATTCGCCCGGTAGTTTTGCGACGAAGCCTTTGGGATAACCGTAATAGGGCCAGTGAGCGGAACGAAAAAGCGCAAGTTCAATCGCTGGATTCTCTCGGAGTGCATCTAAATGCTGTGAATCAATGGCGGTATTGTCCTTGGCAAAGAACATCGCTTCTCGCTCTCCAAAGGTATGATCCTCAGGGAACAAGGCTGTTCCAATCGCGCGGAAATTCGTTACAGGTGGTGGTTTGTCTGTGAGAATCATCGCCTGACGCAAGGCGGTTTCGGCAGCATCAAGATAGGCCGTGAGTTGTACGCGCGACATATCGAGAGTTGCAGATGTTTTTTGAAAGCGATGCCCTTGGCGATCCTCTGGCAACATGTCACGGATATCGAGAGTGGGGAGTTGCAGAACATCGCGCAGGTTCTGTTCGTATTCATCGCGATTCAGCCGACGAAGTGGTCCACGACCCTCGGTCAGAATTTCCTCGTGATCGACATGACCAATCTCCGTCGCAAGAAGATTGAGAAAGTGCGACTGTTCCGGTGGCAGAAGGGCCTGATCTTGAGGTGGCATTTCTCCCTTTTGAACTCGATCGTGAATGTGTATCCAGCGATCGCGTACCCAACGATCGCTGAGTTCAAAGGACAGCAACGAAAGATCGAGTCCGCCTTCGGCTGTTTCCGTATCGTGGCACTCGAGGCAAGACTGCTGTATCAGTGATGAAAGCCCCTCTGGGATGCCTGCATACACAGATCCGATGAGAATCCATACAGAGCCACACAACGGAACAAGCCGTCTCAGAAAAATCATGTTCCAAGAGAAAGTAGTTGTGTGTCGCTTCACGGGCAATTGCCAAAGAGGTGATACGGTGTGAACGGCATCAGATTTCAGTCAAGACAAAGGATTCAAATGAAAGAAACCCAAGCGTTCAACAGAAGAAAGACTTTAAAGTGAGCGGTACACGACTTGCAACTACTGGTGCCCAAGTGTGCCCAGATATGTTGCAGCGGAACTCAGTCTCAATGGCGTTTGAAGTAGAGTGATACAAGAAAGGCTCGACGCACCATCGCAAAGTAGAGTCTTCTGATGGAGCGCGTGACCGAGAATGACCGGATAGTGCAAAGAGATCAATCTATGGGGGAAGAGAATGTTGAACCATCGACTTTACACAGGTGTTATTGTTGTGATTATCTGTGTCGCATGCTACGGCATCTTTACGGTGCAATCAATTTCGGCGCAGCCTTTCAATGTTGTGGTAATGCTTGCAGATGACCTTGGGGCACACGATCTGGGTATTGACGGAAGCGTGTGGCACGAGACACCACACCTTGATGCACTTGCCCACAGGGGCGTCCGGTTTACGTGTGGCTATTCCGCATGCACCGTCTGTTCGCCATCGCGTGCCGGTTTGTTGACAGGAAGGAATCCTGCGCGATTGCATCTCACAGACTGGATTGCCGGTCATGACAGACCCGACGCGCCCTTATCGCCTCCGAACTGGACAAAACAGCTAGTGCTTGGAGAAATAACGATTGCTGAACTGCTGCATGCATCGGGATATGCAACGGCTTCAATTGGAAAGTGGCACCTGGGCGATCTTCCAGAATTTGGCCCACTGAAACAGGGATTTGATTGCAATCGCGGAGGCACGCACCGAGGACAGCCCCCGAACTATTTTGCACCGTATAAGATCTCAACGCTTTCCGACGGACCAGAAGGAGAATATCTTACCGATCGGGAGGCAAGCGAGTCGGTACGTTTTATTCAGGAGAACCAAAACAGTCCATTTTTCCTGTACGTTCCTTTTCATGCTGTTCACTCGCCGATTCAAGCCAAGCCCAATCGGATTGGGGAATTTAAAGCCAAGGCGGCCGGAGCACGAACGCAATCTACGCCAGCCTATGCCGCAATGCTTTCAAGCCTTGATGATGCCGTAGGACGGATCGTTGATGCGTTGGATGACTGTAAAATCTTTGATCGTACGCTTGTCATCTTCACCAGCGACAATGGTGGACTGCAGGGGGTTACCAGCAATGCACCGCTACGAGTTGGAAAAGGCTCTGCATACGAAGGAGGTGTTCGGGTGCCGTTCATCGTAGCCGGCCAAGGCATTTCTGCACCGGGACGCGTATGCAATGAACCGGTAACAGGCCTCGACATCTTTCCAACGATTGCTGAAGTTGTCGGAATACCGCTGCCACGAGAGAGCGTCCTTGATGGAAAAAGTCTGGTGCCAATTCTTGCACGCCCTGATGCGCATCTCGAGAAACGAGACCTCTTCTGGCACTACCCGCACTATCATCCTGGTGGTGCAACGCCCTACAGTGCGATTCGAAGAGATCGATGGAGGCTGATCGAATTTTTCGAAGACAATCGAATTGAACTCTACGATATCGAAAGTGATCCGGGAGAATCAAAAGAGTGTTCAGACCGCGAAGGAGATACAACAGCCGTGATGGCTCAATCGCTCATCGAGTGGCGAAAAGAAGTTGGCGCACAGCAACCGATACGAAAACCCTGAAGAAACCAGCGCGCCTATTGCGGCACTTCTGAAGATCTCGGTGCCAGATTTCCATCGATACTTTTAAATAACCCAAAAAAATCGCTATCGGTAGTCAGGATAAGCGTGCTATCACGACCGAGCGTTGCCCTGTAGGTGTCGAGCGTTTTCTGAAATGTATAGAAATCGGCTGCCGTAGGACTTGCCGTATAGGCATTCGCGTAAATCTCAGAGGCTTCGGCATCTGATTTACCTTCAATTTCCTGCACCGTGCGGTAGGCATCCGACTCAATTCGTTGCAGATCTTTTTCCTTTCGGCCTGCAATCTTTGCGGCCTCGCCTTCCCCCTCAGAGCGAAAACGTTCAGCAATCTGCATGCGTTCTGACATCATGCGATCGTAGATCTTTTCAATGACTCCAGCCTTGTAGTTGATGCGTTTAATTCGTACATCGAGTAACTCGATTCCCCAGATATGAACTTTAGGAGACGCGGCGGCAAAAATTTCCCGCTCGAGTTCCTTGCGGCCAAACTGAATTGGAGGAAGAACGCCGACGGTAGCCCCGGATTCTGCGAGCGTGATTTCCTGCTCTGACTTTCGCTGCTTGTCGGAACGCACGACCTCGATCAGATCGTGACGGGCGACAATATTTCGAGTTTCGCTACCGATAATGTCATCGAGTCGCGAGAGGGCGCTCCGCTCGTCGCGAAGGCTTTGAAAATATTTTAGCGGATCAGCGATTCTCCATCGTGCAAACGTATCAACAACAACATAGAGTTTGTCGCGAGTAGTCATTTCACTGGGAAGACCGTCCCACTCAAGGATCCGCTTTTCGAAACGATTGGCTGTTTGAATAAAGGGAATTTTGAAATGAAGACCAGCGTGCGAGTCTGTTTCTGAGATGTTGAGAGGCTGGCCAACCGGACGACCAAATTGGGTAATCACCACCTGTTCGGTCTGATCGATGGTATACGCGCATCCGTAAAGGATCATGACCGCGATCACGACGAGTAATCCGCCAAGAGGCGAAGAGAGCGTTTCAATGCCTCGTTGAACCAAGCGGAGCAGTGGATGGAGTGGGAGTCTGTTCATTTTTTAACCGTCGACCTCGATTCGAACTGTTGCAGATTCATCAAGGGTAGGAACTGTTTCACATCAGCATCGAGAATAATCTTGCTGCCAATCTGCGGAATCACATCGGATAGCGTTTCAAGATAAAGTCTTTGACGAGTAATTTCGGGAGCTTTTTCATACTGCTCAAGAAGCGCTTTGAATCGTGTGACATCACCTTGGGCTTCGTTGACTCGCTTGAGAGCATAGCCCTCGGCCTGACTAATCTTTTGCTCCGCTTCGCCGCTGGCCCGAGGCACGACTTTGTTGTATTCACCGGCGGCCAGGTTGATCATCTGTTCGCGTTCCTGCTGAGCCCGATTCACTTCATCAAAAGACTTTTGCACGGGCGTGGGTGGATGAACATTTTTCAGTTGCACTTGCTGAATCCGAAGGCCCATACGGAGTTCCTGCACAATCGTTGTGAGCTTTTGAATCGATTCATTCTCAATACCCTGTCGGCCAATAGTCAGCACTTCATCGACGGTGCGATCCCCCACCACCTCTCGCATCACGCTTTCTGAGAGATCGCGGAGTGTCAGACCAGGATCACGATTATTAAAGAGAAATTGTTCAGGGTCGCTAATTTCATACTGCACGACCCACTCGACATGGGCGGCGTTCAGATCACCGGTCACCATATCACTCTCTTGCGACTGTTCATTCGAAACTTGGTCGAGATTTGAGGCGCCGGGTGAACCGAAACCGAATTCCATCTTGAGTTGTCGCTTTACCGGCAGGATGGTGACCCGATCGATACCAAAGGGAATTTTGAAGCGAAGACCAGAATTGACCGTTCCAATAAATCGGCCGAAGCGTTGAACAACACCGACGCTTTCGGGGCCGACGGTGTACACACCGCGCGACAGGCCGGCAACGATGAACAGACCAAAAACTCCTGCCAACAAAACAGGAATATTCTGACGGGAACCGAACTGCAGCATTCGTACAAAATCTGGAAATTCCGGAAACTGAGGTCGTTGCTGCATGGAAGGATCGTTTTCTGAGGGGTGTTACAAAGCGGTTTTTCGAGATCAACGAAATTCACTGAATTGATGAGAGATAGTGACTCGCCAGCAACAACACTGCAAGCAGACTGAAAGCGATGAGCACACTTTTCTCTAGAATCAAAGGAAATGAAAGGAAATCAGAACAATGCGTACGAGTCTGACTCACACTCAAAAAATGGGCACAGAGCCTATACGTCGCATCGTTCTACGGCCTGACGAAGCCCGGCGAGAGGATCCCGAGTTGGGATAAACTCGTGACCGACGTAGCCCTTGTAGCCGATTTCAATCAATTTCCGCATGATCGGTGGAAAGTTGATTTCCTGACTGTCATCAAGTTCCGCCCGACCTGGATTCCCCGCTGTATGAATGTGCCCGATCACGTCCTTACATTCTTCGAGGCGGCGGAGAACGTCGCCATTCATCACCTGCACATGATAAATGTCAAACAGCAACTTCACGCGTGGTGAACCGACACGCCGTACGATATTTGCGACATAGTCGATATCGTCTCCCTGATAGCCGGGATGTCCCTTCATAGGATGCGAACCGTCTCGAGTGTTCAAGTGCTCGAGACAGACGGTAACGCCTCTTTTTTCAGCGAGTAGAGCCAACTGCTTGAGACCCTCGACACAAGTATCAGCGCCTTCTTCAAGAGAGATCTCACCGCTGGTTGGGTCTTCGGCATTTTTCCATTTGTAACCGGTGAAGGCGATCACGCTGGGGACATTCGCTGCAGCACAGTCGTCGATCATGTGTGATGTGACAGAAATGACTTCCCGTTGATAGGCGGGGTTGTTGAGTCCTTTCATGAACGGCGCACCCGGCATTCCATTTGAAGCAATTGCACAGGTGAGACCATGCTTCTTGATCGTGCCCCACAATTCAGGACCGCAGATTTCAACCGATCCAATTCCGAGGCTCTTGGCAACAGAGCACATGGTGTCGATGTCCCACTTTTCGCCAGCAATGTTAAAACACCAAAACACTACGGAATGGTTGATTCGACCTTTGAGCAGCAGAGGTTTTGTTTCGTTCATGAGAGTTTTTTTTCCAGGTGGTTGTTCTCTTGTTTCTACTGTTTCACGATGAATGTATTTTCAAGCCTACCGTTCTCCCTCGGTATCCAGAACGGCCATAAACGCCTTCTGTGGAATATCAACGCTCCCGATACTTTTCATCCGCTTCTTTCCCTCTTTCTGTTTTGCCCAGAGTTTTTTCTTGCGTGAAATATCGCCGCCGTAGCACTTTGCGGTGACATTTTTTCGCATGGCAGAAATTGTTTCTCGAGCGATTACTTTGGTGCCAATCGCTGCCTGTAGTGCGATTTCAAACATGTGCCTGTCAATCTCAGTGCGCAGTTTCTTCACAATCGCTCTGCCTCGGCGGTCGGCATCGCGACGATCACAGATAATCGACAAGGCATCCACCTTCTTACTTCCGACGAGAATATCCAAACGCACTAAATCGGCCGGAAAATAGCCGATGAGTTCATAATCCATCGTGCCATAACCTCGTGTGACACTCTTGAGTTTGTCGTGAAGATCGTAAATCACTTCGGCCAAAGGAAGGTCGAATGTGATCATGGCACGAGTTGGAGAGAGGTATTCTGTCTTGAGATATGCACCTCGTCGATCGGTGCACATTTGCATAATCGGGCCGATGAGATTGGCTGGAATAATAAAATTAGTGCGGACAATCGGTTGTCGAAACTCCTCGATCTGGCCCGTATCCGGTACATCTTGCGGATTTCGAATTTCAAGAGTCTCACCGGTTTTCTTGAGGATCTGATACGTCACGTTGGGCGCTGTCTGAACAAGATCGAGATCAGCCTCTTTTTCAAGACGCTGCTGAATAATCTCCATATGCAGCAGCCCCAAAAATCCGCAGCGAAATCCGAAACCGAGTGCCTCACTGCTTTCAGGAGAAAATTCAAAGGAGGGATCGTTGATCACTAATTTTTCAAGTGAGTCTCGAAGGTCTTCGAAACTTTCTCCTTCAGAAGGATAGAGTCCGCAATACACCATGCGCTGCGGGGGTTTATATCCGGGCAGCGGAGAAGCGGCGAAATCTCCCGGGATCGTTACGGTGTCACCGATATGCACCTGCTTCACATCCTTGATGTTGCAAACAAGATATCCAACCTGACCGACGGAGAGGCTTTCGCAGGCTCGTCTTTGGGGCACGAACTGGCCAAGTTCCAGCACTTCGTGGGTTGTGCTGGTTTCGAGAAACCGAATTTTTTGTCCCTTTCGAACGGTGCCCTCGACGATGCGCACGTAAGTGATCGCGCCGCGATAGCTATCGTAATGACTGTCAAAAATCATCGCACGCAGTACCGCGTTTGGATCTCCCTCCGGTGCCGGAATCGTGTGGATGATCGCTGCAAGAAGTTCATCGATTCCCACGCCGGTCTTCGCGCTTACCTTAATCACGTCGGCGGGGTCGATTGCAAGACTCGACTCCATTTCAGCGAGCACATCATCGATCCGAGCATGCACCAAATCAATTTTGTTCATGACCGGAACGATCGTGAGATTATTACTCGTTGCGGCGTAGGCGTTGGCAACAGTTTGTGCTTCAACTCCCTGAAAGGCGTCCACCAGAAGAACCGCTCCTTCGCAACAGGCGAGACTCCGAGAGACTTCGTAATGAAAGTCGACGTGCCCGGGTGTGTCGATAAGATTGAGTTCGTAGATTTGGCCATCAAGCGAATACTCCATTCGTACCGCGCGAGCTTTGATCGTGATGCCTCGCTGGCGCTCCAGCTCCATGTCGTCCAGCATCTGTTCCTTGAGTTGTCGCTTCTCGACTGTTCCGGTGCGTTCGAGAAGTCGATCGGCCAGCGTGCTCTTGCCGTGATCGATGTGGGCGATGATTGAGAAATTGCGTATGTATCGGCAGTCGAATGACATAGTGAAGTGAGAGTCTCTTTGTGATGCGTGTCAGGCGAAGGTGATTCCACTACGCCGACGGTGTTCGAGGCGTGCAAGCCCTGCGGCGCCGGCGTAGCCCGCATCGCCGCCGAGGCTTGCATATCGAATCGTCGTTCTCTCGGCCGGAATGGGGAAGGCCCGCGCGCGCACCTCCTGCCGAACACGTTCGATGAACATTCGACCGATCGGAGCAGACTCTCCACCAAACGTCATCGCACCGCCAATCACGACTCCTTCGGGATCGATTGTGTGCAGCAAAGTCACCGTGCCGATCCCCAACCAACGAGCAGCTTCGAGGATCAGATTCGCTGAGAGTTGATCGCCGGACTCGGCGTGTTTTGAAATGAGAATGGGCGTCAGTATTTCCCCGGCGGCGACGGCCTCGGCAAGAGAACCACCAGCACCCTTTTTAAACTGTTCTCTTGCGGTCGCCATCAGTGAGGTGGCACTCGCATAAGCCTCAAGGTGTCCTCGCTGTCCGCACGGGCAGAGTCGCTCATCATCGGAAGCGTCGACGATGATGTGGCCACATTCGGCGCCATGGCTGTGTGCTCCATCAATCGACATATCGTCGACGATAATCCCGCACCCGATTCCTGTGCCGAGTGTCCAGAGCACCATGCTTGAAAGCTCTCGGCCCGAACCAATCCAGAATTCACCATAGGCAGCGGCACCGCCGTCGTTGGCATACGTCACGTCTAAGCCGCAGTGAGCCGAGACTCTGTCGCGCACCGGAAACTGTCGCCATCCTGGAAGGTTTGGCGGTTCACGAAGCATTCCAGCAGGAATATCCATAGTTCCAGGCGTACCGAGTCCGACGCGTGCGATCTGATTTACGTTGATGCCGGCAAGTTCGGCGACACGCAAAACGCTTTGCCCCATTCTTTGTGCACCGTCTTCTGGGCCTTGTGCAACGAGAGTCGGTTCACGGTGGTATGCCAGCGTGCGTCCGAGATCGTCGACGAGTCCGGTTTTGATGTTCGTACCACCAAGGTCAATTCCTGCGTAAAACGGCGATTGACTTTTGGATACTGGAAACCACTCGGAACGATCGGGCATAGATAAACTCTCTTAGCTCACCGCAAGTGGCGTGGAGATAACTGTGAAAGGCAATTGAAATTCAACAAGGGCCAGCATCAATATTCGACCGAATCAAACGAGCCTCAGGCATGGATCGGTTAGAGATCTGCCGGCAGACGGTTTATCTCTACCAACGGAGCTGGGCCGGTGCATGCCAGCATAAACTCGACGAGGTCCGCGCGATCTTGTTCTGAAAGGTTGAGCTTTCGGATTTTCTCATTGAGATACTTATTTGGATGTCCTCCCTTGTCGTACCACTCCACCACTTCTTGAAGCGTCGCAACGGACCCATCGTGCATATAGGGAGCCGAGAGGGACACGTTTCGAATGGTTGGAGTTTTGAACGCTCCGGTGTCTTTTTCATCATTCGTCACTGTAAATCGGCCTCGATCTGGATCCGACGCATCCATACCGATGCCGATATTGTGATATTTTTCATCAGCCAGATTGGCTCCCACGTGGCAGGCAGTGCAGTTGCCTTTCTCTGTAAAAAATATTTCGCGTCCCCTCTTTGCTGAATCTGACATGGCATGCGACTCAACACCGGCGGTCGCTTCCTTGGAGAGCCTTACAAGGTCGGGATCATCATCGATGTCATCCTGATCGAGTCCGGCAAAGGCCCGCATCTGTTCGGCGTAATCGTAAGGAGATGGCAAGGTCACCAAGACTCGCTCAAAGGCGGCAATCGCTTCGCCGACGCGAGTAATCGAAAGATCCCCGAAGATTGTCTCAAACTGTATTGCATACACTGGAATCCCGCCAAGACGTTCGACGACACCTTGATGTGTAAATCCCATTTCAATGGGATTGGCAATCGGGCCAATCGCCTGCGCCTCAAGTGAATCGGCACGTCCATCCCAAAACTGCGCTCCCGAAAGAATGCGATTTAGCGCCACGGGGGAATTGCGACCGCCGCGCTGACCGTTGATCCCGACACCAGTCTTCGTGTGCGCTGCGTAACCTTCTTGGGGATTGTGACAACTGGCGCAACTAACCGTTGAATCAAGAGAAAGTCTTTTGTCAAAATAAAGTTGTCGGCCGAGTTCTATCTTTGCACGCGTGAGCGGATTGGATTCAAGACCTTGCATCTGGCCTGCACCCGCCGAGAGTCCGAGCGGAAGAATCGGTTGGATCACAGTGTGGTTTTTGGGATTTGCAAGCCACGAATCGATCTGTTCGAGCGTGATTGGTCCACTTCCCGGTACTCCGGCGGTGAGAGAAGATTCCCCGAGCAACACTTTTTCTGTAGCAGCCGACTGGCTCGCAGCGTGAATCGATCCCTTGGCGGCCTCAATCGCTTTGTCGGCTTCTTGAATTGCGGAATTGGCACGCTGTTTTGAAGCAGCAGACACCTCCTCCACAGCACTTGGCATTTTCAAATCGGCGGCGTCTGCCGGAACGATTTCGACGCTCTCAACCGCCACGACATCGCCAACGCGTTTGGCAGGTGCTGACGGAGCACAGCCTGCAGGCGCGATTGCGATGCACACAACCACAATCGTGAAAAGTATCGACAGACGCAGCATCGTACTGTTTTTCAAAAAACTGGTAGATCGCACAAATCGCTTGGATCGAGCACACATGTCTCACCTTAGTATCAGTAAAAAAGTTTAGAAGCCTTGGTTGTATCAATGAACGATGGACGAGAACTTTATCAAGCGAGTCTTTGGGCGTGGAAGAGCGTCATAACGACAATAGACTCTACGATAGAATCAACATCTCCAACAAACAGAGGCTCTTCTCGAGGATGGAGGTGTCGAAGCGTCGATTGAGAGTCTAGCAGCCCAAAAGGCCGGCTGTAATGAGCCATTCAAGAAAGCCGTTCTCTCCAAAGTTCTGTGGAAAGTGAATCGAGGCGACCGATCCTTTTGCCATGGCAATCGAAGCGCCGCTTGCACCGATAGCACGAGACACCAAAGAACCGACATCTGGAGCGTGTCCGACCCAAGCCACTTTTTGTGCGCCGCTTTTAATCGACCAGTCGATGGCAGCTTGCCAGTTCGAACCTGGCGCGAGCCATTCGACAATATCAATGCGAGGTTTATTCGGAAGCATGGCGGCCACGATCTCGGCAGTTTGTTTGGCCCGTGTGAGCGGACTTGTGGCAATGCGATCGATCGTCAGACCCTGTTCAACGAGTCGTGACATGACTTCTTCAAATCGTCGCCGCCCTTTTTTGGTGAGCGAACGGGATCGATCGGAGCCATCCTCTGAGACCTCTTCGGCCCAAGCATGTCGTATGATAAAGAGACAATTGTCACAGTGTGGCATGAAATATCAAAGGATAAAATCTGACTATGGGTTGCCTTGATGCACCGATTCAAAGAGCGTATCAGAAAGACTTGATTCGAAAGAGCAAAAGGCTCTTCGGTGTTTTTCTGGAATTGGAGTCGGAGCGAATGAATCGTTTACACAATTTGCGAGCATGACTGAAATAATTATCTGATCGCGATATTCGCTCTGGGGATTGAAACTCTTGGTGACAAGAACGAACGCAACTCACCACTTAGACTCGGCGCCAGAGACTATCAATCGGCATCTCAGCCGCGGAAATCGCCTCTTTAGCATCACGCCGCCATCGAATCGCATCAGTCGGATAACCGGCCGTTGGCTTGAGTCCGGGCACTCGCGCCGCCCAGGCAGCGTTGAAAACACTCATCGACAGTTCACGCACATATTTGGCAGTCATGCTCGCCAGTGCGACTGGAATGCGAGACTCGCCGCCGACGGAAAACTCAATCCGAATCGCCTGCGAACCAATCGAATACGTTGAGCAGGATGCTGTTTCAACCAAAATAGAAACAATCGCCGCATCAAAATGATGAGAGAGAAGCGAGGCATAACTCTTGCGTCCTCCATGACGATCACACCAGAGCAGAATCGGTTCGAGTGCATCTGATGGTGTACTCGAGCGAATCTCCTGACAGATCGTTGCGGCGAGTGAGAGCGTGGTGCTTGAGAGGATGTCCGATTTATTGAGCCCGCAATCAAGCATCGCATTAAAGCTCGCTGGATAGACGGCCGTTGCCCGGAGGCACTCAAGCGTCACGCCCTGCTGCTGCAAAATATCTCGCAGACAGCTCGCGATTCGATCACAGGACGAAGCTTTCACTTCGAGTGGCAAAACGAGTTGTTCCAGAGCAGTCCACTCCGTTGCAGTGCGATCGTGAGCCGTTGGCGTAATCCCACCTGCAAGAAGATTGGCAAGCGATGACCACGCGCCTGGAACATTTCCCACACAAAGTGCCACTGCGGAAAGAACGCCGCGCTCGAGCGATACGAGCCCGTGTGTGCCACGGAAAATTGTTTTCGAATCGGCCCAGAGTGGGCCTTTGAAACCCTGTGACACGATTTCAGAAAGAGCGTGATCAATTGCAAGAACGAGTCTTTCAGAGGCGTGTGACTGCGGTGCGTCAATCCGCCACCCACTTGCTGCGACGACGAGAGGACCAAGATTTGGACCATATCCGGCCTCATCGGTACCGATGATAATGGTCATGTTGTCTGCTCAGTGCCTGTGGCAAACCCAACACGAAACTGTTGTGCGTATTGATACATAGCCACGGCTGCGGCTGTGGCAGCATTGAGGCTGTGAGGAAGGCCGTTCATCGGAATCTCGGCGACACGATCGAGGCGGGAAAGTTCTTCGGGAGTCAGTCCGTGCCGCTCATTACCAATCACCAGCACAGTACGAGGAACGAACGAAAACGTAAAAAGACTCTCCGAGCAGGTCGTCTGCTCAAGGCCGACAAGTTCGTACCCTTGTGCTTTGAATCGATCGAGTACCGGTGGCAGAGAACGACGCACTTCGAGAATGACTGAATCGGCTCCATCGCGGGCAATGCGTTCCTCGAGTCTTGCGGTGCCGCAGGCCACGACGCGAGAAATGCCAAAGCATCCCGCTGTTCGTACGATGTGCGAAATGTTCACATAGCTATTCATCGCGGCGCAGGCAACGAGGAGTTCGCGGGATTGCTCAAGCAACACAGGGGGGCGGTGACGAACATGTTCGAAGCGGCTCATGGTGGGAGCTACACTATCCGAAGAGCGTCATCGATGAGAATAACGAAGAATCAGGAGCGGTTTTTAATGTATTTCAAACTCATGCATCGGGCCCAGAACGCGTCGAGTCTGTCACCGTCAGAGATTCAGGACACATCAAGAATCCCGCGAGAACGTTCGATTCGGAAAATCCATGCGATGATCCAACACAAGGCTTTGATTGTTTTTGGGATTGCAATCACCGCAGGACTTGCAGGAATGGTTGTCGATGCCGATGAATCGATTACCGACGAAGTGCATTTGAGGCTTGTCGACCATGACGAACTCTCGAAAGAGATTGCAAAAGCCAAGGGACGCGTGGTCGTGCTCGATTGCTGGAGCACATCGTGCGCTCCTTGCATTCGGGAGTTTCCCGGACTCGTCGCCCTTCATAACCGGTATGGTCATGGCAAGGATGTCGTGTGCATGTCACTTTCGCTGGACTATGAAGGGATTGGAAAACCCGAAGCCGTACAGGGACGAGTGCTTGAATTTCTCAAAAGCCAAAAGGCGACGTTTACCAATATGCTTTCCCGAGAGGATGCCGACGTGATGTACAGAAAACTCATGCTCGATAGCGTTCCAGCAGTGTTTCTCTATGACCAAACAGGAACGCTGGTGGTCCAATTTGACGATGACTCTGCAAAGAAGACACTCGGTCGTCCGTTTACCTATGCCGATGTCGAAAAGGCGATTGTGCCTCTGCTCATGCGGTAGCGTTGAGGCACGTGAGAGTGGAAGGACGATGGTGGAATAATGCTTGCTCGTCTGCGTTCGATGGTTCCCGCACTGCTGGTGGTGTTGGTTGTGGCCGCCGGCATGTGGGCGGTGTCGTTTCCCAATGAACCGCCGGCGGACTTTGTGTTTATCAATGGAACCGAACCACAATCACTCGATCCCCAACGCGTCACTGGTCAACCCGAAGGCCGTCTTGTGGGATCGCTTTTTGAGGGCTTGCTTCGATGGGACCCGCGCACGCTTGAGCCACGAGGAGGACTTGCCAAAAACTGGACAGTGTCGGCAGACGGACTGATCTACACATTTTACCTTCGACCTGCCTGCTGGTCTGACGGTGAGCCCATCGATGCTTTCGGAGTCATTGCCGCATGGCGAAGAATGCTCGATCCGGCGACTGCCGCGGAGTATGCCTATCAAATCTGGTCGGTGAAGGGAGCAAAGAACTATTCCGTAGGTCTGATTGCAAAAGGAGACTTTGTTGAGGTCGAACTCGATGGCCCACCGGTGGATCCTCAGTTGCCATTTGCCCGCGGCAGAGTGGTTCGCGGCGTGTTGGAGAACATCGATTCGTTGGATTCGAGAGACAACAGCAGTCTCTCGCGCGAGCCGACGCGAGAAGGTTTTTCGGATCAATGGATCTACACGGTGAATGGACAACGCTACGCCGCGGCCAGCCATGCTTCCACACGGACAGGCGACGCGATCGCAGCCAGATGTATTCTTCCCGACTTTCAAACGACCGTCGGATTGCATGCCCAGAGTGATACTCTCACCGTTGAACTGCAGCGGCCGACGCCCTATTTTCCTCAATTGCTTGCTTTCTATCCGCTCGCGCCGGTGCCGATGCATGTGATTGATCGCTATGGTTCACCTGGCTGGACGTCGCAGAAACATATGGTTTCCAGCGGTCCGTACCGACTTGGATTTCGGCGACTGCGAGACCGCATTCGATTGGTGCGAAATGATCTGTACTGGGATCGAGAATCGGTGAAGATTGGATCGATCGATGCACTGGCAATCGAATCAAGCTCAACGGCATTTGCGTTATTTACAACCGGTGCGGTCGATTGGAATACAAGCATTCCTCCGTTTGCTGCTCGCACGCTCATCAAGAGAGAGAGTCCTGAACTTCGCACATCGCCAGAACTCACCATTGGTTTCTATCGCATCAATACGACGCGGGCACCGCTGTCGGATAAACGGGTTCGGCAGGCGCTCTCTCTGGCCCTCGATCGAACGGACATTGTGCAAACAGTTTTTGGGCCTGGAGAGGTGCCATCGAAAAGTTTTGTTCCGAGCGGAATCGAATCCTTTACAGGATATATTCCGGCCGCAACGATTCAAGAAAACGCAGATCTCGCCAGGCAACTGCTTGCAGAGGCGGGCTTTCCAAAAGGAAAAGGATTTCCTCGGATCACGCTGAGCTTCAATGCGGATGAAGGGCATCAGATGGTGGCGGAATTAGTGCAGGCGCAGTGGAAGGAACAACTGGGAATCGATTTTGAATTAGTCTCGATGGAGTGGGGCGCGTTTTTGCACTCGCAGTCGACGCTTGATTTTTGGATTGCGCGTTCTGGATGGATTGGTGACTACGTTGATCCCAACACGTTCTTAGATCTTTTTGTTACTGGAGGGGCCAATAATCAAACTGGATTTTCAAGTGATTCATACGACGCTTTGATCGCTGCGGCCGCAGATGAGACTGATCGCAACCGGCGCAACAATTTGTTTCGTGACGCCGAAATGATTCTGATGCAAGAACTTCCTGTTTTGCCCCTGTTTGTCCGTACCAGTAAAAATCTCGTTGCGCCGTGGGTGCGAAATTTTCACAATAATCCACTCGATATCCATCCGCTCTCAGCACTCGACATTGACTCTCAGGCACGCGATATCGGTAGGCGAGGTGGTCGATGATGAAATTTATTGTGCGTCGAATCGCATGGCTGGCGATCATGCTGTGGACCGTCTTTACGATTTCTTTTTTTCTCATGCGAGCAGTTCCGGGAGGCCCTTTTTCATCAGAGCGTCAGCCACCACCAGAAGTTCGCAAGGCAATCGAACGGCGATACCAACTCGATGCCCCACTGTGGCGACAGTACTTCACCGAGATGGGCAGGCTTTCACGCGGTGATCTGGGGCAGAGTTTTCGGATGGCAGATTACACGGTTGCTGAGGTGATTGCTGCCGGCTGGCCGGCAACTGTGACGCTCGGAACGATGGCTCTTGTGGTGGCGTTGGTCATTGGAGGTGGAGCAGGAGTGATTTCAGCGGCGCGGCCCGGCGGAGTGGTGGATGTGTTGATGCGAAGTGCAAGCATGGTGGGGATTGCGGTGCCAAGCTTTGCACTCGCCGGACTGGCGGTGCTGCTGTTTGTGTATCAATGGCATCTGCTGCCTGCCGCCGGTTGGGGCGATGCAGCGCATACCGTGCTGCCCGCGAGCTGCTTAGGGCTGGCCTACGCAGCTGAGATATCGAGGCTCGTGCGATCGGGACTTCTTGAGGCTTTACAAAGTGATTGGGTTCGCACGGCACGGTCAAAGGGCGCGGGTCGCTGGAGGGTCGTTGTGGTCCATGCTCTGCGAGGTGCGTTGGGACCGGTTGTGTCATTTCTTGGCCCCGCCATCGCAGGCATTCTTACCGGGTCGGTGGTGATCGAGAAGGTGTTTGCCATTCCAGGAATAGGCTATCACTTTGTCGAAGCCGCGACTCAGCGAGACTACACCCTTGCGATGGGACTTGTGCTGCTCTACACGCTCTTGCTGGGAGTCTTGGGCATCGTTGTCGATGTGCTGCAAGTGATTCTCGACCCGCGTGTGTCGCTGGAACGCTAATCGCCAGAAGTGCATGCACTCGAAATGTATGTGACGCGGGAACATAAAAATACAAACAACAATATGCATGATGAGTAAAACCACTCTGCAGAAAATGGTGAGCCACGTTCGGTTGCCAGCGAGCGAAAAGTCGCAATCGTCCGGAAGGAAATTCTTGCGAGATCCCAGCGGAATGCTCTCCTGTGGGGTGCTTGTGAGTATCGCATTGCTGGCGTGCCTAACGCCGCTGCTGCCCCTTCCATCTCCTCGCGCTGTGGATACATCAAGACTGCTTCAGCCGCCGATGTCAGGCCACTGGATTGAGGAGCTCAAGGATCTCCAGCGACAACCCGGCGAGGATGAATCAACATGGATCGATCGAGAATGGGGCCGGGTGGATGGTGTCACGGCAGCGATGCTGCGGATGAGAGGAAAAATATTTGGATCGAAGTCACTTTCTGGAATATTGGGACGCGATGAACTTGGTCGAGATCTTGCGTCGAGACTCTTTTGGGGAGCCAGAGTGTCGCTGGTTGCTGCAGGAGTGGCCGCGGCAGTGTCGCTGCTGGTGGGAGTGTTTTATGGCGCAACCGCCGGATGGTGCGGTGGCTGGGTGGACGAGCTTCTGATGCGAATTGTTGACGTGCTCGACTCAATCCCATTGATATTTTTGGTGGTTTTTTTGGTGACGGTTCTTGGTGAAGATTCCATTCGACTTTCGCTGGACCGACTCGGCATCGGAAGACTCGCCGTCTTTTATCTGGTGGTTGGTGCGGTGAGCTGGCTGTCGATGGCCAGAATTGTTCGCGGGAAAACGATCGCACTGCGGGGAGAGTTGTATATTGAGGCAGCTCGGGCAAGCGGTGCGTTACCGATTCGTATCGTCGCTCGACATGTAATTCCTAATCTTTTGGGGACCGTCGTGGTGACGCTCTCTCTCACGGTGCCACGGGTGATGCTCTTCGAAAGTTTTCTGTCATTTCTTGGGTTGGGAGTGCAGCCGCCGGATGTGTCATGGGGACTGCTTGCCAATCAGGGATTTATCGCACTTGTGCCGATCGAACCAGCATGGTGGCTCTTTGTCTTTCCATCGGTTGCACTTGCTGGAACCCTGCTCGCCCTCGGATTTTGTGGAGACGCGATTGAATATGCGATCGACCCACGCCGAAGAGAGTGAAACGCTATTTCCACTCTTTTCCTAATTTCACCAATGGGGCCAAAGGACCATCCGGCATTGTGGTTGCGGAAAACCAGTCGATATGCTGGCCGAGTATCGGTCTGAAAGCAGGCACGCTTGTACGGGACTCAAATATTCTTTGAATGAACAGAACAGAAAAGGGACAATCAATGATCAATCCAAGGAGATTCAAGGCAGTTCAAGTGAGGCCTGTTCAGCGATCCTTCGTACTTGTGATCGTCTGTACGGTTCTCGCATCGCCGGGGTGCGGCGGTGGACAGACGAAGCGGCTTGTTCCTCCATCACTCGATCCGGCGGTCATTGCAGCAGCGGTGATGGAAAAAGCTGACACAGATAACAACGGCACAATCTCACCGACAGAAATGAATTCAGTTCCTTGCCTCGTAGGGCTGGCTGCCGGGGGCGCAGCGGTTAACCGTGAGACGGTCCAACAATGGCTTGAACGGGTGCGCGACGCCAAAATTGCAATCACGTCGCTCGCGGCTTCGGTGACTCAAAATGGAAAGCCGCTCAAGGATATCACCATCAAAATTATTCCTGAGGCAATGATGGCCAATTTCATCAAACCTGCCGAAGGAAAAACAGATATCAATGGATCGTCAATGCTGAGCATCCCAGGTGGAGAATTCTCTGGAGTGCACTGTGGACTTTACAAGATAGAACTCACAGGAAACGGTAGCGACGGCAAGCCGCTTCCTGAAAAGTACAACTCTGCCACCACGCTCGGCGCCGCGGTGGGAGGAATGCTTCCGGAAAGTGGAATCGTTCAGATCGATTTGAAGTAATAGTTCGCCAACGCAAAAATTGTCGCGCGCGTCCAGTTGCGATCCAATGCATTTCAGGAGTGTAAGAAGTGATGACCGCTTTCAAGAACGAAGGCCCTGTTTCGGAAAAAAAACCAGAAACTCCTAGGGCTTCGACACGCAGTTCAACTGCTGGAGGCAGAGAAACAGTGGAGTCGGTCATTGTGGCCTTCACGCTTGCGCTTCTCTTTCGGGCATTTGAGGCTGAGGCATTTGTCATTCCAACAGGATCGATGGCCCCAACACTGATGGGCCGGCACAAAGATCTCGTCTGCGAGTTGTGTGGCACTGATTTTCGAGTGGGAGCAAGCGCCGAGGAAGACGATCAGTCGCAGAGCTTGCGTTTGGAACGACGCAGTCTCGAAGCGGAACTGGAATCACTGGAAAAAAAGAGTGGCGATTCGTTTCGCTCTCAGACTGAACAAGCAGCCGTACGAAGTCGCATTGAATCGCTTCGGGCGCCGCACGGCCCACTTGCGCGCATTCAGGCACGCCTTGAAGGCAAAATGATTATTGAAGCGACCTGTCCTGGATGTCGTTTTGGAACTCCACTGGTTCGTCAAACATCCGATCAAACCAGCTACGATCCTCGCTATCCGTCGTATAGCGGGGATCGCATTCTGGTAAGCAAGTTTGCGTACGACTTCGCTGAGCCACAGCGATGGGACGTCGTCGTCTTTAAATATCCCGAAGACGCAAAAACGAACTACATCAAACGATTGATTGGCCTGCCGGGGGAGATCGTTTCGATTGCGGGAGGCGATATCTGGACGAGAAAAGGGGATCAGGCAGTTGAAACGATCGCAAGAAAACCCCCGAAAAAAATTCTAGCGATGCTTCAGTGCGTGCATGAAAGTCGTTATGAATCGCAAAAGTTGCTCGCCGCAGGATGGCCCGCTGGATGGTCGGACTGGCGGGCTCCAAATACCGACGGGCCGCAGTGGAAGGCGAACGAACAGTTTTCAAGTTTCACAATTAATTGCAGCAGCAGCGATCGATCGACGCTGCGATACCGTCATTTTGTTCCCAGCGATCAGCAGTGGGCGATTGTTGAACGCGGCGACCGCTTCGATCAGGATGGTTCAGTTATTCCAGCGTTGATCGATGACTTTCAGTCGTACAACGCGATCCCTACAAGGCCGCATTGGGTTGGTGATCTTGCCGTGGAAGTGCAAGTTGAATCCTTGAATGATTCTGGAGTCGTGGAGTTTGATCTCGTGGAAGGAGGCGAGGAGTATCGCTGCGGAGTGAATCTCACCGATGGCCGAGTATCGCTTGAATTTAAAGATGAAAGCGAAACCGATCAGAGTGACATCAAGCCGCCAACAGCCCAAAGTCGAATGAAGGGGCGTGGACGATGGACGGTGCTCTTTGCAAATGTGGACAACCAACTCAGCGTGTTTGTCGACGGAAAACTGCTTGAATTCGACCGATCAACGATGTTTGTTCGATCCCCAGAGACCATTCTTCCGCGAGATGACATTATCCCAGAGCCAGGAAACCATACCCCACTCGATACTTCCCCGGTCGGCATCACAAGCATCGGAGCAACGGTGCGTGTGAGCGATATTCGAGTGCTGCGAGATATTTACTATATAGGGGCCGTTGATGTGGGAAATCGGCCGGGAGAATTGCTGGAACGAAGTCGCCTTGAATATGTGCTCGGACCCGATCAGTTTTTTGTGCTCGGAGACAATTCAGCTGCCAGCAAAGATGGTCGAATGTGGCGGGAGGGGCATCACGTCGATAGGAATCTGCTGATCGGGAAGGCCCTTGTGATCTTTTGGCCGCATGCTGTTTCGCCACAATGGAGCGTTCCGGTGAACTTGGGTATCGTTCAGATGCGATTGCCCTGTTGGCCAAACTTCGCGAGAATGCGTTTTATTCGATAGTGTCTGCCGGTCTTTGAATATCCGTCTTGGATTTTCAAAAGGGCCGACGATGCAAAGGAGCGCATCGAACGAGTCGCGCAAAAGGGAATTTGCAATGGCACTGTTAACCGCAGAAGGCCTCGTGAAAAATTACGGTCGTCGTCGGGTTGTCGACGGTGTCGATTTTCACGTTGAGGCTGGGGAAATCGTCGGTCTTCTTGGGCCCAACGGCGCTGGAAAAACAACGAGTTTTCGAATGACATGCGGCATGGTGTCGCCCGATTCTGGCCGCGTGCTCTTGGACAACGAAGATGTCACGCACTGGCCGATGTATACCCGTGCGCGAGATGGTGGCATGGGTTATTTAGCACAGGAACAAAGCGTCTTTCGAAAACTTTCCGTCGAACAAAACCTGCTTGCGATCATGGAACTTGTCGGCATGGATCGCCGCGAGCGCAAGCGCCGCTGCGAAGAATTACTCGAACAGTTCGACATCGCAAGAATTCGAAAGTCAAAAGCCCACTACATTTCAGGAGGCGAAAAACGTCGCCTTGAGATTGCCCGATGTCTGATCACGCAACCCCGGATCATTCTTCTCGATGAACCTTTTACTGGTATCGATCCGGTCACCATTCATTCGATTCAAAAAATTATTATGAATCTGCGTAGCGACGGAATTTCAATCCTGATTACCGATCACCGCGAGCGCGAAACTCTCGCCATCACAGATCGCAGTTACGTCATTCGTGCCGGAAAGGTGCTCTGCCACGGCACGGCTCAAGAAGTACTTTCAAATCCCGATGCCAGAAAGTACTACTTCGGCGAAGGGTCGGGGGCCGATGCCGCCTGAGTCGTTCGCCTCGGTCTCGCTTCAGAGTTGATTCGTTCAGAATGAACTCGAGGTTCCTCCGGGATTGTTTCAAGCGATCAGGCGTATTGAGCCAAAAAAAAGCCTGTACCTTTGTTTGAGCGTGGCAGAAAAGTTTTTTAGTCGCAAATTGTTGCTTTGCGCTCCAGCAGGAGAGTAGAGTGTGCCCCATCTCGGTCTGCGACAGAAATAAAATGTGAATCGAAGCACTCGCTCTCCAAGTGCGAATCGACGTGAATCGAGAAAGCCGTCTTAAGGGATTTCTTCGAAAGGATACGATTTATGGCATCTTCGTCTGTTTCCTCCGACAATGCGCAGAAGTCTGCACGCGATCCAGGGTTTGTTGCGGCAGAAGCCGAAACAGTTGCGCGTGCGTATCGGCAGATGGTCGCAGCGCTGAGCAAGGTGATCGTCGGTCAAGAGAAAGTTCTCGAACTGATGCTCACAGCACTTTTTTGTCAGGGACACTGCATTCTCGAAGGCGTTCCGGGTTTGGCAAAAACGCTTATGATTTCAAGTCTCTCAAAGCTTCTCTCGCTGAAATTTGGTCGTATTCAATTCACGCCAGATCTCATGCCGTCTGACATCACGGGCACTGAAATTCTTCAGGAGAACAAATCAACCGGTCAGCGTGAACTGAGGTTTGTGAAGGGCCCACTCTTTGCCAATCTCGTGTTAGCCGACGAAATTAATCGCACGCCACCCAAAACGCAGGCCGCGCTGTTGCAGGCGATGCAGGAGTATCATGTCACAGTCTCTGGCCAATCGTTCGACCTGCCGCGTCCGTTTTTTGTCCTCGGCACACAAAATCCGATTGAAAGTGAGGGCACCTATCCGCTGCCCGAAGCGCAGCTAGACCGGTTCATGTTTAAGATCTCAGTCGATTATCCGTCGCTCGATGAGGAAATTCTTATTGCAACATCGACGACCTCACGGCAGACAGCAGAACTCGAGCCAGTGATGGGAGAAGCGGATATTCTTCGGATTCAACGGGTTGTTCGCGACGTCATCGTGGCGGAGCCGGTGGCGGCCTATGCCGTGCGATTAGCAAGAGCAACACGACCTGCGGATCCTTCCAACACGGCTGAAATCCGTCGATGGCTCTCTTGGGGTGCTGGGCCGAGAGCCTGTCAATCGCTGCTTTTGGGAGCCAAGGCAAGAGCACTGCTCGACGGACGCCCGAGCATTGCATTTGATGACATTCGGGCGCTTGCCAGACCGGTGCTGCGTCATCGGCTCGTTGCGAGCTTCACCGCCGAGAGCGAGGGTGTATCAACAGACATGATCATCGATCGAATTCTCGAATCTCTTCCCGAGACCGTTTCATAAAGTCTCTCTTTTTTCAATCTATTTGAACACCGAGCGTTGATTGCTTTCGGAGTCGTTTTTTATGTCACGAGTTCCCGCCGGATCGCAGGCCGAAAGAAAAGGAGTTGTCGACCCGAAGGGGCTGTCGCTCGTTTCGCGCATGGAGTTTGTAGCTCGCACAGCAGTCGAAGGATTGCTTTCCGGACTCCACCCGAGTCCTTATTTCGGTTCGAGCGTGGAGTATGCGGATCATCGGCCCTATACGCCGAGCGATGAAATTCGTTCGATCGATTGGAAACTGTTGGCAAGGACCGATAAGTACTACGTCAAACTCTATGAAGAACAGACAAACACCCGTATCACCGTTATTCTCGACACGAGTCGATCGATGGCTTTTTCAGGTTCTGACGGTATTACAAAACTTGATTACGGACGGTTTCTTGCAGCTGCGATTTGTTATTTGGCACTCCGGCAAAATGATGCCACCGGACTCGCTACGTTTGACAACGCAGTGCGTTCGTACATACCTCCGCGATCGGTAGCCAATCACTTTCGACACGTTCTTTCCTCACTGGAAGCCGTTACGCCCGGTGAGGACACCCGCGTGTCGAATGTACTCAAAGAACTTGCAGGCCGTATTCCAAAGCGAGGCATCGTCGTACTTATAAGCGACCTTCTCGATGATCCCGAGAGCATCGCTTCCGGACTCTCGCTGCTGAAGCATCTTCGACACGATCTGGTCGTGTTCCATGTCGTCGATCCGTCCGAGAGAAGTTTTCCCTGGGAAAAGCTGACGCGATTTCACGACATCGAAGGGGAGGGACGAATCGTGGCCAATCCTCGAACGATTCGTGCGGCGTATCAGGATCGGTTTGAAAAATTTCTTGCCACTCTTCGTAGCACATGTCTCGAACGGGCGATTGGATACGAACTCGCTCTCACCGATCAACCCTATGACGAGATGCTTTCGAACTACCTTGCACGACGGAGCCGGTTGACCGGTTGAGTTCTTTCCCCCTTTCGCTCGAAGCCACTGGCCTTCGGCGATCGGCTCAACAAACGGAATCATTTTCACATGCTTAATCCGGCACTTCTCTGGTTTTTACCGTTGGCTGCACTGCCGATAGCGTTGCATTTGCTCAACCTGTATCGCCTTCGAACCATCGACTTGCCGACGTTCCGGTTTCTCATGGAGGGATACGTGCAGCAGCGCCGCCGCATCCAATTGGTGGAATGGTTGCTGATGCTGCTTCGAACTGCGTTTGTCTTGCTTGTCATCGGGGCGATGTCTCGACCGGTGGTGGAGCGATTTGGCTTTCTCTTCGGCGGAGCAGGCGGAAAGGATGTGGTGTTCGTTGTCGATGCAAGCATGACCACTGGGTTGGTTACCGATGGAACCTCAGGAATGCACCGAATGCGGGAAGCCGTTCGCAGTGCTTCCCAACGGCTCAAACCTTCCGATTTTGTCACGCTCATTCGCGCCGGAATGGAGCCAAAAGTATTGTACAGGGCTGCTTTTGGGGATGGAAAAAGACTGCAGGCGGAAATCGATTCCCTCGAGCCAGATCCCGGAAGTGCGGAACTATCGACGGCACTGGCGGAGGCACTCTCGGGTCCTCCTCGCGGCGCCCGAAGTATCTGGATCATCTCCGACTGTGAGCGTCGAGCATGGCGCAGGCTGAAAGAACATCCATCGAGTCAGAAAATTCCAGAAAATGTTCAGCTTATTCTGGTTGATGCCGGTTCGCGCAGTCGTGTCACCAATCTTGCCATTCTTGGTGATCCACCCCGGTCACAGCGGCCAGTCGTCGGGCTTCCTGTAGAACTTGTGGTTCGTCTCGAAGCGGCCGGCATCGATGAGCCGATCGAAACAAAAGTGACAGTCGTGCTTGATGACGAACCGGTCGCGCAGGTTTCGCTCACCATTGCCGCCGGTCGCGTCACCACGCATTCGATCGCCGTTGTACCGAAGCGAGCAGGGGTCATACACGGAAGGCTTGAACTGCCTGCCGATGCTTTTCCAGAAGATGATTCGCTGCTGTTTGTACTGAATGTTGAACCGAGAGTGGACGTGCTTGTAATCGCGCCTCCAAATGTTCAGCCCCTTTCTGATCCAGCGCTCTTTCTGCGTGCTGCTCTGACTTCACCTCAAGAGTCAATGGCCGGAAAACAATCGACGATCGATAACAAGCCGACCGAATCACAAATTGCCCAGAGTCTTGATGCAAAGGTCATCCGTTCAAATGCTCTCGAGGAGCGACACGTCAAAGAAGCAGATGTACTGATTGTGGCCGATACCACGCTCGACGGTACTCGCACGCGATGGATTCGTTCGAAAGTAGAAGAAGGAGCGGGCCTCGTGATGATCTCCGGACCGAACTCCAGTCCGAAGGCCGATCCGGCACTGCTGGCCATAGTGCCAGGAAATCCCAAAGAGATGATTCTCGATTTTGGAAAACCTGTTGGTGATCCCAACGACGAACGATCAGGAGTTGCATTTGGTTCTGTTGATCTTTCGCATCCTGTCTTCGCCGCATTTGTGTCAGTTTCCAAACAGGGAGGCTCGTCGAGCGCCTCGCCCTTTGAAACACTTCAGTTTTTTCGCCATGTGCCACTCGAAGTGCCTTCCTCTGGCACGCCAATGACACACGAAGGACCAGTTGTCACAGACTCAAAGAAAAACCCGGTTATCGTGATTGCTCGACTCAGCGACGGAACACCAGTCTTCGTTGAAACGCGAATTGGTCGCGGCCGTGTGATCGTTGCCGGTGTAGCCGTCACGCCCGAGTGGTCAAATCTTCCGGTGCATCCCTCATTCGTTCCAATCGTGCTGCGATCGGTTCAGCACGTGAGGCCCGAGAGACCAGTGCTAGCCGCAGAGAGCGTTCGTCCTTACGAACCCGCACCGATCATGCTCGTTGACACATGGCGACGCGCAATAGTGCAATCGATAGATCCTGCAGGTGGTCGTCGTGCAATTGAAACAGTGGCCGGTGACGATCGAGTCACAGGAGCACTCGAAGACACGCGAAAAATTGGCTACTACGAGTTTGATTTTCAGCCTCCTGCGGAATCGAAGGACGATCCGATTCGTTTGGGAATGGTGGTGAATCGGGAAATTGAGGCTGCGACAATCGATCATCTGTCGCAGAGTGAAGTTCAAAATGTTTTTGAACCGCATGCAACGACGTATCTGGCCGGCACGGCAGACGACCCAGTGCTCCATGCACAACTGACCGGCCGCCGTGAAATTTGGCGATGGCTGGTCTGGTTCACATTTGCCGTGATTGGAATTGAGTTTTTTTTGAGCACGCTTTCTCCGTTGGTTCCTCGTCAGGATGGAAGTGTTTCACGTGGGTGGCGTGGATGGCTGCAGCGATGGAACGATTGGATTGGCCGCGCAGTTGGAAATGTCGAGCAGTTGACATGACCATTTCGCGAAAAGTGTGTACGAAAAAAATGTACCGTAAAATTTCTTACTCGCAGACAAACAGACAAGAACAGAAGTTCTTGTGGCGCTGCTGCCCGTCAGCCGAAAAGTATCTTTTAAGGGAGTCTCAATAATGTCTATTGGAGCATTTCGTGCCCGCACGTCTCTCGTGGCCAAGTTGGTTGGACAGGTGCGCGTGCGCATCGTGGCGATGGCGATTACCGCAGGCCTTTTTCTTTCACTGTCGATCGCAATTTCCTGGATTGTGGGCGGGGTTGTGCTTGATCTTGCTGTGCCGTTGTCGGTGCCGTTGCGACTGATGGTCTGGTGTGGATGGTGGACGGTCGTTGCGTTGGCGATGAGCGCTTTTATGTTTGTGCCGGCATTGCGGCGGCCGACGCTCGATGTGGTGGCGTTACGCATCGAAAGAACGCTTGGTGGAATTCAAAACAGGCTTCTCACCGTGCTCGATCTCAATCGCGGCAGAGCTCTCACCAAAGACGCGCGTCCGGAGATGATTGAGCGTCTACTCGATCAGACACAGTCAAAACTCTTTGGATTCCAAGCCTCAAAAGTGGTTCGCACAAGAACCATGATTCAAAATCTCGGTCTGACATTGTGTGCCACCGCAATTGTTGTCGCAATGGTCATGCTCCTCGGCGACCGATTCACAATCACGTTGCAGCGATTGCTTTTCCCGACGGCAGACATTCCTCCGGCAACTCTTGTAAGGCTTGTTTCTCCGGGAAATCTGCTTGTGCTCGAGGGTGAACCGCTCGAAATCATTGGTCGTGTCGATCGGGGTGAAGCCGAAGAAATCAACTTACTCATTTCTGACGGCGACCATGTTTCGCGTCGCTATCCGATGCGCAAGATTCCCGACGGTAGCTTTCGCGTGGTGCTCGATGGCCTTGAAGAAAATGCGACCTATCGACTTGAAGGAGCTTCGACATGGACGCGGACACACACGATTACCATTCTTGAGCGTCCGGAAATCGACTCGTTGATTCGTCAGGTTCGTTTCCCGGACTATATGAGAATTGATCAGGTTCGCGTGATGGAGGAGAATGTCGCAAGGATTGAGGCTCCTGAAAGTTCGACCGTAGAATTTGTTGCAAGTGTCTCTGGAGAACCAGTCGAAGGCGTAGTTCAACTCATTGATCGCACGTTCGAGACGCGTACGGAAGACCGAGTCGACGAACGAGTCTGGTTTGAAGACGATCTACCCCGCGATGCAGTGTCGACTTTTGCGTGGAAGTGGACCACGGCGCAGCCCGCCGGAGGCCTTCGCAGTTTTACATTTGGATTTGATGGCAAGCCAGTGAGTATGCGCACTCGCCTTGAGCCGCTGCTTCTGCCGAAGGAAGCGATTGCGAACAAGGCAGTGATGCTTATGGCGAGAACAGATTCAATCGATTCGCCGACTCGTCTGGTAATGATGTTGGAGCACGACGGTGGTCGGCTGGAAGTGTTGTGGGGAGATGCAGCCGATACAAAACCAGAAAACGGATCGACGCGTGTGCACGCGGGTTCATTGCCCCCGCCCGATGTCTGGACGCGCTTAGAAGTGCCGATGGAAAAAATTCCAACTCTTGTCGGCCGGACTCTTTCCGGTGTGACATTTTCCATAGACCGAGGACGTGTTGTGCTCGATCGTCCCGGTTGGCTTGAACATTCAACACAAAACGTACAGCATCCAGTTGACCGAGTTTCGGGCGAGATCCCAGCGGTTCGTGGTGAACAGGGTCTGTGGATTGGCGGAATTCCTGTTCTCAAGCCGACGTGGGCAACCGTCGAATTTCGAAGTGTTCAGAAGCATCCGAGTCGAGCGGTGCCCGCGGTAGAAATTGTACCCACGGTTGATCGGCCGCCCTCCATCGCAATGGAATTGCCAGGAGGGGATCTCGTGTTGTCAGTGCCTATCGATGTTGATGTGGAAGCACAGGTGTTTGATGACTGGGGAATCGATGAGGTGGCTGTGCGCATTGGACCTGATGCAGATCATCTGTCCTTGCCCGAACCACTTCTTGACCAAGGCCTTGTCAATCGTCCGCCCGACACACAGCTTGCAATTCGAACATCACTGACGTTCGAACGGCTCGGTCTGGCACCTGGAAAAAGTGTTGCATGGACTCTTGTGGCTCGCGATACCAAAGGACAGGTTGTGGAATCCAAAGTATTCCGTGTCACAGTTGCGATGCCTCCAGAAAGCTCAATTCAAAAGACGCAGATACCAGCACTTGAGCAGGCCAAGCGAGAAGCGCAGGAAGCTGCAAAAATGGCAGAAAGCAAAAAAGAAACAGCTCAGCAGGAGCGGGCTGAAGTGCTTGCGGCAATCGGTGAGCAACCGCTCAAGTCAATCGATAATGCGCAAACTGCAGAAGCAGTTGCCAAAGAGAGTCTGCAGCCGGACGGCCAGCGAAATCCAGAAAAAAATACTGAGGCTCAGGCTCGCACGGCCGAGGCACAAAAGATAGTTGATGAGGCGATTGCAAAACTTGAGTCACCGCAAAAACAGAATCTCAATAAGCTCGACGCGCAGCTCGAACAACAGAAAAATGAAACAAAGCAACTTGCCGAAGCGTTGGCAAAAGCTGCTGAGCAGGCAAAGGCCAGTCCGCTGGTGCCTGACAAGCAGGCTAAAATGCTGGCCGAACTCGCAGCTGACGCTGCAAAACTTCAGCAAGCACTTGAGCAGAAGCCGCTTCTGGCCAACGAAGCCGCCAAAGTAGAGCGATTGGTTGAGGCTCCAACGCCTGCTGAAATAGCAGCGCAGACCCAACAAATCGCTGAAAAAATTGAAGATGTGGAAAATCATCTTGATGCATCAGCAGTTGCCGTTCGTCTCGACTCACTCACGCAGGATCTTCAAAGTCGAGCACAGGCTCTTGAATCACTCGCAACGGCACGCGACACCCAAGCTGAATTGGCGGATCAAGCAACCAATCCTCCTGCCGACGCGTCGCAATCCAAGTCCCAACCGACGGTCAATGCGCCAGCAAATGTCAAGGCGATCGATCAACTGGCAAAAGCGCAGTTGAAACTACTCGAACATATTCTCGATCAGCCAATTTCAAAGTCGAGTAAACCTGCTGGAGCACTTGCAGAAAATAGTGCGACTGCAGCGCAAGACATAAATTCTCCAAATAAAGAAAAGAATACTTCTCCGCAAACGCCTCTCGCAGCATCTCCGGAAAGTGCGCTTTTCCCTGAGCAGCCAACAGGAGAGGACACAAAAAGTTCTCCTGCGGATGCCACAGGTGATGCACTCTCACAAAAACTCAAGCAAGGTGCAGAAAATGCTCTTGATGTTGCTCAAATGACGACCGAACTTTCGTCGCAGCTTTCAGGTAAATCGCCGATTCCAAAGAGTCTTCTGAAAGATCCAGAAACTCAAGCCGAGATACCTGCAAAGAATCCGGGAGACGTTCCGGCGCAGCCAACGCCAACGGTTGAAGGAGAATCTCCTTCAACGCTCGAAAAAAACGATCAATCTACTGAAGGCATGGCGGATCAGATCGAGTCGCTTCTCAAAAGTGATCAGGTAAAACAGGCACTCGCCATGGCTGAGCGAGCGCAACGAGCCCAAGCACAAGCCGCAGCACGTCAGGCACAGGCAGAAGCGAAGTCAAAGCAAAACGGGAATCAAAAATCCCAGGAACCGCCTTCAAATCCTGGCCAAAACATTGACTCAGAAGCCCTGACAACAGTTGTTCGGCTTGAATCAGCAGAAGCTCTTCGAGGTCTCGATGCAAGTCAGCGGGCCGCCATTTACCGACTGCCGCCGCGTATTCGAGATCCTCTTCTTGAAGGAATGCGACAGCGAGGGCCTGCGGCATATCAAGATGTCATCGATACCTACTTTCGACAACTTGGGAAGGAAATTCAAAAGTGAATGATTTTTCCGGGTGGTTGGCACGTTCAGTCGGTATAGGGCACGAACTGGCTTCAAAGGTTGATCGTCTCGAATGGTACTGGGCTCGTCCGGAAGTCCTTTTTTTGGGACTCGTGCTCCTTGTTCCAATTGGATGGTGGATTGCTCGTCGCCACGAAAAAAGACTTCCCTGGCTCTCAAGGCGACTGCGCACGGCACTCACGATTTGTCGAATCGCTGTGCTCTTTCTCATGGTGTTTGTGCTTGCAGGACCTTTTGTGCGTCTGGATGAACGGATCGATGAAAAGCCTGTCGTGGCATTGATCGTCGATGAATCGATAAGTATGTCGCTTCCGGTTGGACGACTTTCAGAAACGACGATTGGGAATGTTGCAACGGCGGTAGGACTGGAGCAACCGGCAAAAGATGATCCGGTGGCAATCGCTGCGACCGTTGCCCGCCTTGCGTCGTTGACTCGCGCGGAATTGGTGAGAAGGGTACTTGATTCTCAAGGACCGACAACGTTCCGACAACTGGCCGATCGATTTGATTTGCGACGCTACACCGTTGCACGCCGAGCGATACGAATTGATGCAACGAATACTGCTCCATCGGATGTACCCTCCGACAAACCTGTTCAGGAGCCGTCACCCGATGCAGTGACGAATCATTCTGATTCGCTCGACACCGCACTTGGATCAGCAATTGAACTGGCGATGGACGATGCCTCCGGACGATCGCTCGCGGCGATTATTCTTCTCACCGATGGTCGTTCGACGATCGGCATCGATCCGATTGATGCAGTGAGAAAAGCTGCAGAAGCGTCGGGCGGTCAGCCGCGAGCTCCAATCATGGCGGTGCCAATCGGTTCAATCGATCTGCCTGTGGATGTGGCAATCGTGGAAGTGCTTGCGGCACCCGAAGTAGCGCTCGATGACACAGTGTCGATCGTCAGTACGATTCAGTCATCGAATATGACAGGGAAAAAAGTCGCTGTTGAGTTGCGAGATGTATCAAAGAATGTTCTCGATACCGTTCCAATCACACTCTCTGAAGGACGACAGCAAGCGGTATTTTCATGGCATGCAAAAGAAGTCGGTGCAACGGTGCTTACCATCAGTGTGGTTCCTGAACCGGAGGAGACAATCCATGAGAATAACTCGATCGATTTTCCGGTTGAAGTCAGTTCCCGTAAGTCAAAAGTGCTTGTGATCGACGGTGTGCCTCGTTGGGATTTGCGGTTTCTCGATCATGCGATTCGGCGCGATACAGGATTTGAAGCAACTATTGTGCTCGCCAATGGCTTTGAAGAAGAAGTTATTGATGGGGGAAATCCTACCACCGTGGGCACTGCAGGTGAGAGTTCGGTCAAAGGAGTTCCTCAGAATGTTGACGAATGGGCGGCATACGATTTGGTCATTCTCGGCGACGTAAAAGCATCTGTGCTGACTGTAGAAATTCAGAATGCACTGATCGAAGCGGTAGAAAAGCGTGGGGTAGGCGTGGTGTTTCAGCCTGGCGGAGAACACCTTCCTCGCGACTACGCACACGATCCTTTGAACCAACTTTTTCCGGTGGAGATTGATTATTCGGCTGGAAATAATTCAGCTGCGATTGAGGCGCCAGAATTTAAGCCATTTCGCATGCGCGTTACGGCAAGAGGGGCCATGCACCCTGCGTTTGCACTCTCTGGAGATGCATCGCGCAATCGCACAAGCTGGAGTGAGATGCCTGCATTTTTCCGCGCCGCCGCAGCAGTTCTTCCAAAGCCTTCCGCCACGGTTCTTGCAGAGGTTGATCAGCCAAACGGTCGTACTCCACTGGTGCTCATGGCAGAAGCTCCGGTAGGACGCGGACGAGTCGCCTGGATCGGTACCGAAGAAACATTTCGCTGGCGACGCAATATTGGCGATCCACTTTTCTGGCGATTTTGGGGACAGGCCCTGCGGAGTGTAGCCCGTCGTGAGGATCGTCCTTGGGATACCAATTGGCTTGTAATCGGTCCGAGTCGCTGCGAACCGGGCTCACCGGTGTTCATTGAGCTCAATCTCCTCGACGCTGCGAAACAGCCTGTTGTGGCTCCGCATCAGACGGTTGATATCGGCGTGAAGGGTTCCGTTGAGACTGTTGAATTGCGACCTGCACAACGGCCAGGAATGTATCACGGTACCTACACTCCCAATACATCAGGCCGACATACCGTCGCGCATCTATCGGAGCAGAAACCCCTTACAGCCGATTTGATCGTGGCAGATTCCACTCGCGAACGTGCGCGGCCGGGAGTTGATCGTGAAACGCTCCGCTCGCTTGCAGATATCACCGGAGGTGCTGTGATCGAAGTCGACGCATTTTCGACAATTCCCTATCGACTTACTGAACAGTCGATCGAAAGTCGAAAGTCGCTTGAAGATGATGTTTGGGACACGTGGCCTGTGCTCCTTTTATTGGTCGGATTTTACTGCGTGGACGTTGGAATAAGACGGTTATCTGGTTTGAGTTGAGTGGCGGAATCGATTTGCGATAAGACAGAAAAAAACCTGTAGAACGAAATGAATCTATGAAATTTCAAGTGTCACGTAGCACCAGATGGATCTGTTGTGGAACTATGTTGTTGCATTTGTGTGCCACAAACACGTTTGCACAAGATGTCGACGGAGATGCCAGACAGCTTGTGCGGGTTGAGGCCGCCGTTGATCGGGCGATTGAATATCTTGCTTCGAAGCAGGATCCCGCCGGATGGTGGCCTCAGGGTGTGTCGAGCAAACCGAACACAGGAGTCAATGCGCTTTGTCTGCTTGCTTTCATGGGTCGAGGCCATGCTCCCGGCCGTGGACCGTACCGAGAAACCGTAGGTCGCGCCGTTGATTTTATTGTCGAATCAAAGCAGAAAGACGGAGTGCTTGTACGACCGGAAGGAAATTCGCATGGGCCTATGTATGAACATGCGCTGGCGACCTTGGCAGTGATCGAAGCATCCGGCTGGATCCCAACACCTGCAATCAGAGTCGTCTGTCAGCAAGCCGTCGATGTGATCGTCGCTGCACAAAATAAAGAGGGTGGATGGAGATACCAACCCAAGCCGAGCGATGCCGATCTCAGCGTTACAGTGATGCAGGTCGTGGCGCTTCGAGCTGCCCAAAATGCGAAGCTCAAGGTTCCACAAGAAACCCTTGATAATGCTGTGAAATACGTGAAAAGCTGTGCCAGACCCGAGGGCGGATTTGCCTATCAACCAGGGCAGGGCGTGAAACATGCGCAGTCAGCCGCCGGTGCGCTGTGTCTAGAACTGCTTGGAAAATTTGATGACCCAGATGTTGAGAAGGCGCTTCTTTCTCTGCAACAAAAAGAATATAAGCCCGAGATGGACGGCTATTTTCACTATATGAATTATTACTCAATGCAGGCTCACTTTCAGGCAGGTGAAAAGCAATGGTCGGCGTGGCATCCACGAGTTCGAACGTTTCTGCTTGAGTCACAAAATGCAGACGGAAGTTGGCCCGGTTGGGGAGAAGACCGAATTAACGGTCCGGCAAAGTGCTACTCGACGGCAATGGCGGCAATGGCTCTGGAGGTCTACATGCATTACCTGCCTGCGTATCAGCGTTGAACGATCGGCAGATTGTCGCAAGGCACCTCGGCTGAGACGTCCCCGTTGGGTTTGTACCATTCGGGCGATTATTTCCAGCGTTCAAGAGGCACGGTCACTCGTTTGAGTAGAACTTCTTGGCTGAATTGTCAGAAGAGTTAGAGTGCAGCGACCGCGCGGAAAAGAATCGCTTAGAAAACATGCGTATACATGGCTATTGATCCAATTTGCAAAATGAATGTCGATGAAGCGACAAGCCGTTCTGCAAAGAAGAACGGGGAAACCTTTTATTTTTGCAGTCAACACTGCCTCGATCAGTTTGTTCGCAGCGAAGAGAAAGTTCTCTCCCAGAACTGTTGTTCTTCGCAACCGATCGACATTCCAGCAACAAGACGTACCGCACTGCAGAAGCGTGCTCGTTATTTTTGCCCCATGTGCGCAGGCGTGGAAAGCGATCGACCAGGGGATTGTCCCCGGTGTGGCATGCCGCTTGAACCTACGCATCCCTTCGAAAACGAGCATGCGCAAAAAGATGAATTGACGGCGGTGAAGATGCGATTTTGGGTGGCGCTCTCACTGTCAGTTCCTCTGGTTGCACTTGCGATGTTGCCGATGGTGGGCGTACCGATTGATTCATGGCTTCCCGATGGATGGCCCCCCATCATGCAGTGTCTGCTTGCTACGCCGGTTGTTTTTTGGTGTGGGTGGACGGTTCTCGCGGCAGGAGTTCGTTCATTGTTCACCTGGCAACTCAATATGTTTTCGCTCGTCAGCGTGGGGGTGCTCGCAGCGTATTGCTGGAGTGTGGCAATGATCATTGCGCCCGGCCTGTCTCCCTTGGAAAAAATGTCACACGCAGGAGAATTACTCTACTTCGAAGCATCCGCTGTCATCATGCTTTTCGTACTTCTTGGGCAGTTGCTCGAATCGATGGCGAGACAACGCACATCGAGCGCCATCGCAGAACTCCTCTCGCTGCAACCGCAGATCGCACATCGGATTCTCGCGACTCAAGAACAGGACGTGTCACTCGAAAGCCTTGCGGTTGGCGATTTACTGCGAGTACGTCCGGGAGAAAAAATTCCAACGGATGGCGAGGTGACTGAGGGAAATAGTTCTGTCAATGAATCGATGCTGACTGGAGAATCGATGCCCGTGGAAAAAGGGGTGGGAGGGAAAATTATTGGAGGAACGGTTAATCTCAACGGCTCTTTTATCATGCGGGTTGCGCAGAGAGGAGGCGATACGGTGCTGTCGCGTATTGTGACTCTTGTTTCAGATGCGCAGCGATCGCGAGCACCAATTCAAAAAATTGCTGATCGTGTCTCGGGCTGGTTTGTGCCACTGGTCATGGCCTGTGCCGCAATGACATTTCTGGTCTGGGCGATCGCTCGACCGCTCGAGCCAGCGATGCACTGGGCGCTTCTCAATGCCGTGGCAGTGCTCATCATTGCTTGTCCGTGCGCACTGGGGCTTGCAACTCCAATGTCGATCATGGTGGCGATGGGACGCGGAGCGAAAGAAGGAGTCCTGTTTCGCAGTGCAGAAGCCCTTGAAACACTTGGAAAAATCAATCTGCTTCTCGTCGACAAAACAGGCACGCTTACGCAGGGCTCGCCGACAGTGAACGATGTACATGCGATTGAAGGACTTCATGAGAATGAACTTCTGCGTCTGACTGCTGCAGTCGAGCAGGTAAGTGAGCATCCTTTGGCACGCGCAATTGTTGTGGCTGCACGAGATCGCAATCTGGAAGTTTCTCAGGTTTCTGAATTTGTGTCACACACTGGAGCAGGAGTCACGGCAACCGTTGACGGGAAAAAAATTCATATAGGGAATGAGATGTTTCTCGAATCGCTTGGAGTGAAGGGGATCGATCCGCTTCACGCATACGCCGAGAACAGACGTCGGAAAGGCATGACTGCAATACTCGTTGCGTTTGACTGTAGCGCGGCCGGAGTAGTCACTGTTTCCGACCCGATCCGACCAGCAGCTCGTGAGGCGGTGCGATTTCTGAAATCGCAGGGAATACGAGTTGAAATGCTGACCGGCGATGGTGTGGCGACTGCGCAGCACGTTGCCGAACAACTCGATATCAGTGTCGTGCATGCAAACAGCACCCCCGATGATAAACACCGGATCGTTCTCGAACTGAAAAAGCAGGGATATGTGGTTGGGATGGCTGGCGATGGAATGAATGATTCTCCAGCACTTGCGGCGGCCGATGTCGGAATCGCAATGGGAAACGGGAGCGATGTGGCCATCGAATCATCAGCCGTGACGCTTCTCGGAGGAGATCTCACAGCAATGCGACGCGCGGTGATCCTGAGCAGGGACACCATGAAAAACATCCGTCAGAATCTCTTCTTCGCGATGGCCTATAACGCCGTTGGTATTCCAATTGCTGCAGGCATGCTCTTTCCGCTGTCTCACGCTTTGCTGCTCAATCCAATGCTTGCCGCCGCTGCAATGAGCTTGAGTTCGGTATCAGTGGTTTGTAACGCTCTGCGACTGAGACGAGTATCACTTGTGTGACACAAGAAATACGTTTTTGCACGCTCCGGGCAGACAATGGCGGGGGTATCTGTTCCGTGAAGGATGGAGTGTGTGATGAAACGCAGTGGAACAAGAGACTTCAAAAATGCGGCGCAGTGTGAAGTGCGTAAACGGTCTGCTCACTCCTAGTGGGAGTTGCCAGCAATTTTTCCCAAGGCCATTCCTTGGAGCGCCAGTACAGATCCGATGCTCATGAATGCTAGGCCAATCCATCGGGGCGGACGAACCACTTTTCGCATTGCCGCATTGGGCCACGCATTCACCGTTTGAACGATTACAGGTTGCCCCATCTGAGCAGACACAAATCGACTCGATTTCTCACTTAATGTAAAGGAGTCTACGAGACGAAACTGAAGTCCTATAAAAAAGAGCACCAAACCAACCAGGAGATAATGTTCTCGTTTCATAGTCGCAGTTCATCCAACTCAAATCTTTCTAAAAACTAAATACTTTAAGGAGAATCGAACACCGTGGGGGAAGAACTCAAGTCTTCCAAAAGGAATACCGACTTTTCTGAATTCTCCGATTCAGTCTGGCAATTGTTCTCCTACGTTGTTTTCAAAACAGGAGATCTCTGTCGAATCTGCTGACTGTAACGACACCTGATCGAATCCAGTTTTTCCAGATTATTCGGCAGCAGCAATCATGACTGCAGCCGCCTGACCGGTGGATGCCAAGTTGAGACTGATTGCCACTGGCGGACGTCCTCGCAGTGGGACGTTGTGCACGACGTTCACCGGGCAGAGTGGATCAGGATGATCATAGTTAAGCGTGTAAGGCACGACACCATGTTCGATGCCAAGAATACTGACAGCCAGTTCTGTCACACCACTCCCGGCTCCTAAATGACCAAAGAAACTCTTAGGAGCAGTGACTGGAATATCCCCGAGAGTGGCAGCAATCGCTGCTGCTTCGACGCGGTCTACTTCAATAGAACTCGCACCGTGGGCGTTGATATGGCCGATATCATTTGGTGTGAGCGAAGTATTCCGCAGAATTGCCTGAATCACGCCCACGAGAGATCGGCCCGAGAGCGGGGTACCATTGTGTCGTGATTCACAGCGCGAGGCGGTGCCGAGAATTCGTGCATGAATTCTTCCTCCTCGACGCTTTGCGTGTGCAAGCGACTCAAGAACAAATACGCCGGCACCTTCGCCATTGACGAGACCGTCTCGATCTCTGTCAAAGGGCCGACTGGCTTTTTGAAAATCGTGGCTACGATGCGAGAGAAGACCGTCACCTCGTGCGACCAATGCATTTGGATGCAAACGGCACCCCGATCCGCCAACGAGCATCACATCGGCCCAGCCTCGTTGAATAACACTGGTTGCCTCGGAAATCGCAAGGAGGCTCGATACATCGCCAAGCACAATTGAATTGTTGGGGCCGCGTGCATCTTGCGCGATGGCAATGTGCGAAGCAGTCATGTTTGGCAAATGTTTCAGCAGCCAGAGTGGTTGAAGCTCTTCGGCAGCGGCCTCAGCCCAACAAGAAAAATCAAAATGTCCTGCGGTGATGCAGCGACGATAGGTACCCTCGAGATCCTCAAGATCTGCGTAGATCATGTCGGAACCGAAAACAACACCGAATCGATCGGGATCGACCGTACCAGTGGCAAGAGACGCATCGATCATGGCCATATCAGCTGCTGCAAATCCCATCTGGATTTCGCGGCTCATGACCTTGAGGCTCTTGCGCGGACGGATGTAGAGCTTCGGATCGAAGTCGGGGATATGCGCTCCAAATCGCACCGGCAGTGAACTGGCATCGAATGCCTCGATGGTCTTTACGCCGCTGCTGCCGGCAAGGAGACTTTTCCAAAATGCCTCCTGACCGATTCCGATCGAGGAGACGATGCCAATGCCGGTGATAACGACTTCTGGCGTGTCTCTCATCGGTTAAAAAATATGGTACCGACGACGGCACAGGAGAGGGATGAAAAAAAGAGATCCCAAATGAACTCACACAATCAAACGCAGGCACTCGTGTTTGGTGCCTCTCGGCACACAACGCAGTTTTTGAACAATAAACCACAGACTCCTAAGCGGAAAGTGGCAGCGGTAAGACCGCAGTGGATTCGATTCCGGAGCGAACCTTCCTTACGAGGATGCTCTTGCCGCCACCTTGCAGGTGACAGTGGCATTGGATCGGCCCAGAGTCCACGGCGAGCCTTTCTTGCAGTCGCTTCCGCATCCAGAAGTTCTGAACTCGACGAGAAACCATCATAGACCCATGCCCAGCCTTCCTTCACCATGTCGAGGTTGATGTTTTGAAATTTTCGAAACAGCGTTGCGAGAAGTCGTCCGTATTGATCGAATCCCTTCCTCTCGACGCGCACCAAATCGCCTCCCAAAAGATGTTTCAGACGCTCCGTCGAGCGTTGACCAAACCGCTGGTTCAATTCAGGAGCATCGATTCCGAAAAGACGAATCTTTTGGATTGTTCCATTGGGTTTCACACAGGTGACGGTGTCTCCATCGTGAACCGTTTTGACTTTCCATAGTTCTGAATCCGCGCTGGGCTCTGTCGATGTGCCCTGCATCAAGAGCATCACCACCATCACAAGAGCAAACGCAACCAGCAGTTTCCAGCTGTTTCGTTGAACACCGCGACTCGTAAAACCATCACAATCTTGACGCGTCACGCATGCACTCGCTGCTGGCCTAAAATCTTGTTTGGAGTGTTTCAAAGCAATCGGCGTATTGTAGCAAACACGCAGCAGCTCACAGCGGTCTGAGTATTGATGAACAGATCAGTCACAGATCGATCGAGAAAATGCTAGAAAGTGGGTTCGCGAGCGGATAGAAATGTCTTTCGTCACAGAAGAAACTGATTCAGTGAGAGAGGAAAAAAAGAGATGACTTCGAGACGAAAATTTATAGGGACATGTGGTGCAGTCATCGGTGGGCTCTCGGCTGCCGAGGTTTGTGTACAAAGAGAAATCATCGCAGCGGATACTGCCACTCGGCCACGTCTGGGTCTCGTGACGTGGATGTGGGGAGCCGAGCAGACTCTCGACGAACTGATTGCCATCTGTCGAGATACGGATATTTTGGGAGTCGAGCTTCGCACCGAACACAAACACGGTGTTGATCTTCCGATGGATGCTGCAACACGAGCTCAAGTAAAGGCAAAGTTTTCAGACTCGCCTGTTGAACTGGTGGGGCTGGGAACCAATTTCGCATTCCACTCGCCCAAACCGGAAGAAGTTCAAAGAAATATCACACGCGCGAAGGAATACGTCATTTTATCAAGAGACGTTGGTGGAAGCGGCGTCAAAGTGAAGCCCGATGCGCTGCCTCCTGACGTGCCGCGAGAAAAAACAATTGAGCAAATTGCGAGGTCGCTCGATGAGCTTGGTGCTTTTGCAGCCGATCATGGACAGCAAATTCGCCTCGAAGTCCATGGAGGCTGTGCGAAGTGGCCAGCGGTTGCAGAGATCATGGCGATTGCAAAAAATCCGGCGGTCACGGTCTGTTGGAATTCCAACGGAGATGATCTTCAGGGAGACGGTCTTGAGGCAAACTTGGAGAGCGTTTTTAAACGATTCGGAAACACCGCACACATCAGACCGCTAGACAGTCCGATCTATCCGACTGAAAAATTGCTTGCGTTGCTCGCTTCGCGTTCTTGGAAGGGATGGACAATGATCGAAGATCCCAAACCGCCAGTCGATTTACGTGAGGCGCTGCGAACTCAAAAAAGGCTTTTCGATGCAGTGTTCACGTGACATGTGGCTCGGAAACATTTGACAAGTGCATGCACGAATCCGTCGTTCCCGAGAGAGATTTCTGACAGCTTCTGCAATGAGTGAATGTATGTATGAGCATCGAACAAAACCCCTTCTTACAAATCGCGTCTTTGTCCAGAGAGTGGCGTGGCACGTTGCAGGAGCTTTGTTGGCTCTCTCGATAGCGTTGGCGGGAGGTGTCTGTGGCTATCACTATCTCGGGAGGCTTCCTTGGATCGATGCCCTGCTGAATGCATCGATGATCCTTGGTGGCATGGGACCTGTCGATCCGATGAGAACGCCGAGCGGCAAAATCTTTGCGTCGGCATACGCCCTATTTTCAGGCCTTTTTTTTATCGGCTTCGCAACGATTCTCATTGCACCTTTTGTACACAGGATCTTTCATCGATTTCATCTCGAAGAGTGAATCAAGCGATGCAAAGTTCTGACGATCGCCCCATTGAGAATCGAATCGCGTTAGGAAAAAATGGCATCGATGGGTTTTCCTTTTCCGTCGTCGGTGGCATAAAAAGGTCTCCCCTCGATATCGAAGACCGTCTTAGGACTCATGCCCATCGCCGAAAAAAGTGTGGCATGCAAGTCGGAAACGCTCACAGGATGTTCCACTGCCATACAGGGCCGTTCGTCTGCAGTTTTTCCGTAGACAAAACCCTTTTTGACGCCACCGCCAAACATCACCACCGTTGAGCCACCGGTAAAGTGCCGATGCTGACCGTAATGATTGGGCAGCAACAGAAAATCCTTTGGTGAATTGGCTTGATCACCAGCCTTGGAGCCGGGTTGTCCCTCGGTGATCATGTCACGGCTAAATTCGCTGGCAATCACGACAAGCGTGCGATCGAGCAGGCCGCGAATTTCCAAATCGCGAATAAGCGTGGCAATAGGTCGGTCGATTTCTTTTTTGAGTTTGGTGAGTGTTTCGTGGCCACGATCGTGAGTATCCCAATGAACAAAAGGGATGTATTCGGTCGTCACTTCAACATAGCGAGCCCCATTTTCTACCAGTCGTCTTGCAAGGAGACAGCCACGACCAAAGCGACCCGTGTCGTACTGTTTAAGAACTTCGTTGGGTTCTCGGGTGATGTCAAAAGCCTCGCGTTCCTTTGCTCCTAGAAGTCGATGTGCATTGTCAAGACTGCGAAGCATTGACTCTTGGTGATAGTCACTGATGTAATCGCGAGCAGGGGAATTACGAACAAGTTTTTTGAAGAATGAGTAGCGACTGGAAAACCGTCCCGGATCCATTCCCTTGGGAGGCTGTACAGCCCGCGCGGCCTCCTCCGGAAAGGGCAAGTTCATTGGCCCAAACTCGCTGCCAAAGAAGCCAGCGGTTGTAAAGGCTTTGATCTCTTCGTTTTCACCGATTCCTTCAAGCCGTTGTCCGATATTGATAAACGCCGGCATCACAGGATTGCGAGGACCGAGAACCCGGGCCATCCAAGCACCGATATGCGGGCAGGCTACCGTCTGTGGTGGAACATAGCCTGTATGCCAGTGGTATTGATGCCTCGAATGCAGAATGCTTCCCAGATCAGGCTGCACGTGCGAACGAATGAGCGTTGCGCGATCAAGGACGCTCGCAATCTCCTCGAGACCCTGACAGATACGCACAGCATCAACTGCCGTGGGAATCGAAGGAAAGGTGCTAATGACGTCAGGAACGGCCAGACCAACTTCAAAAGGTTTGTATTTCTTCGGATCAAACGTGTCGGGCGCAGCCATTCCACCAGCCATCCAAAGAACAATGATGGAGTCGGCTTTTGCCACCGGATGGACAACGAGAGACTCCTGTGTGCCTGCCTCTGAAAAGGGTTCAGGAAGCAAAAGCGTGGCGGTCGTTGCTGCGGCAAGACGCTGCACGAATTCGCGTCGCGAAGTGATCGATCGAACATCAAGTAATGGCACTGGGGCACCTCACCGTATCAATTGAAACTCTGGAAGCATCACAATCGCCCAAAGGCAGTCCGCAATACTTTCTGCGGTTGGTTTTTCTCCAAGCATTTCCAGAGCCGAGGCGGTCTCTTCGGATGTAGGACTTCTCGAGAGCGATGCTTCAAACATCCAACGGAGAAGAGCATCGGCCTGCGGCCCGTGTTGGTCAAGAATCTGTCTGGAACCTCGTGCAAATTCATCTGCCAGTGACGGTTCGTTTGCCAGTTGAATGGCTTCAAGAGTCGTTAAATCGACAGGACGGGATGTGACCACCTGATCGCGGTTTGGCCGGCCCAGAGCAGCCATCAACGATGTGCCCTTCATGAGCACCGCCCGCACCATCGGCATCGGTCCATCGACAGTGATGCCGGCGAGTCGAGTATCGAAGGCTCGGCTCGCACCAGCCCAAACATTTTGATTCGTGATCACAGATGCTTTTTTCCAGTCGCCAGGTTCGTGGTCTTTTGGAAAACGTCCATTTGCATTGGGGATCGCTGTTGTCCACTCCCATGAATCATCTGTGTGAACATTGAATTCGCTGCCATCAATCAGCCTTCCGTGAAACTCCACTTTCAAGGCAGCAGGTCCACCAGCAACGCCATTCGCAGCGACAACGGTGACATCGTTTGTGCCATGAACCAATTCGGTTGTTACCAATTCGCCAACCGGAACAGACCACTCCGAGCCAGCGCAGATTCGCTTTCCATTCAAGAAGAGCGTGTGTTCATTATCGCATGTTGAAACTACTGCGGCATGTGATACCGCAGCCGGTAACGTAAATTGTTTGTGAAACGCCAGTTTCTCTCCGGGGTCAGACGCTGCCAACGCATTTGACCAGATCCAGAGAGCCTCGATGGGTCGAAGTGCCGGCAAAGCCTTGTCGCGTTTGATCCGTACAACTTCGGCATCAGGTTTCAGCGGCGCCGTGCCGGTGAGCATCCACACCGCGTCCGTAAACTGTTCACTCGTCATGCGCTTTGGCAGCGGGCCCATGAAAATAAAATCGGCGTTTTGTGCTTGATCGAAAACAGGTGGCGTGCAAGCGGCGTAGGTTTCCGAGGTGACAATGAACTCAAGAACGCTTTTGAGATCCCATGCATGTTCAATCAGATGTTGGGAAAGGAGTTCGAGAAGGTCTTCGTTCCAAGGCCTGTTTCGCATCGAGTCAACCGGATGAACGAATCCGCGGCCCATCAGTCGATGCCAGAGTCGATTGACAATGGTTCGAGAAAGCCAGCCGTTATCAGGACTCGTCATCAGGTTTGCAAGTTGCTCAAGGCGCACGTGTGGCGAAGCGTCAGGATCAACTCGGCCAATCTCCTCGAAGAGCCAACGGGGCGTCGCCTTGGAACCGGTAGCCTTGTCACAACGATGAAGCTCGAGTGGAGAATTTGAATAAATAGCGGCAAGATCATACGTCTGCTGAAGCGTCCAGCGATCGATGAAACTGTCATGACAGCTCGCACATTTGAGATTAATTCCAAGAAATGTCTGACTGATGTTTTGAGCAAACTGAATCGGAACGATTTGGCTGGCGTTGACTTCTCCTCGCCAGACAATGCCATCGATGAATCCGCGCGACTCATCGATGGGTGAGACGAGATGTCGTACAAACCCGTCATAGGGCATATTGTCCAGTAAGGAGCGGTGAAGCCAGGTTGTGATCTGCCTGCGACCGCCGGTGATGAAGCCGGTTCCGGAGTAGTCATTTCGGAGAAGATCATTCCAAAACGTCATCCAGTGTTCGGCGTAGTCGAGGTTCTGAGCGAGGATCTCTCGCACAAGCACTGCACGCTTGGCAGGATTGGTGTCTTCTACAAAGGCCTTGACCCGCTGCGGCGGCGGCAAGAGCCCGACAAGATCGAGTGTAACGCGACGCATGAACGTGCGATCATCTGAAGGCCGTGGTCTTGCGATGGAATTTTTTTCCCAATAAGCATCGACAACTCTGTCGATTGGATGCGTGCGCCCGTTTTGTGCAGGAGGAAGTTCAATCGTGCGAATCGTGAGAGGCGATTCGTAACCAGTTCCTTTGAAGGCAAAACCTTCTGTCCACGGAGCTTGAGTATCGATCCACCTTCGCAGCAAGGCGATGGACTCAACCGGCAGTGCTGGTCCCTCCGACGGCATTCGTTCCTGAGGATCGCTACTCATGATCCGTCGAATGATTTCGCTCTGCGATGCCTGACCGGCAACAAAGCCGGGGGTGGTGGAGTCGCCACCCGCGAGAGCAGAACTGCGAGTGTTCATTGAAAATCCACCCTGCCGTGCGTCGCCGGTATGACACTTTCCGCAGTGCACTCTCACAATCGGAACAATGTCGTGAGCAAAGTCGATCGGCACCTCCTCGGCTTCAGCGACAGCAAGGAGAGCGAATAATCCGCAGCAAGCAGCAAGAATAAAGAAACGTCGCATCGTAGAGAGAACTCAAAGCAAAATAAATTGTGGAGCGATCAAAAGGAGAATCAGAACGAGCAAGAAAAATCATGTGTCACGCGCGAGGCATGCTCGTGAAAGGAAACCCTGATGGTTGATGTCATAAACTCTAGAGAGCAGGAACACTTTTCATTGTGGTAAGATGAGTGTCAAACCATCGTATCATCGCCTCAAACATCCGTTTGTTTCCATCCGCGTCAAATCCGTGTGCGGCGCCCTTGATTACGAGAAGTTCGTGATCAACGTGCGCCTCGGTAAACGCATCGCAAATCTTTTCGCTGTGCCACAGAGGAACCAATTCATCCTTGTCGCCGTGTACCAGCAGCGTCGGGGCATCGTCTTGAGTCACTTGCAAAAGAGGCGAATAGAGATCGACTTTGGATGCGTCAAATTTGAGTGCCGGAAATCGCTCTCGAAGCGGATTGGTTAATTCAACATAGGGATGCAGATCGGTTGGAGGAAAAACAGCCGCAACGGCTGCAACACGAGGGGTCTTTGCATCGCCGTGGTCATTCGTCGTAGTGCCTAACAGAAGAGAGAGATGACCACCGGCACTGAATCCAAAGATTCCAATGCGCGTGGAATCAATGCCGAGTTCTTCAGCGTTTTCATGGACATGCTTCAGGGCTAATCTCACGTCTTGCGCAATCTCAGGAATGACATACCGCGGACTGCTGCCATGGCGAACTGTGATCACGGTGTACCCAGCATTTAAAAATGGCTTAAAAAATCCGACGGCCACTTCAGGTGGGGTCCATTGTGAAACCCAGCCACCACTGATCATGAATAAAAGCCCCACTCCATTGGAGTTTTTCCGCGGCTTGAAAACGTCATAGCTCAGCGCCATGCCATCCTTGTGTCCGTAGACAACGTCCGGCTTGACGTCGATTGCATCGAGCGGGGCTGCCAGCAACCCAGTCGAAAAGATCACTCCAATGAATACTGTTTTGAAAAGTTGATACATACAAATAATTTCTATTCTAAAAAACAATCACTCTGGACGACATTGTCACAGTTGATACATCCGACAAATGGTTGTCGCCACCCCTTGATGCGTAGCGGCGCTATTTTTCAATGACAATCGGAAAAAGGTTGGACCCCTGAACCACGTCACACTGAAGCGGAGTCGTATTTGAAAGAGCGTACAAAGCGGGAAGCGTGGTGGTGACCGGCACGCTCTTTCCAGACCCTGGAGCCGTGGGCTCTGGGGGTGCCGGAGTGAGAAAAACACTGTAGTGACCCGGGGTCAGAATGTTTGGAATCTCGTACGCCCCTGCTGTATCGGTTCGAGCCGTTGCAGCAATTCCCTGATTCATCATGGAGAATGTTACATCCACATTCGATACAAATTGGCCACTTTGTGTCACTGTTCCTGAAACACTTCCCGTCTTGACGGTGGGTCCGCAGCCGATGGCAAGGAAAATGACACACGACAATACAGAACCAATGGCGATGCGAGACACAACAGAACTCCTCGGTTCAAGAGTAAGGATTTTTCAAAGTAGAGAGTGATGCAATTATTGTTCAGAGGTTACTTGCCCATCGTCTCGAACGCATTGTTTTTGAAAATTCAGAAAATCGATGCTTTCGGAAACGAACGAAGTGGAGCCATCCGCGCGGAGGGCGTTCATCCCGCCGGCATGCCGTGACGTGAGCGCGGTGTTCGCACCGTAGGGAGCGTTTGCGCCCGCAGCTGCAGAAATAGGATTTATTTTGTAACGAACCCCAGTGATTCCCATGCCCCAAGAGTCGGTAGAACCTCCATTGGTGGTGCTTACCGGAGTCGACCACGTCACCCCGCCCCACGGCGTGTAGTATCGATTACGAAGATCGGCCCCGCTGACCAAGGGAACTGGTGCCGACTGTTCGCCGGCGATGATGACGTTGGATGTTCCGTCGGTGCAATCCGCAGGCCGCATGGTTTCATTCGGTACGAGCATTCCATTGCCACACCAAATTCCACCATAGTTAGAATTGAAGTTCATCGTTGTTCTTCCGGCAGGATCAGGAGCGGCCCCCGCAATTCCAATGAATGCGGGGACAAAATGACCGGGGTTGGTGAACCAAGTTGACCAGTCTGTGGGATTCATCTTGAGATCACTCGACGGGCACCACCACTGTGGAAATTTTCCAAGAAGAACAGTGCTTGCAAATACATTGGTCATTGTGATCTGTTCGTAAATCTCAGTCATTTCCATGAATGGCATCACATGAACCCGCCAGTTAGGAAGCCCAACGTTGTTTCCCTTGCTGCCCATGGGGAATGACATTCTCGCACTTTCATAGTTGAGAAGTCCTTTGCCAACCTGCGCAAAATTGCTCGAACAGCTGCTGCGTCTTGCCGCTTCGCGAGCCGTTTGAACAGCAGGCAACAAGAGCCCAACCAAGACACCAATGATCGCAATGACCACAAGCAACTCAACAAGCGTAAAACCTCGTGGACGATCAGTATGCAAAACGAACCGAAAAGATAATTTCATGAAATATTTCCCCGAATTCATTTGAAGAGACAGCGAAAGTCTCTGTCTTGAGGCAAAGACATTGAACGAAAAACTCCCAGCTACGTTCTCCGGGGAAAAATTCTAAGGCTGCGTTCAAAGCAGACGCAAACGGAGAACAATGGCAATGAAAACCGTGCCGACTGCTGGCGAGTAAGATTTAGAGCTCAACAAGAGTGAAGTATTGTTCGCATCGCAGGAGGCGGCATCGCAAAGAAGTGCTTGCGAACTATCATAGGAATCGTCTTTTCTCGCTACGCTACGACCATACTTGAAAATGTCGTCGCCGGAAGTCTCAGTAGGTTCTCCATTCCCGAAATCCTCCGATCTACGCAGTGCTATGAGTGAAATAGAACAGAATCTCATTGGACTTGCCGGAATCATTGTGCTGGGAATTGGTGGCCAGTGCATCGCGGCTCGGCTGCGGGTTCCCTCGATTTTGCTGTTGCTCTTGATCGGCTTCATTGCCGGACCGATCACGCACTCGATAGAACCGGACCGCATTTTCGAAGGCCTGTTGTTTCCTGTTATTTCTTTATCGGTCGCCATTATTCTTTTTGAAGGTGGCTTGAGTCTCAAGCTCGACGAGTTACGACAGATCGGCCGCGTGCTGGTAGGACTTCTGACGATCGGTATAGCAACGACTTGGCTTCTGACGACGCTGGCCGCTTGGAAAATTCTCGGAATGCCTCCAAGGCTGGCGCTCCTTTGCGGCAGCATACTGATTGTGACTGGGCCAACGGTCATCGGCCCAATGCTGCGGCTTATTCGACCCATTGGGAAAATAGGCCCGATCGCCCAGTGGGAAGGTATTGTGATCGACCCCATTGGCGCTACGCTGGCTGTTTTGGTTTACGATTTCTTTCATTCACAGCACGCGATGGGGGCACTGCAGTTTGATTTTTCACTTCTGATCGCGTTCGTCGGATTATTGGAAACAACGGCTGTTGGTCTGATCTGTGGGTCTTTCGCAGCGGGCGTGGTGGTGTTGGCCCTGCAACGATTTTGGCTGCCGGATCGACTGCATAGCCCGGCACTTCTAGCCATGGTTGTGGCTGCGTTTACCATCGCAAATATCTGGTGCCGCGAATCGGGAATGCTCGCCGTTACGGTGATGGGTGTTCTTCTGGCCAATCAGAAGCGAGTGGCGATCAGTCGTTTTGTAGAGTTTAAAGAAAATTTGACCGTGCTTCTGATTTCCGGCCTCTTTATTATTCTTTCAGCAAGACTCAAGCTTGAAAACTTAACGTCGCTGGGATGGCGAGGTGTTGCTTTTGTTCTATTTGTGATCCTCATTGTGCGACCTGTTGCAGTCTGGCTCTCGAGTGTGGGTTCGAATCTCACGTGGCAGGAACGCGTTTTTCTGAGCTGGTTTGCGCCACGTGGAATCGTTGCAGCTGCCGTTGCATCGGTCTTTGCTATTCGACTTGGTGATCAGGGGCACGATCTGGTGCCAGCAGTGTTTGTTGTGATCGTAGGTACAGTATCGGTCTACAGCTTGACGGCATTCCCACTCGCTCGACGACTTGGATTAGCGGTCACGAATCCGCAGGGGGTGCTGATTGCGAGCGCTCATCCTGGTGCGCGAGCCATTGCCCATGCCTTGCAGTCGGCAAATTTTCGCGTTGTGTTGCTCGACAGCAATCGGGTTGATGGAAACGTTGCCCGAATGGAAGGGCTCACCGCACAAACAGTTGATTTACTCGACGAAGATACGATTAAAAATGTCGATTTTGGCGGTTTAGGAAGATTTTTGGCACTGACTTCCAGCGATGAAGTGAATGCTCTGGTGTCCATGCGTTTCCGAGAAGTTTTTGGTAGTTCGGAGGTCTATCAACTTTCACCGATACGCTCCGAGGGGCAGGTCGAAGTTGGTTCACTCAGAGTTCACGGCAGAATTTTATTTGCCACGGGACTGAATTACGAGGTCCTCGACCAGCGATTTGAGGCGGGGGCGGTGATCAAGCAAACCAAGCTGACGAAGGAATTCACGTATGCCGACTTTGTGTCGCTGCATGGAACACAAGCAATTCCTCTCTTTGTGATCGACCCTGTCGCTAAGCTACTGACCGTTTGTGTGCCGGAGGTATCTCTGAAAATAACAGCCGGGCAGATACTTATCAGTCTCATGATTCCAGAACCCGCTGGTGAGTGAAAATGTATTTCAGCAAAAAGTTTTTTCTGTCGAGTTGATTCCACGGCCGTCAGTGACTCGCAGGCATTGTCTGGATGGAAAATTATTAGGCGATACAGTGAGCGAACAGTTACTATTTTTTAAAGGAGTGCACCCCGTGAAAATTGCAACCACCGATTTCGCTTTTGTGTTGGCAGCATTGATCGCGATCATGGTGGAAGAAATGGTTCCTGCTCATGCAGCGCCTGCTGAGAAGCAGCCCGCGCAGGGAACGACACTTCAGGTTGACTTGGGGCATGAGGTGAGCCTTGAAGTGGTGTACATTCCGCCCGGTGAATTCAAAATGGGAAGTACGCCCGCAGAAAAAGCTTGGGCAACTGGAATCGAAGGGGGCGCTACCCCAGGAGGCGAACGTGAGTCGTATGAAGGTGAAAAGCCGCGAAGCATGCGAGTCAAGGATGGTTTCTGGATGGGTCGCACCGAAGTCAGCGTCGGACAATTTCGACGCTTTATAGAGGAGAGCGGTTACGTCAGCGACGCAGAGAAGCCTGGTGGCAAAACGCAATGTTTTGATCCTGAATGGACGATCACAGCAAAGGCGCCGCCGCATCCTTGGATATCGATAGAAGGTAAAAGTTGGCGGGATCCAAATTTTGGATTCCCATTACAAAGCATCTATCCGGTTGTTTGTGTGAGCTGGAATGACGGTATGGCATTTGGAAAGTGGTTGACGATGAAAGAACGTCAGATGGGCCGACTGTCTGAGGGGCTTGAATACCGCCTGCCGACGGAAGCAGAGTGGGAGTATGCGTGTCGAGGTGGACTTGAAAGCACTTTTTTTTGGTGGGGAGACGATCTCAAAGACGGCGAAGGCAGGTTCAATATTTCTGCCGTCGATTTTTTACCAGGTCGGAACAAGATTTGGCCGTTGGCCAACGCGCCTTGGAGCGATGGTTTTGCCTTTGTGTCACCGGTGGATCAGTATGGAGAAAAAGGCCGCAATGGTTTTGGGATGGCAGACATGTGTGGCGGTGTGTGGGAAGTTGTCCTCGATCACTTTGATCCGAAGGGAGGTCATGAGGATGTCTATGTTGTCAAAACAAATCCGCGACCTGTATGTCGCGGCGGCAACTATTTTGATGTTCCCGGAAATGCACGCTGCGCCGTTCGCCTAGGACTTCAGGGCCCGAGTTATTCCGATTCTCGCGATGGATTTCGAATTTGTTTGGGCGTGCCGAAGAATTGAATTTCTGGTTGCCGCAGTGGAATGGCCGCACGCAGTTCAACGTGTGACGCAACGATTCAGGCAAGGAGAGCCCGGGTGCATGACAGTCCTCGAATTCAAATCCTCAATCGTTTGTGAGAGCATTCCCCCAGCTTTTTCCAGTCCCGAAGCGAGATCGCTTTGGTATGCAAAAAAAGGGGAATGGGAGAAGTCGCACGAGATCGCGCAGTCTATCACGACCCCTGTTGGATCGTGGATCCACGCGATGCTGCATCTCATGGAGGGTGACATCAAGAATGCTCGCTACTGGTTTATGCAAGCCGGCAAACCGGTCGTACAACCATCGCAGATTGATGCACTGTGGGACGAAATCGTGGCCCATGTATTGAAGTAATTTTTGGATCTCTCGGCCTGATTGAAGGATGAAGAATCATCCGGTAACCGTTGAAGGGGGCAGGACAAATCTCGGGCAGGGATTTACCGCCATACATTCTTGATGCACCGCACAAAATGATTGCCCGCCTCGTAGTCAGCACGGGAATACGGCGGAGTCAGCGGAGGTAACTGTTCTTTTAAGAAGAGGCCTTGATCGGCGTCCATTAATCGGGCCGAGGGTAAGGCGGACCTCGTTCACTCATCTGCCTACGCTTACTGTTTACTAAACCGACTGACTGCGGGCCACACGGAAACCCAGGAAGTAGCGGCGGTACGACGGGACAAAGAAGCGGATTGCCGACCGATAGTTGCCCGGGGAGTACTCCCAGCTGCCGCCACGAAGCACGCGATACGAGCCCTCCTCGGGACCAACCGGATCGGTGCCATCTTGTAAAGTGCTGACTGCCCAATCCGAGCACCACTCCCACACGTTGCCGTGCATGTCATGCAAGCCCCATGGGTTGGGTTTTTTCAATCCAACCTTATGGGCGTATTCTTCGCCGTGTGTATTGCCGTCGAACCACGCATACGCGCCCAACTGCTTTTCATCATCGCCAAATGAAAACGCTGTCGTTGTTCCTGCTCGACACGAATACTCCCACTCCGCGCTGCGGCAACGTCAGGCTTCGGCATTCGCCCTGAAATACCAAGGACACTCATGACAGAGAACGCCTCGCCTCTATTGACGATCGTAGTTGGTTGCCCAGAGCCTCGTGCATTCGCTTTGGCTACGCCTCAGTAAACGCACGAGTCTGGTCTATTGGAGGGCAAAAACTTAACTAAAAACTGGCGTCATTCATGGGGGAGGTCAGTGGTCGGATTGATTGCGACAAGGGAAGCAAAAAGGGGACAGGTCCGGACCTGTCCTCTTTTCTGCTCCAGGAACGTAGATTCACATCGGGTCGGGCGCGTCAGCAAATCGCCGATACTTACCAAGCAAGCATCCTGTGGCGTAGGTCAGCGGAATGACCACGGTTCTAGTAAGGAACGAGAGATTGAGGAGGCTGTACTCGCTGGCATAACGGCGAATGATGAAAGCCGCGACGAATGGGTCTAGCTTCTGCATCTTCTGACTTCGAGTGGATTCGTAGAGCGTTGAGAGATAGAAGATGAGGTTGTGTGCTGGCTTAGCCCAAGAGTCCAGTAGCAACTCGTCATCGCCGGAGTTCCAAAATTTGTGCGGCTCGTTGCGGCGGAAGGTCACAGACTGTCCAGCTATCAGATAGGCCACTGGTTGACCCGGAGTCTCGTAGGCCATCGTGCCCTGCACAACATGAAAGTGCTCATCCTGCTTGTGATGCACATGCATGATGGGCCCGCCGCCCGGCTGGACGTGCCCTTGGAACAAGAGGCGATCACCATCTGGCTCGGACAAAAGCTTGGTGAACGTAATGATCTCACCATGTCCATTATCGATCTTCAGGGGCAGTTGGTAGGCCATGTTTTAAGTTCGTTTGGAGCAGAAAAGGGAACAGGTCCATTTATTGAGACGATTAAATGGACCTGTCCCCTTTGTCCCCGCCGATAGTGGGATGGGCGATACAGGGCTCGAACCTGTGACCCCCAGCTTGTCGAGCTGGTGCTCTAACCAACTGAGCTAATCGCCCGTCGCAGTGCCTGCGTGTGACGTGGTCCTTCTGAAAAAGATAGACCGCGCTATCGTCAATCAATAAGAACGTCACCTGCTACGGCACTGAAGGTTGTGAAGAGTCTTGCGAGGCGGCTTCCGAGAGTCAAGCAACCGTCAGCAGATCGGCTGCGCAGTGAGATTGAGCGTTCCTTTACAGCACTCTTGCCCGAGAGGAGAGTGTGCTGATACTGTCGGCTTTTCAAATCAAGCCTTCTGTTCATGGCTCTTGCCATGCAAATCAAGCATCGTCGACCTTTTCCTTTTCAAGCAGAATATTTATGCCCACTTTTCGCTTTTCAGATGGTTTACAAAAGACACTCCCAGCAGGATCGAGAATCAGCGTGGCCGTTGACGGTCTTGTTGCGCGAGGGCTCGTCCCTATTGGCGCTACAGTAGACGGAAAAACTCTCGGGCTTGACTCGATCCTTCCAGACATCGACGGAGCCATCGTCGAGCCGCTCTATAAAGGAGATGCTGCAGCACTCGGACTGATGCGACATTCGGCAGCCCACGTTATGGCACGAGCAGTCATGCGACTCTTTGAGGGAGTGGAACTTGCCTTCGGTCCGACCGTGGCAAGCGGATTTTATTACGACATGCGAGCCAGTCGGCCGATCACCGAAGAAGATCTGCCTGCAATCGAAGCCGAAATGAAACGCATTATCCAAAAAGATGAGCCGTTTGAACGTATTGAACTGAGCAGAGATTCTGCGATCAAACTTGTGGGCGATCTCAACCAGCCACTGAAGGTCGAGCATATTCAGACTGGGCTGGCCGATCACGAAACACTTTCATTTTATCGACAGGGAGAATTCGTCGATTTATGTCGAGGACCACATCTTCCAAGCCCCGGTGCCATTGGCGCTGTAAAGCTCACGAGTATTGCCGGTGCGTACTGGAAAGGAGATGCCTCTCGCGAACAACTTCAGCGTCTCTACGGCACCGCGTGGTTTAGCCAAGAAGAACTCGATCAGCACATGGCAGCACTCGAAGAGGCTAAAAAACGAGACCATCGTGTACTCGGCAAGCAGCTTGATCTTTTTACCACCAATCCACTTGTCGGCGCGGGGCTTGTTCTCTGGCTTCCAAAGGGGGCAACCGTGCGAGGCGTGCTCGAATCATTTGTGCGCGACGAACTCGCGGCACGTGGTTATGAACCGGTCTACACGCCGCATATTGGAAGAGTTGAACTCTATAAAATCTCAGGCCACTATCCCTATTACGCAGACAGCCAGTTCAAGCCGATTGTCATGGGCGATGACGAACAGTATCTGCTCAAGCCGATGAACTGCCCGCATCACACGATGATCTATAAATCAAGACCTCGCAGCTACCGCGAACTGCCAGTACGTTTGTCGGAATTTGGAACCGTCTATCGTTATGAGCAATCGGGCGAACTTGGCGGCATGACTCGCGTGCGCGGTTTTACTCAAGACGATGCCCACATTTTCTGCACGCCCGAACAGGTGGAGCAAGAAGTGGAAGGCTGTATCGACTTCACACTGAAAGTGCTCGAGAGTCTGGCATTCGATAATTTCCGCGTGCGGCTGGGATTTCGTGATCCAAAAAGCGACAAGTACGTTGGACTTCCCGAACGCTGGAACGAGGCCGAGCGTGCGATCGAAGCAGTGGCCCGAAGAATGAATCTGCCGGGATGTGAGCCGGAACTCGGCGAGGCTGCCTTTTACGGCCCGAAGATTGACTTTGTGGTGAATGACTCGCTTGGTCGAGAGTGGCAGCTTGGCACCGTGCAACTCGACTACAACTTGCCGAGTGTTGAACGGTTTGATTTGGAATACATCGGCGCTGACAACCTCAAGCATTGTCCGGTCATGATTCACCGAGCACCTCTGGGATCCATGGAACGATTTGTCGGCGTGCTTATAGAGCATTTTGCAGGTGCTTTTCCGCTTTGGCTTGCGCCAGAGCAAGCGCGCATTTTGCCAGTGAGTGAAAAGAGCGAGGTGTATGCTCGTCAGATCGAGCAACATTTTAAGTCGGCCGGTTTGCGAGTTTCAGTCGATCTTGCTGCAGAGAAGCTGGGAGCAAAAATCCGAAATGCTCAGCTCGCACTGGTGCCCTACATGATTGTTTGCGGACCTCGTGACGAAGCGGCTGGCACTGTGAGTCTGCGAGATCGGATTGATGGAGATCTTGGAGCGATGAGTCTCGAAGCAGCCGTCGAACGACTTCGGACCGAGTCGACCACTCGCGTGGTGCGTCACAAACCCAAACCACTTGGATTGGCCAGTGAACCGACAGCCTTGGCAGAGTATTAAAAAAAGGGAGAGAGATCGACGAAGCCGTTGCGTATTGTGCGTGTGATTTCTCACGAAGACATAGAGAAAGTTGTGGCATGCAAAGACTCAGAAAAGTTTTAAGACACGCAAGTATTCTGGTGGCTCTGGTTGGTGCGACAAAGGTTTCGACGGGATTGTCTGAAGACATTGCCGTTCCCCAATCGACGCAAGATTGGAAGCAAGACCTTGCCGAAGCCTATGGCCTTGATGAGCCTGGCCGCATGATGGAGCGGTATTTGCTTGCGCACATTGATCAGGCCGCTGTGACATGGAAAGCCGAAGTCACCGCGTGCATCACCCCAGAGGCAATTGCGGCGAGGCAGGTGCGACTGAAGAAAAAGTTTCTCGAAGCCTTGGGCGACTTTCCTCCTCGAACCCCACTGCGCTCCAAAGTGGTCGGCCGGATCGTCAAGCCTAAATACTGCGTAGAAAAAATTATTTTTGAAAGTCAGCCGGGAGTATTCGTCACAGCGGCGCTTTTTCTGCCAGAGCCGAAACAATATCCCGTGCCTTTTCCAGCAATGATTGTGGCGTGTGGACATTCGGCAGAAGGCAAGCAATACGACGCGTACCAAAGAGTGTGTGCGCTCGCCGCTCGAGAGGGAATTGCCGCACTCATATGGGATCCGATAGGACAAGGAGAGCGCAGACAATTGTCGGATGGGCGTGGGGGACTCATTGCAAAGGCATCAACGCATGAACACAACGCCATCGGAGCAATGAGCATGCTATTAGGACGCAATACCGCGACGTGGATGATTTGGGATGGCATGCGGGCACTGGATTACCTTGAATCGAGAAGCGACATCGATTCAACAAAAATTGGCTGCACCGGCAACAGCGGCGGCGGCACCCAGACGTCGTATCTAATGGCGCTCGACGATCGAATCATGGCTGCAGCGCCTGCCTGCTATGTGACGAGCCTCTATGGCCGTTTGCCTCGCACGATCGGTCCGCAAGATGCCGAACAAAATATATTCGGCCAGCTTGCGTGGGGAATGGATCACGCCGATTACTGTCTGATGCGAGCACCCAAGCCGACGCTCTTGTGTGTAGCAACGCGAGACTTCTTCGACTCGAACGATTCGTGGGCAAGTTACCGCGTTGCCAAGCAGGCCTTCGGCGTTCTAGGACGCTCAGAGGCGATGGGGCTCGTTGAGGTCAACGAAGAACATGGCTTTACGAAGCCGCTTCGCGAGTCGTCGGTTCGCTGGATGCTCCGCTGGTTGAAAAAACGCGACGAGCCGATTGAAGAGCCTGCCGATCTTGAGGTGCTTACGGCGGAAGAGATGCGATGTTTGTCGCAGGGGGAGGTCATGCTCATTGAGGGCGCAAGGAGTATTCCGGACGTCCTGCGCACCGAAGCGATTCGGGCGGCAAGCCGTCGCATCAGCATCAATCAAGAACAGAATCTCGAAGATCGTCAAAAGAGCATTCGTATGCTTGCCGGCATTCGTCGAATAGATGAAATTCCGAAACCAGAGATAACCATTCTCGATGCTACAGCAGATATTTTTCCTCAAAGAAAAGGAATTCGAACACAGCCGATCGTCGTGGATGTGGAACCTGGCATTCGACTACCTGCAATCTGGTGCACACCAGAACAAGGTCCAATTCGTGGCGTGAGCATGGTTGTCGACGGCGATGGAGTTGTTGGGGAAACAATAGGCGACGCGGTCGCTCAAATTGTGGAACGTGGAAACGCTGTGATGGCAGTTGATGTGCGAGGAACAGGGCTCACGCAGCGCACCGGCCAGCGATACTTTGACCTTGAACGACATGGCCCCGACGGGCAGGATTTTTATCTGGCCTATTTGCTCGGTCGTTCCTATGCAGGAATGAGAGCCGAGGATCTTTTGGTGATGGCTACGTTGGCCGGGACGATCACCACACTCAAAGGCCTTGAGAGTGGTGGCACTGTTCCTCTTCACGGGCCGATCGAACTGGTGGCGATTGGTGAAGCGGTTGTTCCAGCAATGCATGCTGCGGCGACAGCGCCGGAACTCTTTTCTTCAGTTACGCTGTACGGCGATCTCGAAGGGTGGACTCGGTTGATTGCAACCGATGCGGCCCACGTCCCACTGACCAGTCTCGTGCACGGGGCGCTCGAAGCCTACGATTTAGTCGATCTGCAGTCGATCTTCGGAAAACCTGTGCAGATTGAGCCGCATCGAAAAGAGCATTCAAAATAGCAAGAAACACATCTGTCCTATGAGCCAATCCACTTGAATTCGATGGCGGCATCGATATCTGCTGAAAGACTGTGATGCACGGGGCAGTCGAGCGCCGCATGCTCAAGAGCCTTTCGAGAGGGATGATTTTCTGGAATTGGAACCGAAAGAGTGGTTCTCAGCGATACGATTCGACGTGGCAAATCGGCACTCATTCCTTTGGTCGTTGTGGCCGTCATGCCGTTGAGCACGATGCCGTGCCGTTGAGCAAAAATGCCCATGATCGTCATCATGCACGAACCAAGCGAGGCGGCCATGAGATCTGTCGGTGAAAAACTTTCGCCTTTGCCTTGGTTGTCGAGAGGTGCATCGGTAAAAAGTATGGCGCCAGAAGGACCGTGCTCGGCTCGACAGCGTAGATCACCTTCGTATGTTGATGTGATGCTGGTCATTAATTGTTCTCCGCACAGAAGGAAAGAAAGATACAAACTGAAATCACCGCACAGAAACATCGGAGTCTATCCAATTCTCAGAGAATCTCGACACAATGTTCTGTTCAATGATTGCGAGACCGATCATGCCTCGATTTACGCTGTTGGAACATAGTGGTGCGCCGGATGATCCGACCGGTCGGCATTACGATCTTCTGGTTGAATCTGGTGCCATATGCCTGACCTGGAGATTGGCGAAAGTGCCGTGCGCAGTGGGGGAATGGGTAGAGGCAAAGCCACTCGCCCCGCATGCACTTCGCTGGCTCGATGTGAAAAACTCCGACGTATCGCAGGGACGAGGCTCGGTGCGACGAATCGATTGCGGCACATGCGAGATCGTGCTCCTTCCTTCGGTCGTTGTGTTGGAAAAACTGACCGGCAACGCGTTCGCGGGACGATTGCGATTGCAGACGGTTGACCCCGAAAGCCCCGATGGCCAATGGCAGGCGTGTTTGCTACTCGAAGACTGAGATACCATTGTTCGATGGCCATGAAGAGTTCAGTGTCACGACAATATTCGAAATGAAGAAGGGATCGCTCAGAGATGAAACCGCGAGAAGTGCTGGCGCTGTGTCGGGAAAAGGACGTGAAAAGCGTCGATTTGCGGTTCATCGATTTTCCGGGTCTCTGGCAGCATTTTACCATTCCGGTCGGAAAACTCGATGAGAATGTTTTTGAAGATGGCTTAGGATTCGATGGATCAAGTATTCGCGGATGGCAGGCGGTCAACGAGAGCGACATGATCCTCGTGCCGGTTCCAGAGACGGCTGTGCTCGATCCGTTCACGGCGATTCCGACGATGTCGATGATCTGCAATATTCAAGACCCGATTACGCGAGAGGATTATTCGCGTGATCCACGAAACATCGCCCGAAAGTCAGTGAATTATCTCAAGAGTACCGCTCTGGCAGATACCTGCTTCATTGGTCCGGAGGCAGAATTTTTTGTCTTTGACGATGTCCGTTTCGATCAAAATGCTCATGAAGGTTACTACCATCTCGACAGTATCGAGGGGGAGTGGAATCGCGGCAGAATTGAGAAACCAAATCTGGGTTACAAACTGCGATTCAAGGAAGGTTATTTTCCGGTGCCCCCAGCCGATCATTTAATGGATATGCGCAATGAAATGATGCACACCATGATCGGCTGCGGGATTGATGTTGAAGCACAACATCACGAAGTGGCAACGGCCGGACAATGCGAGATTGATTTGAAGTTTCAGGATCTGGTCAAGATGGCCGATCAGATGTGTCTCTATAAATACATCGTCAAAAATGTTGCCAGGCGGAGTGGAAAAACAGTGACGTTTATGCCAAAGCCGATCTACGGCGATAACGGTTCAGGCATGCACACCCACATTTCTCTTTGGAAGGAAGGGCATCCGCTCTTCGCCGGTAATGGTTATGCAGGACTTTCGGAAATGGCAATGCATGCAATCGGTGGACTGCTCAAGCACGCACCATCGATTCTTGCGTTCAGCAACCCGACCACCAATAGTTACAAACGACTCGTTCCGGGATACGAGGCGCCTGTGAATCTTGCCTACTCTCAGCGAAATCGCTCGGCGAGTTGTAGGATTCCGATGTATTCGGCCAGCCCGAAGACCAAGCGAGTGGAATTTCGTTGCCCTGATCCAAGCTGTAATCCGTATCTGGCTTTCTCGGCAATGCTCATGGCCGTTATCGACGGCATTCAGAACAAAATTCATCCCGGCGAACCGCTTGATCGAGATATTTATGATCTGCCGCCAGAGATGCTGGAAAAAGTGCCGAAAACCCCAAGAAGTCTCGACGAAGCTCTCGATGCGCTCGGGCAAGACCACGATTTTTTGCTGCGAGGAGATGTCTTTACAGAGGACGTCATCGCCACATGGATTCGCTACAAGCGAGAGAACGAAATTGAAGCGATGCGTCTTCGTCCTCATCCGTATGAGTTCTGTCTGTACTACGACGTCTAAGAATACGGGCCGATCGAGAATGTACTCGGCGTCAATCTGCGGTGTGTCAGGCAAGAATGTCTTGTACGACTGTTCCATACACATCCGTGAGCCGTTCGTCCCGCCCCTGATGAAAATAGGTCAGTCGCGTGTGATCGATTCCCATCAGATGTAAAATAGTGGCGTGAAGATCGTGTACATGAACTCTGTTTTCCACAGCTTCAAAGCCAAAGTCATCCGTTGCACCGTAGGAAATCCCACCTTTCACTCCGGCACCAGCGAGCCACATTGAAAATCCATAGGGATTGTGATTGCGACCCGGCTTATCGAGTCCTTCGCTGAAAGGCATGCGTCCAAACTCGCCTCCCCAGAGCACGAGCGTGCTTTCCAAAAGGCCTCGCTGCTCGAGGTCTGTGAGGAGTGCGGCAATTGGCTGATCGGTTTCGCCGGCATGCCGGCCATGATTTTTTTCGACACTTTCGTGAGCATCCCAAGTCTCTTCAAGATGACCACCGCCGGAATAGAGTTGGATGAACCTGACGCCACGTTCGACCAATCGCCGAGCGATCAGACAATTGCGTCCATATTCGGCAGTTGGCTCGCGGTCTACTCCATAAGCTTCGCGTGTTGCCATAGTCTCTCGCGAAAGGTCGACCGCTTCGGGTGCCTCTGCCTGCATTCGAAAAGCCAGTTCATAGCTGGCAGCGCGTGCGGCAAGTTCGCTGCCGCCGGGACGTGAAGAAAGATGCCGATGATTCAACTCGGCAAGAAAATCGAGTTGCTCGCGTTGCATGGCGCGGTCAAAGGATGCTGGACCGGAAAGATCAAGAATTGGATTACCAGCCGGTCTGAAAAGTGTTCCTTGAAATGTTGCTGGCATGAATCCGCTCGACCAGTTGGGCTGTCCTCCGATTGGGCCTCCTCGCTTGTCGAGCATCACGACATAGCCCGGCATGTTTTCGTTCTCGGTTCCCAGTCCGTAGACCGCCCAACTGCCCAGGGACGGTCGACCGATAATCGGTTTTCCGGTGTTCATCTGCACGAGCGCAGAACCGTGCGCGTGGGTATCGGTGTGACATGACCGAATGACTGCCAGTTTGTCGGCATGGCGGCTGAGGTGTGGATAAAAGTCAGAAATTTCCAGGCCGCTCTCTCCGTAACGCCTGAACGGTCGCACTGACGGGGTCAAAAGCCCCATGGAGCGTCCCCCAGAATTGATAAATTTCTTCTCCGATGGCAACGGCTGACCTGCATAACGAATGAGTTCTGGTTTTGGATCAAATGTATCAACGTGACTCGGACCACCATTCATCATGAGAAAAACAACGCTCCGCACCGGCGTATGAAAATGAGGTTTCCTCGGCGAAAGTGTTGACTGTAACTCGGCGGCATTAGCTCGACGGTTTGGGCCTTGAATTGTGAACGGATCGTGATTGACATGATCGACATGATCAAGCAGGCCTGCCAGCGCGAGGCCCGCAAATCCGGCGCCCATGTCCCAAAGACATTCTCGACGAGTGATGCTGCAGGGAAAGTGTTGATTTCTTGGAGCGCGAGATACATTCATCAAGTCAGTCCACATAGAGAAACTCATTGGTGTTGAAGAGCACCTGACACAGTGATGTCCACGAAAGAATCTCTGCTTCCGCGGTGTCAGGAGAACGATCCATGATCCTTGATCGCTGAACGGCGAGGTGCTCTTGTGCGGCTTTGTGCTGCGAGTCATCAGGCATGTATCCCAGTGCAAGCCTCCATGCAACGTCGATGCGAGAGGAATTATCTTTGGATTCTGCAAGAATACGCATCGCAAAACTTCGACTCTGCTGGTGAACCCACGGATTATTTAATAAGACGAGTGCTTGCAGTGCTACGGTTGAAACGTCTCGGCGTCCTGTGGGAGTGGTGGTGTCGCACATATCAAACGTCGTCATAAGAGGCACGATTAATCCTCGCTTGGTGAACATATAAAGGCTTCGACGACGCGACGCTTCGAGGGGCGAAGCCTGATAAGCGCCCGATTTCATTGACAGCCCCTCGAGTGCCTCGTCGCTGATTGGTGCACGAAAACTCGGACCCCCGAGGTGCAAGTCGAGCTGCCCGCTCGTAACGAGCATCGCATCGCGGATACTTTCAGCATCGAGTCGGCGGCGGTTCGCACGCCACACAAAATTATTTTCTGCATCCACAGATGCACACGCGAGTGCGTCTGGATGCAAAGAACTCTGCTGATAGGTCTCACTCATGACCATCAATTTGTGGAGTTGTTTCAGATGCCAGCCTTGAGAGACCAGACGGTGGGCGAGCCAGTCAAGAAGATCTGGATGCGTTGGCTTGCGGCCAAGAAATCCAAAATTATCTGGGGTCCGCACGAGACCTTCGCCAAAATGATGCTGCCAGAGGCGATTGACAATCACGCGAGACGTGAGCGGATGCTTTGGATCGGTGATCCATTCGGCAAGTTGCAATCTTCTCCGCGAAGTAGCGAACCCCTGAGGGGGCGCATCGAAATCCTTTTGTAAATACGCAATGCACATTGGTGCACCGGCCTGCACAGCACCCAACGGACGCGACACATCTCCTTTTGCCAGCACGTGCAGCGGAGATGGAATTGCCGAAAGATCGGTCCATCCAAGAACATCAAACCCGAGTTCCTCTTTGGTTGGACCACCAAGCCATTGACTGGCCCGAGGCCCGATCGGACCTGCCCAGAAAGCTGAGGCAAATCGATAATAGTCGCTGTGCAAAATCGGATCAAATTTATGGTCGTGACAGCGGGCGCATTTGATTGACAGACCCAGAAACGCCGTCGAGGTGGCATGGACCATGTCTTCGAGTCGCTCGTACTGATACTCCTTGGGATCGTTGGGTTCATCATCCCACGTGCCGATTCGAAGAAATCCTGTTGCGATTACCGTCGACTCGTTGCGGTCTGGAACTTCGTCGCCGGCGATTTGCTCTCGAACAAAACGATCAAACGGCATGTCACTATTGAAAGCATTGACGACCCAATCTCGATACTTCCACGCGCCAGGCTTCTCCGCATCGCGCTCGTAGCCATTGGTTTCGGCGAATCGTGCAATGTCCAACCAGTGTCTGGCCCATCGTTCTCCGTAGTGCGGCGAGGCGAGCAGTCGATCGACAACATTTTCCCACGCATTCGGCGAGGCGTCAGCGAGGAACTCGTCGAGTTCTAAAGGGCTCGGAGGAAGACCGATCAGATCAAAAGAAAGTCGTCGTAAAAGAGTGCGAGGATCGGCCTTGGGTGCAGGTACAAGGCCACGTTCGCGAAGGTGAAGAGAAATAAATGCATCAATGGGATTTGCTGTTGCAGCACCTGGTAACGATGGAATCGGAGAAGCGTGCACCGCTTTGAGCGACCACCAATCTCGACCTGCGCGGCGAGGAGTGGTTCGTTCAAACAAATCGAGTACGCGACCTTCCGGCCAGTGGGCTCCGGTATCAATCCAGGTTCGAAAAAGCTCAATCTCTTCCTTGAGTAAGGGGTCTTTGTGGCCGCCTTCTTCTTTTGGCATCTCGCCGCTGGCAATATGCTGGAAGAGAAGGCTCTCATCTGCGTTTCCGGGCGTGATGGCCTGTCCGCTGGCTCCGCCGCGCAGAAGTGTCTCATGGCGAGTGAGATCGAGTTCGCCGCTGGGATCACCGGCATGGTGGCACGAAACACATCGAGTGAGCAGGAGCGATCCGACCGACGCATCGAAGTCGGCAGACAGAGCCATTGCAGCGACACTTGAAATCGCAATACCAACAAACACCGCAACACGCGAATCTATCATAAAAAATCCGAGACCTATCGTTGCACAGACATTGTCTCGAGTGACGCATCAGAGTTGATCAGTATGGCGACTGAACGCATGCTTCCCAAACGATGTGATTTAAGGACCGGTCGATTTGAGTTTGAACGTTGAATTCGTAGTCATTTGCAGGCCGACGTCATCGTTTTCAGAAGATTGATCAGCATTGAGTTGTGGAGGACCGCCGTCGTCGACGCCATTTGGGCCGACACTGTAAACGGACCAATGATCGGGAGTCACTCTGAGAAGCAGAGGTTTTTTGTCAGCGAAGGGATCAGGTGGAATTTCAGAAAAATACTCTGGCACAAGCAAATCAAGTGAATTCGGAAGCGAGTTGTTTTCGATGCGATACCGGGTGGCTGCCAGCAACGTGTACGCCGCCTGCTGAAATGATTGAGAGCGATACCCGGCATTAAAAACAGATTGAAACGACGGAATAAGTTGTCCAAGCAGACCAGAGTGATTATTCTCCAAAAACAATTTTTCCAGACGAGTTGTTTGCTTTTTCAATTCAGAAAAAGAAATTGGTTGCGCAGATAATTTCTGAAACTGATGCACCAGGCTCTTGTAGGAGGCTATTTCCTGAGGCATGAAAAAAACTCGAAAGAACGGACCAGCAGACATCGGCAACCATCGGCTGAAAAAGAGAGTTGATGGTTTATCCTCAGAAAGCAACGGAGCAAAGACATCGAAACCCAATGTTCCATCGAGAAACCCCGCAGCCATACTGAGCCCAAAAGCTTCTTCTCCGAGAAAGCTTCGTACAAACAGGCATCTTCCAGAGGTGGTGTTGATGATGTGAAAGAAATCGACAGCGTCAATTTCTTTAAGCGAGGTAACCGATGGGAGTACCGAGGCGAGCGTCGTCAGGGCCGTTGTATCAATCGCCACGCTGACAAGTGAACAAATGAGCAAAGGCTCGAAGCCGACGTGATCGGCCAGGCGTTTTATGCACGCAATATCAATCATCGCTTCGCTGATCTGTCCTTCCGCCGCATGTCTTTTTGCGGAAAGCGAAAGTAATCTCGCAAGATTTCTGCATCCTTGAATTTCTGGTAAGAGCATGTCCACGCTTGGACGAGACCAGTCTCGATCAAACCAACAATTGTCGAGCGTCATTGCATGTCGAATAATGCGAAGCGTTTCGGCATGTCGCAAAAGCAGGTAGCCGGCCGATTCACCGAAAGCGTCAGCCAACGGGTTGAACGGGTCGACGAGCGGTGAGGACTCTTGAAGTGCAGCCAGGTCGGCATCCATTCTCGCGATTGCCTGCAGATAAAATCTCGCAGCATTACGATGTGGCGGAGCAAATTGAGGCATCAACGAAAGCATTATGCCCCGCGACTCATCTCGCACATGCACAGCCTGCTGGCGCATGTTCCAGTCCATAACGGCAAGCGTCATGCTCCCGCTGAAGATAAACATTGCCGTCGCGAGACTGAGGCCACGCAGTGACCACGTTGCCGCTTCTGGTTCTTGAATCGAATGTTCTGTAAGACCTTTTCGCAGGATCCAAATGCTACCAACCAGCGTTAAAGTCATTGCTGAAAAGACATAGCTCAACCAGTGAAAATCTATGCGAAGAACAAACTCGAAATATCCGGCTGCAACCACCAGCGGCCCGAGCACCAACAATGGACTTGCAATCGAAACGCACACAAGCAGGCGTCGCATGCGTGGAAATCGAGATGCCAGCGCGGTGCAAAGAGCGGTCCACAGAAGGAACGCCCCAACTACTGACAGCCAAAACGTGAGATATCCCATCCGTCATCTCCTTTTCAAAATGGATGTCAAGAAATCCGAAAAAGGTGTTTTTGTGCCAATTGTCTTTTAGTGCACACGATGACTTTTTAACGATACTCGAATCGATTATTGAGATTGATGTCGATCGCGATAGTGACAGTATCCCAGACCGATCCACCAGCATCCACCAGCGACAGTGGAACGCAGGCCGTTCTCGTGGACTTCACCTATTGAAGGAGCCGCAAGGGGGGCCCTTTCGGTTATTCCAGCAGCAAAAATCGTGATAAAATATTTTATATCGCAGACATTAATCGCAGGCACGCAAATAATAGTTCTGGTGAAAACCAACGAATGGTGAGTAGTCGTCTGAGGCATTTGCCCGTGCGTGGCATCGCCGGAAATGACTCCATCGCGTATTCTTAAAGAGGTTTTCAAAGTTTTCGATCGACATTCGTTACAGAGCACACCTGAAAGAATATTCATGAGCGAACCTGAAACAGCATCCACGCGAAAGCCCAGCGCCGTTGAAACAGTGAAGATCGCCAGCAACTACCTCAAAGGGGATATTTCCCAAGAACTTGCTGACGGAATGCCAGGCTTTGGGAAGGCGAGTATTCACATTCTCAAAAATCATGGCACCTATCAACAAGACGACCGCGAAACCAGAAAGGCCAGAGAAGGGGCGAAAAGTCTGCGAGAAATCAGTTTTATGATTCGCACCCGCATTCCGGGAGGAAAGCTCACCGCCGAGCAGTTTGCAGCGGAAATCGATCTGGGCGATGAACTCGGTAATGGCACCGTGCGGCTTACGACTCGTCAAGGCATCCAACATCACGGCATCGTAAAGGGAGATCTTCAGGCAACGATTCAACGAATTAACGACATCCAGCTCACCACGCTTGCCGCTTGTGGCGATGTGGAACGCAATGTGATGTGCTGCCCGGCCCCGATCAAAAGCAATCCGGTACGTGATCAGATGCAAAGCATGGCCGATCACCTTGCCGAGCATCTGGCTCCTCGCACCCGCGCCTACCACGAAATCTGGCTCAAAGATCCAGACACCGGCGAAAGCACGATGGTTGCCGGTGGATCGGAAGGGAAAGAAGTTGAACCAATTTATGGACCGACCTATTTGCCGAGAAAGTTTAAAACGGCTTTTGCGCTCCCCGAAGATAATTGCGTTGATGTCTACGCAAATGATCTTGGTTTTTTAGTTGTTCATGAGAACGGAAAAATTCTTGGATACAACGTGCTGGCGGGTGGCGGCATGGGCGTGACACCGAGTGCTGCCAAGACCTTTCCGGCCCTCGCCAAAAGGCTCGGATTCGTTCCGCCGGAAGATGTGCTCACGATCGCTACGGCAATAGTCAAGGTCCAACGGGATTTCGGAAACCGTTCTGATCGAAAAGTAGCACGCCTCAAATACACAATTCACACCATGGGTCTCGATGCATTTCGCGAGAAGGTTGAGGAATACTTCGGCAAGAAACTTGCTCCATGCCATCCGAGCGATGTCCATGGATTCGACGATCACATCGGCTGGTTCGAACAGGGGGACGGAAAATATTTCTATGGTCTTAATATCGAAAATGGACGCATTCACGATGTCGAAGGCTTTCAACTCAAGGCCGCGATCAAGACGATACTCAAAGAAATTTGTCCAGGAATTCGCATCACTGCCCACCAGAGCCTGCTTTTCACCGATCTCAAACTCACCGATCGGATTCGGCTTTCGGAAATTCTTCACGCACACGGCGTGAAGACGTCTGAAGAAATATCCACGCTCAGGCGTTGGTCGATGGCGTGTGTAGCGCTTCCAACCTGTGGACTGGCCGTTGCCGAAAGTGAACGAGTGCTTCCGGGGCTGATTGATCTCCTGGAAGTTGAGGTGGCAAAACTCGGTCTTTCTCACGAAGCTTTTACGCTTCGCATGACGGGTTGTCCAAATGCCTGCGCGAGACCCTACAACTGCGACATCGGCATTGTCGGAAGAACACTCGGAAAATATACGCTGTTTCTTGGTGGCCGATTGCTCGGCGATCGTCTCAATACTTTGTACAAAGACGTTGTCCCTTTTGAACATCTTTGCCAAGAGATCACCGCAGTGTTGGCCTGCTATAAGGCGGAGCGACTTACGGGAGAATCCGTCGGAGACTTCTGCCACCGCAAGGGCGTCGATCAAGTGCGCGTATGGGCAGAGCAGTGGTCAGCGGGCGCTCGCGGTCATCACTAACTCTTTGCACGCGCGGTCTTATGCCGTCAGGTCATCCCAGATCGGATACCACAGTGGTGTTCGTGGAAACAGAAGCGATGCAAGCTTCTGCGCCATGTGCGTTGATGCCGCCAATCGGCCGGCAGCGGCAGCTTCGGCTGGGTCGCACTGTCCGAGCAGTAGTCGAACCAATTCGTCGTCGGAAAGTCGGAGATAACTTCGACCAACGCGTCCTGGATGAACAGTCGCTTCACCCTTTGAAACAATGATTGATCCTCGGAAATCAGGCGCGTCGATCCCTAATTCAAGCGTTTCTCGAATCTCCTGCGAGTTCATTCGAGCGGCCACAATCGGTGCAACAGCTCGAAGCGCTTCCAAGGGTCGAAAGAGCTTGGCCACGATCATTCGATCGCCGGAAACCCGTTGTTGGTCGCGTGCGGCAATCGCCTTGTGCAAGGGATCCGACGACGAAGACTCAAAGACAATTTCCTGACGATCGTTCTCAATGGCCTCTGAGCAAACGCGAGCCAGAATATCCCGCTCCAGTCCTGGAAACTCTGGGTCGGCAAGCAGTTCAAGAATACGATTCCCATCTTGAATCGCGTAGCCAACAATTCGCGCCGTGGTCTCGTGAAGATCGTAGCGATCATGTCCAACGAGTGCGACGATGATGGAATCAAACGCGCATCGGCTGATCAGCCATCGCGAATAGGCTTCGCTTCGTACCAGCGGTCCAACAAATTGTGGAACGTTCTGTTTGTAGATTCTCAAAATTGCTGGAAGTTCAACATGACGCCACTGTCGCATGGTGACCGGTTCACCGGTACGAGCAGGAAGCTCGAGGATTCGGGACAGAATGTGGGAGGGACGTCCAACGGTTGTGCCGTCGCGTCCAAGCACGCTCCAACCAAGCTCACGAAACGATGGCGCGATTCGTGTACGAGAAAAACCGATCACTGCACCGAGTTCTCGCATTCTGCGTTCAGCGGCCTTTACAAGGCGCTGTCCATGTCCAGCACCACGGCATTCAGGAAGCACAGCCACCTGATCGAGAGCCGCAGCATCAACAACAGCTCCGCAAAGATGGATGCGTCTGGGAGAAACTTCTACATGTCCCAAAATGCGTCCACCGAGTCGTGCGACCAACCGATTGTTGGCATCGTGTTCAGGATGATCGACTGAAGCATGAAATTCAGCCTTCGTTGGTGCGTCGGGAAGCGACGAGAGCAACTGCAGAATTTCTCCTTGATCGCCCGCTCGAGCAGGCTCGATACGGCATTCTTTGAGCATCCATGCTGGGATCTCCATGCGAGAGGGAGCTACCATCGGCGGAGGCATCTGCACAACTTTTCGTTTTCGCACCGTCTCACGTCGGAGTGTCGTTCCGGAAGGACGCACGGAAATCGAATGCACGACGCGAAGAGTTCCATCAGTCGTCAAGGAAGATTTCGCAGCGTCATTCGCAGCGAGAGAACGCACCGCAGCAACCGATGTTTTTTTCTTGACCGATGGGGGGGTAACGGATTGTGGCTCAACTCGATTGACGATTGCAGCGGCTTTTGGCGTTTTTCGCTTCTGAGTGCGGGGCGTCACTTTCAACGTTTGTCGAGCCGATGATCGAACGGGTCGACCAGAACCAACAGACGCAGCAATCAAGCTGCGACGTGAACGACGAAAACTGCAAGTGCGATCACCAGATCGGTGGCTTGGGGCCGGCTTCGCCGCTGCGCGTTGCATGGCATTTCCTTTCCGTGGAACCAAAGAAAACTCAATCCGTTGAGCGTTACCTTATGCGCTTCCGAGATGGTTTTCCAGTACCAAGAAGTTTTTAAGCGCTTTCTCCGGAAAAAAGCACCACGGTAACTCCCGTGATGCCATCACTTTGCTAGCACGCAGCGCTGTGGCAAGAGGCCCTGCTTTTAAGAGCAAAGCGTTGCGATAATCTTTGAGATAGAAGCCCATTCGGTCGTTTGCTGCCCGAATTTCACGACAGCGTCTTTTGGCAAGCGTGGCTGTGGGAAAGGTGTTGATCCACCGCGATTTGTGAACCACAAGATCGTGTAATTCATCTGGCAAACTCCCCACCTTCTCGAGGTGCCGTTCCGGATGAAATTCTAAATCGCGAAGTTCGCTATGAAGAGTCGCCAGATCGGCTGCCGGGTTGCCCGCCGGTGGAATGTTCAGTCGAAGCGTTCCGGAAACGACGGCATATCCAGGCGGATCGCACCCAGTCAGTCGTCGAACAATGTCATCCGTGAGTTGGTCGTAGAGAGCCCCTCCGATGCCATGCACAAACACGTCGGCAACAAGCAGTCTTGCCACGAGTGTAGTGATGAGCGCTCTGGGACGCAGCCGAAGGCCATGCTCTTCGAGCCGCGCAAGTGCGTCGACCCATCGCGAAGGGGGATTCTCAGTAGCAATCGGCAGTTCGACTCGAATTGTTTCGAGATCCGAAAGCGTCAGCACACCCGGTGCAGCAACAATTGCGAAAACCCGACGCCTGCGAGGATCTTCGCGAGACCAGATCCAAAATGGCACTTCAATCCATTCTTCTTCACTGTTGGCGCGGATTGCAAGATCTGGAACCGGCCTTCCGTGTCCGCGTTGCTTTGTGCGCAGGCGAAAGTCCGCGAGAGATTCATTGTAGGCAATGTTCAGTTCACGAGCATGCGCCAAAAGATGACCAAAAAGCAACATCACGGTTGGTAGTCGTACGAGTTCACTCACGGGCAACTCGAGTGTTTGAAGTCCCCATCTCGCCTCAAGACAGTGACGCGCCTGCGCCAACCCAAGCCCGAGCCGGTGTGATTCTTTGGTGCGTTCCACAACCAAAGGCCACCATCGTCGCAGGATGGCGTCAGGAACCAGAGGTGAAAGCAGATCGCTGGCTCGCTGTCCAAAGGAAGCAAAGAGTTCTGGATCGAGTACTGCACGTTCTTCCCAAGGCATCTCAGACGATTCATCATCCATGGCAACGCTTTCGAAATGGGATTCGCGAAACGTGCCCATCGGAACGCTCAAGGTTGTCGAAGCGCACCGATCCGTATCGACCACCAAATTAATTGCCGTTCCGCCGACGCTGCGAGCGTACCGATCGATCACAAAATTTTTGAGCCACACTCCCGGATGAAAGAGATCAGGTTGATGACCTCCCATGATGATCGGCCGGGAAACCCAATCTGCCATGTCATCGGGGCGATGAATGTCGCGATAACTTGACGTGTATTCCGCAGCAACCGTAAGCACTTCCCTCCGCGCAGCCGCAACGAGTTCCCAAAGATTCAGGTCGTTGACGCGCCAATTGAACGCGGTCCGCAAAAGCTGGTTATTGTCCACGAGCGGCTCAATACGATCGATGGGCGGATCGATGAGACGGTCGCCGGAGCGTTCAGGGGCGTGATGATTTCGAAAATTACGAGGCAAGGATGTCACTCGACTGAGGATCGTCGTTTCAGTAGATACAGGGGGGCGAAAGACCTCAGGCCCTTTCACGCACTGAAGTCTCGCAAGAACTCGGAGCACAACCCATCGCGGGCTACCGCTACGACGGCGGACTCAGCACGATCAAGAACCTGACGGTAGTAGGCCAGACGACGCTCGGCGTCGTCCAGTGCCCCTCCGAAACTCCTCGACTCATCGAGATAGATCAGTGGAACCGGCAGTTCTCGAATCACTAATCCAGCCTCTGCCGCCTGCACCCATATCTCCAAAGGCATCGCATATCCCATCTCATGAACTCTGAAGCATTGCAATGCTTTTGCTGAGTAGGCTTTAAAACCGCAAAACGCATCGGTTAATGAAAATCCAAATCGTTGATTGATTTCAGCAGTGATCGTAGCGTTGATCTGACGCCGTTGTGCCGGTGGAGAACTGTCTCCTGGAAAGACTTCCAGATAGCGACTGCCACTGACGATGTCGGCGTGTGCAGCAGCATGTATGAAATCCGGAATGAGTCCCGGTTGATGCTGTCCGTCACAATCGATCGTCACAAGTCCATCCCAGCCACCACGGAGCGTTTCTTGAAACGCAGTCGCAAGAGCTGCGCCATATCCGCGATTTTCAGTGTGTCGAACAAGTCGAATGCCATCTTTTGCACGAAGCATTTCCGATGTGCCGTCGGTCGATCCATCGTCGACCACAAGTACTTCCGATGTATATCGCAGCACATGATCGAGTACCTCTCCCACATGATTGACTTCGTTGAAAACGGGAAGGGCAGTAAGAAAGCGAGACATACAGAAGAAAGCTCCAAGAAGAATTGCGAAGGGAACCTGACGACTTGCTCACCGAAGAGACTGACACATCACTCTGGATTCTAGCGCACCGATTGGACAGGTCAACACATTCGGTGACCGATAGCGCTCAAATACATTGCAACGAGTCGTCAAATTTACAGAAGGGGTGTGGGGTCGTTGCAATCGGCACTCTTTATCAATAGAAAATCGATTGTTTGGGAGAAGAGTTTGGACCGAACCGTGCGTCAAAAAGTATGTACCATGAGGAATTGTGCGCAGAAAACACGCTCAGGAAAAAGCTGCGTGCCACGAAAAAGGATCTGTATCTCGATCGCTGGCTTTGGTTTCAATCAACGGCATTGCCTTGGCCAGCACCACGGCCAATTGCTCGAGAGCGAATCGCTCACTGGCATGATGACCAACCGCTAGCACAGCCACGCCTGCGGCCATCGCATCGAGTGCGGCATGCAATCGGATCTCTCCGGTCACAAGAACGTCGCACGCTTTTGCCTCAGCAGCGACGACGGCCTCTCCGCCGCTGCCGCACGCAATGGCAACACGCGTTACGCTTCGAAGCTTTTCTCCGGTAATCAGTGCGCCACGAATGTGAAGCTTTCGAGAGAGTGAATCGGCAAGATCACCAAGAGTCGTTGCGTCGGAAGGAGTTCCACAACGACCAAAACCAGCAGATGCATCGATGGTGTCGGGCTCAAGCGGTTCGACATCAGTAAGGCGCAGGAGCGTCGCGAGTTGATCGTTGATTCCCCCGACGGCCGAGTCCCACGCGGTGTGAGAACTCCACACGGCTATTCCTGCGGCTGCAAGCGAAAGAAGAATTGCGCCGGAAGAAGCATCGGCCGTGATTCGATCGATCGGTCGAAAAGGAAGAGGATGATGTGTCACAACCATTTGCACGTCTGTCTCAATGGCTTCGGCTGCAACCGCCGAGGTGAGCGTCAGGCAGGTAAGCACGCGTACAACGTTTGCTCGACGATCACCAAGTAAAAGTCCGACATTGTCCCAGTCGGCGGCCAGTCGCAACGGGGCGAGTCGTTCGAGGACCTCGGCGACATCGGCAACGGTTGAATGAGTTGGCATGGACATAGAATTTTCTCACACAATTGGTGTGCACATCAAAAAAGGATGAACCCGATTTTCTGCGACAATGGAGTTGTCAAAGCGATGAAGATCAGAAACACACTACAATCGGGCCACGGCCGGCGTCGAGGATCTTGCAAGAAGTCGCTGCATCAGAAGCAATGCTGCAGCGACAATACTGACAGTGCTAGAGTGTCGTGAACCGGTATCGCGGTGTTCAAAATTGAAAATGTGAAAGCGGGAACGATGGAGACTGTACGGATTTCGATTGGGATTGATTCAATTGCAACCGACCTGCGCGCGGGCTTGACTGCGGCAAGGCGTCTGGGAGTGCGTGGAGTGGAGTTTGATGCCCGACATGGACTCGGTGCCGATGAATTATCGCAGACCGGTATTCGCCAGATTCGCAAGTGGCTTCTCGACGAAGGGCTCGTCGCAGTGGCGCTGCGTTTTCGTACGCGTCGTGGGTATGCCGATCCCGATGCCCTCGACGCCCGCGTGGAAGCCACAAAGCGATTGATGCAAAGTGCCCATGGGCTGGGTGCGCCGCTGCTGCTCAATCATATCGGCGATATCGCTCCCACCTCGGACGCAGCCGAGTGGCAACTTTTGATCGATGTGCTCAGCGACATCGGCGCGTGGGGACAACGGGTCGGTACAATGCTGGCTGCGGAGGCCGGAAGATCATCACCAGAAGATCTGGCAAGAGTGATTGAGAGTCTACCTGCCGGATCGCTCGCGTGTGATTTGGTCACCGGGGCATTGGCGGTGCACGGACACGATCCAGTGCAGTCGGTTGCAACCCTTGGCACGCATGTGGCGACGGTGCATCTCACCGATGCGATTGCCGGGGCGTTTGCAGGACGCGGTCGCGCAGTGAAACTCGGTACTGGTCACGTGGAAGTTCCAGCCGTGCTCGCTGCGCTCGAAGAGCGGTCGTATCGTGGTTGGTTTGGGATCGAGTCAATCAATCATGGAACGGATGGAGTTTCCGAGGCGACCGAGACAATCGACTTTCTGCGAAGGCTTTGAAAACAGAAAAGCAGTCGGTGACAAGTTAAAAAATGTGAGCGAGCTTTCGTCTAAGGTTGATCCATCGATGGAACAAACGCGCCCCGAGTATTCTTTTCCGTGAATGGAGAATGTTTCGATGATTGTAAAGTCTGTTGTCAACTCGCAGAATTCAGCGTGGGCAGCGATTCTCGCAGCGTGGATCTCGATACTTTTTGTATCTCTCTCGGTTGCTGCACAAGACGATGCGCCGTCACAGCCGCAGCCTCCGCCGCCGCAACAGGAGGCCCGCGAAAAGGAATTTTCTTTCCTGATGAGTCAGGCGACCCTGATCGGTCGATACACATCAGAGCCGTTTGAAACCGAGGAAAAAAAAGAAACCATTCCTGCGCTCGAAGTTCCGCAACAATCAGAGCGGTATGAACTTGGGGTCGTTCAAAAAATTGGCGGTGATCTCTGGCTCTTCGATACTCGCATCACATACGGCGACCACGACATCCGATTGCCGCTTCCTCTGCGGGTGTTATGGGCAGGAGACACGCCAGTCATCACGCTCGATGCAACGAAGGTGCCCGGCTTGGGAACTTTCTCGGCCAGAGTGATGATTCATTCGGATCGTTACTGTGGCACGTGGAGTGCCGGCGACCATGGTGGCATGCTTTCTGGACGCATTGAGCGGAGTCAGAAAACTGACACAAAGAATAAAGAGCACAAGAAGGTTCAGCCCCCAACGATAAAGATAAAATGACACAAATGACACAATTGACAACGTCTTGTCCTTCGCGAATGAATGAGACGAGACGATAGTGAAGAGAGTATTTCACGCGGTTATCACAAGTCCCTGACTCTCGGGTGACAGGGACGCATTCAGCAGTTCACATAAAAATTGACTTAGGACAATCGCCAGACTCTCATGTGGTATTCTTCGGAGAACTGCTTCAATACTCCTTCAACCGTCGGTTTTGTTTCCATGCAAGATTTTCTTCCGGCTGCGTGCGGACGATATTGCATCGGTTCGCAGCTTCTCAAAAGTGAGAAGTCTGCGTTCCAAAAAGGACAAAGCATCTCGTCGCGTCGCGAGCTTCGTCGTCGTCGGCTCGCCTGGATACTTCTTGTTGGCTACGGCCTTGTGGCTTCTGGTTTGCCGTTGCCCGTGGGTGTGTCGACCCACGCAGCAGCACATACGCCTGCTGGAAAACGTCTGGCTGTCAAGGATCGCTCGCGTCCATTTCCCTGCATGGACAAGCCGTGCGGCTGCGCCTCAGCAGAACAATGTTTTGCAAACTGTTGCTGTAGTACGCCACGCGAACGGTTGGCGTGGGCCCGATCGCATCGCGTTGAGCCCGCCGTTGTGGCGTCGCTCGAGCGTCGCATCTCACATGAGACTCCCCAACTTGCGTCACTTCAAAAATCTTGCTGCATCGACAAAAATACAATCGCTCCGCAGCCCTTTGAAAATGTCTGTTTCGAGATTGTTTCAGAGGACTCTTTCGCCGGTTGTGCGCACGATCAGAAGTCGATTGAGAATCTCGAGAACAAACTCAACCCTGAAGGTTCGCAGACAAAAGAATCGACCGATGAACAATCGCGTTCGTCGACAACAGTGAACCTACAAGCAATGCTCGCCTGCGGTGGAATTGCCGGGCAATGGATTGCCACCGGCGCTTTGTTACTCCCTCGAATCGTCTCTCTTTCGGTCGTCGAAACCAATCCATGGATCGCGGTTATTCTCTCAAATGAAGCCGCTTTTAGTCCGGCTTATGCGCCTGCGCTCCCGCCTCCGCGGTTGAGCTTTTTATTCACGTGATCGACGACTGACGTGACGGAAAAAAAGAACCGTCACGACCGTTTTGTATCGAGTGATCGCAGCGATGCTGCGCTTGCTTGAGGCTCTGGCACCGGAGGCCAGCATAGGTATTCAGAGACACATTGAGACTATTGCCATGCATCGATTCTTTCGGATTTCAGGTTGTTTCAATAATGCGATGACAGCCAATACCAGAATTTTGATCCAACATCTGTTTCGTACAGTATCGAAATACGATCGTGATGCCCGTATTCAAAAAGTGCGATCGGGCTTCACGCTCATTGAACTGCTTGTTGTGATCGCAATCATTGGCGTCTTGGTTGGACTGTTGCTGCCGGCAGTTCAAGCGGCTCGCGAGGCGGCCAGACGTTCGAGTTGTCAGAACAAACTTCGGCAATTCGGACTAGCGCTGCACAATTTCGAGAGTGCAAAGGAATGCTTCCCTCCAACCGATGATCGGACCGTTGGGGCGTTTTCGGTGCACTCCCGCCTGTTGCCATATGCTGAAGAAAAGAGCCTGCAGGATCTTCTCGACTTCCGTCAGAATGCATTCAGCGGAGCCTACAACGCTCAGATTCCCAATCCGAGCTTTGCGTCAGCCTTTGCCACTCCAATACCAATGATGCTTTGTCCAAGCGATCCTGCGCCAACAGTCAACGGCGTCACGGTGAATGGAAATACCTATTTGTATGGCGCGAACAACTACATGGTGAGTTTTGGAAGTGGTACCGGAACCAACTACGACATTCGATGGCCGACCGATGGCATTGTTTACGAAAAATCGAACGTGCGATTTGCGAATATCACCGATGGAACGAGTAACACGGTCTTTGCCAGCGAAGCGGTGCGGAGCATCGGGAGCGATACAATATTTCCAGCCGGTTCACCACCGGCGTTTCCATACCAATACACGCTCAACGCTTCGACGGGTGTAAGTTCCACGCTCAATGCGGCGCCAGGAATGACTGGCATGTCGTCGAATCCAACGCTCGACACGACGTGGAGGAATCTGACGAGTTGGCGAGGGGTCAATTCCAGCGCGATGCGAGGCCGCGGATGTTCATGGGCCGCGACGGCTGTTCCCAATACGCTGACCAACGGTTATCTGCCTCCCAATAGCCGGATTCCTGACTATGTCATTCATTTCACCGGATTCTTTGGGCCAAAAAGTTGGCACGTCGGTGGTGCTCAGGTGCTCTTTGGTGATGGGAACGTAAAGATTTTATCAGAAACAATGGACGCCAAAGTGTGCCAGTCACTCCACAGTATTTCGGGCGGCGAGTCGGCGGGAGCGTTGTAAGGTCTGTGTTGTAACGCACAAAAGAGAAATTGATGAATGGCATGAATCGTCTATCGTCCAATGAATTCTGGCCTGATCAGCGAACTGTATGGCGATGGCATTTTTACGCAGGGATCTTCTGCATGCCGTTTGTCGTGGTGTTGTCGATCAGCGGTGCAATCTATTTGTTTAAAACGGAAATCGAATCGTGGAACGAACGTGCTTTTGACAGACTGGTCGTCGAAGGCCAGCCTGCAAGTGCCAAAGATCAGACTCAGGCAGCCCTGACGGCAGTGACCAATTCGTCGCTTGAAGGCTACGAAATTCAAAGTAGCAGCACCCGCGCCGCGCGAGTCATTCTCAAGCAGGCTGGCGAGGCGATTCGAGTCTATGTCCATCCCGAATCGTGCGAAGTGCTTCAGTCGTCTCAGGAAAGCCAGCGATTCATGCGCACAGTTTTTCGGCTGCACGGCGAGTTGCTGATGGGAGACCGAGGCTCCATGATCGTTGAACTGGCTGCATCATGGACGATCATCATGATTCTCACCGGGCTTTTTCTTTGGTGGCCCCGTCACTCGCAAGGGCTTGGCGGCGTGCTCTTTCCCCGGCTCAACAGCGGCAAAAGAATTGTGTGGCGAGACATGCACGCCGTCACTGGCATCTGGATTTCATTTTTTGCAATGTTTCTGCTTGTGAGCGGACTGCCGTGGGCAAAATTCTGGGGAGAATACTTCAAGACCGTTCGTCGCATCACCGGCACAGCGGTGGCCCAGCAGGAATGGTCGAACAGTGGCGAGAGGATTGACAATCGCCAAGAATCGTCTGGCTCTGGAGAACATGCCGGCCACACCAATCGATCTGCGCGACCTGTGCGAGACACGCCAGACAACGTCGAAACCCCCCCGATCGATCTCGATGCGATCGATCGCATTATCAGTTCGGTCAGTCTGCTGAACCTTGCCAGTCCGGTTGTAATCTCTCCGCCAAAAGAAAATTCACAGACATGGACTGTCAAATCGATGACACCCAATCGACCGTGGCGAGAGACACTTACCGTCGATGGGGATACTGGTGCAATCAAGAGCCGTAACGGATTTCGAGATAAGCACTGGATCGATCAGGTGATCGCTGTGGGAACTGCTGCACATGAAGGCAGGCTTTTTGGCGCGATCAATCAGTTCATCGGTCTCCTCACGGCTGCCGGTCTCGTCATGCTCAGCACGAGTGGATTTGTGCTCTGGTGGAAGCGTCGAAATCCGGGCGTACTCGGCGCACCCAAGGCAATCGAAAGCCCCTGTCGATCGCTTGGGCTCTTGGTCATCGTTGTTGCGCTGGGCATTGCGTTGCCACTGTTTGGAGCGTCACTGGTGGCAGTGTTGCTTCTTGAAAAACTTCTGTTGAGAAGAATTGCGCCGGTACGAACATGGTTGGGACTCAACGAATCAAACCGAATTTGATCGTGAGACGTTTCCGGATTCAACGAAGTTCAATTTCAAGTGAATTCGTCTGATCTGCCTTGACTTCAACAGTAATGTCAGTCGTGTCGACACGTTCATATTTCAAAGGCACTGCGGTCTTGATGCCTTCTGTAGGAATTGGAGCAAGTACGCCCGGCGAAATTTCCTTCGCCACCGATTGTGAAACTGTCACCTTGTACTGCCCGACCGGAGCTCCATCTTTGTCACCGTAGGTAGAGATGACAAACGCGCCCGAGGCATCCGAAACGCCGCGAGGCGCCACCTTGCCTTCCGAATGGTGCATTGAGATCGAGGCATCTGCCAATGGCTTGCCTTTCAGCGTCACGACGCCTGAGACAACAACGGTGGAAAGTTTTTCGGGGCCTTTGGGCGATTTTTCGGAACATGCGCAGAGCGATAAAAATAAGCTCAGCACCGCAATCGTTCGACAGGAACAGTTCAAGTTAAAAAACATTTCAGAGAATTTCCTGAGAAACATGAGCATTGTACAAAACATTCACTTTACGGCACTACTATCTGTTCTCCGGAGGCTCTTGTGCCAATCGCGCCAAAGACGCCAAACGGACTTGGGCCGGTCAGATTGACGCCGCTGGCATTTTGATTCCCAGCGTCAATTTCATTGGAGATAAAACGAGTGGAGTTGTCGGCAAACAGCACGACAACGCCTCCTGTATGGCGACTGCTTGGCGGAAAAAGTCCACTTCCAGCATCCCAACTCAAAAATGCGCAGCTCGGCGAACTATTTGGAGGCGCGGCTGTGGTAACGCCGCTGAACCCCGATCCTCCATCGCACCACCGCACTCCCGACCACCCACCGACGGCCTGCGATGCCGGAAACTGTCCTGCGGTGAAATCATAGGTCGCCCGGCATTGATTGGGTGATGTAAACCAGTTGCCTCCGGCGTATGCCGTCATGCTAAAGTCGAGTCCCCCGACAGCCCGCTTTCGCTCTGACATGGAAAGAGTATTACTCAAACCGTCGGAAACATCTTTCATCGAAAATCCGGTGAGAGTTCCGGAAAGAGCGGCTGTTTCATTGCTGCGAAAGACACCCCGCTCAGTCGCAAATCGTACAGGGTCGATGGCATCACCGAGACTGAACATGTAGTTGGTGTGCTGCATGCCTGTGCTTGGAGGTGGACGATCAGACGGACAGAGTAAAACGGTGGCTCGGTACGATTGGGATGCGGCGCTAAAGGTCCAAGGATCCTTGGCAGCGTCGGCGGCCAGCACCGTGTCGTAGGCCTGTGCGTTATCCATGAAGGGCAGCATCGCCAGAACCCCGCTTTGACGGTAATTGGCTCCTCCGGTGATGGCCGCGATCTGTCCTTGTCGAAACGGAAACGCTCCACGGGCGCTTTCAAAATTATTGATCGACAGTCCGAGTTGCTTGAGATTATTGGTGCAAGCGCTTCTTCGAGCAGCTTCGCGCGCCGCCTGTACTGCTGGTAGCAGAAGGCCCACAAGTACGCCAATGATTGCAATCACGACGAGCAGTTCGACGAGTGTAAAGCCTCTCACGTGGCGGCGAGCAAAACTCGGCGAAAAATGAAAGTAGAAATGAGTATTCATAAAAAGCCCTTTCATCAAAGCACTTTAGAATTGTCGCGATCCCATCCACCCCGGGAGGGTCGACATCCTACTCTCAAAGAGCAAGGAAAAGCGAGTGTTTTTCATTTCGATCAACGCGGCAAAAGACACTTGACAGCCATCGCGATCGCAGCGGTTTCAATTCGAAGAATATGTGGACCGAGAGAAACGCCGAGAAATCCAGCCTGAAGAAACAAGCTCAGTTCCGATTCGGTCAAACCTCCCTCCGGTCCAATCACACCGAGAACGCGCGTCTTCCCGGGAGAGGAATCTGGTGCTGATACAGGAGTGGTTGCTGCGTCAGGGGAAGCAAGCCATAAAAGAGTATCCTGCTGCGCGGCGATCAGGAGAGACGGCGACATCGAAGGAGAGATCGTCATCACGCGATCTCGGCCGCACTGCTTGCAGGATTCAATGACGGTGCGCATGAGTCGCGCGCGAGCAGAGTCTGTCGGAATTGCAACACCGCGATCGACTTCCAGAGGAATGAGTTCTGCCACGCCAAGTTCGGTCAATTTTTCTACGAGCCATTTCTGGCGATCTCCCTTCGGGAGCGCGACGGCCAGTGTTACATGCACCGCTGGTTGAGGCTGTTCGATCGGTTCACTCTCGATTGCAATTACAATTTCAGATCGACTCAGTGAAGTGACTCGTCCCATCCAACGTCGTCCTGTGCCAGAAAAAAGTTCAACAGAATCGCCGATTTGTGCGCGCAAAACACGTACCAAATGATGCGCTTCATCCCCCTGGAGTACGGCGCAACCCGATTCTGGTTCATTGGCAAGAAAAAAACGTCTGATCATATTTACAAAAGTCGCAACGTGAACGGAAAGCGAGACACAAAGACTTCAAGAGCGATGAGTATGCTCGACGAGCGAGGACTGGGAAGGTGGGGGCGTTTGCGATCATCGATTGAGCGGGAAATCAAGCATGACTCGGAGGCTTACGAACATTAGAATCCCCGCGAATCCAACCAAAAAAGTCGGCACGATCTCATCGGGCAAACAAAACACAGACAATTCTCACCGTGAAGATGTGGAGTACGAATGCCTCTTCGTCACTGGAACCTCAGCCATGCTCCCTTTTCAGGCAGTCTGGAGCCGTCGGCATTTTTTATGGCACCTCCACAGGATGAGGCGCTGGCACGTTTGGAATGGCTCGATCAAGAACATCAACGGTTGGGAATTGTTGTAGCTCCTTCGGGATTCGGAAAGAGCCATCTGTGTTCAAAACTTGTCCGAAAGCTTTCCGGTATGGGAGCAGAAGTGGCAATGGTTTCGCTGCGTGGAGTTGGGGAAGGAGACTGGATAGAGCTTCTTCTCGATCGACTGCCGCTGGATGCGGAGAGTCGTGAGGAACCGCTTCGTCCTTGGCAAAAACTTGAGAATCGTTTGCGAGAAAATATGCTCATGGATCGTACGACTGCGCTCTTGTTCGATGATCTCGACTGTGCACCTCCCGATGCGCTGGCTGGAATCGAGCGACTCGTCGCATCTGCGGAACCGCGATTTGGTCGAACCCTTGTAGTGGCTACAACGAGTCGCGAACGACTTGCCAGCTTGCCAAGATCGTTGCTCGAACGTGCAGCACTTCGTATAGAACTGGCAGCATGGAGTTACCAGGATGTGGCCGATTATTTGACATGGGCCACCACTCGACTTGGCGGAAGCCCAAATATTTTTTCGGAGAGTGCCACTGAAACACTCGCCCGACTTTCGGATGGCATTCCAAGACTGGTGTTGCAAATTGCACAGATGGCCTTGGTGGCGGCCGCCGGCGATCGACTGAAGAGCATCGATGCGGCCACGATCGAACGATCGTGGCGGGAGCTTGTGCCAGACTACACCACGACTGGTCGAAGTCGATGTCATTCTGACGAGAATCAAAAGAGAGTCACGGATGCTCCGAAGACGCGATTGGAATCACTCCATGAAGGCGCGCCCAGAATGCGGGTTGTGCGTCGACTCTGGGCGTAGCAATGAGTCTTCTGATTGTTCTGTGAACTCGGCGCTGGAAGACTGATTCCGACAGAATGCGGTGAATAATGGCTTCCATACATGAGGAACAAGGCTGGCCGAAACTCTCATGGAAGCGCGAAACGCTCGCGGTCCATTGGCGGCTGTCACAAAGAGCTCAACGGATACCGCCTTACGCGATATTCAAGAACTCCTGACGCGCGGCATCTTGCTCGCAAATCCAGGCGGCGGACGAAGCACGAGCTACCGCTTGGCGGAGCCAGAGAATGTCACTGTGACGACGATTCATGAATAGTCGCCAATGTTCCTGCTGCGTGAAAAAATGATAGCCCGGTCAATAGCGATTCCGTAAGCGGCGGACGAGCGACAAGCAGTTGATGGCGACGGGCACTGAGCCGTTTGCGGCTCGGCGGATCATGGCCGGAGCGATTGTGAGTCGCCAGAGGCTGTCAATCACGGAACACTCGTCGGGCGCGATCTGAACTTTTACCAATCAATCCATGCAAAGGTTCAGACTGACTGCTCAGCACGAAAAAAGCGATTCCTCATCACTTTTTCTTTTTGATTGCCACGATCGCTTGATTCACTGCCGTTTTCACCGTCTCGTCTGCGTGCGATGTCAGAGATTCAAGCGCCGGAAGAGCCGACGAGGCGTTCGACCCCATGTTGCCAAGCTCTTTCGCTGCGTTTGCCTGCTTTTGAGGCGAGCCGTTCTTGAGATCCTTGACCCATTCATCGACAAGCAGGTTTCCCATGTTTCCAGTGCGTTTTCTTCGTGCACCCTTAGGCGATTTTTTTGCACCGCACCCCGTTGCAGCAAGCACCGCCGAAGCGATCACGCCCGTGAACAGATGAATGAGTCGGCGTCTGTTCATGGGTTTCTCCCTTGTCGAAGAACGTGTGGTGAAAACGCTTGCGGTTCCATCAAATCAGTCGATGCATGCACCAATGCACACATCATAACGCTCTGCAAGAATATCCGCCGTTTGTAAATTTGCCACTCTTCCAAAAAAGTGTCGATAGGACAAAGATGTTTTTAAAAGCGATGCAAAGATGTTCAGGCCCTTTTTCAGAAGAATCAATGTCTGCAGCGATATCACAACAGTGGAACGTGCTGATCGTGCAGTCGATTTCCGTAGATCAACAGTTGGCCGTACACTCTGCGTGGTATTTCACAGGCTCCAGAAAAGCCTTGATTTTTCTGGCAACACGTCATCATTTTGGAACCATGTCGATGCCCATTCAGATTCCTGAAAAAATTGAGGCGATTTCACCGGATGATGATTCGATGATCGATCTCAGAAATCCAGCCGTGGCAGCGATTCTTTCGTGGCTGGTCCCGGGCCTTGGTCAGATGTATCAAGGCCGTCGCTCGAAAGGCATCCTCTTTATGAGTGCCATTCTGGGGACATTTTTAGTCGGCCTTGGATGTGGTGGAGGAAAAGTGGTTTACGCATCGTGGAAGCCTGGCGAAGCTCGATGGGCCTATGTCTGTCAACTGGGAGCCGGCGTGATTTCACTCCCCGCGGCGATCCAATCGATGAGTCTTTCCGGAACAACGAAGACACCTTTGTTTGGTACATGGATGGCACCGCCACTTCAGTCAGGACAGTATGTGTCACGAAGCTATGCGGAGAAATTGATTCGCGGTCCCGACATCGACGCCGATGATTTTTTTGATCGTCCTCCGCTGCGACAGTTTCGAGGTGACCAACTTTCGATGTGGCATCGTCGGCTCGGTCGTTGGTTTGAGATTGGAACGCTCTACACGATGCTTGCCGGCATGCTCAATATTCTTGTGATCTTTGACGCATGGAGTGGACCACTCGACGATCGACAGAGCCTCGCGGCGGAGGCAAAAAAAGAGGCACACAAGCAAAGTCGTACAGGAGAGAAACCATGATCGGTGAATGCATGTTCTTGATGCATGGACTGTCGACGTGGATGTTTTCCACGGTGCATCTGTTCGGCATTTTTGACTCGATCCCGAGCGTCTTTTTTGGATTTCCTCTGGTGCTTCTGGCAAGCGTGGTCTTTGCAGCAACGCACCATGAGTCGCCCGATGCAATTCGTTGGGCAACGATTCACTGGACGATCTGGATCAGCGGTATTCTGGGTGTCGTTTTTCTGCTGGTCTATGTGCTCTCTCAGGGAGCCTGAAAAGTTTTTACGTTTCCAGAATAAAAGGCTCAATCGCAGCACGTTCAAAGAGGCCTTCGAAGATCCTCACGTGAACGATTGAAGGGCTTCTGCGGCTTTGGGCGGCACTGGCGAACCGGCTGCCAATCGGCGCAACTGTCCGCAGGCGGCATCGATGCGTGAACCTTTACGCTTGCGTACCTGCACGTTCATGCCGTGTGATTGAAGTACGTCAAGAAATCCTTCCACGGCCCCTTTGGAAGGTTCTCGAAATGGTAAACCCATGACCGGGTTGTAAGGAATCACATTGACCAAAGCCGCCCGCTTACCAAGAAGTCGAACAAGCTTTCTGGCGTGTTCAGGAGAGTCATTGACGCTTCCAAGTAAGACATATTCAAACGTCAGTCGTCGTCCGGAAGCTTCCCAGTAACGATCGGCTGCTGCGAGCACTTCGGCAACACCGATGGATGAATTCACAGGCACTAAACGAGTGCGGAGCGTATCGTCTGCGGCATGCAACGAAACGGCCAGTTGATAGCCAGAATTGTCTGAGGTCAGTCGATCCATTGCCTGTGGAAGACCGACTGTAGAAATAGTGATTCGACGTTGTGAGATGCCAAGTCCATCGGCACTCTGCGCTCTGGCAAGTGCCGGAAGCAGTCGATCAAGATTTGCCAGTGGCTCTCCCATGCCCATGACGACAATGTGGCTGATGCGTTCAGTTTCCGGCAGCAAGAGCGCAAGCCGCAGAAGCTGTTCGAGAATCTCACCAGTGGTAAGATTGCGAATAACACCATCGAGTCCACTGGCACAAAAAACACATCCCATAGCACAGCCCACCTGCGAGCTAATGCAGACCGTTCGACGATCTTGCTCGCGGAGTAAAACGCATTCAATGCGCTGCGAATCAGAAAGTTCAAGAAGAAGTTTCTCTGTTCCATCCATCGACGTGTCATGCTTGGCGATCTTTGTTGACCAGATTGTAAAATCGTCTTCCAAGGCAGAACGAATTCCTTTTGGAAGATCGGTCATGTCGGTAAACGATGTCACGCGACGCTGAAGCAACCATCGCGAGATTGCTTCAGCCCGCCAGCCTGGCTGTCCATGTTCGGCGCACCAAGCGAGCAACCCAGCAAGATCGTCGAGAATGTGGTTCATGGATGGCCACATGGAGTGGAAGTGGTGTTTGGCAGGAGCGTCGCGGTGTACACATGAGCAACAGCTAGTCTACGTCGCAAAAAGCAGTCTGGCATCCGGTTGCGATGGACCGGCGGGCGGAGATCGATTGGCCGATGAGCGTTGCCGGGCCGGTTGAGATCAATAGGCATTTGCAACCTCGCCGCGTGCGAGTCGAATAGGGAAGTTATCGAATTCTCCCTCAAGGAACTCAATGCCTGTGAAAGACAACGATCTCCCAGAATCAGAAAGTATTTCGAATTCAATGACGCAGTCACCGCGATTTGAGATCGAGCCGAAAGAAATTTCAGAACCTCGACCTCGCAGAGGCTGTCTGATCATGACGCTCACCGGATGTACTCTCGCGGGAATTGTGTGTGCGGGAATCTGCGCAGGCGTGGGATGGTGGTCGTGGCAATACTTTAGAAGTTCATTCATTCTCGATGCCGATTCGATTGTGGTTCTTTCGGAATCAATTGTCACAATCGATCTTCCTGAGGGCATGAAGCCAAAACTTGGAATCGACCTTCAGAATCCTTTTTCTGGAAAATCTTTTACAACGTGGGTGATCTTCGAATCCTCCGAGGAGGATATGGTGATTGTCTTATCGCAGTTTGACGGAAGCGTGCTTGACGAACGTGATCGAGATCGAGTTCGAGTAGAAATTCGCCGCGCACTCGATGACGAGGATGTGAATCCGGAAAAAGTGATGGTTGAACGGGATGCAAACGCCAAGCCGATCATCAGTGAGGTTCATGGAAAACCGGCATCGTTCATGATCAATCGTGCGACAGGAGAAGACTCTGGACGAGAACTCTGGGCGGTACTCGGGAGTTTTGAAGGGCTTTCCGGACCCTGCATGTTTATGATGCAGGCCGATCGGGAAAAGTATGAGGAGTTGACGATTCGACGGGTGATCGAGAGTATTCGCTAAGGTGTATTATGGAAGTGTTGTAGGGGTGTAGAAAAAATGTGAATTATGAAACGCAGAATATTTATTTTCTGTCTGAAGTGGCTATAGTAAGCCGACAAGGAAAGACAAAGTCGCGTCTCTTACATTTTTTTCTTTTTACCAGCGAGTACGTTGATCATGTCCGAGGAACATCTTGAAGAAAAACAGAAATGGATCTTTCAAGACGCCGCATTTTCTATTTGGAATGCCTCTTTTTCAAAAGCTGATCGATTAGAAATGATTCATGACGACCTGCATACGGGCCGGAGTCTCTCACTCTTTTTGGCAACTTTGGTCGCAATCGGATTGGTGCTTTCAATTCTTACCGTTGTCTTTGTCTCTTCTTGGCAGTAGCAGGTGCTCCCTTGTCTGCTGCACGTGGATTCACAACCACTCCGTTCACCGTCGTGCGTGCTCGTGAAGGGTGTTTTGTGGAATTGATTTCGATCATAGAGTTCACCGATGAGCGACGTTTCAGAAACACTTTGCATTCGCGCGCCAGCCAAAATTAATCTCTCTCTTGGCGTTTTGGCTCGCAGGGAAGACGGATTTCATGAGATCGAATCGTTGATGGTGCCGGTGACACTTGCCGACACACTGCGAGTGCGCAGAACTCACGGTTCGGAAGTCACGCTGTCGGTAACATTTTCGGGTGCACTGTCGTGCGAATCTGGTCGAACACCCAGACGAGATGTGCCAAGCGACCAAACAAATCTCGTTGTGCGTGCAGCAGAATTACTCGCTCGGAAGGCCGGCGTTCGCATGGGGCTGGAAATTGAATTAGAAAAACAGATTCCTTCCGAAGCTGGACTCGGAGGAGGTTCAAGCGACGCTGCCGCGACGCTGTGGGCGGCCAATCGACTCTGGGGAATTTCATGGTCGAATCAACGCCTTGCAGAACTTTCGGCAGAACTCGGCAGTGATATCCCCTGGTTTTTTCTTGATGGCCCGGGGATTGTGCGCGGTCGCGGCGAACAGTTTGAAGCGGTCAATGGCATTCCTTCACTCCCTGTGGTGATCGTCTGTCCGCCGGTCGGGCTTCGAACTGCTGAAATCTATCGTCGATGTTCACCCGATCCTGCATCCCGGGGCAATTCGGAGAAACTCGCACAACTCTTTTCGCAGGGAAAATTCCGCGAAGCCCGCACAGGGATGTGGAATGATCTTGAATTTCCTGCAAAGCAGGCGTGCGGCGATGTTGGACGATTGCTCGAGGCATTGAGTCGAGCGGGTGCGAGTCGACCGTTGCTTACCGGGAGTGGCAGTGCTTGCTTTGCCATCAGTCGAACGCTGTTGGAATCGAGACGAATTGCCGCAAGGATGGTTGCCACAGGATGGACTGGAGTGTTTCAGGTTCGGTTGGCACCTGAGGCAAAGAATCGATTTCTTTACGAGACTCGACGCACCATCAAGTGAAAATCGGCTGTGAGTCGCTTTGTTATTGGCCCCGGAACACCGTTTCCGATCGATCGGGAATCAATTTCCACAACCGGAATAACTTCGGCTGCAGTTCCAGTGAGAAAGCATTCATCGGCCGTGTAGAGATCGTGTCGAACAAGTGTTTTTTCTTGACAATCGATCTTCGCTGCTTCAGCGAGTTCAATGACCGCACCGCGAGTGATGCCTTCAAGAATTCCGGCATCCGAAGGAGGCGTGACAAGCGTTCCCGATCGCACCACAAAAATATTGTCGCCAGTACACTCAGCCACTTCTCCTTTGTGGTTGAGCATCAAGGCTTCCACGCATCCCGCTCGCAAGCCCTCGAGCTTCGCCATGATGTTATTGAGGTAGTTGAGGGACTTGATTCGTGGACTCAGTGCCGCGGAATGGGTTCGCTGCGTCGAGGCAGTGATAATCGAAAGGCCCTTGTCGTAAAACTCGCGAGGGTAGAGCGTGATTGTGTCGGCGATCACGATGACCTGAGGATGGCTTGTTCGATTTGGATCGAGCCCAAGGCTTCCGGCGCCTCGAGTAACAACCAGACGAACATAGCCGTCGACAAGTTGATTCGCTTCGAGGGTTGCATTCACGGCTGAGGAAACCTCCTTCTTGGACATTGGAATTTCCAAGCAGATCGCCTTTGCACTTTCCCAGAGTCGATCGATATGCGAATCGAGCCGGAACACCTGGCCGCCGTAGCTGCGGAGACCTTCAAAGACACCGTCTCCGTAGAGCAAGCCGTGGTCAAAGACACTCACTTTTGCATCGTTTTCCGATACGAGTGTGCCATTCATAAAGACGATGCGGGCCATGGAATCTCGCTGTAACAAAGAACTGTGACAAAATAGTGGAGTGTCAGCTCAAGCAGCCACGATCACTGCATCGTTGGGTTCACCGATATCTTCAACGAGTCCGGATACCAAACGCACAATGCGGTCGGATCTTGCAGCAATGGCATCGTCGTGAGTGACCATCACTATAGAAAGACCATCCTCCCGGTTCAACCTGCCGAGCGTGTCGAGGATACCTGCGCCGCTGACGGAATCGAGATTTCCTGTGGGTTCATCAGCGAGGAGCACTTGGGGCCGACCAACGAGTGCCCTGGCGATGGCGACTCGCTGCATTTCGCCACCGGAAAGCTGTCTCGGCGTATGGTGCATTCGCGCACCGAGCCCAAATCGTTCGAGCAGTTCACAGGCGCGACTGCGTGCTTGTGAACGAAAGCGTATCCAATCCAGTACACCGTACCGCACCAACAACGGTGCGAGTACATTTTCCATTGCGCTGAGTTCTGGAAGCAGGTGATACGACTGAAAGACCATGCCAATCGAGGTGTTGCGCAGCCTGTCTCGGCGAGAGGAAGAAAGAGTATCAATACGTTCACCCGCGAGTCGCACCTCTCCCGAATCAGGAGCATCAAGCAGGCCCATCAGATGGAGCAGCGTACTTTTTCCAGATCCGCTTTGACCTTTGATGGCAATAAACTCACCACGTTCCAGACGTAAATCGACTCCGCAGAGTACGTCGAGTGATCCTGCACCGGAGCGGTATGACTTCCGTACTCCATGCACGCTCATCATCGGAGCATCGATCCCTGTGCCAGCAACATGCATGCGAGAATCTCCAGAAGCATGAAACGATGAATTAGTCATGTCGCAGAGCCTCCACGGGATGCAGACGAGCGGCACGAATGGCAGGCAGCACGCTGGAGCCGACTGCAATCACGACCGCTCCAAAAATAATCCACGACACGGTAAATGGATTAACGATCGTAGGAATTTTGAAGAAATAATAGATAGAGGGATCGAATACGCGTTGCCCCGTGAGCCACTCGACGCCTACGCGAATCGAGTTGATGTTCCAAGTGATCGCAAGTCCGATCGCGAGGCCAGCGCCGGCGCCAACAAGTCCGAGTGCGAGACCGTAACCAAGAAAAATCCCCGCCACTCCGGAAGCACTTGCTCCAAGAGATTTTAGAATGCCGATGTCGCGAGTTTTCTCAACAACAATCATGTAAAAAATCGCAAGAATACCGAAGCCGGCAACCGCGATGATCATGAATAAAAGAATGTTGAGTACCGCCATTTCCATATCGACAGCCGCCAAAAGAGGTCCCTGTTTATCTCGCCACGTAGAAACTGAATACAGTTCGGCGGGAAAGATGCGACGGAGTCGATCTCGCACCTGCTCGGGATTGACACCAGGCTTGAGCTTAATTTGAATCGCATTGACGCTGGCAATTCCTGTTTGGGGCTCGATCATGCCCCGCATCCGCTGAAGCGATTCGATTGGTACAAAAACAAAATTCGAATCGTATTCACTCATCTTGCTTTCATAGAAGTCGACAATTGTGAATGTGTCGCTCACCGCCTTTGGTGGTGTGCCAGCAGTGGGAAACGTGACTTTCACATCGTCTCCTGGGAGGATGAGAAAGCGATCAACGCCCGAAACGTCTCGGTAACTTGCTAAACCAATGCCTGGCACGATACCGACAAACTGTTCCTGAGACGGATCCATCGTGCGGCCTTCCTGCGGTCGTGCCACGAGAAAGGGATCGTTCGTCGCGGGTGTTTCGTTCGACGGCAACGCATTGTCTGTGGCATCGCCATTCTCGAAAACTGGCGGCACGAGTGGTTCAATTTCAGCATTCGCAGAATTATTTGTTGCAGAAAACACCGTATCAATCGCTCTGTCTGTCGGATGTTCAGCAGCATCCACAGCCTCTAGTTTCTCGCGCCAGATACGTTCGCGATCAACGCGCTTTCGGCGATGTGGCCACCCGGCATCTTCCATGGCGGGTCGCTTGGGCGTGGGATCATCCGACTGGCTGTCATGCGTGTCGTAGCCTCCTTCGCGAAGATCGAACGACAACTGCTCTCGATTGAGAGAATGCTGCAGGTAGCGACCAAAGTCTCCAACCTGCGCATGGGTCTTTTTGTCGATGCCGATAAACATCACTTGGCGAGTCACCCATTGACCGCGAACCTGAAAGTTGAGCATCGCCGGAACTGCCACGGTTGCCGTCATGCCGAGAACATCGTCACCAGAGGTTCGAAGAATCTCGTCCATGTGCCAGCGGGCGTCAGGGAATCCACCAAGGCTATGGCTTTCGAAGACCAGATCGGAAAGCACCCCGTGAATACGGCTTTGCATTTCGTGTGAGAAGCCGGCCATCACTGAGTTGACAACGATCATCGTTGCCACACCGAGCGTAACGCTCACAACGCTCGCGAGCGCGATCCATCGTGTACGTAGATAACGCCAACATAAAATTAATTTATACATCAAAGGTCTCCGCGTTTATCACGCTATCATTCATCAGCCTGAGGCCGTTGAATTGGAAATAGAATCACATCCCGGATCGAAGTGGAAACCGTCAGGAGCATCACAAGTCTGTCGATGCCTATGCCAAGGCCGCCAGCCGGAGGCATTCCGTGACGCAGAGCCTTGATAAAATCTTTATCCATGCGGGCCATCGATTCCTCAGCCGCCAGTCCGGCAAGTTGAGTTTGAAAGAGCGACTCCTGCAGATCTGGGTCATTGAGTTCAGTGTAGGCGTTGGCCAGTTCCATCCCTGCCACGTAGAGTTCAAATCGTTCGGCAATAGAGGGATCAGTTCGCTTGCGTTTTGTGAGTGGACACAGTGCGGCCGGATAATCGATGACGAAGATTGGCCCCACGAGTGTTTGCTCGACTTTCGATTCAAAGAGATCACTTTTGATGACATCATGGTGACGACCTTCTGTTTCGATGCCAGCCTTAGAGGCAGCTTCAAGAACGCTCTGTGGATCGGCAGGGTTGCAGCCGGTCACTTCCGAAAGGAGGCTGTCGTACGATGCTCGTCGGAATGGCGATTCGAGGCGGATCGTATGACCCTGCCATTCAAATTGTTGTGGTGTTCCGGCGACCGATGCGGCATTGACGATAATTGCTTCGGTGAGATCCATCATCGATGAATAATCCCCGTAGGCTTCGTAAGCTTCGAGCATCGTGAACTCAGGATTGTGCCGGGGGCTGACGCCTTCATTGCGATAAACTCTTCCGAGTTCAAACACGCGTTCGAGTCCCCCAACAAGAAGTCGTTTGAGGTGCAACTCAAGCGCGATTCGCATCACCAGCGGCATGTCGAGCGCATTGTGGTGCGTCTTGAATGGCCGTGCGGCCGCTCCACCTGCAAGGGTGTGAAGCGTGGGGCCTTCGACCTCGAGATAGCCCCGATCAGAAAGAGTGCGACGAACACTTTCAACGATGCGACTGCGTGCCACAAAACGTTCACGCACTCCTTCGCCATGAACAAGATCAAGATAGCGCATGCGTTGTCGAAGGTCGGGATCGACTAAGCCGTGGAATTTGTCGGGGGGGGTTTCAAGTGACTTCGTGAGAAATTCAAGACTCGACGCGAACACCGTCAATTCCCCTGAACGCGACCATGCCAGTCGACCATCCACACCAATGATGTCACCCAGATCGAGGCAGTTCACGATGCGCCACAGATCGGGTCCAATCTGTTTTTTCCCAAGCGCGACTTGAATTCGTCCGGTGCGATCAACCAGATCGAGAAAGACAAGACTGCCGCCGCTGCGCAAGAGCATGATTCGTCCCGCAACTCGAACCGTTGGCCCTTGATCATCTGTTTTTTCGAGCGAGTCTCCACGGGCGCGAATCGAGTCAATTGGTTGCGTGTGATCGAATCGTCCTCCCCAAGGATCAATGCCCATTGCGAGAAGTCGCTGAAGTTTGTCGCGCCGTGAGGCAGCAAGGAGTTCACCCGATCGCACAGGTGGCGACTGTTTGGGTGTGTCAGCGGTGGGCTCTGAAGATTGCGACATGTGTGGCCGTTGCACAAAGACTGAAACGATCGGCACAATCCACACGGTGTGGCGTGCTCGATCGGCACTGCGTGCAATTTGCTTGGATGCACTGAGAGCCGATCTCGAGTGGGCTATTGTGGGAAGAGATCCTGTTTGCGTGAAGGGCATCTGGTGGAGCGTGGCAAGGTGCGAGACATGCAGCGAATAGGCTGGAAGGACTTCTCTATTCTCAGGGTATTGGGTTACAACACTCTGGCGTTCTCCAAAAAAAATGAGGAAAACGATCCCCTTGCCACTTGAAACAACAAACGATCGAAGCACAAAGCGAGTTATACGTGTCGAATCTTGGAGGCAATCGCCCGACGCTTTTCAGCGTAGAACTACGGACGCAACAGTGGCCGACCATGGTTGAGTGGTACCGTTGTGTCCTCGGTCTGCGAGTGCTCGTGCGGGTGGTTGACGATGGGTATGCACTGCTTGCAGCTGGTGATACGAGACTGGCACTGCTCCAGCGTCCCGATGCAGATCAATCGAGCCGTCGTTGGAGCCTCGGATTCGAAGTAGCCGATCTGGAATCGATTCAAGCGAGACTCATTGAGGCCGGAACTGAAATCATAAAAATAAAAGAAGATCCCGAAGGCTTTCGGGAACTCGTCGCAACTGATCCAGACGGAAATAGAATTCGGCTCTTTGTCTGGTCGGCAGGACGGTAGTGCCAAAATCGCTCTGAAAACTTCTCACAGACTTTCACGACGGTCGATGCCGGGTGCGGGTCTCAGATGACCAAGTCGCAGGCAAATCAACTCCGCTGGCAGTGTGTCCGTAGCGGTCTTGCGGTATGCAGGCTGCAAGGAGACAGGCGGTTGTGTGCACGGTGTCACAGATGGGCTCGACTCCGGCGGGAGCTTTCAGCGAAACGAAAAGTCCCAAGAATTTTTCCATGGATGCAGGCGTATCAAAATTCAAAGCATCACACGTGCTGGGAAAAAGGCGGAGCCGATTCAGTCGACGCAACGCGCAAGGATTGTGAGCCAGTGGACTCACATCGGCATAACGCATCCATCGAGAGAGAAGCTTGTCGGAGAGCGATTGAATGATCTTGTATCGCAATCGTGCCGGCTTTGCAGATTGATGAGCCAGCATCGCATTCAGTGATGCAAGCGATGGCGTATGACAAGCCACAATTTCCAAAGCGAGTTGCAGCGGTCGATCGAGCCGCCCTCGTGAAGAGGCTGCCAGCAATCCAGCAAATAATCGTGAAACCAAATCGCTCGAACCGATTTCCCACGTGAATCGCTCAAGCCGACGCAGTTGAATCGGACAATGGCGTTGCACCTCCCAGTCAAGGAATGAAAACTCTCGTTCCCAATCGCAAAGAGCTTTTTTGTGTGCGTTTCGCCACTCCTTGTGAAGCTGGTCGTCAGAACGATTTTGCACGAGTGATCGTGGATCAATCATCGACATTCGGAGTGCCAGAGTTATAAAAGTAAGTTCCTTTTCAATCATGGATCGATCTGCTCTCGCTTATTTTCAAAAGTTTTGTGTCGGTACAAAGACAGTGCAGATAGTGCGCCGATCGAGTTGGTGCAAAACAACTTTTCCAGAGAGTTCGTCTGGGAATGCATTTCTTCGTCACAATCGTTTTTGCCGGCAGTGCCCATAGAATCGAGGCAAGAAGCAGTGCAAATCAGCCGAAAAAAGGCTTGTGCGTAGCTTCCACAACTGCTGCCGCATGTCGACGCGTGTTGCCCTGCGGCATCAGCGTGAGTCAGGTGCTGGCATCGTCAAGCGATGGTACCTGCCAAAGAAGGTCGAGAATATGGACACAGCGGATCGTCGAAGCGTGCCGCCTTGCACTGGCGGCGAGCTGATCCACGCAGGTTGATTCTGCTGACACAATGTAATCGGCGCCAGAGTCGCACAGTCGCTGGAATAATCGATCGGCGCTGGCATGGGCATTCTCCGGTTCGCGCCGGTTTGCAATCCATCCAAATCCGCAACAGTCGTCCTGTCGTTGCTGGAAATCAATGACGCGAACAGTGGGAATGGAATTGAGCAGCGTGATCGCCTTGGCTCGCCACGGCCCTCGAATGCCGCGCGGGGTTTCCTCGCGCGGGCAGGCGATATCGCAGGCGTAAGGCATCACCACATTCCCCTCAAAACGAGACCATGGAATTTCCGAAACACGGAGCACATCGTGAATGAATGTCACGACATCGACTGTTCGCCCACGGAGTCGCGCCGCCTCGGAACTATCGAGCATTCGGTAGAGAGCCGGCCGCACATGCGCAACACACGACGTATCGGTCGCGACAACCCATTCACAACCGTTGAAGACCTCAACAAATCTTCCTGCCGCATCGTTGGCTGCCTTTCGAAGACCGCATTCGTCCTCGCGCCGACCACAACAGGTGGCCGGAGGAAGCAATCGTCTCTCGATCACAATGCCGAGGTGTTCGAGCAGATCCGCAGCGGCATCCGCGATGCGAGGATGATGTTCGAGCGTGTGGCAGCCGGCAAAAAGTCCGATATTCATCGAGATGACCCCGGCGAGTTGGAGACGGCAACATCCATTACTTGCTGGCCGCTCGATCAGCCGTTCCGAGTGGATTGCCGCGAGTGGCGAGTTTTATACGACACAAAAAAGAGTCGGCCGTCACGTAGAGCGTTTTGCCATCGTCACCAAATCCGCAATTGGCCGTGGCCTGTCCCGTCAGGATCGTTCCCAGATGGGTGCCATCAGGACGAAAGACCAGCACGCCCCCGGGACCGGTGGCAAAAAGATTTCCGGACTGATCGATCTTGAGTCCATCGGGCAATCCTTTGCGCTTTTTGAGAAGAGCGGCAGCGTCGAAAAAAAGTTTTCCTTTATCGAGTGTGCCATCTTGAGAAACGGAAAAAGCATTCCAGAGAGGTCGCTCGGGATCAGACTGCGCCACGTAGAGCGTGCGTTCATCGGGTGAAAATGCAATGCCATTTGGACGCGTCATGGTGTCGCACAAAAGCGTCACTTCGCCGGAGGGAGCTATTCGATAGACGCCGCAGTGATCGAGTTCGCGGCGAGGATCGTCAAACTGTTTTGGAAGTCCATAGGGAGGATCGGTGAAATAGACCGCGCCGGAAGAATGAATCGCCAGATCGTTCGGGCTGTTCAACCGCTTTCCTTTCCACGAATCGGCGAGCGTTCGCTTGCCGCCATCACGTTCCATGCGCGACACTCGACGATCGCCATGCTCGCAGGAAACAAGACGGCCCTGCGTATCAAACGCCAGGCCGTTGGAGCCTGGCTCTCCTCCGTAGGCACTCACACCGGTATATCCGCTCGGCTTCAGAAACACGCTGAGTCCCTCACCATGTTTCCAGCGATGAACGGTATTGGGTGGGATGTCACAAAAAAGAAGTGATCCGGTTTCGGCCGACCAAACCGGTCCTTCGCTCCATTGAAATCCGCTCGCAAGGACTTCGAGTACTGCATCTTTGGGAACAAGAGTGTCAAACCGAGGATCAAGCCGTTCGAAAGATCCAAGAACAGGCAGGAGATCGTCGTCTGCCACAAGAAAGCACGAGAATGAAACCAAACTGATCAACAAGACTAGAACCACGAGAATTGATTGAGAGAGCACAAAGCAGCGAGAAGACCGTTGGAACACATTGGGCATGAAAGGCTCCTTGTATAAAAAGTGTTGTGATGAAAGCTTGTGGGTTATGAAAGTGTTTGGTCAATAAGCCGTGTAAAATCTAGAGAGTGGATTGTTTGGCGGGCAGTGCGCGGGTGGCACCGGTCGTAATGCCGCCATCCACTAAAAGCGTCTGTCCCGTGACATAGGCACTGGCATCGCTCGAGAGAAACACGACCGCACCATCGAGATCATCGGCCCGTCCAGGTCGACGCAGTGGAATGCGATCAATGAGATAGTCCAGCCATGCCTGATCTTGGTACATAATGTCGTTTTGTGCCGTTCGGAACCAGCCTGGGGCGAGACAGTTGACGGTGATACCAAGGGGTCCCCATTCGTCTGCCAGCGCCATGGTCATCTGCTTCACGCCACCGCGACTGGCACAGTAAGGAACAATTCCGGCGTAGCCAAAAACGCTCGTCACGCTGCCAATATTTATGATGCGACCACTGGTGCGTGACATCATGTGGGCCGCGATCTCACGGGCCATGAAAAACGTCCCGCGCAGATTCGTGTCGAGTACAAGGTTCCAGTCATCCCATGAAATGTCAATCGATGGTTTGCGCACATTGCAGCCGGCGTTATTCACAAGCACATCAATGTGGCCAAGGGCCGCAATGGCTCCCGCTGACGCATCGAGAATGCTTTGTTGAGTTCGTAGATCCAATGCAAGCGGAATGACTCGGTGCCCAAAAGTTTCTAGATGACGGCAACTCGCAGCGAGCGAATCGATATTTCTGGCAGTCACGACGAGATCGGCTCCCGATCGCGCAAGTGCCTCAGCCATCTGCAAACCGAGTCCTCGGCTGGCGCCAGTAACGATTGCATGTCGGCCGGTGAGATCAAACAAAGAACGTTGTGTCATTGAGGATCCGATCTGCTTCAAGGCTCAAGAACTACTTTTACAAGTCCATCTTCGCGTTGCACCAGACGCCGAAACCACTCGGCCCCCTCAGACAGCGGCGCCACGCGACTCACCAAATGATCAAGATCGACCCGCCCGCTGGCAACCAGTTCGATTGCCTCTGGATAGCAGCCGGCCGAAGAGCACGAACCCAAAATTCGTAACTGTCTGGTCACAACTGTCTGGAGTGCAAATTCAATCCGAGGTGACACGTTGCCAACCAAGACGACAGTCGCGCCACGAGCTGCCGAATCAATGGCTATTTGTACGGCGGCAGTTGTACCGACCGCCTCGACGACAAGATCCGCTCCGTCGCCCGATCCGTGCTGCTTGGCCCAATCGACGACACCGGCCGCAACATCGGAATCATTTCCAGAAAATCCAATTGTGGCTCCATGTTTTTTGGCAGTGGCCAGTCGAGAGGCATCAATATCGATTGCCGCAATCGCCCTGCATCCTTTTGCCGCGAGTGCACTGATGAGTGTGAGTCCAATGGTGCCGCATCCTACGACCACCGCAGAATTGGTATGCGCACCAGAGCCTCCGAGCCGAAGCGCATGCAGCGCAATTGTGAGTGGCTCGAGCAGCGAGGCCTGGACAAACGTCAGTGAATCCGGAATGACATAGACTGCGTGTTGCGGTACGACAACATATTCGGCAAAGCATCCGTGACGACGGTATGTCCCGCACGAGACGCCGAGCACTTGTCGCGACATGCAGAGATTCTCGCGGCCACTGCTGCAATCATTGCACGCGCCGCAGGCAATCGTGGAATCGAGTGCAACGCGAGCACCCTTCTTAATGTCTCGTACCTGTGAGCCGATTTGTGCAACGGTTCCGGCTGCTTCGTGCCCCATGACAAGCGGCGGAATTCTTCTACCGGTCGAGCCATCAAGTCCATGAATGTCACTGCCGCAAATACCGCAGGCTGCAACGCGCACCACTACGTCGAAATCACCGCACGGAGGAGTATCCACATCTGTCATGGTGAGCGTTCCAGGAGCAGTCAGCAGCAGCGCTTTCATGAATTCCAATTCCTTCGTCATGGGAGCCCATAAGAGGGCTCCACCGGTTTTCATGCACACATGTTAGGTGCGTCAACGAGGCATCGTATCGTCGCCAGGGTACGAACGTCTGCCCCTCCCTCTCGAAAGGCATGCGGTTTTTTATAAAACTCAACTCAAGGCTGCGGACAACGGCGACGAAAGGTACACTTTTGATGTAGCAGAATCGACTGCTCGGGTTTTTGAATGAAACGACGAAAGGCTCACTTTTATGATGCGCACTGGAAATCCGGCACTCAACGACAAGACGTTTGAAAATTTCGGTGTCTATGCGAGAGATTCGATCGACAAAACCTCGGCAACGATGTCGATCAACGGTACGGTTCACAAGACGCTCTTTCTGCTGCTTTTGGCTTTTGGATCGGCCTGCTTTACATGGTCGCGAACATTCGAAGGTAATGCTGCGACGGCGATGCCGTGGATTTTGGGAGGAGCGATTGGCGGCTTCGTGTGTGCGATCGGGATCTGCTTTAAGCACACGCTGAGCCCGTGGCTAGCACCGGTGTATGCGATCGCAGAAGGGTTATTTTTGGGAGGTGTGTCAGCCGGTCTTGAGTCTCAGTACCCGGGGATTGTCATTCAGGCAGTGGGAGGCACGTTTGGAACCCTCTTTGGGCTTCTGATGGCATATCAATCAGGACTCATTCGCGCAACGGAAAATTTCAAACTTGGCATCGTCGCAGCCACCGGCGGCATTGCGCTGGTGTATCTGATTTCGTTTATCGGTGGCTTCTTCGGATTTCCGATTCCATACATTCACGGCAGCGGTGCCATTGGCATCGGCTTCAGTCTCTTTGTCGTTGTGATCGCAGCACTGAACCTGGTACTCGACTTCGATTTTATTGAACAGGCTGCCGAACGAGGAGCACCCAAATACCTCGAGTGGTACGGCGCGTTTGCCCTGATGGTGACGCTTGTCTGGCTCTATTTGGAGATTCTCCGGCTGCTGTCGAAGCTCCGGGATCGATAACGATTTCCATCGCGTGCCGCGAAAATCGCAAGCGTACGTCTGAGTCCCCTTCGATTTTTCCGGAACGCACATTTGAATAGAGGATTTGACGAGACGATGAAAATATTTTTGAACACATCGGTCGCCTTGTTCATGATCGCGCTCGCAGTACGATCGGCTCTGGCGGAAGAGTCGTGGAATCAGTTTCGCGGTTCACGAGGAGATGGCCACTCAGAGTCACCGTCGCTGCCGCTTGAATGGAGCGAGCAGAAGAATATTCGTTGGAAAACTCCAATTTCTGGAAAGGCTTGGTCATCGCCGGTGGTACACGGCGGAATGATCTGGCTCTCGAATGCCACTGAAGACGGAAAAAAACTTTCTGCGGTCTGCATCGATGCAGTCAGCGGAAAAGTGAAGCACGACATCACGATATTTGAAATTGCTGAGCCTGCGTTTTGTCATGCCTATAACAGCTACGCCAGTCCCACGCCGGTGATCGAGGATGACAAAGTATGGATGCACTTTGGCAGTGCGGGCACCGCGTGCCTTGACTCCAAGACCGGCAGCACACTCTGGAAGAGGCAGGATCTCAAGTGCGATCATCACCGTGGCCCGGGCTCTTCACCGATCCTCTTCGAGCAATTCTTTATCGTGAACTTTGATGGATTCGATCTGCAATATGTCATTGCCCTCGACAAGAACACCGGAGCAACTGCCTGGAAGACTGACCGCTCAATCAACTACGGCACCAACGACGGCGATGCGAAGAAGGCCTACTGCACACCGACCATCTTTGAACATGACGGTCGAACGCAATTGGTGAGTCCTGCGGCGGTGGGCACGGTGGCCTACGATCCACGAAGTGGAAAAGAACTCTGGAAGGTTGAGCACGGTGGGTACAACGCTGCCGCGAGACCAATCTATAGCCATGGCTTGGTGATCATCGACGTTGAAGGAGGACAACGCATGGTGGCCGTGAAGCCCGATGGATCGGGAGATGTTACCAAGACGCATATTGTCTGGGCTTTTGGAAAATCGACGCCCACGCGGCCATCGCAGTCGGTCGTCGGCGATCATCTCTATATGGTGAACGATACCGGCATCATGACCTGCTTACATATCGTTACGGGCGAACCAACGTGGGTAGAACGCAAGAGTGGTCGTCATTCGGCATCTTTGGTGGAAGCTGGAGGCAGGCTGTACGCCTTTGATGAAGATGGCAAGTGTCTCATCGTTGAAGCCTCGCCCAATGAGTTTCGGTTGATTGCTGAAAATCAGCTTGAAAGCGGTTGCATGTCTTCTCCCGCAGTTATTGAAAACGACCTGATTGTAAGAACCAAAACCCATCTCTATCGGATCGGCGAGTAAATTCATTCGCTTCAAAGAGAGTGCGGTCGTTCCTTCTGTGTGGTATCACTTGTCCGCATGCAATGACAGGATTGAAAAGTGGTTTTGTCATCGTAAGCGGTGATGGACCGACGCAATGACAGGGGGAGCAGACGCATGCCAACCGAAAAAAACAATCAAGCTCCTACACGCGCAAGAGATATGGTGCTTCTGTTTGCGATCACACTCGCGGTAATCACGTATGTGGACCGAGTCTGTATCTCGCAGGCTGCACCAGAAATGCAGAAGGATCTTGGTCTGACCAAAGAGCAGATGGGTTTGGTCTTTACAACGTTTAGCCTCGCGTATGCGCTGTTTGAAATTCCTGGCGGATGGCTCGGCGATCGAATCGGACCTCGCAAGGTGCTGATGCGTGTTGTGGCAATGTGGTCGATCTTTACTGCCGCAACCGGATGGGCATGGAATCTTTCCTCGTTGTTGGTGTGCAGATTCTTTTTTGGCGTAGGAGAAGCGGGTTGCTTTCCTAATCTGACAAAGGCCTTTTCGCTCTGGATGCCGGCCAACGAACGAGTCCGCGCGCAAGGCATTATGTGGTTGAGTGCTCGATGGGGCGGAGCATTCACGCCGCTGTTGGTCGGATGGATGCTTTCAAAAGATCATCTTGGCCTTCACTACAAGTGGACGTTTCTCATCTTTGGAAGTCTCGGTGTGGTGTGGGCCGTCTTTTTTTATCGGTGGTTTCTTGATAATCCCAAGCACCATCCCAAGGTAAACGCGGCTGAACTGCAGATGATTGGGAACACTGCAGAACATGAGATTGGACATGGTGCAATTCCATGGGCACAACTCTTGAGCAATCGCAGCGTATGGCTCTTGTGGTTGCAGTATTTCTGCATGTCGTTTGCGTGGTATTTTTACATCACATGGATGCCAACATTTATCAAGGAAACATTTCCACATTTTACGGATATTCAGCGTGCGCTGATCGGTTGCGTGCCGCTTTTTTTTGGTGGAATTGGTGCACTTTTCGCTGGGCTCATAGCCGCGCGAGTTGCAAGAAGCCTAGGGGGGATCAATATCGCCAGACGTGCAATGGGCTTTATCGGACTCCTCTTGGCGGCAGTGATGCTGCTGATTTCAGTCTGGCTGCGACAATCGGTGGCGAATGAAGTAGCAGGGCAATCGCTCATACCGATTCTTTCGATGTTCGCCGTTGGTTTTGCAAGCTTTTCAAATGATCTCGCCTTACCAGGTGGTTGGGGGGCGTGCATGGATATTGGCGGAAAGCACACCGGCTCGCTTTCGGGAAGCATGAATATGATGGGCAACTTCGGTGGTGCGATGCCCGGCTTCGTGGTACCGATTGTTCTCAACTATACAAATCCAGCGGGAGCGGCGGTTTTGAACTGGAACGCGGTCTTTTATATGTTTGCATTCGTCTACGGCATTGGCGCAGTCAGTTGGCTGTTTATCGACTCGGTCACGCCTCTTGAGGGATATTCCAACGAACCGCAGACGCACCGGTAGCAAGGGCTACTGGTTTTTGAATTCAATCGAAGGGACGCATGCGTCGTTTTTTTCGCAGCGACTCTGCAGTGAATGGATGTGATTCGCTGAGGGGATTCATAGAAAACACGGTTCCATTTTCGCTCACCATGAGTCGCTGATTGACGGCAATGTTTGTGAGCACACGTGAACCGCCCCCGGGCCACTGAATCACAATACGATCGACGACCTCACTGCTCCCGAGTCCGAAATGCAGTCGCGAACCGTAATGCCCCTGATAGCCTCGGCCGCTATGAACTTCATCGAGAAGAGCGAGTTTTCCAGCGGTCATCCGCACGTTCGCCCCAACCGCTTCTCGATTACTGAAGGTGCCTCGCAGTTCGATCTGAATCCAGTTGTGCTTGAGCGACAGATCATTTCGTAGAATTGTGGGAGCTTCGCGGGAGTTAAGAATCACGACGTCGATATCACCGTCGTTGTCGAGGTCATCGAAGGCAGCACCGCGGCCGCAGTGGATTCCGCGGAGACCCTCTCCTGCATCAGCAGTGACATTTTTGAAACGACCATCACCACCGTTTCGAAGGACTGTATTTGGGCAACGGTAGCAGGCACCGGAATCCCTCATCTCAATGTTGTCTTCGGTATGTCCATTGACAATAAAAATATCGCAGTGGCTGTCGTTATCAAAATCGACAAGCCCAGTTCCCCATTTGACTCGTTCGAAAGTTCCGTCTCCGGCGCCGCAGAGGGTTGTAACGTCCTGAAACTGTCCTTTCGAAAGATTGCGATAAAGTACCGGCATCTGACCACGGTAAGTCGTCATAAAGAAATCGAGCAGACCGTCGTGATCGTAGTCTGCGCAATCGACTCCCATTCCAGCATTTTCGTCGCCGAACTGGTTGTAGGCTGTGCCATTTTTAAGTCCGCTTTCCTCGAAATGCCCGGTACCATCGTTCACCCAGTAGAAATTGGGATCAACATCATTCACGACAAAAATATCGGCATCTCCATCAGCATCAGCATCTGAGCAGATGGTTCCCATGGCCCGCGCAGCTTTCGCCGCGATGCCCGATGAGTCGCTGATATTCGTGAACGAACCGTCTCCCTCATTGCGAAAGAGGGTGTCCGCAACGGAAAAAAAATCGCGGGGAGAAGGATATGTTGGCAGGCCATTGATGGTCTTTTCGACATGTGACTCATAATCGAGTTTGAGATAATTGCCCGCATAGAGATCGAGATCGCCGTCGGTATCAATATCCACGAAGCATGCCCCTGCACCAACGAGTTCACCATTTGATACACCAGCGCGTGCCGTAACAGGAGTGAATGTGCCATCGCCATTATTCAGACAAAGAACATTGGGACCGTGATTGTTGAGATAGACATCGGAAAAGCCGTCGTTGTCGTAGTCTGCAATGGCAACTCCCAGACCAAATCCGGGATCGTCTAATCCGCTTCCATGTGAAATGTCTTGAAAATGAAAGTTTCCAAGATTGCGATAGAGAGCGTTGCGGGGAGGAGTGTCGTATTGTGTTCCTGGGAGCGCGGCACCGTTGAGAAAGTAGATGTCGATTCGGCCATCCCGATCGTAGTCAAATGTCGCAAGCCCTGCACTCATCGGCTCAACAATGTACCGCCGACCACTGCTGCCGTCGGTGTGAATAAATGAAATTCCTGTTGATGCGGTGACATCGCGAAACGAAATCGAACGGGAGGACACGTCACGTTGATTGCGTAACACAGAAAATCCGCAGATCGTCGCTGCGAAAAGAGTTCCACAAAAGACAATCACAATTATTTTACGTGCCACTGTGGTCCTCGAACCGTTCGGAAAAATCTTCTTCAAGCACAGTGAGCAGTTGGTCTACGGGCACATCTGCCAGAACGCGAGTGTTTCCGCCGAGCCACTCGATTTCGATTCGATCTACACGCTCGCTGACTCCCAAACCGAAATGGAGTCGAGCGCCACAGTGGCTCTGATAGCCTCGACCATTGTGAACTTCTGCATACTGACGAGTGCCACCAGCATCGATTCGGACGCGTGCGCCGATGCTGTCGCGACTGGCCGATGTGCCGATGAGCCGGAGTTGAAACCAGTGATGCCCAGAATGAGATTCATTCCGAAGGATGGTCGAACGATCACGTGCGTTGAGAATTGCCACATCGATTCGTCCGTCGTTATCAAAATCATCGAAGGCCGCACCGCGACTGCTCATTGCGGAAGCAAGTCCGGTTCCGGCAGAGCGCGACACGTCACGAAACACTCCACGATCATTTTTTAAGAGCACATTACGCACTCGATAACTCGTGGAGGTGTTGGTGAGATCGATGTTGTCCTGAAGATGACCGCAGGCATAAAAAATGTCGCGAAAACTATCATTGTCGAAGTCGATCATTCCAACGCCCCATTTCACATGCGCAGCAGTCGATTCTCCAGCATGCGTAACAGCGGTTGCATCTTCAAAACTGCCATTTCCAAGATTGTGAAAAAGAACAGGCATTTCTCCCTCATAGGAAGTGACGACACAATCCAGCCAGCCATCGTGGTCATAATCTGCACAGTCGATTCCCATGCTTCCAAGTTCATCGCCATTGCCGTTGAATGCTGCGCCGGTTTGAAGCCCAACCTCCTCGAAGACACCCTTGCCATTATTTCGAAACATAAAATTTCGAAAAACGTCATTGAGAACGAAAAGATCGGTGTCGGAATCATTATCAAAATCACCGCTGATCACGCCCATTCCAGAACCCGGATGCCGGGCAATCCCAGAAGATTCACTGACATCAGAAAACGTGTGGTCGCCATTATTCCGAAAGAGTTCATGCGTCTCGGGTTCGTAGGAGCGAGGTCCGGCATATTGGGGATGACCATCCTTTGAAATGACAACATGATTTTCAAATGTAAATTTGACATAATGAGCAACGTAGAGATCAAGATCGCCGTCAGCATCAATGTCAAGAAATGTCGAACCGGCCCCCACCTTTTCTCTGCGACCGACACCGGATGATTCCGTGATATCGCAAAATGTTCCATCGCCGTTATTGTGAAAGAGTTTGTTGATTCCAAAGTTGCTGACGTAGAGGTCTTGGAATCCATCGTTGTCGCAATCCGCGGCAGTCACACCGACACCGAAAGAGGTGTCATCAACGCCGGCGTGTTTCGACACGTCCTCGAATGAAAAACCGCCGCGATTGCGGTACAGCGCGTTGTGTGGAAGCGTGTGGGACGATGGATCGATTAAAACCGAACCATTTACAAAATAAATATCAATGAGTCCATCGGAATCGTAATCAAAAGAACCGAGCCCGCTACTGATCGTTTCGACGATGAAACGTTCTCCAGAATGACCATCGCAGTGGGTAAACTCGACTCCGCTTTTTTTTGTAACATCGGTTAGCGTGATGGACGCAGCCACGGTTGGGGTGGGTCGTCGCAAAAAAGAAAATGTCCCCACCGCCAGGATGAACACGATCAGGCAGAGAACAACAAAAAATAGCGATCGAATATTCTTCATAGCGGGTTTTTCTTACTTTTGACAGCAACGTTTCTCCGCTGCGACGAGGCAGTAAAGAGGCAGTAAAGAGGCAGTAAAGAGGCAGTAAAGAGGCAGTAAAGAGGCAGTAAAGAAAAAACCCCGTACATTTTCGAGGGGGGGAATGCTTGATCTATTGAATACTTTGAAATACAACTGTCGATAAGAAGCGATAATTGTGCAACATTTTTCCGGCCCGTATCTTCCCTACAGGGCTTTGGAAACTAGATTCGGCTTTTGATTGATTGGTTATTTCTTGTTCGTGATGGTTCATTGATTCTAAAAGGAGAGTCGTATGTCGTTATCCAAAAGAAATTTGCGTGGTTTTACGCTGGTTGAACTCTTGGTGGTGATTGCCATCATCGGCGTGCTTGTTGGGCTTCTGCTACCGGCTGTTCAGGCCGCTCGAGAAGCAGCACGCAGGTCGACTTGTATCAATAATCTCAAGCAGTTCGGTCTTGCGGCACAGACCTATCACGACTCAAAAGGAAATTTCCCGGCGCTTTGTCAAGGTCCACCGGTTGAAGCTGGTGGCACTTTGCCGTTGACGGCCGATCAAAATTGGAGGTCGTACAGTGCTCATGCAATGCTTCTTCCCTATATGGAGCAACAGCGGTTGAGCGATTGTGTCCAAGATGCGATTATGAAAAATGCAACAACCGACAACAACACTCCAAGTTTGGAGGGTCTGTACCCTGAAGTGCGGACAACTCGTGTAGGGACTTTTCGTTGTCCCACCGACGGCGACAATTTTTGGGTAATGTCCAACAATTATGGAGTCAGTGTCGGGGCAAACGCCGGCTGGAATCAATCGGTAGCCGACAAAAACGGAGTGTTCAACACTCAGGTGTACATGAACATGTCAAGTATTTCGGACGGCACGTCGAGCACGCTTTTGGCCAGTGAAATAGTTACAGCCAATACGACGTCAGGTGCAGGTTCAAAAAGCCAAAAAGATATGGCACGAGTGCGATATGGTTCGAGCTTAGGAATCGATAATCAATCGAAGGCCTATCCAGGCTCGCTCACCGCTGCCATGGTGCAGGGGTGGGGTTCTTCGTGTGCTGCGCAGACGGGAATGAATGGTGAAGGTTCCGGGCAGCCGTGGTACAAGGGACAAATGTTTAGAACCGCGATCAATACACTCATAACCCCAAACAGCACCACTATTCCTAATTGCAGTTTTCATTGTGATGGATGCAACTACGATGGAACCGGAATGAGCGCTGCCAGAAGCATGCATTCAGCTGGCGTCAGTGCAGTGATGGTCGATGGCGCAACTCGTTTTATTTCGGATCAGATTGATTGGACGAGTTGGCAGCAGGTTGGCTCGATTAATGACGGACAGACGGTCAGCAATTACTGATGCGAATGATTCTCCAGCACTCTTTTTTAAACATCTATTTGCGGAGCATAGAACGAATGGAACTGTATTGCCGATTCTGTATGTTGGTGGTTCTTGTGGGAGTTTTTGGCTGTGGTGCGACCCCTTCTCCTACGTCCACGGAACCTTCTGGCCCGCCTGTTTTGAAATCGGCGGATGAACTGACGCAGCGGCTTCAATTTATTGTTGATTCCGGCGTAACAGGCAGCGCCTTAGGAGGCATGCCAGAAATTATTGAGAAGCTTGAGCAGAAAGATGATCTCATGGCGGATTTCAAAAAACTTGAAGCCGCCACAGATCCCGGTCAAATCAAATCGATTGCGAAATCGATGATGGGAAAACTCTAAAACCGGGATCGACCATTGAGCCTCCACCGAAACGATCCGTGGGTCGGTGGAGGAAGCTCGTGAATCGACCACATGCAGAGCAAAAGCCTCTTGAGAGTTTTCCATTGCGATGGGCTTTGCTTCGCTGGCAGTGGTTAGCCCTGACAATGACGGTGTTGTTGTTAACCACTTTTTTTATGGTCGGTGAGAGGCTTTCGGGCTTGCTCAGTTGGGAACGCGTGCTTTTATCGCGAGCCGTTACTCAGCTTTCGGCAGGAGCTTCGGCAGACGCCAAGCCCATGCTTATGGAAGCGGGAATCGCTCTGGATACAGTTCTTCAAAAGTTTCCCTCGAGTGCCGATGCCACCATCGTGCTGGCTCAATTTTATCAACGATTTGGGTTTCATAAGGATGCAATTCGTTCTTGGAATCGCTGCATGAAGCTCGATCCTCTGTCGAGCGGCATGGCGCACGAGGCGATTGGCGCACTTGAATTCGAGGAAGGACATTTCGATGTTGCTACCAATCATTTTCAAGAAGCTTTCAAATACGATGCTCGCATCAGCGCCTATGCGATTCAGCTTGGCGAATCGCTCCTGAGTGCAGGGTGTCCGGACGAAGCGGCTCGTGTTTTAGAAATCGACATCAAGTCTCATGGGCGATCGATGGCCGCCTGCTCGCTTCTTGGGCAGGCTTCTCTGCAGTTGCGACATTATGAGCAGTCGCGAGATCAGTTTGAAGCGGCTATTGAGTTCGGCCCTGAGTATCCGGCAGCGCATCACGGATTGGCGACAGCGTATGCCCGACTGGGAAATGAACAGAAAGCAGCTGAGTATCGGGCGTCATTTGAAAAATTACAGAAGGAAAAAGAACAGCGTCATCGGAATGAACTCAAAGCAGACAATGGTGTCGAAAAGCTTCTCGATCAGCTTGCTCGAACGTACGCCACTCTAGGGCGAGTCTATTTGGTGCACGGAGATCTTCGCACGGGAGAAGCATTTTTTCTCAAAGCAAAAGGTATCTCTGCGACAGAACCGGAATGCCGATTGTTGTTAGCGCAGTTTTATGAACAACAGGGTCGGCTTCACGAAGCAATCGCAGCCTTTGAAGAGGCTTGCATCGCAACCAAGAAATCTCCGTCGCAGCAACTTCTTATTGCGGCAGCGCTGAACCGACTTGGACAGTTTGGTCAAGCCGAGTCGATTCATCGGCATGTCATCGATTCCATGCCGCAGCAGGCGGCCGGATATGCATCGTTTGCACAGATGCTTTTGCAGACTGGAAGGAATCTGTCAGAGGCAAAAAATGTTGCGAAACAAGCGGTGGAAATTGAACCAGTTGCAGAATACTGGTTTTTATTAGGAAAGATTTTTCAGAAAATAGGGGACCGTGAGGGAGCGATGAATGCCTTCCAAGAAGCCGCAACTCGCGATCCTGCAAACAACCTGTACCGAGACACGATTCAAGCGATGAAAAGTGTTCTTTGAAGCCAGTTCTGATTTCAATAATGTGTCAGTCAACTCGCTCTTGTTACACTGGCCTCGATCATCTCAATTGAGGATGATGAGTTCGAGCTTGTCCCTTCTCGAGCGACCTTTGCAATGCAAATGCCGACGGATGATGACGATGATTTTGAAGATGATCAAGCGTATGACGCTGATGACTCTGACAGTGAACCCACGGTTCCTTGTCCGTGGTGCAAACGAGAAATCTTAGAAGACTGCGATCGCTGTCCTTTCTGTGAGCAGTATTTTTCAATCGAAGATGCGCCCTCTTTCCGGAAGCCAAGTTGGATTATCGCAGGCACCCTGGTGTGTCTTTATATTGTCTATCGCTGGATCTTTCTTGGGCCCTGATTGATTCATCTGATCTTTGATTTCTGAGCAAATGACCATACAGGTGTGAACGCTGGTCTCTCTACACCACAATCTTCCCATTGAGCTTTTTGTTCGTCGGCAATTCACCTGCAAGGCCTTCGGCCTGGAAGCCGAAGGAGATCTCTGCGCCTGCTGCGATCGTGCCATTGAAGGCAGCATTTTGAATCACGTAGTGGTCGCCCACGTGGCTCACGATCACGGCATTCCAAAGGTTGACAATGTTTGCCTTCATGTCGAATTCCAGCGTCCAGCCGCTGATGGCCGTGGTGCCGGTGTTCTTGATTTTCATATCGGCATTGAATCCAGTCGACCATTGACTCGTCTGCACAAACGACACCGTGGCACTGCTCACTGGCGTGACTGGCGTGACTGGCGTGACTGGCGTCAGCGAGCCGGTTGGCACCTGTCCAAACAGAAGCTTCCCTCCTTCGTAGACTGGAATAAAAGCCGTTTTTGACGGAGCACTTCGATCGGTTCCAATCCCTTGATACGACCAGTCGTTGAGCGCGCTCCATGCCGATGCAGGCAGGCCGCTTTTGATCCCCACTCGAAACTGCGCTTCCTTCCAGAATGAACTGCCCGTGCCGGGCCCAATGGCCGTGCCGGTGAAGTCGATGGTGACCGCATAGATCCCCTTGGCCGCATCCCATACTTGAAGCCCGCTGACCGTGGCCCCCTGCGTGTAATTGGAAGTCACCAGCACGTCGCTGGCGGTATAGCCGGCCGCAGTCACCTCTGAAAGGTCAACGAAATAGCGGAACGAAAGATTCGAAGACATCCGGGCCGGCCACGCCGACTGGTTGTTGAGCAGTGCGCGAATTTCAGTAAAGCCGCTGCCGGTTGTGTTGATAGCAGCCTGTACGAAAAACTCATTGGTGGGAATTTCAGCGGGAGGCATCGTAGCCACAGCCTTGCCGCCATACTCCGTGTAGAGTCTGGCGATCGCACCTTGGAAGCCGGCGTTGTAGTCGAGGGCCACCTCGTTGCAGATGTAGTTACTTCGCAGATCGACGTAATCGACGTCGCTGGCTGATTGCGGGCCGCCAACGAGCGCGCCGTACAGAATGTGACGGTTGTTGCCAGGTGCATTCACGTTGCCGTCGTACACCCCGCTGGCACCACGGTGGTGCGGGTTCAACGGCGGATTGTTCCCGAACCCCACGACATAGCTGCGGTTGGTCGGATTGTCCCCGAGCATGTAGTTGATCTGCTTCACCGCAAAATCGTGATAGCGGCCACCGTAATCGGCTACCGTGTCGCTATAGATCAGTGCAATAAAAGATGTGTTGGCGGAATACCGCAGCGACCCCCATGTGTCGAGAAAGGCCAGCCCGCCGGCGGTGTACTTGATCCGTCCGCTGGAGTTTCCGACCGTCCAGTAGTCGAGCCACCTTTCGGCGTCTGCCTTGTAGAGTTGCCCGCCGGTTGCCTTGGCCAGCAACACAGCCGTGCCGTAGGTCTTGTCGTCCCACGACTGCGTCCACTGCAACTGCTTGCCGCTGAGGCTCGTGTCGTAGATCGCCTGTGCCTTGGTGAGATAGGCTTGCTCGCCTGTCGCCTTGTGGAGCCAGATCGCTCCCCACGCCAGTTCGTCGGAGACGCCGCTGAATGAATTGTAAAACGAGGCGGCATCGGGGATGCTGTCGGAATACTTGCCCCGATACGTGTCGGCAAACGTGTAGAGTTCGCGGGCATGTTTGAGCAAAAGATCGGCATACACACTATCGGTTGGACGAAACACAATCGAAGCCGCGGCCAGGGCTGCAGCTGCTTCTCCCGCCACATCCGAACCGGGATGCTGAGCATCAATCCGGTAGGAGGGCCGGTCCATCGTCATTACCTCCGGCGCACCCCAGAACGCGTGATCGGCGCTGCCGTTGCCGACCTGCGCGTAGAACACGTTGGCCGACGGATGGGCTTTGATAATCCAGTCGGTGCCCCACTTCAGTGATTCTAGCATCTGTGGCAAGAGGCCGCTGGCCGCATAGGCATCGCGGTATTGCACCACGCCCCAGCCGAGCATCGTCATCGAAGAGGTCATCGGCAATCCAAACTTCACATGATCGCCGGCATCGTAGTAGCCACCGGACAGATCCAGTCCAACATCCGATCCATCAGCGAGCGCGGAATCGCCCCTCCAATTCAGCGGAAACGATGTGGGCAGATCGCCGGAACGCTGCGCATCGTAAAAGAGGAGTGATTTCTGGAGCACTTCAGCATAGTTGTAGGAGCCGGTGAGTACGGTATCGTCGTTGACGATCGTGCCGGTGCCGGTGCCACTGGCAATCGTGGCCGCCAGGACGGCGCCCAGTTTGACGATCAAGGTTTCGTCCGTTTCCACCGCGGTGTCTCCCGCGACGCTGACGGTGATAGTTTTCGTGAGTTCCCCTGCCGCAAACGTGAGGGTGCCAGTGGCTGCTGTGTAGTCGCTACCGGCGGTGGCCGTGCCGTCTGTCGTCGAATACTGCACCGAAACCTGCTGCGTCGAAGCAGCCGAAAGCGATACGGTAAACGTCAGCGCCGACGTGCCTGTGTTGCCCTCATTGACGCGTCCGCTCGATACGCTCAAGCTCGGCACCGGTGGCGTGACCGGCGGCGTGACAGGCGGCGTGACAGGCGGCGTGACCGGTGGCGTGACCGGTGGCGTGACCGGTGGCGTGACCGGCGGCGTGACGGCAGTGTCGTCATCTACGATGGTGCCGGTGGCTGTGGCCCTAGTGAGCGTGGCATTGATCGGATTGCTGAGCTTCAATTGAAACGTTTCGTTGGCTTCAGCGGACGAGTCTCTTGTGACGAGCACAGTGACCGTCTTTTGCGTTTCGCCTGGCGCAAACGTGAGTGTGCCCGAGGCCGAGGTATAATCGCTGCCAACAAGCGCGGTGCCATCAGCGGTGGCGTATTGCACGGTGATCGACTGCGTGCTTGCCGCAGAGAGCGCTATGGTGAATGTAGCCGGCGTTGCCGTCACTGTGGTTCCGGTTCCAGACACCACTGGAAACTGAAACTGCAATGCTTTGAGCGGATCCAGCTTAGCGGTGCTCACCGTTTTCCAGTCGTCTGCCAAAATCCCACCGGTGTCGCCAGAATTCGGATTCCACGACCAGTACGTCCAACTGATTCCCTGCTGGCCGGCGGCCAGATCGATCGTGCCATTGCCGTCCAGATCTCCCTTCAAATAGCTGGCCAGTTTGGAGTACCAGGCTTGATCGCTTGCCGTGGCCAGATTGCTCCCAAATTCCCCCAAGAGCACAGGTGCTTTGCCCGTGCGAAACAGGGAACCCCAGTTTTGGTCCCAAACGGCTGGCAGATTATTTGGATAGCTCGGGTCGCTAAAATACTTCTGTGCATAGACGCTCGCGGGATAGTCGTGCGCAGAGTACACCAGCCTGTCCGAGGCATTGAGTCGCACCGGAAAGGCAGCAGCATTGGAGAGATTGCCGCCCCACCAGTAGCTTCCCGAAGCAGCGACCTCAACGCCCTCGACGATGATGAGGAGATTCGGATTTGCCGCTAGCACGGCGTTGCCGCCTCGCTCGGCAGCCAGTCGCCAATCGTTGGCTGTGCCATCGCCCCACGTTGCGGCACCGTGCGGTTCATTGTGCAGATCAATGCCGATCAGCGTTGAGTTTCCGGCGTAGCGAGTGGCGAGCATCGTGAGATTGCTGATCCACTTACTTTCCGGATAGGCCGCGGTGTACCAAAGACCAGAGGCGTTGGCGCTGTTGCCCGCATCGCTGCGGTGGTGATCCAAAAAGATTTTGAGACCGACCTGTCCTGCGTAGGCCACGATCTTGTCCATGATCTGAATCCCGTTCAAGCCCTGCAGGTCGGCATTCTTGTAGAAATCGATGCTGTTGGGCGCACTGCCGGCATCGAACAGTTGATCGCTGTAGGGCAGGCGGATCGTATTGAAGCCCAGCGACTTCATCTGATCCATCATCTCCTTGTAGCCGCGAGCCCAGAGACCATGCGGTGCAAACGTAGTCGTTTCAAATCCAAACCAATTGACTCCTGCGATTCGCACCGAGTTGTTATTGGCGTCGAGAATCTGGCTGCCCGAGGTATGCAGGTAGCCGCTGGCAACACCGACCTGCAGATTGCCCTCAACGACCGACACATCGCTCAGCGTGATGCCAGGCGTCACACTCACCGGCGGCGCAGCATCGTCATTTTGAATCGTACCGGTTGCCGATCCAGTGAGTATTGTCGCATTGGTTGGCAGTGAGAGCACAAGCTTAAACGCCTCGTTTGGTTCGACGACAGCATCGCCCAGCACGCTGACGTTGACCACCTTTGACGTCTCGCCGGCAGCGAACGTGAGCGTTCCACGGACTGCTGTGTAATCGCTGCCAGCTGTGGCCGTGCCATCGGCTGTTGCATAGGCGACCGTCACAGGCGATGTGGATGCCTTCGAAAGCGCAACAACAAATCGCGCTGCAGTGGTGACTCCAGCGCCGCCCTCGTTGATCGAGACTCCCGCCACTGAGAGCGTTGGCAGCGTTGTTACCGGTGGCGCAACAGGCGTGGTACCGGCAGCGGTCAGCACAAAAGAACTCGGCACTCCTGTGCCTGCCCCGGCCGTGAACCCAACGCCCTGCACCGCTCCAATGGCCAGCGACTTATCCCATTCCATGCCCTTGATCACATACTGCGAGCCAGTATGGCTGACGATTTGTGCGTTCCAGATGGTGTCGATCGTGCGGGCGTAGTTGAAACTGACTTGCCAATCGGTAATCGCAGCTGATGTGTCGTTGGTGAGTGTCAACTGGCCTTGGACGCCAGTTCCCCAGTCGTTGACATTTCCGTAGCTCACAGAAAAGGCAATGCGGGATTCGAGTTGATCGAACGCCGCGAGCGTTGCATGACGGCCTTGAGACCCGCGGTGAGCCGAAGCCGAGTTTCGGTTTGAACGCCTGCTGCCAATGATGCCGGCGACTGAATTGTCGCTCCGAGATGTCGTTTTCATAATCGCACGATCTCCTTTGAATCCCCTTAATTTATTTCTAGGCATCTAGTACGCCTGCGTCAAGAAAAAGTTCGGGCGCGATACCGAGTAAATTTCGAGTCGCCATGCGAGAGGAACGAAGCACGCGCGTGCCATCAGTCGCGCGCAAAATGAAAATTAAAAGTGGCACACGCCCCCTAGGAGTCGCCACATGCACGACGTCTCCTCGATGCCCTTGCATGATGCTTTTGCAGATCGCCAGTCCGAGGCCGTCCTAGACCGTGGCCGCCGGCTGTCTGCACGCAGGCACCGATCAACGCAAAAAAACTCTCCAAGATGCGAACAGAATGGGGTGGCTCAACGTAAGCCTCGTGGTCGATGACAGGCACAATTCATCGCACTCCTTCTTGGAGTGGAGCGTGACACTTGACGACCGGTTCAGCAGGGCTGAACTCAACGCAGCAGATCGCATCGCACGAGCGTTACGGAGTGATTGCAATCGTTGTGGTACGAGGGTTCACTCCGCAGAGTGAGCTTCATCGGCGTGATTAATACCAAGCAGAAATCCGCCCAGAGTTTTTTATGAACGGCAGCGAGAGCGCTTTCGTTCACGGCGAACTTTGCAACACTTGCGAGGGTGACACTTGGTGGCCGTGGTGCACGAAGAACCCTGTTGCATTTCACCTTGAACGGCCTGAGGTGAAACAGCGTCCATGCCATCCGAAGGGCTTGCAGCCTCGGCAGAATCTGTGACCGTCGGAGCTCCAGAAGCATCTTGTGCAAAAGCTGGAGTCTGTACCAATGCAATGACAACAACCATAAAACAATTCATCAGAAGCAAGCTTTTCATGGACAAGTCTCCTTTTTTATTTTCTCACGGTGATCGAATCAAAAGTCTTTACGTGTAAAACAGTCAAACGAAGTTTCGCATTGTACTGGAAAGAGAACTGCGTATCGAAATTTCCGCCGGAGTCGCATCGTCATTTTTCGCACGGCGGGCACAAAGTTTAGGTTTGAGAAGCATTCCAGACCTGTCGAATCACTCATTTGCGAGCTGATAAAATCGAAGTTTTTACAGATCCGATTCATTTTTCTGAAAGATTAAGAACAAGAGCTCGCTGGAGTGGACACTGGTGAGGTGCCGGCGCTCCACAACGATAAGCGTCAAGCAATGCATGAGATCGCTTGGACAGCGTTCGTCGTACTTCGCGCCGTTTCCCCTTGACTCGTGGAATAGACATCGAGTCGTAGGCGGTGGTCTGATGCCGCATCCACGCAATGGCGGCCGCCTCGGCCCGTTTCTCAACCGGAATGCGTTTTGTTCTGGCCACGGTTCCGCTTCCAACCGGCGTAGCATGATCAGCCACAACACGAGCCAGGCGCCGAGCAAGATCGGCATGACTCGAATGAAAGGCAAGAAATTCGAGAACCGCTCCAGTAAAGTCTTCAACGTATTCCGCTTGAACAGCGTCACGGCGTTTCGCCACAGCCGCCTTTCTTTTTGAAAAGCGCTCTGTGGATCTTTCAACTTCGAGTTCAATTCGAATCCTGTCAATCGTGCATGCTGGTGCCCAGACACCTTTTGAAAAGACTTTTCGGCCCTTTTTTTCGGCAACGACCCAACAATCGCCAGCGGCTTTTATTCGGCGAGTCAAGGCGGCATCACCGGGAGGAAGAAGAACCCAGTTTTTCGGTGCCGTGAAAACTTTTCCATCGGCGGATCGTACGGTGTTGGGAGTCGGACCAGGAAGGAACGACAGAGTTCGATTTTCAAGATTCATACAACGTGCAATTTCTTCCTCATCGCAAGGATTTCTGTTCAATGCATTCATGTGCTTAAGAGAACGATCATAATCCTCATTTTTCTGATTCGCATGCCAAGGGATAGAACAAAACGCGGTAGAATGTTGTGACTTGGATTGGTGTATCGCAGCGACATTTTTCTTTCAAGTCAAACAGTGCATAGTGGTGATGACTCGGCTTTGAGAAGGGAATGGCCAGATCGAAGACAAGGCGTTCACGATCTTCGTTTTCTGAAAGAGCGACTCACCGCATAATGCGATCCGTATGAACCGTCGTCACTTTATTCATTGTGTCAATCAGGTCTTCGCCTTCGGCGTCTGTTACTCGGCTTCGGCAGCTGATATGGAGCGTCCGTCTCAATCTGAACAAGAGGCGATGCGGTTCGGTATCGAAGGTTTTTTGCGAGAGCATAGAATTCAAGGAATCTCCATTGCGTACGGGCGAGAGGGATCGCTTGCGTTTGAACAGGCGTATGGATTTGCAGATGCAGACAAGAAGGAAGCGATGACGCCCGAGCATCGTTTTCGCATTGCAAGTATCGCAAAACCGATTACCGCTACCGCCGTAATGATGTGTTTCGAAAAGAATCAACTGAGTCTTGATGACAAGGTGTTTGGGCCGCAAGGTATCTTGGGTGAGGATTACGGCCGCAATCTTCCGGAGTCGGTGCTCGCCATCACGGTTGACCATTTCCTCACGCACACCAGTGGCGGCTGGCCGAATGACAAGGATGACCCAATGTTCAAACATCCAAAGATGAATCACAACGAACTCATTCTCTGGACACTGAACAATCAAAAGCAGATGCATCCTGCTGGCACTCGCTACGCATATTCAAATTTTGGCTACTGCGTGCTCGGCCGTGTGCTGGAGAAGCTCGAAAATCAGCCATACCAAATGCTCACTGCGCAGCATCTGTTGTCGAAGTGCGGGATCACGACCATGAAGATCGGTGGAAATACGCTGGAGGATCGACAGTCTCGAGAGGTTGTCTATCTCACCGAAATCCAAGGTGAGGCCTACGAGATGAATGTCAAACGCATGGATTCTCACGGGGGCTGGATTTCGACTGCGGCCGATGTGGTGCGGTTTGCGTCGCAATTACCGAAGTTGCTCAATGCGAAATCAATCTCCACGATGACAACAGCTGGAAAAAGTGAAGGCTATGCTCGTGGTTGGTGCATCAACAAAGCCCGACACTGGTGGCATAGTGGTGGCATGCCCGGCACGAGCACGATCATGGTGCACACGGCCAACGGAATCTCCTGGGCAGGTTTACTCAATGGTCATACCCAGGCGAGCGTCGGTGCTTTGGACAAGCTCATGTGGGATGTCGGCCGCGAAGTCAAAGCGTGGAGATTATGAAACAGCATCGCTCATGGAAGTTTCGAGGATCACGTCGTTGCGAAAGTGCTGCTGACCGGGTAGTGTTGAAAAGATTCAGCCGAATATAAAAAATGCTTCCTCGAAGCTTTTGTCAAAACCGAGTTGCAGCCATGAATCGTGCGCTCTTCATTCTATTTTCTACGACGGCTCTTTTCGTGTCATCGGTGAGGGCGAATGAAATTTCGTTTGAACGAGACATTCGACCGATCTTCTCTTTGCATTGCGTCGGCTGTCACGGCGCAAACAAACAGAAGTCAGAACTGCGATTGGATGCCAAAAGCTTTGCGATGCGTGGTGGTGATAGCGGTGCGATCGTCGTGCCTGGGAAGAGCAGCGAGAGTCTGTTGTGGCAGCGAGTTTCCAGCACGAACGATGACGAACGAATGCCGCCCCCAAACGGAAAGCCGCTCACGGCCGAGCAACGTGCGGCATTACAAGCGTGGATTGATGCGGGAGCGATTTGGCCCGAATCGGATGCGGATCGAGCGGCGGCCAATGACAAACGGCGAGAGCATTGGGCCTGGCAGCCGATCAAACCGGTAGCGCCGTCAGGCAATGAACATCCGATCGATGCGTTTCTCGGTGCGAAGATCAATGCGAACGGGTTGACGATGTCGCCAGAGGCTGATCGGCGAACGCTCATTCGTCGGCTCACCTTTGATTTGCTCGGACTGCCGCCAACGCCGAATGAGATCGAGGCGTTTGCAAGTGATCGCGATCCGCAGGCGTATAACAAACTCATCGATCGGTTACTCGAATCACCACATTACGGTGAACGATGGGCGCGGCATTGGTTGGACATCGCTCATTATGCCGACACACATGGCTTTGAGCGTGATCAGCGGCGAGATAATGCGTGGCGTTACCGTGACTGGGTCATTCGGGCAATTAACGCCGACAAGCCGTACGACGACTTTTTGCAAGACCAAATCGCCGGCGACGTATTGCGGCCCAACGATCCCGAGGCCGTCATCGCCACCGGATTTCTCGCGGCGGGTCCGTGGGATTTTGTTGGACAGGCGGAGACGCCCAGTCCGGTGCTGAAACGATTGGCTCGCGCGGACGATCTCGATGACATGCTGACGCAGGTGATGACTGCGGCATGTGGAGTCACGATTCATTGTGCTCGGTGTCACGATCACAAACTCGATCCGATCTCACAGGAAGAGTATTACGGTCTGACGGCTGTCTTCGCGGGAGTGAAACGGGGCGAGCGTGAAGTCAGCGCGGACGAGGTTCGACATCTTGCGGTTCGCAAGCAGTCACTGAATGCCGAACTGCAACAAATCCGAGTCGAGCAAGTTCGGCTGAGCGGTGGGCATTTCGATCTGGCCGACATCGTTGGCGGAGGTGACGGACTCGGTACGGGTAAGTTCGGCGAGGGCATTGACCCGATCACCGGCAAGCCTTCAACCGCGAAACGAGGTTTCCTCGAAGAAGCCAAGCCGAATATCTTTGCGCGTTCGACGGTGAAATTCGTGGATGGAGTGGTTATCCCCGATCTCTCACCGGAAGGAACTCAAATTTCTTCGACCGGTCTGAAGGTAATGAAGTCACCGCGTACTTCTGGTCAATCGTGGGATGCGATTCGCTTCGGCCCGGTGAACTCGCAATTTTCAACAAAACTCGACGGCGTCGATTACGCTGCCGACGGCCACTCCCTGCTGTCGTTACACGCCAACGCCGCCATCACCTTTGATCTTGCGGCGCTACGCGAAGCAGGTGCTCCTGCGGAGATGAAGTTTACAGCGACCGCTGGGTACTTCGGTCAGACACCCCAGAACGGCGCGAGCTACTTTGTGTATGTCGATGGTGAATTAAAGGCTCATCAGGAAAACATCGGCCGAGACGACGGTGGTCTCGTACTCGAAGTGATGCTTCCGAACACTTCTCGGTTTCTCACATTGATGTCCACTGATGGCGACAACGGCATCGGTCATGATCAGATTTGTTTTGCCGATCCGCGGCTTGTTGCCGCTGAGTTGTCAACGATTTCCGATACCGAAAAAACTGAACTCGCGAGATTGCAACAACGTCGTCAGGAGTTGGAAAAAGAACTCGCAGCGTTTCCCACGCCAACGAAGGTGTATGCGGTCATTACCGAAACTCCGCCGCCGGTCGCTCTGCTGAAACGAGGTGACCCTGAACAACCAGCGGATGAAGTTTCACCAATTTCTATTTCATGTGTTATTGGTCTGCAGCCGGAACTCGGCACGTCGCAGTCGTCCGACAGTGACCGTCGCAAAGCATTCGCCGATTGGGTCACCTCTCCTGCGAATCCGCTGACTCGCCGAGTCATCGTGAATCGGCTGTGGCATTACCACTTTGGTGCCGGGTTGGTGGAAACAACCAGCGACTTCGGACTCGGTGGCAGCCATTCCTCGCATCCGGAGTTGCTCGATTGGTTGGCCAATGAATTGCTCACGCAGCGATGGTCGTTGAAAGCTATCCATCGCCTGATTTGCACCAGCGCAGCGTATCGCCAGCAATCGTTAACCGATACGTCACAGAACTCCATTCGAGGCCAAAGCATCGACGCCAGCAACCGCCTTTTATGGAGGATGAACCCGCGTCGAATCGATGCCGAATCGTTGCGAGATTCCGTGTTATCGGTGAGCGGCACGCTCAATAGTACGATGTTCGGTCCTGGCTACCGCGACTTCGAGTATCAGGAGGAATACGCTCCGGTGTATCGCTACATCACGCCCGACTCCCCCGACCTATGGCGGCGCAGCGTGTATCGCTTTGTCGTGCGGACGACAACGCATCAATTTTTAACGATGCTCGATTGTCCGAGTCCCGCAAACTTCGTCCCTGTTCGCAACGTGACGACTACGGCGCTACAATCGCTGACATTGCTCAACAACGATTTTATGCTGCGTCAAAGCGGATACTTTGCCAGCCGCGTGAAGCTCGATGCCGGAACAGATCCGGCCGCACAAGTGATTCGCGCGTTCCAGTTGGCTTTTGGTCGTGACGCATCCTCGACGGAGGTTGCTGCTGCGACGTTGCTCGTAGAGAAACGTGATCTCACGGAGTTGTGTCGAATGCTTTTCAACGCCAACGAGTTTGTGTATGTGGACTGAAGACTCAACGAACATTTCCAGGATTCACACGCGACGTCAATTCCTCTGGGACGTTGGCGGTGGATTGGGTGGGGTGGCGCTTTCAGCAATGCTGCACAAAGATCGGTTGCTCGCGACGCAGTCGATATCGTCGAAGCATCCGCTGGCGAGTCGGAAGGCTCACTTCGCGGCAAAGGCGACCAATGTCGTGCAGATTTTTTGCCCTGGAGGACTGAGTCATGTCGACACGTGGGATTACAAACCGGAGTTGGAACGACGGCATGGTGAAGCGTTTGATGCCGAACTTGGAAAGCAGACGTTTGCCGGTGTCGGCGGAAACTACGCCAAGAGTTTCTGGAAGTTTCGTCAGCATGGCCAGTGCGGTCGCTGGCTGAGCGAATTGTTTCCAAAGTTATCGAATCACGTCGATGAGATGGCGTTCATTTATTCAATGCAAAGTAAATCGGCGTTGCATGGACCGGCGATGTTCATGGCGAACAGCGGGTTCATTCGTCCTGGCTTTCCAAGCATGGGGGCGTGGGTGACGTATGGATTGGGAAGCGAGAGCGATAATTTACCGGCGTTTGTTGTGTTGCCCGACACACGCGGGCTGCCTCCCGGCGGATTGGCGAATTGGGCTGCGGGTTTTCTTCCGGCCGTACATCAAGGAACGGTTCTTGAAACCTCCGCCGCGCGGCCTCCCATTGCAGATCTTTTTCCACCTTTGGATCGAGCCGTGGCACCTGACGCGGAACAAGACGGCCGCGAATTTCTTCGAATGCTCAATGTCGCTCATGCAAATCGACGAGGGGATTCGTTGCTGGAAGCTCGCATCGCGGCTTACGAGTTGGCCGCACGATTGCAGATGAGTGCTCCCGAAGCGGTCGATCTGTCGAGCGAGAATGCGGCGACACTCAAACCGTACGAACTCGAGGATCCCGATGTGGGGCCGTTTGGACGACAATGTCTGCTTGCTCGACGGCTGGTTGAGCGAGGCGTCCGCTTTGTCCAGATTTTCTGCGGCGCGGAAAATACCGGGTCGAAAAAAATCCGTCCGAATTGGGACAGCCATGAAGATATTGTCCGTGATCACGGCTACTGGGGCCGAGTGCTCGACACTGGAGCAAGCGCGCTCATCACCGATTTGAAACAGCGAGGGCTTCTCGATTCAACGCTTGTCATTTGCACGTCTGAATTCGGGCGGCAGCCGTTCATGCAGGGCTCGCAAAAAGGACGCGATCACAACCCCGGCGTCTTTACCACATGGCTCGTCGGCGGCGGTATCAAAGGTGGCACCGGCTACGGTACGAGCGATGACCTCGGTTGGCATGCAGCCGAAAATCCGAGCTACAGCTACGACTTGCACGCGACAGCACTCCATCTCTTGGGCCTCGATCATGAGCATCTCAGCTTCTATCACAACGGCATCGCCCGACGTCTGACCGACGTGCACGGCCACGTTATCCAAGAACTTCTTGCATAAATAAAAGATTCGCAGTTGTCTGCGCAAGCGCAAGGTATCGTGCGAGCGAGTGACTCAGCAGATGTTGTCGCAGCGGGGATCTCCCATGCTCCCTCGCCCGAGGGTATTCTCATACCGATCACCATCACACACTCAATAAATTGGGAGAATCAAAATGCGAGTTGCTGCTGTCGTCGTTACAGTCTTTTTATGTAGCTCGATTTTTGCAGACGATAAAAATATCGTGGAGAAGAATGCAAGCGATCGAGAAAAGCAAGTCAAGCCGGAAGGCCAATCAAAATCGGAGAACCAACCAGTCAGTTCCGAAATACCGAAGCATCGCAAGGAGATGAAAGAAGTTCGAAATCAAGTTGAACTCATTTACCCACAACCAAATATATTCCATGCAACCAATACCTATGAGCCAAGGCGACTCAACTGCAGCACGCATGAAAAGAAAATAAGCGAAGCTCTTGAAAGCCAAGTAGAGACATTTGATTTTAATGAAACGTCTCTTCTGGATGTTGCAGAGCAAATTGAAGATGACTACGGAATTCAAGTGGAACTCGACAGCAGAGCCCTTGAAGATGCTGGTCTGGATCCGGAAACTCCTGTCACGAAAAGTCTTGCTGGCATCTCCCTGCGATCAGCCTTGCACCTGATTTTAGGGGACATGGATTTGACGTATCTGATCAAAGACGATGTGTTGCTCATCACCACAAAAGACAAGGCTTCTGAAAATCCGACTATTGTTTCCTACCCCGTTGTATGGAGTTGCGATTATCAAGTGCTCGCGGATCTCATTCACAACACAATTTCCCCGCAGTCGTGGAACATAGTCGGGGCAAATGGCGTTCTCCAACTCTATCCGCTCAACAACGAGATTGTTATTTCGCAAACAGAAGAAGTGCACGAAGAGATCTTGGATTTGTTTCGCAATATTATCGACACAGATGCCTTTTCTACGGATGGTTCAGTCATCACAAGAACGTATCAAATTACGGATGCAAGCCTGCTTCCAGATGTCGAGAAAAAAGTGATCGAGATTTGTAGTGCGGCTTTAGGTGAACAGAGCGATCCGAATGCCAAGATTACGAGAATCGGAAATACACTCGTTGTTCAATCGGCGGTGCGCGCTTTCCAGGTGTATGCTGCAGAAGTGATTCGATCGCTTCAAGGAATAAAAAATCCACAGACAGACTTTTCCGGGGCAGTGACCGAGGACCATGAGTGAGGGGGGCAGGGAAGGGGTGGTGGCCCCGAACATCCTCGGGCTTGATCTTTGCTGATGCGCGCATGGGCCAATTCGATGAAGCGGTCGCGCAGGCTGATCATCGGCTCTTTTAACAAATCGGATTGAGCCCCCTTCGAATTCAGAATCGACGGTCAACGGTTCCGCAGAATCGGCAGTTAAAAAAACTGAGATGAAAAAAACAGCAAGACTGCGAACAGTTTCAACGGGCCAATTTTCATTGTGCCGGAAACCCCGAAATCCAAGAGAAAGTTCTGCGTCTGCGCTGTGGTACCCTTGGTGGTAGAGTACTTGCCGGAAAATCACAAGGAGTTCAAATGATCAAACGATTTTTTCTTTCGATCGCATTGGCAATCGGTTGTGGAGCGTCAGCGTTTTCGGCCGACAACGTTCAGCCGGTGCGAATGGGTTGCGGGACGATGACCTTTGACACGGTTCCCGGTTGGGGCCTCGGCGAAGATGGCAAGAGTGTTCTGGGATCGACTCACGGCGGGGTTGTGGTCGACAAAACAGGAAGCATTTACACCAGTTCGAGTCTGGGCGTGTTTGTCTTCTCGCCCGAGGGGAAAGTCATTCGGCGTTTTCTTGGAGACAAGTATGCGAATATTCACGACCTGGAAATTCGTGCCGAAGGAAATGATGAGTTTCTCTACGGCGCTCGCAACGCTGCCGGCGAAGGAATCAAGTTTCATTCCGTGACCGGAGACATCGTATTAAAGCTGGCCATCCCAGAAGAATCTGGATTGAAGCTCACCGCGTGGAGTCCAACAGCGATCACTGTTGCGCCCAATGGAGACATCATTCTGGCAGACGGTTACGCGAGCAACCACATTTTTAAGTTCGACAAGATGGGCAAGTATCTAATGCACTTTGGCACCAAAGGCAATAATCTGAAGGAATTCAACACCGCGCACGGCATGACGCTAGATACTCGCTACGACCCGGCTCGCCTGCTGATTTGCGACCGCAACCACACGCCCAAAGGCCGCCTGCTGCATTACGATCTCGATGGAAATTTTATTGATGAAGTTGTAACCGGCTTGGGCATGCCAACTTCGGCATCCGTTCAAGGTGACTACGTTTCCGTTCCAGATTTGCACGGCAGAGTGGTTATTCTTGACAAAAGTAACACCATTGTCGCAGTTCTCGGCCACAACGCCGACCCGACAACACGGGTCAACCACAATGTTCCGCAAGACAAGTGGATCGAAGGCATCTTCAACGGCACTCATGGTTCGTCTTGGGATAATGAAGGCAACCTGTATGTTCAAGACTGGAATATTTCAGGCCGCATCATGAAGCTCGTGCGACTGAAATAGATCAACCGGTGTGACATGAATGTTCCCGGAATCGAAGTGGGATGCTACCGACATCTCGACTCACAAAAACTCTGATGCAACAGGCAGTTTATGAGCTCCGTTTTGGTTTTCATTATTTCGTGTCTGCTGATCGCTTTTGTTGGTGCTGCCGAGGTTTCGCAGCCCGATTCCCGCTCATTGCGAGACGTCGAGGGGTGGACCGTTCGGGTGGATGATCGATTACTCGCTGATGCACCCGACGCAGTGCTTGGCGCGCGAGCCCTGCGTTTTCTCGAGGCCAAGCTTGTTGAAATAAAAGCGGTCGTGCCGGCAGATCGCCTGAAAGATCTGCAGGCGGTCACAATCGTACTCGATCTCCACTGCGGTTCTCTGACATCGATGCAGTATCACCCGGATGCTGGCTGGCTCCGTGCAAATGGATTTCAAACCGACCTTGCAAAGTGTGTCCATCTACCCCGGGCCGAGGATGTGTCGACGCAACGCAATATCAACGAACAACCATGGGTGATTCTGCATGAATTGGCCCATGCCTTTCACGATCAACAATTGAGCTTCGATGAGCCCCGCATAAAATCGGCTTATGAGAAGTTTAAGGCCAGCGGCCACGGCAACGCGGCACTGCTCTACAACGGCCAGCGAGTGAAACATTATGGCCTGACAAACCAGATGGAATTTTTTGCTGAAATGACAGAATCGTTCTTCGGCGTCAACGATTTCTTCCCGTTTAATCGGGCCGAACTTCAAGAAGCCGAACCAGAAATCTTTCAGCTTCTTACCGAGATCTGGATCTCACCTCCGTCACAAAATGCGGCGGATGATGTTCGCAATGATGTTCAAGAACAAACGCACAGAGACCCGATTCGACAGATGCAGATTCTTGCTGAAGCAACCGATCGAGCTTCATGGGGATACTGGGGTGATCAGCCCGAGCAGTACGCTTCGTATTCGAATCACAGTAATCGGCTGATTCCGGTTTACACATTTGGCATGACGCTTGATGCGGTCGCTGGAAATAACAGCGTCTATCGAAATAGCCAACAATTAAAAAAATTATATGGCAATGAACCGGCAGGCACGTTGAACATCGCCGCCAACTACTTTGATCAAACCGATGTCTATCGATTACAGCAAATGGCCGCTGAGGCGGGGAAAAAATTTATCATACTGGTTGTTTTTGATGGTCTGGATTGGCAGACAACGCGAGCGGCTGCCATTGCCACAACGGGTATCGACGCGTACCGAGAAGGTCGAGGAACAGGGTTTGCGTTTCAGGATTATCGTGGAGCCCCGACTGATTTTGGGCTTTGCGTCACGAGTCCAGCCAATGACGGCACAACCATCGACGTGAATGCGCAAGCAGTGCGCACTCCTGGTGGCACAACACCCGGCGGTTACGATCCGCTCCTCGGCGGACAAACGGCGTGGTCCATCCCAGTCGACAATCGCTATCTCATGGGGCGCGCTCGTTCTCGGCCGCACGCCGTCACCGATTCCGCGGCATCAGCAACGTCTCTTTGCAGTGGTTGCAAAACTTATAACGACTCGATCAATGTTGGCGTGCAGGGGGAGCATGTCGAGCCGATTGCCCGCAGCTTACAGGCCCAGGGCTATGCCGTTGGCGTCGTCACCAGTGTTCCGGTATCGCACGCAACGCCTGCTTGTGCATACGCCAATAATGTGAGCCGCGATGACTATCAAGACATCTCTCGCGATCTTCTCGGACAACGCTCTATCGCGCATCGGGATAAATCACTCAAGGGCCTCGATGTTTTGATTGGGTGCGGCTTCGGCGTGCACCGCGATCAGGAATCAGACCAGGGAAACAACTTTGAATCGGGGAATAAATATGTGGCCGACTCAACGCTTGCGGCCATCGACGTTTCGCGTGGAGGATCCTATCGCCTTGCGATGCGTACGGCTGGCCGTACGGGAAAAGATGTTCTTGCCGAAGCAGCCCTTGATGCCAAAAAAAACAATCTTCGACTTTTTGGTTTTTTTGGTACGACCGAAGGGCACTTGCCTTACCGAACGGCGAACGGTGACTTTGATCCGGTCGCGGGTCGAAGCGATGATCCCTCGGCGGATGTCTTAAAAAAGAAATACGCTCCAATCACTCCCTATACAAAATCCGACATCGACGAAAATCCAACGCTTGCTGACATGACCACGACGGCACTCGATGTGCTTGGAAAACAGCAACGATTTTGGTGCATGGTGGAGGCGGGAGACGTTGACTGGGCTTCGCATGCCAACAACATCGACACCGCTATTGGTGCCGTGAAAAGTGGCGACGACGCCTTTCGGGCGATCGTTGAATGGATCGATCATCGCAAAGCGTGGAACGATAGTGTGGTCATTGTCACGAGCGATCATGGTCATCTTTTTGTTCTTACCGAGCCTTCCGCATTTGCTCAAAAGCCTTAACGACTCTTCAGGTTTGATTCAAAAATCGACGAGGCTTTCCAAATTGCTTCGGTGAATTGAACCAGAACGTGGTGAGCGGATAGACTGCGTCTTCCCATCATTAGGGCCCGTAGCTCAGTTGGTTAGAGCAGAGGACTCATAATCCTTTGGTCGTAGGTTCGAGTCCTACCGGGCCTATCTCACTCACTAGTGGGGTATCGCATGATGAAGCAAACTCCTGCAAAACAGGTTGTTCCTCATGCGATACCCTGCTGGCTTGCGTGGCAAAACGGCTCCTTGCGTGCACTGACTGTGCCGCATTCTGTGCCGCTTTTTCTTCGAGCGATTCCACACACTTTGTGGCCTTCTCGAAATCGGCATCCGTCACTTGCCAGTAGTGCTTCTGCGCCACGATCGTTGAGTGGCCTAGCCATGCTGCCGTCACGTGCGACGGATACTCGGCCCCAAGTTCCGTTGCTCGACTCGCTCTTAAGTTTTGAAACACCTTCGGCCAAAATCTGACTTTAGCCAGACGAAGGGAGAATGGTTACATCGAGAGCTTCTTTTTGTATTGCTTCGAGACGAATTGCTCTAGCGGGAAGCATTTGACACGCTGCTCGAGGCCAAGGTGCTCTTCGTACGCACGGGGCTGGTCTATTGGAGGGCAAAATCCTAACAAAAAAACTGGCGTCATTCATGTGGGCAGGTCGCGGTGCTTCGACCGGCAAGCATGCGACCATTTTAGAGTTCCTGTCCAAATGATTATCTCGACGTCTTGTGCGACATTGCCCACCCCTGCTAACGTTCCCGCAATCGCCCGGGCTGGACCCAGGCTGGATCATTACCCAGAGAACACATTGTGTATGAGCATGGGCAGTAAACCGCAGCAAGCCCGCAGCATTCTTTCGATGGCCAGAATGCTTGACGCCGCTGAGGCCATTTTCGCAGAGGGCGGGGATAACGCCCTCTCTGTGGAAGCCGTTATAACTCGTGCGAAAACATCGGTAGGAAACTTCTACGGCCGCTTCGGCGACCGCGACGGCCTGCTCCGAGCAATGCACGAGCGGTTTATCTTGCGGCTCGGAGGCGCGGCGCACGTGGCGGTCGCAGCAGCCGGCAACGAAAAGACCCTGGCAGGCGCGATCGAGGTGTTCCTCTCGCACGTCTTCACCGCCACGCAAGAGTACCGCAATTCAGCCCGCTTCTTCGTTCTCCACCGTTCGTCCGACCCGAACCTGCGGGCCCAGGGCATTCGGGCGAATGCGGTGTTCGCCAGCATCTTCACCACGCTCGTGCTGAGCCACCGCGAGGAGATCGCACATGCCCACCCGGAGACCGCGACCGACCTGGTCTGGCGGATGGTGTTTGCGGCTTTAGCCCAGCAGATGATGTTCGACGACCAGGAAGTCAGCGGCGTGCCGATGACCATCCCGGCGCTGGTGCACGAAATCGCATGCTGTCTTGCGGTCTACCTCAAGGCAGCCCCAGCGAAACGCTGATCGCACTGTTCGGCAGATCGGGCACCCGGTCTTGCACAGCCCTCTGGCGAAGTCTTCCGTCACCCGGCACTCGATTCAGTCACCATTGGTAATCTTCCGCAACCGGCTTACTGCGGTGGACATTTTGTATTTGAGACACGGCCCTCGATTCAGTCACCGGGGGTCAGCTCCCGCAAGCGGCACTGACTCGAGAATCGGCCAGTATTCCCCCTTCTGGGCTTGCGCGCTCGCAGGTGCGAAAAAAGAGAGCCAACCAAACACTTGGCACACATATATCAAAGGCATTGCTCTAGTTTCGTAACAGAAGCTTTGCCTCTATTTTGGGCGTTTAGCCGATTGACTCGTCCCCGATGGGTTGTTGGCTGAATTTAGTCCGGAAAAGCCAGTCATCGCACTGTCTGGATTTTTTATGTCTTTTTTTAATGAAATTCATTTGGATTAGCAGGCATTTCCAGACAATCCGAAGCACAAAATTAGCCTCGCAAAGTCTAAAAAAGCCAAAAACAGATCCTCTGGTCCTTAAGGTGCTATGGCTGCATGCTGTTCTTTTTTCTTGACAATTAGAGACATCGTTCTATATTTCGCACGTGGGCCTAATTTGCCACGCCGATTATTTGCCTCTCAGTACGACCGCGCTAAAACTCTTTAAACCAAATTTTTCCCGGCCAAGCACCCATCGAGACAGAGAAGGATTTTCCAATGTCGATGCCGCCATCCAACTCGCCAGCTGCAGCATTTCAAAGGGCATTTCAAAAAACGTTTACGAACGTTTTCTATTCTCGTGGAGTTTCCACTCGTCGCCGTCGCTCAAAGCGGCACGCCCAGCGGATTTCCCTTGAGTCGCTGGAGCCACGGCAGATGATGTCAGTGAATCATGCGTCGAGTGGCTCGTCTGCCAGTTCGGCCAATGACAACTCAAACATCGCGGCATTCGTTTCACAAAACACGATCGGTATTCTGGCCGCAGTGCCCACCAGTCCGACAGCGGTAGTAGCCATCAGCCGCAACACGCAACTAGATGTGACGTGGGCCGCTCCTGCCAGCACCGGCAGCTCGGCAATCACCGAATATCTGGTGAAGTATTCGAGCAACAACGGTGTTGCGGGGTCATGGACGCGGTATAGGACAGGCTCGCCAATCACAGCGACCTCATGCACCGTCACGGACCTGCCCAACGGCACAAGCTATGTGATTAAAGTGATCGCTAAGAACGCCGTTGGCATCAGCCTGCCGTCGTCGAATTCAGCACCGGTTACACCGGCCGCCACCGTGCCCGGCAGTCCGACGTCGTATTCAGCACTGGTTGTTACACCGGCCGCCGCCACCGTGCCCGGCAAGCCGACAGGCGTAGTAGCCGTCCGCGGCAACACCCAACTGGCCGTGACGTGGAACGCTCCTGCCAGCAACGGCGAAATGCCGATCACCGAATATCTGGTGAAGTATTCGAGCAACAACGGTGTTGCGGGGTCATGGACGCGGTTCAATACAGGCTCGCCAATCACAGCGACCTCATGCACCGTCACGGGCCTGCCCAACGGCACAAGCTATGTGATCAAAGTGATCGCTAAGAACGCCGTTGGCATCAGCCGGCCGTCGTCGAATTCAGCACCGGTTACACCGGTCGTCGCCACCGTGCCCGGCAGTCCGACATCGGTCGTGGCCGTCAGCGGCAACAAAAGCATCGCCGTAAGGTGGACCGCTCCTGTCAGCAACGGCGGCTCGGCAATCACCGACTATCAGGTGAAGTATTCGAGCACGGGTGGTTCGTCGTGGACAACGTTCTCCGATCCTGTATCGACAGCTCTCTCATGCAACGTCACGGGTCTGACCAGCGGCACAACGTATCTGATCAAAGTTATCGCTAAGAACGCCGTCGGCAACAGTCTGCCATCGGCGAACTCCGCACCGGTAACATTGGGGATAGCGGCGGAAAACGTCATTTTTCCTATGGATGGATTTCAATTCCAGCAGACAGATCTGCGGCCGTTGGACGTGATCAGGAGCCAAAACGGCGTGCTTGAGGCCAACGTGAAGATGGTCACGGCGGGCTTTGCATCCGATCCGATCCTCTACGGCGGACAGCAAGTCTACAGCAGCCTCCCGGATGATGACCGTGACTACAACTCCTACGCCATGGCATACCAGTTCGACGCCTACGGCACGTCGTACCCGGCGGGCTTTCCGGGCACGATGCTGCAGATAAATAGCGGCGACACGCTCAATCTTCACCTCACAAATAATCTTGCCGTTGGCCACGATCCCTCCAATCCGGTCTTTGGGACCAATTTCCACTACCACGGTTCGCACGCGCCCGACCTGAGCGCGGCGGATAATGTCTATGTCCACATCGAGCCAGGCGAAACGTCAGAGATTAGCATTCCGATCTCCACCTACGAAAATAGCGTAGGTGTCAACTGGTATCACCCGCACGTGCACGAGGAGACCAAGCCGCAGGTTGAGGGTGGTTTGGCCGGCATGATCATGGTCGGCAACCCACTTGAGCCGTGGCCACAGTACAAGGACGAACTCAAGCAGGTGAACCTGGTTTTCTCGGAGGTCAATATCTCCGTCGAGGGCCAGTATAAAATGATGACTGGTACTGACAGCAGCGATTATTATGGTGACGGCTACACCACAGGCTGGCAGAAGCGGGTCAACGGCCAGATGAATCCGATCATCCGCGTCCGCCCCGGCGAGACGCAGGTCTTTAACATGGGCCAGTTCGGCGCCCGCGGCGCTACGAACTTTGTCATCGCCGACGACAATTTGCAGAACCCTTGGAATGCCACGATTCTCTCTAACGACGGTGCCAGCGCATTCATCCACCCGTACAACGTGACGCTCAGCGCCAGTGAACTACGGATGAACGACATCTCCGCGCTCACCGTGCTCAGCCCAGGCAACCGGATGTCGATGGCGGTGACCGCCCCCACGACGCCCGGCACCTACTATTTTATGGATGGATGGGGCGGCGAAGAGGCGCGACTCAACGCAAGCGGCACTGGCTACTACTACGTGCTGGCGACCCTCGTCGTGGAAGGAGATCCCGTCACCACCGCGGCACCGGTGTTTGCCCCTCAGGAGGCAGATCCTCTCTGGAAGGAGACGCCGGATGTCACTCGCGTGTTCTCGCTGGAACAGTTGGCTCAGGTGGAGGATGGCGGGGTCATCAACATCGACAACTTCTATGTCAACGGCAAGAAGTTTGGCGAAGGGGTCATGCCCCAGCTTGAGATCGGGACGGTCGAGGAGTGGACGATCCTCAATGCCGGCCCGCTCAACCATCCGTTTCACATCCACCAGGGTGTGTTCATCGTCACGAAGATCAACGGTTTCCCGATTGATCCCGACATGACGTTCCCGAATGCCAATGCCGCAAACTATGTATCGCCGTACGACGTGCGCATGGTGCCGGCGTTTGGCAGTATCACCATTCGATTCCGGGTGCTCGACTTCCCGGGAAAGTACGTCTTCCACTGCCACATCCTCGAGCATGAAGACGAGGGAATGATGTCGCCGGTTTTCCAGTTCGGCAACACAGAGGGCCTGCGGCTGGGGCTGGGAACAACGTCTCAGTCGACGCTCGTCCTCAATGGCAAGGGCAACGAGGTCGGCACCATCACGCCTTTCCCCGGTTACCAAGGCCCCGTGGTGACGGCCTCCGGCATTGGCACATCGACCGAGCCAGCACCACAGGCGCCACCCTTCGCTGGGACTGCCGAGCAGATCAATGCCTACTTCAGGGCGAAATACACCAAGCAGACGATGGCCGTCGGCAAGGGGTCACAGGACTCGGGTGTGAAGGTCTATGAGAACGGCTTGCTGGTGCCATCCGCCGAATTCAGTGCCTTCGCAGGCGAGACCAGCGGTGTGAGCCTGGCGGTGGGGGCGCTTGGCCCCTATGGCACCGTGAATATCGTCGTCGGCTCCCGCACCGCCGGCGCCGCCAATGTCCGTCTTTTTGACACCAAGGGCACGCTGGTCCGGGAGTTCAAGGGCGTGCTGCCAGGCAGTTTTCCTAACGGCGTGAACGTGGCCGTCGGTGACGTGGACGGCGACAACTACGACGACGTCATCGTCTCTGCGGGGGCTGGCCGGGAGGCGATCATCACCGCGCTGAGTGGCCGTGACATCGTCAACGGTGTCGCCGATCCGGAGAAGTGCTTTACGTTCACCGCCCCAGGCGGAAGCCTCGATGGCGTCAAGGTGGCCGTCGGCTTCGTGGCACCCTCGACGGTGCCTAGCTACAAGCCGAACCTGATCACGACCCCGGAAGCAGGATTAAATGTTGGTACTGTGAGCGTATGGAACATGGAAGACATCTGCGGTTGCTCCACGGAAAGCCACTCCATGTCAGGCATGGCTGCGATGGAGAACAGCAGCGCCGAAGAGCCCGCCATGCCCGTGGCGACGTTTCGTCCCTTCGGGGCCCGTGGCGGTGCCGTGGATTTTGCCGCCACCTACCAGCGCCAGTTGGGCGGGCAGGCCCAGGCGGTGATCGCGGCCTGGCAGACGCCTCGCGAGGTGGCTTTTACGGCGATCGGACTCGACAACAAGCCGCAGACGGTGAGACGTCTGTTCTAGACAGGGCATTCGGTGCGAATTATTGTTGCATGAGTAGAAAGACTGATAGAGGAACAGCTCGCCATGAGATGCAGTGCCATAAAGAAACGCAGCGTGCCCGTGCACGGCTTTACTCTCATCGAGCTCTTGGTCGTGATCGCGATCGTGGGCACGTTGATTGGCCTGCTTCTGCCGGCGGTGCAGCAAGCCCGGCAGGCTGCCGCCCGCAGCCAGTGCCAGAGCAATCTGCGGCAGATCGGCATCGCGATGGTCAGCTACGCCGATGTTCGTCGCGGGCTTCCGTTCGCTGCGGGTCGGCCGCGGATCGGCACGGTGGCCCATCTCGAAGATAGGCCGGAAGAGGGCATCGACTACATCCGGCCACAGTCTTGGGCCATCTCCATCCTGCCCTATATCGAGGAGGGGTTGTTGGCGAGTATGTACAACTCCTACTGCCTGGCCTGTCCTCCGGAAAGTCAGGAGGAAGGCATTGTGGCGGCCAGAATCGCGGTCTACAACTCCAACTCGAAGATAGGTGGAGCCGTCGATTTTGCGGCACTGCTTGGCCCGGGTCCCGCGTCTCCTGATCCAGATCGGCGGCTCGACGGCTGGTTCTACGGTGCCAATCCACCGACCACCGACTTCAGCGGCGTCCTCGTGCCTGAGGGCCTTGGCTGGAACGATGCCACCGGTGCGTATGCGACACCGATCCGCAGCCAGCCGATCCAGATGGCTGATATCACCGACGGACTTTCGAACACCCTAGTGCTCTCCGAGTGCAACGACTACACGGTCAATGGCGGCAGCACATGGACGAAGCCTCGCTACTCCTGGCCCTACATTTCCGACGTCGGCCGTTACACGGGCCTGGGGGCGGGAATCGGGGCGACTCCGATGGAAACCTCGCTCAAGCCGCGGTCGCGGTTGCCGGGGGGCGTTTTTCAGGTGCTCGCGGGCGACGGTGGGGTGCGGTCCGTGGCCGAGGGCATCTCGGTCGAACTGCTAGAATCGCTGACCAGCCGGGCAGGCGGCGAAGTTGCCGCGGTGCCATGAAGGCAGTCGGCTATTCTCCTTCTCGAGATCCTTCAGCCGATTGGGCTGTGGTCTTTTTCGGAGGCCACCGTACTGCTTCTTCTTTTCAAAAGTACGTCTGCTCCGTCACACCTACTCTTCTTGATCGCCATTGATAACCTTCTTGTCTCGCCCCACCTCGACTTCGACCTCGCAGCATAGGGGATGATCTACTCGGCGGGTTCTTTCTTTCCGCGTGGCATGGAATGTCCTCCTTTGGTTTTCACACTGACAGATTCTCTCTCTGGAAGTGGTGCCGCTAGAAGGGGGCAGGTCACTCTTTCCCGTATGCACGGGGGTGAACCCTAAACGAGCGGCTGAGAAGCCGCGGCCCCATTGAAGCCAGTAGCATTGTGAGTATTCACGTTACTACTAAGAGATCAATGCCGTGGGCTTCATGTTCGACGACAAGAAGGCCGGGCCGTTCAAACTGTAAATCGAGTGGATCACGGTGGAAAAATAATGAAACCTCTGCTGCAAAGAACGAGTAGATTCCAGTGAGTTACTTGCAGAAAGGCGATTCGATGCACCACCGTCCTTTTCCGATTTTCTGCATTGGCATTGTTGTCGTGTTTTGTCTTCAATTATTGCACGCTCAACAACCCAAGCCTGTGCGGAATTCTCAGGAGTCTCTCAAGCAGACCGCTCAACAACTTGCCCAGGCTTTGCGGTCGAAAGACGAAGTGGCTGTTCGGAAGCTGGCCGCTGAGTCTGTCTTCATGCTCGGGAATCTTGCAGGTGTTCCAGAAGTGGCCGATGAATACCGGCAGGCTCCCGAACAAGTCGAACCGCTGACCAAGGCCGAGGCGTTGGCCGGCTTTGAGAAGATTCTCCAATTCGTCCAGAAGAACAAATGGTGGCGGATTGATCTGGACCCGACGGAAACCGAACACCTTCCACGGGAAGTAGCGACTTGCATGATGGGTTGTCTGGCTGGATGCCGGGCGAATGCACCCAATAAAGATGCCCTGCTCAAAGAAGCCGTTGAGGCCGGTGACTATCTTCTCTGGACTCAGCAACAGGCTGGAACCGGTGTGATTCCTTTTCCGGCTTATCGGGGAGGCAAGAATAAGGCTTTTCAGGCGGCGGATCGGTTTCTGCGACTGGCAAAGGAATCCGGGCGTTTGGACGAAGTGGTGAAAAACGGTTGGTCTTTTGATGATCTCACGGATGGTGGGCTTCAATTCGACAACGGACTTTGCGGGGTGGCGTTGTTTGAACTCTACGAGGTCAGCAATGAGAAACGCTTTCTCACGGGAGCCATCGCCACTGCTGATTGGGCAGCGAAGCGTTCCTGCGTGACCAACTGGAACTACAACAGTTTCAGCGTCTACTTGTTGGCGACCGCTTATCGAGTCACGCACGAATCGAAGTATCTCCAAGCCGCAAAGGAAAAGGCCCGCCTCGGCGTTCTACCGGGCCAACTTCAAGACGGCCCCTACAAGGGACGCTGGGCCGATCAGCACAATGCTCGTCCTGCCTACCATTACATTATGGTTCGTGGGCTGACTGCGCTGTTCGCCGTACTCCCTGACGATGCCACCAACCGAGAGTCGATTGCTATGTCGATACGAGCAGCCATGCAGGCTCGGAATAAAGAATTCACGAGCAAGGGCATCATGAACGTAGACTCGTCGATGGAAGCACTTTTGCTCTTTAAGTCACTGTCCGCCGATCAGCGGAAGGCAATTGGTTTCTGCCAGACCGATGAAGCTTTTGCCGTCTTGGAGCGGCATTGCGTGTCCCGGTTGCGAAAGGACGGAGGCCCGTTCAGTCCCGGCGTTGGTGGCGGTTTCTTTGAATATATCGCAGAGCAACCATAGCGACTGGCCGTTGATATACAGATGAGTCACATAAAACAGATCATGATCTGTTTTATGCTTTCGCCAAGGCACTGGCGCTGAATACCTTTTGAGTCTCAAACGCTGTTAGGCGTGATCCTCGCCCTGTGCGAATACTGGCGTACAAAACAACATCGCAGCAACGACGCTGGTCAAGTCTTCGAAAGCGGCGTGATGAAACGCGGGCTTTTTCATGTGCTCAATCGGGGTGTTGGACGACGGCAGTTGTTCAGACAATTAAATGGACCTGTCCCCCTTGTCCCCCCTGGAATCACTTCCCCGCCCGCTCCACCTTGATCGACTCAACTTCCATCTTGAACGGTCCGGCTTTCTTGTCGCTGAGCATGAAGCCCAGACCGTTGACAGAAGTTGGCTTGACTTGCCCGGCGTTCTTGACGACTTGCCCGAAAGACGTTGCCTCAAACTTGTCCAAAGGCAATTTGACCTCAATCCATTCATCTTTCTTGGTCTGAAAAACCGCTCGGTAGTTGTAAGCGATCTGGAATGTCGGCACAGAAAGATTCATGTGGTACTCACGCCCATCGCCTTTCACCTTGGCGACCAGCGTATCACCTTTTTCCAGACCGAGCTTCTTGGCCTTCGTTCGCACGGAAGCGAAGCCGCCATTGTTTGCTAAAGACAGCGTGCCCAAGAATTCCATCGTCTTCGTGTCGGTGATTTTGAACTTACCCTCGGAGACTCCGCCCATCACGCCGTCATTGACCGTCTGCCATTCCTTTGCAGAGTCGGCTCCGGTGAAGTCGAACAAGGGTATCGGTGTGTCTTCAGCCATCGCCGTTGTCACCATCAATAAGGCCAAACAGCCTGATAAGTATGCAAGTTTCATTCGACACTCCCTCCTGATGATACTAGGGAAATTAGGTCACTCGATGACACACGATGGAACATCGCCTTCTGGAACAGAGCGTCACAGTCTCGCTCCAACACCCCGCCGATCAGTTTGCAGTTCCACGCCGGGCTACAACGAACGACTTCTTCTGCCAGAATGTCGATTTGCCGCCAGCCCGACCGTTGAAGCGAGCGAATGGAAGTGCCGAAGACGACCATTTCAATTCCGCTCCACAACGCCGCTGCTTGGCACATGGGACACGGCTCAGCGGTCGTGTACAAGACGAGGTGCTTCCCTTCGACTAAAACACCTGATGAAGCCAGCCCGTTGATAGCGTCGATTTCGCCGTGCCACGTTGGATTGACTGAAGTCTTGTTCCAGCCTTCTGAGAGGATTGTGCCGCTGTCGCCATCCACGATCAAAGCCCCAAAGGGCAGATCGGGCACATTCGCCGCCAGTGCGATGGCCCGGCGCATGTAGAGTTCGTGATCGTTCATGCGACCCTGCGTTCAATTTCCTTGCGACACTCCGGGCAGGTGTGGAAGCGGGTTCCCGTGCAGCAAACGAGATGCTCGTGACACATTTTCTTTTCGCCGCACTCCCAGCATTGAGCCAAAACCATCTCTGGCTGTTCCTGCGGCTGTGTAGCATTCTCAAAAGTATCCATATCTCTTCTTTCGTGATTCCAGAAAAGTGTTCACCCCGTACTCTGACAAACTTTAGGAATAGGTAGCATTGAATGACCTGCCCCGATGAATGACACTATGTTCTTACGATAGGATTGTGCCCTCCAATAGACTAGCCCCGTGCGTTTGCTGAGACGCACGCCCTGCCAACGCACTGGGCTGCCACGCCTGCAGCCCAGTGGCAAAGGGGGGGCTTCGGCATGCGGGTGGAAGTCACACGGCGTACGAATCCAAACCCCCGCTCCCACGACACGTCACGGATCGCTTGTGCCAAAGTCATGGCGCGAGTGGGGGAGGAGTTTCCGCTTCTATGCCCTTTCCCGCGGCGGCGACATTCGGCTGATCACATTGACACCCAAGCAGCTGTGCAGACCGTCAGCAGGAACCGGGCACGCGGCAGCTTGGTGAGATTTCGGGGCTCATATCAGCACCCGCAGTGCGGCTTGCGGTCTCGGCGTTGCCTCATCGATCGCTCATCGCCCGTGGAACGATTGCGGAAGTGCGGTTGACAGGGCTATCCTTTTCCCTTCATGAAAGCTCGGCTCAGGAGGTCCAAAATGGATCCTCCTGATTATTGGCTATTCGAAATCAGATCGGGGAAGTCCGGATTGCCGAATGATAGAAAGCAGTGTCCCGTTACGAAGCTCGCGGTGGTTGGGAACAGGAACAGTCACCGTCGTGCTTTCTGTTTTCAGTTGCATCACAACCTAGCTTCCGCGTTGCCGAACCTGATGGAATCCATGCCGCTCTAGGATCTTGCAAACATCGGCACCAGAAACGACTCGCAGTTTAGCCAAAGGCAACCTCTACCTGCGTAATGTAAACTTCATGATGAAAGCGTGTTTTGATTTCCTCAGGTGATGCCGTCTCGAAGAAAAGTTCTAGGGCTTCTTGGAGGTTTGTGCGTGCCTCGTCAACGGTGTCACCTTGACTAGCCACGTCGACTTCGGGGCATAAGGCAACGTACCCGTTGCCTTCGCGTTCAATGATCGCGGTGAGTTGCTTTGTCATCATATTGCCTCGTTGTTGTGACAGACAGATGGTACCATCAGGGCAAAGAAAGGGGACAGGTCCATTTATTGACGCGCATCATGCTACGCAAAGCAAGAGTGATAAGCATCCCAGAAATTGCCAGCGTGCCCTCCGCTTGACTTGCGCCACCCGAACATCTTTCGTACCATGCGACCCGCGTAGGTTTCGGTGGAGTATTTTCGAGCGTCAAGCGTAGGAGATTCTCTCTCTGAAAGTGGTGCCGCTATATATAAGTGGCAGCAAAAAAGATCCGTGTCCGTAGGGATTCTGTTTTTCTTCGTAAAAAAACTAAAAACAGACTCGATATTTGAATTTTAAATTCCGTTGAGTGTGAGGTCACCCAGACGATCGACGACTCATATGGACCATTGTAAGGATGGCGCTTCTGATTTCTTTTGGTACTTCAAGCCAAGCGGCGATTACCTCGGCAAGGGCTGGATCTATAGCGATTGCTTTTGATGTGCCGCCTTGTGTGCCGCCTTGTGTGCCGCCTTGTGTGACAGACCTCTTTTTTTCCCGATGATTCCATGTCAGGTTCGAGTCCTACCGGGCCTACTTTCCGTCCGTATGCTATGTCAATATTGTTCAGTAAATCTGCGATTTCCCGGAGGAATTATGGAGACATTCTTTCGCGATTGTAATCCCGTGCATTTTATCGCGGATGCTTGCTGCGCTCGATTGTGCGCTGTCGTTGCTTCGGATTCTGGGTCGGATTTTCAACCGGCATTTACGACTGCTTCAAAGTGATGATTGCGAGCTTGCAAGGAGTGGGCTGATGCGATGGCTGAAAAGATTCAACGAATCGACGGCTATTTATAGAATGATTTTCGCATGGCGTGCCGCGAATGACGCTCCGACGAATCGCTTCCAAATATATGAATGGATTGTGAATGATTAAAATCATGATCGTAGGCCTGCCAGAAGCGTGGTCTGTGTGGCATTTCAGCAATCTCCTTTTTTTGCGATCGGCAAAAAAGATCTGTGACCGCTGCGTTTCCTTTTTGTTCGCCGTGATATTCGCCTTTGTATTTGTAGCGCCGCTGGCATCGCTGCATGCAAGTGAACTCATGCTGAGTATGCCTTTGGACTATCAGGTCATTCAGCGGGCATCCGATGGAAAAGCAGCGGTGCACATTGCCGGAACGCTTTCTGAAAAAATAATGAATGACTCGGTCATCGAAGCTCGCCTGATGGTCGGTGCCTCCGAGACTGCTTGGCAAAAACTCGATGCAAATATTGAGGGGCGTTCTTTCCGGGCGCAGAGAATAGACGTCGCTGGAGGATGGCACCGGCTGGAAGTCCGCGTGTCACAAGTGGGACAAGAAACTCTTCATGCCGTCGTTGAGCACGTCGGTATCGGCGAGGTGTTTGTGGTTGCAGGACAATCCAATTCGGCCAATCACGGCGAGGAAAAGTGTACTTCCCAAACAGGACGAGTTGCCTCGTTTGATGGCCTCACGTGGCAGATTGCAAATGATCCCCAGCCCGGTGCCAGCGGAAACGGAGGCAGTTTCATTCCTTTTTTTGGCGATGCCGTCGTTGAAACATGTGATCTGCCCGTTGGAATTGTTGCCTGCGGTATTGGCGCAACGAGCATACGCGAGTGGTTGCCAAAGGGCTCAACATTTCCGAATCCTCCGACGATTGAAAGTCGCATTGAAAAGCTGGACAGTGGCCAATGGGCTAGCAAAGGGGATGCCTATGCAATGTTTATCAAGAGGATCAAACCATTCGGAGTTCATGGCTTTCGCGCGGTGCTGTGGCATCAGGGCGAGAGCGATGCGAATCAACAAGACCCGACTCGAACGCTCTCAGGAAATCTTTACCGCGAGTATCTCGAAAAGCTCATCCGCGATTCGCGTCGCGATATCGGTTGGGAGGCTCCGTGGTTTGTAGCGCAGGTGAGCTATCACGTTCCCGGAGACGAAGCTTCGCCGGACATCCGCTCGGCTCAGGCCTCGCTCTGGAAAGATGGCATCGCTCTGGAAGGGCCTGATAGCGATGCGATGAAGGGCGATCTTCGCGAACGCGGCGGTCAGGGCGTGCACTTCAGCGCGAAAGGACTCCGTGAACACGGTGCACAATGGGCAGAGAAAATTGTTCCATGGGTCAAGCTTCAAGGTCGAACTCAGATTTCGCCAACGTCACTCTGGCAAGACTACGACCCCGACAAAGGCGATTTCAAAGAGGAGATCATTAAACAGGAAATGCAAAATGGCATCTTCCATCGCGATTCCTACGTCAGCGCGTATGTGCTCGGAGAAGAGATTCGCGTGTACTGCCGGTACAGCGTGAAGGCCGGTGCGACGAAAGCCCCAGGGTTGATTGTGGTGCATGGTTGGATGGGATCGCCAAACACCGATCGAAAGTTTGTCGATGACGGCTGGGCCGTGATGGCGCATGATTACTGCGGGAAAACCGGAGATCGTCAGCACTTTACAAAATATCCCGATGCTCTGCGGCACGGGAACATGGACGCCAAGGTCGCAGGACCGGTGCGTTCCAAGACGTTGGATGGGGAGTTCATCACCGATCCCAAACAGACATCCGACTACTTGTGGTATGCGATTCAACGGCGAGTGCTGAGCTATCTTGAACAGCAGAAGGAAGTCGATCGCACGCGACTTGGAGCGACGGGTTACTCGTATGGCGGTACGCTCATGTGGAATCTCGCCACCGACCCGCGAGTGAAAGCCGTCGTGGCGTATTTCGGTATCGGCTACAACGACTATTACCGCGATCAGCAGGTCTGGCTTTACAACGTGCCGTATCTCGAACCGGCAAAGTCTCCTGGCGAAGAGATCATTCTCGCCTCGATTGCTCCAGAGGCCCACGTTCCGTTCATCACGGCTGCAACACTGTTTCTCAATGGCTCGAACGACCACCACGGCGGTCACGAACGCGGGTTGGAGAGTTTTAAAAATTTTCCGCGCGACGTGCCGTGGTCGTTTGCAATTCAAGTTCGCGGTCATCACGATACCGACAAGATTGAGCAAAACACAAAGTTCTGGTTGGAAAAACATGTGCTCGGCAAAGATCATACGTGGCCTGAGCACCCACAGTCCGAAATCCGTTTGGATGCTGACGGTGTGCCGGAACTCGTCGTCACGCCTGCATCGCCCGACACGGTGCGCACCGTAGAGATATTTTATGCACTGAAAAATCCAGTCAGTTTTTCGAGATCGTGGCGAGACACTCCGAGTGTCAGGCAGGGGCCACACTGGATTGGGAAAATGCCGGTGCTGAATATCGACGACTACGTCTTTGGCTATGCCAATATTACAGACGACACGACGATCGTCCGGTCAACCGACTTCAACGCGGCAATACCCGCGAAACTCGGTAGCGCCAAGGCAACCGGCAAGCCGTTCGACAAGAACTCCGACCAATAACAGGGATTGGCAGCGTGACCGAGGTGCTCCTCGTCTCGAAAGACTTCGATGGCTATCATCTTTTTGTCAAGATCATTCACCGAGCCAGTCTTTCACGAGGCAACCGTAGATTTCTATGACCGCGATACAGACAACATGCAGGAGCTGCCGCGCAGGGAGTTTTCTCAGTGGGTGCATGCGTGGGGTCGCGCTCATCGCATGCGTGATTGGTTTTGCCAGTGCAATGTCTTGCGAGCGGGCGATGGCAGAAGAAAAACTGTCTCTCAAGGTTGGCATGGAACTCTCCTACCCGCCGTTCGAGATGACCGATCCGCAAGGAAAGCCTGCCGGCGTGAGCGTTGCAATTGCCAAGTCGCTTGGACAATATCTGAAGCGAGAAGTCGTTGTCGAAAACTTTTCGTTCGATGGTCTCATTCCGGCGCTTAAAATTGGAAAGATCGATCTCATTATTTCATCGATGACCGCCACGCCGGAGCGAGCCAAGTCGATCGCGTTTTCAGATCCTTATCTCAAAACGGGTCTCTCGCTCTTGGTTGGGACCGACTCGCCGGTGAACTCATCGGTCGATCTCAATGTCAAAGGGCGGGTGATCGTAGTGAAAAAAGGAACCACAGGCCATCAGTTTGCTGTCAGTACTCTTAAGGAGGCCAAGGTGCTGGTGGTCGATAAAGAGGCGGCTGCCGTTTTGGAAGTCGTTCAAGGGAAAGCGCACGCGTTTATCTATGACTCGATGTCGGTGTTTCAAAATCATCGTCGACATCCCAAGCAAACGCGAGCCATCCTGCGTCCTTTTAAAGAGGAATCGTGGGCGATCGGATTAAGGCTCTCCGACACCGAGTTCAAGGCTGAAGTGAACGCATTTCTGAAAAAGTTCAGGCAGGACGGCGGGTTCGAGAAACTTGGCGATGAGTTTCTTATGGAGGAAAAAAAGTTTTTTCGAGAACAGGATATCCCATTCTATTTCTAAGTGACTTTCAAAATTCATTTCATTTATGGGGAAAACTACTGCGCATATTCTTGTGATTGCTATGCTCGCAGCACTCGTTGCAGTGGCTTTTATGCGCGTGAATTACACTTGGAACTGGGACGGAGTCTGGGAGTATCGCCAGAAATTCATTCAAGGATGGGTGACGACCCTCGTGCTGAGCGTGGCAGCCTTGGTGGGAAGCATTGTGATTGGCATGGTCGCTGCCATGATGCTGCAAAGTCGGCGTGAATTTGTGCAGGCATTGGCAAGAGTGTATGTGGAACTTGTCAGAGGTACGCCTCTGCTGGTGCAACTTCTGATCGGATTTTACGTCGTGGCAAGTGCTGTTGGCCTCGATAATCGATTCGTGGTTGGAGTGCTGAGCCTGTCCCTGTTTAGCGGCGCCTACATGGCGGAAATATTTCGCGGTGGGTTGGCTGCGATTCCGCAGACGCAGCGAGATGCTGCCCGTGCGATCGGACTCTCGCAGTGGCAGTCAATGCGTTTGGTGATTTTACCGCAGGCACTACGACTTGTGCTTCCACCGATCGCAGGGCAACTGGTTTCACTCATCAAGGATTCATCACTTTTGTCAGTGATTGCCATTTCGGAGTTCACGCTCAATGCCCAGGAGGTGAACTCGTTTACGTATTCGGCGCTCGAAAGCTATTTGCCGCTGGCAGCGGGCTATCTGATGCTGACGCTACCACTGTCTTGGTTGGCGCGACTGCTCGAAAGCAGGTTTCGTTATGAAACTTGAAATCAAAGGTCTCTGCCAAGATTTTGGTGGCCCGGCGGTGCTCCGCCAAGTCTCACTGTGTACTGGAAATATCCAATCGCTTGTGCTGGTGGGTCCATCGGGTGGTGGCAAGTCAACGCTGCTGCGTATTCTCGCCGGACTCGATATCCCAAAAGCTGGAAGCGTGAGCTTTGATAAAACTTTCTTGCCTCAAAACGAGATGGGACTTTTTTTCTATCGCAAGCAGGTCGGAACAGTATTTCAAGGGTTTAATCTTTTCCCGCATCTTTCGGCTTTTGACAATCTCCTCTTGCCGCTCATTCATGTGCATGGACTCTCTCAAGAACAGGCCAGAGAGAGGGTGCGCGAGCCATTGGATAGATTTCAACTCAGTGACCACGCACACAAGCGCCCGGCAGAACTTTCGGGAGGACAGAAACAGCGGATAGCCATTCTTCGGGCACTGGTCACGAAGCCACAGATGCTCTTTCTCGATGAGCCCACCTCTGCGCTCGATCCAGAGATGACGGCCGAGGTGCTGCGCATGATTCAAGACCTCAAGTCGATTGGCACTCGGTTTGTGCTTGTCACGCATGAAATGAACTTTGCCCGACATGTTGCGGATGAAATCGCCTGCATTGCCGATGGGGAAGTGGTTGCTCACGGCAGTGGCAAAGAGATGTTTTCAAACTGCCCATCACCGCGCATGCGGTCCTTTTTTGAAAGTATCCTCGCATGAACCCGACATTCTCGCCGCTCGTGGGTTCGCTGATTGCCGATGCGATGAGCATGCCCGTGCATTGGTACTACGATCAAAATGCTCTCGAGCGAGACTACGGTCTTATCAACGACTATCTTTCGCCCCGTTCTCCGCATGCCGATAGCATTCTCTGGCGATCGAACTACACGCCGATCAATGATCGCGGCGATATTTTGCGAGAGCAGGCAGAATGGTGGGGTAAGCGTGGCGTGCACTATCACCAGTTCCTCACGGCCGGCGAAAATACGCTTAATTTCCAGCTCGCACTCGAACTCGCGGAAATGATCGAGGAGCTTCGAGGCTATGACTCAAATCGATGGCTGCAGCGTTACATCAACTTCATGCTCACTCCAGGAAAGCATCGCGACACGTATTGCGAGGAGTACCACAGACACTTTTTTACGAACTACGCCTCCGGAAAAAAACCGGATGCTTGCGGTGTGTCCGACGTTCATATCGGCGGTCTTGCCGCCGTGCCGGCGCTGGTTGCCACGCTTGGCAATTCTGATCCGTCTTTGAGAGCGGTCGTTCAAAAACATGTATCGCTCACGCACCGCGATGAGGGCGTGCTGCGTGCTGCCGATGTGCTGGTGCGAATATTGATGCGAACAGGGAAGGGAGATGACCTGCGAGTAGCCATTCTAGAGGAAGCCCCAGACTGGATTTCAGCGGCTGCAATTCGGAAGCTAGAAAAACATTCTGACCGAGAGGTGGTGGGGGGCATTCTGAGTTCGGCCTGTTATATCCCCGATGCTTTTCCAGCAGCCCTTTACCTCTCCTACCGTTACGCCGGAAATTTTACCGCTGGCGTGTGCGCCAATGCCCAGGTGGGCGGTGACAATTGCCACCGCGGGGCAGTTGTCGGTTCGCTGCTGGCGTCCGGCGGCATTCCATCGCAATGGATCAACGGTCTCAAGAGTCATAAACGAGTGATAAAACCTTCGAGTCTCTCTGTCTAAGGATTGTTTCATGCATGCTGCCATTACGAAAACAAAACGTCTCGGTGTCCCGAATGTATCTGATCGCGAGGAGGATGTGTCGGGGCAACATAAAGCTTTGGCATTCCCTTTAGTCCCCACAAAAACACTCCTGCTGACTGGCGACAACGTCGAAACCAAGCGGCAGGAGATTCGACGCTATTTTCATCAGACCTGCCAGCTCTACGACGGTTTGCTTGCGCTGATCAAAAATGAGGATTCATTTTTTAACCGGTATGAACCGCTGCGTCATCCGTTGATTTTCTACTTTGCTCATCCGGCTGTGTTCTATATCAATAAACTCATTGCGGGGAGATTTATCAGCAAGCGCCTCGACCCTGCGATCGAGGCGATGATGGCTGTTGGTGTGGACGAGATGTCGTGGGACGATCTCAACACACACAATTACGCTTGGCCGACGGTGGAGGAAGTGCGGGCCTATCGCATGGCGGTGCGGGCGCGAGTCGATGAATTCATTCTGGCCATGCCGATCGAATTGCCCATTCGACAGGAATCGGCTGCATGGATCGTGCTCATGGGAATCGAACACGAAAGAATTCATCTTGAAACTTCCAGCATGATTATGCGCCAGATGCCACTGGCAGAATTGCGCAGCGGCAATGAACTCTCTTTCGTAGAACAGAAACTCTGGGCGAGATGTCCCTTTCATGGAACATCTCCGGGCAATACATGGAAAGAGGTCTCTGCGCACACAGTTCGACTGGGGAAGCGGGCCGATGACGCGACGTTTGGCTGGGATAATGAATACGGCGTGCTGGATGTGAAAGTGAATTCGTTTCAAGCCTCCCGACAGCTTGTCAGCAATCAGGAATATTTTGAATTTGTTGAAAATGGTGGATACGAACAAAAGCAGTGGTGGACCGAGGAAGGCCTTGGGTGGCTGGCATACACGCATGCCCAGCACCCTCGTTTCTGGATCCTTCGCGATGGAGCAATGCATCAGCGGCATCTGCTCGATGAAACGCCACTGCCGCTCAACTGGCCCGTGGAGGTGAACTGTCTGGAAGCGCAGGCATATTGTGCGTGGAAGGCTGCTCAAACCGGACTGGGTGTGAAGTTGCCCTCAGAATCACAGTGGCACGCGATACGGGAAACGCTTCTCACCGATCAACCGTATTGGGAAAATGCGCCAGGAAATATCAATCTGGAACACTTTGCTTCGCCATCACCGGTCGATCATTTCCTGCAAGGGGAGTTTTTCGACATCATCGGCAATGTCTGGCAGTGGACTCGTACGCCGATCCAACCGTTTCCTGGATTTGAAGTGCATTCGCTCTATGACGATTTTTCAGTGCCAACATTTGATGGTCGCCATAATCTCATGAAGGGTGGGTCTTGGATTTCGACAGGAAATGAATCCATGAAAAGTGCCCGCTATGCATTTCGTCGACACTTCTTTCAGCATGCAGGATTTCGAATGGTTATTGATGATTCAGTTGAGTCTGCCATTACTGAGGGCTCGAAAATTTATGAAACCGACCAATCTGTGACGCAGTACCTCGAGTTTCATTATGGTCCGGAGGCACTCGGTGTTCGAAACTTCCCCGTGGCATGCATCGAACGTGCAATGCAGCATTCCGCCGGGCACAATCGTGAACGCTGCCTCGATATTGGCTGTTCCGTTGGTCGATCGAGTTTTGAGCTAGCACAATACTTTGCCCATGTGGATGCCATCGATTTTTCAGCACGTTTTATTCAGGCGGGAGTGCGTCTGCAACAGGGAGAACAGGTGCTTTACGAAATTCAAACCGAAGGCGATCTCACAACTTCCAGAGCTATTTCACTTCAATCACTCGGGCTCGATCAGGTTGGAAACCGCGTTGGATTCATGCAGGGAGATGCTTGCAACCTGAAGCCACAGTACTCTGATTACGATCTTGTTTTTGCAGGAAATCTGATTGATCGGCTCTATGACCCTGCGCTTTTTCTTCGTGGAATCTCATCTCGACTGCTGCCCGGTGGCCATCTTGTGATTACCTCTCCGTATACATGGCTCGAGGAATACACGCAAAAATCGCATTGGCTTGGCGGTCGACGTGAGCATGGTGAACCGCTGACGACGTTCGAAGGACTCGAAAGGCTTCTCTCCGAGACATTCACGCTGGTCGCTCGCGAGGATCTGCCATTTGTAATCAGAGAGACTGCAAGAAAACATCAGCACACGATCGCGGAGATGACAGTGTGGCGCAAAAACAAAAACTAGATTGTCACCAGCTTGAGCCACTGCCGCTCCATCTGTTCATACAGTCGCTGGGAAATGGTTTGTCGTGGAACCTGAGCGATTCGAGCGCGGCTCTTTCAACGCTTGCGGATCTGGGGGTCGATTGCCAACTGCTGGCCAACATGCCGCTTTCCTACGCTCCTATGGCTGGCGATGAGCGACTGCGATCAGCAATCGCCAGCATGTATCGTGACATTTCTGCAGAGGAGGTCATCGTCTTTTGCGGGGCACAGGAAGCAATTTTTGCAACACAACTTGCGATTTTACAATCAGGCGACGAAGTGGTTGTGATAGGTCCGGGATATCCAACACTCACCCGCACCGTTCTCTCGATGAAGATACAGTTTAAGACTCTCGAAGTTCAGTCCGATCCATGGCGTTTTGATATTCGGCAGTTGCCTGCGTTGCTCTCGCCGCGCACTCGGCTTATGGTCGTAAACAGTCCCCACAATCCGACCGGCGCAGTGCTTGCAAAGGACGATGCGAAAGCCTTGTGCTCGCAAGCAGAATTTCTCGGCATACCTCTTTTATCTGACGAAGTGGGCACGTTTTCTCACGATCCATCAGCACCGGAGCCGATGCGAATGTGCGAACATTCCCAGCAGGCAATGTCGCTCGGGGTCTTATCAAAAAGTTTTGGTCTGCCTGGCATTCGAATCGGTTGGCTCGTTGTCAGAAATCAGCAGTGGCGAGAGAAGCTCATGCAGGCCAAAGGCTACCTTTCGATCTGTCCAAGTCGTCTCGATCAGATGGTTGCGACCGAACTATTTTCGCGATCGGGGCCTCTGCTGGAGCGCAACAATAAAATTCGTTTTGAAAATATTGCAAGCGCTTTGGCGTTGTGTAAGAAATATCCCCTGCAGGTGGAGTGCTCGCGGCCTGCAGCAGGGCTTACAGGAGTCGTCAAGTTATTGGTGGAGGATCCGTTTGAGCATGCTCGCAAAGTTGCGCAGCAAGAACAGATGCTGGCGTTTCCCGCGGCGCTTTTCGGCGTGAAAGGCCCGTGGCTGCGAGTGGGATTCGGTTCAGCCAGATTTCCCGAAATACTCAAGCGATGGGAGCGATGCCTGCAATAGCACTCGCTCTGCAGGAACACGTAAATAGAAGAGATGTTCATAACTGCGTCTCTTCTGTATTGCATGAGATAGCGAGTGGCAGCCCGACGAGTTACGATTGAAGCGTGAACAGGTGTATCACGTTCCCAAAACGAAAAAACTGTTTCATGAAACAGGTTGCCATGCATTCTTCTCCATACAGACTCTTCACAAAAACGAAGAGGAGAGTCTTTTGCAGCACTGTGCTAGCAATCGTTGCTGCGATTTCGATCGAACGTTTCTCGCGAGCAGATGAATCGATCGACTTTGCTCGCGATATTCGACCGATTCTTTCCAATCGCTGCTTTAAATGCCACGGCCCCGACGACGATAAACGAGAAGCAGGACTTCGTCTGGATCATCGGCAGAGCGCTGTCAGTCGGCTGGAAAGTGGCAAAACGGCGATCGTGCCAGGCAATCCACTTGAGAGCGAACTCGTGGCGAGAATCTCCAGCGATGACCCCGATACGATCATGCCGCCGCCGTCGACGAAAGCGATGCTGACGGCGCAAGAAAAAAAACTGCTTCGAGAATGGATTCGTCAGGAGGCAGTTTACCGTCCGCACTGGGCTTTTGTGCCTCCCGTAAAACCTGCGATCCCTTCGATCCACGAAGACGAATCTGGAGCGTCAGTCTCGAATTGGATTCGAAATGATATAGACCGTTTTGTACTTGCAAAAATGCAACAAGAAGGACTCCTTCCAAGTCGCCAAGCCGATCGTCCGACGCTCCTGCGACGAATCTTTTACGATTTGATCGGCCTTCCCCCAACGCCACAAGAACTCGATGCGTTCTGTCAGGATACTCTAGACGGTGCGTATGAGCGTGTGGTGGAACGCTTGCTCGCGAGTCCCGATTACGGCGAGCGATGGGCTAGGCGGTGGTTGGATTTGGCCCGCTACGCCGATACCAACGGATATGAAAAAGACCGGCCTCGCGATATATGGCCCTACCGAGACTGGGTGATCCGCGCGATTGAAGCCGACATGCCGTTTGATGAGTTCACCATTCGTCAACTCGCCGGGGACATGCTTGATAATCCAACACCGGACGATCTGATTGCCACTGGTTTTCATCGCAACACGATGCTGAACGAGGAGGGGGGCATCGATCCGCTTGAGTTCCGTTATCTGGCCATGGTCGATCGAGTGGCAACCACGGGAACAGCATGGTTAGGACTCACGACTGGCTGCGCGCAGTGTCACACGCACAAATTTGATCCGATCACGCACACTGACTACTTCCGTCTGATGGCGATGATGAACAACGCCGATGAACCCGACTATCGTATTGAGACTCCTGAAGTAGCCCATCGTCGGGAACAAATCAGTGAAACGCTCGCCGAGAGAAAAAGTCACTTGCGAGAAAAGTGGGAAGTTTCTCAGGATGTCGAGTGGATCATACCGACGCCAACGATCGTTTCAGACTCAGGCGAGAAATTCGAAATTGCTTCCGACGGCATTGCCACGGCAACCAGCGACGGCTCTGCCGTTGATGTGTATTCGGTTACGCTCACCGTGCCAGCGGGAACAGGTCGTTCGATTGATCGGTTGCGACTCGAAGCCATTCGCGTCAAAGACTCAGGTGGTACGAAGAAGCAAGTGGAGGGGCCTGGACGAACTGCGCACGGAAATTTTGTCGTCAGCGACGTGACGGTTTCTCAGAGCTCTGGAGGGAGCGATCTTGCCACTGCGACAAAGCCCGTTCGCCTTGCACGTGCGGCCGCGGAGTTTTCGCAGAAGGGTTTTGATGTTTCAGCGGCAATCGATGATGCTCCAGAGACCGGATGGGGAATTGACGGCGATGACGGAGTGCGTTCGAGATGGGCAGATTTTTATTTTGATGCTCCGCTGCGCACCGACGAGCCTTTTCGCCTGACGATTACCATTCGACAGACGTTCGGAACGCGTCACACCCTTGGAAGATTTCGTTTGAAGCTGGGAAGTCCCGTAATGGACGATCAGTCCATCGAGGTTCGTCGTGACCAAGCGGTCGAGGCAAAGTTTTCGGTATGGGATGCGGAGCAATCGGCCGCCGCCATTTCGTGGAACGTTGCAAAACCGACCGCGCTTACCTCATCGATGCCCTCGCTCGACGTACAGACTGACGGCACAATCCTTGCTGGAGGTGATGTCACTAAGAGCGATATGTATAAACTCTCTTTTCCTGCGAGCACTCAGGAAATACGCGGGATTCGATTGGAAGTATTTCCGCACGAGAGCCTGCCGGCACGGGGGCCGGGAATGACGGCGTACGAGGGACCAAAGGGAGATTTTTTCTTATCTGAGTGTGAAGTCACGGCGGGAGAAAAAAACGTAGTGCTTGCAGATGCAAGCGAATCGTTTGCGTCGGGAGGAAATCGGGCAGCGGCTGCTATCGACGGAAATATGTCGAGTGGCTGGAGTACAAACGGTCGACAAGGACGATCCGATACGGCTGTGTTTTGCTGCACCGATCCGATACCACCCGGAGTGCCGTGGACGCTTGTGATGCGTTTTGAACGACATTTTGCCTGTCCGCTGGGATGCTTTCGCGTGAGCACCAGCAACGCCGTCGCAGTAAAAGCAAAGCCATTTGTCGCAGCGGTTGAAGAGGCGTTGTCTGTCGAGAGTCAGAATCGAACAGCGTCCCAAAAGCAGACTGTATTCGCGGCATTTCTTCAGCAGTCACCAGAACTTTCTGCTTTTGTAACGGAGATTGATCGACTGGAACAATCGCTGTACGAAGGGACTTCGACACTTGTCATGCGCCAGCGTCCCGCATCGCATCCGCGAAAAACTCATCGGCATCATCGTGGTGAATACTTACAGCCCCGAGAACTTGTTGCCGGAGGAGTGCCACATTTTCTTAGTGTGCCACTTCCAGAAGGATCCGTTGCTGATCGTCTGAGCCTTGCGAAGTGGCTTGTGTCGCCCGAACATCCACTGACTGCGCGGGTAACGGTGAATCGTCACTGGGCGGCTTTTTTTGGAAGGGGTATCGTTAAAACAGTGGAGGATTTTGGATATCAGAGTGATCCACCGTCGCACCCGGAGTTGCTTGATGCGCTCGCGATCGAATTTGTGCAGCAGGGTTGGTCGATTCAAAAACTTCACAGGCAGATCGTGATGAGTTCGACCTACAGGCAGGATTCAGCGATGGACATAGAGAAACAGAATCGTGACTCAGACAATGTCTTTCTTTCGCGTGGGCCAAGAGTGCGACTGGAGGCCGAGCAAATTCGTGACGGGCTTTTACACGCCGCTGGACTTTTGTCGCACAAACGATTTGGTCCAGGGGTGCGCCCGCCGCAGCCAGCCGGTGTGATGGAAGTTGCCTACGGCGGAGCCGGATGGAATCCCAGCGAGGGAGAAGACCGGTATCGCCGCAGCATTTACACATTTATCAAACGCACCGCACCGTTTGCGATGGTGACAACTTTTGACGGGCCAACCGGTGAAAATTGCGTGGCTCGGCGCGAAGCATCGAATTCGCCTCTGCAGGCGCTCACACTTTTAAACGACCCGATGTTTTTGGAAATGGCGCAGGCGCTTAGTGCTCGTGCGATTGAAGCAGGCAATACGCCCGAGATCCGAGTGCGCGAAATGATTCGCAGGGTTCTTTCGCGAGAACCGTCATCCGCGGAAATTCAGGAGATTGTCGCTTTCGCCGATGTGCAGACAAAACGATTGCAGCAGGGGGCTCTGGATGTCGGAAAGCTTTCTGGAAATGAGGCCGATGGGTCAGGCCCAGAAGCTGTCGATCGCGCCGTCTGGATGTTGGTTGCTCGAGTGGTCATGAATCTGGATGAGACTGTTGTGAAACGATAAAAGCGATCTGCAGCAAGCCTCGAAGAAGTCCGTAAAGAGGTCTGTCTTCAAGAAATAGAGTGGTGTGAAAATGAAAAATTTTAACAGCCTAAAAAACCGCCAAGAACAGTTGCTTGAGGAGACTCGGCGACATTTTTTTAGAGACTGCGGTATTGGTGTTGGAAAAATTGCACTGGCTGGACTTTTGAGCAGTGCGTGGAGAAATGCCGATGCGAATGAACACCCACGCAGCGATTCTCTTGGCCCAAAACCACCGCATCATCCTGCAAAGGCTCGAGCTGTCATTCAGCTTTTTATGGCCGGTGCGCCGAGTCAATTGGAACTCTTTGATTCGAAACCGAAACTCGCCGAGCTCGAGGGCAAACCGATTCCGCCAGAGGTGATAGGAGGTCAGCGCTATGCGTTCATCCGTCCTGATGCCGCGGTCCTCGGTCCACGGTATGCGTTTGCCCGACACGGTCAATGCGGCGCTGAGCTTTCAGAAATGTTGCCAAAGCTTGCGGAGGTGGTTGACGAGATTGCGATTATCAAGAGCTGTCGAACCGACCAGTTCAATCACGCACCCGCACAACTTTTTATGAATACAGGATTCGCGCAGCCCGGACGACCAAGCCTCGGATCGTGGCTCACGTATGGACTCGGAGCAGAAACCGACGATCTTCCCGCGTTTGTTGTGATGAGTACCGGAAATGGCATCAGCGGCGGGAGTGCGAATTGGTCGAGTGGATTTCTGCCGAGCGTCTACACGGGCACCCGTTTTCGAAACACAGGAGATCCTATTTTAAATGTTGGATCACCCAGCGGAGTCGATGATCAATTGGCGAGCGATACGCTCAAGATGGTTTCGCAACTGAATCAGCGCCGTCTCCAGGCCGATGGAGATCCAGAGATTGCAACTCGGATTGCAAATTATGAAATGGCTCATCGGCTCCAGACCTCCGCGCCAGAGTTGATGGACCTTGCACAAGAATCTGCCGAAACGCTTTCGCTGTATGGCTGCAAACCAGAGGAGGCGAGTTTCGCTCGGGCTTGCCTGATTGCCAGACGCCTTGTGGAACGCGGCGTGCGATGCGTGACGATTTACCATGAGGGCTGGGATGCGCATTCCGACGTTGCCGGGAACGTCAAGAACAATTGTTTAAAGACCGATCAAGCAAGTGCCGGACTCATTCGAGATCTGAAAGATCGCGGCATGCTCGACAACACGCTGGTAGTCTGGGGAGGAGAATTTGGAAGAACTCCAATGGTCGAAGCGAGCGCCGTGCTCGGTCGATCAATGGGGCGCGATCATCACCCCAATGCCTATTCGATGTGGTTGGCCGGTGGAGGAATCAAGGGTGGAGTGACATGGGGCGCTACCGATGAACTCGGTTTTCATGTTGTTGAAAACGAAGTTCATGTGCACGATTTACAGGCGACGATTCTGCACCTTTTGGGGCTCGATCACGAGCGTCTGACATTTCGATTGGCCGGACGTGATTTTCGCCTCACCGACGTGCACGGAAAAATTGTACAGGGCATTCTGGGATAAAAACATCGAAAGTATCGCGAGAATCATTGAGCATGTTCATTCAACCATGTGATGTATGCGCGAGTCGAATGCGCAGTGCAAAAGCAACGATCAGAACAATTGCACATCTCGTTTATGTACTGGCATTCCTGAATGCCAGTCACGCGCGTGCCGTCGATCCTTCAAAGCGAGACATCGATTTTAATCGTGACATTCGTCCGATTCTCTCAGACCGCTGCTTTACCTGTCACGGGCCCGATCACGAAGATCGACAGGCAGGGTTGCGACTTGATCTGCGAGAGATTGCCACTGCGGCGCTTTCCAGTGGTTCTACTGCGATTGTAAGCGGCAACCCCGAAACAAGTGCGTTGCTCGCTCGCGTGACAAGCAATGACCCAGAGACCGTGATGCCGCCGCCGCACATTGGCAAGCCTGTTACGCCTCGTGAGGCGGCAATGATCAGTCAATGGATCAAAGAAGGGGCCCAGTACCGCGGGCACTGGGCGTTCGAAGCAGTTCGTCGGCCAGCAATACCGGATGTTCAAAACAAAGCGTGGCCCAAAAATCCGGTGGATTCATTTGTGCTCGCGAGATTGGAAGAGGAAGGGATTCTTCCAAGTTCACAGGCCCAGCAGGAAACGCTCGCACGAAGAGTTTCACTTGATCTGATCGGTCTGCCGCCAACACTTGCCGACGTAGATGCCTTTGTCAACGATCGACAGGAGGGCGCCTACGAACGGTATGTCGATCGATTGTTGGCAAGCGAACATTTTGGTGAACGCATGGCGATCGAATGGCTCGACGCGGCAAGGTATGCCGACAGTCATGGTTATCAAACCGACTCGAGTCGCAGCAATTGGCCGTGGCGAGATTGGGTGATCAGCGCGTTCAACTCAGATATGCCGTTTGATCAGTTCACGATTGAGCAAATCGCCGGTGACATGCTTCCAAGTGCATCGCGCGACCAGATCGTCGCGACTGGATTTAATCGCAATCATCGCATCAATGGTGAAGGAGGAATTATCGCCGAAGAGTGGCGAGTTGAAACGATAATCGATCGAGTAGAGACAACCGGGCAAACATGGCTTGGTCTGACAGTCGGTTGCGCACGGTGCCACGATCATAAGTACGACCCACTCACGCAGAAAGAATTTTACGGTCTCTTCTCGCTCTTTAATAACGTTCCGGAATCTGGAACGAATGTTGGTGACAGCAATCGCTCGGGCGGCAATTCAGATCCACTGCAAATTGTCGCCAGTCGTGAGCAAGAAACAGAGATGGTGCGTCTGGCTGAGGCAATCGTCTCGGCTGAAAAAAGTGTTGAAGCAGAATTCAAAAACATCAATGACCTTGTTGTCGCATGGGAGAAGGATGCTCAGGCGAACCTTCTTGACGCATCAAAAATTTGGACGGTCGTCGAACCACTGTTTGTCAAAAGTCTCGGTGGTGCGATCGTAACCCGTCAGGCAGACGGATCGTGGCTGGCCTCTGGCCCCACGCCAGTTCATGAAACATACGAAATCGTGTTGCCGCTGCCTTCGGGAAAGTTTTCTGCGATCAAACTCTCTGCCATTCCAGACGGGAGTCTTCCAAATCAGAGCCTTGGTCGGGCTCCAAATGGAAACTTCGTGCTTTCAAAAGTGGAAGCTGAGATGCATTCATTACTCGCAGTGAAACCGATCTCACTGATATTGAAGAGAGCCGAGGCTGACTACTCCCAAAGCGGTTGGGACATTCAGTTTGTCGTGGATGACAATCCTGGACAGGGCTGGGCAGTTGACGGCAACGACCCGACAAAGCGGCTTGAACGAACGGCGCTTTTTGTGCTCGAACAATCAGTGGAAGTTCCCGAAAATTCCACGCTGACCGTGAGGCTCATTCACAAGACACTCGGCGAACATGCCATCGGAAGATTTCGTCTGGCGGTATCATCGTCACCGACCGAAAAGGTGACACTCAACGGCGGAAAGGTTCCCGATGCGATTGCAGCGATTTTCAAAGTACCTTATGCCGAGCGATCAAAGGAACAGCTCGACGCCATCGTCAAACATTATTCGGAAAACGTCGATGGACCTTTGAAAAAATTCAGAATACAGCGAGACGAAGCGACGAAATCGCGTCAGAACTACATCGATCATCTTCCCAGCGCAATGGTGATGAAAGAAGGGCAGCCCCGCCAAGCATTTGTGCTTACACGTGGGCAGTACGATCAGCCGGGTGAAAAAATCGATCCTGTGCTGCCGGCGTTTTTGCCAAAGATTCCAGATGGTTCGCTTCCCAATCGGCTCACGCTTGCTCGATGGATCGTCTCTCGCGAAAATCCGCTTGCATCGAGAGTCTGGGTGAATCGACAGTGGGAACGGCTCTTCGGAACGGGATTGGTAAAAACGAGCGAAAATTTTGGAAGCCAGGCTGAGTTTCCAAGTCACCCAGAACTTCTCGACTGGCTTGCGGCAGAGTTTATGGATCCGACGGTGATCCAATCTCGTACAACGATTGACGGTGCCACCGCTCAGTCGTGGAGTATGAAAAGTTTTTTCAGGTTGATCGTGACAAGCGCGACCTATCGTCAAAGCGCTGTCATTGATCCTGAAAAGCGAGCAATCGATCCAGAGAATAGGCTTCTTTCTCGCTCTCCAAGAATTCGGCTGACCGGTGAAATTGTGCGAGACAGTGCGATTGGAATATCGGGCTTACTGGTGCCGAAAATTGGAGGGCCGAGCGTTCGGCCGTGGATGCCAGAAGGGGTGTGGGATGAGACGAGTAAATATGGTGATCTGCGCGGCTATAAAGCAGACACTGGCGAAGGCCGGTATCGACGCAGCATGTACACCATTTGGAAACGCACCGCTGCACCGCCAACGATGCTTCTTTTTGATGCGCCAAACCGAGAGACATGCACCGTCAAACGATCTCGTACCAATACTCCTCTTCAGGCACTTGCGATTTTAAATGAGAAGACGTTCATTGAAGTCGCCCACGCACTTGCTCTTCGCATGATGACCGAAAGCGGCCCGTCTCCCGCCGAACGACTCTCGCACGGATTTCGCGTCGCACTTCATCGCAGTCCAAGTTCCGACGAGCTTTCAACGCTTCTGAAGGGTTTTGTTACAGATCTCGAAAGATTCTCAGCCGATCCCGAGGCTGCCGAGAAGTACCTCTCCTTTGGAACAGTGCAAAAGCCAGCCGATCTTTTGCCTATAGAACTTGCAGCCTATTCACTTTCGGCGAATGTCATAGTGAACCTCGATGAATTTGTCATGCGGGAATAAAGGAAATACGTATGAACGCATCTGAATCCCACCGTATGCAAGATTGGCTCAACCGCCGGATCTTTCTCAAAGGTTCTGCTGGTTTTATTGGATCGACGGCGCTTGCAACAATCATGCAGACTATGCCGTCGGTGCAAAAGGTTTACGGAGAATCAGAGTCCGCGTCATCGAGTGCAGCGGCTCACACGTTTCCAACATTTCCGCCGAAGGCAAAGCGAATCATTTATCTCTTTCAATCGGGTGCTCCGTCGCAGATGGATCTGTTTGATCCCAAGCCGCTTATGGTGGCACGCAGAGGGGAAGATTTGCCCGCCTCGATTCGCAAGGGTCAGCGATTAACCACGATGACGAGCGGGCAGTCGAAATTCCCGGTGGCTCCTTCGATGTTTCAATTCAAACAGCATGGTGAAAGCGGGATGTGGTGGAGCGATATCATGCCGAACATGGCGAGGCATTCCGATCGCTGGTGTATGATTCGATCGATGAAAACAGAGGCCATCAATCACGATCCGGCCATCACATTTTTTCAAACAGGTAACCAACTTGCGGGTCGACCGAGCATTGGCGCGTGGGCAAGCTATGGTCTGGGCAGTGAAAATACCGATCTGCCGGCTTACATTGTGCTCACAAGCTTTGGTAGCGGCCGGCCGGACGATCAGCCGCTCTACGATCGTCTTTGGGGCGCCGGATTTCTTCCGAGCCGTCATCAAGGTGTAAAGTTTCGAAATTCAGGTGATCCGGTACTCTATCTCACCGATCCTCCGGGCGTTGACCGACAGACTCGTCGAGGCACGCTCGATAGAATTACAACCCTCAATGAAAAACGTCACGCGTTGCTGGGCGATCCAGAAATAGCCGCCCGTTCGAGTCAGTACGAGATGGCGTTTCGCATGCAGACAAGTGTTCCCGACCTCGTCGATTTCAGTGATGAACCGGCACATGTGCTCGAATCCTACGGACCAGATGTAAAGCGGCCCGGCAGTTATGCATTCAACTGTTTGCTCAGTCGACGACTCAGTGAAAGGGGCGTTCGATTTGTTCAACTGTTTCATATGGGGTGGGATCATCACGGTGGTCTGCCGGATGCGATCAAGGGACAGTGTCGCGATACCGATCAGGCGACAGGCGCCCTTCTCGATGATCTCGCGCGACGTGGACTCCTTGACGAAACGCTCATTGTCTGGGGCGGTGAGTTTGGACGTACGATCTATTCACAGGGAGCCCTGACAGAGACCAACTACGGCCGGGATCACCATCCGTTGTGCTTTACGCTGCTCATGGCGGGTGCTGGTATCAAGAGCGGTCTTACATGGGGAGAGACCGACGACTATTGCTACAACATTGTTCGTGATCCGGTGCACGTGCACGACTTAAACGCAACGATTCTGCATCTCATGGGAATTGATCATTTGCGGCTGACGTATCCCTATCAAGGACGAGATTTTCGTCTGACAGATGTGCATGGTCAGATCGTAAAAGGTATTTTGTCGTAGGGGAAATGTCTCGCAGCAATTTATGTTCTCGGTCGATACCTCCCGAGAATATTTGAAATTTTGCGAAAGGCCAGAAATGATTTTAGAGATCCGAAGAACGCTGTTCCTTTGCTCTTTCTGACAGAAGGCATGCGTTTTTTCTTGGAAGTTTTATGATCTCTGGCATACTGTGCGGCCCCACACTAGGCTTCCGCATTCGAGAATGACTGAATAAGAAAGTCGTTTCGACTTGCACTTCGATGGTGACCTGATCGGTCGCCTTACGTATTTCCGTGTTCGAGTTCCACCTCTTGGAGTCGCCATGAACATCCGACCAGATTTCCGCATTTTCTTTTTCGTGATCTTTTGTCTGGCTGCCTGTTTTTCATCGACGGGCCATGGCGAGCAGACGCTCGTGATCGATGGGGGCGATGGGCCAGGGAAAGGGAAACGAGTGGTATTCATCAGCGGGGACGAGGAATATCGCAGCGAAGAGGCGCTGCCGCAGTTGGCAAAAATTCTTGCAAAGCGGCATGGTTTTTCGTGCACCGTTCTTTTTGCGATCGATCCAACCACCGGTCAGATCGATTCCAATAAAAACGACAACATTCCTGGCCTTGAAGCACTTCGTTCAGCTGATTTGATGGTCATCGCCACTCGTTTTCGAAATCTCTCCGACGAACAGATGAAGGAAATTGATTCTTTTCTCAAGGCCGGAAAGCCTGTGATTGGAATGCGGACAGCGACGCACGCCTTCAATATTCCGAAGGAACGCTCCTATGCTCACTATGGCAATGGCTACGACGGTGACAAAAAAGATTGGATCGACGGATTTGGCCGTGCGGTGCTTGGCGAAAAATGGATCAGCCATCACGGTGGCCATGGATCGGAGAGTACCGGTGGCATGATTTCACCTGACGCTGATGCCAAAAATCATCCGATTCTTCGCGGAATAAAAGATGGAGATATCTGGGGCCCAACCGATGTTTATGGAGTTCGTTTGCCGTTGCCCGGTGATTCGAAGGTGTTGGTGCTCGGAGCGGTGCTCGCCGGCATGACGCCAGATTCGAAACCGGTTGTAGGTGAGAAAAATGTGCCGATGATGCCGGTGGCGTGGGTGAAGACTTACAGTGTTGATGGAAGTCCAAAAGGACGTGTGTTCACAACAACGATGGGAGCCGCAACGGATTTGTTGGCTGAAGGCACTCGTCGAATGCTCGTGAACGCCTGCTACTGGGGAGTTGGTCTCGAAGACAAAATCTCACCGTTGACCAACGTCGAACTTGTCGGAATTTTTGAGCCGACCAAGTTTGGATTCAATGGCGGCAAAAAGGGACTCAAACCGATCGACTACAAGTAACAAAAAGCGAATGGTCTGCAACGTAGAAAAGCATTCAAGATTCTACACAAGAGTGCTTTGTCGAAGGATGTGCTACTGAATGACTGTCAGATACCGCGAACCAGTTACGTTGTATTGCTTGGCCGTCGGCACGTTCACAAATACTGTCTTGACAACGGAAGAGTTGGTGCAGAATCCGCTGGCGAATACGCCGACGGTGATCGCTCCGTTGATCGTATTGGCCTGACCAGCCAGCGTTCCCCCGACCGTGATGCCTACGGCTGAAACTAAGCTGATCCCAGTAGAATTATTGTTAAACGTGCTGCCACGCACGCTTGAGCCAGTGAGCGTTCCAGAAACAGCAATTCCTGTAGAGCCACCGTTCACGACAATATTTGAAATCGCTGTATTCTGCGTACCGATCAGCGATACTCCAGTTCCGCGAAAACCAGTAAATGTAACTCCTGAGATCACGCTTCCGCTTGCGCCGGCGAGTAACTGAAGACCGATCGCGGTGGTCGAAGCAATGCTTGAACCATTGATAATAAGATTTGTGCCTCGAAAATTGATCGGCACGGTCACTGCTGGCAGCACTGACGGAAGAATCAGGGTTGTGTTACTCGGCAGCGAAATCGTTGCCGGACTTCCTGTGGCGTTCACCGCAGTGATGACCGCGTTCAGCGACCCGGGGCCGGTCGGATTTGTATTGACAACCCAGTTGATAGCTCCGTTTGGCTTGAGCGTGATGCCACCGGTTGCAACAATCATTCCACCATTTTCAAGTGAAACGACACCGGTGACGCTCGTTAAATTAGCAACACCACTCGTCTTCAAAAGTGGAGTCGGCGTCGCAACCGGACCAACGACAAGATTGGTTGCTGCGATCGTTACGCTACCACCAGTACCATTTGCTTGCATCTGATTCACGGTTACCGCAAATGGCGTGGAAAGAACAATCGCCCCTGTTGTGGCAGTGGCGCTGCTAACAAGCGTTACTTTGTTATTCGTCAGATAAACACCCGTTGCCGCAGCGGCGTTTGTGATGGTGTTGACGCTCAAGTCGAGCGAATCTGTTGCTGATCCGATCGAGCCTGCCGTTGCGGTAAGACTTGCCGATGCGGCGGTGATGTCGACTAGCGCATCACCATCGGTGATAGAACGCCCAGCCAAGAGCGTTGCAATTCCGGTTGTGGAACTGGCAATGATCGATCCTGCCACGATATCGCTTGTGGCTCCACTTGCAGTCAAGCTGACATTTCCCGCAGTTGCTACGACGCTTGTCGCAGTGAGTATTCCAGCAGCAGTTACAAATACATTCCCAGTTGTTGACGAGACGCTTGAAAGTGCAACAGCCTTGTCGTTGGTCAGATAAACACCCGTTGCCGCGGCGGCGCTTGTGACAGTGTTGACGCTCAAGTCGAGCGAATCTGCTGCTGATCCGATCGAGCCTGCCGTTGCAGTAAGACTTGCCGATGCGGCGGTAATGTCGACGAGCGCATCACCATCGGTGATAGAACGCCCAGCCAAGAGCAATGCGATTCCGGTTGTGGAACTGGCAATGACTGATCCTGCCACGATATCGCTTGTGGCTCCACTTGCAGTCAAGCTAACATTTCCCCCAGTTGCTACGACGCTTGTGGCAGTGAGTATTCCAGCGGCAGTCACAAATACATTCCCAGTTGTTGACGAGACGCTTGAAAGTGCAACAGCCTTGTCGTTTGTCAGATAAACACCCGTTGCCGCAGCAGCTTTTGTGATGGTGTTGACGCTCAAGTCGAGCGAATCTGCTGCTGATCCGATCGAGCCTGCCGTTGCAGTAAGGCTTGCCGATGCGGCGGTGATGTCGAGCAGCGCATCACCATCGGTAATTGATGCTGCAGCGACGAGCGTGACAACGCCTGGGGTTGCTGTGATGGCTCCAACAGCAATGTTCCCTGCGGTCGTTCGAATATCGACATTCCCAGTTGTTGACGAGACGCTTGAAAGTGCAACAGCCTTATTATTGGTCAGATAAACACCCGTTGTTGCAGCAGCTTTTGTGATGGTGTTGACGCTCAGGTCGAGCGAATCTGCTAATGATCCGATCGAGCCTGCCGCTGCAGTAAGACTTGCCGATGCTGCAGTGATGTCGACCAGTGCATCACCATCGGTGATTGATGCTGCAGCGACGAGCGTGACAACGCCTGGGGTTGCTGTGATGGCTCCAACAGCAATGCTCCCTGCGGTCGTTCGAATATCGACATTCCCAGTTGTTGACGAGACGCTCGAAAGTGCAACTGCCTTATTATTGGTCAGATAAACACCCGTTGTCGCAGCGGCGTTTGTGACGGCATTGACGCTCAAGTCGAGCGAATCTGCTAATGATCCGATCGAGCCTGCCGCTGCGGTAAGACTTGCCGATGCTGCAGTGATGTCGACCAGTGCATCACCATCGGTGATAGATGCTGCAGCGACGAGTGTGACAACGCCTGGAGTTGCTGTGATGGCTCCAACAGCAATGCTCCCTGCAGTCGTTCGAATATCGACATTCCCAGTTGTTGACGAGACGCTCGGGAGCAAAACAGCCTTGTCGTTTGTCAGATAAACACCCGTTGCCGCAGCGGCGTTTGTGACGGCATCGACGCTCAGATCGAGCGAATCTGCTGCTGATCCGATCGAGCCTGCGGTTGCGGTAAGACTTGCCGATGCGGCGGTGATGTCGACATTTCCATCACCATCGGTGATTGAACGCCCAGCCAAGAGCGCTGCGATTCCGGTTGTGGAACTGGCAATGACTGATCCTGCCACGATGTCGCTTGTGGCTCCACTTGCAGTCAAGTTGACATTTCCTGCAGTTGCTATGACGCTTGTGGCAGTGAGTGTTCCAGCGGCAGTTACAAATACATCCCCAGTTGTTGATGAGACGCTTGAAAGTGCAACAGCCTTGTTATTGGTCAGATAAACACCCGTTGCCGCAGCCGCGCTTGTGATGGTGTTGATGCTCAAGTCGAGCGAATCGAGTGCTGATCCGATCGAGCCTGCCGCTGCGGTAAGACTTGCCGATGCGGTAGTAATATCAGTACCGACATGAGCGTCGATAATATTTTGAGCTGCAGACAAGAGCACTGATCCATTGAATGTGAATGGAGTCTGAATTTCACCAGAATCGGTGAAAGAAATGTTGTTTGTTCTTGCATAGACAGTAACGGTGTTGGCGCTAATCAAACCCGTAATGTTCACACCGTCGGCATCAATGATAATAATTCCATCTGCGGTGGTAGCACCGGCAACTGTAAGAATGCCCGGATAGTGATCAGTTGAGTTTGGCCCGGGAAGAAAAATATCACCCTTGCCGGTAATATTCGGGGCAATAATTGTGTTTGTAAGCGTTCCAGAAAAAGTGGGAGTAGTTTTTGACCACCAAACCAAAGTTTCACAATCAATGGTTGATGATTTAGACTGCGAGATATTGCCGTTTTTCGCCTCCAGTGTGATAGTGTCATTTTGTGCAGTTAGATTTGCATTGATTTGAATGTCACCATTCTCGGAAACAAGCAAGATATTGCCATCATTATCGGCCACAGTGCCGGACGTCACTGATTGATTCACCGTGAGTGTGCCAACAGAACGAATGACTACGTTATCGACTCCACCACCGACAATACCTACAGAACCCACACCGATGGAAAGGGTATTTTTGTCAGTAAACGACACCTGCCGATTGCCATTGCTAACAGCAAGCGAAGCAACATCATTGAAAGCAGCATCAAGTACGACGGAGCCTGTGGAGTTGGTGACCGCGAGCGAATCGGCCTCAAGGGCAACTGTCTGCGAAAGATTTCCGCCCACAGAAAGGACGACATCTTTTCCAGCGATTCCAGAGGTTCCGACACCGATTGACAAAGCTGAGGAATTTGTAAACGCAATGTCACGCTTTGTGCCGAGAACGGCAGTTGCTGAAGCATTTGTTCCGCCCGCGGGAGCCGCACTTATTGTGATAGTTGGAGCTATAACGTAGCCGGAACCTGGGTTCGTTATGGTAATGCCGATCACTTGGCCTACCTGTACTCCGGTGCCCAGTACTGCAACCCCGATTGCGGTTGTGCCACCGGCAGGCGCCGCACCGAAGTTGACTGTTGGTGCAACTGTGTATCCGGAGCCACTGCTCACCGATACGCTTGCAACCTGACCAAGCTGAGAGTTTACGATACCCAGCGTTGCAACTTTATTGGTAGCAGAACTGAGGGAAATCGTGCCAGCCGTAGCATAGATGCTTAGTGACGTGGCGGAAATTGCTTTTGTCTGTGTTAAATTCCCACCGACTACTAGCGCTGTATCTCGGGCTGTGATTCCTGTGTTGCCAACACCGATTGACAAACCTGAAACATTGTTAAAAGAGATGTTTCCGCTCAGTACTGCAACACCAGTGGCGGTTGTTCCGCCCGCGGGGGCCGCACTGAATGTAATATTTGGGGATGTAATATAACCAGACCCTGGGTTCGTTATAGTGACGCTAATCACTCGGCCTGTCTGTAGACCGGTGCCCAATACGGCAACTCCTGTTGCGGTTGTGCCACCGACAGGCGCTGCACCAAAAGTGACTGTTGGTGCAACTGCGTATCCTGAACCACTGCTCACCGATACGCTTGCAACCTGTCCAAATTGAGAATTCGTGAAGGCTAGAGTTGTAACGTTATTGTCGGAATCGAGCACAACCGCGCCCGAAGTGGTGCTGATATCGAGGGACGTGGCAAGAATCACTTTAGTTTGGGTCAAAAAACTACCAACCTTTAACACCGTTGATCCGGCCGTGATACCTGCAGCACCGACACCGATCGCGAGATCATCTTGGTCAGTGAACGAAACGGCCCGTCCGATATTAACAACAGCAATTGAATCAACATCGTTGGCACTATTCGTAAGAGTGACAGTGCCTGCCGTGGCGGTGATATCAAGCGATGAAGCAACAATCGCTTGAGTCTGCGTTAGGTTTCCGCCGACCTTCAACACCGTTGCTCCGGCCGTGATGCCTGCAGCACCGACACCGATCGACAAAGCCGAGGAATTTGTAAACGCGATACCACGCTTTGTGCCGAGTACGGCAGTGGCTGAAGCATTTGTTCCACTAGCAGGAGCCGCACTGATTGTGATAGTTGGAGTTGTAACGTAGCCGGAACCTGAGTTCGTTATGGTAATGCCGATCACTTGGCCTGTTAGTAAGCCGGTGCCCAATACAGCAACTCCTGTGGCCGTTACGCCGCCGGCAGGCGCCGCACCGAAAGTGACTGTTGGTGCAACTATGTATCCCGAGCCACCTACGATTGTAGTGACACCGATTATCTGACCTGACTGTGAATTTCGAACAGCGAGAGACCCAGTGTTATTGGCGATAGAATCAAGAGTGACAGTGCCTGCCGTGGCGGTGATATCGAGCGATGAAGCAACAATCGCTTGAGTCTGCGTTAGGTTTCCGCCGACCTTCAACACCGTTGCTCCGGCCGTGATACCTGCAGCACCGACACCGATCGCGAGATCATCTTTGTCAGTGAATGCAATAGCTCGATTACCATTGGTAATGGCGAGGGAATCGACGTCGTTATTCGCATTCTCAAGGGTAACGGTGCCAAGTGTTGAAACCAGAGAGAAGCTTTTTGCTGTGATGGGTTGAGACTGAGTGACGTTTCCGTTGGAAGAGAGAGACACCGTTCCTTTGCCGAGTGTTGCAATCGCGGAGGCGGTGGGAGTTCCGGGGGCAATTGTAACAATTGGTACCGAGGTATAACCAGAACCGGTATTTGTGGAAGTGAGTCCTGAAACACGACCTGCAGAATTCACGTTGGCCGTGGCGGTGGCCTGAGTTCCACCGATGAACGCAGTGGCCATTGCTCCCGTGCCTGTCATGTCGCCAGCGGCCGGTGTCAATGTAATCGAAGGCGCGACTGTGTATCCGGAGCCCGGATTTGTAATAATCAGGCCAACGACGCGACCTCCGCTGATCACCGCATTTGCAGTCGCCGTCGTGCCGCCGGTAGGAGCTGGTGTAAAAGTAACCAGTGGTGCTGCGGTATAACCAGTTCCTCCGGCAGTGATCTGATCGATTTGAAATCGCGTTACTTGATCAGCAATGTTTGACGGTGTGATCGTAACGGATGGCGGATTTGCTTGGCTGTATCCGGCACCATTCACAACTGGAGTAAAACCAATCACCGCACCGTATGCCGAAATGGGACCCGCAATCACGGCACTTCCACTAACAGCGATATTAATATCGCCACCGAGCGCTGCGATACCCGAAAGAGTAACCGTTGACTTGCCAGAATTTACAATTTGAACGTCACTGATGGCATTGGCAAAAATCGCATCAACGCTCAGATCGAGTCGGTCGCTGGCTGCTCCTATCCCACCGGTTTGTGCGTAAAGCAGAGCACTTTGTGCCGTAATATCGACGGCCGCGTCGGTATCGTTAATGGAGCCAAAGGCCTGAATTGAAACAGTTCCGTTCTTGGTTTCTGCCAGAATGTTCCCAAGAGTGATGTCGCCGACGGTGTTCTTCAGGAAAACGCTACCACCGACATCGAGGCCACTCGATGAAGCATCAACACTGAAAGCATTCATGGAGCCACCGGCAGAAAAAGTAATATCGCCGTTATTACTTTTCACCGTATTCCAGCCGGCCGGTCCAGCGGCTTCTCCTAACGTGATCGCATCAAATTCAGAGATCGTAATCCCGGTACCGGCTTTGGCAGAAATGGAATTCAATTTTGTTCGCAGAGCAATGTCCATCGCAGCTGCAATGCGGGCAGTCGTTGCCGTCACATCGATGCTCAGAGCCAATGGATCATTCGAGCCAACTCGTCCGGTAGAGACAATGGTTGCAACACCGACAGGCGCTTTGACATCGCCAACAAGAATGTTACTCGGAGCGGCCGTGTCTGTACCGGTTGTCGTCAGAAAGATTTGACCAAGAGTAGACCCAACAGCAACGGCAGACATTGGCCCAACAGATTCGACTCGAATGTTGTTTCGAGCCTGAATTGTTGCAAGCGTCAGAGACCGTGATCCGGTGTTGTCCAGATCGATTGTTGACAGAGGCGCTGTCGCTGAAACAGAATCGACGTCGGTGTCGATATCGATCTTACCTGCTGTCGAAATCAAATTCGCAGTTCCGGAAACAATGTCAGGTTCGTTATCGACCGTGCCCTGTACAATATTGGAACTCGCCGTGAGAGAAACGGTCCCTTGTGAGCCTGCATCGATTCGACCCACAGTCAAGAGACCGCCGACAGTAATCGTAATAACTCCATTAGTTGAAAGAAGATCGCCCAGATCAGTTCCAGCGAGCAGATCATCCGTCTCGGTGATTGTAAGAGGAGAGTTCTCTTCAGAGACAACGCCTCGAACTGTCTGCACATTTGACCGTATCGTGGCTCCGGAGAACGCAGACAATACAATATTGTTGGTCGTTATCAGACCGACAGCCGCAAGATTTGTCGCCGTAATCTTTCCAGATTCAGCAAGAAGTGTGACTGTTCGTGGAGCGGTTATTGCAGCATCGACAATGAGGTCGCCGCCTAGAGCAGCAAGTGTAATATCTTCAGTTCGTGTCGAATTTGAATCACCAGCTGTTATCGCTCCCGTGAGAGTGAGTTTCTGTGCAGTAACAAAAATCGAGCCATTGAGGGTCGATGCTCCTTCAAGAATGAGATCGCCTGACTGTCGATCGATGATCAGATCGCCTTCACCCGTTAGAAAGATGGCGGCTCTGGAAAACGTGCTTAAAATCGAGTCGAGTGGCTGTTCAAGAGCCGTCCAACGTAAGCGGCCAGCAGAAATTTGAGCCGTTCCAGTGAGTTCTGCCACACCTGTAGCAGAAGTCCCTCCGACTACTGTGGGTGATGAAAAGGTGACCGTCGGCGGAACTGCATAGAAGACGCCAGGATTGGTGATCAAAACATTATTCACTCCACTGATCAAGGCCGCTGCGCTTGCGCTACTGCCTCCACCACCTTCAAAGCTGATATTTGGTGTTGAGGTATACCCAGACCCGGGGTTGGTGATCGTAATGCTTATGACAACTCCCGCGAGAATTGTCGCAACGGCTTCGGCAGTCGTTCCGCTGGAAGGTGGATCAATCGAAATCAATGGAGCCGTTTCGTATCCAGCGCCACCGTCGGCTATTGTAATTCCAGTCAGCGAACCACTTCCAATCTCGGATGTCGCAGCCGCCTGAGCACCAAATGGTACAAGGCGAACCGTTGGAGCATGGGCAGTATCATAACCAGCCCCAGAATTGGTAATTCTCAGGCTCCCTATGACATTCGAGACATGAGATTCCCCATCCGCGAGACCATCACCGCCGGTAATAGTAACAACAGGCGATTCGTCTCGGGCATATCCAGAACCCGGATTTGTTATTGTAAAACCAGTAATTTCTCCGGCCGCTACAACGGCCGTCGCCGTCGCCCGAACACCGCCCGCTGCCGGTGCAGCGAGAGTCACGAGGGTTGTTGTATAGCCAGATCCTCCCGAGAGAACCTCTATTGCAGTGACGCCACCAGTGAGATTTACAGTTGCAGTTGCCCCGTTGCCCACCGAACGAACCAAAACAGTTGTTGTGCTTGGATTATAGCCAGAACCTGAACTCGTCAGTGTAAATCCTGTAACGACATTTGAGATGCCTGCAGTTGCAGTTGCACCTGACGCCGTGCCAGGGGCAGAAATTGTGATCCCGACAGACTCGCCGAGAAGGTATCCACTTCCGGGTGTTATAATACGAAGGCTTTGAATAACACCAAGAGTGGCACCAGTTGATCCCACCACCGCTTCTGCAGTTGCCGTCACTCCACCGCCAGCAGGTGCGCTCAATGTTACTGTAGTCAAAGTCTGCGAATATCCCGAGCCCCCGCTTGTCAGAACAAGTTCTGTGACACCGCCAGAAAGATTTGCTGTTGCAGTCGCTCCAGAACCCGAACGACTTGCATCAAGAATTGTAACTGCTGGGGCAGCAGTATAGCCTCCCCCGGGGAGAGAAAGGTTGATTGTCGTGATTTCACCAAGTCCGTTCACGCTCACCGGACCAGAAGATGCACCACCACCAAGTGCTACGGCGGTCAAATCAACGACGGTTGTTGCTAAATTATAGCCTTGGCCAGAGTTGACGACTGTTATCACATCAACCACGTTGCTCACAAACGCAGAAGCCGTTGCCGCAGTGCCTGTGGTTGGAGAAAAGGTTACCGTGGGAGAGGAGACCGGGTAGCCGCGACCAGGCGATGTAATATTGACACCCGTCACACTATAGGCGGTATCATTAAAAGAAATAAAGGATGAGTTTCCACTTCCACCCAAGACCCCGGTGGGTCTATTTGTGTAGCCAGAACCAGCGGCAATCACTTGCAAGCTCGTGATGGCTCCGCCGGTCGTAGGTGTGGTAACTCCGGTCACCTGAACTCGTCCGCCAATGCCGCCGACGTGATTGAGAATGTTCCCATTTGCAAATCCGGTGCCGCCAAAGAGTGGAATGACACTGGCAGATACAATGACACCACCGGCAGAGACAGAACCTACAATAAGCCGTAGTCCACTTCCCGCACTGCCATTTAAGTAGAGAGTGTCGCCTGCTGTGTAGTTTTGTCCGCCATTTCGTACGCTCACGCTGGTGACACTGCCGGCAGATGAATTATCGATTAGAAACTGTGAGCCGGAGCCCGCTACAACCTCAAGGAGGTCGCCAACGCGGTAGTACTGCCCACCAGCAGCTCCGACAATTGGCTCAATGGAAGCTTGTGTAATACCAAGAGTTGCCGTTCCGGTCGCGGTTGTTCCGCCGACAGAAGCTGCACCAAAAGTGACTGTTGTTGCACCAGAGTATCCCGTGCCACCAGTTCCTACAGTCGCGGATGTGATGCCTCCGGTAAGAGTGGCAACTGCACTTGCTCCAAATCCCGAACCACTTGAATCAGAAATAGTAACAGTTGGGGGAACATCGAAGCCATTCCCGATTTCGGAAATATTGATCTTCGTGATTTGTCCGAGCGAATTAGTGCTCACAGCGGCAGAACCGGCACCCTCTCCGGTTGAAATAACAACCTGAGGCGGCACCTGATAACCGCTGCCAGGATTATTAACGGTGATAGCCGTCAATCCACTTACCGAGGCAACTGCCTGAGCACCTGAACCCGATCCACCAACGAGCACGAGAATGGGGGCCGTTGCATACGTGCTTCCTCGATTATAGATCGTAATACCTGTGACAACGCCCCCGGAAACTTGTGCAGTGGCAGTCGCTCCGGAACCACCAGTGCCAGCGTTTTGAAACGTCACCGTTGGGGGCGTAGTATATCCTGAGCCACCGCTGGTCAGTTTGATATTAGTAATTTGCCCATCACCAACAACTGGTACTGTAACAGCACCGCCGCCAGGATTAAAACTGACGCTCGGTGCTGTGGTGTATCCCGAGCCACTGGAAAGAATAGTAACGGCAGAAACTTCACCAGGCGTAAAAATTCGACCGCTGGGTGCGTAGACAATCAATTGATCTGCCGCAGTGACAATGGCGGTTGAACGAATAAGGATGTTTCCGGTAGTCGCAGTCATGGAAATATCATTGACAGCAGTTTTTGCCAAATCCGCTGCCACGAGATTACCGCTGGCGACAATGTCTCCAGAAGATGTTGTGAGGAGGATCGAACCATCCTTTGTCTGAAGGTCCTTGACTGCTAGACCTGCAGAAGTTGCCGAGAAGACAAGATTGCCGGAGCCTGTATGGGAAGCGCTGAGAACCTCGAGAGAGCCCTTTGAACTAATGGTAATAGTTCCGGCACTTGTTGTGGCATCGGTCACAATCAGTTCGTCAATGTCTGCAATCGTGATGCTGCCTGCTGCCGAAGCGCTGACCGTGTCAACGCTTGACGCTGCGGAGATAGTGCCACCGGCAGTAAGCACGAGATTTGTTGCTTCGAGCCGAGCGGTACTGACAATATTCGTTTTTGCATTCATCACAATTCGATCGCCGGGCGCTTGAATTATGGCAGCACTTGAAAGAGTGATTGCGCCGGCTTTACTTGTCACATTTAAATTGCCAACGCCAGACTTTCCAGCAATCAGATTACTGCCGATCGTCACTGTATTGCCGAGGAGAGAAATGTCGCCAGCGGTCGTCGAGAGTGGACGAGTAATATTCAGCACCTGAGCGTCGAGCGTGAGTGAGGCTTGAGTGTCAAAGTTAGCATTAATATTGATTTGTGCGTCTGGAGCAGTCGCCTTTAATGTGATCGCACCACGAGACGTAGGCAATGAATTCAGTACAAGATTGCCAGCAGTTTGAGTGACGGTAATGCCAATGTCAGGAATTTGATTGCCGGCAGTTCCGGCTCGAATATTCACGGCTTGAAAATTCGCAGTTGAAACATCAACAGTTCCACCGTCGGCTCCGAAGTTGTAGAGCGCAAGAGTTCCTATACCTGAAATCAAACCCGATGCGCCAGTCTTGATATTGCGAGCATCGAGTGAATTGATTTGGAGAAAAACATCTCCAGCATTCTTAAGCTCTCCATTGATAAGAATATCTCCACCATTTCCACCGTAACCGTATGCATTTGACGTGGCTAGATTACCGGGTACTCCTAAGCCGAGCTGCACCGTTGTGTTGCCGCTGACGCTCGCCCCGGGATCAATGACAAAGTTGCCGTCAGAGACGCGAGCTGTGAGACCGCCTGTTACAGCGTTTTCAATCTGAATCAGATTTGTGGCCGCGTAATTGTTGGAATATCGCGGTGTAATTCCAGCCTGAACGTAAATATGTGTAGCTTTTAACTCAACGCTTGTAATCCAACTGCAAAGACTTGGAGCAAAGGATGTTGCAGCGTATGCGGTGTCACTGATTGGGGCGTTTATTGAGACAGTCGAGGTGCTACCAGCAGCCGCGGCGCTAAAATCAACTTCAAGAGCAATTGGCAGTGAGTCTCCAGTTTGGAAGACAAAAGACGGGTCAACCGTGCCTGGGGCACAGGTAATCTTGATTTTGGCAAGATTAAACGTATCCAAATTGCCATTCAAAGCAGCGCGAAAAGAATTCGCCGAAAAAATAGTTCCCGGGCCGATCTGGTTTGTTAAAGCACTGCCGCCGGCGGGAGGGCAAGACAATCCCCAGTTTTTATTAAAAAGATTAATTGGAACTAAGCCACTAAAGTTTGTACCGTAATCGAATTGTAATGTATTAAAATCATTTGACTGCCGCATGTTCATGACAGCCGGAAGATTTGGAGTTGCAGGATCGTTATAAATCTCGAAATGATACTGATAGGCTTCGTTGTCATCTTGACCGGGAGTGGCATTTGTGTGACTGAATCCGAGATATTGAAATGCTAAAAGCCTGCGGTCTTCTAACTGCTCGACGGTAGCTGCAAGCGAGAGTCCGCGCCCGGATGCTTGATCAGATCGCGTTTGCCGAAGGAGTCGTCGTCTTTTGGATTGACGAGACTTGTCTGTTCGGCCAGAGCGAAATGGATCGAAAAGGTAGGAAAGCATGAGTCAAATCCTTCCGAAGGAAGTGCAGAACTAGAAACCGGAGTAGTACGAATACAGGAGAGAGTTCGAAGTCAGATCAATTGAGCGGGCGTTAGTAAACAAACAGGTGGGAATACGGAGGTGGGAAACCAACGAGTGAACGCGACCTGCAATGAAAAAGAGGACTTGCACACACGTTCATTAGTTCGGTTCTTCAGGGGAGAGAGGTCGACTTTTCCGCCGCAATAAGCCAATGTTTTCCCAAGTTTCGCGTTTCCTTGTTTCGATGACACAATGTGACGGAAACAGAAGTATTTACGCAGAAAATTGAAAGTAGTTCTTGTCCAGATTGGCTCAAGTCTGGCTTTTGACACAATCGAACCACCAAAACGCAAGTTGGACGATGAACAGCGTGGATGGTTCGACAAAGAAAATGCTTTAGAGTTTTTTTTCTTGAGGACAAGCCGAGCAGATGATCTAAGATAAGACAAATTTCCGGCAAAAATAGAGATCATGAGCGGCCGTAAGGCTCGGGCTTTGATGCCATAGAAGAGGTCCTGAAAACGGAAGCCTGCTTCCAAACGAGCCAAACGAAAAAGGAAAGCCGAGAAAATAAAGTCCCAAAGAGAGAGACGCATGCGAGTATCTCGAAAAACTGGGATAAAGCTTGCCTCTTTATGCCAGAACTCTTTTAAAATCGCTATTCGGAGCCAGAACTATTCCCGACTTTTTACGATTGTGGTCAGAAGGGGTCAAAACCTGTCAGAAGGTGAGACGAGTCGCTTTTGGGGTTGAAGATGATGTGCTTTGCGAGGCCTGCCAGAGCGAGAACGCCATCGATTGCAAAACGCTTGCCTGTGGTGATGTCATGGCGGCACTCGACACAGAAATTTCTACTGTGTAATCCCCCAAAGAACCAGATTTCCCGGAGCCTGGTTTTGCGGGATTGTACCCGGCGTTTCCAGAGCCCGAAATTCCGACGTAGTAAACACCCGCTGTTTTCACTTCAAATGTGAGGAAGCTGTCTGGAGATGTTTTCCCGATTCGGCGGTCGTTATCGTTGTAAGCAAGTTGCTTTCCTGTCGAATCGAAAAGTCGCACAAAGCTGTCGAGCTTGCTCGGTATGGAAAGACTTCTGGCATTCACATCAATGTCTAGTCGCGAGCCAACAGAGAGCGTGAACTTGAGGATGTCGACATCTTTTGATTTATTCGTTCCATCGCCAATTTTTTGGGAGAGCAACTTCGTTTGAATATTTGAATTCGAAGCAAATATCACGTTATAGGAATCCGGAATGGCATCTCCAAAATCAGCAACGAGCGACGGCGGCGGTACAACGGGGCCCGACATTATCCAAGACTTGGAAACGTTCGACGAGAGCATCAATCCAAATTGATCTTGAATGCCGCTGCCACCGACGTTTACCGTAAAAAAATATGTTCCCGAATCGGATGTCTTTGTGGCTAGGCCGGAAAGAATCCATCGCTTGTTGTCGGAAGAGACGAGCGTTGTTCCCACCAGCGAGACGGTTTGATTATTGCGAGTAAGACCGAGATCACCGATATCAAACCCAGAGGCGGGGCGATTGAATTCCAGAACGATCTCTGGAACGGCCTCTGTTCGTGGATTGGGAGTTATATTCACGATAGTGAGTGTCAGCGGGGAGGGTGTTGCGGCCACTGTCTGAAACGTCAACGAAAGTCGATAGTCACCGGTGGAGCCTGGCCTTCCAAAACCATTTACGGCCAAATAGGACGAGTTTCCATAGCCCGACACGCCCACATAGTATGTTCCAGCTTCTTTGGCCCGAAATTCAAGATAGCTATCAGCCGATTCGGCGAAATCGTTGTTGGCCAGAATCTGATTTCCTTTCGAATCAAAGAGCCTCAGGTAGCTATTAAATAAGGAAGTTTTGGACAGCCGCACCGCATCGATATCGGCAATAAAAAGCTGGGACTGGGCAAGAGTCACTTTAAACATATCAACATCGCGGGAACCATAGGCTCCGTCGCCAAGATTTTCATCAAAAACGATTCGACCACTGGTTCTGCTGACATTGATTGCATTGTCCATCCAATCATTCGGCTCCTCTGCATTAGCCCGTATAAGAAACATTGACGAGAGATCTTTTCCGTTTGAAAGCGGCAACCCGGCTCCATTGCGAAGTGGATTACTTCCAGTTCCTTTTAGCGTGAGTCGGTAACGATCCGGCAGAAGTGGAGAACTGAAAGAAATGGTGACAACACCTTGCGAGCCATCGAGAGCCTGAGAGATTTGCGAGTCGCTTATCGAAATTGAAACATCATCGCCCGGAGCGGTTTCAGAGCCAAATTCTCCGTCATCCCCGTCGCCAACAAGCAGAAAATTCCCTTTCACTACCGAGGCCCCCAAAGCCTCTTCACTGAATCGCACCGTGATTTGACTCACGCTGGAAGGCGGCAATACGGTTCCGCTTGGACTCACCGATAGAAGTTTCAAAAACGGACGAGCTTTTTCAAGTGCTTTAAACGCATTCAGGCGGCCACCGGTCACTGTCTTACCGGCGAGGCTTGATATCTTGTCAACAGAGTCGAGAATCACTGCCTTTAAGTCGGTCACACTAATTGTTGGATTGATCGCCAACACGAGCGCTGCCACGCCGGAGACATGCGGCGTGGCCATACTTGTTCCATCGTAAGAGCCATACGTATTTTCCGGAAGAGTGCTCCAGATACTCACGCCCGGAGCACCAATATCGACACTGGTTTTACCGTATTGACTAAAAGAGGCAAGTTTGTCATTTCTATCAGTTGCCGCAACTGAAACAATACATGCTGAGTCATAGCCGGAGGGATAGGAAGGAATAACATCATTGTTTGTTCCAGAATTTCCTGCTGCTGCAACAAATAAGATATTCGCTTGCCCTCCAGCTTCAATGGCGCTTTTGAGTCCTTCGCTATAACCCCCGCCGCCCCAGCTGTTGCTCGTAACGCGAATATTCGTTCCGCGGCCTTTCATCATGGTTGCATAGTTCACAGAAGCTATGGCTCCACTGGTGGTCCCGCCAAAATCGCCTAGAAATTTGATAGACATGATGGACGAAACTCAATTAACGCCCACAACACCAATTTCATTATTTCCCCGGCCTGCGATGGTTCCGGCGACGTGAGTGCCATGATCGTCTTCTGGACTGTCATACACGGATGCGTCGTTGTTATAAAAATCCCAGCCGTAAACATCGTCAATGAAACCATTGCCGTCGTTATCGATGTTATCTCCCGGTGTTTCGCCGGGATTACGCCACATGTTGTCTCGTAAATCAGGATGATTGTAGTCGATGCCAGTATCGATCACAGCAACCACAACGGAACGACTCCCGGTAGTAATATCCCAAGCCTCGGGTGCATCAATGTCGGCATCTGGGACACCGCCATTTTGGCCACTATTATTGAGGCCCCAAAGATCACCGTTTGTATACTTGGGATCGTTTGGGGTTGCCTGCAGTGCCTGAACCCGCATGTTTTGTTCGGCATACGCCAGCAAAGGATTCGCTTTCAGATAGTCTCCAACTTTCGCGGCAGAGGCATTTGCCGAAAGTAAGAGTTGCCCTGTAAGGCCGAGCCCTTTTACGACTTGGATGCCGTACGGTGCATTGGCAAACGCTTTTGCAGCATCGGCAACAGAACGAATAGTTTTTGTCGCTTCCGAATTGAGTCGAACGATCCATTCATTGAGGTTTTCCGAAGCAGAGTTCGAGGAAGAAGGAGCTTGGCTGACTGCCACTGCGAGTGACGAGGCGGGGCCGCCAGAGTGAGAAAGTGAAGCAAACCACGTCGATGAAACAGAATCATACGCAGAACCAACGGAAGCCGTGAGCATGCACCGATCTTCAAGCCTTTCGCTCGACAGGAGCGTGCGAAAAGTTTTCTGCTTTTGTCTCGATCGAACGGTATGAACCTGTTTTTTAAGACTCATCGACAAAATCTCCTCGGAATAACCAACAGACCATCAGAAACAGATTCTCGAAAACAAACGAGAAATCCACTCACGGAAAAAACTCAATCGCGAAATTGTTCGATCCACACTGCCGCCCAAGCCTACGCATTGGATTCTACCTTTGTGGTGGGGGAACGCAACGTTTTGTTATGCAAAGTTGAGCATTCGACGAATATTTTCGTTTTGCACGGTTGTAGGGGGCTACGTAGTTTTTGAAAATCGACAGTCAACGTTCGAATGAGACTCAAGGTGAGCCTGCCAACATTTGTGCAGGTCAGGCTTTGGGAACGATTGGAGATGAAATCGCCGACCAGGCACCTGTTCCGAGAGAACTTTTTGCCGCCACACGAAACACGTAGCTTCCGCCAGGGGTCAGACCTGTGACTCGGGTCGAGGTTGCCACAGAGACGCCATCGTTAAACGTGGTCCAAGAACCACTGCCGCCTAGAGAATATTGAACAACGTAGTCAACAAGCGATGTGCCGCCAAGAAATTGTGGCGCGGTCCAAAAGAGATACGCGCTGCCTGTCGATGCGATAAGTTTGAGTTTGGTGGGAACCTCCGGAACAAAAAGACCCGGCGTTACTGAATTGCTGGGGTCACAAAAAGGACTTTCACCCATGACGGTCTTCGATGCCACGCGAAATCGATACGCTGTGCCATTAATCAGACCGGTGACCGTCGCCGATCGAACTGTAGAAATACCATCCACAAATGTTGTCCAAGTTGCCTGGTTGAGTGGCGCAAACTGGATAATATAATCGGTGATAGGCGATCCACCTGTAGAAGCGGGAGAGTTCCACGTTAGCGTGGCCTGAGTATTCCCTGCCACACCTAGAAGTTCTGAAACAGATCCTGCCAGAGAACGAGGCGTGATGGGTGACGATGGTGAAGACCAATCACCAGCACCTGCAGCATTCACGGCTGCAACACGAAAAAGATAAGTGACTCCATTTGTTAAAGAACTCACCGTCGCGGCGGTGTTGATCGAAACAGAGTCGTTCGACTGCACCCAAGAAGCCCCACTATTGGTAGAAAACTGAAGAATATAATCGGTGATCGACGAACCACCGTTTGACACAGGAACTCTCCACGTCAGCGAAACCAGACCGTCATTGGCTGTGGTGGAAAGAATCGTGGGGGTCGATGGTTTTGAGAGAGGCGTGATGGAAGGCGAGTTCGATGAATAGATTCCAATACCTAAAGAATTGATTGCTGCTACGCGAAATGTATAACTCGATCCATTCGTGAGCCCAGTGACCATCGCTGTCGTCAGCGTCGATATGCCGTCGTTGAATGATATCCAAGGGCCTCCTGCATTCGCATACTGAACCGTGTAGTCGCGCACAATGGTCAAGCCGCTCGATGCAGGAGCGCTCCACGAGAGGAGCACCTGACCGGCTCCAGGAATACCGGTGAGTGTTCGTGGGGCACTCGGCTTGATCGACTGTACAAGCCACTCTCGATCAGCATTGAGCGAGAGAAAATTTCCGGCACTATCCGTGATTGCTGAGCCAGCGGCAGTTAACACGATTCGATAACCGCCCTGAATTCGATTGCAATTTGCAAGGTTGTTCACTGCCCAATTCATGCCGCTGCCAGTGACTTCTGCGCCCACCAAGGCAACGGCCTCGCCATCTCGAAAAAGACGAAAATCATTCGGAACAACACCATACGTTGTTTCGGTAAACGAGAACGAAATTGATTTCAGAGACGATGAAACGGGACTTCGAATCGGTGCAAACAAAACAACTGGTGCGACGGTGTCTACCGTAACAGAAGCACTATTGAATCCTTCAAAACTCGGATTTCCGGCGGCATCGCTCTGGCGAATGCGAATAATCCCCGAAAGATACTGACCATCTGGAACCACGAACGTCGTTCCACTTCCCGTTACCCATAGCAATCCACCTGTCAGACTGTACTGCCAAACGGCAAGCGGTTCGAGACCCGAAACGATCATTCGTCCGTCGTTGGTAATGCGATCGCTGGGGTTTACGCCAGAATCGTTGACCAGCAAAAATGTGGGTGTCGCTGGATTGCTACGATCGGAAACAAACGAAAGAGTGTTTGACTGCGTATTCGGATTTCCGGCGGCATCCATCGCTGCAGCAGATCCAATCTCAATGACAACCGGGCCATCTGTGAGGGGTGAAACGGTAAACGAATAGCTTGCTCCGGAGCCGAGTAGGTTGGAAGCGACTGCGTTGGTAACGAGAATGTCTGAGAGAGAAAGGCCTGAGACCGACTCAGAAAAATTCACCGTCACAACCATGCTCGATTGATTGGTCAAACTTGGTGAGCTGGTTGCAAGGATCACTGCAGGCGAAGTTTTATCAAGCGTCCATGAAACGCGCGCATTGACAAGGAGAGGAATGCCGGCAATGTCGACAATTCCGGAGCCAGCGGCGACGAGCGTGAGCGTGTAATCGCCGTCGAGAGCAGTGGCCGTTCCCAGATTTGCAAGCGTGTAATTGAGTCGACTTCCTGTGAGCGTTGCCGCGGCGAGATTTACCGGAACGCCGTTTCGCGAGAGCGTCAAATCGCCGATCGAAACACCGCTTACGCTGCGACTAAAATCAATTCCGATCGAATCGAGTGGTGTGTTACGCAGTGTCGGACTGGTTGCAAACGTTGCCACAGGAGGCGTTGTATCTGACGACACGGTTAATGTCATTGAATACTGACCGAGGCTCCCGTAATTGGTGTAACCGGTGCCGAGCGGATCTCCCTTTCCGCCACCACGAATTGCCAGAAAATAATCGCCCGCCGTTACGATCAGATCAAACGAAGCGTTGAGGGCATCGAGAGGATTGCTCGTAAAGATGACCGATCCGGTTGCATCCCAAATTTCTGCAAGGATATCGAGATTGGGGCTGATGACCGCAGGCGTAAGGGTTGCTTTGAGTGAACCGGTGGTTCTGATGCGAAACAGATCGATATCGGTATTTTGCTCGATCACACCGGTCAGAGAGAGCGGTATTTCTGATTTCAACGGTGGTTCGTTGGCCGTGGAAATCGTGCTCCCGTAATCGTCCACTCGATATCCAAAACCATTGGTTGTTGTAATGATTGTCAGATCGTCTTCCGGGTTATTGGCACTGAGGTATTGCCCCGAACTCCACTGCACGAGTTCTTTGGAGTAACCAACACCCATAATGGGAGCCCAGCCCGTTGGACCAGAACCATGGCCAGAGTAGTAACCCTCAGAGGGACTCGTGCGACCGTCGTGATCGAGTCCAAGCGTATGACCGACTTCGTGGCTTGTTGCTTCCGCAGTATTTTTTGGATTTCCATTTCCAAGATTATCAGTAAAGACAAAGCAGGGCGTGTCGCTATCCCAATCGAAGGATGTGAGGAAGGCGACGCCACCAGCCGCAGCCCCTAGCCAGCCGTTGTCGCCCCCGATAACCACTCGGATTCCCCAGCGATCATCGGCTCCACCGGAGTTTCGAAGATCTTCAAGACTCGCCGGCTCTTGCGTCGTCACATCGACATCAAAAGGGGCAAAGTCTTCGACCACTCGAGCCCAGACGTCTTGGACGTTTTGAAGTTCGCTGTTGCTGAACCCAGCGATGTCATCGATGTCATACTCCGGCGTTACGATTGTCGCGCCGTTGCTCCAGGAAGTGCCAGTTGTTGTGTGGCCCGTGAAGTCGAGATAAATAATTTTCGTAGCACTCGGTCGGCTGTGCAGTAAAAACGTCTCCGCAAGAGGCGCCAGTTGGAGAGTGGAAGCTGTGGGCTGGAAAGCAAATTGAAAATTGTCATCGATCACGGGCAATGTGGAGCAGTATGCGTTGTCCACAGAGTCGAGATTGATTGAAGAGGCCGACAGCATCGAACGAGCTTCAAGAAATTCAGCGAGGAGAGGCCGTTTTTTGGAATAAACTTTTTGACGACGCAAAAATGTGTGGCGTAAGCGTTTCAAGAGGGTCATGCTCCGAATCTCCTAAAAAAATATTGACCAATGATGCGTGCAGGAGCGATAGATGCCCTCTCGCGAAATCGCGGCCCGTGAAACCAAATCCCCGCACACAGAGTATCTTTCGGCTTTGACATTTTCAACCGAAGCTTCTTTCAGTGCATCCCACTGCGTGCGGCACAGAGGATCACAGACAATGCACGTGGTCAATTACTGAACGATCGTCAGATAGCGAGAGCCGGTGACGTTGTACGGTGTTGGCGTGGTTGTGATTTTCGTTTTAATCACAAAAGAATTGTTGCAGAAACCGGTTGCATAGACACCCGTTGTGCAAGCAGCAATTTCGTTTTCCTGCGTCGCGGTGTAGCCGCCAACAGTGAGATTGCTTGCGCCAATAAGGCTGATTCCTCGAGAGGCTCCTGTGATCAGATTTCCATAGGCCTTTGTGCCTGTGCTGAGCCCGGAAATCTTGATGCCGTCGAGTGTTCGAATAGCACCCGTGGAATTAATTCGACCATTGATAATATTTCCTTGTTGATTGGCTTTTCCAACTTGCATATTTTGTACGGCATTGAGTTCGATGCCGGTAGTATTCCAGTTGAATGTCGACAGCGTGACGCTCGTACCTGCAACATCGCCGCTGGCCCGAACTCCGCTGCCGCTATTGGTGACAATGACATTGGAGACAATCGTTGATTTCGTCCCAATGATGTCGATACCGGCTCCACCAAAATTCAGAAGCTCAACGCCTGTGATACTGCTGCCGGTGGCAGTTGATGTCAGCGTAAGGCCAGAGGCCGTAACGCCAGCAGCAGCCCCGTTTAGCGTAAGAAGATTATTGCCAGCTAAAATCAACGTTTTGGTCATCGCCGGCAGTGGCGAGGTGAGATTAATCGTGGTGGGGGTGAGAATTGTAATCGCAGTGTTGTAGTTGCTCGAATTGATGCCGTTTAGGGCATCGCGAAGCGAACCTGGACCGGAATCGGCACTTGATGAAATTGTGTAGTAGATCGGTGAATTCGTCAGCACTGTCGGTGCATTAATTCGACCGCCGATGGCAATCGAAATCGTCCCGATAATTCCTCTTAGGTCAACGATATTGGTTGCCGTGATGCCCGGGGCATCAATTGTCAGATTGCCACCGATCAGCGTTACATTACCACTCGTTCCAGAGGCGGAATTGATGGACGTAACCGAAATGTTGCTTGTTGTAGGCGTTGTAAGATTAATTGAACCATTCGACGTTTTGGCATTGACGACCGTGAGGTTGTTGGCCTCATTCACGAGAAGATTTCCTGCTGCCGTAATGGTGCTGTTCAAGCCGGCAACATTTGTATTGAGCGTCGCATTATTGAGTGACGTTGTAGAAAGCACATTGGCTGTGATGAGGCCACTTGAGTTGATCGAACCCGCTGGTGCAAGAAGCGTGACATTTCCAGAAGAGCCTGCATTGATCGCAACAGCGTTCGTGAGGTTTCCTGCAGCGAGATTGAGCGTGATGCTGCCATTATTGGCTTGGACAGCGATAGAGCCGATGATGAGTCCATCGATCTCGTTGAGGGTGAGCCCTTGAGAGGCTCCAGAAATTGTTGCGACAATCGTCGTGATATTCGTATTGAGCGTGGACGTATTTGGAGCGGTTGCCGAGAGAACGTTGCCGGTGATTCGACCGAGAGAGGTGATTGCACCTGCGGCGAGATTAATTGAGACGTTTCCACTATTAGTGGTGACATTTCCCGCTCCGATTGCCAAGCCGTTTGTTTCATTGACCGTGAGCCCTTGAGCGGCTCCAGAAATTGTTGCAACAAGCGTGGTGACATTCGTATTGAGCGTGGACGTATTTGGAGCGGTTGCCGAGAGAACGTTGCCGGTGATTCGACCGAGAGAGGTGATTGCACCAGCGGCGAGATTGATCGAAATATTTCCACTATTGGTGGCGACATTTCCCGCTCCGATTGTCAAGCCGTTTGTCTCATTGACCGTGAGCCCTTGAGCGGCTCCAGAAATTGTTGCAACAAGTGTCGTGACATTCGTATTGAGCGTGGATGTATTTGGAGCGGTTGCCGAGAGAGCGTTGCCGGTGATCGTTCCGACAGAGGTGATTGCACCTGCGGCGAGATTGATCGAGATATTTCCATTATTGGTGGCGACATTTCCTGCTCCGATGATCAGGCCGTTTGTCTCGTTGACCGTGAGCGCACTTGCCGCACCGGTAACGTTTGCCACCAGCGTGGTGACATTGGTTGTGAGCGTGGAAGTATTGATTGCAGTGACATTCAAAACGTTGCCGGTGATGAGTCCTGTGGTGGCAACGCTTCCAGTGGCGGTGTTGAGCGTGACATTCCCCGTACCGGCAGTCAGACTTCCGGTGACCGAGAGATTTCCATTACTGGT
>QWOQ01000002.1 GCA_003669585.1 Planctomycetota bacterium | reverse complement strand
TGTGGCAAACATGTCGCCATTCGCGGCGACTCTGACTCTGACCGTCTGATTGTTCCGGACAACGAGCAACGGACGATTTGTCACGGACCCGCCGACAATTTTGGAAGCAGCGAAACTGACCACAGGGTTAGCGCCGATGTCGTCTGTAATGGCTCCTTCAAAAGTGAGCCCTACTGCCTGCGCATTTGTCGTCCCGCGAAACCGGGGATGGAAGACTCCGTTCGTAGCACTGGCGTTATTGATTTCCAGTTTTCCAATCGCATCGTCAGTAATATCGAATTTGACGATGGACTCAACGCCAGCAACTGCCGGAACGCGTGCGTGCAACCTCGCGGCGGGAGTCGATGTTCCCAGCCCGATCATGCCGGTCGTATCTACCAGGAAACTATCAGTGGGTGCCCCTGCCAGGATGCTGAACGGTCTCGTGTTGGCATTCGTCACGTCCACTATGCTGAAACCACTGGCGGTCCCCTGCAGGTCCCAGGCGTGTGGAACTACGCCCGTCGTCTCCAACCTTAGCGTTGGAGAAAAATGATTCGTCGAGACATGCAGTTCGACGCTCGGAATGTACGTTCCAAAACCAATTTGGCCATAGGCGCCCACCACCAGGCTATTCTGAAATGCCAGGGGATCAACACGAAACGGTGTTGTACCGGCCGTCTCATTGATTACGTCTAAGCTGACATTGTCGCCAAGAATGCTCCAAGCCTGCGTGGTGCCGGCATTGTCGTCAAATCTCAGTCGTGGATGCGGGCCTTGCAGCGTCAGTGTCTCCTGCCCATGAACGCGTGCGATCGAAACGATTCCGAACAGAATCATCATCGTCCAAATTGCTTTGACCTGCCAACGCGTACCAAGGCACCGGACATTGCCGCTGTGTTCGATCAACATCATCTGCATCTCCTGAGTTCGAGTTTCATCGTGCTTGTTTTGTTTACGGAAGTCAGCTCTCTTTAGTACCAGCTTTCGATTCTCGCAAAGACATCGTCAACGGCATTTTCGACGAGTGTTTGTTCGGTTGTCGCGTGATCAAAGGAACTGACGCTTTCCGTGATCATCGCGTGACGCACCAACCGTCGCGGCGTTTGAGAGTCGCCATCGCTGGTCGTGCTGGCACTGGCGACGGCCAGTCTCCATTCCGTCAGGGCCTTGATGAACGCAGGCGCCGGCAGATCACCGGTGTCAGCAACTGGTTTGATGGCATTTGATGTCGCTGACGACATGGCCATCGTTTGTGCCGCGAACGCCGCCTCCAGTGCGCCGGCAACCGGGGCACTTACCGCAGGCGGTGCGGGGGTTGCGGGGGCAACACCGCCTGGAGCGAAGGCCCCTGGACTGGCCACAACAGTAATCGATCTCGTGGGCACGTTGCTGGTCCCGCCTTCGCCATCCGTCAGTGTGATCTGAACGGTACGAGTCGTTGTGGCAGGGGTTGGCGACACGCTGCGGAAGGTCACGTTGCGCAGCACCGTCTGCACGGCCGACTGCGTCGCATTGCCATTAAAGACGATGACCAGAGCGCTGCTGCCAGTGCCACCGCTGACGGTTCCGACGATCGTTCCTCGATAGGTGACATTCGACCCGCTGACGGCCACCAGGCGGGTGACAGAGCGAATCTCCAGGCGATCGCTGGCTTCGGTAAAGCCGGACTGGCTGATGGTCAGCGTTGCGCCATTGAATCGTGTGGTATCCACATCAGTCACGCTGGCGTTCGCTCCCAGCACCGTGGCGGGTCCGCTGGCGGTATAGGCGACTGTGGAATTAAAGGAGCCGATCACCGGCGCAGAATTGACCGTCACCACCACGTCGTTGCCGGTCCCACCCACATAACTGATGCGTGCGTTCTTGCCCGAACCGAGAAAGTTGCTGATCGTCGCCCCTTCCGCCAGTCCGTTGAACGTGCCGACGACCGCATCGGTGCCGTCGTTGTTGACGATCGTGAAGGATTCCCCACCCGCGAGCGAGGGTGAGCCGCTCAGGACCAGATCGACTCCCGTCAGGCTCACGACGCCGATCACGTTGAGCTGCCGGTATTGCGTATCGACAGTCGTTCCGGTGATATCGATAGCGAGATCATCGTTTGAACCAAATGCGAGCGTCCCTGTCCCCGCATTGACATCCAGGCCGGTCGTCGTGGGGCTGACGCTCGTCCCCGGATCGAGCGTCACGTTTCCCCCCGCCGAAGCGAGTGACCCGGTCGTGAAGTTGATCGCTCCTCCCGACTTCAGTTGTAACGTCGTGCTGGCCAAACGACTGATCGCCGCGCTGACCGTGATTGCGCCGCTGTTGACACCGCCGATGTTCAGCTGTCCGGCCGTGATCTGACCCAGTTCGGCATCGGTCAGGCCCAGCGTGTTGACGGTGTTGGTCCCCAGGTCGATGGCACGACCGGCTTGTTCGGAGGACAAGCTGACAGTCGCAGTGCTGCTGAGGGTTCCTTGCAGGTCGATGTCGGCAGCCTGGATCGTGATGGTGCCCCCTCCCGCAGAGATTGAACCCGGATTTGACTGCACGAACGTGAACGCCGAGCCTTGGTCCGCATTCACGCCGACATCGTCCCAGTCAGCTCCGACGATGGCTGTGTTGCCGGCGCTGTTCAACGCCACCGAGAAACCGAAGAAGTCGTTCGCAGCGCCTCCCGTTGCGGTCACCTGTTGCTGCTGTGTCCAGACACCGCTCGAACGAGTGAATATCGTCGCCGAGCCTTGCTCCATATTCCCGCCGACATCGTCCCAACTAGCTCCGACAATCGCCGTGTTGCCGTCGCTGCTCAACGCCACTGAGGCGCCGAAATGGTCGAAGCCAGTGCCTCCCGTTGCGGTCACCTGCTGCTGCTGCGTCCAGACGCCGCCCGAGCGGGTGTAGATCGTCGCCGTGCCTTGGTCCCCATTCCCGCCGACATCGTCCATGTCAGCTCCGACGATGGCCGTGTTGCCGTCGCTGCTCAGCGCCACCGAGCTGCCGAAGTTGTCGCGGGCAGCGCCCGACGTGGCGGTCACCTGCGCCTGCTGCGTCCAGACACCGCCCGAGCGGGTGAAGATCGTCGCCGAGCCTTGGTCCACATTCCCGCCGACATCGTCTAAGAAAGCTCCGACAATGGCCGTGTTGCCATCACTGCTTAACGCCACCGAACTGCCAAATTTGTCGTTGGCAGCGCCTCCTGCGTCGGTCACCTGCTGCTGCTGCGTCCAGACACCGCCCGAGCGGGTAAAGATTGTCGCCGAGCCTTGGTTCACATTCCCGCCAACGTCGTCGACGTAAGCTCCGACGATGGCCGTGTTGCCGTCGCTGCTCAACGCCACCGAGCTGCCGAAGTTGTCGTTGGCAGCGCCCCCCGTGGCGGTTAACTGCTGCTGTTGCGTCCAGACGCCGCCCGAGCGGGTGAAGATCGTCGCCGAGCCTTGGTTCGCATTTCCGCCAACATCGTCGACGTAAGCTCCGACGATGGCCGTGTTGCCGTCACTGCTCAACGCCACCGAGTTGCCGAAAAAGTCGACGGCAGCGCCCCCCGTGGCGGTCACTTGCTGCTGCTGCGTCCAGACGCCGCCCGAACGGATGAAGATTGTCGCCGAGCCTTGGCTTCCATTCCCGCTGATGGTGTCCCCGTAAGCTCCGACGATGGCCGTGTTGCCGTCGCCGCTCAATGCCACCGAGACACCGAAGTTGTCGCCAGTAGCGCCCCCCGTTGCGGTCAACAACGTCTGCTGCGTCCAGACGCCGCCTGAGCGGACAAAGATCGTCGCCGTGCCTTGGTTCGGTTTCCCGTCCACATCGTCCCCGTAAGCTCCGACGATAGCCGTATTGCCATCGCTGCTCAACGCCACCGAGCTGCCGAAGTTGTCGCGGGCAGCGCCCGACGCCTCGTTGAGCTGCGTCGGCTGCGACCAACTGACCGCACTGATCGTCAGCGTCCCGCTGCCATTGGCATCACTGTCCGCACTCAGTGTCACGTTGCCCCCACTTGTCGTGAGGCTGTTGCTGAGCGTGATCCCATTCGTCGCGGACAACGTCAGGCTGCCGCCATGGGTAGCCAGTCCTTCGTTGACCGTGATACTGCCGCCAGTGGTCAAAACGAGATTCGTCGACGCCGCACGGCTGATCACCGCGCTGACCGTGATCGCGCCGCTGCTGGCGTCGCCGATCTGCACTGTGCCCGCCGTGATCCGGTCCAGTTCGGTATCCGTCAGACCCAGCGTGAGAGGTGAACCGCTGAGGACATCGGCGCCACCGAGGTTGATCAGCGTGCCGTTGGTTTTCTGTTTCAGCGTGACCAGGTTCGTACCAGCGTTGATGTTGCTGCCGTTCACGACATCGATGGAAATGCCGTCCCCAACCAGCGTCAGGCTGCCCGTCCCCGCAGACGTGGTGATGGTTCCCATTCCCGTACTGCCCAGCATGATCGCATACGGATTACCTCCTGTCCCTCCTGTTCCCGCAATGTTGAGATTGCCCGAACCGGTCGACTTCAACTCCGCTCCGTTGTCGACAAGCACGCCAACATTGAAGCCTCCCGAGGAGTTTGCACTGCCAGTCCCGGTGATGGACAGCGTGCCATCCACCACGGAGATCATGCTGTTCGCCGCTTCCACGCTGACGCCCCAGTTGTTGTTGGCGCCGCCAGCCCCGGTGCCGTTGATCGTCACGCCGCCGCTGCCCGTCGCCTTGATCTGGCCACCGAAAAGGACCCGTATGCCGATGTTGTAGTCGCCCGTTGCGGTCGTGTTGGCGTTGCCCGTGACGGTGATGCCACCACTGACTGCCGTCACCTGGCTTGCTTCAACATGCACGCCCGCATCCAGCCCGTTGCCGACTCCGCCTGTCCCCATCAGAGTCACGGCGCCGGTACCGGATGCATTGATGAACGAGCCGTTCACCAGCGCAATGCCGATGTGCGATCCCGTGGCTGCGTCGTTGCCACCGCGTCCCGTCACGACGATATTGCCGCTTCCGGTCGTCTGAATCGTCGCGTTCTCCGCACGCAGGCCGCTGAAGTCCCCGGTCGTGGTTCCGGCAGCGTTGGCAGACAGCGTCAGGTTGCCGTTGATTGTTGTGACGCTCGAACCGCTGTTGAGCTGAATGTTTCTGGTCGTCAAACCACTCAGGCCGCTCGCCCCCGCGAAGTGGGTCGCCCCGTTGAACGTAATGACTCCAGCCCCCGTATTGTCCAGCACCACCGAGAAATCGTCCTGGTAGGTGTTCGCACCACTGTCATCGAACGTGACGGACTCTCCGGCAGCAGAGTCAGTGATGCTGATCGTGTCGAACGCAGCCAGCCCGGCCGCCGTCACCGTCAGCGTACTGGTCCCATTCCCCGTGACGTTTGCACTATCTGTGCCATTCCAGGTATCCCCCGTCAGCGTCAGAGTGTACGAAGTTCCCGACGACACGATCGCGACATTCGCATTTGCAGTATTCAGATCAACATTCAGCGTTGACCCGGACGCAGTGAAGGCCGACAACAGCACCCGGTCTTCCAATCGCTCGATCGCATGCGTCGGTGCCACGCGGGACTCGACGGGACGGATCTTGCTGGGACGCACACGCCTCGACTCTCGTCCAGACCGCCCCCACTGCTGACAGAGTGTAGCGATGAACTGAATGAAACTTCGGCCACGAAACCCGGAAAACCACATGAAGCCTACCTCACATCACTTTGGACGCTTGATGAACGTGTCAGCAAATCGTACCGAAGAACATTCAGTTCCCCATGGTCCGAAAATGAAGTTGAAATCGATTGATTCTGGCTGAACTTCATCACGAATGCCTTGAATTCTTGAGTGCGCTCAGGCGTTGACGGCATCGCAAGCTGCCGATCAGGATGAAGGGGAGATAAATCGGGAACAATAGGATTCCGAATCCGAATGTCAGCTCAATGAACGTCGACACCGTCACATGTTTCTCGCGTTTGTATGTGGCAAACAGAAATCCGATAAACAGCAACTCGATCGCCAGATAAAGGATCAAAACCAACTCGGACTTGGACATGGGAGGCATTGGAGCAAAACGGGAACCTACTCCAAGCAACAGAAAAATCGTTCCAAGGAAGTAGAAGATCACCCCAACAAACGTCCAAATCCACGTTCTCGTGAAGCCGGGAAGTTGAAGACCACCTGTCGCGAGACTCAGGTATGGGTAGCGTACGATGGAATAGAAGCTCAGCAGAAATCCCAGAATTCCTGGTGTCCAGATGATGTAGAGAACTGGCCAGAGCCAGACAGGGGGACCATTGCCGGAAAATATTT
>QWOQ01000013.1 GCA_003669585.1 Planctomycetota bacterium | reverse complement strand
GAATCCTCGGATGTGGCGGCCGACGATCAACCATCCGGAGGAGTACAACGTTGAGATCTATAACATGGCAGTGTTTCCCTACGAAGGGCTTTACATTGGCCTGCCTAATTATTTCGAATCCAGCGGGCGAATTCCGCTGCCCCGCGGCAATCAGGACGGAATCAATTCTCCGAAGCTCGCCAGTAGCCGAGACCTTCGGGCCTGGAACCGCGTGGGCGATCGGGCCCATTTCATCCCCGTCTCCGAAATGGGACCGGGCATTGGGGACACCGGCCAAATCTTTCCCACCTCTCATCCCATTCGGATGGGTGATGAGCTCTGGTTTTACTATTCCGGCATCGATGTGCGGTATCGACCCAATTCTCTACAGCGAGCGTCCGATGGATATCAATATCACGGAGGAATCTATTTAGCTAAGTTACGGTTAGACGGATTTGTTTCAATGCACGCGGATGCTGAGGGTGGTTTTCTTGATACGCGCCCGGTCGTGATCGCGGGGCAACATTTATACATCAATGCCGAAGCTGTTGGGGAGATCCGCGCTGAGATTACCACCGCAGATGGGCGGACGGCTTTGCCCGGTTGGGGGATTGCGCAGTGTGAGCCGGTAGTCGGCGACCACACGCGAGTAGAATTGCGCTGGGCAGATCGGCAACTGACTGAGTTGCAGGGTAAGTCGGTGCGGATCCGTTTTCATCTCAAGAATGCTGACCTTTATTCTTTCTGGCTCGAACTCTAAACTCTGGGCTTAGCTTTCAGCTAAGCGCCGTTGTGTAAAAAATATTTAACCTAAAATTATGAAAATCTACTCTCTTTTACTTATACTCGGAATACCGCTCACGCTTGGCGCGCAGCCGATAGATCTGGGCGACCGCTTAGAGCTCATGGTCGACCATTACCTCATCGCAGAAATGCGCGGGGTAAGTTTAAAACTTCATGAGCCTAAAAATGCTGGGGCCGCTTTAAAATTTACTGATCCGTGGGATCGAGATGCTTCGGGCTATGCGACCATCATTGAGGATGGGGGCCGCTATCGCCTTTATTATCGCGGGGGCCCAGCTCTTTCGAGTGCGGGTAAAAGTGAACGTGAGACTTCTTACTTTTGTTATGCTGAAAGTACGGATGGCATAACTTGGATTAAACCCGAGCTTGGCTTAGTGGAGTTTCAGGGTTCTAAAAAAAATAATATCTTACTGGCGCCCTCGCCGCGGGAAGATCCCTTTACCCAAAGTTTAAGTCCATTTCTCGACACACGGCCAGGAGTTCCGCCCGATGAGCGGTACAAGGCGGTAGGGGGACAGTGGCCGCAAGGATTGTACGTATTAGTTTCCGCTGATGGCCTGCGGTGGCGGAAGTGGCGCGAACAGCCAGTTTTTAAAAATGGGGCCTTCGATACGCTGAACGTAGCTTTCTGGTCGGATTTAGAGAAATGCTACGTACTCTATTTCCGTGTTTTCACCGGCTGGGTGGATTACTCCGTAAAGAACTTTAATCTTACGGGCTATCGTACAATCTCACGCACTACTTCGAAAGATCTCATTACCTGGTCAGAGCCAGAACGAATGAGTTTTGGCCCTACGCCGCTGGAGCATCTTTATACGAATCATACGCGGCCTTATTTCCGCGCGCCGCATCTTTATATTGCGACCCCGATGCGGTTGGTCATGGGGCGGCGTTTTCTCACCGATGAGCAATTCGCGCTACAGCAGGTCGGGAAGGCTTTTCTCGGAATCAGTGGCCATGATCACAATATTCCCAATCAAGTCGCGGATACGGTATTTATGACCAGTCGTGGCGGTACTCGCTATGACCGTACTTTTATGGAGGCGTTTGTTCGCCCAGGCCTCGATAAAGGAAACTGGGTTTCACGCAATGGCGTCCCCGCCACCGGCTTCATCCAGACGAGTGCTACTGAAATGTCTCTCTATGTAGGGCAAAACTATGTTCAACCCACTGCGCATCTCGCTCGTTACACATTACGCTTAGACGGTTTCGCCTCGGTCAATGCTCCTTATGCTGAAGGTGAGATGATTACGAAACCCCTCATCGTGAGTGGCGCTCATTTAATATTAAATTGTGCGACTTCCGCGGCCGGTAGCGTACGGGTGGAAGTGCAAACAATTGATGGTGAGCCCGTGCCAGGATTTTCGTTGCTGGAGTGCCCCATGCTCGTTGGCGACGCCATTGAACGCGAAGTGCAGTGGGCTTCAGGTCTAAATTGGGCATCGCTCAAGGGGCGAGTCGTTCGATTGCGTTTCGTCATGCAAGACGCAGATCTTTATTCACTTCGTTTTCGTTAAATTTTTTTAACGCGTTAATTTAATGGAATTACTGTTTTTCAACTAACATGAACTTTATTATTTATTTAGCCCTATTAGTTGCCGCGACTGCGAGTGAACCTTTGGACCTCGCTTCGCGGCGCGAGTTATTTGTTGATCACTATTTAATCGATCAATTAGAGGGGGCTGAGTTGCGCTTGCAGGTTCCACGAGATCAAGGAACCGCCTTTGCTTTTGATCGTCAGCACGAGGGCGCATTTTGCGGCTATGTATCAATTATCACCCTTCCGAGCGGTGGGTTTCGGGCCTATTATCGAGGGCTACCGATTGCCATGGCTGACGGTTCCTCTGGAGAAGTAACGGCGTATGCGGAATCTAGCGACGGTATCCGCTGGACGAAGCCCCAGGATAATATTGTTCTGCGCGACGCTGCTCCCGCGACGCATAATTTGTCGGTCATGCTCGATCCGCGGGTGACGGTACCGGTAGCTGAACGTTGGAAAGCTATCGGGGGAACGCTAAAAACAGGTTTACTGCGCTATGTTTCGGCGGACGGCATCACGTGGCAAAAAATGATGGAGGGGCAGCCCTTGCTGCCGCCGGCGAAAGAATATCGGTACGATTCGCAGAATGTTTTGCTGTGGTCCGAGACTGAAGGGAAGTTCCTTTGTTATTTCCGGAATTTTAAGGCGGTCCCGGGTTACGGCCAAGTGCGCTGGGTGAGTCGGGCTTCGAGCCAAGATTTCCGTAATTGGACCGAAGATGGGGAGATGGTTTTTCGGGCCGCCAATGGGCAGCCGGCACCGATCGAGCATCTTTACACTAATCAGACCAGTCCTTATCAACGGGCGCCGCATATCTCGGTGGCTTTGGCCGCGCGCTTTATGCCCGGTCGACAAGTGATGTCTGCCGCGGAGGCGCGCGCAATCAACGTCGATCCTGAATATTTTGGCGATATCTCCGACTGTGTATTGATCACGACTCGGGGGGGACTAGTTTATGATCGCACTTTTCCTGAAGGCTTCTTGCGGCCAGGGTTAGGCATGGAAAATTGGACCTCACGGACCAATTATCCTGCGCTCAATGTGATTCAAACCGGGGCGGCCGAGATGTCTTTTTTCGTGCAGCGAGGGTATGGTCAGCCCAGCCACCATTTGGCTCGTTATACCCTGCGCCTCGATGGGTTTTCGGCTCTGCATGCAGACTATCCGCGTGCTGAAATGATCACAAAATATTTTCGCTTCACCGGAGCGGCCCTGGAAATTAATTATGCCACTTCCGCCGCCGGCAGTTTGCGTTTTGAAATTCAGGATGAGCTGGGTCACCCTTTGCCTGGGTTTTCGTTAGATGATGCGCGTGAGATTATTGGTGATCAGATTTCGCGGGTGGTGGCTTGGCGCGCGGGGAGCGATGTTTCTGCACTGGCAGGTAAAATTGTCCGACTCCGGGTAGTAATGAAAGATGCCGATATTTTTTCACTACGGTTTCGGTAGCTAACTCGCTATGCGATTGGCTCGTTCGCTTTTTTTATCTGCATGCATAAAGGGCGCCTGATTTTTCGGCTGGTTCAATCCAGTGGGTTTTTGGTGGCAATGGTGGGGGTGGGGCTCGCTCAAATTCAGGAGGAGGGGAGCCCTTTGACGATTACTCCATTTCAGACGGCCACCTTTGTTACTGGCCCTGAATCGGCGCGCTTACTCAATGGTTTAGCTGAATTCTCAGCGGCCTTGCTCCGCTGGACCGATACACCGCGAGAACCGGTTCAAATCGTGGGGTCGGTCATCAAGTCAGCGTATTTGCCTTATTATGCTCAATGGTCCCGAGCCCAGGCCGGCGGGGCTAAGCCCTCGAGTGCTTTCGTTCTCGATCGAGTCAGCGATGGTTATCGCTCCCTGGTCAGTCCGCGGATCATCCGTCTTACGATCGGCGATAGGTTATCGCTGGGCCCGCTTCCCTCGGTCGAGATTTCCGGTGAACGAGCCGCGCAGGTCCCTTTTATTATTAACAATACCCGAGCAAGTGCGGTGCGGGTAACTTTTAAGAATATTGCGGGCTCTGGGTCTGATCTTCCTTTGCGTACGCTGGATTTGCAGCCTGGTCAGGCTGAAGGCTTTTTTCTCACTTTCAGATGTACTGATGGTACTGCCGTCCAGCAGTTTGCGGTGCAAGTTGACGGGCAAGATTTAAAATTTGCTTTACCCTTAACGCATCACGCAGTCGGTACTCTCCAAGTAAGAATTTTTGATGAGTCTGGGGTGCTAACACCGGCTCGGGTCTATTTGACGGGGGCCGATCACCAATCTTATGCGCCCAAGAATCACGTTCAGCGCATGGTCCTTGGTGATTATGGTCAGCCTTTTCCTGGTGATTGCTACTTTCATGCCGTGGGCAGTTTTGATCTCACGCTCCCGTCGGGTGCCACTACGGTTGAGGTCGTCAAGGGAATGGAGTACCTGCCGGTTCGCATGGTGGTGCCAATTCTGGCGGGTAATCCGGCGATGGTGGAGGTGAGGCTGCAGCGTAAGACTAACCTTGCGCGGGCGGGCTGGTACTCAGGCGATGTGCATGTCCACGCTAACCTCTTCGCTGAGACGAGAACTACGCCGCGCGATGTTTTGTTGGTCGCTCAAGCGGAGGATCTCAATGTCATCAATCTTTTACCCTGCAACGATCCCCGCACCACGATCATTACTGATCGGCAGTATTTCACGGGGAGATTAGACCAGGTGTCTGATCCAGATCATTTGGTTTATTTTAACGAAGAGATGCGCAATGATCTCTACGGTCATGTGGGTTTTCTGAATCTGAAATCATTTGTTGAGCCTGCGTATACGGGATTTCCTCATTCGCCGTATCCTTTTGATTATCCGGCTAACTACTCACAGGCCGCACAAGCCAAGGCCCAGGGTGCCGTGGTTACGTATGTGCATCCCGGGTTGCCGAGTGAATTTCCCGTAGATATTGCACTCGGAGTGGCGGACACCATCGATGCCATGTCTCAAGGCGATGAGGAAATCAGTACAGGCCATTGGTATCGGCTGCTCAACTGCGGTTTTCGTTGTCCTATCTCCGCGGGGACCGATTCATTTTTAAATATTCCTCATCACTTAATTCCGGGGGCTGGGCGACTCTACGTTAAGAGTGGGCAACCGTTAACTTACGCGGGCTGGATGGCTGGGTACAAAAGCGGCCGAAGTTTTGCGACGAATGGGCCGCTCCTCCAATTTACGGTTAATGGCTGCGAAGCAGGCGAAGAGATTCGAAGCGATAGCTCGACCATCACCCTCACGGTTACGGGCGTGGCTACCTCGTTCGTGCCGATGTCATCCCTCGAGATTATCGTCAATGGTCACACCAGGAAGCGCATCGAAGCAACGGGTCCAGATAGTTACTCGCTGCAACTCGGCGAGCAGTTGCAGATTGAGGCCAGTTCCTGGGTAGCGTTGCGAGTTCGCGGTCCCGGTCACCGCCTGATTCCAAATGATCACGAGGTCTATGCGCATACTTCTCCCGTCTATGTTACCCTTCGCAATCAGCCTATAGCTTCACCGTCTGACGCCGTTTTTTTCATTAAGCAGATAGATGCCCTGATCGCTAAAATGAACGACAGCGGAGTTTACGCGAACCTTGGACAAAAAGATGAAATCGTTAATCGTTTCCGCCGGGCGCAAGAAATTTACAGAAAAATCGCAGGACAGGGGCAGGGTCATTAATTCGGTCAGCTAATTCTTACTGACGGGGAGAATTGGTTTAACTGCATTAAATCTCATAACTTAATGACTGTTATTGAAATAAAATATCTTTAGTTAATCCATCAATGCTGCGCTGCAATGCAGATTGACGATCAATTAATTTTAATAACATTGTATACAGTATTGCTTCGGCGATTTATGGATAAAAATGAAATACTATGCCGGCGTAGCCCATCTGGATCGAAATTATGATGCGCAAAAGCCGAGCTTTTTTTGCGATTCGGGTAGCTTGCCATATTTTTGTCGGAACAGATTCAACGGTGACCTTGTAGATGAAAT
>QWOQ01000018.1 GCA_003669585.1 Planctomycetota bacterium | reverse complement strand
TGCAGGTGGTCATATTATTGATCGGTACCACTGTAGAACCATGGGCATTATTAAATCCGTTATAGCTCCAGAGCCCCTCTCGGTGATCGTGGCAATCGTAGAGAGTTTCGCCGACAAAAATCGTGCTGCTCAATCCGTCGCGGATCATCGTAAACGTGCAGCCGGGCTGAGCGGAAACCATTCGGGAAAACACACCAGATATCTCAGCGAAGCTGTTCCCGTTGCCATGATCGGCGTTTCCCGCAGGCACCTCGGCAAATCCAATCCACGGATTGCAAGCGCCATCTGCTGACGGAGTGCGCTGAGATCCCAGACTCCCTGTGTAGCTGGCAATCGCCCAATCGTTTGGATTATTTCCATTGAACAGCGCTCCACTATCAGATGGGCATCTCGAAAATTTGAGTTGATGTGTCCTGAGTTCTTTCGGTGCCGCAGCACTCCCCATGTTCTGAAAGCGTGCATCGGTGCCGTTGGTAAAATTTATTTTTGCAAATAAGTCCGCGTACTCAGCAAATGGGAGAATCGACGCGTGCCAGCCCAAATAGGGTGCCCCCCATGCGGTCGGAGGCGCACCGGATGGCATATAGCCTTTTGCATCATGATGATTCTGTAGCGCCAATCCGTATTGCTTGAGATTATTACCGCACGAATTTCTTCGTGCCGCTTCTCTGGCAGCCTGAACAGCCGGCAGCAAAAGCCCGACGAGCACCCCGATGATCGCAATCACAACAAGCAGTTCGACAAGCGTGAATGCTCGTCGGGGCTGTTTCAAACATCTGTTCGATCGACTGTGATGCAACATGATTCACACTCCTCTACAAAAAGATGATGCCGACAAAAATAGAATTCAAAAAAAACAGCTAGAACTGATTGTGAAAAATAAAAATCATGAAAATGCTCCGAGCGACACCTGCTGCGTCGTTCAAATTTTTCACACTTTCAGAATGTTGACCCGCCCCCAAAAAACAGAACCTTCAAAAATATACATTGCTCAAGCACTCTTTGAAAGAACTTTTTACACGCCCCCCCCCCCCCAAAAAAAAAGAGAGAACTCTGATGCTCGCATAATTCTCGATAATTATCGCGTTTTTAAGGCACATTGAGAAAAATCGACAGCGGCGAAATCGCTGCGCCAGTCTCCGCGGCCTGCCAGTTTCCTACAAGAATGTCTGGTCGCTTATCTTGGTTCACGTCAACAATCGCAAAAGCGGCGTGATCGCAACGATCTCGTTCGATTGAATGCCGCAGATACGATCCGTCAAAAACCTGTTCCAGCCAGATGACTGAATCAAATGTGCCGAGGGATTCGCTTGCTGCTGCTGGATGAAGCGAAGAAGCCACGATATCGGTGTCGCCATCACCATCGATGTCAGCAGTCGACACCTGACAGACGCCTACCATGTCTGAAATTTCCTGAGAAGAAAATTTTCTATTGCCCTCATTCGTGAGCTTTCGAATTCCATGGTAGGGCTTCGCCAAGCCGCTATCCATGGTGTCGCCGTTGGCATGGAGGATGTCGAGCCGACCATCTGCATTCAGGTCGACGACTTCAAAGCAGCTCGATCCGTAGGAAGGATCGGGAAGCGACAGGATCACTTGATGCTCATAACGGCCTCCTCCACGATTCCAAAAGATGTCAAGCGTTTCATGCTCCTGAGCAAAAGCGGCGACGATGTCGGCGGCACCATCGCCGTCAAGATCGGCAACTCGCACTCCGAGCACCCCATGACGCTTGTCGAGTTGCTGCAAAGAAAATAACGGTTCTTCGGCTGTCTCAGGATTTCCTTGAGATTGCATCCACCAAAGCGATCCGGTTTCTCGCCAGCCAAATTCAGCTACGAGAAGATCCCGCGAACCGTTTTCGTCAACGTCGCACGACTGCACTTCCACAACTCGCGAACGTGCGTCGACAAGCACTCGTACGTCAAAGCCGTTTGGATTTGATTCCAAAAGCAGCACCTGCCCCCGGCTGTGATCTTCCGGCAGAAATGATCCCAGATCGGCAAGGAGATAATCTGTCTGCGTATCATTATTCCACTGGATCGCGGTAAGACGACAGGGATGATTTGTTTTTGCAACGATCGATGAAGTCCACGGTTGCTCTTTGAAATTCCACCGGTGAATCTCCCCCGAACGCATATCCGTGGTAAAGAGTTCGTCACACGAAGTGTCATAAAACACCTGGGCGATTGCCGGATCAATGGAATTGGTATTCAACGGAAGATCCATTCGCTCAAAACGCACTGCCGTAGGCGATTCGACCCGATCGACTGCCCGGCGAATCGAGAGAACTTCGGGAGCGGCATGTTGATAAAAATTGATCGCGTCAAACTCCACTGGTCTGACTAAATCACTTCTCAGAGAGGTGAGGTAAAATTCGTATCCCTGTCGCACCTCTTTGTGCCAGTGTTCTTTCGGGAAACTCGATGGCATTGGCAATTGATGACAATCGCCACAAAACTTTTGAATGGCCTGCTTTGAATCGTTACTGACTCGTTCGCTGCTGACAGGCACCTCCACAGAAGGCGCTCGACTTCTGTCACATCCTGTTTCCAGCGTCACCAGCACGAGTGCAAGGAGACACGACAATAGTTTTCGAATCTCCATCGGTCGTCACCCTTGATTTTCTGTTGTCCATAAGTCCTGAATTCGATGTGTAAGAATCGCTGGTTTTCACTCGCCCAGTCGACCGTTGCCACATGCAGGCTACACTGATCAGCCTCGCTCACTTGAGGATCGTGCTTGCAACGGTCAATGTCGATTTACTCAATAGCATAGAGAGGACTCAACCATGATCCATGCTGTGCCGATCGAACGCTTGGTCAATCTGCTCGATCCGACCGCAAATGTTCTTTTAAATATGTCGGTCGAAGAGGCTGTGGAGCGGGTTGGCTCCGGTAATCCAGAGAGAATTCGTGAAATCGACGGCCAGTTTGCGCTCGTGCACCGCGATGGAAAGCAGATTCGCATGGCGCGGTCGCTCGGAAGGCCGCTGCGTTATTTCATCGCCAAAAAGGCTGCCGGTCCAATTCTGATTACCGCCGATCGCATCGATTCAATCCGTAGCTTTCTTCTCCGCGAAGGACTTGCTGATCAATTCCATCCTTCCTACACGCGCATGGTACCCGCTCACCACTTGATGGAATTGTCTCTCGTCGGCTGCCCCGATCCCAATCCGCTCTGCACTCGTTTTTTTTCCCCACAGCGCAACCGCTGGACTACCGATCTCGACGACATCGGCCGACGGTATGTCGGCATGCTCAAAACAGAACTCGCTTTGTGGCTTGATCGAATCGGCACCCGAGAACCGATCGGCGTTCTTTTTTCGGGCGGCATCGACAGCGGTGCACTCTTGATCTTGATCTATCAATTGCTTCTCGATCGCGGTGAGTCGCCTGCCCGACTCAAGGCCTTCACGCTTTCTGTTTTGGATTCGGGGGCCGATCTCGTACAGGCAAGGCAATTTCTTGATGCGCTCAATATGAGTTTTCTTCTGGAACCGTTGGAGATTCACCGAGAAGATCTTGACCTTCTCGAAACAATCCGCGCGATCGAAGATTACAAGCCGCTCGACGTGCAGGCAGCAGCCGCGAGCCTTGCACTGTGTCGGGGAATTCGCAATCGCTATCCCCACTGGAAATATCTGATTGACGGCGATGGTGGCGATGAGAATCTCAAGGACTATCCCATTGAAGACAATCCCGAACTTACCATTCGCAGCGTGCTCAACAATCTGTTGCTCTATCAGGAAGGCTGGGGCGTCAACGCAATCAAGCACTCGCTTAATTATTCTGGAGGACAAAGTCGCGGCCATGTCCGCAGCTATGCCCCCGCAACCATGCTGGGCTTTTCAGGATTGAGCCCCTACGCTCTGCCAAACGTGATCGAAGTGGCCGAGGGCATTCCGTTTATCGAACTCACAGACTGGGACCACCAAAAGCTCTACGCACTCAAAGGGGAAATCGTGTCGAGGGGCATTCGCCTCATCACCGGCATAACCCTGCCGACATTTCCAAAAAGGCGATTTCAGGCGGGCATCGCCGATCCTTCCACAACCAAAGAGATTTTCCCTTCCGATCCGCAGGTTTACAGACGATTGCACCAGAGTCTCTGGCAGGATTAGGTGTCGAGCTTCCGTTTTTTTTGTCCATTTCCGAAAGACAAACGAAACAATAATTCAAATCCTATTTTGAGATGCTCGTGTTCCGATTGCAATCAAGTGATCTAACGTTTTCTACGTAAACATTTTTTCCTTGGGTTCAGATGACACATGCCAGAACCCTCGTTTTTTAGTTCTGCACCAGTCATAACACGCGAAGAAATCCTCGCGGCAAGGTCTCCGCGAACGCTTCACGATCCGTGGCAACCGCAATCCTTTTTTCTTGAGGAAGAACGCTCCCGTGAGGGCTCGGTCGATTCGGTAGCCACTGTTTTTCTGACCAATCGAGAATGCCCTTACACATGCCTGATGTGCGATCTTTGGAAGAACACCACCACATTTCAGGTTCCCTCGGGCGCGATTGTCGCTCAGATTCGTCACGCACTTGCCCACCTGCCTCCGGCCACGCACATCAAGCTCTATAATAGTGGCAATTTTTTTGATACCAAAGCTGTGCCCCCAGAGGATCTCCCACAAATCGCATCGCTTCTCAGCAGTTTGAAGACGGTGATCGTTGAGAATCATCCCGCACTGTGTTCCACGGGGTGCGTCGATTTTCAGAAACGTCTTGGCACCACGCAACTCGAAGTGGCTTTAGGTCTTGAGACCATCCATCCCGATGTTTTGCCGCGACTTGGGAAGGGAATGACCCTCGACGACTTTTCGGGGGCAGTTGAGTTTCTGCACCGTCACAACATTCGTACGCGAGCATTCATTCTCCTGCGGCCTCCGTTTCTTTCTGAGGAAGAAGGACGAGAGTGGGCGATCCGTTCGATTGACTATGCTTTTTCTCTTGGAGTTGATTGCTGCACGATCATTGCGACTCGCGGTGGCAACGGAATCATGGAATTGCTTTCTGAAAAAGGCTGGTATTCGCCTCCCCGTCTTGATTCGCTCGAATGGGTGCTCGAGCAATCGGTTCCTCATCACAGCGGCCGAGTCTTTGCCGATACATGGGGCCTCGATCGCATCAGCACATGCCCCGACTGCCTCTCGCGTCGCACGCAACGAATGCACCGCACCAACTGCACGCAGTCGATCCAACCTCGAGAAACATGCCACTGCCAACAGGATGCGATCGATATCGCTGCGATCCAATCATGAGCGAACACACCTGCGACGTGCTTGTTGTCGGTTCGGGATTCGGCGGCAGTCTGATGGCGATGGTGCTTGCAAAACTCGGATTTCGATCGCTTGTCGTAGAACGCGGAAATCACCCTCGCTTTGCACTCGGCGAATCTTCAACGCCGCTGGCCAATCTTGTTCTGGAACAGTTGGCGACTACCTACGACATTCCTGAGCTGCTTCCTTGCTGTCAGTATGGTACGTGGAAACGCGATCGACCCGAACTCGTCTGCGGGCTCAAACGTGGTTTCAGTTATTTCGAGCATCAGGCGCACCAGCCTTTTCGAGTCCTCTCAGATCGTTCAAATCAGTTGCTTGTCGCTGCGAGCAATTCCGAGGAAGATGCCGACACCCACTGGTTGCGATCTGATTTTGATCAGTACCTTGTCTCGCTTTTGCCAAGTCGCGGTGTCCAATTACTGGACCGTGTGAACGTGGACTCGCTTGAACACATTGCTCCACAATATTCTGGAACCTGTTGGACTCTCCGTGGAACTCGGTGTGATGAGCCTCTCACCCTCCATGCTCGATTTATGATTGATGCGTCGGGATCTGATGGATTTCTTGCGCGTCATCTTGCACTGCCTTCGTCGCTGGGGGATCTGAAAACATATTCTCGCGGACTTTTTTCACACTTTCACGGCGTTCATTCTTGGCAATCGATTCTTGCAGCCGGAGGTAATGACACTTCGGACCACACGTTTCCTTGCAATGCTGCGGCGCTGCATCACGTGTTCAAGGGAGGCTGGATGTATCTGCTGGAATTTGAAAACGGCGTAACGAGCGCTGGATTTTCGCTCGATCCACGATTGCATCCGCAGCCGTCTTCAATGTCGCCAGAGGAAGAGTGGCGGCAGTGGCTCAATCGTTTTCCTTCGATTGCCGAACAGTTCGCGGATGCCGAACCGATCGCGCCTGCACCCGGAAACATCGTTCGAACCGGAAGACTGCAACGCTTTGTTTCACAGGCAGCCGACACCGATTGGGCACTGCTGCCAACGACCGCTGGAATCATCGATGCCCTGCATTCAAGCGGCAACGCCCACACTCTATACGGTATCGAACGACTTGGCCGTGCTTTCTCGCAGTATGGAAACACTCTTCGGTTTCACGCCGCACTTCATGAGTATGCCGAAACCACTGCGTGCGAAATCAAATTTATCGATGAACTCGTGGCCGGGTGTTACAAACACTTTGAGCGATTTCCAAAAATGGTGCTCGCCTCCATGTGCTATTTCGTAGCCGCCCACAGTCTCGAAGGCCTCAGACGATCTGGTTTGGCCGCAGACACTGGATTTCTTCGTGCCACGGATCGGGCATTCCGAAAACGAATCCGGAAGGCCCGTTTTTTGATTGATCAGCAGGAGAATACCAGTCGAGATGTGACTGCGGCGGTAGCGACTCTTCTTGCCCCCGACAATTCTGCGGGCTTTCTGAATGCTGATCGGCGCAACAATTATCCTTACCAAGCGGAGTGACGCGAAAAGTTTGCGTCAGTTGCCGTCACCGCCGATTGATTGACATTCCTGCGGTTATCGATCTAGAGTGTATGGAGCGGTAGGGAATACTTTTGATTTTAGCGGCCTACATTTTTTTGATTTATGAAGATTTTTTTATCTGTAGTTGTCGCAAGCCCATCGCGAGCCTCGCTCGGTTGGATGTTCGTAGCCTTACCCGCAATACTTCTCTTTCTCATCGCCAATGCTCGAGGAGTATCGGCAAGTTGTGGCGATTGGCTCGTTGATCAAACTGATCATGGCCCTGCGGCAGCAACGTCCTCCTCGAATACCATGACTCTTTCAGCACCGTTAGATGGTGTTGTTGTTCGATCCAACGATCTTTTTTTGAAACTCGATCCACGGACAAGACAGAACATTCCTTCGGGCCGTCGAGCCTGTCGAGGGCCAGCCTGTTCCAAGCTCCCTGCATCACCACAAACGCCCTCGAATGCTCCGACTGTCAGACTCGACAACCAACGATGGGGTTATTGGATTCAAACAATGACTGTACTTGCATCTGACGTTCGGACATGTCTGGTGTGTGAGTCCAAACCATTTTTTCACTCGGGTGTTCTCTCCCCGCTTGATCGTCCACCAAAGTTCATTTGACAAATAGTCTTTGCCGTTTCTTCACCGGCGGTGATGACTTTTCTGATGCAGGGCTCGCAGCACGGTTCGTGCGTGACGCGCCTCAGGAGTCGACGTGAGACATTCCTCGTGTCTCAACTCGCCTTTGGCATACAGCGAAAAAGCATTGTGTTCGATGAACGTATTCTCGAAACGACACGCCTGTAAAAGCGTGCGTTCTTGGCGACCACCTCTCGCCTGACTTTCAATCAATACCGTACGTCAAACCTAAAGGACGTTCGCCATGACAACGTTGACAGGCTCGCTCATCGTGACGCGTAGGTACTTTCACATTTTCACAAGTGCCTCTCCGCGAAAGGGATTCACACTCGTGGAATTGCTCGTGGTGATTGCAATCATCGGGTCTCTCGTCGGCCTCCTTCTTCCAGCGGTCCAGGCTGCTCGCGAATCTGCACGACGATCACAGTGTGGCAATCACATCAAGCAACTCGGCGCAGCGCTTCATAACTATGCCTCCACAGCTCGCGGATTTCCCAGTGGACGCAACTCGAACAATATTTCGACGCATGCTTTTCTCTTGCCATTTATCGAGCAGGTCGACCTCTTTTCAAAGATTGATCCAACCCGAACGTGGAACGATCCAATTCATACAGCAGTTGCCTCGACTAAAATCTTGACATTTCGATGTCCCTCCGATCCCGCCTCCAGCCTGCCGGCTTTCTATGGAGGAAATAATTATCGATTCAATCAGGGTTCAAATATTCTTTGGGGCAATCCTCCTACTGATCCGGCCGATCCTCAGTTTGGCATGGCAGCGCCCAACGGCATCTTTTATCTCGATAGTCGTATTCGCTTCGAGGACATTCTCGACGGAACAAGTTCGACAGCCGCCATCAGCGAACACGGCACTGGAGATTTTACAAATGGTATTTCAACACGAACCGACACATTTTGGCCACAGACATTTCCTGCCACTCCCGACGAGGCCACACGGCAGTGCGAATCTCTCGATCCGGTCAATTTATCATTTCAGCGATTTAGTAATGTCGGTGGGCCATGGCTCTATGGATACCACTCAACCACGATCTACTTCCATGTTTCGGGGCCAAATCAGCGTTCGTGTATGTACCCACCTGGGCGAATTATGACAACGGCCAAAAGCGATCATGCCGGTGGTGTGATACTTGGCATGTGCGATGGATCAACCCGTTTTATTTCGAACAACATCAACCTCTCCGTCTGGCGTTCGATTGGAACAAGGGATCAGGGCGAAGTCATTTCAGATTTTTCCGTGCAGTAACAGATCTTTTTCAAAATTGTTTTTTAATTACAACGCATACAGCCAAGAGGTGGATTGATGGTTCCAGCGATTCAAAGTCCTGTCTCTTTGCTGGAGTTGATGTCGCTCACATCAGGCATGCGAATCGCCATTGTTTCGATGAGCCTGGCTTGTCTGCCATTTGGATGCAGCGCAGCGCGGATTCCTATTGAACCCGAACGAGCCAAGGCACTTCTGGAAACCGTGCTCACCGCTTGGCAGAAAGGCGGATCGTGCGAAGAACTGCGAAGCCGCACTCCTGCAATCCATCTCGCCGATGAGCAGTGGCTCGGCGGAGCGATTCTCTCAGACTTTTCAATTCTTCCTGGTGAGTCATTCGGAACGGGCATGCGTTTTCCGGTGACGCTTACGGGCAAATCCCTCAGCCGAAGCAGCGTCTTTTATCTGGTCTCCACTCATCCGGTGCTCAGCGTGACGCTTGCCGACTAATCTGCCTGCGTCACTCTTTTATTGTTTGTTCTGTAACCACTCTGATTGAAACCGTAAGGCTGCTCCAAACCATGAACGCTTTCTCTGCTGCCACAATTGCCACCGCCTATTTTCTTCCCAGTCGGTCCTTCGCGTGTGCGCAATTTCTTTTTTGTGCGATGACTGCTGGCATCTGTTCGCTCGGAAATGCCGATGAACAATCTCCTTGTCCGGCCGTTCCGAGCGATCGTCGAGCGATGCTCGAATCGCTTGAAAAACTCAAGTCTCGTTCGCCGCGACTCCCTATGACTGCTGAGCAGATTTCAAAACTTCAAGCCTCGTCACAGGAACCGATTGTCAACAACTCAATGCTTCGCCGGATCTATCTTCCTGAAACTCTGCAAGGGAGCAGGATACGACAACCCGATCCTGCAATGACCCTTCCCAACGATTTCGGCGTTGAACTTTTCTGGATTGCCTCCCGGGCCAATGATTGCCACTACTGTCTGGGTCATCAGGAAGGAAAGCTTCTTGCGCTGGGCGTTTTAGAACCCACACTCGCTGCCCTTGATTGCGACTGGAGTCTCTTTCCACCGGAAAAACAGCTGGCCTTTGCATTTTCAAAAACACTCACGCAGTCGCCGTACATGCTTTCCGAAGCACATCTCGACGCACTGAGACTCCATTTTGAAGAGATGGAGATTCTCGAAATTATTTTTCTTGTTTCCCGCTACAACGCCACTAATCGCTGGACTGATGCAACCGGAATTCCTCAGGAATCTTTTCGCACGTTCGCTTCGTCTCTCACCGCCGACGAACTCAGCAAGCCTTCGATCGTAGCGCCTCTTTCCCCTGTCGCCCGCCCTGTTCCGCCTTCGCGATTACTCTGGAAACAATCTATTGCGCAACGCGCCACACGCAGCAGTCGGTTCCCATGTGCGGGTGATCCTTCCCTTTCCAATCACGTTCGACTCCTCTTAAACTTTCCAGTCGCCGGCCAACAAATCGTCAACCAATTACAGTCGCTCGAAACAGAGAGTCGACTGTCTGCCATCGTGCGATGGGCCATCTTCTGGACTGCTTCACGGCACGATCAAGCGTGGTACATGCAACACGAAAGCTATCAAAACCTGCGTGCACTCGGCCTCACCGACGAGCACATTTTCTCACTGGAACAGAAAGAAACGTGTCCAGAGGAACTGTGGCCAGTGCTTTTATTTGCAACGAAACTGACGGTATCGCCGCAGAGCATCGATGACAGAGACCTCGAACAACTTCTTGAAAAAAAGACTGCTGCCGAGACCGCTGAAATCATTTTTACCGTTGGCATGGCGGCATTTTTAGATCGCTTTACTGAGGCCTCCGGGCTCGGCTGGTCGACGGCGGCCTCTGACACAAGCCGATGACTAGTGTGAATCGATGAGGAGCTTCTACCCAAAGACACCCCGAATGACGTTCCCGTCACACAGTTGAATCGGTCGACCGAGGCGATCGCTGACGGTCATTGACGGATCGATTCCCAATGCATGCAAAACAGTCGCGCCGTAATCCAAAGGCGAAACTGGAGCATCAATCGGCCGGGCGGCAAACGAATCGCTCGCTCCATAAACGCTTCCACCATGCACGCCTGCTCCTGCCATGATGCCGGTGTAACACGCCGGCCAGTGTTCGCGACCGGCGTTGCCGGCGGTGATCTGCGGCTTGCGTCCAAATTCTCCCACCCAGCAGACGAGCGTTTCGTCGAGCAGTCCTCGCTGGGAAAGATCTTCCAACAGTGCCGAAAGGGCTTGGTCCGATGGCGGAATCAGATCGTTTTTCAGTCGGTTAAAATTATCGCCATGGGTATCCCAGAAATTCTTTCCGTCGTTGTGCCAGTTGACGCTCACCAGTGGCACTCCATGCTCGATCAATCGACGCGCCAATAAAACGCATTGACCGTGGATATTTCTTCCATACCTCGTTCGAGTCGTCTGGCTCTCTCGCGAAAGATCGAATGCGGATCGAACTTGATCGGAACCGAGCAGGCCAAACGCCTGTTCTTGCATTGCTCCGAGTTCGCTGATTGCGTTAGCGGCGTCGGCACCAGATTTCAAGTGATCCAGCGATCGCAACAAATGACGGCGGTCGTCAAGTCGTTCGGCGACCATCGCGTTACTCAAGCTGAGTGCTGGAATATTCCATTGTGCGTCGTTGGGATCTCCACCTATTAAAAACGGTGAATACCGTTTGCCAAACCATCCTCCGTCTTGACCGGGAGCGTTCCCTCCGGGTGCCGCAGGATGATGGCAGACCCAAGGAAGTGTGACGAACGATGGAACCGTGCTACTGCCTGGCCGAAGCTTCGCGACGATCGAACCCACGTGCGGACTGTCCCGGTCGCTTGGTGGTTCGGCATCACTACGCACTACCGGAGCCAGGTGCCCTGTCAGCGTGGCATGTCCGCTCGAAAGATGCGCCGGATCATCGTGACACAGTGACCGGATCAGGCAGACCTTGTCCATCTGCTGTGCCATCGTTTGAAAGTGTTCGCTGATTTGAATGTCCGGTACATTCGTTGAGACCGCACGAAAGGCACCTCGAATATCAAGTGGGGCTTTGGGTTTTGGATCGAATGTGTCGAGCTGGCTCGGCCCGCCCCACATAAAAAGAAAGATACACCGCTTGGCCCGACCAAAGGTGCTTCCTGCGAGCCCAGACTGCTTGGCCGATGCTGCGATCGCCTGCGAAGGAATTCCAAGCCCGAGACCGAGGAGGCCGAGTGTTCCGGCCTGTAGCACAGGTCGTCGACTCTTGCGAACGAGCATGCGTAGCTCAGAACAACCGTCGGTGAAATTGTCTCCCGGGCGTGCCATACTTTTCCTTGCACAGTCCTCAAAAAACGGGATGGGTCGATTTGAACAGTGAACGTTTTTCTGTGGGATATCGAAGGGATACCTGTAAATCTAGCGCAGAGTCCAACGCAGTTCAAGCTCATCTCTCTCGTAATTATGATTCATGAACGATGCTGACTGCCAAAACATCGTCGCAGGATTCTAGCCAATTTTGAAGGCCAATGTGCGTGAAGCCGCGGGAGGCACTGGAACTCAAGCCTCGTCAGTCAGGGATGTGGTGAGGTTTTTGTACCACCGACATTGCTTTCACGAGTGAGCCTTCACAAGCAGTTGGAAAAGCGAGATCGATTTTCTTTCGCTGCGCCTCTTCTCTCTGTGTAAGATCACTCCCACTCACCGCATCAACCACACTTGAAGTGGGGAAGCCCATGCGAAAAAGTCGTCTTAGTTGCGATGTTGCTGTGGACTCCGTTGCTTGCACAGAATGCGAAACTCAAAAGCGTCACCACAGTAATAGCAATGGAGGTAAAGGGATGGAGCTCATTGAAATTCCTGCAGGGAACTTTCGGATGGGTGAAGGCAACCGTGTTGTTGCCGTGTCGCTGACGAAGCCATTTTTATTGGGTCAATACGAAGTGACTCAAGGGCAGTTTAAGAAGGTGATGGACCTTGAGCCGTGGTTGAATAAAAGCGACGTTCAGATTGGTGAGGACAACGCTGCGTCGTGGGTTTCCTGGAAAGAGACGACGGATTTCTGTAAAAAGCTGACAGAGATTGAACGCAAGGATGGAACGTTGAAAGGCAACGAAGAGTATCGCCTTCCGACAGAAGCCGAGTGGGAATATGCATGTCGAGCGGGCACAACGACAGCGTTTTCGTTTGGTGATGATGACTCAAAGTTGGGCGACTATGCGTGGTTCGACCGCAACACTTTCTATGCTGGCGAGAAATACGCTCACAAGGTTGGCTTCAAGAAACCGAATCCTTGGGGCCTTTACGACATGCACGGCAACGTATGGGAATGGTGTTCGGATTGGTTCAGCGGAAACCTTTCTGGCGGTGTCGATCCAGTTGGCCCGGGAGGGGGCTCGGGCCGCATCATCCGCGGCGGCGGATGGAAGAGCGACTCGGTCCTTTGTCGGTCGGCGCTTCGAAACGAATTCGGCCCGTTGGACCGCGGTGTTCTGGGCTTCCGTGTGGCCCGCAGTCAGTCTGAGTAACATCTTCAAATTGAACAGAGAATCATGCAACCTAAGTCTTTTTGTATCTTCGTAATCTTTATCAGCGCGCTTTGGTCGTCGAACGCAAACGCTCAATCAACGGTCGTACGTGTCGGTGGCTCAGCAGAGAAGTGGCAACTCATTCGCGTGGATAAGTTGGGGACAGGTACAGTTTTCTGCCCCGAAGCCGTTTCCGGAAGATCAGAGATGGCCAAAATCAAAACAGCTCGCTGATTGTGGTGCCTTCTGTCAAAGCGACAGGGCGCCCGTCCGAGGAGCGGTATTCGATCTCTCGGGAATGATAGCCGAGTGCCGAGTAGATACTGGCGTGGACGTCTGCGGGTGAGATGGGACGATCTTTGGGATAGGCACCTGTGGCATCGCTGCTGCCGATGACCTGCCCTCCGCGCACGCCGCCACCGGCGAGGAGCACACTGTAGCAACCCGGCCAGTGATCGCGGCCCGCGTCGTTATTAATTTTCGGCGTGCGGCCGAATTCACCCATCCAGACGACAAGCGTGCTATCCATGAGACCGCGTTCTTCGAGATCGTCGAGGAGCGCGGCGTAGGCCTGCTCCATAGGCGGCACAAGGCGGTTTTTGAGACCATTGAAATTGTCCTTGTGCGTGTCCCAAGTGATTGACGGGCCGTTCACGGTGGTGACAAAACGCGTGCCGGATTCGATCAAGCGCCGCGACAGCAGGTGCGACTGGCCCCAACTGTGCCGTCCGTAGCGTTCGCGCACTTTGTCGGGCTCTTTAGTGAGATCGAAAGCGTCTGTAGCCTTGCCGGATTGCAGCATTGTGGTGGCTTGCTCATTGAAAATGTCCATTTGCGCCACCTGGGTCGATGCGATAGGCCGAGAGGCATCGCTCATACGGTTTAACAGCGCGAGACGTTCCTGAAAACGCTCTGGTGTTAGGCTGGAATCGAGGCCCATATTCTTCACGCGGAAGGTAGCGGCGTTTGGATCATCATCGAGTACGAATGGGTCATAACGCGTGCCTAAACAGCCGCCAAACTGTCCCGGAGTGAGGTAGACCTTACTGTCGCAATGTGGAAATGGCGTGATGACATACGGCGGCACGCCTTTTGAAAAACCATCACGCTGTGCCAGCCAGCCGCAAAGCGTGCCGACACCGGGAAGATCGGTCGGACTTGGCGTGATCAGCGTGCTGTCCACACGATACGGCCTGCCGGTTGTTGCCCAGTGCATACCGCCGTTGTGACTGCTGTGGCCGTGATGTACGGAACGAATCAGCGCCAGCTTATCCATGCGATTCGCCATCTGTGGTAGCAGCTCAGTGATATGGATGCCGGGGACGTTCGTTTTGATCGTCTTGAATTCACCGCGAATCTCCGAAGACGCGTCTGGTTTCGGATCCCACAGGTCGATGTGGCTCGGTGCGCCGCCATTGAAGATCAAAATGACCGATTTGGCCTTGCCGATGCCGATCGGTGGTTTCGCCATTGGGGCGGCGAATGCGCTAAGATGATTCAATCCAAAGCCAAGCATCCCCATGCCGCCTGTATGAAGAACACTGCGACGCGAAACGCGAATTTGTGGGATTGAAGTGCTCACAACGAGAATAACCTACGGGTGAAAACGCTTGATTTTGCTCGAGTCCGCCACTTCCGCAGCGTGCGTTAGTCTGTCTAACACGACTGCGGCTCCTTTTTTCCCGCGACGAACTCTCGGTGAAGAGAGGGATACAGTGGCAGGCTTCGTTAAGGATAGCCCTGTCAACTGTGCTTCCACAAGCGCTGAACCCGCGATGAGCGATCGATGAGACGAACTCGACGCAGTTTTTAGCTCCTGGGCTCCTCGAGATCAGATTGAGGTATCGAAAATTTCTCTCAACCACCGCTCGGTAGGTCGATTTTCGAGATCGTCGCAGACCGTTTCAAGTATTTCGTCAGGCTATTCGCTGGGATGTTCTTCTTTGCAATCCAAAAAAATCACTCTTTCTGGTGATGTCAAAAGTAAAAACCCTAACATCCCGGCTGGATCAATAAATGGGGAGAACGACACCCAGCTACCGGCCCTGCATGGCTAACAACCCGGCTGGTACAAAAGTTGGGGGCAGCGTCAACACCACCAGATTCTCTTTCTGAAAGTGATGCTATTTAAGGGGGCAGGTCAGACTGGACCAGCGATGTGACATATACAGTACTCGGATCCTTTTCTAGTCTATTGGCTGCAGCACGCGGGTAAGGCAAACCGCTGGGTTGCCTCTCTGAACATCAATAGGACGCCATTCAGCTAGCTAAAGCTTCCGGAGAAACATCTATGTCACTAAGCATTCAACAAATACTCGAAGCCACTGTATCAGAGGCCAAACGACTTTTGCAGAGACACAAATACACAGATGGCGAGCACGCACTCCATCTGGACATAGGACCGGGCCACGGCAACCTCATTAAGTTATTAAGAAAAGAGGGCTCCTTTATCACCTCAGCGTGCGATTACACAGCGGATTTGATGACCTTAGACGACGTCAAAGTGGATATTGTTGACTTGAATACCCAGAAACTGCCGTACCAAGACAATGCATTCGATCTGGTGACTTGCACAGAGGTGATCGAGCATATCGAGCATTACAGGGAGGCACTGCGTGAAATGCACCGCGTATTAAAACCTAGTGGCGTGCTGGTGGTGACGACTCCAAACATACTGAATATAAAATCCCGGCTGAGATTTTTGTTCTTCGGATTTTATAATCTATTTGGGCCGCTTCACACGAAGTAAAGTTGCATCTACTCCACGGGCGGACATATCAACCCTGTTTCATTTTTTTACCTTGCTCACGCACTGATGGATGCCGGATTTTGCAACGCCAACCTTACCGTCGACAAATACCAGCGGAGTTCATTTATATATTTCATACTATTAGCTCCGCTCATCAAGCTCAGTTCGCTTTTAAACATCAGAAAGGAACGCACCAAATTCGCCACCATTGATGATTCAAATATTTCTTTCGTTAGAAAAATGAGCAGCATGGATATGCTCCTTGGGCGGACCATCGTTGTAAGCTGCACAAAGTAAATCGCCAATCCGGCCGAACGTAGCGGACTTAATCGCGTTCAGTTGTGGAAATTTTTCCACAACTGGGGCAGGGCCATCTTCTTGAGCAAGTCCATCGGGTTCAACCCCACGCCTCGCTCGTTGATCGTCTCGAAGATTTTCAGCGCACTGCTGACATCGGTAGAAATCTGGATAAAGACGCGGTTGATCGCCAAGCAGAAGGCTCTGCGTCATGCCTACGCTGCTGGTCGTGCAGCCTTCGCCGAGTCGTGGACTAAGCCTTGTGGCAATACTGAAACATTGCGTTTCTCACTTGTTTATCGTGAATTTCGCCAAGCACGCGCGCAAGCTCTATGTTGAGCAATGGAGTCACCCCGGCAGAAATCACCAAGTAGACGTTTTTAGGCTTTATAAACGATTTTTCTCGCTGTGATCGACGGCAGTTCTACGACAAGTCGTAGACGCTTGGCCGATCTTTGAACACCGGGGAAATCCATTCCTGCCATAGCCCAAGCGTTTTCCCGGGTTCGATTAATTTCCGAGTCGCATACATAAAGCCCTATTTTTATAGGGATAAATCTAATCGGGGCGGGGAGATTCGAACTCCCGACCTCCTGGTCCCAAACCAGGCGCGCTACCAACTGCGCTACGCCCCGTTCATAAATCAAATACCGACTTTCGCTTTTCTACGGGCCAGCAGTATAGCTCACATCGCTCTTTTTTGGGGAGCCAATTTTTTTACCATAAAATACCGGCGATGCTGTCTGTTTTTTAAATGTATGTCACATCTGTACGCGTTACGATCTGGTGATTTGCTCAAGCAGACGCTGAAACTCATCGTGATTTGCAAACGGAATCACTATGCGTCCCGCCCCCTTGCTCGATGTGTGCACCACCACTTTTGTACCAAGCGCCCGACGCAACTGGCTTTCTACCGCAGCCACTTGACTTGATCGCTTGCTCGCAGGCCGACCACTTCGACGAGCCGTGGATCCGGTGGCTTCTCCATCAGATGAATCGCCTTCAGTCGCTTCGTCGCTGCGCAAAATTTCCTGAACCTCTCCCTCGACGGATCGCACCGAAAGCCCTTCGGTCACAATCCGTTCTGCAAAACTCGATTGCAGATTTTCATCTCCGAGCGGCAAGATCGCACGGGCATGGCCCATTGAGATCGCTCCTGATCGAAGTTTGGCCTGAACCGATTCTGGCAATTCAAGAAGACGAATCAGATTGGCAATACTCGAACGATCAATCGACAACCGACTGGCAAGTTCCTCCTGCGTCACGTTCCATGTTTTGATGTACTGACGGAAACTTGCTGCTTTTTCAAGCGGATCAAGATCTCTTCTTTGAAGATTTTCAACGATCGCAATTTCTGACATCTGTCGGTCATCAACATCCATGACCCTCGCCTGCACAGTGCCCCATCCCAACCGACGAACCGCAGCGAGCCGCCGCTGGCCGGCGATCAACTGATATCGATCTCCTTGACGACGAACAACAATCGATTGCAAGAGTCCGTGCTGTTTGAGGCTCTCGGAGAGTTCTGCAAGGTCCGCATCGTCGACGCTTGATCGAGGCTGCCATGGATTGGGATCAACGTTCGCGGTGCTCACGTCCATAACCGGAATCGTAGAAGCTGCTTCTTCGACTTCCTCTGGGGTATGAAGTATGAGACGAGCTGCCGAGGCACCCGAAGAAGCCGGATTGATCGGGGCTGATGGCGCTGGCGTCGAACCTACGGTTGGTGTTGGAATTTCAAGTGCAGAGGCGCGGCCCAACAGGGCCTCAAGTCCGCGGCCAAGGCGACGTTGATTACTCACAGTTTCGTACCTCCATGCAAAGTTCCATATACGCCCGTGCTCCACGAGAGCGGGGCGCATAGTCAAGAACACTTTGTGCGTGACTCGGTGCTTCCGACACTGCTACATCGCGCGGGATCACCGTTTCAAAAACAATTTCACCGAAGAATTCTCGCACCTCCGCCTCCACCTCATTGGTGAGCTCAAGCGTTGCGTCGTGCATTGTCAGAAGGATTCCGCCGAATCGAAGACGCCCTTGCCGAGCCTCCATGACTTCTCGAATCACTTCAATCATTTGCGTGAGCCCTTCAAGTGCAAAATACTCACACTGAATCGGCATCAGCACCTCGGTTGAACCAGCCAAAGCAGTTCGTGTCAGATCCCCTACCGATGGGGGGCAGTCCACGAGACAGAAATCCCATGCGTTCAAACCCCCAGCAAGATGTCTTTCGAGAACTGCTGCGCCGCTGCGAGCTTGCTGTGCGATTGCTTCAACATCGCGAACACTCCTGCTCCCCGGAAGCAGATCGAGACCTCGCACCCCAGAGGGCACAACACTTTCAACCAATGGAACACTGCTGATCAAGGGGTGCATTGCACTTGGAGTGGCACCGAGCGCCGAGGTCGCGTTGCACTGCGGGTCGAGATCAATAAGCAACGTACGGCTCCCGCCTTTGGCCAATGCTACGGCAAGGTTCAGGCTCGTTGTGGTCTTTCCGACACCACCCTTTTGATTGGCAACGCAAACAATCCGACCCACGCATCGACCCCCTGCTCATAGTTGACTTCAATACAATCCATTCGCTGCACGCACACTGGCAACATTGAAATGCTGCGTCGTCGAAGTGGCGTACTGGCCTCTTCGATGCATTCGGAATATCGGTTCTGCGAGGCTCGATCCGTATGCCCTCTTTGCTGCGCCAAAGAATCCGTGTGCTGCGCAAGGTTCGCCCATGCGATTTTCATCGCCATAAGTCAATTCATGGACAGCGATAGAGTTCGCCAAAAGAGTTCCACGTGAAACTGCGCGACTGTCAAAGTCGACCACAGTCATCCTAGGTTTCACGTGGAACAGACTGCGGCCCTCACGTGAAGCAGCCGTTTCACTGTTTTTTTAACAAACAGTCTCAACGGTATTTGACAGATTATTCTAGCGGGTTGAATACCAGGCCGCTGGCCAGCTTCGGATAGAAGTAGGTACTCTTGGCCGGCATCCGCTCTCCGGTCTGACTTACGCTACGGATATCCTCCACGCTCGCCGGCATCACGAGAGCCGCACAGGAATATTGATCCGTGGCAATTCCTTGAACGAGTTCATCGATCAGATGAACGTATCCTGGAGTTGGAATCTCTTTGGATCCCAGAAGATCTTGAACCACGAGTCGATGCAGGATCGATACACCGAGAGCTCTCCAAGCCGGGCCATGATCAGCCGCCACCTGTTCCATCCGATTTTTTCCCTCTGGCGTAATTTGGGCCAGTGTCCATTGACTATCAGCTGCGGTATAAAATCCGAAAACTCCTTGATCCCCCTGAGATTCAATCAGTTCCCATACACTCTGTGCTTCACCAGGACCACTGCCGGCTTGCTGCGTTGTGAAAGAATTTCCAAGTTTTGTGATGAGTTCTTTCGCGGAGGCCACTGCGGGCAACTGAAAGAGCCTGTGAGTCGGCAGCACAACAAGTCCTGGATCGCTCATACCCACGAGCATCATCAATACAAAATTCGCTGGATGATCGTCCGGGAATTCTCCACCATGGGCGTTTGCCACTTCATCACGATAGTTGCAAGCAGTCTCGTAACGGTGATGACCATCTGCGATGAACACCGGCCTTGGTCCCATCAGTCCAGAAATTTTGGCGGCAATTGCTTCGTCTACAAGCGGCCACATCCAACTTTTGACACCCAGGTGATCAGTCGCCTCGAGCGGAGGCTGACCGGCAACAGCGTCGTCGAGTATTTTTTGAACTTCTCCGGAAGGGTCGGGATAGAGGCCAAACACTTGACTCAAATTGGCTCGACAAGCCCGCGTGAGAAGGAGCCTGTCTTGTTTGGGTCCCGACATCGTCTCCTCGTGAGGATGAATGTTGCCCGTACCGAATCGCTCGAGCCGAACCCTCGCCATAACTCCGCGCCGCACATGCACAACTCCTAGCACTTCGAACTCTTGATGGTAGACGTAGAGGGCAGCAGCCATCTCTCGCATGACCACTCCCTGATCCCGCCATCCCTTCAAAAATTTTGCGGCTCGCGTGTAACGATTGTTGCCTTCATGGTCTCCGGGCTCATCCTTGTTGAGTTCGATGCGCACTACGTTGGCCGGGTGTTGGTCATAGAGTTTTTGCTGCAAGGCGGCATCGATCACATCGTATGGCGGAGCGATGACTTTCGAGAGCGTTCCAACGTGCTTGGAGTCGTAACGAAGACCCCTGAAGGCAAGTACTTGTGGCATGAATTAAATTCCTCAAAGGGGTGATGCTCGCTTTTCAAAGAACTGATGGAGTACACGAGGATACGAAAAAAAAACGGAGCGAGGTATTTGTAACCCCACTCCGGTTTTTTTCAAATTCCGCTGCTCTCGTTCGAAGATTGAGCGCAGTCGGACATGACGTTTTAGTAGCGGTAGTAGTCTGGCTTAAACGGTCCATCCACTGGCACATAGATATAGGCAGCCTGCTCTGGAGTGAGCTTGGTCAACTTCACACCGAGTTTTTCAAGGTGCAGCCTCGCGACTTCCTCATCCATTTTCTTGGGCAGCACATGCACTCCAACTTCGAACCGGTCGGTCTCCGTCCAGAGAGCAATCTGTGCAAGCACTTGATTTGTAAAACTGGTGCTCATTACGAACGAAGGATGGCCGGTTCCACATCCAAGATTGACCAAACGCCCCTCTGCCAGCAGCAGAATGGAGTTTCCGCTTGGAAGCGTGTAGCGATCAACCTGGGGCTTGATCTCAACCTTCTTGATACCCTTGGTATTGGCGAGCCATGCAACGTCTATTTCGAGGTCGAAGTGTCCTATGTTGCAGACGATCGCATCGTTTGGCATTCGCGAGAGATGCTCTCCCAAAATTACATCGCGACAACCGGTAGCCGTCACGAAGATCTGGCCGCGAGGAGCAGCCTCTTCCATGGTGGTTACCTCATATCCCTCCATCGCTGCCTGTAACGCATTGATCGGATCAATTTCCGTTACGATCACTCTGGCTCCGAGGGCTTTCATACTGTGAGCGCAGCCCTTGCCAACATCTCCATACCCGCAAATGACGACGACTTTTCCAGCTACCATCACGTCGGTCGCCCGCTTCACCCCGTCGGCAAGACTTTCTCGACATCCATAGAGGTTGTCGAACTTGCTCTTGGTGCACGAGTCGTTGACGTTGATTGCCGGAAGTTTCAGTTCGCCAGAAGCGTGCATCTGGTGAAGGCGATGAACGCCAGTTGTCGTTTCTTCTGAGAGACCGCGAATCCCTCCGAGCAATTCGGGGAACTTCTGGTGAACCATGTTCGTCAGGTCTCCGCCGTCGTCAAGAATCATGTTGAGAGGCTCTCCGTCTTGGAAAAAGAGCGTCTGCTCGATGCACCAATCAAACTCTTCGTTGGTCTGTCCCTTCCATGCAAATACTGGAACACCAGTTTTTGCAATCGCTGCTGCGGCATGATCCTGAGTCGAGAAAATATTGCAGCTGCTCCAAGTTACTTCAGCGCCAAGTGCCGTGAGCGTTTCGATCAGCACTGCGGTCTGAATCGTCATGTGCAGACATCCCGCGACCCGGGCGCCAGCAAGAGGCTTTGAGGCCCCATACTTTTTTCTCAGGGACATAAGCCCTGGCATCTCATTCTCGGCCAGCATGATTTCTTTGCGGCCCCAGTCAGCGAGAGAGAGATCAGCGACCTTGTAGGGCAATCGAGTTTCAACCTGTGACATATAGAGAGACTCCTTACAACAAAAATGTGTTCCAGATCAGAATGAACAGAGGGGGGTACGGCTTTGGATTACGAACTTTTTGAACGAGACTTTGTACCCAATTACTTCACTGCGCGTTTCGAGAGCGCGTAGGAGAATGCCATATCAGGCCATTCCGAGGTGGCTTGGGTCAAGAATCTTTATCAATAAATTATTTTGAAACTGCTCGAATCGGATAATCATGAGCGAAGAAGGCTGGTTTCGACCAGCCCCACTCTCTTCACCAGACCGTTTTTTTTCCAATTTGCCAACAGTGCCAACAGAGAGTCTGTGCTTTTTTTCGATTTTTTCACACAATCAAAATCCTTGAAATACTTTTTAAACGACATTCCTGCCGTTGTGCGTCGATTTCTAGTGCCCTTCGAAGACGCCGAGCGCCATTCTGGCAGTCAACACAAACGCCTGCATAAGGGCTTTGTCCTTCTGTCCAGGTGAAATTTCGACGCCGCTGGCAACATCAACTCCAAAGGGCCGCACGCACCGGATCGCTTGCTCAACATTCACCGGCGAAAGACCCCCGGCCAGAACGATCGGCAGGTCCAGTGAAGCAGCTTGTGAAAGTCTCTTCCAATCTACCGTAGTTCCGGTACCGCCGAGTTGGCCTGAGACAGTGGCGTCCACAAGTACCATCGCTGGTTGCACGCCAGCCCTCGATGCCCGCTTGATCCATTGACGAATTTCTTCCAGCGGATCGGGGCCTTGCGACAAACGAGCCGAACGGATAACCGGCACGGCTGCTCTCGCAAAGGCATCCAAAATTTCAGGGGGCTCATTTCCGTGAAGCTGAACTGCGTCGAGCCCGACTGATCGAACAATCCTAAGAATCTCTTCCGAACTGCAATCGGCAAAAACCCCCACACGAACCACACCAACCGGAAGAGCCTTCGAGACGTTCAGCGCATGCGATGCATGAAGCTTGCGCGGAGAGCCTTCTACAAAGTTGAGTCCTATGGCATCGGCGCCAGCCTCGACTGCAGCACGCGCATCAGCAGTTGTGGTTACCCCGCATATTTTCACATGAAACACATGGCACCCATTTTAGAAAATGTCCTTCTGAGGGGACGTGACCGTAAAAATCCTCGCCACCGGTTTCTCTCATGGATTTTTTCGAGTCCGGAAAGTCTACGTCTTTCGCAGAAGGTGCAGGAACCCACTGCAAATGGTCGAACTCTTTACTCGGAGCAATGATCTTCTCGCACCGATGTTCTTCCTTTCAACCTGCTCTCCTGCAATCCGCCATTAAGGGAACCAACGACCTATGTCCTCCGTTCCTCGAAGTCGTGCTGTCCGTCCTTTTCTCAGCGGCACGCGTCCCGACTGTTATCATCCGGCAACCATGATTGAGTCGGCTCGCACATCTCTTGAGCGCGCCGTAAAAAGGGCTGCTGGGTTCGGGCTCGTTGTCGGTCCACCCGGCACCGGAAAATCTTTGCTGCTGACCATCCTTTCTCGAAACCTTCGCGAAGAATTTGATGTTGCTCTTCTTACTGGCGCCCGAATTTGTACTCGGCGTGCCCTCTGGCAATCGATCCTCGCGGAACTCGGCGAACCCTACCGGGGCATCGATGAAAGCGATTTGCGAATCTCACTCGTCGAACGAATTCGAGGACTCTCTGCGACCGGCTCAGGACTTGTCGTGTTGGTGGATGAGGCACACACTCTTCCCACCAGATTGATTGAGGAACTCAGACTTCTTTCGAATACCTCCACACCCATACCCGCGGTGCATATTGTGCTCGCTGGCACGGTTGAACTCGAGGAACTGCTCTCATCGCAACGAATGGCAAGTCTCTCTCAGCGCATTGCGGTGAGAACCTATCTCGAGCCGCTCACGTATGAAGAAACATGCAATTACTGCAGAACGCTTACAGATCTTTCAGGCATTCGCTGGGATGTACAATTCGAATTGGGATGCGATGAAGCAGTGTACTCGGTGAGCGACGGAGTGCCTCGAACCATCAATCAGGTTTGTGACCTTGCAATGTTCATGGCCGCCGATTCTAAAAATGAGATTGTACGCCTGAGCGACATCCATGCTGCGTGGCGAGAAATTCAGCAGATGCCACTGATTGATTCAAGTGAGTCGGCATCCGCTCTCTCGCACGACGATCCATCCAACTCGATGCTGCCAAGCACCATTGAGTTTGCAACGCTTGATGATTTTCCTACTGAGCATGGAGACTCGCAGAACGGTTCTCGCTCACTTGATTTCGATACTCTGTACGAATCTCCTTCCAACGACCACTCGACCGATTCGCATAGCATGGATATTGAAGACGTTGTGAACGATCGCTTTGCCCCCAGTTCATGCTGGGACGAAACGAGTGACTCAAATCTTGAAGTGCGGTTCGATGGCCCTCACCAACCAGTTCCAATGCTCGACAACACTGAGGCAAGCGACCCTTGGGCAGGACCCGATGTTGAACTTGTATTTGATCTCAAGAATGACCCCTTCGAGGAGTACTTTGCTGACGAGGAAAACGTTGTTGATCGCTATCTCGTGACAGGTCCCGATGATTTTCAAAAACGCCGGCATGTCGCGAGTCGTGAAGGAAGTACGATTGGAAAAGGCTTGGACGACTTTGTACGTAATCGAGACTGCTCCTCATCTTCAAAAACACCTGCCACCGAGTCTCTCGATATGACAATTCACAAACCTTCTGAAAGCGTGCGTTACCCATCTGAAACGATCGAGGCTCTTCGGCCATTCAACATGAACCCGTCGCCGCACTCTTCTCACGAGCCATCTGCGTCTTCGACTATCGAAGATGATACCGACATGATCCTTATTGAAGAGGATCTTGTCGACTCTCCCGCATCGCGAGGAGCGTCCGTGTTTGCTGTTTCGCTCGGAGATTACCGGCGTCTCTTTTCTCGACTGCGTCGAGGAACTGAAGATCGCACTTAAACAATGAGCGGCGGTAGATTCTCAATGCAACCGCATCACATGTGCGATCGTGAATAGTTTTTCGTCAACCCGTGTCAATGATCTCAAGAGTGCCGATGCGTGGCCCTCTGGTGGTGCACTCGTTGTCACAGCAACTTTCAACGAGCGCGACAATATCGACCTGCTTATTGAAAAAGTGCTGGCAACTGACCCGACGATTCAACTGCTTGTGATTGATGACGACTCGCCCGATCAAACCGGTATTCATGCGATGCTCCTTGCAACGCAAAACGCTCGCCTGCATGTGCTGGTACGTCGAGGACGCCGGGGACTCGGCAGTGCCATTGAAGAAGGTTTTCGCGAAGCATCCCGACGAAGTTTTTTTGTTGCTGTCAATATTGATGGCGATCTCAGCCACGACCCTGCCGACATTCCGCGACTGCTTGTTGCATTCGGCAAGTCTCCTGCAATCGACGTTGTCATCGGATCTCGGCGACTGCCCAACGGCGGTGTGATCGGCTGGCCGATCAGCCGTCACATTTCAAGCTTTCTTGTCTGTTTTTATGCTCGATGGATTCTCAGAATTCCTGTACGAGATGCGTCGAGTGGATTCCGAGCCGTACGCCTTGCCTGCTTCGACAGACTCGGCGACCACTTCACACAAGGGTATGCATTTCACGAAGAACTTCTCTGGCGCATTGCGAGGGCCGGAGGATCGTTTGTCGAAATTCCGATCACATTCACAAACCGTGGTCGAGGAACGAGTAAGGCTGGGTGGATCGAAAGTCTCCGAGCGATTCGGGTGTTGCTGAGACTCGCAGGAGTCACATGGTTGCTTCGCAATCAAAAATCACCCAAACAGTAGAAGTGTTTTTGAAATGATTCCTCGAAACGGATAGACTCCGCTGGAATTCCTACGGGTGATCGTACTCCGAGGGGGCGTGACAGCAACACTCGCTTTTTATGTCTCGTTTGCGAGATCGACTTTGGTCGCTTCTTTTGAAATTACAGGCAAACAGATTGAAAGGACAATTCTGCATGAGTCGTTGTGCCGTGATATGGATCGTTTTGGCGATTGTTTGTGGAATGCCTTTTCCAGAAGTTCACTCCGCCGACTCGTGGACTTTTTTAATCTCTGCCGGGGATGTTGATCGTTCGCATTTACCACTGAAGGCGGTCGTCGAAATCGACCCGTTACATGCTTCCAGACGTGTTAAAGTGTCGCTTCCAGATGGCTCAAGTGTGACGGGTCAATTCATCTCAGACCCGCAGTTCTCTCATGCCGTTCCTGCCAGCAAGAGCACTGTACGTGGAACAATTCTCTTTATCCTCCCGAAACTGATCTCTTGCGAATCGATCGAACTCAAGGCGCAGTTAGTTCCCGACGAGCCCACTGTTCCTGCTGCCGTTGAAAAAGGCCTGAGATGGACCAGCGACAACGGAAGTGCAAAACTTCTGCTCGGTGGAAAAATGCTTGTCGAATATGTGATGCCGCTGTACGACGCGAGCACCGAAGAGACCCGCGTTCAAACGTACAAACCTTTTCATCACGTATATGACTCTCGCAGCGGCATCCGTCTCACAAAAGGAGATGGGGGACAATACACGCATCATCGCGGGATTTTCTTTGGCTACAACAAAATCGGCCACGGAACAGATGGTAAAATGGTAAGTGATACGTGGCATTGCAAGGACAAGGCTCGTCAGGAACATCGCGAAGTACTTGAGCAAATCGCCGGACCGATCGAGGCAAGGCAGTGCGTTCGAATCGAGTGGACTGGGGGAGACGCCTCTCTCTTGGCGAGTGAAACTCGTGAACTCGACATTGTGCCACTCTCCGCGGGAACAATGATCGATTTTAGCAGTCGACTCGTGACACTCGCAGGACCGATGCGACTCGAAGGTGATCCTCAGCATGCAGGCGTACATTTTCGCGCCGCCCAGGAAGTCGCCGAGACGACAAAAACTCAGACCTACTATTTGCGTCCCGGCGTGAAGGCCGAGCCTGGCGAGTTCCGAAACTGGCCTGAAGACAAGACCTTTATCAATGCGGCGTGGCATGCCGCCATTTTTGTTGTGGGCGGCCAACGTTATTCGGTGCTGCGCATCAACACCCAAAGGAATCCCGGCGAAGCGCGCATGAGCGAACGCGACTATGCACGATTCGGTTCGTATTTTGAATTTGAGCTTCTGCCTGAGAAGCCACTTGAGGTCTTCTACCGTTGGTGGATTCAGCCCGGGGAACTTTCGCTGGAAGAAGCGACTCGCATTGCCGCCGACTGGGCCACACCGGCAAAGATCGTTGTGACTCCATCTGTCGACGCTTCAATACTCAATTCAAATTGACGATTCGATTTTTATCTCTTTTTTGAAGGACTGTCTGATTTATGAATTCGCCCAACTCTCCGGCTCCATCCGGTCGCCTCAGCAGTATTATGCAGGAAGACCGCCTCTTTCCTCCGTCGGCTGAATTTTCAAAGCGTGCTCGAATTCAATCGATGGAGGACTATCGTCGTATCTACGCCGATGCAATGGAGCATCCTGAAAAGTTTTGGGACAACTTGGCCAAGTTGTTGCCGTGGACAACTCCCTACACGCGCGTTCTTGACTGGCAGCCGCCTTGCGCTTCGTGGTTTGTTGGCGGACGCACAAACGCTTCAGCCGCGTGCCTTGATCAGCACGTGGCGGCGGGTCGCGGAGACAAAAGAGCCATGGTGTGGGTGGGAGAGCCGATCGGCGAGCGACGCGAACTAACCTATCGTGAACTGCTTGCAGAGGTCTGCATGTGTGCGGGTGGTCTTGTAAAACTCGGAATCAAGGCAGGAGATGTCGTTTCCATTTACATGCCCATGACGCCAGAACTTGTGATCGCGATGCTTGCCTGTGCGCGAATCGGTGCTGTGCACTCAGTCATCTTTGGTGGATTTTCCAGTGAGGCCATTGCTGATCGTAATGAAGACGCCCAGGCGGTTGCCGTCATTACCGCTGACGGCGGTTGGCGACGCGGTTCACAGCTACCGCTTAAAAAAAATGTGGATGATGCGCTTGTGCGTTCGCCGAGCGTCAAGCATGTCATTGTGCTCAAGCGTACTGGACAACCGGTGTCGATGACCCCGGGACGTGATATCTGGTGGCACGATCTTGTTGCAGACATGCCAGACTCCATGGCACCGGTTGCAATGGATTCCGAGGCACCGCTTTTTATTCTCTACACCAGCGGTTCAACCGGAAAACCAAAGGGCATCGAACACACGACCGCCGGCTACCTTCTCTGGGCAAAGACCACTGCCGAATGGGTCTTTGATTTGCGAGACGACGATCTCTTCTGGTGCACCGCTGATTGCGGATGGATTACCGGCCACTCGTATGTTACCTACGGGCCTCTTGCAGCAGGCACTAGCATTTTGATCTACGAGGGTGCTCCCAATGCCCCGAACGAGGGCCGTTTCTGGGACATTGTAGAACAAGAAAAACCAACCATTTTTTATACCGCACCGACCGCCATTCGATCGTTTATGAAATGGGGAATGTCGCACATTGAAAACCGAGATCTTTCAAGTCTTCGTTTGCTCGGAACGGTGGGAGAGGGAATCAATCCAGAAGCTTGGATTTGGTATCACGAGGTCATCGGCGGCAAGCGATGTCCAATCGTTGATACGTGGTGGCAGACAGAAACCGGCGGCATCATGATGAGTCCATTGCCCGGCGCCACTCCAACAAAGCCAGGCAGTTGCACCATGCCTTTGCCCGGCGTAGTGCCCGAAATTGTGGACTCTGAGGGAAATCCTGTTGACACAGGAGAGGGAGGGTGGCTTGTGATGAAGCAGCCCTGGCCCGGCATGTTGCGAGGCATCTGGGGTGACCAAGAACGGTATCGCGAGACCTACTGGTCGAAAGTACCCGGAAAATATCTGGCGGGTGACAATGCGCGACAAGATGCCGACGGTTACTACTGGATCATGGGACGCATCGATGATGTGCTCAACGTCGCGGGGCATCGACTTTCGACAATTGAAATTGAGAGTGCGTTGGTGAGCCATCCGTGCGTGGCCGAAGCGGCTGCCGTTGGTCGCCCGCACGACGTCAAAGGAGAGGCTGTGGCGGTGTTTGTAACCTTGCGCAGCGGCGAGGCAGGAGAGGTTCTCAAAGAAACGCTTCGCAAGCATGTCAGACACCAGATCGGTGCGCTGGCGGTACCCGACGACATTCACTTTGCCTCAGTACTTCCGAAAACGCGCAGCGGGAAAATCATGCGACGATTGCTTCGTGATATTGCCGCAGGCCGCGAAACTGTTGGGGACACAACAACTCTTGAGGATTACACCGTGCTTGCAAAACTGCGCGACGACGAGTAGCAACCGTATCGTTTGAGAACAATATTCTTTGAGGAATTGTGTCGATGTCGCGATGTAGATTTCGATACCTTTCTTTTTTTTGTTGTGTGATATTGTTCTCAACTGGGGAGTCTGTTCAAGCATCACCTTTGCACGCGGAACTGATTTTACACGGGGGCAACGTGATCACCGTCGAGGGTGAGATCACGACTGCTCGTCCTTCAGCTGTCGCCGTTGCCGAAGGGCTCATTCTTGCCGTTGGCGACGACCAATCGATCTTAAAACTTCGCGGCGAACACACTGAAGTTATTGATCTTCAAGGAGCAACGGTACTTCCTGGGCTGATCGATTCGCACACTCATCCGATCAGCGCGAGTCTGCATGAGTTTGACCATCCCATTCCTGACATGAAAAATATTTCCGATGTGCTCGACTATGTGCGAAATCGTGCGGAGGTTCTCGAAGACGGCGAATGGATCGTTGTTCAGCAAGTCTTCATCACTCGACTTGCCGAGCGTCGCTATCCCACCAAAGCGGAACTCGATAACGCAGCACCACACAACCCAGTTCACTTTTCAACCGGACCAGACAGTTCTGTCAATTCATTGGCTCTCACCCTTTCCGGAATCGATCGCGATTTTCAATCCGGCGATCCGTCGGCCACGATTGAAAAGAATCCAACGACCGGGGAGCCAACCGGAATTCTGCGAAATGCCTCAAAATTTTTAAAACGAACCGGAACCCAAAAAGTTCCTTCCCCGGAGGAACGTGATACTCGACTTATTGAGCTTTTTGCCGATTACAACTCAGTGGGTATCACCGGAATTTGCGATCGAAATGCCGGCCTCGCCGCGATGGAGCAGTATCAAAGACTGCTTGCGGCCGAGCGATTGCATGTGCGAATCGCCGCATCCAGAAGTGTCGGCAACAGCGGGCCAGTGGAATTGCTCGTCGAAAGCATTCGTGCAATTGGACGTGAACCGCTCGTGGCGGGTGGGCCGATGCTTCGAATTGTTGGAATTAAATGTTTTCTTGATGGCGGCATGCTCACCGGCAGTGCCGCCATGCGCGAGCCGTGGGGCATCAGTTCGATCTACTCTATTTCCGACCCCGCCTACCGAGGCATGCTCTACATTCAGCCCGATGTGCTCGTGCCGATGGTAAAGGCGGCAGTTGAAAGCCGATTGCAATTCACCGCGCACAGCGTGGGAGACGGCGCAGTACACGCACTGTTGTCGGCGTACGAAGAGGTCAATCAATCGCTGTCGGTGGCACACACTCGTCCCTGCCTGACTCATTCCAATTTTATGAGTCACGAATCCATTGCTCAGGCGGCACGACTGGGCGTTTTGGCAGACATTCAACCCGCATGGCTGTGGCTCGACGGTCAGACGCTGCTTTTGCAGTTTGGCGAAGCGCGACTCCGTTATTTCCAACCACTTCAAAGTCTCTTTGAAGCCGGTGTTACGGTTGGGGGCGGAAGCGATCACATGCAGAAAATCGGATCGCTGCGAAGTGTAAATCCGTACAATCCATTTCTTGGCATGTGGATCGCGATCACCCGTACTCCACAGGGTCAAACGACGGCACTCCATCCCGAGGAATCACTTTCGCGAGCAGCAGCACTGCGTCTCTACACAATCAACAACGCGCGGTTTATGTTTCTGGAAAATACCATTGGTTCGATTGAAAAGGGAAAGTTTGCTGATCTCGTTATTGTTGATCGCGATCCGCTCACTTGCCCGATCGATGACCTTCCAAAGACACAGGTGCTGACAACTTTTCTTGCAGGAAAAGTCGTCTATCAAATCACTTCTCCGCTCGATGCTTCTGATGAAACAGGTGTGCCTTGATGGCTGACTCTCCCCAAACAAGCCTTTTGCTGGCGTCCTGCGGGGTCACCAATGGTGTCCGAATGGCAAGTTCTATACTCGTGGAATGAACCAACGACAACAGCCTGTTGCCCCTGAACTTCTTTCGCCTGCCGGCGATTGGGATTGCGTGAAAGCGGCAATTGAAAACGGGGCTGATGCTGTCTATTTTGGTCTCGACGTTGGATTCAATGCCCGCGCTCGGGCTGCGAATTTTTCAATCGATGATCTGCCACGATTAATGACGACGCTCCATCGCCGCGGACTCAAGGGCTATACCACGCTCAATACCTTGGTTTTCAGCGATGAGTTGGCTGCGTTTGAACGGGTGATTGAAACAGTCGTGCTGTCGGGAGTCGATGCGGTACTCGTGCAGGACGTTGGCGCGGCGCGATTGATCCGAAAGATCTGTCCTGACTTGCCCCTGCATGCTTCCACGCAGATGACTCTTACGAGTTCTGAAAGCATCGCGCTTGCAGAGTCTCTCGGCATGCAACGAGTAGTCGTTGCACGCGAGCTTTCAATCGATGAAATCCGTCAGATTCGCACCCAGACTGCGATGCCACTCGAAGTGTTTGTGCACGGAGCGCTTTGCGTTGCCTACTCCGGACAATGCTTGACAAGCGAGTCACTCGGCGGACGCAGCGCGAACCGTGGTCAGTGTGCGCAAGCTTGCCGCCTTCCGTACACCATTCTCAGCAACGGAGTCGAAATCGATCTTGGATCGCAACAGTACCTGTTAAGCCCACAGGATCTTGCCGCCTATGCACTTTCTCCAGAATTGATCGCCGCAGGAGTATCGTCGCTCAAGATTGAGGGACGTCTCAAAACGGCGGAATACGTTGCCAATATTACCCGTCACTATCGAACGGCAATCGACAGCGCCGTGGCCGGGCATCCGGTAACGTTTTCACCTCGTCATGTTGAGGAGATGGAACTCTCGTTTTCGCGAGGATTTTCGCATGGTTGGCTGGAGGGTTGCGATCACAAAATGCTCGTACCGGCAACGAGTAGCTCGAAACGCGGAGTGCTTGTGGGCACTGTCATGTTCGTGCGACACGGACGAGTCGAAATCGAGTTGACCGGTAGCATCAAGCGGGGGGATGGAGTCTCTTTCGATTGCGGGAAGCCAATCGATGACCCGCAAGGAGGGCGGGTCTATGAGGTTTTCCAATCTGGCAATTCTCTTTCCGAACCGGTGTCGCACGGTCGAGTCGAACTCACGTTTGGCTACGGCGATGTGAACTTCGAAGAAATAAAACCGGGACAGACTGTCTGGAAGACGGACGATCCAAAGTTAACTTCCCGACTGCGAAAGACGTACACCTCAGTTGATCCTCTGCGACGAACCCCGATCGCCGTCGAGGCGTTTGTGTCCGTTGGATTTCCAGTGCGATTAAAAGCCCAATCTGCTGCGGGAGCGGTCTGCGAGGTAGTTTCGCAGCAGTGCGCCGTCGAAGCCACCAAGCATCCTCTCGATGCGGCGACTCTCGAAAAACAGTTGGCACGTCTCGGAGGAACACCGTTTGAGCTTCACTCGTTTCGCGCCGAAATTATCGGCCAAGCCATGGTGCCTCTGAGTATCCTCGGAAAACTGCGCCACGATCTTGTGCGAAGTTTGGAAGAAGCCGCCGTTGCATTCCCCATACGCCATCTCAATCCCGGTTACCGGCAGGTCGATCGGAATCGGGAACGCTCCGAAACGTCAGATGATCCTACGCTTCACGTACTTTGTCGCTCACTCGAACAACTCACCGAGGTGCTCGCACTCAACGAAAAGAACCTCTACGTAGAATTCCAGGACATTCGCGAGTACCAAAAGGCAATTGACGTTGCACATGCTGCAGGAGCAACAATTTTCCTGGCCACACCACGCATCCAGAAACCGGATGAAATGGGGATTTTTCAACTCCTGCGAAAGCAGAAGCCCGACGGCATTCTCGTTCGTAACTTTGGTGGACTACGATTTTTTCACTCGCATTCAATTTCGATTGTTGGCGACTTTTCGCTCAACGTCACCAATCCTCTTACGGCCGAGTTCTTCATTGAAGAAGGCGTCTCTCGTGTAACAACCTCTTACGATCTCAACCGTGAACAACTTTTAGAACTCGTTACTGTGTCTCCACCGCAATGGCTTGAGGTAGTGATCCACCAGCACATGCCGATGTTCCATATGGAACACTGTGTCTTTTGCGCGGTCCTTTCTCCAGGAACAAATAAGACAAACTGCGGCCGTCCATGCGACACGCTTTCAGTAACACTGCGTGATCGAATCGGCGTTGAACACCCGCTCACAGCCGATGTGGGCTGCCGAAATACGCTCTATAACGCCGTTGCTCAAAGCGGCGCTGAAGTTGTTCCGTCACTTCTTTCAAAGGGTATTCGACACTTTCGCATCGAACTGCTCGATGAAAAACCAGACGCTATTGCTGAAGTGATTCGTTCATACCGGGACCTGCTTACCGGAACGCTCAGAGGCACTGACGTATGGACCCGCCTGAATGCTGCGAACCGCGTCGGAGTGACTCGCGGCACGCTCGAAGAACGTCGCAATCCGCTGGCGATTCTCTAATCGTCTTAATGTCGAGCCACCAAGCGATGTGCTCTCTACCAATAGACATACTGAAGAAATCGATCTTGATCGACCTTTGGCATCGCCTCGATGCTGGGAATTAAATACCGGTTTTCTTCTGTGTCGATCAGCATTTTTCCATCCGCACCAAAATCAAGCACCTGACTTTGAGTCCATCGCGTCGTGAACTTCTGCCTGCCGACATCCGTCTCGACGAGAAAGTCGAGATATCCGTGCGACAGTCGTACCTCGTGAACGCGTTGGATCGAACGGATCAAACTGCGCCGACGCAAAGCTGTCATCACGACACTCTGATCGTTGTCATGCCATTCTTTCAGAGAACGAATCATGCCGACTTCAATTTCATCACCCGATTCGTTCCAGCCTCTCACCGATAAATACTCACTGGCATACGACGCAGGAAATGTACGCACAAGAAAGATTCCCGCCGCCACTGGTTCCTGCTCACTCCATAGTTCAATGCGATCGTTGACCCCTATGACAAAACGATGACTCGTCGGGGAAAGCCAATGAATTCCCTCCACTGCGTGAGTGGGGTCCGATTCTGATCCACCTTCGATACTCGACGGCGCGGGTGCTGTGAGCGTTTCTTTGGTCGAGAGGGCAACTGGATCAACGAGCAACGTATCAATCGTCGAACGTTTTGAAACCTGCGTTTGCAGACGAACAAGACGAGCGTAGATACCATCAGACGTGAGCAATTCCGCATGCGTTCCAGTTTCGACAAGCCGACCGCTATCGAACACAAGGATGCGATCGGCGTTTCGCAACGTAGAGAGACGATGGGCGATGGCGATTGTCGTACGGCCTCGCACCAAGACCGCCAACGCATCTTGTATATTCTTTTCTGCCTCGGCATCGATGTTGCTTGTTGCCTCGTCGAGAACAAGAATTTTGGGGTCGTAGAGCAACGTGCGGGCGATCGAGAGCCGCTGTTTTTCTCCTCCCGAAAGTCCTGCTCCATGCTCACCGAGGAGCGTTTCATACGCCAGGCATTGTCGGCAGAGAAAGTCGTGGGCTCCGGCGGCCTTGGCGGCCTCGAGTCCCTCTTCAATGGTGGCCGAAGGACGACCGTAAGAGAGATTTTTCCAAATTGTTCCGCGAAATAAGAACGAATCTTGGAAGACGATTCCCAAACGCTCCCGAAGTTGTTGCGTTGCAAGATTGCGGATGTCGATGCCATCCACTGTGATGCTCCCCTCCTGCACGTCGTAAAATCGACCGAGCAGATTGACCAGCGTAGTCTTTCCCGAGCCACTTCGTCCCACAACTCCGATCATCTCTCCAGGCTTTACGTCAAACGACACATCGCGAAGCACCGGTTGATTCCGGTCATAGCCGAATGTCACATTCGAAAATCGAATGGAACCCACAGGATCTTTCCACTCTTGAGGTGCTGCGGGATCGCTGATCACAATCGGCGTGTCAAGCAGTTCCAGCACTCGCTTGCTGCCGGAAAGAAAACTGGTCAACCAGGTCGTGAAGTTTGAAAGTGCGCCGAGTGGCGCGTAAAACATTGCCAAATAGGCGAGAAACGCGATCAACTGTCCAAGTGTCATTTGACTGCCGATCACGTCTCGTCCTCCGACATACCAAACGATCAATCCTCCGAGCCCGAAGACCAACTGCATGGCGGCCGAATATGTAGAGTTGGTGTGTTCCACCCACTGTCGCCAATGTCTGAGATGATCGCTCGATTGATGAAATCGATTGAGTTCGCGAGGCTCTTGCGAAAAAGCTTTCACGATCCGAATTCCTGAGAGCATGCCGCTCAACACTGACATCTGTTTGCTTGAAGCATCCCACAGCCGGTAATGACGTGGATAGACGTGCCGCCAGAAAATCCATGATCCTAAAAACACGAGCGGCACGGGAATCAACGTGAACATCGCCAGCTTTGGATTGATCCAAACAAGCATCGCCCCCACACCCACAAGCTGCACAAGTTGAAGCAGAAAACCACCGGTGAGTTGATGCATCAAACCGTGCAGCACTTCACTGTCATGCGCCACTCGACTGATCATTGAGCTCACTTGATGTCGGTCGTAATAGGCAATGGAAAGATTTTGTAATTTTTGCACCATCTCCTCACGCAAGGTCCCGGTGAGTCCGGTGCCAATGGCCGTTGCCAGCCTTCCCTTAAAAACTCCTACGATCGACAGCAATACGCGAGAGAAGGCAAGGGCTACAACCACCACCAGCAGAGCCGTTTTAAAATCGGGCAGCGGAGCGAGACTGCCCGGTGTATTTTCCGATCCGCTGATTTGTCCTGAGAGAATGTCATCCACCATGTACTGTTGGAGTTTTGGTGGAATCAGTTCTGCCGCAACGCCCACGCACGTGAGTACGCACAGCAACACCGCACCTCGTCGATACGGCGCAAGAAGTTCCACCACCCGCCGGAGAATCTGACCTTTCTGCATGCAACGTGGACAAAACTCCTCGCGGCTGGAAAGCCGCAGTGAGCAGGATGAACACCGCGGTGGATCGATGACTCCTTCGAGCTGTTCAAAGAGCGAAGGATCGCTCTGAGGCATTGGAAGGCCGGAGAGATTCTCGGGGTTCTCACGAACGTTCTCTAAAGCTCGAGAGATTTTATGAAAGCGGGCTGACATCGCGTTGGAAAAGCGAATCAAGTCAATCCACTCTCCGTCGGCCTTAACTTGCAACGTGCCGCCTCCAATGCCTGCGCTGGTGCGAACAAGCGACACGCTTTTCCAAAGCACAATGCGAAGCACCTTTGATGGTTTTGGGCCTCCAACCACTACCAGGTGATCGGCCGTTACAGAAAGCCATTCTTGCAGCGGCTGGCCGTCAAGTGACACATCGGTATCAATCGACAGCATGACGGGACGTTGATGAAGCTCGAAATCCTCGAGACATTGATGCACCCACGCTGGAACTCGTCCAATACAAAACTCTTGTTTGGCAGACGATGGCACGTTCCCGCTGGCGACCGTATGATCCGCAGAATACGTATCGACTCCTGTACTCGCGTCGTTCGTAGTGCCCTTCACAAGACTTGTTCCCACGGTTCACCCTTCAAAGGAGATTTGTCGATGTCTTACGCTCTCAGAGTAGTATTTGTGTCCTTCGTTGGCTTTTGCATTTTTTCAAATTGTGCACCAGCCGATGAATCGGGTTTTGAAAGTATCTTTGACGGAAAGAGCCTCGCCGGATGGAAAGTGAATGAACGGCCGGAAAGCTGGTCGATCGTCGATGGCCAGATCGTTGCAAAAGGCGAACGCAGCCATCTTTTTTACATTGGCCCCAATGCCGAAAAACCGGTTGAGTTCAAAAACTTTCACTTCAAGGCCGAAGTGATGACGAAGCCAAAAGCAAATTCTGGAATCTATTTTCACACAAAGTTTCAGCCCGAGGGATGGCCCGATAATGGCTACGAGGCGCAGGTCAATAACTCGCAAGGCGATCCGGTGCGCACTGGAAGCCTTTACAATGTAGTCAAAAATCTTGTCGCTCCAGCGAAGGACGACACCTGGTTCACCGAAGAGGTGATGGTGAATGGAAAACAGATTACGATCACCGTCGACGGAAAAATAATCGTCGATCACACCGAGACGGCCGAGGACATCAAAGGTGGCCGAAAACTTTCTTCCGGTACCTTTGCATTTCAAGCTCATGATCCAGGGAGCGAAGTCCACTACAAAAATATTCGCGTGAAGCGACTGCCTTAGGATTTTTCTCTCGCATGCGGTGATTATTCGGCTGGCGTGTAAGAAAAACTATTCGAAACGTTATTCGCTCAAAAGTCGTTCACACTATCTCAGTTTCTTCAAAGAGTCCCCATACGATGCTCGAACTACAAATGAGCATCGTATGGGGACTTCTGTTTTGCGATTCGTCCGGACTTTATGATTCCTCCCTGCATGACGGCAATAAAGTTTGACCGATTTTCAAGTATTTTTATGTTGGCGACGACATCGCCATCGACAACCAGAACATCGGCGAGTTTGCCTCGTTCGAGCGTTCCGATTTCCTCCTGCCGCCCCAGAATTTCAGCTCCTGTTTTCGTAGCACAGGAAAGCACTTCAAGCGGTCGCAGACCAACATATTCAACGAAAAACGTGAGTTCGCGGGCGTAATCTCCGTGTGGATTCCACGCGAATCCATAATCTCCGCCCATGCCCAATCGCCCTCCGGCTGCCAGAATGCGACGGGCGCTTTCAGCACCGCCTTCGAGCGTTTCGCGATGTCCATCGATGACTCGCTGCGACATTCCAAACTCGGGGCCACGCTGGATGCTCGCATGCTCAAAATAGAGCGCTGGTACGCAGGGAACATTGCGCTTCAGCAGAAGTTCGATCGATTCATCGTCAATAAACGTACCGTGTTCGATCGCATCGTAGCCTGCGAGCAAAGCGTTTTTAATTCCTGCGGTTGCTCGACAGTGGCCGGTAACTTTAAGACCATGATTGTGTGCTGTCTCAACGACTGCGTGCATCTCTTCAAATGTCATGCAAAGCGTGTGATGGTCGTTGGCATCCGGCGCAGCAGCATCTCCAGTAGGATAGGTTTTTACCCACTCAATTCCATCTTTTACGAGTTTTCGAACTGCAGCACGTGCTTCATCTGCTCCGTTCACTAACAGCACAAGCCCTTCCATACTGATCTTGCGAAAATCGGGGTTCCAATCCATCAGCCCCCCAACTCCACAGATTTCCCGACCGCTTGATGCCAATCGTGGACCAGGCATGAGATCAGATTCAATCGCTTTTTTAAGCCACACATCGATATTGAAAAGACTGCCGCCACTTCTTGCAGCCGTATAGCCACAATGAAGCGCTAGTCTTGCGTTGGCTGCCGCAAGAAGCGTGACGTATTCCACTGGATACTTAATATCGAGATCTTCGAGAGCCGCCACGTCAAAATAGGTAGGGTGAAAATGCGACTCGATCAACCCCGGCAGGATTGTTCCGCCATGAGCATCAATCGTTGTTTCTGGAACTCTTTCCGACGGCATTCCCGCCAGAGGACCGGCATAGGAGATGCGACCATCGTTGATCATCACAACGCCATCGACGATCGGTGGACCGCCGTTGCCGTCGATCAACTGTCCATTTCGAATCACTGTTGTGCCCGTTGCCGTTCGCATAAAAGCTGCCTCTCATAAAACTTTTCTGATCTTTGGTCAGATCGATTCCAGAAACTCAAGAAGATGACGCACTGTTTTTTCCATCTGCTGCCAGTGTAAAAGATGTCCTGCGCCGTCATATCGAATCGACGTAGACCGTTGAAGATGCTCTGCCAGCCAAATCGCATCTTTTTCTGGCAGCATGCCACCACAGCAAACCTCGCCTCGCAGAAGCAACACTGGACAATTGATCGCTGCAGCGATGCTGACGAGATCGTATCCTTTGAACCACTCTCCTGCGAGCGGGGGTCGATAGACGTCAGGATCAACCCTGCGAAGGAAGTGGGCCATCATCCGCAGTGATGCTCCGTCGCGAAGCATGCCGAGAGTGGAGGCATCTGGCGACGCTCCCATTTTTATCGCGGCAAGCAATCGAACAATCGATTCCACCGGAGCCTGCACGCTTGCAAACTGCTGCATTGCAGCGAACAGAGCAAGGCATCCCTCTGCTTCCGGACTTTCTAGAAATGTGGCGGAGGGCGGTTCCTCAAGTACCACTGATCGCACAGCCTGGGGCATGATGGCGGCGACTTGAAGCGCGACCAAAGCACCGAGCGAATGACCATAGAGATCAATCGGTTCTTGTACTGTATTGGCAAGCCATCGAACAACGTCCGACGTGTAATCACATATCTGATAGGCCCCATCTGCTCGAGCCGATTGCCCGTGTCCTCGATGATCAAGGAACGTCACGCGGCGATTGGCCAGCCACGGCATCAGTGGTACAAAGTCTCTGCTGCATCTGCCCAATCCATGCAGAAAAAGAATTCTTGGACCAGAGGCACCGATCGCTTCGACGTGCAATTGTGGATTCGCATCGGCACAATCAAAATCTGTTGCGGGAATGATCATCGCAGAACCTCTCCATGGAGTTGACGCGCAGAAGGATCGATCTGAAAATCTTAAACATTCTTCTGCTGCCATTCATGCGAGAAAACTCTTGGCACTGATTTTGTCATTTTCGATTTTCTTCCAATGCAACCCGCAGCCTTAGGTAGATTCGCAATTTTCTTCACACTTCGGAGTCTTTCTTCATGTTGTGCAGGTTGTTTTTTCGATGCCTCGTGGCGATCACGATTCTTATTTCGACGATCTTTTTTTCCTTCTTGGCAACAGAAACTCTCCTCGCCGCTGAGCACGCCCGAGCCTCTGATCTCTTTCGTGCCGAAAACCTTGCGGCGTGGTGTATTGTTCCATTCGATGATCAGAACCGATCGCCGACCGATCGCATCGCAATGCTCAACAGACTTGGGATCAAAAAATATGCATACGATTATCGCGCCGAACATATTCCGCACTTTGACGAAGAGATGGAAGCAATCAAGGCAGGTGGCATCGATCTGGTTGGGTGGTGGTTTCCAACGTCGCTGAACGACGAAGCCACATTGATTCTCGACGTACTCAAACGGCACGACATTCAAACATGCCTCTGGGTGACAGGTGGCGGCGAGCCTGTCAGTTCTCCCGAGGAACAAAAACGTCGCGTTGCATCAGAGGCTGACCGAATTCGGCCGATTGCTCTGGCAGCCAAAACGATCGGGTGCACCGTCGGTCTCTACAACCACGGCGGCTGGTTTGGCGAACCGGAAAATCAGATTGATATTATTCAGCTTCTTGGATTGGAAAACGTCGGCATTATCTACAACCAGCACCACGGGCATCGTCATATCGGCCGATGGAAAGAACTTCTCACCACAATGAAGCCTCACCTGATGATGCTCAACGTGAACGGCATGTTTGCCGACGGTGAAACCTCGGGACGAAAAATTGTGCCGCTCGGCCAGGGCGATCTCGATCTTGAATTGCTTCGCACCGTGGTTGAAAGTGGCTACCGGGGACCGTGTGGGATTCTCAATCACACACAACTCAATGCCGAAGATCGACTGCGAGATAATCTGGCCGGTCTCGGGTGGCTCACCGCACAACTTGATGGCAAAGATGCCACGCCCAAGCCGTTCATGAAAACATGGCAGGTTTCAAATCCTGCAGAGAATCCATTGACGGTCGCGGCATCACCCCAAGCAGAAGGGCCGTTTGATCCAGCAGTGATCGCCGCACTTGCCGCCGAGGTACGCGAGCATGGCAATGCTGGAAGGGGTGTGGAACTTTTTTCAAAAGCCACCCTCGCCTGCATGTCTTGTCACAAACTTGGTGAGCACGGTGGCAACGTAGGACCACCGCTTTCGAACCTCGGCAAAGACCAGACACTTGAACAGATTATCGAGTCTCTCCTTTGGCCACAGCACGTCGTCAAGCCTGAGTTTCAATCAATTGCGATCATCACCGAGAATGGAAATGCATTTCGCGGCTATCGCCAACGTGAGGATGATCGAGCGATCTGGCTGCGCGACGCCACCAGTGGCACAATCGATGAAATTCCAAAAACGTCCATTGAGTCAATGTTCGACGTCGGAAGCTTGATGCCCGATGGTCTTCTCAAAACGCTTTCCCCAACCAATCGCAGAGATCTGATTCGACTTCTCACCGATCTCGGTCGACATGAGGAAATTTCAGCCGAGCAGATCGATTCACTTCTCAAACAGGCGCATGCTGGCGTGCCAGTAGCATTTGCGTTTCAACGAGATCCACTCGAACCGGCGAACTGGCCAAGCTGGAAGTTGCCAGTCAATCGCGACCGTATTTACGACTACTACTCGAAGCAAGCGCGATTCTTTCGTGGCGTCTGTCCTGCACCGGTGTTGCTGCCTGAATTTCCAGGCCTCGACGGTGGAACACTCGGTCATTGGGGAAACCAAAATGAAGAATCGTGGAAGAGCAATCACTGGAATAAAACAGTACTCGGATCTGTTCAGTGTGGCGTATTGCGGGGATTCGGAAAGACGGTTCCGCGCGCTGTCTGCGTACAACTTGGGGAGGGCTATTCTGCCTGCTTTGATCCCAGCACACTCACCTATCCAGTCGTTTGGAGTGGCGGATTTGTAAAGTTTTCAGATATTCGTCATGGGTTTATGGATGGGCTTTCAGTCGTTGGCACACCGATCGAAAGGGCTTCGGATCTACCAGCAACAGCTCCGTTTCATTACGAAGGATTTTGTCGAAATGGAACTCAGGTTGGATTTCTCTACTCAATCAATGGACAACGTCTGCTCAACGTGCCAGTCGTGAAGGATGGTGTTTTTTCGCCGATTTGTGGACCGGTTGAGGGCCATCCTTATGCTCACTTCTTGCTTGGCTCCGCGCCGCAGTGGCCTCAGATTATCCAGACTCAAGGCGTTTGTGGCACTGGTATTCCATATGCCGTCGACACGCTCACGCTTCCGCACACAAATCCCTGGAATGCTCCGCTTTACTGCGGCGATCACGATTTTCTTTCGGATGGTGCGCTCGTCGTCTGCACCATGCAAGGGGATGTCTGGCGAGTGGATGGCATCGATTCCTCGCTGAACAATCTCACGTGGAGAAGAATTGCTTCTGGACTTCATCAAACGCTGGGGCTTGTCGTTGTCGAGGACGTTATTCATTTGCTTGGACGCGATCAGATTACGCGTCTGCACGACAAAAATGCCGACGGAGAAATCGATTTTTATGAATGTTTTTCAAACGTTTTCGATGCATCGGCCGGTGGTCACGATTATATGTGCGGACTCGTTCGAGATGACGAGGGGCGTTTTTATACATCTTCCGGTAGCCAGGGTCTGCTCAGAATTTCTGCTGATGGCAGCAGTGTGGAGTTGCTTGCAACGGGCCTGAGAAATTCTGATGGCGTGGGCATCATGCCGGATGGAACAATCACCGCCGCCAACAGCGAAGGAGACTGGGTTCCCTCGAGCATGGTCTGTGCTGTGCGAAGAGATCCCGCAAGAACGTCGCCGCTTCACTTCGGTCATAAAGGCCCAAAAGATTCAAAAGCCCCCGATCTGCCGCTGGTCTATCTACCTCGTGGAATGGACAACTCCAGCGGTGGACAGGTCTGGTGTTCGAGCGACAGCTTTGGGCCGCTGAAAGATCACTTACTGCATCTCTCATTCGGTGCCGGCACTGCTTTCATGATTTTGCAGGACGAAGTGGACAGTCAGCTTCAAGGCGCAGTCGTGCCACTTCCGGTTGAATTTCGTTCTGGATCTCATCGAGGGCGTTTCGGCCCTCGCGATGGACAACTCTATGTCAGCGGCATGGCCGGCTGGGGTTCGTACACACCTGATGTTGGCTGCCTGCATCGGGTCCGATGTAATGGAAAATCGATTCAGATGCCGATCGGTTTTCACGTTCACGAGAATGGCGTGGTCTTGTCATTTTCCGAGACTCTCGATCCCGAGAGTGCAAAAGACTCATCACATCACTTCGCTCAGTGCTGGAACTATCGTTACAGCGGCGGTTATGGATCTTCAGAATATTCCGCACGCCACGACGGCATGCGAGGCCACGATCATCTGACCATTGCGTCGGTTCATCTTCTCGAAGATGGTCGTTCAATGTTTCTTGAAATTCCAACTATTCAACCCGTCAATCAGTTGCACCTGCATGTGCAATCATCTCCAGACACGCTTCATGATCTCATCTTAACCGTGCATCGCCTCGACCAGCCCTTCACGTCATTTGAGGGCTACTCACCTCGTACCACTCCGATTTCCAAACATCCTCTTCTCGTTGATGTATCGAGATCGCTGCGAAAAGATCGCAATCCTTTTGAGAAGCCTATTCTCGACGCGAGGGCGATTGAGATTACCGTTGGCAGCAATCTTTCATTTGTTCCTCGACGGATAGAGGCCTCGCCGGGTGAATCAATCAGCGTGACACTGATCAATCCAGACGTGGTTCCACACAACTGGGCACTTCTGAAGCCGGGAAGCCTTGCTCGCGCAGGAGCACAGGTCAACAAACTTGTAACCGATCCGGATGCTGCTGGAAGACAGTACATCCCTGCTTCAGACGACGTTCTGGCGTACACCGATATTGTAGATCCACACTCTCGATTCACGATTCATTTCAAACTTCCGGAGACTGCTGGTCGTTATCCATTTTTTTGTACCTTTCCTGGACACTGGATGGTGATGAATGGGGAACTGATCGTAGAGTAGTCTTCTGTGAATCCTGTCAAAGGTGAACCCTCTCTTGCCTAAGACTTTATCCTTACCGGAAAGAAAACATGTCTGCACAAAAACAATTTGAATCACTCGGTCTTTTTCTGCCACCTGCTCCCAAACCGATGGGCGTCTATGTTCCGTGCATCGTTGATGGAACACATCTTCTGGTGTCGGGCCACGGTCCAGTGATGCAGGATGGAACCCTTTTGAAAGGTCGCGTCGGACGTGAACTCGATTGTGAGGCCGGGAAGGCGGCGGCCCGTCAGGTTGGACTCACTATTCTTGCAACGCTGATTTCAAGTCTTGGAAGTCTCAATCGAGTGAAACGCGTTCTCAAGGTACTTGGTATGGTCAATTGCACACCAGAGTTTCTCCAGCATCCTTACGTGATCAACGGCGCAAGTGAACTGTTTGCTGAGGTATGGGGACGCGAACTTGGAATCGGTGTGCGCAGCGCCGTTGGCATGGGTTCACTGCCCGACAATATTCCCGTTGAAATTGAAGCGATGTTTGAACTCTCGTAATTCAGAATTGTCTAACGCCGTTGAAACAAAGTATTTCATGCCTTCCACCACACTCAGTCGCGATTCACTTCTTTGTGCAATGGGCACGCAGGGAGTGCTCCCTCTTTTCCATTCTCGCGATATTGACACAGCGATGGGTGTGGTTGAGGCGCTTGCGTCAGCCGGCATTCGTGTGATCGAATTTACCAATCGTTCTCCAGATGCTCTGAATGTATTTCGATCGCTCGTACTCAAAACAGCTACCGATTTCCCCGACCTTGTTCTCGGAGCCGGAACTGTTCTCGACGTAGCCTCAGCGGAAGCTTTTTGCGAGGCAGGCGCTGCGTTTATTGTTGCCCCAAACATTCACGAAGGCGTCGGTGAGTTCTGTCGATCGCACAACTTACTCTGGTGCCCGGGAGCGGCAACCGTGACCGAAATTCTGTACGCATCAACTCTCGGAGCAGACCTGATCAAAATATTTCCAGCGGATCTGCTGGGAGGACCGGCGTTTGTGAAGGCGGTTCGCGGACCGTGCCCCCGGGTCGTACTCATGCCCAGCGGCGGTGTAACCTGCGAAGAATCAAACCTTAATGCATGGTTTTCTGTTGGTGTTCACTGCGTTGGTCTTGGATCAGATTTAATTGATCCTGAATCGCTCCGCTTACAACGCTTCGATCAAATCCAGGCTCGAGCGCGACAGGTTCTTCAAACGGTGGCTCGACTTCGAGCAACTGGAATTGAATAATCATCTTCTCGCAGTTTCTTGGTTTGCAAGCTCTTTTCGGGTCGGACGCCTATGAATATTTTTATTGTTGCTCTGGCAATTCTTGTGCTTGTGATCGGAATCGCTTGGGGGAAAATCCACCCCTTTCTTGCATTTTTATTTGTTTCAATCGGTGCCGCCATAGCGCTCGGCATGCCGCTGGCGATCGTTGCCACAAGTGTGCGAAAGGGAATTGGAGACATCCTCGGCTCGCTTCTCGTGGTGATCGTTACCGGTGCGATGCTTGGAAAACTTGTCGTGTCCAGTGGAGCAGCCGAACGAATTGCATTCGTTCTGGTCGCACGATTTGGTCGCACTCGCATTCCCTGGGCAATGGCCACCACCGGACTTCTGGTTGGAATTCCACTGTTTTATGGGGTCGGTTTCGTTCTGATGGTGCCAATTATTTTTACCATTGTTGCCCGTTATCGACTTCCGGCGATCGCAGCAGGCCTCCCGGCATTGGCGGCAATGAGCGTTGCTCACGGTCTTCTTCCTCCGCACCCGGCGCCCACGGCACTCGTTGCACAGTTGGATGCCAACATTGGGCTCACGCTGCTCTATGGATTCATGATCGCGATTCCCGCGATCGTCATTGCCGGTCCATTGTTTTCACGAACACTCGTCGGAATCGCTTCTGAGCCGATGGTCACATGTACGTCCGAACCGATTCCTGAAGAACTTCTTCCGGGAGTATTCGTCAGTATTTTTTCATCACTCCTCCCCGCAGTGCTGCTGGTTGTCACATCACTTCTAACACTTGCGTTACCGGCAAGCACCTCTCTCGGCGCAGTCATTCGATTTATCTCCGAACCCGATATTGTGATGCTTCTGGCATTAGCGACCGCTACGTGGATCTTGGGTCTTGCTCGTGGCACCTCCATCAGTGCACTCATGAAAACCTACACTGAAGCGGGCAGCGATGTTGCAACTATTCTTCTCGTGATCGCCGGGTCGGGAGTGCTTAAGGAAGTACTTGTCGCCAGTGGAGTCAGCGTTTCTATCGCTCAGACCATGCAAAGACTTCCGATTGATCCACTCGTTCTTGGTTGGCTCGTTGCGGCAATCATCCGAGCCTGCGTCGGATCGGCAACCGTCGCTGGATTGACCGCCGCAGGCTTACTGGTACCAGTCGTTGCCAATGCAGATATCAATCCGAATCTGATGGTGCTTTCTATCGGGGCTGGGAGCCTCGCATTTTCCCATGTGAACGACGGTGCTTTTTGGCTTTTTAAGGAATACTTTCGTGTCAGTCTTTTCGATACGCTTCGCACATGGTCTGTCATGGAAACGATTGTCAGCCTTGTAGGACTCGCCGGCGTACTGCTGCTTGACCAATTTCTTTCACTGTAGAATCACACTCGAGTTGACTTTGCATGAATGCTTTTGATTCTGATTTAGAGTCCAGCGATGAATCTTTGAATCCATTTTCGCAGCAGTTGTCAGATTGTCTAGAACGTTTGCACGCCGGTGAAGAAAAGGCGCGAGATGAAATTGTTGTTGTGTGTGCTGAAAGACTTCAGATCATCGCGCATCGGCTTTTGAAAAAGTTTCCACGAGTTCGGCGATGGAACGACACCGACGACATATTTCAAGGCGGTGCACTTCGCTTATATCGATCCCTTGCGTCGGTTCATCCTTCCAACGTTCGCGAATTACTCGGTCTGGCAACGCTTCAGATGCACCGCGAACTGCTCGACCTCGCAAGACGCTATTCCGGGCCAACGTCGTACGCCGCGAATCATGACACGAATGTCGTTGTCGACTCACAGGGGGTTCGACATATCATTGACTCTGTATCAGACCGCAACGAAGCCCTTGAACGCTGGACACTTTTTCACGAGACCGTGGAACGTCTGCCCGAAGAACAGCGTGAAGTATTTCGACTCGTCTGGTATTTGAATGCCGATCAGACTCAGATCTCGCGGCTTCTGAATTGTTCGACTCGAACCGTGAAGCGACACTGGCAGGCAGCCCGCCAGACGGTTCGCGAAGCCTTGAATAATGAGTTTCCGGATGAGAGTCGTTAAGTCAGTTCACTGCTCCAGCAAATCTTGATTGGGGAAAATACCCGCCTTCCCAAAAGTCCTCAATTGACCTGCTCAGACTCCCCTTTTTAAGTTCAAGGATACAATCGTCCGAAGAGATACACTGTTGATCGGTTTTGTCGGTTGTCGGGGTTGTACGGCCAGTGGTTTTCCGCTTTTTTCGAGAGCGTTTGACCCCAAACAGTTCGAAGTACAGCGTCTGAATTGAACTCGGATCACTTTTTTGAACGGGAAAACGACCTATGGTTAGTTCCACTCTCCCTGCTGGAATTCGTGAAGACATTACGCAATGCATCGGCCGCACTCCACTGGTGAGATTACGGCGGGTCACGGAAGACTGCGTTGCTACAGTCGTCGCAAAAATTGAAAACATGAACCCGCTTTGGAGCGTGAAAGATCGCATCGCGGTTGCCATGATTGATGCTGCCGAGCGAGACGGACGTATCGGACCCGACACAATCATTATCGAACCAACGAGTGGGAATACTGGCATTGGCTTGGCTTACGTATGCGCCGCTCGGGGGTACAAACTGCGAGTGACGATGCCAGAAAGCATGAGCATCGAACGCCGTCGCATGCTGAAGGCACTCGGCGCAGACCTAGTGCTCACTCCCGCAGCTGAAGGTATGCCAGGTGCCGTTCGTAATGCCGAGGAAATCTGTAGTTCAAGTAGCCATTTTTTTATGCCCCAGCAGTTCAAAAATCCTGCCAACCCTGAAATTCATCGTCGCACAACCGCCGAAGAAATCTGGTCTGATACGGAAGGTCGGGTCGACATGGTTGTGTGTGGCGTAGGAACTGGCGGCACCATTACAGGTATTGGCGAAGTGCTCAAAGCGCGCAAGCCATCTCTTCAAATGATCGCAGTCGAACCTGCCAACAGTCCTGTGATTACACAGAAGCTTGCGGGTCAACCGATTAAGCCTGGTCGTCATACGATCCAGGGTATCGGCGCCGGATTTATTCCTGACATTCTTAATCTGGACGTGATCGACGAGGTCATTCGGGTTGATGACGAGGACGCGGCGGAAACCACCCGACAGATGGCCAAGCGCGAAGGCTTTATGTGTGGCATCAGTTGCGGCGCGGCTGCATGGGGTGCGATCCAAGTCGCTCGTCGCCCAGAAAATGCAGGCAAACTCATCGTTGTTATTTTGCCCGATCTCGGTGAACGCTATCTCTCCACGCGACTTTTTCCTGAGTGAAATCGTTTGGTGATTTTTCCGTGTTCGCTCGATCACAAGCTCGTTACTTTGTGGATTCTTTTTTCGGATTCGCTTCTCGTCTCTGCGAAAATATCCAATCGAGAACCTGAGGATCTCGGTAAGCAGGGGTCCACGAATCGTGACCGACTCCGGGGAGTTCCGAGTATTTTGGAGTTCCACCGGCTGATTTTATTGCGGCAATCATTCGACGCGAGTGCTCCACCGGAACAGCTTTATCGGCATCTCCGTGAAAACACCAGACCGGCACGTTTGCAAAAAGAGGAGCTGTTTTTTCGTCACCTCCTCCACAGACAGGGACCACTGCGGCAAACCGATTTGGCATCCGAGCGACAAGATCCCATGATCCGTAGCCGCCCATCGAAAGCCCGGTCAGATAAATCCGCGTGGTGTCGATTGGTTCGGAACCAATGATTTCCTCAAGTGCCTTGATCGCGGCGACCATATCGGTCGTTGGCATGGGCGATTGCGGGGAAGAATCTTTCCGACCCCAGTCAACGTCAACCCATTTCTTTTCATTGCGACACTGCGGGGCTACCACGAAACATGGATATGTTTTTTGATTTGCTTCTTCGGCCATCCAGGTCGGCATGTATTTGAGTTGAGAAGTGTTGTCACTTCCACGTTCACCCGCACCGTGCAGAAAAAGCACCAGCGGATATTTCTTGCCTCCTTCGATCAACTTCGGACGAAGCAATCGATAATGAAACGATTGCTCTCCATCGGTATCCGATACCTTGACTACCCGATCTTCGTACACCTGCGATGAATTCACTGGGGTTTGTCCTTTGAGCGAGGCAACCGAGGTCACTCCTATGAAAAATACCGCCACACACAAGACGCCACGAGCGATCCACCGAGATCCCTGACGATGCAGAATTTTGTGATTCATCATTGTTCATAAGCTCTCTTTTAGAAATAGAACGGTCCAATGACGTAATGGTGTGGGGACTTAGGCATTTGGGGCAAGAGGACTTTCCTCAAGTGGTACTCAGGGCAGAAATGAAAGGTCGAGCCACTCTGGAAATAACCGGCAATTGAAAGACAATTCCTGACCGACCGATACGATGCCATTTCACCCTTGATTTGAGCAGCCTGTTTTTCCTACTTTCACACGTCGCTCTTTGTCGGCGGGCCATTTGTATTGGTTCGCTGCCATGCTCGGTCAATCCATTTCGAGTAAACGACTCCGTTCGCAAGCAGTGAACGTCACGCCAACAAAAAGCCAAGGAGGGCCTCCACATGGCACGATTTCCGAAAGTCTTCGATCCTCAAACGTTTCCTTCCATGTTGTGGATTCGAAAACATTCCCGAGAACTCGTGGCGGCTTTCCTGATCGTGACGATCAGCCTCGCGTGGCGAGCGACAACCGATACCCCCCACGCTGACGCACAACAACCGGCAAAGCGAGGAACATCGCAAAAAGTCCCTTCGTCTAATGCGGCGGCGCGTCCTGTCGTTGTCGCAATGGTCAACGGTCGCGACATTCCGCGCGAGCGACTTCTTGCTGAATGTCTTGATCGTCACGGAGAAGCCATTCTCGAAACAATTCTCAACAAACGAATCATCGAGCAGGCGTGTGCTCGCGAAGGCATTTTGGTTTCCGCAAAAGACGTCGATGATGACATCGATACCATGTCAAAAAGATTTAATGTGCCTCGCGACCGATGGATTGAATTAATTCAGGCCGAACGCGGAGTGAATGCGAAGCAGTATGCAGAGGAAATTGTCTGGCCAATGATCGCCCTGAGGCGGCTTGCACGAGGACACATTGACCCGAGTCGCGAAGAACTCACGCTGGCATTTGAGACGCAGTTTGGGCCTGCCGTAAAATCGAGAATCATCGTGAGTGGAACTCGCGAACAAGCGGAACAATTGCACAAACAGGCTCTCGACAAATCTGCTGATTTTGGAGGGCTTGCAAGGCAACATTCGATCGATGTGGGAAGTGCCAGCGCGAATGGATGGATCCAGCCGATCCGCAAACACTCCGGTGACCCCCTTCTTGAAAATACGGCTTTTGATCTTGAAGAGGGTTCGATCTCACAGGTTTTGCAAGTAGCCAACCAGTTCGTCTTTCTCAAGTGCGAAGGACGTCTCCCCGCAGCCGATGTGAAACTCGAAAGCGTCCGTGAAAAACTTTCCGAGGAAATTCGGGAACGAAAGAGTCGCGCGGCCTCAACCGAACTCTTTCGTTCGCTGCAAAATGAATCCAAGATTGAAAATATTTACAACGATCCAGCGGCCCACGCAGCGTTTCCCGAACTTGCTGCCCGAGTCAATGGACAGCCCACTACGCTTCAAGAACTTTCCGAAGCCTGTCTCGAACGTCATGGAAACGACGTCTTAGAGATTTTGATCAGTCGGGTACTCATCGAGCAGGCTCTCGCTCAGAAAAGAATTGTTATTTCCCAAAAACAGATTGATATTGAAATCGAAAAAGCTGCAATCCGTCTTGGATTTGTAAAGGCAGACGCCTCCGCTGACATCGACGCGTGGCTCATTCATGTGACGAAGGAAACAAAAATTCCACTTCGACACTATGTCGATGATATGGTCTGGCCGACTGTTGCGCTCAAGCTTCTCGCCGGTGATGTGAAAGTTACAAAAGAAGATCTTGATCGGGCATTTGACGCCACCTTTGGCCGGCGTGCAAAGTGTCGCGTCATCGTCTGTGACACTCAACGAAGGGCGCAGGAGGCGTGGCAATTAGCACGACAAAATCCGACTCCTGATTTTTTTGGTGATCTGGCTGAAAAATACTCCGTTGATGCAACAAGCAAATCCCTTCGCGGCGAGATTCCGCCGATTCCTCGATATAGCGGACAGCCTGTGATTGAACGCGAGGCATTTTCGCTCGCTGCAGGAGAACTTTCAGGTGTTGTACAGATGTCAGATCGCTTCATGATTTTCTTAAGCGAGGGATACACCGAGGAAGTCAAAGTCGACTTCACTGAGGTGCGTGACGAACTCTATGCCGATATTCACGAAAAGAAACTGCGTATCGAACTCGGGCGCTGTTTCAACCACTTACGCGAAGGCGCATCCATCGACAATTTCCTCGCCGGTACCAGCCAATCCTCGACGGAAGACGCGTTTTCTACTCCACGCAACGAACCTTCCGGCATCACTCAACAGCAGGCTGCTGACCTTGCCAAACCTCGTGCAGGATCGCGTCAGGCAGATTTTCAGTCGAGTCCTTCTGCAGGGAGCAACGGCGCAGTTCCAGCCTCGTTTCAGGAACAATCGAAGCGGTAACTGCTTTTGGAATTCCCTCCTTGTGATGCACGGTGGTGCACGAATTTTCCTTTTTTTCTGCATGTTCGCGGCAGAGAAAGACTTTCTTTATAAAGAACGTTCTGCAAAGCACACTCATCGGAACGTTGATTGCAGCAGGGTCTGTCCCGGGATGCAATTCTGACGAATTCACGACCGCTGCTGTGACTGCTAGAATCTCATTGAACATCCCTCAAGGTACCGTAGTAGTTCTATGACTAATCCTGTTATTCCAGTACCGATTGACGATCACGACGAAGATCTCGCGGTCATTCAGAAGCCATTTAAAATTCAGGTGGCCGATCGCATTTCGCATCTGCCTCCCTATCTCTTTGCACGTATTAATCAGCTTCGTGATCAGAAACGGAGAGCGGGAGCCGATGTAATCGACATGGCGATGGGAAATCCTTCTGATCCGCCTTCAGAAATGGTGATTGAAAAACTCTGTGAGGCTGCTCGCGATCTGCGCAATCACGGTTACGCACCGGCGCTTGGAATCAAAAATCTTCGCCGGGAAGTGGCCAGTCGCTACCTTAAGAAATGGGGCGTGCGACTCGACCCGGAGAGTGAAGTTATTTCAACGCTCGGCAGCAAAGAGGGGTTTGGGCATCTCTGCTTAGCAATCATTGGCCCAGGCGATCGGGCGATTGTGCCGGCGCCTTCTTATCCGGCTCATGTGTACGGTGTTGCGCTCGCTTCCGGCACGACGATGCTCTTTGATACCACCGACCCGTCGCGATATCTCTCCGATATTGCCAGAACTTGTGAAGCTGCTGCTCCTTGTCCAAAAATGGTCATTGTCAATTTCCCTCATAATCCTACGGCCACGGTTGTTGGTTCTGATTTTTATGAAGAAGTCGTCAAACTTGCGAAGCGTCATTCGTTTATGCTCGTGAGCGATTTGGCCTACGCTGACGTTACATTTGATGGCTATTTCGCACCGAGCGTACTCTCTGTCGAAGGTGCTAAAAATTATGCCGTCGAGTTCACGACAATGAGCAAGGGCTTTAATATGGCGGGCTGGCGAGTTGGTTTTTGTGCTGGGAGCCCGGAGATTGTGCGGGCGCTCGGAACAATCAAAACTTATTACGACTACGGCATGTTTCGTCCGATTCAGATTGCTGCGATCATGGCACTACGACACGGAGAGGCCGACGTCGAGGTACAAGCCAAAATCTACCAGCAACGAAGAGATGTGCTCTGCGAAGGTCTGGCCAGAATTGGATGGCCTGTTGACGTTCCAAAAGCGTCGATGTTTGTCTGGGCCAAGATTCCAGAACCGTTTGCCAGTCGTATGACAAGCATGGACTTCGCTACGCAGTTGCTAGAGCAGGCTGACGTGGCCGTGAGTCCTGGCGCAGGATTTGGCGTTGCAGGAGAAGGATACGTTCGGCTGGCAATGGTTGAAAATGAAAATCGACTCAAACAGGCTGTTCGTCAGATTCAACGCGTTTTTGGACCAGAGTTGAAATTGTCAGTCGATTCCGATAGTGATGACTCCCATTCGCAAGAAATAGTCTGATTCACGGGCCATTGTTTCTGCAATTCTTTTTCTGCTGCACGAATTCAATGTTCGAATTGTTTCTCATGTTCAGTATGGCATCACGATTATTTTTTGGTTTCTTCGTTGCGCTTGTGATGATGAGCGGCCACGCTGAAGCCCAGCTCCCTGATATTTCAAGTGTGCCAATCGATCTCGTCGTACCAGATGTTGTCGATGCGATTCCTTCTGCAGGAAAACGTGTGCGTTACAGCACTGGATCGTGGAAGACAACTCAGGTGCATCACACGATTTGGTTGCCAACAGAATGGACCCCTCCTCAGCAGACACAAACTCGCATGCCGATCATCGTGGAATGGGGTGGTAACGGTGGATTTCGCAACGATTTCGGTGACACATGTACGGGTTTGGTAGATGATTGCAAGCTCGGTTGGGGCATGACTGGTGGACAACGCGTCATCTGGATCTGCCTTCCCTATCTCGATGAGACAGGCTCAAACAATCAGGTTCATTGGTGGGGAAATTCACCTGATTTCGATCCAAATCCAACACTTGAATATGCTCGTGCCACAATCGATGACACGTGTCTTCGTTTTGGGGGTGATCCCGCTCGCGTTGTTCTCGCTGGATTTTCTCGGGGTGCACTCGCTTGCAATCGATTAGGACTTGCTGATGACACAATCTCACCACTCTGGCGTGGTTTTGTGTGCTACAGCCATTACGACGGCGTCGTCGAATCGTGGCCGTATTCATCGGCTGATCGCGTTCATGCCCACGCTCGACTCGAAAAACTCGCAGGCCGGCCGCAATTTATCTGCGGCGAGGGTAATGATGCTGATCGCACTCGGGACTACCTCGCGCACACTGGCATCCGTGGCGACTTTACCATTACAGGAACTGGTTTTCGAAATCATTCCGATGCCTGGATTCTCAGACCCAGTCCTGCACGAAGTCTCCTGCGTCAGTGGCTTTCCAAAGTGCTCTCACTTGAAATTGACCCCTGAACATTAAGCTTTTAAAAGCTCTTTGTTGCAACGACTTCATGGCCATGCGATCCTACCACGCAGATCGTATGTATTTTTCAAAAGTCTCGTACTGTTGCTTCACAATTAAATTTTTCCTAGAAGGAATTTTTGCATGAACACATTGATCTCTTTGACAGACCGCTTTGGCACATTGAGTGTGATGGCTTGCATGATTGCCCTTGCGATGATGACAGAAATTTCTTTCGCAGATTCAACCGATGATGCAGGTTTTGTAAAACTTTTTGACGGAAAAACGACAGCCGGTTGGCAGGGGGCCACTGATGGCTACGACATTGTGGATGGTGAACTTCGCTGCCGAAAAGGAGCCGGTGGCAATCTCCTTACATCCAAGGAATACAGCGACTTCGATTTGCGTTTTGAATTTAAGCTCACTCCGGGCGCCAACAACGGCCTCGCCATACGTGCTCCCAAGAATGGTGACCCCGCTTTTGATGGGATTGAGATTCAGATTCTCGACGACGGGCATGAGAAGTACGCCGGACTCCAGCCTTGGCAGGTACACGGTTCGATTTACGGCGTGGTTGCTGCCCAGCGCAACTGTCTCAACAAAACAGGAGAATGGAACACCGAAGAAGTGATCGCCAAGGGCTCAAAGATCACTGTTTTAGTGAACGGCAAGAAAATCGTTGATGCAGATATCGCCGACTTTCGAAATGGGAAAAAAATGACGCTCGATGCAAAGCCTCACCTTGGACTTTCGCGAACCGTTGGGCATGTCGGTTTTGCAGGACATGGAGACGAAGTTCATTTTCGAAATATTCGAATCAAATCACTTGAGTAAATGCTGCTCTGTTCAGTAGTTGATGGCTTTGATGGACCACGCATTTCATGTGACCATCATGCATTGTTATTTTCTTTCTTGCTCTCACTTTTCGGAGTGTTCTATGTCCAAACACTTTTCTAAATCATTTCGTTCTCTTTTTTTTCTGGCTCGTGCTTTCCTGCTAACGGCCACGTTTTATGTATCTGGTGTATTGAATGGAGATCGACTTTTTGCAGAAGAATGCTGGGTTTGGTTTGGCACATATTCTCAAGGGAATACCGGAAGCGAGGGAATCTATGGAGCAACTATCCATCTCGAAAGTGGAGCGATCACCAAGCCGATTCTTGCCGCGAAAGCGGTCAATCCTTCATTTCTTGCATTGCATCCTACGCGGCCACTGCTCTACGCCGTTTCAGAAATTGCCGATCGTGACGGCATGCCGACCGGCGGCATTACTGCATTTTTTATAGATACCGCTACCGGCATGCTTGTTCGAATCAACGACCAGCCGTCGGGTGGCGGCGGGCCGTGTTATGTGTCGGTTGATCCCTCTGGAAAATGCATCCTGTGCGCAAATTACGGGGGAGGAAGTTCCATGTGTCTGGGCATTGCTAATAATGGAAGCCTCGAGCCAGTAACCCCTGGCGGATTTATTCAACACGACGGCTCAAGCGTTGATGATGCACGACAAAAGGAACCCCATGCCCACTGTGCGATTGCGAGTCCCGACAGCCGTTATGCACTTGTTCCAGATCTCGGGCTCGACAAAGTACTCGTGCACAAACTCGATCCCGCGAAGGCTGCGATTCAAAAATACAGTTTTGGAAAGGTAGCACCCGGTTCTGGTCCTAGGCATATCATGTTTTCACCAGATGGTGGTCGCTGTTACGTGATTAACGAAATGCGACTGACTGTCACTGGATTTGACTACAACGCATCCACCGGGGACTTGCGAGAATTCCAAACACTTTCGACTTTACCAGCAGGCGAACCGATCGAAGGCAAGGGATATTCGACGGCCGAAGTGGTCGTACATCCTTCGGGAAAGTTTCTGTACGGATCGAATCGGGGACACGATACGATCGCGATGTACTCAATTGACCCACGTTCAGGAAAGCTTTCATTCCTGGGCGTTGAACCAATTCAGGGAAAAGTTCCTCGGAACTTTGCGATTGATCCAACTGGACGATTTCTTTTGGCAGCCGGACAAGGATCGGCGAGCGTTACCGTTTTTCGCATCGATCCAGTCACCGGAAAGCTCGCATTCACTGGCCACACAGCTTCCGTGCCCGCTCCGGTATGTGTGCGATTTCTGAAAAAACTTTAACGAAGACACGAGTAACAACAAAAACTGTATCGATTGCCTGTGCATTCAACCGGGTCGAACAGCAAAAATCCCCGGGAATCTGCTGGATACCCGGGGATCGTGTGGAGACAATCTCCAATCTGCTTTTTCATTTTTATTCTTCGAGTTCTGGAAAAACATGCTCAGCGACGGCCGCGTTGCGGAGTTTCTCAAGGGCCCGAGCTTCAATCTGACGAACGCGTTCTTTGGTCACTCCAAGAGCGGTACCAACCTCTTTCAGGGTCTGCGGTTCGTGGACGTGATCGAGGCCATATCTTCGGACAATAATTGTCTGTTCACGACTGTCGAGCTTATTGAGGAACTTTCCGACCTGTTGCGCGCGATCATTTTCAGCCAGACGTAACTGATTCTGGTCTGGACGAGTGTCCGTTGCCGTCTGCAATGCATCAATGTCAGCCGCACGAAAACGATCGCGACGACGATGCTCGTCAGGAATAGAACGCGAGTAGTTTTTCATGATCGCCCAAGAACCGTAGGTACTGAATTTAAATCCTCGCGAATAATCGAATTTTTCTACCGCCCGGATAAGTGACATGTTGCCGTCACTCACCAGATCAAAGAATCCGTCTCCGGGAGAAACCCGCTTTTTTGCAATCGAAACAACCAGTCGAAGATTTGCACGAACCAAAGTATTCTTCAGCGAAACAACCTCTGCGACGATTGCGTCTATCTGATCCATAAGGCGTCGACTTGGTCGCTCTGGATCGAGTGTTTCACGCAGCTTCGAAGCCTTGTACTTGAGATAGTTAAACTTCCTGAAAAGCCAGACTTCCTGTTCTCGGGTAAGAAGCGGAACCTCGTAGAGGCTCGCCAGATAGGCTGGCAAACCCGTGGGTCGGCGGATTTTTTTGACTGCATCGCCAAGACCAGGCATTGGCTCCCCTACTACCTTTTCCGCATTTCGGCGGGAGAACAGGGGGCTGGGAATATATTCCAGCGGAAATTCGAGAAGGTGCTCGGCTCGTTGTGTGAGAATAATTCGATAAATACTCGCACGAGAACGCCTGAATTTCTTGGCGATCTCGTCTACCGATTCGTTCCTGAGAAAGTGAAGATAGATCCGCTGACGTGTTTCCGGACGCAATTTTCCATCTGCATCTGGAAACACTGCCGCCTCAGGATGCTTCTGATCATGATCCTTCACCGTGTATCGAATTGTCTCGGCACTCCGATTGAGACGTTTTGCAATTTGACGGTGAGTCTCCGCCGGGCACGCTCCAGACTGTGCCAAGCGTCGAGCCCATGCAATCACGCGTTCTCGCTCGAGAGTCGTCAACTGGCTGAACTTACTGCCACGATCTACACGCAAACGATTGGTCACAATGAATTGATCGACCGCACTCGTCAGAAAACCGACCCGCGCGCGACCTCCATCCATAAAGCGACCAGCCACAAGACCATGCTCTCGCCAACGCGATATTGTCTTGGTCGAAACATTGAACTTGTGTGCTAAATCTTCCATTGAGAGCACCGAATCATTCCCTGAAGAACCAGACTCGGACCGGAGAGTGCCCTGCTCAACCATCGGTGATGGAACCACCGATGAGAGACTCGAGGGCATCTCCAGCCGAAGCGATGGCTCAACAAACAGATTTCTGAATTCTGTCGAACGACCTGAATCTTGAGGCGTGGAATGCTGCGGTTGATGTGTGGCACTCTTCAAATCGGAAACGTCGTTCAGATCACCTGCGAACAAACGAACGGTGCCTGCCATGTTCGACAAATTCACGCAGGGAGTTGTTGAATGGGAACGCATAAAAATTTTCCTCCTGTTGTGACCAGTGTCGAAGGTGTTGCAACAAGCCTGACCTATGATGCAACTTCGACCGCTGGTGCGTTCGCACAGAGGTCTTCCGGTACCCCAGTGGTTCTCGCCTTGCGGAACGTCAGAGTTATACGGACGAGGTCCTCAAATTGTTTTCCATAAAATCAAAAATGTTTGAAGTATTTCAAGGTGTCTGCCGAAGTGTCCCTGTCTCAACACGCCTTGCTCAATGCTCGTAAAGCGTTTGATTCAAACGATTTATGACAAAAACAAATTCCGTTTAACAGCCATGTCTCAGAACAATAATACTTTCTTCGAAAATTCTTATAAAAGATGCTTTTTACACCCAAAGGACACTTAGTATGAAGTTCTGAATATTGACATTCAAAATGTCTTTTGACCTGTTTATGCCACTCTAAAAACATTAAAAAACACTATATATATAGAAAAATGAAGGTTTTTAATCGCTTCCATTTTCTCTCTGTCTTTTCCGGAGCTTTGGCGATTTTTTGAGATTCTTCCGTGCGACTGCCGTGGCTGATCTTTTAGGAGGGCCTGTTTCTCCTTTTTCCCCTTTCCGTGCTTGCTGAATTGATTGACTCAAGGCAGCCGGAAAACTCAGCGAAATGAGAATTTTTAACGCAGTGTCATTTTTCATCTCACCGTCGGCCTGAGCAGTCCTGTTCTGTGTTGCCACAGGATAAAAACCGAATCAGAGAACCGAGTCAACCGAAAAAGAAGTTGGGGCTTCTGAGGATCCGATCGTTTGAAGGACTTCTCAATTGCTTGAGGGGCTTCGTTCAATTGATGCCAATGCTAGGGCTCACTCCAAAGAAAACTTCTTATGACATTTTCTCCGAAACAATCGCTCGTCAGAATCTCTTGGCACGCGAGACGGCCAAGAAAAGATCCGAGGCCAAGTCTTTTTGAAATGGTGATTCGAGCGATGCTCAATCAAGCCCTCTTTGTGACACTTATGCTAGTGTTCACATACCTGTTTTTCGAGACATGTCTCGGCGAACCAACGTCGATTGAAATCGCAGCAGAGACAATCGAAGTGACGCCTTCGGAGCCGATGCCGCCTGTTCCTCTAGAATCTGCACTTCCTGCATCCACAGAAGCCGTGGAGGAAAACGCCGCACAGAAAGAACACCTTGAATCAAATCGCCTCACGACAACTGCGGCTCATTTTCGAGTCAAACTTGACGTGAAAGGTTCACTTGTCGCTCCAACGGGAAAGGATTCGCAGGCCGTCACTCTTCCGATCGACATTGCTGCCCGTTACGACTATCTGCAGACTCACACCACTTGCCACGCCAAGGAATCACCGAAGGATTCTCAGGATCCGCCAATCATTCGCGAATATCGCACCGCGGTGGCCGATGTTCGCATTGATGGACATGCAGAACAAATCTCTCTTGCTTCCGATGCTCGAATGCTGGTGCTTTCTCTCAAAGAAGTCAGGGTTACACCTTATCTGCCGAATGCGTACCTCACACGATCCGAACGTGAGCTTTTGAGCGTTCACTTTGACTCCGCAATCCTTGATCAGATTCTGATCAAAAGCAGCACGAAGCATTCGCAACCGCACAACACCTGGGATATTCCACACGAGGTTGTGGCCGGTCTTTTGTTGATTGATACCGTTGACTCTGGCGTCCTTGAAGCTCGCGTGACTCCATCTGACACCGGTGGTTCCTCGCTCGTTCTCTCTGGCGTGATCACGGGTGCGATTGATGGATCATCCACAACCCTGACCGTTCAGGCGGCTTTCCAATACGCTGATAAACAACCAAGTGCAGAAACGCTTCAATCGTTGTCGGCAACGATTCGTGAGTCTAGAACAGCGAGTCATGTTGCTCCAGGACTCGAACTCGAGGCGAGAATCAATCTTATTCGTGAACACACGCTCGACGAAAGCGAAGAACTCGGTCGCTGGCTTGCATCGATTGAACCAGTTCGAACTGCTGTTCTTTCATTCACGGATACATCTGACTCTCGAACACAGCTTACGTCTGACTCTGTTTTTATTCGACGAACTGGGAAAGGCAGTCCCGGTCTTACGTGGCATCTTGACCCTGAAAAACATTTCGACATTGTGTACGAGTCGCGATGGCACGAGATCGAGGATCTCCCTCGTGGATTTATTCTGCGTTTGATCGATCGAGGAGCTCTCGTAAGCCAGTGCTCCGTTGTAATGCTCCCGCCGGTCCCGATCGACGCAGTGCCAACCGTGAAAGATGTTCAACGCGATATCGAACGCTCGTTGGGGGCTCAGTTTGGGATTTTTGAAGAATCCGAGGAATCAAAGCGGCCTGACGGAACAACTGTCATTCGAGTTGCTTCCACAGGAACTGCAGAGGAACTTCCATTCCGTTGGATTCACTACGTACTGATCAGCGACCAAGGAAAACGTATAAGCGTGTCGTTTATGACTGAATCTTCAATGCAGAAACGGTTTGAAACTGCTGATCGCTCACTCGTGAATGGCATCGAATTCCTTGAGATTTCCCCTTAGACTTCCACGCGTGAAAAAGAACGTCACAGCACCACTTTCCAAGACGAATTGATTGATTTGCAGCAAAGCATCATTTTCGCTCCAAACCGTCTCGCAGCCACAATAAAGATGGCTGCTGCGTGGCAAGGAATGGAACGGAGCGTCTGAAAACGGGCTACCGGAACATTCAAATCCACAGCTAGAATTGAGGTTCCTTTGACAGTTCGGCCATATCACACAGCGGATCGACCAAGGGTGTCTTGACGGCACCCGTGGTCGGTTGAGATAGTGGCTCTTTCCGCATTCCAAAGTTTGGAATGGCCTGCGAGGCGAATTTCCCAAAAAAAAGTTCCCTTTCTGGACGGAGGCTAGACAGTGGTGGATTCGATAACTCCAACTTCTGACTGGCCGACGTTTGTTGTCGTGCGTCGGGAGGCGTGAGTCATCGAGAAACCCCACCGTATCAACGAACAGATTCGGGTCACCCCAATTCGAGTAATTTCGGCAGAAGGTGCCCAACTCGGAATCATTACGGCCGATGAGGCGATGTCACTTGCCCGTGAGGCAGGACTCGATCTTGTGGAAGTGGCGCCAAATGAGCGTCCACCTGTCTGCCGAATAATGGATTTCGGGAAATTCAAGTATCAGCAAAAAAAGAAACAGAATAAAACCCATACCCACCAGTCAAAGATCAAAGAAATTCGTCTTCGCCCTAAAACAGGCGATCATGACATTGAGTTCAAAGTTAATCAGGCAAAAGGATTTCTTCTTCATAAGGATAAAGTCATTGTGTCGGTTATCTTTCGAGGAAGAGAAATGGCACATATTGATGAAGGTCGACGCGTCATGAATAACATTGTGCTGCTACTGGAAGCTGTTGGAAAAATTGACGCACCACCTCAACAACTTGGCAAACGTCTCGTCTGCACACTGTCACCTAAATAATTTTCACACGTTTCAAAACTTTTTTCGGTTCGCGCTGAAAACTGACAATTCACAACCGTCTGATTCACTTCAAGGAGCCTTTCGATGCCCAAGCAAAAAACACACAAAGGTGTCAAAAAACGATTTCGCATCACCGCCCGCGGGAAGGTCAAACACCGTCGAGCAGGTACCAGCCACCTTCAGGTCAGGCTCACTTCCAGACGCCGACGAAATCTTCGCGGCACAGGGGTGTTGGCCAAGGTTGACACCTCAAAAATCGTTGAAGCACTTGGAAAATATAGTTATTAGAGCCTGTCCATAGAGGAGCTCTTGAAAAAGAGTCTCTTGCGTTTGACATTCATCCATTGATTTCCTCGGTCAGGCCATCAAAAGTCCGTCCAAAAAAGTTTCCACTACAAGCCCTCCTTTCAGTATCCACCCTAAGGCCTAGCATCTAATGCGTACCAAGAGCGTTGTCCCGCGTCTGCGAGCGAAGAAGAGGCTCTTCAAACGAGTGAAGGGGTCTGTCGGAGGTCGTCGTCGCCTCCTGCGAACCGCAAAAGAATCGCTGATCCGTTCCGGTGTTTTTGCACGTCGGGATCGTCGTCGAAAAAAACGCGATTTCCGTCGACTGTGGATCATCCGTATCAATGCCGCCGTTCGCCAGCGAGGTATTCGCTATAGTCAGTTCATTGCCGGACTCGATAAGCTTGGTGTTGAACTCGATCGTCGAACGCTCGCAGAAATGGCAGTTGTTGACTCGGTTGGTTTTGACTCAGTCGTTGAAAGTGTTCGCCAAGTCCTTGGATTGCCAGAATCAACGGCCGTCGCGGTGTGAGGGCCCCCTTCACCTCCCTGCCACACGATGTCGCTGCGAGCAGAGCAACTGACCGTGTCCACATACCTAGAGTGAGTGTTGTTCCTCGTGTCTCTTGAGCGGTTCGTCGCGGAACTCGACTCCTTTTATCTTGATGCGGGCACATCGCTCGCTTCGGCAGGGGATGCTGCTGCCGTCGAGGTGGCTCGGGTTGAGTTTCTTGGAGCTCGTTCCGGTCGATTGAAAGGAATTCAGAAAACGCTCGGGGCTCTTGGAGCTTCAGACAAGCCAGCCGCTGGAAAACGATTCAATGAAGTGAAGGAGGCGATTGCCGCACTTCTTTCGAATGCTCAAGCGAGGCTCATCGCCGATCCGTCAGATCCAGCGACTGACGCGATTGATATATCACTGCCAGGAATTCCGCTGCGCATCGGTCGACTGCATCCAATCACGCAAACGATTCGCCGCGTGGAAGAGATCATGGGCCGCTTAGGCTTTGAGTCGGTCGATGGACCCGAGGTGGAAGACGAGCGTCACAATTTTGAGGCACTCAATATTCCTCCTGAACATCCGGCACGAGATCCTCTCGATAATTTTTACGTCGCCACAGCATCGCGAGGCGGACCTCTCCTCCTACGAAGTCAGACCAGCACGGTGCAGATTCGCGTTATGGAATGCCGAAAGCCCCCCTTGCGGATCGTATCGATTGGTCGTGTTTATCGACCCGACACCGCTGATGCAACGCACTATCCAATGTTTCATCAGGTCGAAGGTCTGATGATTGAACCAGGTACAACCATGGCCCATCTGAAAAGTGTGCTGCGATACTTTGCATCAAGCTTTCTCGGAGGTGATGTTCGCGTTCGTTTTCGACCTTCTTTTTTTCCGTTTACCGAGCCAAGTGTAGAAGTCGACATGGAATGGGGCGGTCGATGGATCGAAATGGGTGGAGCAGGAATGGTTGATCCCGCGGTGCTCACTGCGGTTGGGTACGATCCGAATGAAGTTTCTGGGTTTGCGTTTGGTCTTGGCGTAGAACGGATCGCTGCCCGTCGATGGGGAGTCGCTGACATTCGAGATTTTTACCGCAATGACATTCGATTTCTTGAACAATTCTAACCTGGAAAAGTCTTTCGGATTAGACGCATGATCATCTCAACATCATGGCTCAATGAGTACGTTCACCCAGGCGTTCCGATGGAAGAGGTTGTGCTGCGCCTTGTGATGGCAGGTCTGAACCATGAGTCAACTCACAGTGTCGGTCTCGATACCGCTGTGGAACTTGAAGTGACCAGCAATCGTCCGGACTGTTTGGGGCACATCGGCGTTGCCCGTGAAGTTTCGGTTCTGTTTTCCACTCCTTTTTATATCCCGCAGCTACACCTTACAGAATCAAATGAACCGGCGGTTGATTCTATTTCAATTGCAATTCAATCACCTGAACAATGTTCATTTTATAGTGCACGAGTCATCCGTGGCGTGCGTGTCGGCACAAGTCCTCAGTGGTTACTCGATCGACTTGCCACCGTTGGAATAGCAAGCGTCAACAACATTGTTGACATCACCAATTTTGTAATGCTCGAGTGTGGTCAACCACTTCACGCATTTGATCTTGCAAAAATAGATGGTGGAATTTTTATTCGCCATGCTTTTCCGGGAGAGGTCTTTGAGGCAATCAATCACAAGTCGTATTTGCTTGAAAATTCGATGTGTGTGATCGCTGACAACAGTGGCCCTGTCGCATTGGCTGGTGTGATGGGTGGGGCGAGGACAGAAATCGGCTCTGGCACTACTGACATTCTTCTTGAATCGGCTCGCTTTGATCCACTTGCTGTTCGAACGGCTGCCAGAGGCCTTGCCCTGTCGAGCCCTTCTTCACATCGCTTTGAACGAGGACCAGATCCGCAGAGTATTGATTGGGCAAGCCGACGCGCCGCATCACTGATTCTCGAACTCGCCGGCGGCGTGCTCTTTCGTGGTGCAGTCACCGCGGGAAATCTTCCTGCCGATCTGCCGCCGGTCACATTTCGACCAGAGAGAATTCTCCAGGTCCTTGGTATCGAAGTTCCGATCGAACGGCAGACGGCGATTTTAACTTCGCTCGGACTCGTGCGTGAATTCTATGCAGTCGATGGTGGTGTCGACGGGGCTATGCGATGGAGAATTCCAAGCTGGCGACGTGATCTGTCGCGTGAGATTGATCTGATTGAAGAAGTTGGACGAATCGTGGGCTATGACACCATCGATGAAAACACGTCGATCCCATCGAAGCCCGTTGAACGATCTCGACGAGACACGCTCATTCGTCGAGTGGATGGGGTGCTTGTCTCAGCAGGATTCCTTGAGGCAATGACGACGAGCGTAGTTTCTGAATCTCTCTCCCGACTGGAAAGCCCGTGGACCGATACTGAATCTCTTCGAATCGCTCCGGCACTTCTTCGCGGTGCCGATCGTCTTCGACGAAGTCTGCTGCCCAGCCTGTTAGTCGCTCGTGCGACCAATGAAGCCGCAGGACAAACGCATGCCGAATTGTTTGAAGTAGCCCGATGTTTTATGAGTTCACCAGAACCATTGCCGGTCGAGCCACTGCTGGTTTCGATGGTCTGTTCCGGGACTTTTTTAAGAGCCAAGGGAATTCTCGAAGCGGTGCTCTCGCATCTTGGAGTCTTGACAAAAATTGTCTGGCGACCTTTTTCTTCAAAACTTTTCATTCCAGGAACCGCTGCTGAGCTTTTGATCGAAGGTGAGCGAGTGGGGGTCATCGGCAGTATCGCCAAAGGCGTACTCACCACGTGCGGACTCACAGAACCCACTCTCGGATTTGAACTACGACTCGATCTTCTTGAAAAACCAATGGATATCGATTGCCCCATCACACGACCGAGTGATTTCCCGTCGGTTCAACGCGATATCAATCTCGTTGTGGACGAGCGTCTTGCGTGGAGCGAAATCGAGACGGTGATTCGATGCGAAGCCGGGCCACATTTTGAATCACTGTGCGTCCGTCAGGTGTGGCGTGATGCCCAACGACTCGGTGAAGGTAAAAAAAGTATTCTCGTCGGACTCGTCATGCGCAGTCGCACAGGCACCCTTTCCTCTGATGAGGTGCGCGAAACGATAGATCGGATCGTATCGTGCTGCGTGACGCGTTGCGGTGCATCACTGCGCGCGTAGCCCTGTTGACCGAAAACAAACCGTCGACGTTCACTGGTCGGCGTAGACCCGCGTGACTTCTTCTTTGGTGACGGGCGTCGGATGATCGTCACTGGTGAGCTGAATCTGAATTCTTTGATCGCCTGCTCGCATTCCTCGCACGCGAATTCGATAAATCACCTCTTCCGCTGGTGAAAGCTTTGCAAGCGATTCAAACGACACCGTTCGATTCTCAACTCGATGTGCCACCGGACCCTCTGCCGAAACAGCTTCCACATCACCAACGAGCGTGGCTGCGATTCTCACCTGACTTGCTGGCTTTGTTCCTTGGTTACCAACTCGCACCACATATTCCGTAAGCCCTGCAACTTCGATTGGGTCTTCGCTATCCGACACTTCAAAGTTGATCGCCGCCACACCCTCCACCTCAACGGTGTGTGCAATCTGATCGGCGAGTCCCGCACCGGTTCTGGCTGCAGCGATAATTTTTTGCGGCCCAAGATCGACCGGCATCAGCACCATTTCGACACTGCCTACTTCACCTGCTGGCAGTTCTTCAAGGCTCCAAAGCACTCGGTGCGTTTTTTGATCGTAGTAGCCGGCATGATTGGCTCGGATAAATTTCATACCTGGCGGCAACTGCGACACCATCTCTATTCCGATTGCTGAAGAGGTGCCGGGATTCGCCATCGATAGCACGCACACCGCTTGCCGCTGAAGATAGCGCCGTGCGGGCATCTGTGCAGTGAGTTCGAGCGATGGAGCAACAACTTCTATCGTCAGCGGCTTGCTCACTTCAAGATCCCCGTCTGCTCGAGCTACGATTTGTGCAATCGCCTCTCCCGCTGATCTCGTTGCCAAAACCAGATCAATGCGACGAGACTCACCAGGCTTCAGCTGTCCGACATCAAACTCAAGCTCGCGGCCAGCCGGATGCCCAAGGCTCTCCGGTAGCATGCCTTCAAGAACGACTCCGGTTGCAACACCAGTGCCAGGATTGCTCAACCTGATCGACACCTTCACATCCTTGCCGAGTAACACTGCGTCAATCGCCGTGTTTTCAATGAAAAGATCGGGGCGTGTGGCGATGGATCGCATTGTCGCGTCGGCTCGAAAGCTGACGCTTGCAACGCTGCCAATCTCTCCTTCTTGCTGTGGCACTACTTCAACACTCACCCTCGCCTCAGCACCTTGTGCCAATGTTCCGAGGGACCAAACAATTTCTCCTTTGCTCCCCGGCGCGGCCGGAGGCGTCGTGCTGACAAGACGGCTGCCCTGTGGCACTTCATCTCGCAACACCACATCGTGAGCAGCGATAGTTCCGACGTTTCGAACAATGATTTCATATCGTGCCGTTTTCCCTACCTGCACTTCTCGGGGAGCTCGTTTTTCAACGGCAATCTGCGGTGCCTGAATTCCTTCTAACAGTGCTGGACCGGGACGGCCCGTGCCATCAACGTTTGGATTGGATTTTCCTCCAGAGGGCAACGAAGCTGTTTTTTCAAATGCTCCGAGAGTGGCTGTTGGTCGCGAGGTCGATGGTGCTTCCAAGACACCGTCGAGTGGTGGAGCAGCAGCAAAAGCGGAACTGCCAAGGGATGCTCTCGGGCTCGGTTGAATGTTGCTGGCAGGCTTCGTATGTGCTGGTATTGTTTTCACTTTTGATTCGGTGAACCCACTGTGCGGCTGAGAGACTGGTCTTCCAACGGAGGGAGATGCTGCTGCAGCAGGCATATCAACAGACTTTTCGCCCGGTTCCAATTCCTCGGAGGCGGACGCTTCGATTCGTACTTTAGACGGACTCTCGGAAGCGATTGCCGGTGCTTCTGGCTGCGGGAGCATTGCAGCCCCGGGCCGAAAAGGATTGGGCAGCGTGGAGATCACTCCTTCCGATGGCCTATTGGTGGAATCTTCATCCGCCGGATCATCCTTTTGTGAATTCTCATCGGATGCCTCGCCAATCATTTCATCCTCAAGATCGGTCGATCGACGTGGAGTTTTGACTGGTGATTGACTCGATTTAAAAACCTCTTTGTCAGACTCGGCATCATCGACTGAAGTCGATTCGTTCAGATTCTCTTCGTCGCTCACAGGAGCCTCGGTCGACTCTGGTTCGCTGTTTTCGGAGTCCACGAAATCCGAACCTGATCTTTCAGAACTCTCTACGAGCGTGGAATCCGGATCGAGATGGTTCGGGGCATCCTCCGTGGCGGGGCTCAAGAGTTGTCGTGGAGGGGTGTTGCCGAATCGTTTGGATGTCTGTGGAATTCTTTCTTCACTTTTGGCTTCGAATGAATCGCGAACTTCCGGTTCTTCTTGCGATACCCGACGATCTGGAAATTGCGTTGAACTTGCATTTGAGGAAAACTCACTCTCGGAAGAGTATCGCGATGGCAACGCTCCATCGGGATTGACAACCGATTCAAACGAAACGTTTCGATGTTGATTGACCGTGGAAGGAGTCTCCTCAGCAACTCGCGATGCCGCAGCACCATGGGGTTCGAGGAGGCCCGGTTGTTGCTCTGATACCCATGCCGCCACTGGATTAAACTGTTTTTCAAATGGTCCTTGCGATGACGAACCTATTCCAAGTGACCAGAAAATTCCAAAACCGACAGCCGCACAGAGAATCGCTCCAAGAACAACCGCCGCCTGAGAGCGAGACCGGGAGCCGACTTTTTTCGATGGAATATCAGCTGACGATTGAACGGAATGAACTGCTGGATCTCGATCTTGAACCGGCACCTCTTGTTCCACCACAAAATCGCTCATCGTTTCCTCCATACTCTGCCTCATGTCTTACAAACAGAACTGCCGGCCCCACTTTTTTCATGAACCAAATTTCTGAGGAACTTGCACAAAACGCATACGATGGACCAAGACATCCAAAACCTAATGCGCAGCTCTTTCCCGAAAAGTTTCAGGGAGGGGAATAGCACAGCGGCCTTCTATGCGTGAAGGCCAATGCCACTAAGCAGAGGCTGGGGCAGCTTTGAGAATCTGGTGAAGATGAAAGTGATACTTTCCGAGTTTTCCACCGTAGTTTCCGGCAGAAATTGCGATCACTCCAGGCCCAGCAGCACTTCGAATCCCAGCAACCAGACTCCGGACAACCGATTCCTCATCGATGCCATCCACAACGATTTCAAGGGCGGCAGCGACTCCGTCTGCGAGTTCCGATTGCACTCGTCCAACCAGCCCCGGACAAAATGCATGATTCGTGGAGGCCTTCAATCCGTCGTACTTTGATCCTACTTTGCTGCCTGATCGTACCACCCCCCCAGGAAAAGGAGTGATCGTTCCTGAACTCTTCGAAATTGCATCCACTGCTCGCCTCGCTGCGTCTAGGGCATGCTCTATCGAATCGGCCTGAAGAATAAAGTTGCCTCCACCGACTCCCTTGATGATTCCAAAAGTTTCTTCCATCACGCACTCGCCATCCATCACCGGTATTCGCCAGTAGCGACGGGAATCGATGACCTTCGTCTTTTCAAAACCATCTCCAAAAAATCGGATATGCGATCCCAGCGGCGATCGAACCTCGGCATCAGGAAGTCCATCAAAAATGCTGACTGTTGGGGCAGTCAGGAGGCACTGAGCAACCCGATTAGCAACAGCTTTTCCAAGCAATTCTGCAGAAAATCCACAGGCCAGAAGCGACACGCCGACGCGGCCATCCATGGTCTCCGATTCCGGAATCCACCGCTCGACACCGACTTCAGCATCACATCCAATGACACTTGTGCCGTATCCCGTGACCGAACGGCTCGCAGCCTCCAACCAAAATTGATCGTGTGCGGTGACAACGACTCGGGCAACACGCAGACCAAAGCCTTCCGCAAAAGTGTCGACAATGAACGTGTTTTCTATCTTCACACGAATTCCTTTGTTCGCTCGATGCAAGTCCGCTTGTCGCTAGCTTTCGGACAACCTCCTCCTTAGAAGCGATTGTGCCTATCATGTCCCGAATGTGAGAATTCAGCGAGTCCAGTCGACAGCACCACATGGAAATCGACTACAATCTGCAAAAAACCCTCTTCCGAATCGAAGCTAAGTTCACTTTTTAGCATGAGACTTTTTAGTTTGATCTCTTGAATACAAAAGAAACGTTGGCGAAAAAGATCCACTCCTAAAAACTGCTTAACCCTGAAAATGTTTTCGGGTGTGGTATCCAAGTATTTCTTGGTATACAACTCTATACCTCAGGCGATGGAGAAACCTCTTTATCCTGTGTCCTGAGAGAACAATGTCCAAACGGTTGATTCATGCTTTTGGTGGAAGGCGGCGTCTGGGGTCGTAGTGCTGTGTACGTTTTTCGGTAGCCACGTTTGTAAGGAGAATATTTCATGGTGTCGCGTTGTGTTTCAGTTGTCGCCAGTCGTACTCCTGGCGACGCAGTAGTCGGCTCCGTACCGCAGAACTTTCGTGTTGGAAACGTATTTCCAAAGATGGTTTCGTTTTCCTACGGAACACGTGCGACGGTCTTTGTTTCGCTCCTGATGTTCTCAATGCTCCCGGCGCATGCTGCCCCAGCGTCCAAGGAAAATCTCAATTCACTCGGCGTAGCAATGATCCCCAAAGATGCGGCATTTGTCTCCTGCACCCTTCGGCTGCAAGAACAGATTGACTTGATCGCTGGAAGTAATGCCGTTGCTGCAATTAAAAATCTGCCCGCCGTTGCAAGAGCTCTCGCAGAACTTGAAGAGCAACAGTCTCAACCCGGGAGTCCGCTCTCGATGATCGCAACGTTTATGGAACTGCCTGAGAATCAGGAGGCCGTTGAATTACTTACCAACATGGTCGCCTCCGACGTGTTTGTGTATGGAGAGCCTTCGTGCATCAAGGTTCTTGATCTCCTGAAAAAGCTCCAATCGGCCACTCAAAAAGCCAGTGTTCTCGAAATGATCAAGGGGTCGGCGGAAAGTGGTTTGGGTGGCTTTGAAGGATTGAATAATTCGGATGCCGAGGAAGAGATGGAGGAAGACGACGAGGACGACGCCGCCGTGGCATCCAAGCGTCGTTTTCAGCTCGCTCGATTTCAGCCGGCAGATGACGAAGAGCAACTTTCAGCACAGGAAATTCAATCCAAGATCATCATTCAAACGCTTGCTGACAATCTTGATGCAATCATGGTGCCCGACATTGTCTGGGGATTCAAAACTTCAAAGCTCGAGACGGGAAAAAAACAACTCAAACGCCTCGAGGTACTCGTCAAGCTCTTTACCCAAGGACAACCACAGATTGCGGAACGATTTGAAAGAAAGGAACTTGAAAATGGCGAGGTGTTTACGCTGACTGTATCTGGAGACATGCTGCCTCTCGGTGCAATCGATCCAAGCCAGTTTGGCAATAATATTGAGGGATTTGATAAGGTGATAGATCGATTGAAGGAGCTCAATTTTGTTTTGGCTCTTGGCTACATTGGCGATCGCGTCGTGATTTCAATCGGAAATTCCGTTGACCATCTCAACAAGATTGTTTTGGCCGATGGAAAATCGAAGGGACTTCTTTTCACCAAGCCTTTTGCTCCGCTTTTGGAAATCCCATCGCGTAAGTTCACTGGCATTTCCTACATCAGCAACGATCTGGCCGAGGCACTCGCTCCTTCGAGTGCCGACATTCGTCTCATGCTCGATGTGAGCGAGAAACTCATCGAGTCTGCCGACCTTCCTGCCGAGGCTGCCAAGGATGCCGAACGGGGTCTTCAAAAGATTGTAAAAGGCTATGAAAAACTTCTCCCAAAGCCGGGGCCGTGGATGGCTTTTTCGTTTCTGGGTGATCAAGGGTACGAAGGCTATTCGTGGAGTTGGTCGGAAAATCTGTTCCTCGATGCTTCGAAGCGTCTTGAACTGTTAGAGCATGTCGGCGGCGCACCGCTTGCGGCAATCGTCTACCGAACTAAAACTGATTCAACACTCTTTGAAGAGCTTGTTTCTGTGGGCGGAATGATTGTGAATTTTTCTGAGAAATACCTCGTTTCAAAAGCAAGCAAGGATGATCAGGAAAAATTTCAGACATTCAGCAAAACTTTTGGACCTTTGGTTGAGAAACTGACGGACATTTTCCGAGAAAAACTTCTTCCTTCTATGAAGGACGGACAAGTTGGACTGGTGCTCGACAGCAAGAGCAAAGTAACGCGACTGCACAAAGAACTCCCCGCATCCGATGAACCTCTGCCGCTTTTGGAGCCAGCGATTGTGGTTGGATTATCCGACGCAAAACTTTTTCGTGAAGGCCTGAGCGATCTGTTTGTGTTGGCGGATGACCTGGTTACAGCCGTTCAAAAAATGGACGGGAATACGGTCCCTGAAAATTACAAAATTCCAGAACCAGAAAAGACAAAAATTGCCAACGGTACTGTCTGGAGTTTTAACATCGATAAATCCGGAATCGATTCTCAGATTCAACCAGCAATCGCCGTGACAACGAATGCGGCGATTTTTTCTCTGGTTCCCAAACAAGCGGAAAGACTTCTCGCTCAAGCAACGCTCGAAACAGGATCAGAAATCTCAGATTTCCAAATGCCTCTGGCCGCTGCTGCAACGCTCGATTTTTCAGGCGTGATTGATTTTATTGAGCCTTGGTTTATTTACGGTGCCCGTTATGTCTCTGTGCAGCAACAAAATGGAGAGGTCGATTCAAGTCTTGAACTCGATGCCGACACCGAGGAAGGGATGGTCCGGGACGTGCTTCAACAATCTCCTGTTGTTTTCGATGCACTTCGCACTCTTCGGGCTGCTACTGCCGAAACAACGAGAAAGTCTGATGCTTGGGTGACCCACTGGAAAAATGTCATCCGCGACATTCCAGCAAGCACTCGAAAATAGTTGGAACCTTATTGGTACATCGATGCAAATGATCCCTCGGCGAGCAGAACAACGCCCGCCGAGGGATCAACTTTTTACCGTTCACCCATGCTTGGGGCCGTTCGGGCGTTGCACAACTCCACGAATCAGCAAATCGCCACCACTTCTTTTGGCTGATTCAATTTCAATTCCAATTGCATCGAGAAGAAGTTTTCGGCCATTGCCGCCCACGCTTCCTCCGCTTGATTGCGAACGAGAGTTTTCGCCGCCAATGAGAATCGGGGCGATAAAAGCCCACGTTTCATCCACACAGCAAGAATCGAAGAGCGTTCCAAGTACCTCCGCGCCTCCTTCAACGAGCAGATTCGTCATGCGTCTTCGGCCACATTCTTCCAGTAATCCAATGATTCTCTCCGAGCGATTTCCCGAAAAATGCATGATTTCACAACCCAACTGCTCAAGGCTTTGAACGCTCGCATGCGGTGCGCCATTTTCGACGACAACGATCAATGGAACCTCTTTCGCCGACCTGACGAGTTGGCTTGCGATTGGTAATCTTGCATGTGAATCAAGAACGATGCGTACCGGAGTTCGAACGCCTTTGGGCCTGGCGGTGAGCAAGGGGTCGTCGGTAATCGCGGTGCCGATTCCAATCACGATTCCATCGATGCGGCCACGCAGATGGTGTACTTGCGCACGAGAAGCCTCGGAAGAAATCCATCGGCTCTCTCCGGTGGTGGTAGCAATCCTGCCATCAAGACTCATCGCCCACTTTGCGATAACCCAAGGTTTTTTCGTTGCAATCAGTTTCTGATACGGAGCCATAAGACGGTCGGCTTCTTTGCGGCATGTTCCCAAAGTGACATCGATTCCCGTTTTTTTCAGCAGTTCAAGGCTGCGGCCCATCATCGCTGGAAATGGATCCTCCACAGCGACCACAACCCGAGAGACTCCCGAAGCGATGACCGCATCTACGCACGGAGGCGTCTTACCGGTATGGCAACACGGTTCAAGCGTGACATACAGCGTGCCGCCACGAGCACTCTCTCCGGCGATACCGAGGGCTATTGTTTCCGCATGTGGCCCGCCAAAAGCTCCATGAAATCCTTCCCCAACCACAATGTTATTGCGAGTGATAACCGCCCCCACCATTGGGTTTGGCTCAACTCGCCCTTCTCCCTTTTGGGCAAGTTCGATGGCTCGATGCATGAAAATTGCATCTGACTCGTTGGCCACACTCTCTCGTGAAAAAATGGCCATCGAAAACCTGTAGCCTCTCCAACAACAACCGGTGGATCAATCGTCAACAAGATAATCAGTCGGGGGTCCAAATTGCTTTCTTACCAGAGGCCGATCCGGTCGTATCGCCACCGGGTGTCCAGATGCCTTGTGTTTCAGTTGATTGCGGGGCTGCAGACTGTGAAACCTGTGCAGCAAGCGATGACAGATCGACCCCCGCTTCCGACAGTACGCCGGCAAGAGCCTCAATGACCTTTCGATCACGCGAATGTTCGCGCCGCATGCGATCAAGCAACCGTGCAATCTCTGACTGTTCGCCACGTTGAAGCCTCACGCGTAGTTCGGCAACATCAATCATTCCATCACTGGTTTTAAGCTTTTTCGCCACATCTCGAAGTTTTGCAATACATTCAAGCTTTGCATCTGTTTGCAGAGCCCGCTCTTCGAGTAAACCCAAAGCCTCCCAGTGATCTTCCGGGGTGGAATCAGTTTTTTCGAGCAAGGCCTCTGCAGCACGCTGAGCCGCCAAATCAAAGCCAGCCTCTAGCGCCATCAGAAAGATTCCTCGCAGTTCATCGATCTCGAGTTCCTTCATGACAATTCGATGCCATCGCAAAGGAGGAAATTCTTCAAGCGGATGCTTCGACTGAACCGGTTGAGGAACAGACATTCCAAGGGAGGAGCGAACGACTCCCCATGCCTCGGTCGCATCGGCACGACGCGATCCTGCTTCTCCTTCAGTGATCATTGCGTCCACGCGGAGCAACATCGTTGGGTCTTTCATCGCATCACGGGGCGACTTGCCTTGAAGTTCTGGAAGAGGCGTCTCTGGCCAGAGCCTCTCAAATCGATTCCAGAGAGCCTCCCTGGAACGGGCATCTACGGCCTCTGCATTTTCTTGGGTTGATCCTGCAACCTCCGAACCTGCCGCCGCAGGAGAAACTCGACGATAACGACTCGAAAGCAACCAGACCGTTGGGCTCGCCTTCGGCATTGGGGCGTTTGATTCCTCTTTCAGGAATGTGGCCTCTAATAAAGGTTCTAGGAGTTTTTGGGCGGCTGCCATATCGGGGGCGAATCCCTGCAAAATAGCTTCTGCCGGACGATCGGTCTGTCGACCAAAAACTAAAAGTGTGGCGATTGCTCTTTCTGAATCGCCCTGATTTGTTGGCGATTCGTAGATTTGCCACGCCGAACGCGGAGGTACTGTTCCTTTTTCAAGCCAGCCAGTGCGATCGACCGTTAAGCTTTCGCAGTGGTGATTTTGTCGTAATTTTTCATCAATCATTTCAATCGACAATTCGGGGGAATCGAGAGTCACGCGATCTCTCTCCACTGCAATCATCGGAACACGATCGAGGTTTGCCTCCTGTTCAAGTGCCATTGCCCGAGCCATGGCTTCAACCTGATCGTCGTAAGGCACCGAGACGCATCGCGTTAATTCAATCCAGGCTTGCGCTGCTTCGGCTGGTCGAGCAAGCATCTCTGAAAGAATTGCTATGTTGACCCACAATTCTCTCACGGTTCCAGCGGTTCCGATGAGACTGCGAAAAGTTCGCAAGGCCCGCGAAAGCTTCCACGATCTGGCACATTCAAGCGCAATGCCAAACTCTTTTTTGTACGATGCATCGCTCGGGCATTCGGCAAGTACTTCTCTGGCACGAAGCGCCAGCGGTACGCCGGAACCTGCCACAATTCCCGCTAGCATTCTCCGATCTTCATCGCTGCCAAGAGAAGCTGCGTTCATCCACTCCACAAGTCCATGAGCGAAACCCGTTTGTCGTGCTTGTGCAGCAGCTTGTACCAGCGTTGCCGCAATTCGAACTAAATCGGCTGTGATTTCAGCGCCTGTTGCGTCGCGGGAACGATCAAAGCGATCTGCTGCTTCTTGAAAGTGACCTGCCACGGCGTCGAGCAAGGACGACTGCGCAAGTGCCAACGTGTTTTCTGGAAATGCTTCGAGCATTGCACGGCCTGTTTTTGTGGCTTCTTCAATTTTTCCACTCGCAAGCTCAAGCTTGGTTTTGATTGCCATCACGCAAGCCCTACCGGGACAACGATCTTCCACTTTGGAAACATTCTCGAGTGCACTTGAAATCTGATCACCTTCGATCAGTCGATCAATTTGCTCAAGATCACCAATCAAATCAGAACAGCAGAATTTAAGTTTCTTGCCCGTGCCACCCGGACACGGGGAATAGGGATCGATTGCCATCAGACTGCGTATGCCTCCGTTGTGATTCGAATCGGTCGATGTGCTTTGGAAATCTCGACCGAACTACTTAGGGGTCGGGTCATTTACCTTCTTCTATGAGTTCAATGAACCGGGGTGGGAAAAATGTACCAGAGTTTATCTCGCACAAAAACAATTCTCGATGGCATGCGAAAACCGTGAGTAGTATTTGTGGCGACAACACCTCAACCCCATACTTTTGGTATCTTCGATTCTGTGGCGGTTTGTGAGCGATTGTCCCCTTCCGTGATTTTTGGAGTCGCCGTGCAGCAACCACGCATCCTTGTCATTGATCCGGCTGGCCGATCGGGCCTCCCTTACGCATCACTCGTCGCTCGACTGCAGCCGATGGAACTGCACGTCGAGGAATCTCTTGAAGCTGCAATGTTGAGCATTGCCCGAGATAGCTGGGACCTCGGCATCGTGACTGTCCGACAGCCTGGACCTTCTGCAGAAATTCTCTTTGCTGCTGTTTTACGAGCAGATCCCCAGTTGCCAATCGTTGTCATTGATCCGCATTCAAATGCTGTCACTGCAAGAGCCTGCCTTCAGGCCGGCGCCGGCGACTACATTGATCTCAAGCGAGTGGAGATCGACCTTGAGGATACGCTCGCTCGACTCCTTGTATCGTCACGACGACGCGCTGCTGAAGAGGTGTTACGCAGAGCCATCGAGCGACCCTACACGTTTGATGACTTTGTCGGTGAAAGCCAGCCTATGCAGCAGGTCTACTCAATCATTGATCGAGTGGCCTCAAGCAATGTCGATGTTCTTGTTACAGGAGAAACTGGGACCGGGAAAGAATTAGTTGCTCGTTCATTGCATCGCCGCAGCCGACGCGCATCGGGACCTTTTGTGCCCGTTGATTGTGGAGCAATTCCGGACATGCTTCTGGAAAGTGAACTTTTTGGTCACGAAAGAGGCGCCTTTACAGGAGCTGACTCCAGACGAATGGGGCTTGTGGAATTCGCAGACGGAGGCACGCTCTTTCTCGACGAAATTGGGGAACTGCCTTTGCCGCTGCAGGCCAAGTTACTCAGAGTGCTTCAGGAACGGCGAGTGCGGCGAGTTGGCGCCCGTCAAGAAAATCCGGTCGACGTGCGTGTTGTGGCAGCGACTGCCCGAAATCTCGACACATCGATCGAACGAGGTGAGTTTCGGAGAGATCTTTTTTACCGCATTCACGTTGTGCGAATCGATCTGCCTCCTCTGCGTCACAGAGGCGATGACATTGGATTATTGGCGGAATACTTCACCAATCGCGCAGGCTTAGAGATGCAACGTCCCGTCGGTGGAATGTCAAGCGACACCTACCAAATTCTCAAAAACTACCGTTGGCCTGGAAATGTTCGAGAACTTCAAAATGTTGTTCGTCGTGCCGTTGCCATGACTCGTTCACCGATTATTGCCGTGGAAGATCTTCCCGATGAGATTGTCGTGGCCGCAGGACAAGGCGCTGCGATTGATGCGATGGCCGCAGGCTATTTTGCCATGCGCGATCAGCATATGGCGATCTTTGAGAAGCAGTATCTCAACGAACTGCTGATGCGACATGGGGGCGACGTTTCTGCAGCCGCCCGAGAAGCCCGCTTGCCGCGTGGCACTCTCTACCGTCTTATGAAAACCAATGGTATCGACGGCGCAATGTTTCGTCGCGAAGGAGTTCCCGAACAGGCAGTCCCTGCGGCTGAACTCAAAAGTCATTAAGACAAAGTGGGCGCTTTGCATGACATCAACAGTGTTCTGTTGATGTAACTCTTGTCACATCGTTGTGACAGGCTTTGTCACCACGCCAGCTGCTCCATCCTTGCGGCCATTTCAATGTTTTTTATCTGCTTCCCTCATTTCGTTGAGCCGGTTCTCCATGTTTTTTTATCACAGATCTGTGACAGGGGTCACTCGGTGGTTCCTTCTTAACTCGTTTGAAAGCAGTCTTTTATAAGTACTTTGATGTTTTTCCATCGGCATACTTTTTATGGCATGACAACTGCAACCAGTTCTTCTCCTCAAGCAGTCTCGATTGTCGAGCCTGCATCGAAAACGATCCACATGATCACAGGAGTGATGCCATGAAGAAAATTGAAGCCATTATCCGCCACTTCAAACTTGAGGAGGTGAAGGACGCGTTAAACGCTCACGGTGTAAAAGGAATGACCGTGACGGAAGTTCGGGGGTTCGGCCGTCAGAAGGGACATACCGAGACCTACCGAGGGGCTGAATACTCAGTAGATTTTCTACCGAAGGTAAAAATAGAAGTAGTCGTTGGTGATGATGAATCGCAAGCGGTCATCGGAAAGATCATGGCCACCGCTCGAACGGGACAGGTAGGTGATGGAAAAATCTTTGTCACTCAACTGGCTGAGGTTGTTCGCATTCGCACTGGCGAAACTGCTGGTTCGGCTATCTGAAACAGGCGATGCTCTTCATCTCACAATGTGACGCATCTCTCCACAATTGCGTTGGAATTGGATGCACCCCTTTGGATTTGTCCGAGTACGATTAACTTTTAGAATTTGAAGGCGGCTCTATGGGGTGAGTCATTTCTGATGGAATGACCCACCGGTCGTATTCATCAGCGGTCACATAGGTGAGTGAAAGAGCTGCATCCCGCAGACTCGTGCCTTCAACGTGTGCCTTCTTTGCGATCGTTGCCGCTTTTTCATAACCGATGTGGGGGTTTAACGCTGTCACAAGCATGAGTGAATCGTCGAGGTGGTGTTTTATACGCTCAAGGTTTGGTTGAATTCCTGTCGCACAGTGAATCCGCATCGAATCCGACGCGTCTGCGAGAAGATCCGCCGATTCAAGCACGTTGTGAATCATGACCGGTTTATAAACGTTGAGTTGAAAATTTCCCTGAGATCCGGCAAAGGCCACCGTGGCATCGTTGCCGAATACCTGCGCGCAAACCATCGTCATTGCTTCGCACTGCGTAGGGTTGACCTTTCCTGGCATGATCGAACTTCCTGGCTCATTTTCAGGAATCGAGATTTCTGCAATATTTGCCCTCGGCCCAGCTGCCAGCCAACGAATATCGTTCGCAATCTTAAACATCGCCATGGCGAGGCCTCGCAGAGCCGCGCTCATTTCTACAATCGCGTCATGCGCTGCAAGTGCTGCAAATTTATTCTCCGCTGAAACAAAAGGGAAACCTGTTTCTTTGGCAATGTATGCCGCGGTTGTATTTCCAAATCGTGGATGGGCATTCATGCCGGTACCGACGGCCGTGCCACCGATCGCAAGTTCGTAAAGACCCGGCATCGATCTTTCAATAGAGGTCATTCGGTCGTCGAGTTGTGATCGCCAACTTGAGATTTCCTGTCCGAGCGTAATTGGCGTCGCGTCCTGAAGATGAGTTCGTCCAACTTTTACGATTGCTGCAAATTTTTTTTCTAATTCATAAAACACATCCCGCAATTGCCGTACGGCCGGTAGAAGACGAGTCTGTATCGATTCCACCGCGGCAATGTGCATCGCCGTTGGAAACGTATCATTTGAAGACTGCCCCCGATTGACATCGTCATTTGGATGAACTGGTTTCTTCGATCCCATCTGCCCACCAGCCAACTCAATTGCACGGTTGGAAATCACCTCGTTGGCATTCATATTGGACTGTGTTCCAGAACCTGTCTGAAAAACAACCAGTGGAAAATGTGCATCGAGTTTTCCAGAAATAACCTCATTGGCAGCCTGAACAATCAGCGTCACTTTTTCCGCAGGAAGCTGATTGAGTTCACCGTTGGCAAGAGCTGCACATTTCTTCAGGATTCCAAGAGCTTTTTTGACTAATCGTCCCCACTGGAATCGTTCAACACCAATTTTAAAATTATCTCGAGAGCGTTCTGTCTGTGCGCCCCAGTAGCAGTCGGATGGCACGTTGATTTGCCCCATGCTGTCCGATTCCGTACGAACATTTTCGTTCCCGATGATCTTCGAAGATTGACTGGTCATGTGTTTGTTACTTTGTCGTCTCTCAATCCTATGGAATGAATGCGTCGCAAATAGCGGTTTCGAGCAACTTTATTTCCGCACACTGCGAACGAAACCCTGTGCGAAAAAGTGTAGCAGACTCTCGAGGTTCTACGGTTTTGCGACGCGAAAGCAAAGACGCAACAGGCCTCTTGCATCTCCCAACACGCTGCCGTTTTTTATTGCCGTGCTGGTTGAGGATTGCCTGCTGTTCTCAACTCGGTCGTATCCGCCATCGCTATGGAAAACCAGTGATCGTCACTGATCGCCTGCACGACACAGGCAGTTTGGAGTCGGGGATGAACGACGAGGTTTTCTGGCATCACCTGAATTGGCCGTTCCTTGGCAAAAATCTTTCCAAAGATTGTCCGCAGTGCCAGCTCAAACCGTCCCCGGTGCCCTTCGCCGCCAATTTGTATCGGTCCTTCCCGTTCCAGCACGACTTTTCGAACATTGATCGATGGTTTGTAACAGACCTGCGCGACGACGTCCTGCCAACTGCGCCGACCAAATTCAATCGATGCCAAGGCAACTCGCACGTGCACCAAGCCGTCACGAAATTCAACGTGCAACGGACGATGCGAAGCGAATACTATTCGCACTCCCTCAGGAAGATCCTCTGGGATTTGTGGTTCTTGACTGAGTTGCCGCGAAACGTGCGAGAGAAGATCTTCCAACGCAAAGTTCTTTCCTGCCAGCCCAAGTCGATCGAGCATGTTGTTCAAAGAAGAATCGTTTACCTGCAGGCTGAGCAGACTTTCAGGAGGCGCTCGAGGTCTGGGAGTATGACTGGCAAGTTGGCCATCGGCTGCAAGACGCAATCGAACTGTTGCACGTGATTGAGCCGTTTCGAATGCTACTGCTGTCGGTGCAAGTCCAAGTCGATCAAGCGGCTGCCACACCTTTTGACGAATCTGATCTTCTAAGGTTTTTATCTTTGTTCCAGCCTCATCGTCCACACGCCGACAAGCCTGCGAGATTAATTTGTTAATAATCTCCTGATTGGCTTCTGGGAGTTTTTCCTCTCGTTGATTCTTGGCGATCTCGCGTACAAGCGAGCGCACCACCGGAACTGAGTCGAAACTGGTTTCGAGATCCGAAAGTCTTGAATTCGTTGAAGCGGTTCCTTTTGCTGGTCCGATGGATAGCCCGTTGGGAGAAAGTTTAATCGGTTTGTGAACGATGAACTTTGAAGCTCCTCGCGAGGTCATTGAAACTCCGCCTGTATCAGTCACTGTGCGAGAGTCTATTTTTCCAGAAACCTCTAATTCACAATTGACTGTGTGTGTATCGGGAATGAAGCGAATTGTGGTCGACTGTTCAACCGTCCGAGTCCCAGACACTTTGTGACCAAGAATTATTTCAGCCACTCGCCCAGTTTCAACACTTGACTCTGGCATTAATTTATCCAAAAGACGCTGATGAATTGCCAGTCGAACATTTGGTGCCATGTAGTGTTCGCCGACCGCGATGACGATTTTCTCTGCGGCAGGTACCGGAGAACGTGACAAATGCGACACCGTGGTCGCAATGTTCATGGCCGCCATGTCATCAGAACCAGATTCAAACTGTTCAATCGCGTTGATCAACTGCAATGATTGCTGTTGAATATGAATGAGTTCTTCTTCATTGGGAACATTCTGAAGAGAGGGTGACTCGAAAGCACCACGTACTGCTTGCCACACTACGACGCGTCGAGAAAGTGCGAGAGCGGATCGCCTAAGAGACGAGGCATTTGCAATATTTTCTGAAACATCGGCAATGTGCATGCCCTCAGCAACCGCGGCGTTTAGCTCCACCATGAGTGGCCCTGCTGATGGATCCTGTGGTCCTCGTGTAGCCAAGAGATCGGCGAGTTTTTTTTGTACTAAAACGATCCAGCCGCTCGTTCTCTGATCTCCATGAATTTGTTCGATCTGAAGAAACATCGCAGCAGGATTCGGCCAACCATCGATTGGGACAACGGATGGTGGCGAATATGGAACTGTTCGCGTTCCGAGTGCCTCTGCCATTCTCGGCAAGACTCGCTCTTGCATCCAAATTCGGGGGAGCATGCGAACGCGCGGTTGATCCTGATCGGGAACGTTTCGCAGAGCAAGACGCGGTTCCGGGCGGGATTCCGGTTGTTGAACGAATGATTCCACAGTCGAGTCCGACCAGTTCCGTCGATCTGGATCGTTCAACGACTCTCCCGGGAGTGGAGCAGCGCCGAGGGAGTCTGAATCAACGACGATGTTCATGTGATCCTGTGAATCGAGATCCGCTGTTTTTGATACGATCGTTTCTTGGGAATCCGTAGCCATCGGTCGCGAAAGGATTGTTCTATTATTTGTAGCGGGACCCTCATTCCGAAGATTGCCTTCATCATGGATCGTGGATTGTTGGATTGGTGAAGAAAGGCGGTTTTGTTTTTGAGCCCCAGGGCGAGATGCGACGCGTGCTGGCTGTTCACCACTGGGGATTGCCGGCTTCAACGGAAACACTTCGCCAGAAGATTCTTGGACGACATTCGTAAATGTCGGAATCGAAGGCGCTGTTTTGGAAGACCCTCGCTTTAGTGAATACTGACGCATTCGTTCATCTGGCGATCCTGACTCCTGGCGAACGATCAACGATGATGTCTTTGAATCTTCTTCCGTGGCTCTCGCGTGAAGAAGTCGCTGTGTTGAAAATAATCTTTTTTCAATCGGGTTTTCCTGTTGATTGAGATTGCGATCAACCGCTCGTAGAGAAATATCATTGTGGAGAGGTGACTCTGCTTCTGAATTCACGGCTGCCTCATCAGATTCCGGGCGAGGGGAAATCCATTGCAGTGGAGAAACTTCTCGAAGTACTTCGCGAAACGGGGACTCCAGAAATCGTGACTCCACGGGCTCTGACCGTATCGATGGTTCTTTATTTATTCCTTCTGGCTTCGAGGAGGCTCCCTCGATCACGCTCGCCATTTTTACTCGGCTCTTTTGAGCATTTTGATCTTTTTGGACTTCCAGAAAGTTCGCATCACGATTTGATTTTTCTACAGCAATACTATTTTTCTGGACGTTTTCTTTTTCGCGTGGATCCTCGAGGCCAAAAAACGGCTCAGCGCATGGCTTGAGTGCATGAGGCATCACAACGCCTCCTGTAAACAAAACTCCACTGAGAAATGATCCGACAAGGATGATGCCGGCGTGTTTTTTGGCCATACCGCTACGATGCCCTTTCACCGAAAAAGGAATCGTGTAATTCGAGTGTCCGAGACACCTATCGGTGTGACCCGGTCAATCCTCACAATCCCCAGAGAAAGTCCTCTCGGAATGTCAGGATCGACACGAATGACCTCTCATATCGATACGCACAGCCGGCATCCCTACGCCTTACCATTGCGCCGCCAGAGTAGGCATAATGCGGCTCATTCCGGGCGACTTAGGCATGCTGGGAAAGCTTTGGTCGCTCAAGCAACGCGGTCCAAGCATCGATCAGCACTGTCAGGTTCGCGTTGCGATCAATGCTCTCTAGGGCATCCAGTGTGATGCCTAACAGGAGCGAAGTCTCTTCTGCCTCACCCGACCAACGTTCTAGTCCCGCGCGAAGTGTCGCATCCGCGATTGGCATTTCCGTAACGCTCATTCGAAGAGCCTCACGATAAAATTCGATCACAAATTCAAAAGCCATACGCAGCCTGGCTCGACGCGGCTGAGATTCCTTACCAGCAGCTTCTACCAACGCCGTCAGATCGCGGGAAATTGTAACGCCCCGCAGTGGGCGTTCTGATAAAAGCCCATGAACATGTTCTCGAAACTCAGCGAATGCCGGATCGAGCAACTGCCTTGCCCGTTCAAGACTGCCACCCGCCATTCGTGCTCCTGCTGCTGCAGAGAGTTCATCCGGAGCCTCTTCGCTCGACAGAAGCACTTTTGTGATGGTCTCGACATCGAGTGAACCAAATCGAATGATCTGGCAGCGCGATCGAATCGTTGGCAAGAGTCGTTCGAGTGAGGAGCCGACAAGAATTATGACAGCATGATCTGGCGGTTCCTCAAGCGTCTTCAGCAGACAGTTGGCCGCCTCATCACTCATGGCATCTGCATCCAAAATAACTGCAATACGTCTTCCTCCGAGAGCGGGCTTTCGCCAGATTCTTCTCAGGAGTCCTTCTTTCATGCGATGCTCTGCATCGCCGATAAACGTTTCTAGTGGAATTGTTGTGCGATCAACAGGCTTTTGAACCACTTCGTAATCAGGATGGGTTTGAGCATCACATTGAATACATGAAGCACATCGGCCGCAGGAAACGAGGCCCGATTCGACCGCACTGCACAGCAGCGATTTTGCAAGCTTCTGGGCAAATGTTCCTTTTCCAACACCACCGAGGCCAACAAATAAATATGCGCCACCAAGTCGACCGCTGTCTACGATCCTAGCGAAGTCTGCAGCAATCGCGTCGTGACCTTCGATGCCTTCCCATGCCATGCGTGTATCACTCCCATAAGCCACAGAAATCATCGTGCATGAAGGAACCGAGGAGAACAATGACGTCGCGTGGCATTTCTTAAAATCACACATCCTTTTCGAGACTATATCGCAACGAAACAAGCCGACAGATCGACGCTGCCACTTCGGCAAAACCTCCTGAGGCATCGATCATCACCGTGTTTTCCTGAAAGCGCGATGCTTCTGCACAATACCCTGCACGCACGCTCGCTCGATAGGCTTCGCCCCGCTCTTCGAGTTTATCCAACGGCCGTGAGATTCGGTCGGCCGCGTGCACCGGATCAAGATCGAGCAGAATCGTGAGATCTGGTTCGAGTCCGCCAGTAGCAATCGCGCCAACGCGGCGAATTGATTCCGGATCAAGCCCACCGGCATGTCCCTGATACACAACGTTTGATAAAAGAAATCGATCTGAGATGACCCAGTTTCCACGATCAAGAGCCGGTCGAATCACTTCCGAGACCAGTTGAGCCCTTGCAGCCATATAAAGCAACATTTCAGCGACGAGAGAAACCGCCAGATCGCGACGATCAAGCAGAATCGAGCGAATCGAGTCACCGGTGAGCGTCGATCCTGGATCACGGCATGTCACGACGCATTGGCCGATTGATCGTAACCATTGCGCCAACGGCATGATCTGCGATGATTTTCCCGCACCGTCAATACCATCCAGAACAATAAACCGTGGCTGCTGATTCATCCAATATCCTTCCAAGGCAATTCAGTGTGCGTTGATCCGATCACCGCATCTCTCGCGATAGATCATTTCTTCTGCAGCGCGGACGATCCAAACGAATGCTCGCCAAGCCACCTCGCACACTCGTTCGTCCACGGATGTAATTTCTCCGGATGATCAGGTTCGTATGGCCTGACTCCCAAACCGATTCCATGAGGACCCTTTTCGTATACATGCAGTTCGAAGGGACGATTATGGCGCCGAAGAGACGCCGCCAGTTCAAGCACACCCTCGACTTTGACTCCTGTATCCTCCCATGTGTGCCAGAGAAACATCGGCGGAGTCGTGTCGTTCACTGCGAGTTCACCAGACAGATCGCGCAGCAATTCCTCTGACGGATTATCTCCAAGAAGATTCTTTCTTGATCCGGAATGAGTATTGGCCGTGATCATACTCACGACTGGATAGCAGAGAATTCCCAACTGCGCTCGCGAGGGGTGCCGATCGATCGGATCATCCGCCGACGGGTTGCCGTCATCACCATGCGTTAACAGAGTGACCGAGAGATGACCACCCGCCGAACTTCCCATCACCCCAACACGCTTTGGATCAATTGAAAACTTCGTCGCATGATGCCGAACCATTCGCATGGCTCTCGACACATCACCAAGCATGACCGGATGGCGATATCCCTTTGATCCGAGTCGATATCGCAATACAAATGCCGAAATATTGTGACTCACGAGCCATCGGGCGTAGTCCGAACCTTCGTGATCTGCCAGACCTCCATACCCTCCACCTGGACAGATTACGACTGCGGCGGTCAGCCCACGGTCGATGGCCGGCCACCAGGCGATCACTGGAACATCATGCTCGGCGGAGCCTGTGGCTCCTGGTGCATCTCCCTCATAGAGCCGAATTGTTTCACGCGGGCTGATTGGATTCGAGTCCATCGCATTGCATTGATCGATACAACAAAACGCCACAAACACCAATAATACAATTCGGTTCCACCATAGTTTCGGCATTGGAAGATTCCCTGTGTCACGCATTTGACAGAGCAAGAAGTTCATGGTCGTCATACAAAAGTCTCCACTCATAGATTTCTGGGAATGATTTCACAGTGTCCAAGCGACAGGCGATCTCTTCAAGGGTGTTTGACATCGCTCGATCACTTAGGTCTTTTTCAGCGTGCCAACAATCTGGGCAATTCCAAGTGGATCGGATGGGTCGAGTGGTTGCAGTCGCTTCCATGCATCGAGAGCCATGGGTCGGCGACCCGTCTGAACCAAACAATAGAGCAGCCCTTTCGAAGCTTCCCAAAAGGATTCGTTGCCTCGCAGTGCGTACGGAAGAGGTCCTGGATTGCCAGCCGCTTCCAAAGCTCGCAGCGAAAGTTCGTACGCCCGTCCAAAATGTCCTCGAGCTAATCGAAGATCGTCTGACTCCATCGCAATCGCACCGAGTTGCACGTGCGCTTCCAGAAAGTCTGGACACTCTGAAAGCAGCCAGACAAGTTCATCCTTGGCGATATCAATCTCGCCTGATGCTAGCATGTCTGCAATTTCTTCTATATCTTCTCGACGTCGGCGAGCACATCGAGGGTGTACGATTTCCCACGCATCGCCGCGCATCTCAACGGCGAGTGTTTGCTTCGCCGCACCGCCACGTGTTTCTTTTTTACTGCGTTTCATGGCTTCAATACTACCGGCCGCAGAGACATCTCAACCGTTTGAATACGCTCATAAGACATTGTGACAGCACCCTGGTCGATTTGTTTGCGCCTACGGTTGGACCACACTCCAACATCGTGCGGATCGTTTCCTCTGTTTTCAAGATTTCATTGTCATTGATTGTAAGGTCATTGTGAACCCGCTTCCCGCCGATAGCCCTGCTGCGTCGATCGCCTTTCACCGCAGAGCCATTCGAAAGGCTCTCGCTCGCTGGTATTCCCACAACGGGCGCATCTTGCCGTGGCGAATTTCCCCTACTGCTTATCGTGTTTTTGTAAGCGAGGCCATGCTTCAGCAAACGCAGGTCGAACGTGTCAAGGATTTTTTTAATCGTTTTATAAAACAATTTCCAAATGTCGAATCGCTCGCCGCCGCGAATGAGCAGCAGGTTCTCAAATTTTGGGAGGGTCTTGGTTACTACCGTCGCGCACGCAACCTACTGGCTGCCGCACAAATTGTGATCAACACCTATGGAGGCCATTTTCCAGAATCTGTCCGCGAACTTCGTTCACTTCCTGGAATCGGGCGTTATTCTGCCGGCGCGATTGCCTCGATCGCATTTGATCTTCCAGAACCTATTGTGGAGGCCAACACGCGGCGAGTTCTGGCACGACTTTCGGCGCATCGCGGTCCTCTTCATCCACCGGCTGCCGAAGAGGCCATGTGGACTGTGGCCGCATCACTTGTGCCGCACAAGGGTGCCGGTCATTTCAATTCTGCACTCATGGATCTCGGGGCGATTATTTGCACGCCCACGCAGCCACGATGCCAGGCCTGTCCGCTTTCGACTTGGTGCTGCGCGTTCAAAGCGAATCTGGTCCATCAGATCCCTGCCAAGAAATTGGAACGAACCAAGATTCTGATCCATGAGGCGGCCATCGTCGTTGAACGAAGGGGGCGGTATCTCGTTCACAAACGTGAAGACGGCCAGTGGTGGGCTGGGCTTTGGGATTTTCCGCGTGTCTGTCTTCGTACGAGTTCCGAAACAATTTTGGGGGGGAAATCTGGCGTAAAAAATCGCCACATACGAACCCAGACAAAACCAGGAAAGCCTGTCGCTTCCACGCGGAAAGCGATTGAACGTTGCCTTTCTTTAAAAAGTCTTCGACTTTCTCCTTTGTCGCAGCTCGACAGACTGCGTTATACCGTGACGCATCACACAGTCTCTGTCGACGTCGTGCGGTGTGCCTGTGGCAAACGAACCCGCGCACCCTCTGAAGGCGTCTGGCAATGGGTAACGCTCAAGAAGTTTGAAGCACTCGCTACGAGTTCGTCTGGAAGGCGAATTGCGGCTGTGATGAGCAAGCAGATCGCTTCCTCATCGGTGCGTTAGAAACATCTTGTTTACCACTTTTATGGTTTTGTAACTTCAATCAGGTGATACCGCTTGACCTCACCAGTTGCGATATCCTCCCAACTTTCGTGCATTCGTTCGACATACCATGCAGGATGCTTGGTAACCAGGAGAAGTTTTCCACCCTTCACAAGCGCTCGTGCGGCCGTATCGATAAAGAGTTCGGCAATTCGAAAATCTGAATAGTACGGAGGGTTGGCAATCGCTAGATCGTAGGTGCCCTCAGCGTCAATCTCTCCATGAGCAACGAGTGAGACTGACAGATTCGAAAGTTTATTGATTGCCGCCCCTTCGCGAGTGCATTCAACGCTGCGAGTAAAACAGTCAATCGCGTGAACCTGCACGCCGATATCCCTTGCCGCAACTCCCAAACTGACAGCCCCCGATCCACAGCCAATATCAAGCACTCGCATGCCGGCAGAAAGTTCTGCTTGGTCGAGCAGATGTCTCGCACCGGGATCGATACGACGGTGAGAAAAGACGCCGGGGCGACTGATTGCGTGTATCAACTTTCCGCTATCGCGAAAGACGTAGCGACATCGGAAATCACGAATTCTCTGAAGCTCCCGCGTTTTTCGGATGACATAGCCCACCGTTTTCACACTCGGACGAACGCTCACTGTTTCGCCTGTCGCGGCGAGTTGTTCGCGAAGCCACGTATCGGTTGGATTATCGATAGCCGTGACAAGGGTTCCACCGATTGCGAGATTACTAAAAGCCGACTGCACGATATCTCGCGTGAACTCGGCTTCACCTGATTTTGAAAGTGGGATGATCGCCAGATCGTAGGGGCCCGGTGGCATATCTGCTGCGCACACAAAAATCTTCTGCGCTTTTTGTTCGGACAATGCGTGGGCATTGACTGCTGAGTCATGCTGAAAAAGATCAGTAAACCAGACAGTTACTTTGGCCTCGGGTCGCTGCTGCGCAAGCTCCACTCCTGCTTGCGCCCGTCCGGATGTCGTTGCAATGATGTTGCTACCACAAATATCCTGGGCTATCTCAAGGGCATGCGATTCAGAGGCACGCGGCAGTCCAGCGGCTGATTGTGGTTCCATACTCTGCAATTAGAAGCATCTCTTGAGCATGACACCACCAACGCACGTCGCCCGCGGCCAATCAGAGAGAGTGGCCTCCGGGCGACTGTACGAAATTCTGAAAATAAAGAGCCGAACTTCTGAACGACTTCTATTCCGGTCGTCGCGGCCGCTCAGGACGTTCTCCGCTCCCACTGTTGCCCGGAGGACCGCTACGGCCTTCCCGCGGAGGTCCGCCCGGTCGCATTCTGTTCATCATTTCTTCGGCAAACTTAGTAAGTTCATTCTTGTCGAGCTTGCCATCACCATCGGTATCGAAAGTCATCGCTCGCTCTACAAGTCGCTCGGGACTTGGAGGCCCGCCAGGTGCTCCACGACCCTCTGGACCACGACCCTCTGGACCACGACCTTCTGGACCACGACCCTCTGGACCACGACCCTCTGGACCACGACCCTCTGGACCACGACCCTCTGGACCACGACCCTCTGGACCACGACCCTCTGGACCACGACCCTCTGGACCACGACCCTCTGGACCACGACCCTCCGGACCACGACCCTCCGGACCACGACCTTCCGGACCACGACCTTCCGGAC
>QWOQ01000012.1 GCA_003669585.1 Planctomycetota bacterium | reverse complement strand
TGGATGAGCTGAAGCAGGATCGCAGTGTTGCCCGCTCGACAGCCTGAGTTGATCAGGCGTCGGCAGGCAAATGAAAGCTCACCGCCCAGTGCGGGTCGTGGGCTTTTTTTTAGATATTGGATAGACGAACTTGCCCCTTGGACTGATCATTACTCGTCGTTCGAAATCAGTCGCAGCCGATTCATAATTTCAATTTCCCGCTTGCCGCGATTTCAGTATCGCTTCGGCTTCTTTCAGCTCTTCATCGGTAACGAGCACGTCCACGTCTGTCGTTTGGCCGGCCTTGGCTTCCAAAGTCACGGATTTGTGAAAATAGCGATAATTTGGGTTCGACGATGACCGGATTTCAATCTCTACAGGCAGCGGGGGCAGCCGATCCATCAGAATACTACCATCGTCAGCTGGATACAATGAAGCACTCGTCATGAACGCGAACTTCCAGCCTTCGCGATGGTCCCAAGTGATTCGGTAGTCATTGTCGGGCCTGCCGTTGCGAAGTATTTTCAGCCGCACCTTGCCCCATGGTTCCAGGCGAACGACGCCGCCCGGCAGCTTAGAGAATTCGGCCGCCTCTACCTGGGCGAAGCCAAGCTGATTCGAAAATAGCAGCTTGCCGGGTGAATTTCGAACTGTGAATTTAAACCGCCCCCGATCGATCGAAAACGGCGGATTCTCCGTATTGAATTTCCAAGCGAAGGTTGTTTCGCCCACCCGCACTGGCTCGCCAGGCACGTCGTTGCGATAAAATGCCATACGTGGGGTTTTGCCGTCCGGGTCAAGCACCTGGCCTTCGATCGTCAGCATCTTCTGAGGGGGAAGCTTTTTCAGCCGCACATCGTGACGAACCGGCGAATCGCCCCGCTTTACCCGTTCGGCCGACACGAACGGCTCATAACCCGGCGCGATTACCACCAGGTAGGGGTCAATTTGGCCCAAATCGTTCGGTCCTTTGGCCTTCATAATGAAATCGACCGCGAACACGCTGCCGGGTCGTTCATCAGCGACGATCTCCAGCGGATCATCTTTCCGGCCCGTGACAAGCCAAGCCGACATCGGCTCGACAGGCACACCGGTGTCGGTGTCGATCGCCTGACCATAAACCCGAAAGCCCGGCTCTGTTGCACCATATGTCTTGCGATCAAAGACCTTGCCTGATGTGTCCATCAGCCGCTCTTCCCAGCCGTACATCGTCAAATTCACATCAAATTTCAACGTGCCGCCGGAAGGAACCGTCAGGTCATGGTCCGGATATTGATGTTCACCACCGCTTGTCGCCGGATCCGGAAACGCGAACCGATATGGCCCTGGCAGGGCACGTTCGACAACGAACATGCCAGGGTGATTGGTGCGAACACTTGTCGGCATTGGATTACCGAACCGGTTCTTGCCGATGTCGAAATTCGGCTGATAGACAAGGGTCTTCGAAGCCATCGGCCGTTCGTCCAACAACAGCCTGCCTTCGATCCGGCCCCAGGGCTCCAGTTTCAATTCCGTCTCACCTTCGGCCTTTTCGACGAGCTTCGTGGACCTCAGCACGCCCGTATCGTGTGTGATGCACCAGCCGAACCGCTCGGCCCACACGGGCAAGCGGAAACGCCCATTGGCATCCGTCCGAATCGGTTCCCGCTCGCGATTGTTCCACTGCCCACGCACGATCGCCCGATGCTCAATCGCCTCGATGCGGCCCTCGCGGCTAAGACGCGGCAGAAATCGGTCGTTGCGGTCATCGGTCGTTGTGAAAAAGCCCACCTCGGCACCGGCGGCGGGGGTACCGTCCGGCTTCAATACCTTACCGGTGATGAATTTGCTCGTCGGGGTCGGGAATGTGGGTTTGGGTGGGGCGGCAGGTCTCTCCGTTGCCGCCGTCTTCGCCGCCTCGCTTGATTTCGGAGTTTCAACAGGTTTCGAATTGGTAGCCGCTTTCGTTTCTGCCGGTCTATCAGGCTGAGCCGGTTTCTGCAAGATCGTCACACGCGCCGTATTGCCGCCCGTCGTTTCTACTGGCACAACTCTCGCAGGCGGTTCAAGCTCGCCGAAGCTCCATGAGTTCTGATCGATCTGCTTGTGTAACATCAGGTTGATCATATGCTTGCCCGGCAGCACTTGCTCGATCACGAACGTGCCGTCGGGCCGCAAGGCCCCACCCGGCGGGCTGGTCATCGGCTTCCAGGCAACATTCCGGTATTGCACACGGGCCCAAACCTGGCCCTCGGCAGGCTGTTTCACGTCGGCCCTGCCTTCCACCCGGGCCCAGGGGCCTAGGCGGACGACGCCCTGCGATTTGGCCAGTTCATCGCTTGAAATAACTGCGCAGCCGCTGGAATCGGTCACGGTCAACTGGTCGATGGCTTCAGTTGTCGAAAAGCGAAACCGGCCCTGTTCGTCGGTCTGCACCGGGTAGGGGCCGTCGATCTCCTTCGAGCCAGGCTGCACGAAAATCTGCCATCGCACTTTAGCCTGGCCGACTTTCAAGATCGGTGTTTTAGTCGTGAACGCAATTTCCGCGTGTTTCGCTGGCGTGCCGTCAGCCCGCAGGATCTGCCCGACCGTCTCTCGCAGCTCGCCCGCCGGTGCAGGCTTCAGGGCGACATCCATACGAATGGGCTCATTTCCGCGAGGAATCGGCTGATTCGAGACGAACGGCTCGTAACCGGGTGCGAAAACGACCAGATATGGAGCGATTTTCTGGGTTTCCTGAACGCTGAGATTCGAAATTGCATGATATGCCGTGAAATGACCGTCATTCAAGCCGACCCATTGCACGTACGGAGTCGAATCGTCGCCCGGCTGGCCGGTGAAGAAAAGGGCTCGAGTCTTTGTCAAGAGCTTGCCTGTAACGGCGTCGGTTGCACGGCCATATACGGCGAATGTTTTGCCGAAGGCCCCGGAGCCGGTTCGGGCAAGTTCCTTGCCGGAAGCCTCAGAAACGACCTGATGATGGCCGAATTCGGTGACCGATGTTTCGACTCGCAGTGATGCCCCGACGGGCACATCGAACGGTTCGGCCAAAAACTGCCATAATCCCTTCAGCTTTTCGTGAGGAAATGCCAGACGAAGCGTTCCGGGAACAAAGTCCGGAATTTCGAATCGGCCCTGCTCGTCGGTCATGACCGAGTCCTGCAACGGAACCGGCAGGCCGAACGCGGGCCCGGAATACCAGACAGGCACCTTGGCCTGCGGCTTGCCGTCTCGAACGAAAACGCCCTGAATGCGGGCATATGGCCCGAGCTTGATTGCGATAGGTTCGCCCGGTTTCACAGCCCCGGCTTCCGTCGAGCGGAACGCGCCCGAATCGTGCGTGACGACCCAGCCGAGCTTAGTGACATCGGTCGGAATGCGGAATGTTCCATCGGCATCGGTACGGATGAATTCGACCTTCATGGGCTGCACAACGGCCGAGGTGCTCTTCAGCATGCCTGTCAGCCGGTCCTTCGCGAATTGCGGCCGATAGCGCGGCCATTCGCCTTCCTTCGGCGTAAAATATCCCACCGCCGCACCCGCCGCCGGAGTGCCGTCGGGCTTGAGTACGCGGCCTTCGATCGATTTCGGATCGGCCAGATCAATCTTTTTGAGGCCGAAATTCAACGACTTCGGCAGGTCATCGACTTTCATCAGATCCGTAGTGATGGTCTGATAACCGGGTGCTTCGATCCGCAGGCGGTAATCGTGCGTGAAACCGTCCCTCGAACGAAACGGCGATGCTGGAAACCGAAAACGGCCTTCGACATGGCGTCCATGAACGGAAAGGCCCCGCTCTCCGTCAGCAAAACGCGTCAGATAACAGAGTTGGTATTCGCCAACCGGCTGGCCCGTCGCTGCGTCGGTCACACGGCCCTCGACTACATTCTGCTTTTTGAGCACGACTTCGACAGTACCGCTCTGGACAGTGTCGATTTTGGCCTCATATCCCGAATAACCCGTTTTCGAGAAGAAGAGTGAAATAAAATCGGCAGGCGCATCAGCGATTTTGAACCGGCCGTCGGCATCGGTACGGCGGATTTCGTTCAACGTGGCCAGCGACCGGGGCAGCATGGTGTCGTCGACACGCACGTTAGCGACCGGCTTGCCTGCCGTGTCGGTCACTCGGCCGCTGAGACTGCGGCCGGGAATGAGCTGAAACGTCGCCACTCGGTCCTGGTCCTGCACGTCGATTGACTTGACGCACCAGCCCTGGCCCGGCTTGTGTACGGCGATTTTCACTGGAGCTCGCACCGTGCCCAGGTCGCCGATTCGGAATTCACCTTTTGCGTCCGTTAGCAGCGGGTCGTCACCGAATTCGACGGGCCATTCGTCATGGCGCACTTCGGCCCCGGCCACGGGCTTGCCGTCCAGATCAAGCACTCGGCCCGTAAAGATTTGGTCACGCTTGATCCGGAACATGTGCGTGGCGGATTTGAGGTTTTCGAATGGAGGTTCGACACGGCCGCGCGGGTCAGTCTCCGTCCCGTCCCAGTCGATGGCGAAAGACGGATGCAGCGCCGCGACGTCGATCCTCGTAGCCTTCGGATCGACCTGAGCTGTTTTCCAGCGGCCGTCGGCCCCGGTGCGGACGAGTTCGCACCTATACGAAGTGGAGCCTAATTCATTCGCTTTCGCCTGAAATGTCACCAGCACCCGAGCATCAGCAACCGACTCACCTTTTTCGTCAACCACTTGACCGCCGATGGCCATTCCTGGCTGGAGCTTCGCGATAAGGGGCGACACGGGCGGGAAGTCGGGGTCTTGGATCGCCGACCTGCTCAGGCGGAACGGCACATAGGCATCGCTTGCGATTCGAAACGAGATGTTATCGTCCTCGCCCGGTTCGAAAGGTATGCGTGCCTTACCATTGGCGTCTGTCGCAATCTTGCCGCCGGTCCGGTCCGTCAGGTAATGGACCATGGCACTAACGACAGGCTGACCCGTGGCGGCATCAATGGCCTGAATTTCAAACGGAGTTTTCTCATTCGCTAAAAGATTCTGATTTTCGTTCACCGGCGTTTCGGTGGCGGCGATGAATCGGGGCGACACGGGCAGTAATACGAGTGCCACCAACAATGGCGAAGCACACCAGAGCCAGCGGGGAATTTTAGGTTTCGAAGTTGCTTGATCCATCATGTTTTCGATCCTCCTGCTAATGGTTGGGAACCGGGGATTTACGCCGAGCACAAGAGTCTTGCCAGAGGAGCGATCGACTTGCCGATCGGCCCAGACAATGATTTTCAGGAACGTTTCCGCACATCGCCGGGGCGGCAGGCCGGTCACCTTTCCGGCCAGGTCGTCGCATGCCAATTCGCGGAAGGTTGCTGTAGCACGGCGGGCCAACCACAAGGCCGGATGAAAGAACCCGGCCAGGCCGACGCAACGCTCAAACGCCACGACCCAGAGATCACGCCGTTTCAAGTGGGCAAGCTCGTGTGCGATCGCCCAGCGTGTTTCGGTTTCGTTGAATGCAATTTCGAAACCGGCGGGAATCAGCAGCTTTGAGCGGATAAGACCGAGGACGGCGGGCGAGGCGACGGCGGTTGTCATGATGACGCTAGGACTGCGGCTCAGTCCGATAGCGTTGGTAACTTCGGCCACGTGGGCCGAAATCCAAGGCGGTGGAGACTGGCTCGACAGTTTCAAACGGAAATGCATGGCCAATGTGAGTAGAGTGAAACGAACGGCGAGTATCGAACAGATCAGGAACCAGGCACAAAAAGCGATCGCGAACGGGTCTGACCATTCGAAACGGGGGCTGCTTGTCGATTCGACCTGATATGAATTGGAGGGAGTTACCGGTGGCGACGATGCGGTTTCGACCTGCGTGGGCACGAATCGAGAATCTGCGTATTCCGGCCCGGTTTCGGAAACGGTGGTCGGATGCTCTACAACCTGCATAGCATCAGTATCGGGCGTGATGATGACGTTGGATCGCTCGTCGCAAACTGCGTGACTGAATGCTGTTGCGGAAATGAAAGGCAACGGAATTTCTATCGGCAATTCCAGTGCGAGCAGGCCGCAGACAAGAACGAGCGCGAACCGGGCGGGAACGAGCAGAAATAGCCCGTGAGCGAAGGCATGGCTGATGTGACGCCGCATGGCCAGCCAGAAAAGGCTGATGACGGCCAGCACTACAAGAGTTTGTACGGTGGCCCTTGAAATAATTTCGAACCATATAAAGGTCGGATTCGAAGACGGGACGGAAGCGGACAACATAAGCATCGCGAATCCCCCGGTTTCAAGCCTTGTTCGTATCCGTTTCGTCAATAGGAATATCAGCACTACGACGGTCGATCAGATCACGCAAGCGTGCCAGGTCGTCGTCGGTGAGCCGGGTGCGTTCGAGCATGTGCGAAATCACCAGGCCCGAGGTACCCTCAAGCAGGTTTTCGATAAGGTTGTCGGCGGCGGCCAGGAGCGATTTCACCGCCGATCCAGCAGGCTCGTAAAGATAGGCATTGCCCACCTGCCGGACTCCCAGATGGCCTTTATTGACCAGCCTTTTCAGGATCGATTTGGTCGTGGTCGGAGCCCAGCCTTCAGTGCGTGCCGTTTCTGTGTAGACATCACGCGAGGCACAGCCGCGTTTCCGATGCTGCCACACCACTTTCATCACCTTCCACTCGGCTGGCGTTAGTAGCGATTCGTCACGAGAATTCCGTGTCTCCGTCATCACATATCCTCCAATTTGTCAAGAAATACATCCGCAATACGACTACTAGAGTAGTCGATCAGACATATAAAGTCAACGTTCGGGCCAAAAATCGTCGATTTATTATGGGGTTCAATGCGCAAAGTCATTACATAGGTCAAGGATACGTCGGTTTTTATTTTCGGCGCTTAGGACAGATAATGGTTCGTTTCGTAAGAATTCCGTCAGTTTCGTACCGAATTTAGAACGCCGAAGTACAGATATTTCCCATCATCCCCACGATGGGATTATGTTCCGTTGCCTCCGTAGCTGGATTTGTAGTCGTAAATCTCGGTCAGCTTGGCCACGCCGCTGCTGGCGGAGCGGTCGGTGCCCGCCTTGTTGTACACGAGTTCAGAGTGTGTGGTTCGTTTGTCGGTGAAAGAAACGCTGAGATTGCCGGTAATATTGCCTGTGCCCGAGACCGTAGCGGTGATCCACTGGTCGTTCGGGATATTCAGGTTGTCAGCGATTGGTGTAGACATGATAGGCCGCCTTGCCAACTCTCGATTCCGTTTCGTTATCTTATCATTACCAGCTCCGATTTCACAAGTTACATTGAATTCTTGAAGCACGGATTCGCGTCATCTTCAGGATTCACAAATCAAAGTAGAATGACCCCGTTTACGCTCGTGGAGTAGCGTAATTCTATTGTGCCCCCAGACGGTCAGGGTGTCTGGGTTCGCATTAGTTACTTTGCACCGGGTGATATTCCGGAAGTTCTTTCGACTTCGATACTCAGATGATTTGTAAATTTACGGATTTCGTCAATCTCAAATCGACCTTTCATTGCGATATAAAGCAATCTGTCAAACTCGCCAGTTCCCATATTTGCATAAAGTATGATCATCGCGCTGTATTCGTCTATTTCCTCGATATGAATCTGAATCCCCAGTTCTAGAGAAACGAAGTCGTTCTCAATCGAATTTCCACCAGTGTACATCGCATCGTTCAAATAGGATGATAGACAATAGAGGTCTGTTGCCAAGAAGTATGACGGCACGCTTGAAACAGTGTTACAATCTAAATTTGGCGATGGAATGAGCTTGACGATAACGTCAAACCATGTAGTGATAGGGTCATACGAGAGCAGTTCGAATTGAAAAGAGAACCCTTCTCCATTGCATTTAACGGTTTGTGGTAGATTTACCATGGCAGATTGAATCCGTAACGAAAAGCAAGGTTCCTGAGTGCATGACCGTCGAGATTTCGCATCGCAGTCACAAGTACATTAGTATTTGGATTGACTAGTACTACAGTTGAACTTCCCCCTAGACAGCGTGTCCTCGGGTGCGATAGTGATAGAATCTGGCCATAGCTTGGTGTCTGCGACGCCATATCGACCAGATCCATGCGGTTTCAACTGTTAATACAATTGGCGATATGATATTATTG
>QWOQ01000007.1 GCA_003669585.1 Planctomycetota bacterium | reverse complement strand
GCAACGTCTATCAGTGGAACGATCTGGATGGCACAGCCGGCTCGTCTCGTCGGCTCCGGGGCGGCTTTTGGGGCAACGGTTCCTACCACGTGTCGTCCTCGCATCGCAGCTTCAACGGCGACCCGTCGATCGAGGACATCGGCTTCGGTTTTCGTCTCGCAATTCCGCCAACTCCGGTCTGAGCCCAGCTCGAGGCGGGTCGTAAATGCGTAGATTGGTGCAGCCTGTTGCGCGCAAGGGACTGGCACCGTTTGCTCAAGCAATCGGTGGCTCGTCCCTGTTCCAATCGGTCCCTGTTCCAATCGGTGGCTCGCCCCTGTTCTTTTAACCCCTCTGCTGAATCCGCTCGGAGTTGCCGGTTCTCACAAAGAACTCCGGCAGCAGGCTCTCCCGTCCGCTCATGCCAAGGGCTCGCTCCAATTCCCGCGTGGCCTCTCGGCAAGAACCCCCCGTGAAGCCAGTGGTCTTGATGCTCACGCTGCCGTCGGGCCTGACCGTGATCTCGATCTTCTTGGTCATCGGGCTCGTCATGCAACACCTCCGCCAACTGTGACTGTGACTTTGATCGAGCCATCTTCGAGCTTGGTCTCTGCAACACGGTAGCCTTTTTTGCGGGCCTCGATCTTGGCCTTCTCAACGGCGTAGCCCTGCAGAAACCTGTTCAGCTCTGCCTGTTCGCCCCATGCTCCATTATAATTGTCGTACTGCATCGAGCCACTCTGGAGGTTGCAGACAACCGGATACTGCCAGCCTGGGAGTTGCAGGCACAGCCCCGCAGCGGTGGCCGAAAACAGCGTAATGGTTTTATGCTCGGGCGGGGCGAGTTGCAAACGAACGCAGGCTGCCCGAACGGCCTGCTCGTCACGGACTTCAGTTTTGATTTCGACGACGTGGCTCAAGGCCAAGGTCCTCCATTTAAATTGTTGGAAATTAAACAACCAGCCAGCCGCTCCTCAAAACGGCATCTCGGACTCGTCTTCGCGATTCGTGCCAGCACCTTTGCCGACGCCGATCACGGGCAGCCGAGGCAAACGAGTACCGGCCTGCCCGATGCGTTGCCCACCGTGCCCGTAACGATTCTCGGGAAACCCTGCGGACAGTTCCTCGAGCAGCACATCGATGGCCCCGGGGAGTTCAGCGTTACTTTGGGCCTCGGTGCGCGTGACCAGCCATAGGGCCAATCCCGCGACCATCAGGCAAAACACACAGACGAGCACCGGGCCACTTGCATTTAGTACGGCAGCAAGTTGCGAGTCCAAAAGGGCCGACTCCGAGATGGCCCGCAGGTGGCCGGCATAGTCCTGTCGTTCGGCCGACAACTGGGCCACGGCTTCGGCAACGCGTGAGTTCTGGCCTGCCTGAGCGGCCGCCTGCATGGCCTGAGCCTCGGCGACCTGACTGGCGACTCGGGCGGCTTCGTGGGCGGCATCCAGCGAGCGTTCAAGTTGCCGGGTGCTGGATCCGCCCCACATCCACGAGAACCAACTGGCCTCAGCAGAGTGGGCTGACGCTATGAGAAACCCCAGTGCGCAACCAATAAACACCGCTGGCCATAACAGCCAGAGTACGCACGAGACGATCCATAGGACGGTCGCAAATACGAATCGAATAGCGGCCCACAGAAGGGCGGCCAGAAAAATTGTCATGTTTCATCTCCTTCGAGAACGGTGGCGGTAGGTGGTGTGGGTCGGCGGGAAGTGCTGGCGGCTTGTATCGGCGAGTTTATTGAGCAGCCGGTTGCACAGCGCCTGTAGGGCCCGGCGGAGTTTGGTTTCGCGGGCAAGCAAGAGGGCCAAGCCGCAAGCCAATAGGGACAGAATCACGACGATAGTCATTGGGACTCCTTTCGAGAGAGGGAATAGAAATCAGTTCCGGCAGGCGAGTTCAGCCATATCAATGGCCAGCCACCGGTTATTGGCGAAGTCGTAAAACTCGACTTCGCGAAAGAGGGCAGTCGGGACAAGCGTGGGAGTGAATCGCCACGTGTCCGGGTTGCTGCCGAGTGCGAGGCCGGATAGCAGTAGCCCGATGTAGGTCTGAGGTGATGTGCCGGCGATCAGCGGAAGTTGCGGGAAGATATAGGGGGCACAGGTTCCCGGGACTGTGATCCTGACCAGACCTGATTGGGCCTTGGCCGTCGCGATCTGACCAGCCATGCCGGGAATCGGGACCTTCGTGGCGGTCGGCTCCCACTGGTCTTGGGTGCTGAACCATGCGACTGGTTTTTTATTGGGCTCGATCTTGGCGGTCGTTGGCTTGATGCAGCCTGAGTTAATGATCGAGCGGAGTTTCATACCCGTGGTGTAGTGATAGATGTTTTCGGGCGGATCTGGGCCGGGGTATGTCGGGTGCGGAATGGGAATGAGAACGTGGATTTGCATGCGGGCCTCCAGAAGGTTGCAGACGGGGATAGCAGGAGAGGAGCGGGGAAGAAGCCGTGGGAGAGATCAACGGCTACGAGATCGCGAGCGACGCTGGCTGATGGCGATTTTTGCGCTCACTGAATATGCCCGGTTTTTGGCAAGTATTCAGGAAGCCACGATTTTGTTCACGCGACTCTTTTTATTAGCTATCAGGCTCAGGCTCTCGCTCACCAGCCCCGTCTATCCCTAAAGCATGGCCGCAACGTGTGCGAACTGAGCCGGATCGAGTGTCTGTTCGCCGTTCCATCTATAGGCACACAGAAACCCGCCCTTCGCCACGCTCCAATCGAGGCAGGCAACATTGGGGGCGAGTAATGCGGGCTTCTCTCCCGTGAGCCAGTAGTGCCCAATAAAAACTGGCTTGGCGAGGGCTGGATACGGTGCGGCTGCCTCGAGGACAGACTCCTCCAGCGGCAAGTCGCAGTCGATTGGTTCAGCCTCCATTAAGTACGTCCGATACGTCTGGCCATGTGGATCGGCATACCAGCGGACCCTTGTGGATGTTCTGAAGTGGCCATCCTTGTCGTGAAAGCCAAGGCCAGCCGGGAGCTTTGCCTCTTTGCCCTTCAGAATAGTTTCAACGGGCCCAAAGAGCGGCTGATTTTTCCGGCAGGCTGAGAGTAAAAATTCGTCCATGATAGGTGAGATAGGTGTGATCGGCCCACTGATTTGGCATGTCCGGTCTGCCTGGCGTATCTGGTCTGTCATGCTCTCGTCCCAGCAGGCGTGCACAACCCGAAGGCCGTCCAGGGAGTACGGAAACCGAATGCCAGCGATTTCGTATTTCATTTGGCACCCACTGGGGCATTCGCTCTTGGCATTCGGAACGGATTGGAAGCGTCTATCTTGAGCAGACGAACGCTCCGGCTCACCGAAGCCGGGCCGATGATGTTCGATGTCAACTGAGACGCGATCCCGGCGTTCGGTGCAGCCGGCTTGTTCGGCATCCTAATGTCAGTTTGGACTGATTGCGTCACAGAGCTAGCTCTTCGTGAATAAAATCTCATAGACCGCCCCAGTCCGGGTAGGAAACGAGGATATGCCGAGGTCGCTGGTCTTGAATTCAACCGGCTTCCCATGGCACATGACTGTTAGGGCGCCGGATGATTTGAGGCGGAACACCTCGCCCGCCTTGGACAGCAGCACCAGATGCGTGGGCTTGCCATCCTTCCAAGTCAGGTCGATGTCAAAGCCACCCCTGCCACAAAATCCGGCGAATGACCCGGTTGGCCACGCTTTGGGAAGGGCCGGGAGCACGTTGACGACATGATCCTGGCCATGGCTCTGGAGCACCATTTCGACGATTCCAGCGGTGGTGGCACAACTGCCATCAATATACATGTACGTCGGATTCTCTATGTGCATCAGATTGCAGATAGTGCGTTCCTTGATCAACCATTGCACATCACGGTAGGCATTTTCAGCCTCCAACAGGCGGGCCTCGATGTTGACCACCCACGCCCGGCTCCAACCATTCATCGCACTGCCGTTGGTGAGCCGGAAATGCAAACTCTTCCGCGCGGCTTCGAACAGCTCCGGCGTATCAGGAGTTATTTCGCAGCCTGGGTGAACTGCGTAGAGGTGCGAGAAATGACGGTGTCCATCTTCATACCCTTTGTAGTCCTTGTCCCATTCCAACAAACGTCCGTCTTTGGCGATCTGCGGGCGGGCAAGATTGCTCATGGCCGAGCGCACTTCCCGGGTGAGCTCGTTTTCAATCCCCAGTTCCTTGGAGGCCGCCAGGAAGTCGATGAAGGACTCGTAGAAGATCTCCCTGTCAATGGCCGGTCCCATGCTGGCACACGCCGTGAAACTTCGATCATCGGGATTGGGAAAGAAGCCGTTCTCTGGCGAAACCGAAGGGCCGGAAACCAGCTTGCCGGTGCGTGGATCCTTCACCAGCCAATCAACGATGAACTCCACATTCGCTTCGAGAATGGGGTAAGCCTTTTTCGCCAAGTAGTCTTTGTCGCGAGTGAAGTAGAAATGTTCCATCACATGCTGGCAGGCCCACGGCGCGTTTTGCGGAGCCATTCCCCACCAGCTATTCCCGGAGTAGGCTTGATCTTTCCATGCTGTGTTCTCGGTCTTCATGGTAAAGCCGCGACAACCGAACTTACCTGCCGTCAGTCTGCCGTGGCCATCCTTGACGCTCTCGATGAAGTCAATCAACGGCGCGTGCAGTTCGCTCAAGTTGGTCAGCTCCGCCGGCCAGTAATTTTCTTGCACATTGATATTGAAATGAAAGTCCGACCAGCATCTGGGGAATTCGCTTCCCTGCCAAACGCCCGTGAGACCGGCGGGCAGATTCCCGGGTCGGGACGTGGAGATGAGCAGGTAGCGCCCCATCTGGAACAGATCCTCCGTCAGGTCTGGGTCTGTGCCTCCCTTGCGAACCAATTCGAGACGCTCCGGCGTGGTTTTGGCCGCGACTTCGGGCGCGGTGTTACCAAGGTCAAGCGTCGCCCGATCAAAATAGGTATGATGATCCTTGATGTGGTCGGCCTTGAGCTGGGCATAGGGTTTTTTTTGCGTTGCTTTCAGGAAATCGAGACAGGCTTTCAGGCGGTCGTGCCGCAGCGGCACCATCGAGTTGTTGATGTCGTAGTCGGTTGAAGTCGTCACCAAAATGGTGATGGCAAAAGCATCGGTCACGGCGATTTGGTTCCCCTTGGTGATGGACTTTCCACCTTCAGGCAGGATACGCGCCACCGCTTGCCAAGCCGTTCCAATGCAATCGCCTTCCACTTGCGCCACACCGGACATGCCGAGGGTCTGGGCGTCGATCACTTCTGTCTTAAAATACTTGAAGCGATCCATGCCTACATGCAGCGACAGCTTTCCGCCGTTTTTCGATTCGATCCGAACCGCGATCACATCCGCAGGGTGGGAAACGATCACTTCCTGGCGGATCTGGTTGCCATCCTCGGTTGTGAATTCCGTAACGGACACCGCGTCGTTCAAGGACAGGGTGCGTCTGTAGTCGTGGCACTTGCCGGCCGGTTCGTAGCCCAACCGCAGATTGCCGATGGGCTGATAATCCTGGGAACGGCTGCGGGGAACCAGCAGCTTGCCGTTGATCAGTTCCTCAGACTTCTTGAAGTCATCCTGGAACAGGGCGGTCCTAATTTCGGACAATGTCTTGGCGGCATCCTCTGGCGGAGCATGGACGACTGAGCGTCCCGTCCAGACGGTGTTATCATTCAGCACGATCGTTTCTTCGGGATAACCGCCGAACGGCATGGCCCCAAGATGCCCGTTGCCGACCGGATGGCCCATCATCCACTGCTTCGCCGGAATGATATCCGAGACAACAAACGGACGGAGTTCCTTGGCGGGCGGCGTGGTCCATCCAGCCAGACATGCTGCCGACACCAAGAACCAGATGGTTGCCAAGATGGAATGGCTGTGATTCCGAATCGCTGAAAATATCCTCATTGGATTTCTCTCTTGATGGGATCGGTTGAAGTTATGTGCGGGCATTGGCGAGAGTGGATAACTGACCTGCCCCCATGAATGACGCCAGTTCTTAAGTTAGGATTTTGCCCTCTGACGCTGCCCCCAACTTGGTCAAATCTTTGCGAACCACCTTGCCGGGAAAATTCCGGTTCAACAAATCGTCGAGAGATTCTATGGCCGTACCCAAGGTTTATTTCTCTTTGCCCAATTCAATGCGTTCCGATGATTTTTCGAGTTCGATTCTCTCGAACTCTTCCACAGTCAGGCTCTGTATGCGATTGTCAGTGAACACGATGATTGGCGTGTGTGTTTGTTTTGCTCGCTCAATCACGGACTGTTGTACATCCAGAAAAGCGGCTTGAGCCTTTTTCGTGACGGAAGTGTGATCTTGTTCGGGGCGTATCATGTGTTATTTCCTTTTGGTTGCTCGATGAACTTCCATGTCGATTGGTCAAACACTTCTGCCGATGATCCTTCTGATTGGGCAATTACCCTAGGCGGTAGCCGAGAGCCGTCAAAACACGACCATTGATCGACCACAGACCGGTACAGATCATGGAAATTGGCGATTCCACGAGCATAGCGGTTTCGGATCGTTTCTTCCGGCAATCCATGACCGCCCTGAATGACCCTATTGGCAACTCTGGCGACAGCCATATCTGCGGAGGGCAGCCACAGAAAGAATAAGTGAACATAGTAGCCGCTGTCTCTCCACCCGATAATCTTCTGACGATAGCTTCGAGCAGCCAATGTTGTCTCAAAAGAAAAAGTCTCCCGTCGCTCTATAAGCCCATCCATACGCTCCAGCATAAGTTCAGAGGCACGGATATTTTGGCTTTCAGGGTCAAAAGGAGAAAGTCCGGCAGCAATCAGATCGGCATTTAAGAATTCAGTGCAATGGACGTACTCAGGCAAAAACCGACTTGCGAACGTCGTCTTTCCAGCACCGTTGGGTCCGGCGATGACATAAATTCCTGGTCGCTGGTTTTCAGAAGTCATCGGTGAACGCCCTGTCGATAATCACTTCCACGCTCTGCTGTTCGATGCCGGTTTCAGCATCCCGCAGCACAAGGCGGAATGGAGTTTTTTTGTTGTATTGCCGCTCTTTGAGGACGAGGCTGACCCACTTCTTCCGGTCGTCGAGGTTGCCGGAACTCCTCTCGAACTTCACAGACTGGATGTCCGTGACAGGTTCCTCGCCATCGTACACAGCCACTCGAAGTGTGATCGGCTTCACACGGTCGCTCACAGATTCCATTTGGATTAATTGGAACCGGCGCTGGCCTGTGGTGATTCGATGATTGCTTCCAAGCACCTGAACCGTGACCGGCTTCGTATTTGTGGTCTGGGCTGATTTGCCCCGGATGTGCTTGACGGTGACAACGGGGACCACGATCTCTTGAGGCATCACCCCGCCGTGAACGAATCGTGCGCCACCGACAAAGTGAAAGAGGTTGGCTCCCTTGGGAATCCAGAACTCCATGTCGCCCTCGGCCCCGGCAGTCACGCTCAACTTGCCACGCCACGCCGCATCGATCAGGCAGATTCGGCCCAAGCAGGTAACGCTTTTTTGCCAGGATCGTGCTGTCGGGCTTTTCTTTCAGTTTGCTGTTGTCCGTTTCCACACGAGCGGTTTCGGTGAAGAGGAAACCGTGGTCGGCCGTGTCAACAATATGCTTTCTATTTTGTTGTCGCATGCTATGGACACCGAGAGTGATCTTGCGCGTTAGCAGGACTATTTATATCGCGTCCCCAGACTGCTGCATGATTTCGTCAGCGAATTTTCAGCGGGTATATTTCAATCACTCTCTCTGGCCGAGGAAAACGAGAAAACTAGGGCCGGCTTTCTTCCTCGAGTGGTTGTGAACTGAGAAAACAATACCAGGAAAAGCGTGGCGGGAATTGAAATAGACCTGCTCAGGTCGGCCTACGTCAGCCATCGTCAGCCATGAACCCAAATCTTGGTTTCTCTAGCTCCCCATAAGGAGTAAACTTCTGACGTTCAAACCGTTTCACGATAAGGAGGCTGTTTTTATGAACCAGTTTTTTATCCGAGTAGTGCCCAGTATCGGATCGTTTATTTTGTTGTCTTTGTTATCAGGAATCTTTTTGCTGTCGCCCGGGAGTGTGAATGCGCAGTCGTCACGTCTCAGAGTCGGCGAGGATCTTTCCGAAGCGAACGACATGAAGGACTGTTTTGTCACCGCTGCCAAAGCTGCTGGGGCCGAAGATTTAGACGGCTTTCTTGTTCACTTTACAGTCGGAACCCAGAAGACTCTTCGTAAAAAGATGGCGATGATTTTCGTCCAGTGCGAGTTTGCCCTTGAGGTGCTCGATTGCCACGTCATCGACTGTTCAAGCGAGAAAGGTGAACTTGCCGTCAGGTACCGGGCAGGGCCTTTTGAACGACAAGTCGATGTCGTCGCCGTACTGGATATGCGTCGTGAGAACAACTACTGGAAGATCAATCGCGAGATTGTCAAGACAGTGCGACCTTCTACGCCCACATGCTCGCCCTCACGCAATTCCTATCTCGGAGGAGGTCATCTGGCGATGCGCTAGAGCAGAAATTTCGATTTTTTCAGTTACCACGCCGAGAGAAATCATTTCGTTTCTATTCAACCCAATTGACTGTGAAGACCACTTTGCAAGTGCAACACTCATAGGTTTCCGTCCCGATCGGATCGTTTACCGGAACAGTCAAAATCGCCTTGCAATTCGGGCATGTGATCTCAGTCTGACCAGATATCGCGCCCGGAAAACAGATTTCGTAGATCCATGGATCGTTGGGGTCGAGCATAAAAACCTCATGCGTATGCTACTCTGACCAACCCCGCATTGCGACGGGGCGCTGGGAGCCGGCGTGAATCGTCAGGGACAGCAGGATCAGCCATCCCGGTGTTCTGCGATGGTGAACGCTTCGATCATCGTGCCAGTGGAGATAGACTTTTGATACCCATGGAGGGCGTGGCGACTGATCCCCGCAAACGGCGACCAAGAGATGCCGGCTTGGGAATTCGACCCCGCTTGGCGAGGTCATCAACGAACGGCATCTTCATCGTGACCGCACTGGTCGCCCTGCATGGCTAACAACCCGGCTGGTACCAAGTCGGGGGCAGCGTCAACACCACCAGATTCTCTCTCTAAAGTGGTGCTGTTTAAGGGGGGCAGGTCACTGTTTCGTATTTTTATCTGAATGTTTTCGGAGATACTCGCCTGGCTTATCGGGATCTGGTGTGTGATAGGCCAGAGCGTTGAGTTCGTGATTGCCCATGACGGACAGGGCAAAGCCGGCGTCGATCATGGGCCGAACGATCTCAAGAGTTTCTCGGATCTGCGGGCCTCGGTCAATGAAGTCGCCCAGAAAGATAGCCTGCCGCTCGGGGTGCTTGTAGACGCCCTTGTGCCTAGAGTAGCCGAGTGCCGCGAGGAGTTTTACAAGCTCGCTGGCATGCCCGTGGATGTCTCCGATGAGGTCGTACATGGCCGTAGGCTACGCCACCTCGACAAGGGTGGTCAAGGAATCCACAGTAGGGGCTTGGGGACCTGTGGTTGTCCCTAAGTTGGTGTTGGTGTTGAATGCTTGAGATGTTGCTTTATCGGTGACGCAGGTGCTTGGGCGGCTTCGCTAGCATTCGGTCCAATAGGGCGGGCGTGGTTTTCTGTCCCAGGGGCATCTCCGGGGCTCTCCCCAGTCATATCAGAAAACGGTTGCGTTTCGTTGATTTACAGATATAATTGGGGAATGAGCAGTTTTCAGGATTTTGTCGATTCTCAGCTAGTCCGAGGGCGGGCGTACTTCTCCAAAGCGGTCGCTTTGGCGGAGTTCCGGCAAACGCCGCAAGCGCTCCAGGCGGCCATCGCGAGGCTGACGAGAAAAGGTGGGCTGGTTTCCCCGCGAAGGGGATTTTACCTGATTCTCAGGCCAGAAGATCGGCTGCTAGGTGCCCCCGATCCCGCTCGCTGGATCGATCCGTTGATGAAGCATCTGGGTTTCGACTACCGAATTTCCTTGTTGCGTGCCGCTGCATTTCACGGATCGGCCCATCAAGCAGCAATGGTCTTTCAGATCATTACCTCGCGTCAACTTCCGAAACTTGAAATCGGGAGGCAGCGGGTCGAGTTTCTGTACCAGACGCCCGGATCCTTTGCTGAATCGAACCGTCCGGAGTGGCTCTCGCAATTAAAAACGGAGGCGGGCTACGCCAAGATCGCGGGGGTGGAACTGACACTGCTTGACATCTGCCGCTATTTCCACCGAGCAGCGGGGATCAACGGTGCCGCGCAGGCCGTCCACGATCTGGGCAAGAAAGCCGATTCCCGCATCCTCGCCAAGGCAGCCAGTGCCTACGAGAATTCGGCCGTAAGACGCCTTGGCTACCTCTTGGAGCGGTTTGGGCATATCCGTCAGGCCGACGCACTGCGGCCCTTTGCTGCCAAAGCGAAGTCCTTCAAGGCGCTCGATCCGGCATCCAAACCCATTGTTGCCGAGTTGAAGATGCTGGAGGAGAAAAGTCCGGTCTGGAAGCTCGTCGTCAACGTGCCTGTTGAGATAGACCTTTGATACCCATCGCTCACTTGCGGGAATGGACCGCGTATGCTCCCTGGCCCGATCTCAGGCAAGTGGAGCAGGACCTCATTATTAGCCGTGCGCTATGCGACCTGTTCAACAGCGAGCAACTGCAAGGCAAGATCGCGTTTCGTGGTGGCACGGCCATTCACAAGCTCTTGTTCGGTAAGCCACTGCGGTATTCGGAAGACATCGATCTGGTTCAGACACAGGCGGAACCCATCGGCAAGACCATTGATGGAGTACGCGCTGCTCTCCAGTGGCTCGGAAAATGCAATCGTGAGCAGGTCGCTCACTCGATGCACCTCGTCTTCAAGTTCATCCCTGAAGAGGGCAGTGGCAATCCCCTGAAGCTCACGGTCGAGATCAATACTCGCGAGCATCAACATCTCTACGGACTGAAATCCTACCCGTTCGAGGTCAGAAGCGCGTGGCATCAGGCCAAGACGCAGCTTGTCTCATTTGAGCCGGAAGAACTCTTTGGAACCAAGCTGCGAGCACTGCTTCAACGACAAAAGAATCGGGACTTGTTCGACCTAAACGAAGGATTGATCCAACTCAGTCTTGACTGTGATCGGGTAATCGCGTGCTTCCAGCACTACCTTGCTCTGGAGGAGCATCCCATAAGCCGGGCGAACGCTGAAGAACGAATGCTCAAGAAACTCAATCAAAGCCTCACGGAAGACATCGCCCCTTTGCTTCCTGCTGGCGTAAGCTTCACCGACGCTGATGCCATCACCGCTTTTGGCAGGGTATGGGGAGAGTTAATCAAGCGTATTCCAGGCGAGCCCTGGAAGTCTTCCGATGCGGTGATCGAGGCAATTCGAAAAAAGAAAATCCCTGATCTGCTGCACAGCATTTACAAGTGAACAGCCCGTCGAGGAGAGCGAGCGATGTACACGACGCTCCCCCCCTGTGCTCAATCATTTGCCGAATCCATTCTGCGACAAAAGATCAAGCTGATTGACGGTGAGTCGCACAAGCAATCGCTTAGACCGCGTTGGCGTTCCTGTTCCTTAATATCTTGGAGCGGCTCGCCAAAAGTCGAATGTTTCGGTCGGCGAACCGCTGCGGCTTCCACCGTACTGGCCGAAGCAGCAGTGTCGCAAACAGTCTGCCCGGTCTGCCCGGTTTGCCCGGCTCCACCGGCCCTGCGGATGTCTCGGAAACATGAGGGCTACTGGGCGTTTGAACGAGCCGTTGGTTTGAGCGTAGCCTCATTGGCTTTGACCCTGCATGGCGGGGACTCTAGCGTCACACACCAGAAGGCATCTGCCACCCGCCACCGGGCGTCATCGTTGGAGAAAACCGCGCATGCGTCAGCCACCCCGCCATTCACGCCGTCGCTTGATAGCGAGACAGTTCCCGCGGTTGCATTTGCAGCTTGAGTCGCTCGAGCCACGGCTCGCGCTGGCAGTCGGCCAGACCTATGGCACCTGGAGCATCACCGGCGACTCCGATCCTACCCACCCCACCGACACGATTCTGGTCGATCGCAATCCCACCAATGCCGCGCAGCTACGGGCGATCGTCAACGGCGTCGTCGTCGGCACGATCCGGGAGTCGAGGGTCACCACCATCCGCATCTTCGGGGGCGATGGAAACGACACGATCACCGTCAGCATTCCCGGCAACACCCGGATCAAGACCATCCTCAACGGCGGCACCGGCAACGACACGATCACCGGCGGTGACGGCAGCGATACCATTCTCGGCGGTCAGGGTAACGACACGCTGTGTGGCGGACGGGGCAAAGACACGCTCCGCGGCGGTGCTGGCAACGACTCGCTCGCAGGCGGTCGGGGTAACGACACGCTGTTTGGCGGACGGGGCAAAGACACACTCCGCGGCGGCGCGGGGCAAAACGCGCTCGACGGTGGTGCCGGCATCGACGCCTTCTACGGAACAAGAGCCAACGACCGGGTCAAGCTCGCCGCGGGAGAGCAGCTCATCGGCAACGAGAGCACCAACCCGCTTCGGCTGACCGACGACCTCGACCAGCTCAAATCATGGTACATCGACACGGCAATGACCCAATGGGGCGGTCAACTTGGAAACGATGCCTGGCCGTGGCGGTTATGGGCTGTCGCCATGAGCGACGCGAGAGTCGTGAGTGGATCGACGGGAAGCAGTCCTGCCAATACCGGTGGTTACTCGGGCACGAACAATCAGGTCGCCGGAGTCGACGAGGGCGACCTCGTCAAGACCGACGGCGAACATCTCTTTGTGCTCGCCGGTGATGGCGTCGACATCGTCAACGCCTGGCCAGCCGACGAGTTGGGCGTCGTGAGCCACATCACGACTCCGGGCTGGGAACGTTCACTGTTTTTGCACGGCACGCGGCTCACGGTGATCTCGCAGGAAAACACCTGGACACCGGTCGGCACCGCTGACGCTGACACCAGCGGTGGCGTCTCGGCCTTGTCATGGTGGAACCACACCTGGCAGCCGCATGTGAACGTCACGGTCATCGACGTCTCCACCGTGGCCAGTCCGACAATCCTGGAACAGACCACGCTCGATGGCTGGCTCATCGACGCCCGGGCCATCGACGGCCGCGTGCTGGTCGTCACGCAGGACACCTTCGACATTCCGGCCCCCGCAATGATCACGATCCCGCCTCCCATCCATATCGATCCCATGCCGGTCGATCCCGGAACGATCGCTGACTCAAGCCCGATGCCGATCGATCTGCCGATTCCAATCGACTTCGTTGTCTACCCCGGTGATGGCACACGGTATGTCTATGAAGATGAGGCCAGCTACCGCGACCGTCTGGAGCAGGCTTGGGAAACCGTCGCCCGACCGCACTTCACTGTCACTGCCACGGGAGGCGGCAGCACGACGAGCGATCTCCTCTCCGCCGGCCACACTTACCTGCCGGTCAAGGCGACAGACAACAATCTGCTGTCGGTCGTGTCGTTCAACGTCGATGACGACACCGCCGGGCCCGACGCCACGACCACGGTCGCCGGGGTCTCAGGCAGCGTCTATGGCTCCCAATCGAGCCTCTACATCTCCGCCACGCATTGGGGCAACTGGTGGGATACGCGTGACACGATCCAGACCACGAACATCTACCGCTTCGACCTCGGTGTCGACGACGTGCCGCTGACGGCCATGGGCGCCGTGCCCGGCGTCACGCTCAATCAGTTTTCGCTCGACGAGAGTGCCGACGGCCTGCTGCGGGTGGCGACGACCAGCGGATTCGGCGACCGGGCCTCCAGCGGCGTCTACACGCTCGCCGGGTCCGCCGGCAACCTGCAGACGATCGGCAGCGTCACCGGGCTCGCCCCGGGGGAACGGATCTACTCGGTTCGCTTCATCGGCGATCGCGGCTACGTGAGCACGTTCCGCCAGGTCGACCCGTTGTTCGTCATCGATCTGGCAAATCCCGCCCGGCCGCGTGTCGTCGGCCAGCTGAAGGTGCCGGGTTTCTCGTCCTACATGCACCCGCTCGACGCCACGCATCTCCTCGGCATTGGCCGCGATGTCGATCCGGCCACCGGCCGCGTGCTCGGCCTGCAGATCTCAATCTTCGATGTCGGCAACCCCGCCAATCCGAAGCAGACCGCAACCTACACGTTCACGGGTGACGGCTGGCAGTCGTGGTCGGCCGCCCTCTGGGATCACCACGCGCTCTCTTGGTTTGCCGAGCAGGGCATCCTCACCCTGCCGGTGCAGCAGGGGGACTGGTGGCAGGGCAGCACCGGGCTGGTCGTTTTCAAGCTCGACACCCACTCCACCGACGGCTTCACGAACCTCGGCGAGATCACACACGACGGCCCAGTGCAGCGGAGCGTGCGGATCGGCGAGTTCCTCTACTCGGTCTCGGCCGGGGAGGTGAAGGTGCACCGACTGGACGCACCAACGGTCGAGGTTGGCAGCACCCGGCTCACGGCCGCGGTCGATCCGTGGAGCGGCTACGTCTAGCGTTGGTTGATGGTGCTTGCTAGGGTTCTGGGCCTTGGCGGCAGCAGTGGCTGGTGTCGCTTTAGCCGCATTGGTGGTCGGGTAGCCGCGAGAATCTGTGACGAAGATCACACAAGGGCGGTGAGGACAGGCGACATCGGAGAAACGCATGGGCATCTCGTAGAGCGTTCATCGAGTCGGTCGCAGCCACATGTCAGAACTGGCAGTGGAGTTGGTCGTTTGTGAACCACTCCGAGCGATTTGTTCCCTTCGGCGTTTGGGATGTGAACACGATGGGCTTCTCATGGGGCTCGATCTTGGCGGTTGTGGGCTTGATGCAGCCAGAGTTAATGATCGAGCGGAGTTTCATACCCGAGGTGTATTGGTAGACGATCTGGAGAACTCCCGACTGAAGCGGTTATTGGCCGACGCCGAACTCGACTATGGCGTTTCGGGAGGCCGCATCGGGAAACTTCTGAGCCTTTTCATTGCGGCAGCGAACGGTCCAGCACGTCAGAGGTGCTCTTGGCTGTGATCGCTTGAGCGAACGTCGGGCATGCAAGGTGTTGGGGCAGCATCGGAATACGCAACGACGGCAGCGGCATGTTCCGGATGATGAGCCCCGTCTTGTGAAGCAGATCGTGTGGCTGGCCTGTGAGTATGGCCGCTACGGATACCGCAGAATTACAGCCCTTTTACACTATCGAGGGATGGGGAGTGAATCATAAGCGAGTGGAACGGATATGGCGCGAGAAGGATTAAAAGTGCCTAAAAAGCAGCCGAAACGAAAGAGGTTGTGGCTGAACGATGGTTCGTGCGTTCGGCTACGTTCGAATCGTCGCAATCATGTATGGAGTTACGACTTCGTGGCCGATCGTACCTCCGATGGAAGGCCTATGCCTCGCTCTTGTGTGAGGGTCAGGGACTCGAACGGTCCATGTCGAATAGGCAGAAAGCGAAGTCTGTGACATGGTGCTCGACCAACGTGTTGGTCAAATGAAGAAATACTTTGAGCTTCTTCTCGTCCTTCAAATCGGCTCTGTATTGACGCAGCCGTCTACGGGCCGGGTATCGAGGTTGTCATGTTGCTCCAATCGGCAGGGTCGCCGGGTACGAACCGACGGATGCACTTACCCTCAATCCATAGAGTCTCGTTTTCGCCCTTCTGTTCGGTTGAGTGTGATCGACCGGACACATGAAGGATCTTTTGCTTGCCAATGAAGGACGGAATGATTGCAGTGATAAAGCAGAAAGTTTTGATAATCAGGATGGGGAAAAGTGAAAGGTTCATTTCCAAGGTCAGTCCCGAAAGTCATACGCGACTTCGATGCGATTCGATAGATATCTCTTGAGCAAGCATGAAACCACATCACAAAGTGTCAGAGGAGTTTTTGTGTGTTGCCTTGCGGTAGCGCCTCGTTGGGAGTTGAAAAAGGCGTCGAGCAATCGAAGGAGTTGGGCGTGGTCGCAAAGAAGAAAAATCATGCGACGAATTTGTGGGTCGGAGTATCACTTTTGTTTGGCGTTGGAGGATTGCTCGGCACGAGTCGTTTGGCGGTTGCAGAGTCAGCGTACAGTGCTCCGAAGCAGGACGACCCAACAATCCAAGAGGGTGGCTGCGGTGACAAGTTGTTCGAGGATACCGCCACCGATCTTAAAAACTACAACGCACAATACTGTCCAGACGGTGACAACGTGTCTGCCGCGACAAATGTCTTCGACCCCAAGGCACTCTTCAATGACTGCCAAATGGGTTGTGGTGTGCTCGGTGAACCGTGGACGGCGATCAGTCTGTTTGACACGGAGTGTGGTGGGAAACGCTTTCAAGATACGGGCTGGATCTTCGGCGGCTTCACTCAGTGGGGCTATCAGAGCGGACCAGACGGTGCGTTCGCGGGGAACGGACCCTTTGTGAGTCAGAAGGAATACAAGTTTTTTGGATTGAACCAACAATACCTATTTGCGGGCAAGGTCGCCGATGGCAGCAAGGGATTCGACTGGGGTTTCCGCACGGATGTGATTTTCGGTCTGGACGGCAACGAAGGTCAGGCGTTTGGTAACGTCGATGCAGGAACATATGACTATTTCAACGGTTTTAATTATGGTGCTTATGAATGGGCGTTTCCTCAGTTGTACGCCGAAGTCGCGATGGGCAGTCTGTCGGTAAAGGCTGGACACTTCTACACACCCATCGGCTACGAAGTGATCCCATCAAATGGAAACTTTTTCCTAAGCCGTCAACTGACGTTTTACAACAGTGAGCCATTCACTCACACCGGTGCCTTGGGAACCTATAAGACCAGCGACCAACTATCACTCATGGGTGGTTGGGTGCTGGGCATGGATACGGGCTTTTCCCAGTACGACGCAGGCAACAGCGCGATCGGCGGTTTCACCTACACGATCGACGACAAGACGTCGTTGTTTTATGCAGGAATTTATGGAAACCTTGGCTGGCGTGGTCACGGCGCGATAAACAGCGTGACTGTCAATCGCAAATGGGCCGAGAAGTGGAGTACGGTGCATCAGTTCGATGTGCTCGGAACGAATGCCAATGTCGATTTCAATGTGAATCCAACTCCGACCGCCTTCGTTCCTGGTCCTCCGGGTGCCGGTGTTGCTCGGAACTCGACGGGCTTGATCAACTACGCCTTCTACGACATCAACGCCAAAATGAAGGCGGGTGTCCGCTATGAGTGGTACAAAGCCGATGGGACGTCCTATCAAACTCTGACCGGTGGCGTGAACGTCAAGCCGATTGCAAATGTGATCATTCGTCCTGAGGTGCGATATATGTTCTCTGAGGGCAATCATCAAACCTATACTGGTCCAGATTACAGCGGGGAACTCTTCAATCAGACGCAGTTCGGCATTGATGCGATTTTGACCTTCTAAGAAAATTCCGCCAACAGACGGCATCGTGATTGCGAACTTTCCGGATGTGCAAACGACAACACGAGGCAGTTGGCACATTTTCAAAGGCTATTTTAGAAACCCCCGGTCCTCGCTCAATGATGAAAAGCGAGCAGAGTTTCTCAAAGTGTTCTCCGTATAACAATGATCGACGCTTACAAAATACTGTGAGTACGCAATGCCATAAGATGAGCGAAGCTTTAACCGTGAAATGGCGTTGTAACAATTGACAATTGAAGGTGCCTCGTGGTGTCACCAATGCGTCTGCAAGCAAATTGCTCCTGTTGATAGACTGACCTCTAACGATTGCTTCGTTTTTCACGGAGGCCCGCATGACTTTTTCTGCCACGCTTCGCAGTCAGAAGTTTTCATTTCCAGACCTGCGAGCGGTCATGGCGAAAGCCAATGAGGAAAAATCAGGGGATATGCTGGCTGGTATCGGTGCCACATCGCATCTCGAACGGGCTTCTGCCAAGACGGTGCTTGCCGATGTTCCCCTGTCTCACTTTGTCGATACGCCGCTGTTGTGTCCAGATGACGACAACGTCAGTAGGGTTTTGCTCGACGACTACGACGCGGTGGCTTTTGCTCCGCTGCGATCGTGGACGGTTGGCCAACTTCGTGAGTATCTGCTTTCAGAAAAAACGACCGCCACTGAAATCCTCGGCCTTCAGTGGGCACTTCTTCCGGAAATGGCTGCAGCTGTCGCCAAGTTGATGAGCAACAAGGATCTCGTTGTGGCAGCAAGTCGTATCCACAATCTATCGCGGTGTCGCAGTACGCTGGGCCAGCCGGGAGTACTTGCCATCAGAATTCAGCCCAATCATCCAGCCGATGATATACCGGCGATTTTGCTGGCGACTGTCGAGGGCTTGCTGCACGGCTGCGGTGATGCCGTGATCGGTGTCAATCCGGCAACCGAATCGGTTGACACGGTTTCCGATATTCTGTGGGCGCTCGATCGGCTCATTACTACCTGCGGCATTCCAACGCAGCACTGCTGCCTGGCTCACATCACGACACAATTAAAGTGCATGGACCGCGGCGCACCGATTGATCTCTTGTTTCAGTCGATCGGCGGCACGCAGAAGACCAATGAGAGTTTTGGTATCACGCTTGGATTGTTACAGGAGGGCAGAGAAAGGGTTCTCGAAGGTCATCTCAAACGCGATGCAGGGAGTTCTGGGCGGCAGGTAATGTATTTTGAAACAGGACAAGGAAGTAGCCTGTCGGCAGACGCGCATCACGGTCTCGATCAACTGACCCTCGAAGCCCGAGCCCATGGACTTGCCCGAGCCTTCGATCCGTTTTTGGTGAACAGTGTCGTCGGATTTATAGGCCCGGAATATCTCTTTGATGAGCGGCAGATTGTGCGTGCGGGTCTGGAGGATCACTTCGTTGGAAAACTGTTAGGACTGCCGATGGGGTGCGATGTTTGTTACACCAATCATGCTGCAGCCGATCAAAATTCTGCTGACAATCTGCTGATGCTTCTTTCGGCAGCGGGATGCAATTTTTTTATGGGCGTGCCGGGGGGAGACGACGTCATGCTCAACTATCAAACGACCAGCTACCACGATGCCATCGCAATGCGAGCCCTCTTTCATCTTCGCCCTGCTCCGGAATTCGAAAACTGGCTCGAATCAAGGCAGATCATGCGAGAGGGGGTACTGCTTCCGCAGAGTGAACAAATGGTTCACCGACTTCTTGCAAATGTTGCAGAGAAAAGTTCCCCTCCTGCTCCTTTGTAATCTCGGGTGCAATCATGAAACACGAATCGACCCACACTACCAATACCGAAAAGCAGGCCATCGTCCCAACGACATCAGCGGAGGTCGTCTCCAACGATCAATCACTGATCGCAGCGATCCGGGCTCGCACTCCAGCACGGTTGATGCTCGATCGGCGCGGCGGATCCTACCGCACGAGTGATCAGGTCACCCTTCGGCAGGATCATGCAGCAGCCATTGATGCGGTGTGGCGCACGTTCGAACCGAATCGCGACTGGGGAGATTCGTTCTGTCGCGCGTGGCAGTTTCTGGAAACAGAGTCCGCTGCGGCAACGAAGGAGGAGTATTTGCGTCGCCCCGATCTGGGCAGGATATTTTCCACGGCATCGGCTGCGCGGATACGAAACGAGTGTCCATTGCGAGCGGATCTCCAGATAGTCGTGGGAGATGGTTTATCAGCGGCCGCAGCTGCTCGCCAAGTGCCGCGGCTTGTGCCACTGTTGGCAACGCTTGCTCATCATCGGGGTTGGACACTCGGCCGAATGATAGTTGTCCAGCATTGTCGAGTCGGCATTGTAAACCAGATCGGCGAAATTCTGTCGCCAAACGTAGTCGTCTTGCTCATCGGTGAGCGTCCCGGATTACAGACTGACGACAGTCTGTCGGCATATTTGGCATACCGACCGGCGGCCCATCACACCGATAGTCGACGAAACTTGATTTCCAATATTCACGATGCTGGCACGCGTCCAGAGTCTGCATCACAACGCATTGTGGCACTGGCTGCGGAATTGATGCGATGCGGCACCAGTGGCCCGACGATCAAAGAAGTGCTGGGGCCGAAGGGGCTCTCACATCAACGAGGCCAATCCATGTGCATCACAAACGATGCAAACAATTTCCAGGAGCGGACCCAATTGCCTGCTCGCGAAGATCGCGCAGAACAGTAGCAACATGTCATTGGCTGCAGGGAATCCGACACCAACGGGAGAAAAGGAAGATAAGAAAAGTCGTTCTGAATGGATCACCAGTATTTTACTAATACCACTCCTGCAAAAACCATCATCGCGCCGGTCAGACGACCAAGTGTGAGTCCTTGTTGCGGCACGTTCATGAATCCAAAGTGATCTAGCAGCAGTGAACAAAACAGTTGTCCGCCGACCATGGCTGCAATAAAGGCCGCCGCTCCGAGTTTCGGAGTGAGTGCTGCCCCCGCTAAAACGATCAACGCTCCGAGTGGTCCACCGATCCAATTCCACCATGGAGCCGAACGAATTGCATTCAACGAGGGCGGTGAGGGTCTTAAAAAAAGCATGACGACGATCGCCGTCACAATCGTTCCGCAAATTGAAAAAAATGCAGCATATCGAGGATCTGCAAGATTGCCTCGCAGGGAGCCGTTGGCCGAAGCCTGGAGAGCAAGGCATGCGCCGGCACCCACGGCAAGCACAATCCAAACCATGTCCATCGCAAGACCCTCAAAACTTTCTGATAAAAAAATAGAAAACTATCGACTTCAAACAGAGCGTTTGAATCCTGCAACACGATGTTCACATTCTCGATACCGGCGCAGATGTTTTTGAATGTGGCGTTTCTTCTATCGCACACTCGTATATTACGTCAGAGCCGAAGCTCGACGAATAGACCAACCTGCGGCAGCAAGCATCGCACCGCTGGAGAGTAGGTTGACACCCACAAACACGCCTAAGAGCACTGCCGACTCGGCCGGCTTGCTGGCAATTAGAATAATTCCCAGAAGTGCTGTGATCATTCCGTCAAAGAGTAACCAGCCCCACGGGTAAACGTGTCGAATTGTAAAGGCCGCAGTAAGTTTCAAAGAGGCTTCGAAGAGAAGTACAACTGCGAGAAAGAGTACGAGCGCCTCGATACCAGCGTTGGGCAAAACGAGCATGCCAATCCCGGCCATCATCGAAAGCACTCCGCACATGAGCGTGAGCCAGAAACCGCGCCAAGAGAATGTGGCTGCCGTCATGGCGAGCTGTGATACGCCTCCAGCAACGAGCATGATTCCACAAAAGACATCGACGGTTGCAGCAGCGGCCCATGGAGTTGATATCGAAATCAGACCGAGAACACCGAGGACGGCACCGACGACGAAGCACCACGTGGCAACAGCGGAGGGAGTGTTGATCTGGTCGTTGTGCATGGTGGTTGGCATGGTGAATAAAATCTCTCGACAGGGGAATGAAGCTCAGAAAAGTTTTTTGAAATGCGCAAAACTTTATAAAAAGAGAGGTCTAGGCCAGCGAAGTGTACGTTGCTCTCTCTCTTCACCGCAAATAAAAATCGAGAGATTCTTCTAATGTCAAAAACAAAAGGTATCTCTGGAAGGCACGCAAACATAGCGTTTCAAAAAAAGATCAAACCTGGACAAACTTTTTGTGTCCAATCTGCTAGGGTAGAAAACAGGGTAGAAAAATCTCACAGATTCACACGATCACCGGTCTAAAATAAAAATTTGTTATTTGATCACACGTTTCAAATGAATCCCTGAGAGTCTGACGCAGTTGCCTGTTTTAGCATATGGTTTGTGTGCGGGATGTGTGGACGAATTCTCGACTGTCAAAGTTGCCCGTGGCGCTAGAAAATCTGAAAGTTTGCTTTCATGCCGAATAGCCACTCGCCTCGAAATCAAGGTCCGGAAGACTCTTTGAACAGGGTCGAGAATAGACGTGATCCAAAGGAGTCTTCTGATCTGGTTGGTCGAACAGCCGATCCCGAGTCCGCATTGATTATGTCGGATGACGCAACGGTCATCTCCGCTCGAAGAAACCATCGCGTGGGTGGATCCACTTCAACGACCGAAATCGGTCGATTCCTTGAGGGCCGGGATCTGGGCCCCTATCAGCTGGAGAAGTTTGTTGGGGGCGGTGGTATGGGAGCTGTGTTTCGTGCACTCGACACAACTCTTGATCGTATCGTGGCAGTCAAAGTGCTTTCGCCGCAACAGTCGGGTGATGACGAGATGCTGCGCCGTTTTAAAAACGAAGCGCAGTCGGCGGCCCGACTGGATCACGAAAACATCGGCCGTGTGTACGCCGTCGGATACGACGATGGATGGCACTTTATCGTTTTTGAATTTATCGAAGGAACAAACCTGCGAGACCTTGTTCAGAAAGAAGGTCCATTTGATGTGCCTCGCGCGATTGAAGCATCTATTCAGATTGCCGATGCACTTGCCCACGCATCACAGCGCAGCGTGGTTCACCGCGACATTAAGCCATCGAACATCATCATTACGCCGACCGGTCGAGCCCGTTTAGTAGACATGGGTCTTGCACGACTCCATCAGGTAAGTGACGACCAAGATCTCACGATGAGCGGCGTGACCCTCGGAACATTCGACTACATCTCTCCAGAGCAGGCTCGCGATCCTCGCAGTGCCGATGTTCGCAGCGATCTCTACTCGCTCGGTTGCACAATCTATTCCATGCTCATCGGCCGCCCGCCATTTGCCAATGGCACCATGGTTCAAAAATTACTTCAGCATCAACAGGAGACAGCTCCACCACTCGATTCAATTCGAAGTGACGTGCCGCATAGCCTTAGCGAAGTAGTGGCTCGATTGATGGCCAAGAATCCAAATGATCGTTACCAGCGAGCCGAAGAACTTGTCACGGCGTTGCTTGAGATTGCTGACAGTCTGGGGATCGAAATCACTATTTCCAGACCACTTGCTGCAACACCGGTGGTTGCAGCAGTATTTTCGATTCACAATGCTCTCCCGTGGTTGGTTCCGCTGATGGCCCTTGGCACATTGGTCGGAGGACTGTGGTGGTTTTCAGAACCACAACCCGGTGCTGGCAAAACTGAAAGCGGAGATGTTTCTGGTTCACAGGAAGAAGTGATCGAAGACGCGAGTGACAAAAAAGCGCAGACGTTTCGACGCGTTGTGGATGCGCCGGATGGACCGCAAGAATATTCGTCGATTTCACAGGCGGTAGAGGCGGCTGCGGACGGAGATGTCATTGAGTTGGCGTGGTCCGGCGTTCGAGATGAGTTGCCCTTTACAGTAAGAGGAAAGAATCTTCTGTTGAATCGCGCTGTGGGTTCTCGGCCTGTGGTGAAATTTTCTGGTGGTGCATCAGAGTCGACCCCTCACGGATATGCCGGCATCATGCTTCACGACGCGGGGCTTGTTGCCAAGGGCGTGGCATTTGATCTCGATGTGACGTCACTTCGCATGCATACCCAGCGACACATGTTCGTACTTGTGGGAGAGTCCTCTTTGGAACTTGAGAAATGCAGGCTTACGATTCCGTCAATCGATTTGCGCGATGATCGAAGTCCGGATGGCCGAAGTGGATTTGTTCTGATGGCGCGACCGAGTGCTGTTTCGGATGCTCCAAGAGTGTCCGATGTTTCTTTGATGCCAGTGAAGTTGCAAGTGGTCGATTCAATTGTTTCTGGCGCTGGACTCTTTCTAGAAACGCAGCGAAGCGACGTAGATCTCATCTGGGATGGGGGGGTGTTTGTTTCCCCGCATCGATTTATTTTGGCAGACGGAGAAACGCGTGGAGCAGTCGCCGACAACGCAACAATTCGGCTTTCACTTTCGAATGCAAGTTTTGTCTGCGAAGATGGATTTGCCTGTTTGCTCGATTCTCCAACCCGACCGATGCCCGGGCGTCTTCGGGTCCTTGCTGACACATGCCGATTCGTGATCACGGCTCCAAATGCTCTGGTGGAACAGTCTGGAATCTCTGATCCGGTGGCATATCGTTCCTTGATCGATTGGCAGAATGTCGGGAGCAATTATGAAGGAAGCAGCATCTTTCGCCGGATTGATGGTGCGGCAGAGCGAATCGAGTTTGACTATGCCGCGTCGCAACAACCTTTTCGACACACAACATTCCCGGGCGATCTGCCGGATCTAAGCACTCTTTTAGATGAAGACGTTCGTTAGCAAACACAATCCCAAAAGAGTTTGTTCGAGGATCTTTTGAAAACGCTATGAGTGCGAGCGATGGCATGGAACTCAAGCGAGAAATGTTGGCGGGGTGTCCTTTTACAAAATGAGTTTTCGGGTTGTGTTGGGTCTGCGGCCTCGTTCGGCTTTATGATCTTGGAGCCCATTGGCTGTTCCAGAATGAGGATTATCAATGCCAACGGGTTGTGGGTTCACTTGACATTTTGCAGCAAGAAGTTTCTAGTATTGTTTGCGTTGCTACTGTTTTATTGAAGTGCGAATGTCGTGCGGTCAGGAATCGTACGGTATCCCTTTGCAAGGAGTTTTTCATGCGTCGATGCAATGTGCCCGTTGTGGCAGTTGGTCTTTTGGTCGCGATTGTGGCGGGCTCGTCTTCAAAGTCGGCCTACTCTCGTCCAGCATACGACAAGGAGTTCAAGGCACTGTACGTGAAGCCAGAGGGAACTCCTGCTGAAAAAGCACTTGCAACAGAAGTTGGAACCGCCAAGTGCAACGTGTGTCACGTTGGCAAAGAAAAGAAAGAGCGAAACGCTTACGGAAAAACAATCGGAGAGATTTTAGGCGAAAAAAATATCAAGGATGTTGAAAAGATCAAGGCATCGCTTGAAAAAGCAGCTGGCATGCCAAGCGATCCGGCCGACGCAGCTTCTGTAAAATTTGGAGATCTGATCAAAGAGGGAAAACTCCCGGGCGGTCCCGTTCAGTAACTCTTCAAAGTTCTTCATATTAGAGAGTCCATCATTTCTTTGCGGAAGGATGGACTCTTTTTATGGACGCATTCAAGAGTGATATTCGAGCTATTTGTTTCAAAAAAATGTTTTTCTGAGTTTTTTTACAGGCACCACAGGCTGAAAGTTCTATGTTCAAAAATCGATTTTCATGGATGTTGATTGTTTCAGCGGTCATTCTTTCTGCGGTATGGGACGTTTCCCAAGCAAGTGCGAGGCCAGGGGCAGGCGGTCGCGGGGCCGGCGGGCCCGGTCGTGCTGGAGCCGCCGGGCCTGGTGTTGGTGGCCGAGGTGCCCCGGGAGTGGGCGCTCCCGGAGTAGGCGCTCCCAGAGTAGGTGCTCCCGGAGTAGGAACCCCCGGCGTCGGAGCACCCGGAGTGGGCGTTCGTCCGGGAGTTGGCACTCCATTACGAGGCGCAGCAGGCGTTGGTCCGGTTCAAAATGCTCGAGCGGTTGATGCATTTCTCGGTACAAAACCTGTTGCCAAAAGCGCTGTCGCGAGTCAGCGAGCAACTCAGTTAAAGACTTCGCTCAATGGACTTGAGCAGCCGTTCACCGCATCGTGGTATGGAGCCCATCCAAATGCATGGCGCTACACGCATCCCTATTCAAATGTCTGGGCTTTTGCCGGTGTGGTAGGGGTCTCGCGATGGCTGGGCTATCCGCAAACAACGGAAAATGTGGCATCAACCACTGTCATTGCCACGGAAAACACAGCGACTGAAACTGAAAGTGTTCTTGCCGGATCTCCCAGCAAAGAAGTTCCTGCAGATCTTGAGTGGATGGCACTTGGGGTCTACGCTGCCGCGCCAGAGGGAACACAACAGGCCAACACATTTATTCAACTCGATGTTGGTCGCGATGGAACTCTGAGAGGCAATTACTTTGATGCCATTACAGATCAGTCGTTGCCAATAGTTGGCACGATAGCGAAGGATTCACGAAAAGCATCGTGGACGGTTGGTGAAAGTAAAAGTGCGATGCGTTTTGAGACAACGCTCGATAATCTTATGGCGGAATCTTCTCAAGGAGTAGTTCTCTCTTCCACCGGACGTCAGCAGACGTGGGATTTCGTTCGAGTTGAAAAGCCTTCCACCGATAAATAAAGCGTGCGACGGTGAGCTTACGAAACCAGCCAGAAGCCTTCTGCTGCTGATTATCTTCAGGATTTCAGCAGCCGTTCGCGTGCCGTTTTATACACGATGTCTGCAAAATCCTCGACGCTTTGAATCTGCTTGACAGACTCTGGTGGAGCAAAAATACGGACACGTTTGACGATATCGTCAAACTGCTCATGCGCCACGGCACGCACCATCGGGGAGAGTTCTCCGAGGGATTTCCATCGACGTCCGCGCTGAGACGTTGATCGCACATCAATTGCAAACTCCACCTCCCGATCTTCGGGAGGCGCGTCAATCAACAGCAACATTGGATCGATTGTTATCGATAGGCGACGGGAAAGAGCTTCTGCCACACCACCGGAGACAAGCAGGAGATCTGCATACGATCGGCCGGAAAGCAGTTGATGAATCTCTTGATGTTCATGCTGATGAAAGGATGCTGCTCGTTTCCAGAGTCTGCGACGCGGTCCGAAAATTCCTTCGACAAGTTCTGCCGCCGGAGTTCCCGTTGCTAATTGCAGTAACGTTTCAGAAAAGGTGCTGTCATCGAGCGATGTAAACCAACCGGATGGGGCGAGATCCTGTACGATCCAGACAGCTCGCTGCAGCATCGCGGTTGCGGCTCGAACTGCATGGTGCCAGTAGACTTCGCTAAACATCACGTACCTTGCAAAAACCATCATCTCTGCAGCCGTTCGACCTTTTTCGGTGATGGCCAATCGCGTGCCTGATTCATCCAAACAAAGACTCTCGATCAATCGCTGCTCATCAAAATTCATGCCATAAGGAACGCCAGCATGATGGCTATCTCGAACCAGGTAATCCATTTTGTCGATGTCTATGGCGCCGGAAAGCATCGTGGTCAGCACTTGTTTTTCAGGCGTCGCACTGCGTCCGATCACCATGTCAGCCACCACGAGTGGATCGAGTTGCCACTGCGTTCGAAGGACTTCGGCCACATCACCACGCGTAATGGCTTCTGCCGCAAGGAACTCATGCGAATGAAGACCCGGCAGACGCATGTCTTCGATAGGGTGACAGTAGGGCCAGTGGCCGACGTCATGCAGGAGGGCAGCCGCAAAAAAAGCTCCGGCATCACGAGCATCGATGCGGTCTCGAAAAGCTTCTTCATGGCGCAAGCGATCCAGAAACAAAATCGCCATGCGGTACACACCAAGAGAATGTTCGAGCCTTGAATGCGTCGCGCCTGGATAGACCAACGACACCAGCCCTAATTGGCTTACTCGTCCGAGCCGTCGCACAGTAGGAGTATCGAGCAGCGCCCGGGCTCGTTCTGAGAGTGGCACCTGCATTTGTGGAGCAATACGAACCATAGAATCACCCGACGACATTGCAGAGAGTTCTGGCAATTGATCGAGCGACAATTCATTATTGGTGGGAGCCACGTTGAATTCCGAAGTCACACGGAGAGTGATCTACGAATCACAGGGGAGGCAGGCCGGCGCACCACCGTAAAAAACTGGTTGCCAGCGCGTAGAGAGAAAAGTGGGCAAAGGCTGGTCCCCAATCGAGCTCGAGGCTTGCAAGGGCTGCCAGACTTCCTGCGAAAAAAAAGAACGGCCCCAGAAAAACCCACTGCCACATTTCAGCAGTCATCGATTCAGGAATCAGCGATTTCACTCCCCACAGCGCGGCATACACCACTGCACAGGCTGTCACGCGAAGTACGAGAGATTGTCTTTGATACGCCTCGAGTTCACGGTCTCGCACCATGGCGTATCCAAGCCACGCAAGAGGAAATGCAAGAAGAACCGCAGTAGCAGCCAACAGCAGCGTGGGTGGAGTATCGGGTTTTTTATAGGACACTCCAACCAATAACGACAGAACTACGCAGGCCAGTGCAGCGACACCGATAAAAACAACGGTGGTTGATTGAATCGGTGTGTCCTCACGGAGGATCGGAACGAGTCGAACCTTTCCGCCGACCTGCGACGGCAACACGGCGGCTTCGGGTTCATGGATAACAACCCCCTGCGAGGGCGTGGGAATTTTGATTGGAGCCTTGCATTTTGGGCAGGCGCCTGTGCGACCTGCATACTTCTCGGCCACGCTGAAGCGAGTCCGACAGCCTGTGCAGGTGACCGTAATAGACATGAAACACCAGGTGAAAAAGTCGTGAAAATCTCGAAAATAAGAAGGGATTCTTACCTCGAGTGTCCGAGGCGGACGACGGGCCGTCAAGTCAACGGGATAGAAGCTAGACTTAGGATCGTTTATGACGTTTCTTTTTGAGTTCACCTCCTCCTCGGTTGTAAACCAATGCCTGACTCCCCTGCCGATACCACCGTCCATGGAAATGTTACTGCCCAGCAGGACGAGGAGAGTATCAAAACACATCCCGAGTGGATTAACTTTTTTTGTTCGAATGGTCACGCACTGAAAGTAAGGATCACCGAAGCAGGGAAAAAAGGAACGTGCAAAAAGTGCAAAGAACAATTTGTCATTCCGACAGAAAGTCAGACAGCGCCACTGGTGGTCGTTCAGCCAATCGTAGAGACAACAAAAAATCCGATAACTTCAAAGTCTCCAGTTGGAGAAAATGAAAAGGCTTTCACGCCACCGGTCGTTCCTCCTGTTGTGCCTGCTTCAGTGTTGCCTCGCGAGAATGCGCCAGTGATTTTTGCACTGCCTTCGCAGGAGATACCTGAAGTGCCTATAACCTTAGACGATCCGGACTTGAATCGGCTCTTTGATTCAGTGAACGAATCCGCTGTGGCCTCCAGCGTGCATGCCTCTTTGTCGTCGATTCGCTCAAACATTGTCGAAGTGCCACTGTCGCAGCAGAGTTCAACTCTTTCAGCGAGCGTTCATCCGACGGCCAGCTTAGTTGCAAGACTGTGGGAAGAACGCCGTCTTGGGGGCGTGGTTGAAATTCATATGGCCGGGGGCGGAATGATCATTCCCGATTGGTACGATGAAAAATGGTCGAGAGGCACTCACGGTCTTTTCGCATCACAAGCCCAAGACGAAAGCGTGACTCTCACGGCAGTCGCATGGGATTCTATTTTGAAGATCATCGTTCGAAAACTGAAAGGCGTCCCAGACGGTATGTTCGAATGATATTCGTACTGCGATGTGAGGCACCACGATCGTCAGTCGTCTTGATTGAGATCGCCCTCGGTGATCATTGAGAATCCCTTTTGACGAAGTGTTTCAAGGCCCATTTCAGTATTGTCAACCATCAATGCAACCGCCGGTCGCCCGCGAGGACGAGCCATGATTGGGTAGGCTTGAATGATATTCACTTCTGCTTGTAACAGTGCCATGCAAATTCGCTGTAGCGGCTGTGAGCCTTCTGGCAATTCAACACCAATAAGATCACTCTCGATCAATGCCAATCCGGCTCGTTCGAGAATTTCTCTGCCCTGCTCCGGATGACTCAGGAGAAAACGAACAAACGCACATTCACCAGAGTCATTAATGGAGAGAGCCACGATGCGCACTTTGCTGCCATCGAATCGTCTGATCACTTCGAGCAACTGTCCCACGCGATTCTCAAGAAACACCGTGAACTGTCGCAGCGTTGGCCAATCACGACCGCGGGCTGTTGCAAAACCGATCCCGGCTCCATCACCACTGCTCACGGTGTATCTCCCGAGTAAAGACTTGCATTAAAAATATTCAATTGAAGGTTTCGATAAAAAACCGATCGCTCCCACAATTCAGCAGAAGGATTTTGCAATAATCGGCAGAAGAGTGGAAACAAATCTTAGATGAAAAAGTCTTTGTCGGTCAATTAAAAAAATGAAAGCAATCGCGAGAATCCAAGGCTCTCTTCAAAGAAGTGTTTGATCGTTGATCGAGAGAGACGAGTCTATCGTTCTCTTTGAAAGGCGACGAGTGTCGGTGACAGATCGTAATAACACGCTCACAACAGAAGGTGGTATGCATGTCGAGAGATCAATATGAAATTGAAATTCGCGTCAGGTATCAGGAAACTGACGGGATGCAACGAGTCCATCATGCCAACTACCTGACCTATTTTGAAATTGCTCGTACTGAGATGTTACGAGTGCAAGGCGGTAGCTACCGAGAATGTGAATCGCAAGGTTTCTTTCTCGTGGTGGCAGAAGTCGAGTGTCGATATCTTGCCGCTGCACAGTACGACGATCTGCTGCGAATAGTCATTCAATTGACAAAGGCTCATGGTGCAACCATTGAGCATACCTACGAAGTGTTTCGTGGTTCGACTCTTCTGGCAAAGGGCCGAACGGTCATTGCCTGTGTCGATCAACAGGGAAAAGTGCGAAGGCTTCCGCAATGGCTTCTCGGTGAATCGGTTTCTTCGAATTGACGCGCTGCATAAAGAACCAAAAACATCCTCTCTGAATTGTCAAAGCAGGAGTATTCAGTTTTCTTTTAGTGTAGGGTCAGGAAAGCGGAACAAAGATGAATCGTTGTTCGCCACACTGAAACTGGGTTGGCTGCCGCATTCTGATCGGAGCATTGATCTGCATCCACAGACCGTTGATGCCACGATTCTCAATCTTCCATCCTCGCTCAGTGCGAGTCATCACTGCGTGGAGTGGGCTCACATAGGCATCTGATATTCGAAGAGTGCAGGCAGGATCGCCATTTCCAAGAATGTGAAATTGTCCCTCGAGAGGAAAACGTTCTCCAGCGCCGAAAAGTCGTACTTCCATGAGCGCATCGACCTCATCACTTTCATCGGCGGCGGGAGTGAATAACAACTTTGTTGAGCCAATCAGAAATGTTGATCCCCTGCGAAGTGTCGCTGAGGTGACTCGGAGAAAGGTGCCCTCGGGACTTCCTAAGTCAGTTAATTCCCATGTTCCGTTGGGAACTCGAGTGATACTGGCATGACGCGGGGCCATTGTGATGTCGTGAGAAATGACGACATCCCCCTCAGTGCGACCGATTAAAACTTTGTCGCCGCGCATCCGAATGGTTTCACCTTCATCGTTTCCATCGTCAACGATTTTGAGAAGGGCCATCGGATGCCGGATCGTTGGTTTCCATAGAGGAGACTCTGGAACGACCGAGGCTTGAGCCTGGGGATCAGGCATTGGTTGAAAAGAATCATTCAGCGTGGCGGAATTCGCAGCAGGAAGGGGAGGGATTCGTGGCGAGGATGCGACCGATGCAACCTTTGGCGAATCTGTTGGCAACGTAGATCCATGCACGGAACGATAGCCGGGAACCTCATTCAAAAGCGAGCGTTCAATTTCGGAGGACTCGTCAAAGATTCCACCCGCAGGAACTCTCACTTCGTCGTTTTCGAACTCGTGATCACTCATGCAATCCTCGTAGAAAATGTGTTTCATAACCGACAGTGAGCTATTGGATCGAGGTGCATCTCAATGGCATTCTGTGTACGAAAAATCACTCAGGTGGAATCGCACCACTTATTTTGACCTGAAGTTTCCCAGTGCATTTGCTACCGGGAGGGGCGTTCACTTTGAGGTAGAGTACGCCATCACGTTCAGCTGGCTTCTGGTAGTCTTTCCCGACTGAAAAAGGTTTTGGTCCCTTGTCCTTTGTCGCGGGCGTTCCCGGTGCTGCAATAACAGCGATCACGCTTCCCAGAGGCACGCCGGGAATGAGGTCTTCGGCTGGATTTTCTGTGGAAAACCCATTGGGGCCAGTGGAAAGCGAGGTCGAAAACTTATATTCCCCGCTGACCACAATTCGCAGTGGACGATCTTTGGTGACGGTTCCTAGTGGCTGCCAAGCCTTGGCAGTATCAAGATCGATGTCAAATTCATGAGAATCGAAAATTCTTTCCTGAAGACTTGAAAGTTTATTTTTGACAGGCTCATTGAGTGGATCGAGTTTAAAGAGAGCTTCAAGCAGAGTTTTAGCACGTTCAAGCTGTCCTGCGTCTTCATACGACTTGATAAGCGTCGTCGTTTCTCGAAGAAAGGATTCTCGAACCTCCTCCATTTTTGTATCGAGACGTTTGAGCTCCAGAGAACTTAAAGGTTTCCCTCGCGGCTTTGTTCCGGATGGCTGCGCGCTGACAGGCGTGAAGAGAAAACAGACAAGTGCAACGGTCACAAAAGTCAAAGCGATCATAGTGCAGACAAAGTTCCACCGTCGCAGAAACATAGAAAACTCTCCGAAAAAGGAAATGCTGTTGGAAAAGGAATCAACGAGATCAAAAGTTTATGTGAAAAACAGAAAGTCGTCGAATCACATTATTGAGTCCAGTGTGCCATTGGTTGACGTTGTAATGCAAGAAATGGTGCAAGCTTGAAAGATTGCGAAATCTCTTTTCAGGCAAAATAGCATTTGATCGAGCTGGCATTGCGTCCTCAATCTCGGCCACCACCGATCGTGTGACATAAAGAGCACTCTTGAGAGATAGACAAAGGATCGAAGAGAGAGGCGTTGTTATCCAAACGACTCATTGCGAAGAGAAGAGAGCGACACGATCACGGTCTGTCTGGTACAAAAACATACCAGCATCAATACTATTGTTCACGCTTTCGCAAGAGATACCAAGACGCCTCAAACGAGGTGTAGACAAACCTGTTCGGAACGAAATGAATCACAGTGAGGAAAAAAAGATGTACTCTCGAAAATATGCAGGCATGAGGTTGGCCGCATGGACGCTGCTTGTATCAGTGAGCGTGTTTGCATGCTGTACGTGGGCATCTGCTGATGCGCCTGCGGCATATCTTGAAATTCCGGCAAGTGATGAAGGGCTTCCCGGAAGTGGTCCGATCCGTCGATACGAATGGTTTCAGACGCTTTGGACAAGTAAACGCACTGCATGGGCCAAGCGAACTGAGCAGGATCAGAAGTCGCTTGTGTTTTTAGGAGACTCTATTACCCAGGGTTTTGGAGATGACTGCGGCGGAAGATTTCCAGGCGTCAAGATTGCCAACCGCGGCATCAGCGGCGATACCACACGCGGAATGCTCATTCGCTTAAAAGACGATGTGTTGTCACTCAATCCAGCAGCCGTTGTGTTGTTGATGGGAACAAATGATCTCGAAGAACAGGCTGATCCGCAGACGATTGCCGAAAATTTTAAGCTGATTATTGCGGCCATCAAAAAACATAGTGCCACCATCCCGATCGTTGTCTGTCAGGTCTTTCCGAGTTCGGAATCCAAGCAACGTCCTGCCGCGAAGATCAAACAAGTCAACGAATTATTTGCACAAGCTGTGAAAGGCGATTCTCAGGTGACTCTCATCGAGACTTGGAAGCTGTTTGCCAACGATCAGGGAGACGCAAAGGTTGAGGAGTTTCCAGATTTGTTGCATCCAAACGAACGAGGCTATTCCAAATGGGCGGCCGCTGTGCGTCCTGTTTTGGCGACGCTGGACTTTGTGGAAACAACCGATGACGAGTTCGTATTTGAACCGGGGTTCGAGCCGTTGTTCAACGGTAAGGACTTGAGCGGCTGGGGATTTCGTATTGAGAAGACGCTTGAAAAACAGATGAATTTCGATGGTCAGGTTACAAGTACGGATGGTCGCTACGTTGCCAAGCACGGACGAATCGTCGTGACCACGCCGCCTGAAGGTCGTCGTGTACAGCAGATCTGGACGACGCGCGAATTTCCGACTCATTTCATTCTCAAACTGGAATTTCGAGCTACCCCGAATGCTGATAGTGGAGTTTTTATTCGCAAACCACAGTTGCAGTGTCGGGATTATCCGCTTGCCGGTCCGTATAAAATGCTTCGTCACTATCGTCCACAGGATTGGAATGAATTGGTGGTCACCGTGAAGGACGGCGTCGCTCATTGCACCTGCAACGATGAAATCCTAGAAGCGGCGATGCCCGTGCCAGCCACAGGCCCCATCGGCCTTGAAGGAGATTCTGGCCAAATGGAATATCGTCGCATTCGCTTGATGGAAACGCCGTGATGCTTTTTCACGGAAGGTTTTCCAGAATCGAATCAGTGTGTCGGGAGATTGTTTTTTCGAAAGAGTCCAATGGAATGCGTCTATAAACTTTTTTACTGGAGTAACGGCATGAGAAACAGGATTGTCTTTTGTGGAATGATCTTGATCGCATCAATTTATTTTACAGCCAATAGAGGATTGGCGGCAGAAGATGATGCTCGCGCGGTTGGAGTTGCCCTTGTCGAATTTCATGACGCACTCAATACGCTCTTTACCGGTGACGCAGGCCCGATGAAAGAAGTTTGGTCGCATGCCGAGGATGTAACCTACATGGGGCCGTCGGGCAGTTTTCAGGTTGGCTGGACCCGCATTGAGCCCTACTGGGACAAGCAAGCTGCCGCGAAATTGGGCGGAAAAGTAGAGCCGAAAGATATTTACTTCGCGGTGAGCCCGCAGTTGAGCGTTGCTCACTATTACGAAAAAGGGGAAAATATTATTGACGGAAAGTCTCAACCGGTATCGATTCGCACAACGACTGTATTCCGTAAAGAAAACGGCCGGTGGAAGGTGATCGGCCACCATACCGACACGCTTGCATATTTGAAAAAGTAGAAGTCGTACTCGCTCCAAGTATTTTTTCCAGACAGCATATTTTATGAAATGTTTTAGATTCTTGATGAACCGGGTTCTTTTGGTGATCGCTTCTCTGTTGGCTGTTGGAACCACAACTCGGGCATCAGCTGATGACTGGCCGCAGTGGCGTGGACCGACGCGAGATGGCGTTTGGCGTGAAACAGGGATTGTGGAGTCGTTCAAGAGCCCTTCCCTGGAACCAGTCTGGAGAATGCCGATTGGGCCGGGTTATAGTGGGCCGACAGTTTCCCAAAATCGCGTTTTTGTCACGGATCGACAGACAAAACCCAGTCAGATCGAACGAGTGCTGGCGTTTGCGGCTGATACCGGCGCCCCACTGTGGACGCATGCGTACGAGTGTGTCTACAAAAATGTTGGATATGAGGCAGGGCCTCGTGCGAGCGTATCGGTGGATGGTGACAAGGCATATGCCTTGGGCGCGATGGGCCACTGCTGCTGTCTCAATGTCGCTGATGGCAGTGTGATTTGGCAACGGGATCTGAATGCCGACTACTCAATCGACATGCCGATCTGGGGTATTTCAGCTGCGCCGCTGGTGGACGGGCCACGGCTCATTGTGCACATTGGCGGCACGGCCGGCGCCTGCATCGTCGCTCTCGACAAGCTCACAGGACTTGAACTCTGGCGTGCGCTCGATGAACGCGGTCAATACACTGCGCCGATTATTCTTGAACAGGCGGGAAGGCGAGTGCTCGTTGTGTGGACCGGCGACAGCGTGTCAGGACTGGTTCCAGATTCAGGAGCAACGCTCTGGAGCGTTCCATTCAAACCGCGAAACATGCCGATTGGAGTGGCGACACCAATTGTCGATCGCGACCGCTTGTTTATGACGTCGTTTTACGATGGTTCCATGATGTTGCGACTCATGGCAGAGAGACCGGCAGTGGAAAAGGTCTGGCACCGCGTGGGAGCAAACGAACGACAGACGGATGGTTTGCATTCGATTATCAGCACTCCGCTATTTCTTGGCGATCACATCTATGGTGTCGACAGTTACGGCGAATTGCGCTGCCTCGAGGCAGCAACTGGGAACCGCGTATGGGAGAACCTCACCGCGACTCCCAAGGCACGATGGAGCACGATTCATTTTATCCTTCACGGCGACAGGGTCTGGATGTTGAACGAACGTGGCGAACTGATTATTTCGAAACTCTCACCCAAGGGATTCGAGGAAATAAGTCGGGCATCACTTTTGAAGCCCACAACAGATCAACTGCCGCAGCGAGGCGGCGTCTGCTGGTCGCATCCGGCGTTTGCAAATCGACATGTTTTTGCCCGTAACGACGATGAATTGGTCTGTGCGAGCCTTGCTGCAGAGTAATCCAACAAAGAGAATACTCCGATTCGTTCGCTGTCATTCCGAGGAAGACTCAATGTTCATGAGACCGTTGTCGTGTGAAAATTTGAATCAACTGCGTTTCCGTTGGTTGCGCTCGGCTGAGCTTTTGTCTTTCGGACTCATCATCAGTTTCTACTGGTGTGTGTTCTCGATACCTGTTTTCGCTGCGGAACGTCCCACGGAACTTTTTGTCGGTGGCGCAACTGTCAGCATCACCCCCGATCGTCCCGTTGCTCTTTGGGGTCAGATGCACACCCGTATTTCGAAGGGAGTTGAAAGTCCGGTCACTGCCACCGTTCTTGTTTTAGAGTCGCGATCTGGATCAAAGGTGCACGACGAAGCAGTGATGGTGGCCTGTGATCTTGTGGCCATTCCCACAGAAGCACTCGAACAGACGAGGTTACGAGTACAAGAGCGGCTTCCTCAACTCCCGGTGGAAAAAATATTTCTCAGTGCCACGCACACTCACACCGCGCCAGTGATGCTCGAAGGAGTGTATGAAATCCCGAAGGAAGTGGTGATGCAGCCGAGTGAATATGTAGCTTTCTTTGCCGACCGAGTGGCCGATGCCATTGTTACGGCGTGGAATTCTCGAAAGTCTGGCACGGTAAGCTGGGGCCTCGGCTATGCGGCGGTTGCCAAGAATAGGCGATCGGTTTACGAAGATGCCACGGCGGTCATGTATGGACAGACGAATGTATCGCGGTTTCGCATGATCGAGGGGTATGAGGACCACGGGGTGGAGTCGCTCTTTTTCTGGGACGACTCCGGAAATCTTATTGCTACGGCAATCAATGTTGCCTGCCCTGCACAGGAGGTTGAAGGAAATGATCTTGTGAGCGCAGATTTCTGGCACCACGTGCGGAAATCGTTGCAGAGTGAATATGGTGCGAATCTGCACGTTCTTGGATGGACGGGCGCCGCAGGTGATCAATCACCTCACCTCATGATTCGAAAACAGGCAGAAGAACGAATGAGGAAACTTCGTGGTCTTTCTCGATTGGAGGAGATTTCCAGTCGCATTGTTTTGGCATGGAAAGAATCGCTCGCCGCCGCGACACAGGATAGACATGCCAATGCCATCCTTGTTCATCGCGTACAAAAGATCGAACTTCCGCGTCGACCGGTCACGCAACGGGAGTGGGAACTTGCAAAATCCAAGATCAAAGAACTCTCTACCGAACAAGGTAAGCAGACTCTGCTCTGGTGGCACGGAGAAGTTGTGCGTCGCTACGAAGAGCAGCAGGCTGCAACAGTCGAGCCGTTCGTGATGGAATTGCACGTCATTCGACTGGGCGATATCGCCATCGCCACCAATTCCTTTGAACTCTTCACCGACTTTGGAATTGCCATGAAGGCCCGCAGTCCTGCTCTCCAGACATTTGTCATTCAGCTCACCGGGCCCGGCACCTATCTTCCCTCCGCACGTGCTGTCGGTGGAGGGGGCTATAGCGCAATCGTTGAAAGTAATGCAGTTGGCCCCGAGGCAGGGCAAGGTTTGGTTGATCGTACAATCGATCAATTGAATGAGCTTTGGTCAGACAGTCCAAGAGAGGAAGCTCGGCCGAAAAAATAAGCGGATACGTTGTGATCTGCGGGATTCATTGCAGGGTTTGTTTTTACGACCGTTCAGTTTTTGCGACCGTCAATATTGAGGAGTGCGTTTTCATGGTGCCAGTGCGATCGAGATGGTCACGGATCAAATGAATGTCATAGTGGTTCTCCCGCTGCAGGCTCTCCATGACATGCTCCAGATTCAGCCCGTAGTGGTTCAACCGAAACAGGCTCACCTTTACAAAGGGCACGCCAGCATCGAGCAGTCGCTTGTATGCCAGTTCGCTCGGATTGTGCCGCGGTCGCCTCGATTTTTTCAGCAATCGCAAGAGCCGTCCCGGCTCTCGGAGAGAAAAGTGCGGCCACATTTCGCGCAGCGAAAGAGGCTCGGCCGTGCGAGCGTCGTAGAGGGCCGCCACTCGAAAGCCAGCAGCTGCAAAATGCTCGGTCATACCGAGCTCGTAGCGATCAATGAGATCGTCTTTGTGTTCCAGCGGAACGACCGATCGCCAGAAATCGCCGAACGCCTGCGAGGCAATCAGCGGCCTCCGCATCCCAAAAAACCAGGATTGGATATGCGGGCACGAGATTTTTCCGCGCCGCTTTGTGCCCTGTTCTGAAAGGCACATGCCCCAAAGATCGGCGTCGGCCACACGCGCATCGGAAAGCGTCGCGGCCAGATCAAACAGCGGCCCGTAGACGCTGTCGTTTGCGCAGATGATTTCATCGAACTGCTCGGTCGGCTCAAGAGCCGCAAGGCCAACCCGCCAGCTACAGAAATCGTAGCCTACGTTTTGGCGGGCAATGAATCGGTCTACCAGCGGCAATAGGGCAGCCGGCAGGTGTTGGGCGCTGGTAGACACAACCGTGACATGATCCATGCAGCGTCGAAAAGCGTGCAGTGCATCGATCACATAGGGATCGAAGAGGCCGTCGCGATCGTAGTGCGCAAAAACAAGAGCGCGGGCCATGAGCGTCTCTCCGGCTCGGCAAAAAAGATCCTTACGCGGCGTGCAATCCCAATGAACCGCTGTCAAGCCGATGCTGCAGGCGCGACGCACGGTGCCCGATGGCTTCGCTGTGGCTGGCATGAGACATCATGGAACGCAATGCCGGAATGCAGGCGAGTGTTTGATCGGCGTGTAGGAATTCGCTGTGGCTGATCTGTTTGGCCGCTGTGCGCAGGGCCGATCCGGCATACCAGCGGGCGCTGCGATGCACGATCGCCGTTTTCATTTCCGGTGGAAATGAGCCGGCATTGATTCGGATCGCGTGAACCACATCGGGCCAGATTGCACCGCTGGAAAATAGCCGCGTCGATTCATTTGCATCATGACGGCGGTAGGCCGCCAGCACGGCCGGTTCGTGCCACACCGGAAACTGTGCCGCAATTCGCACCCACATTTCCCAATCCACTGCATGGCACAGATCAGTGCGAAAGCCGCCGAGCGTTTCGTATGTGGTCCGCGCAACGACCGCGCCGGGAGTTTGTACTCGCTGCCGTTCGCCGATCGTAGCAATCCATTCGTTCATCACTCCGGGCAGCCATCGCAGCCGGGAGGATGTTTTGATCGTGTCTTCTCTGGCATTGACAATGCGACTGCGGCAAAACGCCATTCCGATCCGACGGTCGGCACGAAATGCCTGTTCCATCCGAGAATAGAAGCCGGGAAAAACGAAATCGTCTTGATGCAAAAGATGCACCAGATGCCCCTTCGAAAGCGCAGTGGCCCTGTTCCAGTTACCTGCCAGGCCCAGCCTGTTGCTCGATAGAATCAATTCGACGCGTCCGGTTGGATCGATGCTCCGCAGAAGTTCGCGTGTGGACGATGTCGTCGAAGCATCATCCACGACAGCAATCTGCATGATGTCGGGGCCGGGGGCCTGCACAAGCACCGACTCAAGCGCTCGCCGCAGCGAGTCTGTGGGCTGATAGGTTGGCAGCATGACCGAGAAGAGCGGTCGCCGCCAATCGTGAGCCAGCGGCAGGATGGGTGGTATGTGGTTCACAGTGAAAAATCCAGCACGCAGATTTTTTCGACCAGGCAATCCAGTCAGAAAGCTCGATTCCAATAAAGCCCGATTTCAGTTTTCAAGAAATACCAGCCCAAGCGTTCCCGTCGCAAGAACAATCGCAGCGGAATCCGCAATCTAAAATTAAGAAAGGCCGAATCAATCGATGATCCACGAACGATCCATTTGAAAGACCATCGCCAGCCATCGTCATCGACGCAGTTGCCCCATTGTGTCAATCGTGTTTTGCCTGTTCTGTGCTGTTCTGTGCTTCGCCTTGTCGAGGTCGGCGGCTATGGAAAAAGTTCACGCAGTCCCGAAAGATAGCCTTGGGCACTTCCATAAGCGGCGCAGACGAAAAAAGCGAGGCGATTGGGTGGATCATTGCCCCGCATTGCCATCAGTCCTTTGTCCCATTGCCGGTTCATTGCCCTGCCTGCAGAACCGTGGTAGAGATGAGCCTTGGTTTAAGTCGCTGAGCTTTCCCCTGCTCTGAAAAACGTCAAAGTCAAAGAGGATTTCCCTGATGTCACTGCCGCCTTCCAATTGGGCAACTAGAGCCTTTCGAGGGGCCTTTCAAAAAACGTTTACGAACGTTTTCTATCCTCGCGGAGTTTCCACTCGCCGTCGTCGCTCGAGGCAGCCAGCTCAGCAGATTTCCCTTGAGTCGCTCGAGCCCCGGCAGATGCTGTCGGTGACAAGCGATACCGACCCAGTCGCCAATTCCACGTACAACACTTACTACCAAGCCTATCGCAACGATGCCAACTACTGGGTCGATGTGACGCAGATGGGGAGCGTTTCTGTTTCCAACGGGCTGGCTCTCTGGAATGCCTCTGGCACTTATGGCCCTGGTGTCGTTAGCGAGACGCATTCGTACGGAATGGTTTTAGCCGCCCTCTATAACGACAAGCCGACATTCGACCGACTTTCCGCAACTGTTCAGGCCGGCATCCAGTTTGGTAATAGTCAGAACGGTTCTACAGGATTATTCCCTTGGTATTGGCAGCTGACCGCCGGCGCGAGCGTCTCCCCAAATACGAGCACCATCTATTCGTGCTCAGATTCAAACTCGGCATCCGACGCCGACATCAACCTTGGGCTTGCGTATCTGTATGCCGATAAAGCGGCCGACGTGTATGGCTGGAGCGCCACGCCAAGCCAAGGGGGCAGCAGCTATGAAACGATGGCAACGAATTACATTCAGGCTATCCGTCAGCACGATTTTTCTCAGACCGATACCAACCTAGCCAACAGATATGTACTTGCGGAGGGTGCGGCTCAGGCAACGAGTGGGTTCGGGTCCAACAAGTTTCATTACGATTACTCCGACCTCCGCGCCTACCAGCTCTTTGAAGAATACGATCCGTTTCTGTCGGCTAATCCACAAAGCACCGGCGAGTCATTTTGGGAAACTGCTGTTACGACAACGAGCACGGTATGGAAAGCCCTTTTCGATTTTGGAGACACCGACCCGCGAAAGACAGAGAATGCCAACACCGGGGCCATCAATGCAGCGACTAACTACGTAAAACTTTCAAATTCCACATATGACACTCTTCAAGCGGCTTTCAGCGATTACACCCAAGTGCAAGCCAAACGTTTAGCAACGGACTACGATACTAATGGCCAACCTTATGTGGGATACGACTCTGATGGCCAAAGATTTCCGTTGCGACTCCTGAACTATCTCGACGCCAAGGCGGCGCAAGGTCAAACTGATTCGGCGATGTACGGTGTTGCCGCCTCAAACTTATTCGCCATGGGCACCACGTACGTAGATTCGATCATACCCTCGCCCAATAGCGACCAGCAAAGCAATCAAAGCCAACCCAACCCAGCCTATGGCTTGAAGAGCAGTCTACCCATCGCTTCAACGTCTTGGGCATCAGCATTTAGCGGTGGCGATTGGAGGACTGTCCAGAATTACACTGGTGCTGGATTATTAGCGTGGGCTGGTAACGATGTCCTGCAGTCAACCAACTCGACCGCCGCAGGGATTGAGTCAACCCTGCTCGACTCATATTCGAAGAGCGTGTGGGTCGGTAGCAAAATCGATTACGCTTGGACCAATCCCTATAACCAATATGATTCAAGCAACAATCCCGATGGGTTTAATGACAGCCTGACGCTCTGGGGATTAACTGTTTACGACCAAGGCCGCACGCCCCTGCAGCTACACATGGTTCAGTATGATCCCTCCGCGACAGTTGCCACAGTGCCCGGTGCGCCGACATCGGTCGTGGCCGTCAGAGGCAACGCAAGCCTGGCCGTGACATGGGTCGCCCCTACCAGTAATGGCGGCTCGAATATCACTGACTATCTGGTGAAGTATTCAAGTAACAGTGGTTCGACATGGACTACGTTCACCGATTCTGTATCGACAGCGACCTCGTGCACCGTCACGGGTCTGACCAACGGCACAGCCTATGTGATCAAAGTGATCGCTAAGAACGCCGTCGGCATCAGTCTGCCGTCGACTAATTCGGCGCCGGTTACGCCTGCCACGGTGCCCGGTGCGCCGACATCGGTCGTGGCCGTCAGTGGCAACGCAAGCCTAGCCGTGACATGGGTCGCTCCTACGAGCACCGGCGGATCGCCAATCACTGACTACCTGGTGAAGTATTCAAGCGATGGCGGTTCGACATGGATGCGGTTTTTCCCAGCCTCTGGGCAGCTCATTACGGCTCTCTCATGCACTGTCACGGGCCTGACTAACGGCACGCCCTATGTGATCAAAGTGATCGCTAATAACGCCGTCGGCATCAGCGCGCCGTCGACTAATTCGGCGCCGGTTACGCCTAGCACGGTGCCCGGTAGTCCGACATCGGTCGTGGCGGTCAGTGGCAACGGCCAATTGACGGTGACGTGGGTCGCGCCTGCGAGCACCGGCGGATCGCCAATCACTGACTATCTGGTCAAGTATTCGAGCAATGGCGGTTATTTGGGAACTAAAATATTTGTTCGGTCCGGGTCGACAGCCCTCTCGTGTACGATCACGGGTCTGACCAACGGCTTGCCCTATGTCATCAAAGTGATCGCCTGCAATGCAGTTGGCAACAGTTTTCGATCGGTCAACTCGGCACCCGCCACACCTGCCACGGTGGCCGGTGCGCCGACATCGGTCGTGGCCGTAAGCGGCAACGCCCAATTGGCCGTGACATGGGTCGCGCCTGCCAGCAATGGCGGATCGCCAATCACCGAGTATCTGGTCAAGTACTCAAGTAACGGTGGTGTTGCCGGGTCATGGACTCGGTATAGGCCAGGCTCTCCAATCACAGCTCTCTCGTGCACCGTCACGGGTCTGACCAACGGCACAGCGTATGTGATCAAAGTCATCGCTAGAAATGCCGTCGGCATCAGCCTGCCATCGGCCAACTCGTCGCTGACTGCTGCGTTCTCGTACTCCCTGGTTCCGGTCAAGTGCGTCGGCTTAAACAAGCTGTATCAAGACTATCTCTCCGCAGCGTATCCTTCGGGCACGCCGACTTATCTCAGCGGCGTGAATTTCACACTGCGACTGCAATACAACCGGGTATTAACGCTAGACGAGGTGAACCCGATCCTGAGCGAGATCAATTCCCAAACGGGACTCTCGATTACGAGTCCGTTTTTCAATCAAGCGACGAGCACCGGCAACGGCTACGTGGGCGCGGGATATGACATTAACTCCACCTACATCAACATCAACTACCTCATAAGTACGCAACCAGACGAAATAACACTCAACATACCTGCTGATGTTGTGTTTCTGGAATGGCAAATCGTTGGCGTAGCGCATGGTCTATCGGCCGTACAACCCACCTACAGCGGCGCGCCCTATTTCGTATTCATAAACAACGGCGTTGACATTGCAGACGCGGACTATCCATTAGAACGAGGAAACACGTCGCTCAAGGGACTCGGGCTCGTTGCTAACCCGAAACCTGTCGATGCAAACGCGGCCGTGTACGTCGTTTCCGGCGATTTCACGCAAGTCGGATACATCTACAAGATCGACGACACAACATCGGCATCGGAACTTCTCAGCGGCACGAAAGATGAGTTTGGATGCAATATCTCGTATGTGATGGGCGTTACAGCCACAACGGCAAATCAATCCAGCTTAGCAGTCAATGGGATTCCAGACGATCACCTCTTGAATGCGTACGGCTTGCTTCAGGTCAAAGTCGACAAATCCTTGATTGATGGCGTATTTGATCCGTATAACGATGATGTAGTTTCATCCATATCATCGGCGAACTACATCAGCGTCGGTTTTCATACAGTCAGTCCCCAGACGTTGTCAGATCCCACCGATGTCGTAGAACAGAACACTTGGGTTTACGGTGTTTCTGCCAGTGACATCAAGCAGTTGGGGGGGGATGGGAACTTTTATTACGTGTATCTCACGACCTCAGAGAGCATCTACGATGCTGCGATGAGCGCATCGAACTATCCGTCTGGCACGATGCCTACGTACGCTCCGATCGTTTCTGTTGATGGCCAAGGACACAAGGGTTTTCTCCTGTATAACGGCAACACGAGTGATGTGCAGGGGGCGATGTTGATGAGAATAAGGAATGGCAACTACGACAACGCCGATCTTGCGCAGTTCAAATCCGCAACGTGCTACGACACCGTGAGCGTAAATCAGCGCTTCGTGAACGAGTGGGTCGCGTTTGGCGGTGACCTGCCCCCATGAATGACGCCAGTTCTTAAGTTAGGATTTTGCCCTCCAATAGACGAGCCACGTCCTGCGGTCTCGGTGGGGTCAACTAGGAACGGCGACGACGGCCCTGGTCAGGAGCGTCGCGGCCACCGCGTCGCCCACATCGGCGTGGCGATCCTCGACGGAGGCATCGTCGCCCCGGGGAGCAGCCCCGGCACACTCACCGTCAACGATACATTCACGCTCGCCGATGCCTCGATCCTGAACTTCGAATTCAACGCCGTCAACAACGCAGTCGGCGGCGGCATCAACGACCTGATCGCGGGCGTCACAGACCTCACGCTCGACGGCATTCTTAAGATCACGGGCAGCAACGACTGGACGAACGTCGCCGACAACACATCCTGGCGGGTGTTCAACTACAGTGGCACTCTCATCGACAACGGGCTCTCGATCGGCGTCCAGCCGACGCTCGGAGCTGGCCAGTCGCTGCGGATCAGCACCGCCACTCCGGGTCAAGTGAACCTCGTTATTGTACGCGGGTAGGGCGGAATCCTCCTCGCCACCGCTGGCCTGAGCATGGTGACGGTTGGCAATGCTGGAAACGCCGCTGACACCAACATCGGTAGCGTCTTCGGTGCCGTGTCGTACTCGTACCAGATCGGTGCGTACGACGTGACGGGCTCGCAGTACACGGCGTTCTTAAATGCCGTAGGCAAGTCAGACACCTACGCTCTTTATAGCGCAAGCATTGGGCACAGACACCAATGTTGCCCAAATCATCCGTGACCTGCCCCCATGAATGACGCCAGTTTTTAAGTTAGGATTTTGCCCTCCAATAGACCAGCCCCGTGCGTTTGCTGAGGCGTAGCCGAAGCGAACGCACGGGGCTGCCACGCCTCTGGCGCCGGGGGGCGATAGCCCAAGGCACTGTGTGGACGGATTGTGTTGTAGTGCTGCCGCCACCTTTCGATGAGCACCTTGGCCTCGAGCAGCGTGTCAAATGCTTCCCGTTGGAGCAGCTCGTCTCGAAGCTTTCCATTGAAGCTCTCGATGTAACCATTCTCCCACGGTGAGCCAGGCTCGATGAACAAAGTTTTCACACCAACACGACCCAGCCATTCACGGACGCTCTTGGCCGTGAACTCGCTCCCGTTGTCACTGCGGATATGATCCGGCACACCCTTGCAGACGAACAGGTCACTCAGCCGCTCGAGAACGTCCTCGCTCGTCAGCCTCTTGGCAACGTCGATCGCCAAGCACTCCCGAGTGAACTCGTCCACGATCGTCAGCATTCGAATAGGCCTTCCATCGGAGGTACGGTCGGCCACGAAGTCGTAACTCCATACATGATTGCGACGATTCGAACGTAGCCGAACGCACGAACCATCGTTCAGCCACAACCTCTTTCGCTTCGGCTGCTTTTTAGGCACTTTTAATCCCTCCTCACGCCATATCCGTTCCACTCGCTTGTGATTCACTCGCCATCCCTCCCAATGTAAAAGTGCCGTAATTCTGCGATATCCGTAGCGGCCATACTCACAGGCTAACCACACGATCTGTTTCACGAGACGGGGCTCATCATCCGGAACATGCCGCTGACGTCGTTGCGTGTTCCGATGCTGCCCAAACACCTTGCATGCCCGACGTTCGCTCAAGCGATCACAGCCAAGAGCACCTCTAACGTGCTGGACCGTGCGCTGCCGCTTCGCCGGGCTCAGAAGTTTCCCGATGCGGCCTCCCGAAGAATCGCCTTATCGAGTTCGGCGTCGGCCAATAACCGCTTCAGTCGGGAGTTCTCCTTCTCGAGATCCTTCAGCCGCTTAGCCTGGTCAATCCGGAGGCCACCGTACTGCTTCTTCCATCTGTAGTACGTCTGCTCCGTCACGCCGATCTTCTTGATCGCCTCAATGACGGTCTTGCCTCTCCCCACCTCCACTTCGACCTCTCGTAGCTTGGGAATGATCTGCTCGGCCAGTTCTTTCTTTCCGCGTGGCATTGAATGTCCTCCTTTGGTTTTCACACCACCAGATTCTCTCTCTGAAAGTGGTGCTGTTTAAGGGGGGCAGGTCAGACTTCAAAACAAAAATTCCTGACCGCTTTTTATACGCCCCAACTGGTCTGGCGGCGGCGTGGCACATTGTATATTTCTCCCCCTTCTCCGTCGCACTGGGCTGCGGCAGGAGCAGCAGGAGGAATTGATCGTGAGTGCCCCGCACATTGCCGATGTTTTTTTTAAGCCGCTGTCGCAGCACGCCGATTCCAGAGGTTGGCTCGTAGAAATCTACCGCGAAGACGAACTGGCCGACTCGCTCCATCCGGTGATGGCCTATGTGAGTCAGACGCTGCCGGGCGTGGCCCGCGGGCCACACGAACACGTCGATCAGACAGACCTTTTTGCATTTATGGGCCCAGGAGATTTTGAACTCGTCCTCTGGGATGCCCGCCCGAATTCGCCAACCCATAAAGTGCAGACTCGCACGATTTGTGGACAGACGAATCCCTGTGCGGTGTCGATTCCTCCAGGAGTGGTACACGCCTATCGCAATGTGAGCGATGTGCCGGGCTGGGTTTTCAACGCCCCCAATCGGCTCTATGCCGGCAAGGGGAAACAAGAACCCGTCGACGAAATTCGCCACGAGCAGTCGGCTGATTCCCCCTACCAACTCACGCAACTCTCGCCCAACATAAAGGGGTCAATATGAAAGGCATTGTTTTGGCCGGTGGCTCCGGCACGCGTCTGCATCCGATGACGCTGGCAATTTCGAAGCAACTGCTGCCGATTTACGACAAGCCGATGGTCTATTATCCGCTCTCGGCGTTGATGCTCGCCGGCATCCGCGACATTCTTTTGATTTCAACGCCGCACGACCTGCCTCACTTTCAACAACTCCTCGGCGACGGCTCGGCGTTTGGGATTGCACTTTCCTATGCCGAGCAACCCAAGCCCGAGGGCTTGGCACAGGCGTTTACGATCGGTCGCCGCTTTCTGGCCTACGACGCTGCTGCGCTCGTTTTGGGCGACAACATCTTTTACGGCCACGGCTTTCAGGAAACGCTGCACCGGGCCGTCTGTCGCATAGATGGCGCGACGGTGTTTGCCTATCAGGTGCGCGATCCCGAGCGGTTTGGCGTGGTTGAGTTTGACGCCGACGGCAGGGCGATTTCACTGGAGGAAAAACCCTCTGTGCCCAAGTCGCACTTTGCGGTGCCGGGTCTCTATTTCTACGACAGCGACGTGGCCGACATCGCTCGCGATTTGCAGCCGAGCCGAAGGGGCGAATATGAAATCACAGACTTGAACCGGGTCTATCTCGATCGCGGCGATCTGCACGTGGAAAAGCTCGGGCGGGGTTTTGCCTGGCTCGACACCGGCACCCCCGATTCGCTTCTGCACGCATCGCAATTCGTGCAAACCATTCAGGAGCGGCAGGGATTGAAGATCGCCTGCCTGGAGGAAATCGCTTTTCTTCTGGGCTATCTCACGGCTGATGAGTTGGCGGCGGCGGGGTCGCGGATGAAAAGCGACTACGGAAAATATCTGATCGAGATCGCAGCCGAGACAATTCTGGAAGGGAAGCAGGAAGAGGAGCAGTACGATGCAGTGGCCGGCAGAATCCATCGGGGTGACGGGGGCCAAGGGACAACTCGGCAAGGAACTCTGCCGGCAACTCGGCGCGGCCGCGGTGCCGCTGCCTAGGTCGTCGCTCGATATTACAAACCCAGCAGAGATTCGGTCTGTCTTTGAGCGCTGGCAGCCACTCGCTTTCATCAACTGTGCCGCGTGGACGGCCGTGGACGCTGCCGAAACGCAAGCAGAAGCCTGCTTTGAAGCCAACGCCAATGCCGTTGCATCCCTGGTGAGCGTTTGCCGCACCACAGGCACGCTGTTGGTGCAGGTGAGCACCGATTATGTTTTTGGCGCCGATCGCACGCGCGATTTTCCCTACTGCGAAGAGGATGCCACCGGCCCGCTCAATGCGTATGGCAGCAGCAAACTCGCCGGCGAGTTAGCGGCCCGCGGCTACGACAATCATCTGATCGTGCGCACGTGCGGTCTGTATTCAGTCGGCGACAATGGGCCTGTGCGAGGCCGGAACTTTCTCGACACGATGCTCTCGCTGGCGCTTGATCGTCCGGAAGTGAGCGTTGTCAGCGATCAATTTTGCACGCCGAGTTATGTGCCGCACGTCGCCCGGGGCATTCTGGGTTTAATGGCAGCGGCTCAGACGGGCACATTCCACGTCACCAACTGTGGCGGCACCTCGTGGCACGCATTGGCCGAGGAACTCTTTCAACAAGCCGGCAAGGCGACCAGAGCAAAACCGATTGCCGCCCGAGAGTATCCGTCCAAAGTCGAACGGCCCTCGTACAGCGTTCTGAATACGAAAAAGCTCGCAAATGTGCTGACAAATGGACTTCCAGATTGGCGGCAAGGTGTGGCAGACTACGCCAAGGACACGTTGAAAAGGATTGCAAGCAACCTATTCCTGAAACCCAGTCAGACAGAAGTTTTATGAAAATTGGCAGAAGAGTTGCTGAATTCTTGGGCTGCATTCCCGGATTCAAGGGGCTCGCCACCGCCATACAGCTTGCGAGCCGTCGGCACCGGGCCCGCCAACGCAAGAGCCTGGGACAACGGACTATTCCCACCTCTTGGGTACCCCGAGGCACCCGCCCCCATGTGATCCTCGTCGGACACGAGGCCACGCGCAGCGGCGCGCCGATGATCCTTCTACGGCTGGCCCGACACCTGCAATCGACCGCAGACATCGGCTGCCGCGTTGTCCTCTTGGCGGACGGGCCGTTGCGGGAGGATTTTGCTGCCGTCGCACCCACAATCGTCGTGCCTAACCTCGTGGACGTGTTTGCCGACCTTGCCGACGCGCTCCGGCACTCGTCTTCTCCATGTGTCGTCGTCTGCAACACGATTGCCACTGCTCGAGTCGCCGAGCAGTGTCGCCTAAAGGGCGTGCCTGTCGTGGCGTGGATTCACGAGACGGCCACCGTGATCGACGAATTTTTTGGCGGCCGCAAGACCGTCCAACGCATGGCGAGTGCGTCGCGGCACATCGTCTGCCCGTCGCAGCTCGTCGCCACTTCGCTCACAGAAGCGTACGGAATTCCACCGGGCAGGATCTCGCTCGTGCCTTACGGCATCGACGCGCCGCCGGCCAACTTAAATTGTGCCGAGGAACGGCAGGCCGTTCGTAAGGAACTCGGCCTGCGGCCTGAAGCGAGGATCGTGCTGGCCTGCGGCCGCGCCGAACAGCGAAAGGGCGTCGATTTGTTCGTGCAGCTGGGCTCCAAGGTGATCGATAAGCAACCGGCATCCGGGAACGATGTTCACTTCGTTTGGGTGGGGCGTTGGGACGATCAGTCGAAACCCTGGGCGTGTCACGACATCCGACAGTTGGGACTCTCCGAGCGGATCCACTTCGTGGGCGAGAAGGAGAATCCGTCGAGATACTTTGCTGCGGCAGATGTATTCGTATTTCCTTCTCGCGAGGAATCGTGCGGCATGGTTGCGCTCGAGGCGGCCGCTGCGGGGTGTCCGGTGGTGTCGTTTCACGGGGCCGTTGGGGCTGCCGAGATGCTCTCGGAGGACGAGGCCATTTTTGTTCCGTACCTCGATGTCGATGCGATGGCGATCGCCGTTTGTACGAGGCTCGACCGCGGCCGAAATCGAGCCACTGAAACGCCGATTTGGGAGAGGTACCAGTGGTCTCGGTGTCTGGACGACGTGACCAGAGCCATTCAGGACGCAGTCGAGCCACCGACGGTGGACAAAACAAGGCAGCGGTCGACCGCGCCCAGCAGCGGTGAAGTCTGGAAGCAAGCCTACGGCCAGAATGTTCTGGTGATCTCCTACGGACCACCACCCATTCCAGGCGTCGGCACGGTGGAGGGCACCGGCCTGCGGAATTGGGGGCTGGCATCCGCCCTCGCGAAGTCAGTGCCCGAAAGTGTGGTGACGCTCGCCATCCCCGTATGGTACGACTTGCCAATGATGCCCGCCGAATTCGAAGGCGTGCGCATCGCGAGGTGGGGTCACGAGACGTTAGCGGAGATGATCGCGGAACACGACGTGGTCGTGGCCAGCTACTGTCTCGGGGATGATTCGGTCCGCATCATCGACGCGGTGCTCGAGCATCAGGTGCTGGTCTGGGACGCCTATGTCCCGATCCACATCGAGGTCTGTGCCCGTCGTTCGGCCAACCGCGCTGGCGAGCTTGTCGCCTTCGAAAGGGATCGCCGGATCTGGGAGGCGTGCCTCAAGCGGGGTGACTATTTCCTCTGCGCGACCGAGGCGCAAAAGCGGTACTACACCGGCGTTCTGGCGGCGATCGGCAGGATCAATCCGATCACGTATGACGACGACCCATTTCTGATCGTGCCCTATGGCATCCACGAAGCCGAGGCCGTTCCTGAGCGGCGGCCATGTTCGGAACTCATTCCCGTTCCTGGAGCGTGGAAGTTGCTCTGGTTCGGCGGTGTCTATCCGTGGTTCGACATCGGCTGTCTGCTGGAGGCGGTCAAGGCGTTATCGGAGAAGCATGCCGTCGGCCTCGTGATCGTCGGGGCGAAAAACCCGTTCGTGAATCACCCAGATTTCGAGAAGTCTTACGAGCGGATGATGAAGATGATCGAGGACCCGGCGATCCGGCCGCTCGTGCACCTGATTGACTGGGTACCCTTCCATGAGCGGGGCGACTGGTATCTCGATGCCGACCTCATCTGCTTCGCCAATCAGCCGGGCATGGAGAACCTCCTTGCCTGGCGGACGCGGGTGGTTGACTACCTGTGGACCCGAACTCCGCTGGCGACCAACGGCGGGGATCCGTTGAGCGAAGAAATGATTGCCGCTGGGGCGGCCGTTCGCGTCGACGCCACGGATCCGGCGGCGCTCGCTGCCACACTCGCTGCGACCCTCGACAATGCTGCGAAACTGGCGGCCATGCGACAGGCGGCCGACGCGATTCGGGAAAAGTATCTGTGGCAAAACGCCATTCGTCCCCTGGCCGACGTGGTTCGCGGCAAGCGGGTGGGCTGAGGCGGGTTGCATGTCCCTGAGAAGCCGACTGGCGTGAAAGTAAAACATGGTCTTCAGTTCGGTCGTTTTCATCTTCTATTTTTTGCCGATCTTTCTGGCGTGCTATCTCACGCTGCCCTTCAAGCACGCTGTGCTGCTTTTCTTCAGCCTCTGCTTCTACGCCTACGGCGAGGTGCTCTACACCTACATCATGTTGGTCTCGATTGTGCTGAACTGGGCGTTGGGCATCTTCCTCGGCGCGGCGGCGGAGGGACGCAGCCGGCAGGTGGTTCTGGCGGTTGGCGTGACGGCCAACCTCACCGCCCTTTGTTACTTCAAGTACCTTGGATTTTTTCACGACATCGCGGCGGAGATCGTACCGTCGCTGGTGTCAGGGCCGCGGCCGGACGTGCATCTGCCGTTGGGCATCTCGTTCTTCACTTTCCACGCGATTTCCTACTTGATCGACGTCTACCGGCGGCAGGTGCCCGTAGAACGGAGCCTGATGTATGTCGCCGTCTACATTACTATGTTTCCGCAACTCGTGGCCGGCCCGATCATCCGGTTTCACAACATTCGTGAGGAATTGCATCATCGGCGGGCGACTCTCGCCATGTTCACGGCCGGCATCCAGATCTTCATCATCGGCCTGGCTCAGAAAGTGCTGATTGCCAACACGATGGCCGTGCCGGCCGATGCGGTCTTCGACCTCGATCCAGCGACTCTCGCGGCACCGGTCGCCTGGCTGGGAATCACCTGCTACACGTTGCAGATATTCTTCGATTTTTGCGGCTACTCGACGATGGCGGTGGGCCTCGGGCTGATGATAGGCTTTCACTTCCCTGAGAACTTTCGCGACCCCTACGCAGCGTCATCGATTACCGACTTCTGGCGTCGCTGGCACATTTCGCTCTCCTTGTGGTTTCGTGACTATCTTTACATCCCACTGGGTGGCAGCCGTGCGGGCCCTCTGGCGACGTACCGAAATCTGCTGATTGTGTTCCTCTTGTGCGGCCTGTGGCACGGGGCCAACTGGACGTTCGTGGTTTGGGGGCTGTGGCATGGGGGTTTTCTCGTGATCGAGCGGCTCGGCGTGTCGCGGCTTCTCGAAGCCTGCGGGGCCGTGGTGCGGCATGTCTACGTAATGCTCGTCGTGATGGTGGGCTGGGTCTTTTTCCGTGCCGACACGATTGACCATGCGTTGGGGATGCTCAGGGCGATGGCCGGATGGGGGCGGCTAGACGAGAATGCCGCGGTGCTTGGACAGTTCCTGACCCCGGAGGTCGATTTAGCTCTCCTAGTCGGTGTGGTGGCAGCCACGCCCCTGATGGGAAACGCCGTGCGGTGGGGGATCGAATGGCTCTCAGGGGCGTGTGGCGGAGGCGTGCCTGGCCGGCGCATTGCCGACGGTGTCTACCTAGCGTTGATCGTGGCCAGCTTCTTGCTTGCGGTGACAAGTCTGGCGGCGGGCACGTACAACCCCTTCATCTACTACCGGTTTTGAATAGGGTGCCGTCATGAATGCCGCTCCGCAGATACCTCTCGTTCGCGATCCACTCGTGCAGCGGATCTGCGTTGGCCTGTTCATTCTGCTGATGATGCTGCCTGGCATTGGGCAGATCGCCGGTATCGGCTGCAACGTGAAGGCATTCGAGATGCGCGAGCCTCACGTGCTGCCCGCATGGCCGCAGACGGCGGCCAACTGGGTGGCCTGGCCGGGAAAATTCGAGGCCTGGCTCAATGATCGCTTCGGGTTTCGCAACCCGCTCGTGCTCGCAAATAATACGATCCGCGTGCGGATTTTAAAGACCAGCACGTCGTCTTCGGTCGTACTCGGTCGCCATGGCTGGCTGTTTTACACTGGCGAGCGATCGATCGAACAGGCCCGCGGGCTCGACCGGTTTACTCCAGAGGAGCTTGATCGCTGGATCGACGTGATGGAAGCTCGGCAACGCTGGCTCGCCGAGCGCGGCATTCCGATGCTCGTAGTCGCAGTGCCCAACAAGGAACGCGTCTATCGGGAGGAGCTGCCAGCCTGGATCGGCCAGAGCCACGGAGAGAGCCGGCTCGATCAACTGTCTCTTCGGCTGCGGGAGAGGCAGTCGCGGCTCGATTTCATGGACCTCACGCCCGGGTTGCTGGCAGCCAAGGCCACACGGCAGGTGTTCCTTAAGGCAGACACGCACTGGACCATCGAAGGGGCCTTCACGGTGGCCTATCCCGCGATCATGGGCTGGATTCAGGCGAAGTTTCCCCCTTTTGTGCCGCTGATGGAGTCCAACATGAAGCGGAAGTGGTACGTCAGACCGGGCTCCGATCTGGATCTGGCTCGGATGCTTGGCTTGGCGCAGATTTCCCACGAAGGAGAATGGAAGTTCAAGTTGGAGGGACTTGGCCACTTCAAAAGCAATACGCGAACCACGATCGCGGGTGTCGACGTGGACGTGCTGCGGGCGGACAGGTCGGGCACTCCCAAGGTGTTGTGGTACCGGGACTCGTTCACGATTTCCGTCTATCCGCAGCTCGCCGAGACGTTTGGCGAGGCGGTGATTGTGGAGCACCGCGGGCTGCAGTTCGATCGGCCGCTCGTGGAAGCCTGCCGTCCGGACGTGGTGGTCTACCAGTTCGTGGAGCGATTCCTGACAGTGCCGATGCCCGCCGAGTGATTGAAGTTCAGGGCGTATCGGCCGGTCCGAAAAAGACCGCGGCCAAGCGGCTGAAGGATCTCGAGACGGAGAATAGCCGACGGACGCGGCATGTTCCGGATGATGAGTTTTTCCAGAGTGCAACAGATCGAATGGCTGGCCCGCTCACACGGCGTTTTCCAGATGATCCAACGGTGACTATTTAGGGAACTATAGGCTTCAAGAAGAGACGGAGTGATGAGTCCGGGCTGCGAGGTGGTCTATGATCAACTGTGCCTTTTCGCGATCGGCTTTGAGTGCTAAGAAGCATGCGCTCATGCGGGCCAGTGCCCCCTGCAGGATTGCCGCCGCCAAGGCTCCGCGGTCCACCGCCGGGGCTGGCGTCGCGCAGCACGCGGAGACCGGGACCTTGCTGCAGAGGCCGAAGTCGGAGGTGTTACGCCCCTCGATCCACTGGATCTCTTCCGGCGCAAGGGCGGAGCGAATGTCGCCGATGCCGGCAACATTTTGCGACTCGGGCAGCGGGATCGGCTCGTAGCCCAAGAGTTGTGCCAGCCGGTTGCAGTCCGCGGACAACGACTCCTGGCGTCCGACGAACCAGAAGCGGGCCAGAGCCTCGTCGTCAGAGAGGTCGCAGCCTTCCCGCACTAGCCGTGACTGGCAGTTGATGTCGTCATCGTTGGTGATCGTGGATTTCAGGAGCGCGAACAGGTCGAAATCGCCGTAGAGTTCGGCGAACGACCTTTTCAATAGGTGGTAGTCCGCATTCTTGGTGAGGTGGTGGACCCGTTCGCTGATCCAACGATCAACGGGGTCACGAAGAAACGTCACGTAGCGATGCGGCCGATCGCCGAGGACCTCATGCACACCGTATGGGAAATGTCCCGCGACAGCTTGCACCCCAGGCCGTTCCTCGAGAAGCGTCGCCAGTTCCCGCTGAATGTGGGGAAGCCCCAACCTTTTCCGCGGGTTCCAGACGAGCGTGTGCTCCGGCCCGTAGACGAGATTCAGCCAGCGATGGAGCGTCTGACCAGCGGTCTTCGGAATGTGCAGGTAGAAAGTGAGCATGGCAACGTTCCCGACCAGAACTGGGTGAGAATAGAAAGGCGATGGCAAAGGGTTGATAGAGTTTTGCCGTGACGGTCTGTGATCCACCTTTGTGTACACCGCAAAAGGATAGCAAAGTTTACGGCACTTCCTCAAGCAGGTTTTTCACCGTCAGCGCAGCCCTTTCGGAATCCGACCAGCGAGCTGCGGTTCGATCGGCCGCTCGTGGTGGTCTACCAGTTCGTGGAGCGATTCCTGACAGTGCCAATGCCCGCCGAGTGATTCAAGTTCAGGGCGTATCGGCTAGGTAGAGACCGATCCACTCATCGCGAATCGTCCGCAGATCGGCTTCCGCGACCTGAAACCTCTCCAGGGAGGCACGAATCGCATCGGCATCGAGGAGATCCTCGCAGCGGCACTGCTCGAGCAGATTGGGCAACGCAGCTGACGAGCGAATTGGTCGTTCAAGCGTTCCGCCGTGCTTTTCCTGGGCCTTGCGGCGGTAGTAACCGATCTCGTGATGGCGTTGCATCAGTTCGAGCCGCCGCGTGTAGTACTCGCGAACGAGCGTCTGTCGGGTTTCCGCGGCGGCCGATCCGGCCTGTCGTAGCGTGGCCCGTCGACTCGCGTCGTCGTGCGGCTTGCGAGCGACGACGGCGAAGCTCGCAGCCAGGCAGCGAGAGGTGTATTCATCGAAGCCATCGAGCAGGGGACTACCTGGCGAGAGGTCGCGCCGTATTTCGTCGAGTACGTCGCCGAGCCGCATGCCGAGCAGTTTCTTTTGGAGTTCGGCGGTGAGGTAGCCGAGATACCGGTCGATGGCCATCGTGACGGTCATCAGCGGGCTCGATGATTCCGGCACGTAGGATTCGAGGAGGTCGTAGTCGCCGGCGAGTTGTGTTTCCACCGCCTGGGGCGTCATGTTGTAGAAGTGGCCGGGAAAGCCGTGGTAGCTCTGCATGAAGGCCGTGTCGATCCGGAAAATCCCTCCCGGCTTGAGCACCCTTTTCACTTCGGCGATCGCGGCCCATGGGTCGTAGAGGTGTTCGAAGACCGCTCCCGACTCCACGTAGTCGATCGACGCATCGCGAAACGGCAGGGCCTCCGCCTCGCAGACGACGTCGACATTAGGACAGGGCAACACGTCCATCGAGATCACCCTCGGGTCGTGTGACGGCACGTCACCTGACCCGAGGTGCAGGATCACGGCCTCGGGTCCAGCATAGCGGTTTCCGGGCTTGAATTCGCCGATATTTCGCGAGATTTTGTTTTCGGGCGGAGGCGTGAGATGCCAGTCGAGAATCGTGCGAACGAGGATTGGCTTGCCGTTGACGAGCGGGTAGGTCTCTCCTGATGGACTCACAAGCCGATCGGCCTCACACACCAGTGAACCGCCCGTGCGCGGGCACTGGAGCAGAGGCAGCATCCGGACGATCTCCATGTTCTTTCCTTCAATCACGGGTGTGGTGGGCTGCGAACGGTTCACCCATTGCAATAAACGTTGTACAAACGGCGGTTTCCTGAGATTCCTTCCAAGGATAGTGTCGCCGATCACACGTCCGCAAGCTCACCTCGATCAGTCAAATACCATCGATTTTCGGAAAGGATGTTGCACGAGCACGGCGGCCACTTCGCCATCTGGAATAGATTGGAGAACTGAGCAGATTACAAACGCCTTGGCACGCCACAGGCCCGCTCATGTATAGCGATCCTCTACTCAAAAAAGCTCGCAAACGTGCTGAAAACTGAGCTTCCGGAGTGGTGGCACGGTGTGGCAGACTACGCTCAAGACATGTTGGAAAGGATTCTATGCAACCTATCCTCGTAACCGGCGGAGCTGGTTTCATTGGCGGCGAGTTTGTGCGGCAGTGGATCGCGCACGAGCCATCGGCTGTCATCAACCTCGACAAGCTGACGTATGCCGGCAACATCGACTCGCTTGCCGAAGTGGCAGCGAACCCCCGGCACATCTTCATCGAAGGGGATTTTGGCGACAGTGCGCTGGTGCAGTCGCTCTTGCAAGAACATCGGCCACGGGGAATCATCAACTTCGCTGCCGAAAGCCACGTCGACCGTTCCATTGATGGCCCGGCGGCCTTTGTTGAAACCAATGTGGTCGGTACGTTTCGTTTGCTTGAAGAAGTTCGGCAGTTTTGGAAGGCATTGACTGTTAGCGAACAGCAGGCGTTTCGTTTCCTGCACGTTTCAACCGACGAGGTCTATGGCTCGCTCGCAGCGACCGGCAAGTTTTTAGAGACCACACCCTACGCGCCCAACTCACCCTACTCGGCGTCCAAAGCGGCCAGCGATCACTTCGTGCGGGCCTACCACCACACCTATGGCCTGCCAACGCTCACGACCAACTGCTCCAACAACTATGGTCCGTATCAGTTTCCTGAAAAACTGATACCGCTGATGATCTTGAACTGCCTCGAGGGCAAGGCCCTGCCAGTTTACGGCGACGGCGGTCAGATTCGCGACTGGCTTTACGTAGCCGACCACTGCCGCGCCATTCGGGCAGTGTTTGCCAATGGCCGTGTGGGTGAGGTTTATAATATCGGCGGCGATTGCGAGCGCACCAATCTGGAAGTGGTGCACGCGATTTGCCACGCCGTCGACCGCTGCTGCCCTGATCTACCACACGGCCCGTGCGAGTCGCTGATCACCTCGGTCAAGGATCGCCCAGGCCACGACCGCCGCTATGCGATCGATTTCCAGAAGATCAACCAAGAACTCGGCTGGAGTCCGCTGGAGACATTCAGCACGGGTATCGAACGCACGGTGAACTGGTATCTCGCGAATCAGGAGTGGATGGATCGCTTGAAGAAGCGGGGTTTTGACAACGAGCGACTGGGCTTGGAGAGCGTACGGTCATTTCCGGCGTTGTCTAAAAGCGTTTGCTCGGCAACGAGCGCGGGCCTGCATGATGGCGAACAGGTGCTGATCGTCGGCGGCATGCATCGCTCGGGCACATCGCTGCTGGCGTCGCTGTGCGAAGGCGCGGGTGTATCCATGGGCGACCGATTGCTGGGCGTCGGTGGTGGCGGAAATCCGAAAGGCCACTATGAAGACTGCGACTTCCTAGAGTTTCACCAACAGGCCTTGCTCGCCAATGGGTTGAATCCGGCAGGCTACACGACGCAAGCCACGATCCACGTGCCCGAAGCGATGCTGGATCGCGCTCAGTCGCTGATTGCCAGCCGCTCAGGGCCCGATCGGCTGTGGGGCTGGAAGGATCCTCGCACCATTTTATTTTTGGATTTCTGGCATGCGCTTCTGCCAAACGCAAAATATCTGTTTGTGTTTCGCAGTCCGTGGGAGGTGATCGAATCTTTTTTTCGACGGGGCGACGGAGAGTTTATTCACAATCCATCGCTGGCCGTGAGTGTGTGGCTGCATTACAATCGGCTCATCATTGACTTTGTCAAACGCCACCCATCGCAGTGTGTATTCAAAGAACTCTCGCAGGCCGTCGACGATTCTGCGAGCGTGTTTCACGAAATTCGCGACCGCCTCCATGTTCCCGTCGGTTCGCCCCCTGCCCGCTTCGAAGAAGGCCTCCTCCATCGGGCAGGCTTCGCTTGGCGGTCGACGATTGTGCGAGAGTATGCGCCCGATGCATACGACCTCTATCTGGAAATGCAAAACATGACCGGCTCGCGTGCAACGCTCCCGGGCTTGGCTGCTGCTGGCACCGGCCAGTCCCTTGCGCATAGCAACAGCCGAACCATCTTTTTTGAGCAATGGTCGCAGACCAGTCGCACGGAGATGCGGGCCCAGCAACTGGAGAGCCGCGAAAAGGAATTGACGGCGCAGGTGATTGATGCCGAGCAGCAAAAAGAGTCACTGGCCCAGCAACTGGAGAGCCGTGAAAAGGAATTGACGGCGCAGGTGATTGATGCCGAGCAGCAAAAAGAGTTGCTCGCCGAGAGACTCAAGCAGGTCGCCGCCAGTCACGAGCAGTCGTTGGCAACGCTTGGTCGGTTGAGCAATCAGCTCGACATTCTGGCACATCGGGTTGCCAGCAGTTCCAGTGAAATGGCGCAGATAGCTGGGATCGTCGGGCCTGCGGCCGCGTTGCCGCCGGCGTCCGTCTGGCTGCACGACTCACTTGCCATGCATACCACGCATATCATGCACCCACTTCTGGGCATTGTCGAAGCCAAGGCCTCGGCCCTTTCGGCGCAGCTTCAAATCAGCGAAGACCTGATCGGTCAGCTCAAGAAACAGGCCGCCAAAGGGAGAAAGACATTCCTCAACCGCATGGAGCAGGAGAGCCGGCGACTGTATGGGCAAGCTCGCACCGTGCTCAAAAAAGTCGAACGCGAAATCCGACGTGCCAAACGCAAGGTATCCGCTTTAATCACATGAATCGAATGATTCACATGATCCAAAGGGGTCAGGACTCTTTGTTTTATCTGCCCCGCCCCATTGCTGTGGCCCGCCCCATTGCCACCGAGGACGATCGTCCCCGCCCCCGACCGAATTGGGGCGTTTTGCGCATTGGTTCACGGGCGCGGATCGCCGCCGCAAGATTGCGCGGGGGGCAATTTCTCCCATCAAGCGGCGTAAAATGTCCCGAGCTTCTTCCTCCATCGAGCGGCCGTGCTCTGCTGCCCTAACACGCAAACGGTGCTTGATGTCGTCATCTAGGTTGCGGATCGTGATGCTGGCCATATTTGCCCTCCGAGGCTTTCGATGGACCCATACAATGATTGCATTGATATCAATGGAGTTTGAGTACCGGACATTGCCGACCCACACGGCTTCGCTTGAAGCTCGTTCTTAATCCCGAAAAAAAGCCCTGACAGTGGCGAAATCGCTCGCATTGCCCTCCGGCATAGCACTGACGCCGGGAAGGACCCGCACCTGCTCGCCGGCCGCGTGTCAGGTTTCTGGCAGCTGAAAGAGCCGTGAAGCCCGAAGGCGCGAGCCACTAATCAGCTTTGGGTCGTCAGGCGTTTTAGTGGGTCAGACTTCGAAGGAATTCGGGTGCAAAATCAGCACCATTTGGCCAGGTGACAGTATGAAGGTCGGAATTCAAAATAAAGTTTTTGAAGGTTTTAGTGTCCTTGAGAGGTTCAAATACCTCTCCATCAAGTTGATTTTGGAGGTCTACTTCACCTTCGGCCCCATCGCTGAAACGAAGCCACAATTTGTAATCCGATACGTAGCGGGCTTTTTCAATTCTGATCATCATTACTCCAAGGGGGAGATGGCTTTCAGTGGCAGGTGCCCGCACTTGGAGCACTGGCAAATCACCCCGCGTTTGGACCGTGTTTTTGTCGGTCGCCCGTTGGCCCCTCCGGTGCCTACCGCTCGGTGCTCCCTGGCGGCAGTGAACGCAACTCCACCTTGAGCCGCCGGTTCAGAGCGGCCGCGGCCTTCTCCAACGTGCCAATCGTCACGGAAGGGTTGTTTGGATCAAGCAGCCGATCCAGTGCGGCGCGGCTCGTCTTCATGCGACTTGCCATCGCCATCTTCGTGAGACGGCGGCGCTTCATTTCCGTGGCAATCTGATGAGCGATGAATCGTTTTGTCGCCGTCGCCTGCACCGCGTCCAGCAGACGGTCCTCTTTCAGAAAATCATCCAACGTGCTGCCAAGCGGATTCTTTTTCATGGTTTACTCCGATTGCAACTGGGAGAGTTTTCGTTTTGCTGTCATGAGATCGGCTGGGGGCGTACGCTGAGACTTCTTTTGGAATCCGTGCAAGAGGACCATCGTCGACCCCTCCACCGTGAACATCACTCTCGCGATACCGGCTGCCTCCAGCATGGCCACGGCGACGTCAACATGATTGAGTGCCACCACGAGGTCAATATCTCGCGCACCACTCTACGCCAGCGCGTTCTAGGCAATCCACAAGTCGCAGCACATCATCGGCGCCGCCCGAGGTCTGCCAGTCGTAGAACTGCCTAGCATTCATGATGTTTGCTCGTACGAGGCCCGAATTCTTTGCGAAATATGGCTACCGACGCTCAAGGGAAAGCTCTTCAAGCCCGCCTCTCTAGTCATGCCACACTTCTCTCTCGTGCGTCATCATACCACCGGCCGTCGGCACACCGTACTGCTTCTTTTCACACGCGCGAACAGAGCTCTTCGTTTTTGGAGTACTTGCCGAAAAAAAGTCGTGGAACTTCGGAATGAGTTACACGTCCAAAAAGTGCCGGTGTTTGCGCTGTCAGGGTAAATGCTTGGCCGACTATGTGCTCATACTCTCGCCCGTAGAGATCCCATAGCGATAGATTTCCATCGTACTTTCGGTCGACTCCTCCTGCCTGAGTTGTCACGCCGCAGTGAACTTGGTGAAAGGTTCCCTCGCCCACCAGCATCACAAATCCTTCACGCGCCGCTTCGGCAGCTCTACGAAAAAAGTCGAAGTTGGCGAACCCGCCACCGAGTTGAATAAAGCGTTCGTTGAAGCCACCCATTTCCATAAAATCGGAAGTCCTCATGAAACAAAAATTAGTTTCGGCTCGCATCTTCAACACGCCATGAGCCGCAGCGTCCCTCCCCTCGCCAAGAGTGCATATCTCAAACAGGCGATAGCCATCCTCTGGCCAACCAATACTATTGAGCAGGCCGTCTTCGACCTCGCGTGTGTATCCTTCGGTGAGCGAAACCTGCTGTTTTTTGTGCCCGATGTGAAAGCTCAGGGTTGCGACAAAGCTCCTCGGATGAACTCTCGAAGCGGCGAGTGCGGTGCTTAGCAAGCCCGGCGATGCAAGCCTCGCGCCATCAATGAGAACCGCCAGATGATCGGCCCGCGCCAGCCGTGCGCCTCTATTAATCGCAATGCATGGCGACACCCCGCCGTCTTCTACTCGCACCACACGAACGGGTCCGTCTGCCGGAAACCAATCGCGGCGGACGGGTTCAGCGGAGTTATTGTCAACAACAATGATCTCAACATCCCCATTGGTTACGGCAAGCTGATACGGCGGCAGAAGTGACGCAATGGTGCGAACAATTTCGCGTTTCATGTCGAAGGCAACAACTATAATAGAGAGCCGTAGAGCCATTACTCGGTCACCTCCAGAAGTTCATGCCATAAGCCCGCGACCGATTCGGGGGGCTTCTCATCGATACGGTGGTGATTCAGTTCCATGGACCGGAAGGTAAGCGATCGATTTACCCCGATACCGAACTGAGCCGCGAGCCTCTGAACAGTCTGCTCGTAGTTTGGATCGTCAAAGTTGATCACCGGGCAGCTAGTGAGCGAGTGCCATCGCAGCACTTCACGATTGTAGCGTTCCCAGAGCGAGTAAGACAGCTCGTTGGAAAAACCATTCCGCGCAGCGAGGGATCTGGCAACCGCGACGGGATGACGGACCGATGCTACAAGCCGTAATCGGGGAAGAATAGAAAACCAGCCGTCGAGGAGCAGCGTGATACGAGGGTCTTTAAGTCCCCACGGTTGTGGAATGTTTCGATAGCCGTCCAAGAATCGCCGAATCGCTGCGGCGTCTTCTGGAGTCCACGAAACAACGCCGGTAGGCGGGAGGTCCCAAGCGGCCCCGACTCGACTCAGTATGAGATTGTGAATTGGCCAAAGTTCAGGATTTTCTCGATTTCCCTTTTTGTTGTGGGGTGCGGAGGTAATCACGGTACCCAAATGCAACCCCAACTCTTCGAGGCAGCCCGCCAGACAGGACGTACCAGAGCGATGCATCCCAAGGATTACAATTGGCTGCGTATCTGCCAGTTCATCGCATTCGACCGCTGATGGCAGCATGGAATCAAAAACCTCCGTAACTCACGCATGTGTTCCGATCGCATTAAAATAATGTCTCACTCAGCAACTACTTGTCAACGGTTGCAAAATGCTGTCACCGGTATCATTCAGGATCAAAGCAAAAACCTGCTGCTGAAATCCCCCCTGTTTCCCGTTGATATGTCTAGAAAAAATGAGAAATCTCTGCGGATCGCAGTCGCAGGCCTTTGCTCAGCTCGGCTTTTGCAGTTTTTGCGGGTTTTTTCACCGACTCAAACTGCCTTCTGAAAAAAAGTGAGCCTCCTTGAAAGAGGATGAAACTGAACCCCCATTCAATGTGAGCAAGGAGGCTCACCACGGATCTTGTACCGGGATTCTGTGTTTTGTTGCAAGGAATGGCACCGGCGATGAAGTCGCCTGCACCGCGTCCAGCAGACGGTCCTCTTTCAGAAAATCATCGAACGTGCTGCCAAGGTGATTTTTTTTATGGTTCACTCCGATTGCAACTGGGAGAGTCTTCGTTTTGCTGTCATGAGATCGGCCCCTTGCGAGTCAAAGCATTCGTTTGAGGTCGACACTCGCCCCGCCGAGGATGCCTCACAAGAACTCTGCGAGCCAATGATCTTGGCCAAGGAAGTCGGCGTCGCTCGATTGTAGTTCGCTGCGCCAACGGTCGTCGCAAAACATCTGCTGCGACTGCTGTTGGTAGAAAGCATCGTCGCCTGTGGTCACCTTCGCCTGTGGCAGCGATCCGAGCAGACTGAATGCCGCCCCATTGCCACCGAGCCCGTGGTGTTCCTTGTTCCAGTAGTGCAGCGCCGCCGGTTGAAAATCAAACCCCAGAAAATCGCACAATCGAGGAAATGCATCGGCAGGCCGACCGGTGAGATCGTCGTAGAGAACGCGGAGAGCGCGGAGGCGATACTGTTGGATAAAGTGCGCGATCTGGCGATTCGTATTTTGCCAGGTTGCAATTGCGTCGACGGCCGCCAGCGGGGATCGCCTCAGCTGCGAGGCAAACCACCCGCGTGGATCCCGCAGCAAGTGCACCACCTTCAGGTCAAAATTATTCTCGCGAGGCACGCCGTTCTCGCCGAGGGCAAATCGGGAAATCCACGAGAGTTGCTTAGAGCAGTCGATCAGGCAATTGGACCCCAGTCGCTCAAAGGCATAGTCGAACGCCCGCTCCAGAGGGATCGAGTGAATGTCGTGAAAGATGGGGCAGGGCTGCGATCTGGCTTCGCAGAGTCGGCAGGCCACATGCCCAGGCATCGTGAACGGGCGGCGGTATTCCCCGAGATGAGACGCCGATGCGTGCGATCCCAGCACATACGAGAGCCACGTGGAACCCGATTGCCTTTCGCTCAGAATGAAAACGACCGTGCGTTTGGCGATGGGCACGATGGGCACGACTGGCATCACTGGCATCACTGGTATGGCGGGCATGACTGCATGACGGCGGCTAGAGGATGCGCGGGCATGCGCTCTCAATTGAGCACTGTGAAAGACGCGCGATCTAGAGGCTACGGAACCGAATGGAATTGCGTCAAGTTGGTGTTTCCATTGGGGATTCATTGTGTAAAAATCCGGCGCATGACGTTTATAGATACACCTCCAGATCCGTTTGCCAGCGTGCAAACATTGTTGCTCATCATCGGCAATGCCCGCAGCGGTTCGACGCTTGTGGGCTCTGTAATCGATGCCCATCCGCAGGCGGTGATCGCCAATGAGACCACCGCTTCGGCCACGTTTTGGCGGGATACTTCGCGCGCCACAATGTTGGGTGAAATCCAAGAAAACTCCCGCCGCAATCGGGAGTCGGGCCGACAGTCCGAAGGCTACACGTATCAGGTGAAAAAAGAGATCGATTCAGGCCGCTTGCTCACAGTGATGGGAGATAAGATCTGGAATCCGGCCACGCTGTTGCTCCACGGGGATCACCGGCTCCTCGATCGGCTCCACGAGATGCTGGGGATCCCGATCAAGATCGTCCACGCGGTTCGCAATCCCTTCGATGTCATTGCCACGATGCATGCCCGCAGCGGCGCCCCGATTGGCAATCGCATTGCCTGGTATTTCATGCACTGCGAAGCGGTTGCGGCCATTCGCGATCGGTTGCCAGCAGAGTTGTATCTCGACAACCACCACGAGGATCTGGTTCTCTCGGTAGAGCAAACGCTCGAGCGACTCTGCGGGTTTCTCGGACTGCCCGCGATTCCAGAGCACGCCCAAGCCGTCAAGGAGATGGTCTTTGCCACACCCAAGCAGACGCGAGCAAACGCTTTGTGGCAGCCTGAGGAGGTGCAATTGGTTTTGGATGGGATTGCCCGATTCGATTTTTTGTCGCGGTATGCAACGGAAGCGTATTCATTTTCTCACCCGTAACTTTAAAGGCCGGCCGTGCAATCCCCCGGAAAAGCTGGCATGAAGAAGGTCGTCTTCACATTCATCATCAATGGCTACGACACGCTCAAGGACCCAACCATTGTCACACCCGGCTGGGACTACCTCTGCTATAGCGACGAGGGGCTCAGTAGCGATGTGTGGCAATCGGTTCGCTCAAATGGCCTGCCAGTCGGGGTGACCTGCCCCAAGCGGCGGGCGTCGCTGCTTAAAATCGAGCATCACAAGACCCTTGCCGAAGGCTACGATCTGTGCATCACCCTCGATGGCTCGATGCGCATCAACGTGAACCTCGACGACTTTCTCGCCGAATTCTGGACATCGGGTACAGACATGGCGATTGCGCGGCATCCCCACCGCAACTGCGTCTACGACGAAGGATTGGAAGTTGTGAAACAAACATTGGACGACCCCCAAGTTGTTCACGATCAACTCCGTCGTTATGAGGCCGCAGGGTATCCGCGAAACCAGGGGCTTTATGGCACGCGGATGATGGTGAAAGAGATGCATTCGCAGCGGCTGCGGCGGGCCTGCGATCGGTGGTCGCTGGAGTATCGGGCGGGTTCTCGCCGCGATCAACTCAGCCTGAACTACGCACTTTGGCAAGAGGAGCGGGCAACGGCCGATCCACTCCGGCTGCAAGCCTTCGATTTTAACGAGGTCTACAGGGTGCGTAAACTTTTTGAAATCCATCGCCATCTCGGGACAAACAGATGGCAATAATCTCCTTTTCGCGCAGGTGTCTTTTCATCAAGACGCGAAAGACTGCCGGCACCAGCGTGCAGGAGAGTCTTTCCCCCCATCTGGTCGATCGGGATATCGTCACACGCCAGTGGACCGACACCCGCAGCGGCTTACGCTGCGCGATCGAGGAGTTTGCGAGCCTCGAGGACATCCACCAGCATTTTCCGGAGACGCGGACAGACTATTTCACGTTTGGATTTACGCGCAACCCATACGCCATCACCCTCTCGCGGTATTTTTACCAGATCCACATGAAACGCATTGTCGGGCCGCCGAGCCCCAAAGATTTTAACCACTGGGTGCAGAACATCTACTGCATCGGCGAGCTAGGGTTTCCCGGTGGAAGGTTTCTGCGAGATCGAAGCAGATACCTGCTCTTCGACGCGTCCCTCAAGCCGCTGGTAGACTTCATCGGCAAAGTGGAAAATCTAAGCCAAGACTTTGCCTCGGTGGCTAAACGAATCGGCCTGCCTGGGATCGCCTTGGCCCATGTCAATCGGTCCAACCGCGAAGTGGTTTCCTACCGCGACTGGATGGATCCCGTCTCGCGCCAGCTCATCGAAAACAGCTTCGACTTTGAACTCTCTTCCTTCGGCTACCGATACGAGGACAGTCAATGACTTGGAAACGCGGCCACACGCTCGACCTACTCGAAGAAGAACATCACCGGATCTACGGCAGCAAGTGGGCGCTGGGGCTGGATCAGAAACAGTTCCTGATCAGTCGCGGGCTTTTGCCCAACCACCATCTTTTGGACGTGGGCTGCGGGGCTGGTCGGGCTGGCACACAACTAATCCCCTATCTCGACCCCGGACATTACACGGGGGTTGATGGCCACGACTCCAGCCTGTCGGCGTTTGAACACTACGAGATTCCGCTGCACGGCCTCGCGGCACGGCAGCCGCAGTTACTGTTGCACAACATCGAAACTTCGCCGCTGCCGTTGGCCGCTGCACACTTCGATGCGGTGCTGGCTTTCAGTGTTTTTAATCACCTCACTGATCCCGCGATAGCTGCCCGGCATGTCGCGCGAGTTCTCAAGCCGGGGGGAACGCTCTTTGCTGCCATGGGGCCTCCTCCTTGTTCTTTAGACGCAGGCTTGGCACTCAAAGAAACGCTCACCGTGCGCAGCCTCCTTGTTCCCAACAAGGAAATCGTGTGGTTTGTTTTTGTGCGACAGTCCACGCTCTAGCCGGTCGCGGGCCGGTTCACGAGGGCCTGCAAGGCAGTGGGCAATCGATCCCAGAGCCGAGGATGCGACTCAACGAGCCGCACGATATCGGTGAAATCTTTTGCCTGCTTGCTCTGCCGCCCCGACGGCTCCGACCAAGCCTTTATCTTGCCCGCGAGCGTGTCGTCGATCGAGGCCACACGCATCAGGATGCCATGCACGTCGGCAGCGACGGCGCGGCGTGGAAAGTCGCAGTAGAAATCCTCGGTTGATATCTGCACCGAAACCGCCGAGCGGCCCGTGAGGTTCACTGACCAAGGCAACCGCTCGCTCGCGAATCCGGCTGTCTCCAGCATGGCCACGGCGAGGTCAACATGATTGAGTGCCACCACGAGGTCGACATCTCGCGTAACCATTGGCTCGGCGGCCCAGTGGTTCACTGCCACGCCGCCGATCGTGCACCACCCTACGCCAGCGCGTTCTAGGCAATCCACAACACGCAGCACATCATCGGCGCCGCCCGAGGTCTGCCAGTCGTAGAACTGCCTGGCATTCATGATGTTTGCTCGTACGAGGCCCGAATTCTTAGCGAAATATGGCTACCGACGCTCAAGGGAAAACTCTTCAAGTCCGTCTCTCTAGTCATGCCACACTTCTCTTGCGTGCGTCATCATACCACCGGCCGCCGACGCACCGTACTGCTTCTTCTCGCACGTGCGAACAGAGCTCTTCGTTTTCGGCATACTTGCCGAAAAACAGTCGTGGAACTTCGGAATGGGTTACACTGCTAAAAAAGTGCCGGTGTTTGCGTTGTCACAGTAAATGCTTGGCCGACTATGTGTTCATACTCTCGCCCGTAGAGATCCCAAAGCGAGAGGGCGTGACACTTGAAAAGGTGATCGAAGGAGACTCGCCATTTAGATCGTGGGGAGATCATCTCGATGCCTGGCAACCCCTCGACCGGACGCGAACCCTTTTGCTGCGGTTTGAAGATATAACAGAGCGGTCGGAAAAGGCTATCGCAAGTATGGCTCTTTTTCTGAAAATGGAAAAGCAGATGGAGTGGGCAAATGCCATCGCCTCTCTCCAGAATCTCTCCCTCGACTGACAATTCTCAACACGAGCCTTACCCATGCCACACCTGTGCGACAATACGTATCAGCAATCTCCGGGCGAGTCGCTGCACAACATCCTGCTGGCACATGGGTTTTCCTCTGACATCCCGCCTGTGCGGCAGTCCCGGAGGTTTCGGCACATTGTCAACCCGTTTTCCGCAGGCCCCGGCTCACAGGCCCAGGCCATGCAGGCTCTCACATTCGCCGCAATGCAACAGGCGGCTGATTGTGTTGAAGGCAATCCTACCGACGGAGCCGTCAGGCCGGATGTGCGTTTTCGGGCTGCTGCGATGCCGGGCGACATCGATTTTGCGAAACGCTTTTTCCCAGACACCGTGCCGCTCTCCCGCTCGATTTTGGACGTGCGCACATTTGAAGTGCCACGCCCGCTGCCGCTGCTCTTTGATCTGATTGAGGCGGCCTTGGGGGACGATGTGGATACGATCATCTTCACGAACGTCGACATCCTCCCGTTGCCCCATTTTTATGCTGCTATTTCCAGACTGCTCGACTATGGCTTCGACATGCTTGTCATCAATCGACGCACCATCGACGCAGCGTGCCCCGATCCTTCGCTGCTCTCGCTCCTGTTTGCCGATTGCGGTCGCCGCCACGAAGGCCATGATTGTTTTGTCTTGAGCGTTGCAGCGATAAGGCGATTTATTCGCACAAACGCCTGCGTCGGCGCCGCAGCAGTGATGCGGGGGCTGATTTACAATATGGTGGCCAGCGCCACTCGGATGCTGATCCTCACCGACGTCCACCTGACGTGCCATCTCGGTGACGACAAGACGTGGGCCAGCCCCGCGCTTGAGGATTATATTCACCACAACTGGGACGAGGCGATTGCTTTGCTGCGGCAATTGGCCCCTGCCCATCCCGACCGGTTTACAGCTTTCTGCGAAGCCCTGCCCGACCGGGTGCGAATCCAACGGGATACGCAGGGCATTCGCATCGTGAAGGCGCCTGGATCAAACCGGCCATTCCCTAAGATCGACTCCTAGGTCGGTCTAAACGATCTGTGGCACAAACAGGCTGTCGGTTTTTAAGTCGGTCAAGGTGCCGTTTTCAGCCTTGAAAAGATCGGGGAGCGCTTCGAGTCGCAGGGCGAAATCCCCGAGCATTTTATGCAAGGCAGCATTCTGTGGTTCGGGCAGATCTGCCCAGTTCGAGCGACGGTTTTCTTTTGCCGGTAAGTCGTCGCGGGTGATGCCCAAAGCGTGTTGGAGCCGACCCCAGTTTTCCCACAGGGTTTCGTAGCGACAGAAATAAACAGGGTAGGGTAGCCCAGCGTACATCCAGCAATCAAAATGTTCTTCGAGCCGAAACTGCTCGACACCATGACAAAGAAATTTCTCCAGATCCCAGTCAGCAGTGATTGGCCCGGCGTCTGTTTCCAGGTTTTGCAGGGCCGTGCAGACCCATCCGCTGCGGACCTGTTGCTGCTTCTCTTTTGATGGGGTGTGAAAATCGTGCAGGTGGGTTATTCCACCGCGACGAGCAAAAAATGAAAGAACAGTATTGCGGGGATCTCCATAAAGATAAACCACCTTTTGTCCAGGTTGCAGAGCCACCGGCGGAACTCGCCAGTGGCTATGGGCCTGCTTGAGCACGGCGAATTCTTCGTGTGGATAGATATTTCGCACGAGGAATTTTGACCCGGAGCCGCCGAAAGTTGCCACGATCGTCGGCAGCGAAGGAAACTTCCTTTGGATCAGGTTGTGGAAAGCAGAATCATCTTCTGGTGCTGTGAGCGACCCGAGCGACTCGGGAGCAAGTGCCTCTTGTTTTTCCCAGAAACGATTGACATTTTTTGTGTTGGGATTGGAAAAAGTGATGAACTCCCGCGTGCTGTTGGCGGCTTGGCCAACGGAAAGACCCGCACGAAATCGGTCGACTCGATAGTTTAATGTCCACTTGCCATGGTGGGTTGGCTCTACAAATTTGGCGAGGGTTTGCCTCGGCAGCAAGCCCCTAAAAGCCATTGCATCAAAAGACTCCAACAGCTTTTTGTTGAGGTTTGCCATCGTTGCCACCTGGCCAGAGGAAGCCACATCCCCGATCCAAGTGAGAAATCGCCGAGAGACAAATTGTGGATGCCAAAATCCAAACAGCGTCGAGAGGGGATTCACGGTAAAAGGGAATCCAGAGACGCTCTCGGCACCCCCGGCAGGGCTTGTGAACACGGAATCACGCCAACGAGTAAGACGAACCACATCGCTGGTGTGGCGCAGTTGGTTTTCAAGCAATAGAGATGCCAAGCCACACAGTGGCGGGGGATCTGCAAAGGCGATAGGGATTCTGTCTGAAGTGCACCAGAAAAACCACGGCGAGTCACTTTTTAAGAGCACGTCCCCAATCAGTTGGGAAAGAGCCGCGGCGATGGCCGACTCCGTGCGCACAAACGTGCATGGCAGATCGGAAGGCAGTTGGCTTTGGTACGCCTCCAGAGCCGCTTGGCTGGTGTATGGAATAACAAAATCCAAGGGCAGGCCCGGCCACAAAGCCAGATAAGACCGCAGAGTAAACAGAGTAGTTTCCTGATCTTGGTCGTACGTAAAAAATACCGCTGGAATCCGCCGCCGCGCGGAGTTCTGGGGGGTGGGGGTGGGGGTGGGCATCATATTCATGAGGAGGAGGGTAGATTATTTGCGATGCTTGCGAATGAAACTTCTCTTCCCCTATTTTCGCGGCGAGTGGCCTGCTCGCCAAGCGGGTGGATCGTATCTTCAATGGAAAGAGATCCCGCACAAGCACGCAGTATGGCTGCGTCCTCTTCGGAGCGAACGAAGAAATAGTTTTGATTGAGCCGTCGTGCCAAGAGATAGCCCCGCACCCGCATTATGTTTTCCATTTCCAACGCTTCTTCCCGCGTGTTTGCCTCGGCCAGAATGAGGCGAAACGCAAAACGGTCGAAGTCGATTCCGGCGAGCACATTGAGTTCGGTTCCCTCGGTATCCAGCGTGCAAAACGAAATCACTCTCGGGGCATTGGCCTCTTCCAAAATCGATGTCAGCGTTGCGGCTGGAACTTTTGCTTTTTGCCATCCCGGAAAAATCATATTACGTGCGGCATAACGCTTTTCCATGCCGAGGGTTTTATCTGCTTCGACTCCAGAAAGCAGTCCCAGAGGCTCTGTTAAAAATTCTATTTCCGAACTCGCACCCGGCCCGACGCAAGCAGACCATACAGTTCGGCTTCTGGGCCTATTTTTTTGGAGGTGGGGAAAATACTCCGGGTGCGCTTCCACGCAAATCCCATCCCACCCCGCCAGTTCGAAGGAGTAGGAATTGCTCAAGTGAATGCCGTCGAAAGAGCCCACATCGACAAAAAAGCCCGGCTCGTCTCCGGAAAAAAGACTCCAGACGAGAAAGTCTTCGCCGCTTTGTCCGAAGTATTTTCTGCCTAATGCGTTTTGTGGATGCATACGACCGAGTTCACGAGAAAGCGAGAAAGCAGGGGGGCGAAAGTGAGAAAGCGAAGAGAACATTCTATTGTTCTCTCTTTTTCGCGTCGAGACTGAGATTGGCGGAACAAGAGACTGTCCCACTTTTTCGGCGTGTGGCGTTCAACGTCTTGGTCTCCAACGTGGACGATCACCTGCGCAATCACGGATTTCTCCGAATCGATAGTTCCGGTTGGACGCTCTCACCGGCTTACGATTTGAACCCCGTTCCGGCAGATTTGAAGGCGCGGGTGCTCACGACGAACATCGATCTTGAGGCGAAGAAACGGGGACAGGTCCATTTCTTTCAAAGGGGGGGTATAGATCCGGCCTCCCGCAGCATTCCCTTTGTATCGCATCAGGGACGAGCGAGGACTTTCTGTAAGCGATTCCACAACGAGGCGTCCTCCGCGAGTTCACAGATCGTCTGCAGAGTCTGCTCGAGGTAGGCAACGTCGAGCCGGCCCGCATGGCGACGCGCGACGCCCGTCGCGTCCAACATGTCCTTGTCGCGGCCGGCCAGAATCTTGAATAGAATCAGGTCCTCGGGGCTGGGAAACCGCAGGCGGATGCCGAAGAGTGCGTGAAAGCTGGCGCGCCTGTAGGCCGTCTCCTCGAAGGGCAACGACGCCGTGATGAGATCGATCTGGAATCGCCACTTGCGAAACCGGATCGTGCCCGTCTCCTCGAGCCGGCGGCGTTCGGTTTCTTCACTCAACTCGAAGCCGGCCTCGACGGCCTGATGGATCAGAGATTCGGCCTCGGAGGGGGAGACAAAGACGACGGCATCCGCGTCGGCCGTCATGCGGGGCTCGCCTACGACGATGACTGCCAGACCGCCGACGACGAGAGTGCGTATTCCACGTTCTTCGAGGAACGCGAAAGCGAACCGGCAGAAGGTATCAAATTCGCTCGGGGCGACTGTCATTGTCGCCTCATTTGAAAGCCGCGTGCGGTTTGATCCCCAGTCCGATCGCGAGGCTTTGGGCGTGGTCGTCGTCAGGAAACTCAGCCAGCCGCATGATCTCGGAGGAAAGGAGGGCCTCACCCAAGGCGATTGATTCCTCGGCGCTCATCTGCCGGAGCGCCTCCCAGCGTTCAGCTTCCGACTGGCGACGGTACGTCTCAGGATTCTTGATCATGGTGCCGTATTCTACCAGCCGCGACCATTGACCAACAGGCTACGGCACGGTGTTGGCGTGTTGCTCGATTCGACTCCCCCTCGCGGATGGATCGACGGCAGATGTCATGACTTCTCACAGCAAGCAAGCATCTTTGGGACGTGCTCGCGGTGTTCGTCTCGCAGCCTATAGACCACAAAGCCACCACCACGCCCTCGAAACAAAAACTCTTTCAGGCTCGTGATGCGAACTTTCCCAATGGCCTCGTAAACGACCCATTGGCCATCTTTCTGGCCCACGACGCCGCAGTGGGAATACGGCGACTTCGTGACGCCTTCGATGGCCAGCACGACAGGCCCATAAGGAAGCGATTGAAAGATCACGTCGCCTTCCTAGGGGCTCGTACTCCAGATAGCCCGCATAAGCCGACCATGCATTCCAGCTATAGGAGCCAATAGAAAAGCCAGCCCACAGGAGCGTGAACCCTATGGTTCCGACCGCTAGGCTCAGCCGTCGAACCCAGCGTCGAGAATCCGGTCGCGAATCTCCCGTACACGGGCGGCAAGTTGGGGCGTCCGGAGCTGGGGATGTTCTTCCAACAGGGCCAGGACATCGGCGAGATCATGCTCTCGCTTGCTCGCCCGCCGTTGTGGCTCCCCGGCGGCAGACAGCTTGAGCGTGATCAGGTCTTCTGCTGTTGCGACCCGCAACAGCAAACCATCGGCGAGCACCATGCTTTTTGCACGGGCGACCGCCTCTGCGATGCCAACATCTTCAGCGAAAAATTGCACCGCCACGCGGGTTGCGAGAGGTCCGTCGCCTGGTGCCCGCCAATTGTCGCTGTGGGCATGGCGACAGGTATACTCGAAGCCCGCCGCCAACAACGCCTCCCGCGGCACGTCGTCGAAGCGGGGCACTGCGACATCGATATCGAGCGTGCTGCGTGGCTCCACCGTGTGCAACTGCACGGCCACGCCACCAATCAAAGCATACGGCACACCCGCCCGCTCGAGCACATTCGCCATGAGCCGCAGCGGTCGCTCCTTCGAATCGTCTGCGATCAATCCCATCGTTTCGCACCACAGCCGATCGAGCGCAAACCCGATCATCAGCCGATCCTGTGCCTCATGTGTCTCTGGAGCAGTCATGAATGGTTACCGTGGACGAATCGCGGTATGACGAAAGTCCAGCAAGGCGACCCCAGAACATCCTCGAAGTGGCATCGCTAGTGTGCCGTTCGGTCGCCGGATAAAGAACGCGACCGGCGGAATATACGCACGTTGGACGGGTGCGTCAAACGGGCAAAGAAGGACAGGTCCATTTATTGACGCGCATCATGCCACGCAAAGCAAGAGTGATAAGCATCCCAGAAATTGCCAGCGCGCCCTCCGCTTGACTTGCGCCACCCGAAGCCAGCCCGTCTCGTCCGCGACGGGTTCCTCAGCCCGCAGCCGATTGCGGAAGTGCCGTTGACCGGGCTATTCTTGGATTGAATTGCAAACATGCGATGATGAAGTGAAGTGTCTCGGGCCTACGTTTTTTTAGCAGGATATTTGTTGATGCGCTGCCTCGGCCTAGACATTGGTTCTTCATCGATCAAAGGCGCTGTGCTGGATCTGGAAACATCCCGCGTCTGGCACATTGTCCGCGAGCCATTTCCCGATCCAGTTGCGGGTATTGAATCTGGATTTCATGAAGTCTCCCAGGAAGAAATCTTTACACGTGCTGTCAGTGTGCTTGATCGGCTTTGCAGCCATGCGCCGGATGCCACAACACTGTTTAGCTGCGGGCAGATGGGCGGCATCATGCTCATGGATCAGAACTTCCAGCCTTTTACAAATTATCTATCTTGGCGCGATCAGCGTACGACAGTTGTTGATATCGATGGCACGACGACGCTGGATCGCCTCCGTGGCTGCTGGTCAGACGTGGTGTTTGAAGATCTTGGTAAGGAATTGAAGCCCGGTTCCGCGACAAGTCTGCTTTACTGGCTGGCTCAGCGACAACAACTCCCTGCGGATGCCATACCGGTGACCGTAGGCGACTACGTGATTGCACGGCTTTGTAATACGGCTCCAAAGATGGAACGAACTCAGGGCATCGGAATGTTAAATTTGCGCACGAGTGACTGGCATCATGCGGCATTTGCCGCGTTGGGACTGAGTGGTCTGCGCTGGCCGCAACTCACATCTGAAAAAGAGCCAGTCGGCACCGTCAATCGCAATGGCCAGACGCTGACTTGTTATCCGGTGATAGGCGATCAGCAGGCGGCGCTGCGCGGGATGCGACTGCAGCCGCATGAACTATCGATCAACGCCTCGACGGGCTCCCAAGTGAGTCAGATTACGTCTGAGTTCCGACCCGCAGATTGCCAGACACGGCCATGGTTCGACGGTCAATTCCTAAACACAATCACGCATATTCCGGCAGGACGTTCGCTTACGGTAATCGAATCTCTGCTGACAGAACTGTCCCGTTTGGCGGGTCTGAAAATTGAAAACTCATGGCAGTTGATTCAACAGGCGGCACAATCTTCAACCGGTGACGGGATGTTCTGCGACTTGAGTTTCTTTGCCAGCGCGATGGGCTGCAACGGACGCATCAGCGGCATCACAACCGAGAACCTCACCGTAGGCAACTTGTTCATGGCGGCCTTTGAATTCATGGCGGACAGCTATTGGACCTGTTCCCAACGTATGAGCCCTCAGCCGACATGGAATCAGCTCGTAATCTCCGGCGGACTCGTGCAGTCTTTCGCGCCACTTCGCCGGAAAATTGAAACCCGATTTTCACTTCCCATCCGCGATGTGGCGGAACAGGAGGAAACGCTGATGGGATTGATCCCGACGGCAGTTGTGAGCAGTTTATAAATGCTATAAATGTCCGCAGGCGGTGATTCTGGAAATCAAAAGATTGTTTCGTGTAGTTTTTGTGTGTGGCTTTCCGCATCATGTACGTTCGAAAGGCACCGGGAGAGTCCGGTCAACAATCATTTTGCAACAACTCGCCGATCGATGCTTCGACTCGGGGCACCACACATCACGAAGACTTTAAAAAGTTGAATCAAACCTGCCGAGCTGGTTTAATAGGAGAGAGCTATCTTTCTCGATGTCGGCTTTCTTCCCATCATCCTTGAGAGGCGGCCTTGGTCGCAAAATCTATTTTTCGCAAAAAAACTTTTAATCGGCAATTGGCGATTAGCGTCGGTGTCTGTTTGTTGTGGGTGCTACAAACGCTTGCACATGCGGCACAGTTGAGCATACTGCCTAACAAGCTTGAGCTTACGGGTCGTGATCCTTTGCACGGCGTGGTCGTTTCCTTGACAGATGATGCCGGAACAGTGACAGACGTCACGCATCGCGCTTTGTTCGGCGTTGATCGTCCGGAGACGGTGACGATTGATAACCGAGGCATGGTTACGGCTCAGTCCGATGGTCAGGCCATGCTGACAGCAACATTAGACGCAATCTCTGCCACAATACCTGTGTCGGTCACAACGTTTGCTGAAAAACAAAATCCGTCGTTTCAGCGAGACGTTCTTCCAATTCTGACGCGAAGCGGCTGCAACATGGGAGGATGTCATGGAAAACTTACCGGACAAAACGGATTCCGACTCTCGCTCCGTGGATACGCTCCAGAATGGGATCACGATTGGATAACACAAGAAGTAAGTGGGCGTCGAGTCGATTTCGGCTCTCCTGAAAACAGCCTTCTGTTAACAAAGCCGTCCGGAGGACTGCCGCACGAAGGGGGTGTTCGGTTTCGTCCCAACTCTCGCATGTGGCTAACACTGCGAGATTGGATCGCAGCCCGCGCTCCAGGCCCATTAAAAGATGAACCGGATGCGATCAGTCTGGAAGTCCTGCCCGGTGATCGCATCATGGCTCCGGCTGAAACGCAGCAGCTGTTGGTGAGAGCTCATTATGCCGACGGACGAGTGCGGGATGTCACCTGGCTGACCCAGTTCTTTTCCAACGACGAAACGACGGTGTCGGTGAAACCATCCGGACTTGTGAAGGCGCTACGAAGTGGAGAAGCCGGAGTGCGAATTCATTTTCAAGGACTGGTGGCGGTCGTTGGTTTTACGATGCCATTTCCTCATGCTGTAAGGCTTGAGGACTATACGACTTGGAAGAATGTGTTGGATGCTCCTGTGTTTCAAAAGTTACAACAGCTTCGCCTTCCTCCTGCCGGTCCTTGCAGTGACGAATCATTTCTTCGACGTGCCTATCTTGATGCGGCAGGTATTCTACCGACGCCAGCGGAAGTGATCGAATTTCAATCGAATACAGATTCTGACAAACGAGTCCGAGCGATCGACGCATTGCTACAACGATCGGAGTTCACAGACTACTGGGCGTTGCAGCTTGCCGATCTGCTTCAGAATCGCAAAGAGCGTGACCATGATGTGCGAGGACACAAAGGAGTAAAAGCATTCCATGGCTGGCTGCGTGAACAGGTGGCGGCCAACCGCTCTTGGAGCGACATATCGCGCGACGTGTTGTTGGCGAAAGGAAATGTGATCGCGCAGCCTCAAGCCGGCTACTTTGTCACTGTGGTGGGTGAGTTTAACAAGGTTGAGGAAAGCGAACTGCCAGATAGTGTGGCGCAGTCATTTCTGGGGACTCGCATTGGCTGTGCCCGTTGCCACAATCATCCTTTAGAACGTTACACGCAAGATGACTTTTATCATTTTGCAGCGTGCTTCGCGAAAGTGAACCTCGATCGCAATAACCCTCAAACCGGAGTCAGTGCGGTCACTACGATGAGTCGCGAGGAACGCGAGCAACACAAACGTATTGCCGAAGCAGCGACCAAATTGGCCGAAGCATGTCAGGCCGATTTTCCCGACGAAGACAAATCAAAACGGATTGCGGATCAACACAGTGAACTCAACAATCAAACAAAGCGACTGGACGAGATCCGACAACGTGCACCCGGCGTGATTCAGCCCCGCACCGGCAAGTTTATGACACCGCAGCCGCTGGATCGCGTGGAGCTAAAATTCGATCCGGGCAGCGATCCACGCGTACCGTTTGTGAACTGGGCTCTCGACAATAAAAATTTCTCAGGGGCTATGGTGAATCGCTTATGGAAACATTTTTTCTCCGTCGGACTTGTCGAGCCCGTGGATGATTTACGAGCTAGCAATCCACCGTCTAACGCGGCTTTATGGAAAGTGCTCAATGATGAATTTCGCAATAAGAACTATGACCTGCGGCATATGATTCGGCTGATCCTCAACTCACGTGCCTGGCAACTCGACTCCGCGACCACGCCAGAAAATGAAATCGATACGAAGTTTTATTCGCACTACAATGTAAAGCGGTTGCCGTCGGAAGTTCTCCTCGATGCGATTGCCACAGCGACCGATGTTCCAAATCAATTTCCTGGTTATCCGATCGGTTTGCGAGCCACGCAAATTGCTGATCCAGGCACCGAATCATATTTTCTCACCCTTTTCGGTCGTAGTGATCGCGTCACGGCGTGTGCCTGCGAGCGAAAGGGAGAAGTGACACTGCCTCAACTTCTGCACCTTAGTAATAGTGAAGATCTCGTCGCCACTATCCGAACCGCGAGTGGTCGTCTGGCAACATTACTGAAGAATCCTGATTCAACCGCTGTCACCAATGAAGTGTTTCTCGCCACACTGAATCGATTTCCCAACGAGTCAGAGCGTTCTGCAATCAACTCTTTGTTGCCCGCAGACAACCGCGATCTGATTTTTGCCGATCTGTTTTGGGCTTTAATGAACTCAAAAGAGTTCGCTTTCAATCACTGACTTCCTTGCGTTCATGCACAACAGGATTTTACTCGCATGCTCGATGTTTCTCTCTTCAACACACAGAGTCGGCTCTGCAATGGTATCTCACGACGAAACTTCGTTCGCGTCGGTGCGATAACACCGCTGGGTCTTTCATTGCCGAGGTTGATGGCCGCCGACGCAGACGCCAAGCATGCGCGAGCCAAATCGGTGATCCTCATTTTTCTCGGCGGCGGTCTATCGCATCACGACTCGTTCGATATGAAGCCGGAGGCCGTAGAACAGATTCGCGGAAAGTATCAAAGTATCGCCACGACTGTGCCTGGTCTCAATATTTGCGAACTGCTCCCCAAGACGGCGCAGATAATGAACACACTGACGCTTGTGCGAAGTGGAACTCATGAAAATGATCATCATGAAACCGCAACCAATTGGGTTTTGTCAGGACGATTTGGCACTCCTTTTGGCGATCATCCCGCCATCGGTTCAATCGTGGCGCACGAAACAGGATTTTCCGGTGTTGTGCCTCCGTATGTTGCGGTCCCCAAGAATCCATCCTTCACCTGGGAGCTGGGCAAGAGCGTGTGGCTGGGGGGACGCTACGAATCATTCAAGGCTGGCAATGCCAACGACGCCAACTATCGGGTACGCGATCTTTCGGCTCCAGCGGGTTTAACACCGCAATCACTTGAGCGACGCAAATCGCTCCTCGCTGCGGTAGATCAACTTGCAACGAGAGTAAAAGGGAGCGACGAGATCGCGACGTACGATGAGTTCAGCCGAAAGGCCGCCGAGATGGTTCTTTCGCCACAGGCACAGGCCGCTTTCGCTATCGAGCGTGAAGATCCAAAAACGCGAGACGAGTATGGTCGCAGTGAGTTTGGCCAGAGCGCTCTCTTGGCAAGACGCCTCGTTGAAAACAACGTCCGTTTTGTGACGATCAACTACGGCGGTTGGGATCATCACGGCGAAATTTTTAAAGGGCTTGATAAGAAGCTACCGGAGTTCGATCAAGGATACAGTGCCTTGATTCTTGATTTGGATCAGCGTGGGTTGTTGGATGATACGTTGGTGCTGACCATGGGAGAGTTTGGACGCACACCAAAGGTCAACGACAAAGCAGGACGTGATCACTGGGGCCGCGCTGGTTCGATGCTGTGGGCTGGTGCCGGAGTGGCACGCGGACGTGTGATTGGTGCGACAGACAAGAACGGAGCGTTTGTCACCGATCGCCCTGTTCGACCGGCAGACGTGGCGTGGACTGTCTACAACGCACTCGGCATCGATCCTTCGAAAGAGCTGTTCACGCCCGAAGGTCGCCCGGTTTCGATCCTTGCCGAAGGTGCGGCCGTGACGGAACTCTTTTCATGAAACGTGCGTTGCTGGTTTTGATTCTGATGGTTTTCATCCTCGGCGGCTTTGTGCCGGAGTGCAGCCAGATGGGATGTTGTTCTATGGTTCGCGCCGAGGATGCAAAAAATCAAACTGCGAGAATCACAGCCACCGAGCCTGCCGCGATCATCAGCGGAATCAAAACGACTCTTAAAGTGCGAGGATTTATGCTCAAGGAAGCAAGGGATATGAGATTCCCAATGGCCGTGGAAGTGAAAGCCGAAATCACAGAAAAGAAGGATTCTGGTCCTCCGAAAGGGATGGAAAATAAAATAGTTGGTGACTCGCAACTGATCGCAGAATTTACACTTCCCGCGCAGCATCCGGTCGGAATATTGGAATACGTGATTGCAACGCCCGCAGGTGATGCAACAGGTAAAATTATGGTGCTGGCCGCTGAGACATTCATCGACGAGACGGAGCCCAACAACGCTTTTCGCGAAGCGCACAAAATGCAATTAGGACAGTCTTCACGAGGCAGTATTCAGGGAGACAAAGATGTCGATGTGTATGCGTTTCTCGCCAAAGCTGGACAGCAACTGAAAGTGACAGTGACCAGCGGCGGTTCTTTGCTGATGGATGCAGCTGTGCATTGCTACGATCCCCGCGGTCAATTCCTTGCCGCAGCCGATGATGGAGAATCGCGTGATCCGGTCCTGATGTTGAAGCTGCAAACAGACAGCGAGGTGTTTCTTTGCGTCAGCAGTGCGCATGATGTTGGCGGTGAGTGGCATAGCTATCTGCTGACCGTCGAGGAAGTAAAATGAGGCGGTTCTTTTACAATATTGTGCTCCTACTCGTTCCATGCTCGTACTGTTCGTCGGTGACTGCTGACGAAGAACAGGTTTCATTTCATCGCGAAATCTTGCCCATTCTGCGGGCAAACTGTATCGCTTGCCACAAACCGAGCAAGTCAAAGGGGGGACTGGATCTGACGACACATGGATCCTTGCTTCAAGGAGGTAACGACGGTCTCGCAATCAATGCAGGAAATGCTCTAGGCAGCCGACTCAGAGAGGTCATCAGCGGCGAAGAACCAGAAATGCCTAAAGACGGCGAGCCGTTAACACCACAAGAGATAGATCTGATCTGTCGCTGGATTACGCAGGGTGCCATTGCAGACGCGCCGGTGAATACGGGCAGCAAACGACCCACGGAGCCATCAACCTACCGCTCATTGCCAGCGGTTCATTCATTATCGTTTTCTCCGGATGGAATACTGCTGGCCGTACCGGGGCGCCATGAAATTATTTTGCACCACGCGGATGGTTCAGGTGTTGTATCGCGCTTGACGGGCGATTCACCTCGACTGGAGTCGGTGGCATTCTCCCAAGACGGCACTTTGATCGTAGCCAGTGGTGGCGCTGTCTCCGAGTTTGGTGAAGTTCAGATTTGGGACACGGCCAAGCGAGAGCTTCTTCGTTCTATAAAGGCATCGAATGACGCTTTCTACGGAGTTTCTATTTCCCCAGACAATCGGCAGGTCGCTGTCGGCTGCGCGGACAAGATAGCGCGAGTTTTCAATATTGCCGATGGCCTCGAAATCATGCGGTGCGACAATCATCTGGATTGGGTGTTCGGTTCAGCATTTACAAATGATGGTCTGCGTCTGGCTACCGTGAGTCGCGATAAAGCGGCAAAGCTGATTGACATTGCCAGTGGGCTTCTTATCGACGACATCAATCAATCACGCGATCCACTGATTTGTCTGACGCGACATCCCATCGACAACGTCATTGCCACCGGTGGCACCGAGGGAAAAATCCGTTTGTTCAAAATGGAACCACGCAACGGAAGACTCGCCGAGGGCGATAACAAAGAAGAAAGTTTCATCAGGGAGTTCGAGCATATGGCATCACCCATCCAAGCAATCGCCTTTAGCCCCGATGGAGCCGCAATCGTCTGCGGCGCACTCAACGGAGAGATAAGAATTTTCAAAACCGAAAACGGGCAACGTATCGCACAGATCCAAGCCAACCACGGCCCCATCTTTGCTCTTGCCTTCACGGCTGATGGAAAGCAAATCGCCGCCGGAGGCTATGACGGTCATATCCGTCTCTACGAAGCCACGCGTGGAGAAATGGTTAAAGAGTTTGACAGTGTTCCAGTCCGACGAGAGTGATGTAATAATTAGTACTTTTGCAAAGACGCGATGATCGCTGCTTCTATTCGGCGTCGTCATCGAATGAATGCCAAGAGGGTGTCTTGCAGAAATTCGACTTCCAACAGAAGTTTTCTACCCCGCGAACCGTCGAGTTCTTTTGGTGCCAACACCCGTCGCTTCAGTGTGTGAATCGGTTTGTCTAGAACTGACCGACACGTGGGGCTTAGTCGGCGGTGGGTAAATTTTCACAAACAGTGGCGGCAAGCCCTGCAGGGCGATTGGAAAATCGCGGTTTGGACATTGAGAACAGCAGTGCTTACGGTCCATTCATGAGCATTCCACCGCCAATATTGGCTGCGGAACCCACGTAGGTGCCAACGTCTCGCGCCAGCATTCGTGGTGTTGGTTCGACGCTCACGATATCGTCGGGAGCCAAAAGAATATTTTCATTTTGGTTTCGTGTTGCCTCGTGCAGGCTGATGAGGATCAGTGCTCGTTTTGAACGGTTCGGCTGTTTGCGGCAAATGACGACTGTGTTCACAATTTTGTTTGAGATTCCTTCGGCTCGCGCAACCGCATCGAGCACACGAAACTCACGACCTACTGGGAATTCGAATTCGCCCGGTTTGTTTACGAGACCGTTCACAATAATAAATCTCTGTTTCGCAGGGGCATCGGATGACAGCGGCTTTTCAAAGCTTGTCCGTACCACAGTGTCGCTCGCTTCTTTTGAATCATCGGCGCCAGAATTATTTGCCAGCATGTGCTTGGCTTGCAATGACTGCGGCAAGGTTTGAGCGGATAGAAATTGTTCTTTCGGTGCACAGCCGGCTAGCAATACCGTCATCCATCCGGAAACAAACAAGAGAACAAACCGTGCAATGAAAGTCTGTGAAGGGAACAACAACTCGAGGCGTGATGTTTTCATAGCGTTCACAATACGAAAGAAGTGATGAGAAAAAAATCAAGCCACGGAATACCGAAGCGGGTTTGTAGAGTCTTTGAAGGATCGATTCCATCGCAGTTTTATTGAGTCGTTTACACAAACTCGCTGCGTTGGTATTCCGTTTCTCCCCATTTCTCCTGAGGGACTCCCAGAGGTTGGACCGATCCATCTGCTGGGACTTCGAATAAAAAAGAAACCTCATTCACTTTTTGAGGTCTGCAAGAAAGCATCGCCGCAAAGCATCGAGGGAAAAGATCGTCGGAAAACGTTCTTCCTGAGAGCGAATTCACGGCAACGCAATAAAAAAACAACTCGATGTTGCCGGTGTTTCTGTTTGGCAAACATCTCACCCGCGTCTTGTTAAACGCTTTTGCAAGCTCATTCCAATTTTTAGAGTTCAGAGAAATCTCAGTGGAGTGGTGAATAGTCGGTTGCCACGAGAAATTCTGAGACCACGCCGTTTTGTGCAGCGGTTAAAGAGCCGCCTGCTTTTTGCTCAGAATCTGTGCGTGCTTTGATCCATTCAGGGTCTTTGCGAAATTCGTCAAAGGATGCTTTGGACGCTTCGATAGTCTTGTGGGCCAAGAGATAGATCAACATGGCGTCGACATGTTTTTCTGTGTCGGCGAGATTCCAATAAATGAGATTTGTCATGCCGTGCTTTTGAAACAGCTTCAATGTGTGTTCGCGGAAGCGGCTGTTCAATGCCGGCAGGTTACCGCGAGAAGCTGTGTAGGTCCGAAGCTCAAAAGCACGATTGTTATCTTGTGAAATGGCTTTGAGATCGACATCGGGAGAATAGTCAGTCTCATTGAGAAAGGTTTCAACAAATTTCGCCACCAGAGGGCCTGTTTTTTCAGATTCAGCATAGGCGGTTTTCCACAGGGGATCATTGATGAACGCCTTCCATGAGGCGTCACGAGCCTGTCGATTGGGATAGGACAAAAAATAGACAAGCTTTCGTTCCGGGTTCTCGCCCGCAGGAACAAAATAGCCGACGTTGGTCATGCCATGTTTCTCAAATAGGCCAAGAGTGTGATCGCGAAAGCGGGCATGCAGAGCATCGAGCTTTCCTTCTGAGGCAAAATAGATCCGCATTTCGTAAAGCCGTGAGCCTTCATCTGCGGCAAAGGTGTTTGTCACGAGAGCACAAAAACTCGCGAACGTTAGCAGAACGCATCGAAACATAATTCACCTTTTTCGTGACGAGGAGAAAATCCAAAAAAGACATCTACAGAGAACGTTGCGAGGCACCTTCTTCGAGCCAAAACTATTTTTCCTAAAAAAGTCCTGGCTTGATATTTTCTGAAAGTGTGGGTGACATGTCAACGAGCAAATGCACGGTTTGTCTATCGGTGTACCTCAAAAGCAGGTTCAACTGCGTCCAGCCAAAACAGTTGCAGGCATCGATTCACAAGGGTCAAAGCGAGTTGAAAATGTTTGAAGTTCATGAACAATAGTCTATGTCGCTACTGAGAAAAATCTATTGAGGAAGATGACTGTGGCTCATTCGTTGCTCTCGTGCGGAAATGTTTTTCACTGGTTCAAGAGAAGAGAAATAGTTTTGATAACGGCGCTCCTTGGAGGATTCGTGTTCCTTTGCACGACTCGATCGAGTGGCGGAGAATTTAATGCCGTTGTATCGATTGGCGACACTGCTCCGACGTGGAAGGATCTTGTCGGCGTCGACGACAAATTGCATTCACTCGCGGATGTTGCAGACAAAGCCTTTGTGCTTGTGATCTTTACCTGCAATTCCTGCCCCTATGCGGTCGACTATGAAAGTCGATTCGTCGATCTCGAGACGAGACTTGGTGGCGCGGCAGGGGAATTGGCAATCATCGCGATCAATGTCAATCTGATTGAGGAGGACCGATTTGCAGCGATGAAACAAAGGGCCAAAGAGAGAAATTTTCAGTTCCCCTATCTGTTCGACGAATCACAGGCAATCGCAAAAGCGTACGGTGCTGCTCGTACTCCAGAATGCTTTCTCCTCGACGGTGATCGAAAGATTGCCTACATGGGTTCCTTCGACGACGACTCTCGCGGGTTGATTGTCACCCATCGCTATGTCGAAGAAGCAATTGAATCTCTTCAAAACGGCGCACCGGTTAGAGTTCAAGAGACTCCTCCTGTGGGATGCGCAGTTCGCTATTCACGTTCACGCGAAGGCCGCAAGACTTCGTGACGTTCATCCGCAATCTGGGCGGCTGCTTGTAAATGAGTGGACTTCACAAAAGCGTCTCAGGGCGCGTCTTTGACGGCGTTGAGGCCATCCACAACGGGGATTGCAATCCGGCTTTGCTCCGCCTTGGCCGTACCGAGTATATTTTCAGTCCTTCCCTTGCGTTCGGTTTTCTTGAGGAGCATGAGAAAATTCGACGCTCCGGTGCACATCCATCAATCCATTGATCCATTGATCAATGGGCAAATGATGGTGAGCCAGGTTGCCATCAATTTTTTCTCCCACATCATTTGACCGATGCCGGGGCAGTTCGTTTTTGGCAGTTGGGAATCTGGATACAGGCGGAAAAACTCTGCTGTGATCCTGACAAACTGTGAATTGCAAAGGTTCGACGAGAGTTTCATTTTTTTACAAAGGTTCAACGTCCCATGGATCTGTCCAATCTTCGCAACATGGGCATTTCGGCCCACATCGACTCCGGCAAGACAACGCTCTCGGAGCGCATCCTTTATTACGCTGGAAGAATTCACCGTATTCAAGAAGTGAAGGGTGGTGGTGACGGCGCGACCATGGACTATATGGATCTCGAACGCGAGCGAGGCATTACGATCACCAGTGCCGCTACGAGCGTGAAGTGGGATAACTGCGACATTAACCTGATCGATACGCCTGGGCACGTCGATTTTACGGTTGAAGTGGAACGCAGTCTGCGGGTTCTTGACGGAGCAATCTTGGTGCTTTGCGCCGTGGGTGGTGTTCAGAGCCAGTCCATGACTGTCGATCGACAGATGAAGCGATACCGAGTGCCGAGACTTGCATTCGTGAATAAAATGGATCGCACGGGAGCGAATTTTGATCGAGTAGTCAAGCAGCTCAGGGACAAGCTCGGCTGCGATGCGATTCCAATGCAGATCCCGATCGGAAAAGAGGATGTGCTTGAGGGCGTGATTGATCTGGTCACCATGCAGGCGATCTATTTTGACGGTGACAACGGCGAAAAGGTGCGAAGAGAGGCAATCCCGGAATCACTTGCGACAAAGGCAACTGAAGCTCGGCATGCAATGCTCGAAAGTCTTGCGATGTACTCGGATCAACTGATGGAAAAACTTCTGAGTGAAGAACCGGTATCCGAAGAATTGATTCATCAAGTCGTAAAGCAGGCAGCTCAAAACCATAGCTGCACGCCTGTTTTTTGCGGTAGTGCCTATAAAAATAAGGGGGTTCAGCCGCTGCTCGATGCAGTCGTGCGATACTTACCAAGTCCGATTGAACGAAAAGTTATTGCCAAAAAATGGGATAAGGCTGACGAAGCATTTGATCTCGATCCAGATCCCAAGAAACCACTTGTCGCGATGGCGTTCAAAATCGTAGACGATCCCTATGGCCAGCTCACATTCATGCGGATTTATCAAGGAAAGATCACCAAGGGTGAGGCCTATATCAATCAACGCACCAGCCAGAAGCAGCGTTTTAGCCGCATTGTGAAGATGCATGCCGATAAACGCGAGGAGACAGACTCGGCTGAAGCGGGCGACATCGTGGCGGTCATCGGAGTCGATGCGGCCAGCGGTGATACCTACTCTGCAGCTGTAAAATACTGCACGCTTGAAAGCATGTTTGTGCCGGAGCCTGTGATCAAGATGGCGATCTCACCGACAGATCGCGATGGGCTCGACAAACTCGCAAAAGCTCTTCAGCGATTCACTCGGGAAGATCCTACGTTTCGAGTTGCCACCGATGAGGAAACTGGTGAAACGCTCATCGCCGGAATGGGTGAACTGCATTTGGATATCTACGTCGAACGCATCAAGCGAGAGTTCAAAGTAGAAGTCGAGGTGGGTGCGCCAAAGGTTAGCTATCGCGAAGCGCCGACGCGAGCCACGGAATATGAATACAAACACAAGAAGCAGACCGGTGGGTCGGGACAATTTGCTCACATTATCGGTTCGCTCGAGCCGCTTCCTGAAGATTCACCCGAGACGTTTGAGTTTGAGAATGGTGTTATCGGAGGCCGCGTTCCAAAGGAATATATTCCGAGTGTTGAAAAGGGTTTTCGATCATCGCTCTCAAAGGGGCCAATTGCCGGATTCCCGATTGTGGGAGTGAAAGCGATTCTCACCGATGGTTCGTATCACGACGTTGATTCGAGCGATATGGCGTTTCAAATCTGCGCCAGAGCTGGATTTCGCGAGGCTTTTCTTGCCACCAAGCCGGTGTTGCTTGAGCCGATCATGAAGATCGAAGTGGAAGTGCCTTCTGACTTTCAAGGGCCGGTCACGGGCGAACTCAATAAGCGTCGTGGGCTCATTATTTCGACCGAAACGGTGGGTGCAAGTTCCACAATCGTTGCCGAGGTGCCGTTGGCCGAAACGTTTGGATACTCGACTGATCTTCGCAGCATGACCCAAGGTCAGGGAGTCTTTACGATGGAGTTCTTTAAATATCGCCCGACTCCGGGCAATATTCAGAAGGAAATTATCGAAGAGAAAAGAAAAGCTGATCTGGCGGCTGCTAAGTAATGAACAGACATACTGAAGCCCTGCGGAAGCAGTCTTCAGAATGGCCCAATTTCTGCTTTGATCGCAGCGATGCTGCGAATCTGCGAGAGTTCTGCCGCGGCTTTGTCGAAGTGATCGCCACCAGGCCTGGCAAACGCATGAGCGACGTCAGGGTAGACATACACTTCAAAAGAGTTTTTTTCGCCAAGAGCCTGCTGGATTTTTTGCTGCGCTTCCGGCGGACAAAACTGATCGAGATGAGCGATGTGTAAGACCAGCCTGCAGGTGATGTTTTTCGCTTCGTCCAAAGCAGACTCGATTCCCACGCCGTAGTAGCCAACTGCAACATCGACATCAGTTCGACACGCTGTTAGATAGGCCAATTTTCCGCCCATGCAAAAACCGAGCACGCCCACCTTTCCTTTTACTGCCGGGTGCGTGCGAAGCGTTGTGATCGAGGTCTGGATATCCTCGATTCCTTTTAATTCGTTCATTGCTTTGTAGAAACCGAATGCTTTTTGCCATTCGTCTGGCGTATAGCCAAGCTCGATATTCGGTTGCTGACGCCAGAAAAGATCAGGAACGAGAACGACATAGCCCTTTTGGGCGTAAGAGTTGGCAACCTCTCGCATCGTATGATTCACGCCAAAAATTTCTTGTATCAATACGAGGCCCGGCCCAGTGCCCGAAGGAGGCATCGCCAGATAGCCATCAAAAGTGCCGCTCTTGTCATCGGCTTTCAGAGAAATGAAATCGTGTGTCATAGATTGTTGCTCGGCTGGTTTTTGTAGGCTTTGTGGCGAAAGGCACAATGAATCTGATTGCTGGAAAGTCACTCTATCTGATTGCAGCACCTTTGAGTCGGTGTGATCACACGCAGTGTGGTAAATTCTGACATCAGCGGAAAGGCAACGGTGTCCGAAGCGTTTCGGACCATTTAATACAACATGAGATCAAAGCGAGAGCATGAGCGTTCCTTATAATCCACGGTATCCTTCGGTTGAAGATCTGCGCGACCGAGCAAAAAAACGGATTCCTCGATTCGTTTTTGAATTTCTCGACGGTGGTTGTAATGAAAATATTAATCTCCACAAAAATACATCTGAAATCCGGGAAGTAGAACTGAAACCGTTTTATGTGGGGCAGAAGAAAGAGTCCGAACTGACAACGGAGCTTTTTGGTCACGCGTACGACGCGCCATTCGGCATTGCACCGATCGGTCTGCAGGGATTGATATGGCCAGGTTCCCCAGAAATCTTGGCGAAAGCTGCAGTGGATCACAATGTTCCGTTCATTCTCAGTACGATGACCACGGCCAGCATCGAACGCATTGGTGAAATTACCCAAGGAAATTTTTGGTTCCAGTTGTACAACCCCGTCGATACATCCTTGCGAGATGACATTCTTGATCGTGTCGAAGCGGCAGGCTGTCGGGTGCTGGTGATTCTGGGTGATGTTCCTACGTTTGGTTATCGCCCGCACGACATTCGAAATGGACTTGTCGTTCCACCGTCACTTTCACTGACGAGTGTTCTGCAGATGATTTCAAAACCCGGCTGGGCGCTGCAGACGTTGCTGCATGGACGGCCCACTTTTGCCACCATGCACAAATACATGACTCAAGATCTCGACATGAAACAGTTGGGCTTGTTCATGAACAAAACATTTTCCGGTAGGCTCACCGAAGAAAAAATCGCTTCTATTCGCGATCGATGGAAAGGCAAGCTCGTTTTGAAGGGAGTGGCTACCCAAGAAGATGCCGCGATGGCAATCAAGCTCGGACTCGATGGCCTCATCGTTTCAAACCACGGCGGTCGCCAGCTCGATGCCGGTCAATCGTCGATCCATTCCCTCGAGCCGATCGTTCGTCAATGTGCAGGGATAATCAAAATCATGCTCGATAGCGGCCTTCGTTCGGGTCCGGATATCGCCAGAGTTTTGGCCAGTGGCGCGGAGTTTACATTTCTTGGCCGAGCATTCATGTACGGAGTGGCAGCTTTGGGGCGATCAGGCGGCCATCACACGATTGCTATTTTAAAAACGCAGCTCAAGCAGGTCATGGATCAGGTCTGCTGCGATCGAGTCGAAAAGTTACCGAAGCATCTGGTGTAACGATCCAAAGGCGCGGGTTGTTCAATGTGTGATTGTGCGTGAGTGCAATCGGTCGGCGAATAAAAAAGTCTTAGTAGACCTGGGGTGCTGCGACGGGTGCGGTCGTTTGATTTTTGTATTTGGCTGCCAACGCACCGGTCTGATTCGCCAAGATCACGCTATCCACACCAACCGCGACGAAGATCGCACCTCGAGAGAGATAATCACGAGCCAGCGTTTCATCGGCCATTAAGATACCGGGGGATTTACCCAGCTTTGAAATGCGAGCAATGCCGTTGACGATAGCTGCTTGCACGTCGGGATGCGTAGGGTTTCCGACATGCCCCATCGATGCGGAGAGATCTGCTGGACCAATGAATACGCCGTCGACCCCATCGGTCAGAGTAATGGCGTCGAGATTGGCCATGGCCAGTTTCGATTCAACCTGCACCAGCACACACACCTGTGCATTCGCTTCGGTAAAATAGTCTGGATAACGACCCCATCGAGTTGCACGTGATCCAGCCATTCCTCGAATTCCTCCCCTACCGTCGTCTTGCGGATAGCGGCAGGCTCTGACGACATCTGCTGCTTGGGCAGCGGTGTCAACCATCGGAACAAGCAGCGTCTGTGCACCAAGATCGAGCACTTGTTTGATAAAGACTGGATCACCGGAGGGCACTCGCACCACAGCGTGTGTATCCGGGTAACCCGAGACGGTTTGCAGCTGTGATAAAATCGTAGTCAGATCGTTGGGGCCATGTTCACCATCGATGACAAGCCAGTCAAACCCCGCTCCAGCAACAATATCGGCGCAAAAAGCACTCCCAATTCCCATCCACAAGCCGATCTGGGGCTTTTTGAGTTGCAGTGATTGTTTAAAGGAATTTATCGGAGTGTGCACAGTTTTTCTTTTTTTGAACAAAGAGTCGAAGCGTATAAAAAACGAAAAACTGAAAATACTTTTGCGTTACGAACCAAGGTCGGCAGCGATTGCATCCCAGAGAACGATACGAGCTTCGAGGCATTGTCGGGCGGTGCGAGAGGCGGCAGCCTGCTTGTCAGGATCGCTGCCGCAGAGCGTTTGTAGAAGAGCCCTGCAAATCGGGGCATGCCTGGCATCGTCATGGGTGATATGACGATCGAGATAGTAACGGAAACGGTTCCACGACAGAGGATCCTGATCTGCCAGCGAGACAACAATATTTCGAAACATATCGGGAATCACATCTTCGCGACCAAATGTAAATGCCGCCAAAATGGTCGTTGAATCTCCCGAATCGATGAGTTCGAACGTATTTTTTACAAAAGATACTGCTGCCGAAGGAGCCCCGCAGGTTTCCAGTGACATCGCCAGCGGTTTCCCTGCACGAAGCAGTTCAAGGAGTCGGTGAATCGATCCGACATCAGCACCCGCAAGCGTCATACTTTCAAGATAGAGTTCGAAGTGGGATGCGTGGCTACCATCGGGCAGCGCATCGGATTCTTCGTCGAGCACAATCTCATTGACAAGTCTTCTTGCGTGGGCATCTGGAGTGGGAATCCATGGAATGCTCGTGCAGGTGAATCGCTGCTGCAGGGATGTGAGCAGGCTCTGAAAATCCCAGACGCAGTAAACATGATGCTCCATGAACCGTCGCATGGCGGTAGCGGAATCAATCAGACCGTAGAGACGGTGATCGACGAGCAGCCGCCTCAGATCTTCGTGAGAATGAACATCTATGGAAGTATTGTGCGGCTGTTGGTGGAGTGCAAGGGGTGGTGGCATTATGCAATCAAGGAATAAAAAAAGAGAAAGAGTTGCTTCGAGGGATTAGAAAACAGATCGTTTGTGCACCTCTCTGTTTTAGGCTTGTGGAGTGGAGCGACAAGCACGGCTCTCAATTTTCGGGGCATTGCGTACGTTAACCGCCACCGGAAATTTTCATAGGGAGGGAATAGACCTTATCTTTGGCGGTGATGAAAAGTGTTTTTCGATCGGCCCCGCCAAACGTGATATTCGAGGCCGCGACTGGAAGAGGAATATCACCGATCACGCGTTTGTCTGGAGCGTAAATGCGAATCAAAGGCTCCTTCACGGTGGCATAGAGATTGCCACGGCTATCAATGGCAAAACCGTCGCAACCTACCTCAGCAAACGTCGTTCGATCGCCGAGCATACCCGGTCCGAGAATTGGATAGACAAACGTGACGTCAGCATCGCGGTCAGTGATGTAGAGCATTTTTCCATCGGGGGACGCGGCAATGCCGTTTGGTCGTTTGAATCCATCGGCCACACGTCGTATTGTTTTTCGATCGGGAGAAATCCAGTAGACCGCCTCGGTGTCGAGCTCTGTATCGGCTGGGGTGCGTCCGTAGCCAGGATCGGTAAACCAGACGGCTCCTGAAGCATCAACGATGAGATCGTTTGGCGCGTTAAAGCGTTTGCCTTCAAACTTTTCTGCAACTGGTGTGATAACCTTTGTGACCGGATCAATTTTGACAACGCGGCGACCTTCGCCCATCTGACAGGCATAGAGCGAGCCATCGGTTCCCCAGAACAGGCCGTTGGCATTCCCAGAGGGCTCGAGCCATACCTCCACCGTGCCGGACTGATTACCGGATCGCCAGACATGAATGCAACTCTTTGGAATGTCGGTAAAGAAAATATCTCCCGCCTGGTTGGCAGCCGGACCTTCGGTGAATTTGAATCCACCGGCTACTTCTCGCACTTCAGGCTTTCCGGCAATGAGTGAGCTGAGTGAATCGGGTGATTGGGCATAGAGATGCGTAAGAAATCCGCAGAGACTTTCGATCACTGCGATACCGATAAAGAGCCGCAATGCAATTGTTGGATCGAGTGTGTTCACAGCAACTCGTGGCATGGCTGGATTCCTTATGGAGAGAAAATAAAAGTTGCGACTTTCTTACGACACGCGATCGAGTGGCAACAAGGGCCTACGTTACTGGTCGTCGAGATGCTTGAAAATAGTCTCTGCTCGTGCGGCGGCATCGCTGCCGGGGGCTTTTTCAAGGACGATTTCGATTGTGTCACGAAGCTTTTTGAGAACGGCGGGGGTGTTCTTTTTTTCGGCAGCTTTTGCTGCGGTTTCAAAGGCCTTGATGGATGCAAGTGCCAGTTTGACATCGGGATCGAGTGCAAGGGAACGCTTGAGATTATCGGCCTCATCGGGAATTTCGAAACCCTTGTATTGCAAGAGCATTCGATCAAATGCGAGCCAGGCGGGCCAGCGTTTGTGCTCGTTTTGCAACCGCGAGGCCTCTTTCATTTCCAAAGCAATATCGGCTTCAACAGCTTTAAGGAGCGAGCGTGCAGCGTTTGAAACTGTTTCCGACGAGGACTTCGAGGCTTTCTTTATGGCTGCGAGTCCGCTTGAAGGATGGCCGCATTCAATCGCTCGCCATGCAGCTTTGAGTTCGAATGGAATATCCTGAGGATCGATTCGCCATGCGGCAGGTATGGTACCGGAAATCGCCCGTGTGGCGGCTGCGGCGAGATCAATGAGTCCTGAGTTTTCAATCGAACCATCGGCAAGAACAACGCGCAGCTGCATATTGTTTTTGAGATTGATTTCCGAAACACCGCAGAGCTTTTCAAAGGAGCGATCGCTGTCGCAGATGGCGGGCCAATCGCAGTGGACGCTGTTGAGATACTCTTGCAGAGACTGTTTTGTATTTCCGGAATTGACGGCAATAAAAATCACGGGCTGATCGGCAAACTTTTTTGATGTTGCCAAGAGTGACGGCCAGAGTTTGTTGCAGTCGGGACAGGATTCTTCAAAAAAGTAGAGAACCACTCCTTTGCCACGGAGTCCGCGGGAAGTGAGGGGAGGTGTTTTGATCCAGGTTTCGCGGTCGAGAGGAAACTGAACGGTCAACGAGCCCAGTTCGCCAAACCCACGCATTCGAATTCGGCGAGCGCGTTCTTCTGGGGTTTCAGAAGGGCGTTCGGCGGATGAGGTATCGGTCGGCTTCGGAAGATTGTCGAGCGTTTGGAATGTGTCAGCGGCCATCGTCGAGCGGCAAAACAAAGCTCCGAACGCAAGCCATGAAAAGAAAAATAGTTTCACAAAGTTTTCACAGTCCTGCGATTCGTTACGACCTAGGTCAGAAATTCCTCTGATTGCACGTGGGCATTGTTAGTGAGGCACGAACGTATGTCGCACCGTCACCTGTCGCACTTGCCGGCTTGACGGTTCATAACAGCGGATTCGAATTTCAATGCCGCGAAGTGGAACGGGGTAGGGCGGGGAGGTCTCACGCTCAAGCGCATCGTCAACAAGGTTATTGGAGTTGTTGTCGAATCCATCCGTTCCTTGGTCGACAATAGTATTGCTATCGTCATCCACGCCGTTAAATTCGTAATGTCGACTCCATGTATCATAAATGGCGTGAGTAGAAGGCCCGATGGTGAAGGTACCACCATTTTGAATGCTGATGCCCAAGCCCTGAAATGCTGTCGTACCGACAGCGGGAAATAGGGAACCTATCGTGAGAGGGCTTGTCGATTTTCCCCAGTTGAGATCGACGTAGGCTCCGGTGGCATTGGTGAGTGCTCCTGAAGAAAAGCTTGGATCATCTGGAGTTACGGCAAACCCGCTGCTACGTATAGGTGCTTCTGGGTCAAACACGCGGACGTCAAATGCAATGACATTTGTCAGCACCACGTCCTCGCCCTCGCGAACCCCCGTTAGTGTTTGGCCATATGTGGCAGGTGCAGGGTCGGGAGGAGGTGTTAACGGATCAATAAATGGAAAACTACCGACAGGTGGAAACGGAAAATTCAATGGAGCAACAGAAACTCCTGTTCCGGTTGAATTATGGAGGAACCGATTTTCGCGTTTTGCAAGATCGATCAATGAATTGGGATACAGGTTCCCTGAACCATCCGCATGCATCGACACGTCGTAGACTTGCTGCATACCGGGAAGAGTTCCACTGATTGAATTGGTAGTATTCGCAGAAAATACTCCCGCTCCCACATAGGCCGCTACAAGAAGTTGTCGACGATAAAGCGTATACAATGTGGGACCGTTAGCTGGTTGCTGAACTGATCGCTTGCAGAACCAAGAGATTTCAGCGGTGGGTGATTCCATGGACGTTGTGCTATTAAAAATACCTTTAAAAGGCTCTTGCAAACTACGAGCAGTAAACATGACAACATCGTCACAGTCCGCAGTTAAAAACGTTGGATCAGCAGGAAGTCTGACTGGAGTAGCGTTGGAGTCGGACGCCGGTCCTTCAATAATTTCCAGATAGCCAGAAGGGCTATCTGATTGATTTGCAGATGCTGGATCGACGGAGATACCGGCAAGGTCTTGTCTGAGTTTATGCGAGATGGTTCGAAGTTGATCGGTCATTTCAATGATCGACCGGCTCGCAGAAATACCTTCTCCCATAATGCCAAAAAGCTGAGCGACTAGGCCCATCATAATTAATGTAATCACGGTCGCGACGAGCATTTCGACGAGCGTCATGCCACGATGCCGAGAAAGGGTGAAGGAATTCATTGAATGATCCTTCGCAGTAAAATCGCATCTTCAATATTGTGATCAACGCCCGTCTGATATCCGACCGGAATTGATCGGTCAAAAATATAAAACCCTCGGTATCGTCGTACTTCACCGGTGTCGGAGCCCATTTCTGTCGTGCTCCCATTTTCAAAAAAACCAACAGTTACCCAAATGGCAAATACATTTGATCGATTGGTTGCGGCATTTGCCAGGCGGTTCGCAGTGAGATAGGCGAATGCTGGATTCAAGCTAGGGTCAGGACCTGGCGATGCGCCATCGATTTTTGGCGGAGTTCCTGCACCACCAAGTCGCACCAATTCAGAAAAATTCTTCGCTGGAGTATTTGAAAATCCAGCCGTATTTCGATCTGAGAGAGGAGTTGTGTTTGCGGGTGGTGTTGCAACCTTTCTCGCAACTACGGCATCCCAAATTTTATTGTCTACCACCGTATTCAGATTCACGCGGCCCGGTTCGCGATAATCAGAGAGTTGGTTTATCGGTAGATTTTCAAGACCAGTCACTCCGGGAGAACCAAAGGACACAGCAGGTGCATCGACGGTTGTTGAAATAGCTGAGAATCGAGTCGGAACGATCGTTGAAGCAAGCAGATAAAGAGGAAGCTGTGGAGCGCCTGTCTTTCCGCCAAGTGCAGTAAGTCCACCGAACGCTGTTGCACTGGAATAGTTCGTGAGCAATGTGTCACAGGAATCAACCGGTACAAAAACAAGCTCCATGTTACTGAGATAGGGGCGAGAATTCCAAGGCATCCATTTTGCCGATCCACTGAGTTCGTCGCAGGTTCCCGGAGAGGTGATCGGAATTGGAATATCGACCGAATTGAACTCTTGTTTCCAGAATGCAGTGTCGGGCGTAGCTGCAAGACGAATTCTTTTTTGATGGCGTTGCTTTGGCTGCGGAGGCATGTTCATGTCGAGCGTTCGATCACGAACATTTATTTGTGTAATTTGATCGACTTCACGATAGGGATTTGTTGTAGCGTCATATTTCAAAGTGGGGTCAGCGAGTCGCTCGAGTTTGATCACAGTGATAGTTGACTTTGCCGGAGGTTTGTACGGCGAGGGTTTGTCGATGTCGAGTTTGTTTGAAATGTTCACCGTGACCTCTCCTGCAGTATCTGTCGACGCAATGCAGAGCCATGAATTTGGAAGCATATATCGAGCGTCGTTCGGCAGTACCGATGTATGTGAACTAAAATATTCACCAGCCGGCGGCGGCATTTTTGGAGATTCATCAAGACGGATTTTTGTACCATCCACATTGAGTCGCCAGACCGGCGAGTCGTCATCATCGGCACCACGAAGATCCAGATTCAGTTTGTTTGAATTAAAAACAGGGTCGAGAGTGTTTGTGGTTTGAGGATCGTAGAGAGGATACGTCAGATCAACGGAAAGTGCTTCCGGATCGTATTTACTTGCGTTGGTGGTTCCCGATTTTGGATTTCCTCCGTCATATGCCTTCGCCGCCCATGGACGGTGAAGAACAACATAAAATCCTCCATTGCCGCCATCTTTGCTCCATGCCAGAGCTTCGGTCATAACGAGCTCAGGCCTTTCAACGCCAAAGACATCCGGACTACTTGCGGGGTTTATAGTCCAGCCATCGGTGAGGTTGGTGTCGTACTGAAATCGCGTCATCGTGGAATCAATATCCCGAAAATCGACGACATTTGCGGCCCACTGGGCTGCATCGGCTGTTGCTTGTCCGGTCAATGCCCAGATGAGCGTGTACAGATGTCTGAAGAGCAATTGTTTTTCAGAGTCTGTCTCACAGGGTCGATTGATATCGAGGCGACGCCCAGCCATCACTTCAGGGGAAAGCACTTCGTGAAGCTTTGTCGGATCGATAGTTTGTATGCGTTTGAGAATTTCGCACCAGGCATTTCCTGTAATTGCAATTGAATCCCAGCTGTCGGTTGTAAAAAGAAACCGGCTGTTTTCAGATTCGATGTCGAAGAGTTTGGAGAGACGGGTTGGCAGTTGAGCGGAGTCTGAGTCGAATGGTCTTAGGAATCGCTCAAGTTCAGCAACGCAAAAACTATTATCATCCTGATTCAATGTTGCCGGATTGCTCCGAGCGTTGGTGGCCAAACGTGGAGAACTTCGATCAAGTCGAACTTCGTAAGGATCATCGGTCGTATCGTTGTTCCAAAAACCGCTGGGTTTCACGTATCGCATCTCAGGAACAATTGTGCCAGCGGCCCGTGAAGGTGCATAGATTTTCATAAAACCATGCAGATCAGAAGGTGATCCAAACGCGCCTTTGCTCACTGATGTTGTTTGAGTATTTGTCCCCCAGTCGTTCGGTATAGAGGTTGTTCTCTGCGGAGTATTTGCTGCTCGAGTAAGAGGCTGTTGCGAATCTTGAATTTTACTGATGTTCTCATTTTGCGATTGTTTTCCAGGAAAGCCATCCGATCCAAATCGACCGTCGACCAGTTGAGTTTGTAACAACGGGCGCTTCAGACTGTTTGGTTTCGGTGCATAGGGAGTTAATGGTTGCTTGTAACTTGGAACAGTTTCACCATAGAGCAACGAGCCTACTGGATCGGGAGAAGAGGCCGTTCCCATAGGAGGAACAGGAGGAACAGGAAATAGCTCGCGAAGATGAATTTCGGATACTCCGTAATTGCTGCCTGCAGGAAGAGTTGCAAATGAAGTCGGCACAGATGGATGAGGCGGCCCGGTCCCCGTTCCCGTATCCGTCCAACGAGAATCATTGTCATCAAGTGGTTCTGCGCCGCCATGAGCATTCACATTCAGACGGCCATCGAGATCCAGCACGTAATACGCTGCCTTGGCTTTATATTGCGTTCCAGATTCATCAGTCAGCATCGGAAACCCAACATCCAACCATTTGCTATCGAGTACGCCATCGGTGTCATTGTCAATAGAAAGAGGTGGAACCTCAGACGCAAAAGATGGTTTGGTAACAGTCACCGGAGTTCTTGGGTTTCCAGCCGACGGTTGCGGCCCGGGTTGTATTTGCGCTAAAAATGGGTTCGAGCTGTCAAACCCATCATACGGTTCGTTGCTCTTGGTCATATCAGCAGAATTGATTTTGTCGCCGTCAAATTCGCGTGTGTTAATAAGAAAATGATTGGCAGCGGACCCTGTCGCTTTCTGGATTCGATTGTTGAGATCATTCACATCAAGCATCGCCCCATTGAATGCGACGCCAGCGGGGATGGCTAGAGAAAGTGTTGGGCCATTCGTTGATGCTGCCCACGCGCGCAAAATACGAGTGCTGGCAACAAGACCCGGTAGAGAAATCGTCAAAACGCAACCGTTGAGATCAGCGGTGAGCCTAGCCTTTGGAACTGCTGCGGAAGGATCTACATTTGGAATCGGAGTTGTCAGCGTGAGCACGATCAACCCGGCCGCACCCGTCATTTGGGCTGCAGATGTAAATTGTCCCGTCAGTGCAGGAGGAACGGGAAAAGGTTTTGTGGTTGCAGGTGGATCAACAAAGACGATCTGCCCATACTTATCCCCTAAAAGATCGTCGCCTTGTCGAAGGGCGGGGGGAATACAATCAGAGTTCGTAGTGCCTCTGGCGAGTATTTTGAATGCTTCGTCGACAAATCGTTTGCCTTCTTCTGCGTGAGCCGATTCGGAATAATGACTCGCTCTGGCAAAAGCCTTTGCAGTTGCTTTTGCCCTGGATGCAACAACAAGATAGGTCGTGCCGAGCATCATAAACAGCGTGAGCATACTGAGCACGATGAGCAGCAAAACGCCTCGTCGCTGTGGTTGTTTTTCAGCGATTAATTTTGCAAGAAGCGTCATTGATCATCTTTCTGAACTCGTTCAGCAGCTTGCCCGCATGCTGAACATAAAGGAATCGATTTTTCTCTTACAAAGTGTTCTTTAAAAACATGGTTTTCTGTTATTCAAGCCGCACTCGCATCTGCAAGGAACCAATCGAGGATGCGAAAATATAGACGTCGCTACCTCCAACAGGATTTCCTCCTTCGCAGCCAAGCGAGACATACCAATCCGAGGATTCTGCTGCATTTGCTGTATTAGCACTGTCAGCGGCCATGAGAATTCGTTTCCAAAAATAGTTTCCAGAGGCATTCTTTTCCAGCAGCACTGCGCCTGGTTTGATAAGTTCACGCACCGTAGAAATGCCTTCGGGAACGTTTGTCTTGTCAACAAGCCATCGTCCGTCATTATCAGGATCGGTGAGCAACATCGGTGGCAGCGTTGCATCGCGTCTAAAAAATGTAACGATCGTCAGCAGGGCATAACTGCCTTTTCGCCACATTTTTGCCGGATCAGTATCAGTACTCGTAAGTGTTGCCAACTGGCTGTAAACACCCTCGAAAACATGGCGTGCCGGAACAGTTGGCAATGGACCTGCTGAACCATTGGACCACTTTGGTTTTGGTGGATCATCGATGCCAACGCCGTCATTGACATCGGTTGAAAAGAGAATGTCGTCTTCACTGCGGGCAATGATGTCGACAATTTCAACTGGAATCCCATCCGTGGGAAATAAAGTAACGCTGTCAAAAGAAAAAAGTGACTTTGCCGCATACGACGCATCTGTTCGAAGACGTATGCGTGGCCATATCGGAGTAGAACCACTATACAGAGGATCCAATACCGCAAACGGCGTTGCATCAATAGTACTGTTTCCATTCGCATCTTCACCAGAATCTAAAATACCGTCAGCATTCTTGTCTTCGGTTGGTCCAGAAAGCCATCCAGCAGGACGAATCAACCCGCGATTAATGAGGTCGGCAGCAGCGTTCGCCGCAAGAGTAGTTCCCCGATCGTATGCGTTGGCCTTCATCGTCTGGGAACGACCTGCAGGAATCATCGACAACACGCTGACAAGTCCAACAGTGAGAATGCCCATTGAAATGAGCACTTCCAGAAGGCTGATCCCGTGACGGTTGTGGTGTGTAGATAAATTCATTTTCTAACGACCTGTTTGCAGGAGCCCCTTGCGTATGTATTCCTGCGAATCACGAATTTTCTGTGTGTCGATCGGCGCGCCCTGCGGCTTCACTTCCGCCACTTTTGGCACGCCGCCTCGCGGATCGATCGCCACCCAGTAGCCGCCAGGTTCTGTGAGCGACGTATTATTTTGAATTGCTTCGACGCTGTTGATCAATAGAAAAAGTGTTTCAGCAAAAGGTTGTTTTGTCAGACCGTCGTTTATCCACGAAGTTGGAACACCTGCGGAGTCAAAGAGTAAGTAAACAGAATCTGAAAGTCGTGGTACTGAGAAGATGTTCCCAGTACCGACATAAGAATTTGTCATATCGATGGCAACACCATCGCCAAGGGTTAATGATGTGTTTCCATCGCGAAGGGGGCCAGCAGTAATCTCGTAGCAAACGGCGCCTTGCGGCCATGATGTGTTATCAATAGTCTGATTAAGATTTGGGAGGCTCGATGGTCCAACACCGTCTTGCATATAGACCGTTCCGGTTGCGGAACCAAGAGTTGGTACAAACATAAATTCAATGCGAGAGCCACCAAAACGAATGCCCAAATGCGGAAGTATATTTCCGGATGCATTTTTCAGCGGATCGTCAGAAAATCCTCCTGTAAACGTCAACGCTGCCATGCTGGAGTCGATAGAGTCTGGAACAACAGTGACCACACTTCCAGGATCGTCTCCGCAATATGGCTGAGGAATCATGACCATGCCCACATCGAGCGCAGCATCATTGGATCCCATTGGGGAGCCTAGGACATCGATTCGAATTCCACCTCCTGATCGTCCGCTAATCGCCTGAGATTGAGACGCCGCAACGAAGCTGGAAACCGCTCGAGCCGCCTCACGAATCTTTCTGGAATCTGCCGAGTTGGCAAGGTTTGGCAGGACCGTTACAGCAAGAAGACCCAAAATCAATACCACCACCATCAGCTCCACGAGCGTCATTCCACGACGGTGATAGGGAGAGTGAGCCAGCATGGAACGGATTATTTTTTCAGAAGATCGTGATTGGTGATGTTATCGGATGCGTCGAGAGAAAAAGAAGGGTCAATTGTTCCTGGTGTTAGACCGTTAAAATTTTGCTGCACAGTGAGATTCCCTAGATCGAGGGCGCTCCAACCAAGAGTTGTTCCTCCTGTTCCAGTTTTCATTACTTCTAGTCCGTAGCCAGTTTTGTCGTCACTTGTCTCAACAGTCGATCCATCAGGGCCGGACGAATAAATAAGTGGAATCAGTGCGTATGCATGGGCCGTTGTGGTTGATTGAGTATCAACTCGGTAAGGATCGAGCGGATCGTGAGAGAGAGCTCCATCGGCGACTTGTATTAAAGATCCTGTGAATCCCGGAGCCCATCGCATAAATGCTATCGGTCGGCCCCAGCCATCCCAGAATTCCTTTGCGCCGTCGTTGTCAATATCTCCGATTTCATCGGACCGAAACATCTCAAGTGCATCCGATTCGAATCCGGATCGTGATAGAATCATAAAAAGACATTCTGCACTTTCGTATGCGGGAGTAACGCCGGGGAGTGATAGTCGGTTATAGGTATAGCTGCGAACAGCGGCTGTTTGCGTGACAGGCAGGTAAGGCAATGCATTGAATGCAGTAGGACTGGAAGGAACGTCACTCCATGAATCTGGCATTTCCCGCATCAAAAGTGTTCGACGAAGAAACATTCGCTTAAAGGCATCACGAAGATTTGGTTTTAAAGAATAAGCAGCCGGAAAAGTTACCGATACCGAAATGTCCACCCGCCTCGTTCGATAACTATCAAACATTGGCCGGATGACTGAGTCGATTTTGCGAATCGTACTTTTTGTCTTATCAGTTTTTGCCCGTTGACGGGCACCAGCAAGACCTGCGAGCATGAGCGAAGAAAGGATTGAAATAATGATAAATACGACCAAAAGTTCAATGAGCGTAAAGGCTCTGCAGCGTCTCTTTATTGCACGTGGATCATCGTTCCACGGAGTCGTCGCACGATATGGAATTGAGGTATTCATAAATGACTCCAGTGGAGTGATAAAGTCCAAGTCAATTCGAATCCTTCCACTCACCCCAGGTCCCTGACCACATGTTTGAAATATCATCCTCAGTGAAAAATTCCCCGTCGCGTCCTGCCGAAATAATTTGAAATGAATCAGGATTAAATGGTTTTGGAGAGCCTGCGGCAGTGAGCGACATGGGACTCAAAGTATTCGGATCGAAGAATTTGTCCTGCCGCCACACAAAATACTTGATGCCGCTCACGCTGTTTCCACCATTCGTAGCGAAATCGACAAAGTTATAGTTTGCGGCATCGATGTAGAGATAAGGCATGCCTTCTGCATTTGGAGGGAAATAAGAAAGCCCGCTTGATCCACTTACCGTTCCGACGCGGGACTGGTCAAAGTCATAGAGCTTTTTTCTTGCTCCGGTTCCAGTCAATGGCTTTGTTGGATCGCTGGTATATCCTCCGAGCCATGAAACGATTGCGTTTGCAGGCGTAATAGGGACTGCTGGTGATGCAAACTCGGTGGCGACATTGCATCGTGGAAAGAGCCTTGCCAAGTGTTTTCCTGCAGGAGCAGTTGTCGCCAAGGCACTGTAGCTTGGTGGAAAACTCCCGTATTCATTTTTGTAGTTCATGATGGCTGAGTGAAGCATATCGATCTCGGCTTTAATACGAGCTACTTTTGCTCGCGACATCGCAATCATGATTGCCGGCGTAACGATTGCTGCGAGCATGCCAATGATCACAATCACCACAAGCAGCTCCACGAGCGTGAAACCACGATGTGGATGTCTTTGTCGCGAAACCTTGTTTACAGGCAGACTAACGATGGAAGAATCGAGCGCCTTTAACCGACGTTTAAATGTGCCAGATGTGCCAGATGTAAAAGGAGCTAAAATCTTTTTGTTCGCTTGGTGATACATAAAAAATCCTTACGACAGATCGGTAATGAGCTTGATAAGCGGCATAAAGAGGGCAATCACAATAAAACCGACGGCACCGCCCAAGAAAATAATAAGCAGCGGCTCCATCAAACTTGTCAAACTTTCGGTCAGCACAGCCACCTCTTCGTCGTAGGTGTCGGCCACCTTATAGAGCATCGTATCGAGCTCGCCCGACTCTTCTCCGACGTCCACCATGTTGACAACAAGATCATCCACAACTCGCTTTTTGTATTTCGTGAGATAGAGCAAGGCCCCGACGCCCGGCAGAAATACCGCCCAAAATAAAAGGGCCACAAGATTAAACGGTGGCACCGAGAATTCCTTGAGCGGCTTGGCAATCGACTCACCATCGCGAATCGAGTCGGACACTTTCGAAAACAGCTGCTCAAACATCATGTTGCCGGAGGTTTCCTTGGTAATATTGAGCGCTTCCAAAATAGGCACGCCGCTCGCCAGAAGTGTGCCAAGCGTGCGGGTGGAACGAGAGCAGATGTTCTTCTCCACGAGCTGACCAAAAATCACGACTTTGAGCGTGAAAAGATCCCAGCCAAATCGCCCGTATTTCGTCATCTTGATTCCCTTGACGATCAAATTAAAGCCAAAGGGAATCGCCGGAATCAGATACCAGTAGTTGACCGCAGCATTGGAAATCCAGATGAGCCACTCAGTCATCGGGGGCAGGGTGGTGCCGAAGTCGTCGAAAATCTTTTTAAACTGCGGCACAATCTTGATCATGATAAATGTCAAAATACCGACCGCCACGCTCACAACCACGATCGGATAAACCATCGCACCTTTGACTTTGCGTTTGAGCGACTGGCTACGCTCCATGAATTCGCTCAACCGACGCAGAATCACCTCGAGCGCACCGCCCGCCTCGCCAGCACGAATCATGTTGACGTAAAGCCGATTAAAACACTTGGGGCTTTTCGACATCGCCTCGGAGAGCGTCGAGCCACCTTCAATCTCATCGCAGGTGTCGAGCAGAGAGTTTTTGAGACGGCCCTTTTCCGCCTGCTCGGCAAGAATTCGCAGACTGCGAAGAATCGGAAGACCGGCGTCGGTCAAAATCGAAAGCTGCCGGGTGAAAAGCGTGAGGTCTCTGCTTTTGACGCCCCCAATCGCAAAACTTCTGCCAGGCTTTTTCTTACCAGAACCCCCTGCAGCGGCAGCCTGTTTCTGAACCTTGATCTTCGTGATCATGTAGCCCTGCGAACGGATCGTGGCCTGTGCCTCGGCCTCCGTCGGTGCGTCAACAACGTCCCGGATTTCTTTTCCGGTCGACGCATCAATGGCTTCAAATTGATAAGTAGGCATGGCAAACCTCGATGTCGTTGGCAAAAGGCAATGTCTCACGGATGTCGCCGTGAGAAAAGTGTTGCATATATCCCCGTGTTTCAATTATCCCAAACGGCCCGTTGGCTGTCTATCGAAGAACAGTCTTGCTAATTTTTAGGCATCCAAAATCGTTTCTCGAATCACTTCCTCAGCGGTTGTCAGGCCTTCAAACAATCCTTCGAGCCCTGAATCTCGCAGCATCACCATGCCAGATCGTTTTGCAGTATTTCGAAGCTCTTCGGTCGAGGCATTTCGCATAATCATGTCTCGCATTTCATCGGTGATCACCATCAGTTCATAGAGACCAAGCCTACCCCGATAGCCTGTGCGATTACATTTCTCACACCCTCGGCCCCGATAGAACGATTTCCCGGCGATCTTATCGCTGGTGAGTTCGAGATCGGCAAGCACATCAGAACTCGGCACAACTTCTTCCTTGCAGTTGGTGCAAATTCGTCGCACCAGACGCTGGGCAAGAATTGCTTCAACGGTGGCGGTGATCAAAAACGGCGGTACTCCCATGTCGCGAAGCCGTGTGATCGTGGAGGGAGCATCGTTGGTATGCAGAGTGCTAAAAACCATATGGCCGGTGAGTGATGCCTGCACCGCTATTTCCGCGGTTTCGACATCGCGAATCTCCCCCACCAGAATACGATCTGGATCTTGTCGCAGAATCGCTCGCAGGCAGGCAGCAAATGTATTGCCGATTTCAGCATCGATTGGTACCTGAACGATGCCGTCGATGTCGTATTCGACCGGATCTTCAGTGGTAATGAGCTTGTCTTCGATGTCGTTGAGCTCAGAAAGCGCCGAGTAAAGTGTGGTTGTCTTTCCCGATCCAGTCGGCCCCGTAACGAGCACAATGCCGTTGGGTCGTCGGATGATTTCACGAAATAACCTGAGCATTTCAGGCTTCAGTCCAACCTTTTCAAGATCGAGCGACACGACGCCGCGATCGAGCACTCGCATGACAACGCTTTCTCCAAAAAGCGTCGGCAAAACACTCACCCGCAAGTCGACTGGCTTTCCACCGACTTGAAGTTCAATACGACCGTCTTGCGGCAATCGTCGCTCGGCGATGTCGAGATTCGCCATCACCTTAATGCGAGTGGTAATTGCAAACGCCAGATGTTTCGGTGGCGGTACCATTTCGTAGAGCACGCCATCAGCCTTGATCCGAATTCGAAATTCCGTTTCAAACGGTTCAAAGTGGATGTCGCTTGCGCCGTCTTTAATGGCCATGAGAAGGACCATGTTTAATAGTTTTCGTACCGGCGCACTCTCGGAAAGTGCCTCGGCACCTGTCAGATCGATCGGCCCGTCTCTCCCCGAGCCCACCTTATCGGCGGCATCGAGCAGCGCCTTGTCGCGACCCATGTCTTCGACGAGCGATTCCACACTTTCGGAATCGGACGAATAATATTTCTCGATTGCCTTATCTATTTCCACCTCTGTGCAAACAACCACAGAAATGTCGTAGCCAAGAAATGTGCGCAGCTCATCCTGAATGCTAATTTTCTGTGGATCCGCGGTGGCGACCGTGAGGCGGTTGTCCGAAATATCGATTGGAATCACGCGATAGAGCTGCGCCATCGGCTCGCTGACGAGCTTGACCGTGTTGCCCGGAATGGGACGATCGTAAAGCGTGACAAATTTAGTGTTCCACTGTTCGGCAAGAGCCTCGCCGAGTTGCTCGTCGGAAAACATCCCCATCGAAATACCAACTCGACCAAGCAGTTCGCCGCCACGATTATTTTGCTCTTCGAGCAAAATAGGAAGCTGTTGCTCATTGATGAGCCCTAAGTCGATGAGGATTTGTCCGAGACGCTTGAGAGCCATAGTGCACGCGGAAAGTGAGAGTGGTGAAACGAGTGAAAATCAGGAAGTTGATATCAGGAAATTATTCGAGCTGTCCATCAAGTGCGTCCGGATTGAACGCGTGAAATTCTTCTAGAAGTGTGGTCTGTCTCATGTTTTATGGCCCATTGTCCATGGTCCGAACCTATGTCTAGCCCATATCTTTGGCACGACGAGAAACATCCTCCTCGTCATCGAAAACTCCTCGCTTGGCATTGGCGATTCGCTTGGTTAAATCGTCGACCGATTGAGCCTTGGCAAGCACATCTTCTTCGGTCACCTTCTTGTCGCCCCAGAGCTTGAAGAGATTGTCGTCGAGGAGTTGCATGCCGAGCTTCGTTCCGGTCTGAATCGATGAATTAATGCGGAAAGTTTTATTTTCACGGATGAGATTTCCGATGGCCGGCGTGACCACGAGCACCTCGTAGGCTGCCACTCGTCCTCCACCGATTTTCGGTAAAAGCGCCTGCGAAATCACGCCGATAAGCGCCGTGGAAAGTTGTGTGCGAATCTGATCCTGCTGGTTGGCGGGAAAGGCGTCGATGATTCTGTTGACGGTGCCCTGAGCACCTGTGGTATGGAGCGTTCCAAAAACAACGTGACCCGTTTCGGCAGCAGAAATAGCAGCCTCAATCGTTTCAAGATCTCGAAGCTCACCGACAAGAATCACATCGGGATCTTGACGCAAGGCGCGGCGGAGAGCCTCTGAAAAACTTGGCACGTCGTTGCCCACTTCGCGCTGGTTGATCGTGCTTTTTTTGGAGTAGTGATAAAACTCAATCGGATCCTCGATCGTGATGATATGGTGATCGGTCGTCTCATTGATGTAGTTAATCAGACTCGCCAGCGTGGTGCTCTTTCCCGAACCAGTAGGGCCCGTAACCAAAAACAGCCCTCGCGGACGCATAACCATTTTTTTGGCGATCGCAGGAACGCCAAGCTGCTCAGGAGTGAGCATCTTGTTTGGAATTTGTCGCAGCACCATCGCCACGGTATTTCGCTGCTTGAATATGCTCACTCGGAAACGGGCCATGTCACCGAAGGCAAAGCCAAAGTCGGCACCCCCTTTTTCGGCCAATTCAGCCTGGCAGCGTTCGGGAGTGATCGCTTTCATCAGACCGTTTGTATCGTCGGCGGTCAGCACCTTGGTGTTCTGCGGCTTCATATGTCCGTCGACACGAAAGACAGGCGGCAGGCCTGTTGTAATGTGAATGTCGCTCACACCATTTTTCACAGCGGCCATTAAAAGTTTGTCGATCTGAATCGATCCGGTCGCCACCTTCGGCATGGCGAACTCATCTACCGCGGCGCCAACAGGCTTGTCGGTATCGACAAAATCTTCAGTGGGAGCGAGTTCAAGAGAAGCTTCGTGAGATGGCTCGGGGCTTGTTGCGGGCTTGAGGATCAACACCGGCACTCCGCCGTTGTCGATGAGTGAGGCTTCGTAATCACCAAGCGTGGAAGTAAAATGAAAGTTCGCAAGGTTAGCGCCGGCCGGAGCGAGTGCCTTCGCCATGGTGTTCACATCATTTGCTGTAACAGGATTGGCCTTGATCGGCTTGAGCGATCCATCGATTCTGATCGACGGCGCGCCGCCGGCACCAAACCGAACTTCGGTCGCATTATTGTCGTGCGCTACTTTGAGGATTTTTTCCACATAAGTGGCATGAGAACTCGGAAGTGGAGGAGTGCTTGTGCTCATGATGAATAAATGCGATCAAAAAAAGTGGTGAATGATTTTACATTTTGAAACAACGGACATCGAAGCCTGACGCGTGAAAATTTGAAATTGCTCAACACGTGCGATCTAGAGATCAATGAGTGAACCGATGCCCCAAAGACCTGCGGGCCTATTGTGACTCGCCAGAGCGTCTGCGCGCAGTCGGCAGACGAAAAATAAGGGGTCAATAAAGAATGACGGCTCACGTTAGATACCGATTTGGAGTCCAGCCAATACCCCTGACGCACGGCCGGACTTCCGTAGTATGCGCTTCTTCGGTCAAAATTAGCCAGAGGGTCCAGTTTTTTTGGCCCGGTCAGCCAAGCAATCGCTCGAAATCTTGGGATTTTTGAACCTGCCCGACGAGCTTCAACAGCCCAAAAATCTTTTCTACGGCGAATCAAAAAGGAAAAGAGAGCTAATCGGCGGAAATATCGAAGATAAAGAGGACTCGGTCGCCACAAAGGAATGTGAATGCCGAAACAATCACTTCTCAACCTTTTTTGCAACACGAAATACTTCGTCAAACGTTGTGATCCCCTTTGCGACCTTTCGCACGCCGTCTTCAAACATCACCGACATTCCCAGGTTCACTGCGGCCCGGCGAATGTCTTGCGTGGGGGCTCCCTGGAATGCCAGTTCTCGAATTTTTGAGGTCATCATCATCAGTTCAAAAATCCCAAGTCGTCCTCGGTGGCCAGATTTTCCGCAGTGCTGGCAGCCGCGCCCCTTCATGAATGTAGCTTCTGCCACCATTTCGGGCGTCATGCCAGCCGCTTCAATCTGAGTGTCGAGTGGCGAGAAAGGTTGCTTGCACTTGGAGCAGATGACGCGAATGAGTCGCTGAGCCAAAACCGCGACAATGCTCGAAGCGACGAGATAGGCAGGCACTCCCATATCAATCATGCGGGTGATCGCGCCAGGAGCATCGTTTGTATGCAGGGTGCTAAACACCAAATGCCCGGTGAGCGATGCCTGAATACCCATCTGGGCCGTTTCAGTATCCCGCATTTCACCAACGAGAATCACGTTTGGAGCTTGGCGAAGCATCGAACGGATAACGCGGGCAAAATCGAGACCGATGTTGTGACGAACTTCCACCTGATTGATCCCGGAGAGGTAATACTCCACAGGATCCTCGGCGGTGATGATCTTTGTATCTGGACGATTGAGTTCATTGAGCGAGGCATAGAGCGTGGTCGTTTTTCCAGAACCGGTTGGGCCGGTAACAAGAATAATGCCGTTGGGACGTCGAATCAGATTTTTGAAATTTCGGAAATCGCCTTCCGAAAGCCCGAGCTGCCGAATACCAACGCGGATATTATCCTTGTCGAGAATCCGCATGACGATGCTCTGTCCGTGATTCGTTGGCAGCACGCTGACTCGCAGATCGTAATCCTTACCGTCGGCGGTGATCTTGATTCGACCGTCCTGCGGGCGGCGACGCTCGGCAATGTCGAGCTTTGAAAGCACCTTAATACGCGAAAGAATCGCGCCGAGCAGTCGTCGCGGTGGATTATCTCGCTCCACCAAACGGCCGTCGATGCGGTATCGCACTCGCACGCGATTTTCAAACGGTTCAATGTGGATGTCGCTTGCGCGCAGTTGCACTGCTTCGGTGATGATTAACTGCACCAGTCGCACCACCGGTGCGTCGCTCGATTCTTCGGTCGATTTTGCTCCAGCTGATTCAACGGCTGTTTCGGTGAAATCGATCTGGGTATCGGTGAACTCCTGCAACATCGAATCGGCGCTCTCGCCGTCGCTGAGTCCATAGTGACGATTGATTGCGTCGACGATTGATTCGCGAGGAGCCAACGTCGATTCAACGGTGCGGTTCAAGATAAACTGCAACTTTTCCTGTGTGTCGAGATCGGTGGGGTCGCTCGTTGCAATGCGAAGCGTTTCCCCATCTTCGGAGATTGGGAAAACCGTATTCTCTCGCGCGATTGACTCTGGCAGCAGGCCGATCACTTCTGCTGAAATCGTCATGCCTGTCAAATCGATGAATTTAAGACCATAACTTTTGGCCAGCGCCTGAATCACCTGGTCGCTCGGGGCATATCCCAGACGAATCACTTCGTCCTGAACTTTTTTTCCAGAATTTTTTGACAGGCTGATTGCTTCGGCCAACTGTTCGTCGGAAAGCAAACCCTCGCTCACCAGAATGTCAGGAAATGAAACTGCCATAGAAATACCGCACATGATTCTGGAGAAATGAGACTCTACTTGTCACAAGTGAAACGCAGGCCGTTACGACACCATATGACACCATTGGACGACCCGAGACCGCGAAACACTCTTTGAGTAAAGTACCACGCCGGGAGCGGGATTGTGGAGAGGAGATCGAAGAAGACCCGTGCAAAAGAAATTTTACAAAAAAAGATTGAGTATTCGAGACTCAAGAAGTCATTTCAGGCCTTCACCAGACCAGTTTTCAATACAACGTCGCCATGCGTGAAGATCATAATCCTCAGAATGTGATGACTCGAGAAGACCAAGACCTTTCATACGCTGTCGATTATTCCCTTCGATACATCGACTCTAACGTCATCGAAACCACTTTCCACAAAAACTTTATCGTGAAGGGCTTTTTGGAGATATTTCTACGGAGATTCTCAGCAACGAGGCGTTTTTCTGAGCGATCGGTTTCCGAATGCAAGCGGGTGCTTGAACTCTCTCCGGCACGCCGAGCATCTTACTTTGTAAGAGCGAAGTCGTGCGTATTGGAGCCGGCGACGACGGTCGCCGTCAGGCCGCTGGATGTTGCATTGGCGTACTTGGCGGGCAGCAGATTTTTTGGATCTGCTGGACCTTTCTATACGCTGCCAGCAGCAAATGTTTTCTCAAACCCCTCAAATACAACCATAGGTCTTTTCATAATTGTCAATCAAGCGGAATTCGCGCAGGAATTCGCTAAATTCTGACAAGTGAATGCCAAGAACTCCGCGATGGTTGATGGTGGATGATGCGGGTTTTAGTCGGGAGCAATGGGTGTTTCGTGCTCAAGAAATGTATCCGTGGACTCATACCCAGGCGCGCAACTGCAAAGAAAGACAAGCTCCACGTTTCCGATAGTACGAATGGAGTGGCGATCTCCCGGAGGAATTGCAATCGCATCCCCTGGACCGACTCGTTGAGTTTTTGTCGCAAGCGTCATCTCGGCTTCGCCAGAGAGAATGTAGTAAATCTCTTCGGTCACTTTGTGATGATGCGGCGTTGTCGCCATGCCAGGAGCGAGCCGAGCTTCGGCAAGACTCTGATTGCGAATACTCGAATTTCGATGAGCTAAAAGTTCTCGAATCGTTGATCCATCGGCGGTGATAAAGGCAACCGCGTCACGCTGATTCACAATATCCATAGTGGCCCTCGGTAAAAAATAGTAGAAGGACGTTTCAAAAAGAATACTCAGGCTGCTGCATTCGGATACCCTTTTAGAGTTTCTCAATGAACTCGAACTCGTTCTCTCAAGGTGGGCAGCCATCGCAGGCCGGTGAAAGCCCAGCGTCACCAAATCGACCGCAACAGCCTCACGCCGATGTTGGATTCAGGGAATCGCTCAGCACCTGGCTGCTGATTGGTGCAACGGGCTTTGGTGGACCGGCAGGCCAGATCGCCATTTTGCATCGTGAAATCGTAGAACGAAAAAAATGGATTTCGGAAGAAGAATTTCTTGCGGCCTTGCGACTGTGCATGCTCCTGCCTGGGCCCGAAGCGCAGCAGTTGGCAACGTATGCCGGATGGCGAGTCGGCGGCCTTCGCGGGGGACTTCTGGCAGGCACGCTCTTTATTATTCCCGGAGCAATTCTTGTAACGGCGCTTGCATGGCTGCATGTGGCAGGCGAATCATGGCCGATTATTTCAGCCGGGTTTCACGGTTTGCAATCGGCGGTCGTGGCACTTGTTGCGATGGCTGCCTGGCGGATTGGTCGGAAATCGGTGCGATCGGTAGGGGCAGGAGTGCTTCTTGTTGTGAGCTTGTGTTTGCTGGCATGGGGAATTTCATTTCCGGTCGTTCTGTTTGTTGCCGCGATGGTAGGAGTGGTCTTTGATGTCAGAGGTCCAAAAGCTTCTGGTGTCCATGGTAAAAAGAACGATCACTCACAATCGAATGCCGAGGCAAAAGTTTTTTGTGAGAAGATACCTACAAAAGAAGACGCAGCGGTTGATCGAGGTGCACGCCGATGGTGGATCTGGCCTTTGGGTGTCGTGTTTGTGGGGGTTATTTTGTGGTTGGTTACTTTTGCAGGCATCGCGTTTTTTGATCTCGCTGCAGGTCGAGGAGGAGAGATCGCGATTCTGTTTACCGAGACGACGCTGCTGTCGATTGGTGGAGCGTATGCAGTCGTGCCATGGGCCCTGGAGGAATCGCTCCTGCGAGGCTGGTTGGAGCCAAGTGAACGCTTTGATGCGCTGGCCATGGGAGAAGCGACTCCCGGACCGCTGATTCTCGTGGTGACATTCATCGGCTTTGTTGCGGGGTGGAGACCTTTGCACTCTCCCGTGCAAGGACTCTGGGGTGCGGCGATTGCGACGGTGTTTGCGTTTATTCCAAGCTTTGTGATGGTGCTCGGCATGGCCCCGTTCATTCAGAAGATTCGCAGTGGTTCGTGGCTCGATCGTTCGCTTTCGGCGATCGGAGCAGCGGTTGTGGCCGCGATTATTCTGCTCAATTGGAAACTTGGAGTGAGCGCTTTTGTGGCCGATGGAAAGCCGGCACTTCTACCGATTATCATGGCGATTATTTCTGTATTGATGCTGAGCAAACAAGTGGTGCCCACACCGATTGTGGTGGTGGCATCTGCTGCCATCGGCATGCTCGTGCACGTGATGCAAGCTTCCTCGTAGGCTCGTAAAAATCGTTCACGCACTTTTTTTCACAACGCCCATTTTGTGGCGAGTGCGATGCCCTGAGTGAATTCAACGGTCAATGTACAGTTGAATCTGGAAACGAAGGCGGCGAGTCTGCTTCTGCTGAATCCTCATTGTGCACACCGTAAAAATAGAGCACGGCAGGTCGAATCGTTCTCAGATTCCAGCGATGTGGCGAAGGGAGATGCTGAGGATCAAAGTTTTCATCGGCTTCGACCACCAGGAGGCTGCCTCTTGGTGCGGCCAAGAGCATCGCTCGCACAAGCGCCATCATTTCGTCTGTCTTCTCTGTAAAGAATGACCACGGCGGAGAGAAAAAAACAATCCAGCGAGCCGATGTATCGAGCACAGGCATTTGTTTAGACCAGAGCAGCACGTTGCCTGCCTTGACCGTAACGCTTTGCGAAATACCAAGAGTGATCGCAGCTTTTTCGATGAGATCAGAGGTCGGAAAATGACGCTCTGCAAAGATGGCTTTTGAAGCGCCTCGACTGATCGACTCAAAACCCAGCGATCCAGAACCGGCAAAGAGATCGATCGCAATGGCGCCAACGATTTCCGGGCCAATCAAATCGAAAAGCGTTTCGCGAACGCGATCTTTCATCGGACGGGTTCTGCCGTCTGGCGAAAACGGCAACAATCGACCGCGCAGCGTGCCGCCTACAATCCGCGGAGGGCTCGCCGCTTCAGGCGTTTTGACAGTTTTGCGGCTGTTGTTTCTTGGTGACACGCTTTCGTCGAACTCCTCGTTGAGATGCGATTCTAGAGAGAGGCGGCGCAGCAGCATACGTCGAGCATGAATCGTCGCGATTGCACCAGCGTGCTAGTGTAATGCAGACTAGACACCTCGCCACAGGACCTTATTCAGGCGGCGAGCGTTCTGGTGAGTAGATTCAAAATCAACCACATCGTTTCCGAAGGAATTGACAGTGATCAAAATCAAGCTCCTCGTTGTGTTCTTTGTGCTGGTGAGCGCGACTCCACTCTTTATGGCGCACGGGCAGAATAGAACCGACTCAGCATCCAAGAATGAACTACAGGGAATTGTTCAAGATCCAAAAACACCGGAAGAGATCGAGGCAGAATTCGAAAAAGCTTCCCTCGCCATGCGCGATAAAGTTGGTGAACTTTCTGTGCTGCAGGCAGAATATCAAAAACCTGGGAGTGATAAGGCCAGCATTGCCAAGAAGTTTGAGACGATTCAAGTTTCTGCCAGAGTGGTTGGGAAGGAACTCGAGGAGGCTGCTCTTGCACTTTTAACGGTGAAGCCCGAAGACGCCCGCGCGCGTGAAATCGCTTTGGCGATAGCTGCTGGTGCGCTCGACACCGATCATTTTACTCGCACACTTGAAATTGCAGATGCTTTGGAAAAAGTCGGTGCGGCAAGCCCCGATCTTCTTTTGATGGCTGCGACCGCTGCAATCAGGCTTTCAAAACTCGAAGAGGCAAGTGAATGGCTCACAAAAGCCATGTCTGCTGAAGCAAGTCCAGAGAAGGTGGGCGAACTCGCCGATCAAATCAAAGCTGATAAAACCAAAGTAGACGAAGAGATGGCAAGGCGAAAACAAGATGCCGAAACCGATACTCTTCCGAGAGTTAAAATAATCACGTCAAAAGGGGAGATTGTTGTCGAGCTTTTTGAAGATGACGCGCCCAACACCGTGGCCAATTTTGTGAGCCTCATTGAAAAAGGGTTTTACAACGGCACACCGTTTCATCGAGTTATCGGAGGATTCATGGCGCAAGGAGGCGATCCTACTGGAACCGGCACCGGTGGCCCGGGCTATGCAATTGAATGCGAGTGCAACGATCCCAACACGCGAAAGCATTTTCATGGCACGCTTTCGATGGCGCACGCCGGGCCCAATACCGGCGGTTCGCAGTTCTTTCTCACATTCGGTGCCACGGAACACCTCGACGGCAAACACACAGTTTTCGGTCGAGTGATCGAGGGAGCCGATGTGCTCGCAAAGCTGGAACGCACGCAGGGAAATCGTCAATCTGGTGGCTCACTCGACAAAATTCTCAAAGCGGAAATAGTCCGAAAGCGAGATCATGTCTACGATCCAAAAAAGCTTCCTGATCCGCGTGGTTGATTCCAGACGTTGCGGCGTGTTCCTTGCGGATAGAGTTTTGTGAATAGGTGAATGCATGCGATCGATCCGTATCTGGCGAACGTGTATCGTTGCAACGGCTCCATGGCTGCTTTTGGCCTCGACAGGCGCAGCGCTCCTCGTCGTTGGACGGGAGTGGATCGGAACAACAAAGGGGCTTGTATCGATCACTGATTCGAACGGACGCTTGAACGCAGATGCCCCACTAGAAATTTCAGGAGATTCGACTGTGACTGAAGAAGAATCACTTCCCAAGACCTTGGACGATTGGCGAAAACGTCTTTCGCCGGAGCAGTTCGAAATTGCTCGAATGAAGGGCACCGAACGGGCGTTCACTGGAAAATATTGGAACACCACAACTCCGGGAACGTATCGCTGTGTCTGCTGCAGCGAACCACTTTTTACATCGAATGAAAAATTTGAAAGCGGATGCGGATGGCCAAGTTTTCACTCGCCTCTCACAAAAGGGAAAATTCAAGAGCATGACGATGTAACACTTTTCATGCAGCGTACCGAGGTGACGTGCAAGAAATGCGACGCACATCTGGGCCATGTTTTTAACGATGGGCCTCCACCAACAGGCCTGCGTTATTGCATTAACTCAGCCTCGATTGTGCTGGAAGAGAAAAAGCCTGACGCGCAAAACCCATAAATGCGATCATGCATTCAGCCCTCCGGTCTTGAGACATCAAGTTCGATTGGCGAGCCGTCGATGGTGCGAATAATTTTTGAAGTTGTCGGTGAAAACTTTCTTTTGAGTTTGTCGATTTGCGGATACGGATCCCACTGCTCCACGCCGATGCGATAGCGTCCAGGAGGCAGGCCCGAGCCGCTGCGGCCTCCAACAGAAAACGATCCATCCACGAGCACTTTCGATGCAGAGGATTCTCCGATATTGTTTTCAGATTCATCGACGCTCGTGAAGATCACCTGCACCATGCCGACTCCGACATCGCGTCGTTCGACATCGAGCATTTCGCCCGCATTGGTGACACGCCCCTTGGTTTGAACGGTTTTTTCACCACTGCCACCACCGCACCCTGTGAATAGCGGCAGACTCATACCGACAATCGCGATTGCAGCAGCGGAAAATAACTGACGAGGTATCGACCATGTGGCATGGATCAGCACAAAAAAAGTCCTTTCAGACACACGCGAAAAAGGAAGATCCGATGAGGGGACATCGATCGAGTTGAAAGCACGAGTGAGAGGCGGTTTATTCAGGGACCATAATCGTCTGCCCGTCAAAACGGCAACCGAGCTTTGCAAAAAGATGAATGTCGATTGTATAGGGTAAAAATTTCACCGATCCATCCACCATCGATGCGGTGAACCCACCAGGATGGCTCGATCCGAATCGCGATTCGCTATTACTTGTGGTGTCGTTGGGATCGGCTCTCGGCTCGATATTCGTCTGGCGAATCACATCCCAGTCCCAGCCGGAAGTGTATCCCTCGTTGTCGTCGCCTTGAAATGTTCCGATGAGTTTGACGTTGAGACGTTTGTCTCCAAGGAGCATTGTATTGCTCGAGCCGTCGCTGATTTTTGACAGCGTCATTGGTGCATTGTTTACATCCCACACACGCACGACTGCGCCGATGCCGTAGCCATCGCTTACTGCCGTGCCACCGGGAGGCGTGTAGCCACCGTCGGCAGTGGCGGCAGCATAGTCGTTTTTTGCATGACCAAATGTTCTTCCTGAATTAGAGGGATACGAATACCAGTCACCAGCCTGAAGCACTTCTGGTGCACGGCGACTCGGGCAGAACATCTGTTTGACTTTTGCACCAATTGCAATGATCGAACGATCCATGTCTGTCTGGCCGCCGATCCCGTTCCAGATTTCAACCTGCTCAATAAAAGGGAGCACCTGATAACCCCAGCCTGCCCGCTGGGTGGGCGCGTAAGAGGGATTGCCACTGACAAAAGTCATGTGGTTGACCCAGCTTTCGCCACCGGATGCAAGATATCCCTTTGACGATTCGTGCTGGAGAAATCCGAGCGAGAGTTGCTTCAAATGATTGGCACACTGACTCCGTCTGGCCGCTTCGCGAGCCGCCTGCACAGCCGGCAGCAACAATCCGATAAGGACACCGATGATCGCGATCACAACGAGTAGTTCAACGAGCGTAAATCCAATTCTTTTCACATGACGCTGTCGATGAGAGGAGCCATGTCGAATACTCATAGAAAAATCCCCGATTGAATAAAGTGAAATGAGTAATACTTTGGAACCAATCACAAAACGCGGTGAAAAAGTAAAAGTAAAAAACCGTTGTGATGCAAAGACGCCATAGCCGTGCGTTTTTTAATCGATTGATCCCCTCCACAGACTTTGACCTTATCTTTCTGAAACAATGCCGTCAACACAGCGATACGCATGAAGACTTGCTCAGAAGCAGAAAACCTCGTTTGAGACCAATGCCTCAAACGGTTTAGCGTCCAGAAGACGCCAGAGAGAGATTCTGAAGCGACAGAAGTTCCTGAATGCCTTTGCGTCCAAGAGCAAGCATGGATTCCAGCGCCAAACTCTCAAATGTTCCGCGTTCAGCGGTCCCCTGCACTTCCACAAAACCGCCGGTGCCGGTCATGACGATGTTCATGTCGACGTGGGCTGTTGAGTCTTCGGCGTAGTCGAGATCGAGCCGAGGTTCATCGTCGACGATCCCCACGCTTATAGCGGCAACCTGACTTGTGAGGGCCAAGGCTCCGCAAGGAATAATTTTCTCGGAGGCTCGAAGGGCATCGAACAGAGCGACATAAGCGCCGGTGATGCTGGCTGTGCGAGTGCCACCGTCGGCTTCGAGCACATCGCAGTCAATGACGATGGTCGCTTCACCGAGGGCCTTAAAATCGATAACCGCTCGAAGGCTGCGCCCGATCAGTCGCTGAATTTCAGTCGATCGGCCATCGAGGGAAGGCCCACGATCTCGCTTTTTGCGAGGAGTGGTGCTCGTAGGAAGCATCGCGTATTCAGCCGTGAGCCAGCCTCGTCCCTTGCCAGTCATCCAGTCGGGAACGCCAGGAGCGATGCTCGCTGTGCAGATCACTGCGGTGCCGCCGGCACGAATCAGAACGCTTCCTGTCGCCGAGCGTACATATCCGCGCTCAAATGTAACGTCGCGCAATTGATCGAGTGCTCTGTTGATGCGAGGGGTTGGCATAGAAGTAGGTGCGAACACCCTTAGGGGGGAAAGAGGAATCACTTTGTGTCGAAGAAAGTAGAGAGAGGCTTTCGCTACGGTTTCATTTTCTGACCAAGCAGCCAGGCAAGCAGGCCTTTCTGCACGTGCATGCGATTGGCCGCTTGTTGTACGACAACGCTCTGTGGGCCGTCGATAACCCCGTCCGTCACCTCTTCACCGCGCCGAGCCGGAAGACAGTGCATGAAGATCGATGAAGGCGCATGCCGCATGAGAGTTTCGTCGACCCGGTAAGGTTCGAGTTCTTTCTTGCGTCGCAAACGATCGGATTCCTGTCCCATGCTCGTCCAGACGTCGGTGTAAACAACCGCCGCCGACTCGACGGCTTTTTTGGGATCGATTGTTTCCATGAGATCAAGCTCAGGCACCACCTCAGAAAGATGTTTTCGGAACTGGGGAGAGAATTGAAATTCCTTTGGCGCTGCCAGCGCGAAAGAAATGTCGAGCATTCCACACAGCACTGCCAACGATCTCGCGACGTTGTTGCCATCCCCAACGAACGCAAGCTTGAGGCCGTTCATTCGGCCTACATGTTCTTTGAGCGTGTAGAGATCGGCGAGTGCCTGGCATGGGTGACAGAAGTCGGTGAGTCCGTTTATCACTGGCACGCTCGAAGCGGCAGCCATTTTTTCGATAGTCGCATGAGACTTTGTACGACAGACAATCACGTCGACATACTGGCTCAAGACTCGTCCAAAATCAGCCATGCTTTCTCGCGAGGAACCAAACCCCGTGTCTTCGCCAAGAAAGAGGCTCGATCCGCCCAAGTGCGCCATTGCTGCTTCGAAGCTCACTCGCGTGCGAAGGCTTGGCTTCTCAAACACAAGCGCCATGACGCGTCCTGGCAAGAGGGGTTCGCGTATTCCTTTTTCGTATTTCGTTTTCAGATCGCGCGACACCGCGAACACCGCATCGATGTCGGCTGGCGAGAGGTCTTCGGGAACAAGAATATGACGCATGGGAGCAGAGTGTACTGTGGATGGGAGTGAGACAAGAACTCAGGAAACGCTTGAGGCAACTTCCATAATCGCTTCCGATAAAATATCGCACCCCTCGTGGGCTTCGTCTGCAGAAATATTCATTGCCGGCAGCAGCCGAATCGTATTTTGTTGTGTGCAGTTGACAAGAACTCCCTTGTCGAGGCAGGCCTGCACCACCGGCGCACCATCCACCGCCAACTCAATGCCGATCATCATTCCGATGACCCGCACGTCGCGCACCATCGGGCAGCGAGTCGCCAGTTCATCGAGTCGGCTTTTAAAAATCGCCGCCATGACAGAAACGTTTGCAAGCAGGCCTTCTCGCTGAATCATCTCGATTGCGGCAAGACCGGCCCGCGCAGCCAAGGGATTGCCGCCGAAGGTGGCCGCATGCATTCCCGGTCGAAGATGCCGGGCCAGTTCGACCGTGGTAAGCATTGCGCCTCCGGCAACTCCTGCACAGAGACTTTTGGCCAGCGTGATCACATCTGGAACAACACCAAAATGCTGATAGCCAAACCATTTTCCAGTGCGACCGCAGCCACTTTGCACCTCGTCAAAAACCAACAGCAAGTCTCGCTCATTGGCAATCCGTCGCAGTCCCTCCAGAAATCCAGGCGGCGCAGGAACAATGCCCCCTTCACCAAGAATTGGTTCTACGAGAATGCCGCCGGTATGTTCGTCGATGAGTTGCTCAACGGCTTCGAGATCGCCGTGAGGTGCGTATTGAAATCCGGCCACAATCGGACCGAGTCCTTCGTGGTATTTTGGCTGGGCAGTCGCCGAAACACTTCCGAGCGTACGGCCATGAAATCCACCACGAAACGTCACGATCTTATAACGAACCCCATTGGTTCTTAGTCTTACAAGCTTGATCGCAGCTTCATTCGCCTCAGTCCCTGAATTACAGAAAAAAGCCTGCCCTCCAAACGAAATTTTTGAAAGTGCTTCTGCCCAAAGTCCTTGCGGCTCGGTGTACCAGGTATTGGGAACGTGAATCAGCGTGGCGACTTGCTCTTGCACCGCGCGAACAACAGGCTCCGGGCAGTGGCCCAGAAGATTGCAGCCCCATCCAGGAAAGAGATCAAGGTAACGCGTACCTTCGGAATCCCAGACGCGAGACCCGCTGCCACGCACAAGGCAGACTGGAAATCGCTTGTAATTGGCAATTACGTAGCGATCAAAGAGATCGATTGTTTGTTGAACGCTTGAGTGAACGGTGGCCATAAAAGTGAAATCCTCTTGGCAGTGTCAATATTCACGCATTCATAAAAACGTTGATGACAAAATTATAGGACGAAATGTATTGAGTAAAAACAAAGGCATTCAAATCGTAGCGACAAGCAAAAAGAGGAAGCAACCATTGCAGGCCGCAGCACACGCGAATCAGCGTCTGCCTGGGGAGGCTGCGATCGCTGAGGGGGGGCCGGTTGGATCCCCGCGAACAATCTCGGTACCAACGCCACTCGTCGTATAAATTTCAAGCAACAGGGAGTGGCGAAGGCGACCATCAATAATGTGAATTTTTCGTACGCCCTCTTCGAGGGTTTCGAGACAGCCTTCAATTTTTGGGATCATGCCCGCTGCAATGGAGCCATCGGCAATCATTCGACGAGCCTCGCCAGCAGTAAGCGAATGGATTCTACTTTCGGGATCGGTGACATCGCGAAGCACGCCGGGAATGTCGCTCAGGACAACGAGTTTCTCTGCTCGAAGAGCCGCCGCAACTTTACTTGCAGCAGTATCGGCATTGACGTTCAGCTTAGTGCCGTCAGCCGACATGCACATCGGTGGAATGACCGGCACCTGTCCAGCGTAGGTGAGATTGTCGATGGTGAGCCGATCGATACTCGATACGTCTCCGACAAAGCCTAGGTCGATAGGCTCTTTATGATCATCGTGAAGCAAAAGTTTTTCACCAAAAAGCACGTTGGTCGATAAAAAATTGAGCGACATTGCACGGCCACCGTATTCTTCGATTCGGCGTACGAGTTCATGATTGAGTTCGGTCGCAACCGCGCTCTCTACAATGTCGAGCGTTGCCTGATCGGTGTATCGTCGCCCTTGAACAAATCGTGGCACAATGCCCGCCGCGTCCATCTGCCGATTGATTGCCTTTCCACCTCCGTGAACGATCACAACGCGCATTCCCAGAGTTGACATGAAGACAACATCGATCAACAAATGCCGCAGCGAGTCAGGATGCTCCAGCACGCTGCCGCCGAGCTTGATGACCGTTGTCGTATCACGAAACTTGCGAATCCAGCCGAGCGCTTCGATCAGCACGTCGGCCTTCTGAATTGCTTTGGTCTGGGCGCTGCTGTTCTTGGCGGGGCTTGGCACGTGGCAAACGATCCTTTTTTTGCGGTTGCGAGAATGAGCAGGGGACCACAGGCAAAGCCCGTTGTGAATCGAGTTCCAGATTCTATACAAGGTTTGAGTGTGGAAAAGCCACTTGACTCCTCCGCCTCAGCGGCTAGCCTACTATTTGTTTGGCAAATGATAAAGCTCGTGAGTATCTGTTTTACTCATCACAGGGTGTTTTTTCGGTCAAATTTTAGAGCGTTTTTAACAGACAATAAATCGAGAAAATAGCGGAAATCCATCGTTCAAACGAGATAAAGCATGAATCTTAAGGCCCTCAAAATTTTCTGTGATGTCGTGAATCGACGGAGTTTCTCCCGTGCTGCCGAGGACAACAGCATTTCGCAATCTGGCGTGAGCCAGGCAATCGGACAACTCGAAGGCCGTCTGGGTGTGCAGTTGATCGAGCGATCCAAACGACCCCTGTCGCTCACTCGCGAAGGGCAGGTTTTCTACGAAGGATGTCGAAAGTTGATCGCGAGGTACGAGGCACTCGAAGATGAGGTTCGCTCACTGCACGAGGAGGTCGCAGGTCGGGTTCGCGTTGCGGCAATCTACTCGGTCGGTCTGCATCACATGAGCCGCTATCTGCAGGAGTTTATGAGTCGGTATCCAAAGGCGAACGTTCGTCTTGAATACCTTCATCCGGCGAAAGTGCTTGAGTCTGTTGAAAACGGTCAAGCCGATGTTGGGTTGATTAGTTATCCCCGCAGCACGCGCACCCTCGAAGCAGAGCCATGGCGAGAGGAACCGATGGTGCTTGTCTGCGCCCCGGTCCACTCACTTGCCGGACGGGTGCAGATCTCTCTGGATGAACTCGACGGTCATTCGATGGTGAGCTTTGATCCGGATCTTGTGATTCGTCACGAAATCGACCGCACGCTTGCCGCCCACGGGGTGGAACCAAGAGTGGTTATGGAGTTTGACAATATTGAAACGATTAAACGGGCCGTCGAGATCGATGCCGGTGTCGCGCTTTTGCCGGAGCCTACTGTCGGGCGTGAACTTGCTGCCGGCACGCTCTGCGCGATTCGCATTGTTGGAGATGAACTTGTGCGTCCTTTGGGAATCGTACACGTGCGAGGCAAGATGCTGGCCCCGACGGCGCGACGTTTTATTGAACTTCTGCGAGGCCTGACTCCACTCGAAGAATCTGCGACGGCGGCACATTTACGAGCCAGCCTCGACGAATCATTCAAAAACGCATGATTCAGATTTGAGTCCGTCCCTACTATTCCAGAAATGAAACTTTCACGCTCACCCAATCGTTTTCCACACTATGAAATATGAATCGAAGAAGGATCCGTCTGTGAATCGCTCCTCTCCTAAGCCTGGTTTGCCAGCTGCAAAAGGTCTCTACGATCCGTCCTACGAGCACGATGCGTGCGGCGTCGGACTCGTCGTGAATATGCATGGACAAAAGAGCCACTCCATCGTTCGTCAAGGACTTGAAGTTCTTGAAAACCTTACGCATCGTGGAGCGTGCGGCTGCGATCCGCTTACCGGTGACGGTGCTGGAATACTCGTTCAGACGCCGCACGAATTTTTCTCGTCTGTTGCACCGCAGGCCGGCATTCGCCTACCCGCCCCAGGAGACTGGGCTGTTGGAAATGTTTTTCTCCCACCTTCCATTGAAGAACGGGAGAGTGCGGAATCATTTTTTGAAAAACTCTGCCGTGAAGAGGGAATGGAGTTTCTGGGATGGCGAAGCGTCCCGGTTGATAATTCTTCGATTGGTTCGACCGCACGAGATGTAGAGCCGGTCGTGCGGCAGGCTTTTATCGCAAGAGGAAAAAAAACATCTCGCGATTTTTTTGAATGGAAGCTCTTTATTCTTCGGAAGCGTTTTGAAATTGAACTCGGTGAACTCGGTCTTACGGAGCAGACGTTTGTCTACGTGTGTTCGCTCTCGAGTCGAACGATTGTTTATAAAGGGCTTTTGCTTGCCGATCAGGTGGCAAAGTATTTTCAGGATCTTTCCGATCGGCGGTTTGCAAGTGCTTTAGCACTCGTGCATCAGCGGTATAGTACAAACACTTTTCCAACATGGGATCTGGCACACCCTTTTCGCTTCATCGCCCACAATGGCGAAATTAATACGGTGCGGGGCAACATCAACTGGATGCATGCCCGTGAGAGCATGCTTGCCCATCCGGTATTTGGTCCCGATCTTGAAAAAATCAAGCCGATCGTGCGGGCGGGCGGAAGCGATTCAGCCACGTTCGACAATGTTCTGGAATTGCTCGTTCTTGCCGGTCGCCCGATTGAAGAAGCAATGAGCATGTTGATTCCAGAGCCGTGGAGCGGGCACGAAAGCATGCCCGACGACTTAAAAGCCTACTACGAATATCAAGCGTGTCTGATGGAACCCTGGGATGGGCCAGCTGCAATCGCGTTTACCGATGGTACGCGAATCGGAGCATGCTTGGATCGCAACGGATTGCGGCCGAGTCGGTGGTGGCAGATGAGGGATGGACTGGTCGTTATGGCGAGCGAATCCGGCGTGCTCGACCTTCCGGCAGCGAATGTCGTGCGAAAAGGAAGACTGCGGCCAGGTCGCATGTTTTTGGTCGATACGCAACAGGGCCGCATTGTCGCGGATGAGGAAATCAAAACCCGCTTGGCGACGAGCAAACCATGGCGGCAATGGCTGCAATCGAATCAGGTAAAACTCGCCGATTTGCCCGAGGTGGACGATGTCTTGCGGCATACCGAAAATCGTGCAGCTGGCGAATCTTTGCCATCCGCGAACGTTTCAGAAAAAGTTGCTGACCATACGCCAGAGCCCTGGAGTCTTGCAGGAGTTGCTGGAGAAGCGTCGACGCTGCTGCAACTCCAGCGAGCACACGGATACACGCTCGAAGATTTGCGGATCATCATAGTGCCCATGGCCACCGATGGTGCTGAAGCAATCGGTTCGATGGGGAACGATTCACCGCTGGCGGTGCTCTCGGATCGACCGCAACTTCTGGCCAATTATTTCAAACAACTTTTTGCGCAGGTGACAAACCCTCCGCTGGATGCAATTCGAGAAGAGATCATCACGTCGCTGGTGACCACCATCGGCTGCGAGGGAAATGTTCTCGATTCCACGCCCGAGCAGTGTCGGTTGTTGCGACTGGAAGTGCCGGTTGTTTCAAACTCCGAGATGGCAAGCATCAAGGCACTCAATCAACCGGGCTTGGTGACAAAGTGTATCTCTATGCTTTTTGAAGCTCGCACGGGCGTTGAGGGAATGCAGCAGCGCCTCGATGAACTGCGCAGTCAAGCCAGTCAAGCGATTCGTGACGGAGCCACGATCATTTTGCTTTCGGATCGGGGAGTGAATCGAGAATTTGCCGCAGTGCCGGCTCTGCTGGCGACCTCCGCGGTTCACCATCATCTGGTGAAAGAAGGGAGCCGTACTCGTGTAGGTATTGCTGTCGAGACTGCGGATACCCGTGAAGTTCATCACTTCGCCCTGCTCACGTCGTATGGTGCCGGAGCGATCAATCCATACCTTGCGTTTGCCACGATCGATCAGATGCAGATGGAGGGCTTGCTGCCACAAAACATGCCGCGAGAAAAATTGCACAAGAATTTTCTCAAGGCAGCGTCTAAGGGACTGCTCAAGATTATGAGCAAGATGGGAATCTCAACGCAGCAGAGTTATCGAGGAGCACAGATTTTTGAAGCAGTTGGACTTGCCAGAGAATTTGTCGATGAGTTTTTCACTCGCACTCCGAGTCGCATCGGTGGCATCGGACTCGATGGAGTTACGATTGAAATCCTCCGTCGCCATGAACACGCATGGCCTCACACGAACGTTCCACAGGCACTTGAACTCGACATCGGCGGGCAGTATCAGTGGCGCCGAAAAGGGGAGTCGCACATGCTCTCGCCCGAGGTTGTGGCAAAGTTGCAGCACTCAACGCAGATCAACAGTCGCGAGGAATTTCGCGATTACCAGTCTCTCATCGATCAGCAGCAGGCTCGATTGCTGACGCTGCGTGGACTGCTTGAATTTAAGTTTCTATCCAAAGCAATTCCGCTGGAAGAGGTGGAGCCTGCCACGTCGATCGTCAAGCGATTTGCCACCGGAGCAATGTCGTACGGTTCGATTTCAAAGGAGGCTCACGAGACACTTGCAATCGCCATGAATCGCCTCGGAGGCAAGAGCAATACGGGCGAAGGAGGCGAGGATCCCGTGCGCTATCAACGCAATTCGAGCGGCGACAGTAAAAATTCTGCTGTAAAACAAGTCGCCAGTGGCCGCTTTGGTGTGACAAGCTACTACCTCGTCAACGCCAGAGAACTTCAGATCAAGATGGCGCAGGGTGCCAAGCCCGGCGAAGGCGGACAGCTGCCAGGCCACAAGGTTGATCGAGAAATTGCTCGCATTCGCCATTCGACGCCCGGCGTCGGGCTCATCTCGCCTCCTCCGCACCACGATATTTATTCGATCGAAGATCTTGCGCAGCTCATTCACGATCTCAAAAATGCGAATCATCACGCACGAGTGAGCGTGAAACTTGTCGCCGAAGTTGGAGTGGGGACGGTCGCTGCTGGCGTCTCAAAAGGAAAAGCGGACGTGGTGCTCATCTCCGGGCACGACGGCGGCACCGGCGCGAGTCCTCAGACGTCGATCAAACATGCAGGCTTGCCTTGGGAGCTTGGTCTTGCAGAAACCCATCAGGTGCTTGTGATGAATGACCTGCGAGGCAGGATCATCGTGCAGACTGACGGTATGATTCGCACCGCAAAGGATGTGGTGATTGCCACGCTCTTGGGTGCCGAGGAATACGGCATCGCAACGGCGTCGCTTGTGGTGATCGGATGCATCATGATGCGAAAGTGCCATCTCAATACTTGTCCTGTCGGTATCGCCACTCAAGACCCGTTGCTGCGTCAGCGATTTACCGGCCAGCCGGAACATGTGGTGAACTTCTTTTTCATGCTCGCCGAGGAAGTTCGGGAACTTATGGCGAAGCTCGGTTTTCGCACGATCGATGAAATGGTTGGTCGCGTGGATTGTCTCAATGCCCGCGAGGCAATCGATCATTGGAAAGCCAAAGGGCTCGATTTTTCGGCGATCCTCCATAAACCCGAGGTTCCAGCACATGTAAAGACGCATTGCGAACAGACGCAGGATCACGGGCTGGAGAAGTCGCTCGATATGAAGAAACTTTTAAAGCTCTGCGAGGGAGCGATCAAAGAAAAAAAGCCGGTTCGACTTTCGATGCCTATTCGCAACGTGAATCGAACCGTCGGCACGATCCTGTCAAGCGAGATTACCCGGCAGCACGGTCCCGCCGGTCTTCCCGATGGCACCATTGAAATTCACTTCACAGGTTCTGCCGGCCAGAGCCTTCTGGCTTTCGGCGTGCCGGGCGTTACGGTGCGAGTGGAAGGGGATGTCAACGACTACTGTGCCAAAGGACTCTCTGGTGGAAGACTGATCGTGTATCCGTCGCGCGATGCGACCATTGTGGCTGAGGAAAACGTGATCGCGGGAAATGTGGTGCTCTATGGTGCAACCTCCGGTGAGGTCTATCTCCGTGGCATTGCGGGCGAACGATTCTGCGTTCGCAACAGCGGTGCCGAGGCAGTGGTCGAAGGTGTTGGAGATCATGGCTGCGAATACATGACCGGCGGTCGAGCGATCATCCTTGGTGAAACAGGTCGAAATTTTGCTGCTGGTATGAGTGGCGGCATTGCCTACGTCTGGGACGCAGATGGAAAGTTTCCATCGCGCGTCAATAAAGAAATGGTGGTTCTTGAAGTGCCAGATGAACAGGATCTGGATTCGATCTACAAACAGATCGAGAAGCACGTTGGTTACACCGACAGTGCCAGAGGCAAGATGATTCTCGAACGGTGGCAGGTCTCGAAGAAGCATTTTGTGAAAGTAATGCCAGTCGACTACAAGCGAGCGATTGAGGAACTGCGAAAGGTTTCGCAGGCCGAGCAGACGCTTGCTCGCGAAGAAGAATCGAAAAAAACGCAGCGTGCATGAATCTTTCGAAAGAGAGATTTCGAGTACGTGGTGAATCGAAAAAACAAGGAGACGGGCGATGGGTGAGCCGAGAGGATTTGTAAACTATCAGCGCAAGATTTCTGGCAAGGAGCCAGTGGATCAAAGGTTGAAACACTACCGCGAGTTTCTCACGATCTTGCCCAACGAGGAACTCGTTCGCCAAGGCGCTCGCTGCATGGATTGCGGTGTTCCGTTTTGCCACAATGGTTGTCCACTGGGAAATATCATTCCCGACTTTAACGACTTGGTGTATCGCAATCAGTGGCGTGAGGCGATTCATCGGCTTCATTCGACGAATAATTTTCCGGAATTTACGGGGCGCGTCTGCCCGGCCCCGTGTGAAACGGCCTGCGTGCTGGGCATCAACGAAGATCCGGTCGCAATTAAACAGATTGAAATGGCCATTGCCGATCGCGCGTTTGCTGAAGGATGGGTGGTGGCCGAACCACCGCAGCAACGTACCGACAAACGTGTGGCGATCGTGGGAAGCGGGCCGGCAGGCTTGGCTGCAGCTCAGCAACTCAATCGGGCCGGACACCACGTGACCGTTTTTGAGCGAGCCGATAGACCGGGCGGCCTGCTCATGTACGGCATTCCAGATTTTAAACTGGAGAAATGGCAAGTCGAACGGCGCATTCGACAGATGGAGGAGGAAGGGGTGGTGTTTCGCTGCAATGCCAACATCGGATTCGATATCCCAACAGAGTCTCTCGTGAATGAGTTTGACGCAGTGCTTCTTTCCGGCGGCGCAACGCTCGGACGCGATCTCACAATACCGGGCCGCGAAATCCCAGGCGTGCACTTTGCGATGGAATTTCTTCCACAGCAAAACAAGAAAAATGCCGGTGACACTCTGGAAGAACAGATCTCTGCCGAAGGCAAGGATGTGATCGTGATTGGAGGTGGTGATACCGGCAGCGACTGCGACGGCACCAGCAACCGACAGGGAGCCAAGAGCCTCACACAATTTGAACTGCTTCCCAAACCACCGGACGTTGGGAACTATCCTCGGGCACACGAGCGACCTGCCAGCACACCGTGGCCTCTGTGGCCGATCATTTTGCGTACCAGTAGTTCGCACGAGGAAGGTTGCCGACGCGAATGGGGTATTCTGACAAAAGAATTTATCGCTGACGCGCAAGGAAAACTTGCATCGCTTCGAACGGTTCGCATTGAGTGGTATTGCGATAATGAAAGCGGGCAGCAAAAGTTTCGAGAACTTCCCGACACGCAGGAAGTGTGGCCTTGTCAGTTGGCACTTATGGCGATGGGATTCATGGGCCCCGAGCAAAAAGGTCCGGTCTCGGATCTGAGGCTCGAACTCGATGCGCGAGGCAATGTGAAGGCCGGTAGGGATTTTATGACCAGCCGTTCGGGAGTGTTTGCGGCTGGAGATATGCGTCGGGGGCAGTCTCTTGTCGTGTGGGCAATTCACGAAGGACGTGAGGCGGCGCGTTCGATTGATCTGTGGCTCACAGGACAGACAAATCTGCCAAGCGCAATGGCGGCAGATTTTGCCGCGCACGCCGGAACAATCTGAGCAGGCCGAGGATGACTACTGAGAATCGAGACGTTTAAAAGTAACGTCGAGAGTTCCAGTGTTGTCAGCGAGCGATCTTGGAAAATCGTTCATTTTACAAAAAAGAGGTCCGTCAAAAGCGGCCACAAACTCTGCGGATTGACCGGTTTCAAGAATAAAAAATCCGGGCCGAGCATCGAAGTGCCCGTGGTCTTTCTTGAGACGATCGTCTTTTGGCTTCGCGACTCGACTCGATACAAGCGGAGCGTGATCGATCCATTGTGAGACGAGCAGCCTTCCAAGCGGGCGCCCGCGATACCATTCGAGCGTGATCCCATTCGCTTCGCTTGTGAGCGTCAGCGGTGAGCCGCTTTGATCAATTTCAGGCGAAATCGATCCGAGTGTGAATCGACCCTTTGCCGTGAATCGAACTCGATCGCCACGGGAGAGAAAAATGCCGGCGCTTTGCCAGCCCCGAGACGAATTCACGACCACGGTTTTCTGATCGGTCAGGGATTCCTCCGTGAGCCACTCCACGGCCGAATGTGAAAATCGGTAGCCGTAGTCGACGTCGTCAGAAAAAGCATCGAAGTCTCGAACGAGTATCTCTTGATTGATGTCAGCAGATGCAAGCAGTCTCGCTGTAAACGATTGATCGAGCGGGCCTTGCTGGAGCTTGGCCATGGCTGCTGCGTAGCGAGGGTGCTCGGTGAGCATTGCAACAGCAGCCCAGTTCCAAGCATAAGAGGAAACATGGAAGTGGGAGTCGGGGGGTGATGCAAACACTTCCTCGATGGACTTTGCTTTTCCGGAGAGCCTCGCTTCTCGCAAGGCTTCGATACGACCGAGTTGTTGAACATCAGCAGAGGATTCTGGAATCGGCGTGAGCACACAATGTCCGTCTTCGATTCTGTGAGTCGAAAGAAGTTCGGCCAGTCCTTCGGTGTACCAGGCATCGGTTTCGGCGTGGCGCAGCGTCGTTGCAATCGAGTGAACGCCTTCGTGCAAAAAAAGATGACGACGGTAGTAGGGGCTCGACTGATCCATCAACCAGAAACGATCGAGATTGCAGTAGCCGTTTTTAAATGGAGGAATTGAATCTGGAAGAAGTCCTATCGATCGAAATCGATTTCGATCGACGATGAGGCACCCCACTGTTTTCCAAGGCTGTGCAATCACAGCATCAATCGAGAGTCGCTTGCACCACTGCTCGACAGCTTCGTCAAAATAGCCCGGAAACTCTTCGATCCCGTCACCGCGCCTCTCTGGTCGATCGGTGATCAATACCAGATGCCTGCTTTCCAGCACTCGCATTTTTGCACGCGTGGCAGTGGCAATGGTTTCCTGAATTGTCAGATCGGCCGCACGCGTGATGCTGCCGCCGAGGAGAGCCACAAGCGAGATCACGACAACGTCCACGGTTCGACAAATCCGTCGCGCCGAAAAATGTGAGATGACGAATCGTAGCGTGGTGAAAAAGTGTGAAGTCATAGATCCAAGCCTACTTTCTTTGGCATGACTTCATCCATACAAGGATCTTCTTTCGCAGGCCTCAGATTCGACACAAGTCGGCTTGAATCCCAAGAGTTGTCGGCAAGGATCGCCCTGCCGGAATCGCTGGAGGAGAAACGAGGAAAGCCGTTCCGATTATGGCGGCAGCGTTGGATTTGTGCTGTGAAAAAGCCGATTTCAAGCGCGAGTGGGCTTCTCTTGTTCAAGTGAATTCGGAGAGAAATTGGTGCGGGGCATCCAGAAAAAAAGTATGCGATTCTGGGTGAGTCTGACCAGAAAAAAAGTGGTTGCGACGATCGCCGCTGCCCTCATTGCATGCTCGACGAGCATATTTTTTCTGTACCCGGCGTATGCTGCCGATCAGTCGGATACATCAGCACGTGCTTGGGGCGCCGCGGATGAATTCTCCGGTGGCTCGGTGCAACCGCGATCCATACAAACTCGATCGACGGAAAACAGTGCATCCAAGAAAAGCGTTTCGGTATCCAAAGTTCCTGTCGCATCGTCTCGGTTGCCTCGCACCGATGAAAGAAATGTGCCCGAAGAAAAAACTCTCAAAAGTGAGCAGGCTCCAAACCTCGCTGCCGTGCAAAGCATCAATGGCCCGGTACCGCAGGGATGGATTCCGCAGACGATTTCCTACTGGGCACAAGGCAGCGATGGTCGAGCGGTACTCTTCTCGTTTGCTCCAACCTATGTCTTCACCTATGCGATCGGTCCACCGGTGCCTCTTGTTCAGGCTGCCGCTCCACTTTCTGCCGGAGTGGTCAATCGAAAGCCGCCTCCAGGAGTGGCTCCATCAAACGTTCGATGGCAATATGCCACCAGTTGTGCGGCAGCCATTCCGGTTGGGATTGCGATCGCACGAGGTGATCAACCGCAGCAGTATCAGGCTCAACTTTCGCCGCCAACAACCAGCCCACAGGTCTCTGCTCAAACGCTTGCGCCTCAAGCTCAATCTCCACCACTCGTTGCCCCTGCAGTTGTTTTAGCACCCTCTGGGCTGCCATCGCCGATCAAGAGTGAGCCTCAACAGATTCCGGCTACAAGTCTGCCGCAAGTATCAGCAAGTGCCAGTAAGACGCAGGCGATCCCCACGTCGAGCACCCCGCAGAATGAACTCTGGAGAGTCGTCGGCGTGCATGACGGTGACACTGTGACGTGCATTGATGAATCAAACGTGCAGCATAAAATTCGCTTGGCAGAAATGGATGCGCCGGAACTCGGCCAGGATTTCGGAAGCCGTTCACGCGAAGCTCTTGCCGGTATGGTTTTTGGAAAAACAATTCATGTCGTCAGCAGTGGAACGGATCGTTACGGACGAGTCATCGGTCACATTGACGTTGACGGCGTGGACGTGAACCGCCAGATGATTGCCACTGGAAATGCATGGCATTACGCAGCGTATTCCAAAGACAAATCGCTGGTGGATGTTCAGGCTCAAGCACAGGCAAAGAAACTTGGACTCTGGGCGCAGCAATCCCCTGTTCCCCCCTGGGATTACCGAAAAAACGGCAAGAAAAAATCGACGTAAAAAAGACTCTGGAGAATCTTTTTTACAATCTCGGTGTCGCCGGGAGGACTGGTGGCAAAAAGTGCGGTGCCCCTTTGACTTTGAGTTTTCGTATGTAGACCTTGTCGCCGCAGGTTGCCAGCAGCGAGTCAAAATGTTCTCCACCAAAAGCAATATTTGAAACCCGACCGTTGGGTGTTGGCACAATGCAGTTGACTCTCCCCGCCTGATCACAAATCTGGATTCCCATGCGAGTCGCAACGTAGAGACGGCCATCGCGATCCACTCGCATACCGTCGGCGCCACTGTCGTCTGCGGTGTCTGGCACGTGCAAGTGGTAGTAGCGCTGTTTGTTCGAGAGTGTGCCGTCGGGTTGGACCGAATAGCTCCAGACCCAGTGAGTGCGACTATCCGCGACGTAGAGCAGGCTCTGATCGGGCGACATGCAGATGCCGTTTGAAAATTTCAGCCCTGTATCGACGACCGTATCTTCTCCGGATGGACTGATGGAATGAATTTTGCTTATTGATTTTCCATCCCAGCCTGGTTCGGTCACAAAAATTCGACCTTCGGCATTCACGACTAAATCGTTTCCCCGAAATCCTTTGGCCACTGTCTGAGACTCTCCTTTTGAATTCCAAGCGAGGATTTCATTGTCTAAACCGCTCGCGGCAATCAGACGTCCATCTGGTGCAAAATTCTGGCCATCACCTTTTTTGGAATCGGCAAGCCACTCGACGGCAGTTCCTTCTGGAGTTATCCGGTAGGTTTTTCCCTTGCCGACATCGTTAAAAAAAAGTTCCCCCTTTGCATTGGCAGCCGGGCCTTCGGTGAATGCGTAGCCTTCGCCGACCAGTTTCCAACCCTCACCCGGAAGAAGAATCTCTTGTAGTTGCGGGCTTCCATTTCCAGTGGAAACAGCAGCCGGCCAATCCTTCCAGAGCCATTCCATTGCTTCGGGAAAAATTTCAGTAGCATGTTTTCCATTGTGCCCACCATCGCCCCAAGAATGTTTTACGTCGTATCCGGCAAACACCAGCGATCGCTCCATCGACTGATTGGCCATCCACCAGTCACCGCCGTAGATGTTGAGATCGTTTGAGCCATCCTCCAGAAAAATTCGAATCGGCTTGGGCTCAACTTTGCGCAGCAACGTTGGATAGGCGTGTCCTCCACGCAAACCAACATAGGTTCCAATCGCGCTGAACACCCGTGAAAATTCGGCAGGCCGTTCCCATGCTGCAGTAAATGCACAAATCGCACCGCTGGAGGTTCCGCCGATTGAACGGTCATTCCCTTTGTGAGAAAGCAGGATCGAACGGCCGTCGGAAGTTTTTTGTGTTTCGACATTCGGCAGCAGTTCCTCGAGGAGAAATCGAGCGTATTCATCGCCGAGTCCGTCGTACTCATAACTGCGGTTGAAGCGATCGAGTGCATCTGGCCGACGTGCCGGAACTTTTCCGTGCATGACAAATACACCAATGGTGACAGGCATCTTCTTTTCGTGAATCAGCCGATCAAAAACCGCTGGAGCATCCGATTGGATACCGTCCTGATTGACATGAACACACGCCGGAGTTTTGCCGTCAAACTGTTTTGGAACGTAGATCCAGTAGTCGCGAACAGACCCTGGATAGATGGTACTTGTATCGAATGAAAATTTGAGCACTTCACCCTTGGGAAATTCCTGCGCCTGGAGATGTGCAGATGTGAGACTGCCAACGTGAGAGGCAACAAGCTGTGTCAGACACAGGGCCAACGCACCAATCGACCGCTTCCAAATCAGAGGACTCATGACATTCTCCAAGGGACTATGAATAGACGATTGGCACAACCAGGATGCAAAGCATACCCACTGAGATCATGCTGAGCATCCTGCGGCCCCGGGGGCCGGTCGAACATTGAAAAGCAAGCCTGAGACGCTGCGAAGCCACAATCAAAACATGACAGCACCCTTTCGCAGCAACGGCGAATGACACCCCGCTTTGTTACTCCGATTGAAAATTCACCCTCCGTCGCCAGTCTCGGCGGCCAAACGGTGGGCTGGAGAATTGACAGATGATCTGAACGTGAAGCCTTGCACTTCCCTACAGGCGGATTAGTTGTGTGCGGAGTGAGTGTGAGTCATGTTGATGGAGACAATACATTGATACTGGGTTTCGATGAAGTTTGCCGCGAGGCAACTGTGTGCGTGGGCCGCACCCATGCCCTCACCAGATCTCAATGCTAGAACGGACGTTTATCCATGTATTTTCTCTCTCGCGAAGCGACCGTCGCCAAGGCCGGATTCAACCGCTGGCTGGTGCCGCCCGCCGCCATCGCCGTGCACATGTGCATTGGAGAAGTGTATGGATTGAGCGTCTTCAATGTGCCGCTGACGCAGACCGGTGCAGGTTGGACAATTCCTCAGGTCGGCTGGATTTACTCTATCGCTCTTTTCATGCTCGGCATTTCAGCGGCGTTATTTGGCACGTGGGTGGAGCGCAGTGGACCACGAAAGACGATGGTGGCGAGTTGCGTCTGCTTCTGCGGCGGCCTGCTCATCTCCGCCATCGGCGTGAAGCTCAAGATTCTCTGGCTTCTTTACATCGGTTACGGCTTCATAGGCGGCATCGGACTAGGACTCGGGTACATTTCGCCTGTGTCCACGCTTATGAAATGGTTTCCCGACCGGCCCGGCATGGCCACCGGAATGGCGATCATGGGATTCGGCGGTGGCGCTCTCATCGGCGCGCCTTTGGGCGTAAAACTCATGGACCATTTCAAGTCAGCCACATCGGTCGGCGTCGCCGAGACATTCGTCGTCATGGCCTGCATCTATGCGGTTTCGATGCTGTTTGGGGCAATGCTTATACGTGTCCCTCCCGAGGGTTGGAAACCGGAAGGCTGGGAGCCACAGGAGCATGTCAAGCCGATGGTGACAAACGCTAATGTCGCGGTGGATGTTGCCTGGAAGACGCCGCAGTTCTGGTGCCTCTGGGTGGTGCTGTGTATGAATGTCACCGCCGGCATCGGCATTCTTGGTCAGGCGTCGAAGATGTGTTCGGATATGTTTGGCGTCAGCGCAGCAGTCGGTGGCGGCTTCGCAGGCCTGCTGAGTATCTTTAATATGGGTGGCCGATTTGTCTGGTCATCGGTCTCCGATTACACCGGCCGCAAGACGGTCTACGGCATCTATTTTCTCCTCGGCGCGATTTTGTACTGCGCCGTACCGTGGACTCAAAGCATCCAGAATAAATCGCTCTTTGTCGTTGTCACGGCCATCATCATCACCATGTATGGCGGCGGCTTTGCCACCATCCCGGCGTATCTGCGCGACATGTTTGGCACGTATCAGATCGGCGCCATTCATGGACGGCTCATCACCGCGTGGTCGGTTGCCGCGCTGCTTGGTCCGAGTCTTGTCAATTACATTTCCACCGCGAATATTGAAGCCGGTGTGCCGAAAGCCGAGGCATACAACTCCACCATGTTTCTGATGGCCGGACTGCTCATGATCGGCCTCATTGCCAATCTGTTTGTTCGTCCGGTTGATCCCAAATACCACCGTCCCCAAATCCCAAAAAGTGGATACGTATGAAAGCTCTTATTCTTGTCATCGCCTGGGCTTGGATCGCCGTGCCGTTGGGCTGGGGCATTTACCAGTCGGTGCAAAAGTCGATACCACTTTTTAACGCGCCACTGCAGACCGAGGCACCAGACAAATGAGCGTTCTACACGAAGCTGCAGTCAAACGTTCTTGGCCTGCTTCAAGAAAGTATCTCTCCGCTGAGAACGTGACCTAGAGGTTACAATTTCGGCGGCGGAGAATAAATTAAAACAGACTTTTGAATGAACTTGAAAGGAACCTCTTTCGATGTCGTCGTCTCCTCTTTTTCATGGCTGTATGCCGGCGCTCATGACGCCGTGCTTTCCAGATCGTTCGGTGAACTACGAGGCACTCGTTCGCAAAGCGAGGGAGTTGATCGACGCTGGGATGCGAGCGGTGGTGTATTGCGGATCGATGGGGGATTGGCCACTGCTCAGCGATCAGCAGCGGCAAGAAGGCGTGCGACAACTCGTTGAGGCGGGAGTGCCGGTCGTTGTCGGCACCGGTGCCCAAAACCCGCGACTGGCAGCGGAACATGCGGCGCACGCCAAAGCGGTTGGAGCGGCGGGGCTGATGCTGATTCCGCGATTGCTCTCACGAGGCAGCTCGGCGGCGGCGCAGCGGGCTCACTTTTCTGCGGTCTTAAAAGCCGGAGACACTCTGCCGGCGGTGATTTACAACAGCCCTTACTACGGCTTTCAGACCAAGGCCGAATTGTTTTTGCAGTTGCGAAGCGAGCATCACAATCTGGTCGGCTTCAAAGAATTCGGCGGAGCGCAATCGCTGAGCTATGCCGCCGAGTTTATCACCAGCGGCGATCCCGATCTGGCGTTGATGGTCGGCGTGGATACTCAGGTGTTTCACGGCTATGTGCGTTGCAAAGCGGTGGGATCGATTACGGGCATCGGCAACGCGCTGCCGAAACCGGTGCTGCGACTCATCGCCTTGTGCGAGCAAGCTGCTGAGGGAGATGCCACAGCACGGCGACAAGCCTTGGAACTCGAAGAGGCGCTGCAGGTGCTCTCGAAATTCGATGAAGGCCCAGACCTGGTGCTCTTCTATAAGTATCTTCTGGTCCTGGAAGGCAGCCCCGAGTACGAACTGAACCTCAATGAGTCGGATGCTCTGAGCCCGTCGCAGCGGGAGTTTGCACGGCAACAATGGGAAATTTTTAAGAACTGGTGGAGTAGATGGTCGGCAGCAGGCAATTGAACGACGCTTGTGTGGGGATTCGCGTCGTGGATTCGCATACAGAAGGGGAGCCGACGCGCGTCGTACTGAGCGGCGGGCCGGATCTTGGCAATGGAGCGCTGTGCGAACGCTTGCAGCGATTTCGCCAGACGGCCGATGACTTTCGCCGCGCGGTCATTCTGGAGCCTCGCGGGGCCGAAGCGTTGGTTGGAGCGCTGCTATGCGATCCGGTCGACGCGACGTGCGCAGCGGGTGTCATCTACTTTAATAATGCTGGATACTTAGGCATGTGTGGACACGGCACGATCGGCGTCGCCGTGACTCTGGCTTATCTGGGCCGGATTGGGATCGGGACGCATCGCTTCGAGACGCCGGTCGGTGTTGTGGAAGTGAAGCTGCTGTCGACCAGTGAAGTCGCCATTGAAAACGTGCCGAGCTATCGGTACCGCGCCAAAGTGGCTGTCGAGGTCGAGTCGCTCGGCACGGTGGTCGGCGACATTGCGTGGGGCGGAAACTGGTTCTTCCTCGTCGAGAATTCACCGTTGCCGCTGACTGTCAAAAATATCCGCCCACTCAACGATGCCGCTCATCAAGTTCGGATGGCTTTGCGACATCAGCAGATCACCGGAACGAACGGTGCCGAGATTGACCATGTTGAGTTCTTCGGCCCGGCTCAGTCGGCCGACGGGCACAGTCGCAACTTTGTGTATTGCCCCGGCGGAGCCTTCGATCGCTCGCCGTGCGGAACAGGCACTAGCGCCAAGCTCGCCTGCTTGGCGGCCGATGGCAAACTCAAGCCGGGTGAATTGTGGATTCAAGAGAGCATCATCGGCAGCCGTTTTACGGCCTCGTATCGCGAGCTCTCGGCGGGACAAATCATCCCAACGGTCTCAGGGCGCGCTTATGTCTGCGCCGAAGCGACTCTGGTTCAACAACCGGATGATCCATTTCAAAACGGTATCTTCATCGGGAGCGCCTCGTGACCTCGACCGCAAAGCCCGATGTCATCGTTGTCGGATCAGGCATCATCGGCATTGCGTGCGCTCATTACTTGAGTGCGGCCGGTCTGCGAGTGACCGTGATCGATCAAGGCACGATCGGCGGCGCGTGCTCGCACGGCAACTGCGGCTACATCTGCCCAAGCCATGTGCTACCGCTGACAGAGCCCGGGGCGATTGGCACCGCTGTGAAATCCCTCTTTACTCCCAACGCTCCTTTCCGAGTAAAGCCGCGACTGAGTCTCGCCTTCGTAAAGTGGATGTGGCAGTTTGCCAAGCGCTGCAATCACCGGCAGATGCTGTTGGCTGGAATGCATCTCAAGGCGATTCTGGATTCCTCGATGCAGGAATACAAATGCTTGATGCGCGACGAAGCGTTGCGTTGCCAATGGAAGGAGACCGGCTTGCTATACGTCCTTCAGACCGAGCATGGCATGAACAGCTTCGCGAAGAATGACCGACTGCTGACCGAGCATTTCGGTGTGACGGCCCGCCGACTCGAAGGCCGTGAATTGGCCGCGTTTGATCCAGCTTTGAAGCCCGGTCTCGCTGGAGCCTTTCATTACCCCAACGACACGTCGCTGTGCCCCGAGTGGCTTCATGAGAGTTGGTCACAGCGACTCAAAGAACGCGGAGTGACCTTCGTCGAGCATTGCCAGTCGCAGCATTTTCAAAAATCAAATGGTCGAGTCTTGCAGGTCGTCACATCGCAGGGAACTCTGCAAGCAGATCGCTTTGTGATCGCAACCGGAGCGTGGAGTTCGCGACTGTCGTCGGAACTCGAATGCCCAATCCCGATCGAGCAAGGAAAGGGATACTCCGTGACAATGTCACGCCCCGACCCATGTCCTCGCTATCCGATGCTCTTCCCCGAGCACCGCGTCGGAGTCTCACCGTTTGAGCACGGCTACCGCGTAGGTTCGATGATGGAGTTTGCCGGCTTCGACACGTCCATCCCCGCACGCCGTATTCAGCAATTGCAGAACTCGGCATCGCACTACCTCGCCTCGCCCGTATCGGTTGGAGAACTTCAAACCTGGTACGGCTGGCGCCCGATGACCTGGGACAGTTTGCCCATCATCGGTCGCACCCCGCGACTGGAAAACGTCTACCTTGCCACCGGCCACAACATGCTCGGCATGAGCCTAGCAACTGCGACGGGCAAGCTGATCGCCGAACTGATGCTCGGCCACTCGCCACACATCGACCCCGCCCCATTCTCGCCGCAGCGATTTCTGTCGAGGATGACATGAAACGATGGATGATTCACAGCGTTCGTGAATTTGAACTACAATTCATTTTCAAAGCCTGTGATGGAATATCGCAACATCCGTATTGGCAGAAACTATCATCCGCGGACAAAGTGAGTTGCAGAAAACAAAGTCAAGTATCCAATTGAAAAGAGAAACCCCATGTTGAAGTCTGTAGGAATAGGAATGCTGTTTCAGGCCATCTTGAGTGTCACTCTCATCGGCTCGGCTCTGATGCCGGCACACGCTGAGGATGCGACGAACGTCACGGCGGCGGTTGTTGCGGCAGTCAAAGACAACACGCTCACAATGAGCGCCGATAATACAACCTTCAGTGATACCGCTCCGGGCATTCCTAAAAAACTCACGGTCGAATACCGCATCGGAAATGAAAATATCAAACGCGAAGTCAACGAAGGTGGACGACTTGAGATCGTGGTGCCAGCAGGTCAGAAACTGTCGATCGTAAAAGCCGTGTATGGGCCGGCAGATGGTTCAAAGCCTTCGCAATCTGATGCGAGTGTTGCTCCTGTGGAAGTCTTGGAGACGCTTCCAGGCTTTACGATCGAACACGTTCTGAAAGCCGACGCAAAAAATGCTTCGTGGATTTGCATGGCGAAGGATCCTAAAGGACGCCTGCTGCTGGGCGGTCAGCGAGGTCAGCCGATCGTGCGCGTGACGCTCAACGGCGAAAGCGTCGTCAAAGAGGAGACTCTGCAGATTCCCGTCACCGAAACGATGGGGATGCTCTTCGTGGAGAATGTGCTCTATCTCAATGGTGCCGGAAGCGACGGCAAGTATTGCCTTTTTCGGTGTAAAGATACGAAAGGGGACGACAGCTACGACGACGTTGAATGCCTGCGCGAGTGGCGCGGCGGCGCGGGCGAACATGGTGCTCATGGCATTGTGCTGGGGTCAGACAAGATGCTCTACATCGTCTGCGGCAACTTCGTGGATCTTCCCAACGATCTCACACCAACCTCTCCACATCGCAGCTACGGGGACGATTTGGCGATAAAGCGTGCCGAAGACGGGAACGGTTTCGGTGCCGGCAGGCAACCGCCAGGTGGATTCGTGGCGAGGATGGATTTGGATGGAAAGAACGCCGAACTATTTTCAGCAGGCCAACGGAATGCTTACGACATCGGATTCAACGCCGATGGGGAATTGTTTGGCTTCGACAGCGACATGGAATGGGACTGGGGCACTCCTTGGTATCGACCGGTTCACGTTTTTCATTCCGTTCGCGGTGGCGATAACGGCTTTCGCGAAGGGAATGCCAAGTGGCCGGAGTATTACTCCGACGGCCTGCCTCACACGGCGACAATCGGCATTGGCTGTCCGACGGGCGTGGTTTTTGGAACAGGTTCAAAATTCCCAGCGAAATACCAGAAGGCGTTTTACGTTTGTGATTGGACGTACGGACGTCTTGTTGCCGTTCATCTCACGCCCAATGGTGCCAGCTACTCGGGAACGATTGAAAATTTTGTAGCTCCCAAATCGCTTCGCACCAGTCAGGGAAAAACTCCACTGAATCTGACCGATGTTGTCATCGGTGACGACGGCTCGATGTATTTCACGATCGGCGGGCGCGGCACTCAGGCAAGTTTGTTCCGCGTGACCTACACAGGCACTGAGCCCGCGACAGCGATTGCCGCAAGCGAGCTTCAAGAAAACTCGGGCCGCGAATTACGAAATGTGCGACGCACGTTGGAGTCGTTGAATAGCAATGCCAATCCCGCGACAGTCGAAATTGCTTGGCCCCATTTGAATCACTCAGATCGCTTCATCCGCTACGCGGCACGCCTGGCGATTGAACGCAATCCTGTTGCCGAGTGGCAGACAAAATCGCTGGCTGAGAAACAGCCGCACGCCGCATTCACCTCACTTCTGGCACTCGCACGACTCGGGGCCGCTGATACGCAGCCGGCGATTATGAAATCGCTGGCGGCGATCCCCTTCGCGAAGCTCACGGAGGAACAAACCCTCGAAAAGTTGCGCGTGATTGAAGTCTCGATCGCGCGGCAGGGAGTTCCGACCGGCGATGTTGCAAAGCAGATCATCGCGGAGCTTGATCAACAATATCCTGCCAAAAGCGAATTCGTGAATCGTGAGTTATCGCAGATTCTGCTTGCCCTGAATGCACCGAATGCGGTTTCTAAGACGGTCGCTCTTCTGGAGGCTGCACCGACGCAAGAAGAGCAGACGACCTACGCCATGCATTTACGCAATGTCAAAGTGGGGTGGAATGTCGATCTTCGTCGAGCGTATTTGTCATGGTGGAACGCCGGTCGCTCGGCCGAGCATCCTGCGCGCGTCGTGCAATGGTTTGAAGACGCGGGTATTCGATTCAATAACGGCGCCAGTTTCTCAAACTTCATGTCTCATGCTCACGAAGAGGCTAAGTTCACCATGTCGCCAGAAGAGATTCTTGCACTCAATGACGTCTTGTCGACCTACAGTGCAGCGCACTCAGACAAGCCGCTGCTTCCCAAGGGGCCGCCGCGCAAGGTGGTCCAAGAATGGACGACGGCCGACTTGCAGCCGCTGTTACATCAAGTGAGTCAAGGACGCAGCTTTTCGCGAGGAAAAGATATTTTTATCGAAGCACAGTGCGCTGCCTGCCATCGATATGGTGATCAAGGCGGAGTGATTGGCCCCGATCTGACTGCGGTTGCAACACGCTTCAAGCGACAGGACATTTTGGAATCGTCCACCGAACCCACAAAAGTCGTCTCCGAGCAATATATGAATACAGCGATCGAAACGGTCGCCGGCCAGGTGCTCATCGGACGAATCGTAGAGGAGACTCCGGACAAAATCGTTCTTCGAAAAAATCCGTTGGAGCCTGAAACACTTACGGTTCAAAAGTCGGAGATTGAGTCACGCTCGCTTTCCAAAATCTCACCGATGCCAGCCGGTTTGCTCAACAATTTCACCAACGATGAGATTTTGGATCTGTTGGCTTATCTGGAATCACTCGGTGATTCAACACACCCAAATTTTAGGAAGTAGCATTCGGTAGAAAAACGCCGCGGGATAGAAAAGCGGCACATTGTGTCTCGGTCTCCGTTCTAAAGACGCGCAATCACACAACATCTTCCGATGCAGCACTGCGCCTGAGAACTGCTGCGGAGGATGAAAGCTCAAGGAAGCCGACGACAACGCAGCGTCTCCGCACGAAGCTCTTTACTTCAGTATGAACGCAGCCGGAGCCATGCGACAGGAACAATGGAAGCTGGTGCTAGAACGCAATGGGCCAAAGCAACTGTTCGACCTCTCAAAAGATGTCTCGGAAAAGCACGATCTGGCCCCGACCGAATCTGAGCGTGTCAAAAAAATGACGCAAAAGTGGCAGGCGTGGCACGCTCAGATGCCGAACTGAATGAAAGGGGTCAGGACTTTTTGTTTTGTTGACAAGCAATTGTTGGTGCGCGAGTATCAAAATAAGGATGGCAGGCAGATAGGTTTGTTTACGTCACAATTGTGGACCGCACCGTTTGCTGCGGAGCGTCTGTTCGCGAATTGTGTTTCGTTGCCTTACAGGCCTGCATTGTTTCAGAAACCGAGAGTTCAGGCAGATGAAAACACCCACAACGTGTTCTTCGCGAATGTCTCGATTGCACATGTCACTTGTGCTCTTCGGTTGGAGTCACTGGGCATTTGCCGCGGAGTGGATTGAAGAAAATCCGCAATTCAGTGTCGTTGCTCAACGACTTTATCTCGATTTTGATATCGAGATAAAGTTGGCTCAAAGCGACGATCCCTTGAGAGCAACGACGCATAACGCGAGTCCACTAGTGCCGGAACATCAGGAGAATGCTCTCCAGGTGTTGACGTGGGTTGAGGCTGAGCTCAGAAGATATCCAGCGGGATTCCTTCAGAAACATGGCGCCCGAAACCTTGTGCTGGCCAATGCCTACATCCCCAAAACATGGAAGGGCACCGGGACGCCTTACTCGCCGGCTTTCATTGCGGAAAAAAAGAGTGATTCGATCCTCGTGACCGTGCCGAGCGTCATTACCCCGTCGACGGAAATTCTCGGCAGGGGCTATCTCCATCAGACTCTCTTTGCGTACTTGCTCGCGGACGTGAAGTTTGCTGATACACCGATTGCTCTGGAGCATTGGAAAACGTTGGCGTCCGATGACTTGACGCCCGAAACCGAGAGTGTGAAGAGGCTCATCACACAAAGCAATCTACGCGATGGCCTCTACAAGATGCTTTGGGATCCGTACGAGTCTGCGGAGTTAAATGTCCTCGCGAAAACCGACGCGAATCTGAAGCAAAGAATGGAGATCGTTCAATCATTTCTGAAAACACTCGACCCACAATTCGATCAGGCCTTCTGGACAACGGTCGCGACGATTCCAGAATCTCAAAGAATTATTTGCCTCAATGATCTGACCGAACTGCACAGCGCGGATCAAATCAAAAGCGACGCGGAAATTCAAAACGATCTTCACTTGATTGAAAAGAAGTGGGGCCTCAAGGTGCTGTGGGAGCCAGGCTCTGCCGCCCCACCCATGCCGGTTCGGGTGAGACTCGAATACTCCTACTGTACCGACAAAAAGTTGTCACAGTTCAAAGAGTTCATTCGCATGGTTCGAGAGGAATTGGAGCCCTCTCCCGCTGAAATCGTCACGAAGCTCAACGTGAAGAATCTTTACATTCTCGACGTTTTTACGTTTCGGGGAGCCGGGGTCGCCGGACAAGGTTTCAGCTGGTTGCCACAGGCTGCCTTCGCCTATGGAATCAGCACTTTCGATTCGGCCAAAACGGCGTCAAAAGATTTCTTTCGAATAACCATTCATCATGAATGTTTCCACCTGATGGATTCACGCTTCTCTGGAGAAGGAGGCCCCATTCACGGATCCAATTGGGACAACCTCAATGAAGAGAACTTTCTCTACAAAGTGGGGAAGACAAACGCCCCAAATCAGCGTTCGTTTTATGCAGAAAATGCCAATCGGCTCGGCTTTGCAGAACCCTATGGGATGAATATCGCCACCGATGATCGAGCCACTCTGTACGCTCGCCTCATGTCGGGAGATGTCGAGTTTCTTAGTCGATTGCGAAGAGACACAATTCTCAAAGCCAAAACCGAAAAGCTCCTTGAGTTCTTTCAGGTCATCCAAAAAGATTTGGACATTTCGTCCTCGAATCGGTTTTATGAAAAGCTCGAAATTATCAAGACGATGGTTCGTGAGTAGCGAGCAGCATCGTCAACAACCCATCTAGAGCCCACAACCCGAATACAAACCTGCCAGCGAAGAGTGCTGGAAGCCGCGTCTTCCAGAGCGTGCCGAACAGCCTTTGGACCCGGCTCTTTTTTCTTGCCGCGATTGAAAACCACAGATTCCATCAAAAGAGCGGGCGAAGGGACTCGAACCCTCGACATCCAGCTTGGGAAGCTAGCACTCTACCAACTGAGTTACACCCGCACTGCTTTCTCGATTATTCACACTCTCGATCATCCGCACCGATCTCTTTGGTGCGTTGTGCGCGACAGTATGAGCCCCTATCGTCTCTGCAATTCTGATCTTTGCAAGCCTCGAGGCAAAGGTTTTTGGAGGCCACCATGTCTGGCCGCTCCATCAGGCAAAACGTTTTGTGAGGTGCGACTGTTTTAGCAAATGAGTATGATTTTGAGACTGCACATGCGAATTAGACGTTGCGGGTTGGATTGGAATTGTGGCACCCATACGAAAAAACATCAAACTGAAAAACAGTACGGACCCTAGGGAGATTTAAAAACCAATGCCATCCATCGAAAAGACACCCCTAAAAGATTCGGCGTGCGAAAAAAAGGAGCAATCAATGGAGAGTTGTAACGCAGGAAATTCACGTCGCCCGTATTGGATGAGCGTGGCAGGGATTATCGCACTGATTTTTGTACTTGGGATTGCCGCTGTCCCAGGCTTGTTCTCCAACGAACAATCGCTCGATTGGTTGGTTCATGTTTTCGTCCCCGAACTCGAGGCACACGTGCGATGCGACCGAGTGCAACTGAGGTGGTTTTCCCCCGTTGTGCTTGAAGGAATCAGAATTGAGTTTGGCGATGGGATTGCAGATCCGATTCGAATCAAGCGAATCGAGGGGACTCGCGGAGTGGCAGGTATTTTGACATCGATGGGAAATCTTGGACGCTTTCGAATCGAAGGACTCGAAGCCAATGTGTTGTTTGACGATGCGAGGGGTTCTCGCTTGACTTCACTGATCGAAGAACGCGCAAAATCCTCCAACGAGTCGGGCAAGGAATCGGTATCAAAGCCTCGAAAGAGCTTCGTTTCAACGCAGATTGAAGTGAACGATGCGATTGTTCGTCTGTCCGGGCCATGGACCGATGTAACGTGGATTTCAAACCCCATTGATATTTCTGCATCGCTTGCACCGTCTGCAAAAGGTCCCTACAGCGAATGGACAATTGAACCGGTGCAGTTGCTCACGCATGCAAAGCTTGAGGCAAGTGTTGCACAGGGAGTGCTTGCGTACATCGCTCCGGTGCTTGCGGGCGCTGCAAGAACAACAGGGGAGTTTTCGCTTCGATTGGATGGAGCACGACTGCCCGTCGGGCAGCCCGGCAGTGGTGAACTATCCGGTATGTTGCAAATGCATGAGGTCGACATCGCAGCTGGGCCACTGGTATCACAGTTGCTCGCAGCGTTGGCAAACAAAATTCAATTACCCGATTCGATTCGGGTTACCGACGATTCCAACGTGATGTTTCAGCTTGCCAACCGGCGGGTTTCCCACGAGGGGCTTTCCTTTGGTATTCCAGTCGATTCAAAGCGACTCGATATTCATTCCGCAGGATCCGTCGGTATCGAGGATCATTCTCTTGATCTGACGCTGACACTCCCAATTCCAGAACAAATTTCCCAAGAGAGACCGCTCCTTGCGAAGTTTGCCGGGAGTTCGATTGGCGTGCATATCGGGGGCAAGCTTGGTGAGCCAACGGTCGATTTTGACGGCACGCTTCGTGGTATGGGAGGCAATGTTGGCAACTTGCTTGGAGAACTGCTGGACAAAGTGCGAAGACCAAATGCCGAAGGAGGCTCATCAGTGCCTCAGCCTTCCCGGGGCGTTGCTGGAACGAATGACTCGCCGGAAGAGGAGAACGCAAAAGAGAAAACAGCAGGAGGTTCAACAACCGAAGCGGTCATTGATCTTGTGGGAGGACTGCTCGATGAAGTTGCAAAACGACGGGCTGAGAAGCGAGCGGCCAATCAACCCTCCACTGCCGAGCCAAAGCCACAAAGAAGTCGACTTCTGCGACGGCTTGATCCCGCCTCTGAGACCAAAACCGATCAACCCTGACATTGGATCAAAAAAAACCTTGGAAAAGCTCTGAGCATTCCAAAAGTATAAAAATCAAAAGAAAAAACCGGATTCCCCAAACATGGAGAATCCGGTTCTTTTTTTACGCCATCACGTCCAGCATCTCAGGGCAGACGCACTGGGAACGCAATGAACTTTCGGCTTAGTTACGAAACACAGTCGAGTGAAACGACGTGCCCGTGGCAGCCGGTGCGGCGGGAGCAGCCTCAGCGGGAGCACCCTCCATCACTTCTGCACCAGCGCAACCGCCGCCGACGCATCCGCCGTCAGCACAACCGTTGTCGCAACAATCTTTTTTAGCACCGCAGCAACGACGGTTACGACCTTCGCAACGTTCGCGACCATGGCAACGCTCACGACGGCCTTCGCAACGCTCGCGACGGCCTTCGCAACGCTCGCGACCCTTGCAGCTCTCACGACCTTTGCAGCCGTGGCCACGCAGACCGGCAACTGCTGTTGAATCGCCGCCCACGAGGGCGATGACGACCAACGCGAAAAACAAAGCAACCGCAAATCCGAAGAAACGCTTCATATCAAACCTCCAATAAAGACCGAATGCCCGCCGAAATGGCGACACATCCCTTCACCGTCAAGAACCACAGTCCGATCCGGGACGGCTACCGGACCGCAGTAAACATTTCAAGCCACACTGAGCCATCGCCCAATCGGATTTGTCCGGCAACCCCCAGCACTCCCCTGCAAGCGCTGACGGTTGGAAGACTTTTCCGAATAGGCAAAGACGGCTGAATGGCAAGGCTAACAAGCAGAGGTTTAGAGTCAAGAACTTTCGTAAAAATGGAGACTCTAGGGGGCATCTACCTGTTAGCGAAGAGAATCTACCTCAAAATTCAGGCCTTGCTGATTTTTCAGGAAAAATGAGGCTTAAAAAATCAGTCTCTATTTTTCAGAAGAAGTTGTAAGTCCATTTGAAACAAATACTTACAACTCATTGTGCTCATGGATGACGTTTTATTTCAAGCCAATTACTTGAAAAAAGGATCGATTGAATCCAAGCATCGGGAGCCTCGGTGGGGACGAATCGAGAATTTTTCTGGGCGGAATATTTCTCGCCAAAAAAAGTTCTTCGCCCGATGAGATCGAAAAAAGGCTCAGGAATAGAGAGATTCATGAGCCGAGTACAAGTTTTTTTTCGCAAAAATTGACTTTTTGGCCCGCTAGAGTTTTTGAACAGGCCAAAAAAATAGCATTCAATCGAATTATTCGATTTTTGGAGCAGATTGATCAGTTCGAGCAGATCGAGGCGATCCTTCAACGGATTCGGTTTGAACCTGTTGGGCGCGTTTTTGAATTTCTTCGGCGAGCATTTCTTGTTTGGAGAGCATGTCTTCTGGATCTTCAAAATTTAAAAGCAGGGGTGCCATGTCATCAAAGACTTTGGTTGCCATGCCTGCGAGTCGCCAGCCCTCCGGATCGAGTCGAACAACCCAGACAATGTCATCGTTGCTCGTGAAGCCATCGGGATCGGTATCTGTCCATGTTGTCGAAACGTGCACAAGATCGTCGTTTTCTCCCACCAGTTCGCATGCTCCGATGGAATACGTCGCCGAGGAACTTACCGGAGGCGCAACTGAAAGCCCGAGTTCACGAGTTTTGGCTCTTGCCACTTCAGTAAGCATTCCACTGGCGGCATCGTCATCGCCGCGTTTTACCGCATCGAGGAACTTTGCAACTGCTGCTCGTGCCGGCTCGACTGCGGCTCCGGAGGGAGACATCGAACTACCAGAACAGCCAGGCAGAATGAATGCAGCAAGCACAAGAGGCAGAAAAGAGTGAACGGGATGAGCGGTACGTAAAAGTTTCATAAAAGGTTCTCCGCAATCGTAAAGACTAAAAAAGCTGATTTTTTCGATCACATGTTGATTCAAAGCGATGAAGCGATGGTCAGGCATACATTCTTCAGGAGGCGGGAGAGTGACGAACTCGCCTGTGTGGGTCAAGACCCAATCCTTTCCTTTAGAATGCGGTCTAAAATGCATTTTGTGGAAAATAAAAGGCACATTCGCATTGATTCACATTGGCAGGAGAGGAATATTTTTTGATTGAGCGCCTATCGAACCGTACTCGATTCGATAGAGTGATTGGAGAACGTTGTTCTCTTGCCCATCTGCCACCATGCAGCAATTGCAATACCAGCGAAACGAGGCTTTCAAAGAAGGATAACGGATCATAAAATTGTGACGGAGTTTTGAAGATCGATGGGAGTGGAAAGATGATTCAACAGTGTGCGAAACTGAATCGAAAAAAAATCTGGCTGCGGGGCATCGCCTTCACAGTCGCGCTCGGTGCCATGTGCACTTTTGTGTGCGATCTTTCCGCTGCCGACTCGAAAAAACCGCGTAAGGATCGTCGCCGTTCGCCACCTCCAACCGAGTGGAATAAACGCACGGCGAGCGAGTTTTATGAGGACGCTTTTTCAACGCTCGAAGGTGTACGTCCGGATTTCTCCAAGCAGATGAGAACGGCTTCAAGTGTTGTCAAAGGCTCAGAGGCCGAGTCATCCGAGATTGCCGGCGGCGGCTTCAAGTGGTCTGCACTGGTGTCGGCTGAGACACTCGTAGACGAAATCAAGAACGTGAAGTCAAACGTAGACAAAGCAGTTGTCTCTCCAACGGAATTTAAGGGAGGTGGTTACAAATCCGGTCGCATCGGTTTTGGATCTATCGCTCTTTCGTTTGCTGTGATTGCTGAATACGACGGCGACGCTCGATGGAAGAAGGATGCTGAAAACGCGCGAGATCTCTTTGCCAGAGCAGGTTTCAACTGCAAAACTGCGACCGATCAATCGTTTAACGAGGCAAAAGCGCGCGCTGCAGATTTGGAGTCTCTGCTCGACGGAAACGCAATTACCACGAAGGGAGAGCGTGAAGGGGATTTTATCTGGAGTCAGACCGCCGGAAGGCCGGCTCTGATGACGCGACTCGATGCGGCAGAGAAAATAATGAGCGCCGCGATTGCCTCGAAATCGGACTTCTCAAAAGCGATTGAAATCTTGCTTCATGAAGTGGAGATGGCCGCTGTCATTGGCGAAGTGATTCAGAGAACCGACTACGAATATAACGACGACGACACGTATCGCGGATATGCTTCCGCGATGAGGGACGCGGCTGTCAAAGCTCGCGAGTCGGCCAAGAAAAATGATTACGAAGGAGCAAACACGAATATCGGGGAGCTCAAAAAATCGTGTGACTCTTGTCACGGCGACTACCGCAGTTAATTCGAATGGCCAAGAGTAAACTATTTATTCGCCCGCATGCCTGCGCAGGCCCTGCGATCGCTTTGTACGTGCCGATGATACTCGACGCGAAGATTTGGTTGCTTTACGATCTCGCTCAGACGGCTTGCTTTCTGGGGAAAGCAGATCCATCAGCGGCACCAGTCCGATCAGTTCCGAAAGGCCTGCGTCGAGCATCTGCTTGCCGGTCACATAGCGATGCGATCGAATCCATTCGGCAATGAGATTGTGTGACAAGCCAAACAAATCTCCAAGCAACACATCCATGTCACGTTCCAGTTGAGAAAAGTGGCGTGACCACTCGGAAGCTTCTGCGATTCCAATATGCTCCTCGCTTTGCCACTTCATGGGATGAAACAGCAACACACTCGTAGAGAGCACCAGTCGCCGAGTGCATGCTGCAAAGGGCCACAGTGCGGCGCTCGAACATTCACCGGTCACAATTCCCGTGGCACGAATGCCTCGTAATTTGAGTAATCCAACCATCGACATTGCGCTGTAAGGACTTCCTCCCGGAGAGTCAAAATAGATTGTGCACTCTCCGCCAGGCCTGACCGACAACAAGCGATCGGTCATCTCGCTTTCCGACTCGGTCATGTCGCCGACCAGAGCAATCTCGACGGGATGTTGTTCTTGTTCTTCACAATCGGAAGTGTCTCGCATAGTTTTGTTCGCTTTTATAATTGAGAAGGTTTCATCAACGGAATCTTTGTCAACAATGATACTGGTCGTGAGTGTTCTGCTCTGACACGCGGAGTGGAAAAGGAAGCCCTGAAAATACACTCAGGGAAGGATGGCGTAAGGAAAGCGCAGCCAGAGGCCGTCCTGGGATAAAAACGGTATTCTGGAAACCGATAGCGGCGTATAGTGAACTTTCAACTGCGATGCTGTCGGACATAAATGTTGAAAATGAAGTGATAGAGAAGCATGGGAATCATCGTTCACTGCCCGAATGGTCACCGAGTCAAGGTGAAAGAATTTCTTGCCGGCAAGAAGGGCGTCTGCCCAACGTGTGGCACGAAGTTTCAGATTCCCAGTCAGATTCCGCAAGGAGGCTCGATCCAAGGAACCAGACCGGTGGTTTCCGTTCTTCCGGTGGCCAGGCTTCTCGAGGTCGATTCCCTGGTGCTGGCCGGATTGCCGATTGCCTGGGGCATTGGAGAAGATCCGCCAACGGTTGCAACAGAGCCAGCCTCTTTTTCGAGTCGCTCAAGTGATGCTGAGGAACAAAAAACGTCGCTCCCTATAGACATAGACAATCGTCCCGAGAATTCGAAATTGGAATTCGATGAGCGCACGAAAAAACAGTTTGATTCAACGTCACTCGTATTGAACGGCGGGGATGGTGAGTCAAATATTTTCATGAGCGATGACCACAGTTCACTTCATTTTTCTGGAAAAGGTACTGAGGAGACAATACTACTCCCGGATGCTCTGTTGAGTGAAAATCCAACTGTGCTCTCGTCGGCAGTTCCGTCGACTGCGAGTCCGCCTGCAGCGGCCGCCCCCCCGAGGCGTGTTTCGCAGGATCCGGTTCCGCAAATCGCGCCGGTTGATTCCGTGGCAGCCATTTTAGGTGAACGACCAGATCTGCTCTGGTGCATGAGTGTTCCTGGTGGAGAGGCCTCAGAGCCCTTGTCCGCCGACGCAATCGATGCATGGATTCGCCACGAAGATTGCCCGATCGACGCGCTCGTATGGAGAAGCGACTGGCCCGAATGGCGAAGCGTACAAAAAGTATTTCCGGATCTTTTTGCACACCGCAGTCAGCCGATGACATCGAATTCACCAGTCGACTGGTCTTCGGCAACGATACCAACAGAAGACGAGGTTTTTACACAAGAGATAATGACTGGTCGGTCCCGCAGGCTTGCATATCCCTCTGGAAACCAAAACTCTGTCGGACTGGTTGCCTTCGGTTTACTGATGTTGGTAATCGCCGCCTGTGTTGCTGCAGGGTGGGTGCTCAACGAACAGGGGCAACTCTCAGGACTTTGGAAAATGCTCGAAAAAAAGGAGGTCGCCCCAGAAGATCAGTAGTTTTCGAAAGCAGTATTTGAAGAAAAATTCCTCGGGAAGCGTGGAGCGAAAGACGCCGATCGCCTAGACTAGATTGCACTGTAAAAACGTCCAAGCAGTACTGTGTGTTTTGAATTGAAACGCTCTGACGAACAACAACGGTAAGGATTTAAAAATCTTTCCTCTTATCTATACAAGGAGAAGTCCATGAGTTTCTTTTTCTCGAATTTAAAAAACGATCGTTTTGTCAGCGGATCGTTTGCGATTGCTTTCGTGAGTTTTGTCATGATGGTTGAAAGTGTTTCTGTTTTCGCGGCGGACCAAGGACGCGCGTTCTCGATCGCGGGCGGAACGATGTCGCTTGAAGCTCCCGAGGGATGGAAACGCGTCGAACCGAAGAGCGGTATCGTGGAAACAGAATTTTCGATTCTGCCTGCAGAAGGTGACGCGCAACCCGGACGCATGACCGTGATGGGTGCAGGAGGAGGCGTGGCTCAAAATCTGGATCGTTGGTACGGTCAATTTACGCAGCCCGATGGATCGTCCACAAAAGAAAAAGCGGTTACAAAAACGCTCAAGCTCGCAGGTTGTACCGTGACGATCGTTGACATTGCCGGAACGTATAAAGACTCACCGGGCGGGCCGTTTGCCGGAGGGAAGTCGATCGATCGCCCTGACTATCGAATGCTCGCGGCAATCGTCGAGACCGCCGAGAATGGCAGCTACTTTTTGAAATTTTACGGTCCCGGAAAAACAGTTGTAGGACAGTCGGAGGGCTTTCGAAAAATGGTTGAAGCTATGGTGCCAGCTTCTCAGTGAAAAATACTCTTTTTTGGAAAGCTGTCGTCATCATCAACAGCGTGATAATGGTTGATTTCGAAAGAGTCGCTCCGTTGGTTTACCAATCGCCCAAAAATTCATGTTTGGCAGAGTTCTATGAAAACACATGAATTTCTGGAACATCATGGAATTGCAGGAAATCCGTTTGCCGAAGAAGATGCGCAGTTCGACGCGGTCTTTAAAAGAACCTGTCTTGAAACAACGTTTCATCCGGCATGGGGGAAGATTTTTGGAGATCCAGCCGAGCCAAGCACATCCATTGTCTTTGGAGAAAAAGGCGCTGGAAAAACAGCCCTCAAACTGCAGATGGTCAGGCAGTTTGAAAAACACAACCAATCGCATCCCGGTCAGGGATCGTTCATTGTTTTGTACGATGATTTCAACCCGTTTCTCGACAGGTTTGTAAGTCGTGTGGGTCCGAATCGACCAATTGAAAAAGTGCTCTCCCAGTGGAAGCTCTGGGATCATATGGATGCGATTTTGTCGCTGGCGGTCACGCAGTTAGTCGATCACTTGATCGGCAACCCGTCTCGTTCTCGCTTGCAGGCGCGTCTCACTCGGCCACAAGCTCGAGATCTCGCAATCCTTGCTGCCTGTTATGACCAGTCGACTGCAGAATCGTTTCCGCATCGATTCAGAAAATTACGGGCGAGGATCGGCTATCGGGCCATTGGGGCGATTTGGCCAACGGCTCTCGGCGTTACGGCGACGGTGCTGCTGGCCGTTGCGATTGTAATGAGCTTCAGACGGGGACAGTTTGATTGGCTTTCGACATGGTGGCCATGGCTGTTGGTGGCGAGTGCATGGATTCCCTGGTTCCTTCGGCGAGCTACATCATGGTGGTCAGCGTGGAAAATTGTGCGAAGCATGCGCAGCGGAAATCGTACAGTGGGACAATTGACGTCAGCCCTTGCTCGATTGCCGCAGGCCGAACTTGCCGGTCAGCCTCTCCCATTGATGCACCGCAGCGACGATCGATACGAACTCCTCGCAAAACTGCAAGGAGTGCTTGCCGCGATTGGATATCCTGGCGTGGTGGTGATTGTTGATCGTCTCGACGAGCCTCATCTGATCAATGGTTCAGCTGAACGAATGAAACAGGTGATCTGGCCGCTCTTGGACAACAAATTTTTAAAGTCGCCTGGACTCGGATTCAAACTTCTGCTCCCAGTGGAACTCTATCGGTTTATCGAGCGAGAGGATGAACAGTTCAACCAACGGGCGCGTTTGGATAAACAGAACCTCGTGCCATCTTTGGAGTGGACGGGAGAAACCCTCTACGACATTGCATCGGCTCGGGTGAAGGCGGCACGTGTTGGAGAATCACCGGCCTCTCTTTCAGGACTTTTTGAGCCTGCCGTCGATCAGCGACGATTACTTGACGGCTTGCGAAGTTTACGAGTACCGAGGCAACTATTTAAATTTCTTCATCGATTGCTTGTGGCCCACTGTCACGCACACACAGCAGAATTTCCTTCGTATCAAATTCCGCTGGAGCGATTCGAGTCTGTTTTAGCCGTCTATCGCAGAGATCAGGAAGCGTTCGATCGCGGACTCGCGCCCCGGTAAATGAGGCCACCCAGACTGTTCTTGAATCAGCAGGAACAATCGATCGGTGCAATAGTCCAATAGGATTTCGGAGGAGTGATGTCTGATTCAAAAGACGTTTTGTCCCGCCGCGGTCTGCTCGGTGGTGTCCAAAAAGATTTTCAAGTGGTCCCGCGCCAAGTTGACATTAAAAATGATTCTCCGGAGAAATGTGCACCAGGGGAGGGAAGTCAGAGCTGCAACGTCGACGGTGTTGTATCGGATGAGAGCCTTTGCGAAAGTGAACTTCATACACTCATTATTGGTCGCGAGGCCATGGCCTGTCGATTTGATGTTGTCTTCAATGCCGGAGAGTATCCGCAGGATACGCAGTGGGCTCTTGCAGCACTCGATTTGATCGACGTGATTGAATCCCGTCTGAGCGTCTACCGAGCGTCCAGCGAACTGACGCTTCTCAATCAAAACTCTTCTCAAGATTGGCAAACCGTTGCAGATGATCTCTACGGTCTGCTTGAGCAATGCCGCTCAATCAGCACTGCCACAGGGGGAACTTTTGATGCTGCGACAGGATCGCTTATTCGATTGTGGGGTTTTCTCGAACGACAAGGACGCACTCCGACAAAAGATGCACTCGAAGCGGCTCGTGAATCTTCTGGCATGCATCTTGTTCAGATGGATCCGATCGGAAAAAGAATTCGATTTAAAAAGTCTGGGGTTGAATTCAATTTAGGAGCCATTGGCAAGGGCTGGGCAATCGATCGGGCAATCGACCTGATCGCGGAATATGGAGTGCGAAGCGTACTGATTCACGGTGGTGCCAGCAGCGTTCGAGCGATGGGATGTCAGGGACCTCAAGTGGGCACTCGTCGCGGATGGCGGGTCGGCCTTCGAGATCCGCTGCGACCGGCGCGTCGTCTGGCGACATTCACGCTTGTTGATCGAGCCTTGGGAACAAGCGGATCCGGAACGCAGTTTTTTGTTGATCGAGGCAAACGAATGGGGCACATTCTCGATCCTCGCACAGGTCAGCCCGCCGAGGGAGTGATCTCTGCCACCGTTCTTGCACCAACGGCATCCGAAAGTGATGCTCTGGCAACGGCCCTCTACACATGTGGTCCCCAAGGTCTTGCTCGAATCGCTCCTCGCGGAGGAAATGTATCTGCGATTATGGTAATTCCTTCAAAAAAAGCGGATCGACTTCGAGTGCTGCTGGCAAATGTGGATCGGCAAACCTTGACAATCGAAGCGAAGGATGGCGTCGACGTTATTGAATCAGCCTGACTGTTTTTTTGACACATAGCCATAGAAAGAGGGTTTTTCTCTGACTCTCAATGGTGTTCCTGACAGTTGAGAGACCTCCTGTAGACTATAGTTTGCATCTCGACGACTTCTGCTGTTTCCATTTTATTTTTTCCTTCTTCGGGCAACCTGTCGATCATGATCGAATGGTTTGAAAGGGGTAGCTACCTCGGCATCGTTTTTTTTCTAACGCTGACGGGTATCGGTCTGCCTATTCCCGAAGAAGTGCCGATTGTGGCGGCTGGAATTGCCAGCCGCACCGGTGCTCTTCACTGGTATTACGCGTTGCCAGCGTGCCTGGTCGGAGCACTTCTCGGTGATAGTCTGATGTACTCGATCGGTTATTTTTTTGGTGCGAAAGTGCTCAAAGAACACCCGCTATGGGCTGGTTTTCTGACTGCCGAACGAGAACAGAAAATAGAGAGTCTGATCAAGAAGCACGGAATTAAAGCTTTTTTTGTCGCACGATTTCTGGTCGGCTTACGCAGCCCGTTTTATCTTACGGCAGGTATTTTGAAAGTGCCGTACCGATGGTTTCTGTTTGCAGACGCAATCTGCGCAGTGGTGGTCATCGGCGGATTTTTTGGAATGGCCTATCTTTTCGGAGACCGCATTGGTGCGCTTGTGCAAAGTTTTGAAAAGGGGCTCACGGCTCTGGTCATTATTTTATCGACCTTGGCTGTAGGAGCTTTTTTCTGGTTTCGAAAGCGACGAATGAGGTTGCTCGATCAGAATCCTGAAAGCCTTTTTGAAAACCGCGAACTTATCTTTGGACCAGCTGGCGATCGATTAACGGAGGGCCGTTTTCGTGAATCAGTCGGACACGAAACAGGTCCCCCTCTCAATTCGGCGAGACAGCCACTGCGTGACTCTGATCGAAGCGAATAGTTTTTAGGCTATTTTCGGTGCATCCAGAGTTTCTTTCCTGGCGTGGAGGTTACGCCCTAAGGCCATGTGAGGGTTGTATCAATTGTGTCATCCTGTAAAGCGATTTATGTGAAGAGATACCGTCTGCGGGGACTGTGCCGTCGCACTTCTGCAACGTAAGAAGACGTGGAGCAATTTTGTGCCACGGCCTGGTCGTCCATTTGGCGACTCACCTTTTACGTTTGGAGTCTGACTGTGACCAAGGAACGCCTGCTGCTCATTGATGACGATCGTCGCATGGCACAGGCGAATGCGGACTGGCTTTCGGAGCAAGGATGGCCGACCACCACGGTCTCTTCGATCGCCGATGCCGTGGCCGCATTTCAGCGACATGATTTTGGTCTTTGTCTCGTTGATGTGGGATTGCCCGACCGACAGGGACTTCAGTTCATTGAAACACTGAGAAAGAAAAATCCTCGCGTTGGAATTGTGGCGATGGTGCCACAGCAATCTGGTGTCGGCGGGGCATTGGCGGCGCTGCATGCTGGATCAGACGACATGCTTTCTCTACCAGTTCGCGACGTCGAATTGATCGATGCTCTCGATCGAGCGAGACTGGCAGCCTCGCTTCGAAGAGCCGCAGAACCACGAGAGACTCTGCGCCACATCGAGGGTGCAGGCAAGCGACTGCGCAGTCATGGTGTCGTGGTGGGCGATGACCCAGCCATTCGAGAGATTCTTGCAGTAGTGGATAAAGTGGCTAACACAAACGTTACCGTGCTGATCACCGGAGAGAGTGGAACTGGAAAGTCGCTGATCGCAAGGGCATTGCACCGTGCGAGTGACCGTCGCAATCAACCATTTGTTGAGGTGGCGTGTGGAGCTTTGAGCGAATCGCTTTTGGATAGCGAGCTTTTTGGACATGTGGCCGGTGCCTTTACGGGAGCCGTCGGAAGCCGCGATGGAAAGTTTGTTCAGGCTGACGGCGGAACAATTTTTCTCGATGAGATCGCGACGGCATCAGCAGGGATGCAGGTCAAACTTTTGCGAGTGCTTCAGGAATGTGAATTTGAACCGGTGGGTGGATCGAAAACGCGAACGGTCGACTCCAGAGTCGTGCTTGCCACCAACGAAGATCTCGCCGAAGCGGTCGCGTCTGGAAGATTTCGCGGTGATCTCTTCTGGCGAGTGAATGTTGTGTCGATTGAGATGCCGGCACTGCGTAATCGTGCGGGGGACATTCCGATGCTTGCTCGACATTTTCTCAATCGCACAACAGAGTCTCTTGGTCGCCCGCAACTTGATTTTACGCCCATCGCTCTTGAGACCATGCAACAGTACGTATGGCCTGGGAACGTTCGTGAACTGGCAAATACGATTGAGCGGGCAGTTCTTCTCGGCGCTGGTGCCGCGATCGATGTGAAAGACCTACCCGAAACAGTTCGTTTGAAGACTACGCACAAGGTATCCTCGGCGTCGCGAGTCGTCGGTGAGACGTCGAGCGATCTTCCGCTCAAGTGGGCGATGCAGGCACCGGAGCGACAGATGATTCTGGATGCCCTTGGTCAAAGTGGATGGCGGCGCGACGAAGCTGCAAAACGATTGGGAATCAATCGAACAACGCTTTACAAAAAACTCAAGCGTTTGGGCATGGAGCTTTCGACGCTTGGACCCGCGTGCGGCGCGGTGAGAGTAGGGTAGTGTTGGTTGTTCTGAGGACAACTCATTGGAGTTGGGTGAGCACCCATGCGTTTGGTCGCCGACTCTAGCCTTCAAATGCTTCAAGCACAGGGGAGCCTCCATCGGTGACTTTAATCGGCCTACCTGCAGGCGCGAGTTGTTCAATAGTCTGATCAATTGAAAGACTTTTGCAGACGGTGGCAAACAGATCAGGCACGGTCACGGGCCTCTCCGTCACGTCGATTCCGGCACTATCCGTTTTACCGATTACGGTACCTCCCTGAATTCCTCCACCTGCGAGCACAACGTTATAGCTGCGAGGAAAGTGATCACGTCCACTTCGTGGATTGACCTGCGGAGTGCGTCCAAACTCTCCCATCCAGAGAACAAGCGTTTTTTCAAGCATGCCGCGACTCTCAAGATCTCTTACGAGTGCCGCAGTCGGACCATCGACCTGACCGGCAAGGTTTTTTATTTGAGAAAAATTGTCTTGGTGAGTATCCCATCCATTGGAAACAACCTCGACAAAAGAGACTCCGTGTTCGATCAATCGACGGGCCATGAGACATCCGGAAGCAAATTCACCAGAACCGTAGTCGCTTCGAATGCTTGCTGGTTCTGATGCAATATCAAACGCCTTCATGTCGGCACTGAGCATCATGCGAGTCGCTCGGCGATAAAGATTTCGATGATTGGTAATCTCGATTGCAGCAGCCGACTCATGGGCAACTTCAAGACGCTCCATGAGGTCGAGCCTCCGCATGTGACGGTCGGGCGACACAGCCGGAGTCGTGTGAGAAGGATTTTCATTCGGGCTTCGTAACTCAAAGGGATCCCATTTGGTTCCAAGAAATCCAGCGCCGGAGTCGCTGCGTCCTCGGCCCCCGATACGAACCACAGGAGGAAGATCTGAGGCGTCGTCGGAAGTGTGACTTGCAACAATCGAACCGAGCGTTGGATGGCGAAGACTGGGATTTGGAAGGTAACCTGTATGAAGCAGATAGCTTGCTCGTGGATGGCTTCCCTCCTTGCTTGTCATCGATCGAATCACTGCAAGACGATTGGCAATGCGGGCGCACTCGGGAAAATATTCTGCGAAGTGAATCCCGGGTACGGCTGTCGAGATCGATGTTGTGCCACCGTTATTGCGATGATTCTCCAACGGACTAAATGTCTCAAATTGACTCGGCCCCCCTGCATCCAAAGCAAAATACAAGCCCTGTCCTGTCTCTTACTATCTGCTGCATAGAGCGAGATTGCTTCTCGCCAGAGAAGTGAATTGAATGCCAGCGAGGCAAAAGGCAAGGACTGAAGAAACGATCTACGGCTCGAGATCCGATCGTTTTGAATACGCACTTCATCGTGACGATGGAAAAGCATCACAGCAGATCACTCCTTAGGGAAGGTGGACTTGAGTGTGGCGATTTATTTTCGATGTATGAATTCAGTTGAATTTAAAAGCGACCAGAAAATATCCTCGAATGCGTCGTTGCGATTGCCGACTTCTTTCACGTGATCAAGACATAGATTGAGTTCGCGATCTGTCGGATGGCGAGCCAGTGTTCGAAGGTAAAGCATCGAAGCGGCCTCTCGATCATCGGGCTGTTCGTGCAGGATTTTTCCAATCGCGGTAAAGGGTCGATTCCCATTGATTGCGGAAGCCATCACCGGGCTATTCATGAGCAAAAGGGCTTTGGGGAATCGTTCCTGCAACGTCTTCTCGCGGCTGACTTGGGTCATATCCAAACACCGTTGCAAACATCGCTCTGGGAGAGGCCATACTCTGGCCCGCGCCGTTTCCATTTCCTTGACGTCGAACGTAACGGGATTCATCTGCCCCAAGCGTTGAGAGAATTTGATTAAACAGTTGATCTGCCCGGAGTCGCTGAGGGCAGTTGATTGCGAACCCCTTGTGATCAGTACTACCGCGAGATTGACTGGCTCGCTGGTAGGTTTCGGTGAGAGTGATCGTGCGAAAGAGCCAGCGAAGGTCATAATGGGATGCGACGAGCCCAGACGTGAGCAGTTCGAGCGATTGAGGAGCAGAACTTGTTCGGTCCGGGCCCATGTCATCGACAGGATCATAAAAACCTTCGCCGAGGAGTTCGCTCCAGAGGCGATTGACAATGCTCCGTACAAACCAAGGATGAAGCGGATCGATTACTGCAGCAGCGATTGCTTCTCGACGTTCTCGATCGCGAGTGCCTTTCGGAACCGTGGCTCCAGTCAGAAAAAAAACAGGGGTCATCACTGTTCCAGGCTGGGACGGATCCTGAAGGTCGGGCATTTCGTGTTCGAGATGTCCACGTCGCGGATTATCCAAAGCCTTTACGCCTCGACCGGCGTCAAAATCTCTGCTCACGACGATGAATCGATTGATTCCATTGCCGGGACTTGGGCGAATTTCTATCCGTGGAAAAAACGCTGCCATTTCATGAAACTGCGAACGCTTCCAACGATCTGTTCGGTGATCGTGACACTGCGCACACTGAATCTGGATACCTAGGAAAATCCTTGAAATTTCGGCAGCTATGTCGGCGGTTTCCCCCATCTGCCCCATAACAATCGCCGTTTCACCATGTTCAAGGGGATTTCCGGAAGCAGTGATCAGCGCTCTTGCAATAGCATCCCAGCGAGCAGCACCATCCAGATGGACGAAGAAGAACTTTTCAAGCGGGCCGGACATAAAGAGCGTTCGTTCATCCGTGCGCCGATAGAGAATGACATCACGAAAATAGCGAGCCCACGTTTCGGCCCATTCAGGGCTCTCCAAAAGTCGGTCGATGACCAGCGACCGTTTGTTCTTGGAGTCTTCTTGAGAAAACGTACTGATTTCCTCAGTCGTAGGTTGTCTGCCGGCAAGGTCGAGTGTGATGCGTCTGAGAAATGTTTCATCGTCGCAAAGATCAGAATATTCGTCTTGAGAAGTATCGATCGGGGTACGTTCTCGGTTCAGCGATTGATCGAGTTGCTTGGCGGTGAGGAACGGATCGGGGTCTGCTGCAGCAGCACTCGACAACGACAGAAAAAAACCGCAGAGAATAAAAAAATTGAAGGAGCCAGAGCCAACGTAGAACAAAAGACCGTCCACGAAATCCGATTGATGACATGTCGTACACAAATGTTCTGCAAGGCTTGCATCACAAAAATCTCCGGAAGCGACGAAAAACCAGTGCCGTGCAAATCAGTCGCTGTTTGCTGCCCGAATATAAAACGTCCGAGGTCAAAAACAGTTTCGGAGGAGTTTGAGCCTCCAGAGAAAAAGAGGTTGGAAATCGCCTCTCAAACTCAAATCAAGAGACAAGGAACTCAAAATGATCGGCTCATCGAGGTACGCCTTCAAAAATTCGTCGTGCTGGTCCATACTTCCTAAGTCCTCAAGTTCGCCGTCGGGCGGGTTTTCGGGCGAGGCCTGTTGCACAGGTTGGAAACGCCGTTTCGGGAGATGATTGTTTATGTTTCGTAATCTCAGCATGTTCGGGCTACCTCTTTCAGGAAGACCCAGCGAGTTGATCGAACTGGCGCTATCGTTCGGTTTTGATTCAATGGATATGGATCTGATCGACTTTAAACATCAATCCGATGCCTTCAGCGTCACTCATGCAAGACGCTTGATGGTGAGCGCACGATTGTCCAACGGCGTCTTTATGTTGCCGGTAGCTTGGGAAGCGGATGACGAAATTTTTAACCGCGATCTTGAGACGCTTGCATCGCAGCTGGATGTGGCGGCGTCAGCCGACGCTCTTCGCGCGGTCGCAACAGTGAGTCCGGCCTGCAACGAGCGGGCGTTTAAAGATAATTTTGAATTTCATTGCGGGCGACTTGAAACGCTCGGAAATCTTCTCGCAAGTCGCAGTATCAAACTCGGTCTTGCAATCGTTCCCGAGGCTGAAGCGCGTGCCAACAAGCAGCACGAATTTGTGCACTCGCTCGACAAACTCATCGCCTTGGTCGGTTCTGCACATCAGAGCGTCGGCATTGTCGTCGATGTGTGGGGAATGCATATTGCCGGCCATTTAGCCGACATGATTTCACAAATCCCAACGGGAAGAATTGTCGATGTAAGACTTTCCGATGCGCCCCAAGATGTTCCAGCCGAGACTCTCACACATGCGCAGCGACTCATGCCGGGTGAAACTGGCGTGATCGACACCGCTTCAATTCTGAAGGCACTTGAGGCGGTCGGCTACGATGGCCCAGTCACTCCGTGGGCTGATCGTTCGACGCTGGCAGGACGAGGTCGGGAAAAGATTGTCAAGCTTTCCGGTGATCGACTTGAATCGGCATGGAAAGCGGCTGACTTACCGATTGTGGAACGGTGGTTCGCCCCGGCCCAAAAGTAATTTCCCCGGCGAGATTCGAATGTCCTCACTAAAGTGATGCCAACGAATCGAGCTGCGACCGCAGATCATTGCAAGGGACAGCGAAAGAATCACCTTGCCAGCACACCAGACGAGTACTTGATGCCTTTCTACGGCGTCGAGGCCTAAAGGCATTCCCTCGTCGGGAATTGACACGAGCACGATGGCCATTGCCGCTGCGTACATCGCGGTTGATCCGGTGAGAACGATCATCAAAACCCACAAAGAGGCACAGTCTGGCGCAATCGAGAGCCAGATGGCGTAGGCCAGTTCGAGAAGTCCTATCAGGAGGGCAATCTTCACGTAGGGAGGCTGTTCTGGGAGGCTCGAAAGGTGCACCAGCGCCGGAAGCATTCCCAAGAGTGCCGAGATTGAGATCGGCATCGTAAACCAACGAACAATGGTTCTCAGTTGTGAGAGCCGAGTTGGTCGCGAGGAAAGAGGAAAAACCGACGCAGTCGATGGCTTTGATGCCGGTACTTCAAACGAGTCTGAAAAGATAGTTGACGAAGAAGTCGGAGGGTTCACAGGAATCTCTCACGAACAGGAAATAGTTTTGAAACCGTTTGTAACAATGTAAAAACGTGAGTGGGGGTACGGCTCGAGGCGAAATTTTTTCAGCCTACGCAGCCTCTCGCACGAATTCGACTCTTGGCGTTCCGGCCCCTTTCACTGCAGATCCCCTAATAAATTCTGACATGTATCGCAAGCTTTCGCCGGGCCGATCAGGATCGCGAAAGTTATCTCCTTTTTGAAGGATCGGAAGTTGATCCGGCATCGCCCCAAACGATTTTGTACCGGCCGCCTGACATGGAAACCACCAGCCTGCACCGGTCGCGTCAACGAGATAAAATTCTGGATAGCAGTGTCCCTCGACCCAAACAGTTCTTGCTGGGATGCCTTGTGAGCGACATGCGGCAATAAACAGGCAAGTCAGTTCTTCACAGTCTCCCCAGCCGTCGTTGAGAGCTCTCGCGGCTCCCTTGAGCGGACCATTTCGGTATTCGACTTTTTCGCGAACCACATCGTAAATAGCTTCGACTTTCCCCCATCCCTCGAGGTCAACAGTTGCCTCTTTTGCCATCCGTACGATTTTGGGTTGACGAGTTTCAATAAACGGACTGGTCCCCAAAAAAATCCGCATCGAGCGGTCGGTTTTAGAAGGAATCTGATATCCGCGAGTATCTTTGGGCGCAAGAATGGCGGCTCGTTCGAGATTAAACGTAATGATGGCATGGGCCTTGTCGCCCGCAGCGAGATCTGGAATTTCCACAATCATCTGTTTCACGCCATTCGTGACGATCCGATATTTGAGCGTGCTTACGTTTGGTGAAAGATCCTCTGACAGTATCTGAACCTGCTGTTCCGGCCACGAACTCGGCACCGGCATCGTTGCGTAAATGCTTTTGCACGGACCACCTTCTGCAGTAACTTTAATACCAACGCGAAACCGCTGATGTCGTACATCCCCTAAGGTCAATCCGCCAGGAGCGACTGGAGCATCTTCGAGAAATTGTGCAGCGGCGATCGATGGAACAAGACAAGCGAGAGAGCAAAGGCTGCCAACGAGCATTTCGCGACGAACTGAAAAGAGGCTCAATCGTGAGCCTGTATTCCAGAAAACGTCGTGGTTTAAAGTTGTTCGATAGTTTCCATGCGTCGATGTTGTCATGAAAATTCTTCGGGGGTTCTAAGGTGGTTCGGCTAAAAAAGCCTTCGACAATGGAGTCTTCAACACAATAAATGGTACAAGTGCTCTTTGAAAGAAACACGTACCGTCCTCGCTATGGTCTTCGGCTGCGTGAAGCCTCTTGGTCCTTGTTTGCGACTGCGCGAGGGGTGGGGCAGCCCAGGAAGACTTGGAAGGCTGTTTAGACCGCACCAATTGTTGGTTCTGCGGCATCCTGCTACACTCCCCGTCGCTTTCGCAGCTGATTTTTCCCGTACAGATTTTTGATCGCCGGGATTTTTGGCTTTTGTATGGCTTTGAAGGAAACTAGGCTTCGCCGCAGGGGCGACTGTGGAATTCAAGGCATCAACGATCGCAGAAAAGAGTTGGTCGCAGATTGTTCGCTGTCTCTGGGATTCGACATTCTCGTAAAGGACCTTCGCTCTGTTGATGCTGTCTTGGCATCCAGAAGGGTCTGAGAATGGAGTGTGCTTGTTGTGCACGTCGGAACCGTAGAGGCAGTTTTATTTCTCAAACCCCCCTCCCTATTCCCCAATGGTCAACCGCAACCTCATCCGTGAACTGGATACCGACAACGAACTGAGCCTTGAGATCGAAGCCGCCATGAGCGGTGCTGAAGCTGGCGAATACTCAATCGGCACAGGAACCCTCAGTGTCAATTCGGTTCTTCTGGGAAAAGTGCTGCGAGTCGATGATGAGTTTGTGCTCGTCGATGTTGGTTATAAGAGCGAAGGTCAAATCCATCGCAACGAATGGGATGAAACCGAACCGGCTCCTCAAATTGGAGACACCGTCAAGGTGCTCTTGGAAGAGTTCGAAGACGGCTCGCTCGAAGAACAGCGTGGCATTGTTACGCTGTCTAAACGTAAAGCCAGAAGGATCGAAGATTGGTTGCGAGTCATGGAGAGCGTCCATGAAAATGACGTCGTTACTGGCTTCGTGACCCGAAAAATCAAGGGCGGTTTGCTGGTCGATATCTCTGGAGTGAATGTATTTCTTCCGGCGAGTCAGGTTGACATCCGACGCCCAGCAGATATTGGCGACTATGTCGGCCGCGCGATTCAGTGTTTGGTACTGAAGATCGATGAAGCGCGTCGCAATATTGTAGTTTCTCGTCGATCGCTGATCGAAGAAGAACGCACCGAACGCAAGAAGCAGTTGATGGAAACGCTCGACGTCGGACAGGTGCGACGCGGCATCGTGAAAAATCTTGCTGACTTTGGTGCATTTGTTGATTTGGGTGGCATCGACGGCTTGTTGCACATCACTGATATGAGTTGGGGTCGCATCGGTCATCCATCGGAGATGGTGACCATCGATCAAGAAATTGAAGTTCAGGTACTTCACATCGATCGAGAGCGGGAAAAGATCGCTCTTGGACTCAAGCAGCGTACCGCGAGTCCGTGGGCCAAGGTTGCTGAGAAGTACCCTGTCGACACAGTCGCCAAGGGTTCGGTCGTCAATGTGATGAGCTACGGCGCGTTTGTGAAACTTGAAGACGGCGTCGAAGGACTGGTTCACATCAGCGAAATGAGCTGGACGAAGCGGGTGAGTCATCCCAGCGAGATTGTGAAGCCGGGAGACGAAGTGGAAGTTGTTGTGCTGGCAATCAACAAGGATAAGCAGGAAATATCCTTGGGAATGAAGCAAACCCAACAAAATCCATGGGAAAAAGTGGCCGCTGATTATCCCGAAGGAGCGATTGTGAAGGGGGTTGTTCGAAACCTCACCAATTACGGAGCCTTTATTGAGATCGACGAAGGCATTGATGGGCTGCTCCACGTCACAGACATGTCGTGGACTCGCAAGGTGACACATCCGAGCGAAGTGGTTGAAAAGGGAAAAGAGATTGAATGCAAGGTGATCAGTGTTGATCAGCAGCGTCGCCGCATCGCCTTGGGACTCAAGCAGATGCAGGATGATCCTTGGACAACAGATATTCCGTCGCGATATAAGTCGGGGCAGATCGTCAGCGGCACCGTCACGAAGCTTACAAACTTCGGAGTGTTTGTCGGCCTCGAGGATGGCCTCGAGGGATTGCTTCACATCTCGGAGCTTTCCGACGAGAAAATTGAAAACGCCGAAGAGATCGTCAAAGTAGGCGATCCTATTGAAGTGAAAATTCTTCGCGTTGATACCGACGATCGAAAAATTGGTCTCTCGCGAAAACGAGTGGGGTGGTCTGCGGAGCGAGAGGCCGAAGAGACAGCAGCCGGTAGTTGATGCCAGCAATAGCCGAGTTTGTCTGAAGAGGAAATAGGTACAAACAGAACTACCATGCCAGCACCATTCTCACTTGCCGGAAAAGTCGCGATTGTCACCGGAAGCTCGACGGGGCTCGGAAAAGCGACCGCGATGTGTATTGGAAAAGCTGGGGCAAAGGTGGCGCTCAACTACGCCAACGTTCAGTCCAGAGCCGAATCAGCACTCGAAGAACTTCGTGCTGCTGGGATCACGGCCGAGTTGATTCGTTCAAGCGTAGATGACGAGCAAGACATCGATCGCCTCTTTTGCGAAACTGAGAAAAAACTCGGTCCGGTGGATATCGTTGTCGTCAATGCAACACCTGCGCAGCCGCAAAAACCGATCGAAGAGTACGACTGGGATTTTTATCAGCAGATGCTCGACTTTTTTGTGAAGAGCCCCTATCTCCTTGCTCGACGCGCACTGCCGGGCATGAAAAGCCGCCGTTGGGGACGTATTATCAACATCACCAGCGAGGTCTATCTCGCAAGTGTTTCTCCGTTTAGCGCATACGTTGCAGCCAAGGGAGGACAGATTGGATGGTCAAGAAGCATGTGCCGCGAACTTGCTCCGTATGGAATCACGGTCAATATGATCGCCCCTGGTTGGATTCCAGTAGAGCGTCACAAGGATGATCCTCAAAGCGACAAGGATGCCTATCTCACGACTGTTCCGGCGGGACGTTGGGGAAAGGCCGAAGAAGTTGGTTGGGCTGCAGTCTATCTTGCAAGCGAAGAGGCGGCTTTTGTCAGTGGGCAAACAATCGCGGTCAACGGTGGCAAGACACCAAACTAAAAACGGTCTTATCGCTCAATCGAAAGACTTCGCACTGGTCCAAAAATCTGCGGTTCATGCGCCGTAGAAGAGCGAGGATTTTGCAGAGGAGAAATTGCAATCGCTCCCCCCACGGTGAGTCGTCCTTGTGTGTGAACCTCTTTTGGAAAAGACCCTGCCGAATTGAGTGGATCACGAGCAACAACGATCGATCGACGGGGATTCTCTCCAGAACCGTCAATCGAAGTAAAGGCTTCTCCGATCGCTGGATTGATCATATCGATAAAGATCGTGTGCGTTCCAACTGCAATAACCAGTCGCGTCCCTGGGGAAATAGAATTCAGATCAATCGCATTGACGTTCTGACTGAGGGAATGCTTATGGTATGCAGGCGATACTTCGGGCTGTGGATTCGGCAAACGTGAAACGTCGGAATTGTGAATGCTCTCAACACGTGGCGATTGGCCGTGAGAGAATTGATCGGCTTTGTGCCTGAGCCAGTCGAGATCTCCTGTCAGAGACATACCTGCCACAAGAATGCCTAGTATGGCGATTCTCGAAAAAACATATTGCATCGGCCGAGTATCCCTGAGCATGGAAATTGGAACGACAATTCAAGTAACTATGCACCACATTTTAAGGAGTGCGACGACAATTTTCAGACAATAACTTCATTGGAAAAATAATCCATTTGTGTCAGTCCATGTATGACGACGATGCTGATGCTGCAGGTCAAAGGAATCAGTTGCATGGCAGAGCGGTTGCAAAACGAAGAAGATTCATTTCAAACAGGCCTGTACAACAATAAAAGTGAGTTTCTCTGGAGTTCAACTGGAGGATCTCTTGTGAGGCAATCCATGCAAGAAACAATTGTTACCCTTCTGACGGCCGCTGGCCGAGGTGCTCTGGCCGTTATTGCGGTGCAGGGACTTTCAGCAATTGTTGCAGCGGAAAGATTCTTCGTGCCCCGTGGCCACGCGTCGCTGAGAGATCGTGTAGACGGTGCGCTTGCCTACGGTCGTTGGGGCGGGGAGAGGGGGGAGCAATTGTTGATTGTGCGAAGATCTGTAGAAAGCCTCGAAATTCATTGCCATGGAGGTCTGGCCGCCTGTGAAGCAATTGTGCGAGATCTTGAATCTATCGGTTGTCAACGCATTGCGTGGCAAGAAAGAAGGTCTGTCAGCATTCATGGATCGTCGCGTATTGAGGCCGAGGCACTCCATGCGATTTCCAAAGCAGGAGGAATTCACGCGGCAAAAATACTCGCGTGGCAGCTTTCCGGTGCTTTGGAAAAAGAGATTCAATCGATCGTCGCTCTTCTTCAAGACTCTCTTCAAGTCGTAGAAAACGATCTCGATCTTGTGAGGGCGAGGCTCAATCAGCTTCTGGAATCTTCGCATGTGGGGTGTAGACTTGTCACTCCGTGGCGGATCGTTCTTTCTGGTGAAGTCAATGTTGGAAAAAGTAGCCTCATGAATGCAATGGCAGGCTATTCCCGATCGATCGTATCGGAACAGCCTGGCACGACTCGCGATCTGGTGGAAATGCGAGTTGTATTTGATGGCTGGGAATTTGATGTCTGTGATACGGCCGGCGAACGGCTGACTTCTCGCGTGGGCATAAGCTCAGTCGAAAAAGAAGGTATTGAGCGTGCAACTACGGCAGTTGCAAATGCAGATCTCGTTCTTCGCGTTATCGATAGTAAAACTTTTTCTACGCAGGAATTTTTGCAGATGGAATTCGCTTCAGGCCAGCTGATTGCCGTTTCAAAAATCGATTTGGATCAAGAGCAGGGAGAGAACCTGCGGATTCTCCAAGAAAGCTATCCAAAAAAAAATTCAAAGGTCGTTTGTACGTCGGCAACTTCTGGAGCAGGGATCACCGAACTGATTGGTGCCATTGTGAGTGCTTGCGTACCGCTACCGCCAAGAATCGGAAGCCCCGTCGTGTTTACAAATCGGCAATTGGAACTCATTTCAAAAGCAGCGAGTCAGTTGCCAACAAACGTGGAAGAAGCCATCGGTACGCTGCGAGAAGTTCTCTAAGAGAAATTATTTCTGTGTTCTTTCTGTAAAGCACAATTGCATGAAAAACGCAGCTAATAACGGGGAACTGTCGGATCGATAGAAGTGCTCCAGGCATCGATGCCCCCTTGCATGCTCTGCGTCTGCGAGAAGCCTTGTTCACGAAGCCATTGTGCTACCCGAAGACTTCGCATTCCGTGATGGCAGTGGACAACGATTCGTTTGTCACGCCACGGCTCAAGTTCCTGGAGTCTCGACGGAATCGTTCCCATTGGAATAAGCCTTGCCTGAATGATATTGGCAGTAGAGTGCTCATCTGGTTCCCGGCAATCGAGAAGCAAAAAGAGATCGTCATGCGAGGCAGGAGCTGTCAGCAGAATGTTCTTAACATCCTGCGTACTGACTTCAATTGGCAGGGTATGAGGCATTGGCGTTTTCCGGAGTGTTCATACACAGAAAATGAATTGTGTTTGAAGCGACGAAAGCCCGCAGACACTCGGTAGTCGCATTTTGAAAAAAAGAAAATGGCCGGGGAGTTGCCTCCCCGGCCAGATCAAATTCAAATCATTGCAACCGTTTCAAAACTCAGCATCACTCGGTTGTGTCACCGCTCGAACGGGTAACGAGTCCTGCGTAGATGTTCGACGCGATATCATCCGAGATTTGACGAACTGATCCGTCACACATCAGATGAATAATAATACCACCAGAGTGATCACTCGACGGTCCCCACGAATGATTTCCGCCGCTTCCTGCAAATCCACCAGTCGGCTCGTAATAGGTCGAATAAGTATTGGCTGACTTTGGTCCCTTGTTCAGATTTGTGGGAACTGTAGTCGCCCAAGTTGCACCACTTCGAGTAGGGGCAACGTTCGCTACACCAGTGGTTGGTCCCAATGCAACATGGAAGGCCTCTGCTCCATCGATCCAAGAAGCATATCCACGTTCTTTGCTCTCGCTGGTGGCAATGGTCTTACTCGATCCATCCCGAATGTTCGAGAATGATCCACCAATAACTTGATTGGAGGTATCACTCCCAGTGTACTGAAGACCACCGATAAAAGCATCGCTTTTGTCAGGTTTATTTGTCGTGGAATTAAGGTGTGTTCCTACCGATGCCTTGTAGTTAGTGATTGCAATAAACGGTTCGCTCGAACCAACTGAATTGACATAGGTTGTCAATCCGGCATGCTCAGTGGCAAACGATGTTTCTACGCCAGCTCCCTGCGTTGCATAGGCGCAGCTAGGATCTCCAGAAAAACTTGGGCACCTGAAACCACCAATCTGTACTGAAGAGGCATGCAGCGTGGCGGGAGGAGCAATCGCAGTTCCGGTGCCGACCAAAAGAAGCGCATTAAATGGTGACACTGCGAATGGCTTGCTGGTGTTTGGCACTGCAGAGGTATCGGTTGCCGTCGATTTACTCACAATCGCGTTGTAGAGATTCGACTGCTCGATATAAGGAAGAATGTGCGTCATCCAGCTGTAACCACTCGTGGTTACTGCAGTGCTTCCAGCGACCGGGTTGTGATTGGTCCAACCACTATTTGCAACCCAGCCAATACTCGATGCCACCGGGAACGCTTTTCGCGTGTCGTGGTGGTTATGGAGACCCAGACCGAGCTGTTTGTTGTTGTTCTGACACGAACTGCGGCGAGCCGCTTCTCGAGCCGCCTGAACAGCAGGCAACAACAGACCAACGAGCACACCGATGATCGCGATGACCACCAGCAACTCAACAAGCGTAAAACCTCGACGATTCCGACTCATGATGAACCTCCACCCTTTCGGGTATAAATGAGAAATAAAAAAACAAAAAATACAGACGAAGGAGATTTTTCCGAAGAACTCTTTGAGAAGATTATTCTTCAGAACGTCAAACCCCCGCACTGCCGTCCATACTATCGGCAGTCGGGTCGGTTCGTCAATGGTCTGGTTCTTTGCCGAACATTTTTTTGGATTGTGATATGGAATACGCGGACTGAGCCCGGCATTCGGATCAGCAAACAGGAAGAAATAGTGGTGCTGTTGGGCCGCCGGCAAGACCGGATAAAACGAAGGACCGGCGATAGATTCCTAGAAAAAACAATTTAGCCAGAGTGTCCTACCTATAAAATACGGTTTTTTGAGCCATATTACAGAGCTACATGCATGCAGCCAGCCCCACTTGATCCTGTCGCGGCCAGACAGTTTGCAACCGAGATTGTTCAAACGCTTCGATCGGCGGGCCATGAGTCGTACTGGGCCGGAGGATGTGTTCGAGATGAAATTCTGGGGAAAATTCCGGTCGATTACGACGTTGCAACCGCAGCACTTCCCGAAAAGGTACGAGATCTTTTCGGCCGCAGACGAACTCTTGCGATCGGTGTGGCATTTGGTGTGATTACGGTTCTTGGCCCTCGCGAGGCCGGACAGGTGGAAGTCACCACGTTCCGATCCGATGCAGGCTATACCGACGGACGGCATCCAGGAGCCGTCACTTTTACCAACGCCCGCGAGGATGCTTTGCGGCGAGATTTTACGATGAACGGCATGTTTCTCGACCCGGAAACAGGCGAAGTGCTCGACTTTGTCGGCGGGCGAGAGGATCTTCAAGCGGGGCTTGTTCGTTGTATCGGCCTGCCTTCGTTGCGATTTACCGAAGATCATCTCCGAATGCTGCGAGCCGTACGATTTGCTGCCGGCTTCGGATTTATTCTGGATGAACAGACTCGAGATGCCATCCAATCCATGGCCCACCTCGTGGTGAACGTGAGCCCAGAACGTCTTGCAGGAGAACTGCGAATGATGTGGAGTCGGTCTGGTCGAGGCCGATCGATCAGCCTCCTTATCGAAACGGGACTTTTGGCTTTTGTGATTCCCGAATGGGAAGTGTCTGATCGCTTAGGAATGGACTGGAAAAAGTCTGCCGAAATTGCTGACGGACTTGTGCAACCGGATCTCTCAGCGGTTTTGGCGAGTGTCACGTTTCAGTTGAGCCTGCTGAACCTGCGAGAAAAAGATTTAACGGTCGATCAGAATGCCGTAGAGAATGTGATCCAACAGGGACAATCGATCATCAGATCGATTTGTTCAAGACTCAAGCTCTCCAACAGAGAAAAAGCGTGCTCACATTGGCTCTTGAACGGTCTCATCGTCTTTCAAGAACATGGAATTAACGCGGCGTGGTCGAGAGCTCAACCCTGGCTTTCGCACAGCGATGCCCCGAAGTTAGTCGATGCTCTCGAGTCCCTTGCCCACAACGAAAAAGCGTTTGATGGAGCGTTTGAATGGGGTACTATAGCCGCGTGGGCCAGAAAACAGATTGAACGACCCCGCAGCGAAATTGATCCAGAGCCACTCGTCACAGGAAACGATCTGCTCGCGGCAGGCATTTCGGCCGGCCCTGCTCTGGGAATGGCGCTGGCAAGGATCCGTGCGGCGCAGCTTGACGGAGTCGTCTCAACGGCAGCTGCTGCATTGGAGTGGCTCAGGCGATTATAAATTTCGCCACTCAAGCAGGTGGCTCTCCAATTTTTGGAAGATCTTCGATTCGTTGAAGCTTGAAAATATCGAGAAATTTTTTGGTGGTGCTGTAGGAAGGCGGGCCTTCGATGGGGTGATCCAGAATTAATAAACCTCGTCGTACCAGTTGTCGCAAGAGGCTCGGTGGAGCATCGCACCCGAGTTCTACGAGGCGATCGCGGGCCGCAGGTTGATTCCACGCAACCACAGAAAGAACGTCGAGAGCCTCCGGAGTGAGCGTGACTTGTCGGGCACGCTGTGAAAGCGTTTCACGAAGCCCCATCAGTTCGGCTCGCAGTTGCAAAACCCAGCCAGAGTCTTTGGCGATGATTTCATATGGGCAATCATTGGCGCGGTAGCCATCGGCCAGTTCGCCCGCGAGTTCATCAATTTCCTGCGCGCGAACGCCTCGCATCAAAGCTGCCACGTTGCGACTCACAATCGGCTCTCCACCGGGAAGGCCAACAAAGAGCATTGCTTCCAGAATACTTTTCGGAGTGACCGGACAGGTTGAGCTATTGTTATCGGCAGAATCTATGTCGGGAGATGGATCAACTTCCACGACCGCTGCGCCGCCGTCGCGAACTTTTCCAGCGGCTGTTTCTCCATAGGGATCTGTCGGCCCCATCATGGCGGCAAACGCTTGGGCAAGTCTGTCAATCGAAAGTCCGCTATCGGCAGGCGTTGATAGAAAGCCGCCTCGCGACGCTGCGATCTTTCCATCAGACACCTGTGACGCGTCGGTGCTCAGTGCCGAAGGTGCCTTGACGGGATCCTTTTTTTTTGACACGCGAAGGGCCTCCTACACGCAGACGATAGAGAGAACGGCCCCGATCTTTTCTCGGGTCGTTTCAGGAATGGACTACCAGCGCGAGCCGACATGGTGTTTCATAAAAGCGATCGAGTCGCAAGCGAGTTGATCTTCTGAGGGAAACATTTTTCGCCAAATCTTTGTCGCCGCGGCGATGCCCGGCAGGGCTAATCCAAAGGCTTCCACAACCATCCAACCATCCCAGTTGACGCTTCGTAAGGCGTCAAACGTGGTGTCCCACTGCACGTGCCCGGTGCCGGGAATGCTTCGGTCGTTCTCTGAGATGTGAACCAGCGCCGTCCACGGAGAAGCCTGTACGATGGCTGCAGAAATATCTTTCTCTTCAATATTGGCGTGGAACGTGTCGTACATCATCCGGCAGGCGGGATGATTGACCGCCTGCACGAATTTTACGGTCTGAGCGACGCTTGTGAGAAAGTAGTTTTCAAAACGATTCAGATACTCGACTGCGATCGTGACACCGACTTGCGAAGCATGATCAGATGCCTTCTGCATCGTTTCGACGCCCCACTTAAATTCATCTTCGGTCGGACCCTTTCCGGTAAATTCACCAATGGCCGAGTGAGTTGGACCGCAGAGAGTTCCAACACCTGCCGCCTTGCAGCAATCGAGCGTGCGGCGCATGGCGTCAACTGCCGCCGAACGCACTGAGGCCGAGGGGCTCACGGGATTGTCGCCGGCGGTACGAATGGTGACAGCCGTTCTTTCTAAACCGAGATCATCGAGTTTTTTCCCCCACGCTTGATAGAGAGGCAAGTTGACATCGAAAATTGGCATTTCGACCCCGTCGTAACCGAGGGTTTTTATCCGCTCGCAGATCGGCTGCATCGCGTCGTGCATCCGATCGGTCCACAGGAGCAGATTGAGACCATACTTCATGAAAATTCCTCCGTGAATACAAATCAAACTCAGTGCTACGGATCGTGTCTTTATGGTCTCTTTAAAAGCTGGAACTCTTTGTCAGCCTTCGCTCGAGTGCTCACATTCACGATGGATCTCCGAAGACAGAGTGTGGCAAGCAGTTGCGGGTGAGGCAAGATGATTGGTTGCACTGAAAAAAGCCTCTCGTCGTTTCCAGGTCAGGTGAAATCAAGCGTGAGTTCACCGGGTGATTGGCCTGTTTTATTTTCCTGTGGCGGCCTGCGTAACCGACGCTTTGTCGCACCGAGTTTTCGCCCCTGCGAAGTGGTCGGGACGCTCAGAAGCGGTTCGGCGGTGCCGTCAAGAGGTGTGCCAACCGAGATCGTTTCGAGTCGCTTTGCAATGCGTTCGGCATAGGATTCGGAAAGTTCTAGCCCGAGGAAATGCCTGCCGAGTTTTTTAGCCGTTGAGAGCGTTGTGCCACTGCCTGCAAAAGGATCGAGAACGAGTTCCCCAGGTCGGCTTGAAGCTTTGATAATACGGCCGAGCAACTGTTCCGGCATCTGGCAGCCATGCCAACCCGATCGCTCTTTGAATGTTCCGCAGACGCGAGGGAAGTACCACGTATCTTCGATCGCGTTAAATCCGTCTGCGCAGTCTTGCGGGCGCAATATCCAGGTATCGTCTGGCAGTCGTCCTGAAGGGTTAGCTCGTGCATCTCCGTAGACGAGTTGACGCGCCGATGGCACTCGAATTTCTTCGGTTTCAAACGTGAAGGCTGACGGATCGCGAACGAAGTGAAACAAGTGAACGTGGGAACGGCTGAATTTTTTCTTGCAGTGAACCCCGAACGTGTAGTACCAGATGACCCAACTGCGGCAGTTCAAGCCGAGATCCCTCGTGGCTGCGACTTTGAGTTCGGCTGCGTATTCATCTCCAATGGCCAGCCAGAATGTGCCGTCAGGACGCAGCACGCGAACGACCCCGGCCATCCATTGACGCGACCACTCGAGATAGTCGATCTCACTGCGGCGATCATCGTAAGAATCGTAGTCGTATCCAATATTGAATGGCGGATCAGCAAAAACAAGATGAACAGAGCCTTCGGGAATGTGCGACAGCAGTTCGAGGCAATCGCCGCGATGTACAGCATCGATATTCAAGGGCAATCGGTCTGAACTCATGAGCAAGAGATCCTTTTTAGAAAAACTTTTTTCAGACACTGAGGCATCTTCTGCTGGGCCTCTCACCGCTCTAAAATAGTCAGCCGCGAAGGAATGAATAGTACCAAATATCAGCGAGAGTGAATTGCTGGCTCGAAACGACTGTCTGCCTCGACGCCAGCTAAGCCTGTGTGCCTGAGGGCGGACGACCATGCCCCGAGTGAATATGTTCTCTTCGTCCTCCGGCATGATCTTCAGCCGAAGGAAGATCGACGAGAGAGTCGGTCGAGGCAGTTGCATCCAAAGAGTTTAGGAAAAGTTGTCGCAAAAGTGGCCGGCACCAACCACAGCCTGTGCCAGCACCAAAGCATTCTGAAAGTTGGGTATCGCGCTTGGGGCGCTCGACCCGGATAAAATTTTCGACCTTTCGCCGTGTTACATGAAAACAGAGGCAAAGTTCTTCATCTGGAAGCATGGAAGAGTGTCGCAGTCGAAGGAAAGAAACATAAGGAACAGGTCATCGGAAAGTTGATGGAACGAATGTGAATCCTAAAGCACGAAGATCATTTTTTTGATTCGTCGGTTCCTGTTGCCAGCCGAAGCGCCACCCGGCACGCGGCTTCAAATGCCTCAAGGTCGAGCTGTTCGTCGGTGGTATGAATATTTCTCTGGCCGCACCCCAGTGTGACAGTTGGAATGCCATGCACCGACATCCAATTTGCATCGAGTCCACCATTTGAAACTTCTTTTCGTGGAACCAGGCCAATCGATCGCACCGATTGTTCGGCCGCAAGAACGCACGGAGTGTCGTCGTCGAGTTGAAAAGCCTCGTAATCAAGTCGGCCCTCAAACTTCACGCGTCCCGATTTTCCATCGACACTTCGCACTGCTTTGGCGGCTGAAGCGAATGCCTTTTCGATAGCCTTCACGATTTGGTTGCGGAATGCGGGATCGTGGCTGCGGGCTTCGGCTCGAAGTGATGCGCGATCGGCGACCACGTTGGTTGCTGAACCAGAATTGAAAACGCCCACGTTGCTGGTACCGCGTTTTCCATTCTTTTGAATCAGACCGTGCCATCCATCCTTGACAAGCGATGCGATAGCGAGTGACGAGATCGCAATTGCCGATACGCCTCGCTCTGGTGCGACCCCTGCATGGCTGGGCGTGCCGGTCACCTCGATGTCGATTCGGTACCCTCCAGTGGCTCCAACGGTGATTTTTTCAGCATTTCCACCATCGAAATTGAATGCCAGTTTCGGTCGTCCAAGCTGAGCGGCGCTCACGAGCCTCGCTCCCCAAAGCCCCACCTCTTCTTGAATGGCAAAGAAAAATGTCAGCGGTGGATGAGGTAGTCGACGCGTAAGGATTTCAATGGCTGTCGAGAGGACCACGCAAACTCCTGCTCGATCGTCTGCGCCAAGTCCAGTGGAACGATCCGCCGAACGAATTGTGCGACCGGAAAGAACAGGCTTTGCTCCGAGGCAAACCGGTACGGTGTCCATGTGAGCCATGAGCAGCCGTCGCGGACCGACGAATGTACCCGGAAGAGAGACGATAACGTTGCCAGAATTTCCCGGCAGTGGCGTGCGAGTGTGTGCCGAATCGATCTTGATCGCCCCTGCCGGACAGCCGGCGGCCAGAAGCATTTTTACCACGGTGTCGGCGACTTGCTTTTCATTCCCAGAGACGCCAGGAATCGAAAGCAGCTCGAGCACTCGCTTGGTTGCCGCAGTGAGATCTGGTTCGAAAGGAACGTCGGCTGCGGTTGCTTGTGAGCGAGGCTTGCCAGCGGGAAGCGAACGATTAGCTTTCGATGGTGCGGCACAGACGCGAGTGACTTTTGAAGTAGAACGGGAGAGGCGTGCCATGAAAATCTTTCTGGCTGGAATTATGCAGGGGTCGCACTTTGGAACGCTTGTGCATGATCAACAGTATCGACAGTCGCTGCGAACAATTCTCGAAGCGCATTGGCCGCAAGCAGAAGTCTATGATCCATTCGCTGGCCATGCCAATTCAATCTCGTATTCCAGAAATCGAGCCAGAGAAGTCTTTCTCGAACATGTCGACATGTGTCGAAGGGCGGATCTTGTCATCGCCTTTATTCCCGAGGCCTCTCTTGGAACGGCAATTGAAATCTGGGAAGCATGGCAGCACGGTCGAACGGTCGTCACGATCAGCCCAATGGTACACAACTGGGTAGTCCTTCTAGCAAGCGCGAAAGTCTATCGAGATCAAGAAGAATTTCAGGCAGCCCTGCACAGCGGGCAGATTGATTCTCTCGTGAAGAAATCGAAAACAGCGAAAACAGATTGATGCAAAGGAAAAACATGTCTCACAGGAGCGGTTTTATGTGTGGACTGAGTGTTTCGCACGTCAAGCGAATCCACTGCGCAAACGCTTCAGTGCTTGGCTGATCCACGGCACCTTGTGTGGACGTTGACGGCAGGACAATCGGTTTACAATCGGTGCGATCGGCTACGAACTCGAGAAGTCTGCTGACATCGCTGCTTTCTGAAACCGACACCGATCTCGCTGCGGCCAGAGCGATCGAAAGAAGTCTGTCGAGCGAGGGGTGCAGCTCAAATGTATGAACGTCGTGAGGGGTGACATGACACAACATCGGCAGTCCTGATTCTGCGATTGCTGGCATCATGGGCCCGATGCCGACGGAACACATAAAGTCGGGAGACTGCGCGTGTTGAAAGCACAAGTCTTCGAAATCACAACGGCTTTTTTCGATCAGTGCGGCGATCGTGTGGTCGTTGAAGTCAGCAAGATTATCAGGCCACAAGGAAATGCTTTCGTCGCACGCAATGCCAGCAGATCGGAACTGCAGAGCGATCGACGCAAGGTTTTCTGAGACCGCTGGCAACTCGCTCACGCGGTGCCGAGTCGTAGTTGACCGCATTGAATCGATGAAGAGAAATCGCATGGGGAATAATTTCAGAGGTCTTGCGAGGTCTCTTAGAGCCACCCGAGAAAATGCATCAATGAAAGAACTCCCATCATCCAGGCTGCTGCTGCCCAGTCATCGGCCATCACGCCGAGCCCCGCAGGAAGACTTTCCAGTTGTCGGCAGGGAAACGGTTTTACAATATCGAAGAAGCGGTGAATTGCAAATGCAGCAAGAAGCAGAGTCGGCGATCGTAGGTGCGGTGGCACGATCAGCAGTCCGAGCAGAACGCTTCCGGTTTCGTCGAGCACAATGGCTCCCGGATCACAGCCGCGCTGCAAAAATCGGATCGCGTGCGTGCAAACAAAGATTGCAAGAATATTCAGGAGCACAATCCCGGTCGCCTCGAATCCCAGTTCGATGAGTCGATCGGGTGAGAACCACCCTGTTTTTTGAAATGGCTCCGTACCGCCGCTGAGTTGAGCGGCCAGGAAAAGTGAGGCTCGACCGGTGAGCGGCGAGATCGCAACTCCAAGAGCCGTTCCCCATGTGCCCGGAGCATATCGAATGAATCCAATACCACCGCAGGTAGCGATGAGAACAGACGGATTCCATTGGACAGAAGTTGTGAGTGGAGTCTCGTGATCCGATGATGGCGAATGTGTGAATGGCATTGCGACCTGCAGGTGCGATGAAAAAACTCAACGAGTTTCTAGAAAATAGGCTGACGAATCATAGCCAGGCAGTTTTGGAAAATAGGTTTTGTCTTCAGCTAATAAATAGAAGAAAGATTGTTATGTGCGACGAATCGAAAGTGTCCAGTGGCGATCGGTGGTTTGATGAAGACCACTGCAAGGGAGGTCGAGCGATTTCAGTATGTCGGAAATGTCATCCATCGAAAGCGATGCGTGAAGAGAATTCGTAAACAACAATCGAGCAAGCGGTGACGCATCTGCCGCATAGGTCTGCACAAGACTCTCGAGCGAGGCTTGATCTGAAGGTCGTAATAGATCTCGGAAAAAAAGGAGGCCATGTTTTCGCGTCACTCGGATCGCTTCTGCAATCACCGTGTGCGGATGCTCCATGTGATGCAGAAGACTATTAGAGATCGTTCCATCGAACATGCCATCGGTATAGGGAAGATGCTTGGCATCGACGCAGTCGAGTTGGATCTGGTCTCGAAGCCCTGCAGCATCAACATTCATCATGGCGACATCGAGCATTTCAGCGGCGAAGTCAATCGCCATGATCTGCAGAAGTCTGCTCCTTTGTGCCAGCTCGATTGGAATCTGAGCAGTGGCAGTGCCAAGATCGACAATTCGGATCGTGGCAGCAGCGCGGTCGACAAATCGCGCGTCGTCTGGCCGAGTGGTGAGGCAGAGAGAGCCCTCTGAAAAGAGACCCGCAGCCTGCAATGCTTCAAGAAAATCGTTGACAAAGACGCGATTAACGTCGCGGTGATCCATGGCATCGTAGGCCCAAACTTCTTCACGAGAATCCATCAGTTCTGGTTCGAGCGTGCGAGGCAGGGACATAACAACGAGTTCTTGTGAGATGCGAGCGAACCAAGAAAGAAAAACGAAGGGTCCCCTTCAGGTCACTGATTCCTTGAAGCGTACGGTCTACTTTCGAGAGGATATTGTGAAGAAACAATGGGTGCGTAGGATTTTAAGGAGAATAGAATGGTATCCGTTTTGCGAGTGGCGCAAAATTCTTGAAGAAACTTTTATCAAACGCAAATGAATCCTTCGTCTCCTGAAAATCCGATTGAAAAGCTTCACGATACGTTGGATCGCGAGGGAGTTGCTCTGCAACTCGTCGAATACCCCCATCCTGCACTGCGTCGGGTGACCAGGCCTCTTGCGCGCATTGATTCCGACCTGCTCAGCGACGTGGAAGAGATGTTCCATATTATGTATGACGCAGGCGGCATCGGTCTGGCGGCCAATCAGGTGGCTCTTCCATATAGACTTTTTATAGTGAACCTCGATGCCAATCCTGACGAAGGAGAAGAACTGGTTTTTGTGAATCCTTCTGTCAGCAGGCCAAAGGGAACCAGTATTCAGGAAGAAGGATGCCTTAGCTTGCCTGGGTTGCGAATGCCCGTCCGACGGCCCGAGCGAATTATTCTCGATGCCTACTCTCTCGAAGGGACACCGATCCATCTCGAACTCGACGGCATGCTCGCACGTGCGGTGCAGCACGAATGCGACCATCTTGAAGGGCGGTTGTTCACCGATCGCCTCGGCGATGCTGCAACGATTGAGGTAAAGCGATCGCTAGAAACATTTGAAGAGGTGTTTTTCGGGAAACAGTCGCGTGGCGAACTGCCTTCTACAGAAAAAATGGTGGCCCGGCTGATTGCCCTTGAGCAAGAACGCTGCACATCCTAGTTCTCGAGAAAAGAACGTGTACGAAGTTGATTCAAAAAGAGAATGTCGCTCGGTAGAAACTGCTGCTGGTTCAAAACGCAATCGGTCTGAATTGTTCAAGAGTCTGTGCGAAAGATCTTTACCGTAACGGAAACATCGATGGCGAATGGACTCCACGATTCTCTAGCTGTTTCGCTTCGACTGGTCATCATGGGGACCGGGCCGTTTGCCGTACCGATGTTTGAAGCACTTGTGCAGTCGCGTCATCAGATTCTGACCGTTGTAACGCGGCCAGACCAAACGCCGCCGGGGCGCCGGCCACATACAAACCCTATGCGTGTGGCGGCAAATGCTGCCCAAATACCTGTATTCGATCCGGCACAAGTCAACGATCCTCACTCAGTCACATCGCTCAGAGCACTTGCTCCAGATCTTTTTGTCGTGTGCGACTACGGTCAGATTTTTTCATCCGAATTGCTTTCGGTTGCACGTTGGGGTGGAGTCAATCTGCATGGATCGCTCTTGCCGCGGCATCGAGGGGCGAGCCCTGTTCAATGGGCAATTCTTCAAGGCGATTGTGTCTCAGGTGTCAGTGTGATTCATATGACGGCTTCGCTCGATTCCGGGGCGGTGATCGTCTCCCGAGAAACACCGATTGGACCTGGAGAAACATCGCCAGAACTCGAACAAAGACTTTCTGAAATTGGTGCCGTTGCCGTGCTTGAGGCAATCGATCGACTGCAATCCGAGACCTCTAATGCACCGCTTTCATGCGACACAGTCATTGGAAAACGACAGGACAGCTCGCTTGCCACGCGTGCGCCTCGGCTGACAAAGGCCGATGGCATCGTCACCTGGTCGCTGTCGGCTGTTCACATTGAACGATTGAGACGAGCACTTGAGCCGTGGCCTCGCATTTCGACATTTTTGCGCCAGTCTGGAAAAGCTGTACCTCAGCGACTGGTGCTGGAAGATGTTGCCGTGATAGATTCCAACGACGTTTTTCTCTCGGATGCCAATGCCAATGCCGGTGCGGGAACCATTCTCAGAGCCGATGAGGCCGGAATCGTGGTAGCCTGCGGCGAAGGCACCGTTCTTGTCATTCGAAGGCTTGTTCCCGAGGGCCGTCGAAGTATGTCGGCCGGCGAATTTCTTCGTGGAACCCCGCTTTGTCCTGGCGTGGTCTTGGGCTGATCTGTTGTATGGCACAGGGGTTCTCTCTATTTCGGCGGCGGGCGCGACTGTGTCGGCAGGCTTTGTGTGCCGTGCTAGAATCACAGGCATGACAACGATCGAAAAACGCCTTTGGATTGAAACGGTTGGCTGCCAGATGAACGTGCTCGACAGCGAGCTTGTTGTGGCGGCTTTGCGCCGCGATGGATGGACGATGGCGCCTTCGCGAGTCGAAGCCGATGCCGTATTTTTTAATACCTGCAGCGTTCGACAACATGCCGAGGACAAAATTTATTCTGCGCTCGGTCGAGTCAGAACGGAAAAGCGGGATCGGCCAGGAATGATTGTCGGAGTGCTTGGTTGCATGGCACAAAAGGATCAGGATCTCGTTCGGAAGCGGGCGCCGTGGGTCGATCTCGTCGTTGGTCCTGGACAGTTGCACCGCATCGGAGGATTGCTGGATGAAATTCGCGCAGGGTCTGGGCCGCGCATGGAAGTCAGTCTTAATCGCACTGCTGGCAGCCGGCTGAGCGTGGCGGAAAGCTTTGAGAGTTACGACCCAGACCGCGATCCGCAGATGCGTCCAACCCCTTTTCAGGCGCTGGTTCGCACGCAGACCGGCTGCGATAAATTTTGCGCATTTTGCGTGGTGCCGGGCGTTCGTGGACCTGAGCAGGCAAGGCCTCCGGAGGCGATCGAACGCGAGTGCCGAAAACTTGTTGCCGAAGGCTGTCGTGAAATCACATTGATCGGTCAGACGGTCAATAGCTATCGATGGAATTCTGGTGACACCACGGTGCGCCTGTCGGATCTTTTGGAACGACTCGATGCAATCGATGGCCTCAATCGCATCAAATTTGTAACCAACTACCCTCGCGACATGACAGACGACCTCATTGAGGCTGTTCGCGATCTGCCGAAAGTGTCGCCCTATCTGCATGTACCCGCGCAGCATGGTTGCGACGCGGTGCTCACTCGGATGAAACGTGGTTACTCGATCGGTCTCTACCGTGACATGATCGCCAGAGTACGACAGGCGGTTCCTCATGCGAGCATTACGAGTGATTTTATTGTCGGGTTTTGCGGCGAAACCGAAGAGGAGTTTGAATCGAGCGTTGCGCTGGTTCACGAAATTGGATTTCGAAACAGTTTCATTTTCAAATACAGCCCTCGTCCCGGCACGAAAGCATTCGCACGGCAAGTTGACGATGTGCCAGAGTCTGTAAAACGATCACGAAACAACAGGCTGCTTGAGGCGCAGACGCAGGTGAGCCTTGCAGGCAATCAGTCGTTTCTTGGTCGAACTGTCGAGATCCTGATCGAGGGCCTGAGCCCTCATGAGGAATTGAATATCGAGTCACTTGGTTCGGCTCCCGCGGCCGACACCATGGTGCAACTCGTTGGGCGAACGACCTGCGATCGGATTGTGGTTGTGGATGCGCCTTGGCGAGTTGTGGGAAGAATGCTTCTTGTCACGATCACCGAAGTGGGGGCTTGGACGCTCTCCGGAACAAGAACAGCCCTCGAGACACTCAATGACGATCGGGACAGCTTTCAAGAGGGCTGTCAGGCGGCAGGAAATGGTGACGCACAAACCCTGCACTCAATCGATTTGCCAAGTTCATTGTCAGAAAGAGATGAGACAACGTTGCCTCTGACGGTAGAAGGGTGATTCGATGATGCACGGAGTGCTTTCCATTCGTTGACTCGCACGCAATGGATCGCGGCAATAACCGTGGATAGTGTGGATGCGTTTTATCGATACGAATTCCCAATTCAATGACACGAAGAACTTCCAGCGATCGACTTGATCATGCACCCGCTTCGGGAATGTCTCAGACGTTTGACATTCAGTCAGTCACCACTCTTCTGGAATCTCAGGAAGCGATTTCTCAATGGTGCGAGGTCTGTCGGCTTTCGGATCCGTCGGCAGTCTCCCGTTGTGTAGAAAGCATTGCTGCGTGTGGGATCACGCTTGACCTTTTCGCGAGCATTATCAACAGGCTGTCGATTCATCTGGGACAAGTCAGCGATCCAGACCAAACCCTTGTCTCTCTCGATCGCTTTTTCCACGCGGTAAGAAATCCGCTCGCCTCAGCGGCGCTCTTTGATCGCGATCCGGAGTCGTTGCCTATTCTGCTGAAAATTTTTTCCGCAGGCCCCTTTCTCGCAGATCTTGTAATCGCGGATACCGAGTCGTGGGAGCAGATTCGAATCGGTCAGGGGAGACCTGTTCCGCTGGTAGATCTGAAAAAGATCATTCACTGCGAGTTGTCGACGCTCACCGAGCCCCACACGGTGGCCAGGGCGCTGCGTCGCTTGAAGCGTCGAGAAATACTTCGCATTGCGTATGGCGATATTGTTTCAAATCAAACGCTCGAAACGGTTGTGACTGAAATTTCAAACCTCGCCGATTCGATCATTGATGCTGCCCTCTGTTCGTCAATCGCTCGAGTAACATCGCAGCGCGGCATTCCGCAGGAAGCCTCCGGACAGTCGGCTCGCATGGCGGTGGTGGCGCTCGGAAAACTTGGTGGTCGCGAGCTGAACTATTCAAGTGATATCGATCTTGTCTTTGTCTATTCGGCCGATGGCCGCGAGATTGGTGCTCGTGGTGGAACCAATCAGGAGTTTTTTGACCGAGTTGCCCGGGATACGATCCGCCTGCTTTCCGATTCGGGTGATCTGGGAATTGCCTATCGAGTCGATATGCGACTAAGGCCCGAGGGAGCGGCTGGCCCACTGATCATGTCGCTTGAAAGCACGCTTGAATATTTCGATCAGTTCGGCCGTACATGGCAGCGGCAGGCATGGGTCAAAGCGAGGCCCGTAGGCGGCGACATCGACCTTGGAAGACAACTCATTGCAGCACTGGAGCCATGGATTTTTCGTCGTTGGCTTTCGCACGCGGATATCGCAGGCATCAAAGCTCTCAAACGCAGGATTGAACACCGTGCTCAGCGGGAATGTGTAAACGACAGGGACGTGAAGCACGGTCGAGGCGGAATTCGAGATGTCGAATTCACAGTTCTATTTTTGCAATTGTTGAACGGTGGTGATCTTCCGAGCGTTCGTGGCGGTAATACAGTGCAGGCGATGAGACACCTCGCGCAGGCAGGGAGCCTCACCGACCAAGAACTTCTCATTCTGGAACGTTCCTACACGCTGCTGCGGAAAGTCGAGCATCGTCTGCAGATTCTTTTCGACCGGCAGACGCATCTGCTCCCAGAGTTGCCGGAGGAGTTTTCTCAATTGGCAGTGCGGACAGGCTATCCACCCGGAGCGGAAGGTGTCACGGCGTTCACCCAGGACATGACTGAAGCCACCACGCTCAATCGTCGCATCCTCGATCATCTATTACACGATGCATTTGGTGATGAGGAAGCTCCAGAAATCGAAGTGGATCTTGTACTCGACCCAGATCCGTCCCCGGCTTTTATTCAGGAGGTGCTTGAGCGATATTTGTTTCAGGATCGAGAGAACGCTTATCGAAATCTCGTCAGTCTCGGCGAAGAGAAAATTTGTTTTCTGTCAACGCGACGGTGTCGACATTTTCTGGCAGCCATTGCACCGAAATTGCTTCGCGCAATTTCCAAAACTCCCGATCCAGATGCAACGCTCGTCACACTCGCTCGTGTCAGCGAATCTCTTGGGGGAAAGGGAGTGTTGTGGGAACTCTTTAGTTTTCATCCACCGTCGCTCGAACTGTATGTCAACGTGTGTGCCTCGAGCCCTTTTCTGGCTGGAATTCTCGTGAGCAACCCTGGCATGATCGACGAGCTTTTGGACAGCCTCCTTGTAGGAAGACTTTCAACACCAGAAGAACTCGACGCACATCTCCGCGAACTCTGTCGAAATGCAATCGACATCGAACCGATTATTCACTCTTTTAAGGCATCGCAGCAGTTGCGAGTGGGCGTGCGTGACATTCTTGGAAAACAAGATGTCACGACAACCAGCAGAGCACTTTCTGCGATCGCCGAAACGATTCTTCGCGTGATTGTTGAGCGCGAGGAAGCGAAGTTGATCGATCGTTTGGGAGAGCCGATGACCAGCCAATGCGATTCTCTTGGAACTCGGGCCGGTCTGGTTGTTCTGGCAATGGGAAAGTTCGGCGGTCGGGAAATGAACTACCACAGTGACATGGATGTTGTATTTCTTTTTGATCATGACGGGTCAACATTTCACCCACGGCGCAGCCGACGCAGTACCGACAGCACTACCAATGCGCATTTTTTTGGCGAACTCGCGCAGCGAATTATAAAAACGTTCAACGCAATGACCGCACATGGGCGACTCTACGAAATGGATTCTCGGCTTCGACCATCCGGTCGTAGTGGATCGCTTGCGTTATCGATGGATGATTTTGAACGCTATTTTTCAACCGACGGTCCCGCGGCGGACTCGGAGCGTCAATCACTCGTAAAGGCGAGAATGGTCGTGAGCACCCGTCCTGCTCGCCAAAGAGTGGAACAATGTATCGAGGCCGCAACGATTGGACATAGTTGGACGCGAGAAGCGATCGAAGGAATTCGTTCGATGCGTTATCAGCTTGAAGAAGGAGCGAAAAAATCAAATTTAAAGCGTGGCCCCGGTGGCATTGTCGACCTTGAGTTCATCGTGCAAACGATGCAGTTGGTGTATGGAAATGAAGAAAAGTCGCTGGCAAAGACAGAGACGCTTTCGGGCCTGATGGCGATTTATAAGGCCGGAAAACTCTCCAAGGAACATTTTGATTTTTTTGAGACGGCCTACCGTGTGCTGCGGTCGATAGAAGGACGTCTTCGCCTCTTAAACGCAGCGGCGCGTCATGAGTTTCCGGAGTCTGAGGAAGAACAACAAAAGCTTGCCCATCTGTTGGGATATCAACAGAAAGAATCACTTATCGAGGATGTCGAAATACTCACAAAGAAAATGAGGCATCGATTCGAAGAAGTGTTTGGAGATCTCGCTTTGGTGTTGCCGTCGCGAACAATCGCCTGATCGTGCAAAAGCTCCTCGCACAATCGCCAATGGTAGTGCTAGTGCGTCGGAAGCCAGCGAAGTGCAACAAACCCGCCAACCAGAAGCAGACCGAGCAAAATTGTGATCACCTCAAGCCATCGATCGAGAAACACCTTTGCTTTGTCACCGAAATACCACATCACGCCAGCAACTAAGAAAAAACGACTACTGCGACCGATGCTCGAGGCAACAACGAGTGTCGTCAGGGGTACTTCGAAAACACCGGCGGCAATTGTAAAAATTTTGAATGGAATTGGTGTAAACGCAGCTGTAAAAATCGCCCATCCGGCGTTCTCACGATAAAGATTTTCCACATAGGCAAACTTTTCAGGTGAAAATCCAGGCACCCAATCAAAGAAAAACTGGGATACGAAATGCCAGATTCCAAATCCAATAAACCAGCCAAGAAGAGCGCCGGCCACGCTCGCAACAGCTGATACCCCAGCATACAAAAAAGATCTTGTGGGCCTCGATGCGGAGAGAGCAATTTGAAGAACATCAGGTGGGATTGGAAAGAAAGAACTTTCCATGAAAGAAATGACCGCGAGTGCTGTTAGGCCGTGAGGAGAATGCGCCCACGACAAGACCCATCGGTAGAGGCGTCTGAGCGGGCCGCCGGCTGGTGGAGTTGGAGCGTCGACGGCGGGGGGCGATTGTTTGTGCGATGGCGATGGCATGAAGATTCAGAGTATCAGATGTGGCGAAAAAAAGTCACCCTTGATGCAACTCATCCGTAGGAAAAAGTTGCTGGCCTTCTTTTTCCAGAGCGCTCGTATCTCGCGGTTGTGGTTTCAATGTCGTCATGTCGATCCCCGTCCGCCACGTTCGTAGCAGAAGCCACGTCGCGGCAATCGGAATGACCAATGACCATTCAAGGAGAGTCTCCAGAATCCCCCACTGTTTTCCCAAAGCTCCTGTCGCACTCCAGAGAAGAGCGGTGACGAATGTTCCGGTAGCATTTGAAAGAAGAAAATCGGACCATCTCATCCCAGCGGTTCCACTCACAATCGCGGCAGCTTCTGCCAAGAGCGGAAGAGGACGGGTCACCACGATGAGAACAGGCCCGGCTTTTCGCAAAATATTTTCAAGGAATTTGCGATCCTGTACTGACAACCTTCTCTCAAACCATGTGGCACCACACTGATGGCCGATCCACCAGCCGAACATTCCGCCAAGCGTCATACCGCACCAGGCGCAGAGAGTTCCGAAGAGTGTTCCAAGATGGGCGCCTCCAAGCGTGGCGACCGCGCTCGACGGAACAGGCAGAAATATGTCAGCCGAGAGCAGCCCGATTTCCAGGACCGCTAAAATAAAAGGGGAGGGAAGTGGGGTAACAAGCTCCGAAACGAACTCATCGAGTCGCTGTCCCAAAAAGAGAAATAGAACAAGCGGTATGCAGACTGCTGCCAGGGCCACCCAAACAAGTGTGCCGGCAGTTGCGCGCAGAGAGTCTGATGAGTTTGGAGCCATGCAATACGAAATCACTGAACACAATCAAAAAAGAACCCACTGCCAGTCGAGGAAGGCAATGTGTTATGGAAAGAATTCTGAATCCATTGCCTGCATCACAATATCGAGACCAACGGAGTTGCTCCAGAGAGAGATGAGCTTTTCGCACATCGGACCGGGGTGCCCGGCCCCGATTGGACGGCCATTGAGTGAAACTACTGGAAGAAGACAACTCGGTGTACTGAGCAACAGAACTTCGTCGGCGTTAGCCACATCCTCAATCGAAAGGGATCGAGCTTCGAGTGGCATGGAGTGTTCCTGCGCGAGCAAACGCACAAACTCGAGGCTCACTCCCGGAAGGGCATCTTGTGGCGACGGAGTCAGGAGTCGCGAGCCTCGTACAATGAGAAGATTAGCCGTCGACGTTTCGCTCACTCGACCATCAGAGTGACAGATAATTGCTCGAGCACCAGGTTCAAGTTGAGATGCTTCGCGATCAGCTAAAAAATAATGCATTCGACTTCGACACTTGAGCTCGATAGGCCAAGATGTGCTCGGTACCTGTTGAATGGACACGCTTCGCAGCTTGACCCCGGCTCGATACAGATGTTTCCACGCCTGAAACGCCAGTGGAAAAGTGTGAATTGCCACACGCGGTGGAGATCCGTTTCCTCCGTGCTGCGAAGGGTGGTCGCCCGGAGTGACAAACACGATTACTCCGAGATCGCCTCGCATGTTGGAAAGAAGAGCATGATTGTGATGTGCCACTTCGGCGGCGGCAAGAAAGACGGTGACAAGAGGAATCCCAGGATCGATTCCGCAGATTTCCAGTGAGCGGCGCAGACGATTTCGATGGGCATCACTCAGAAAGAGCCGCCCACCGAACGTGCGAAGTTGCTCCGTGACGGCAGTTCCGAGAACAAATCCCATGTCGCCGACCGAAAGAGTGAGTTCGGTGCGAGGAATGAGTTGGCCTGAAAGCCATGCGGATTCGATAGCAGGAGAGAGCGACAAAGAGAGACCGTCAGTAAAAGAAAGTCACAACTCAAAGAACGTTTCAAAGAATAGCACGAAAAGAGTGGTCGATGGAAAAGTGATCCGCACGACGTAGGTCCGTCGCGCCGGGAAATAAATGGGAGTAGGAAACTATACCTGTCCCCGTTTTTTCTCCGCACTCGCTTTTTTATCAGTTGCCGTGCAGAATAATCATCTTGAATAGAAAGACACGATGCAGACCACAACCCAAGCTAGACCATATATTGATAGCAACGATCACAATGCTGCAGAAATAGCTGCGCCATGGGTTCGACAAGTTCGACAGGTGATCTGTGAATCGGACACTGATTTTTTCCGCGTTTCGCCGCTGCGCTATTGGGCCGACTTTTTCCTGAGCCTCACGGCCGCTTACGCATCAGCCTACATCTATCTTGTTTCTCCACTTGGATCATGGTGGCAGTTGCCGGCTTTTTTTATGGCCGCCTTTTGGCTCTATCGTCTGGGGTCGCTGATTCACGAAGTCTGCCACCTCGGGCAGCATGAGATGCTCGTCTTTAAGGCCACTTGGAATCTGCTCGCCGGCGTGATGACGCTCACCCCGAGTCCATTTTTTACCCGACACCACCGCGATCATCACAGCCAGCGCCTGTACAGCACGGTGGAAGACCCAGAATACATGGCAAACGTTATGGAATCTGGAAACCTTCGCAGCATTGTGTGTTACATGGCATTTGTCGCGGTATTTCCACTCTTGGTATTTCTACGATTCTTGCTGGCGCCGCTGACATTTCTCCACCCTAAGCTGCGCGATTGGACGCTGCGTAAAGCCTCGTCGCTCACGTTCAATAGACAGTACGAACGCACGATCACGCCGGCCGACAGGCGGTCTATTATGGCCGTTGAGGGGCTTTGTTTTCTGCGGGCAATGCTCATTCCGCTGCTGATTGTTTTGGGTATCAATCACTGGTCGCGCATCCCGATGCTCTACGCCTTAGCGCTTGCCACCGTATTCCTCAACCAGATGCGATTGCTGGCCGATCACCACCTCGATGGCGATGGCAGCCGAGTCGATTTTTCATCGCACATTATGGACTCGTGCAATTACACGCGCAACGATCCGCTGACGCTTCTTTTCTTTCCGTTTTCAATTCGCTACCACGCGTTGCACCATCTTTTTCCATCGTTGCCCTACCACAATCTCAAGAAGGCACACGCGCACCTCGTCGCCTCGCTGCCGCAGGATTCCCCCTACTTGTCGCTCGATCGACCGGGATGGTGGAGCGTTGCCCGACAGACGCTCTACGGACGAGCCGTTGAGCCGATCAACGCTGCGTAGTGCTGATCGGCACAGAATCTGGCACGAGTCTCACGGCCAGCAAGCACATGAGACCGATTCAGAACAATGGGCAGTTGCGCCGCTGAGACATTTTGAGTACACCTTCACAGCATACGAATTGTCATCGCATGCCATGGAGGGTGTTCTTGCCGGAGCCGATGGACCGGCACGACGAGCGGTGATTAAAGCCACAGTGCACTGGAATTCCTCTGTCCAAAAAATTACCAGCAAGCCGCCAAGGGCGATCGAATGGGAGTGAAATGATCAATCGTTGCCCGTGGCCAACGAACGAACTCGCCATCCGCTACCACGACGAGGAATGGGGCGTGCCGGTTCACGACGACCGAGTGCTGTTTGAGTTCCTGATCCTCGAAGGCGCGCAGGCAGGGTTGAGTTGGGACACGATCCTCAAGAAGCGAGGGCATTACCAGAAAGTTTTTGACGGCTTCGATGTTCTGAAAATCGCGAACTACGATGCCCGCAAAGTCGCGGAACTGCTCGCTGATCCCGGCATTGTCCGCAACCGTTTAAAGATCGCCGCGACCATCCAGAACGCCAAAGCCTGCCTCGCCGTGCAACAGGAGTTCGGCAGCCTCGACGCCTACCTTTGGCAGTTCGCCGGTGGCAAACCTATCGTGAACCGGCGACGTTTGATGAAGGACATCCCGCCACGCACGCCGGAATCCGACGCGATGAGTGAGGATTTGCTGCTGCGCGGCTTCAAGTTCGTCGGCCCCACGATCTGCTACGCGCTGATGCAAGCCGTCGGCATGGCGAACGACCATCTCGTGATGTGCCCGCGCCACGCGGAAATTCGCATCGCATGAATCACCGGTTCATCCACCCGGCAATACACCGCCGGCCCGCCCTGAGCTGGAGTGCGTGTTCGCCTGTGCATTCCATGCTCGGAGGTTCCCGATCCCATCGGCGAATCAGCGGAAGCAGACCGGCTTGCACCTGCGATTAATAGCCCGCAACTGTTTCAGTTACAGCATGCAAAACAGGCAACCCCATAACTTTTCTGCACTCTTCGAGCATTTCTTTGGTTTTGCTTGCACCCACTCTGCTAACTCCCAAAGCGCGGACCTCCAGCATTTTGGGAAAGTCCCTCACGCCGCCCGCAGCTTTAACCTGAACCGATGGCGCTGCGTGCTTGCGCATTAAAATCAAATCTTCGATGGTTGCCCCTCCTGAACCATACCCCGTGGAGGTCTTCACCCAATCCGCCTTCAATTCACTGCAGATTTCACAAAGCTTGATCTTGTGCTCATCCTTCAAAAAACTGTTTTCAAAAATGACCTTCACCTTCTGGCCTGCTTTATGCGCAACATCGATCACCACCTTAATATCCTCGCGCACATAATCCCAGCGTTGACTCAACACCTGGCTTATGTTCACTACCATGTCAAGTTCTTCGCACCCATCAGCAATGGCTCGTTCAGCTTCCATCTTTTTTGTTGTAGTAGTGTTTGCGCCATGGGGAAACCCAATCGTAGTACTGGCCTTAATTCCCGTGCCTTTCAGTAGATCCGCACACCTTCGTTGGTAATAAGGCATGATGCAAATGCTTGCAACATCGTAATCAATCGCAAGGGCAATCCCTGCTTCCAACTCTTGGACCGTCAGGGTCGGGGTCAAAAGGGAATGATCGATCATCTTTGAAATATCTTTATACGTGTAGCTCATCTGTTCGAGTTCCTCAGTTTTTAAAATCCGCAAGTGCAATCGCACCCAACAACCCTGCGCCTTCTCCCACCGATGATAATTCAATCCGAACGTCATCCACTGGAAACATTCGCACTTTCTGTTTAACAACACTTCGCACAGGCGCAAGAAGCAAATCTCCCATTTTTGAAACCCCGCCTCCCAGCACCACCAATTCCGGATGCAACGAAGTTACTATGTTGGCAACACCAATGCCGAGAAGACTTGCAATATAATATATTCCAGCACTCACTGTTTCATCGCCTTCCTTCGCAGCCTGCGCCATAGTTTCCGGAGAAACATTTCTCATATCGTTGGCGCAAATATGAACCAACTTTGGAGCCTGCCCGCTTTTAAAAAGCCGAACGCCCTCCGCAATGATTGCTGGCCCACTGCAAAGCGCCTCCAGACAACCTTGATTACCACACCCGCAATAAGGCCCATTGGGAAGAATGGTTTGATGGCCTATTTCGCCTGCAGAACCCAGAGGGCCAAGAAGAAGTTTCCCTTCAATCACAACGCCTCCGCCTATGCCAGTTCCCAGAGAAAAGAAAACCATATTGGAAACATTTTTCCCCAGCCCGAATTTCATCTCACCCAAAGTTGCAGTACGAACATCGTTCAAAATACGAACCGAGTACCCCAATGAATTTTCAAGTATTTCACGAACGCACACGCCCCGCCATTGAGTATGCATGTTTGGTAGAAACAAGGTTTTCCCAAGTGCAGGATCAACCAAGCCAGGAATGCCAATTCCCAGGGCGGTGGGTTTATAGCCCGCCTCGTCTGCCAGAGTTTTTACAAGGGAAGCCATTCGGCCCAGAACATCTTCAGGTCCATTTTCTGAAAGTGTGGGAATGCTACGCTGCAGCAAAATATTGCCAGTGAGATCGCCCAACCCCGCAGTGATTGTCGTGCCACCAAGATCAATTCCAGCAAGTATTTCATTCGCAGGCATTAAACTTTGCGCCTTGGAATGTAGTTGCGCAAAAAGGTATGGCTTTGTGTAAGAGCAGCCCTGCGCGATTCCAAAGAACCTTCATAAGCTCTGTCTTCCACTTCAACGCAAACAGAGCCATCAAACCCCGTATCGCCCAGCACAGAGAAAAATTTCCCCCAGTTGACTTCGCCCATCCCGGGCAGCTTGGGCACATGATATTCCTTCGGGTATGCAAGAATTCCTACCTCATCAATGCGATCTCTATCAACCCGCACATCCTTTGCATGCACATGAAAAATACGCTTGGAGAATTCATTGAGCGGTTTGAGGTAGTCCATCATTTGCCAGGGAAAATGCGAAGGATCAAAGTTTAATCCAAAGTTTGAATTGGGAATATCCGCAAACATCCTACGCCATATCGCAGGGGAAATCGCAAGGTTCTTACCTCCCGGCCATTCATCCCGACCAAATGACATCGGGCAGTTTTCAATCCCGATGCACACTCCCAATGATTCCGCAAACTCAACCAAAGGTCTCCAGGTCGACAGAAAACGAGGCCAGTTTTCATCAATTGTTTTCGTGTAATCTTTTCCCACAAAAGTATTCATCTGGTTGATGCCCAAAAGCGCAGTTGCCTGAATTACTTTTTTAATATGAGTACAAGCGGTGTTTGATTCTGACTCGTCAGGAGACAGCGGATTTGGATAATAACCTAGCCCACTTATCCTCACCTTATACTGCGAAGCAAGAGCACTCACTTTCCCCGCCTTATCCTTGTCAAAGTCGGTAACGTCAACATGGGTAATCCCTGCATAACGGCGATCCGCCTTGCTCACAGGCCAGCACATTAACTCTACGCAATCATAATTTTCTTCGCTGGCAAGCTTGAAGACTTGCTCCAAAGATAACTCGGGTACGATAGCGCTGACAAAACCTAGTTGCATTGGTTTACTCTTTCACTTTAATCCAGCGTTGTTCACGATGGCTTTGAAGGATGGCTTCACACAGAATGATTTCACGATGCCCATCTGAAAAGGTGGGGTATTGCGCATCGAGGCCTGTGTTTCCCGCTGCAATTGCATCATAAAACCCCCTGAAGCACATCTTAAAGGAATCATCATAACCTTCGTCATGACCGCCCGGATAATCTGCAAACTTTTTCGCATCATTTCCAAGCAACGAAGGATCGCGAAGCAAAATCTCATTCGCCCTATCACGATTTCCGAACATGATTTCGTTGGGTTTTTCGCTATTCCAAGCCACGGCTTGTTTTGAACCTGCAATTTCAAATCTCAGACAGTTCTTATGCCCAGCACTCACTTGCGAAACCCAAAGCAAGCCCTTCTTCCCACGTTTGAAACGCAAAAGAATGGAGCCATAATCCTCAGTGGAGATTGAAATATTCTCCGTATCAAAAAAAGCCTGGCCATTCCCCTGAAAAGTTGCAATCTCGCCCTTAGGTCGTTTTCGAACCGGATGAACGGTTTGCAAATCCGCACAAACTGATTCCACCTCAAGTCCAGTAATAAAATAAATCAGATCGAGCCAATGGGTGCCAATATCGGAAACCGCTCGAAGTTCGCCACCTTCAGAATCAAGCACCCGCCAGTTGTAATCCGTATCATGAAGGAGCCAATCCTGAGAATAACTTCCTGTGATATGAAAGATATCGCCTAGCTCTTTTTTGCGAATACGATCTTTAGCTTCGATGCAAAGGGGATAATACCGGATGTTATAATTCACCCCCGCTGCTTGTTTGGGATACTTCGCTGCAATCGCAACCAAAGCAGCAGACTCCTCTGTATTCATTGCCAGAGGTTTTTCGCAAAGCACATGCTTGCCCGCTTCCAATGCCTGCTTTGCCATCAAAAAATGAAATTTATTGGGAACACCGAGATGAACAGAACCAGCATTGGAATCTGCAAGCACTTCGTCATAAGAGACATAGGCTTTTGCAATACCCGTTTTAAGGGCAAAGGCTTTGGTTTTTTCAGGGCTTGAACCGAGCACCCCTGCGATGCCGATGCCCAGCCTTCGGAGTGCCTCGATATGAACCCACCCCATGAAACCGGTGCCCACCACTGCAACTTTAATCGAGTTCATAAATAAAAATCCAAATGAATCTGCCTGCTTACTTCGTAAGCCTGCTCAAGAGATAGTTACGTTTTCCAAATCACTCATTTTTTAGACTTTAATCAGATGAAGTTTCTGCAACAGAATTGGTGCCAGAAACTTTTGGAGTTGAATAATTACCCACCATTGCTGGTTTTGCGATCAGTTCAAAACCTTGTCCAAAATATAATCTGCATAAAGGAGAGTGTCCTTGTGTCCATGAAGCTCGGGAATCTTTTTGCTCCGATAAATAAAACCGCCGGTGATCACTCATTGCACAGTACAGATAATCATCGGAGACAAATGCCAGATTGCCCAGGAAAGGATAGTCCGGTCAACGGCATCCGCTTCGGGCCCGCGGTGAGCGGTTGATGAGGCGAATTCAGGGCAGTTCTGAGCTCCTCCAGCCTCTGTGAATAAGCCGCGACTTAGGTCGGTTATGCAGAGAAATAAACGGTGTGTCAGGAAACTGTATCTGTTCCCGTTTTCTCCTCCGCCTCCTGCCGCTCAATACGAAATGCATCCTATGGGGGTAATCACGTCATCAACGGCGTCGGTAAACAGATCGCCGATCAATAGATCGGTGAGGTGTCCCTTCAAGTAAGGGTGTTTTTTGACAAAGCGGCCAAAGTTGAATCCGTCGTAGAATTCACATACACAATCGGCTGCCATGGCTCCCGAACGCAGCGCAAGCAAGCCTCCAGAAGAGTAGAGCGGATCTAGAAATCCATACGCGTCACCCACCAACACCCAGCCATCGCCTGCACACTTCCCTGGCCCGGTAAAAATATTCCTTTATCGGAGCCTCGTGATCGACTGATACTGATTTTCATGCCATCATAGTAGTATCACGTCATCTCTTCTGAGACGAATCTAAAGAGGGACTGGCACCGTTTGCTCAAGTAATCGGTGTCTGTCCCCGTCAGTCTTTCGTCACAGGCACCGAAAATAGCCGTTGTTTTCCTCCGTTGATTCGTCCGGGAAAGATTGTCAAGCTCTGTAAAGTGTTCCGACACTTTCAGACACTAGAACTGTCGACTGCTGCCGGTGAGGCCTGCGACAAACGATACGATGCCCACACAGACTCAGCCATCTTCTGATGCAAAGCGAGACGGGGTTACCGGTGCTGTCGATCGCCATCGGCAAACGGAACACACTTCTGGCGACGGCATTGTCGACACCGAAATTGCGATCCTCGGCGCTGGCTTTGCCGGCATGTGCATGGCGATTGGGTTACTCAAGGCTGGCCGCACCGACTTTGTAATCTACGAAAAAGCTGACTCACTCGGCGGCACCTGGCGCGACAACACCTACCCCGGCTGTGCCTGCGATGTGCCGTCGCAGCTCTACTCCTATTCATTCGCACAGCACGCCGGCTGGTCGCGCACGTTTGCCACGCAGCCAGAAATTTTGGCGTATATGAAACAGGTGGCCCAGCAGCACAACCTCAATGCAAAAATCGAATTGAACACACAGGTGACGGCGATCCAGTGGGACCAATCGCAGCGGCTCTGGCGGCTCACCTTTCACGACGGCCGCTGCGTCACGGCGAGGGTTGTTGTCTCGGGCGTGGGGGGGCTGCACCTGCCGAAAACCCCTGCGCTGCCGGGCCTCGAATCGTTTGCGGGGCCAGCATTTCATTCGGCCCGCTGGCGGCATGAAGTCGACCTGAGGGGCAAGACCGTGGCGGTGATCGGCACCGGCGCCAGCGCCATTCAGTTTATTCCAGAGATTGCCAGTACGGTCGGCACGCTGCACGTCTTTCAACGCACGCCGCCGTGGGTGCTGCCGCGCAACGACCGGCCCACATCGAGGCTGGCACGCTGGGCCTTTGCTCGCGTCCCACTGCTCCAACGCCTGTGGCGGGCGGTGCAGTATTGGAGCGCCGAATCGATCGCGCTGGGCTTCACGCTGAAACCCAAGCTGCTGGGACGCGGTCAGAAGCGTTCGGCCACATTTCTCAAAAGCATCGTCAAGGATCCCGTCCTGCACGACAAGCTCATGCCGATGTACACCATGGGCTGCAAGCGAGTGCTCATTTCCGACGATTTTTATGCCACGATGACGCGAGAGAACGTCAACCTCATCACCGATCGCATTGCCGAAGTGCGGCCGCACTCGATTCTCACGGCCGACGGCATCGAGCGGCCAGTGGATGTGATCATCCACGCCACAGGATTTCAGCCCTTTCATCCGGCAGCCGATATGCAGATCAGCGGCCGCGACAACCGCACGCTCGCCGCCGACTGGCACGAAGGCCCCGAGGCATTTTACGGCGTGGCCGTGGCCGGTTACCCCAACTACTTCATGCTGATGGGCCCCAACTCCGGCCTTGGCCACAACTCGGTTCTTTTTATGATCGAAACGCAGGTGCAATACATCCTGCAGTGCCTGGCATGGCTGGCGACCGACCGACTCGACACGATCGAAGTGCGACAGGACGTGCAGCGTGCGTTCAACGACAGCCTGCAAAAGAAGTTTGACAAAAGCGTGTGGAAGAGCGACGGCAGCGTCTACCGACTGCCGTGCACCAGTTGGTATGTCCACGCCAGCGGCAAGCACACTGCGCTTTGGCCAAGTTTTTCGGCCACCTACTGGCTGGCCATGCGGCGGGCCGACAGCAGCCACTATCTGCCCAGTGCTCGGATTGGCACGACAACACGTTACCGGTTGGTCCCGAAATGGGCTCGTTCCGAGTGAATCGTGGCGGCAGCTGGTTTCTGCCGGTCGGAGATCCGCTGATACTATACTGGGCTTCGGTGTGGCCCGCGGTCAGTCGGTTCAGGAACAGTCGTGCTGGTATGGAAGACGTTCACGAATGCCGGAGTTTGACGTTGCCGCAGCGCCGTCCCATCGCACTTTTCCGCTCTCCCGCGTGGAGACTGCCTACGCTCGCTCAAGCTCGAACAGGAGAAAGTGGAATGCGTGCTGCGGTTGTGGGGATGGTGCTCTTGTGTCTTGTGAGCGGCTGCACGAAGAATCCGAAGGCTCCAAAGATCATCATCGACCCGCCTTCTCAGACCGTCACCAATTCAATTGGCATGGAGTTGATTGAGATTCCTGCAGGGAATTTCACGATTGGTTACGGAAAGGTTGTCGTGACGCTGACCAAGCCATTCGGTCTAGGCAAGACGGACGTGACTCAAGGGCAGTGGGAGCAAGTGATGGGCACGGATCCGTGGGAAGGGGGAGAGGACGTACAGGCTGACAAGGATTGCCCGGCAACGTATGTGAGCTGGGACGATGCGAGAGAGTTTTGCGACAAGTTGACAGACTTAGAACGTAAGGCTGGAACGTTGAAAGCAGGCGAAGCGTACCGCCTGCCGACTGAAGCCCAGTGGGAGTATGCGTGTCGCGCAGGCACAGCGACGACCTATTCATTTGGCAACGATGAATCAACATTTGGTGAGTACGCGTGGTTTAATGGCAACGCGTTTCATGCTGGCGAGCCATACGCCCATAAAGTTGGCTTGAAGAAGCCAAACCCATGGGGCCTTTACGACATGCACGGCAACGTGTGGAAGTGGTGCTCGGATTGGTACGACGCAAAAGTTTCAGGCGGCACAGACCCGGTTGGCCCCGAAGAGGGCTCGCTCCGCGTGCTTCGCGGCGGCAGCTGGTGGAGCCGTCCGGTCAATTGCGGTTCGGCGAGCCGCAACGGCATCGGCCCGTCAGACCGCGGCAGTGACATGGGCTTCCGTGTGGCCCGCAGTCAATCGGTAAAGTAACGGAAGAAAAGGACGAAAAGCTGTCAGAAACCCGTTTCTTACCTGAACCGCTGGGCCGAAAGATGCGTATGACGGGTACAAAAGAGACTTGATTTTGCGGGCATTGCATCCGATACTCTTCGGCTGGGGCGCCGGTTTGGAACGTCTATCATGAAAATTCCCAGACAGCTGAAAAAGCTACGGCAGCTGAAAAAGACGAAACATCGCCTGCGCGGCGTTGAGCAGCTCGAGCCTCGGCAGATGCTGACAGTCAGCGTGCTGGCGGCGCTTCCTGATCTGAGCGTGCTGGTCAATGCTCTGCCGCAGTCGATTGCCGTCGACGCTCGCTACGATAATCCGGATGTCACCGGCACGGTCGTCAGGTTTACGACGAATCAAAGCGGGTCGAATAATCTGATCTACACCGAGCTCTTCGATCAGGCCGGCCCAAGTCGCACCCGCACCACGCCCCTGACTGCCGCCAACTTTCTGGCCTACGCGAACGCCGAACGATACACCAACACAATCATCCATCGATCGATCGCCAATTTTATGATTCAGGGCGGCGGCTTCACGCAGCCCACAGCGGCCAGCAATGTCACTGGAGGATACCCAGCCACCATTGCACAGTTTGCAGCCGTGCAAAACGAACCCGGCAACTCAAATATCCGCGGCACGATTGCGATGGCGAAACTGGGCAACGATCCCAACAGCGCTACCAACCAGTGGTTTTTTAATACCGCTGACAACAGCGGAAATCTCGACAATCAAAACGGGGGCTTCACGGCCTTTGGCCGCGTGCTTGGCACCGGCATGGGCGTGGTCGATGCACTGGCCGCGATTCCGAAATACAACGCCGACAATGGCGGTGTTTTTTCTGACTTGCCGCTGCGAGTGCCGACCACCTCAGCGTGGCAACCCAGTGCTTACGTTGTGTTCCCATCTGTTGCCGCCGTCAAGGAACTCAATTTCACAGCCACCAGCACCAATGCCGCACTCGTTTCGCCATCGTTTGATTCCACCGGCAAACTCGTTCTCACATACGGCGTTGGGGTCGGCACAGCTACTGTCACGGTGCGGGCCTCGTCTGTATTCAACCCTGACGATTTAGTGGAAGACTCATTCAACGTGGCTGTGGCAGGCGTGCCTACAGCCCCCGCGATCACGTCGGTCGTTGCGGGCAATACCCAGACGACTGTTGCGTGGACGGCCTCAACAAGCCCCAGCAGTGCATTAGTTGCCAACTATCTCGTGAAGTATTCGAGCAACGGCGGTGCAACGTGGACAAACTTCGTTCGGCCGGCATCCACCGCGACCGCGTGCACGGTGACGGGCCTCACCAACGGCTTGCAGTACGTCTTTAAAGTGGTCGCTCAAAACTCCGTTGGTTTGAGCCTGCCGTCGGCGAACTCGGCACCGGCAACGCCTGCCACAGTGCCCAGCATTCCAACAGCCGTCGTGGCCGTGCGAGGCAACGCAAGTCTGGCCGTTTCGTGGGCCACGCCTGCCAGCACCGGCGGCTCGCCGATCACCGAATATCTTGTGAAGTATTCGAGTAGCACTGGTACTGTGAAAACGTGGACCACGTTTGTGCGGCCTGCATCGACGGCGACCTCTGTCATCGTAACGGGTCTGACCAACGGTTTGCCTTATGTGTTCAAAGTGATTGCCAAGAACGCAGCCGGCATCAGTCTGCCGTCGGCGAACTCGGCACTGGCCACGCCAGCCACAGTGCCCGGCAATCCGACAGCCGTCGTGGCCGTGCGAGGCAACACTCAGCTTGTCATTTCGTGGTTGGCCCCTGCAAGCACCGGCGGCTCGCCGATCACCAACTATCTTGTGAAGTATTCGAGCAATAATGGTTCGACATGGACCACGTTTGTGCGACCTGCATCCACGGCTCTCGTGTGCACCGTCACGGGTCTGACCAACGGCCTGCCTTATGTGTTCAAGGTCATCGCCCGAAACGCAGCCGGCATCAGTCTGCCCTCGGCGAATTCGTTGGCTGTTGCACCGGCCCTACCTTCGGCGTGAGTGGCCCACCATATTCTTCTTTTCCCTTCCGTCTTCCCACATGGCTATGGTGGCGGAAAACCGACTAAGGGTGGAGGGGCCGATACGCCCTAGCATTTCAAGTGAATAGCGATTAGATTATTTCTGAAGCTGGGTGGAATCGACGTCGAAGTCGACTTGACGCAATCGACGAGATAACGGGTACCTGTATGCAGCGAATGCATCTTAAAATCGAACGATTTCTCTTGAACAAAACCAGAGCCGTCGCATATCTTGCGATTGTGTTTGGAATTGGGGGGCTCTTTTTTCAACCGGGATGTGGTTCGCAAAAAGTGCTTCCCCCGCCTCAACAAAGACAGCACATTCAGGAGATCTTTCATTTTTATCTCGTACATAAAATGCGAAATCAATCTACATTTCCAACTGATGCTGAAGCACTAAAAACTTGGGCGGTGGCACAAAGCGATACGGAAAAAGAAATGTTTGTGAGAATGGGGATTGGCGGAAAAGAAGAATCCGCTTTCATTTCTCCACGAGATCAACAGCCATACCTGGTTCAAAAAATTCCGACTGGCGATCCTATGTTTGGCGCTGTTGTTGCGCTCGAGCAGGAAGGAGTTGATGGCAAGCGATTCGTGGTTTTTGATAGTGGGCGAGCCGAGGAAATTGAAGAACAACAGATCAAGTCCTGGATGAAAAAGTCAAAATCAAAAAAGTAGACCGTACGCTTTGAAAAAAAGGAGAAACCTATGAAACGCTCTCGGAAACTGCGATTTGAAAAGCAGATCGCAGTGGTGATGGGTGGCCATCAAAGGGGAATGTCGAGTACTCTTTTTTGTCCTCGGAAGCAGGTGCGCAGCACTGTTCGAGGGTTCACGCTCGTTGAACTGCTTGTAGTGATCGCGATTATTGGTGTGCTTATTGGGTTGTTGCTGCCGGCTGTTCAGGCTGCTCGCGAAGCAGCGCGTCGATCACAGTGCAAAAATAATTTAAAACAGATTGGTCTTGCCTCACACAATTTTTCGCAGGCGTACGGTGCTTTTCCAGGCGGTGGCCACTATTACGATATCACAGGCATTCTTTACAAAGGCCAGCAGATCAGTGGCTCCACAGCAACTCCTTTGACGCCACCACAGGGTGGCCAGCCTATGCAGTTGCCGAATCAAACCGCCGGTTGGACATTTCAAATTTTGCCTTTTACTGAAAAGCTTGACCTCTACCAGCAAACTTCGGACGACTGGGGTATGAAGGCTGGGGCGATATCGGCTTCCGTCGTCAGCACCTATCTCTGTCCAACACGGCACGGTTCGGTCAATGCCCGCCTTCCAAACGGTCGCGCCAAGACAGACTACGCTGGTTGTGCCGCTGGACCTGCACCCACAAATCCGCCGCGAGTACCAAATTTTCATTACGGGACTGGTTGGGGCGGAATGGTTGAACGACAAGAGACGCTCGGAGTGCCGAATTTTGTTACTGATGGAAATGTTCCAGATGGCCTTTCGAATACGATTCTCGCCGGCGAACGCTGGTCAGATCCAACGTATTATGAATCCGTAGATTGTCCTGGAGAATGGACCGGCTGGGTTTCAGGCTGGACACCAGACATCATTCGCATGACATGCGGACCGCCCCAATCAGATGGGTTCAAACCCACTACGACAACCGATCAGTTTCGAGCCCATTTTTTCTTTGGCGGCCCGCATTCGGGTGTGGTTCAGGTCTGCATGGGAGATGCCAGCGTCAAGAGTGTTTCTTTTAACGTCGATCCGCAGGTGTGGTGGATGGCAGGAGATCGCAAGGATGGATTTAATGCTCGCCTCGAATAAAGAGCATCTCGATAAACGAAAATTTCCCCGATTAGAGTGGGTCAGTCAGAGTTGACCGGTCAAAAAACGTGTCAGAAACCTTTTCTCAGTGAAGTGGGTTCCCGCAACTTTTCCTCACCCGCTGTGGCCTGCTATTTCATCTCGCCGCAGTCGGTGATCACCACCTTGGCGCTCGTCTTGCCGCTGCTCGAGCCGACCTTCTCGATCGCTTTGACGACATCCATTCCCTCGACCACGCTTCCAAAAACGACATGCTTGCCATCGAGCCACGGCGTGGGAACGGTGCAAAGGAAAAATTGCGAGCCGTTGGTGTTGGGGCCGGCATTGGCCATGCTCAGCACGCCGGGGTTGGTGTGTTTGAGCTGAAAATTTTCGTCGGCGAACTTCTCTCCGTAGATCGATTTGCCACCGGTGCCGTTGTGGTTGGTAAAGTCACCCCCCTGACACATGAAGTCGGTGATCACGCGATGGAACGACGAGCCTTTGAAGCCAAACCCCTTCTCGCCGGTGCACAGCGCGCGAAAGTTTTCAGCCGTCTTTGGCACCACGTCGGCCCGAAGTTCGATGACCACACGACCGGCTGGCTTGTTGCCGATGCTGATGTCCATGAAGCAACGCGGGTTTTTTGTGTCAGCGGCAGTCACGTTTGATTCTCCAAATCCAAGGTGTGTCAGAGCAAGGGGGGCGATGGTCATCCACAGGATGGTTCGCCGGCAGAGCATGGGTATGTTGTCGTGCATATCAGAACATTCCAGAGGTGATCTGTTCAAAGGGCCACCGAACCGGACAGACTTTCCGTAGCGAGCCACGGACGTCGATCCAGAGCAGAGGAGTATGACCGAAGCCAGCCTCGGCGAAAAGTGGGGGTGTCAGAAAAGTCCTGTGCGGTTGCTCAGTGCACGCCAAACGAACGCACGAGGCTGCCATGCCACTGGCGGCGAGGCGCCGGTCGCAGCGCTGCAAATCGCGATGCCATCCCCGAGGCTGCCTTCACCCGCTCCTCGACCGTCACGGTCGATCTCAGCTTGACGCGAGGCAGCATGGCTGACGCTCATCGTAGTCTTGGAAAATGTTGATCACCCATGGGGCCTCATCGGGGCCGCATCGTAACGCGGCCTTGTCTTTTGCCTCGGATTAGTTCAGCGACTCCAGTTCCGGCAGCACGAACTTGCCATCCTTGCGAATGAGTTTGCCGTCGAAGGAAATCTCGCCGCCGCCGTAGTCGGGGCGCTGGATGCAGACGAGGTCCCAGTGGATCTGGCTGCGGTTGCCGTTGTCGGTCTTGCCTTCGTAGGCCTGACCGGGCGTGAAGTGGAAGCTCCCGGCGATCTTTTCATCAAAGAGAATATCGCGCATGGGATGGAGCACCTCGCGGTTAAAGCCGATGGCAAATTCACCAACGTAGCGCGCGCCTTCGTCGGAATCGAGGATGCGGTTAATGGCTTCGGTATTGTTGGCCGTGGCCTTTATGATCTTTCCATTCGAGAACTCTAGCCGCACGCTGTCGAACGCGATGCCTTGGTAAATCGTCGGCGCATTGTAGCTGACCACGCCCTCCACGCTCTCCTTCACTGGTGCGGTGAAGCACTCGCCATCCGGAATGTTCTTCTCGCCGCCGCAGGCTTCGCTCTGGATGCCTGCGATGCAAAAACGCAGATCCGTTCCTGGCCCGGTGATGTGAACATCCTTGGTCTCGTCCATCAGTGTCTCCAGCGCCTTCATGCCCGGAGCCAGCGCGGCATAATCAAGCAGGCAGACCCGGTAGTAAAACTCCTCGAAAGCCTCGGTGCTCATATTGGAAAGCTGCGCCATCGAGGGGCTCGGCCAGCGCAGCACGCACCACTTCGTCTTCTGCACGCGGTGGTTCATCACTGGGCGCATCTTGCTCGTCACCAGTTTCATCCGGTCGGTGGGAACATCCGAGCTTTCGGTGATATTGTGACTGCCGCGAATGGCGATGTAGGCCTGCATTCGCTCGATAAGATTCATCTGTACGACGCTGCAATCCTCGTATTGAGCCTCTGTGGCCCCCATCTGCAGTTCGCGGGTGAGGCGGGCGTCATGAACCTGCACATGCGGCACTCCTCCAGCCTCCCGGGCAGCGCGGATGAGGGCAATGCCCATCTCTAACGGCGTGTCGTAGAGATCGAAAAGAATATTTTCACCCGCTTGCAGTGAAACGGAATGGGAGATGAGTTGACGGGCGAGTTTGTCGTGGCGGGGATCGTGCATAGGGATTATGAATGGATGGTACTCGTTACAAGCTGTGACTGTCGATCGCAGGAAACTCATCGGGCGAAAAGCCGGGCCCCATTGAATGAATCAAAGAGTCCTGACCCCTTTGATTGCTCCTCGTGCAATGAGGGGGAACGCCGTCGGATTCCGAATCGATTCAATCGACAGGTCGATATCGAGGAGCGGCCAGTGCAGATGGTCGGCGGTTGGCCGCTCGACGGCCGAAATCCTCTCGATACTGGCGCCCCGAAACCACGGAAAATGCTCAAACGGCAGGAACAACTCCTCGTCGCCGGCCAACAGCCACAAGCCGTGGCGAGACACGTTGGTAATCTCAACTAGGAAAGTGCTTATTCCAGGCATCGATAATCTCCTGAAGGTGTTCTTCGACCAGTTGCTTCGCTTCAATGACAAGATGGTCTGGCAAGCCCGCCTGAGTGGCCAGTTTCACCGCAGGCTTCAGCCAAAACTTGGCCTCTCCGTCCGGATGGGACACATGGACGTGCATTCTCGTTTCTTCCCGAGAGAAGAAAAAGAAACGAAACGGCCCTACCCGAAAAACAGTTGGTGTCAAGAATGCGTCCCGAATGCCGCGGATCCCAGATTATACATCTCGACTCATGAAACCGTCTTAAGGATAGTCCGGTCAATGGAAATTCCGCAAGCGAATAAATGGGGACAGGTCCAGTTTCTACCACGAGTGGAGTAGCAAGAACGATTCTAACTCTTCGCGCACCAGCGGCGGCGATAGGATCTCCAGACGCAATAACGCATCTGGTCAACGGCGTGACTCTACCCCGTGCCCGTGCTGCCGTCCATGATTGCCGTTCCAAACGACAGTCGCGCGTCTGGCGTACGTGCTCAAAGAGAGGCCGCGCACGCATCTTTCTTGAAGGCGTCTGTTTGACTATCAGCCACGCGCAGTTTCCAACGTCTATCGTTCAAACGGAGCCAGCCGATTTCGAGCGTGGCGGTTGGCAGGGGGTGTTTTTCATGCGACACCCCCCTTTTGGAAGAAAATGTACCTTTCCCCATTTCTCGCTCAAACGAACAGTGGGCGAAGAGGGACTCGAACCCCCGTTGTATCACTCGGGAAATATGGCATTCCTTAGTCAGGACGACGCAGAATCCGACGCACGCTTTGCCGAACTAGAAACTCTGATCGAGAATTGGAGCCTGCTCACCACCGACGATCGCAGAAGAATCATTGCCATCGTCAACGGCCGTCTGGCGTAGAGCGGCAATTCGCATTTCCAAACGCCCCGAGAGTGGCAATGACCCGGCCCCCTTAAACAGCAACACTTTCAGAGAGAGAATCTCGTGGTGTCAACGAGACCTCGAAGAGAAGAATTCTTGAAAGTGAAAAGCGATGCATCACTCTGGCTAAGAACAGTTTCCAATCGTTCAGACGACCCCAACGGTGATTCAGCCAAGTTTTATAAGCCCTTTTGCCATGATACGTACAGCTATAGTAGCGTCTACGTCAAAATTAGCTGCCGTCAATAACATCGCCCCAGTGGTCTTGGCATTGAGTTTCAAAGTCGATTTCAGTTCAACCTCTGGCGCCTCCAGAGTGACCGAAGCGTAACCGACAATTGTCCGCTTCATAGCGTTGTCTTCTAGTTCGTTCGCAGCATACAGATAAATGTCTTTTGCAATCATCCTGCGGTCTTCAACAATAACCTCTTCACAGCCTGTAGCGCAGTCATACCTTTCATCTGCTATATCATAACTTGGACCACTTGAAACTCGGAATCTTTCTGTACCTCTATCATAAATAGGGCCAAGCGAAACACGTGCCGTTGTGCCCAATGTCACTTCGACAGCCGCTCCCGTCATCACCACTCTAGCTCCGACGCAGTTATCGATCCCAATGCCTACGGTGTTTTTGATATTCATCCCAAGAACCGTAAAGAAACTGCAGCCTTCAATAAGCGAATTAGACACACCAATTTGCTTCGACCCCACATTTCCGGTCTGGTAACTAGTGGTATCGCCGTCTTGATACATCCAGCTGCTGCCAGTAATATGGTCAGCAGTGTCCCCTTCTTTTCCGTTTGAGTGTACTACGTCCGCGCCCGTAGTATTTTTCCAATTATTAAAATTGCTCCAGTAATCGCTCAAGATATCTCTGCTTTCTATGTTATTGTTATTGGAAACTCAATTCGTGCACTAACCATCGCCACGCGTTAGTCCGGTTCTCGCGAATCTCCGATTAGCCGGAGCGTAGCCCGGCCAATGGCATTCCGCAATGAGACTGGTTCGTTAGCCGTGAGTGCACACTACCGCCTTGATCCGAGGAGCAGATCAAGGCGGGCAGGGCCTGATCGATTCGCAGCCCAGCGTACTTCTTCTTCTATTCACGAGTACTACTGCTGCGTCACATCGATCTTCTTGACCGCCATTGGCAACGGTCTTACCTCGCCCCATATCGACATTAACACTCGTAGCTTCGGGATGATCTGCTCGGCAAGTTATTTCTTTCCGCGTGGCATTGAATGCCCTCCTTTGGTTTTGACACTGACCTGCCCCCATGAATGACGCCAGTTTTTAGTTAGGTTTTTGCCCTCCACATAGACCAGCCTCGTGCGTTTGCTGAGGCGTAACCGAAGCGAACGCACGAGGCTCTGGGCAACCAACTACGATCGTCAATGGAGGCGAGGCGTTCTCTGTCATGAGTGTCCTTGGTATTTCAGGGCGAATGCCGAAGCCTGACGTTGCCGCAGCGCGGAGTGGGGGCTATCACTATTCGGAGCCAATGCCTTGGCGAGCTTGGCGAAAGCATAAAACAGATCATGCTCTGTTTTTCTATGCGACTCATCTGCACATCAACGGCCCGCCGCTATCGCGTCGCACGTCTCGCGTGTAAGCTCACTCCGCTCACCACACCTTTAATGGAAATTCTATGCGAGTCGCTTTTGTCATCGTTGCGTTGTTGTTTTTTATGGCGGGTTGTTCTCAAAAAGAAATACAAAAAGAGGTTGCGATTGAGATGGAGTTGATTGGAATTCCAGCAGGGACGGTCACGATGGGCAGTCCGGCAGATGAGAAGAATCGTTTTGAAGACGAAGAACAAGTTTCCGTGACGCTGACGAAGCCATTCTCACTTGGCAAGACAGAAGTGACTCAAGGGCAGTGGAAGGAAGTGATGGGCACGGAGCCTTGGGACGGACAGAAATACGTAAAGGCTGACAAGGACTGCCCCGCAACGTATGTGAACTGGGGTGATGCCACAGAGTTTTGCAAGAAGCTGACAGCGATTGAACGTAAGTCTGGAAAGCTGAAAGCAGACGAAGAGTATCGCCTACCGACAGAAGCAGAGTGGGAGTATGCGTGTCGTGCAGGAACAGAGACAGCGTTTTCATATGGGGACGATGAATCAAAGCTGGGTGAGTATGCGTGGTGGGGTGGTTTTGATTTAGCAGCTCTTACGAAAGGTGAAGTAAAGGCTGGCGGGGGTAACGCTGCCCGTGAGCAATACGCTCATACGGTCGGCACGAAGAAGCCCAATCCATGGGGCTTGCACGACATGCACGGCAACGTGGCTGAGTGGTGCTCGGATTGGTACGGCGACTCACTTGCGGGCGGCACCGACCCGGTTGGCCCCGAAGAGGGCTCGTCCCGCGTGTTTCGTGGCGGCGGCTGGTGGCCAGACCCGGGCTTCTGTCGGTCGGCTCGCCGCGTCAACCTCCCGTCGGACCGCCGCAGCTTCCTGGGTTTCCGTGTGGCCCGCAGTCAGTCGGCACAGTAACAGTAAGCGCAGGCATGGAGGGCGAGGCGGATGCCGAAGCCTGACGTTGCCGCAGCGTGGGGGCATCTCTATTCGGAGCCATTGCCGCGGCGAGCTTGGTGAAAGCATAAAACAGATCATGTTCTGTTTTTTTATGCGACTCATCTGCACATCAACGGCCCGTCGCTATCTCACCCCACGTCTCGCGTGTAAACTCTCTCGGTCACCACGTCTTCAAGGGGAATCACACATGCGTATCGTCGTTGTCGTTGCTGCGATGTTGTTTTGTGCGCCAGTGTTCGCACATGGCGTGAAGCTCCCGAGCGTCACCAATTTGATTGGGATGGAGTTGATTGAGATACCAGCAGGGGAGTTCAGAATGGACGAAGGTTTTCGTGTGGTTAAGGTAACGCTGACGAAGTCATTCGGACTTGGCAAATACGAAGTGACTCAAGGGCAGTGGAAGAGCGTGATGGCGTCGGAGCCTTGGGACGGACAGAAATACGTACAGGCTGACAAGGATTGCCCGGCAACGTATGTGAACTGGGATGATGCGACAGAGTTCTGCGAGAAGCTGACGGACTTAGAACGCAAGTCTGGAAAGTTGCAAGCAAACGAAGAGTATCGTCTGCCAACAGAAGCAGAGTGGGAGTATGCGTGTCGAGCAGGCACAAAGACAGTGTTTTCATTTGGCAATGATGAATCAAAGTTGGGTGAGTATGCGTGGAACGAAGACAACGCTTTGAAAGTTAACGAGCGATACGCACACTCGGTCGGCTTAAAGAAACCCAACACGAGGGGACTTTACGACATGCACGGCAACGTGTTCGAGTGGTGTTCTGATTGGTACGGTAAAAAACTTCCGGGCGGCACCGATCCGGTTGGCCCAGGAGGAGGCTCGCTCCGCGTGGCTCGCAGCGGCGGCTGGAGGAGTCGCCCAGGCCGCTGTCGGTCGGCGGACCGCGACTACGACGACCCGTCGTACCGCGGCAGCAGCCTTGGTTTCCGTGTGGCCCGCAGTCAGTCGGTAGAGTAACAGTAAACGCAGACATGGAGGGCGCGGCGGATGCCGAAGCCTGACGTTACCGCAGCTCGTGCTATCGCTATTCGGAGCCAGTGCCTTGGCGAGCTTGGCCAAAGCATAAAACAGATCATGGTCTGTTTTATTTATGCGACTCATCTGCACATCAACAGCCAGTCGTTATCTCACGCCTCGCGTGTAAGCTCCCCCCGGTCACTTCGCTGCGGTGTCGCGGTTAATAAAGTGGTTGCGTTCCCGGTTGCGTCCAACGGCTCCTTTGAGTCCTAGAAACGAATTCTTTACCAGCGTGTCTCGACTCACAGCATCCTGAAAAAACTGCTTTGCGTCACCACAAGATTCTCTCTCTGAAAGTGGTGCCGTTGCAGAGGAACAGCTCAATTCTCACTGACAATCAATGCCAGAAAGGTGCGATAGGCCTGCTTTTTCAAGAGCGATTCATGCTCCCCAAGACATCAAAATAGTTTGGCTTTGGGGCGGAGCCACGATCCCTTTTGGGTTGTTGCTTCGGCTTAGTGGCATCGCTGTCTTTATTCGGTGTGTCTTTTCCGCCCGCGTTTCCACCAAGCCCCGCCGCCCGCAGACGACGAATAGCCTCATCTGCTGCTGACTCGCCTGCCGCAGGCTTTCCAGTGCTTTTATCGAATGCTCGGGCGGCGGCGATCATGCTGTCTGTGAAGGAGGTTACGTGAGCTTCATCGTCGCTGGCCTCGGCAACCTCTGGTCTAAGTTCATAGGCCTTTAGGACCTTCGCGAGCTTATCGAACTCAGTCGCTATGCAAAGATCGAGGAAAGACTTACTGAAATCCTGATTCATCTTTGCTAGATCCTGACCTTTGCGGACTGCGCGGCGGTAGGGCACGAACCACTGAGGACTGACCGAACGACGCACGCAGAGACGTACTCCTGCCTTCAGTTCCTTGAGAACCTCTCCGTCTGGTGTAGCATCTTGAACACTGAAAGGGGCACCGCCTTTCGATTGACCGCCCGCAATGCTGAAATTCATCCACGATTGACGTTGGGGCACAGTGTTTAGGAATTGCCCCCCCATGATAAACCCCAATGCACGAGTATCTTTCGACAAGGCGGCGGCATCGGCTTGCTTCAGAGAGTTCCAGAGCGACTCGACTTCTTCGAGGCTCTTTCTATCGATAGTCCACTCTGATGCATTGCCGAGGAGGCGCCGAAACCCCCCTGAGTCGACGGCCCCTGAGTCGACGGGAAGAATATTCTGATCTGCCGTACGGAAGATGTTTACTTCAAAACTGAGCGCTTTTTTTAAAACCTCGCCCAAAAAATCGTACCCTTCTTTGTCTTTATTGTTGGCAAGCATGGAATCCGCCGCTTCACAGATTTCGGCTGGAGTCGGACCACGACCGGGATCGAATCTGGTCTTTGTCTTTTCGCACAGGTCTTGCCAGCGGCCCATCAGTCCCTTGTCGAATTGGGGCCACTTCGGAAAAACCTCACGGGCCTTTGCCTCCGCAACATCTTGCGTTCCTCGCGCGGCGTATTGCCACTCTATCCGTGACGGCATGCGAAAACCTACGGTGCTTAGGTCGCTCCGCAAGGAAAGTGCCTCCGGCTGCTCCGTCGCAAGCGTGTCGAGCTTTATGCATGCCTCCAGAAGCGCTCCCAGATCAACAAGAATCGCTGGATACTTCTCGGAGCCCTCCCTCACAGCTTTGCGATAGCCGCCGAACTTTGGATCTTCGTCAGTCCCCGTGCAAGCCAGCACGCGAGCTGCATAAGCGTCCCACGTCTTCTCACTGACGAGCGTGCGCAACTCAAGGAGTGATAACTCTTTTTCCGCGAGATAGACCGACGGGAGTTCGTAAGGTTGCGAATCCTCGCCCTTCTCCGATGAGGCGGTGTCAGCGTTCACTGAAGCAAGCGGGGTTGCGTTGGCTATCTTGGGCAGTCGCCGAAAAGTGATTACGTGTTGTCCACCCGGTAGTTGAACCGACAGCGTGTCCGACTCCTGCGCAAATACACCGCACACGCCCAACACAAGCGAGCAAATGAAAGCCGCGAACGCGACGATGCGAAATATGCGAGTAGGAGGAATCAATGGAATTGTCCTTCCACAATCGCATCAAACGGATCGAGCCGACTTGCCTTCAAGGCGGGCATCAGCACCCCGAGAACTGCGCAGAGAATTGCTCCCAGTGTTACCAAGAGATACTCATTAAAGCCGAGGACGACATGCACTTTCGGTAACCAGGCAAGGTACTCCGTACCCGCGATAGTTTTGCCAAGCACGGCAGCCAAAAGAACACCAATCCCACAACATACAGCTGCGGACATAACACCAATAATGATGGCGCGCGCAAGAAGAAAGAAAAATACGCCAGAGCCCGAAATGCCCATCACGCGCAGGATTCCAATCATCCCCTTCTTGCGATCCGTGGAATCGACCAAGACACTGAACACCGTTATTACACCGAACAGAAATACGCCCAGCGCCACCACCGCGACGAGCATCTTGAGCGAGGTGTCCTGCTCGTGGATTTCCGCGATCCGTGACACTTCCGAGAGCACCGCATACTTTCTCTTTGCGAGCAAGTCTGCAGCTAAAGGCACGTCATCGATTGTCGCGGTGTACAGCCGCGCTTTTGTGAATGCCACCTGACTCGATGAGGGGACAAACTTCTTGCTTTCGCTATCAAGAGTCACTTGATTGCGCGAGGCTTGGGTAATGAACGCCAGAAGGCTGACGGGCACATAAGCTGTCGATACTTCACCCAAACTGACCGCCTCATCATCTGGCAACGAAGTAGTCGTTTGCTCCGTGTCGTCTATCTGCTGCTCGAGGGGCTGAAGGCTGGCCTTGAGGGTTGGGGTAAAAGCCAATTCTTTGTTACCGAGATCCGCGAGCACGGCGACGGGGCCTCGCACCGATAATGGCGTTGCCGTTGACTCTTCGTAGGTAAACCATGGTGCGCGCGGCTTGACGAAGTTTTGTATCCATCCACCCGTCTGTCGCTTGTTGGGTAAAGTCAGACCAACAATTTGATAATCGCGACCGTTCACCTGCACTGTCAGAGGATCGCACCAACGCAGCAGAAGATCGTCTTGGGCCTCGGTGTTCCGCGACAGCAACTCCGGGCTGTCGCGAATCACGCTCTGCGGATTATCTTGCTCGCCCGAGAATCGCAGCATGTAGAACTTAAGTTCCTTGGCAGCCTCAGGCTTAAGAATTCCAAATAGGCTCGTGATCTCTGCCGCGGTAGACACTTCTGCCAACAACCCGCGTTCCGCAAGGAATGCGTGGTCTTTAGCCGTCAGGTCCGTCGCCTGGCCCCTAAAGCAAACAAGTAGCATTTGGCTGTATTGATCTACAGCACGGAGCGACTTCATCGCCGGGATGGACAATTCAGGAACGGCCTCTCCGCTGCCGTATTGCTCGAGGCATGTCATGATGTCGAGGTGAGTGAACCCAACGAATCCGTCAGACTCACCCCCGGAGGCGACAGTCCCCACGACCTTGAAATCAAGCGTGTGCTCCTGATCCTCAGCGCCAAATCGTCGTTTGATCGTGAGTGTGGCGGTATCTCCAATATTCTTGTGGAGAGCCCGCGCTGTGGGTTCAGAGAGGATAAGTGGCCGAGCGCCCGGTGCTGCACTACCAATCTCGGCCCCAAACTGCTCCAAGATTGGGTCACCTGGCAGCGTGGAGTAGAGCGTCAGGGGCGATGAGCCCTCACTCGAGCCCTGATCTTCACTGCGTTCGATAAACACAAGCTTCTGGCTCTCAGGAATGATTAGCGACACGTTTGGAATAGATCCCTGAATGTCCCTCAGCACCTCCTTTGTAAGGAACTCTCCCTGTTTTAATGACCAAAAGATTATTTGACGGCCTACAGGCGAAGTAACGAGATCCTCGCGCAAGTCTGCAACGTGCCCATTCTTGAGACCAAGCAGCAACAGGATCGGCAAACAGATCCCGGCAATGATGATGACCTGCAGCTGGCTGGCGGACCATAGCCGGAAGACGTCCTTAATAGCCAACTCGATATAGATGCGGTTCGTCATGAGTTCTCTAATCCGTTTTCTGCCATCGGCTGGCATTCAGTCCGTACGACGTCTACGACGTCGCCCTCTGGCTCGCCTCGGCGGGGGGCCATTCGAACAATTAGGTTGCAGAACCGGGTCGCCAGTTCCTCATCGTGCGTGATCATGAACGTGATGCCTGGCATCGTTCGCTCGCGTTGCAAACTCCTCAGCACCTCCAAGGCGTTATGGGCGAGTTCGCGGTTTAACGCTGATGTGGGCTCGTCCACGAACACAACGCTCGGCTTGTGCGACACTGCTCTAGCGAGCGAGACGCGTTGATATTCACCACCCGATAGCCTATTAATTCGTGACTGTGCGAGCGTATTGCTCAAGGTAGTCTCGCTAGCACCTGGCTTCTGATCTCTATGGCGGGTGAGGCTAAACTGGCCGAGTAAGTCCTGCACCCGCTCCCGCATGTCGTCGCTCCGCCAACCGTTGAGACGCAGCGGCACCTGGATGTTCTCGTTCACGGTCAGAGACTTGACGAGTTCACCAGACTGCAGAGCGAAGCCCATCTGTGTTCGTCGCAAGGACTCGATGCGTCGCACATCGTTGCGAGCCCAAGCATCTCGTATGTCAACAAGCTCGCGTGCGTCGCCTTTTGGCTCGCTGGGAACGTAGAGCTCGAATCGCCCTACGTAGTCCAGGTCGGTTGGCTTTCTCAGCAGCCCGAGAATCGACAACAATGTGGTCTTGCCGCAACCGCTAGGCCCGAGAAGTCCGATGAAATCGCCCGCGTAAAACTCAAGTGGTTTTGCGACGTTGACCGTAAAGCACTGTTTCTTGTCACGGTCAACGAGCGTGTGCTTGAGCGAGTCGAGACGGAGGATGACATTCTCCGGCGTGGTTCGAGTAACATCAGGGTGAATCATGGCAACTCCGATAGGCGGAGAAAGCTATATTTTGTCTTGTTCTCGCTAAGACCGTTTATGATTATCCACCGCAATGGGTCGCCGTTTAGGAGGTCTTTGATCTGAGTCTGTGCAAGCTGGACGTCACCCAGCCAGGCATCAAATGCACTCGTTGACATCACGGCGATGTCGCCGGCTGTAAGTTTCAAAGCCTCTGTTCGCAAGGGTAGGTCGGTGATAACGGATTGCAGTTGGGTATCTGCTGAGATTTGTTGGCCAGAGGCAGCAGTTGCTAAAGACGCCTGCACTTTGTCGAGGACCTCCTTGGTGTTCTGGCGGGCTGCAGCTTTCCGTGACTTATTAAACCTATCATACATAGCATTAAGCGCGGTATTGAGCGCGAATAACTCATCATGCGAAACCATTACCACTTTCTCCCCCACCGCACGTCCGCTTCGGGAGTCCCTAAGAGTGGCAGATCCGACCTTCACCGGCTTCATAAGATCGCCCTGCGACAACTTGCCGCCAATGATTCGAAATATGGGCCGTGTCAGCTCGTTCTCAGATTGAGTCTTGTTCTCCATCGCTTGCTGTTCCTTGCCTGTGGAGACATCGGCGATGACCTGGATCGCGGCCTTGATCTTCTCGCCAAGCTCCTGCGTGACACGATCGACCTCAGAAGCCTCAGGATTCATGTGCGTGTAGTAGCCCTGATACGTTTGCGACTGCGCAAGTCCACGCATTTCTTCCTGTGCGCGTGCGTCATACTTATCAAATGCCTCCACCATCCACGCGCGTATTGACATCCCTAGTGCATCTATCTGCAGGTTTTTCCCCACTTCCATAATGACATCGATTTGGCCACTTGGGGACAACGGACGAAGAATTTTGTCTGTTTCCGCATTAAATTTCCGAATTCCCGCGAGTTCCTCTGGCTCATACTGCTGCTCAATAGTCTGTCCGATGTGGATGGCGTGTAGGTGTTTCCATCGTCGCAGTTCGTCTCCCTTCTGCCCTCCCATGCGATAGGCTTCAGCAATAATGCCTTCTGCAAGTTTTCCTGACTTATTGACGCCGAAGGCATCCTCCCATTTTAACGGGTCACCGTCCCAAATGCCTTCGGGGTCAGTGCGATCAAACAGCCAGTTCAGATAGTGATTAATCGGAAGGTCACTTGTCCGACCGCGCCCTTGCTGTGTTTGAAATGGCCCATTGCCCATAAACACGACGTGCTTGGCGGAATTCTCAGTCCAGCCAATATTGCCCAGAGCTGTTGCCATCCCGGACAGACCGTCGTTTTGGTAATCACCGTCAATGTTTTGGCCAACTACGCTTTTGAGACCAGCAACCCATTGACCTATGTTGCTAGTGAGCGGCACCACAACTCGCGGCTTCTGGCTAGTGCTTTTTGGATGGCTGTCGCTGAAAATGACAAGCCCAAGCTTCACAGGCACCTTGTCGGCTGCGGACAGATTCTTGATTGTGCTCGCCCACGACTCGCCCAGCGCATGCACGTACTCGTAGAATTTCTTGCCGTCGTCTTTATAGTCAATTTGAAGGAAGCCTTCATCCTCTAGAACGAAGCATATTTCAAGCGACATCTCTCCCAATTGATTAAGGCTCGCCGAGATCCCCTTGTCATCAACGCGGACCTCGCAGAATGCAACTTTGAAGGGGCCATTTTCCTCCTCCGCACCATCGCCGCCTTCCAGAACGAATGAATAGGCAGTTGCATCTTCAGGAACTTCCTCGGCAACGTACTCGTACTTCAAGCCAGAAGGGAGATCGACCTGAAACGTTGTTTCCTTGTTAACTTGCGTTGGCTTGATGGCGAAGCGGGTCGCCCACACTTGGACGTCTTCCGGCTTGATCCAGCGGCACTTCGATGGGTCATTCCGATCTTTAGGGTCTTCGACCACGCGGTAGAATCCGTTTTGCTGCACATCGCCGCTGTCCGTCTTTACGTGGAAGAAGACATTGTAGGGGCCGATGCGTGTCACCTTGCTTTTGTCGTTGGGCTGCTCGTGCACTTGATTGACGGCGCCAACAGTGATGAGCTTCTGAAAGATCTGGCTTTCGGTGCCATCTTTTCGCTTTACGCGAACGAGTTCGGCTGCGTTGGCCGAGAAGGCTACGGACGCGATCAGTGCGAGCGTAAGGACCAGTCGAGACGAGCAGGTGAAAGCTAGAGAATTCATAAAGTTTCTCGTGTGAAAGTGGATTGCAGGGGGGATGCCGTGTTACACATTCGAATCAGGGAAAAGTTTTTGCCGTTTTTGCACGTAGTCGGGCAGTGTTCGCAAGCGCCTCAATGCGACCCGGGGCGGACTTGGCGGCGTTTTGTGCAAGTTCATATTGCGCCTTTGCAGCCTTGAGGCTTCCGGTCCGCTCGAGAAGTTCACCCTTCAGAAGGCGATACTCAAAGACGGGAACAAGCCCGGCTTCACTCAGTACGTCGAGTTCCGAAATGAGGCCGGAAAGCTTGGAGATATCCGAAGCACGCTGGTTTGCCATCTGCGCAGTGAAATACAGCCGCCACAGTTCATTATTTTTCGCATGCAGTGCCAAGCCAGACTCTGCCGCAGTCAACGCTGCAGCGTATTCCTCGCGTGAGATCGCTGCTTTTGCAGCGGCGATTGCACCTTCTGGATTATCCAGTCTCTTAAGCGAGTCCGAGAGCAGCCTCAATAGGTGCGGATAGCGAACGGCCAGTCGCTCAGCCTCGAGAAGCTGCGAGCCTCGACGATAGGCATCTTTCGCGTAGCCAATGAGCGACTCCCGATAGTCGAAGTCCTTTGCAAGTGGAAGGCTGGCGGCATAATTTTCTATCGCTTTCGCCAGCGTAAACGCAACCAGTGGGGACTGTGTGGCGCGGAGGCAGCCCGTCATTAGTGCCGGCGTGAGGGAGTTGAGTGGAACAACAATATCCCGTCCTGCTGCTAGCGGGAGTGACTTTAACAAAGCTTCGGAATGCTTGCCGGCTCGAATATCCGTGAGCACTCCAAATGCGCGAACCGTATCTGCAAGCGACACCTTCGAATCGAATCCATCAGCCCCTGCCGACAAGGCAGCTGGCTCGAGCGAGACACCTGCCTCTGCGTCTCCGGCTCGGTCTCCGGCCATTGCGGTAGCCGCATTCATCGCCTGAGATCCCGCCTCAGGTGAGCCGAACTCGGTGGTAAACAGCGCCTCGAGACATTGAGTAATCATCTGTCGTCGCTGTCTTTCGACAGCGGCGAGCTTGCTGGCACCGGAGTCGGAGCGATTGAAGACAAGCCTTAGAAGCGGTTTGGCGACGAGCGGCAACACTGGCGTGGAAGTGTCGAAACGAGCGGCCTCGTCAACGGCGGCAAAGAAGAAAATCCTGCTGTCATCTTGCCACGGTTCTAGGTGAAGCGCCGCGAGATGGCCCGCAGCCATACGGCTGGAAACGAGGGCCTCGCGGAGGGCCAGAACTTCTTCGGGCTCTCGCTTGTCAGCTGTCTTCAGCTCCGCGACGAGGGAGAACTCGGCGTCTTTTGCGTGTCTGTATGACTCGGCAATTTCATTAATGGCTAGCGTGGCAGAGGGAGACAGTGCCCACTTCTGCGCGAAAGCGAGTGCGTATGTGGCTTTGGCGGTCGCTCGTATAGTCGCTGGTTGCTGCACGTCATCGCACCATTTGGCTAGCGTCGAAGTCGTCGAGGCTAAATCCTCGATAATACCTGCCATCTCCCCATCGACGGGCTGTGACAGGAGCCCACCAGCTCGCCGATTGCGAAGTTCGCCCAGGAAAAGCTGAGCTTCAATCGAGTCCTCGGCAATTACGCTGGCACGGACTGCTTTCTGCCAATCTTCGTAAAGAGCGTCGAGCGGCTGCTTATAGCGGAGGCCGAGTCGCAGCGAGTCGACAACGGTTAGCGGTGTGCGATGCCTACGAGTCGCTGCGTCCAAGCATCTCCGCGCTTCTTCGATATTCCCGGTGGCTGTCAACGAGCGGGATCGCAAGACTAGAGGCCGGGGGGACTCCAGTGCCTCCAAACGTTCTGCGACGTCGCTTCTCAGTTTTGCATTGGCATCGATCTTATTGTCATCGCAAGCCGCAACAATTTCCGTGAGTAACTTGCGGGCATCGGCAAAATGCTTAGCGGCGTTTTCTCTCTCATGGGCGTCCTCACTCATGGCAAACGCGTCGCCTTTCGACTCCTCGACGAGCGCCAATACCCACTTGGCAAGAACATTGTTCTGGTCCGCCCCGGCTGGCACCTCGAGTGGTCCGTCGGCGTCCTGAATCGCTGCGGACGCCCACGCCTGCGCCCGCTTCAGCAGATCAGAGTCGCCCGGGGCTGGCTTTTTCAGCATCGAATAGTATGCAAGCCCTTGCAGCGACTTGAGCATCGACAGGGCATCCGTACTGTATGGCTTAGGTGCAATCTCTACGACCGCGAACTCGCCGCTACCCTCTATTGCTGGCTCATCATCGAACAAGTGGTAGTCGCGGTGCTCATTCACGACTTCGTAGACCGCATTGAGCTGCTGGAGTGACTCCTTTGCCGCCGCCAATGTTTGTTGGGTATCCCCGAGTTCATGATGCAGCTGCCACCGCATCAAGCTCTCGCTGAGATTTCGGTAGCTGGACACTGCCTTTCGGAGGTGATGGAGTCGTTGAACCTCCTGCTTCCTCGCCAGTTCCTCACGACGTCGATATGCGACCGTTCGTACCCTCACTGTGTCGAGTCGAATCGCGAGGGACGGATCTGCAGAAATCTCGTCCTCCAAATCCGGCGCCTGTTCAATCAGAGCCTCAACGCGGGCCAGTTCTTCTTGGCCCGCATGCAATGCATCAATGGCAGTCGTAGGGAGACTAATCTCAGGGTGAGCGGCGGCATACTCTCCAAGCAGTAGTTCCCATGTTGCCAGTCGCACCCGATCAGAAATGGTAGGTTCCGGCTGTTTCTCCAAAGATTCTCTGATTTCGTTTACAATTCCATGAACCACGCTAATGGGGTCATCGTCTGCTTGGTTCGCGGTTAAGCGAAATACATTTTGCGGTGTACGAACCGCAAGGATGACTCCAGAGACGCGTTCGGCCGGCAGCCAAGACCAAGCATCCGCTTCTTTCTGAAATGACTCGCGATACCAACCAAGCTCCGGTATGCCTTCACGGATAGCTCTCGCTGCCGTCTGATCCGCAGCAACGTTTTGTTGCTCAACTCGCTGACAGAGCGACTCATACCAGAGGAATCGTCCAGAGGACCACGAAGCCAGTGGTGCGACAGTGTCTTCGGCCGCAATCGTTTCCAGTGCCGCTCTGGCTTCATCAGCGAGGCCATGTTTGAGACTGGTTCGTAATCGACCGACTATCGTTGCGTGGATTTCGGAAGACCGCTTTACTGCCGTTGGCTTAAGGCTCACTGAAAGTCCCTCGGCGTGAACAGACACGCACGCCTGGGACGTAAGCATCAGCGTTGCCGCCAAATATGCGAAGAACGCACCCGCGGCAAGGTTGCGGAGATGCTCTGCCACGACAGTGGAACGCCTAGCGGATTGCCATTCGGGAAAGTAGCACGTATTTTGTAGGGTGACGGTTATCCCCGTAAAAGCCTTGCTTGCTGACTGAATACGCGTAACGGCCGGGCAACGCGGCCCGTCGGAGTGCAATTTTGTGTTTGTAAAATGCGATGTTTTGATCACAACTCAAGCTCCAGCATTTTCATTTCCGCCTTCCCCCGACGGTATGCCTCGAGCCACAACCGCGTCGGTCCCTGCACGCGTGTAAGGCCCCGGCTTATGTCGAGCCTTGCCCGGGGCGAAAGGCGGCGTTCGAATAAAGCCCCAAGAAGGGCGTCTGACTGAGCGAGATGCAGGTCGCCGCTCTCGTGGCGTGCGATCGCACGCATATACCAGTAGAGTGGCCATGAGGGCGTAAGCGAAAGCGATTTAGAGAGTTCCGCAATGGCATTCTCAAAATCGCGACTGGAGATAAAGCTCTGGGATGCGTTGTAGTGCTCGCTTGCCTGAAGATCGATGTTTGTGAAGGTATCCCTGAGTGGCTGCGGCACTGACCGCAGTTGCTTGATCGCCTTTGTGTAGATTTCCGCGGCTTGCTGCTGCTTGCGAGAGTCGAGTCCAGCGGTTGCGACGATCGCCGAAGCGGATGCACAGTCATCAAGAGCCGCTACGTAATTCTCTGCCTGCATGTAGACCTCAGCACGGGCGAAATATGGATCGGGAATTCTTTGATTTGCCGGCAGTGTTGCATTTGCAGTGATCGCCTCAGTAGCCTCTTTCCAGGCCTCGCGCAGGTGTTCATTTTCGTGGAACTGGATTGAGTCCGGCTGCGGAGCCGTCTTGCCAAATGAGCTTCTGAGTTGCCGCTCGCCTTCCTGCAGGCCGTCCAGTTGCCGTGAGACACGAATCACATCAGTTGCCAAGACAAAGCCACGACGACCAGACCCATCGAGCGTTTCTACCAACCAAACGGCTGGGCATTTGTCCGTGGCGTTAACAAGCTTCTTTCCCAACAAAAGCGTATTTTCTGGTAAGGGACTGCCGCGGCCTTCCCCACGTGCGACGGCCTCAAAAGTGATCGCTAAGGTCGAGGCTTTCGTTACCGCTAACGTCACCCGGGGATTGCCTTCCGATCGTACCGATTTTGGGGCGAGAAGAAGGAATGTCAGGGTGAACAAGGCCATTCCATAGCGATGGAGAGCGGACGACGCGGGAAAGCTTCTGGTGCTTGATCCGTGTAGTGCCATTGTGAGGAGTCGCCTGTGAAAAGATGGACATATGCCACGCATGATTGAGTCGCCAACGAGCGACACCGACGCAGGCACCCATACCCATTCTAATAGACTAGCCTACCACCATTTTAATGGATGTCAATAGCTCTATAGGGGCATATTTTATAAACTAATAGACAGTTCAAAAGACGTATATACCAGTAAACGTATAGACCATTCAAAAGAAGTATATCTGGATCAAAGGCACTTCCGCAAGCGTCTGGCGGTTGACGAACGGCTGATCGGGTGAAGGTTGAGGCCGTTCACGGCGTGTCTGGCTGTTTGGCGGCTTCACCGCTCTCTCGAAACCAGCGCTGGGTGGGGAGTTTTTCATCGTCAACGCAGGAATTCTCCGAGAGAATCAAAGAGTCCTGATTGCGAAGACGGCAGCAACGACGAAATAATGCACAACGATTACCGGCGGCAGTGCCCGCCGCTATCGCGTCGCACGTCTCGCGTGTAAGCTCTCCCCGGTCACCACACCTTCAAGGGGAATACTATGCGAGTCGCTGTTGTCGTTGCTGCGATGTTGTTTTGTATGGCGGGTTGTTCTCAAAAAGAAATACAAAAAATAAAAAAAGAAGTTGACGCTTTCTCTCGCCGCTTAGTACCAGTGAAACTCCCGAGCAACACCAATTCGATTGGGATGGAGTTTATTGAGATCCCAGCAGGAAAGTTCACAATGGGTAGCCCTAAAGGCGAGACGGGTCGTGTCGAATACCAAGAGTCCCAAGTTTCCGTGACGCTGACGCAGTCATTCGGACTTGGCAAATACGAAGTGACTCAAGGGCAGTGGAAGAGCGTGATGGGTACGGAGCCGTGGTTGGACAGAAGTGGTGAATCGGGCACAATTAATGATGCGGGAGAAATATTTGAAAATAAAGTCTTTTTTCACTATAAAAACGTTCAGATAGGTGAGGATAACGCTGCAACGTATGTGACCTGGGATAAGGCGACATTGTTCTGCAAACTATTGACAAGGATTGAACGCAATGCTGGAACACTGAACGCAGACGAAACGCACTGCTTGCCGACACAAGCTCAGTGGGAGTATGCGTGTCGCGCAGGAACAAAGACAGCGTTTTCATTTGGAAACGATGAATCAAAGTTGGGCGAGTACGCGTGGTTTGCCACCAACGCCAAGGATAGCCGCGAGCAATACGCTCACAAGGTTGGTTTGAAGAAGCCCAACCTCTGGGGCTTGCACGACATGCACGGCAACGTGTGGGAATGGTGCTCTGATTGGGACGATAGAAAACTTCCAGGTGGCACAGATCCGCTTGGGCCCGACAGGGGGGCGAATCACGTGTATCGCGGCGGCGGCTGGGAGAACTATTCAGACCAATGTCGGTCGGCACACCGCCACGGCAACATCATCGGGGGAACCGACCTCGACAACGATCAGGGTTTCCGTGTGGCCCGCTGTCGGCAAGGGACGCAGGCGAAGCCCGCCCCGCCGGTTGCCATAGAGACGCGACCGGAGATGAAGAAACCCGAACCGGTTGAAAAAGAATCAGTTGAGAGTGTCACCAATTCAATTGGTATGGAACTGATTAAAATACCAGCAGGGACGTTCATGATGGGCGATGGCGCGGGTGTTGCTGTAACGCTGACGAAGCCATTCGAGCTTGGCAAATACGAAGTGACTCAAGGTGAGTTTAAGAAGGTGATGGGCAAGGCGCCGTATTCAGGCGGTGTTGACATTGTTGAGGACAACCCTGCAACGTATGTGAACTGTGACGATGCGATAGAGTTTTGTAAGAAGCTGACAGCGACTGAACGCAATGCTGGAATACTGAAAGCAGACGAAGAGTATCGTCTCCCGACACAAGCTCAGTGGGAGTATGCGTGTCGTGCAGGAACAACAACGGCGTTTTCATTTGGCGATGATGAAAAGCAGCTGGGTGAGTATGCGTGGTTCACCGGTAATACAGGCAGCAAGAAATACGCTCACAAGGTTGGAGCGAAGAAACCCAACCCATGGGGCTTGCACGACATGCACGGCAACGTGTGGGAGTGGTGCTCGGATTGGTACTATGAAGAACTTTCAGGCGGCACCGATCCGGTCGGCCCTCGTCGGGGCTCGTCCCGCGTGATTCGCGGCGGCGGCTGGAGGGGCTCCCCGGGCTACTGTCGGTCGGCGTCCCGCGGCTCCAGCGCCCCGTCGGGCAGCAGCGACGGCATGGGTTTCCGTGTGGCCCGCAGTCAGTCGGTACAGTAGCAGTAAGCGCAGGCATGGAGGGCGAGGCGGATGCCGAAGCCTGACGTTGCCGCAGCGAGTCAGAGGTGAACCCCCCACCTTCTAGCAGTTATTCTCACTACTAGAAGGCTGCGTTATTGAACTCAAGTATTTTATTGAGGCATCTGTTTTTTTGTGTCCTGAGATTTTTGTGATGAGCAACGAGATTGAATTTTCACTTGGTTCGATTTTGGCAGGTCGATTCCGATTGATTTCAGAACTTGGTGCTGGCGGGATGGGCGCGCTGCCATATTCTGGCTTTGATTCAAATATTCTTTGGGACAATTTGAATCTGAATCTGGAAAATTCATGAGTTTTTGGATTTTGTTGACAATTGAAATGCGATTGAATAGAGTACTCTTCTAACCGGGGGGTAGATCCCTTCGTAAATGGTTTCATAGACACCTCCTTGAATGCGCCCGCATGCCGTTATTGCACGTTCGAAACATGATCCGCAACAAGACAAATCGGGGATTGTTGGTGTTTGTCGTCGTGTTTTTAGGGTTCGCATCATTCGTAACGGCCCAAGAGCCCCGAGGCGAAGAGGTGCTCCGAATTGTTGTCAAGGACGTGAAACCGTTTGTTTTTGTTGAGACAACGGGTTGTCGTGGCTATTCAATAGACTTGTGGAACGAGATTGCGAAGCAACTTAATGTACGTTCGGAGTTTGATATTAAGGCGACTGTGGCTGATATGTTACGCAGCCTTCAGGAAAACAAAGCGGATGCCGCTATTGCGGCGATTACGATCACGTCGGATCGCGAGTCAGTGGTCGATTTTACACATTTTTTTTATTCTTCGGGTTTGCGTATTGCGATTCCTTCCGGCATCGCTCCAACATGGATAGCAACGTTATCAAAGTTTTTGTCCGGTGATTTTCTTGCCATGCTAGGGGCCTTGATATTTCTAACGTTTCTAGCGGCAAACCTCATATGGTTTTTCGAGCGTTCTGTGAATGCCGAATGCTTTCCAAAGTCTTACGCAGCAGGTTTCTCGGAGGCTATGTGGTGGAGTATTGCGACAATTATCACCGGAGGCTGTGAAAACAAGTCACCCGTAAGCGTTCTTGGTCGCCTTGTTGCGATCGCGTGGATGATCGGCAGTATTATCCTCGTTTCTTCATTCACGGCGACACTGTCTGCACAAATGACTGCTGAGGCAATCACGGGCGCGATCGCTGGTCCGGAGGATCTTTCGGGACGAGTTGTGGCCACACTCGAGGGAACTAATTGCGTTCAAAGCCTTAAAGATATAAACGCCCGGGTTGTTGAGTGCGCGTCCCTCGAAGACGCATTTTCCATTGTGGCGAGTGGTCGTGCAGAAGCCGTCGTTTTTGATGCTCCTATGTTGTCTTATACAATTAATCAATCCAATTTCTGCGAGGTTCGACTGATTGGCCCGCTGTTTGAACACCAGAGTTACGGCATCGCTATTCCTACAGAAAGTCCGCTTCGAGAGCGTATTAATATTGCGCTTCTTAATCTCGAAGAGGTTGGTTTTTTTAAAGAAATGAACAAAAAGTGGTTCGGTTCTCGTGAGTAATTTGAACACAAAGCGTTGCCGTATCAGTGCTTGACAGTTGTGCAAAGTTCAAGTTCAGTTTTTCAATTAAGCAATTTGCAATTTCATAATGGGAGACATTTCTGCCATGATTAGAGTGCAGTGCAACTGTGGTGCTAAAATAAATGCAAAAGACACATGGGCAGGAAAAACAGGAAAGTGCCCGAAATGCGGTCAACCAATTTTGATTCCCGCCATCGCACCGGCTGAAGTTACACCGGCAGCGATCGTCGAACCAGTGGTTCCGCTGACTCCGGTATTGGCCCAGACGCAGCATCAGCAATCAGTCCGTTTGAAGCTTCCGCAAGACCCGCTCTCAATTAGTCCACCTCCTAAGCAGACCCATTTTGTCTTTAGAAAAGATGGCAAACAGATTGTCGAAAAATCACCTATCATACTACGGAACTGCATTGTTTGCGGAAGTGAGCTTGCTCCGGCGGAGACCCAAACATGGATAGTTACTTATGCTCCAGTCGCCGGATTCTCGGACCTTGTACCCTTATTAGGTGATGTTGTCGGAAAAATTTTAGAAAAACAATGTGAAATATCATATGGGATATGTACATTATGCTCTCGATCGATCGCGATAGCTTCGACGAGAACCGTCGACTGCCCGATATCCTGCGGATATGTACATTATGCTCTCGATCGATCGCGATAGATCGCGCAAAGAAAATTAAAAAATATTTATACTTTTCACTTATCGCATTCTTTTCCTTTGCTTATATGCTTCTCGTAGCTTGGTGTATTGCCGGGGCACTCTTACCACCTTTATTGTTTTCATTAGAACGAGTAATCGTACGCTCCAAGGGGCTTCAGTCGCTCTGCGGGCTCTGCTTTTCGGTTTTTATTGGCTCGCTTGGGTATGTTAGTGTCCAACTTTTATATTTGAAAAAATTTAAAAACAGGAATTCCAAGATAAATGTAAGTAACTATGATGCGACTTCAGAAACTTTCCGGATTGAGGGATTACTTTTTGAGAAAAAGTTCTTGGACTCATACAAGCGGCAATAATAACCTTTTCGATTTCTGCTAAGTCAATAGCCGTAATACAACTGAGGTCTTAGACAAATGGGAAACAGTGTTTTGTTCAAAATGTGGTAATCAGCGGTATGGTGATTGCCTGTTGATAGTTTGCTTAATTGTGGGCCATTTTTACAAAACTGAACAGAACTGTACGGATTCTTGTTCAGCTTCCAAATTGACCCACCAATTTTTCAAGGCTCCCAAACCTACATCTGCCGCCCCAACAAGACCCGGGCGGCCCAAGACGCTCGAACTGGAAACCCACGCGGCCCACCCGAGTTCGGTGCAGTGACCTTCGTTAGGCGTTTTGGTTATTGGTTGAGCTTCGATCCTAGATCTGACCTGCCCCCCCTTAAGCAGCACCACTTTCAGAGAGAGAATCTAGTGTCAAAACGATAACGGAGAACATCAATGCCACGCGGAAAGAAAGAACTGGCCGAGCAGATCCTCCAATCTACTAGAGGTCGAAGTGGAGGTAGGGCGAGGCAAGACCGTCATTGAGGCGATCAAGAAGATCGGCGTGACAGAGCAGACGTACTCGTGAAAAGAATAAGCAGTACGGTGGCCTCCGCATTGACCAGGCCAAGCGGCTGAAGGATCTTGAGAAGAACTCCCGGCTGAAGCGATGACCGACGCCGAACGATGCCGGAGGTTCTTGTCGTCCAGTCGGACTCCGTGATCGGTTAACTCGCTATTGAGCGAGCGACCCCATCGTTGCAGGTAGGCATAGAACTCGGACGTGTCGAGCCGAGCGAACACTCGGCCAAGTGTGTCGTGCGATGGGATGTCGCTGGAAAGCTAGAGAAACCGGACAAAAAATTCCTTCTTCTTCTTGCCGAATCGCTCGGCATCAGCCCATCTTTAAGCCGCAGATTGCTGCGCACGAGGCGATGACGACCATATCGGTCAGGTCATCAAAGTGTGAAAAATTGCAGGGCTCTTTGAAGCAATCATAAGTCGTCCTCCACAACGGGGGCTCAAGAGCGAGCGGCACTCCCACTCGCTTGCTTTATGACGACTCAACTGCAAGACTTGAAACGCCTTCAGAAGATGCGATTGCCCTGCCAAGAAACACTCGGCGTTTCCTAGGTCGACCGAGTGGAAAAAGGTTAGGGATGACTTTTCCCACGGAAAGCTAGAGCGACGCACTTCGGCCGAACGAATCAGTGGGGCAATCAGGTGCCACAACCCGTAGAAATGCCAATCGCTCGCAAATTGCCCGCGGGCGATTACTGGATCGGTAACGACAGCACCCCAAACGCCTCTCCTCGTCATATGCGACGGTTTATTGGCGATGTGTGGATCGACCAGGATCTTCTCTCGTGGCGGGCGTTCGAGGCGTTCGTCACCTCGGGTGGATATGCCGATTCGTTGTGGTGGCGGGCGGCGGACGGCAATCCGTTTTCGGATTCCGCGCAGCCAGCATCGGTCGATAATCGCTGCGAAACAATCCGCCAAATGACCCTCGCCGACGCTCCTGTTTCTTGGCAACTTCCGCGTGGGGATCTGCCTGCACTCGGCCTCACTTGGTTCGAGGCCGCAGCGGTTTGCCATTTTTCTGGCGCTAGACTCCCCTTCGAAGCCGAATGGGAGACCGCGATGGCGGCGGGGCTCCTGCAGCGTGCCAACCCCGCACTTTCGGCCGCAGCCCAAGAGTGGTGTTTTGACGGGTATGCCAGTCGCTACTGGCGGGCGGACAGTGGCGTCCGCGGCCGCGCGTGGCTTGCCGGGCAGAAGGTCACAGTCCGCGGATATCGGTCCACTGAGCCGACCCTAGGGCTGACAGCCCGGCGTCCAGCCGATCCGTCGAGCGGGAATGCAGGATGTGGATTTCGCCGCGTTTGGGAGCGAGCCCCCAATTCATAGCTACGAATTCAAAGCTCCGAATGCAAAAACCGTCCCATAGACATCCACCCTCTAGTGTGGTACGTTTCCGGAAATACAGCCCCCCTTTTCCTATGGACGGAACCCCCAACTCGACCGCGAGGCGATTTGAGATGTGCGCCAGAAATTTTTCGAAACTCACGCACCGTGAGGTCGTCTGCCCACACTGCTGGTACGAATTTCACGACGATGACGCCTTGTACGTGTCTAAGCATGACCTGTTACGCGGCGATCCAGTCATCAAGGATCCGGAAGCCCACAAACGATTTGGCCCCCACGAAGTTTCTCCGGACCGCAAAGGGATCGTTCGTGACCCAAACGGGTTGGAAATGACCGACCGCGCCTGCCCGCGGTGCCACCTGCAAATTCCGCATGAACTGCTGGAGCGGCGGCCATTCTTCTTCTCGCTCGGTGGCGCGCCGTTTTCTGGAAAGACCTACTTTCTCACGGCGATGCTCCACCAACTGGGCCTGCAGATGGCCAAGCAATTCAAGTTCACGCTGTCCTACTGCGATAACCCAGAGGCGAGATCCCTGCAGAGGCTTGAAAAGACTCTCTTTCGGGGATCACGCGACGAAAACACCTTCCTCGAAAAGACGCGAGAAGGCCACAACACTTCGGCCGTCACGCTTGATAGCATGGACGTACTACTCCCCAAGCCGTTCATATTTCGGCTTGTGCCGACCCCCGACCACCCCCGCGTCTTGGCTGGAAAGAGCGTTGCCGACGCCAACTTCGTATTTTACGACAACGCCGGCGAGACCTTTGATCCAGAAAATAATTACCACCGTCAAGCATCAAACCAGACCACAAGGCATCTCGCGCACTCTAGCGGCGTCATCTTTGTCTTCGACATTCTGCAGGACGCAGCAGTTCGCGAACGTCTCGCGGGGTCATCCGACCCGCAGATCAGCGAGATAACCAAGGACTGCGAACAAACTGAGACGCTGGTCAACGTCATCGACCAGATTCGTGCATTTCGCGGACTTGCCTCCCGCGATCGCATAGACATTCCGCTCGCTGTGTGTGTGCAGAAATTTGATGCTTGGCGTTCGCTCCTTCCTTCCTGGGCCACGATCGACGACACTTCGATCGAGTGGCTCGGGAAACATGGCATCGCGGCACTACATCTCGAGGAGATTAACCACAATTCGCTCCTCGTACGGCAACTCCTCCAGGACATTGCACCTCAGTTCGTGCAAGTCGCAGAGCAGAGTTTCTCCGTTGTTCGATATTTTCCTGTCAGTGCCCTCGGCACAGGCCCAAAGCTAGGCAAGGCCCCTGATGGATCGGACCAGTTGCAGGTGCGACGCGGCGATATCAATCCGATTCGTGTGACGGATCCATTGCTTTGGCTACTGTACCGGTGGAAGTTCGTCTTCTCAGCAGTATCGAACAAGCGGCATGGATCGCCGCTTGCAGTCGTCGCCAAGACTCCGGATCGCCTCACCTTGCAATTCCCTGACTCTGGGCAGCGGATCACAGTCGACTGGGGGTATTGTGGCACTAATGTCGTCGATCCGGGTTCGGGCACTTCCTGCCATATACCCAATGTGGAGCGACCGAAGAACGCGTCCGATGCCCCGGTGGCCGGGGCATCGATAGGGACGACGAGCGAAGCGCCAAAACCTCTGCCGAGAAAACCGGGGCTGACACTCGACAACCCTGAAGCGACGAAAAAGCGTAAGGGGGGCCTTTGGAATGCCTAGCCGACCTGTCGGTGTCGAAGCTCATGAGCTTGTCTACGGCTCCGCACCGAGACTCCTCCTGCCGGGCGCCACAGATCTAGGTGTCATAGCGAGCACCCGCAGCTTTCCTGCGGACGCGGCCCGAAAGCTCGAGCGACATCGGGACTACACGGCTTATGCGCCGGCGGCGACCCAATCGCGATACATCGTTGGGATGCTGTGCGGCCGAATTGAGTTTTCACGCATCGAGATGGGTACGGATCACACTGGTCGACGCATCCCGTTTGCCCGCCATTTACTCTTGCCCCTCGAGTCTTCCATATCGTGCGGTGACTTAGTGCGTAGCGCCGCCGCTCACGCCGCCGATCCGAGGCAGGCAGTTGTCGGCTGGATCGAGCCGCAGCCACGGCTGGATCCGCCGCCCCCTCCTGCCGCGGCGAGTCCTTCGCTAGCGAAGGCTGTCTCTGCCGCCGCTGAAACTGTTGTCCGCTATCAGGAAACAAAGAGGCCCGTCGTTCTAGTGCAATCCACCTCCGACTCCAAGCAGATTGCGGGCAAAGCCGTTCTCGAGATCATTGCCGCTATTGGTGACGTTCTGCCCCGAGGAATGCTTTCGTCCTGGGTGGCTGCGACCCACGTTATCGACATCGACGACCGATTGCCGGAGGCATCGATTCTCGCCACGTATCGCGGGTCACCATTTTATGCCGCGATAATGTCACGTTCAGGCGAACGTAAGCCTCTCATAATCGATGCCCAGAGCCTCGCGAGCGATGGAAATACGGAGCCTGCCAGCCCCTTTGCGAGAGCGACATACGCCGACCTCATTTCCAATAGTCCGGGACGTTTTGCAGGGCTGTGCGACCGGTTGCATGCACGGCCGGAACACTTCGGCTACGTTGCGGAGATCAGTAATTCCCTGCAGCGGATCGAGACTACTTCCGACTTGGACAGCGTTGAGGCCTTCATAGAGATCGTTCGGAAGGCCGGGGCAGTGCTCGACCATAATTCGCTAGAGAAGCTAGCCATTGAGACGATCTCCACCTCGCTTTGTTCGAAGTCGCTGGACATCGTTAAGGACGCGGCCAGTCTGCCGAACGGCACCGCGAGGCTCGGAAAACTTCTCGAAATCCACGAGTCTCTCCAGACTTGCGCGACGAAGGTGGGAATCGAGAACTTGGGCGGGAGTGGCGGGGAAATTTCGAAAACGCTCGCCGCTGCAATTCGGGAGGCTGGAGAGGATGCGATCGCCGTTGCGTCGCGGACTCCGGCAGCAGACGCCGACCAGCAATTCCTCCATCTTCTTGCTCCACCCAAGGCTGAGCCCCACACCGTTGCATCAGATCCGATGGGCCAAGGCACTGCGGGCGTGATGATGCCAAGGCCCAAACCCCGACCTAATCGTAAAGCCGGAACCCTAACGTGGCCCGACGGTGATTTTTTGGGCTCTAATAACCGCCGCAATACTCTCAACGAAGCTCCTTCGTCGATCGGTTTTGCGTGGATTTGGCGGATCACTGTATTTTCATCATTGCTTCTTGCCTTTATCGGCGTGGGTTTGCCAGTGTTGCGCGAGTACAAACCGTGGCAATCCCTAGCCACCGATGCCGGCCAGCCCACGAATAGTGTTGGGGTCGCTAACAAAGGCAAAACAACGAAAACTACCAAGGTAAAGGTTGGAGCCCTTAGACAGGCAATAAGCCAAGCCCGGACGCGGCTCTGGGTGCCGGGTGTATTGGGGCTGCTCACGATCATCTTGTGCGTTTTCAATAGGCTGGCGACGCAGATTTCTGTCGTTTCCCTCCAGCGTTTTATGGGCCAGAAGTTCGCCTGGTACCTGCCAACGATCCTGATGCTGCTGGCATCGGCAGCCTCTGTTCTCATCAATAACATAGCTCCCGCCGGCAAATAGACGAGAGTCCCTCATGTCCAACTGGGATCCTTCCTTCAAGCTTCCGCGCATTGGGCTCCTTCAGCCTGAGATAACGCCTGACCAACTCGACAACCCGGTCCAAGGCTCGAGCGAGCAATTGGTGCTCGACTCCTACGGCAACGTTGTGCGACTCTGGGCAGACTCGCACTCAGAGATTCCAATCGGGCGGCTCGAAGGAAAGTTTTCCGTCACGTCGGGGGCGCGGCAGGTGGTGTCCCTCGTCACCGTTCACACGCAATTTATAAATCGACGGGTTGAGAAGAGAGAGGAGCCGGCCAGCAATTCGACTGCTGACACGCGACCTCTGCCGTCGGGCTCACCTTTAAGCATGGTGCCCATCGAAAACATCGCCTTTCCAGAGGAATCCGCGTCCAATACCCATCGCCTCCCGGGAGGCGAAACGATACAAGATTGCACACGATGCGGAGCAACGGGGCATAACGCATGCCAAGCCTGCGGAGAGACGGGCCGCGTTGCATGCGGCGATTGTGGCGGCACGAAACTGTTGCGATGCGGGACCTGCAACGGCGTTGGACTTACGAGATTTCCGAACGGTGTTACCGCTAACTGCCCGACGTGCCTATCGAGAGGTACCCGGAGCTGCCCGAGCTGCGGCCCAGACGGCCAAATCCGCTGCTCTGGGTGCAACGGCGAAGGGTTCACTACCTGTGGGCCCTGTGGTGGCTACGCCAAGATTTGCCACTTTCACGCCCTGATCTCCGAAGTGTCAACGCTCACTGAGTCGTACGTTATTGCGTCTGAAGAATGGAATCTCGATATTGCAGGTCTGTCGGAAAGCATGTCGCAGATCTGGGCCGAGGATCTTCCACTCACTATTACGACTTCGGGAAAACCAGCAGCTTTAAGCGCGGAACAGTACAGCCCCGAGATTGCTCCCAATGTTGCGAGGCGGCTCCACTCCACGCTGAATGCAGCCCTGTCGCAAGGCAGTGCCGATAGCAAGAAGGCCCAGACAGCAAGAGCCCTAAGATTTCAGATAAGAAGCTGCTATGTACACCGAGTGGGATACAAGCTCGATGGGGGCGGTAGCGAGGCCTCTGTCTACATTGCTGGCCTCGACAATCGCATTGCTCCCGGAGTACTGCTCGAACGGTGCAGCACTTCGACCGCATGGTTCCAGCGTGGGTTTCGCGGAATCCTGCAAACGATCGGCCTGGTCGAGGACAATGGATTATCGAAGAATTTCAAAAAAAGACTGAAGACGTCCGGCGGCCAGATACACATGCTCGATACCGACACCACCGTCGCCGATGCTATTCAAAAGGCGGGATTAAGGTTGAGTGTTCTGGATATCGGATACGAGGTACTGTCTGACGGCGATCCTATAGCGACGATCGAATTTACTCCCGACGAGGCGAAGGGCAGTCTGATCGTTATTTTCGCATCGACTATAGGCCCCGCCTTTCGGGAGAAATTCGTCGCCGCCCTGCAGATGAATAAAAACTTCTCCCTCGGTCGTCTCGCGCTGACGGTAGACGCCTCTACCGGCGCCCTCAAATTCAAACTCGTTGACGTGAGGCTTTACAGCGACATCGATGCCGATACATACAAGGGCGTGCTTGCCTATTTACTCAATGTGGCACGGCCACATGCTCTATCCACAATCAAAGGCTAGCACCAACTTATGGGGACTATTATTCAACGCTTGGGGCACGTAATCAGATCAATAAAGGGCATAAATGTTGAAGCAAGCCCAACCGGCATCCTTGTAAACCTGCCCGTAGCAAAGGGGCGCCGACAGACAGTAAAGCTCACCGCTGCAAGGGTCCCGGGCGACAGCAATGGAATGATCGTGGCTCGATTGGTGTCGCGAGTGGGATTCGCCGATAACCACACCCTAGTCCGGAAGCTGCTCGAATTCAATGCGGGTAGGCAGAGGTACGGGCTTTGTTTGAGTATGGATTGTGATCCGCCGGCCGTCGATGCGGTCGCTTGCGTGCCGATCGACATCTATGACGAGGGATTAGCATCGAGACTTTGGCAAGACATACAAGAGGTCGGCAGGTGGGCAGACAATCTGGAGCGACAGCTCGGCGGTGGTGACGATGACTTGTGATGATTACCCTACTGCCGCCCCCTACAAGGACGAGCGTTCTGCGGAAACCAACGAAAGTGAAATGATTTATGAGCGGCCCTAAGGACTTTACGATCGATTTCTCGCCCCTTCAGCTCGCAGTATTTGCCAAACAGCGTGATGAGCAGCAGGCAGTGTTCGCTGCACGAGTGCAAGCGGCGAGACAGACGCCACGGCGGCGGCCGGCCCCTCGAGCCCCGGTCGAAAATATCGTTCCCGAGCAGGCGGCGGTTGAATCATCGCCCTTGGTTGAGGTCGATTCGAAGACCTCGGAAGAGTCGACTCGCGTCGCTACTGAGTTCATCGAAATCCGTGATGCTGTCGAGGCACGTCGAATCGCGTTGGTCGAAGACACTCGCCTGACCGCGGCCTGCGCAGACCGCTATGCTATTTGGTCTGATCGCTGCTTGCGGATTGCCGACCTGCCAGCGAGCCCGGAAGCTTTACGAGAGGCCCACGACACCTATACCGAGGGTGAATCGCTGGTCGCGGATGCCCTTGATATATTGGAGAAAATCGAGCGGCGGCGACATGTGCAGCAGGCGATCATTGACTCATTCCATGCGACCGGTTTCTTCACTGACATCGTGAACCCCGGTGACACGACGGACGTCACAAAACCCGTCACGATTGTGGCCAAGAAAGGCGCTGAGGAGGTCACAGTCTCGCTGCCACTCGGAGACGGTGCTGTGCAGTCTCGCTGGGCAGGCCAGACCGATGAACGGTGCGTCGGCTCGTTTCTTGATTACGTCGCGCAAATGGGGAAGCGTGGCATGGAATGTCGACCAGAAAGGCGTGACCTCGCCGATCGGCCAATACTCCGCCAAGCAGGCCGCAAGGAACTGCCGCGTTCCCGTTCCGAAGGGGGCTAATCAGATGACCGCAATGTGGAAATCAAACCTGGCCGATGCGCTGCTCATGGATCCGCTCGTGCTGCTCCACGGCAATGTCAAGGACATCTACACGATCGACGAACCGATCCGAAGCCGTCTGCCGGCGGAGTGGAGCGATCAGAGAACGGTAACATTCGATCTTTGGCTGGCGCTCGAGCTTGAGCGGCAGGGCTACGACATCGTCTGTCTCTACGACAATCCTGGCGGAATCGTGGTGCTGCGTAGACCGATGCTCGCAACACTGCACGACCTCATGGCCGGCGGACCGCGGTCCGCTTCACCGCCGCAGACCGCTCGTACTCCGGTAGCATCCCCGCCACAGGCAACGCCACTGGAAGACTGGCTCGTCCCGATGGATGTTCAACAATCGCCGTCAGACTTCACCGGCACATTGCTCGCGAACGTCCTGCCGCGGCAGGACGTTCGTTGCGCGGTGATCTTTCGATTCGCCGACCGATACCTTGCATACACTGATCGCCAGGATTCCGCCGACCGCCAGCTGTCACTGCTCCTGCAGAAGGCCGCCATGTCCATTCCGTTGCTCGGCCAAAATGGTGCAACGCCGTCCCGGATGCTGCTTGTTTTTGACATCGAAAGCCAAATCCCCCAAGAGCTCAACTCCCTCTTTCCGTCAGCCCGCTCCGTTCACATTGGGCCTCCCGGCGCAGAGGAGCGATCGGAATTCTTCCGGCACTTCGCGGCCAGCTTTGACGCCGGTGGCGAGCCGCGCTTGGATCTTGCCACCGATGCGTCGCAATGCGCACTCTTGGGGCAGCTCTCGGAGGGGCTCCGAATGCAGGATCTTTTCAGTTTGGCAGTGCTGAGCCGCCGCGAACACCTCGGGCTTTCCGCGAAGCAGTTCCCGCAACTTCTGACGAGGTTTAAGTTCGGCACGCGGGAGAACGCCTGGGCCAAAATGGATCCGGAGCGACTTCGCAACGCCAAGCAAGTTCTCGCTAGGCGGGTCAAAGGTCAGGATGAGGTGATTGACGAAGTCGTCCCAGTCCTCATCCGTGCAAAGCTCGGCCTGAGCGACCTCGCAGGCAGCGTTCACTCGTCCAAACCGCGTGGTGCATTCTTTTTCGTTGGGCCGACCGGGGTGGGCAAGACAGAGCTCAGCAAGGCCGTCGCCGAACTCGTGTTTGGTGACGAGGCCGCACTCCTGCGGTTTGATATGAGCGAATACTCAGAGGAGCACCAGCAGGCGAGGCTCATCGGCGCTCCTCCGGGCTATGTGGGCTTCGACCAGGGTGGACAGCTCACCAACGCAATCCAGCAAAAGCCCTTCAGCGTTGTGCTGTTCGATGAAATCGAAAAGGCGCACGGCCGTATCCTCGACAAGTTCCTGCAGATTCTTGATGACGGCCGACTCACGGATGGCATGGGCAAGACGGTTTACTTCAGCGAGTCGATCATCATCTTCACGTCAAACATAGGCACTGCTCCGCCTGCGCAGCGGCCGAGCGCCCACAGCGGAGCCCAAGCAACGCCACCAGGCTTGCCGCCAGCGAATACCGACGAAGCCTACGCCAGCCTTGCTGAACTACCTTACGAAGGGCTTACCGCACATTTTCGTGCAGCTGTGCGAAACTTCTTCGTGAATACGCTGGGCCGGCCAGAGATCCTGAATCGAATCGGTGAGGACAACATCCTCGTGTTCCGATTCCTGACCGCGGGTGACGCGAAGTCCCAGATCATCGACCAACAGATCGAGAACATGCGTCGCAGCCTCCGCGAGCGGCATCCCGTCGACATGCACTGCACTGCATCCTTCAAGCAGTTGCTCATGGCTCATCCGAGCGGCTTTGACCGCAACGGCGCTCGAGGCGTCCGCAATCTTCTCAACCGCTTCGTTCTCAATCGGCTTGCGTCCGACTTGTTCATGGAGCCGGATCGTTGCCGCGGACGGGTGATGCGGGTCGATTATGAGGCCGCGGATGGCGACATCGGTGGAGTGACTTTCGATCGGAGCCTGCTGCGGTACGAGTGGATCGACCCATGAACCTTGACGAGACGTTCATGCCCCGAGGGACACGGCCAGCGCCGTCCACAGACACCGAGACACTGGTTGTCGGCGCGATAGAGGAGCGTTCGTACGTCGCTGGCCCGGGCACCCGATCGGTGGTTTGGGTTTCGGGCTGCCACCGCCGCTGTCCGGGCTGCCTAAAACCAGACCTTTTTTCATTCGAGGCCGGCCGAAAAATATCTGTCGATGAGGTCTACCAGCGGCTAGCATTACTAGCCGGCGTAGACGGCGTGACCTTCTCCGGCGGCGAGCCTTTCGAGCAACCGCTCGCATTGGCAAGACTTGCGGCACGCCTACGGGCCATTGGTCGCAACATCGTCATTTATACGGGCTACCGACACCGCGAAATGGTAAACAATGGGCACGAGGGAATGCGCCTTCTTCTCGCAGAAACTGATATCTTGATCGACGGGGAGTATCGTGAAGACCTTGAGAACCCGGGGCGTTGGCGGGGCTCGGCAAATCAGGGCTTGGTGCCACTTTCCACACGTGGCCGCGACTTGCTCGCCGCCGCCGCAGAACTGCCGGCTCTCCAAGAGATTCAGGTGTCTTCAGACGGTACTCACATGAGACTGACCGGCTGCCCTGATGGCGGGTTTTTCAACCGATGGCTTGTGGAACTTGAACGACGCGGACTCGTAGTGGTGCCAAGAGCAGGAGGCGAGACAAAGTGAATGACTTGCCGACGGTGACTGTTCGGCATCGCATTGATGCGAAGGGCATCGCTTGCGTTGTTGTCGAAATAGCGGTCGAAATTCGCCAATCCGGGATGGTGTTGCTGGTCGTCGATCTATCGGATTCCTCGCAGTTGACCCAGGCTGATGTCACCCGGCTGCCGCGGCTTCTGTCGCCGCTACCGCGAACCTGGGGTCTAAAGGTCATGGGATTCGGCAACGCTGCCACTGCCGCCACCTCACGCTGGGGAACCATTACCGTCGGCGATGTCGTCGACGGCGTGGTCGATCTCGGCGAGACCCTATTTAACGCGGCAGTAATCACCAACGAACGGGCTGCTGGCAGCTTTCTGTCGCCGGTTCTGAATAATTTCTTGTCGTCCGTGGCACCTGAAACCTCTCGACTTTTCGCAGTTGTCGTCACGGACGGCAAGCTTAACGATGTTGATCCTGTGCGTATTCCCGAACGGATGCTAATGCTGGGTCTGGCTCCTGAGCACGGAACAACAGATCAGGCTCGTTGGAGGGAGATCGCTCCCGGGGCGACTTTGATCGGCCGCGACACTGAACGGGATGCGCTTGGCATGGTGAGAGCTGCAGCTGGATGTGGTTTTTATGGACCATGCTTCTTGGTTGTCCCAAAAGGCAGTTATCGCATGCGTTCTACCAACGATATCGCAGGCGGTGACACCTCTCCATCCAACGAAAAGCGGCAACTCTGGGACTTTTCCCTACGAGGCCGTCTGTTACTCGAATTCGTCGGCCCCGAATTCCCGGATCACATAATCGTCGAGGGGGCCGACTCATTGACGGTACGGCTTCCCGTGCCGAAGCCATCTGAAGCCTCCGCTGTGCCGATAGCCCCTGAGATATGTTCAATGCGTGGCGACGCTCCCGACGTGCACACCCTCGTCCTAGGCGCGGCCGAGTCAATCGCTCTGGTGCGAAGGGCGCAGGAACTGGCAGAATCAAGATCCGCTTGGCAGAAAAAGGATGGAATGCTGGCAATAGCCCCTCCGGGTAGCTCTCTGGCGGGTCATCTGTTAGACGACACCGGGCGACCGCGAGCAGATGGCTTCCTGCTGATTGCCGAGACAGAAATTGAGGAATCCATCGACAATGATTCAGGAAGATTACTCCTTATCTCGCTGCGAAGGGATTCTCGCCTCAGCTTTTCCAGCGATGCGGCAGCCTCGATTCCTGCCCCTTTCTCAGTGGGCGTCTCGTGGTCTTTGCATTTCGATAACCGTGAAAACCGCTGGATGCTTTCGTCCGCCAATGCTTCCCCTGCGCCGCTGTCTCCAAGTGGAAGCCATACACTAAAAGTAGACATGCGGGATAGCCGCGGCAGGTCTTGTCACGTGTTTTTTTCCGGTCCGTTCCGTTTGCCTTAGCGAACATCAACTTTTCCAGAGGCCTTTTCAGCAGAATCTGTGGGTACATTCCCGCTCAGGTAGGCGTCTACGCATGAAACCGGGCGAATGCCATGCCTTACACGCATCCCAGAAATTGCCAGCGCGCCACCCTGTTGATATTTGTGTTCGAATTCCAAATTGATCCACCAATTTTTCGAAGCTCCAAATCTGCTTCTCCAGCCCCAACAACCCCAAATCCTGCCGCCATATTCTGGCTTTGATCCAAAGAGTTTTTGGGACAATTTAAATCTGGATCTGGAAAATTCATGAGTTTTTGGAAATTGTTGACAATTGAAATGCAATTAAATAGGCTACTCTCCTAAAAGGGGGGATCACTCCCTTCGAAAACGGGTCGTAAATATACCTAGGAGAAAAAATGAGAAACATTTTTAAGCTTGTGACAGTGATTCTGCTTGCATCCAGTGCGGTTATGGGGTGTGCTAAACCCAAAGTCAGCAAGACACTACCCGATTTTGTGTCATTCCTCGATAAAAACGGCATCAGGGGCAGGCTTGAAATGCAAGATCCCGTGACCAAGATCGGAGATCTCGTAATTAACCCCGACAAAGGGCAGGTCGGGATTGCCACCTACCATGACGCTATAAATAAAAAAATTCAGAATACTTTTTTGATGATCACTCTGTACGACACGGAAGCCAATGCAAAAGAAGCGAGCAAAGACCTTATAGCCGGTAATAAGGAAGTCCTCAAACCTGAGTATTATCAAACGGGATGTTTTGTGATTTATGCCCAAAACTACTACGAAAGCGGCGAGCAATTTAGGCAAATTTTTAAACTGTTTAAGCCTTATAAATAGGGTTCTGCATTAAGTGATAAGCCTAGCGAGGGTTAATTTTTTTCAAAATGACGAATTAAAACCACCCGCCTGTTGGGGTCGATGTAAAAAAGATCTAGGCTATACTAGTAGTAATTTCGATTGTTCAAATCAAAGAAGTGTTTACTGCACAATTTATTTTTATTTCTTTTGAATATTGACTTCTAAACCCCTGTAAAAATTATTTATTTATTGGAGCGGATTCCTGCGAAACTCAAGACGGTCCACAAAGCCGAAAACGCGGCGATGCGGCCGAGAAGAGCAGCAAGGCCATGTCGAGATGACTTCACCCTTTGGGTGCGGGGGTCCGAAAAAGTGGCACTGCATGCTACGTTCATTGATCGCCCTCACGTTGTGTGGTGCTCTGCCCCCTGAAAACTAGCTTCTAGACAATATGTGCGATTGGTTTCGTCGTCGTGCAGATGGGAAAAAAGATCCCTATGGGGGTCTTGTGAGTAGATGGACGGAATACCGATGCATTTAAAAAACTCGGTGATTTGCGACAGGAGATCCTGCCTATGAGCGAGAAGCCAAAAACACAGGTGTTTTACGTTCAAGATCCATTCACGGAGGAAGTGCAAGGGCGACTCAGTGCGTCGGATCTAAAGCAGCGGTTTTTTTGGGGGGGCTCGACGGATGGGGCGTTTCAAAGGCAACGACTGGCCCATGGACGCCTGCCAGTCAGGTCAGCAAGCAGACGCCGTTCGAATTTGCGTGGCCGGTAGCTGGGCATGGCTAACAACCCGGCTGGTACCAAGTTGGGGGCAGCGTCAAGGTGGCAAAATCCTAACTTAAGAACTGGCGTTATTCATGGGGCAGGTCAACTGGTGGGCGGCTGTCCGTAGCGGTTTGCGCCCTCGTCAGACTTAGACGCAAACCATACTATCAGCAAGATCACTCCAACAACCGTTAACAGCAGCAGTAGCCACCACCCGGAATGATTGGTGTCGTGCAAACGTCGGACACCAGCTGCAAACGAGGGCAACATAAACGCCAAGTTCAGTAAAAGGGAAGGTATTGTCGCCGCACCCTCTTCCAATGTGATAGCGCCGACAACGGACACGCCCCACGACATGAGTACGAAGAAAAGGTAAAACCACCAGTATTCCGACCGCGATGCGCGGCCGCTGAAGTCGGAATACTTGGACAGGCAGACTTGGATAGCTTCTGGAAAACCCATACAGATCCCTCCGATGTTGGCGACTAATACCCACAAGGTAGTATTTTAGCTATAGGGCGTCAACCCCCGACCGTCCTACCTCGATTACATTGTCAGCGGGGGGAGGGTACCTCCTATCTCTAGGACTAAGGGGCTTCCAAACTTCCGTTCATCCGTGCGCATACAAATTGGATGATTCGCAACAATCAATCAAAAATTCTCGGGGCTATTCCTTCTTCCAAGGCAGGCCCGACAACCACTGAAACTTTTGACTGTGCTGAAGGGGTCAGACCAAACTCGCTCGAGTAGCTCAGCATCTGCGGACGCGCATCACGTTTTCTTGCCAATGCGGGGACGAGGTCGCACAAATACTTCGGGGCATCGGCTTTTCTTGCAGCGCAACCCCCACCGTGGCTGGCGTACTGAGCTGTGACGTTCGCTAGCTGGAAAAATGTAACCCACGAGTTCCAGTTTGGTGGCCGAAAGCAGCCGACCGGCATGCTGCGGGAGTGGAACCTTATAGAGGTTGGCGAAAGCAGAAATCAGATCATGCTCTGTTTTTCTATGAGACTCACCTGCGTTTCAGCGGCCAGTCGCTATCGCGTCCCACGTCACGCGTGTAAGCTCTCCCCGGTCACCACAAGTGGGCCGAGATCTAAGGATGTGTTAGCTTGATTCAGCGGAAGGCTATCCGAATTCCCAACACAACTTCTGGAAGGTGAGACATGCGATATTCAATTATGTCGATTGCAGTTGGTATGATGACCGTAAGTTTGGCAGCCATGTTGCAAGCCGAAGTGCCTCCCGATCTCGCTAATGCAGTTCGTTTTCAACAAAAAAACAAGGTGGCGTTGATCCAAAAACTGCAGCAGCGCGCAGATGGCCTGCGTCGACAAGGCAATGCAACAGGTGCCAAGGACGCCACTGAGACCATTAAATCTGTGCGTGCCAACAAGATGCTCGTGCTACCAAAACTCGGAGAAGAGTTAGGCAATATTGGCACCATCAAGATCGAAGAGGTGTTCAAACAAGCCGACGGCGGCACGTGGATTCAAACATCCTTGCCCCAATGGGAAAACGTTGGAGTTGACGTGCGCACAGGCCTCAGGAGCACGAACCCAGCTAATAAGGCCTTTGTGTACTCCCCGGAAAAGCTCTTAGTCATTGGTATGACGACCCGCGATCTGGCCCCTGGCGTAACCATCAACGTCCGCCGTTGCGAAGGAGGGGTTTCCGAAATCCCCAATAGTGAGATCGAAGCTGCGGTCACCATGCTCAAGAAAAAATAGTCCTCTGCGGGTCAATGGCAGTAGGCACAGTAGCAGTAATCGCAGGCATGGAGGGCGAGGCGGATGCCGAAGCCTGACGTTAGCCGCAGCGCGGCGGATCTGACATTGAGGGTTTCAGTTCAAAAAACTAAGGGGGGCCAAATGAAAAATATTTTATTTATTGTGCTTCTTCTTCCGGCAATAAATTGTTTTGGTGAAGATTCTTTTAGAGTTGTTTCAGTTCATGATGGTGACAGCGTCACTGTTCTCACTGTTGAAAAAAAACAAATAAAAATTCGTCTTGAGGGGATTGATGCTCCAGAGCTGAAACAGGCTTTTGGTTCTAGAGCAAAAGAGCATCTTTCCTCTCTGATCATGGGAAAAGATGTGACACTGATTTTAAAAGGAGAAGATCTTTACAATCGCACGCTCTCTAAAATTTTGCTTGATGGACAAGATGTCAACTTGACCATGATTAGCGATGGCTTTGCTTGGCACTATTCCAAATATTCAAAAGACAAAAAGTTTGCAGAAGCAGAAGCTGAAGCAAGAACCAAAAAGAAAGGTCTTTGGAAAGATCAGGATCCGGTTGCACCTTGGGACTATAGATCTAATCAGAAAGTCAAGAAATAAGTGGGGGCGAGTTGGATGTTTCTTCGGCCGGCGCGACAGTGTTATTGTTAGATATGCGTCAAAAATATCGGTCGCTAAAAACGAAGAGGAAATCATGAGTCTCAAATTTCTTGCTGTTGTGGTGCTCACTACCATTGCTGGCGCTGGCGTCATTATTCATCCATACATCAGCGCTCAAACACAAAGTTGTTGTGGCGAGGCAGATTTCGCAACTTGCACAGGTTCAGAGAACTGTACCGCATGCAAAAGTTGCAGTTCCTGTAAACACTGCAGCAAGAATGGCGGGACCTGTGGTGCTTGCGCGAAGCAGAGAGAATAGACAACATGTTCTTCAAGACAAAATTTGGGCAGAGGAAGAGAGATTAGCTTTGGAATGTCATTCCTAATCCAAGAAGATCAAAATATTTTCAAAAAGGAGAATTGATGATTAAGAAAATCGTGATTTGTCTTGTTCTTTTTGGTGTTGTGCCAACTCTCTGGATGATGAGTGACCCAAAATTCCAAAAGAAGATTAAAGACGAACGAGAAGCAGAGAGCGTAGCTAAGGAGCAAGAAGCAAAAAAAAAGAAAGAGGATTGGGAACAAGGTTGGAGCAAATGGTTTGAAGAGGCCAAAAAAAACAATGCTAAAAGAGCAAAAGAACCAAACGAAGCAGGATGGGATGATGGATTTAAAATGGGTTTTATGGGAGGGAAATTAACAAGATCAACAACAAATATTTCTCCCGCAAATTCCAGAATAGAAGAGCTAGCACAAGAACAACTAGAAAATGTTGCCCCCAATTCCCATGCTGGGTTTGTCAGGGGTTATAAAATTGGTTGGGGTTTTGGATGGAAAGACAAATAGATTTTTGTTGTGGATAAAAGTATTTAGGATATTTTTCCCGCAGGGAACAGAGAGTTTGTCCACGACTTATTCAACCTAAACTATGAAGATCCGCTGGGTAGTGTTTTGGGTAGACGCAAAAGTGAACTGGTAAGCACGCACCAATAGAAAGAGGAGCACATGAACGCCAAACTGACTCTGGTTACCGTCATGCTGATGTTATCGCGACTAGCTTCGGCTGCACCCGCAGCAAAACTTTTCGACGTCACGCTTGAGGACGTGCGTGGAGGAGGGCGCATGTTAAACGTTGGGTTCTACGACAAACTTCCGTTGCCAGAAGCCGTCGACAAAATCGTTCGCGAATCGCTGGAACACGCCATCCTCGTTGATCCGACGATCGACATTTTGGCAACAGGTTTTTTGGGCGAGGATGTACTTGACGATACGCAGTATTCCGGCTCCCTCGTCTACCACTCCAGCACAAAAAAAGTGCTCACTGTGGACGAGGATCGCGGCGTCGTTCGCACGACTTCAAAAACAGCCGACTATGTTGTTGAACTTGAGGAACAACAAACGCTCCGTGGAATCAAGCCGCAAAGAAAATGGCTTTCGGTGACGATTGTATTTTCAAAAAAGCCAAGTCGGGATGCAGCCTATGCTGCCATTGTGTCGGAGATACGCAAGTTGTCCGACAAAGATCTTGATATTAACGCATACGTGAGCATTGGCGATCCCAAAGTGAAGACGTCTTGGCGGCAGATGAAAGATGATGATGACGCATTTATTTTTGGGGACTTCAAGGCGTCGTCGAAGAAAATAATGCGCAAGGGAAAGCAGATAGAATGATGGCTGTGTGGTGCTTAGCGTAGTATGAAGCCAACGTACCTTGACCGCTGCCGCCGCGCGCTGGCGTACGCGTGCCGTGCAGGAACGACAACGGCCTTTCATTCGGAGAGGATGAATTAAAGCTGGGCGAGTACGCGTGGTTCGACGGCAACGCACTCGGCGAGGAATACGCCCACAAGGTCGGCATGAAGAAGCCCAACCCGTGGGGCTTGCACGACATGCACGGCAACGTGGCTGAGTGGTGCTCGGATTGGTACGATAAAAAACTTTCAGGCGGTGTCGATCCAGTGGGGCCGGTCGCAATACCGCAGGGGATGTTCGAGGCGACCCGCGTGAATCGCGGCGGCGGCTGGAGGAGTCGCCCTAGCGGCGGTCGGTCGGCGTTCCGCTACCACGGCTACGCCCCGACGGCCTGGGTTTCCGTGTGGCCCGCAGTCAGTCGGTACAGTAGCAGTAGCGTAGGCATGGATGGCGAGGCGGATGCTGAAGCCTGACGCTGCCGCAGCGCGCGCAGGTCTTGTCGCTATCGCGTCCCACGTCTCGCGTATAATCTCACCCCGGTCACCACACCTTAGAGCTATTTACTTACGTTCAAGGGGAATTCAATGCGAGTCGCTTTTGTCGTTGCTGCGATGTTGTTTTGTGCGCCAGTGTTCGCACAGGGAGTGAAGTTCAAGAGCGTCACCAATTCAATTGGTATTGAGTTGATTGAGATTCCAGCAGGCAAGTTCACGATGGGCAGCCCGGCGAGTGAGAAGGATCGTGAAGACAACGAGGCACAAGTAGCTGTGACGATGACGAAGCCCTCGGTCTGATGAATGGCTTGATCTCCGAGGGTGTGGGCTGACAAAAGTGTCGGTCTGAGTGGAAGAAACACAAGAGGTCCACGAATGCTGTTCATCTATCCGATGTGGGACAATGAAAGCCAACGCATCGGAAAACAGAAATGAACACCGATGGGCTACAATCTCCACGTTATCGCTGAACCGCTCGGCTTCATCGGACTTTTGCTGCTTCTGGGTGTTTGCGTACATCTTGGTTGCAGCGCCGTCACCTCCGCCTTCGATAAATCGTTGTTCTGGCTGATAACGATTCTGTTTGGATTTTCGATCATCAGCCGAGTTTTCTACCAATTCTCGTGGTTTCTGGCTTCCAGAAGAGGCTTTGAGTATGACTACGAAAAACGTGAGGCCAGTTGGATTGAGAACGGCGAATCGGTGACATACAGGTATAAGTCACCAGATCGACCATCAGAGTAATCGAAGGTCTCACCAGATCCGCTCCTTCGGAATTGCAATCCCCCAGTCGTCGAGAGGCAAAATTCGAATTTAATAACCAAGCTCAAAATAATGCTTGAGGAACTGGAGAGTCAGAATTCAGAATGAAAAATATTTTATTTGTTGTGCTCGGTCGAGGGGCGAATGAAACGGGCGTAGGCTGATCCCGGGGTTGTGCGCCGATGACGAGCTACGTGCTGGATCGATCCTTAAGGCACGCAAGAATGATTAGGCCGATGAACGAAAGAAACCCACACAAGCCCCACCAGCCGCTACGACCCTTTCCGATTGCGTAGTAGGCAAGCCCTGCGATAAGCAGGCCGGTTCCTGCAAGAATAAGAAGCCCGCCCAGCCCCGGATTCGACGATCCGAGTACATTCCCCACCACTTGCAGGATGAAGCCGGGTACGCCAAAAGCCAAACTTACGTTGTTGTACCTAGCAATCATTTTTACACTCCTTAATCGACGGGATGGATGGAAGGGACTGCCCCTCCCTAAGAGTTGCTTATCTTACGGGGACGTACAGATATCCGCAATCCCCGACTAGTGCTTCAATGGGGCCGCGGCTTCTCAGCCGCGGAGAGAATGTGCAGGATCATCATGTGTTCGAGCGGGAACTAGCTTCAATGGGGCCGCGGCTTCTCAGCCGCGGAGAGATCCCGTCCACGGTCGGCAGGGTTTATCCGGTTCGCGGCTTCAATGGGGCCGCGGCTTCTCAGCCGCGGAGAGAAGATTCGCACGGGGACAATCCACAGTGCAAAAGGGCTTCAATGGGGCCGCGGCTTCTCAGCCGCGGAGAGACACAACCGTCACGGCAGCGGTTGTCCGTTGATACGGCTTCAATGGGGCCGCGGCTTCTCAGCCGCGGAGAGTCGTCGAGGGCGGCGATTCTTTCTACCGATCAGCCTCGCTTCAATGGGGCCGCGGCTTCTCAGCCGCGGAGAGAGCCCCATAGAGTGGCCTTCCGACAGAGGTGGTCACGGCTTCAATGGGGCCGCGGCTTCTCAGCCGCGGAGAGCTCATGCCGCCACCATCCAGACAGATTTTCCTCGACAGCTTCAATGGGGCCGCGGCTTCTCAGCCGCGGAGAGATGGCTTGCCCATCGCGATGTTCTCTCGAGCACCGCTTGCTTCAATGGGGCCGCGGCTTCTCAGCCGCGGAGAGATGCGTTCAACGTCGAACAACGTGACGACAGAACAGCTTCAATGGGGCCGCGGCTTCTCAGCCGCGGAGAGGCAATCGACTGAAAGACCATGTCGGCCTTGGTCCCGCTTCAATGGGGCCGCGGCTTCTCAGCCGCGGAGAGATTGAGGGGTGACACTCGCACCTACCGGGAGATACTGCTTCAATGGGGCCGCGGCTTCTCAGCCGCGGAGAGTTATATCACATAACAATGCAATGCGAAATCGCTGGCAAGCTTCAATGGGGCCGCGGCTTCTCAGCCGCGGAGAGTCAAGCCCCCGGCAACTTCTCCGGGGGGGACCGGGCTTCAATGGGGCCGCGGCTTCTCAGCCGCGGAGAGAGCGGTGCCTGGTTCTAGTAAGTCCCACGCAACCAATTGCTTCAATGGGGCCGCGGCTTCTCAGCCGCGGAGAGACGGTTGACAAGGACAGGGTTTCTATTCGGCAGAACAGCTTCAATGGGGCCGCGGCTTCTCAGCCGCGGAGAGTTTGTGCCATCGTAAAGGCCGATCATGCCATGCGCGCTTCAATGGGGCCGCGGCTTCTCAGCCGCGGAGAGCGCCGGTCGGGATGACCGTTTCGCCGCCGCAATCGCGTGCTTCAATGGGGCCGCGGCTTCTCAGCCGCGGAGAGTTGTCATGCTGCGCCGAGAACGAGACGAATACCGATGCTTCAATGGGGCCGCGGCTTCTCAGCCGCGGAGAGATCGACTTGGCATCCGGCATTGTGACTGCGTCAACGTAGCTTCAATGGGGCCGCGGCTTCTCAGCCGCGGAGAGAGTATCTATGTAACTTCAACGAGCGTAAGGGGCTAAATCGTCTTTTGCGAGCAGCCCGCAGTATGTTCCTACTAAATGCTGTGGTAGGCCCAATGCAAGACTCATAAAGCTTTTTACAGAAATGGTTTACGGCCATGCGAGCGGCTCCCGTGTTTTGATCGCCACATCGCCGCTCGCGACGACAATGTGATGAAAACCGATTTGCCAATGATCCCATGCTCCGCCATTCAGCGGGTCGTAAAAACAGGATACGTATTCAGTTCACCAGTGACCACTCTCGCCAGTAAACGAGCCTGTATTTCCAGCATCCGGCGATAATTTACACGATACCCGAAAATGGGGTGTGTGACGAGTGTGTCCATCCGCTGTTCGTACGCCCTAAAAAAAGCTTTCCTTCCACCCGGTGTCATCGCTACCGACTGCCCTGCCTGCACGAAATCACTCGGCTGTACCATCTTCGTGTTAATCGCCGTCAGCACAGCCGAATCGGCGATCAAAGGCCGAAACGGCTCCATCAAGTCCAGAGCCAATGGTGCCCGTCCGTACCGCGGCTGATGGTAGCAGCCGATGAACGGATCAAACCCTACGGCCTGACAGACAATTGTCAGGTCTTTTGCCAACACGCTATAGGCCAGCGACAACATCGCGTTGACAGGATCCCGCGGTGGGCGGCGGTTTCGTACCGTGAAATCAAATGACAAAACCGGCTTCCCTTGCGATTCGCTCCAAGGCTCGTCATCGGCTTTGATCATTCCGGGGAAGTTGGCGAAATAGATTCTCGCGGCATTGCCTTCAATGCCAAGCAGTTCCGGAATCGATTCTGCCCGTTCAGCCTCTTCAATGGCCCACTTCATCTGCCCAATAGCACTGGCCGGTGGCTCTACATGGTTGCGTTGCAGAAGCGTCCGTTGATTGCGGATTTTGCCAGCCACTAAAGACCTGGCGATCCGAAGACAAAATGTTGGCGAATCAGCCAGGCGAAATTGGTGCCGCCGTAGAGACACGTTGCGAACGCCCAGCCCCTGCGTCAACCCATAAAACCAGCCGCCCATCGAGAAATAGGCGATCGGCACTTCCATTTCGCATAACGCCTGCACCGCTTGTGTGGTGATTTGAATGTTCCCAAACAGGCTCACCTGACAGACCTCGTTGATCCGCACCTCTTCTACCACCCGATCTTTTTCCTGCACTTTCAACAGATACCCGCTCTTGCCAACCCTCAGGCCCTGCGTGTTGAGATAGAGCGGCCGGAGATCGTCGCGAGCTGGCAGCAACTGCCGGACCTCCCGCTCCTGCAGTTCATCCGCCAAAGGGGCTTCAATGATATTTAATTCGCCGAACATAGTACGCTGAGCCTGCTTCGCCTCATGGCTCGCAGTCCATATCGCCCGTGTTTCATCCGGCAGGCAAATGCCGACGAGGGAACATTTCGGGCATTTCGGACTGTCAACCAGTGGTGGTGGGATCACGCCGGCGGCAGCCGTTTCGCGGGCAGCACGCAGCTTCTCGATCGCCCATTCAACTGCAGCGTCATCGATCTCAATCCGCACGCGCTGTTTCGTGGCCGAATAGTAAAGCACCGCTTCGCTGCACGAGTAGCCGTTGTCGCGAAGCACGATGGCCTGGGCCGTCATCTGTACGCGATCCGTGTCCCACACATCGAGCGTGCCATCCGCTTTCACGAACGGCTTGCCACGTTTGTAATCGACGGGCGTCACGGTTCCGTCAGCCACCTCGATTAAATCCATCTTGGCGATCAGTCCAACGCGGTCGCTTGACAACGTGACACTCCTCGCATGAATCACATCGTCGGGAGCGAGTTCTTCTGCAGCAGCGAGTTTGCCGTTGCCGCCATCCACGCGAGCATGAATAATAGTGCCTTCAACTGTTTCGCGATTATGGACAAACACTGCCTCGACGTGCTCGTAAAAAAACAGCCGTGGGCAATAGACGAACTCGTTGAGCATTCGGGCCGGCAGATAGTCGGGTAACGACTCGGGCCCAGCAGCTACAGACATAGTGAATTCCTCAGACGACGATACAGGGGGAATCAATGGCGACGTACGCTTGACCGAGGGCAGATATCACACGCTCTCCTCTGCCCGCCGTGGGGCCAAGATCGACGAAGAGCACCTGGTCTTCGTTGTGCTTAATAATTTCGCTGAGCGTATGGCGGCAGCGGGCTAAGTCGATTGCGGTGAACTGGCACTCAAAGATTGAGTACTGGAGATGGTCGCCAAAGTTACGCATGGTCTTAAAGACTTTGCGCAGGCGTTTGTCGTCGCAGATGTCATAGCATACGAGGAATGTGTTACGCACGTTGGGTCTCGCCGAAGCCAAGAGGACCGAGCCATGTCTGCCGCCGGCCGCTCAACGCGTGAGACAATCCGTCGTCATTTCCTTGAGATCGATCCTAAGTGCGGGTTTGGCGAAACTGCAAATATCTTCCGGCTGAGTTACTCAATTCTCGACGAGAAGGTCGGCTGATATGCTCGTCGGTTCGGGCAACTTATGCCCGATTGGCACCGCTTTGTTGAATCCGCATTGGCTGGAGATCGACTACGAGCATCGCACCGTTCACTTGCTTCAGGGTAAGAGTTAGTAACGCGGCTCTGAATTCCTTCGGGCGTCATTTAAAGCAGATTCATCGAACCGCTGATTCCATTTCCGGGACAAACAAGCCCAAACCGAAGTGGCATTGATCGCCGAGGGCGAAAGGACGCGGTGGCTGAGTTTCGCGGAAAGTGATTCGAAACAGACGGCCTGGGCCTTTGACCTCGGCGTCGCGACGACGGCGGCAAAAGCTGAGAGTGCGAACGAACCTCGTGCTGTGATTGACGAGCAGACCAACGGTGAGTCCGAACGGATATTGCGGATCATCTGCATTTCGAATGCACGCGCCTTTGTAACGCGAGTTGCAAGACCCGTCAGGCTGAGAGAGTGATGGAAATGTCGATGGCGGTTCGATCACAGGAAAGAACTGTCGCGGGGGGATTGGCTGACGAGCCACGTTCGCTGCGATACTTTCACAAACTTCGGCCAGGTCAGCTGGGGCGTAGTCAAAGACCAACTCGTCGATTTGCTTGACGTCAGCCGTGATCCCATACTCGACAAGACCACGTTGCAGGATTGGAGTGATCGGACGCAACTTGCCACTGCCGTTTTTACCGTGCGTCAGATGCAATGGGCAGAAGTAAGGCGTCGCAGAGACGAACGACCGAACTGGCTCAGCACCAGGCTTGAGTTGCCACGGTCCAAAGGCCTCGGCCTTGCCGAGAAATACTGGTGTCACGAGCAAGTCCGGCCGTCCGCCTCGCTGGCGAATTCGCACGAGTCGCCGCAGCGCATCGACTTCACTTTGCTCGAATCCAGCGGGGCAATAGACCGTGACGTGATCGAGGAAGCCGTCGTTGTCTTCGTCTGTTGGCCAGAAGAAGGCGTGCGTGTGACCGCACAACGGCTTACGATCTCGCTCGTGACCGCACAAATTGCGCGGATATGGATCGGCTTCGTCGTAATCAAACCAGTTCTTCTTACCCGTCACCACTCCGTAGATCGCGAGCGCGGCATCACGAAACTTTCCGCCGATGAGCAACGTGTCCGTCAGCGGTGGCAATACGGGGCGATTCATGGTCACCGAGTTCAGCGCGTACCGGACGACTTGAATTGTCTCTTGCGGACGAAGCCGAGTTTTCGGTCTTGGGGACGGCAAATCGAATATCGCTCGCGGCACCGCGTAATGCACCCAACGTGTCCCGATCGGCCGGTCGAGATTGCTTGCAATGTCTGCGCTGGACTCGCGGAGCAGACATCGGAGCAGCATCGTTGCGTTTGATTCAGCGAGGAGCGTCTGCCGAAAGGCTTCACGAGTTAGTCGGGGAGTCACGCGCCACACGAACTCCAAGACTTCGTTACGAAACTGCTCGGTTTGGATTGGTATCGGTGCAAGCTTTCGCTCAACGATGAAGTTTCGGTCGTCGATAGACGCCGAGTGCTGGCCGACTCCGCCAGCGCAAACGCATTTCCAATACGATGTGTGCGGTCCTTCTTCCAGCTTGAGTCCGACGTGAGCCGTCGCCTCGCACCAAGATTCCGCTCGGCCGAAGTAGGTCATTCGGGACAGTATCCGGCGCAGTTCGTTCAGTTGTGGATCGGCTTCGGATAGTTCAAGGTATGGCCACTGAAAATGAACAGGAAGGTTCTTGTCCACAACAGCGAACGTGTCGAACACTGGCACGCCGGACGGTTTGACGATGCCTTCTTCGTGAATGGGAAAGTACTGTCGAGTGTGGCCATGACTGGATCGCGGAAGCCAAATCTCCGGGGCGTCTGACATGCTCGACAGCAAACTGATGAGCGAGTTTATTCCGAGGTCGTCGTTCGGTGTGTCACACAATGCCACAGGCACTTGCCGAAGTGCCCTTGCCTGCAACTCCTTGAGAGCTGCGTCAAAGCCCTGCCAAGGATTCGCCGTCCGAAACTGAGCGGCCTCGCCGTCGGTCAGCAGTTCGACAAGTCGCAGCCTGCGTTTCGCCTTTTGCCAGTCGAGTTTCTCTTGCGTCGGCTTAGGGATGCCTTTCTTGGACACGGTCTTCGTGCCCGGCACAACCACCGTCATTTCCGCCATATGCGGTGGCCACGGGAGTGAAGTCATGCCACGTCCAGCGACAGCCACGAGACTGCGCAAGAGTCGCCAAGGCGACGGCGGCCAGTCGAGCTTGCCATCGCTGTGATGCGCCTGCCAATGATGCAAGTTGGCGCGACCGGTCAGGAATCGAATCGAGATCGTCAACGACATGAGCGTTACCCTAAATAAGTGACCGAAGTGACGTTTCGGGCCGCCCATCCTTGCGAGCCGGTTAGCAGCGGAAACAAACCGTCCTTCAGAGTCGTCAGGGCGGCTGTGACATCCGTATCAATCGGCCATGTGAATGCAGTTGGCCCCTCGACGGAAACATTCTTCAACACGAACTGACAGCCGCTCCGAAGACTCAGCCCATGACTGAGAAACCGCTGAATCTTGTAGATAGTCCATGTCACGAGAAACGCTTCTTCGTTTGTGAATATGCCCTGCTGTTGAAGTAGCGGAATTGCTGGCGTGCATTGAGTTTGTCCATTCGCCAGCGGCTGAGTCCTGCCGAGGCCCAAAGTTCTCAGCAGACTGAGGTCGAGATTGAACCGCGCGAATATCCCACCAGAGGTGAAGTCAGTTCGCGGAAATGGGATGGAACCAAATCCCAATGCCGCGTCGGCACCTTCTTCCGACTGATCCCGAATTCGCTCCCGCTTCACGCCGCCCGATTGAGCCGTTCGCGGATTTTTAGCTTCGACGAAGCCTGAAATAATGCGAGGGAAACGCACTTTGCCGCCGCAAAGTGCGGCCTTGGTTTTGCCTGTTGGAACAACCTTTGTGCTGAGCCACATACCGTGAAGCAAGCTGCCTGGATCAAATCGAAATAGGTGCCCGGCGTGATTTCGCAACCGGAACGGCGCGTCATCCTCAAGGCTCATTGCAAGTGGTCCAGCTGCGGAACAAAGTCGCTTCCAAAGTGGTTCGGTCACTGGTTGAGCCTGTTGCGGCGGACTCTGTTGCTGTGCTGAGGGCGTGTATGTGTAGTTGCCAGCGAGGATGTACGGCGAAGCGAGTCGATGCGCTTCTTGCGGAGTGCTGGTGGTTCTGGAACTTCCTCGTAGTGTGATCTCGGATCGAACGAATGGGATTCTGTCGCAGGTCGCGTCATAGTGTTCCTCCGCGTCGTCCCAACACGCAGCCTCAAGTCGATTGGCAATGGACTGCACCGACTCGACAAGGAGCCAATCAGTCACCCCATCAACATCCTTGAACAATGCAGGACCAAGGTCCGGAAAACCTGTCGGTTGGAATCGGCGACCGCCGCCGAAAGCAACGTCCAACTCAGCGTTGATCAACAGGCGGGTTGAATCGTTAAGCGGTGAAAGATCAAGTGGCATCGTTCGTCTCCGTATCAAAAGGGTTTGGGTTTAATGACCAGACTGGCAAGGGCACCGGGGTGCCGGATGGGAATCAGCAGCAGGCCGGCGAGGCGTCGGCATTCAGAAGGTGCTAGGTCGAATTCGGCGGAACGCAACGCGGCGTCAGGGATCAGAGTCGGATAGCCGAGTGCTTTGAGCTTGGCCGCAGCGCGGCTCATCGCGTCGGGCATTCGACCAGCCGAGAGCATTCTGAGAATGTCGATGCTCGCCGACGGGTACGGCTCGGTCCCGTCACTGCGAGCCGCTTGCTTTTCGATGGGGCGCGGCGGCAATCTGCCGCCGAGGAAACACAGCTTCAAGAGGGCATAACCACGCGGCAACTCGAACGCAGCTTGTACGTCCGTTGCCGAAAGCAGATCGCGCCCTGACAAGTCTCGCGGTAGTTCAAATGTCGCATGCGGTTGATCCAGCGCATCGAACCATACAGCCGTCGGTGATAGGTCCGGCGTGAACGTGTCACCTGCTCGGCCTTCGTCGTCTGAAGCCCACGATTTCATCAGCGAAAGGCCGTGAATCAGATCAGCAATTCGAGTTTCATCGAGTTGCTGATTCCACAGCTTCAGTAAGTCCGAGAAGCTTGCACCGTAGAAGCTCGCCAGCGGCAGTCCAACACCGGCTCCGCGTGTCGTATCAATCAGACGCCGTTGCATGACGCGAGCAAAGTTGTCGAGCAGTGTCGCGCTCGTTGACCAAACGGCGGATCGGGACGTGTCATCCCAATTCCAATATCGAGTTGCAGACGTGTCCCGCGAGATCGGTAACAAGTTGCATCGGATTGCATCCACGGCTGGGATCGTGCGACCGGCACGTTCAACTTTGCCCCACGGTGCGATCGCAGCAACTGCACTCGCCAAGCGAAACTCTTCGGTTCCGTCATCGAACGAAAGACCATTGGATCGCTTTTGCCACAACCCACAAAGCCACTGACACGGCCGCAACATCTTGCTGTGATCTTTGAGCGTCGAGACCTCTCGCTCCAACTGGGCCGCACCCACCACAACACCGACCAGCGATGCCGCATCGACTCCATCAGCGCCAATGTCGCGTCGCAGGACTCTGGCAACCGCCTTTTCGAGATTGGCGCGAGCATACAAGACCCGATCTGGCACGCGCGGACCTTCGCGCAAGCTGGTGTAGGCTTGGTTACGAAACTCATCGATTTGCTCGATGAGATCGAGCGATCTCACTGGCTTGTCGGGAACGATGAAGTCTCCCAACTGCGAGGCGATATAGTAGCCCTGACCTCGACGCTCGAAAAGTCCGAATCGTTTGAAGCTGCGAATCCCGCGCGACACGCCCAACGCTGCAACGGCTTCCATCGCTCGCACAGAATGCTCTGCATTCGCGCCGTTCCGGCGTTGCAAGCGTCCCTCCGCCAACATCGCCTTGAAATCCGCGAGCGAGCACGGCTGATTCCAAATCGGCATCCAGAATTCGGCGCGACACTTCTCCGACTTCACGTCTTGCTTGGGTTGCTCTCTCACGGACTCGCCCGACGCATCGGTGGCGACATACGAGAGCATGAATGGAAACGCGGCCTTGCCTTTCCCGTATTGCGAGAGTCGTTTTGTGAGAGCACCGGCAAACAAGACGCAGCCTTCCATCATGAGAACTACATCCCACGGATTCGTGGAAGTCTTGCCGACAAAGTCCTGCCCCGCATTGGGAGCCTCAGCGGTCGATGGAAAGCTCTGTCCGCCTGGAACATCGCTGCCTGCGGATCGCGGAGCAAGGAAAAGAGCAGCTTGCAGCCCTTCGTTGGAGAACGGCTTAGGTGTCGGGAAACCGAGTGCGTCTTCAACGAGTTCCAAGAAGTTGTTTGTCAAATCCGTGCTGCCTTCATTGCCACCAGTCCCGAAGAGTGCCCCATACGTTTCCGACTCTTCCATCGCGATGGCGGCATCGAACCACTCGGTGGCCGCTGGCGGGACGATCATTCGGCACGCTCGAATGCACTCCTGTTTCGTTGCGTCCTTCTTCGTGACCTTTTCGTAGTCGTCAATCCAACCCCTCGCAGCGAGAAGGCTGGTGATAATTTGAAGTGTCTCGCGGCATTGGTCGAATCTCACATGGGCGGTCTGCATCAATCGCTGTTGACGTTCCCGCGCTTTTGTATTGCCGTTCGCATAGAAGCCGGGTCTTCCACCCCAAGGAGCAAAGATCGGTGTTGGCGCATAGACCGGTGATTTCTCGGTTCCGACTCCGACCAAGAAAAACTCTTCCAGTTCGGTGCGTGACAATCCCGTTTGAAGCCACAAGCAACCTTTTTTCCACCATGCTCTGGCGTTGGGATCAGCTTGCTCGGAGACAAGGCGGAAAAGGCCGAGGGCTTTGAGATAGTTGCCGAGTGGTTCGGGCGTGCAACCGGGCAACGAGAGTGGTTGATTCATTGATGCGGCCCCTTCGCGGTGGCAAGTTTGGCGGCGGCGTCTTCCTCGGCGGAGGCTCGACAGTCGGCGATGCGAAGCAGGCTTTCGAGGTACGCGAGACGAAACGGACCGAGGCGTTCGAGCAGCCGCTGAGTTCGTTCGCGCCATGACGCGCCATAGCGACCAGAAAGGCCGAGTTCCATCGGGTCGAGATGCAACGTGACCGGCGGTGCAGTCCAGCCCGCGTTGGCATTGTCAGTTCCCGGTAATCGGCACTTGGGAAGCGGATCGTTGTCGCGAACGCCCCGTGCCTGAGGCGGACACGCATCGGTCAGCTCAGTCCGCAAATCTTCGGGGACAGAACGCAGCGACATCCGCACTTTGCCGTGATGCGCGGCGACGATGTACAGCAGCAAGTCCACTTCGGGCGGTGTCAACGACGTCAATTCGTCGATGAGTCGTGATGCCTGTTCGCGTTCGGCGTCCGGCAAGGGTTCGGGTTCGTCGCGTGAAAAGCCAGCAGCTTCCAACCCATCCGGCCATGCGAACGCCAAGTGTTTTGAATCGGCTTGCCACAGGGTTTTCAGAATCGCTAACGCGCTCGCCAATTCGTGCCGAAACTTTGGACGGCGTTTGTCCGCAGTGGGTGAGTTCGATGTTGAGTTCTCATCAACTTCGGCGGCAGACGAATCTTCTGATGGCAGTACGAAGCGTGTCGCCGTTGATAACGCTTGAAGTTTGTCTCGCCTCCACGCAGCACTGGGAGCCTTGGCGGCAGGCTCGTTGCACAACTCAGCTTTGGCAACCGGCGAATTCAGTTCATCGACCTTGAGCTTGGCTTGAAAGGCATCGTGAGCTTTGCCGCGATCATGCCACCGGGCCGCGATTCGCAGCACTCGGCTCTCGCTCTCCGTCAATGAGTCACCCAACTGAGACTGCGTCAGCAATGCGTCGAGACGAGTGCAAACATCGCGAGTGTGTTGCTCGATCGACTGCCACTTCTCTGAAATCGCCGAGAGTCGTTCGCCTTCATCGTGTTCCTCGTCCGTGTCAGCGTCGCCGGACTCGTCGTCACGTTTGGGCATCGAAGTCTCCGCCGCAGACTGAGCGTCATCGATTGGCACAGGTTCCACTCGTGCCTTCGATTCGGAACTCCAACCGGCATTGAGGTCATAGCCCCCGCACTCGCAATCGAGCAGAAAGACCTGGCCGGGGAAGATCACTTCGCTGCGATCCTCCATGACAATGACACGTTCCCAATCTCCGATGACGTAATTCCAGCGCCAGGCTCGATGCTGATACGGCAACTTCTCGACGAACTTGCGGAACGTGATGAATGGCACCGGACAAAGTTCCTCACGTCGCGCCTTGAGCTTCTTGCGAGGCTTCTTGTCGGTCGTGATGTCTCGCCAGAAAACCTGCACGTCGCGTTCATCGCCATCGCGAATGAACCGCGAGATATCCAAGTCAGCCCCGGTCAAGTCGGGCGTCGTGTCGAAGAGGTCGAACAGGTCTTTGTCACGCGGCACGAAGCGCGGGGCGTAAGGGAAGAGCTTGCGGCGTTCTTCGTTCAAGAGTCGCTGTGCTTCGTCCGGCTGGATGTGGTCATCATCGAGCTTGCCGAGCAATCGCTCCAACCCAGCAAGCCCCGCATCATCGAGTTGCTGGAGAGCGTCCTGTGCGGACTTCAGCTCTGTCTCGTCATACGGCAGCGGCGCGGCGAGCGTGTCCATCCAATAGACCTTCCCTGATTCAGCGCAACCCGTTTCGGATTTGATGTACCTCGCACACCGTCCGAATCTCTGAACCAGCGACGGCCATGGAGCCAGTTCCGTGAACAGCACGCTCGCCGAGAGGTCAACGCCTGCCTCGACCACTTGTGTCGAGATGATCACACGCGGCGACAAGTTGTCTTTGTCGAGCACTGTTTTCCAAGTCTCTCGCTCCGCCGGCCGAAACCGCGAGTGAATGAGATGCAGCACTACACCGGCCAACGGCTGCGGCGAACTTTTGTTGGCCCGGTCCAACAGATGAAACAAGCCCCGCGCACGATCGACTGTGTTTACGATAATCAGTGTCACACCGGCGGGGGACCGCTGCTTCAAGAAGTTCAAGATGGCTTTCGTCAGGTCGGTGAGATACTCGGCCTCGGCTCGGTTCCCATCCTTCGCCCCGCGTATGGCTTTGATCTTGGCAACGGCCTCTTTTTTAATCGGCTTGTTCCCGCCCGCGAACAACGGAGCCAGCGGGCCGGACGTCCCGCAGTCCCGTAACCGAAAGTTCGCGCGGTCCTCTTCCATCCGTTTCCATGCAGTCAGAATTCGCGGCTTCCAATCGACTGCCGTCTCCAACCAGTGCTTCGCCAAAGTCGCGCTCATCCACAATGAATGGCAGGACCGCGCAACCGTCCCTTCGGCTGCCTTACGAAATCCGTCCTCGTCCTGCAGTGGCAGCGACTTTCGCCAGGCGTCCAACTGCAAACTGGTGGCCAGCCCGGTGCTCATCAGTTGCACTTCGTCGAACACCCACAGGCAATCGTTGTTCAGCAACGCAAAATCCAGGGGCCAACGCGCTCGACCGGCGGCGTAGCCTCGATTGAGTACTCTCGACAGCAGCATGTCCTGCGTCCCGATCAAGATCGCGTCCCGTTCGGGCCAGAGGGACCAATCGCGGAGTTCGTCCTTTTCTGAGCCACCCATCAAGATCGACACAGCTATGCGTCGTCCCGTGTCGCCTTGTTGTTTAGCCCAGCCGTTCACCGGAGAGTTGCCAGTATTCTCCGTCAGCATTCCAAGTCGATTCAACCAATTGTTGGCAAAATCTCTGGTCTGCTCCACCAGCGTCCGCATCGGTAAGCAGTAAACAAGCCGCCGCGGCGTTGCGTCGCGAATGCCCGCATCTCCATGAAATCGCCGTCGCCACAGCCAGCCCAAAATTGCGGCCGCCGTTTTGCCCACGCCCGTCGGAACACTCAGCAATTCTGGAAGGCTTACGTCGGTCGCCAATTCCCGCTGATACGGATACGGCCCGCTCAGACGCGTCGCGACGGCAAAAAAGGTATCGAAATCAGTTGTACGGTTCGTCTTGGGAATTGAAATGTCCATTTCAAAACAGCGTTGGACTCTTTGTCACCCACACCACCCAAGAGCGGAGGTTAGGGTAAAATCAAAAACTGTCAACTCATTCATAAAACGAGCTTGAATCTGACACATCAAGACAACACTTGTCTCTTGTCACTCAGACAAAAGATGCCTCGTGCAATGCACGATTGCTGCAATAAAAAGCGTCGCGAATGTCTCGTGCAGAAAAGGGGGATGGGGGGTGCAAGAAGTGCTGAAGGAAGTTTCAGTAGACCGCATGTTACAGACGCACACGCAGACCCGTTGCAGACGGGAAATGGACAAAAAAATCCGTAATTCCACGGGTTTTTATTTCCCTAGGTGATTAGGTAGGCATCACGCGCTGCTCTGCGTCCCATGCCATGAAATACTTGCTGTTCGCACCAGACTACCCGCAGAGCATCTGGAACGGAACTCCGACGAGATAGCACCACTGACATGCCTCGCCGGTCACAAGTCGCCTCTAAGAAGAGCGATTGGAAACGGGTTGTAGGGCTTTGCACGCAACTCCTAAAAGCTCGAGATCACGCAAACAACATCATGGTCGGAACCTCCAGCCTTCGTTATGCAACGCTTGCAGGGTACCTCTGGACATCGCTCAACAAGGCGACTTCCTGCAAGGATATCGATAAGCCAGAGCCTCACGAGAACGGCAGAGCTTGCCTGATGCCTGACGGGTGCGTGCTCTTCCAATGGACAAAAGTATGGGAAGAGATCGGAGACGCTCACGACGTTGCCCCCAGTGAGCGACAAGCCATTCGTCACCGACTCTTACGGTTGGTTGACGCTAGGGACTTTGTCCACGTCAGACCAAGGCTCGCGTCTGGAAAGCGTGGAGATTTTGTATCGTTCGACAAGATTTGGCTCGATGCGTTACAGGCTTTATCAGTGGGTGAAAAATGAAAATAAATTTTATTTTATTCTGTCTGAAGGCGGTCGTCGCCAATATCCCTATAAGTACCTTTTTGGCCCCCTATGCCAACAGGGGTCGAAAGGTCGATTTATGCCCGTCCATCCGTCCAAGAGACATTAACCCTATGCAGTCAAAAGACTTGTGTTGGACGGGGCGTTGGACGGGGCGTTTGAAAAATGAGGAAAAGTGCGTCCGTGGAGTGGTGAAACCAATGTTTTGTGCTTTACCGAGTTGTTTTTTCGACAAATATGAGTCCGTCCAAATGACGAAAAACAGCTTGTTTTTTTTGGATTTTCTAGTTGCCAAAGGGGGGGTTTTGCTCGCCGTGCAGATACCATGCCAAAAAGGGGTCAAAAAATGAAGGTTACTCGCATAATCGGTGGTGCAGGCACCGGGAAGACTCGCACGATCATCGCTGCGTTGGAAAAGGCGATGTCGCTGCCTGAGGTTGGAAGGAATCCTTATGTGCTCGGGTTCTCAAGTTTTACACGCGCTGCTCGTGGCGAGGCAGCAGAGCGAGCAGCGAACGCTTGGGGCATCGACAAGAACACGCTCGAGCGACACGGCTGGTTCAAAACCGTGCATTCCGTCGCATATCGGCAGATCGGTGTTGAGAGCGGGCAAGTGATCACGAGCAAAAAGGACGACATGGAGTGGCTCAGTAATGCTCTTGTCAGTGATATCGGTCTCAAGACCGCTAGAGCGACAGGCGTTCATCTATCTTTCCCGTAGTGACTGGCTACTCTTTGAAATAATGGAGATAAAAATGAGAAAGGACGAGGCGATTTCTGCGCAGGAAGCTGCGGCAATAATGGGCGTGCATTTCACGCGACCGGCACGAATGGCGTCTGCTGGATTGATCAAAACGGTAGACATTCTTGTTGGGATATCGATCTCAGGAGATCGACTCTCGAAGGTGTACAGCCGCCTACAAGCCGAAGAAAACTACCAAGACTACATATTGTCGTTGAAGCGTCGAGTTCGACGCCGTCCGAGAGAATATCTCGAGGAAAGATCAGAGGTTTTTGAGTATCTGGCTGCGGAAGGAAGGCCCAAAATAGCGTTGCACGATGCCATCGGAACAGCCGAAGCGGGCAAAATACTAAGTGTTTCTACCAGTTGGGTGTCTTCACTTGCATTGGAGAATCAAATAATCGGGCGAGTTAGTTGGAGCGGTCGTGCGGTCAATCGCACATGGATCATCAGCAAAGCAAGCTGCATTGAGAACCGACTCAGCATCGAGCGGAAAAAACTTTCTGGCGAAACTTTATTTGGACGACCCAGAAAATTGTCTTGACGAGTAGTCAAAAACCCTGTAGACTCGCAAGACACCAATTAATAGCGAGTCTACGATAATGAAATCAATCTGGCAGCATCAGACCAACGCTCACCACTGGACGATCGACAGAAGGAAATCTCTCCTGTCGATGGGGTCTGGCAAGACGCGAGCAGTGATTGAGTTGCTGCGATCATGGCAACCAAAGCGAGTGCTGGTCTGTTACCCCAAGAGTGTGATCCCTGTGCAGCTCAAACGGGTCACGATGTGGGGACTCGACTCAAGAGTGCTGCTTCTTAATCAGGGTTCGTCTGCGAAGACAATAAAACAGCTCATTCAAGCTTTAGCAGACACGACGCCGCTAATCGGCGTCGTGAACTATGAGAGTGTGTGGCGTCTCTCTCTCATCGAAGGATCTCAGTGGGACGTTCTCGTCTATGACGAGGTACACCGTTTGAAGCGTCACAGCGGAAACACGAGTCGCTGGGCTGCGAGGATGAACGCGAAAAATCCGACAGCAAAGAAACCACAGCTATCAGGCACGCTGCTCGCACGCTCTATTCTCGGCGCGTGTCGAGCCATAGAAAGTTCCGAGTGCCAAGCATTCAATTTGTCTTGGATGTTTTATCGATGTCAAATTAGCTACTCGCACGCACAAATGACGGGAATGATACTTCGCTGGCTCAATGCCGATGGGTTCTCCGAAAAGTTCAACACGACGACTTTTCAAGTCAACACAACAGATGCGATCTCTCTTCCCGAGAAAATACACGAGACGATCAACGTTGAGTTGTCTGCAAAAGAAGATGCGACTGTCGGCAGGTCAGATGCTTCGCGGTCTTCGTGCGCTCCAAGGAATTGGTCTGGTGCGATTCGTAAAGGAAGGCCGTGGACGATACCCGGTAATGAAAATTGTCGACCGACTACCACACAGGGATCTCAAACAATGATGCGCGGATGTAGCGAGAAATATTTTCTTGAGGGATGCTATGACTAACAATTGGGTCGCTGTAAAAAATTCGAATCAAGCACCCCTGGCTCTGCGTCCTCGCGATGCTGCGAGGGCTCTCGGTATCAGCGAACGCACTCTATGGAGTTTGACAACCCCTCGCGGTTCGATTCCCTGCGTGCGTTGTGGTCATGGAAAGCGTCGCGCGGTGCTTTACCCGCTCGCTGATTTGAATGCATGGCTGACCCGCGAAGCCTCCCCAGCAAAAGGAGTTGACGCATGACGGTATCACCAATTGAAATCAAAACCATGCTGGATAAAAAATATTTTCTAGACAAATGCAATCGACTATGGGTCACAGCAGGGGTGAGAAAATATGGCGTTTGAAATGCATCAACTTCGTACGACTGATTTGTTTTTGGAATTCGTAACCGGCGTATCGTTCGCGGACGAACATGATCCACTGACAGGCATCAACTGAGAAGAAAAAACAAATGTCATCGACGTGCAGAGACAAAGGACGCAGCAGCACACTGATTCGAATTCTGTTTCACGATGCCAATGAAAAACGGAAGTCGATCTATCTTGGGAAAGTGCCGACCAGAGTAGGTGACGAGTGGACTCGGAAGGTGGCTGCAATCGAATCGTGCATCGTTGGTGGAGTCTCACCTCCATCCAAAGCTGCTGCGTGGCTGCGCGATCTTCCGAAGTGTTCGTATAGGCTCCCCCAAGAAAAAGAAAAATCGGAAGCGACAGCAGCCACAAGACTCGTTCGAGATAGGCGCGCGGTTCGTGAGGTATGTCTATCTGGCGACGCTGGTGGACGGCCGACAGACGGAATCCGACGTGGTGCCGATGCCAGTGGATTATAAAAGAAAAAATGTGGGTTTGGAGATTTGTGATGCGGTAGGATCGAAGATATCAACAGGAGACTTTTCAGATGGCAAGCATAAGTCGAGGCACGGGGGCGAAGGGCACGCTGATTCGGATCTTCTTTAGAGGTGTCGACGGTGAACGCAGAGCCATTCACTTAGGTCGTACACCGATCAAGGTGGCCGAAGAGTGGGCACGAAAAATATCGGCAATCGAAGCTTGCTTAGTAGGTGGTATTTCATTCTCAGCGGAACTGGCAGCATGGCTGCGCGATCTTCCCGAGCAGGCACACACCAAACTTTCTCATGGTGGTCTCGTGTTGCCACGTGAAGCTGCTGCTGTTGTGACGCTTGAGCATCTTGTAAAAGCATTCATTGACAAAGCTCAAGCCGGGCCTGTGACGATCATGGCTTACAAGCAAACACTCGATAGCCTGCTTGTCTTCTATGGGCCGCAAAAACCTATTACGGAGATCACGCCAGAACTGGCAGACAACTGGCGTAGTTCGATCGCAAAGGACACGAAAGGCACTCGCAAGAAACGCACGACGAGCGACAATCGTTTGGCACCTGCCACGGTGGCAAAACGAGTGATGGTTGCCAAACAAGTATTCAAAAAAGCTGTTCGTTGGAACTGGATTACGAAAAGCCCATTTGAAGATATGCGATCCGGCTCACAAGTAAATGCTGCGCGACTGTTCTATGTTTCAACAGAAACGATTGAGTCAGTCTTGAACGCGTGCTCTTCGATTGAGTGGAAGGTGATAGTCGGTCTGTGTCGTTATGCTGGCCTGCGCTGTCCGTCTGAGGTTGGCATTGTCACGTGGGCAGACGTGAATTGGGAAAAAGGTAGGCTCACTGTGCTGTCGAAAAAGACAGAGCATCATGGCGGAGATCATGCGGTCCGTGTGGTGCCAATTCAGCCTGCCTTGCATGAGATTCTGAGGGAAGCCTTCGAGCAGGCACCCGAAGGCTCTGCGCTAGTGGCTCCTAAGGCTGCTGGAGGTGGTTTGAATCTCCGCACGACGTTTAAAAAGATCGTGGCGCGAGCAGGCTGCAAGCCGTGGCCTAGACTGTTTCAAAATCTGCGTGCCTCGTGTGAAACGGATTGGGTGGAGAAGCATCCTGCCCACGAGTGTGCCGCATGGATGGGACACTCTCCAGCCATCGCATCAGCTCACTACTTGCAAGCTCGCAATCATCACTTTGAAGCTGTCGTAAATGCCGGTCGAAAATCCGACGCAGAATCCGACGCACGGACAGCGCAAAATCGAACGCAGCAAGCATTTGCAACACTTCGTCAAGAATCGCAAAACGGAATAGAAACCGATGAATCTTCCGGAGTTATCACAGTTTTACCGAACAAAACCGGAGTAGTGTACAAACGAACAGTGGGCGAAGAGGGACTCGAACCCCCGACCCTCTCGGTGTAAACGAGATGCTCTAACCAACTGAGCTATTCGCCCTTCTGAAATATGGTTGACGCAAAGATGCCGGATTTTGCGTTCAAATGGAAGGGGGCACTCTCGATGAGCACTCTTTCTTCCGAATGAGGCTCTCAAAGAGATCAAAGAGTGCCGTAATCAAATGTGTCAGAGGGAATTCATGTTGAAAGCGTATCGAATTCATTTTTCAAATTCAGTAAAGTGCTCTTTTTCATGGAGGCAATTTTTATGCTCGTCAATCAACTCGATGTCATTCAGATAGCCGATTCCCGCAGCGGCGCGTCTGCTTCAATTCTTCCCGGTCGAGGGTTCATCTGCGATTCCTTGAACCTCATGCACAATCAAAAAAGTGTAGAGATTCTCTGGGCACCGGAAAACTATCGTGATCGATCGGCTCGCGCCACCTCTGGTGGAATCCCCATTCTCTTTCCGTATCCCGGAAGGCTGCCTTCAACAGATGTCATCTATCAAGGACGCGAATATAAACTCGAGGGAAAAGATAAGCTCGGCCGTCCGATTCACGGACTCGTACACGAACGCCCTTGGCGAGTGACGGAACAATCAGACGATCGCGTCACAGGTGAATTTATTCTGTCCCAAGATTCCCCTGAGGCACGTTTGCAATGGCCATGTGACTTTCGTCTTGAAGCGACATGGGCGATTACCGGTGGACTGCTTCATTTCACCATGAAGGTCGATGCATATGGCGACATGCCGGCTGCATTCGGATTGCATCCGTACTTTCGCATGCCACTTGGCTCTGGCGACAATGAACAGATGCGGATTGATCTCTCAGCCCACAAATGGCAACCACTTTTGAATCTGTTGCCGAACGGGCCGCCCTGCTTTGTGAAAGAGTGTTCGTCGACGGCGATTGCGAATTTTCCAGGATCGGTACCGCTCGGTACCGCGGAATACGACGATGTTTTCACAGATCTTACGTTCGTCAATGGTTGGTCAACAGCGAAGCTCATCGATCCTGACGCGGGTCTTGCTGTGAGTGTGCAGTGCGACGAAATCTTTTCTAGCTGCGTTCTGTTTACGCCGCCGCACCGAAAGTCGATCTGCATTGAACCGTACTCATGTATTCCGGGCCATGCAGAGTTTCCGGAGTCAGTGGGCTGGAAACATCTTCACAAGGGGCAGTCACTCACGGGACGCATGATCATTTCTTTGGGAGAAACCTGAACGGTACAATCAAATCTCGGCAGACTCTATTTATTGAGCAGGCGCTGACACGATTCGGATGCCCAAATCGCGAAGCTGTTTTGGTTCCACCTGCGAAGGCGCTCCAGTCATGAGATCGCTTGCCGACTGCGTCTTTGGAAATGCAATAACGTCACGAATAGAATCCAAACCTGCAAACAGCATGACGAATCGATCGATTCCAAGTGCAATGCCACCATGCGGCGGCGCACCTGATCGCAGCGCATCGAGCAGAAAACCAAACCGTTCTTGTGCTTCTTCTGGTGAGATGCCCAACAATGAAAATACCTGCTGCTGCACCTGCGGATCGTGTATGCGAATCGTTCCACCGCCCGCTTCCGAACCGTTGATAATCAGATCGTAGGCCTGCGCCCGACATGCCGTAGGGGCGGATTGCAGCTTTGGAAAATCTTCAGTTCTCGGCGCAGTAAAAGGGTGGTGCATCGCAGCCAAGTTGCCCGTGACGGAGTCGTGCGCAAACATCGGAAAGTCAACGACCCATGAAAAATGCATCGCCTTGGAATCGTAAAGTTCAAGCTGGGTCCCAAGTCGCTTTCGCAGCATGTGCAGTGATTTCGAAGAAATTTCAAAGGTATCGGCAACGATAAGAATGAGATCGCCGGCAGTTGCACCAAGTCGATCAATGATGCCCGCAACGCACGCGTCCCCAAGATTTTTTGCGACCGGCCCAGAGAGCTCACCGGAGGGTTCCACCTTGAGCCAGACGAGTCCTTTGGCTCCGCCTTCAACAGCCACCGACGTGAGTGCATCGAGATCTTTGCGAGAAAACTTGACTGCCACACCTGGCACGAGAATGCCGCGCACACGACCACCCGATTCGGCAGTCGATCGAAAAACGCGAAAGTCCGTGTGAAGAGCAAAATCTGTGAGGTCGCGGATCTCAAGTCCAAATCGCAAGTCTGGAGCATCGTGTCCGAATCGCTCCATGCACTCATCCCATGACAATCGTGGCAGCGGAAGCGGGACCTCGATGTCAAGAATTTCCTTCGCCGTTCGAACCACCAGTCCTTCGACGGCATTCATGACATCGTCAGACTCAACAAACGACATTTCCAGATCGAGTTGCGTGAACTCAGGCTGCCGATCGGCACGCAAATCCTCGTCTCGAAAGCATCGTGCAACCTGGACATAACGATCGAATCCAGCCATCATGAGGAGTTGCTTATACAGTTGAGGCGACTGTGGCAGTGCAAAAAATGATCCGTGATCAAGGCGGCTGGGAACCAGATAGTCGCGCGCCCCTTCCGGCGTGCTACGGCCGAGCATTGGAGTTTCGATATCAATAAATCCAAGGTCGGCAAAATGATCTCGCATGATTTTGACGATACGGTTCCGCAAAAAAATATTGGCCTGCATCTCGGGTCGGCGCAGATCGATCCAACGGTGTTTGAGTCGTAATTCTTCACTCGGAAGCTCGGTGGCCCCGGGTTGAAAAACAGGAGTCTCAGCCTGATTGAGAACCGTGAGCTTCAAACATGAAAGTTCTACGGCCCCCGTTGGTAGTTTAAGATTCAAGGTTCCCTCTGGACGAGGAGATACGATGCCTTCAGCGAGCACCACCCACTCCGGGCGTACTTGACGAGCCGCCTCGAACGCTTCCGGACTGCTCTGGGGACCGATCACGATTTGAGTGCGTCCCCATCGATCTCGCAGATCAAGAAAGAGCACTCCCTTGTGATCTCGGACCCGATCCACCCAGCCACAAAGAGTGACGGTTGATCCGATCTTGCTTGGACGCAATTCTCCGCAGGTATGGGTTCGAAGCACCGAAAGAATCCTTTCCGATCAAACTGAAGGACAATGCGAAAGCGAATGAACAATACAAAGCATGCCAACAAAGTGGCAGTGAGCGGCAACAGCCTATCTCGAATCGTCCAATTGAGCTATCGGCGGTTGGTGGAGTGGGCTGCAAAGACAGCGACACTAGTCGAACACCGCAAGTACCATGACGATGATTGCCAAAACGATTGCGATTCCAAGCGATGCTGCGCCACTGAAAACCATCGCGGTCGCCGTGGAAGTGCCCAGGAGTCCACCTGCAAGAATCCCGACGCTCGACAGCATGGCAAAAAGCATGGCCAAAGCAAAAGCAGTCCACGCCAGAAATTTAGGAAGCATTCGTCACAGTCTCTATAAGTGAACGACCAACTTTTTGCACGCGTTGCTCAGCGTGAAAAGCAAGTTCGAGTTGTGGATCTGTTTCACCGTCTGGAGACAACTCACGAAAGAGCATGCTCGGCTGAATATCTCGGTTGTTCTGATACTTGTCACTCGAATATTCAGTGATGTCGCCTGTGATTTGGTGGAAAAAAAGTTGGCAGATCGATACGCCCGGATAAATTTTAATCGGCTGAACGGCAAACATTTCAAGCGTCCAATAGCCGCAGAAGCCAACGTCACCAAAGCCGGCCGTGACATGCACAAACAATCCCAAGCGGCCAATCGAAGAGCGGCCCTCAATCATCGGCACGTAGTTGTGGGTCTCGGTGCGTTCAATGGTCCGTCCGAGATAGAGCTGATTCGGTGTCAGTACTAATCCTTCTTGTGGAATCTTCACCCGCTGCACGCGATTGCTTTTACGCATGTCGAGAACGACTTCCTCATAGACAAGAAGTTCGTCGTGAAGCGAAAGGTTGTAGCTGTTGGGGTTGAGTTTTAATTCATCAAATGGAGTGATGACAATATTCGTCCCAAGTTGCCGTTTAATTTCGTGGCCGGAGAGGATCATCGGTGTCTCCCGACAGGTGGTTGTTTCGATGGTCGACAGTCTACGTGCTGACAGGGTTCTTTCCCAAGCGGTGGCATTCAGAAATTTGAACAGCGGCGGGAACGCCTACTTTTGGGCAGACGCGAGCGAGTATACAGCTCCCACAGTGTGGTCGGCGGGCGAGGCAAACGTTGCGGCCGTGTTCGATCAGACAGTGGCTCCAGCCGATCCATCGATTTTTGGGAAGAAGCAAGACGAGATCCTTTTCGATCCCAACGGCGTCGCTGTGACAGGAAAGACCAAGCCTGCGAGAAATTCTTCCCACATGAGTATCCACCACGACTCCAACGGCCGTGTGAAAGACTGTGCCAAGAACGACGTTTGCCGTTTTACGCCCGACTCCTGGAAGCGCTACGAGTTCGTTCATCGTCTGGGGAACGCGTCCGTTATGGTGTTCGACCAAGTGCTGAGAGCAGAGCTTGATGTTTCGAGCTTTGGCTCGAAAAAATCCGGTGCTTTTGACCACACGGGTAATTTCCTCAAGCGGTGCTTCTGCCATGATTTCCGCGGTAGCCCATTTTTGAAACAAGACCGGAGTAACTCCGTTGACCCGTTTATCTGTGCACTGTGCTGAGAGAATGGTCGCGATCAGAAGTTGAAATGGGCTGGCAAAAGAAAGGGAGCAGCGTGCCTCTGGATACGCGCGAAGAAGCATGGTGGAAATGCGTTTGGCTCTGCCGGCATTGAATCCGTCATGAGTCGTTGAAACAGTGTGACGTTTTTTTGTGCAGCGGCGAATGGACACAGTCGAAAATACTCCGTAAATCGGTCGTATACATGTCGAAAGACGCTCGAGTGTGAGCGGATCAAACTCCTTCAAACTACAGTACTCCAATGAACCAATTGAGCAATAAACCCACCGTATGCCGCTCACAATTGAATGGTGGCAGCAAGCTCACAACAGGTCGACTCGATCGATTGCCCCGAGGATTTATTTCTAGGAATTGATGCAACGATCCCATGCCGCAAACCAGAGGGGAGGGCATAGTCGCGTAAAATGGCTATAATTGTGAAATGTTTTTCAGCATTCGAGTTGAGGGTCGCTGCGTGCAAAAGACTTTAGAACGATTGTATTCGAGAAAAGGGAAAACGCCTCGAATCACTCCTGCATAGAGAAGAAGAATGGAAATGATGAGTGAATCTGAAGAGTACGAATTGCTCTATCTCTCCGGGATTGAGAAATTCAATGAGTGCGATTACTACGAAAGCCATGAAGTCTGGGAAGAATTGTGGACCGAGTACCGCGGTCCGTCGAGAAAATACTATCAAGGACTGATCCAAGCCGCAGTGGCGCTCTATCATTTTGGAAATGGAAATATTCGTGGTGCCCGCAAGCTCCACAAAAGTGTCCATGGGTATCTCGAGCTCTTTGCTCCCCGGCATCTGGGGCTCGATATCCAAAAATTTCTTATGGAATTTGATTTGTGTCTGGCGGAGGTGGCCGCAAGCACTGAGGACTTTCCAAAAATTGAACTCAACCCAGATCTCCTGCCGGAGATTCACCTCGATCCACCACCACCATGACTCTCTTTCAAAGAGCTGCCATTTCCATCTGACTTTGGGTATCTTCAACAGAGCTTGGGTTTATTGGTTTCTATGAAGTCTTAAATTTTCCACAAAACTTATGTCGTTCGACGAGCCGTTGGCTTTTTCTCCCGAGCAGTTTTCAGGTGTGGCGCGGATTTTTCCGTTGCCAAACTTGGTTATGTTTCCTCACGTTATGCAACCGATGCACATCTTTGAGCCGCGTTACAAAACGATGTTTGAAGAGGCGCTCGCCGATGACCGATTGATTGCTTTAGGGCTTCTCGCTGATGGATGGGAGCAGCAATACGAAGGCAGGCCGCCGCTGCATCAGACCGCATGCCTTTGTCGAATTGCAACGCATCAACGAACAGACCAAGGCACCTACAACGTGCTGCTGTTGGGCGTAAGACGAATCCAGCTCGTTCGCGAACTGCCCCCCATGAAGTCGTTTCGATTGGCTGAGGCTGAGATTGTTGAAGACATTATTCCAAAGAATGCCCCTCCCTCTCTCGGTATTGAACTGCAAAAGCGGCTTTTAGTGGCATTCAAAAAAGTGCTTCCAAAAATTCCAGATGCTTCTGAGCAGCTCGATCAGTTGCTCGGAAATCAGATCACTCTGGGCATGTTGTCTGACATTGTCGCCTACACGCTCGAGCTGAGTATGGAGTGGAAGATCAAGCTGCTGAGCGAGACGGATGTGTTTCAAAGAACGGCCATGCTGCTCGAGGCCATCGCAGGTCGAGAGGCGGCAACCCGGCGCGATTTTCCCCCACGGTTTAGCGTGAACTAAAAAGCATTCGATTTGTCGCACGCAGATTTTTTCAAAAAATGTCTCCGAGTGTCGATCGTTTGGGACTTTTTCAGGGTGGCAATGATCTCCGGGACTTTGCGAGTACACTCGAACAAGCGGTTTTGAGATATTTGATGTCTGCGGCCCAAATCTATTTTCAACCATGGCAACTCAGCATTCGCAAGCAAGCCACATTCAAAATAAGAATCAGTCGCCAGATTTTTCGTGCGATGCACGATCGCCTTCGGGGAACCCTGTTCAATCGCAGGTCGACCATGCCCGCATCGAGCGAGCTGTTCGAGAGATCCTCTTCGCGGTGGGAGAAAATCCAGATCGAGAAGGATTGATTGACACTCCGTCTCGTGTCGCTCGTATGTACGCGGAGCTTTTCAGCGGACTCCATCAAGATCCACGAACGCACTTAAAAAAAGCCTTTACTGAAAAATACGATGAGCTTGTACTGGTGAGAGATATCGCGTTTAACAGCATGTGTGAACATCATCTTCTGCCATTCGTGGGTCAGGTTCACATCGGATACTTGCCGAATGGACGCGTGGTAGGACTCAGTAAGCTTGCGAGAATTGTCGAGGTCGTTTCGCATCGGCCGCAAGTTCAGGAACGGATGACAGAAATGCTCGCAGATATTCTTGTCGATGAACTCGACGCCAAGGGAGTCGCCGTCGTTGTAGAAGCATCCCATACCTGCATGACGATTCGAGGAGTGCGCAAGCCCGGAAGTCTGTGTGTGACTTCGGCGATGAAGGGGTTGTTTCGTTCGAATCTTTCAAGTCGTTCCGAGGTGATGTCGCTCATGTATGGAGCGCGATCGACCTGACGCATTTCGAGTGAGGGGTGATGACGCTACTGGCTTCGTTTTTATGTCGCTTCGCTTGGGGCATGTGTATGGCTCTTGCGCTCACGCCAGCATCGATCGTGCCGAGCGGATTTTTTCGCATCAATCTACTGGTCATTCTCGGACTTGCCACAGGTGCTTCGCTGACGATTGCTTCGAGTGTTGAGGGAATGTTCTGGAGCCTTCCTGCAATCGCCGCCGTAGCCGCATGGATTGGCAGTGTGCTTTGGCTTGGAGATCGTCGTCGTGGAGGAATGATTGCGACGGTACTTGCCGGTGGTTTCCTTGCGTCTGCTGGAGTGTGGATGAATTTATGTGCGTCCAATACATCAGATGTGGCGGCGTCCTCAATGGGAGTTGCGGTGGCAGGCATTGTTTCCGGACTTGTCACGGGATTGACAGTCAATGCCATGCTCCTTGGCCATTGGTATCTCAATTCGCCCGGCATGAGCGTTGGAGCACTCAGACAAAGTGTGAACTGGACTCTGTTCGCCTGTAGTGTGCAATTAGTGATTTCCATTGCTGGAATTCCTGCAATCGCGGCACTGCCATTTGATGCGTCGATCGCGTCGCTCGTTGCGCTTCGGTGGATTGCGGGACTCGCCGGCCTGCCATTTCTTCTTTACATGACTCGCAAAGTGCTTGAAATTCCGAATACTCAAAGTGCTACGGGTATTCTCTATGTGGCCTGCTTGGCCGCCATTGTAGGAGAGCTGTCATCGCAATTGGTTGCAACGAGAACTCATTGGCCTGTGTAAACACTTTCGGAAGTTCCATTCCATGTGGATTGAATATTGCTGTCCGCAGTGCCATGCAACGTGTCGGCAGGATTCAATTGAATCAACAGATATTCTTAGCTGCCAGAAGTGCAAACTGATCGTGCGCATCGCACCACAGTCCATCGGAAATGATCGGCTGACCCGTTGCTTAGTCTGTCCGAGCGCAGAACTGTTTGTTCGTAAAAACTTTCCTCAGAAGCTCGGAGTGTGGATCGTGACCGCGGGGCTTGCTGGGAGTTGTGTAGCATGGGCATGGCATGAACTCATCGCCACGTTTGCCATTCTCTTTGCTACCGCACTCGTCGATGTGGTGCTCTACATGGTGGTACCAAACTGTCTCGCATGCTATCGCTGTCAAGCTCGCTACGGAGGAGTTGAATCGCACGGAACATTTACTGGATTTAATTTGGAAACACATGAACGTCATCGTCAGTTTCTTGCCCGCAGCGAATCGCTTGCCGGATCGAAAAAGCTGTAAAATAATGGCTCAATCGTTGGGTCGTTATGCACTCATTGCCAAGGCATTGTGCCACACACAAATCAAGTTGTTTCTATTTTGTTGAACGTGAGTGAGCCATGGATCCAGTCGCGCAGCGTATTCAAGATGATCTTCGCGGGGCGATCTCGGGAGAGGTGTTTTGCGACGATGTGACAAGAGCGATGTACTCGACAGATGCAAGTCTTTTCGAAGTGCGGCCACTGGGGGTGGTTCGTCCGCGAACGACCGAAGACGTCAGTGCCGTCGTGCGGTACGCCTGTGAAAATGGGATTGGTGTACATGCCAGAGGGGCAGGCACAAGTTTGGCGGGACAGTCTCTTGGCGAAGGAATTGTCATCGATTTTTCACGGTTCATGCGTCACATCCTTGAAACTCGAGATGAGTTTGTACGCGTTCAGCCGGGAGTAATCGATTCGCATCTGGAAGAACATCTTGGGAAAATCGGTCGAACTCTTGGTCCCGATCCTGCAACGGCCACGGTGACGACCATTGGCGGAATGATCGGTCGCAACACTTCCGGGAGTCGATTTTTACGGCACGGCGATATGAGAAATCGGCTTACCAGTGCCCGAGTTGTTCTGGCGGATGGGACAATTACCGAATGGGGCCCAACCATGCCCGAAGTGGCTCTCGAATCGAGTGAAACACTTTTTCAGCCCACCAATACAACTGCAAAGCTCGCAGCGGCACTCTCAGTAATTCTTTCTGAAGAGGAGCAGGTACTTGCCGACGTGCGAAGTTCTGAAAGTTATTCGTCCGGAGGGTATTGTCTAAAAAATCTTCAGGATGAGAACGGGATTCACATGGAGCGGTTGCTGTGTGGCTCAGAGGGAACCCTGGCACTGGTCACTGAAGCAACACTTCTCACCTCGCCGATGGACCGAGCTACAGTGGTGGGGCTTTTTCTTTTTGAGTCACTCGATCGCGCGGCGGCGGCTGTCACGGAACTTGTTCCGCTTGGGGTTTCGGCGTGCGATCTTTTCGATAAGCGACACCTGGCGCTGGCACGTGGTGTGGACTCGACGTTTGATCGACTCATTGATGCTCACTACGAAGCGTGTCTGCTCGTCGAATTTACCGGTGAGGATACAAGAGAGTGTGAGTCGCTGTTTGCTCATGCCGTGGAAGTCGTGCAAGGGCAGGGTCGTTTGGCAATTCATCATCGTCGCGCCGAAACATTCGCCGAAAAAAATCTATTTTGGAGACTTTCTAGACAGGTCACTCCAACACTTCACGGAGTGCAGACAACCAGCCGGGCCGTACCGCTGGTCGAAGACAGTGCGATTCCTCCGGCGGTTCTTGCAGAGTTTCTTGTTCGGTATCAAAACGTGCTCAAATCTCATGCAATAACGGCAACCCTCTTCGGTCATGCCGGACACGGACAGATGCATGTGCGTCCATTTATCGATACATCCGATCCGGAATCGATCGGTCGCGTCCTGCAGTTTGCCGATGCTTTTCACGAGATGGTGGCGACTCTTGGAGGCACCATAGGCGCCGAACAAGGTTGCGGTATTTCTAGAACCGTTCATCAGTCGCAATATTTTCCAAAGGTGACAAGAGTATTTCGGCGTATCAAACAGGCGTGCGACCCCAAAGACTCGCTCAATCCAGGAAAAATTACGGATGGGGAAGGACTGAGAAATCGTGCGCGATTGCGTCCCGAGTTTCTCTTTCAAAAAGAGTCGGCACAAAAAGCGATTCTCGCGCCCGCGATTGCTCCCGTACAGATTTTAGCGGTCGAAGGCGAGCTCGTGGCCGAAAGAGTGCAACGCTCTGAAACAAACACTTTTATCGAGGCGGAACGATCGGCTACCGTTTCATCCACTCGGCTGCCACTCCTTCTCTGGGGAGAGGATGACCCGCAGAGTCAAAGTTCGCAGTGTAATGGATGCGGTGCTTGTCGCAGCCAATCTCAGGGCATGCGAATGTGCCCAATCTACCGGGCGCTTCCGGTGGAAGAAGCCTCACCTCGCGCCAAAGCCACTCTGATGGCTGCGTTGCAAAGCGGAGCGATGGACTTCCAAAACTGGGAGAGCGATGCGGTGAAAAAAGTGGCTGATCTCTGCGTAAATTGCCATCAGTGTCGGATTGACTGCGCAGCCGGAGTCGATGTGCCAGCGATTGCCCTAGAACTCAAGGCCGCACATGTTGCAGCTCATGGTTTGAGTATGTCGCAGTGGTTTCTTTCACGAGTCGATCTGATGTCATCGCTCGGTGGGGCGATGCGACCGATTGCAAATGCCATGATTGCAAATCCGCAGGCTCGCTGGGTTCTGGAAAAGATGTGTGGCGTTGCGCAGGGGAGAAAACTTCCTAAGTTTAGTGGTAACCAGTTTATGCGATGGGCGACTCGCCGACAGCTCACCCGTCCATCAAGACGCAGTGGGCCGCGAGTTTTTTACTTTCTCGATACATTTGCCCGCTGGCACGATCCTTTGCTCGCGGAGGCATTTGTCGCGGTGCTGGAACACAACGGGATCGGAGTGTTCATTGATCCTCGACAGGTCTCCTCCGGAATGCCACTTGTGTCCGCGGGGGATGTCGATGCGGCACGGCGAGTGGCGAAGGTGAATATTCGAATTCTGTCCGAGGCGGTTCGACAAGGATACACCATCGTAGCAACCGAACCATCGGCTGTGACCTGCATCAAACACGACTATCCTTTACTCGTTGATGACGAAGAGACCGATCGGGTTGTTGCCGCTACGACTGATGCAATGAGCTATCTGACTCAGCTGCATCGCGAAGGCCGACTGCGTCTCGATTTTCAACCGCTCTCGGTGAGCGTTCTCTATCATGCTCCCTGCCACTCTCGGCTGCACGGTGATACTTCGACAGAACAGCTGCTGAGGCTCATACCGGGTCTTTCGATTCAGGGAAATGATCATGGCTGCTCTGGCATGGCCGGCACCTATGGACTGGCGAGGGAGCACTACCGATCGAGCCTTCGACAAGGTCGGGCGCTTTTGACGGCGCTGCGATCATCCGCGGTCGAGGCGGGCGCTACTGAGTGCAGTGCCTGTCGATTACAAATGGAACAAGGAAATACCAAGCCGACAATTCATCCAATAAAGATTTTGGCCAAAGCGTATGGAATTTCATCCAAATTTGATGGTATTTTGAATCCTTCAACAGCTCGGCTCGTAACGTCATAGAAAAGATGAAAATGCAGGACCACGTGAAAACAGTTTTGAAGAATGATTCGCAACCCGATCTGGGCTGTGGAACGCTTGTTGTGAACCTGTTTGCCGGTCTGGCGGAGGTCGCGGGCACTCGTCAGATTCAATTAGATTGGAAGTCTGGCACCGCTGAGGTACTGCGAATTCAACTCGGTCAGATCTGTCCGTCAATTGTCAAACTCTTGTCGCTGTCTGCGATTGCTATTGAGCATGAGGTTGTCGACGACACCATGTTGGTCTGTGAGGGAGCAGAGGTAAATGTGTTTCCGCCTGTGAGTGGTGGATAAACGAGATCATGAAACCATTCCACTCAAATGCTCGCGTCGCATGTGTCCGTGGCCCGATCGACGCCGTATCGTATGTACACAATCCCGTTGATATTTCTGTTGGCGCACGAGTGCTTTTTGTAGGTACCACTCGGGGCTCTACAGGAGGTGTTGTGACGCATGCTCTCGAGTACGAAGCTCATGAGGCAGCAGCGGTGCATCACTTGAACGGTCTGGCCTCTCGTGCACTCAATCGTTGGTCGCTCAGTGAGTGTGTCATTGTGCATCGTCTCGGACGAGTTCCGGTGGGCGAGGCAAGCGTAGTCGTGTGCGTATCCGCAGGCCATCGGGCCGAAGCATTTGCTGCCGTCGAGTGGCTCATGGAACGAGTCAAGGATTCGGTTCCGATCTGGAAGTGCGAAGAATCCTCTGACGGCCAGCGGCGTTGGATCCATCCAGAGGGAGGACGCATGACTCCTGCGATTTCACAGGAGGAGTGGTCATGAATCACCTTGTCGATTCGTTTGGAAGAGTTCACACCGATCTGCGCGTGAGCGTCACGGATCGATGTAACTTCCGCTGTACCTATTGCATGCCAGCGGGTGTGGTGACATTCAAACCACGAGAGGAACTTCTCTCCTTTGAAGAGATTGTCGGCATAGTTTCTGTCGCAGCATCCTTGGGAGTGCGCACCGTTCGGCTAACCGGTGGCGAGCCGCTCGTAAGAAAAGAAATTCACAGACTCGTTGGGATGCTGGTGAACGTCGAAGGCATCGATGAAGTCACGTTGACCACCAACGGACTCTTGCTCGAAGAACAAGCTTCCGATCTTTTCCATGCAGGGCTATCGAGACTCAACGTGAGTCTTGACAGTCTCGACGAAAAAACATTTGAGTCGCTGGCTCGATTCAACGGACTGCAGAAGGTACTTCGCGGAATTGCGACCGCACAAAAAATCGGATTTCAGACAATACGAATAAATGCTGTTTCGATTGCAAATCTGACCGAACGCGAGGTTGTGCCGTTGGCAAGGTTTGCTCGACAGCAGGGTCTTACGTTGCGGTTCATCGAATTTATGCCGCTTGATGCCAGTGAAGAGTGGACTGCCGATTCGGTGCTCACCGGCGAGCAGGTACGAAAGATTCTGGTCGATTCGGTAGGACCGCTGGTGCAGCAAAAGCAGATTGACCCTGGACAGCCCGCGATTGATTATCGATGGGCTGATGGAATAGGCGTCGTTGGTTTTGTCGATTCAGTCAGCAATGCCTTTTGCGATCGCTGCGATCGACTGCGGCTGACTGCGGACGGTCAACTGCGAAATTGTCTCTTTTCAACCGTTGAATGGGATGCGAGACAGATTCTTCGAAAGACGTTTGACGAGCGTGAACCATCAGACTGGAAAAAGGAAATGGCGTTGTTGCTCCATGACTGTGTAACTGCAAAAGCCCGGGCACATGGCATTGGAACCGAGGAGTTTGAGCGACCGGAACGCGCGATGTACCAAATTGGTGGATGAGCTATGCTTTCGGATTCAGTAGAATTGCGGATATCCGCAAAACAACGCATTCTCGCAGTGCGTGATTGCTGTTGAAAAGAGTCTGCGCAGAAACGTAGAAAACAAAAGGAAAAATGGCTATGGAAGGCAAGGACAACACAAAACCTTGGTACTCAGGCGGATTGAGATTTCAGTGCACTCAGTGCGGCGATTGCTGTACCGGTTCGGAGGGTTTTGTATGGGTCAACAAGGCAGAGATTGCAGCACTTGCGATTCGTACTGGGTTGACAGTGAGTGAATTCGAGGAGCAATACGTTCGCCTCGTCGGAATTCGAAAATCGCTCCGAGAGCGAGAAGGCGGAGACTGTGTACTCCTGGATCCTCACACACGTCACTGTTTGGCGTACGACGATCGTCCGAGGCAGTGCCGAACATGGCCGTTTTGGGATTCCAATCTTTCCTCACCGGATGCGTGGGAAGAGGCCTCACAACAATGCCCAGGATGCAACAAGGGAAACCTTGTGCCGCTCGAACTCATTGTTGCGCAGGCGGCCCAGATCAAAATTTAGAGAATTCCGCCATGAGTACGATAGGGCGTCATGTGTGAGGGCTGGTCGAGGAACCAGATTCGTTCCCACTCATCGGTAATCGCTCGCAAATCTTCAGATGTGTAAATCAACTGCTGTGCCCGGCGGACAGGGTCGCCTGAATACATCGGAATAAGGCACCCCGAACTCGGCAACACGAGTGCTCCGACAAGCAGGATAAATCGTAGATGTCTCATGACCCGGTCCTCCAATGACCTAAACGCGTTAGAGTATGTAGCGATCTTGTTGAGTTTGATGCGAGAGAACTTTCTTGTTCGATCAGTCAGAATTCAACCTTTGTTGTCGATCTGTTTTGCCGTGACTTCCCATTTTCAAGCCTTACCGCAGGCTATAAAATCGTAAGTAACCATATTCTTATGTTTGTGGCGTGAAATCCGTCATTTTTTCGTCCGTTGGTCCCTGCGGCCCCTGGTGAGATTCTTGACCGGGTTCCTTGAAGCCTCGTACTCGCAATTCCATTTCCTTCCCGGGCTTAAATGTCACCACCGATTTCGCTTTTACAGGAACTTTTTCTCCCGTTCGTGGATTTCGAGCCATTCGGGCCTCGCGTTTTTTGATTTGAAAAACACCAAAATTTCGAAGTTCTACGCGACCATCCCGCACAAGTGTCTCAATTAAGGCATCAAAAGTTTTTTGAACCAGTTCCTTTGTTTTGAGTTGAGACAGATCAATGTGCTCTGAAATTGTCCGAACAATGTCCTTTTTTGTCATAGCTCGGACGCTCCCGCCAACAAACTTTCTCAGTGCTCCAACAAAGAGCCGCTTGAAAATAAGAGTCGAAAATCGTCCGAAGCCTATTGGCGGCAACGGGTAATGTCAACAATTCGAAACGCCTTAAAGCGATTGTTTCCAGCAAACACTATCCGAGCTTTAAAAGTATCGGATCGGAACGGCCATAAAATTGATTTAATCCATATTCTCAGCGCGATCGGTATTCTCGGTGAGTCAATAAAATGAGCCTATTCGTGCCAAAACCCTAAAATCCCCCATTTTTTCTTCAAGTGACACATTTTCTGATTCTTCGGTTGAGGGCGAACGTTTTTGAGTTCGTAGAATCCCTGTTTTGGATCGTTCCAGACTCTCTCCAAACTTTCCCGCATGCTGTTTTGAAAACGTCCAAAATGAAAAGTCTTCATTTGCCGCTGTCGAGCAGAGCGAATTAGACTCTAAAAATATATTTTCGTGTCGAGAAGAACTGATTAAAAAGTAACGCACTGAAGAGCCGTATCGTATTCTTTGAGTCTTTATCTTTTACAATTGAGATTCCCAGCACGCTTCAAAGCAGCAACGGTTCTCGATGAATCTCAATGCCCCAACGTCCTTTGCAAAATGCTCCTTCATCACAGTCTGATGAATCGTCCTGTGATCTTTCGGTATCACTTGGTCGGCTGAAGCTTCCGAATCCGATTCTCGTTGCCAGTGGCACGTTCGGATATGGACGTGAAATGGCCGGCTATGTGGCCGTAGGAAATTTGGGCGGCGTTGTTCCAAAAACAATTACGCTTTCTCCACGCATTGGGAATCACCCTTGGCGAACCGTCGAAACTGCTGCTGGATTACTCAACTCAATCGGTTTAGACAATGACGGAGTCGTGGCCTTTGTTGAAAAACAACTGCCATGGTTGGTTGCCTGCGGTGCGCCTGTGATTGTGAGTATCGCGGGAGCCACAACGGAGGAATTTGTATTGCTCGCCAAACATCTCGAGGGGGTGCCGGGCATTGCAGCCTTAGAACTCAATATTTCCTGCCCCAACGTGAGCCATGGAGTTGATTTGGGAACTGATCCACTGGCATGCCGATTGGTTGTCGAGGGAGTGCGTGCTGTTTCATCACTCCCTCTTTTGGCGAAACTCACGCCCAACGTAACGAGCATTGCAACCATCGCACGCGCCGCGGCCGACGGGGGAGCTGATGCGGTCACGCTCATCAATACCTGCCTTGGGCTTGGAGTCGATTGGCGTCGCCGTAAAACACTTTTGGGAAATGGAATGGGAGGGCTCAGCGGGCCAGCGATCAAGCCGATTGCCCTGCGGTGCGTGTATCAGGTTCGTCAAGCGGTCACGATTCCAATCATCGGCGCGGGAGGCATCATGTCAGTGGATGACTGTATGGAATTTTTTGTCACAGGAGCTTCGGCGGTGCAAATTGGAACGGCCAATTTTGCTGAGCCGGTAATATCGACTCGCTTGCTTGAAGCCCTTCCGGCGGCCGTTGCCCAGCTGGGCTCTTCCCGGCTGGCCGATATCATTGGCACACTCACGCTTCCCGGCGCATCGGCGACGGTTCCCACAATACCCTCTGCGCAGTAGATGAACCGAGTGAGCATGACCGACGCTGATATTTCGATGCAGTCGCCCAGAGAAGCCACTCCCCTGCGAGTGCTTTCGGGCATTCAGCCAACGGGAAGATTCCATTGGGGAAACTATTTTGGAGCGATACGGCAGTACATTGAACTTCAAAATGTTGGTTCATCGTTTTACTTTATTGCCGATCTCCATGCGTTAACCACGGTGCGAGACCCGGCCCTGCTGCGGTCGCTTGTCCGGGATGCGGCAATCGATCTCGTAGCATTAGGACTCGATCCCACGAAAGCCACACTGTATGTGCAATCGGATGTGCCGGAAGTCACTGAGCTGATGTGGTTACTGTTGACCGTAACTCCGATGGGTCTGCTTGAACGATGCCACGCGTACAAAGAAAAGAAATCAAAAGGCATTCCAGCGGACGCAGGACTTTTCTCATACCCAGTCCTCATGGCTGCAGATATTCTGGCGTATGACGCAACGATCGTGCCTGTCGGTGAGGATCAAGTACAGCACATCGAGGTTTGTCGCGACCTTGCCAACACGTTCAATCATCTGTACGGAGAAGTGTTCACGCTTCCTAAGGCTCGTGTATTAGACGGCGCTGCAAAAGTGCCCGGAACGGATGGATTCAAAATGTCAAAAAGCTACGACAATACTCTCGATCTTTTTGAAAATCCCACAGTTCTACGAAAGAAAATCATGCGTATGACAACAGACTCTCGGCCGGTGGAGCAGCCCAAGGATCCTCACAGTGATCATCTGTATCAGCTCTACAGTCTCGTGGCATCTGAAGAAAAACGTGACGCGATGGCTGATACATACCGGGCAGGAGGATTCGGTTACGGTCAGATAAAAAAGGCGATTGCAGATGCAAGCGATGAATTTTTTGCACAGGCCAGAGATCGACGACAGGTTCTCGAAGCCGACCACGGGCGTATCGAGGAAATTCTCAGCGATGGAGCCGTTCGAGCTCGAGTGCAGGCACGCGCGGTACTCGAGCGTGCACGAAAAGCATGTGGTCTTGATCGATCGGTGCAGCCATGAGTGTTCTCGGCATCGGAACCGACATTACAGAGTGCCTCCGGATTGCACAGATGATCGAACGGCACGGGGAGCTATTCGTCACTCGTGTGTACACGACAAAGGAGATCGACTACTGCAAAAGTCGGCGTATGGCAACGCAGCATTTTGCTGGACGATGGGCTGCGAAAGAAGCTGTGTTGAAAGCCCTTGGAACAGGATGGCGGCGAGGAATCAGCTGGCGAGACATTGAGGTGATCAATGGTCCTGGCGGAAGGCCTCACTGTACTTTGCAAGGAGGGGCTTTGGAGGCGGCAGACGCTCTGGGAATCAGTCAAGTACTCGTAAGCATCTCGCATTGTCGCAGCCATGCCACGGCCATGGCCGTGGCGGTCGATCATACTTCCTCCGGAGCCAATCCATTTGCGTCTATGTAGGAGGCAGATTGCGATTGAGAGCATCACCGGTTGAATTGTGATGATGTTGCCAGAAAGGCCCGCGTTTATTTTTTAAGGGGCTTTTTTTTCACAGCCGTTTTTTTCTTTGATTTTCCAGTCGACTTTGCAGACTTTTTCTTCTTGATAGGTTCCAAAGGTGCAAGGATGAGTCCGATGCGCAGAGCTTCGTCGAGTCCTGAGCGAATATGTTCAAAATGGAATTCACTTCCATCGGACTGAGCGTCGGGATGAACGGGCAGTTCGAGATTTCCGCCCGGAATCAAAAGCGAATCGACCGGTGTCCCTTCCGTGACAAACGAACTGTCCGTCGATCGTCGGATTTCAAATGTTTTGTGACCGGCAGAAAGAGCCTTCAATTGCGATTCCAAATCGGCCTGAGCAGATTCGGGAACTTTGGACCATGCCAGGCGACCGCGGCATTTCGGAAACATGCTGCAGCCGAGCCAGAGGCCGCGTTTTCCTTCGCGTAGATTGAGCGTGGAGCCACACTTAGAACAATCCAAATCGGTTTTGAGGGGTGGCGGCGATGGAAATTTAATTCCCCGTTTGCGATCCAGTGACATTTTAAAATCACATCCCGACAAACTGCATGCGAGGAACTCCCCAAACCGACTTTTTCGAAGTACCAGAGGACTGCCATCTCGTGGGCAAGCGAGATCAACTTTTTCGGGAAGCATCGGCCGGCCGTGAGAATTGATCGGGGCGGCATACGTGCACTGTGGATAGGCCATGCAACTGAGAAACCAGCCATTTTTTCCAAAACGATACGCCGTTCGCTTGCTGCATGTTGGGCAGGCGTAGAGCGCTGGAACTTGAAGCGCTTTGATGTTGGAGGTGTCGGCGGCTGAGCCGATGGCTGGTACCAACTTAGAATGAAATTCCGCAAGCATCTCTCGCCAGTCGAGTTGCCCCTGTGCAACACGATCGAGATCTCCTTCAACGTCGCGAGTGTATCCAAAGTCCATGAACTGCTTGGCAAACACCTGCATCAGAAAGTCATTTACCACCATGCCGAGATCGGTTGCGCGGAAGCGACGATCGGGTTGTTCAACATACCCCCGAGCCTCAATCGTATCGATGATGCTCGCGTAGGTGGATGGCCGTCCGATTCCCTCTTCTTCAAGTTTTTTAACGAGACTTGCTTCGTTAAAACGAGGTGGAGGACTGGAGAACGACTGAGAAGGATCGATGCAAAATGGAGCGGTCTCCCCCCCCTCCTTCATTGCTGGCATCGTCTCGTCTTCGCCGGTAATCAATCCTGTAGATTTGAGATGGCCATCAAAAACGAGAACTCTTCCACTTGAACGAAATATGGCACCGGTTGCCTTGTCGGCTCGTTCGAGCAACACGGCGGTCGCATCCCACTGGGCATCGGTCATCTGGCTGGCCACAGTGCGAGACCAAATAAGACGATAGAGTTTGTACTGTTCATCGGAAAGAGATTCGCGAATGTCGTCTGGATGAAGACGCATGTCGGTGGGACGAATCGCCTCGTGAGCCTCCTGCGCCAGGGCATTTTTATTGCCGTAGAAACGAGGCTTGTCCGGAAGATAAGCATCTCCGAAATTCGTCTTGATATACGACCGAGCCTGATTGATGGCTTCGCTGCTGAGGGATGTGCTGTCGGTGCGCATGTAGCTAATAAGACCTACGAGTCCTTCTCCAGGAATCTCGATTCCTTCGTAGAGCTTTTGTGCAACGCCCATCGTGCGGCCAGTTGCGAAACCAAGACTGCTGCTCGCGGCGATCTGAAGACTGCTGGTAATCAGCGGGGCGGCAGGTTTTGAAGTCGTGCGTTTCGTTTCAACACTTTTGACGACGTAACGCACACCGGGAGCAATTCGTCCGGAAAGCGTCCGAACAAAACGGGCTGGACCCTTTCCCGAAAGATCTTCCGTGGTGGAATTCTTCAATTCAATGAGCCCTGTGGCTTCGGCAATCGTTGTCATTTCTGGAAGTAGATTTCGCATCACGACAGCAGAGCAACCCAGCTCAAATTTTTGACCCGACACTTCAACGAGATGGGCTTCGAATGTGCCTCGTTCGCTCAGCCATGACGAGAGTAATTTCTTGGTTGGTCCTCGTCCCTTCTCGTCGCGTTGCTCGCCGAGCTTTTCCCACGCCGTTGCGAGTTCACTGGTTCGCGAGGCATCGGGCGTGAAGCAGGCCGTCACACTCCATCGTTCTTCGGGAACGAACGCCATGATTTCACGTTCGCGATCAACGACCATTCTCGCAGCAACACTTTGTACGCGGCCGGCGCTCATGCCACCGGCTACTTTTTTCCAGAGAACCGGGCTGACCATATAGCCAACAATGCGATCGAGAACGCGTCGAGCTTGCTGCGCGTTGACGAGCCCCATGTTGATGCCGCGAGGTGTTTCGAAAGCGCTAATCACTGCATCTCGCGTAATGCTGTCAAAGGTGACGCGCTGCGCTTGAGCGGGGTTGATTCCAAGAACCTCTGCAAGATGCCAACTGATCGCCTCACCTTCTCGATCTGGATCGGTTGCGAAATAGATGCGATCGGGCCCGGCCTCTTTGGCGAGCTTGCGCAACTTGGTCACCACATCGCGTTTGTTTTGAGAAATTTCGTAGGTGGCCGTGAAATATCCATTTAAGTGTGCGGCATCAACAGGTGCTGGTGGCATCTCCACGCCCGGAACAGGCTGACGCGATCCCTTGGGGGCTCGTTTTGGAAGTTCGCGGATGTGACCGATGCTGGCTTCGACGTTCCAGCCCGATCCGAGAAACTTTTTAATAGTTTTTATTTTTCCAGGGCTCTCGACAATGACGAGCCTGTTGCCGGTCGTTGAAGCGGGAACACGAGATTTTTTCTTGCGAGTTGCCATGGGGAGCCGTGAGGGGGGTAAAATAAAATTACAGAAAACCTGAGACTTGGACGGTTTTCAAGGGTTCGAGATCCTACCGGACAATAGCAATCAATGAGGAAAGGTTGATAGAAGGGGGCATAACCGCAGCAGTTTTTCAAGGAAAACCAATCAAATCACCATTTCCTCCCCAGTCTCTCTTTGAAAATTTGTGAATCATCGCTCAGCCCCTAATAAGGTAGGAAGTGGTAAACAATTCAACAAAATCCAATCGGGATTGCAGCAAATCGGCTTCGCGCTACAATCGGACTTTCATTCCTAGCTGGGAAACAACGGGTCAAGGCGTACTTCGACCCACTGCGATAGCTTCCCTTGCTTTCCTTTGTCAAGTCTCGACGGCCCGGCCGGTCGGGCTCAGGCGGTGAAATGGCCGGTTCATTTGAATTTTTTCGCAAATATCAGCGGTCCTTGCTGGTGTTTGTTGCCATCCTTGCAATGCTGGCCTTCTTTGTGCTTCCGCCGTTTCTTCAAATGGGGAGCAGCTTTTCGGGAAACGACCCGGTGGTCGCGACGTTCAGTGGGGGTGAAATCCGTGAAAGCCAGATGGAAAATCGTTTGGCAATGCGATCGGTTGTAAATCGATTTCTCGTGGAAAGTGCCCAAGCGGCAGGTCGCGACCCATCAAGATTGCCTCTTTTTCCAGAAAGTGAAGAGGCGGTTGTTCGAACAATTCTTGTCGCAAAAGAGGCTGAACAGGCCGGCTTGGTCATCAGCGATCAGGCCATTAATAATTTTCTCTCGGAATGGACAAACGACCTCGTTGGAACGCAAGAGTTTGATGCGATTCTTTCAAGGCTCCGAGTAGGTCAGATGCAAATCACGCAAGAACAGATTTTTGAGGCACTTCGAGGAGAACTCGTTGCCCGCAATATGTTGATTCTCTTTCAAACCGGATTTTCTGGAGATCCATCGGGATGGAGATGGGATTATTTTCGACGGCTTGAACAGAATGCTGTGGCTGAGATTTTTCCAGTCCCAGTCGAGCTTTTTTCCGCCCAGGTTCGAACACCTTCGGAGCGGGAACTCGAAACCTTTTTTGAACGTTACCGCAATACGTTGCCAGAACCATCGAGTTCCGATCCAGGATTTCGTGAGCCTCATCGAATGAAGTGCGAATATCTTGTTGCATCACGAGAAACTTTTGAAAAGGCAGCTGCTGGTGAGATTACACAAGAGCAGATAAGCGAATATTACGAAAAAAATAAGACCACGATGTTCCGGGCAAAACCGAAGGCTCCAGATCTTTCTGATGAGCCACCGGTGAACAGTCCAGAAACAAAGAGTTCCGAATCCACAACATCAGAACCTGTTTCAGAGCCTGCGACTTCGCAACCACAAGATTCTGATGCCGAGACAAAATCAGTCGATCCAGTATCAGAGGAAAAACCTTCCGACAAGAATTCCTCCAGCACCCAACCCCGGCTCAAGGATAACAGTGCCACGGAGTTTGTTCGTGCGGGGCAGTTCATCCCTGTGTCAATGCGATCAAAGCTCGTTGACGAAGTAAAAGAAGAAAATAAAGAACCTGAAAAAAACGTTCCAGAGACTGTGTCGACGGCAGAGAAAGCCGAATCAAAAATTCTGGAAGAGTCTCCCGCAACAAACTCGGCCCCCATCGATGCTTCGCCAGACCCCGAACAGTTTGAGACACTTGAAAGTGTTGAGGATCGCATTCGTGAACAACTTGCTCGAGAGCGAGCAAACTCCAGAATAGATGAAATTTTCACAGCCGTGGCCGTTGACTTAAATGGCTACTCAGAAGATTTTGCACTGTGGCAGGCTCGTCCTGATCAAGGACTTCCGGAGCCAATCCGACTCGATCTCAAACGGATTGCCGAGGTGCAGGGGCTCCAAGCGGGTGAATCAGATCGAATTGCTCCAGGGGAAGCTTTCGCGATTGAGGGAATTGGACCGAGTTTTGAATTTGTTCCCGATGCGTCGAGTCGATTTGGAATGCGTCAGCAGCGATGGCTCGATTCGATGTACGGTTCAGGTTCGGTGGTGAGGCGCCCGGTGACCACGCGAGACTCCTTAGGAAATCGATACCTTTCCTGGAAAACGGAAGATCAGCCTGAATTCGCGCCAAGTTTTGCCGAATCGAGGGCGGCCGTTGAACGGGCTTGGCGATTGGTCGAGGCAAGAGGACTTGCCCGAGCCAACGCGGAGTCTGTGAAAAATGCGATCCTGAAAGAAAACGTGTCGCTTGAAACATATGCTGCGGCACTTCCGTCATCGAAGCCTGAAGACCAGCAAAAAGTTGTGCAGGTAGGTCCACTCACATGGATGAATCAAGGCAATGCACCGATGGGCACGCCGCCAGAGATTTCGAATGTTCCTGGTCTTACGCTCGTCGGCCAAGATTTTATGCAGATGCTTTTCGGTCTCAAAAAAGATGGCTGCGGAGTTGAATTCAACGAACCCAAAACCATCTGTTATGTAGCAAAGATTATTTCCTTTGAACCGACTGTCGAAGAGTTACGGAGCCGATTTTTTGATCAACGTGCTGATCAACAGCGACTCGCGATGCTTGCGCAGGATACGTTCTCTGGAGCCTTTGGAGACTGGCTAGAGGGATTGGAAAAGCGGTATTCACTCCAGTGGCGACGTCAGCCCCATATTCCGGGCAGGTGATTTTTCTGTAAATCAGCTCATTCGTCTCGCTTGGGTTTCAAAACAATTGTTCCCAGTGGGGGGAGGGACAATTCAATCGAGCAGGGCTTTCCGTTGTAGGCACCGTGTGTGGCCTGCAAAACACCCGCATTGCCGATATTGGAACCACCGTACCAGCCCGAGTCACTGTTAAAAATTTCGTAAAATGTTCCAGAAATCGGAACACCCACGCAATAGTTGCGTCGTACGATCGGCGTTAAATTGCAGCAGACAATAAGAAAATCATCGGGGTCGTGCCCTCGCCGACAAAATACAAGCGTGCCATCTTGCCAATTCTGGCAGTCGATCCATTCGAATCCATGGGCATCAAAGTCAACTTGATGAAGAGCTGGTTCACGTTGCAACAGCCCGTTGAGATCTGCCACGCATCGCGAGAGCCCTTGATGGCTTTCCCCTTGAAGAAGGTGCCACTGTAATGATTCTTCAAAATTCCACTCGCTCCACTGACCAAACTCGCATCCCATAAAGAGGAGTTTTTTTCCGGGATGGCACCACATGTAGCTATAAAGCAACCTCAAATTTGCGAATTTTTGCCACACGTCTCCAGGCATTTGATTGAGCATCGATCCTTTTCCGTGCACAACTTCATCGTGTGAGAACGGCAGGACGAAATTTTCGTGAAAGGCGTAAATCAGACTGAAGGTGAGTTCGTTGTGGTGGTACTTGCGGTGGATTGGATCGTGCCGCATGTATCGCAATGTGTCGTTCATCCACCCCATGTTCCATTTAAGGCTAAATCCCAGCCCATCGGTGTAGGTGGGGCGGGAGACTCCCGGCCATGCAGTCGATTCTTCTGCAATGGTGAGCACGCCAGGATGGTGGCAATGCACCTGAACGTTGAACTCCTTGATGAAATCGATTGCTTCAAGATTTTCTCGACCGCCGAAACGATTTGGAACCCACTGATCGGAGGTTCGGCTGTAGTCGAGATAGAGCATTGAGGCAACTGCATCCACGCGAAGGCCGTCGATGTGGTAGCGGTCAAGCCAAAAGAGAGCACTTGATATGAGGTAATTGCAGACCTCGTTGCGACCATAGTTAAAGATCAAAGTGCCCCAGTCAGGATGTTCTCCTTGTCGAGGATCTTCATGCTCATACAAGGCGGTGCCATCGAAACGACGTAGCCCGTGAGAGTCTCGGGGAAAATGTGCCGGAACCCAGTCAATAATCACACCGATATTCTCTCGATGAAATGCATCGATGAGCGACATCAATTCCTGTGGTGAACCGTACCGGCTTGTTGCAGCAAAGAGTCCGATAGTTTGGTAGCCCCAACTCGCAGACAGTGGATGTTCGGTCGGTGGAAGCAGTTCGACGTGCGTGAATCCCATCTCGCGACAGTAGGGGACAAGGTCTCGCTCGAGTTCTCCGTAAGAGAGCCAGCGGCGGGGATCATCGACCGGTCGTCTCCAGCTACCAAGGTGACACTCGTAAATAGAGATGGCTGCATCGAGAGCGTTGTGTTGATTGCGGCGCGCCATCCAGTCGTCGTCATTCCAGCGATAGCTCGTCAGATCGACCACCTTCGAAGCGGTTCGAGGGGGAATCTCTGCAGAAAATCCGTAGGGATCCGATCGATCGCAATACGTTCCGCAGGAATGAATACGAAATTTGTAGAGTGCACCGACGCCGACTTCCGGAATAAATAATTCCCAAATCCCAGATGGAATTCGTTTATGCATCTGATGGGTTCGGCCATCCCATCCATTAAAATCTCCGATCACGCTGACCGCTTCGGCATTTGGTGCCCAGACAGAAAAGTTGACACCGCGCACACCGCGCACGTCGAACAACTGAGCGCCGATTTTTTCGTAGCTTCGCCAGTGGCGTCCTTCGCCGAGCAGATGGAGGTCAAAATCAGTGAGCATGGTGGGAAATGAATAGGGGTCGTGTGTTTGTCGCATGGTTTGGGAGTGATCGACTGAACGAATCAAATACGAAGGTGGAGTAGAGGATGAGTCTGCCAGCGTTGCTTCAAAAAGTCCTGATGGATGAAGTCGTCGCATGGGGCTTGATGTCTGCTGACCGTCGCGAGTCTGCTGAACGACCCACGCAGCGCCTGCCTGCGGGAGAAGTGTTCGAACGCTCCACGTCTGCTCGCCGGAGGCAGGGAACGCGCGACGATGAAGTCCGAGCACGTTTCCTGGACAAGGATGTTTTCCTTGAACGAGCGAAGCCAGCGAGTCCAAAGGCAAATCGGTCGTTGGCACGAAAATCTTTCGAAGTGCTCTGGCAGTGCGAATCGTAATGAAATTCGCAAAAAGAGGTTTGAATCCAGTATTCTGGATATCGGCGAAAGTCGAGCATGTTGTGCAGGAGAGATTGCCACATGATGTTTTATGGTACCGCCCGCAAGCCTCTTCGCGAGAGAGCGGGTTTTCAAAATCGATCCTTGGACTGTGCAGAATATAGGGATTACTCCGGGAGCGCTTTGACGCCCAATCAAGAAAAAACAATCTGAGGTCAGGTATGCAGGGATTTGAGCGATTCGAACCGGTTCTTCGGGAAATCGATGTTGGTGCAATGGTGGTGCGTATCTGGCGGCCTCCCGATATGGAATCGCTGATCGATTTGGAAAACTTTAATCGGGACGGTCGGATTCCCTATTGGGCTGATGTGTGGGAATCTTCACGCGTGCTGGCTGAGAACATCGCAAAGCAAAACGGCCTCGGTCGCACTCTGCTGGAACTTGGTTGTGGTTTGGGACTGCCATCGATTGTTGCTGCACGGAGAGGATTTTCCGTGCTGGCAACCGATTACGAGGAAACGGCGCTCGAGGGGGTGCGTTTTAATGCGATAGACAATCTTAAGGATGGTTCGCAACAAACAGGATCTTTGTCCACGCGTGTCATAGACTGGCGAAGCATGCCTGAAGATTTGGGGCACTACGATCTGGTGACCGCTGCGGATGTTCTCTATGAAGACCACCATGCGGCGCTTGTTGCAAAAATGATTAACGCAACAATGGCCGATGGCGGTACGGCGCTTGTTGCCGATCCACGACGCGCAAAGGCTGCGCGATTTGCAGACGAATGTCGCACGTTAGGCCTCTGTGTAAAACGCCATGCACCCCGTCGGTCGCGAGAGGCAACCGACGGGGCACAGGTTGAAATTTTTGAACTTTCGCGTGCTCGACGAATCAAGCGACGAGACGCACCTCGGGGACGACGCCGGTAATTCCGACGACAAATTCCTCAAAGACCTTCACGTCAAGGGCTGAGGCGGATTCGGCCTCCGGATGAAACTGTGTTCCAATGGCCACCCAGTTTTCCAAGGTGCTTTCAATCGCTTCAATAACGCCGTCGGGTGCCCTTGCGGTCACGCGAAATCCGGGAGCAAGGTCATCGATCGCCATGTGATGCATGCTGTTGACGCGAATTTCACCATCACCATAAATCCGTTCCATGGCCGAACCAGCAACAACTTCGAGGCCGTGCCGATGCGCTGTGTCGAGCGGATCTTTGTGCGGCATCGCCTTCGGCAAATCTTCCGGAAGATGCTGAAAGAGCGTTCCCCCTTCGGTGATGTTGAGCAACTGCATGCCACTGCCAATCGCAAGAACCGGCATCTGTCTTTGACAAATGGCCTTCACCAGCATGCGGTCAAAATCCTCGCGACGGACATCCATTTGTCGCGACGCAGGGTGGATCATAAATCCATCGCGTCGGGAGTCGACGTCGGCACCACCAACGAGTACCACACCATCGAGCATGTCGAGCAAGCGTGCTATATCGTCTTCATCTGTAAGCGGTGGAAGAATCACTGGAATTCCTCCCGCGTTGGTGACTCCGTCAAAATAACCAGCTGCGATGAATGAAAGAGCTTCGTGCTCCCTGCGACTCGAGCGGTAATCCATGTTGATGCCGATCAGCGGTTTGGCTGCCATTGAAAAAATCTCCAACCCCGTGAAGGGTATTGATGAGCCCATTCATCCATGAAGACGCAAGCAACGTGGCGGTCGAGTCGACCCCCCGACACCCAGAGGAGAAATTCATTCCACCGAAGCGATACCACCCCTGACGGTAGTTGGGCGTTGTGAGAAGACGTGACACATCAGAAGCGTTTGTCTGATCTTTTGATGTGATCACTTGCGTCTTCCCTGACGCCCGGTTTCCCGGAGTGGCCCTTCGATCGAACGATGCCCTCCGGGCACCGGGTCCGGGCATCCCACCTTGGATGTTCCGAACCATTTCCGTCGCCGTAGCCTGATTCAATCGGAGCGTGAAGAACGTGCCTGCACATCCCGATTGGATCGCGGGTGAGGCTAGTCCCTTCGCAAGCCCAGACAAGCGGTGGAGTCCATTTTGTGTTGTTCGCCCGCTTTGAGTACCAGATTTTGTGCTAGCAGTCTTGTTGCTAGCAAAACCGAGGATCAGTCAGGCGATAGATGATCCTCGAACATCCAACAAGAGCCTACATTTTCAAGCAGTAATCCAGCGGGCTCCTGGAAAGCCTCGTAGCCAGGTGAGTTGGCGTTTTGCAAGTTGTCGAGTGCGACGCTGAACAATCAAAACAGCTTCTTCACGATCCATTCGACCAGCAAGAACTTCGAGCGCTTCACGGTAGCCAGTGGCCTGCGATGCCGTGAGACCCAGCGGGCCATAAGCGGTCGTGACTCGAAACACTTCATCGACAATTCCATTCTCGAACATTGTGCGAGTACGTTCATCAATTTTTTTATGCAGGATGGCACGAGGGATATCGAGAACAAAAAGATGGGATTCAAGAATTGGATTGGGATGCTGGGTCTGCTGCTGTGAAAGTGGCAAACCGCTTGTGGAAATCACTTCCAGTGCGCGAATAACACGTCTTGTGTCATGAGGATGAATTTTGAACGCTGCAATCGGGTCGAGTGTGCGAAGACGTTCGTGGAGCGCCTGCATCCCAATGCGAGACAACTCTTCAAGAAACTCAGTTCTTCGTTGTAAGGAAGTTTCTGGAAGTGGAGAAAGTCCGTCACGGAGCATTCGAAGATAAAGAGGAGTTCCTCCTACGAATAAAATCGACTGACCGTGGGAGCGAATCGTTTCGACGGCATGAGTCGCATCATCGAGCCAGCGAGCAACGCTATACGACTGGGTTGGGTCGGCCACGTCGATGAGATGATGCGGAACAGCCAGACGCTCTTGCGGACTGGGCTTGGCGGTGCCGATATCGAGGCCTCGATAGACGGCCATTGAATCGACCGACACAATCTGAGCGTTGAGATGCTTCGCCATCGCGATAGCCAGTGCGGTTTTCCCAGCTGCCGTGGGGCCGGAAAGAAACCAACAATCGTGGTCAAGTCTCGGCTGCATACAAGAATCTTTCGGAGGTGATGTATCTTCAGAAAATCCAAGCGATTATTTTTATTGTGACAACCTACGGCATCAGAAAAGAAGAAGAGTACGCGTTGAGTCAGTGTGAGTAGATGCAGAAATGAGTCGCAGCGGAGTCTGGGAAAGAGTCTGAACTTGCAGGCATGAGATAGAATCGTCCCTGCCGAGGTCGCTCGATGGTCACAATACCCGAGAGAGCCAACCACTGATGATACACTCGCGAGACACGCTTCAGAGACTTGAGGAAGTTTTGGAGCAGAGGCGGAATACGCCTTCTGAGCAATCCTACACCAGTCGCCTCATGGCGGGTGGGCCGCAGAAGATTGGAGAAAAGGTCGTTGAGGAGGCCGTAGAAGTTGTACAGGCTGCGACGAGTGAATCGGATGAGAGGGTTGTTTCTGAGGCATCCGATCTGCTGTACCACCTTCTCGTCCTGCTGGCATTTCGCAAGGTACCGTTTCAGGCAGTGGAAGAGGAGTTGGCACGTCGGTTTGGGATATCAGGCCTTGTTGAAAAGGCTTCCCGAAAGAGTGCGCATCTCGATTCATCCGGAGAGAGAACGTGAGCGATCGCCTTTTGCGAATAGGGTTGCCGAGTAAAGGACGTCTGGCCGAAATCTCAGCCGAGTTGCTGAAGGATGCAGGGCTTTCATTTCGTCGTCCAGATCGAAGCCTTTTTGCTCGCTGCCGCACCATGCCAGTCGAGGTGATATTTCTTCGCACAGATGACATTCCGACACTCGTTGCCGAAGGTGCAATTGATCTTGGTATTACGGGAGCCGATCTCGTTGCAGAGAGTTGTGCCAGCGTGGTGCACCGACTCGACCTAGGAATCGGCTCATGTCGATTGGCACTGTGCGTTGCCGACAATGCCTCAATTCATTCACCATCGGCGCTTGACGGCAAGAGAGTTGCTACGAGTTTTCCAAAGATCACGAAACAATGGCTCGCAGAACGGGGAGCGCAGGTTCACTTGGTTGAACTTTCCGGAAGTGTAGAAGTAATGATCGGCCTAGGAATCGCGGATGCGATCGTTGATCTTGTTGAAACAGGGAGCACGTTGGCAGCGAATCGGCTTCGTGTCCTTGAAGAACTCGGCTGCTATCAGACAGTTCTTATCCAGAATGCGAATGTCATTGACGCGGCGCTTGCGGACAGAATTGTTCGAAGACTTGAAGGAGTTGTTATTGCGAGGACATATTCTCTCTTGGAATACAATGTTCCACGGGCGAGGCTTGCTGAGGCACAATCCATAACACCGGGATTTAATTCCCCAACAGTCAGTGCGCTTGAAGATGCGTCATGGTGCGCGGTACGGGCGATGGTTCAGCGAGAGAATGTCCATTTGATTATGGAACGTCTCGAAGAGATTGGAGCCTCGGCCATCCTCGAAACCCAGATCGCCAACTGCCGGTTGTGATTTACGGGGGCATCAATCGAGAGAGCCCGACACGAGGCGCCCTTTTCGTAAAACTGCGCGGACAATCGTCGAAGGGTCGACGATTGCCGAATAAGGTTCTCCGGTTTTTTTCTCCGGTTGCAAAACCACTACATCTGCAGGCCGTCCCGGAGCGAGGATTCCGCAAGTGCGTTCGAGTCCAAGTGCCCAAGCTCCATTGTGTGTCGCCATGGAAATCGCTTGTTTGGGAGAGACAAGACCCGAAGAAACAAGCAGTTCAATCTCACGAAGGATCGATAAATCAGGATTCGAGGCTCGGCTGTCGGTGCCAAGCGCTACACGGAGACCTGCTGCGAGAAATCGCTGAATCGGGGGAAGGCGATCGGAAAGCCTATTGGTTGTGCGCGGACAGACCACGACACAAAGTGTTTTTCTTCTGCGAGATGCTTGTCCAAGTGTCACGTCATCGAAAAAGGTGCCATGGACAATCATGCCGCGAGGGGCTTTTGACAGACGCATGATCCAATCGGCTGCCGTTCCAAGCCTGACGACGCGGTCAAGAGGCCACACGTCATATTGTTGAAGCAGATCTTTCCAAGGACCACTGGAAGTTTTCGTAAATTCCTCCTCGAGTGGCCCCTCTCCCAAATGCATCGCCATCACCATGGAGTGTTTGGATGCTTCTGTACAGAGACTGTGGGAGTTCGTCCACGAAAGAGAATAAGGGGCGTGCGGAGAGATACCAACTCGATAGCCAGCAGACCGAAGTGAAGCGAGTCTCGTCCGCATTGTTTGAATGCGGGATGCACTCAAAGGTGAGAGCCCAAGTACTTCCTGCAAACAGACAATCTGAGGATCGGTGCTCTTTTTGGTGGGATATTCGGTGGTCACGATGTCGCCGATTGCAGTGACGCCGGCGGCCAGCGACTCTTCTATCCCCTTTGTGATTGCATCGCAAACCGTATGTGGATCTCGCTGCCGTCGCATTGCCACGACGCGTGGAATCCACGCAAGCAGTCCACCGGAAGTGTCCAGCGGTGACTGAAGATTTGAAAATTCGAGATGGGTGTGCGCATTGACAAAACCAGGAACGATGATTGCGTCTTCAAGATCGATGAATGGTCCGGGAGGAATTCCCTGTCCAAGACTCGTCACGATGCCGCCGGAAATCCCAATCCACCCAGACTCAAGAGCAGGTCGTCCGATAGGAAGAATCCATCGGCAACGAATCCGGAGGCATTCTGCGCGTGGGCGGATCACAGCGCTGCAGCCAGAACGGGCAATTCGCTGGCAGGGGAATGAAGTTCTTCTTCAAACAGTTCGTAGAAAACATTTCTGCGACGAGGAGTGTAGCCAAGTTGTTGGATGGCGCTACGGATTTGATCGAGCGTGAGATGGTGAACGGTTCCCGCGGCACTCACCACATTTTCCTCAATCATGAGGCTGCCCATATCATTTGCCCCATACAGGAGAGCCAGTTGACCGATTTCACGCCCCTGAGTGACCCAACTCGATTGAATGTTCTGGAAATTATCGAGATAGAGCCTCGCAACTGCCTGAGTTCGAAGATATTCAAACGCTCCGGCAGGAGGAAGATGTGACATGTCGGTATGGTCGGGTTGAAACGACCAGCAGATGAATGCCGTAAATCCGCCGGTCTCATCCTGAAGACGACGCAGCCGCTCGAGATGCACAACGCGTTCTTCCAGAGTTTCAATGTGGCCGAACATCATCGTGGCAGTACTTCGGCCCCCAAGGAGATGCCATTGCCGATGTATTTCGAGCCAGTCGTCAGTGAGAACCTTCCCTCGAGTCATGGCGCTGCGAACTCGATCAACGAGGATTTCACCACCTCCTCCTGGAAGGCTTCCAAGACCGGCAACCGCCAAACGTTCCAGCACTTCGCGAAGCGGTCGATGCGAAATCTTTGTGAAGTGATGAATCTCAGGTGGTGAAAAGCCGTGAATGTTGATCTGTGGAAAATGCGTCTTGATGTCACGAAGGAGTTCCTCGTACCACTCCAGCGGCAACGAGGGGTGCAGTCCTCCTTGCATCAGAATCTGATCGCCACCGAGGGCCAGAGTTTCCTCAATTTTTCGTAACAGCTCTCCGCGATCGAGCAGATAGCCTTCAGGATGACGAGGAGCCCGATAAAACGCACAAAAATCACAAACCGCTGTGCAAATGTTCGTGTAGTTAATATTACGGTCAATATTGTAGGTGCGGAAATTTTCAGGATGAAGTCGACGGGTGACGGTATCGGCAGCTCGTCCAAGCGAGGCAAGATTCGCACTGTGAAGCAGTGTTACCGCATCAGGACCATGTAACCTTTGGCCGTCGAGTGTTTGCGAAAGGATCGAATCAAGAGCTGTCATGATAAAAGCAAAGTGTTCTTCAAGGAGGGATCGCTCGTGTGAGTCTTTGGAGGCTCGAGTGTCAAGAAAGAACCCCTTCTGTGGCGAGTTCACAATCAAATCCAATGGGTGCCAGACCGAGCGATGTGGAATATCGATAAAAAGTAGAAAGTCCTAAGCGTTCTTGCGGTCCAAAATGATAGTGTAGATTGTCTCGCAAATAGGTCAGGCATTGTGGTACGGTGAGCCCGTGGGAGGCTGATTCCGCTGCCGCTATTGCAGCAAGATTTGCCTCGCCTCGATTACGAGTCTCCGCAAGTACCATGGCGAGTGATTCTGTTTCAACGTCTTCTCGCGCAACCCACATTGCAAAGACAAACGGCAAACCTGAAAAGCCGACCCACTCATTCCCGAGGTCCCAGACGGCTTCGAATCGCTCGTGGGGCGAGCCAATGGCACGATCTCCAATCAAGAGTACGGCATCAGCATTTGTGGCCTCAAGTCCAGACCCAATCGCCAGGCTCTCGCTGAAAGGAGTAATACCAAAACGCTCCGACAAGAGGATTCTGGCGAGGGAGGCACTTGTCCGAGATCCCTCATCAAGTGCGAGCGTCCGAGTTTTCCAGGGAGGTACTCGAAAAAAAAGCTTAACACTCATCACCGGACCACGGCAGCCGATGCAGGCATCGGAAACCATACGGTAGCCGCGTCCTCGAAACAGTTCGATCGACGGAATTAACGCCACGTCAAGTTCCCCAGATGACAAGCGATCTGAGAGGCGACTCGGAAGATCGTAGACAACGTTCACGCCGCATGCGGCAAGACCATGCACGAGCGGTTTGGTGTTGAGATACTGAACCGCTCCAATTGTTTTCGGCATCCGAGACATGAACGAGAAAGCCTCTGAGAGGAAAATAACTCAGTGTAAAAAAGAATCTGGTGTAAGAGCAGACCCACCTGCTCCGGTCAAAGTGTAGTCAGGGAACCGTAAAGCCTTCTATTTCAAAAAGAAACCGCGTGTCTCTGAGGCAAGTACTCCTTCAAAACCACAAGTATCCCTTAGGGGATAACCGCACAATCATGAAGGCTATAACCGATTAACGCGGAAAGAAAGTCGAGAGACAAAGTCTCCCTAGAATTGTTCTAGGGTTCGAGTGTGCGAAATGCTTTGAGCCCCAAGATCATCGGCCACAGTGTCGCAAACAGACCAATTGCAACGACCACAACCATCGAACAGACAATTCCCGTTCCGCTGCCAGCCCACCCAAGAACTCCTCGAACAACGAGGGGTGATTGAGAGGCTTGAGTTGCAGTGAAAAGATGAGATGGAACTGCTGCGATGATCACTACGAGCATGATAAATAAAGCACTGATCACCAGACTGAGAGTGCCACCAAAGCCAGCGGCGATTTTTGAAGGTGATGATTCTCGCAGGTCTGGCATTCGTGCGCCGAGCCCTACGGCGATTCCAGAAAGTCCAAAACAGAGAATCACGCAGCACGTTTCGTGGATCGCGATGAACATTGGCGGAATGCCTAACGTGAGGTCGGAGAGCAATACCAGAAGCGTACATGGCACGAGCGACCCAACGCTCGAAAAAATAAATTTACTCCACACAATTTGATCTCGATTTACCGGCAGAAGTCCAAGAATCCAGAAACGCCTTCCTTCCAAGCTGATCATGGGATAGATAAAGCGAGTTGTAAATGTAGAGAGAATCAGACCGATAACGGCAACGTTCAAAAACCCAATCATTGACGAATAGGTGGCGTTGTAGCTGAACGATCGCACATTTGCGAAGTAGAGCGCAAGGAGTCCAAAGAAAATAGCAAACTGAGACCACTGGGTGACGTCCCGGCGAAAGAGCCGCAGATCCTTTACGAGCAAAAGACGGATCGGCCTGCCGGTCGCTGTGCCGCTCATGGAGATGAATTGATCAAACCATCCCATCGGTCGTCGCCGCCCACGAAGTGGCTGCTCGCAAGCCAATTGACTGTAACCCAAACGATACAGATGAGACGCCGTCCAGCCAGTGATCAGCTGCAAAAACAGACCATTGGCTACGAGCAGCGCTAAAAATTTTGCAGCTTCTCCGAGTGATGCGAAAAGCTCCGATTGCGTTTGTGCTGGCCGTGCGACTTCAAGCAATCCCGTACTCAACCACCAGCTCGGTAAAATTCGCTGTTCGGTAATCGATAGCCTCCCGAACATTTCTTGGAACCAAGCGGAACTGAGCCGGTCAGAAGTTGTGGCAGACATCGTCGACCAGCCGAGCCATAGTCCGCCGGCGCATGCGAGAACCAAAATCGTACTGACAGCATGCAATCGAATTTTTGGAAGCCATGCGACAAGCATCAAGCAAGCGATATTTCCAAGCATGGAGGGAATGAAAACAAAGGAGAGCATAAATGGAGGAAGCATCGCGTAATAGGTCCACGGGGAACCTGTCACCACTCCGTAAGCAACCAACATCGGACTTCCAAGAAGCATAAATCCCCAGCTTGAAAACCAGATGGCCTCTTGGAACATGTGTGACACGATCATTTCTGCACGAGCCGGAAGCGTGACGAGGAGTCGTGCCTCTCGCGAACAGTAGAGACTGCTGTAAAGAATGATCCCGGAAGAAAACATGAGCATGACCATGAGCGAGGAAAAAAACGTGTTCAATAAAAGCGAGACAATATCGGTTCGCAGCGAGTCGAGAAAGGTGAAGGCTTCCGAGAAAAGTCCGTAAAGGGCGCCCCAAAAAAAGCAACTCAAAATGACGACCAGCGTGAGTCGCAGTCGTGCCGTGTGGAGCATCGTGTGCAGTGTCGTGAACGCCATCCGAATCCGGAGTCGCAGGAAAGTGCGGGACTCCTGTTCTGCGTTGAGCAGTCGCACCGGATCGAATACAGCGTCGCGAGATGAAACAAGCGGATTCATCGTGAGCGACTTTCGGAAGAACTCGTCAATTGCAGATACAACTGTTCGAGGTTCATTGTTTGCAATGACATTTGATCCCGCAACTGATCGAGCGTGCCAAGAAACCGAAGTTTTCCACGATCCATGATGCCGACACGATCGGCCATTTCTTCAGCCATTGCGAGAGTATGGGTCGACATGAAGACCGTCATCCCCTCGTGGACGCGCCGCTCGAGCAGGTCTTTGACCAATCGGGTACTACGCGGATCGAGACCGACCATCGGTTCATCGAGCACCAGTACATCAGGGTCATGGAGAAGTGCGGAGGCAAACACCAGACGCTGCTTCATTCCCAGAGAGTAACTTTCTGCAAGATCATCCGCAAACTCTTCCAACTCGAAGGAGTGCATCTCTCGAGCGATGCGTTCCTCGGCACTGTGTCTGGCCAGCCCAAACATGTCGGCAATAAACCAGAGGAACTCACGGCCGGTGAGTTTGTCGTACAGGCAAGGCTCATCGGGTACATATCCAGTATGAAGGTGAGAGAGTCGGGGATCTTTTACAGAGTCAAAGCCGCAGACCCGAACGTTGCCGCGTGAAGGACGTAAAAGTCCAACAAGCATTTTAATAGTGGTTGTCTTCCCTGCACCGTTGGGACCGAGGAGTGCAAACAATTCGCCGCGTGGAATTGAAAGGCTCAAATCACTGACGGCGATCTTTGTGCCGTATTCTCGCGTGACGTGGTCAAATTCAATCATGGAGCAGAAATCTCCTTCCCATGAGCGGCTTCGGTGTCGGGGATATTTTCCAAGAATTCAGTTGCGATCCTCAATGCCTCATCGTCAGGGAGACGAAGAAACGTAAGCCGAGAGCCGAGCAGTTGTGATTCCTGCTTCAGAACGCGCCCCGCAGTATCAACCCACAGGCGACATCGTGGAGCGCGGCGGCTTGCCGGATCATCCCGATAGGTGACGAGCGAAACAAATATCCTCTCTTTGTTCCAGGTGATCGTATCTCGCCCTTCAACTTTGGCGTGCAAAATTTCTATTGGAGCGTGTCCAGGACGAAGCGGACTGTAAATCGGCACGGTCCATTGCTGCCCTTCGAGGAGGCCGGGAAGTGTTGCCTGCGGTGAGAGTTCATCACTGATCAGAACTCCGTCAGGAAGATACCGATGAGTTTCGTAGGTGTTCTGTCCACTTTGCACGAGAAGGCGTACATGGCCGTCATCGATCGTGCCCGAAAGATGAATGGTGTCGGAAGTTCTTGGAATCGAAACGGTTGAATCGAAACTCTGTAACTCGCCGGCGTTATTGATCAGCAGGTGTCCGATCATATTGAGTCGAATGTCGGTTAACGCATCGAAGGCCTGACGCGCCATCAATCGCATCCAGGGTGGAAGCATTTCGTCGAGAGGAATGCGGTCGAATTGAAGTCTATTTGTGACAAGGAGACCACCGCTGAACGTCGCTTGCGAGCGAGTGACTGCCCAGCCCATCTGGGAATCGTTCCAGAAAACTTTCCACGCGACCGGAATCGCTTCATCGGACTGTAGATAGAAGGCCTTGTATCCTGGCGGCGAGCCAGGCAGCAGTGGAGGAACAATCTTTGTGACGACAAGCCAGCCCATGGTGACACACCAAAACGTCACAACAAAAGGCGCAAACCACGACTGACGCATCAGAAGAAGTCTCCACAGCTCCTCAAGTTCAACGACACCTCGAACGCACAGCAGTCTACCGCGAGGACTTCAGGAGGGAAAAAATCTTGTTAGAGATCAGTTCAAAAACAAACACAAAACTCATAAACAGTCAGTTTTTAATCTCCTTCACAAAATGGATGGAACACAGAATTCTCACAGCATTAAAATCATTTTTTTGATATTCAAGAGAGGCGTCGATTCTGTGACGCAAAAAGTCTCTCTCTGTGTCGATGCCACCACAGACGAAAAGGCTTTTTAAAGTCCTGTTATTCTGTTCAGCGATACCTTGTTTCGACACGTTCTCCACAATGAAGACCTGTGGAAATAGTAAGAATATTTGCTCAAAAAATGAGACGAGCAGCCATAGAAAAGACTGGGCGGTCTGGGTAAGCCGCAGAAAATTCCGCATTCCTTATACGATAAGAGTTCCGTCCCGAAAGAGTTGTCAAGTTGCGACACAATGCATAAAATACCGCTCAATTCGAGGGGATCTTCTTCCTTTTGTGGCTTCGAAATATTTTTGAAAAACTGCGGTTTCTTTTTTGAATAAGAACCGTTCAGTTCAGGGTCGATCCGACGAGAAAAAAGAAGTAGAGAAACCAGAGGCAGTGGAGGAAATCATGAACGGGAATGCTGTCTATTTCTACCAGAGCTGTCCTGTCTGTGGTCGCTCGCTGAAAGTGCGTGTGACCTTGCTTGGAAAGTCTGTCTACTGCGAACACTGTGGTGGAAAGTTTCAGGCAGCGGATCGTCATTGTGCTGAGGCAGTCTCTGAACCGGTTGATCGGGCAACGGTATTACTCATGCAAGCCGAAGAAGTTCTTTTGCTTTCCTCTTCCCGGCAGAAGTTGGGTGAAGAGTCTGATGATCGTTGGAATATGAAGCGAGAATCTTTTCGCGTTGAATAGCAGAAAACCGCTGCTGAGTCCAAAGTCTCAGCAGCCGGCACATTTTTTGAAACCGACGTCTCGTAGAATCAACGCTCAGTCGGATATCGGAGCGTTGGGCATAATCGAGGGCGGCCATGCCGATGTATCGAGATCGGCAAGATTGGAAATAGCTGTCCAATACCCTGGAAATGTTTTGCAAACACAAAGAGGGTCTTTGATGTGCACTCCAGGAATTCGCAGTCCAGCCAGCGAAAGGCTCATTGCCATCCGGTGATCATCGTAGGTTTCCAGAAGAGTACCTCGATACGTCTGAGGTTGGATGTGAATCGAATCGAGAGTCTCTGTCACATTCACTCCGAGCTTTTGTAATTCTCTTACCAGATCGCTGATTCGATCGGTTTCCTTAAAACGAATATGCGCAACATTTCGAATGGTGGTAGGGCCGGGCGCAAACATTGCAACGACAGCGAGCGTGGGAACTGTGTCACTGATGGAGTTCATATCGATATCAATGCCGTTACGGGGAGGACCGCTCACACGAATCGCATCCGGCAACCATTCAACAACGACTCCCATCTTTTCCAGTGCATCGCAAAATCCGACATCTCCCTGCATGCTCACACGGGAGAGCCCCCTCACCTCAACAGAACCCCCGGTAATCGCGGCAGCGGCAAAAAAGTAGCTCGCGGCAGAGGCATCTGGTTCGATTGCGTACGAAATCCCTTGGTATCCTGTTGCAGCAATCGACCACTTGGTTGGCTCTTCACATTGCACGCTTGCTCCAAAAGATTCCATGACTCGTCGAGTCATATCGAGATACGGTACCGAGACTCGCTGTCCCTCAAACATAATGGTGAGACCGTGCGAGGTGCATGGGCCGATCATCGCAAGCCCGCTGGCGAACTGGCTTGAGACACTGCTTTGCACACTACAGGAGCCCCCGAAAAGCTTTTCTGCGTGAGGAGAACGAATGGCGCGAATAGTGATAGGAGGACACTGCAATTCTGAAACGGTTACTTGAACACCGAGAGATTCAAGCGCCGCCGCGAGATCTCCGATGGGACGCTGACGCATGCGATGCGTGCCGTCGAGCGTAAACTCTCCTTGTCCCAACGCACACATCGCGGAAAGAAATCGCATGGTGGTTCCACTGGCTTCGCAGTGGATCGTTGCATTTCGTACAGGAATCGTTCCAGATGAACCTGTAATGTCGATGAAGGAATGTGCCCAGTCGCTTTCGAGTATGAAGCCAAGTTGTCTCAGGCCCTGAACCATCGCTCGCGTATCTTGGCTGTCCAACACGCCGCTTAAACGGCTCTGCCCTGTCGCAAGTGCTGCACATACAAGGGCACGATTCGTGATGCTCTTAGAACCAGGAGGCCTCACCGTTTTACAAACAGGTTTTGCAGCAACGGGCATTTCGATGGCAAGCGTCATCGTCATGGAGTTGCACTTCCGGCGATCAATGGTCGTGTAAACGGAGATGTGATCGCCTGTGCGGTGGGATCAGCAGCAATCTTCCAGAGACTGTCTTCACTTCTGAGATAGAGGCTTCCATCCGCAATCGCAGGTGTTCCTAAAAATGTTCCCGGAAGAATATTTTTGGCAATAATTTCTGGTTTTTCTCCTGCCGACACAAGAAAAGTCGTGCCTTCGCGATTGACTGCCACAATCAGTTTTCCCACGAGAATGGGACTGGCCCAGAATTGTCCTGCTAATCGCACCTGGTCGCCAACAGTGCCATCAACACTGCTGGCAATCGTAAGCACGCCGGCCCGATTCACACAGGCAATCTGTTCATTCCACGCAAGAGGACTTGCAGAACCGGGAGACAGTTTTACTGACGCCCACGTGCGTTGCGGCTTCTCATCAGATGCCGACAAAGTAAGGGCGACAATGCCATCGTTCTCCGAGGGAAGATAGACAACGTTTCCTCGCACGCTGGCTGAAGGGATGCTCTGCATTTGGGAAAGAAGCTCCCACACGAGTGCGCCGCTAGAAGCACTTCGGACTTCGACACCGGCTCTGTCTTGGAGCAGTACGTGGGCTTTTCCATTGCTGCCTACAATCGCGGTCGGAGTTGTCCAGTTTGCGGCCTTTCGACGTGGAACAGTCCATCGATCTTCGCCTGTAATGACATCGATTCCGGAAGCGAAGGAGTCTCCTTGGGACTCAATTTGAATGACAACAGTGCCATCGATGATTCTGGGACTCGATGCCATGCCGATGTCGTTGCCGGCCTTGGGGCGTTCGACCGCAAGCGATCGTTGCCAGAGCAATCCTCCACCCAGATCAATCGCAAAGAGATCACATGATGAAAAGAGCGCTACAATCCGTTTTCCATCACTCGCTGGAGTTCCGGCGGCGACGGCGCTGGTTGGATGACAAAGGGTTCGTCCTGTGGCAAAAAACTGTCGATGCCAGACTGTGGAGCCATCGTTTCTATTCAATGCGATGACATGGAGCCGATTTTCCTGAGGGCCACTGGAGGCCGTGACGACAACGAGTGGTCCCACAACAATCGGGCTCGAAACACCCTTTCCAGGAAGTTTTGCTCGCCAAGCGATTCCCTCGGTCTCGCTCCAGGAGGTTCGCATCTTTTCGTTGGCCGCGATGCCCATTCCATCAGCACCACGAAACGCCAGCCAATCGGCAGCAGGCAGGCGCGCGTTTGCTGCAAGCAGGAGGAACATGAATGCAACGGCACCTTGAAAGAAGTCTCGTACACAAAGAGCGAGGAACTGTTTCACAGCGAACTCCTGAGAACTCGTGGTGGATTTCATGTGTGGTCAGAAAGAAAGAAAAGTAGGGCAACAAGATTTTTCGAAAGGAATCGACGCAATCGATGGTCGTCTCAGCTCAATCGAGACATGAGAGGTACGTTCTTGAAGATTTGTTAGGGAGTATCAGGCAGCCGCTGTACACCGAGTGGAGTACCGAGTGAATCACATACGCGGAGTTGAAACTTCCAGTCAGCAGCCCAAGGTTCGGTCTGTTCGTTCTGGCAACATTTTACCACGACGGAATTGGTTCCAGGCTGAAATGTTGCCGATGCGATGTACTGATCGATTGCCTCGGACGCATGGTAAATCTCGTGCGACATAACACGAATTCCATTGACCCACACTTGCACTGCACACGGGCTCCCGATTCGCACCTCGGCTGTCACGGCCTGTGGAAATTCAATACTTGCAACCGCATAGGCCGTCACACCTTTTTGTGTTTCGATCTCACGATTCAAATCAATCGTTCCATAATCGTCTGTCGAATGGATTCGTTTCCACCCTTCAGTCAGGGGCGTTGCGGGGTTGTTCGTTTCAGGTGGATAGATTGTAGAAAATCCAACACCGTCTTTATTGTCGTAAGTTTTCGACAGGTCCCACGCACGTACAAACCCGTAGACCGCGGCAATGTCGACTTGTTCGCCATGTTCTTTCAGCCAGGTCACGCACCGATCAATTTGGTCGCGGTCGCGCGCCACCATGAGCCCTTTACGAACGATCGTCTTCTGAAGTGTCTCGTCAGTGGTGTCTTCTTTGGTGGCTAGAAATTTGTTCAGTGCATCTCTTCGCAATTCTAAAGATGGATCTTCGATCATGCCATCAAGAAGAGAGTTGCAAAGTGACGGGTTGCGATCGTGGAGCCACTCGAATGCGAGTCTTCGAGCTCGCGGATCTTGAGTGGTATCTCGCACAAAAGTTTCAAGATCTTTTTCAGGAATCGTGTCTCCACATCTCTCTACAATCCGCTCAAGAGACGATCGCAGCCAGTTCGCCCCGGGGGCAGTGGCCCCTGAAAGTGAACGAAGACATGGAATCAACATTTCGGCAGAAGCCATTGCAAGTGAATCCGCTTTTGCTGCAAGTATGGCCTGTCCACCAGTTGCAGGAGCTTGCGATAAAGTACGCGAGATCGCAACCGCTTCGGAGAGATTCGCTGGCGGCGAGGCATTGGCACCTTGCGCCACGCGTGGCACAACAGAGGCTGCACAGGTACAGCCAATTGCCAACGTGACAAAAAGACGTACTGCATTGTGATGCATCGTCTGCGAGATCTCTCTAATCTGCAAAATCATAACGTCCTCTCGAGGTGGTCGTTGAGATGGATTGAGACGGCCTTGTGTGTGTTGCGACACGCCACAGTCCAAGAAGGTCTCGGGAAAGCCTCCGGGGTAAACCTTCGCTTCCCTTCGCTTCCTTGAATGACGGAAAGTGTACAGGAGCTTCCCGTGACGTAAAACAAATTTATGATTATTGATTGGTTGCAACAGGCCGTCTTCGGTATTGACGCGGTCTGCTGGAGTATTGTGAACAGCGACGTTTGCAGCGAAAACTGGAATTCTTGAAAGAGGGTGCACGATGGAGCCAGAAGGAGTTGACGCGTGGGAGTTGTCTATTCCCAGAACTGTTCAGTTTGGATGGGGTCGCTTTGGCGACGTCTCTTCTTGGGTTGCCGCACTTGGAAGCCGTGTCTGGCTTGTGCGCGGTGGAGACAGCCTTGATCAAACAGGAACATTCACTCGTCTGAATGATCTTTGTCTGGCGGCAGGTATTCCAGTTGAAACAATCAAAAGAGTCACCGCCGAGCCGAGTGTGTCGGCCGTTGCAGAAAGTCTTCGGCAGCTTTATCAAAGATCAACTGACGGAGTGGTCGTTGTTGCGATTGGAGGTGGTTCAACGATTGATTTTGGCAAGGCACTTGCTTGTCTGATCACGACTCTCACGCCTGAGCGATTAAACAACCTAAAGGAAATCGACTGGGAAGATACCGTCATTGGATATCTCGAAGGAGTGGGCAAGGGATATACGATCGATCGCGAACCACTTCCTTTGATTGCTATTCCAACCACCGCAGGCACTGGTGCAGAGGCGACTCGGAATGCTGTCATATCGTGTTCGCTGCGTCGATTTAAAAAGAGTCTTCGCAGCCCGTTGATGATTCCCCGAGTGGCATTGATTGACCCGCAATTGTGCGTTGGCTGTCCAGTTGAAGTGACAAAGTGCTCAGGGCTTGATGCAATAACGCAGCTGATCGAGGCTTTTGTCTGCAGAGTTCGGCGACCGCTTGTCAGAGCGCTTGTGCTAGACGTCCTTCCTGCTGCGGTACGATCGCTGCCCCGAGTTATTGCAGATGGATCAGATAAAAAGGCATGGGAGGCGATGAGTCAGGCGGCGCTGGTGTCTGGAATCGCGCTAGCTCATTCAGGTCTGGGAATGGCGCACGGTATCGCAGCTGCATTAGGGGTTGAGTGTGGCACGCCTCACGGGAAAGCGTGCGCAGTGTTGTTACCAACAGCACTCGCGACCAATAGAAAAGTTTGCCAGGTTGATTTTGCTCTCCTTGAGCGCGCGATCAATCCGAATGGCGGTGGAAACGATTGCGTCTGTGCCGACCGATTTGTCGAACGAATGACTCAGCTCGTTGGGGAGTGTGGCGTTACGGCGCGGTTATCCCATCTCGGACTACGAGCCGACCGAATAGAATGGTTGGCTGCAAATTCGTTTGGATCGAGTATGAACGGAAATCCTGTATTGCTGGTGCCGGATGAACTCGAACGAATTCTGCAGGACATCTATTAACAGTTGTTCGCAAAATTCAGAAACTACTCGCCGGTCGAAAAATCTTCATCAAGCAGCGGAAGAAGATCTTTTGCTTCTGCGCCTCCGCGAGCAGCCTTTTCCCAGCACGTTCGAGCCTCGTCAACTTTGGGGTCTGGTCGTGACAACTGATAGGCCCCCAGAAACAGCATATTGGCAGGATTTTCATCGTACCAAGTAGTCACAATCGCCATAACAATTCCCGCTGGGATCGCGTCTGATTTAAACGTCTTATTTCCACCCGCAGCACGAATCACGAGTGTGTCATCACTATATTCAACGATTCCTATTCGCTGTTTTCCAACCTCGTATTCATGGCCGGAAATCACGCTCGCAAGCGCCTCTCGCTTGTGATCTTGAAATCCTTCAGCGTAGTGAGTGAGCGTCAGGTAACGATTCAGCCGCTCGGCGGATTCCCCGTCGGTTTTTTTGATTGCTACTTCAAGTACACGTCTGGCTGTTTCAAACTCAAGCCGAGCAAGTGCACCGCGGGCCTCAAGGATTGCGGCGAGAGTAACTGCATGTTCCTTCGCGGATTGTTCCTCGGAAGTAGAAGCCTCTGGCAGAGGAACTTTTTCAGGTTTGGAATCGGCGGAATCACCATCAGAACTTTCTTCGACAGTCATCTCTGTGATCTCTGTCATCTCCATTTTCGGAATATCGGAGTCGATCGGTACATCAGTTTCTTCGGTAGTTTCAGGCGAAGGGGGCTGCGAGTCTTCCGGCGGAAGCGAAACCTCAGGAGGCTCTTCAGTGGCAGCATCGGATGGAACGCGATCAGGCTTGCCACGTGACGGCGGGATCTTTTTCACTGGCTTGACGGGAGCGGGCTCGGGCACTTCGGTCGTGTCTTGCGATGAATTCTTTGCACCAGGGACAGGAACTGTTTGTTCAGAGTTTTGTCGGGGCTTTTCTTCAGTGGAAATTGAGGGCGCATCAGTTGTGTTTACGGAAGCGATTTCCTCAGATTTGCGAGCATCTTTGTTTTGTGAAAAAACTAACAATCCCAACACAAGTAGCAATGTGACCAAGCCGAGCATTACCACGATCAAACCACCTGCATTGGAGTTTGATTTGCGTCGGTAGGGGCTGGGTCGAACTACGGGAGCAGGGTCAAACAATGCAGGAGAGACATTCGTTGCAGGCTCTTGTTGAGAACGTTCCCACGGCGCTTTGGAATTCATCGGCGGCGTGGCTGCCATGCCTGATTGGAACGGTGGAATCGGCATCGCAAATGGAGAGTTATCCTCTTTTAGCGTGGACGACTGAACTCGTTCGAGCTTTTCATTTGATGCAACGGAGCTTGATTTTAATCGATCTGATCTTGGGAACGGCGAAACTGGAATCGCTGAACCTTGCTGTGGCATCGCAGAAATCTCGGAAAGCAATAATCTCTGCGATTCCTCAACGCGTTTGATCAAAGCCTGTCGTACAACCTCATAGGGACCGGCCGATACTTGTTTGAGCAAGAGCAGTCGGGTCTCGGCCGATTGAAGCACAGTCAGAGGATCAGATTCAAATGCGGAGAGCCCCAACACTTTGCGAGGATCGTCGAGCTCATTGGCAGCAATTCCAAGCCAATCACGGCATGGGTCGAGTTTTAAATTTGAAGACACTAAACGTCCTCGGATTGTTCTGAGTAGGTATCTGTCAAAAACTGGTAGGAATGGCTGGCGGTGATCGGTTGTCGCGATTGAAACGAAGAACTCGCTACGATTTTTTCTACATCGACACCCAAAGAGAGTGTAACGAGATCGTATCGTATAGGACTGAGAAGATCCGTCGAAAAATCATCTTACTGCACTGCATTGAAATTGAAAAACCTCCAAGAGTTCTCTATTTTTAAAGCATTCCAGCCCAAAAACAGTGTTTGTCGACGGAGTCGAAGAAAAGTCGGAGAGTCCTGCTTCTTTGATAAAAAAGCGAGACGCGAACAATCTCAGAACAATCTCGTAAAAACACTGATCCACGAACGAATTAGAACGCAAAGTGTTGTCAATGCTTGAGTTTTGAGTACTTTTACAGAGGCAATCGGCTTCTGGATCGGTTCAACTTTGGTAGAGTCGTCTGTATAGAACTAAGATGACGATTGAAAGATGAGCCGTGCAACCGGTTCAACGAGGGATGAATCAGACAGCTATTTTTACAATCGATAGGGAAACCCTCCTAAGACTATTTTTGGAAGGCAAGTTTTTTCTCTCGCGTTGATTCGAAAGTTTTAAAAAATGAGGTGACCGATGCTCTCGATTTTTGGAAACAAGCAGAACTATTGCAACGGAAAAAGTCGGCGAGACTTTCTTGCGATCGGGGGTTTTTCGTTCGGCGTAGGAGGGTTGTCCCTTGCAGGATTGCTTCGGGCCGATGACAACCGAACTTCTTTCTCCAGTCCAAAAACGTCGCACAAGGCGTTGATTAATATTTTTCTCGGTGGTGGACCGCCGCATCAAGATATGTGGGACTTAAAGCCCAATGCCCCGAGTGAAATTCGAGGCGAGTTTAAGCCCATTTCAACAAATGTCAGCGGGATAGAAATCTGCGAAGTATTCCCAAAGCTGGCAGCAAAAATGGACAAGTGCGCGATCATACGATCTATCGTTGGTTGCCACGGCGATCATGCGGCTTTTCAGTGCATGACAGGCTGGACACCCGACAGCCTGCGTTCGCTCGGAGGTCGTCCTTCTGTTGGTGCAGGCATAAGCAAACTGAAGGGTTCGGTTGATCCGTCAGTTCCTCCTTCTGTTGGGCTTGCTGCGAAGACTTCCCACGGCCCTTGGTCCGATTCAGGAACCGCCGGATTTCTCGGACCTTCGTTTGCCCCATTCAAGCCAGACGGGCCGGATCGGGAAAACATGACTTTAAAAGGAATGTCTATCGAACGGCTCGGCGATCGAAAGGCTTTGCTTTCGAGTATTGATCGTCTGCGACGAGATGCCGATGCATCCGGAATGATGTCGGGCATGGATGCGTTCGGTCAAAGGGCATTCGATGTTTTGAGTAGTTCAAAACTTCTCGAAGCGATGGACCTTTCGAAAGAGGATCCCAAAATTGTCGAGGCCTACGGAAACGGAAAGCCCTACCAATACCAGTACGATGGTGCTCCCACGTGTAACGATCAGTTGCTGATGGCCAGACGCCTGATCGAAGCAGGAGTGCGTGTGGTGAGTCTTAGCTATGGTCGATGGGACAGCCATTCGCAGAATTTTGATCTCGTCCGGGATCATGGTCCGAAGCTTGATCAATGCTTGAGTGCACTCATCAACGATCTGGAATCTCGTGGCATGCTTGATGATGTGACAATCGTTGTCTGGGGTGAATTTGGTCGAACCCCAAAAATCAATGCAGGTGCTGGCCGAGATCACTGGCCGCAAGTAAGTGCTGCACTTTTGGCTGGAGGTGGAATGCGAACCGGGCAAGTGATTGGTGCGACCAATCGTCTTGGCGAACATGCCACTGACAGACCAGTTCACATGCAGGAGATTGTGGCGACTCTGTATCACAATCTCGGCATTAACACCGCAGGCACGACGATCGTTGATACGACTGGTCGCCCGCAATATTTAGTTGAACGTGAACCGATCGCCGAACTCCTTTAAACTCAGTTGCCTGCTGTTGTATTCAGTGGAACTGCGCAGCAAATTCTTTAGGATTTCTGTCGAGTCGGATCTGAAAAAGTGGGCGTTGGTGAATGAGCGTTTTACTTTGACGGTGCAGCAGATGGCTCAATCGTGTGCACAATCACTCCGGTAGCGGTGTTCCAGATTCGGAGTTTTCCATCTTGGGAACCTGCCACAAGAAACGCTTTGTCCACAGCAATTGATTGAACAAAGTCGACGGCTCCCTCGAATTGTCGCACAGTGCCCCCACTCGTTGCATTGTAGATGCGAACGGTTGGATCGCCTGAAGCCGCAAGCACTTCTTCCGAAGGAGAAAGAAACCGAATGGCAGTGGCCTCCTTGGTCAGGCCGGCAATAGTTCGCTGCTGCTCGCCGCTGACAAGATCCCAGATTTTGATCACCTTGTCGGCACCCGCACTGGCAAGCCGGCGGCCATTGGCCTGCCATGAAACTCCGAGCACGTGGCCGGTATGTCCCTCGAATGCCTTAACAAGAGTTGCGTCAGCCACTTTGTGAACTTTTACAAATCGATCAGTGCCGCAAGACGCAAGCATGTCGCCAGCATAAGAAAATTCAAGCGATGTAACAGTATCTGAATGCGGTGTTGTGATGCCTCTGACAAAGGCACCATCGGCCGTGTTCCAAAGTTTAATCTCACCGCTGCGGCTTGAATGTCCTCCTCCTGAAGCGAGCAGTTTCCCATCGGGAGAAAAAGCAAGTGCCGTCACAATGTCGACCGGTGGGCCATCTGCGATGTCTTCATCGGTCGGAGGTGTCTGCTCTCCACCAATCGTGCGTTCGAGGCTCCATACACTTGCCGCGTTCCAGATTCCTGCAAGAGCAGGTCCACCGGCCACGAGTATTTGTTTTGCACTCGCAGCATCGATCAGCGTTCGCCCGTCACCAATGCCATCAATGATTCCTTGAGGCTTTGCGTCAGTGCCTCCAAAGAGATAGGCACGACCATCCGTTCCGGATGCCACCAACAAGGAACCGTCCTGCGAAAAAGCGACGGTCAGCAGTGGCTTTTCCGATGCTGTGTTTTCCTGAGTCACTTGTTTTTGAGTTGCATCCTGAGCAACCAGAGTTGCTTCAACTTGTGTTTGAAGTGTCTTTTGAAGTGGGACCTGAAGGTCAGCCTGCTTGCTTGCTTGCTGCGCAAATTCAACGGCTCGCTTGGCTGATGCCAGTCCAGTTTCAGCCTGTTTACGGGCCTGTTCAGCAGCATCAAATGCTTTCACGGCCTCCGCGAGTTTTTTGGTTGTCTCGTCAAGTTTTACTTTTGATCGCTCAACATGGGCAGTCGCCTGCTTGACGGTTTCATCGGTGGCGGTCTTGGCCACAGTGGCAGCGGCGGCGGCGGCTTGAAAGGCCTTCAATGTCTCAAGAGCGCCGGCATCTCCTGGAGAAACTTCAACAGTTTTTGTAGCTGCTGCAACACTCGCTGTAGCGCCTTCAAGAGCAGCGACTATCGCGGCAGCCGATTTTACGGCCGCTGCATGAGCCTCGACTGCTACTGGCATGGCGGCAGTCGATTGGGCTGCCGCTTTCTCGGCTTCGGACTTCGCAAGTGTTGGAGCTTTGACAGCCTCCGTTTTTTCAGCCATTGCTTTTTCCGCAGCGGCCATGGCCTCGCTCGTTTTCTTTATTTCCTCAGCGGCTGTGAGCACTGCTTTTTCAGCAGCAGCGACCTGTGCCTTGCTGTATTCAACATTTTCTTTTGCCAGAATCAGTGCAATATCAGCAGACTTCAGCCGATCTGCGATGCGTATGTCACCTTTTGATTCCAGCACAAGTTGTCCGCTGGCTATGTCCCAGAGCTTTATGCCAGGAACCGTGCCGACGGATGCAAGTCGCGTTGCGTCAGCACGAATCGAGAGGCCCGTGACAGCACCACCGTGCGCAAATTGTTTGAGTACCGCAGCAGTTTCGATACTCCATAGGCGCACAACACCGTCAACTCCGGCACTGACAAGTTGCCCAGCAACAACCGGCATTTCCGTCAGTGAAACAACTGCCTGGGTACTCCCTTTGAGTTCCTTCAGCGGCATGACAACAGGAGGTGCAATGCCTTCCACGGGAGCCGGTGGAAGCGGGAGACTCCAGACTCGAATGACAAAGTCGGACTCTGCACTGGCAAGCTGCGCTCCGCCGGAAACAAGTGCCAAGGAATGGACTTCGCCGGTGCGAATTAATTCACCAGCCGGCGTGCCGTCGGCAGTCTTCCAAGCGCGAAGAGAACCGTCGCGTGAAGAAGAAAAAATCATAGCACCGTCAAGGGAAAACTCAACATCCGTCACGGCAGCCTTGTGGGCATTGATCGTGCGGACCACAGTCCCTTTTGATCTGTCGGAAAGGATGAGTCGTCCGTCAGTCAAGCCAGTCACAGTGAGTGTATCAATCGCAGTGGAGTCAATTGCAGTTGCTGCTGCGGTATCGGCAAGCTCGAGTAGACGCGCAGGAGGGATTTTTTTCCAGAGTTTAATGGTGCGAAATGAACCGGATGCTACGAGGTCACCTGATGGAGCGATCGCCAAGGATGCGACGGGATCACGATGCGACGTATCTGGGACAGGCATGTCAGCGGCGACCATTGATGGATCAATCAGGGTGGCAAGAAGTTCAGCAGAGGAAGTGTTGTAGAGGCTGATTCGTCCACCGCGAGCGGCTGCTGTGAGTCGACCTTCATTGCTCATGGCCACAGTCAAAACACCTCCAGACCCAAGCGGAAGTGATTTCCAGGCAATCGGCTTTCGTTCAATTTTTGGGCCAACGGTCGCACCTTCTTGGATCCATTGCTCAAGGAGCCCGAGTTGTTCGGCGGAAAGATTTTTTGCGCCTACTTTATTGTCAGTAGGTGGCATGAAGTCTTCGAGTCGATGAGAGGCCCTTAAGTAAACGAGACTCTCCACAGGTTTTCCTGGAACTACCGATGGACCAGAGTCACCACCGGTCAGAATTGCTTTTACGGAATCGAGAATGAGACCACCCTCGTGAATTTTCTGATTGTGACACGCGGTGCAACTACCAGAGAGGAGCGGCAGAATTTCATCCTGAAACCGTACAGCATCCGGTCTCATAGGAAGTTTTACGGCGAGTCCTTCAGCAGCCGACAGCTTCAGCATGCCTCCAGTGCCAGCAGAAATTCCAAGTATTGGAAAAAGAAAAACAAAAGTGCAGATGCTGCGTGATACTCGTTTGAACCATAGAACATGCATGAAAAAGGCCTCTGTCTTGAAAGGGCGTAACGCTTCAATGGATTCCAACGCGGTGAAAACAGAAAAAGAAAGTGATAGTGAGCAATACAAAAAATCATCAGTACAGAGAGATGGTCGTCAGGTTTTCGGCACTTCTGCCGCAACGGCTTCGATCACCACCGGCACTCGACGTTCCGAGACGATTTCGCGTTCAAAAAACTTTACCTTGGCTTTGATGACGAGCTCGTAGGAACCTGGAGGGGTTTGTGGCGTGGTCGTAAGTTTGAGAATTCCCTGCGGTTGATCCGCAGGGATCGTCAGAGGTGCAATCGCAAGGCCGTTCACCGGTGCTGCGGGGGCTGCCTCAAGAGCAATTTCTCCAACAAATCCGAATAATCGTGTACAGGCCAGCGTCAGGTCTGCTGCAGTCCCCTGTTTGAGTGTGATTTTTTCCGGTGCGGGAGCGATGGTCAGAGGTGATTCGGCAACGCGGATGGTGATCGGTGGCATCATAATCGGCACGTCGATATCCTTGGCAACACTTGCCGCAGCGGTATCAGTCGCAATCTTTTCTCGACGAACTCTCTCTTCTTCTGTAGCTTTGGCTTTTGCGACCGATTCCTGCATTGATTTGTCTACAGTCACCTTGGCAGCAATAAGCTCATCTGTTTTTTTCTGTGCAGCAGCCTGGGCGACAGTGCGTTCTTGAACGAGCGTGGTTGCAGCAACGAGCTTTAAAGCAGCATCGGAAACAGCCTTCTCAGCAACTTTTGCTGCTTCGACTACCGCGGCATCGCCAGGCTTTTCGGCAGCGAGCTTTTTAGCCGCCTCGAATGCAATAGCAGTTTGCTTTGCCGCATTGTCGATGTCGAGCATCGATTTTTTCGATTCTTCAATCGCAGTAACGGCTTGCTTTCCGATCACTTGAGAATCGAGAAGGAGTTTGTCAGCAGTAGCGACTGCTTGCTTGGCAGTTTCTGCAATAGCCGTTCGTTCTTTTGATAAAGCTGCTATGCGTTCGTGATCAGCTTTTGCAACTTCTGCGGCCTGTGGGTTTCTCTGATAGGAAGCTTTGGCGGCTCCAGTAAGAATGACAACATATGATCCTGCAGGGAGTTTTGGATCGAAGTCGAGTTCTACCGTTCCAGCTGCAGCCCCTTCGGCAAGCTTGAGTTCAGCGACCTTGAGTTCAGCAGGGAGATTCGCGGCGGTGAGCGACAGTTCTCCTTTTGATCCTGCCCGACGAACAACTCCCAGTGGAATTGATAATTTTCCACCGCGAGATGTTTCCCACACTTTTGCCGCGCTTTGAGCGAGCGTTACCGGAGCAATATCAGCGACCACGGCAAGCGGAATATCATGCATTTCTCGCACAATTTGAGGAGAATTCGCGGTATCAACATTCCATGTCAAGGTTGCGGAACGAGCGAATCGAACAAGCTCTGTGGTGTCTAATTTCGAACGACCGATGACTCGAATGGTGGTCGACGTCGGTGCGACACCTTCGGGAGCCGAAAGCACGAGCAATCCACGATTTGACTTGGAATCGATCGATACCGTTGACGCGGTCACGCCGGCTGGAAGCCCTTCAACTTCAAGAGATATCTCACCTGCAAAACCATCGCGACGCAGCACGAGTACATCCAAGGCAAGCGATCCGCCAATCGGAAGTGAGGGCGTCCAGATGGCTGCCTTATTCGCATCAGCTTTATCACGCAGCGTGAGCATGACAAGCAGACGAAAGTCGGGTGCGGGGCGACGAATTTCCAAAATGTAGGCATGTTCTGGAAGCGTGCGGGAATCCGATGTTAAATCCCGTATCAGCACGCGGTAGTTTCCATCAACAGGAGCTTTGAACGAAATAGCAGGGTCGGTCGTTGGACGATCGACTCCAACGCCTGCAAAGTCTGCTGCAATGTCGTCGGAAAACGCAATCTCTTTGACAACAGGCTGTCCCTTGTCGTCAACCCCAACGCTCTCAATGGTGAGCGATGCATCCGTGGGAAGACCTAGTCGCTGCGAGATGACTTCAAATCGGAAATCTTCTCCCGCTTTGGCTGTAAACGAATACCAGTCGCGATCTCCCTTGGGATGAAATCGACCAGCAACGTCGCAAGGAATTTGAATCGCTTGCGGCTGCGATGAAGTGTCATTCGGTGAGGTTTCAATCACAACAGGACCAACTGCAGCAAGTGCGGAGATTGGTTGCAAAGCAGAAGAGAGCAGGCTCGCCGAAATATCTCCAGCGTCTATGGATGAATCTCTTGGCGCCATTAAGCGACGTGAAACTCGCGATAAAGTGCCCTTGGCAGGATCGCCGAGACTCGCATCGACCGTGACTTGCTCGAGAGATCCAGCGCCGCCTTCAAGAATGGCGGGTGAACTGCCTGGGAGACCGCGTCCAAAAACGCTGATTTTCGTGGTCTCTCCGGGCTTTGCCACAGGTGGAAAAACGAAATCAATCTGAGGCCCAGTGGAGAGAGAGAGTCGATAGAAGAGTTCGTCTCCTCCTCCGGCAAAAAAGTCACTGATTTTCACAATGTACTTGCCTGCAATCGGCGCCACAAAATCGAGTACTGGGTCATCGCTGGGAGTTCGATTCGATGCTGCAAGAACCTTTCCAGATCCATCAGCAATTGAAACGATGGGCGTCATTCGCGACTCCAATCGTTTACTCCACACGCTGACTCGAACACGCTGATTCGCGGCGAGCAAAACGGCGTAATGATCGGCTTTGCCAGCGGTTGCTTTCCCGGAAACAACAGCATCAGGAGGAATATCAATTGCCGTAGCAACATCGTCGGCAGGTTTTTCTTTGCGAAGTTCTTCCACGGTTCCAATCATGAACGCCCGAGGATTACTGACGCCGTAACGACCGACCGCACGAACATCGTAGATCCCTGGTAGCACATCCGCGGCAATAGAGACGACCATCTGTCCCAGGATCGGTTTTGGTTGAGGATCGAACTCAGTCGGTTCGCTCATTTTGTGAATAGCGGTAATACCGGGATGCGAAAAAGTAAGTTTCTGTAGGTCGTCGAGATCGGTTCCAACAATCGCAACAGTTACCTGAGAATTCTGCTTGCCTCCCGGGGGATAAATCGTTGCCAGGCGAGCTTGCGGAAAATCCGCCAGCAGCATCTGCGACGAGAGAAAACAAAACGCTGCGATCACTCGTAAAGAGCAACCGCACCATGAGTTCGTTCTCACGCCAGCAAACGCTGTCAACCAAGAGAAAAGTTTGTTCAGCATGGAGTGGTACATCCTACGAATGAGAATGGAGGAACCTGAGGAAGGAGTTCTGGAGAGGAAATAACATCCACGACCAGAACGGTTGAATAAAGATGCGAATTCGATCGAGTCTGAAATGCCTCTTGGAAGGAAAACTATTTTTTAAAAGCTCTAATGATTGAACAGAAATTCCTTGGTATTTAAGAGTGACCAGATCAAGTCCTCGTACGCACCGGCCACATTTTCGGCATGGGCAACGAGGTACGTTTCGATCAAGGACGTTTCTTCAGCGGTAGGCTCACGAGAGAACGCAACGAGATAGAGTTCAGAAATCTTCTGCTTCACATCGCGTTCTTTTTCATTGGCAAGCCGAAAGGCCCGGCCGTCATTTCCAGTTAGTTTCCCAAGAATGTCAGTGGAATTAATCAAGTGCAGGCTTTGTGCCAGGTTTGCATCAGAAACCCGTTCGCACTCGCAGGCACTGTCTCCGTTTGGTCGACCGAAGACAGTCAGAAAATAGTTATTGAAGTTTGAGTCGGGCAGTTGCACCGCACGAGTTCCACCGAGCGTGCCACTAAACCCGGTGCTCTTTCCGGCAAGTGTGTCGATTGAGTCGAGCGCGACTTCTGCGGGAAGCCGTCTCGGATAAAAGCGTGAAAAACTCTGACGATCCTCCGCATTTAGTTCATTCGGCTCAGCAGAGAGCTGATAGGTTGCCGAGCGGCAGATCGTTCGAATGATGTCCTTCAGATCGTAACCATGCTCTACGAAATGCTTGGCAAGCGCATCGAGCAGCGCGGGATTGGTGGGCGGATTTGTCAAACGCATGTCGTCTTCAGGTTCAACGAGTCCCCGAGAAAAAAAGTGTTTCCAGTAACGATTCACCAAGGACCGAGCAAAATACGGATTGTCGGCGGCAGTCATCCAATCCAACAGCACCTGCCGAGGATCCTGATCCGCAGCAATTTCAGTTGGGGGCGATCCGAGAACGGCCGCTTTTACAACTCCCTTAGGTCCGTTGGCCTGAGGAGTTCCACGATCGTGGAAGAGTCGATCCTCTCCCGGCTGCAATCCTTTCTTTCGTCCCACACGAGAAAAGAACGCCGAAAGTTGGTAGTAATCTTCACTGCTCCACTTTTCAAATGGATGATGATGGCATCGCGCACATTGCAAACGCAGTCCTAAAAATAACTGCGAGGAATCTTCAACTTGCTGATTGGCGTCAGTGACTTGGCGATACCAGATGACTGGAGGATGGCTTCCTGCTTCTCCTGTCGCGGTGAGAATATCGCGAACGAACTCGTTGTAGGGTTTGTTCTCGAGCATGCTCTTTCGAATCCACGCGTGAAAGGAATAGCTGCCTCGACGGTGGAGGGCATCGTCGGTTCGTTTATTGCGAAGAATAGAACTCCATTTGTTTGCAAAATAATCGGCATATTCAGGGCTCTCGAGCAGTCGATCGATGGCCTTTTCGCGTTTCGTAGGATCGGCATCGGCCAGAAACATACGGCTTTCATCAAGCGTTGGAATGCGTCCAACAATGTCGAGTGAGACTCGCCGCAGGAACGTTGCGTCATCGCACGGAATCGAAGGAGGCAGCCCGAGCGAAACAAGATTGTCGAGCACATGTCGATCGATAAAATTCTTGACGAATGCGTCTGCCGAAGGCAGCTTTACCAGAGGGGAATCAAGTGGAATAGTTGCTCGAAATACGGCAACTTGACTTTGGTACCGCACCATCAGGGCGGCGGTGCCACTGCGTTGTGGACCCACACCTCGCTCAACGGCGGTGACAAGCCCAGACTTATCAACGGCCGCGAGTTCGGGCGCATTGACTTCATATTGAGCCATTGGAGTGACATCTTCATTGGAGCCGTCGGAGTAATGCGCCATCACTCGCACCTGCTGATGGCTCGAAGGATGCATGACACGTATCAGAGGATAGGCATCAATTCCAATAACTCGCCTCGCATTGGGATCACTTGGACTCGCTCCTTCGGCAATCCATCGGTTGATTAAAGCGTATGAAGGGGATCCTTTTTCAATCAAACGTCCGCCACCATGCGGAGTCGCTGCGGAGGCTTTTGTTAAAAGAAGACTCTCCTCGGGAGCCGCAACCAAAAGCCGTCGTCCTCTCGCCTCTTTGGTGAGATGCTCGTAGTCCTCTCCCGGTTCGAATCCAAGAAGCGAAAGTCGGAATCCATTTTGACCACCGCTTTTGCCGTGGCATCCACCGCTGTTGCAGGCGTGTTTCGTAAAAATAGGAACGATCTGACTGGCAAAGTCGATCGGCGGATCATTTCCAAATCGCTCGACGATCAACGGCACGTTTACAGGTTCGGCACCTTGCACACTCACGGTGAGACGTCCTAAGCCATCCGCCTGCGGCACTACGACACCCAAAGAATTCACGGTGGCAATCGTGGCTGGCTCAACACTGTAGTGAACCTCACGGGTCAAGTCTCGCGGTATGGCCACAACACCTGCGGCTGGAAAACCAGTAACGATCAACTGCCGGCGGCCTTCGGTTCCGATAATTTTGATCGTCGGAATTCCCGGGGCAGATTCCTCCCCGGTAGACACTTCGAGTCGGGCGATGGCTGCTGGAGTTTGAAGAACTGCGTCAGCGGCAGAAACTCGTTGTAAAAGCAGATAATTCATCGTCGCAGAAAAAGTGACTGCAGCGACTGCCGAGGCAGAACCGATCAGCCATGGACTGGCAAGCCATCGGCACGCTCGATGAAATGAAAAATTCTTGTGAATTGGCAGCATCGTAAAGGTCTCCAAAGTTCGAGCGTCCTGATTTTTCGCCGAGAGGGCTTTTATTCAGAACTTGAACTGCTCAAGTGTGGGTCAATAAGTGAATACGGTCAAAAAAGGTTCTGGATCAGGCTAAAAATTCGAAAAATGGTTAAAAAAGTTCATGAATAGGTTCGCCACAGGGAAGCACCGGATGTGGACGGCCCGCATGATCACTATACTGCCGCGAAACATCGACTCCCACATGCCGGTAGAGGGTTGCCAGTACATCTTGCACGATTTTTGGATTGTCCTTGGGCAGTGCAGCATGGTGATCGGATGAACCAACGACCCGTCCTCCACGAATGCCGCCACCGGCCATCGCTGCGCTAAAGCATCCAGGCCAGTGATCTCGACCTGCGGTGCTGGAGATTCGTGGCGAACGGCCCATCTCTCCCCACGCCACAACCATGGTTGTCTCGAGCAATCCCCGTTCTTGGAGATCTCCCAGAAGAGCTGAGTAGGCCCGGTCAAACTGAGGAAGAAACGCCGTTTTAAGGGCATGAAAATTATCGTCGTGCGTATCCCACCATCGGCAATCAACGGTCACGAGTCGAACTCCCGCCTCGATTAATCGTCTTGCCAGCAGCATGCGTTGCGGCCATTGTGGGCAATCTCCTGCCGCTCTCATGCGTGGCGTGTATTGAGGAAAGAATCCGTATCGATTTCGAACGCTCCTCGGTTCGCTTTCAAGATCGAATGCCTGTCTGGCTTTATTATTTGTCACCATTTCGAATGCCTGCCTCGAAAAATCATCGACAGCGTTCATTCGGCCATCAGTGTCAACACAGCGTCGCAAGTGATCCATGTCACCGAGCAACTTTCGACGGGAAGAGATGCGATCGATCGACAGTCCGTTGTCGAGACCGAGATTGGGAACTACAAATGGTTCGTTGGATGCAGGATCTGCCTGAGTTTCAAATGGAGCACACGAAGCTCCGAGGTAACTCGATGCCGTTCCGGGAACCATACGCGGCACCATCACGTAGGCCGGAAGATCGCCCGGGCGGTAGAGTTGCTTGCGAACCACCGAGCCGATGCTCGGGTGAATATTCTGATCGGGGGCAGGCCCAGAACTGTAGCCTGTAAAACAGACCTGATCGCCGGTGGAGTGATCGGTGCGTCCGTCTTCGCTGCGGTAGTGCATGCTGCGAATCACCGACCATGAATTCATCATTCGTGCCATTTCGGGAACATGTTCCGAAAGTTGAATGCCGGGGACTTGTGTCGCGATGGTAGAAAACTCGCCGCGAATTTCTGACGGCGCATTGGGCTTTGGATCCCAAGTGTCAATCTGACTCGGGCCTCCTCGCATCCAGAGAATAATAATCGAATGATTTCGTTTCACGGTGCTGCCCGTGTGTGGCGTTTCCTTCGCCAGAGCCTCATGACGAAGGAGACTCGAAAGCGAAAGACCAGCACCAAGAGCACCGACTCGAATTGATTCTCTTCGAGAAAGAGGCGATACGCCTTCGAATTCTTTGCAGCCAATCGTGTTGTAAAAACGTGTTTGCATCATCGGAAAAATTGAGAGCGTGAAGACAGGCGATCTTTGTAAGTTGTTTTGCTAGAGCAATTCTTGAATGGGACTTCCAAAAGGCAGAATCGGCATCGGACGCCCCGTGAGGTCGGGGAAGGTCATCTCGGGGTCGATGCCAAGATGGTGGTAGAGAGTGGCCCACAGATCACATGGAGTAAGAGGCCGATCGTGGGGATGTTCGCCCTTGGAATTTGTTGAGCCGACGATCTGTCCGGTACGCATGCCGCCGCCGCACACCAGCACCGACATCGATTGCGGCCAATGGTCGCGTCCCGGTTGAATAATTCCGGTATGCGTTCCTTTACTTTTCTCAATTCTCGGCGTGTGACCAAAATCTCCGGTGACGACGAGCATTACTTTTTTATCGAGACCACGGGTATAGAGATCCTCGATCAGCGCAGAAATTGCTTGATCGTAGGAAGGGAGTTTCCAACGAAGGTCGTCGAAAATGTGACAGTTCACGGCATGGCAGTCCCAGTTGTAGGTGCCATTGGAAAGCATCGGACCACCTGGGTGTTCCATCACAACTGTTGCAAAACTGGTTCCTGCTTCAACGAGCCTGCGTGCCAGAAGCGCCCGCTGACCGAAGGCGTGTTGGCCGTAACGATTGCGAACAGCGGGATCTTCCAGAGAAAGATCAAATGCTTTTTTCGCCGTATCACTCGTTAAAAGATCGATTGCCTTTTGATGAAATTCATCACGAGCCTCCATGACCCCAGTGCGGTCCATCTCTCTTCGCACTCGATCAAGACCGCCGAGCAATGTTTTGCGATCTTCGAGCCGAGATTCCATACTCTTTTCAAGAGAGAGACTTGGCACAGAAAATGTCGGGTCGCTGGGGTTTCCAGGAACAATAAAAGGAGTAAACGTTGGCCCGAGATAGGCCGCCCCAAAAGCAAACGTATCAACTCCTGCACGGCCTGAATCAACCTCGGCAGTGTAGTTTGGAACGCCTCGATTCAGCTGTTCGCGACACTTTGCAACGATCGATCCGCCCGCAGGAGCGTCATTGAGTGTGCCCGTGGGATCTTTGGGAAGTCTTCCAGTAAGCATTCGCTTATGGGCACCGCCGTGATCAGAAAATTCATGAGAAATCGACCTGATCAGCGTGAATCGATCAGCCACTTTTGCGTGCAGTGGAAGATGCTCGCAGACTTCAATCCCTGGGACATTGGTGCGAATGGGACGAAAATCACCACGAAAATCGGTCGAGGCCTCCGGTTTCATGTCGTAGGTTTCCATGTGTGGAAACCCACCTGGAAGCCAGACAAAAATCACCGAAGTGTCAGAATTTTGGGAGAAAGCTGGTTGAGTGGAAGCCAAAGACTGTAAAGATCTCAGCCGAAACAGGTCCGAGAGGCCGATTCCGGTAAAAGCCAGACTTCCAACCTCAAGAAAACTGCGGCGGGAAACTGGACCCGAACATCTGAATTTCTTCTGATTGGTCATCGACAGAGCCTCCGCCAGAAAGACTGTCTGCTAGCAATGCTTTGCTTCTACGCCTTCAGGTTCTCAATAGTGTGTTATTGAGAATGTGTTCTCGATCAACGTTCCGCAGAAGTAAAAATCGACTCTTCTGCTATCAATTCTCCATCTTCTCGGACGCATGCAACACACAACGCTCACAAAGTCTACATTGAAGACACTGGAGAAAGACAAGTCAACGACCTACAAGAAGCAGTGTGAATGATGCTCGTATGCGTCGTAACAAGAGTGCTGACAAAGACTTTAGTTTACAACATGCCTTTTTGGCGGTCGTGTTTTTTGATTTTGAAAACGCTCTCGAGTGGTTGACGGGACCTCAATACAGACAGATCAGTTTTTGTGATCGGATGTAAAAAGATGTAATTTAAATGTCCCGCGAGGCTTTGCGGAGCGAATTGTTTGCGAAAAAGCGAGGAGAATGCGTGCGATGAAAAATGGAAAAGACCAGAGGGTGTTTGTCTTTCCCCGAGGGCAGGCTCTCTCGCTCTTCTGGAAAACCTTCTGGAAAAACTGGGCAACCCCTGCGGTGCTCCTGATTCTGGCGTTTCAAACGGGTATTCCGATGGACTGGAACGCCTCGGCCAAAGCAGAGTCGTTCGAAGTTCTTTCAGAAGCATTTACCGACAAGATCAAGCCCTTGATCGAACGCCTCTGCTTGGATTGTCACAGCGCTTCGAAAAAAGAAGGGGATCTTGATCTCGAACGATTTACAAGCGTGGACCAGGTGCGTCGCGACCCGATTGCGTGGCAGCGTGTAAGCGAAGTTCTGCGAGACAGTGAAATGCCCCCCGAAGAGTCAAGTCAACCAACGCCTGATGAGCGGGTAGCGCTGCGAGCATGGGTTGATCGATATCTCGATGCCGAGTCGCTTATGCAGGCTGGCGATCCTGGACCGGTGGTGCTTCGGCGATTGGGCAATACCGAATATGGACACACGATTCGCGATCTGACAGGCATTGATACGATTGACGTTGCCAAAGAATTTCCGGTTGACGGAGCGGCTGGAGAAGGCTTCACCAATGTTGGCAGCGGACTTGTGATGAGTCCGGGACTGTTGTCAAAGTATCTCATTGCGGCGAAAGAAGTTGCCGATCACGCAATGTTCCTGCCCGATGGTATGCGGTTTTCAAAACATACAACCAGCCGTGATTGTACCGATGACTCGTTGGCCGCGATTCGCGGCTTCTATGCCCGCTTCACCAATTCCCAAGGTGCCACGGCGGTCAATCTCCAGGGCATCGCCTTCGACACCAATGCAGGAGGACGACTGCCACTGGAAAAATATGTATCTGCGACCATCGAAGAGCGAGATGCGCTTTCAAAAGGAAGTCGCACGATTGCCGATGTGGCGACGGCGCGTGGACTGAGTGCGAAATATCTCGGTCTGCTCTGGAACACACTCAACGACGAAAACGCTTCGCAATCGTTCGTGCTTGAATCGCTGCGTTCGCGTTGGAACAAAAACGAAAAGGACGCGGTTCTCCAGGTGGTCACCGATGTTGCCTTGTGGCAACAGTCGCTCTGGCGGTTTGCCAGTGTTGGACATATTGGGAAAAAAAATGGCCCAAAAGGTTGGCTCGAATCGGTGAATCCTCTTGTCGCACGGCACGAAATGCGATTGAAGCTCACTGCCCCTGCCGATGAAACCGACCTGACGCTCTATCTCTCAACAAGTGATGCCGGCGACGGCGAAACTGACGACGTGGCGATTTGGCAGCAGCTTCGATTTGTGTGGCCGGGGCGGGCTGATTTGCCACTGAAGGAATTGCGTGGAGTTGTCCACAATCTTGCCGCGCATCGAGCGAGTGTGATTGACAGCGTTTCGAAGTGTCTCTCTGCTGCGGCCGAGGCAGATGCGTCTGGGGAGCGACCGAATATCGAGTTGCTCGCTCAGAAATATGCCATTGATCCTGTGCTGTTTTCAGCGTGGCTGGATTGTTTGGGCATTGGCACTTCGGGCGAAGTGACGATTGGTTCGCCTCTGCTTACACGCATCGATCGCAGTGGCGACTACGACTTCATCAAGGGGTGGACCGGTGACAACGCTTTGAGCGTGATTGCCAATAGTTCGGACCAGCAGGTGCGTGTGCCGGGCACGATGAAGCCGCACAGTATTGCGGTGCATCCCGCGCCGACGGTGAGTGCAGTGGTGGCGTGGAAGAGCCCCGTCTCCGGTGTACTTCAGCTCGAAGGGAAAATTCAGCACGCGCATCCCGAATGTGGCAACGGTGTGAGTTGGACACTTGAAGTCCGGCGCGGGCGCTCGCGAGAGCAACTTGTTCGAGGAAAGACGAGCGGTGGTGTGGTCATGGAGATCGCACAACAAAAAAATGTGCGAGTGCATGTTGGCGATGTGGTGGCGATCGTTATCAGTCCGCAAGATGGAAATCACTCGTGCGATCTCACGGCGATCGATCTCACCATTCGCGATGGAACCCGTCGGTGGGATCTCGCCGAAGACATTTCCCCCGACATTCTCTCCGGCAATCCACATTCCGATACATTTGGTACCCCGAGCGTCTGGCACTTTGGAGGAGAGCCAGTGGTCGCTCAGGGAAGTCCGGTAATTCCTTCCGGCTCACTCCTTGCTCAATGGCGGCAGGCCGTTGATGCGACGACGAAGGAAAACCTTGGGAAAGAAATTGAGCGATTACTCACCGAAGGAGTCGCTGCGCTGGCTCTTGATTCCCCCGATCGTGCACTTGCAAAAGAACTTCTTTCGCTGCGAGGCCCACTTATTTCAAAGATGTCTGCGGCGCTCGAGAGCGTTTCACAGAAACAGGCCACAGATGCATCAGGAAGTGAATACGGTCTCGATCCAGCACTCTTTGGGCCTGTTGACAAAAATCCAGCCATTTCAGGAATCGGTCCACTGGATCTGTTTGTGCAGGCTCCAAGTACGATTGAAGTGCGAATTCCGGCGGATCTCGCCGAAGGAGCGGAACTGGTTGCAACGGGAATACTTGCTCCAACGTCCGGTCCGTTGGGAAGCGTGCAAATGCAAATGCTTTCAAGCAAACCTGTGGACAACCATATAAAAGTATCCGCGTCTCAAAGTACGGTCGTGAGTGGTCTCTGGAGTGATAATAATCTCCGCACGATGCACTCGGCGCCGGTGATCATTGGCGAAGGGAGCCCGGTTCGAGAGAAATTTGAAAAAGCGTTTGACGATTTTCGACAGTTGTTTCCCGCAGCGCTGTGCTATACGAAAATTGTTCCGGTGGACGAAGTGGTGACGCTCACGCTTTTCTACCGCGAGGATGATCATCTTCAAAAATTGATGCTCGATGAGAAGCAGATTGCCGAACTGAATCTTCTCTGGAAAGAGTTGCATTTTGTCAGTGAAGACGCTTTGGTGCAGGTGGATGCCTTTGAACAGTTAATGCAGTTTGCTACGCAAGATGCCGATCCGAGTGCATTTGAAGGAATGCGTGGACCGATCAACGAACGAGCGACGGCCTTTCGGCAGGAGCTGCTCGACTCTCGGTCGAGCCAATTGCAGGCCGTCTTGGAATTCGCTGGACGCGCATGGCGTCGGCCACTTGATCAGGTAGATGTGGATCAGTTGCGGAACCTCTATCAGACGCTGTTGAGTGAAGAACTCTCGCACGACGCTGCCCTCCGCATGCTCTTGGCAAGAGTGCTCGTAGCACCAGCGTTTTTGTATCGCAGCGAAAAGGCGGCCACTGGAGCAGACGCCGCCGCCGTGGATCAGTGGGAACTTGCCACAAGGCTCAGTTACTTTCTTTGGTCGAGCATGCCAGACGATCTCCTTATGGCCTCTGCCGCATCGGGTTCGCTGTCGCAACCGGAAGTGCTGCGAGGACACATGCATCGCATGTTGAGCGACAATCGCTCGCGACGGTTGGCGACTGAATTCGGTGCGCAGTGGTTGCACATCCGCGACTTTGACCGCAACGATGAAAAAAGCGAGCAGCACTTTCCGGAGTTTTCTGGAATGCGTGCCGACATGTATGAAGAGTCACTCCAATTTCTCACGCATCTCGTTCAGGAAAACGCATCGGTTCTCGATCTCTTCGATGCCGATTACACGTTTCTGAATGAATCGATGGCGAAGTATTACGGCATACCAAATGTGATCGGCCCACAGTGGCGACGGGTGGATGGCGTCAAGCAGTATTCGCGTGGGGGAATTCTGGGATTTGCTTCCACGCTGTCAAAGCAGTCAGGCGCTTCACGCACCAGTCCAATTCTGCGAGGCAATTGGATCACCGAGGTGGTGCTCGGTGAAAAACTTCCCAAGCCGCCGAAAAATGTCCCACCCCTTCCAGAGGATCTTCCCGAAGGACTTACGGAACGTCAATTGATAGAACGTCATAGTTCTGACGCAGCGTGTTCGGCATGTCACCGCAGAATCGATCCGTTCGGTTTTGCTCTCGAGGGCTTTGATGCGATTGGCCGGTTTCGTCAGGCCTCGACGGGGGAAGAAAAAAGAGATACCCGTACCACGCTTCCCGATGGTACTCCGGTCGATGGGATTCAGGATCTGAAGGAGTATCTGCTGACGGTGCGGCGTGCAGATGGAGTGCGTCAACTGTGTAGAAAGCTGCTCGGATATGCGTTGGGAAGAAGCGTACAGTTGTCTGATCGGCCTCTCCTCGAGAAGATGGAGGTCCATCTTCTCGAAAATGATTTCCGAATCCGATCCGCGTTTGAAGTGATTGTGATGAGCCGACAGTTCCAGGAAATTCGGTCAAAAGACGAGCAATGATAAACCAGTAAGAAAAGGATGCGTGTGTCATGGAGAGTTTGTCGCGTCGAAGGCTTCTGCGTGGAGTCGGAGTTTCGATGGCCTTGCCGTGGCTGGAGTCAAAGCGTGTGTGGGGTGGGGAGCCTGCCGAAAAAAATGGTTCTGTTGAGTCAGCCTCAAGCGAGCCTCCGGTAAGACTCGCGGTGCTCTTTTCTGGAAATGGTTTTCATAGCAAGCAGTGGTGGGCTCGGGGTGAAGGCGCGTCGATGGAACTCGGCAGCGTGCTTGAATCTTTGGGAGATGTACGAGAAAAGCTGCTCTTTATTTCCGGCCTCTACAACGCGGAGGCGCAAAAAGGAAATATCCACAGTTCGCAGACCGGCAACCTTCTTTCCGGGGCGCCACTGGCCTCCGGAGGGGATATTCGCTCGGGAACGAGCGTCGATCAGGTGCTTGCAAAAGTGCATGGACGCGCAACAAAAGTTCCAAGCCTTGTGCTGGGTTGTGAACATTCCAACCCAAGTGTGCATAAAAATTATTCAATGCTCTACAGTTCGCACATTTCGTGGAGTTCTCCAACAACGCCGACGCCATTGGAACTCTATCCGGCACTGGCATTTGATCGTCTTTTTAAGGATGACGTCGAGCGGGGCGACAGAAGCGTGCTCGATGCGGTGGCGGAGGATGCTCTCGCGCTGCGTCGGGCAATCAGTGCCACGGATCAGCGCAAGCTCGACGAATATCTCGACAGCGTGCGAGATGTGGAGTTGCGAATTGAGCGGGCCGGTCGACTCGGTGAAATTCAGGGCTGGCGACCGACGCTTGAAAAACCCGACATGCCACGACCTGCAGATGGAATTCCGCAGAATATTGCCGACCACATGCGGCTGATGTGTGACATTCTTGTGCTCGGTTTTCAGACTGATTCAACCCGTATCACCACGCTCAAACTGAACAACGATCACTCCTCGCTGCGATTTCCGCATCTTGGAGTTGATTCAATGATTCATCATCTTCTGTCACACTCTGATACCGACGACTGGTTGAAAGTGAATCGGTTCTTCGTCGAGCAAGTGGCCTATATTGCAAAGCGTCTCGACGCGATTCAAGAAGGAGAGCGAACGGCGCTCGACAACTCCATGCTGATGTTCTGCTCGAGCATGATGACCGGTGGCCACGACAACACGCAGCTTCCTGTTCTGCTCGTGGGAGGCGGTGGGGGATCGATCAAATCAGGACGAGTGCTTGATTACAAAGCTCAACCGGATCGTCAGATGTGTCGTCTCTACTTGTCGATAATGAAGAAGATGGGGGTTCATCTCGATACCTTTGGCGATGCCACCACGCCACTCGCCGAGGTGTGAGGCTTCACTTGCAATGCTCCAAAGGGCTATCGCACTTTCATTGCCTTGATTTCCAGAGAGAATCGCTTTGAGGACTCCGTTCTACCATTCCTGTCGGATGCCTTTTTCCTCGAATCTAGATTTTTTTCAATTGAAGTGTCCTGCTTGAGAATGGAGAGGGGAAAAGTTGCATCGATGGACCAATGCAGAGAGTTCTCGATCCTCCAACCGCCGCAGAGGTGCTTGGTCAGTCGCTTCACCGACGCCAAAAGGTGCTGATGAAAAACACCACTTCATGCGAATCCTTGCCTCACACTTCCCGCTCGCGAGAGAACATGCCGTGCCAACGCACTGGAAAGTTCATCAGGCCGGGCAGATTGGGCGTCCGATGCTTGCGGAAGTGCCTTTGGCCGGACTATTCTTTGGTGCGTGCGGTGGATGGATCGACATCCGCTGAAGCAGTCCATAGCTAGGGGCCGACCCGCCATGCTGAGCCAGGAAACCCTCGACCAGAATCGCCGCCTGACGGTCGGCGAGCGCCTTGATTTGACGTTCGAGATGATGCGAGACAACACGCCCTACCTGCTCCAGGGAAGCGAGGAGATCGTCGCCCGTCGCTTCGAGCTCATAAAGCGCGAAAACGATCTCCGCAACGAACGGATTCTAGCGACGCTGTCGCGGTTGCGGAAATCCTCTTCACGAGAAGTCGCGTGAAGGATCTCACCGACGTCATTCATGAACTGGTCGCTTTGTTTGATCGGCTGTCCCTGCCCTATGCGATCATGGGGCGATCATGGGCGGTATCGCCGTTCGGGCATACGCACTGCCCCGTCCGACCTACGATGTCGACTTCACGCTCGCTGTTTCCCGTGACCGGCTCCGTGAGCTGTTTGCGGCGGTCGAGGAGCTTGGCTACTCGATTCCGAACGCGTATGAAGGCGGCTGGGTCGATCAGGTGGGCGGCATGCCGCTGATAAAAATTCGGCTGAATCTCGACGGTAAGGCCATCGATGCCGATCTGTTTCTGGCGGAAACCGTGTTTCAGCAGGAGGTCATCGCACGGCGGGTGACGTGCGCGGTCGAAGGACAACAGGTCAGCTTGGTCACCGCCGAGGACCTGATCTTGTTCAAGCTGATCGCAAGCCGTCCGCGCGACCTGATCGATGCGCAGGACGTTCTCTTCACTCAGGGCGAGCTCGACAAGGCCTATATGCGGCGGTGGTCCCAGGAGCTTGGCATCGCGAAAAAGCTCGAGGAAGTGTTGGCGTCTCGGCTGTAGCAATGTTTCGTTCGCAGGATGCCTTACCGATGCACGAGCGACAAGTCACCCGCGCCGCCCACGGCCGGCGCCATCCGCAGGTCGGTCAGATCCTCGAAGTGTGAAAAATTGCAGGTTGCTTTGTAGAAATCACAAGTCGTCCTCATAGACGTGGACGCAGTGGCAAGAGGCTCACCGCCGCTCGCGTGACGTGTGACGACTCATTGCAATACTTGTGCCGGCCTCAGAAGATGCGATAGACCCGTCGGTTATCTCTAGGCCCAAGTGACCTCACCTTTGGGTTCACTGAGGAGGATACCCTTCAAAAAAGTGATTGCCTTTTGAAGGCCTTCGTCGACGGTCATCAGGCTGTCTTCATGTTCGATGGAAAGAACATGATCATATCCAACCATACGGAGGCTGGAGATAAAGTCACACCAGAATTGACGAGAGCTTCCATACCCCACAGTTCGAAACATCCACGAGCGACGCAGTTCTTCGCTGTAGTGTTTGGTGTCCAGCACGCCATTGATGCAGGCGTTCCACTGCTGAATGCTTGTGTCTTTTGCGTGCACATGCCAGATCGCATCTTGTAACGCACGAACCGCTGCGCATGGATCAATACCCTGCCAGATGAGATGAGACGGATCGAAGTTGGCTCCGATTTCCTGTCCAGCCGACTGCCGCAGTTTCAGAAGTGTTTCAGGGTTATAAACAACAAATCCAGGATGCATTTCGAGCGCAATTTTTCGAATTCCATGACGCCGTGCAAATTCTGTGGCGGTGTTCCAGTAGGGGACCACCACATCCTTCCACTGGTAGTTGAGAATGTCCAAATATTCTGGCGGCCACGGGCAGGTCACCCAGTTTGGTTGTGAGTCGCCGGGAGCCCCTCCCGGACATCCGCTGAAAGTCGTCACAACTTCCACTTCGAGTTTTTCAGCAAGGCGCACGCATCGCTCAAATGCCGCATGGTGTTCCGCAGCGATTTGTTTGTTGGGATGAATAGGATTTCCATGAACCGACAAACAAGAAATGTGCAGTCCACGAGAACCAATGGCGTGTAAAAAAGCTTTCGATTTCTGATCACTCGCAAGCAGTTCATCAGGGTTACAGTGATCAGTGCCGGTAAAGGCCCCGGTACCAATTTCAACGGCTTGAACGCCTTGTTCAGCGAGGTAATCAAGGGCTTTCTCAAACGGCAAGCTACGAAGAATAACGGTAAAAACGCCAAGTTTCATAGTGAAGGTATCTCGGGTGTGGGTGCGGTACAAAACACGTTACGAGGGTATGAGGCGATTTGTAAGAAAAAGAGGCGGCAGAAGAAAGAGTGTACGAGTATGGATTCCTTTGAATGAATTCCAAGGCATCTGTTGTGTTCCCGGTAACTTCTCGAGCAATCTGTCGTTACAGACACTGAAGATAGGCGATGAGGTCATCCATTTCTTCTTCTGAGAAGGGAAGGTGCCCGAGGGTTTTTTCAGGGCTGTGGAGCCCGGCGAGAACTTCTCGCAGGCTCTTTGCTTTGCCATGATGAAGAAAAATTGTTTTTCTGAACACGCCGGCGAGTGCCGGAGGACTAAACCCCGGATACTGGTCTTCAGAACGAATCAGTCCGACGTCGTAGACCTCACTGCTTGTCAGATAGTTTCCAGAGTGACAATGACTGCAACCGGCTCGATCGCTTTGAAAAAGCTTCTCGCCGCGAAGTGCCGCTGGTGACAGGCTTCCATCTCTTTCTCGAAACGGGCTTGGTGGAGGTGCAGTCGCAGTCAGATAGACCAGCAATGCATCAACATCCTCAGTTGTTGGCGAGGGGCCTTGCATGGTCTCGATCAACGATTTACGCAGAGACGCATGCAAATCATTCTGCCAACCGTGCCATGTCCACGGCCCAGTCTGGGAAACGCCGTAGAGCGGCAGCACGGTCTTGTACGAACCGGTGGAACCGTCGTTGAGCGTATCCATCGTCACAGTATTACCGCCTCCCTCGAAGTGGCACGTGTGGCAGCTATACCACTGGTCGAGGCTTCTTGTGGCGTCGTAAAAGATCGCCTCGCCTTGGCGCTCAAGCAGCGCAGTTTGTGTGGGAGCCACGTCTCGATCAAGGGAAACTGTTTTCGTGACAGCGTATGTATCGAGATCAATTTCCTGAACCGCATCCAGAAGTGAATTGGCGACATACACGCGACGGTGCTGCTGCGAAGCGCACATTCCCAGCGGCCGTCCACCAAGTTGCAAGCGGCGAAGTGCCGTTGCATTGGCAGCCAGCGACGGTTCCATGACTTCAGTTCCACTAATCTTTCCAAAAGGGAGTGACTCGACAATTAACCGGAGAAGTTCATGAGTGCCACCGGCCGAAATCAGCAGGCTGCGGCCTTGATCAGTCACCATCAATCCAAACACGTCACCAACAGCTTTTCCAGAAACATCGAGCGTGAGTCCTTGAAGTGCATCTGGTGTTTTGTGAAATCGAATTCTTCCAAGCCGACTGCCGGTCACCCATCCTCGGCGAATATTTCCCGGAGATGGATAACTGCCGCCGTCGTACGTCCAAGGAAAGTAAAGTGCGGTGCTGTCGGGCGTGAAGGCAGGCTGCCCGAGGTTCAATCCACGAAAGGGATATCTCGAATGCACCGTGTGGGTGAGTGCGTCGATCAGAACGACTTCCGATTTTCCAGAGCAGGTCACGGCGATTAGCTTCCCGTCGATTGAGACTGCCAATGAGCGAGGCAGTTGGCCGACATCGAGCGTTTTGATCAGTGTCATTGTGACCACGTCGACGATCGCCACTTGATGCACCGCTGAGAGCGTGACATAAGCGATGCAACCATCAGGAGACAGCCCAACGCTATGTGGTTCATATCCAACGTGGATTCGGCCGGACTCCGTGAGTCGCCCATTGGAACAGTCGATTGCGACGAGGTCGCCCGATTCCGATGCGATGGCAAGAGCGCCGTTTTGGTTTCGAGCCACAATTGAAGTCGGCCGACGACCGATATCGAGTTCATCGGTCACACAGGCGGCGACAAGATTAATCAGCGAGACGGTGCCGGAGGCCTGGTTGGCCGTCACGAGCCACTTTTCATCGGAGAGGATCGCAACACTCACAGGAGAACGAAAACAGGAGGAAAATTCAGATCGGATTGTGGTCGTCGACGAGAGCGTATCCGCGGCATTGGCACTCAGGCAGATTTCAGAAAAAGAAAAAGCGGCGACTAGAAGTGTGAGTCGTATCAATGCCAGTGGCATAGCGGTGCGCCCCCGTCCCGTAGAAGTTCGTAGAAAATAGTCACACACCATCTGAAGAGTCCCCAAAACAATATCCATACGCCGACCTGTTTTGGTCATGTTCCGTCATATATTCTAAAAGGGTCGAATGAGAGATCATTGCACAACCGCGGTCTTGGTAACTATGGACGAGGTAACGCAGTGCACAAGACGAGTTGATTCCTTGAGAAGAAAATCGGGATCAAGGAAGGGTTCAAAACGAATGTCTTGCCAACGAACAAGGCCCTGAGAATCAATGAGAATTGTGCCGTGCAGGGGCCGATTTTCAAAGTCGTCGTAAACTCGGTACTTCTTAAAAACTTCGAGCGAGGCATCGGAAAAAAGCGGAAAGGGGATTGCCTTTTCTTTTTCGAGAGTGCCAATCGACGCTTTCAGCGAATCGAGAGACTCGCTGGAGATCGCCACAATCTCCAGCCCAGCGGATTGAAAGTCGTGTGAGCGAGCGGAAAACTTCTGCAGTTGCTCGACGCAGTGGAGACAGCCGGATCCAAGGTAAAAAATGATGATGAGCGGTTTGCCGCGAAACTGTTCCAGAGTGACCGTTTCTCCCAAAGTATTGATGAGGCTCCACGCAGCGGCGGGGTGGGGTTGCCAGAGAAAAGGGCCGAGGGAATTGAGATCCGGCCGAATGCCAACGTCGGTCGATGGAGGAGCACTGGTGCGCCAGTCAACGGGAAGTTGGAGTTCATCAGCGAGGGGCTTCAGTCGAACAAAAATTGGAAGATCAAGATCAGCGGTTCCAGCGAGCGTTCGAAGCTTTGCAAAATCAGCTGTAGCCTCTGGCTTTTTTCCAGAGCGATAGAGCACCTCCACGAGCGTCGCTTGAGGAAGGATTTCGTTGACACCCGATTCGACAGCTTTGCGGGCAAGAGCGACAGCTTGTTCGTGATCGTTGCACAGAGAGAAAGCGCGAGCCAGCGATTCCTTACGAACTCCAGCAATCTCTTTGAGTGTATTGAATTGAACGAGCGCTTCAGGAATTTTGGCAGCGGCGAGCAACGAATAGCCCCGCAGTTCGGTCAGAGATGTTTCAATCTCTTTGAGTCCGGCTGATTTTTCGAGCAATACGCCGGCCATGGCTTGAGTGACTTCATGATCGGGCTTTTTTTCTGTGCGGGCTTTTTGTTCTGCAGCATCAGCAGCGGCGTAGCGGCCTGCTCTTTTGTCGGCAAGCCATTTTTCCATGGTGGCAAGATGCCGGTTTCCATCATCGGGCTTCGCCAGGCTGAAGGAAGCGATCGCCAGTGCGCTCAGACGCTGGATTTCATCAGTAGAATTTTCAGGAATCGGTTGAAAGAGTTCCGAGTCTTGACGAGCGATGATCTCATGCCAGAGTTCAAAACCAACGAGGATCTGTCGCATTCGCGCGCGTCCGTACGCAGCGCAGCTTGAATCTTTGGTGATGTCGTTGTTCATCGGATGCCGGGGAATGTCGATCATGTTTTGAGCAAGTTCTCGGGCGCGCGTAGCCTGCCCGAGAAAAATAAGATTGCGAATGAGCCATTCGTTGTTGTGAGCGTAGTTATGAATCTGACCGGGGAGGACTCGGTCCCGCATGGTGTACGCATGATCGACCCGGGCAGAGGCTTCCTGCTGCCAGATCGCATCACCATAACGATGGAGCTTGGAGTAGGTATGTCCCGGCATATGCCACATGTGTGCAATCCCAGCCGACGACTGGCCGTTGAGAGAGGCAGAAATGAGCGCACGAGCCGGTTTTTCGTCGTCCCAGAGATGAATTCGGTAATGGTGTGCCGGGTGCATTGGGGCGATCTGAAAAATCTGATCGAGGAGAGCATCAACTGCCTGATAACTGGAAATAAGCAGGGATTTTTTTCCAGAAGAATCCGTCCAACTAGAATTTTTCCAGATCTGAAAAACGAGAAATGCTTTTGCTTCGACATCGTGAGGTTGATCTTGAACGAGCGATTCGAGATCACGGATGTACTTGCAGCGGGCGTCGAAAGTGTCGTCGCCTTTGTAAAACGTGGCGAGTGAGGTGATCCAAGACTGCTCACGTGAACTGGCAAGATCTTTCTTTTCTAGCGCGATCCGAATCAATTCTTTGGCCCGTTTTTCATTGTTGATATTCGCCATTGCCATTCCCCAGTAGGCCATAGCGCAGTTGGGATCGAGTTTGGCGACCTGACGAAACGAGCGTTCTGCTTCGTAATACAAAAAGCCGTGAAGTTGTCCGATTCCTTGATCAAAAAATTGCTGCGCGTCCGGCACGGTAGTCGTGACGGTGAAACGAATGTTCCCGGTATTCGCCATAAAAGAAGCCTGCTGCCGAGGACCATCGTCAAAGGCTTCTCCATGCAACGAATGGCCGGGAAGAGGAGTGACTTCTGAAGAAGATGGCTGGGCTTGTTTCTGTTCGTCCGAGCGGAGATCTGCTTGAACGATTGAGAAAAACAGAAAAAAAGAAAGCCAGATAAAACGAGACATTTTAACCTCGTGTCAGAAACGACAGCCTCAAGCGACACTAAAAAATCAGTCTAACAACAAGTCACGACCGCAACCTGTTGCGGCTGCCAAGGCGTCGTAGCAACATCAAACGAGGCGATGCAGTCGTTTGCTTACTCGCCTTGGCCTGTTTTGGCCGCCATCGGTGCTCACTGGGTCGCGGCCGGTTCTCCGTAGAGACTTCTGTACGCCCCGGCGGTACCGTAGAGTGTGATCGCGAGCGTGGTGACGTCCTTAGAGTTTCTTTGAGCGTTGGTTTGACATGCGATCCGTTCGTTGGAATTTTCTTGTGTGAAACATCGATCGCTCTCTCAATTGACATCCCTTGTGTAGCACTGAAAAACCATCGGGACCTTTCCGTTTAACTCTTGAGAACACAATGAACAACGTTGACGAAAATCGCATGCCTCAAAACCAAGGAGCCCTCGGGCTATTTCTTGTGATCTTGGTGACAGTCGTGACGGGCGGGCTTGTGTTGCTGTTTGGATTCATCATCGTGAATCCGCGTGAAGAAATTGTGATACTCCGCTTTGGAAAATTTGTAACCATTCTGCGAAAACAGGGAATCTGCTGGATTCATCCGACTGGTCGAGTCCAGTTTCGAATTCCAACACGTGACATGACGCATGATATTGCAGTCACGACAGTGCTTGAGCGAAACGGAAATCCGATCCAAATTAGTGCGATCGTTGTCTATCGCGTCGAACATTCATATAGAGCCGCTCTGGAAGTGGACAACTATCGAAAGTTCATTGAAGATCAGGCCAGCGCCGTCATTAAACGAGTCAGCTCTCAGTTTCCTTACGAATCCGCTGACCACAACGAGCCCTGTTTAAAACGAGAGAATCAACTCGTCACCAATGCCTATATCGCAGACTTGCAGGAGGCGGTGAACGCAGCGGGAATTCGAGTGTTGAACGTCCGTTTGAATGATCTGACCTACGCTCCAGAGATTGCTCAGGCCATGCTTATGCGACAACAGGCCATGGCCTTGATTGACGCTCGCAAAACAATCGTGGAAGGGGCTGTGGAGATCGTCAAAGATGCCGTCGAGCGGCTCGAAAAAGCAGAACTACGCATGAGCGACGACCAGCGTGAACAACTCATTTGTAGTCTGTTAGTTGTCATCTGCAGCGGTGAACGCGCTCAACCTGTCCTTCAGATTCAGCCGTCCCATCACGGAAAGACTCGCACCTGATCAGGGCTCTGCCGCCACGAAGCGAGGAGGCGCGGGCCGTCGTCCAGCGCAGATTGTTGGAGCAGTATTGCGTCACTGCGGCGAGAAATTTCAAAATCGTTGGTGTGTGCTGTTCACGAGAAAAATACGTTGGCCGACACAGTTACTGTTCACTTGCGTTGGTAGAAATAAGTCAACGTTCCTTCAGCGAGCGTAACGCCCTGAATGGCTTCGAGAAGATGAGCGCGGTCGGCTTTTTCGGGAAGGATTTTCAGTTCGCAAGACAAAGCGTAGACAGTAACGTGATACTGCTTCGCGCCGGGGCCTTTGGATTTCATCGGATCGTATTCGCGTCGATTTTTGTCGTTGATGCCAATGATGCCAACGGATGTTTCATTTTTCCCAAGCTGTGTGACATTTTTCGGAATGTTGTAAACGACCCAATACGACTTGATTTCATTCGGACCGGGAATGTGCCAGACGTTGACGGCGAAGGATTTGGTGTCCTTGGGCGCATCCTTCCATTGGATTGGCGGCGATATGCCTGCACCGTCGCCTGTAAACTCGATCGGTATACTCGCGTTCGATTCAAAAGCAGGACTTGTAACGGTCAACTGCGGCAGATTGTTTTTTGGTTTTGAATTTGAGGGAGTCTGTTCGTCGCGACGCGGCGGCGGACGATCCCTGTTCCCTGAGTCAGGGCCACGGCGCCGAGGAGAATACGTTTCGGTTGTCGTTTTGCCATTGGTGTCGACGAACGTGAAATGCGCGGTGCCATCGCCGGCAAGTGTGTAGTCAACCGAACCCTTCTTGCCCTTCACGTCATACGTCAAAACGTAACTACCCGGCGCAGTCTCTTTGAAGTCGGTGATCTTCGCATCGCGAAGAGGTCTGAGATCAGGGCGAAGCGGTTCGGCTCGTGGCTGCGGATCGACCTGCCCGCCACGTTCGGTCACTTCGCCAAAGAAACCTCCGTTGAGGTACGGATATTTTTTTGTCGCATGATAGTGATAGTGACCGCTCTTGTCCTTGTGTCCGTTGAGTGCGTCGAGGCCGACAACTCTCGAGCCGTCGGACTCCTCGTAGCCGTAAATTGGATAACCATCGAGGGCATACGCGATCGGCAGGCCATCGCCGATCATTTTCTCCAAATGAACCGGAGCGATGTGATAGTGGTAGTCATCGGCCCGCCCGCAGTGCCCGCCGAACTCGTCGAGTTCCCCGATGAGGTACGAATCCTCACCTCGATTATTGAGCGGGTTAAAAATTGGAACGCCGTTCGCTGCAATCGCTATGGCACCGCGCAAAAAGTTTCCTTTGGCTGACTGTGGCAATTTTGCCGGCACAGGATGCAGTGGGATCCGCCACGAATTTTCGCCTCTGTATTTCTGCGGCAGCGGCACTTGCTGCTGCCAGGCAGTGATGCCGACCATCATTTGATGCGCGGGAATGCCATTGGATTCGATATAAAAAAAACGGTCATCCCAGCGAGTCTTAATCGCTTCGAGTGTGACGAACGCCTCAAACATCATCGCCATCTCAGGCGTCTTGTCTGCATCGGCGCGCAATCTCTTGTGCTTCACCTGAACCATCGTCAACGGTAGTTCATTCACATCAAACAGTTCCATTTCAGCGTGAACGTCAGCATCGGCGTGCTGCTGACTTTCCAGAGAGGGGGAAACCTCCTTATGAATCGTGTGGCCAGGATGTCCCAGTACGATTGAACTTCCTGTTATGAAGACAAACAACGTGAAGAGAAACGATACAATGCGAAACATAGAGACGATTCCGAAACGAGGTAGGGGGAATTCCTGTTTTTTACACTGTTTTACGCGGATTGTGTTTTCAAAGAAAGGAGAAGGCTGTGGTTCACGTCTTCGGTTTCGTGCCGTTGCTGGCAACGGAGCGCGAGTTCATCGTCGGCAGGGAAGCATCGGCTGAAGTGTAGAGAAGTGTCGAGTCGGTCACGAGGTTGTTTGGCGTCGGTGGGACGAGCACTTAAAATTCGTTCGAGGCTCATGCTATTGTGTCTGCAGCAGGAAAAAGCTTATGGATCAAATGAATCGCGCACCACTCATTCTTTTTTGTGCCGCAGTGATTGTGTATGCCGTCTTGTGTTTTGTGTTTCTCTTTGCACAGCGATCATTCATCTATTTTCCCACGCCAGCTCGGCTTGGAGTTGCGTCAATAATTCCATTCACGACGCGCGACGCGACATTGTTTATTTCAACCCAACCCCGCGACACAATGCAGGCGCTGATTTATTTTGGCGGCAACGCAGAGGATGTCTCGTACTCGTTTCCTCGGTTCGCTGCGGCATTTCCCGACATCGCCATTTACATGATGCACTATCGTGGCTATGGCGGTAGTTCTGGTCGGCCAAGCGAGTCCGCCTTGCACACAGATGCAAAGGAACTGTTCAAGATGGTGCAGGCCAAGCATCCCGACGTGATCGTTGTAGGGAGGAGCCTTGGCAGCGGCATCGCAATCCGATTGGCATCTGAAGAACCTGTCCGCCGCCTTGTGCTGATTACCCCGTTTGACAGCATTTTGAATATTGCGAAACGCGCGGCACCCTTTCTACCAATCGGGTTGATGATGCAAGACAGATACGAATCGTGGCGTGTCGCACCGCTGGTACGATCCCCGACGCTCATCATTGCCGCAGACAACGACGAAATTATTCCGGCAAGTAATACCGCAGCGCTCTTTCGGGCATTCTCCCCGGGAGTCGCTACGCTACAAACGATGGAAGGCACGAATCACAACTCAATATCACAAAAGCCAGAGTTTATGGAGGCAATCAAAGCCTGGCAACGCGTAGGTGGCATGTGATCGAAAGAGGGACTGATCTGAAATTATTTTTCAAAGGGGATTGATTCATGACTCTTCTAGGATTTGGTTTTGTTTCGAGAGGTTCTGTCATTCGAAACTGTGTGGCATTCGCCATCTGGCAGGGAGTGGTGATGACGGCCTTCGCACGCGATCCCGATCTCGTGCTTGATCTTTGGCCCAACGGCCCCCCGGAAGGAAAAACAAGTGCGGGTGCGGAACAGGATTTTACCAAGCCCACAGACAATCTCATTGCCGGCCGTCGCATCATAAAACTCGGAAACGTTTCAAAACCGCAGGCGCATCTGTTTTTTCCACCAAAGGAAAACCGCAACGGAACTGCAGTGGTGATTTGTCCAGGCGGCGGGTTCAACATTCTGGCCTGGGATCTTGAGGGCACCGAAGTTGCCGAGTGGCTGAATACTCTCGGTGTGACGGGCATCGTGCTAAAATACCGAGTTCCGACACGGGATCACAATCCTGTGTGGCTTGCCCCGGTGCAGGATGCTCAGCGAGCGTTGAGCCTTGTACGCAGTCGCGCAAGCGAATGGGAACTCGTTTCTGATCGCATCGGGTTACTCGGCTTTTCGGCAGGTGGACAAACTGCCGCAATGGTATCCGTCAAGCAGGGCAAACGATCGTATCCAGATGCCGACGACATCGATGCAGTTTCCTGCCGCGTCGATTTTGCCGCAATCATTTATCCTGGCGGATTGATTGACAGTGCGACCGGCCAACTTCGCGAAGATGTGACATTCACGAAAGACTCACCTCCAATGTTCTTTGCACATGCGCAAGACGACAACGCTCTTGTCGAGAACAGTGTCCAGGCATTTCTGGCCTTAAAGAAGGCTGGGGTTCCTTCCGAGTTGCACGTCTACGACGCCGGAGGGCATGGTTACGGTTTGCGACCGGTTCCAACACTCCCGGTTACGACATGGCCATTTCGCTGCGCCGACTGGATGCAACGACGCGGATTGCTGACTCCTCTCAAACGTGAATAATTGATCTTCGCATCGCCAATGACGCTCGTACAAAATAGGGCGTACGGATCGATCGTGAGGCTTTTGAGATTGAAGTGAATTGTTTTCGCTCGACTGTGAAACCCAGTGGTTTACAAAGAATCGTTATGAAGTTTTGGCTGCTTTTATTTGCTCTTGCTCCGTTGATTCAATCTGCGACGGAATTGTTAGCCGCCCCCGGTGTTGCCCCCACCGAGGCACTGCGCCCAGAAGAACAACGCACGATGTTTCACCTGCCGCCGGGGTTTGAGATTCAATTGGTGGTTTCGGATCCCGATATTGGTCAGCCAATGAATCTGAGTTTTGATGTGCGAGGCCGGCTATGGATCACGCATTCAATCGAATATCCCTACCCCGCCAAGGGAGACGTGGAACCACGCAGTCGATTTCCAGGACAGGGCACTCATGAACCTCGAGATCGATTGACCATTGTCGAAGGTATTCGCGCAGATGGTCGCCCGACGAAAATCATTCATTTTGCCGAGGGTCTTAACATTCCGATTGGCAACACGCCGCTCGGTGATGGCAGTGCGGCCTTGGTGTTTAGCATTCCGAGTATTGATCGCGTTGTTGATACAAACGCAGATGATCGGGCAGATCGTCGAGATTCGGTCTATGGCACGTTTGGAAATATCGATACGCACGGCATGGCGAATTCCTTCCGCCCGTGGATTGATGGTTGGATCTATGGATGTCACGGTTTTGCCAATACGTCAGTCGTGAAAGACGCATCTGGTCGAGTGACAAATATGAATTCTGGAAATACGTATCGATTTCGCGCCGATGGATCGTATTTCGAGCAGGTCACGTGGGGACAGGTAAACCCGTTCGGAATGACGTTTGACCGATGGGGTAATTCCTACGATTCAGACTGCCACTCGATGCCGATTTATATGTTGCTTCGTGGTGGGTATTACCCCAGTTTTGGAAAGCCGCACGATGGCATCGGTTTTGCGCCTTCCATGATTGATCATGGTCATGGGTCCACTGGAATTTGCGGCCCGGCCTATTACGGTGCCGACCATTTTCCAGAAGGTCATCGTGGCAGCATGTACATCTGCAATCCGGTGAACGGTGTGGTTCATCACGATCGACTCAAGCAGGTCGGTTCAACATTTTTGATCGACACGCAACCAGATATTGTCACGTGTGACGATGGCTGGTTCCGCCCAGTAGATCTGACGGTGGGCCCCGACGGAGCCCTCTATATCGCAGATTTTTACAACTGTATCATCGGGCACTACGAAGAGCCTCTGGATCATCCCCGCCGGGATCGGTTTCACGGTCGTGTCTGGCGAGTCGTCTACAAAGGCGAAGATGGAAAAACTGTGCCACGTCCTCTGCTCGACATGACCAAGTACAAGACCGATGAATTGGTTCGAGAGCTGGGGAATAGCAATCTTACTGTCCGCACATGTGCTACGAATTGGCTGGTAGATGCCGTGCAAGCTGCACCGGCTGCTCAGCGCGATCAACTTCGATTTGCTACCTGCGCGGCAGTTCGAACTGCATTGAATTCGGATCACTCATGCGAAGAACAACGAGCACACTCGCTGTGGGTTCTCGAACGATTAGACGGATTGAATTCGCAAGACCGAATTCGTTTGAAAGAAGATCCTTCGCCACTCGTTCGCACGCATCTTGTCCGGGCGTTCGCGGAGCGTTCGCAGTGGAACCCACTCGACTTTTCAGAACTTCGAGACTTCCTGAAAGATGACAACGCGATCGTTCGACGAGTCGCTGCAGATGCTCTGGGAAGACATCCACAAAGTGGAAATGTTTCCGGCCTGATTCATCTGATTGAGGAAACATCTGCCGAGGATACGCATTTGATGTACGTCGCCCGAATGGCGCTGCGAGATCAACTGCGTGACGAGTCGGTGTTGATGGGCCTCAATCAGGCAGGGTTCGAAGAATCCCACATGCGGCTGTTGGCCGAATTGGCAGTCGCAGTCAAGACACAAGCCGCGGCAGATATGGTTTTGAATGCCTTGGAACGATTCGAGCTGCGTGATCCGATAACATCAGAATCGGGTGTTTTTATTGGTCAATTTGCCAGTGAATCTCGTCTCGAGCCGTTATTTCGATTGATTCAAAGTCGCTTTGCCGACAGTCCCAAAAAACAGTTCCAGCAGTTGCAGTCAATTCATGCTGGCTTGGCTCGTCGCGATCTCCGTGACAACAAGCCGATGCAAACCTGGGCTCGCGAATTGACGGCAACCATGCTCGCGGCCTCGGTCGGGGAAGGTGTCGTTTGGACCAATCATCCAGTGGCAGGGGCGGGAGTAGAAGGCGATCCTTGGGTTCGTGAGAAACGAACCTCATCCGATGGCGACAGCGATGCCACATTCTGGTGCAGTCTCTCACGTGGTGAACGATTGACGGGAACGCTTCGTAGCAGTTCGTTTGACATCCCTGCCTCGCTCAGTTTTTTTGTAGCCGGTCATAACGGCCCTACCAATCAGCCCGAGGTGCCGCGTAATTTCGTGCGATTGCGGGATGCCGAGTCGGGTGAACTGTACGCCGAAGCCAAGCCGCCCCGAAGCGACACGGCTCAACAGACACACTGGGATTTGTCGAAGTTCGTGGGCCGACGTGGATCTTTGGAACTGATCGACGACTTCGATGCGTCGGGTTTTGCCTGGCTGGCCGTCGGTCGATTTTCTCTAGAAGTCTGCAATGAGGAACAGTTTCAGCCGCAGGTGGCAGCGATGGAGTTGGTGTCACAATTGAAACTGAATGAATTCAAGCCTTTGCTGGAAAACCTGGTGAGATCTCCGAGCGTTGGAGTGGCCATGCGTCGCCAGGCCGCAGAATCGCTGGTGTCGCTGGCCCCGGATGTTCGAGTCACGGCGATTTTGAGCATGGTTCACGATGGCAATGAATCGGCGATGAACGAAAAGGCTTTGCTGGCGTCGTTGTCGCGTGATACCACGATGGTGTCGGAGTCTCTTTCAGAAACCTTTTTGCGTGCTTCTCGCGAGAGCCAGCATCGTTTGGCTGAAATATTGGCCAGCGATCGTTCTGGTTCGGAGGCTTTCCTCATTCTGGCCGCGAATGGAAAGGCCTCGCTGCGATTGCTTCTCGATCCGGTTATTCGTAATCGCCTAAACGCTCATGGATTAGAAAGAATGAATGAACGGATTACCGCAATGACCATTCATCTCCCGAACGAAAACGAACAGTTGTTGAAACTCATCGATGAACGACGGAGTCAATTCAGTGTGGCGAAGTCCTCGGTCGAAAAAGGAGCGATGGTATTTGAAAAGAATTGTGCGTCATGTCACCACGTGGCGGGCAAGGGGCAAAAGATCGGTCCGCAACTCGACGGCATTGGTGTGCGAGGAATGACTCGCGTAATTGAAGATGTGCTCGATCCTAATCGCAATGTGGATCCCGCATTCCGAGTCACAACATTGCAACTCTCAGACGGTCGTGTTGTGGCGGGCCTCATTCGCCGTAGCGAGGGGGCAACGATAGTCCTTGCAGACAATATGGGAAAAGAATTCACGATTGCAAAAGCGGACGTGGACGATCAACAGTTGTCTACGCTATCCCTCATGCCTACAAATTTTGGAGAATCCGTGTCAGCCGAAGACTTTCATCACATGCTGGCCTTTTTACTGTCGCAACAGATGAAACCGGAGTAGAAAGCTCAACGATCAAAACAGCAAATTGCCGCGTGCTTTCGAATCAAAAGTGGTGGAAATGTTAGAAATTGGTAATGGTTACTTGATTTGTTTTTTGAAGCTCTAAGGATATTCAGCACTCTGTTCTCATATTCATTGTTGGCAGCCCAAATTTTTCTTTTGGAAGTAGACCCTTTTGAAGAACGGGGACATTGTGCTTCATTTTACCGAAATTTCCATAAAAATTCGCCGTTACTCTAGAGGAAACAGGCTCATGGTCTTGCATCGCTGGTTTGTGTTGGTCGTCGCGTCGGCAGGGTTGATTGCGGCTGGTGATCGGGTCGGGGCCGAAGAGGCTCAGGTCTTGGGGCAGCCATCGAATCAGATCGGACTGGTGCACGACCACGAACCCGTCAAGTATGCGGGGCACGTGCTCTACTTCGTCGATGGAAAACTCGCGGGGCACGACCAGCTCACACAGACCTGGTCGATCGTCGAGCGCAAGGAAGGGGATGCAGAGCATGCCTTCAAGGTCGAGACCCATGCCATTCATTCCGACGCCGACCACGCGAAGCCAAGTTTCGTCGGGCGAAACAAGTTCAAGAAGGACTTCGAAGATTCCGTCAGGTACGAACTCTTCCATCAAGACGAAGACCGGGGCCTCGTGCTGGACGCGATTCAGGGGACCGACGGAAAGCCTCAGGAAATCAACCACAAAACCGAGCACTACATCTTCCCGGGGAGCCTGACGATCGGCACGAAATGGCTTTCCGAGCCAGTGACGAGTTCGCTGCCGGGCACCTGCCACCTCGAGGTGATCGGCTCGGAGATCTACAACGGGACCAACTGTTGGGTGATTCGCTCTGATCGTGATCAGGAGAAAAACCCGCTGATCCCGAACTCCGAGACGGTCAGCAGAACCGCCAGGTTTCTCTTTGATCCCCTGACGCTGAGCGTGTTGCGGGTCGACACGGTCACGGAGGGGCTCGGTCCGCTCGGCCGTGCGTTCAAATTTGTGTATCACATGGAGGTGGCGGAGTAGGCGTTGCTGATGAGGAACACCATGAGCCAAACGCCTTGTTCGCCGGCCATTGTTTCGGCGCCGCGCCGGCTTTTTCCCATGCTGGGAGTGCTTGTCGCGGGCTTGGCCTTCTGGGACAGCGTGATCTCGCTGACCGGGTTGGCCCGTGGTAAGGATGCCGACAAGCCCGACGGGGCTGCAGCGGTCGCGGCCGCCTCGTGGAGCCGCATCGGGCGGGTCGTGCCTCCGATCGAACTGCGAGACACCGCCGGCAAGCGTTGGTCGTTGTCCTCGGCTCAAGACGCCCCGGCGACTGTCGTGGCGTTTCTCAACTTCAACTGCCCGGTCTCGAATCAGTCAGTGCCGGTGATCAACTCGCTCGTTGCCCGGTTTGGCAAAGAGGGCGTGGGGGGCGTGACATTCGTCGCTGTGGTCTGCGACGCCGCGGATGCCGCCGAGGTGGATCGGCTTGCGGTCGAGGCTGGGATCGGATGCCGGGTGTTTTTCGATCCTGGCAAGGTTGCGGCGGCCCACTTTCGGGCCACGACCACGCCGCAGGTCTTTGTCTTCGATCACAATCGGGTCCTGCGCTACTCCGGGCTCGTCAACAATCTCTACGCCAGTCGGCTCGTGCGTCGGCCAAAGGCCGATGCCGACTATCTCGCCGATGCCCTCGCCTCCGTCGTGGCCGGCAAGGCTGTCGCCATCAAGCAAACGACCCCGATCGGCTGTCCGCTTGAACTTACCGTCAGACCCGTGATCCAACGTGGCGGCGTCGAGTTTCATCGGGACATCGAGCCGCTCCTCCAGCAACACTGCCAGCAGTGTCACCATCCGGGAGACGTGGCCCCCTTCTCGCTCATGACGTTCGACCATGCGGTGCAGTGGGCGGCCGACATGAAGAGCTACACCGCGGACCGACTGATGCCTCCCTGGCCCGTGACCGGCGGGCTTCCTCTCAAAAACGACCTTGCACTCAAGCCCGCGGAAATCGAACTCATCGGCCGTTGGGTGGACGAAGGCTGCCCGCAGGGAGATCCGGCCGACGCCCCGCCTCCGTTGGCTTTCACGAATCCGGACGAGTGGCATGCTTCGAGGCCGCCGGACATTGTCTTGAAGATGCCGGGAACGTTTCACCTCGCCACCCAGGGCGAGGATCACTACCGCATGATCGTGTTCCCCTTGAACAATCCGGAGGAGTTGTACATAGAGAGGATCCAGTTCATTCCCGGTAATCGGCGGGCCATCCATCACTGCATGGTCTTCTACGACGGGACCGGTTTTCTGCTCGACGCCCAGAAACGGCGGGAGAATCCGCTCACCAGCGGTGCCGGCGACGAGGATTATGGTCCGGGTTACGAAACGGGAATGTCACTAGGGTTCGTTCCCGATCTGACCAAGCCGCTGCGCAACGCAGACAACCCGGGCGGCTCGTTGATGGGTTGGGTGCCCGGGGTGGGGCAGTTGGATTTTCCGCCGGGGGTCCGGCGGCTGGTTCCCCCCGACTCGGCAATCGCTTTGCAGATGCATTACTCGCGAACGGGGAAACCCGAGATCGATGATTCCAGCCGGCTGGGGATCTGGCTCGACAAGAAGCCGCCACGACTCTTCTCCCTGGGATACCTCTTGGATACCGATTTTCGTTTGATCCCGAAAGGTAATGCCAATTTCAAAACCACGGGATCATTGGAAATCACTGGCGATTGTCATCTTTGGCTCGTCACGCCGCACATGCATCGCCTGGGGAAGGAGTTTCGAGTCTGGCACCAGCCAGTTGGCTCGCCGGAGAGGATCTTGCTGCTTGAGGTCACGGACTACGACTTCAACTGGCAACACCGCTACCTGCCCAAGGATCCTTATCCGCTGACAAAGGGATCGAGGCTGCACGTGGAGGCGATCTACGACAACTCCGCAGGCAATCCGCGGCGGCTCCCAGGCCCTTTGAGGACAGTGTTCCTCGGTGAAGAAACCGAGGATGAGATGGCATTTGCAGTTGTCGCAACCATTTCGAAGGAGCGGTCGACTGGAAAGGTCCCATTTCACCGTTACTTCGAGAAACTGATCGAGGCAAAAGCCTTTCGGATCGCCTACGAGGCTATAGGAAAGGAGTGATCAATTCTTCAGGGCAATCGACGTGTCCCATCAGAACGAAACCGATGCAAGAACCTGGCAAAGCAACAGACCAATCCCCGGCAATCCCCGCGGACGAGAGAAGCCAGGAGGGATCTCGAGAAGGCATCTACTGCGTCTTTGACTTCCTCCATCTGGCTGACGCGATCGACCTCAAGCTGCTTGCCTCCGCGTTGCGGCCGCTTGTGGGGGCTGATTTTGAGTTTCAGCGAGACCAGTTTGTCGAGTGCATGGTGGCGCGCTGGGACTGGAGCGAAGTCATCATCTCGCAACCGCTCGAAAACGCTCTGCCTGAGTATGAGTGTGGCGGCGAGCTTACCGAGAATAATGCCGCCGTCTCCATCACGCTGGCCGTGAAGAGGGCCACGGAGGAAAGCGGTAACGTTGGCCATTGGCAGCAAAACTATGCCTTTTCGATCGCCACAACCGTGGCTGCTACGTTTGGCACGGAGGTGCTGCACAGCAAGTCGTGGGACATTGACCTCGCAAAGACGACCTTCTGGAATCGTCGGTATCGAAAGGAGCCTGCAACTCTTCAGCCTGAGCAGCCGGTGGTGTTTGCGAGTGGCTGGAAGCGGACTGCCTTGGTCACCACGATCGAATCGCTCCGTCCGAAATACGACGGCCCGCTCGACTTCATGCACGTAGTCCATCCCCGCTTGATCGTCGACAAGAGGCGGCCATTTCCGCTGATGCGAGGGCTGACGGCGGATATCGTTGCCACCATCCAGCCGATGTGCACGGTGTTGGGCCCCATCGAGGTTCCGATCGGGTCGCGCATGCTCCGAGGTGAGTTAGTTTCAATTCCGTATGCCCCCCAAGAAATGTTTGAAGGGCTCTCCGACGCCAGAGACTCCCTGCTCGGAGTGCTCGATTACGCGGAACATCGCCAGGCAAACTTCGTGAGCCTTGGCGCCTTGATTCCGTCCATTACGAAACAGGGGCGTCTCCTCAAGCAGGCCAGGCCATCCATGGCGATCACCACCGGCCATGGGTTCACGGCCCTGACGATCGCACAGATGGTCGAGGACATCGAGAACGAAATCGGGGCTGATGGCGTGGTCGCCGTGATGGGGGCGGCGGGCTCCACGGGACGTGCAGCCCTGCGGTGCATGTTCAAGCGCAAGCCCTTGCGGAGAGTTCTGGCGGTCGAGTTACCGCAGCAAGTGAGCAAGATCCCGGACATTCCCGGCTGGAATCCGGCGGTGCATCGGCTCACGACGCTCAAAAAGGAAATCAAGGAGGCGGCAATCGTCGTCTGTGTGACCAATGCGCTCGGAGGCATTTTGGAGGCTGATGACTTTGGGATGAATACCGTGATCCTTGACGATGCGCAGCCGGAAAATGTCGATCAGTCCCTGCTTGCCATCAGACCAGACCTGAGGGTTGTCAAGTGCCTGACCCGGATTCCAGGGCTCTATTGTCCGTTCGAGATGGGGCTGTTCACCGCGGCGAATCGCGACAATGAGGTCAACTTCACGTGCCTCGCAGAGATTATTCTGTCGGCAGCCGAGCGACATCCACAATCGTGCGTTGTTGGTGATCCCACCGATGAACAGCTTGACTATCTCGAACGAGCCGCCGAGCGGCATGGAGTAAGTCCCGCGGAGTTCTTCAGCTTTCCGAGCCTGGGTGCCATCGACCTGCCGCCCCGGGATCAAGGGAGCCGGAAAGCCGCCCGCTCCTCTCTCTGGCGAATCTCATGGTAAACGCACCTGCTGGTCTGAAGCCGTCAAGCCCCCGGAGTTATGCCCTGGATTACCTCAGGTCCAAGCCGCCAGCCAATAGGGACAGAATCACCACGATAGTCATTGGGACTCCTTTCGAGAGAGGGAATGGAAATCAGTTCCGGCAGGCGAGTTCAGCCAGATCAAGGGATCTCGAGACCGCATCTACTGCCCCAATCGTAGTTTTGGAATGATGGAACATCGCATTGGAAAACGGGGCAAACGTGGCAAACGGTCTGATATTTTAGTCAGCAAAAGGTGTTGTGATAGAAGCGAGGACGCTTTTTGTGAGCGTTTTGCGAGCGTCAATCTTGATCACTGACACTCTCTCTATCGGGAACGATCTCTAATTTCGTCGCTTTCGAAAAAAGTGCTGAGCAGATCTGCAAAACTGCGTTCAGTGACAGCAATCCTTCGCCGGTTTCTTCTTCGAGGGAGGAACATCGTTGGCTGGATTCATATCAAAAAAGCCGTTGGGTTTCAAAGTGAAGCCAATGTATGCCGTTGGCATGACCGGGCAATCCTCGGGTCGGGGAATGTGGGTGTGACCAAATGTGTACCAGAAAACAATGTCGCTATTTTCGATCGGCCTGTCAGCCATGGTCCAGCGCGTGAGACCTTCACCACCCAGACTTTGATTCGGGTAATCTCCCGCGCCATATTTTTCGTCGGGATCGTAAGGGGTCACCCAGACATGGTGATTCACAAAGCCGGCCCGCTTGCGCCACCAAGCATCTGGCGAAGCGAATGGGTAGGTGTTGTCGCCAGGCAAAAACTTGTATCCGACCGGTTCTCCCAGCCGATTGAGCACGCCAGAATTGACGATTTTCCAAGTTCGTGCTGTTTCGAGGTTGAGATTTCCCATGGCCTCTTTTTCTGATCGCAGCACGGTTGATTTGGCCTGAAAGGCATTTCCAAAAGGGTTTTTCTCATGTACCGGATCAGCCGTTACGTCTATCCGATGAACCGAATTGGCAACTCCATCAACATCAAAATCCAGACGCATGTTGAAGAAGTGCTGATGGTTTGGAGCATAGACCATCGGAGCGACCAGAACTCCATAGGTTGGTTTTTCGCCTTGATGAAAAGCACCCAGTGACAGAATGCCGGTAAGCTTGACTTCGAACTCGATCGTTCCATCCTGATAGAGGTACCAAAAAAAACCATACTCGTAATTTTCTACCGTCGAGATGGAGGAAATCACTAAACGGCGGGAACGCCGTACCTCGGGGCTATCGGGGTGCCGCCTGTCGGTGTGCTTCCAGAGAATCCCGTAATCCTCTTCGTGCATGCAGATCGCGTTCTTGATGGTGAGTGGGGCGCCACGACTCGTACAAAGATGCGCGTCGAAGTAGCGAATCAACCCCAGACAATCGCAGCCTAATTCCAGGCTGTTGGCACACATTCCCATGCCGTATTCACCGACATCAAATGCGTTTTTCCGCCTTTGGGTTGGGCCTGGATCACCGTAGGGAACGACCATCTCCGTAAGGGAGCCTCGGTAGAGGATGGATCGCTCCTGCTCTCCATCCTGACAGCGCAAATGATGCAGCGTGAGTCCTTCTCGAGCGTTGAAGCCAATCACAAATTTCCATTTTTGCCAACTGACTTGGTAGCCATCGACCTCGAAGCTTGGCCCCTCTGGCTGATCGATCTCCAGTGGCTTGATGTCAGTGCGCAGGGTGGAGACTCGCGCCGGAGAATAGTTCATCGACTCAGATGGCAGCGGCCACTTGCCATACTGTTCCACTCGGATCACTTCCATTCGGTTCAAGTCAACGACCGGCCTGATCCCTTCGATGGGACGTACATAACCGTTGTCGGATGAGTCTGCTCGCAGGAAACACAGAGGCCTCGCCAACCGCAAAAGGCTCTCCTCGGCATCGCCGTAATTTCCGGCGCTCCAGATATCGACCATGACGAGGCTGGTGTCGTCAATTCCGGTGTGCTCCAACAACGCGGCCTTGAAAAGCGGGCTGGCAATGACCGCCTGCTCGCATTCGGTCTGCTCGTCGATGGTCATCGTGGGCTGTACACCCGGCACGTGCTTCCATGTGGTGACGCGCTCTTCGGTGAGTGAAACAGTCGCTTCGTGACAGGTGTTGGTGAGGTTGTCAAACAGGACGATAAATGCGTTGCGTAATCCCGCACCACGTGCGCCGCTATGCACCTCTGCTTTGGAGGGTTCGGCGAGAGATACGGAGACAAACCGCGTCGTGGGTGTCACCTTGCCCGCCGATTTTAGGAGATCGACAGCAGTTTGCACTTCGTGGGCAGTGAGCGGTTCGAGAGGATGAAAAACTCGCGGACTGTTCGTTGAAGGATGAAGATTCAGTGGAGTAACACTATTCATTGAAACCTCTGATAAAAAAATGCCGGCAATCCGTCACAATCGCCTCCGGTTGATCCCAGATTCGACGATCACTTTTCTGTTCGCCCAGCCAGTGCGGCAAGCTCTTCGGGTGCTGCCCTCACGAGATTGCTACGGGAGTAAAGCAAAAAATACGCCATGCCAACCCCATACATTCCGAGTGTCAGCCAAAGCACAATCGCCTCATTCAGCCAACCGTAAACAACCGCTGCAAAAAGACTCATCAACAGCACAAGTGCTGGCAGGAACGGATACAGCGGCACTTTGTAAGGCCGGGACATTTCGGGAGCACGCCATCGCAATACAAATAAGCAAACCATGGCCAGCGCATACCAGATCAGTGCTGTCAGGTTGCATGTCAAAACAGCGATAGTGACCGCGTCTGCATTGAAATACCCGTAGATGACAAAACCTGCGACAACCAAGCTCCAGAAGATAATGGAAACATCCGGCGTGCGACGGATGGGGTGAACATGGCCAAGAATACGCGGCAGATATCCGGCGCGTCCCAATGAAAACGATTGTCGGCTGACAGCGTAGATCATGCCGTTGTAACTGGCAGTCATTCCGAAAATGGCCACGATCGAGAACAGGATCAGGTGAAAGGAATCCTTGCCCCAGACCTGACCATAAACAAACGGAAGAGGAAAATACATTTCCTGAGCGCCTGTTTGTTTGTAATCGTTGCCCGCGGCGGAAGCGAAAAACCAAGTCAGGATGACGAGGACAATAAGCGTCATCTGCGCCAGTGTCAGGCCGCGAGGGATCGTGCGATGCGGCTCATGAGCCTCCTCGGGCGCCAAGGCGACGGTTTCGATCATCACAAGCCACCAGATAGCAAAAGGGATCGCCTTGAGCACACCGCTCCACCCATGTGTCAAAAGAGGGGTCGTTAAAATCCGATCGAGTTGCACCGCCGGAATGCAAGCGATCCAGAACCAGACCAGTGCGATGATCGCACCGTAGGTCATGTAATCCATGAATTGGGCTTGTCGTTTGCTACCAGTCCACTGAATGAACCCGAAGATCGCAACGGTGGCCAAACCAGCAGACAGAGTAATGAGACTTTGGATTTCCTTGTTTTGGCTGACGTTCTCGAAAACCAGCCCGATGACAAAAGAGATATAACCACCCGTGGCGATGGCAGTGCCAATGGTCGCGAAGAGCGCTTCAAGAAACATTGACCAGCCCATAACAAAACCAAAGGTTGGCCCGATGGCGCGCCGGCCGTAGGCAAGTGGTCCACCTGCAAAGGGCATGGCCACGGATAGTTCGCTCAGCGCCAAAACCCACATCATGTACAAGGCGCAGACAAACAGGGAAGCCAGCAACATGCCAACCGGGCCGCCCTCTGCCAGGCCTTGGTTCCATCCGAAGAAGGCACCCGTGATGACCACGCCCACGCCAAGGGCCCAGATCTGATGAACCTTCAGAGGCTTTTTGAGCGTGTGGTCTTGGAGATATTTTTGTTCATCCGGGCGAAGAGAGACAGTATCAAACATCTCGTCGGCGGCGACTTCGGCGGTTGCAGCATGAGTCTCACGAGAAATCAATGATTCCCCTTGATTTCGTGAGGATTCTGACATGGATGACTTACCCAAAACCGTAGACTGACTTTGCAAGACCGCTGAAGGCTGAGCATAGCAGGGAAAATGCTCTTAGGGTGCAGAAAAATAACTCAACCAACGTGACGCCGACACCAGCGCCTTGACCGAACTGACGATCGGACAGATTGACTCTACGCATTTATGACCCGCTGCGAGCCGGGCTCAGACCGGACTTGCGAGACGAAAACCGATGAAGGCAACATCAGCGATGGTTAGGTGTCTAAGCGAGCCGAGGACGACCCCATACTAAAAGAGTCGAACCAGCCGCCGCCGAAAAAGCTACGATACGAACCGGCGGCACCATCCAGATCGTTCCACGGATAAGACGTTACCACTCCTGATCAAACGTGCCGTAGAAGCTCCCGCTGCCGCTCTCTTTGAGGACAAACCCAAAATTAAAAACTGGCGTCATTCTATGGGAGAACGGTCTCTGACACCTTTTGTGCTCCATAATTTTTATCGCTGCTCGGGAGTGCTCGTGGCGATTTGACCAAACGCCATGGCTTCCACGTGATGTTCAGCCTGGAAAATATCCTCCCACGCAATGGCGTCGAGAGAATGCAGAATTCGACCGCGCCAGTTGGAACCTAGAAAAATCCCCGCGCCGAATACCGCAATAAGAGGGGCGTTGGTATTCGGCGTCCGTTCCCATTTCAAACCGTCGGCAGACAGGTAAGTGGCTCCCTGCCCGACCGCGACAAAGCGATCATCGGTCCAAACGACGGTGTTGATATGCTCGCCCTCTTCGCCGAGTAATTTGTCCGACCATGTCACTCCGTCGCGCGTGCTGGTCCGCAGTCCATGCAACCCAACGCCGACAAAGACACCGTTGCCGAACGCCACGTCGATCAATGTGTCAACGGCTTTGACATTCGGCACATCAGTCCAGGTTTTGGCATCCAGAGAAACCGAACGCCGGCCGCGATCACCGACCGCGACAAATCGCTCGTTGCCATACGCAAACCGCCGCAGCATGTTTTTGCTCGATGGCAGCGGCTTGGCATCGGGCGCGGTTTCGGCAGAACCCGGCAGGAGTGACTGCGTGACCACGACCGGAGTTGCCTCGCCCCATAATTTTCCATCGGTGGTCGTCATGGCAAACGGCCGAGAATCCCCCACCGCGCCGGGATCTCCTCCTAATCCAAAAAACTCATCTTTTCCGAACCCGATTCCGCGCAGGTAGTTCACATACCGCGCATCTTGCGTGCTTGTGTCCCAAGATTCGCCATCAGCGGTCGAAGCGAAAATGTTGGATCCGCCGTACGAACCGACAGCCGCAAAACGACCGTTACCAAAAGCCACGGCGCGATAGATTTCGCCTTCTTTCCCGGTTTGGATATGAGTCCATTGGCTTGCGTCGCTGGAACTCAAACGCAGTCCATGATGTCCGACCGCAACGAATCGGGATTGCATGTTCTCAGTGTGAGTCAGCATCGTTTACACCAATCCCGGCAGCCGGCCATCGAACTGACCGGCGAATCGCGATGTGTGGCTGTCGCCGAAACTTTTCGTGGGAACGCCGAGCAGATTGAGTAATTCGACGTACAAATTGGCCATTGGGGCCTTGGAGTCAAACGCCAAGTGGTGGCCTGATTTCAACGCGCCGCCGGCTTTCCCGGCGAGCACCACCGGATAGTCATCCCGGCCGTGTCCTCCGTCGGCCATGTAGCTCGTGAAGAGCAGCACGGTATTGTCGAGCAGCGAGCTGCCCCCCTCGTCGAGTTCCTTCATTTTGCGAACGGTCTCGGCGAACAATTGCGTGTACCAAGCATGAATTTGACGGCACGCTTCGCGGGAAATCGGATCGGCGTCTTCAGGGTGGAACGAGTTCCCCTGATGTTCCAAGGTGTGACAATGCCGTTCATAGCCGACGGTCACCACACCAGGGAATAACGATTCATCACTGCCGACAGCGACTGTCATCACGCGGGTGGTGTCAGTTTGAAACGCCAAGACCATCATGTCCGCCATCAAGCGGATGTAATCCGCGTGGCGTGACGGATCTTGGTCGAGGGGCCGCGTGATCTCCCAAATTGGAGTTCCCTGCTTTGGCAGATCCTTCGGCAGACCGAGTTTCGACGGTCCTGGTGAGGCGAGGTCGAGCAGATCCTCTCGCTGTTGTGATTCGAGAAAAGCCAATCGAGTTTCGACCGCACGAACTGACGTAAGATACTGTTCAAGTTTTTGCTGATCGCTGCGACCCAGTGAACGCCGCAGATCTTTGGCTTGTGCGAGTACGAGATCCAGTACGCTGCGATCAAGCAAATTCGAACTGCGAGATGGAGCCGCATCGGATGTGAGATGCCCGCCATTGGTCGAACTGTTCGCTCGCCGGGTCCAGTTGGGAACTCCAGGTTGCCGACCGCGGAACATTCGGTCGAAAATCAGGCGTGGGTTTCCTTCGTAGGGAACAACCACATCGGGTGCGCGAAACGAGTAGTTTTTCTCGCCCCCATTCAGCCCAATTTCCAGTGAAGGCAGCATCGTTTCTCGACCAAGCGTCTGTGCCGCTGCCTGGTCGACAGAAATGTCAGCGTAGAGTTTTCCGCCCTCTTTTTTGACGGATGCCGCCCCCGTCAAATGTGTCAGCGAACAATGTTCGTGAGCATTTAAGTTGTCGGAACGTCCCCCATGGCACAGACCGGAAATGACAGTCATGTCTTGCCTAGCGAACTCCAGCGGCCGCAGAATGGACGGCAGTTTCGCGAGCGGCCCGGGTGCCGTGGGCTTCCAGGATTCAAGGACCGTTCCGCCGGTGACCGTGAAAATGCCGAATCGCACCGGCGGGCGTCCAACATTGGCACCGTAGACTCGAGCAGGGAACATCGATTCAAAGAATGGCAACGTCAGCAGCGCACCACTGCCTTGCAAGATCCGCCGACGAGAAAAAGCACGATTCATGGGGAAACTTCCTGCAGCGAGTCCTCGGTGTTTTTGCGATGCTGAAACGGATAGCTTTTGACGATCTCCATCACCAGTGTGGAATATTGGAAATCGTTCTGCTGAAGTGTCGAGGTGATCTGTTGAACTGGACAATCGTCATAGTAGTCCAGCTCGCGCCCCAATGCATAGTTTAACATCTGTTCGGTCAGGTTGCGTACGAACTCCGACTTTCTTGCCAACAGCACATGCTTGAGATCGTCAAAGCCGTTTAGTTTTTCACCTGTTGGCAGTTCGCCACTGACGTCTAGCAGTTGATCACCGTTTTTCTCACGCCATCGACCGACCGCGTCAAAGTTATCGAGGGAAAATCCCAACGGGTCCATCTTCCGATGACAGGCGGCACAGGCGGCGTTCTCGGCATGCAGCGTCAACTTTTCACGGAATGTTTGAATTTCTTTCTGTTTTTCTTCTTCCTTGATCTGGCTGACATTGGCCGGTGGAGGGGGAGGAGGCGTACCGAGCAGAACTTCCAAAATCCATTTGCCACGGAGTGTGGGACTGGTTCGTGATGTATGAGACGTCAGGGCCAAGACGCTACCCATGCCCAATAAGCCGCCACGATGGTGTTCCGGCAGCAAACTGACCCGCCGCAACTCCTTGCCAGTCACTTCGGGCAGGCCATAGTACCGTGCGAGTTCCTCGTTCACGAACGTGTCATTGGAGTCGAGAAATTCCAGCACACTGCGATCTTCCAGGCGGAGTGTTTCGCAAAACAGAGAGGTCTCGTCGAACATCGCCTGCCGGACGTTGGGAGAAAATTCTGGAAAGAACTCGGTACTCGGGCGAGCGGTCGGCAACTTGTGAATTTGCAACCAGTGCAGTGCAAAAATTTCGGTCAACGATTTTGCGCGAGGATCAGCCAGCATCCGTCGTACCTGCTGTTCCAAGACCGTTCCGGCGGCGAGCCCACGCACTTCGAACTCCGCGATGTTTCCGAAGGAATTCGGAGGTGGAACGTAGCGCACATATCGGGCCGTCACCGACGATTCCAAGTTTCGCGTCACCCAGCCTCGCGGCGGTTGATCGGTGACGACCCAGAGATCAACCACATTCGTGGAGAAGTCTGCCGAATCACTTCCCTCAAATGTCCCACCCACCATCCGTTGTTCCATCCCGATCCGACCGGCATAGCGTAGGCGTTGAATCGGCTGTGATTGTCCAAGATCCAGTCCGACCCAGTAACTCGCTGCATTGGGGCCATCGAGAATCGTCAGCAGGTCGCCGTCAAACACTTTTTCGAAGTTGTTTCCCTGATGCGAGTCTGACCCCGGGCCAGTGATGACACGGCCGGGGAACTTGACGGGCTCGTTGGAAGGCCCGACCGCTGTCAACTGCTTCCGTTCGGCCAGATCCAGAAGTTCGTCGTCGGGCATGCTCGACCACAGAAAGTACGACAGCCGTACCGCCAGTTCCTGGTCACTGACCAGAAAAACTTCCCCCCGTGAACGAGCAGGCTGGTTCGGTTCCACGCGATAGAGAAATTTGGGTGAAACCAATATTGCCTTGAACATCCACCTGACGCTGTCGCCGTAACTCTTGCCCTGCAACTGAGCCTGATCGAACACAGCCAGCACGCGGTCCGCGTCGTCGTCGGCATCCTGCCCACGGTAGGCTCGCCGCAGAAATGGAACGAGTAATGCTCGTGCGGCATCGCGTGATGCGACCCCCATCGGCGGCACAACTTCGTAGTCTGGTTTGCGCCATGTGCCGGAATCTAAACCAAACATCTGCTCGCGTCTGACGCGGGCCTGTTCTTGAATATTTCCGTCAACCGATGAGCTCAGTTCTGTCCCCAAAAAACGATCCAGAATCTGATCAGCTGCCGCGAAATATTTGTCCATGAGCACGGGAGAAATATCGAGGGCCGCAGCCAGATTCCCAAATGGGTTCCCCTCTCCAAGTTCCTCGGGCATTCCCACCGCTGTCGCATCGTATTCAAAACCGAACAGATCGCGAACGGTTCGATTGTATTCGACCAAGCTCAGTCGTCGCAGCAGATTCGATCCTGGATCCCGGTTGGCTGGATCGTTGCAATCAATAACCTCCACAGACTGCTTCATCCACTGGAGAAGTTCCTGTTTTTCTTCTGGCGTTAACGGCATCTCACCGGCAGGAGGCATCTCATCGGTTTCAATTCGGGTTATTGCTTTCCGCCACAGTTTCCGCTGGCGAGTGGCAGCACGATCATCCATAATCGCGGAAAAATCGATATTCGCTTCTTGTTCTTCTGCGTTATGACAACTTGCACATCGTCGATAAAGAATCGGCGCGATCTGTTTTTGAAAAGTGATCTCCTCGGCAAAGGATGCACACCGAGAGATATCAGTCACACAAAAAACGACAACAACGATTCCTACGAAGCGGCATGGATGCACCGGATACACCTTCGGAGCGGTGACAATATTGATCGGCGACAGAAGCCTTTTGAAGACTAACCGGAATTGGACAAGACAGTAATTAAAATGTAAATGAGACAACAAAGCACCCACAAGTCAACCGCAAATGCAACGAAGCCAGACACAGAACGCACTGTTGTATCGAGGGAAAATTTTGGGAGCAGCAGGGCACGACGCAGAGTTTTTGCAAAAGCCAATGTGCAACATGGAGACCGTCACCGATGCAGTTGTTCAGAATCACTATTTTCCCATACACGGCTCTCGTAATAACACAGGATCAGGCAACCGCGAAAACTCCTCTGTTGCAAATTTTACATCCACCTTTGGCGATTGAGGCAGCCGATGCGAGAATGATAGCTCAAGAGTGGCCACCCGAAACCATGAATGATTCTCCAAGTGCTCCGTTCATTCCGAGGTGACCGAAGTGATGTCAGCGTTTGCATGACAGACCAAGCACAGTCAAACGATTTGTTTTGATCCGGCTTTCATTTTGGAAATACATTCATCTGGTTTCGAATCGAAGGAGAAATTAATGTGTTGGTCTGGTGCGAACCCTGATCCTGATTGCCAACGGCGAGCGAGATTGTGGCGTTCCTCGTGGTGGATCGAGGTTGTTGCAATTTGCGTTCTTATAGCGCAATCGCTTTCGGCAGGGGAAATACCTGGCGATGTGCAGGCGTTTTTCGAGAAGCATTGCTTTGAATGCCATGACCAGCAGTCGAAGAAGGGGGGAATGGATCTCACTTCGCAGGCTTTGAATCTTGTCGACACGACGACCTTTTTGCGATGGGTTCGCCTTCATGATCGCGTGCAGTCGGACGAGATGCCGCCGAAAGATTCCCCACGGCCCGGGGCGGAAGAAATCAAACCGGTTCTCGAATGGCTCAGTCAGACACTGAGTGCCGAAGAACTTCAGTGGCGCGAGAAGAATGGTCGCAGCGTGGTGAGGCGGATGAACCGCACTGAGTTTGAAAACACGCTACGCGATTTGCTCGATGTGCCGTGGCTTGAAGTGCAGGAGTCGCTGCCGGATGACGGACGAGCGGACGGCTATACAAAGACAGCGGCGGCGCTCGATGTCTCGCCAGTGTTGCTCGCGAAGTATGCTGAGGCGATCGACAAGGCGCTCGATGCGGCGGTCGCAAAGTGGTCGGTGCCCCCCGAGGTCGAACGGCGAACGCTTTATGCGAACCAGCAGTACGACTACAAAGTTCTGATGGGCGGCGGCGATGCGGTCATGCTCACGCCGGACATGAAATATGACGAGTCGCGTTTTCCGATGCCATCCGCGACAAACGCCGATGGCAATTATCCCGCCGACAAGTGGTCTTTCGGCGGCAAGTACAAAGGCTTGGGGGAAGCTGAGAAGGATGGCGTCTTCAAAGAAGGCTCAACGGTCGGTATGACGCGGACCTTCGGCGAGTCGTTCGGTGGTCGCTTCAATTTTGCTCCGGTGCATCCGGGGAGATACCAGATCGGCGTTTCCGCGTGGTCTTATTGGTGGGACAAAGGCGAAGTCAAGCCGTCGCCGCGCTCGGGGTCAGTCGGTGTCTACTGCGGTAGCCGACTGCTTGGGTTCGTCGATGCTCCCAGCATGAAGCCGACCTACTCGGAACTAATCGTCGATATCGAACCGACAGAAGAAAACCCGTTGCGAGCTGCCGGCGCGTCGTTTCTGGATGCACACGTTTATTTTTCGCAGGGACAGATCAAAGCGTACTCCGGCGCGGGCGTGGCCATCGACACTATGGTCGTCATCGGGCCGCTGTATGACGAATGGCCGCCGATCAGTCACCGTCGTTTGTTTGGCAGCATGCCGATCGTCCCATTTACGAAACTACCACCTGAAGTTCCGAAGCCCGATCGGCCGAACACATTTCGACAAGCGCGGGGAGCCATCAACGGACCGGGGCGATTGGTTCCCGGAGCAACGGTGTCTGACGATCCAGCGGGAGATGCTCGAAGACTGCTCGCGACGTTTTTGCCGCGAGCGTTCCGTCGCCCGGTGTCCGACGCCGAGGTCCAGCGGTATGCCTTGATTGCCGACGCGCGAGGAAAAGAGGGGGCGTCCTTTGAAGACGCGATGCTCGAATCCTATCGCACCGCGCTGCTCAGCCCCGACTTCTTATTCCTCAATGAGCCGACCGGGATGCTTGATGGTTATGCGCTCGCGACTCGGCTGTCGTACTTGTTGTGGAATTCGTGTCCAGACGATGCGCTGCTCGCCGCCGCGAAGGCCGGCACGCTGAACGATCCGCAAGGCCTGCGAGCCGCAGCGGACCGGTTGCTCGGCGATCCCAAGGCCAATCGGTTTTACCAGGACTTCCCCGATCAATGGCTCGATCTGCGCGACTTCGATCTGACAAGCCCCGACAAGCAGCTCTATCCCGAATTCCAGCCGTATCTCGAAGATGCGATGCGTCGCGAGCCCCGTGAGTTTTTCAAGTTTGCGATCCACAATCGACTGCCGGTGTCTGGTTTGTTGTCGACGTCGATCAACATCGTGAGCCAGCGTTTGGCCGAGCATTATGGCATCCCCGGCGTGGAAGGGACTCGCTTTCGCCACGTCGATGTCGATCAAACCAGGAATACCCGAGGCGGCTTCTTGACGATGGCCGCGGTCTGCAAAGTGACCGCCAACGGCTCGACGACCAGTCCCGTCAAACGCGGCGTATGGGTGATGAAGAAGATCCTCGGCCAGCCGCCGCAAGCCCCGCCGCCGGACGTGCCCGCCATAGAACCTGACGTCAAAGGAGCGACCACGATTCGCGAGCAGCTCGCCAGACACCGCGAAGACACCGCGTGCGCGGGTTGTCACGCACGCTTCGATCCACCGGGATTCGCAATGGAAAGCTACGATGTGATCGGCGGTTGGCGAGACTTCTATCGAGCGACCGAGGGCACGAAGGCACCAGACTTCACAAAAATTTTTCGTTCGTATCTGACTCCCGAAGAGGAGTTCAAGAATCATGTCAACTTCCGCGACGGTCAACCGGTCGATGCCAGCGGTGAACTTCTTGACGGTCGCACGTTTGCGGCATTGCGCGAGTACCAAGCATTGCTCAACAGCGAAACGCCAGTCGTCTCACGCAATCTTGCGAATCAGTTGATCGTCTACGCGACCCGTGCCCCCGTCAGTTTCGCCGATCGTCCGGCAGTCGAAGAAATCCTGAAGCGTGCCGGTGGCACAAACCCAAATCTCAACGAACTGTTGCATCAGGTGATTCAAAGTCCGTTGTTCTTGAATAAGTAAAAGCCGCAGTTCGACACACGACCAATAACTCCCGTAAGGAATCTTTCCATGTCTCTTCCCCGCCGAACATTTCTCCGAGGTGCTGGCGTTGTTTTTTCTTTGCCGATGCTCGACGCGATGGTTCCCGCTTTTCGCCGCAATGCCTCCGCCGCCGAGGTCTCGTTGAATCCGCCACGTCGGATGATCGCCATTCAAACGAACATGGGAATCTTGTCGCAGCACTTCTTTCCGACCGCGACCGGAGCCGATTTTGAACTCACCGCGTACCTCGAAATTCTCAAAGACTTCAAATCGAAGATGACGGTGCTCAGTGGCGTTTCGCATCCTGACGTGGATGGCGCGCACGAAGCTGAGCGATCGTTTCTGTCGGCGGCTCCTCATCCGGGAGGAGCGGGCTTCAAAAACTCGATCTCGCTCGACCAGTTCGCTGCCGAACAGCTCGGGCCAATCACGCGTTTCCCGTCGTTCGTACTTGACGTGAATGCCGAGAGCACCCAAGGCATGGCATTCTCTCGCAGCGGCGTGAAGGTGCCTGCCGAGAAAAGCCCGGCCACGCTCTACGCGAAGATGTTCTTGCAAGGGAATTCGTCAGAAGTCGAGGCCCGCATTGCTGACTTGGGACGCGGACGCAGCTCGCTCGACTTCGTTTCGGATGATGCGCGGCGTTTGGCCAAAAGCGTGGGAGCCGCCGATCAGTCGCGGCTCGATCAATACTACTCAGCCGTCCGAGATCTCGAACGACAACTTGAACTCGGCCAAGAATGGGAACGCAAGCCGAAACCGACTCCCTCCGCGCCGGCTCCCACTGACCTCACCGAGAACAAGAAGCTGATCGACAAGATTCGCCTGATGCTGGACGTCGCACGGCTAGGTTTTGAATCCGATAGCACGCGCGTGGTGAGCTTGTTCGTCAATACTTTCAGTGTCGTCGCCGACTTGCCGGGGGTGAAGGATGAAACGCACAGCATCACGCATCACGGCGGACGCAAAGAGGCGATCGATCAACTCGTCATCATCGAGACCGCCCAATTCAAAGTACTGGCTGAGTTCTTGACCAGTCTCAACGCGATTCAAGAAGGGGGCGAGCCATTGCTTGATCGCACGATGGTCCTTTATGGAGCCCCGATGGGGAACGCCGCGAGCCATGACAATAAGAACCTCCCCATGCTGCTGCTGGGCGGCGGCTTCAAACACGCGGGCCACCTTGCGTTCGACAATAAGAAGAACTACCCGCTGCCAAATCTCTACCTGAGCATGCTGCAGCGCATGGGCCTCCCCATCGACAAGTTCGCCACCAGCACCGGCACCATGCGCGGACTCGATTTTGTCTGACGAAACGGAAGTGGTGACTGCACAACTAGTTCGGTCATTCCGGACAAATAACGGAGGGCAGGAAACTGTATCTGTCCCAATACTGCTCGCATGGGGTTTCCCAATTTTTGGGCTATTGTGTCGTGTTGGGGGGGCAGGGCTTTGTTCTTCGAGCCATCGAGCTTTTTGTAAAAAAACTTTCCCCCGTGCCTGAAGTTTGCCAAATCGAATGATCTCTGTTATGAAAGCGACGTCATTTGGTCTTTGGGAGTACTTCAGTCTAGAACCGCCGAAGGGAAATTTTTCATGCCTTCTTCCAGTTGGACTGCTCGAGCATTTCAAAAAACGTTTACGAACGTTTTTCAGTCGCGCGGAATTCAGGCTCGCCGCCGTCGCAAGAGACGACTTGCTAAACAGATTTCTCTTGAGTCGCTCGAGCCCCGGCAGATGCTGTCGGTGAATCCTGCGCTCAGTGGCTCGACTGCAAGTTCAGCCAATGACAATTCAACCATCGTGGCTTTCGTTTCACAAAACACAATCGGTATTCTTTCCTTCGTGCCCGGCATTCCGACAGCCGTAGGAGTCGTAAGAGGCAACGCTCAGCTGGCCGTGACGTGGGTCGCCCCTGCCAGCAATGGCGGATCGCCAATCACCGACTATCTGGTGAAGTATTCGAGCAACAACGGTTCGACATGGACAAACTTCGTCCATCCGGTATCGCCTGCGACCTCTCTCACCGTGACGGGTCTGACCAACGGCACAGCGTATGTGATCAAAGTCATTGCCAAGAACGCCGTCGGCATCAGTCTGCCATCGGCAAACTCCGCACCAGCGACACCTGCTGTAACGGTTCCCGGCAGTCCGACAGCGGTTGTGGCCGTAAGGGGCAACGCTCAACTGGCCGTGACGTGGGTCGCTCCTGTCAGCAATGGCGGCTCGCCAATCACCGACTATCTGGTGAAGTATTCGAGCAACAACGGTTCGACATGGACAAACTTCGTCCATCCGGTATCGCCTGCGACCTCTCTCACTGTCACGGGTCTGACCAATGGCGCAAGCTATGTGATCAAAGTCATCGCTAAAAACGCCGCTGGAAATAGTCTGCCATCGGTTAACTCGGCACCGGCCACGCCTACACTACTGGCCGCTGCATTGACTCCAACATTTGGAACTCCAGTCAAAACAGCTACTGGTTTCACTGTCCAGATCACGAACTATAACGCCACCTACGCATGGGCTGGCATAGCGACCGCATCGGGCTTGGTAGCAATCAGTGGAACTGGTTTGGTCACCGTCACCGGCGTGGCTGCTGCGACAAGTTCAACAGCGACGATCACCACGACGAAAGCAGCCACTGTGGGTGGCTCGGCACCAGTCACCGCGACATCATTAGCTGCTGCGTTGACTCCAACATTTGGCGCCACGACATCAACAGCTACTGGTTTCACTGTCCAGATCGCGAACTATAACGCCACCTACGCATGGGCTGGCACAGCGACCGCATCGGGCTTGGTAGCAATCAGTGGGAGTGGTTTGGTCACCGTGACAGGCGTGGCTGCTGGAACAAGTTCAACAGCGACGATCACAACAACCAAACTGAACACTGTCAGTGGCTCGGCAACAGTCACGGCGACATCGCTCGCTGCTGCATTGACTCCAACATTTGGCACTCCAGTCAAAACAGCAAATGGTTTCACCGTGCAGATCGCGAACTTTAACGCCACCTACACATGGGCAGGCACAGCGACCGCATCGGGCTTGGTAGCAATCAGTGCAGGTGGTTTCGTCACGGTGACAGGCGTAGCGGCTGCGACGAGTTCAACAGCGACGATCACCACGACCAAAGCAGCCACTGTGGTTGGCTCGGCACCAGTCACCGCGACATCATTAGTTGCTGCATTGACTCCAACATTTGGCGCCACGACATCAACGGCTACTGGTTTCACTGTCCAGATCGCGAACTATAACGCCACCTACGCATGGGCTGGCACAGCGACCGCATCGGGCTTGGTAGCAATCAGTGGAACTGGTTTGGTCACCGTGACAGGCGTGGCTGCTGGAACAAGCTCAACAGCGACAATCACGACGACTAAAGCAAACACTGTCGGTGGCTCGGCAACAGTCACGGCGACATCGCTGGCTGCAGTGGTGACTCCGATCACGCCGGCTCTCGACGCCGATCCTCTCACGGCAGATCAGACATTCGCGCTTGTGCACGGGATCGACGTTTTGGCCCAAAGGCTCACGCAGATCCAGACGACGGGCCTCTTCGGCGATGAGGCGGCGGCGCTCGGTGAGTCGATCGGCTTGTTGTCGCCGATCGGCGACCAAATCCGCACCGGCCTCGCTGAGCGGCTCGTGTCGCTCTCGGGCGCGATCACCGTGCTCGATGTCAAGAATGCGTTCATGGCGGCGGCCACCGCCGATCCGGTGCTGTCGATCTCTGCCGTTTCTGCCACGGTGGAAACGCTCCCCGACCAGTCGCGGCGGCTTTGGTTCTCGGTTCCGCTCGCCGGCACCACCGCCCTGCCGCTTTACCAACTCTCCCTCGGACAGTCGCCATCGACCGGCGGCACACCGTCGCTCCTCGACGAAGGGCTGAAACTCGGCGATGTGAAGACCACGGTCTCCGTGGGTTACGACGGCACGATGCAGTTCGGTATTGACCTCGCGCCGGGCCTGGCCACCGAGCAGAGCTTCTTCATCAAGTTCGACAACTTCGACGTGTTCGCCAAGGCCAGCGCCACGGGGGCCTCGGCCGTTCAGGATGTCGAGGCAAATTTCGGTATCATACGGCTCGGCCCCGCCGATCTCGACATCTCCCTCGACTCTCGCGTGCGGATCGATCTTGCCGAAGGAGCCGACGGCGTTGTGGCACTCGGCGAGCTCGATGGAGCGGCGACGGCCGACCTCGGCTCGCTCTTCAGCCTCTCGGCGGCGGGCCCAGGCATCTCGATTCGAGTGCCGTTTTCTCAAAGCCTCGGCGGCCTCCAGCAGAAGGTGGGCTCCGCGCAGGAAATCCTGATCAAATCGAGCAATCTCTTCGATCCGACCTCTCTGACGCTCACGTTGCCGAGCCTGAAGCTTGCAAACGGCGTGACGGCCTTCGATTTCAACAAACTCGCCGATATCACCGCGCCCGACGTGGGGGCTTTTTTGGCCGACCTTGGCCGCTGGGTACCGGAGCTCGGTAGGAATTTCAATGTGCCGCTGGTCGACACTTCGGTCGCTGCGCTCTTTGGCGAGGCACTCCTGGGTAAACTCGACGAAACCCTGGCAAGCCTCAAGGACACCAGCGGCAACTGGTCTTTCAGCACCATCAACGAAGTGATCGAGGGGCTTGCCGCAAAACTGGGCGTTGCTACGACAACCCTCGAACTTGGCTGGAATTCGTCGACCGACGCCGTCGAGTGGAAAATGCCACTGTCGTACATTTTGACCGACACCGTGGGCTTCGATTCCGGCCAGATCGCACCTGCCAGCCTGCCGCTCGACGTCTCGGGCCGCGGTTCTGCAACAATCGATCTCACGGCAGCATTCACGATCACCGCCGGCGTGGCGATCCGCTCTTCCGTGGGCCTCGCCACGCTGACAAGCGCGACGCTGCTTTCGAGTCTCAACGGCGGCTCCGGCCTCACCAAGAACGCTCTGATCTCGGGCAACGATCTCGAATTCAAACTTCGTAACGGCACGACCCTCGGCTTCGACCTCAATACGCTGATCGGACTGGGGGTCGACAAGACCGCCGGCACGGCGAAGATCGGCGATCTGCTCACGCTCCTGAACGGGCCATCGTCGACCGGCAAGTTGACCGTCGCGCTCGTCGACAACGCCCTGCGGGCCACTGATCTCACGACACCCGCCTCCACGAATTCGACATTCTCGATCGCCGGCCCCTCGGTGACGGTGAAGGTGGGCTCGACCAACACGGTGCAGACGTCGCTGGCCCCCTTATCGCTCGGCCTGCTCGCTGCCCCCACGCACGGCGGCACGATTAACGGCATCTCGCTCGAGAGCTATTCCGTCCGCGACCGGATCTACGTGAAGGAAGAGACGCTCGCCGCGCTGTCGCTCAAGATCGGCGGATCGCTCGAGGCCGGGGCCGCGATCGGGCCACTGGCGCTCTCCGTCTACGCTGGGGCCGTCGCAGGCAAGGCGGGCGTGGCCATCAAGCTCGTCGATCCCGGCACTGGATTGGCCGACGACGGGCGCATCTATCTCTCCGAGATGGACGCTGGCGTCTCGAAGCTCACCGACTTCAGCGTGACCGCGCCCTCGCTCGACGGCATCTTCCAGCTCAAGGTCCGTCCCGAGACGTTGGCCTCGAGCGTGTTTGGAATTGTCGACCCCAACTACAAGGCCGCGCCGCTCACAACCGCGCCCGTATCGGCCGACGTCCCTTACCTCCGCATGCAAGCGGGAGTCGCGGGAGGTACGTGGACGTTCAATGTCAGTCCCAGTGTGAAACTCGAGCAGACGCTTGAGAACCTTGGCGACTTCTCGGTTGACGACCTGCCGGCCCTGCTCGACATGTTCGCAAATTACTTGGTGACGTCGGGGCTCTGGAACATCGAGATCCCTTGGGACGGTCGCACGCTCGGCGACGTTCTCGGGGTCACCGATGTGCTTGCCTCGCTGAACTCGATCGACCTTTCTGCCATTCTCGGACGGCCTTCGGGTTCCGTCTGGCCGGCAGGCAGTCTCAACGGTCTCGGCGGTACCTTCATCAGCGCCATCGATGCCAATCTCCCGGCGCTCTCCGCGCTTGCGGGGTTCGACCGGCTGCAGCGGCTCTCCTGGTCACTTGACGACCTGATGGTTCGATGGGAAGGCTGGGTGCCGGGCACTCCCGGGTTCGATGTCTCCTTTATTCGCGACCTTGCTGCGTGGGCGGTAGAGGCGAATCTCGTGTTCGCGTCGATTCCAGCCGACCCATCGCTGGCCACGTTCCGGCTGAGCTTCGGACGACTGCTTGCCTTTGACGTCACCAAGAATTCCGCTTGGCTTTCCGGCTTGAGTCTCGTAAACCTCAACCTCTCCGGGCTTGTAGTCGGTGGCCTCGACGGCTTCGGACACTTGATCGAGGGGCTCTTTCCGTCTGTCGCCGGCCTGTCGGTGAGCGTGACGCCGAGCCTCGGCACCGCCCCGTCGAGCACGGCCAAGGCGCTGGTGTTCGACATGAAGCTCAAGTACACCGGCTTCGAGGAGAGCGTGTCGCTCGATGCACTCTCGCTCGGCGACGGAACGCCCTTCTCCGTGAGCGGCACCGGCAGCATTTTCGTCAAGCTCGACGGTGAGGTCGCTGGTCGATTCGGAGTGAACCTTGCGACGGCGGCCCCCTTCTTCGATACAGCGAACTCGTCGATCTCGCTCGAAGCCGAGATCAACGACGGCCCCGGCGTATCGCTCTCCGCGAGTGTCGGCGGCATTGCGGGCGTCTCGCTCGGTTCAACCGATGTCGGCAAGCAGCTCGCGACGGTTTCGCTCGGCAACAAGGCCGGCACCGACGCCGCCCAGTTCAAGCTCTCAGGGGCAGGCGTGGTCACGGCCGACGCGAAGTTCGCTGCCAACCTTCCGATCTACGTCCTCGGTCTCGGACCTCTTCCCAACGGGGAAGGCCTCGGCGCACTGGCCCTCTCGGCCACGCTCGACACCACCGTACTGCCCGATCCGTTCGCCGTGTCGGTGAACTTCGTGCCAGACGTGGGTTCACCGATCCAGAGCCTGAGCAAAATTTTCTCAACCGCGGCCTTCAATCTCGACAGCTGGGTGGACGGCGTGCTGCTGTTTATCGACGGGCTGCAGACCGTGCTCGAGACCAAGGTGGTGCAGGACCTCCCACTGATCGGCGACATCGACCTCTCAAGCGACGGTTATCTCGTCAAGTTCAAGGATTTTTTCACCGGACTCAAGCCCTTCGTGACCACGCCGCATGTGCTCTCTGACCGGCTCACGCAAAAAATCAACAGCCTCGGATCTGACTTTGCCTCGACGTTCTCTTTTACGATCGGTGGCGCGACGATCAACTCCGCTTCGCCAAACTGGAACACCAATTTCAGCAATATCATCGGCGTTTCCGACGAGTTTATCGTCGACTTCACTCTCTCGGGCCGGACGAGCACTCCTCTCGGGCCAGAGCGGATCGATTTCGGGCTCGATGCCCTCGGTCTCGAGATTCGCGGGGCAAACGTCACGCTTGATGCGGGCTTCACGGTTGACCTCGGCTTGGGTTACGGCCGCACGAAGGGCTTCTTCCTCCAAACCGACTCCAATAAAGAGGTGACGGCGAACTTCGGGCTGTCGCTGCCGGCAAGCGGTATAGAGATGGCGCTTGGCCCACTCTATTTCACGCTGGCCGACATGCACGTCGGCGAGGATCTAACCGCCTCGCTCGCGCTCGATCTGCTGCCGGCCAGCACGAGCATCGCCGGGCTGCCAGGCCTGTTCGCCTCCGCCACCGTTAGTGGAACGGTCGAGGCTGACGTTCGGGTCGATCTTACGGCGAACGTGTTCAGCATCAGCGGGCCAGGTCTCGGCCTCTCGCTGGCCTTAGGCTACGGTGCTGGGGGCACGCCGGATGGCGGCCCGGTATCGTTCTCCGCTCTGTCGACCAACAACTTTTATTTTCAGATCACCGACACCTACATCGACCTCGGCGGCCTTCTCCATGGATCGGTGCAGGAGATTTTTTCTTCCGTCAACGACCTGGTCGAGCCGCTCAAGCCGGTGCTCGACATGCTGACGAGCGACATTCCACTCGTGTCCGACCTCTCCAAGCTCGTGGGCGGGGGCAGCGTGACGTTTCTCGACGCGATTCGACTGGTCAGTGGCCCCGAATACGAGTCGGCCGTGACCTTCATCGAGACCGTAGACGAGGTCGTGAACACGATCGCAGCGTTAAACAGTATTGCCGTCGCCGGGAAGATCTCGCTCGGTGGCCTCTCGGGCAACGCGACCAAACTCCTGGGCGGCAGTGGCGACTCGTCGGCATTCACGACGACCGTGCCGGTCGCCAATTTGAGCAAGCAAATCTTTTCGTCACCGACCGACCCCGCCGCGCCCGCCAGCGTGTCAAAGGCGTACAGCGACATCACGAAGGGTTCGCTCACGTTTCCGATCATAACGAATCCCGGCGCTGAACTCTTCAAATTCCTGTTCGGAGGTGACGCGACGCTCGTGAGTTGGCATCTGCCATCGCTGAACGCCGGCTTCGAACTGAGCCAGAGTTTCCCGATCTTCCCACCGCTGTTTGCCACGATCTTCGGCGGCGTCCGGTTCACCACCAACTTCACGGTCGGCTACGATACATTTGGCCTCCGTCAGGCAATGTCGGGCGACACATTTGACGGCACCAAATTGTTCAACGGCGTCTACCTCGACGACCACGTGACCTCGGGCAACGACGCGGCGGAGATGACGTTCACCGCCACGATTGGCGCAGGTGCGGAGCTGAACGTGGTTGTGGCCAAGGCCGGCGTGAGAGGGGGCGTGGAGGGCGTCCTCGGCGCGAACCTCAAGGACAACGACGGCGATGGCCGCGTGCACCTCGATGAGTTCGTGAGTAACCTGCTCGCGGGCCCCGAGTGCATTTTCGACTTCGAGGGAGCGCTGAAGGCCTTTTTTGAGGCCTATATCAAAATTGGCCTCTCCACACCATTCGGTTTCGTCACGCTCTGGAGCGATAGTTTCAAGCTGCTCGACTTGACGATCGTCGACTTCAACTACGTCACCTGCCCTCCCGTGGAGCCGAATCTCTTCGATGTGGTCGCCTCGTTCGACCACGACTCCAACGGCGTCACCGCGGGTGTCAATACTTTAGTGTTGAACGCAGGCCCGCGGGCAGTCAACGTGCTGCCGGGCGAAACCACCGATGGCGACGAATCGTTCACGATCGATTTTGACTCCGGCACCAACGAGTTCGTTGTCACAGGCTACGACTACGAGGAGCGGATTTTGGCTAGCGGTATCCAGGCGATCTGGTTCGACGCGGGCCTCGGCAACGACATGATCACCGTGACGGCGAATGTCGGCATTTCCGTGTGGGGCTTCGGCGGTCCGGGCAACGACCTGCTGACGGGCGGCAAAGCCGCCAACACGCTCTTAGGCGACTCGGGCAGCGTCGCGGGCACGGCGGGCAGTGACAAGCTCATTGGCCGCAAGGCGGCCGACACGCTCTCGGGCGGCGGTGGAAATGACATCATCCTGGGCTACGGTGGCTATGACATCATCGACGGCGGCGACGGCGACGACCAGCTCTACGGCGAGGACGAGGTTGGCGACATGGTCGACTTCATCGTCGCCAATCCGACGTTCGAGGCGGGCATCGAGGGGATCGACTCGATCCGGGGCGGCGACGGCGGCGATCGGATTGTGGGTGGGCTGCTTAACGACGCCCTGTTCGGCGACGCGGGCGACGACACCCTCGACGGCGGCGAGGGAGATGACTTGATCGAAGGTGGCGTAGGCAACGATAAAATCTTTGGCCGAGATGGCAATGACACGATCTATGGCGACGACATCGCCAAGGTAATCACCGCCGGGGCGATCGACGTCAACGCCGATCTGATCGAAGGAGGCGCCGGCTACAACGTGATCTTTGGTGGGCCCGGCTACGACGCGATCTACGCGGCCGACGAAGCGCAAAAATCCGTGGCGGCGTCCACTGGCACGGTCGGCGGCTACTCCTCGAAGCTCTACGGCGGCGACGGTAACGACACCATCTATGGCACCGCCGGCAAGGACTGGATCGAGGGAGGCTTCGAGAGCGACTACGTGGAGTCGGGCTCCGGGGGCGACGAGATCTTCGGCGGCCCGGGCAGCGACTGCCTGATCGCGGCTGGCGGCAGCGCCCGGATCTTCGGCGGCCACGGTAACGACGTGATCGACGGAGGCGACGGCGATAACTATATTGAGGGTGGTCCGGGCGACGATCGGATCTACGCCCGCGGCGGCGCCGACACGGTCTACGGCGGCACCACCGGCGTCGGCTATGCCTTTTTGCAGCAGGACCTCGCCTCGGGAAAGCCCGTGATCGACGCAATCCACGGCGGATTCTCAGCCGTCGTAGCCGAAGGCTCCTGCGGTCCCGAGGTCATGTTTTACCCAGAGATCTATCCCGACGCCCCGTACCAGCTCGCCATCACGATCTTCGCTGATCTCGACGCGGACGGCGTCCGCGATCTGAGCGACCCGCTTGCTCCGTCGTCCGAGAGCTGGACGCTCCGCATTGTCGACAAGGCGACTCACACCGACATGATGGTTGCATCGGTCCCCGGTGGAAACGTCATCCTTCCCCAGGTGGCGGGGCTGCCTGCCGGTACCTACCTGATCGTCGTCGATGCGATTCCCTCAGGATGGACGGCATCCGGGACAGCGAGCATTATGGCGGAGGTGACGCTCGGCGGCGCCGTGCCCCCGGTCGTGCCCAACCTCGGCTTCTACAAGGCCGGCAAACTCTACGGCACGGTCACGACCAACTTGGGCGTGCCGACCGTCGGCGCGTCGGTCTTCCTCGACGCAGACAAGGACGGCGTGCTCGATGCAGGAGAACCGGTGGCCGTCACGAACAGCCAGGGCGGATATTCATTCGAGAACCTTTTCCCGATGGAGTATCGGATCGCGATCCTTGATGCCACGGTCTGCGCTAACGTCCAGCCCGACTTTTATGACGCTGCGCTCGTGAGCGGCGGCTCGGCGACGAGCTACAACTTCCAGATACGGCCTGCGATCGCTCCGGTGATCGACGCGGTGCTGCTCGGAAAGCCGGCCACCGCAATCGCCTGGAATTCGGTGCCCGACGGTGGCGATCAACTCGACCCGATCTCCGGTAACTTCTCGCTGATCGCGTTCGAGACCTGTATCGTGAGTGGCCGGGTGACGGCCACAAGCGGCGCCACGCTGCGGCCCGTTTCCTCGACGGGTGCGCTTGGCACCGCCATTGCGTTGACTTTTCTGGGCGCCGATCTCACACAGTCTAACCGCTTCATCTATCAGGTTTCTAGCAGCGTCACCGGTGGCGACAACGCCCTTAAGTCGGGTCGCTATCGCTTCATCGTCGACGCCGCCCGAGTTACGTCGGCGACCGGCATGCTCGACGGCAACTGGACGAACCCCTCGGCCGTGGCCCCGAACGGTTCTCAATTTCCCTCGGGCGACGGGGCGGCTGGCGGCGACTTCAGCTTCGACTTCGTGATCACGGCAGTCGCGACTCTGTCCTTGGCTTCCGTTTCGTTCGACAGCACGTCGTTGACGTCGGTACCCTCTGTGGCGTCGGAAGGCTCGACGATCCAGGGTACGGTCTGGCAGCACAACGAAAACGATTTGAACCTCGCCCGTACCCTGAACGAACCCGGCCTCAACGGGCAGGTTGTCAAGCTGAAATCTTTGGATGGCCAGATCGTTGCCACCATGACCACTTCTCCCATCGACCTCGATGGCGACGGCGTCTTGGAGCAGGGAGCCTTCCGGTTCACGGCGGTCGCCGCGGGCAACTACACGGTGGTGCAGGAGCCAGTGTTTCCATGGCAGCAAGCCACGCCCGGTGGCGTGTATGTTCCCGACACGCTCTACGCGGTCTCCTATACGACGCAGCTAGGCAAAAACTCACTCTGGACGATCGACGTGGGCACGCTGGCAGCCACGAAAATCCGCGATTTCCAGACCCTTGTGGCCCGCGACGTGACGTTCACTTCACGCGACACAGCGTATATTTCAGGCACGTCGATCGCCATGAGCACGATCAATCCGGCGGTCCCGGGCCTGTGGCGGATGGACGTGCCGACCGGGGAACTCACGAACCTCGGCGAGGTTCCAGGGGGGCAGGCGTTAGTCGCACTCGACACGCTCAATGCTACCACGTTGCTGGGCGTTTCCCGGACTGGCGAGGTGCTGCTGTACAGGATTGCCGATGGCGTGTGGGAGTCGCGGGGTCCGCTGTTGACGTCGACCAATGCCCGCCTCTATCCGGTTGGTGACGCGGTGGTCGTGGCCCCCGACGAGGTCTACCTCGTTTGCGTTGGCCAGTTGTCGGAAACGCTCGATGCGAAGCTGGCCTCCTCCCAATACCTGATTCGGCTCAATACCACCGTGCTGGGAGCCAACTCTGTGCCGGTTCGCGACTTCCGCACCGTAAGCGAAATGCTCTTGGGCCTGGAACGCAATGCGGCGGGAAATCTCGTCGCGGTGGGCACCGGCAACGGACTCTATTCGTTCGCGGCGTCGGCGGCCGGCCTCGTGACCCGCATCGGCACGCTTGTGGGTGCCACCGCCTTCGCCTACGGTGGCCTCGCGGTCGCTCCGGCGACCACGGTGCTCGACACCGGGCGAACCGACTTCGGCGTCACCGTCACCGGCACCGAGTCGGTGAACGTCGGTTTCGGTGACGTGCCCGACTGGGTCGTACTCGAGGACGGCGACGACGTCATCGACGGTGGCTGCGGCAACGACGTCGATATTCTGTATGGCGACGACGGCACTGGCCTGCCTTGGTATGTGAAGACGATCGGCGGCAACGACACGATCCGCGGTCGGGCCGGCGACGACCAGATCCGGGGCGGCCAGCAGGGCGACATAATCAGCGGCGAGGACGGCCAGGACCAAATCGTGGGTGGTGATTCCGCTCCCAATCGGCTCGACGGCGGCCTCGGCGACGACACGATCGCGGGGGGTTCCGCGAACGACGAAATCATCGGCGGCGACGGAGTCGATACGCTCATTGGACTTTCTGGAGACGACACGATCTTCGGTAACGCGGGCAACGACGTGATCTTAGGCGGCGACGGAGAGGACACTCTTGTGGGCGGTGCCGGACAGGACACCGTGCTCGGCGAGGCGGGCGACGACACGCTCTACGTGATCGACACGGTGCTCGGCGGTGGCTACGCGGAGAATCCAGGTGCGATCCCCGACGACTACGATGGTGGCCTCGGGACCGACACGCTCGTCATCCGGGCCGACATCAACTCGACGCTCACCAACGCCACGGTGACGGTCGACGGCACGGTTCACTCGGTCGCTTCCGTGGAGAACGCGCTGCTCACCGGAGGGGCCTCCGCCAACATAATCAACGCCGGGTCGTTTGCCGGCACGACCACTCTCCGCGGCCTCGGTAGTAACGACACGCTCCAGGGAGGCACGTCGGTTGACTTGATCTTCGGCGGCCAGGGCAAGGACACGATCACGGGTAACGCCGGCGCCGACGACCTTCGCGGCGAGGACGATGATGACCAGATCGCCGGCGATGCCGGCACCGACACGATCCGCGGCGGCGGCGGCCGCAACATTCTCACGGGCGGCAACGACAGCGACACCTACATTTTCTCCGGAATCTTCGATGACCGGGTGGTTGAGGCGGCCGCAGGCGGCGTCAACGACGTACTCGATCTCACGGCAGTCGTCGGTAGCCTCACCACCGTGGTCGATTCGGCCGCCAACGGCACCCGGATCTCCGGATTGTCCCCGCTGCTCGCTCTACAATACTTCGGCGATCAGGTCGAGCGAATCCTGCTGGGGAGCGGCAGCGACTTGGTTTCCATCGTGAACAGCGTCTCCACGGTGGCCCGGATCGACGCCGGCACGGGCCAAGACACGCTCTCCTACGGGGGCAACGGAGGCTCGCCGTGGTTGAGCGGCGTGACGGTGAACCTCCTGACCGGCACGGCCACGGGCATCGCCGGCGGTATCGCCGGTGGCATCGCCGGCTTCGAGAATATCACGGGTGGCTCCGGTGGCGACACGCTCACAGGCAACAACGGCCCTAACACGATCTACGGCGGAGCGGGTGGCGACACCATCTCCGGCAACGCCGGGAACGACCTGCTCTACGGCGAGGACGGCGGCGACACGCTCACGGGCGGCTTGAACGACGACATCCTCTTTGGTGGAGGCGGCATCAACACCCTCTCCGGCGGGTTCGGAAACGACTCTTACGTGTTCACCTCGGCGGTGGCGAGTGACACGGTCAACGAGTTGGCAGGGGAGGGGACCGACCTGCTCGACTTCGCCTCCGTATCGGGCGGCGGCATCGAAGCCACGATCTCCGGCACGATCGCTGTGATCTACGGCACTTCCTCGGTCTTGGTGCCGACGGCGGCAGGCATCGATCGCATCCGGGGGACGAGAGAGTCCGATCGCTTCCGTGTGGCCAATGGCGCCGCATACGCCGGCATTCTCGACGGCTACTCCACGGCCGGTTCGGCATTCGTCGACATGGATATTCTCGACCTCTCGGCCTGGATGTCATCCGTGACGGTGAGCTACCTCGGCGCCATCAACGCCGAGTTCGTTGGCTCCGCGACGGGCACCGGCGGCGTGGTAAATCTCCGCCACGTGATCGGTGGGGCCGGGAACGACACTCTGCGGGCCGGCGGGATGTCGGTGTGGTTCGAGGGCCGGGCGGGCAACGACACGCTCTTGGGCTCGAGCCAGAACGACCTGCTCGACGGCGGAAACGACGCCGACACGGTGTCTGCGTTTGACGGCAACGACGTGCTCAAGGGGGGCTGGGGCAGCGACATTCTCGCCGGCGGTAAGGGCAACGACACCTACTCGTTCGAAGACCTTTTCGGCAACGACACGATCACCGAGCTCGCGAATGAGGGCGTCGACACGATGAACTTCCAGCTCGTCACCGTAGCCCTCACAGTGAGCCTCGGCAGCGTTACCGTCACCACCCTAGGGGCGTCGGCCGTGCACACCGGCACGGCGATTGAGGCGGTGATCGGTGGGACCGGCAACGACACTTTCGTGATGACGTCGTCGAGCGTCACCTTCCCCGGCACGCTCAATGGCGGTGGCGGCAGCAACTCGCTCCGCTACAACGCCGCATCGGCGGCGATCGTCAATGCCGTCAGCCTTGGTCAGACGCCGAACGTGGGTCAGGCGATCAATATCGGCTCCGTGACGGCAGTGCCATTGTTAAGCTCTTTAGCCATCGCCGCACCTGCGGCACCGGAAAAAACTCTCACGGCAGAAGACCTCGCCTTCGCCGCCCTCGCGTACGACCAGATATCGTCGTCAACGCTACGAAAGAAGGTTTTTGCCACCCTTTGACGTTGTCAGAAAAGGTGTCAGAAACCATAGAGACAAACTGACCTGCCCCCCTTATAGCGGCACCACTTCCAGAGAGATTCTGTCAGTGTGAAAACCAAAGGAGGACATTCAATGCCACGCGGAAAGAAAGAACCCGCCGAGCAGATCATCCCCTATGCTCCGAGACGAACTGCTCCAGCGGAAAGCGTTTGATACGCTGCTCGAGGCCAACGGTGCTCTTCGTGCGGTGGCGGCAGCACACCGGCACGATCCGGCCGCACAGTGAACTCTGTGCCAATGATAGGTGGGATACCGCGCCCCCGGCGTCTCCAGGCGGGACTGGTCTATTGGAGAGAAAATGGAGGGCAAAACCTAACTAAAAACTGGCGTCATTGCGTCAATCATAAGGGCAGGTCACATCTCTAGGGTTTAGCTTTCTCTTCTTTTGATTCAGGTTCAGGCTTAGGTATTTCCACAAACTTCATAGCTTCATCGGGCAATTCGTAAGAGCTATGGATCATTTCAAGTTGATCATTGACGAGGTCTGGGCTGATAATGCCTTGAAGAATCTGGACTGCAAAGATTTCCTGCAGCGCATCTTCAAACTTCACAAAGGCAACGACCTGCCCTGTTTGGATATTGATAACCCAAACTCCGCTGTTGCGTTCAATGTTTTGGTCGGTGATGGGTATGCCACTGAAAACTGCGGTTTCCCTTACCTGGGATAGCCCGATAAAAGCAAGGGGGCCATAAAAATCCAAGCCCCGGGTGAAGCCGGGAACTGTTGCGATAGCCTCATGCTTGCCTGTTTGAAGATCCACAAGAGAGAGAGTGCCTTTGCCAGATTCGAGCACCCAGAGTTGCCCGTTGTGCCAGCGGGGCGAGTGGGGCATGGAAAGATTGCGCGTGATGATTTCGTTACTGGGCACATCTATCAAAATGCCACCATCTTTTTTATTGGCTCGCCAACCCATGGGTGTGTTTGTCTCGCCTAGGGCGGTAACATATTTCGGTTTTCCATCAACCATACCTATGCCATTGAGATGGCAGCGATCATTCGGGGAATATCCGGTGATGAAGCGTGGTTTCCAGCGGGGTACAAAGCTGTTGACAGTATCCAAGGTGCACAAGCATGAAAAACGGGTGTTCACAACCCAAAGTTCATTGTTGTCGCCATACGCCATTTCGTGGACAAGAATATCGCCTGTAGTGTGCGAATCGCGGGGCATATAACAGGCATCGACTTGGCCGAGTGGTTCGCATTTTTGCGCAACTGCTGGCATGTTGCGGAAGTGGGAAATATGCCCTAGTGTGCCAATAGAAAGAATCTGATGATTGGCAGCCAGGCCCATAGGTGAATCAAATGCCCGGAAGTGGGTGTTCAGTTTGCCATCTTGCGGTCTGAGAAAAACCAACTTCCCGGCTTGATAGGTGGTTACAGCAAGGGAAGAACGCATCTCGGCTAATATGAGGGGGAAGCTTTCGGTATGCACGCTTCGCAGAGGTGGCAGTGCATGAGCATCGCTTTCTGGCGTAGCATCGGGTTTACTTTCCTCTTTTTGATTGGCGGTCAAGCAAGGCCTCCTTGTAAAAAAGTCAAAGAGAATGACTTAGTATCACCTTATCGAATAAGGCATAAGATGAAAAGGCAGGGCGAGTTTTGAGAGCTGGGCTTCAGTGGCGGTTGCTCCAGGAGCGACGCATCAAAGAAGGCCGCACACTTAACCAACAACAACATCCTGCCAGAGCATACGATGGCAACGCCGCGCGTTTGATGTCCGAATGGAATTCTTTTAAAGTATGCTTTGTTGAATTATTGAAAATCGCTTTGAATTTCGAATTCTGTTCCCGCTTTCTTGGAAAGACTCGCCATGCGAAGTCCAGCAACGAACTGCGTATTTTGCGTCCTCATTGCCAATTTCGCGATAGCTTCTGAAAAAGCCGACTTTTTCCCGCAGCTTCGAACGTACTTGGAGATTCGGGTGGATGAATTTGATCAGATCAAAGACGAACGCAAAGTCGAGTTAAGAAAGATCGCCTTGTACGTCCAGAACCGTGCCAAGGAAAAACAACCCGTGCGTTTGACATTCATCTGCACTCACAACTCGCGTCGAAGCCATATGTCACAAATTTGGGCTGCGACCGCCGCCAGCTTTTATGGCATTGAAGGTATCGAAACATTTTCAGGGGGTACGGAGGCGACGGCGTTCAATCCGCGTGCGACAGCGGCATTGAAGCGATCAGGACTTAAAGTTGTAAAAAGTGAAGACGGAAAGAATCCACACTACGAAGTTCGTTTCCAAGGCGCTGGCAACGAGATGGTTTGTTATTCAAAAGTCTTCAACGAAGCTCCCAATCCAAAGGACGATTTTTGCGCCGTGATGGTGTGTTCGCAGGCTGACAAAAGTTGTCCGGTAGTTGATGGCTGTTCGCTTCGAATCGCCATTCCATTTGACGATCCAAAAATTGCCGACGACAAACCAGAGGAAGAGACAACGTATGACGAGCGTACCCGTCAAATTTGTCGGGAAATGTTGTTTCTTTTTTCCCAAGTAAACAATTGAGATGCAATTCGTTCTCAGACTGAAAGTATGCAGCGAAAGAGGCCCATCAAAATCAGGAAACCTGTGCAAGTTGGCGATAAAGCCCGGTGCCTGTTTCGGGGCCGATTTTGATCTTTGCCGAAGTGTCAAAACCCAATCAGGAGCAACCCATGGCCGAGTATTCGCGTTCAAGTCATTTTGATCTCACCCGTCGTCAGGCCGTCGCTGCGCTTGCTGCCGGCTTCGCGGTTGCCGTCAGGCCAATTTCTGCCGAGACGATCACAACCAGCGATGAGGCGCTTTTGACCGGTGAAGTACAGATCCCGACTCCAGATGGCGAGATCCCGGCGTACATGGCAGCACCGAAGGCAGGCGGTCCATTCCCGGTGGTCTTGGTCGTGCAGGAGATTTTTGGTGTTCACGAGCACATCAAGGACGTCTGCCGCAGGTTCGCCAATCTCGGGTATCTGGCTGTAGCGCCGGAGCTTTATTTCCGCCAAGGGAATGTCTCGCAAATAAAGGACTTCGCTGAGATCATCTCCAAGGTGGTTTCTAAGGTGCCAGACAAGCAGGTTCTCTCGGACCTTGATGCTGCTGTTACATGGGCGGGAAAGTCTGGCGTTGGCGATATCTCGAAGCTGGCCGTCACTGGTTTCTGCTGGGGTGGCCGGATCGTGTGGCTCTACGCCGCCCACAACTCCAATCTCAAAGCCGGCGTTGCTTGGTACGGCCGGCTGGATTCGCAAAAAGACGAGCTGCATCCAACGCAGCCGATAGATCTGGTGGGCGAACTCAAAGCCCCCGTGCTGGGACTCTATGGCGGCGCTGACCAAGGCATCCCGAATGAGCTGGTGGCCAAGATGCAGGAGAAGCTCAAAGCAGCCAGCAAGCCCTCTGAAATTATCCTTTATCCCGACACGCCCCACGGATTCTATGCCGATTACAGGCCGTCATACAGAAGAGAAGAGGCTGACGACGGGTGGAAGAAGCTGCAGGAGTGGTTCAAGAAGCACGGTGCCGGGTGAGCGAGCAACAGCCCATACCCCGCTATTGGTTCCCCCCAAAAACCTACGGCTGGGGTTGGGGTCCGCCGTGCACATGGGAAGGGTGGCTGGTCCTGTTGGCTTATTGCGGGCTTCTGTTGCTTGCTGGGATCTTCTTCATTCCGCAACAGCACCCGCTCGGCTTCCTCGTGAGCGTCTTGGGTCTGAGTGGCGTGCTCATCGCGATCTGCTTCTGGAAGGGCGAGCCTCCGAAGTGGCGATGGGGTGGAAAATAGTCGACGGAGGCCTTGGCGTTTGGCATGAATAGCAAGCAAAATATGCTGAGCAAACGAGTGCGCAATGATTTGGTCATTGCCTCACCTGTGGGAAAACTCAGGCTTGTGGCGTCGGAAAAAGGTCTTGTTGCGATTGACGTTCGCAATCACACCAAGCAAGAGACAACGATCGATGCATCAGCTCAGGCAATTTTGATAAAAACCAAAAAGCAACTCGAGCAGTATTTTGCAGGCACGCGAACATCGTTTGATGTTGCTCTCGATCTTGTTGGCACCGAGTTTCAAGTACAAGCGTGGCGCGCACTCGGTCGCATTCCGTTTGGAAAGACGATTTCGTATGGTCAGCAGGCCAAGAATATGAAGAAGCCAAAAGCGTTTCGTGCGGTCGGCTCAGCCAATGGCATGAACCCAGTTCCAATCATCGTGCCTTGTCATCGGGTTGTGGCCAGTGACGGCTCTCTCGGTGGATATTCCCTCGGACTCAAAATGAAAAAACAGTTGTTGGCGATTGAGGGCGTTCGTGGGGCTGAGTAAAACCGAAGCACTCTCGTAAGTATTCATCGCCCAAAGCAACATCTGGCGAGCCCACTGCTCGCTGAGCGAGCAACATGACCGAAGTCGCATGTTCGGCATCTGTGAGCTCATGTGTCGCCATCACCACAGTGACTCCTCGCGCTCGTTTGGATGATACAAGATCTGCCACGAGCTTGCGACCGTTGATGTCAAGACCTGCCGTTGGTTCGTCGAGCAGAAGTACTTCGGCTTGGCGGGCACTCACTTGTGCCAAGTGAGTGCGTTGTTGTTGGCCGCCAGACAAATCACGAATTGGTTGAGATGCCTGTGCTTCGATTCCTACTCGCTCCATCGATTCTTCAACAATTGCTCGGTCGAGTGATCCGCCGCCCGCTGACCGGATTCGGGAAGGGCTGCGCCGACGGTGAAAAACTGCTCACACAGTGGTGTGATTAGGGGGAGCTTTGAAGTCACGGTAAAGACGTTCGTGCCGTGAATGGCCTCAACCTTCACCCGATCGGCAGCTCGTCAACCGTCTAACGCTTGCCGAAGTGTCGTTGACCGGGCTATCCCTGATAGAACTGAAAACTAGACCTGAAAAATATTTTGCGACCGATTGCTTGCCTCCTGCGCGCGACTGCGAAACGATGCGGTAAGGGGCTAAGGAGGTTTTCACACACGCTCCACGTCGGTCTTTCAGGGGCAGATCGCCGGGTGAACGCAGAGGCACATGCACATCGTGCAGATTGTCGTCGGCATCTTTTCGTGAACGTGAGGGAACATCGTCGCCGCTGACAGAGTGAGCGAACCACCTCAATAAACAATGCGTACGAAGAGATTGTCGTGACAGCAGCGTCTTGCGTGGACTCGCCCGCCCCGCACATTTTTTACCCGAACGTTCCATTGGTTTTTTCTTGAACCACTCCCCCACCGAGGTGCCCCCATGAAGTCGCGCAACTGGTTTCTGGCCCGCTTTCCACTCAGTATTGCCGCTCTGTTTTCCCGCCGCACCGCCGCCGCGGGCCGCCGGCGCGTTCGACCTACGCTCGCCTCCTTCGACAAACTCGAGGAGCGGCTCGCCTTCTCGGTGGGCTACGCCACTGTCAACGATTGGGGGTCGGGGCTGCAGGGGCAGTTGACGCTCACCAACGACACCAGCGCGACTATGACCGACTGGCAGTTGGCATTCAACTACAACCGCTCTATCACCACCATCTGGAATGCGCAGATCGTCAGCCACACCGGATCGCAGTATGTGATCAAGGGCTTTGACTGGGATCGCACGCTCACCGCGGGAGCGACACAGGGCGTCGGCTTCACTGCCACCTCCGGCACCGACACACCTTCGGGATTCGTGCTCTCGGGCGTCAACACTCCCACGCCCACGCCCACACCGACACCGACTCCCACTCCCACGCCGACTCCCATAACGCCGACCCCGATCGATACCACCACAGGCCGCGTGTTTCTGGTCAATCCGGCGGCCGACGACATCGTGGGATTCGATCCTTCCCGCGACCGCCTCGACTTCGGTGACGTGTCGGTTCACAACATGATCATCGCCAAGACGGAGACCGGCGAGGTGGCGATCGTCAATCCGTGGGCATCGACACCCGAGTTCCAAGTGCTGCGCGGCATCAGCTACCGCGACATCACGATGGCCAACTTCGGCGTCGTTCAGAACGAGCACCTGCGTCAGGATATCGGCGGCGTGGTCTCCTGGGAGCAGGGCATCGGCCCCCGGGACGGCAGCACAGTTTACGTGCGGTCGCACGAATATGGAGTCCAGCAGCGGATTGAGGGCTTCAATCCGGCCACGATGAAGTTGAGCTTTCTCTACTTCGGCACCCGCGAGCGGCTCTCGTTGACAGACACGGCCGCGGGCCTGTCGATCTCCGTCCTGCCCACCAACCAGACGATCCTGCTCGCGGGCGTGACAAAGGCACAGCTCATGCCGGTAAACATTCAATTCCACAACGACCAGATCGTGGAGGATCAGTTGGAGGTGCCGTTCGGCCACCCAGCCGAGCACTTCACGCTCGTCAGCCGAACATCGCTGCTGACGCCGACCGCTCCGGTAGGCCAGGTCACCGACGGCTACCAGACATCGATCGGTCAGACCGTGCCCGGTGGCCATGATCACGGCACGATGCCGACTCCCACGCCGACTCCTGTCACAACTCCTGTCACGACTCCCATAACGCCGACCAATGGCGACCTGTGGAAGGAACAGTTTTTCGCCCCCTACGTGGACATGGGTCAGTATCCCGTGCCCGATCTCGATGGGCTGGCAAAGAAATATGGAGTGGGTTTATTGACGCTCGGCTTTATGCAGGCCAGCCCCAGCGGCAAGCTCGCCTGGGCCGGTTACGATGTCTTGACGCTCGACAGCAGCAACGAGCAGGCTGTGGCGATCCGTAATGAAATCAATGCCCTGCGACTGGTGGGGGGCGATGTGATGGTGTCGTTGGGCGGGGCCGCGGGGCAAAGCCTGGCGCAGTCTTACGCCCAACGGGGGCTGGCCGCCCCAGCCTTGGCAACGGCCTATGCAGAGATGGTCGACATACTGAAGCTCAACAAGGTTGACTTCGATATCGAAGGGGCTGCTGTCGCCCAACCCCAAATCCTCAAGCTCCAGATGGATGCCATCGCAATTGTGCAGATGAGCCGGCCTAGTCTGGGAGTCTGGCTCACGCTGCCAGTGCTGCCGCAGGGGCTCACGCAGGACGGCGTGAACGCCGTCAGAATCGCCCTTACTTCTGGCGTGAAAGTCGACGGCGTCAATGTGATGGCGATGGACTACGGCGACAGCGCCGCGCCGCCGGCACTCAAGTCGATGGGCGAATATGCCATCGATGCCGCCAACGCCACGTTTGCGCAGATGACCACCCTGTTCACGAGCCAGGGGCAGACGTTTGGCTGGAACCAGTTGGGCGTGACGCCGATGCTCGGCGTCAACGATGTCACCAGCGAAGTGTTCACCCTGCAGGATGCCGATCGCCTTGAGACATTCGCCCGGGCCAAGGGGCTGGGGATGCTCTCCATGTGGTCGATCAACCGCGACAACCCTGGGCCCGCGGGCCAGCTTTCCAACTTCCACACTGGCATTCCGTCGATGACCGCTGGTGGCTTCAGCCTCGCCTGGGGCGACTACGGCAGCGATCCCGTCATCGTCGGCGCGGTCATCCCCGTGACACCAACACCACCACCGACGCCGACGCCGACGCTCCCGACGTTGAGCATCTCAAGCAACCGAACGAACGAGGGGAACACCGGCACGGCGTTACGGCAGTTCATGGTCACGCTCTCTGCAGCCTCAATGCAGTCGGTGTCGGTGCAGTATGCAACGGCCGACGGCACCGCAAAGGCGGGCAGCGATTACACTTCTGCCAGCGGGTCGCTCACATTCGCTCCCGGCGAACTCACAAAGACAATTTCTGTCGCCGTTACCGGTGACACAACGGTGGAATCGGACGAGACGTTCGTTGTGAAGCTCAGCTCAGCTCTGGGGGCAACGATCCTCACGGGCACCGGCACCGGCACGATTGTCAACGACGATGTCGCGACGGCCGGTGGTGTTGCGTTGACCTATACGCAGACCAGTAGTTGGGCGACCGGGTTCAACGGCGACATGAAGATCAAAAACACAGGCACGACGGCGATCAACGGTTGGACGATGGAATTCGACATGAACGCCAACATCGTCAATATCTGGAATGCCGTGATCGTCAGCCACGTCGGTACGCGCTACGTGATCAAGAATGCCGACTGGAATGGCACGATCGCTGCCGGTGCTGAGGTGTCGTTCGGGTTCCAGGCCGACGGAGTCGCCGGGGAACTGCCATCGAAGAAGAAGTTCAACGGCGTCGCGGTGTAGGCCTTTGATCGGCTCAGCACAACATCCGGGAACTGGGTTTTCCATGCCCTTTTTCTGGATGTGTGCTGTGGCAATGCTTACCTTTGCTCACAGTATGCCAGGCCAATCAGATCACGATGGCCTGCATTCGCCGACCGCAAGCCGGACTCGGGGAAGGGCTGCACAAACGGTGAAAAACTGATCGCCCAGCGGTGTCTTCGAGCAATTTATGCTACGTTGATCTTTGGCTTTAGCAGCCAAGAAATACCGCGAGTTCGCCGCGTCGATCGCTCATCGCGGGTGCGACGCTTGTGGCAGTGCCGTTGGACGGGCTATCCGTACCACGATCATCATCGACTACGCCAAGGCCCTATGGACGCAACCAAACATCCAGAGCATTGTTACGAAGAGGGCTTTGCATGGATGGGGTCGGGTCACTCGTGCCAAGCACCGATCCGAAGAAAAAGGTGCCTCTGGACGAAACCTTTGTGCCCGCCGCGGGTTAAACATGGGCGATGCCAATTCCGAACTATCGCCCGGCGGCTGAGAAATCGAAACTTTCTATTCTGGAGGGGTGGTCGTAAAAAACTGGTTTTTTCTACGTCCTGACGGCCCTATCCAAAGCCTATGCACACGTTCCGACAAACAAGACGCCTACTCCCGAGAGAAAGCATTCGCACCAGAAAGATTCCGATGAAATTACTGATCTGCACCAGCCTGATTGTGCTTGGGTTCTCCACATGTTCCATCGCGGCCGAGCCCGTGGCGAGTAAGCCCGCCAGACCCAACATCGTGTTCATCGTCTGCGACGATGCCGGGATCGACAGCTTCGGCTGTTACGGGTCAGACCGGTTCAAAAATCTGTCGCCAAACATCGATGCCCTGGCCGCCTCGGGCACGCGTTTCGACCGATGCTATGCGACGCCACTTTGCGGGCCATCACGCTGTCTGCTGATGACCGGCCGCTATGGATTTCGCACGGGGGGCATGTCGAACCAGACGGCGTCGCGGCCTTCGTTCAAGGACGAACCCTCCATGGCGAATATCCTGCAGCAAGCCGGATACGTCACGGGGATGGCCGGAAAATGGCGGCAAGTTAGCGATTCACCGGGCGACTGGGGGTTCCGAGAATACATCACCGATCCAACCGCGAGCGGCTGGTTCTGGGAGGATAAGTACACCCAGAATGGCGAGCAGATTTCCCTGGGGAAGGGGAAGGGGAAGAAGGCTTATTATCCGGATATCGCATCGGATTTCGCGGTCGACTTCTTCAGCCGACACCGCGACGAACCGTTTTACTTTTATCTGTCGGAGCACCTGATCCACGGCCCGATTCTGCGCACGCCCGATTCAAAACTGAACGCAACCCCTGCACAGCTCTACGACGACAACCTGAAGTATCTCGACAAAACGGTTGGCAAGATTGTCGCAGCGCTCGAGAAGCTTGGTCTGCGCGAGAGCACGCTCATACTGTTCTCGGCCGACAACGGCACCTCGACCGTCGGATATACCGCAGAGCATGATCCCGCGCAGATCACGGGCAGCATCGGTGGTCAGCGGATGTATGGCAGGAAAGGGTCTTTGCTCGAAGGAGGCTCGCGCGTGCCACTGATCGCCAGTTGGAAAGGAACGCTTCCGGCAGGTGGTGTTCGCAACGATCTGATCGACTTCAGCGAACTGCTGCCAACCTTTGCCGATCTGGCCGGTGCCAAGCTGCCGGAAGGGGTGAAGTTCGATGGCCGTTCGTTTGCCCCGCAACTGCGGGGCGAGCCAGGCAATCCGCGCGACTGGATTTTCGTGCAGCTCGGGCGTGGCTGGTATGCGAGAAACGACGGATGGAAGCTGAATCAGAAGGGAGAATTGTTCTCTCTCAAGGACGCGCCCTTTGCCGAGATCTCCGTCGCCACCGACACAACCGATGCCGCAGCCATTGCTGCCCGCAAACAACTCGAGGAGGTTCTGGCGGAATTGAACCCCGCCGGCGGCCACGTCGAACCGCCAAAAGCCGCGGGTGTCAAAGGCAAGAACAAGAACAAAGGAAAGAACAAGGGCAAACGCCAGCGTGCTGCCGCGGATGCCCCGTCGGGTTTGTCTGCCTCTTGACTCATGCCTTGGAAATCGCCCGCAACGCCGCGACGGGCATGGCGCCGGTGACTGCTGCGATTCTGGAGAAAAGCCCCGCTCCCAAGACTCTTCACGCAAAAGCGTGGGCGAAACTCATGGCCCAAGTCGGGGAGGAGTTTCCACTTCTGTGCCCTTTCCTGCGGCGGCGATATTCGGCTCATCTCCTTGCCACTCAAGTTGACACTCAAGCAGCTCTGCAGACCGCCGGAGCCGTCTCACTTCGAACCGAAGGTTCGCAAGTGAGACGAAGGCCAGAATGGCTTCGTCCGCGTGAAGTCAGATTCTCACACATCTCTGCGAGCCGCTCGAACCTCCGCCCGTCTCTCACGCTCGCGTCCCGCCGACCGTCTGAGGCGAACTCGTCTAGGTGCATCACGACGTAGAGATCGTCCAGATTGCGACCGACTTTACTGCCCGCGATCGACATTCACTTGTGAGGGCCGCTCGCGTCCCGCCGCCCAAAAGCGGGACTCGGGAAAGGGCTGCACCGACGGTGAAAAAACTGCTCACACAGCGGTGGTGGGGGGAGCTTTAAAGCCACGGCACAGCCCGACGTGCCATGAATGGCCTCAAGCTTCGCCCAAATGCTAGCTCGTCAACCGTCCAACGCCTGCCGAAGCCGTTGACCGGGCTATCCTTATAGTGCGTTGAAGGGCGACTGTTATCCTCCAACTGCACGAGTTGGCTATTATGCGAACGGTTTCTGAATCAAATCAGCGGAGGAAATTTACATGACGCTTCGAGTCGTTGGATCTGCTCTGGTCGTCTGGTCGTGCGGTGTTTCGGCACTGACGCTTACGACCTCTTGTCAGGCTGCGGATCCGGCCGCCGCCTCCTGTCCGGTGATGGGAAACCCCGCGCCGGCGAATCGCGCGACGGTGGCGGGAGCCATGAACAATGGCGACTGGTGGCCCGAGCAGTTAAACCTCGACATCCTCCATCAAAACCCACCCGCCGGGAATCCGCTCGGTGAAGGCTTCGAGTATGTCGAGGCGTTCAAGACGCTCGATCTGGAAGCGGTCAAGAAGGACCTCCGGGAATTGATGACGACCTCGCAGGATTGGTGGCCGGCCGACTATGGCCACTACGGACCGTTCTTCATCCGGATGGCCTGGCACAGCGCCGGCACCTATCGGGTTGGCGACGGCAGAGGAGGCGCCGGCTACGGCACGCAACGGTTCGCGCCGCTCAACAGTTGGCCCGACAACGCGAACCTCGACAAGGCTCGCCGGCTGCTCTGGCCGATCAAGCAGAGGTATGGCCAGAGGATCTCCTGGGCCGATCTGATGATCCTCGCCGGGAATGTCGCCCTCGATTCGATGGGATTCCAGACGTTCGGATTCGGCGGGGGACGGGAGGACGTCTGGGAGCCGCAGAACGACATCTTCTGGGGGCCGGAGAGCGAGTGGCTCGGCGCCAAACGATACAGCGGTGATCGTCGGCTCGAAAACCCTCTGGCAGCCGTCCAGATGGGGCTGATCTATGTCAATCCGGAGGGGCCCGACGGCAAGCCCGATCCGCTGGCGGCGGCCCGCGACATCCGCGAGACCTTCGGCCGGATGGCGATGAACGACGAGGAGACGTTGGCTCTGATCGCCGGTGGCCATACCTTTGGCAAGTCACACGGCGCAGCCAGCGCGGACAACGTCGGTCCTGCCCCGGAGGACGCCGGTATCCAGGAGCAGGGGCTCGGCTGGAAGAACCGCTTCCGCACCGGCAAGGGGGCCGACACGATCACCAGCGGTCTCGAGGGGGCCTGGACCTCGACGCCGACGAACTGGTCGAACGACTACTTCGAGCATCTTCTCGGCTATGAGTGGGAGCTGACGAAGAGTCCGGCCGGGGCCTGGCAGTGGACGCCGAAGGAGAAGTCGGCGGAGGGCACGGTTCCAGACGCCCACGACGTCGCCAAATCTCACCCGCCGATGATGTTCACCACCGATCTCGCGCTCCGCATGGATCCGCAGTATGGGCCGATTTCGAAACGGTTTTACGAGAACCCCGAGCAGTTCAGGGATGCGTTTGCCAAGGCCTGGTACAAGCTCACCCACCGCGACATGGGGCCGGTGTCGAGGCTGCTGGGGCCCGACGTGCCCGAGCCGCAGGTCTGGCAAGATCCCGTGCCGGCGGCCGAGTCTCCGCCCATCGAAGAGCCGGACATCGCCGCACTGAAGGCGAAGATTCTCGGCTCCGGTCTCTCAGTCTCGGAGCTTGTCTCGACGGCCTGGGCCTCGGCTTCGACGTTTCGAGGCAGCGACAAACGCGGGGGTGCCAACGGCGGTCGGATTCGGCTGGCGCCCCAGAAGGACTGGGATGTCAACCAGCCCGCCCGGCTGGCCAAGGTGCTCGACCGGCTGTCGGCGATCCAGAAGGAATTCAACGCCGCCGAGGCCCGGGGCAGGCAGGTGTCGATGGCCGACCTGATCGTGCTCGGCGGCTGCGCTGCGGTGGAGGAGGCCGCCCGGCAGGTCGGTCAGGAGTTGACGGTGCCCTTCACGCCCGGCCGAACCGATGCGACGCAGGCAATGACCGATGTCGATTCGTTCGCGGTGCTGGAGCCGAAGTCGGACGGGTTTCGCAATCATCTCGCCAGGGAGATCGACCGGCCGGCCGAGGAACTGCTCGTCGATCGGGCGCAGCTGCTGACGCTTTCGGCCCCGGAGATGGCCGTGCTCGTTGGTGGACTGCGGGTGCTGGGGGCGAATGCCGGCAGCGGTCCGCTGGCCCAACTTGGCGTTTTCACAGATCACCCCGGAACGCTCACCAACGACTACTTCGTCAACCTGCTCGACATGGGTGTCGACTGGCGGAAGTCGTCTGTCTGCGACCACTTCTTCGAGGGCCACGACCGGAAAACCGGCGCTGTGAAGTGGACGGCCAGCCGGGTCGACCTGGTCTTCGGTTCAAACTCCCGGCTGCGGGCGATCGCCGAGGTCTACGCGAGCGAAGATTCGCAGCGGAAGTTCGTCAACGACTTCGTGGCGGCCTGGAACAAGGTGATGAACCTCGACCGCTTCGACCTGCCGCCCGCCGCGCGGCTTTGAAACGATGCTCGTGCCGCAGCCATAAAAACACCGGCACAGGGACTACGGCGTGTGTGCGTTGAACCACCGAATCACCGAACCACCGAATCACCGAACCACCGAATCACCGAACCACCGAATCACCGAATCACCGAACCACCGAACCACCGAACCACCGAATCACCGAATCACCGAATCACCGAATCACCGAATCACCGAATCACCGAATCACCGAATCACCGAATCACCGAATCACCGAATCACCGAATCACCGAATCACCGAATCACCGAATCACCGAATCATCCCGCAACCGTTTTAGGCGTCGCCCGACTACTATACTGCCCGCGATCGACATCCACTCGCGTTGAGGGCCGCCGTGATCCACCGCCCGCAAGTCGGATTCAGGGAAAGACTGCACAGACGGTGAAAAACTGATTATTATCAAGCGGTAGAGTGGAACGATTTTCGCTACGTCGATCTGGGCTTGAGAAGCCAAAAAATATTCTCGCGTTCACCTGATCGATCGCTCATCCCCTCTAGTAGCGGCGACTGGACTCGAACCAGTGACCCCCGGCTTATGAAGCCGGTGCTCTAACCAACTGAGCTACGCCGCCGAATTGATGTTTCTATTCGGCTGGTACATCGACTGAATCAGCTCTCTTTTCAATGCAGTTTCTCTAAACAGGAATCGATTGTTCTCGAGAAAACATAAAAACTGAATTCAAAGAAAACAAATTATTTTTTAGTCACAAACCTTCTCAGAGAGTCCTTTGATGATTCGTCAACTATAGCTCATAAAATCATCTTTCATCAGAGGCGCGTCATTGTTCCCGAAAACAACTGTTCGATCTGCATTTTTCTCGGAGTCAGGAGACGCTGCGGACTTTAAAAAAAGAGCGGCCCGGGATATCCCGAGCCGCTTCATATTCAAGCACTGTACCATCAAAAAATCGAAGCAGGATGAGAATTACTCAACCAACTTGCAGGCATCTGCAACGATCGCATCGATTTTGGCTTCGGTCAGTTGACCAGCTGCGAGGGCGTGATTGGAAATCACGGTTCCATCTTTGTACAACACAACCGTTACAGCTGCCTCTGGTGAGATGTTGAATTCAGATGGACCGTCTTTCAAATCTTCTGGCACCACAAAAGCGATGTGCTTGATCGAATGCTTTGCGACAAAAGCTCCGGTCGCTTTCTTGACGCTGGCCTGATCGGTACCAAGCATGTTGACGAAGCTCGTGAGCTTCTCTGCCTGATGCTCTTCGACCTCTTCATCAATTTTCTTCAGGAGCTTCGCAAGTGATTCATCACCACTACGGGCAAACACCATCACCACCGGACGCGCACCCATCTTGCATCGATAGCAGAGACTCTTGCCGTCAGCTACACCGTCATCGGCATTGCCAGTGACTTTTGTCACGGTAAAAGCTCCAACCGAATCGCCGGGCTGCGGACCACTCTTTACATCAGCCATGACTACCGCAGTCGACAGTAGAAGCATCAGCGTTCCAACTATTGCCAATCGCATTATGAAGACTCCTTGCAGACGAAAAACTTGAGAAGAGCATTGCCCGGACACGCGCCGAGTTGGTCTTCAGTGCAGAAAATCGAACGCCTGATTCAATTCCTGCGACATATTCATTTCAGATGATCTTACGGGCTGGACTCTTGAAGACAAGAATCGAGTTCACAATTTTTGTCTGCTCGGTGAAATAAAAAACAGGTAAATATCTTTATTTCTGCAATAAAAACGGGATTTCATCGCGGTTTGGAAGCCTGAGCTTGGTATGGAATCGGTTCTTGCCGAAAGATCGGTGCTGAGCCTATTGTGTTGGAGTTCCTCATATAGTGTTTACCAGCGGAGCGTATCAATGATTCAATCGACAATTCAAATAAAGTCTGCAACACCGACGATTCGTCAGACAGAGTGCTTCATCGGTGGACATTGGTTGCCTGCTCGGAGTGGGAAAACATTTGAAACTATAAATCCTGCGACCGAAGAGATGATTGCTCGCGTTGCCGAGGGAGATGTGGCAGACGTTGATGCTGCAGTGAAAGCAGCGAGAGAAGCATTTGACTCAGGACCGTGGCCCCGAATGAATGCCAGAGATCGGGGCCGGCTCATACTCAAGCTCTGCGACTTGATCGAAAGCGAGATCGATGAACTTGCAGCAATTGAGACACTCGATAACGGCAAGCCGCTTTCGGATTCTCGCACGATTGACATTCCACTGGCGATTGAAGCACTTCGATACTATGGCGGATGGGCCGACAAGATTCACGGGCAGACGATTCCTGTCAGCGGAAATTATTTTACCTATACGCGGCGGGAGCCGGTCGGCGTTGTGGGGCAGATCATTCCGTGGAATTTTCCGATTTTGATGGTGGCTTGGAAATGGGGGCCAGCGCTTGCCGCAGGCTGCACCATTGTCATGAAGCCCGCTGAACAGACGCCCCTGACATGTCTTCGTCTGGCGCGCCTCGCCCAAAAAGCAGGCATTCCCGACGGCGTGATCAATATTGTGCCAGGGTTTGGTCCAACCGCCGGAGCGGCGATCGTCAAACATCCTGGGATCGACAAGGTGGCATTTACCGGATCTGGTGAAACCGCTCAGGTCATCATGCGTCAGTCGGCGGATTCGCTGAAACGACTGACGTTCGAGCTTGGCGGCAAGAGTCCTAATATCGTTTTTGCCGATGCAGATCTTGATGCAGCAACTCGAGGAGCGCACGTTGGCATTCATCTCAATCAGGGGCAGTGTTGCTGCGCCGGGTCAAGACTTTTCGTGCAAGACTCAATTCATGACGCATTTGTGGAGAAGATTGTCTCGATGAGCAAAGCCCGCAGAGTAGGAAATCCGTTTGATGCACAGACCGAACAGGGTCCGCAAATCGACAAGGTTCAGTTCGATAAGATCATGTCCTTTATCGATTCCGGACGGGCTCAGGGAGCGACCTGCGCCACGGGAGGCAAGCGAGTTGGAAACCGGGGATTTTTTATCGAACCGACTATTTTCACAAACGTTCAAGATGAGATGACAATTGCGAGAGAGGAAATTTTCGGACCGGTGCTTTCGGTGCTGCGTTTTGGAGATACTGAAGAACTTGTGCAACGGGCCAACGCCACTCCCTTTGGTCTTGCCGCAGCGGTCTGGACTCGCGATATCGCAAGAGCACACGATGTCGCGCGTCGCATTCGTGCCGGAACGGTCTGGATCAACTGTTACGATGTGTTCGATGCGGCCGCGCCGTTTGGAGGCTTTAAAAGTTCTGGTTTCGGCAGAGAACTTGGCGAACGTGGACTCGATCCATATTTGGAAACAAAGACGGTGACGGTCAGTCTTGATCTTCCAAGGGAATAAAAAAAGAGTCGTAAAAAGTGAATGGAAGTCTTTTATGGGAAGAGTAAAAACTGGTGGTGGCTGGCGGGCGATTGGCTATACGTTCAAAAAAGCGCATCAAGCCGGCGGCTTGTGGAAACTCTGGAAAGCGATGCGATCGAAGAACGCCTGCAAGACCTGCGCGCTTGGCATGGGCGGTCAGCAGGGGGGCATGGTGAACGAAGCCGGTCGTTTTCCGGAGGTCTGCAAAAAATCATTTCAAGCAATGGTCGCCGACATGCAAGGAGCCGTGAAGCCAGAGTTCTTCGCGACGTATTCTGTGCCACAGTTGCGATCGTTCACACCCTATCAGCTTGAACATTCTGGTCGTCTCGTGCAGCCTGTTCTGCTCGAAAAAGGATCGCAGCACTATCGGCCAATCGAATGGTCTGATGCCATGGAGAGGATTGCTGCAAAAATAAAAAAGAGCGAGGCCAACGAAACGTTCTGGTATTTCAGCGGTCGATCTTCGAATGAAGCTGGATTTCTGCTCCAACTCTTTGCACGGCTCTACGGCACAAACCATATCAACAACTGCAGCTATTACTGTCATCAGGCAAGCGGTGTGGGGCTCGCGAGTATGCTCGGCACTGGAGCAGGCACCGTCACGCTTGATGATATGGAGGAATCCGACTGCGTTTTTCTGATTGGGGGTAATCCGGCAAGCAATCATCCTCGCATGATGCGGTCGCTGATGATGGTGCGGCGGCGTGGCGGAAAGGTGATCGTCATCAATCCAATTGTCGAAACGGGCATGGTGAATTTCTCTGTGCCGAGTGATCCTTGGAGCTTGTTCTTCGGCTCAGAAATAGCAAGCACCTACATTCAGCCTCATGTCGGAGGCGATTTGGCGCTCATGTACGGCATCATGAAACGCGTGCTTGAACTCGGGCATGCGGATGAGAAATATTTGTCAGCCTACACGAACGGCTGGCCAGAACTTGCGGCGCGTCTTGGGCAACTCACCTGGGATGAAATCGTGAAAAAGTCGGGAGTGAATCGGGAACAGATTGATGATATCGCGAGGCAGTACGCTGCATCAAAGAAAGCGGTGTTTGCATGGACCATGGGCGTGACGCACCATCTGCACGGTGCGGCAACGGTGCAATCGATCGCAAGCTTGGCTCTCGAACGTGGAATGATCGGTAAGCCGGGAGCAGGACTCCAACCGATTCGCGGTCACTCGAATATTCAGGGCATAGGTACCGTTGGAGTCACTCCCACGCTGAAGTCTGCGATTTTTGAGCGGCTTCAGAACTATTATGGAATTGCGTTGCCAACCACGAAGGGATTTGACACGCTCGAATGTCTCGACGCTGCTGATGAAGGTCGCATGCGATTTGCAATGTGTTTGGGTGGCAACCTTTACGGAGCCAGTCCAGACGCAACATTTGCCCGCCGCGCGCTCGGAAAAATTGACATGGTGGTCTCAATGAGCACCTCGTTGAATACCGGCCATGCTTGGGGTACGGGATCGGAAGAAACGATCATATTGCCAGTGCTTGCAAGAGATGAGGAACCTGAACCATCGACGCAGGAGAGCATGTTTAGCTTTGTCCGTCTCTCTGACGGCGGCAAGCCTCGGCATGATGGCCCGCGTAGCGAAGTTGCCATAATTTCGGAGCTTGCTTCTCGCGTGCTTGGTGAGAATGGTCCCGTGGATTGGCATGCCATGGCCCACACCAGCACGATTCGACAGGCGATTGGAAAAATCGTGCCAGGCCTTGAGCAGATCGCTGAAATTGAGAAAACAAAAAAAGAGTTTTCAATTCCCGGTCGCGCGATCAATGAGCCAAAGTTTCCAACCCCCGACGGCAAGGCAACGCTTTTTGTTCACGAACTGCCAGCCCCGCCAGCCGGGATACAACTTATGACCATTCGTAGCGAAGGACAATTCAACACCGTCGTCTACGAAGAGGAAGATCTCTACCGCAATCAGACCCGTCGCGACATTGTGCTCATTCATCCCGACGATATTACTCGCCTCGGTCTCGACCCAGCGGGTCGATGTACGATTCAAAGTGATGCCGGTGTGATGCGAGGAATGCTGGTGTCGGCGTTTGATCAAATCAGGCCTGGAACAGTTGCCATGTACTACCCCGAAAGTAACATGCTGGTGCCGAAGGCCGCTGACCCAATGTCGCGAACGCCTGCCTATAAAAGTGTGGCGGTAACACTTACCTCTGACGGTAAAACCGTATCGGCACCGGTGCTGATTGCGCCGCCGCACGTTGGCCCCGGAACGCCGCGAGATGCCATGAAAGCCTGCTGATCTGCGTGCGTATGAATTGCTCGGTAGTGCACCAACGAGGAGCAGAGATTCGACTGAAAATGATTATCGTTGTTTGGAAAACAACGGCAGTTCATCGTCTCTGCCGGAAGCCGAATATGCGGCGTCTTCGCTTCCTTTGAGTGAAGGTAGTTTTGAAGTTTTGCGAGTGATCGTCAAAGAATCGCCTTCAAGCTTTGCAAGCAGTTCTTGGGCGCGACCAATCACGCTATCGGGAACGCCGGCCATTCGTGCGACGTGCACACCAAAACTTTTGTCGGCGGCACCGGGTGCGATCCGGTGCAGAAATACGAGCGTGTCTCGCCACTGTTCTACAAGCACCTGCATCGTATCAAGCCTCGGCAGTCGCCCTTTGAGTGACGCCAGTTGAAGATAGTGCGTCGCAAAAAGTGTTCGGCATCCCACAGCATCGTGCAGGTATTCAATGACTGCCTGTGCGATCGCTAAGCCATCAAAGGTGCTGGTGCCCCTTCCTACTTCATCGAGGATCACGAGGCTCCTACGAGTCGAACGATTCATGATTCGTGCGGCTTGCGTCATTTCAACGAGAAAGGTGCTGGCGCCTTTCGCAAGATCGTCTCCGGATCCAATTCTGGCAAAGAGCCGATCGACGATACCGATTCTTGCCGACTTTGCAGGCACAAAGCTTCCCGACTGTGCCAGGATGGTAATCAGAGCCGCTTGTCGAATGAACGTGCTCTTGCCTCCCATGTTTGGTCCGGTCACCAGAAGCATTTTTCCTTCCGAGAGTCTGGGATCGCTCGCGAAAGTGCTCGGCATCGGCACATCGTTTGCCACAACTGATCCAGGTGGCAGCAACTCTTCCAGAACAGGATGACGACCTGAATCGATCAGTAATTCTGGATCGTCGCTGATTGTTGGACGGCACCATCCTCGCGAGCGAGCGACTCGTGAGAACGACGTCAGCACATCGACGATCGCAAGAGTCTCGCTCGAGCGCATCAAACGTCCTCGTCGTTGACAGATGAACGAACGAAGTGTTTCAAGAAGTTCATGTTCGCGCCGAGTGGCAGCATCTTCAGCACCCAAAACCTCGTGCTGCCGTTGTTCAAGCTCAGTTGTGACATAGCGTTCCGCGCTTTTTACGGTCTGCTTTCGTTGATACTCCGGCGGAACCTTTGCCGCGTGTGAGCGGCTTACTTCGATGTAATAGCCAAAGACTCGATTGAAGCCGACTTTGAGCGTTGGAATTCCGGTGCGAATGATCTCGGTGGCCTGATAAGAAGCAATCCACTGCTTTCCGCCAGACGAAAGTTCTCGGAGTTGATCAAGTTTTTCATCAAAGCCAGAACGAATAAAATTTCCATCGCGTGCGTGCTGCGGACATCCATCAACGAGTGCTGCGGTGACCATATGGGTGACATCGAGACAGGGGTCGATCCACTCGCGACATTCGGCGAGTAAACCGTCAGAACAGTCGGAAAGCGTCTGCTGCACCAGCGGCATCGCGGCGGAGGCTTTTCCAATTCGTTCCAAATCACGGGGTCCAGCTCGACCCGAAGATGCTCGACCAACCGCCCGTTCTAAATCACCAATGCCCGTAAGGTGGGCAGTGAGTGATTCGGCCATAGCCTCGTTGGCGACAAGCACTCCAACGGCATTCAAACGCTCGTCGATTGCCAAGCGATCGACCAGAGGAGAGGTGATCCATTCGCCAAGGAGCCTCGCGCCCATGGGGCACTTTGTATGATCGAGCACACTGAGAAGCGTTCCTTCGCGACGACCGTTATGGGTGGTGCGGATAAGTTCTAATCCGCGTCGCGTTGCATCGTCGATTTCCATCGTGCGACCAGGTCGCCAGACGGAAAGCGTCTTGATTCGCGTAATTGCAGCAGGCTCATTTTCCTTCAGGTATTGGATGATCGCACCGGCGGCCGCGATCGCCGAAAGTTCTTCGGGAAGCTCAAAGCCGAGTCCTTCAACATGGACACTGGAAAGAGCGTGTGAGAGATTTGAAAGCGACGAAGACGTCTCAAACCACCACTCTGGACGTGCCGTGACCAGGGCCCGTGATCCGGCCTCAGAAAGCACGGCAACGGACTCGCTACGAGCATCAACCGACACCAAGCATTCGGCGCATTCTAAACGCGAGAGTTGTTCAGCCGCATCGAGACGCGAAAGGCTCGCTGCAAGAAATCGGCCGGCAGCTACGTCGATCCATGCGATTCCCACGGGCGCATTGGGATCGTCATGGCGAGAGAAAACAATCGATGCCAAAAATGTGCTGCGAGATGGATCGAGAAGTGAATCGTCGTCGGCGAGTCCCGGTGTAACCACTCGAGTCACTTCGCGACGAAGCAACCCCTTTGTAGTTTTTGGATCATCAATCTGTTCGCAGATCGCCACCCGACAGCCAGCGGCAACAAGCTTCGGCAGTTGAATATCGAGTTGGTGAAATGGAAAGCCAGCCATCGGAACTGCGTGTGGGCCTTTTTCGCGACTCGTGAGCGTGAGATCAAGAAGGTCGGCAGCTCGGCGAGCGTCGTCGTGGAAGAGTTCATAAAAATCTCCCATGCGAAACAGCACAATCGCCTCAGGGCAACGCTCCTTGGCTGCCTGAAACTGCTTCATCATTGGACTTTGAACGCTTGTCATGTCGGAAATGTATCACACTCAAAGAATTTCGCGGAATCGTTCAGGCGATGTTTTCTCTGACGGCTCATTCCCCACCCTGTTTGCAATTCGAACCGAGTGATGTTGCAGATTACGCTGCGCAGCCGGAGAGGCTTTGACCATCTTGGTCAGGCCCCGTAAAACGAACTCGTTCGACCTGTTTGACGCTCAGCCTCAGTTGAGTTCTCATAGATCAGTGTGCGACGTCGGATGAGAGGCCCCTGCAATGGGGATCTGTGAATCTGGTCAGGGCTTAACCGCAGCAGCCATAAGCAGTCGTCTCTTTGTGCAGTGGGCCTCTCATCCGACGTCGACCAAAGAGAGAAATGGCGATTTGTTCACAGCGGTAAATCACGTTGTGTGTTGTCTGAATGCGCGAGAAAACCTCAATAGAGTGATCCTCCTAGAGCGTGCACCTCCGGTGAAATCAAAAATTGAAACCGAAAAATCTGGTGTGATTGATTCGGTCGATGTTCAGGACATCCACGAGTCTTCCTCCGGGGAGGCGTATAAGGTTGTTGCGCGTCGCTACAGGCCTCAGCGATTCGATGAACTCGTAGGTCAAGAACATGTTGCAGCGGGGCTCAGCGGTGCAATTGTGTCGGAGCGAATTGGCCACGCCTATCTGTTTACGGGTGCTCGCGGTGTTGGCAAGACAAGCGCCGCAAGAATTTTTGCCAAGGCACTTGCATGCGTAAATGGTCCGGCCGCCGAACCGTGTAACAAGTGTCATGTCTGTTTGGCAATTCTTGCTGGACAGGATATTGATGTCGTTGAAGTCGATGCAGCAAGCAATCGTGGGATCGATGAGATTCGACAGCTGCGACAGAATGTCGCGGTGAGGCCGAGTCGCGGTCGCTATAAGGTGTACATCATCGATGAAGTGCACATGCTCACGCGCGAGGCATTCAACGCATTGCTCAAAACGCTTGAAGAACCACCGGCGCACGTCAAGTTTGTGCTCTGCACGACGGAGCCAGAAAAACTCCCGATCACGATTCTCTCCCGTTGTCAGCGATATGATTTCACCAACGTCGATACGCCGGCGATTGTGCGACGGCTTGAGCAGATCACCGAAGCCGAGGGAGTAAAGGTTGAATTCGAAGCGCTCGAATTGATTGCTCGACGTGCCGCCGGGAGCATGCGTGACAGTCAATCGCTGTTGGAACAGTTGCTTGCATGTGCCGGTGGGAAAAAAACAGGAACGGTGATTGATCGAGCTGCTGTTCACGCAGTGCTTGGAACGGGCCGCGAAGAGGGAATCGGTCGGCTGATCGAAGCAATTGCATCGCACGATGCAAAGACAGCGGTGGAATCTCTCGACGCCGAGATTACAGGAGGGGCTGATCCGGGTGGCGTGCTCGAGCAACTTCTTGGCGCGTTGAGAGACAGTCTGCTTGCCAGCGTAGGATGCGACGCTCGTGTTTTGCGTCAACCGAAGTCGATGGGAGTCGACCTTGCTGCATTAGGAAGAATTCTTGGAACAGAGACGGTCTTGGCCATGTTGCAGGTGATTGATCAGGCCCTCTTTCGAATGCGATCAAGTGGTCATGCTTCGGTGCTTGCGGAAATGACCATTGTGCGATTAGCAAGGCTTGAGAATCTTGAATCGATTGTGGCTGCGGTCGAGCGTTTGTCGAGCCCTCTTCCGGCTGAGGCAATTGAGGGCCCTCGTCGAAGAGAGATTGTGCAGGAGCCTGAGAGAGTGATGCTGCGCGAAAAAAAAGTGACACCAACAACCTCTGATTTGGAAGAAAAGCAACCGTCTACGAGCCACCCGTCATCCGAGGTCGACACAGAGGGATCATCGGGCGCGATCGGTCAAGCGATCCCTGCAACGGTGCAGAAAGTATCGGAACCACAAAAGCCCATTCATCCGCTGCCCACCGATTCGCCCGCGGATGCAAACCGTGCGTGGCAGCAGGTCGGCGAATCACTTGGCGGCCTTGCGGCCGACTTTGCAGCGATGAGCAGCGGCGCACGCTGGAAGTCGAAGGAGGTTCTTGAAATAGACCTGCCCGCATCGGCAGGAGTGGCGATGTCTTTTTTGAAAAAGCCGGAAGTGAGCAAGGCGATCGGTCAGGTTCTGGAGCAGCTTTTCGGACATGCCGTCAAATGTCTTCTCGCAACTGAAGATGTTCCGAGCACTCCCGTCTCGCAGGCTGCTTCTCCTCGCAGCAGTGCTACGCAGGCGTCGCTTCTGCGGGAAGCCCACGAACATCCTTTTGTGGCTCATGCCCGTACGCTGTTTGATGCAAGTGTGCGAAGAGTGGATATGCCTCTTCCCGAATCGATCGAAACTGCCTTGACGTCTGTTCCGGCGGTGAACGAAAAGCAAAAAGATTTAATTTCAGGGTTGGAATCGACGCAGGAAAACGAATCGATTGAACCAGTCGAACCGTGATCCAATGCTCACGCTATGTGAAGCCCGGCGGTCTTTCCAGTCGCCCCTTTTTGATGAGTTTTGTTAGAGTGCTTTCGGTTTTTCGCAAAACTGCAGTACATGGGACATGGCCGTTGCTGGTCACCACAAAGCGATACCGTGTGGATCGCTCGCACATCGCACGAGATTTTTTGGAGAGAGTAGGAATGAAGCACTCCGGTGGAGCGATCGCACATTTAGTTGATCAGTTTGGACGCCTTCCAGGGATCGGGCGAAAGTCGGCGGAACGACTCGCCTACCACGTGTTGCGTTTGCCAAAAGAGGCAGCGCTTGAGTTCTCCGATTCAATTCGCGCCGTGAAAGAGAATCTTCGTCCGTGTATCCATTGCTCAAATCTCACCGAAGCAGAGGCGTGTGACATCTGCAACGATTCAAAACGCGATCGCGGTGTCATTTGTGTGGTGGAGCAGGTGAAAGATCTGCTGGCTCTTGAGCAGGCTGGAACATACCGCGGCCTGTACCATGTTCTCCAAGGAAGAGTTTCTCCACTCGAGGGAATCAGCGAAGACAAGTTGACGATCAATCGTCTCGTTGAACGGGTGCGTGCCGGCGGCATCCGAGAGGTGATCATGGGAACCAACCCAAATCTTGAGGGAGATGGTACAGCCATGATTGTTGCGGAAAAACTCGCTGAGTTTCCTGTTGAAGTGACTCGCTTGGCCCGCGGGCTAACGGTGGGCAGCGCCCTTGAACAAGCGAATCGAGAGATGCTTGCCGATGCTTTTTCCGGTCGGCAAAAAATGCCATAGATTGCGAGAGACACTGAACAAATGAATCTTTTGTCTGGTGCGCTCAATCATTGGGTGACAAAAGTAGACAATCCCGTTTGTCCGGAGAGCACCGTTGCAGTCCTTCTGCGGTTATTTGTACGTCTCGGTGATCGAAGTTGAGTGAATGGTTCGCAAAACGGGTATCCTGAGACTCACCGGAGGAGCTCACGGAAAAACGTGATTTCCAATCTGTTTGCTCGGGATCAAACGGTGTTGATGCCTGTACGTTGCTGTCGATACACGCGGATAAAACTATGCGACTTTCTTTTGGACAAGATATGCGGATGGCACAAAAGCAAGTGCTTGCGCCTCGCATGATTGCGTCCATGGAAATTTTGCAACTCGCTCAGCTCGCCCTTGAAGAGCGTATTGAGCAGGAAATTCAAAATAACGAAACGCTCGAAGTTGCCGAAGAACATGACACTGGCACCGAAACACCGGTCGTTGAGCAAGAAAGTCCGCCGGTAACAGCAGATGAGCGACCCTTAATAGTCGATCAGGAGCACTCCAACCAAGCGGATTTTGAACGAGTCGACAATTGGTCGAATGAATACCCAGACGCCGACGAAGAACGTGGGCGGGTGAGTGTTTCCAAGATCGAGGAATCATCAGATCGATACCTCGATGCAATGGCCAACATGGAGGAACGCCCGCAGACGCTTTCGGATCATCTGCATGAGCAACTCGCTCTTTACGGTTTAACCGATGAGCAGCGGCAATCAGCTGACAAGATCATTTACAATCTCGATGTGAATGGCTATCTGCCGACACCTCTTGAAGAGCTGCTCGATCCCGATGGGCCAAAGAACCAGATCGCGCTTTTGAAAGAATCGCTGCGGCTTGTGCAAAGCATGGATCCGCCTGGAGTCGGAGCGCGTGATTTAAGAGAATGTCTCCTGTTGCAAATACAGGATGATCTCCCGTACGCCGCCGAGTTGAGGGTGCTTGTCGGTGAGCACCTTGAAAATCTGGGTGGCAATCGGCTTCCGCTCATCGAACGAAGGACTGGATATTCGCTCGAAAAAATTGAAGAGCTCCGCAACCAGTTGCATACGCTTCAACCCAAGCCCGGTTCGACGTTCATTTCCAAAGTTGTTCCGGTCGTCAAGCCCGACGTGCATGTTGAACAGATGGAGGACGGATTGTGGCGTGTCAGGCTTGAGGAGATCAATTTACCAAACCTAAGAATCAGTCCCTATTATCGAAATCTGCTCATTTCTCCAGAGACAGATCCGGCCACGAGAGAATACATCAAACGGAAAATCAACTCTGCCCAGTGGCTCATTGAGTCGATTGAGCAACGTCGAACAACGCTTCTTAAAACTGCTCAGGCTATCGTCGACCATCAATCTCATTTTCTGAGAGATGGTCCCGAGGCGATCGAACCGTTGAAAATGCAACAGATTGCAGATCGTGTTGGTGTGCATGTGACAACCATCAGCCGTGCCGTCGATGAAAAATGGCTGCAAACACCACGAGGGGTTTTTCCGCTGAGGAAATTTTTTGTCGGTGGCACGGTGAGCTCTGACGGAGCTGAAGTCGCTTGGGATACGGTTCGCATAAAGCTGCAGGAAGTCATCGATGCTGAACCGAAGGAATCTCCGCTGAGCGATGATGATCTCGTTACGGAAATGGCGAAGCGAGGAATTACAGTTGCCAGACGGACTGTTACCAAATACCGAAAGGCAATGGATATTCCAAGCTCGCGACAGCGAAGAGATTGGAAACTCTGTCGAGTGCAAGATTCGATCGTGGGAGGGTCGGAGCCTTCTGCCGATAAAAATGCTGAAAACAGGACAGATATCCCTTTGGAATCTGTCGAAGAAGAGCAGTGAACGCCCGCTCAAAAGGCTTCTTGAGCGGCACGAGAGCATCAACTCTTCGCAGAGCGTTCCATCGTTTTAGAGAAACATTCTGAAAAGCGAGTTCTGCGCCGACTTGCCGATTTGGCCATGATGTTCCTAGGATTTCGCACGCTCACTGCACCCAGAACGAGGTTTTCATGCGATGTCCATTTTGTCTTTCGGAAAACGATAAGGTTGTAGATTCACGGTCAGGTGATGAAGGATCTACGATTCGTCGCCGTCGAGAATGTGCCGACTGTCGCCGTCGTTACACAACGTATGAACGCGTAGAACGGCAACTTCTCACCGTTGTGAAAAAAGGGGGCGTTCGAGAGACTTTCGATCGTGACAAGATCAAGCGAGGCCTTATTCGAGCCTGCTGGAAGAGGCCGATCAGTGAGGAAGATATTGAGTCAATAGTGACATCGCTCGAAGCGGAACTCTACGGCACTTTTGAATCAGATCTTCCAAGTCACGCAGTCGGTGAGCGTTTAATGGAACTGCTTCGTTCGCTTGATCAGGTCGCCTACGTCCGATTTGCCAGCGTCTATCGAGAATTTCAGGACGTACGAGATTTTGTAGACGAACTCGAACCGATTATTGCTGCCGATTCCACGCGATTCTCGAATTAAGTCTCACTGGTGAATGGGCATTTATGATCGAAGAAAGTTTCCGCGTATTCCGCCTGTTTTTTCTTCGAGTCGAATCGATTCAATGCTCATGGTGCGATCGATCGATTTGCACATGTCATAGATCGTGAGAGCGGCGGCGGTCACTGCACAGAGGGCTTCCATTTCTACTCCGGTGCGGGTCGTCGCTCGCACGGTTGCCTCAATCGAAACATATTCCGGACCGCAGATCGTGAGAGCCAACTCAACAGCGTCCAGTGGCAGCGGATGACACAGAGGAACCAGTGTGCTTGTCTGCTTCGCAGCCATTACACCAGCAAAATGAGCAGCGGTGAGGGCATCTCCTTTTTCTAAATTACCTGCGGCCAGGCGGACGATTGTTGCAGGTTGCGCGCGAATCAAACCGCTTGCGCGTGCCATTCGCCGAGTCACAGGCTTGTCTCCAACATCGATCATTCGGAGAGGTTGCATACAAGTTCCCTCATTCGTGGAGTGTGCATGAGAAGAAAGAAAGTAACGTCAATGCCGCCAATGCCATCGGTCTCTCGATGCGATTCTCCAACTCGTTTGCAGGTGGCGAGGCATTCCTTTCAGTGAGTCTATAAAAAAAGAACCGTGGGCCGGTGCGCCCCCCTCGACGCACCGGCCCACGGGTTATGGAGTTCGACTCTTTGCGTCCTCGGATCAGACGAGTTCTTTTCTCGCGCCAATCAAGGTTCTCAGACGCTCTGCCAAGAGTGCAACGTCAAAAGGCTTTTTAAAGCTCTCGTTGACGTGAGCACGATCGACTGTGATTGTCGAGCCATCGTCGGGCAACAGGGCGATGACGATGGTCTCGGCATACTCTGTGTTTCGTCGAAGGTTCTGACAAATCTGCTGAGCGTCGATGCGTCCAATTGAATAGTCGACGACGATGCAGTCGGGATGGAAACTCTCAGCCTGGATACCAGCTTCAAAGCCACTAGCAGCCACTGAAATCTTAAATGATCGCTCTGGTGGCAGGTGTTTTTTCAGATTTTCAATGAGAACCTGATCCTGTCCAACCATCAGCACCTTGGCGAGTGCTTCATCCTCAAGATCTCCAAGAGGCATACCATGTTCCTTCAGAAACTTGATGAGATACTCTCTTGGAATACGTCGGTCTTGAGATCCCGGAATGCGGTATCCCTTGAGCCGACCAGAATCAAACCATTTACTCACCGTACGGGGAGCTACTTTACAGATCTTGGCGACCTGTCCTGTTGTAAAAACTTTCATGCGTGAACCCCATTTCCTGTCGCGTGTGTCAAATCCATGGACAGGGACGTGCTCGCTGCATACGACACAGAAAAAATTTCATGTTCACACACATCAATGCGGGCCAATCACCCGATTCACGTGCGTGAATGAAATTCAGTCATGATCCATGCATCCATCCGGGGGACGGATACGAGAACGCTTGCCCCTCATTTCGACGCTTTGATGTGGATGAATTCCAAATACGAGGAACGAACCCAAATCACTGACGCGGAAGACCCCCCTGGTTGCACGACCGCGTCGTCACGCATCCAAGTGAACGGTCGTAAAGCGCGAGGGGGCTCTGAAGAAAAGCTGGAAAAAGGAACGCTCACCATTGAGCGAGTTTTTACCGGCTTATGACACGCAGGTTGCCCCCCTGCTTTCGGTCTCGTTCAATTTGATTCCCCGCAAAGGATGAATTCGATTGATCGAGATCCGACCGTCCTAAGGGTTATTTCGTTTGAACACGTCGTGCGACTTGAGCCGTTCTGCACGAACGCAACGGTGAAATGACGTATTGGCTCAAAAAAATCTAGAAATGCCTGAAAAAACAGACAAAATGATTTCTCTCGATCAGGCCGCTTTTGAATGACTCGAATCGGTTCGCTGATCAAAGCGGACGGAAACTCTTTTCGAAACCCCCGATTCTTCCATGGTTACTCCGTAGAGTGTCGTCGCGGAGGACATCGTTTTCTTCGAGTGAGTAACAATGATAAACTGCGTTGCAGAAAGAAAATCTCGAAGGACCGCCGTGAAGCGATCGACGTTGGCCTCATCAAGGGCGGCATCCACCTCATCGAGAACGCAGAATGGACTTGGTCTCGACTTAAAGACCGCAAGCAGGAGTGCCACGCAGGTCATGGTTTTTTCACCACCGCTCAACAGGGAGATGCTGCGAGGTTCTTTGCCGGGAGGTCTGGCAACGATTTCAACGGTTGTCTCAAGGAGATCGAGGTCGGGATCGAGCACAATATCAGCCTGACCTCCACCGAAGAGACGTTCAAAAAGTTCACGAAAGTGAACTCGAACGGTCTCTATGGTCTCGCCGAGGAGGCGTCGGCTTTCGGTGTCCAGTTTTTCGAGGAGCTGCTCAATGGCATTTTTTGCCCCGGTGAGGTCTGCAAACTGAGCGTCGAGCTTTGCATGACGCTCCTCAAGCGCCTCTGCTTCGGCAAGAGCATCAAGATTGACCGATCCGATCGACGCAAGCTTTCGTTTGAGTTCTTCGATCGTGGTATCGACACGTTCACGATCAGCGAGATCAGGATCTTCCGCAAGCGCTCCGAGCTCAAGCTTTTGATCCAAATCATTCATGTTGACGTGGTAATCTTCCTGAATTCGTTCAACAATTGACGTTCGTCGGTGCTGCACTTCCCCGCACTTAAGGTCAACTCGATGAATATCTGCAGCGATCGCCTCAACGCGGGATCGCTCAGCGTCTCTTTGAGTGGTGAGTTGCTCCTTTTCGAGAACAACGCTCGATCGCTCACTCCCGAGCGAATTGCGCTCCTGTGTGGCCGTATCTCGAAGAAGGATCACTTCAGCAATCAGAGCACCAAGCAGAAGCATTTCAAGTTCGCATTTTTCAAGGCTTGCTTCTGTCAGTTTTACTTCATGTTGAATGCATACCGCTTGCTGTCGAATTCCAAGACATTCAGACTCTCGTTGCGTCACGAGATCTCTTGCTTGTGCAATCTGACCCTGGCCAGTTGCAATATTAATTCGAAGTCGGTTTGAGTCTTCCACAATGTTATGGCCGTCGCGTTCGATCATAGCAATCAGTGAGAGTGCCTGTTGCAGAGAGATGTTTGCAAGAGCGTGTGAATGCTTGGATTCTTCAAGACGCGAGGCACTCTCTTGTGTGCGCTGAGCATGAAGCCGTGTGCTCGCGAGTGCTTCTGCAACTTGGATTCCAGCAACGTCAAATGAGTCACGAAGCAGTCGTTCTTCAGTCTCGATTCGATCCAATCGCGTCTGTGACGCCGCAAGTTCGGCGGCATCGGCCTGACGGCGTTTGGCCTCAATTCGGATAGCGTCCCGGGTCAGTCGCAATGTTCGCTCGATTGATTCAACGGCGTCATTCTCCTGCGAAACGTGCTCACTGAGAAGTAATTGTCGAGCTTCGAGGGAACGCAGTTCGCTGATGCGAGTAACCAACCCGGCCGCCTGTCCGGATGTGTTGGAATGGTTGGCAACGTCGAGAATCCCATTGTCTCGCACGATCTCACCGTGTGTAGAAACGAATGTAAGTCCGCAACGAAATTCTTGCGGGAGATGGCGAATGCATGCAAGAGATTCGACGACCCATGTGTTACTGAGCAAAGCCTGGCACGCACGCTGTGTCGACTCGTTGCCGGAGAGAAGTCTGTCAAGCCGCCCAACGATTCCCGGAAACGTTGAAAGATCAACGTGCGAAGGTTCGGGAATTCGGTCGACTGCTATAAATCCAATCGCTCCACCACAGGTGAGAATTGACGCTGCTTCGTTTGATTCGAGCCATACGAAAAGTTCATCAAGCGATCGCACGAGCAGTTTGGAGGAAGATTCTCCAAGAGATAAATCGACCAAGGGCGCAATTGTAATATCTGCGACGAGCAAATCGGCGACGAGTCCGAGAAGACATGGCATCGTAGCAAGAGTCGCATTTCTTGCGAGCAATTCTCTCGATGCATTGGAAATCCCCTCCCGGCGTTGTTCGAGTTCTTCGAGAAGAAGTTTTCGAGCAAGGAGTGAATCAAGTTCACGCTTGAGTTCAGTAAGATCCTGCGTCCGTTTTACCAGTCTTTCGGCCAGTTCATTTTCACGTGCTTCGAGTGTTTCAATTGATGATGCGGACGCCTCATAGCGGATCTCAAGAGCCGAGACATTTCCTTCTGCGGCGGCTTTGGCCTGCATGACACCGACGAGTTTTCCATCAATTGTTTCTGCAACGAGACGAAGCCGCGTCGATTCATCCTGAGCTTTTTCTTCGAGAATCGTTGCTCTCTCGTGATCGCGCTGGGCACGAGAGAATACCTCGTGCGATGTTTCGATGTTTGACTTTGCAGCTTCGAGACGATGGTGAGCCTGGGCCGTCTGCTGACGTGAATCGGCAACAGAATCTTCTAAGATCTGTAGCTTCTCGATGAGCGCTGTTCCGTCGCGTTCGATCATTGAAAGTGACGATCGCGATTGCAGTAAAAGTCGTTCGGATTCTTTTTCGGTGATAGAGATACGAAGAGACTGCACTCCTTTACGATGGATGGTTTCTGTCAGTTCAGCATGACGAACCCGCAGTTGTTCTAGGGTTGCAACTGCTGCCGACGTTCTTTGATTACAGTTTAAAAGAGAGAGGTGAACGCTCTCGAAGGAGGTTGCTAAACGATGTTCGTCTGCCACAAGCGATGCAATGCGAGAGGCTGCCTGTTCGGCGGTGCTGCGAGATACATCGAGCGTAAGCCGCAACGATTCGAGAGAATCAGTCAAGTCATGGAGTTCGGCATCAACGCCGGCAACATCACGCGACGCCGTGAATAGCCTGAGTGAACGCAGTCGGTCCTGCATGTCTCGCCAGCGTCTCGCACGGGATGCTTGATTGCGAACAGTCTCGAGTCTGGCCGCCACTTCTCCAACGATGTCGGCCAGACGTTGCCGATGTTGCTCGGTGTGTTCGAGTCTTCTCATTGCTTCTGTTCGGCGCACCTTAAATCGGGTGATGCCCGCAGCCTCTTCAAAAATTCCTCGGCGATCTTTTCCAGAGGCAACCAACAGAGCATCGACTCGTCCCTGCTCGATAACACTGTAAGCCTCCGTGGCGGCTCCTGTACCGGAGAAGAGCTCTCGAATATCTCGAAGCCGTGCGGTTTCGCCGTTTACGAGATACTCGCTTTCACCACTGCGATAGACGCGACGAGTAATGCTCACTTCGGCAGAATCGAGTGGAAGTTTTCCAGCGGAGTTGTCAAAAATCAGAGACGTTTCCGCCATGTTCATGGGCCGACGACTGACGGAGCCTGCGAAAATAACGTCGGCCATTTCCTTTCCGCGAAGATTGCGAACAGATTGTTCGCCAAGCACCCATTTGATCGCATCAACAACGTTCGATTTTCCAGAGCCGTTGGGACCGACTACAACGGTGATGCCTTCTGGAAATTCGAAGCGCGTTCGATCTGCAAAGCTCTTGAACCCAACGAGTTCGAGTGCTTTAAGCCGTGTCATGGGTGGCCGTAAGAAAGATGCCGCGAGGGAAAGATAAAGTGCATGGATTCATGAGCGGCACTGCTACCGCAATGGACTACGAGGGGCCTTCGCTGCGAAGGGGCGCCGTACGTTCTTTGCCGCCGTTGGCATCTTGCTGAAAACTGTTTGAATTCTGAATGGAGGCGTCTTTGTAGGGAATCTGTAGATTTTCAAGAGAGTCTTCATTGGAGGCATCCTGGAACGATTTGTCGTTTTCTATTTCCTCATCCTCATCTTCGCGATCGCGATCATCAGTATCGAGTTCACGTTTTGCCGCAGCAGCCTCTTCGTGAATGCCCATTCGACCATCGTTGTCAGAAGGGACCGCATCAAATGCCAGTCGACTGTCAAGCTTTCGCATGGTGCGAGCCTGCTGTAAAAATTGTACGACGTCTGGATAGCTGCCACCCAGATCGACGATTTTGTGAATGATTGATACAGCTTGAGATGATGTGGTCGCGAGTTGATCCGGCTCACCCGACATAAATCGACTGATGACTGCTTCGTTATTTTCAACAACAACAACGATTGCTGCACCAGCTTCGGCTCGCAGGCCATCCTGGATCTTGTGATCTTTTCCAAAGAAAACAATCTCTGGTCTGACGCTACGAGTGGCGTGAACCAAGGGCGGTCCGTCGACTTCCAGCACATGCAGCCAGAATGCATCAGCTAATTTTTCACCTCGAACGATTGGCGCTGCATGATCCATTTCCCACAGCGTCCGGAAGGCTCCGTAGCGGGTTTCAGTACTTGGGGATGAAAGAAGTGACTCAAGTGCATCGATTCCAGTGGCATCATCGAGGGCACCGAGGGCCTTCATGGCAGCAAATCTGGCGCTGCGAAGTGTTGTAGCGGCAGTCGCCAGATGAGATGCGGCTATCGGCTCTCCGAGATAGGCAAGCGCCTCCGCAGCGTGAAATCGAACTTCAGAATCCTTTGATTCGAGACCCTTTTTGAGTGTTACGATTGCATCGCGACCGATGGCCTCAAGACGCAAAGAGGCAGACGGTGCGGTGACAGGATCGGCCAGCTGTCGGCCGAGGAGTTCGAGCCGAGCGAGTTTTCCACCAGCCGGTTCATTGACCGTGATGCAGCGAACGACCTGGATATACCGGCTCAGATTGTGTTGGTAGACCGGTGGAATCTCGAGTTCTATAAAGCGATCTGTTTTGGGAGTCGCCACGCCGCGACGAGCACCTCGGAGAACGGCGTGGAATCGACGATTGATTGAATCTCCGATTCTTTTGCTGAGTGCAACGGATCGATTATCAGGAGTCAGCACGAGTCCAAGCGATCGAGAGGTGAGCGACACGCCACCACCAGGAACTCGTCCTCGCAATCGAGACATTGAATCGAGAGTGCCTGTGGTAACTGGATCGACAAGCACGGGGCCTTCAGCAACACCGAGCACATGACCATCGCGAACACGATTTCCCAGCACCGCCATTTCAGTAAGGCGAGTTTCCATCAGCCATCCACCAGAAAGACTCGTTGTTTCGTTGTCACTCGGGACCTCAATTGAAATATCAAATCGATCTCCTCGACGAACTCCAGGCGGAAGATAGCCATGCACCCAAACAAGCGATGTTGAATCAGAGGCAAGGAGTCGATTCGGTTCCACAACACCCCGAGTTTGGATGTCGGCCATCAGCGTTTGTCGCTGTGGCGACGGTGGCGGATCGCTTCCAGTTCCAGCGAGTCCGGTAATGAGTGCAGCGCGTTCAATTTTCTGGTAACCGGTTCCCCATGGGGACGTGTAATCTCCAACGAGTCGGGTCTCCGACTCCATTAAAATCAGGGCTTCAACTTCTGGAGACTGACTTCGAATCATCGGTCCTGCACATCCCGTCAAAAGCGATGCAGTGAGGATCGCTGCAACGATCACCACGCACATGACTGGTTTGGTGTGAAGGTGATGAGCAGTTCGTTGCATAGCGAATCCCGGTGAATGGTTTCGAGTGAGCGTCATCTTGAGAAGTGATCTCTCTGCAAAAAGCAGTGAAATATCTCTGCATGAAAACCGAACTCTTCGAAAAGAGAGCGGGAAGGTAGAGGGAACATGCAGAAGGGTCAAGAGGGTTTAGCCCTTCAAAAAAAAGATGTTGTGAGTGCGAAAACATCTTGGCGGAATCGCTGCTTCCTGTTACCAACCGCTTCGCGATCGCTCGCTCTCAAGATGAGGTCGTTCGATTTCTAACAACAAAAGCGGCGGATGATGCTCCGGCACTCGTCCACGCTCACAACCAAAATGTTTTGAGGACTCAAGTGAGGAGTGTTCCTGTGGCTGAATTGGAAGAAGCATTGGATATTCACGTTCGCTGGATGATCCGTCGGGATATGCCGGAAGTTCTTTCAGTTGAACGTGAAGCGTTTGAATTTTCGTGGTCCGAAGAAGATTTTACCCGTTGCCTGCGGCAGCGAAATTGCATTGGAATGGTCGCAGAGATGGCCGACTCGGTTGTGGCATTCATGATTTACGAATTGCATCGCACTCGGCTGCACGTCCTGAACTTTGCCGTAACCCATACGCAGCGACGAAAGGGAATAGGATCGCGCATGATGGAAAAAGTCGCCGGAAAGCTCACGCCCGATCGTCGTAACCGAGTTCTTCTTGAAGTGCGAGAAACAAATCTTCCAGCACAGCTATTCTTTCGAAAGAATGGATTCAGAGCAGTCTCAGTTCTGAAAGACTTCTATCAAGATTCAACGGAAGATGCGTATCTGATGCAATATCTCTGCGAAGCAGTTTCTGCAGTGTCGAATGAGGAAATAAAGAGAGCCGCATAAAAAACGCCCCGAATGCTCACCGACATCGAAGCAAAATTTTGCGCGAGGTTGCGTGGTTGGACCATCAACACGAATAACGATCGAAGAATCGATCGAGTATCATCGCTCGATGTGTGAGCAATTCCCTACATGCTGCGTGTGACGTTCCGCAGGCAAAAAATGTCAGCACGGGTGAGCCTTGTCGAAAGTGCTCGTTTTCCTGTGGTATGTCTGCTGTGGCGCGCCATGGTTGAGTGTCGAAATTCCATGGATCAATTGTGAAACGTAGCAGACGAGCGGCATCATCAGAAAAGAAAAAGTCATGAGCTGCGAAGTAGATCGCTTTTCCCCAAGAGACCATGTGAGACGAGCCGACCGCGATTTCTTGGGGCATGTGTGGCTGTGGTGACTGTAGACCAAACGAATGAAAGTGTTCATTGGCAAGAGAGAATGTTCCAGTCCGTTCCCAGAGTTCCATGGATGCGGTTGGTCGTGGATTAATCTCAACGATCCACGGAGTTCTGTTGGCATCAACAACAAAGTCGATACCCACAGCACCAAGAAGACCAAATCGTTCAGCAAGAAAGTCTGCAAGAGTTCTCATGAAGTGAGCCAGGTGAGAATCAAACGGAGCCGTGATCGATCCGCAGTAGTGATACGCCGAACTGTGAAAAACGTTTTCTCCAATAAGTTGTCGAGCGATTCCGATAAGCGTCGTCTGCGAAGGAGTGATAATCACCGTCGCAGAAAACGATTCACCCTCGATACGCTGTTGCCAAAGATGTTGCTCCCGAGGTGGTCCATCGGCCGCTTCATGCGTCCATGCTTCAATGCCGATTCCGCCCGCTGATAAAATTGGTTTGACGAGAAAACTACTGTCTGTCGGAACTGTTTCAAACGCACGCGTGGTTGTGGGGACAGAGAATCCACTGTGTGTGAACGACTCAATCCAACAAGATGGATTTCTGATAACGCGAAGAACCTCAGGACTGTTTCCGATGAGTGTTCGAAAAGTGTTTTGGGGATCGGTTGACGCATTATTTTCTTGGATGTGTTCAATGACATCGGGGTGATTTTCAAGAGCACCTGTGTAGGTGAACGGACCTTGTGGCATGAGACTCGCGGCCTTCACTAGGCCACTTGGGTAGTCCGGTACCCGCATCGATTGTCGAGCGATCAATCCAAGATCAGCATCTGCAAAAAGATCAATTGCATCCACGCTCCAGCCTCCGCGAACGGCGGATTCGGCGAGTGCTCGAACACTCGCTCCGACAATCAGAATCGATGGTGAAAGGATTTGATTTGTGCAGTGCGTCATAGGGTCAAAAGGCTCAATTCCGACATCTCTTGAGACACAGCATGCACATCGACGCAGGTTCTCTTGAACTCGTTGGCAGAGGTGTATACTTCGCTCCACCAGTGATTCGTCGGGTGCGGTCAATAATGGTTGGATGGATTTCTGGTTGTGGCTTTGATCAGACGCCTAGGGTGCCGCTTCGGTGCGCAGGCATTTTCACGTGAGGGAGTATTTATTCATGTCGATGTACATCGGCGAAGCTTTGAGCGGAGATGGTAACGAAATCGCACACATTGATTTGCTGATTGGCAGCAAAGATGGTCCTGTTGGCCATGCATTTGCAAGTGCTTTGGCGCGTCAGAGCGAAGGTCATTCGAATTTGCTTGCTGTGCTCACACCTAATCTGGCCGTAAAGCCAGCCACGGTCATGATCACAAAGGTAACGATCAAGGGCGCAAAGCAGGCGGTTCAGATGTTTGGCCCGGCACAGGCCGCAGTTGCAAAAGCTGTTGCAGACAGCGTTGGCGAGGGTGTCATTCCGAAGAGCGAGGCGGAAAACCTCGTCATTGTCTGTGGAGTTTTTATTCACTGGCTCGCGTCGGATGACAAGAAGATTTATGAATACAACTACAAGGCAACGATGGAAGCGATTAAAAGCGCAATGGCAGGCAAACCTACTGTTGACGAGATGCTCGCCGGCAAGGACAAAGCAGCACATCCATTCCGCGGTTTCTAAAACCCGCGCGTAGGATCCTTATTGTTTTAGATGCGTTTCAAGCGAATGGTCGTCCAGGAAATTCCTGGACGACCAGCGTTTGGAATATTGTAAAAGTTTTATAGATAAAGTCGGGAATAGCTCTTCGACGCATGGGTGGTGTATGTCGATCGATCGCATACTTGTTCAGTGTGACTGCGATCGCCAGCCGAGCGTATTTGACTCGATTGTCGCAATTGATTCCGGTGTGAATCATGTTCTGCGGTATTGTGCAGTCACGCCCGATTCCGTTGTGCCTCTTGTGCACGGAGCGATGTTTACGCGAGGAGGTTCTGCGCTCGCATCGACGGCACTCTTTATCGGCGGCTCGGACGTAAAACTCGCTGAGTCAGTTTTTGAACGTGTGAAAGCGACTTTTTTTAGAAATGTTCGGGTGTCTGTTCTCTTTGATCCCTCGGGATGCAACACCACCGCCTCTGCTGCGATGGTAGCGATGTCGCGTCATATAAAACCTCTTGGCGAACGAGCACTTGTGCTTGGTGGAACTGGTCCTGTCGGTCAGCGGGTCGCTCGGCTTCTTGCTATTCGCGGTGCGAGCGTGGATCTGGTGTCCCGACAGAAGTCTCGGGCCGAGATGGTTTGCAATTCAATTCTGACTGAGATTGGTACAGGGAATATCAGACCTGTCGAGATGTCTTTCGAAGGAATTGCCGGGCAAGAATTTCTGCAATCAGTGCGCGAAGCTCGAATGATTGTGTCAGCCGGTGCGGCGGGAGTCGTTCTTCTCAATGAGAGCATTCGAAAGCAGGCTCATAACGCTGTGGTCATGGTTGACCTGAACGCAGTACCACCGAGTGGAATCGAAGGAATTTCTCCCCTCAACAAGGCTTCTTCGCTCGACTCGGCATACGCGTACGGCGCAATGGGCGTTGGAGGAATAAAAATGCGAATTCACCGAGCGAGCATCGAACGGCTTTTCCAATCCAACGACGCGGTTCTTGATGCCGAAGAGATTCTTTGTATTGGAGAGGAGCTCGAAGCCGCTCAGAATCCCTGATAGGTTCTCACTCACCGTAGACGGCTACATGATGAGATTCATCAGAATTAAAAGAAGAGTGACGCCAACAATCAGCGTTATCAGCGTGTGCTTTGTATGCCGGTTTTGGAGTTCTTGAGGCGTGAGGCGACGGAGTTGGATTTTGTTTTCACCTGTTCCAATCGTGCGAACATGGTCGCGAACTGCGCGAATTGTAGAGATGGTATCAGCGTGCAAAGAGGCTTCCGGGGCGGTGCTGTTTTGTTCTTGAAAAACATCAGAAAATTGATCGCCTGGCGGCACGGAGACTCGTGGTGTGGGTGGCGTTGTCGGTGAAGAGAAATCCGAGTGCGTGGTGTTGACCGCACCATCCTCTTGGCTCGTTGCAGGGGCTCTGGGCGATTGGTGAGTGGTTGGTCCTACATTGTTTTGAGGCACCGATGTGCCGCGAGACTTCTTAATGTGTTTCTCTGCGGCAAGTGGAACGGTAAAATGTTCTGTACAAATCGGACACACGGCGCCCCTTCCCGCCAATCGTGATTCAACTGCGATTGTGGAGTTGCACATCGGGCATGAGAGAGCAACTCGGAATCTTCGATCGCTCGTTGTTGATTCTGATAACGGTAAGTTGCTTGGGTTCATAGCTTGCACAGTCTTTCATCAATCGATTCATTCACGTGGAATACGATTTGAACATTTTCTTATGGAAGTATGGTTGTGATAATTGTTTTTTGGTTTGCAAGAGGTCTTCGTGACGAAATCAAAAAGCCTCTTAAGTGTTGCATATGCAAATGTACGAAAGTTGCACGCACCGAATGAATCGTGTCAGGATTGTGATACTTTCTGAATAAAACGATCGAGGAGTCTTGGAAAGAGGATAGACGCTCGCACAAACCATCGATTGGAAAATCCAGGAATGACTTCCCGCTGACCTTTTACAAGGCCCCGCAGAACGGCTTCGGCAACCTGTGACGCTTCCATTGGAAGTCCGCGAGACCAGTGAGGTCTCGACCCATGAAGCAGCCGATTCCAGAACTCGGATTGCGTTGGGCCGGGGCTGACGAGCATGACGTCAATGGAATCCTCCTGAAGTTCCAATCGAATCGAGTTTGCCAGTCCACGCAGCGCAAATTTCGCGGCGCAGTACTCTGCGTGCAATGGGAACCCTTGGTATCCGAGGATCGATCCAATAAAAACGATCCCTGGGCGATTGCCAACGCGCAGCGTTGCAATCGCATTTCGGGCTAATTCTGCCGGAGCCACAAGATCAATCGCAAGCATGCTCTCAAGCGATTCCTTGGGAGATGTTTCAAAGCGACCAATCCCTCCGACTCCGGCTGCAAGAACAAGGAGATCAAGGCCGCCGAGACGCGTGTTGAGCGATGCAATCAGATGTTCGCGAAATGTTGCGTCAGTTTGATCGCCAGCCTCCCATTGAATTCGACCGTCGGAGGATGCTGCGAGTTCAATCAGTCGTTCACTGCGGCGAGCGGTTGCAAGAACATTTCCGCCACGCTGCGCAATCGCTTGGGCGATTGCTTTTCCAATTCCAGAGGTCGCTCCTGTGACGAGCGCACGAATTCCTTTGATGTTACGGTCGCTCATGATCGTTTTCTGTGTCAAAAAAGTGAGTCGCATTCGGCTGACGAAGACCATCATAATCAGCCGTCTGGGCATCATAAAAACGTGGACTCATAAGCCTTGACTCGTCGGTGATCGAGTGACTTTTTAAAGAAGGAACAATGGTCGCCTCTCCTGGTGGAATTCGACCGAGCATTGCCCGCGAAAGCTTGCAGTGGAGGACAACGCTCGACTCGGTGAATTGTCGAGACAGCACATTGCCTGTGGCAGCTAAGAATGCGAGCAGCCGACCGTTCGAAGCATCGGTGCGAATGGAAACGTCGCAAAAGCTATAAGAAAGAGCTTGTCGGGTTGCCGAGATGAGTTCTGCGATTCCCGTATGGGTTCGAGCGGAAATACCAATGGCATGAGGATAGCGAGAGAGAATCTGTTCCCGATCCGATCGTTGCTCGACTGCATCGAGTTTATTGAGCACAAGGAGTGTCTCTTTATCTGCGATGCCAAGATCGGCCAGAACTTTTCGCACCGCACACACCTGCGAGTCAAGAAGTCGACTAGACGCATCAGCCACATGGATCAAGAGATCTGCTCGCCGCGTCTCTTCAAGCGTGGCCTTGAAACTCGCGATCAAATGATGGGGAAGATCGCGAATGAAACCGACGGTGTCGCTGAGCAGCACCCATCCGCATCCGGGCACACGCCATCGGCGCGTGCGCGTGTCAAGCGTGGCAAAGAGTTTGTCTTCAACAAGTTCGTCAGATCCCGTAAGGAGGTTGAGCAGTGTGCTCTTCCCAGCATTGGTGTACCCGATTAAGGAAACGGTCAACTGTTCGCTGCGCGCGCTGACTTCGCGTTCTTTGCGGCCGTGAATAGTCGCCAACAGTTGACGTAGATCGTAAATCCTCTTTTCAACTAACCGACGATCGACTTCTAACTGTTTCTCGCCTGGACCACGCATGCCAATTCCCATCTTCAGGCGAGAGAGATGAGTCCACATTCGTTTTAGTCTTGGAAGGGAGTACTCAAGCTGAGCTAGTTCTACCGCCAATCGAGCCTCATGAGTTTTTGCTCGAGCGGCAAAGATATCGAGAATGACTTCGGATCGATCAAGCACCTTCACTCCGAGGGCTTGCTCAAGATTGCGGGTCTGTGCTGGAGTGAGATCGTTGTCAAAAAGAACGACATCCGCATCGTGACGAGCAACAAGTTGTTGAACCGCAATCAACTTTCCCTTGCCGAGGTACGTTTTCTGATCGGGGCTTTCGCGGCGCTGTGTAATTTCACTGCAGATGATCGATCCTGCCGTGGTCGCCAGTCCGATCAGTTCGGCCAGTGGATGGTCCTGATCGGCAGGCTCTTCAAGCAGAACACCCACGAGGATGGCCCGTTCACGTTCGACAGCAGTGGAGCGTAGATGTTCAGTCACAGGAGGATAATAAACTTTTTTCAAACGAAAAGAAATTATTCGCGTCATGAGTATAAGACAAGACGCACGGGGGTGTTATGAAACGTCATAAGTTGTCACAGGTGTGGAAAGGTGACAGCAACTTTCCCAACGCCGTGTATCAAGAAGACCGTCAGCCACAGCATTTTTGACAGCGCAGTCAACTTCGTGGGAGTGGGTGCAGTTAGGAAATCGACAAAGGTTTGCCAGTGGGCGAATGTCTCGGAATGCAGAGTGAACTTCGGCCGGAACTATTTCCCAAGGTTGAAACTGCCGAACGCCGGGAGTGTCGATATACCATCCACCTGATGAGAGTGGCAGAAGCTTGGCCGTTGTTGTGGTATGCCGTCCTTTGTTATTGTCTCGACTCACTGTTGCGATCGGAAGACGGAGCGTTGGATCAAGCGCATTGAGAATCGACGATTTTCCGACGCCACTTTGCCCGATCATGGCGGTCGTGCATCCTTTCATTTCATATCGCAGTCGCTCGAGTCCTTGACCCGATGGAATTGAGCAAAGAATCACCGGATAGCCCATGCGTGCATACACGCCAGCCAGCGGGATAAGAGATGCAGGTTCGACTAAATCAATCTTGTTGATGCAGAGAATCGGTCGAATGCCATTGGATTCTGCGGCAACGAGGAGTCGGTCCAAAAGCCCTGGCTTGAGAGTCGGTTCCCTCGCGCTTGCCACCAGCACGACCTGATCAACGTTGGCAACAATCACATGACGTCGACCACGACTTGATCGACAGAGCGAGCGAATACGCGGTTCGATGCTCTCAATGGTTCCCTCGCTCTTGTTTCCGAGCACGCGCACCCAGTCGCCTGCGGCAAGTACATGCCGTTGGCGAGTCAACATTTTTCGAAGAACCTGCCGAAGAGTGCATCGAACAAGCGATCCGTCGGGAGACTGAACGAGACTTTCCAGACCAAAGACCTCCAGTACGTGACCTCGCCATGCCCCGCTTGACATTGGTTCGACAGTCAGGCCATCGGCTGAATCATTCGTTGAATTCTGGATAAGAACGGTGCGTTTTCGGGTGAGGTCTCCCTTGCCGGAGATTCTTTCCGAAGCCACAAGATCTCCTGCCTGTTCAGGATGTGCTGAGAGACGCCTCGTAAAATCCCCTTGCCGTCGCCGCGAAGAACGATTTTTTTTCAGTTCAACGCGCTCTTTGCGAGGTTTTTTCATCGGCTCAATTTTCCAGTGTTGCGTCACAAAAACTGTTTCGGAAAGCTATTGTGTGTCTATGAATGCAAGAGATCTCCAGACAGTGTTTGGGTGTTTGAATCTCTCGACGAGCCAATACGAAGGAGTGCGATCGAAGCGCAGGGGGCAATTTCTCATGAGAGATGGACCAGATCGAGGATATCAACGCGAATCCTTTTTAGTATGTTTTGATTCGAGGCCTGCACGATCCAGAAGCGAGCGGGAAAACATATCCGGCTTTGGTTCTATGGCTCCGCCCGGACCAAGCATCGATCCAAGTTGTGATGGGTCGTACATCATCTGGTAGTCGTGTTTGCCTACAGAGAGCGTATCCCCAGGATCGACCCGCTGTTCAATGACTCTAAGACCGTTAACCTTTACGCCGTTACTACTCGAGAGATCTTTTACAAACCAAAATCCATCAATCAACGTCAACTCGCAGTGTGCTCCAGAAATGTTTGAAAATCTGAGAACGACATCGCAGTTTTCTCTTCGACCCACGACGATCGAGGGTTTTAAGAGTGGGATGGGGTCGCCGCCAGCACACGGATGCATTTCACCGTACATCGAAGATACTCCTCACGCGATCGAGTTGTTCCGTTCACAAAGTTTCACCAGCGTTGAGAGGAAAACACCCATCCTCTTCGCCAGTCTTATCGTATCCACGATAAGAAACGCTCTGAAAGGGTGGAAGGAGGCGTTTCTCCAGAGAATCTTTACGCTCTTCGGAAATCGTATTCTAAACACCAAATTTGATGGGAATCGATGGAAAGAATCCTTGTAGGGTCGCTCTGAAGACGAGGTGTATAGACCGGGCCGCCAAGCTGGATAAAGTGGTAACGGGATTGGTCCGGAGCGGACCGGGTGATCGCCGGTCGATTTTGTGTGAATATCCCTTCTGGGAGACCCCGCAGAATCGACGGGAGGAAAGTCCGGGCTCCACAGGGCGCAGTGGTGGGTAACGCCCACCGGCCGTGAGGTCAGGGAAAGTGCCACAGAAAAGAAACCGCCTTCAAAGTTCGCTTTGAAGGTAAGGGTGAAACGGTGAGGTAAGAGCTCACCAGCAGGTCGGGTGACCGATCTGGCTCGGTAAACCCCACTGGGAGCAAGGCCAAGCAGGAAGAAGTTCGACCCTTCGGGGATCGGCGCGGAGTTGCTCGCTCCGCTCCCGCCTTCCGGGTCGGCTGCTGGAGGTGACAGGCAACTGTCATCCTAGAGAAATGGTCACCCCCGCAACGTCCTTTCGAGGGCTCTGCGAGGACAAAACCCGGCTTACAGGTCCGCTCCGGTCCGATCCCCACCCACTTCCACAGGTTCACGCTGTCTGCCGTCGACAAGCTCTTTTTGTTCCTCGTCGTCGAGTAATTTAATCAGTTTTGAAATGCAAAGCGAGTTGATGCTGACCCGCAACTGTTCGGCTTCTGCTCGAAGCGTTTCGTGCAATGTGCGAGGCATGCGAACAGTCACGACCCGCAAGGTTTCCCGTTCTGAGGGGCGTTCTTTTTGCCGCGATCGAAGATCGTCAAGCATTTCGCGGATTCTTGCATATTCAGGCGAGCATTCAAATCGCACCAGCGACTGAGAGTCTCGAAAGGTGCGACGAACAATTCCATCCACACCAAGCACTTCCCGAAAGAAGACCACCCATTCGGGATCCATCGCGTAGAGGCGTTCGACAACTTCGAGAATCGTTGTTGCGCTGTTGGTCTTGGTCGTCATCAAAAGGTTCCTGGCTGCCAAGGGCCGTTGTGATCTGCCGTTCGCTGCGCCCCTGTCTTGATCGATGGCCCATCGTCGATCAAAAACTTCTGAGCACGCCAGCATGCTGTCAATGAAGTCAAATGCTTTCATGAAAGCACTGCCATCAAACGACTTACGCAACAACGCAACTCGAAGTCACATTTCTAGGCACGACTGCCTTGTTTAGGGGCATCGACGAGAGTGCGCAAAAAAGAGGCAGCTCGGCCGTTTCTCTTTTTCTAACTGTCCTGTCTGTAGCGAATGTCGCAGTGGGCTTTGAAGAACGAAACCCCCTAGAGTGACACGGGAGCACGTAAGCAAGAGGTGCTTTGGCTCAGTGCTCGTTTTGAACGCTTGTCGCTCGATCTTCAATATAGTTCACCACCTCGGCCGCAATGTCGAGGTTGCATGCTTTGGCCAATGCTCTCCATCCAGGCACGGCATTCACTTCTAAAACCAAAACACGACCATCCTTGGCCGGCAGCAAATCAACTCCCGCAATCTCAGTGTTGCAGGCCTTTGCCGCCCGGAGCGCAATTTCTATCCATTCGATTGGTGGATCGAAAGGTTCTGCTCGTGCTCCCCGCGCGACATTGGTTCGCCAGTCATGATCTGAAATTCGACGCATCGCCACGACGCGCGATCCGATCACCAGAAGTCTGACGTCCCAGCCATGATGAGGAACAAACTCTTGAAGATAGGCCACGCCCCGTCGTTCGCTACCCTCAAGAAAAGTGTTCAGCGACTGAATGCTCTCAATTCGTTCAATGCCCCGACCACAGGAACCAAACAGTGGTTTGAAGACGGCATCTCCTTGTAATTGATTCCATGCAGAGCGGATTGAATCCGAATCTTGGGCCACGAGGGTACGTGGAATGAGCAGGCCTTCATGATGCAGTCGCAACAGTGACAAATATTTGTCGATTGCAATTTCAAGTCCTCGTGGAGAGTTCACCACTATCTGGCCACGCTGGGCAAGATGTCCAAGAAGATCCATCCGAAAAATAACCTCTTCAAGCGTTCCTGAAGGCATTGACCGCACCACGATTGCTTGTGCAACCTCGAGAGAATCAGGGCCTGCGTGCAATCCTGCCTGCGAAACTTCTGCCATGAGGCTTGACCATGAAACAAGACTTACATGGTGACCTTTGGCAGATGCGGATCGCCCTAGATCGCGAACGTGCCATCCGGAGGATTCTCCAAGGATGACAATTCGCATGGGCTGACGAGGGTTCATGAATGTTCGTTCTCGAGTCGATTCCGAGTCGTCGTGCGACGCATCAAGAAGTCAAAAGGCTGTTTTTTCTAGAGAAAAGAATGACGCACAACATCATCCCGCTGCTGACCGAAAACGTGCAGAGTGCCAGTGTCGCAATTCAAAAATTCAATAACAGCTGGTGCAAAAATTGCCGGATCCATTTTGTAAAAATCTCCCCCCGCTCGCTGAAAGAGATCAAGAAATAGACTTCCAAAATCGGGGGAAGCTGCGCTGCTGACGTATGGTCCAACAGCGAGCAGGCTCGCATCATCGCCGGTCACATCGAGACGCACTCGCCCGCCGTACAGAATGCTGTCATTGGTGCGACCGATGGCCACGAGATCGTCATTCGGCACGGGTGCCAGCGGTGCCGCTCCACTTCCCCGAAGAACTCTCGATAAATCAAAGTGTAATGTGTCGAGTTTATGAAGCGCCGTTTCGAGAGATCGCGCGATGACTTGCAACGTACCAGCCTCGCTGGCGGTGCGAGCGACAAGCAGACGCAGTTGTGATGGCACAACACCAGCGGCAGTTGCGAGATCGCAGCAAACTTCGTCGGTTGGAAGTTTTGAACATTCAAGCAGACCTATTGCGACATCCGTCTGCTCTCGCATTCCGATACGATCAAAAAGATCCTCTCGACCGATTGCGGCTCGCATAGGCCCCGACCCCATCGCAAAATATTTTCCACGCGTTACTTTCCACCCTGCGTATTGACTTGCCAAACATGCGGCCACTGGGTGTTCGCTCGAGACGTGGACCATTGCCCATTCACAGGAGTCGTTTGGGGGTTCCAGGGTCACCGTTCCCAAGCCAGCCATGGCCACTCTTGCCATTCGCAAGCCGGCTTCGTGCGAGCCAGTGACAGTGACGCCGCAGTCGATTAATCGTGACCCGCTCGGGAGGTCGATCTGCCGGCATTCGAGCGATGGTAAGTCGGCAAAGGACGTTTCTAGAAGTGTGGATGCCGACTGATTGAGGTGCACGTGCAAATATGTCCAGAGTTTTACAAAGTATGCAATCGCTTCTTCTGCGAAACACGCATCCCGTAGGAGAAGCGCATAATGAACCGAGAGGTTTCTCTGGGCAACCCCGGTCCATCTGGGGCGATAAATTGCGAGTCGGACGATGCGGAGGAGTTTGACGCGTGGCGAGTCTCACGGTTGAAAATTACGTCAAGACAATATTTCAAATAACATCTTCGCAAAGCGGACGGCCTGCCAACACAGGACAGATCGCGACGGCGCTCGGAGTGGCGCCCGGCACCGTAACGAGCATGCTCAAAACGCTTGATGCCGCGCGGTTAGCAACACACAAGCCTTACGAAGGCGTCTCTCTTTCACGCGCAGGAAAGATGCTTGCGCTGCGTGTTCTGCGGCGGCACCGTCTGATCGAACTTTTTCTTATGCGCTCGCTCGGACTTTCGTGGGATGAGGTCCACGACGAAGCCGAACACATGGAGCACGCGGTAAGTGATCTGTTGGTTGATCGCATTGATACATTCCTTGGATTTCCGGACGTGGATCCCCATGGAGATCCAATTCCAAAAATAGATGGAGAATCACTGCTCGAACCGAACGAGTTGGCATCGTGTCTGTTGGCCGAGTGTGAAAATGGATACGGCTTTTGCCTGTCGCGAGTGCTCGATCAATCGCCGGCGTTCTTAAAGTACCTGACAGAGTCTGGGCTTACTCTCGGAGTCTGCGGCGTGGTTCAACGAAATCCGGATGGAGCGGGACTGATGCGCATTAAAGTAAACAGCAAATCAAAATCCAATGTATTGGCAATTGCAATTGAAACTGCGTTCAAGCTTGTTGTAAAAGAGTCGAGTATCAAAAAAGGGTAGTACACGCGAATTATTCATTTCGGAATTCACACACGGCAGATTGTCCAAGACATTCATCCACCTCAACTCGCAACAGTCCAAAGAGTGAAACACCTGCAGAAGCCAGATGCTCCCTAAGAGTCTGGCCAATCCACATTGCCAAAAGTTCGGCAGTCGTGTTCGAAATTGGGAGAAGCACGCATTCATCGGCTGGAAAAATCCAGCGACGAGCCTCAAAGAGAACTGTGATTTCTGTATTTTCAGCAACGACTCTGAGCAGTCGGCTCTGTGTTGGCAGGAGCATTTTGTGGTCGAGTTTCGACAAGACACCGGTGAGTGTGTCTTTGAGCAGAATAAAATCGATCACCATGCCATGGGAATCGAGCGGACCCTCGATTTCGCAAGCAACAGTCCAGTTGTGACCATGCACCGGTTCACAAAGATTGTCAGAGAGAGTAATAAAGTGTCCGGCGCTAAAGACATGTTGCGATTTTCGCATGCGCACTCGGAACGTGGGAACCTTGCGAGCCGGTATCATCATGGGTGGTCCAATTGTGGAAGGACAAGGAGGCGTTCATACAATAAAAAGAACAAGGCCGCTGCGATAAGATCAGCGGTCGATCCTGGATTGATCCGAGTGTGGTGGGTGCGAAGGAGTCTGTCCATTTCAAGAAGTTTTTCATTGTATTGCGCCTTGCTGGCAGCAAGAACTGCTCGACTGTGTTGCATGATGTCAGCGGCAATCGAAACCCCATGCCGTCGAAGAATCTGAGTGTCTTGACGCCTCGAAAGCTGCTTGAGATACGCAATGACAATTTTATCAAGCAGCGATGCTTCATCGTGCCATTCGGTGCAAAGATCAGCGACGGGACCAGAAAAAAGCTCGTCATAGTCACGCGACCAAAGCGACGCGATCTGATCACGATCGGCTGCGGCACGCATTGCGTCCAGAATACTGACAGGAGCTGGGTCGGCCAAATCCATCTGCGAGGCTTTTGCCAGACCACCTGGTTTAGCTTTGTTGATTGCGACCCACAGAGTACTGGCATCGCTGGCGGTGAGGGATGACAAAACCAAGCTCACTCCAACGCGAAGGCTTGTTCCGTCTGGAACCTTCGCCAGCGGAGCGACGGCAAGCACAATGCCGAGGTTTGCGTTGGATCGCGTGACGGCTCTCGATGCCGTCACGGCATCGAGCACCATGTGTCCAAGTGAGAGAGAGGGCGCACGATCAAACACTTCCGCGACGGCGATACCGGCGGCGATGAGTTCCTCGTAGGAAAGATCTTCAAAATCAGACCACGGAGAGACGTTTCCAGGCTTAAAGGCGGAGGCCTCAAGCAGGCAGGCCGTCGCGACACTCCAGCCCCGATGACGACCACAGAATTGCCTGTCGATACGTTTGCGATGCTGATGGTACCGGCTGGTGCAATCGTGTCGACCAAACTCAGAGACTGTCATATTTAGTTTGTGCAAGATTTTTGTTGATAAAGGATTTTTCACTTGAAGTGCTAGTAAACTTTCCTCTGAGGGTAAGTCGGGTTTTGTTTTGTGAAACACAACGAACGATCTTGCCGGAAGAAGGAGTTGAAGGCAGTCCTCAAAAGCCTCAACCGAAATCGAAAGAGGAAATTGACCATGTCTGAAATAGAAAAGCCATTGTTTGGGCCGGAATGCTTTCTCAATCGAGAACTGAGCTGGCTCGAATTCAATTTAAGAGTTCTTGAAGAAGCTGAGAACTGTTCCAATCCACTTCTTGAACGGCTAAAATTTCTCGCAATATTCAGTTCCAACTTGGATGAATTCTTCATGGTTCGCGTCGCTGGTGTGCGGGAGCAAGCGTTTGGCGAGAGTGCTCCACAAGACTTCTCGCCCGATGGACTTCGAGCGATGGAACAGCTTGAGAAAATTGCGACTCGCACGCAAGAACTTGTGGCTCGTCAGTATCGTTGTCTTCGTGACAGCATCGGTCCTGTTATGTCGGAGCAAGGATTTCACAGGCTTCACTGCGATGATCTCGATGAAAGCCAGCGAGTGAGTATCGATCGCTTTTTTCGAGAAAGAGCGCTTCCAATTCTTACGCCGATGGCAATTGACCCGGCACATCCTTCTCCGCGATATCACAACCGAGGGCTCTACCTCGGAGTGCGACTTGAGCAACGCGCCGGCCTCGGCCCCAAGCATCTTTTTGCTGTCGTACAGGTTCCTCAAGTGCTGCCCCGCATTATCGCAGTCGGAAATGGACTGGATGGACAATATCCGTTTGTGCTGCTGGAAGATATCGTTGCGACCCATTTGGGAGATCTTTTTGGCGGATTTGAGGTGCAATCGTGGACGACATTTCGAATTACGCGCGACAGTGACTTGGAATTGCTTGAACAAGAATCCGACGACATGCTTCGCTTGATCGAGGATCGATTAAAAGCCAGACAGCGCGGTCAGGCTGTTCGTTTGGAGATTTCATCGCGAGCCGATGAATCGTTTTCAACATCGATTGTTGAGGAAGAGGATCTGCATGTTCGTGAAAGATATAGCGAGGTCTATAGGATCGACGGTCCCCTCGATCTGACGGCGCTCTGGGAAATTCATCGACTCAGTGGCCATGAGAATCTTCACGATAGACCGTTTATTGCCCGGTCGCCCCGCACCTTGCCTCGACGCAGTGGAGTCGACCTTTTTTCTGAAATTGCCAAGCGAGACATTCTGCTTCATCACCCATACGAATCGTTCGATCCGGTTGTCGATTTTGTCGCCAGTGCTGCCAGCGATCCTCGAGTGTTGGCGATCAAGCAGACTCTCTACAGAACCAGTGGTGATTCACCAATTTCACGAGCCCTCATCACTGCAGCGGAATCGGGCAAGCACGTTACGGCGATCGTAGAATTGAAGGCCCGTTTTGATGAAGCCAACAACGTCAGTTGGGCACGGCAGATGGAGCGAGCCGGAGTGCACGTCGTGTTTGGATTTCTGGATCTGAAAACGCATTGCAAAGTATCGCTGGTCGTACGGCAGGAGGGGCAAGCACTCAAACGGTACGTGCATTTAAGTACAGGCAACTACAATCCAACGACAGCCCTTCTCTATACCGATCTTGGGATTTTTACTGCCGACGAACAGATTGCCGATGATGCATCGGCTCTGTTCAACCTGTTAACAGGGTACTCACAGGCCCATCAGTGGCAAAAACTGATTGTCGCGCCGATTGATCTCCATCGTCGAACACTCGAGCTGATCGATGAACAAATGATGCGAGCGAGAGCAGGCCAGCCGTCAAGAATTTTTGCAAAGCTGAATTCACTCGTTGATTACCGAGTGATCTCGGCGCTTTATCGAGCGAGTCAGTCCGGCGTCCCGATTGATATTATTGCCAGAGGCATTTGCTGTTTGCGACCGGGCGTGCCAGGACTTTCCGAAACAATCCGCGTGCGCAGCATTGTGGACCGATTTCTCGAGCACAGTCGGCTGTATATTTTTGGTCCCGACGATAACGCACAGGTCTTCTTGTCGAGCGCTGACTGGATGCCGCGGAATTTCTTCCGTCGAGTAGAAGTAATGTTTCCAATTCAGTCGCCAGAACTTGTTGCAAGAGTGTTACACGAAATCGTGCCTGGATATCTGAAGGACAATGTCCGTGCCCGAGTGCTGGATTCAGACGGCGTCTTCCATCTTCTTTCGCCACAAAAAGAGGAGGAAGCATTTCGTTGCCAAGTTGCGTTACTTGAGGAATCCAGGGCGCAAGAACCGGATGGACTTCTGGCCCTCGATCCCGCGAGGCGGTTGCTCTCACCTTTATGAATCGCAGAAAAATATGGATCGCATGAGGCGAGTGTTTTCCACAAGGCACATGGTTCGAGGTCGAACCGTTGAACGCCAATCGCTTCTGGCGGTGCTGATTGGAGAGGCTCCTTGAGAGCTTTCCGTCTTACTCCTACACTGACATGAGTATTCAGTCATCAGTTGGATGTTGGAATCTATGTTGGGCTGAATATTCTCGATAAATTCCTCTTTTCGCGTGAAGCATGTCGGACGATCATTACCAGACGCTTGGCGTATCTCGCACTGCCAGTGCAGACGAAATCAGCAAAGCATATCGCGATCTTGCACGCAAGTTTCACCCAGACCTCCATCCTGACGACGAGGTTTCAAAGGAAAAATTTAAAAAGGTACAGACGGCTTTTGACGTATTGAATGAACCCAGTAAAAGGGAAACGTACGACCGCTACGGAAGTTCTTTTGAGGGATCAACACCTGGTGCAGGTTCTTGGGATCCACGACAAGGTGGCGGGGGCCAGCAGATCGATTTGGAAAGCCTGTTTGGAGGCGGTGGATTCAGTGATTTGTTCACAGGAGCGTCAAAAGTAAAACGTTCGCGGACGCAGCGTGGCCCACAACGAACGCAGGGCGCAGACGTCACATCGCAGATAACAATTCCGTTTACGCTGGCAATCAGTGGAGGCAAAACAAATCTGCGAGCCGATCGCGGTGGCACCATGGATACGATCACTGTCACCATTCCGCAGGGGATTGCCGATGGCAGTCGCATTCGTCTTCGGGGACAAGGAGCCCCGGGGTTGGGAGGTGGTCCGGCAGGTGATCTGTTACTCGATATTCAAGTCGAGCCCCATTTGATTTTTCGTCGGCAGGGTGACACGCTCGAGGTCGTGCTTCCGATATCGCTTGCCGAGGCGGTCAATGGTGGAAAAGTTGATCTGCCAACCCCTTGGGGCACCATGACGTTGACGATTCCGCCCAGAACCGGTGGAGGGAAAAAACTGCGAGCCACCGGCATGGGAGTGCGACACTCCAACGGATCCGCAGGAGATTTGATTGCCTCAGTTGAAATAATCTTGCCGTTGCAAATGGACGAACCGCTCTTGGCGGCGATCAATGCTTCTGAGTCGATCAAAAGTTGCCAGCAGAGATCCCAGATTCGGTGGTGAGAGAATCATCTCTGCAGAAAAGACTCTCAAGAAGTATGCAGGCACGTGCTGCTCTTTTTGTGTGTGAGGGAGACATGCGATGCATGTAGAAAATCGCAAGAGCATTCAAGAACATTCTGATGCGGCCACATTTCCAAAAGCATGTCGACTTGTGAGCGCAGATTTTACAAGGGTCTTCGCTGTCAGACAGCGAGCATCCAACGAGTGGTTTCTTGTCTATGCAAGAAAAAACGACCGGTTTCGTGCCAGGCTCGGACTTTCGGTTTCACGAAAAGTTGGAAACGCTACGATTCGCAATCGCTGGAAACGGCGAATTCGTGAGGCATTTCGAATAGTGCAGTGGAAGATACCAACTGGAATGGACTATGTGGTGGTCCCGCGTGGCACGACAATTCCCTCCGCATCTCAGGCTCAAGCATCGCTCATGACTTTGGCGGGAAAAATTGTGCTGTCGATTGGTGCTGGTGCGCGTTCAAAGCTCAATCACAGTGAAATCGTTCAGCCTCCACGAGACCCCGATCCGCTGGCCTGCGCCACCGTTCACGCTTCGGACAATATTGAACATAGAACAGTGCCACTGTGTGAGAAGCAAGATGGGGACGCCGTTCTGCCGGTCGATTGTCAAGCAACGAAGAAGGGTTGGGCAGCATTGAATTCGCTGTTGAGCGAGGTGCTCATCAGGGGTGTACGGCTCTACCAAATAACGCTGAGTCCAATCATTGGCCGTCAATGTCGGTTTCAACCAACATGCAGTCACTATTTTATTGGAAGCGTTCAGAAGTATGGACCCGTATCGGGAATGATGAGAGGCCTTCATCGCATTTGCCGCTGTCATCCTTGGAACCGGGGTGGTAGTGATCCTCCTTGAAATGCAAGAAGAACATTGAGCACTCGCCTGTTTGCAGCCGGAAAAAGTTCCCGTCGCAGAGCATCAATCGGTAGCCAGAAAAACGGTGGCAACGCAAATGAGTGTTGCCGCACAGAGCCAGAAAAGAAAAGTATCTCCGTAAACCCAGTCTCATTTTCAAAAAACGATCGATCAATGATCGGACCAACATCGATTTCTATACCAGTTTCTTCAAGACATTCTCTTGCAGCTGCCTGATTGGGATTTTCATGGGGCTCAACTTTTCCGCCTGGAAATTCGTAGGCACCCGGACACTCAGCGGCAGTATCAGACCGAATTCCCGCGAGGACGCAGCCGCTTTGAAGAACAACTGCAACAGCAATTTTTTTGTCTGCAGGCACTCAAAAAAACTCGCGACTCTTTTTTTCAATTCCCAAAAACAAATCGAAAAGAAAAAAATAATTCTTATTCGGGCTTGGGAATAAGTTCGAGCAGGCGTCCTGGAGAGCCCATGATGTTGTAGCCTGCGTCTACGTGCAGAAGTTCGCCAGTAATGCCGCCACTCTCCTTGGACAGCAACCACGCGCCGGCTTTGCCAACCTCTTCATGCGTGATATTTCTTGCCATGGGGGCCATCTTTTCATACAGCCCAAGCATATCTTCGACACCGGCACCTCGACCCGCAAGGGTGCGCAACGGCCCCGCGCTCACGGCATTGACTCGCACGCCAGCCGGCCCGAGATCATACGCCATATACCGAACGCAGGCATCGAGTGTTGCTTTGCAGACGCCCATAATGTTGTAGCCCGGAACCACCTTTTCACCACCAAAATAGGTCAGAGTCAAAAGAGAAGCATTCGGAGAGAAAATTCCACGAGCGAGTCGTCCGACGGCCAGCAAGCTGTAGGCGCTGGTTTCCATTGCGATTCGGAATCCTTCGCGACTGCAATCGGTCGTATCCCCTTTCAAGTCTGCCATCGGTGCAAAAGCGATTGAGTGAACGAGAAAGTCGATCGTGCCAAACTCCTCGGCCGCTCGTTTCATCACTGCGGCGATATCGTCGTCGTTGCATGCATCCATCGGAACAAGAAACTTCGCGTTTGGTTCTGCGTCGGTCAGCTGAGAAACCCTTCGACGATTCCTCTGTCGTTCGTCGTCAGGACGATCTGGCAGATGGGAAAATCCGCACTGAGCCCCTTCGCGTAAAAGTTCGCGAGCGATCGCCCATGCAATTGAGTGGTCATTCGCCACGCCCAGAATTACGCCCTTGCTGCCGTCAAAACGTCCCATGATGTCTCCGCTGGATTCGATAAAAAATAAGGTTTTGACCAGTCGTCAAATCGTAAAAAAAGCCGACTCGTTCAGAGAAACTGTATCGCTCGAGCCAAAAATCCTCAACGTTGTATTCCAAAGTGGCTCCTGCAGAACCGCTTTGGCATATTCGGTGCCAAACAATTGAAGGAACAGAGGCTATTTTCAGTTCGTTGGTTCACACGATGCACAGACGCAGTGAGAGAATGTCGATGAACCGCGTTCATGCATTGACGATGGCAGACCCTTGCCGTCGTGCGATCTCGGCGGTACAACTCGACAGGTAGTGGAGCCTCGTTAGCTCAATTGGTTAGAGCATCTGACTCTTAATCAGAGGGTTCCCAGTTCGATTCTGGGACGAGGCACTGAGGTTTTAGGCTTGTTTTCCCGACAAAAAAGCCTTTCTTTCTCTTTTAAAAACAGGCCATTTTGTGCTTTGTGCTGTGTGCCGTTCTGGTAACGATCCCGAAAGTTCCCTGCTACAACCAGCCGTCCGCTCTCAGCTGTTGCACGTTACTTAAAAAAACTGGGTTTGTTCTTCGTGCAACAATCCCCTCGGAGACTCTTTGCAACACATCAGGCCAGCGGGCACTGTAAAAAACGGCCTGCATTGTTCAGGAGCCTGCAATCTCTACGCAACGCTCACTGCATAGAGATACTTTTGAAACCCTGCAAAACACTTTTGAATCTGATCGGCCTGTCCAAGAGAGCGAACCGCATCGGTCAGCGAGTCGTTGTATTTTAATTTGAGCAGCGGCGTGAGCTTCTCGAGATCGAGTTCGTCAACGCCGACGCGCACATAATGAGACAGCACGAAATCGAGAAACTCCTGCTGCGGCGTGCCAAACCGACTGGAGATACCCACTCTTGCCTGACCGGCGCGCGCCTCGCGTGCTCGCGTGTTTGGAGTGTAATCGCATAGGCAACATGCGCCAAGACATCAAACAAATCGCTTTGTTCCGCGTCGATAATTTTCTGCATCTCCGCTAACTACTCGCCACCAAATCCTTTCTCTGCCAAGCCTTGCAATAATCTTTTGCGCGTTGCTGGGTCGCTCCAGATTGTGCGAAGCTCCTCTTCATCCTTGAAGAAGTCCGGCAACTTGCCGAAGAGCATTTCCATGAACTGCTGCGCCGACATGGGCGTTCCATCAGGATGCCAAAAGGTCGTGCTCATCATGTGTTGAATCGTGCGCGCTTTGCCATCGGCTAACTTGATGCGAATCTTTGCCGGGCGTTCTTCAACTGGTTCCCCAGATTCCTTTTGCTCTCGTGAGTGTTTGAAAACTTGCGCGAAACTTTACTGCCTTCCACAACGCCCCAGCCCGCCGCTTTTAGCGCGGGGTCAATCTGCTCGGCTCTGGTTTCGGCTTCGTTCATGGTTGTCTCAGGAGGTAACGCCCATTTTTCTTACTGCCGAGTTTTTCAATGATACCCGCCTCGATCAATGGGTGAATCAAGTCCACTGCACCCTGCCTGGAAATATCCAGAGCCTTCCAGATTTCTGCCGGAGCCATGCTGCCGTGATCATGGAGCAGCTTTAATAGCTGTTGGTGTCTGGGTTGAAAAACCAGCTTCTGTGGAGACTTCAGATTGAATGCCTTCATCTCACGCCTTCACGAGTTTGAAGCTCACTTGATATAGATAAAAGGTGATCCCCGGCGTCATGCTCAGCGCGCGGCGGATTCGTTGGTCGTCTTCATGCGCGATGATCACGCCCTGCACCGTCTGCCCTTCCTCGGCCAGTTCGTCCCGCACAAAGCCCATGTATCGGAGCGTCTGGCCCACCACTGCATCGCTGGCCCGGCCTTTCTTCAACTCCACCACCAGAAGTCGCTTCTTGTCTTTGCTGATGGCGAGAATGTCGAGCGGGCCGGTGTCGGTCGGATACTGTTTGCCGAAAGGTTCGCCGTCTTCATTGTAGATTTCGAAGTCTTGGCCCAGTTCGGTTTGCGACCAGTTCTCCACCAAGAAATCCTCCAAATGCTTTTCCAAGGCGAACGATGAAACATCCTCAACCTCTGCACCGCCAACGAGAACCGGCATGGGTGAGTGCACATTGCCGATGAGGTTTTCGATTTCCTGCCGGTAATTTGTAATGGCGGGCGGTCCCACCACGGTCAGGGGCACCCCGGCGGAGTTTTGCAGCCCTTCGCTCATGTCAGAGCGAGAAATGACAGCGTCCATCCAGCGCACCTTGCGTCTGTGGCACAGGGGAGGCCCGGGTTCGTAGTAATAATCGCCGACGACTTCGGCCACATGATAGGAGCCCTTGCCGTCTGGACAGAGCACCGTGTCGCCTTTCTGAATCCCCTTGCACACCGTCCACAGCGCGCCGCAGGCCAGTCCTGCACCAATCTTAGTTTTTTCGGGGCGCGCCATCAGAAAGACAGGGATGAACTCCTTATTAAACGCACGCCATTCCTCCGGTAGCCTGTTCGTGAGGTCTTGCTCAATGCCGAAGTCGACGCCAATGAAGTTGCCGTTGAAGCACTCCTCTGCGAAAACGCTCTTCTTCCCTAGCATGACACGATAGTAGTTCATCATGAATTATAGTTCTCCGGTGAAGGCTTGGTGCAGCAGTGATTTTTTCAACGCCTCCAGCGCGGCGAGCTTTTGTTCTTAGAGGCGGGCGAAGCGCCGGGTTTCGTTCATGCCGGGCGGGCCTCCAGTGGCGCGGCATTCTTTTCATACAGCACCACACCGACGCGGCGGATGTGGTCGATCAGCGACGGATGGGTCAGACTCGCGAAAAGCGAGAGGTCTATCTGGTAGGGCAGCAGCAGATCATCCAGTTCGTTATCAATCCGCGTCAGCAGTGTGTGATTCAGCTCACTGCCGCAGAGCGTCAGGTCTATGTCTGATCCGGGGCGATACGTCCCCTTAGCGCGTGAACCATACAGCACTGCCTTCTCCATCTCCGGATAATGGGCCAGCACGCTTTGGAGGCGTTCCACCGTCGTCGTTGTCAGACCGTGGTTCATGCTTCCTCCTTTTCCAATTCTAGGAACCGGCGATGAAATGCCTCGAACGCCGGAACATAGAGCGTCTGCACCGCCGCCATGATCTTCCCGGCCACGTCGTCGTTGTAGGTGTGGGAGGTTTCGTTACGATGCTCGATCATCTTCATCCATGCCTCCCCGTCTGCGATGAGTTCCGCGGCAAAGGCTGCCCGCGTGGCGTCGCGCGATCCGTAAAGCTTGTCTGAGTTGCCGCGTGCCGTCAGGAAATCCTTCAGCGTGTTCCAAGCCAGTTCGTGGGTGAACTCAAACGCCTGGATCAACCCCTGTCGTTCCAAATCCGAAAGTTCACGCGCCTTCGCCAGCGCGGAGGCCTCGCTCAATCTCGCAAAGGCTCGCTTGAAATTGTCAAAGCGATGAATCCAGCGGATGTCGGGATTGCTCATGAGCGAAAGTATAGTCGGCACTTTGGATTGCGGAAATCAGAAATCCTCACAGTTCTCCGGTGAAGGCTTGGTGCAGCAGCGACTTCTTCAGCGTCGTAAGCAGGGCGTGCTTCCGGGAGTAGATGGCGGCGAGGCGTTGGGTGGTGATGGGGGCAGCCCCAACGGGGCGAATCATCTCAGCCCGGGGCAGCGCCCCGGGAATCGTCATGAAATACATCAAGCCCTGAAGGGGCGATTCAATCCCACATATACCGTTCGTCGCAGGTGATCCGATGTCGTTCGAGGAACGAACGGTATTCCTCCTGAAAGGACTTCTTGCGGTGATGCTCCTGCTGGCCGGCGATATATTCGCGCACGGCGGCGACATTAGATTCGGATACAGCAAACGCCCCATAGCCAGCCTGCCATGCGAACGCGGCAAATTCATTGCCCTGCGTCTTGATCCATTTCGAGGAAGTCTTTTTGACCTCTTCCACGGTGGCACTGACGGCGACGGTCCGACCGAGTTCAAAGAGAACGTGGACGTGATCCGCGACGGAATTGATGAGGACGGGCGGGCAGCCAAAGTTTTGCAGGACGCTCGCCATGTAGCGGTGCAAGGAATCGCGCACGGCGTCGTGCAGGAGGGGTTCGCGGTTCTTGGTGCTAAAGATGAGATGGATGTGCAGCCGCGCGAGGGATTGTGGCATGGATTAGCGCGCCCTTTCAGGGCTTTGATGAGTTGGTGGGTCGGTTTCCCAGGGCGTTGCCCTGGGCTGGTGTTGTGGCGCCCCTTTGGGGCTGAGAAATCCGGCGCGTCTTGCCGCAGCCCCGATGCGGTGATTCCTCGGAAAAGGTGCGCGTCTTGCCGCAGCCCCAAAGGGGCGATTCAGCCATAGCCCAGGGCAACGCCCTGGGATTATGGACGGCCATTTGGAAAAGCCCTGAAAGGGCGTCCCAATGGTGGTGGCTGGTGCGGGTGTTTTCATTTCACAATTCTCCGGTGAAGGATTGGTGCAGGAGCCGAGCAAACCCGCTGCCTGCTCCGTCATGGCAACGAGTAGGTCGCCCTCGTTGAGCACGTAGTCGCGGGGAATCTTGCCGGTGTAGAATTTCTGTTTCTCGCCGCGGTCGCGTTAGCCGCCGCGCGCGCATAGAAGTTACCGGCCTGACGTTGCCGGAGCGACGGGCAGAGCGTGAAACCAAAGAGATGAGGCGATACGCGACTTGCGGCAGATCGTAAAAGAATTAGAGCGATACAAGTTCTAGCGAGAATATTTGGTTTGACTGTTTGATTTCCAACGGTTTTGCGGTTATGAGGGGATAGTTAAATATCTTAGCGACTGTGAATTTATTGCCGGGCGTGTGTACAAGAGCAGACCGATTGAAAGATTCGACAAACTATATACAAAAACATCTTGCCATGCCTGCTTTTAGCTATTATTTCACGGTTCGCGCCCCACTTCAGGCAGTCTGCGACTTTCATCACGACACGAGCGCACTCAAAAAGCTGACACCGCCACCTACAATTGTTCAGCTTATTGACATCGAACCTTTGCGTGAAGGATCGGTGTCGAAATTCACGCTCTGGGTGGGCCCGCTGCCGCTTCGGTGGACGGCCTTGCATAGAAATGTTTCTCTTCACGGGTTTACTGATATTCAAATTGCAGGACCTGCAAAAAAATGGGAGCACACCCACACATTTATTTCTCTGTCCCAGAAAATAACTGAAATTCGGGAACAGATCGAATACGAACACAAGTCTGGCTTCTGGGGAATTGTGACGAGACTTCTGTTTTCAAAACCGAATCTCACATTGATGTTCACATACCGAAAGCTCGCAACTCGGTGGTATCTTCGCAGCTTCAAAACGTGACGGATACTTTTGTGGGGCGAGTACGCGGGCCGTTTAAAAGTCGTCCCAGCCAACGGTATCGCACCAGAGTGTGGTAACTGATCAACAAAAGTGCCGATGTCACCGAACAGACAATGGCAAACTTTACAAGCGCTGGCATATCCCATTTCTGCACCCACGCCTGTACCAAAATCAGAATTGGTAGGTGAACCAGATATGACCAGTACGCTGAATCAGAGAGGTACCGTATCCATTTATTTTCTCCAGTCACCAATGCCCGAAACATTCCGATCATCCCGAAGGTCATTGCCCAGGCGTAGATCACCTGCAACAGTCCAGACAAAAAAGTGTCGCCGATTGTTACAAGTGCCAGTGGCAAAGCGACCAAAAGTGCCAGGGGGATTCCGAGTTTCCACCACGTTCCAAGTTGTTTGTCGTTGTCGCAGTCATACGAAAGAGCCCCAAAAAAGAAAAATATTCCGTAGTAGGTGAATAGATGGGGTGGAGGAAGAATGCTCATCGAGGTGTCCGGACCGAAACTTGGCGCAAAGCACCCCATGAACATTTGTGGAATCATTGTCAGGGGCACAAGCCAGAGCCATCGAATCGGTGAGAGAATCAGAATGTGTGACAATTTCGGAAAAGAAAGATTTTTCATCATGCACGCAAGCAGTGAAAATAAAATTACAAACCAGTATAAAAACCAAAGAAACCAGAGATGCCCAAAGACGCCGGTCATGATGAGATGAAATGGTTGAGAGTGTGCGTTTAAGTGAATCATAAAACGATCCGAAACAAGAAACTCCGAGTAGCGTTTGCGGAGGTGATTCAATCCCCACCGTGAATTCAGTACTTCCACGGTGAGTTCTGTCTCATGTACGAAATACTTTTTCAGAAGCTGACGACACTCTGCCCGACTGCCTTCGAGTTCTTCCTTTGTGGGCAAAGAAATTCCGAGTGCCTTGGCAATAAACGTTGTTGTTTTCCAATCTACTCGAGTTGAGTCGATGGCCGTTTCAGAACGTTTTCCTTTGATGGTTGGAACGGCACCACTTCTGATCAGTAAATCAACAATTTCGAAATGCCCCATGAATGCGGATTGATGCAAGGGGCAGTTGCCGCTTCTGTCTGGCCCGTTTACGTCTGCACCAGAGTCGATGAGCAAACGTGCGATCTGTTCATTGCCGTACAAACAGGCCCAGCCCAGCATCGGGATGCCAAACGTGATATCCACTTCCTGAGGATCGGCGCCATTTTCTAAAAGCACCTTTATGTTTCTCCAATCACTCGCTTTGAGTGATTGGAGCCAGCCAGGCTCTGTTTCGTGAGGACTGTCCTTGTGTTGTATAGACCATTCATGTGCGATGAATGAAGCCCAGTGAAGAGCGGGTATGAGAGTGACGATTCCGAGTAGGAAGGGAATAAAAATCCGCAACGTTCTTTGCTTTAATAATGCAACCACACCTCGTCGTCGCCACAGCATCATGGTGAACAGTCCGCTCAGGAGAAAAAACAATGGCATTCGAAAACCGTGAATTGCACAAAAAAGCAGTTGAAATATCGGATTGGAAGAGCGATCCTCAACAGGCCATGGAAAGCCTGTAAATGAAAGAGCACTATGCAGCACAATGCCCAGAAACATGGCAAAGGCTCGAAGCGCATCGAGATCGTGTCGTCGAAGAGTGACTGAACAATCGGATTGATTCATTGATGCTCAGAACTCTTTTTACGATACATCATTGTCAAAGTCACGCGGAGGTCTCACATATGTGTTGCACTCAGATGCTGCCTTTTGGCCGCGACGTCGACACCGCCTCACGATCCGCTTCGAACTCCGTCGTGTTTCCTCAAGTCTCGTCTCAAATACGATGACAAAACATGTAGAAATATCTCTTCTGGCGAAGAAAAGTTGAACACCAGATTGTGGTAATCAGATGCACGCGGTGATACCTTAGTGAAGAAGAAACTCTGGAAAAATATTCTGTTTGTATGCAAAAGGGATAGAAGGATTATGTTGAACAAAAGTTTGTCGGATGACACGCCGAGCATTATGACCGCAGAAATAAACCACAATACGATCGTGGTTCGCGTGCACACAATGCAGATTGATGAGGGGAACAGACTTCTTTTCGAGGAAGAATTATTTTGCTCAGCACGGACAAACTCGCCACTGTCTCTGGTGCTTGATCTTGAGCAGGTCACGTTTTTTTCGAGCAGTTCGCTGAGTTCACTCGTTCGATTGAGACTGGAATGTATAGAACGCAGCCAAAAAGTTATTTTGGTAGGGCTCAGTCACAACGTGAAAGAGGTCTTTCGAATAACAAAGCTCAACAAATCGTTTGAAAGCTTTGTTGACGTCGCTTCGGCAATGCAGTGGCTTGAAGCAAATGTGTGATTTCACGAGGTTGTCGTTCGAAGAGATGCCTCGGCTCGGCGGAGATTTCGTGTGGAGAGGTTTTTTTCATTTGAAACCCATTCCGCGGCTACTTTTTCACAAGGGAAGAATTTGTAATTCTTTCGAGTATCACAATCGATGTGTCGTCGTGGCGGCCAGATCCTTCGGTAAAAGCGTTCGAGGTATCAAAGAGCGATTGCATGACATCTTCAATTGCAAGCGAGCGCGTTTTATGGAGCACTTTTTTGATACCTTCAGCGCCAAATTGCGTGTGTGAACCGCCGCGATTCTCAGGAAATGCCTCTTCGAGACCGTCCGTGTAAAGAGCCAGTCGCATATCGGGCGGGAGAATCGAGACATAGGTTTCATATTCCGCTGAAGATGACACCGCCAGCGGAAGGCCGCCACAGGAGTGATCTCCGAGCGGTCGGATTTCATTATTTGTGAAGTCCTGAAGCATGGGAGGCGGATGCCCCGCCGAGGTCCATTGCAATTCACCACTATCAGGGCTCAGAATTGCATAAAGGAGCGTGATGAAGCCGCCCTCGTCATTGACGATCGTCTGCTCGCTGAGTTGTCCATTGATTTCTGAAACAAAAGCGGCGGTATCCTGATACTGTTTTGTGCGAATCATGCGCACCAACGTGTGCATAATCATGATCGACATGGCCGCCTTCATTCCGTGTCCGGAAGCATCACCCACCAGCAGAACTAACGTATTGTCGGGAAGCGTGAAGACGTCGTAATAGTCTCCTCCGGCCATCGTCACAGGTTGTCCGCCAAGAACTCGAATTTGGGCCGGTTCGTAGCGACCTACAACACGAAAACCAGATGGACAGATAATGTCTTTCGGAACCATCGACTCCTGCAATTTTCGTACGGAGTCGACTTCTTCACGAAGTTTCTGAGCGAGTTTTTGATCGCGAGCAGCATGCACCGCCTCGACCGTGCTTTCAACCAGCCCTTTGAGCATGAAAACATAATCGCGAGAAGAATCTCGAATGACGTAACTAGCCATACCCTTTGACATGAACCGGGCGACTCGTATCACTTCCTGCGATTGGCAGGCTCCAATCATTGGAGTAGCAGGATCGGACAGGTGAACCTGTTTAAAAAATGAGAATCCTTCGTCCGTAGTGGGAAGGTTAATCGCAAATAAAATCACATCGTACTGTCCAGGAACAGTTGTTTTTTCGAGTGCCTGTTGGGCCCCAACGGCAACTGTTATCTCGCCGCCATCGACTCCCAAATACATTGAAATCAAATCGCTCTCAGATTCATTGTCCCAAACCAGCAAAACTCGCATCAAAACCTCGTCAGGTTGCTGAAATATTAAAAAAGATAAAGGAATAAGTTCGAGCGTAGACAAAACAGCATCGTGCGAGCTGTCAATAAAAACAGAAGCAGTATCAACGTTCAAAACATACGTTGATGTGCATCGAGAAAAAGAGTTAGTAAAAAAATAGAGATCGACAGAGAAATAGCGACAGAAGTTGCGAGATCCTTGTTCCGGCCGAAAAGGAATCTCTAGAGAAGGCTTTGACTACGCAGATCGAAGTCTCGCGAAAAAAGAAAACTTTTGCAAGCATCGGTTTTGTCTGGGCATTGGAATGACGTTTCAGAGCCGATCAACAATCGTTCGAAAAGCCATTGAAAAACAATCAAAACGAGAAGGGTTTTCCTGCAAAACATGGACTTTATAAAAAGTGGAGTTCATTTCGACATGTTCGCCGCAGGCTGAGTTGCCATGCACCGTGGGCAGGGTCGTCGGCCAAGAGAAAACGTTGGTGTGAATCAAACAAAAAATATCAATCAGCGGGCGTTCTGTAAAAAAGCAATGAGATCAGAAAGTTCTTGTGGTGAAAGAAGCACATCGTAGCCCTTTGGCATGATGGATGTTTGGCTTGGCGCAATCGACTCAATCGATTCGCGAAGAAGTGTTTCAGTGGTCGATGGACCTGTCTGAAGCGTGACGGCGTCGCTGGTTTGGTCGCGCAGAATACCGTTGAAGACCTTACCACTCGAGGTGACCACAATCACGCTTTCGTAACTGCGCACAAAGCTCAGGCTCGGCAGCACGATCGACTCAAGCAAATCAGCCGACGAACGAATCTGTCCGATACGTGAGAGATCTGGTCCGAATCGTCCTCCGATATAAGCCATCGCATGGCATGTTGTGCAACCAGACTTGTTTCCGGAAAAAACTGCGTACCCTCGTATCCGATCACCTGGTGGAAGGGATGCGGCAATCTGCATGAGTCGTTTTCGCTGTTGCTGTGTCGATGCAGCTGCCCGCTCAAGAAGGGCCTGACCTCGATCGCGTAACTCCTCCGGCAGTGACACGACGGCATTCTCGAGGGCATCGCCGCGAATTCCCGAAAGATCATCGAGACGTTCAAGCGAAGTGATTGCGCGAGCAAGAGTATTAAAACCAGATTTTGTAATAGCAGGAAGCAGATTGGTAATTTCAAGTGGTCCAAGTGTGTCAATGCGATCCGCAAGCATTTCAAGCGTGCCTTCAGGAAGAGGTGAGTCAGCCAGAATCGAGGTTGCGTTCGATCGCTTGAGCGGCATGGAGGATTCTTCGAGTACATCAAGCAGCCGTTGAACAATCGCTTCAGATAATGGTGGACGAAATTCTGCGAGCAGACTCAGTCCGGCAAGCATTGCATCACTTGAAACTTCTTGATTGTCTACGAGCGCTATGATTGGAGCCACGAGAGTCTGTCGCTGCTCTTTTTCGAGCGGTAGACTGGCAAGCGTCTGAAGAGCCGAGAGCAGAAGATCGGGAGAGTGCTGTTGGATCTGTTCACGCAGAAGCGAGGCGATCGCCTCAAGGCAGGACAGCGGTGTTTGCTTGGGCCGCGCGATGGACATCGTTTTGAGCGCGGCGAGTCGCACAGGTGGCTTTGCGTTACGATCAGCAATGACTTCTGCAAGAGCATCGACAATCGATGGATTGGAAACAAGCTTTGCGAGCGTCGCGATGATGATGTCAGACTGCGGTCGATCGGAGGTAGCTGCCCGCTCGAGTTGCGGTCGAACCCGATGGGACAGAGCGTCTGCCCACTGCGGATGTCGCGAAGCGATCCACCATGCAGTGTTAAAAAGCAACGGATCAGAAGAGTTGCATAGATCGATGATGCGTTTTTCATCGAGAAGCGATTCGGTGTCTGTGGAGAGAGCGTCTATCTGGTCAATCGCAACCATTGCACTTGCCTGAATGAGCGCGCTCTTGGAGTCCAGAAAAGGAACAATCGCTGGAGCGTTTGCGATTTCAATGAGAGCATAGCGAAGAGAATGTTCGAGAGCCCGGTCGGTGTGTGTTTCGACCGCTTCAAGAAGGGAGCGACAAGCTTTCTCATCTTTGAGTCGGCCAATTGCCTCGGCAGCCGCGCGTGCAACACCGCGATCGGTGTCAGCGAGCCTTTTTGTCAGTGGTGCAAGGGCCACACGATCGCGATGAAGACCGGCACCGTGAGCCGCAGCGTACCGAATACTTGGATCAGCATCGTCGAGACAGGCTCGCACAAGTGTTCGAGCGCGATCGTGATCGATGCGCACAAGCGTCCACAGCGCTCCAAGGCGTGCTGCGGGCTGAGCCTCGTTGATTGTCTGTTCGAGTATCACAAGACTTTTTTCACCTGCGGCTGCGAGCATTTCGATCGCTTGGTCCATCACCACAGGTCGCGCATCCCCTAAAAGAGATGCACACTGATGCATGCTTTGTGTCTGCCAGGCAATTTTCAGTCCGCGAGGATCATGGATAGTTTTCAGAGTTGATTTGGGAGCGGGCCGAATCCGATAAATCTTGCCGAGCGTCGCTGGTTTTTCGAATTGAGAAGTCGGGCAGCAGAGCTTGTACCATCCTCCAGTATCTGCCACGAGCAACGATCCATCGGCATCCTCAATGCAATCGGTGGGATGAAAATCGGACGAATCACAGACCAGAAAATCAGAGTCGGTCGAGGTATATGAAGCCCCGATGGGCAGAAGTGTATGGCGAACCACTTTACGAAGATTAAACGCACAAGAAAAAAGGTTGCCCCGATACTCTTCGCCGAACGTCTGCGAGCGGTAGGCATGAAGGCCACAGGAGGCAGCTGGTCCGAGTTGCGCCAGGGTTGGCATTAAATCGCCTGTGCGAGGATGTCCATCGAGAACCGAATGGTCTTTTCCGTAGACCCCACCGTAGATCGCGTGAAGCAGTCCGTCCCGAAGACCTCCGGCAGGGTGCTCGAGAAAGGTACAAGACAGAATCTGATCGCCACGATCGGTGAAGACCAAGTCGACCGGATTATCCATTCCGCCGGTGAGCACCGGTTCTAGAAGCGTGCCATCGGGTTTGGATCGAAAAATATGTGAGGCACGAGTTTTCCAGCCTGGCCGATTTGGCAGGTCGTAAGTCTGCTCCGCAAATGCACCTTTGCACCAGTAGATCCATCCATCAGGACCGCGGTATGGGCCGTGCAGATCGTTGGCACAGCCGGTGAGAGTTTTACCGGAAAACCATTCGATTCGATCCTCAGCGATACCGTCGCCATCTCGATCAGTGAGCTTCCAAATGCTCGGCGGCGCGGCGACATAAAGAGATCCGCGAAACCACATCGTTCCTTCAGGAAGCATCATTCCTTCAGCAAAAAGCGTACGTGAATCAAACACACCGTCTCCGTCGGAATCCTCAAGTCGGAGAATGCGATGCGGCTTGAGAAGAAGCTGATCGGCAACCGGCGCATTCGAACCACTCGACTCAGCGACGTACAGCCTTCCTTCTTCGTCAAAGTCAAATGTAATCGGGCGATCGACCAGCGGTGGCCCAGCTGCCACTTCAACCGAAAATCCATCGGGCACCGTGAATCGCTGCGAGGAAAATTCAAATTCGGAAGCGGAGATTCTCTCGACGCTCGTTTCTGACGTGCAAAAAACTGTGAAAATAATAAAAAATATCCATCGCAGAGAGGTGGTCTGTATTTCAAAGCAGTCTGGCTGAGACATGGGTATGAATCTCTCGATGCCTATTGTTTTAATTTCATGCATGAAAACATTTCAGCGACCAGAACTTTGAAGTATTCACTCAGTTGTGTTGATCTGGGAGCGGTGGGCCGATGCGAATTGCCCTTACACGAACAGTAGTTTTATGATTTTGAAGTCCCAGAAACCCTTTTGTCTTTCGAAGGCTGATTGCCGGATGGCTTTCTGGAGTAACATCGACTACCCGAATGCCGTTATGGGTGGTGGTGATATGATTGCCTATGCAGTTGATTTCTAGCGAGTTCCATGCTCCTGCAGCACGACCAACTTTTTGTCTCGCCCCACAGATGTCATAAATTGACGCACCGTATTGAAAGTCTTTGAGTGCGTCATACTGCTTCGCCCGATCGTCGAGAAGTTGAACTTCGAATCCTGCCGGTGGCTCGGATGGTTGTGCGCGATGATGCGTCCCATCGCGTGGAACCCGGATAAAGATGCCACTGTTACCGCCCTCGTCAAGGCTGTATTCAAGCCGGAGATTAAAGTCTTCATACTCCAAAAGACTGCGAAGCCACGGGCCATCGCGACCATCGCACTCAAGAACGCCTTCGTGTACTCGCCAGCATGCTGAAGCATCGCGATCGGCTCCCTCCCATCCAGTCATGTCGCGCCCATTCAAGAGTGACTGATGAGAAAGTTCATGAATGCGAACGTTACGAATTAAAAACTGTCCGCCCATCGGCACCTCGATCTGAAAGCCGATATGTCCGGCGGCAGTGGTGAGCCCGTCGACGTCATAAGCCTGCTGGCCATTGATGAGAAGTGTGACTCGACTGCCAACGGCAGTAATATCAAAGATGTTCCATTGACCAGGCTTGACCAATCCTGTGCTCATCGCACCTTTGAGCGTGCCAATATTTCCCTCTTTCCCTTCGAGCAAGTTGATCTGATATCCGTGAGTTGGAAATGGGGAACCACCGGCAGGTGTGCGAATGTAGATGCCAGCGTCGTAGTGATGCTCCTTGAGGGCCTTCCATTCCAGGTGCATTGAAAAATCGGTGTAGATCAAATCACTGCGAAGCCACCCGTTGCCTTCTTCGAGAAGCAACTCTCCATGACGTGCGCTTGCTTTGCACTGGTTTTCAAGATTCCAGCCATGGAGTGACTCACCATCAAAAAGTGTATGTCCGGAGAAGGGGGCTGCGATCGTTTCAGCAGGTTCTTTCCCCCCTGCAATGCCAAAACAACTCGCAGCGAACGCAACACAGGCACCCAGTGCGATGGACGGCGGAAAAAAACGCATGGCTTGCTCCGGAAGGAGAATGCACAAACAAGTCGCTGAAACGGTCGTCTTTATCGTGTGGGTTGGCCTGCAATGCAACTGTCTGTGGCGAGTGGCATGCCTGCCGATGGTAGCGATGTAGCGAAGTGCGGTCTGACCCGTTACGCTTCGAAACTTCCGCAGCGGTTTTGCGGAGAGTACAAAACACATGTGTGATCCGTGGCATGTGCCAATGATCGTCACGTCCACGATATGAGGGGTGTATGGCCAAGCCGTCGGATGTTCGAGTGACTGCAGCAGAAGTCTTTTTTATTCCTGTTACATTTCGGATGCCTCTTCGATTTGGCGCCCAGACAGTGAACTCAGCAACCAGCGCTCGGGTTCGAGTGCAACTCACAGATCGCGATGGAAATCATGCAATTGGGTGGGGCGAAACGCCGCTGGCTGTTCAATGGGGCTGGCCGTCTGATGCATCGTATGAGAGTCGCCACAATGCGATGCGACGGCTCTGCGTTGATATTGCGGAGTCATTCATAGGGTTTCCTCTGGCAGGACATCCGATCGAGATCACGCACGACTTCAGACACCATGCGCTGGGTCAAATTGCCGCAGGAATTAGTGATCCGGCTGAATTTCCATCCGGGATTCCGGAGCTTGCATCCTTGATCTGCCTCAGTTGTTTTGATTTAGCAATGCACGATGCTTTTGGAATACTTCGGGATATGGATGTTTACCGGACGTATACCAGCGAATTCATGAATCGCGATTTGGCTGATTTGTTTGAGTCGTCAGCCCCGGCTGGTGTCTCTGAGCGGATAAAAAGTTTTCGTGGCCGGTATCCTGCGGACTATCTCAATGGAAGTGTTTCAGAAAAACTCAAGGCATGGCACTTGGTTGGTGGCCTCGATCCATTGGAGACAGAAGATCTCATTGGTTCGGAACCCCGCGACGGTCACCCGGTGTTGCTCGCGGACTGGATTGCTCAAGACGGTCTTGAATGTCTGAAGATCAAATTACGTGGTGACGACTTCGAGTGGGATTGTCGCCGAGTCGAACGCGTCGGCCGGATTGGACTGGAACATGGCGTAAAACATTTCTGTGCCGACTTTAATTGCACGGTGCAGGACACCGGCTATGTACATGCAGCGCTCGACAGAATTGCCAGAGATCAGCCAGCCGTCTTTGATCGAGTGCTTTATATAGAGCAGCCGTTTCCATACGATTTGGCTGCCAATCCGATTGAGGTTCGTTCGATTGCGGCAAGAAAGCGGCTCTTTTTAGATGAAAGTGCGCACGATTGGACAAGTGTTGAAGCGGGGCGTTTGCTTGGCTGGAACGGAGTCGCTCTCAAGACTTGCAAGACACTCTCCGGGGCACTTTTATCGCTGGTGTGGGCACGGTCTCACGGCATGGATCTGATGGTTCAAGATCTCACCAATTCGATGCTTGCGGCAATTCCTCACGCACTTCTTGCGGCACATGCACAGACAATAATGGGTGTCGAGACCAACGCGATGCAGTTTCACCCGGAGGCTTCTGCGCCGGAAGCTGTTGTGCATCCGGGGCTCTATCGCCGACGTGGAGGATGCATTGACCTCTCAACATTAAGCGGTCCTGGATTTGGAATGCGCGTTGAAGAAATTGGACGAAAGCTCCCTAAAAGCGCGACGGCTGTGGGAGGTTTCCAAACTGCAGGAAAGCCTTCTGCCTCGCGTTCGAAAGCAACGAAAGGTGCACCATGAGTTTGCAGGGCAGGCAGTCGACTGACGGATCCGCTGGAGCAGCCGTCGCAGTTGAAGATGCCCGAGTTCGATGGGGTCGATGGATGGCTCTGTTAGCAGCACTGCTTGGCTGGATGTTTGATGGATTTGAACTTGGGTTACTGCCGTTAGTAGCAAGGCCTGCGCTCAATGATTTGCTTGCTGACGCAGTCAAGACAAGCGGTGCCGGATTTATTGATGTATGGGAAGGAGTGTGGACGGCAGGATTCTTGGTTGGCATGTCGACAGGGGGCGTTGTTTTTGGCTGGCTCGGTGATCGTATTGGTCGCGTGCGAGCCATGACCCTCAGCGTGTTTGTCTATTCAATTTTCTCTGGTGTGTGTGCATTCTCTCAAACAGCGGAACAGTTTTTTCTCTTTCGATTTATTGCCGCTCTCGGAATGGGCGGTGAGTGGTCTCTGGGTGTTGCTTTAGTGATGGAGATCTGGCCAAACCGATCGCGGGCACTTTTGTCTGGTCTGATCGGAGCTGCGGCGAATGTCGGTTTTTTGCTGGTGGCGATATTTGCACTGTGGTTGTCCCACTTCATTTCGTCAGCTGAAAGTTGGCTGATGGCAGTAGGATTGCCGCAGGATTGGGTCGATACGCTGGTCAGTCATCAGGGATGGCGATTGCTTATGCTTCTGGGGGCAGCGCCTGCGTTTTTGACATTCTTTATTCGCCTGGCAGTGCCCGAATCAGAGAAATGGCTGCACGCAAAAGAACAAGGATCGACCTCTCACTGGGCAACTCGTGACTTGCTTGGGGTCGTAGTCGGTGGAGCGGGCGCACTTTTTATTGTCTACTTATGGTCTCGCGAAATTCCGCTCTCCATCCGTCTTATCGGCTCGCTCATGGGACTGTTCGTGGCACTCATTGGCTACATGTATCCGGTCTTTCAATATCTGCGGCGGACTCGGGGCGCGTTGGGGTCTTCTGCTGAACTTCGAACGACGATGAATCGACTTTTAATCGGAGCCTGCCTGAGTGGTGTGGCGTTAATCGGAACGTGGGCATCCATACAGCGGGCACCATCGTGGGCCAACGATCTCGCCAGAGAGGCTGCAGTACAACAGAATCTTTCTTCCGAAGAAGTCGATTCGGCAAGAATTTCAGCCCGTGCGCAGACTCAGATGTTTTCTGGAATAGGAGCGATCTTTGGAACGATTGGAGGTGCGCTTTTGGGAAACATTCTTGGTCGTCGCGCAACATTCACGCTGCTCTGTTTGGGATCGCTTGTTTCGTCAATCGTTTTTTTCCAGGTCAACGATTCATTCGGAACACTTTTTCTGGGAACCGTTTTTGTTGCTGGCGGATTAACCGCATCATTCTACGGGTGGCTCCCGCTCTATCTTCCGGAACTCTTTGGAACGAACGTGCGGGCCACGGCCCAGGGATTTTCATTTAATTTTGGACGCATTTTGGCAGCCGTGGCGGCTTTACAAACCGGAAATCTCATCGGCCTTTTTAAGGGCGTTGGTGGATTACCGGCGGCATGCTCGGTGATGAGCCTGATCTATCTTGTCGGTGCAGGAATTGTCTGGTTTGCTCCAGAAACCCGAGGACAGCCGCTGCCTGAGTAGACGAGCATCTTTGGTTGAGCGATCACTGAAGCAGAAAACTGATCCAGTCAGCGCCATCGGTAGAGAATGTTTCGGAGACTTTGAGGGCGTTTGATTTACCAGCAGCTTGGTAGGTTTTTGTGACTCGATCTCGAAGTTGTGGATCAGGATCGGCCAGCATCAGTTGGCCGGGTGCGCCGAGGGTAAGCAGACCGGTGATGTCTCCGTACTTCACTGCGCCTGGCTGAAAATCGGCGTGCCAGACCGTTGAAAGATTTCCAAACCGAAAGCCGTGCACATCGATGACGGCACGATCGACTGCCGAAGGATTCACCGCACGGGCTGCGCTGGCCCAGTGGCCGGCATCGGCAAGAGCCACCAGTGAGACCTCTCGAGCCGGATAATTCTCTTGGCATTTTGCAAAGGCGATCAGTGTAAGAACATCATGAACGCGACGGGCATAGAGCGAGTCGTTGTATCCATAGTAATAAACGCTGTCGCGACGCCAGGAATCCTCCGGTTTTTCATTTGGACCGGGATAGTGCACCTGTGGATTCGCCAAGGTCATGCTGTGATCGGAAATGAATTCCCCTTGTCCGTACAGGTCAGCGGCCATCACGCTGATTCCGCCGCCGAGCAGCCGCTTGACCTCGGGACGAAGAACGCCACCATCAAAAAGACCTGCTTTGCCCTGCGATGAAAGCCAAAGTACAACGCGACCATTGGCTTTTTCAGGATGTAAAAATAAAGTCGGAATCTCTTCTTTGTGTTTGGTGTTGCGCACAAGTCCTTTCAGAATCAAATGTGTGGTTTCCTTGGTCTTTGAAACCAGCGAAAAATCAATCGCGTCACTTGTGGGGAGCGATCGTCGAATGAGCACGTTCCACGCTCCTCCAAGAACTTCGCGAGACGTGGCAAGCGATTCGGAATTGTCAGGTTGAAGCAGTGGATCAATTTGCTTCGAAGAATCATCGGTCCACAATTGACAAATCGCCCGTTCGTGGGTTTCTCCCACAGCATCACCGGAAGGGCGAGGATGGGAAGCATCCCAGACAGAAAGCTCCTCTCGGGAAAGTTTCTCAAACTCACGTTCGAGTACCGGCGTGGGAAGCCCAAGCGATAGATGGCGGTTGGCAAACTGGTACATGTGCGTTCGCGACACATGGTTGTAATTGTGAGGAAAATGAATGTCGAAATGTGCTTCGGCCATCCCTTTGGCCTTGACCATCTCATAGATGCGATCAATATCGGGCCAGCCTTTTGTTTTGAGTTCCTTGGTCCAGTCATCGGCCGCCGTCATGCCCATCGGACGCGGTGCCGAGGCTGCTGCAATTTCAATATTGCCCTGTCCAACACGCAGCAAATGGGTGTTCTCACAGGTGCATCCACCCTGCATTGAAGTTGACACCATCACGCACGGAAACGATGCGGTGACCCGCGGATCGATGGCTGAGAGAATCATGGTCTGTGTGCCGCCACCACTAGCTCCTGTCACGAGAAGTTTCGCTGGATCGACATCACCGCGTTCAAGCAAGAAGTCGAGTGAACGAATGCTGTTGAGTGTCTGCAGTCCGAAATTGGTCTGCAGTCGAGCCGCCCCTTCCTGACTGGCAAAGCCCCATGTCCCGAGTGAGTGGCCGTCGAGACTCTCGCGGGGGCCGTGGCGATGCTCGGGAAACTGAATCGAATCAGCGTTGCCAAGCATGTCGTAGTGAAAAACAATGCATCCCATTCTCGCAAGTTGCACGCACCGAGCCTGCAGTGGACTGCGAGCGCCGCAAAGAAATCGTTCTGATCCATGGGCGATCTCATTAAGAGACTGTTTCTCTCCCGAGTCATAAAAGCGTCCATCGGCCCAGTGACCGTGAGGACAAAGCACTCCCGGATAACCCTTTTCGGGCTTGGGTGTTTTTGGACGATAGAGACTTCCGGTGACGAAGTGTCCTGGAATTGATTCAAATGAAACTTTCTCAACCGTGTAGTCACCCCGATCAATCGTTCCGTACATCGATGAATTCAGTGGTGTTTTGGCCGGCATGGGCCAAAGCCCTGCACCAACAAGAATGCGTCGTCGGATTTCCTCTCGACGTAGCTCCCATGCCGCTGGTGAATCGACCGGTTGAAATGGATGATAAGAATCAACGGTTCGCGGCGGCGCAATGCGACTGTCAGCAGGAAGTGTGCCTTGGGGAAGAATCCTTGAATATTCCGCCGCATGACTCGGCTTCACAATGAAAAGAACGCTCTGTGAAAAAAAGAGCACCATCACAACAAAGCAGGACACCGTATACGAACGAACATAAATCATGGATCGACTCCAGAAGTGATAAGGGCTATTTCATATCAACGAATAAACTACTGAGTGATTTGTAACGACACGTTACTGTTTCGACTGACAGGGGGAAGTTTTCGAGACTTGAGAAATGTGATGAGGTCGGCCATGTCGGTTGTTGAAAGCTGTTTTCCAAATCCATCTGGCATGAGTGAACGACCGGTTGATGTCACCGAATCAATGTCAGCGCGGGCCACAATATTTCGTTCACCGCCTGGACGCTGAAGAATCACCGAATCTGATCCACTTGAGGTGAGAAGTCCTTCGAGAGCTTCTCCTTGGTTGGTGATAACAATCGTTGACTGCCACCTCGATTCAACGGCGCGATTGGGTTCAAGAATATCGCTGACAAGCCGTTGGGGAGGTCGATCGGCTGCTTCGGCGAGATCTGGGCCAACGGAATGTCCTGCATCAGAAATCCGATGACAGTTTGCACACTGCTTGAGAAACAGAGCCTGCCCTCGAAGAAAATCCCCCCCATCGTGAGCCTTGGAAACAAAGTCAGCCAGAGTCTCGGCCGATACCGCACCGGTTGCAGCCCCAAAAATTCTAATGGCAGCATTTCTGATCGATTCATCGGCAGATTTTTCAAGTGCGGCCCGTCGCTGCAAAGGAATCATCGACGGAGAATTGATCCCGGCTTCAACAGAGGCAAGCAACGGTCCAATCGACGGTGCTCGATCGAGCATCGTCGATACTGCCGCATCGCGCACCGACCACTCAAGCTGGCTCAAGCCCGCGAGAATCTGATCGAAATCGCTTGTGCCTCCACCACGCACCAGCATCGATACCGCCAGCGATTGGATCTCCGCAGGTTCTTGAGATCCAACCGAGAAATGCAACGACTCGGATACATTCGAGCGAATCTCCGGCGAGATGATCTCGCCCATGCGCAAAACACTTCCAAGCAATCGCACCGCGCAGCAGCGAGAACTGAGAGAGGATTTGCTTGAACGAGAAATATTTTCAGCAGCGGCCACGATGTGTGGAAGTGTCACGCTGATAAAAGAAGGCGATTGTTGGACCGCCGACAAACGGCGTGTCAGAAGCCCACTCAGTGCAGCGATGTCAATCCATGAGATGCTCTTTTCTTGCGCGCGATAAGCCAGAAAATCGAGCAGTGGCAAAGTGTCAGGGCAGTCAGTCTCAGATCGTCCCGCTGCAGTGGCGCCAAGAGTCTCGATGAGAAAAAGTCGCTCGGGAGTTTCATCAATCGACTCCTTTGCAATCGATGTCACAATCAATGAAGCCCGAGCAAGAGCGCCACTTGCAATCGCGCGACCTATCCAAAGATCAAGGGATGGATCAGTTGCCGCGTTGCTCAGGGCGAGCGTTGCACGAGCGTCGTGAGATCCGCCAGCGGCGAGGACTGCCGAAAAACGCACCATCGCGTCGCTGTCGCGGCAAAGTTCGAGGGCGATAATGCCACGAAGCGTCTCGCGTGCCGCCTGTTCGTCGACAGAGACTTCGGCCATGGTGCGAGGGTTATGAGATGTTTTTGAGGAAGCCCGCAGGCCAACGGCCTCAGAGACCAGTCGAGCGGATGTTTCTCGAATGATTGTGTGCTTGCTCGATGCTGCCAATCGAATTTGATCTCCGGTCAGTTCTCCGAGTCCTTCGAGTGTCCAGAGTGCGTGCAGCGTAGCCAAGGCAGAGGCATCTGGTTCGAGCAGAGGTATGACTGCCTCGGCGGCATCTGGAAAACGATGTTCAACGAGCAGTCGCTGCGCAGTGTCACGCCGCCAGCCGTTGGGATCATGGAGGAGTGCTGCCGCCATTGTGGCGTTTATCGGAGCAGACCACGGCCGAACGAGCGAGTCTTTCTTTCGAATTCTCCAGATCCGTCCCGCATTGTCTCCGCGTCGCAAGTCGAGCGTTTCGGCCAGACCGGGAGGCATGTAGTCTGGATGTTCGACGCTGCCACGGCACATGTCGCAGATCCAGAGGGAACCATCTGGCGCTGTAGATGCAAAAACAGGTGAAAAAAAAGAATCTGTGGAGGCAAGAAAATCGGTTCCATCGGGTTCCACGTGCCGAGATGAAATGCTTGAACCTGAATACTGCGGACGTCTGCGTGTGACCAGGTGGGATACAGGTTCACAGACAAAGATGTCGCCCACCGTCTCTTGTCCGAGGAGGTCGCCACGAAAAATTTCAATGCCGCAGGCAGAGGTGTGAGTGCCGGTGTGCGAGGCAGCCGTCGCTTTCGTGTGAGCGATCGGATAAACACGGCTATCGGCTCCAAACGGCGAGGCATCTTCAAAGCCTGAACCCACGTCAACAAGATCATTTCTGGCAAGAGACGCAACTGAAAAACGATTGACCATAGATGGGTTTCGATTGCTCGAGGTGTATCGCCTCCCGATTGAGTCAAATGCGTTTCCAAACTGACCCACTCCAGTGATTGGCTCAATTCGACCACTCGCCAGATCGATTCGAAAATCTCGTCGATCAATTGAAACAGCAGACTCCTTGGGTGCATTTGGATGATTCACCGATCCTCCCGAAAGACCACCGGTAATTGAAACCCAGTTGTCGATTCCGCGCTTTGGACAGGCGGCCCGCAGTTGCGGATTTTTTGCGGGAAGTCCTGTGGCCACGACACGTCGCTCCTCAAATCGGCCATCGCCATCGCGATCGTGAAACAACAGAATGTCGGGCGCTGCGGTGACGAGCAGTCCACCGTCGAGAGCAAGAATTCCTTGGGCAAACGATAAGTTATCAATGGCCACCGTGGAGCTTTCATACACGCTGTCGCCATCGAGATCGTCGAGCCGCACCACTCGCGAAAGAGGCTTTTCTCCAGCAGGAGGGCCGAGCGGATAGTCTCGGTATTCCACGACGTACGGGCGACCGGTGTGATCGAATGTCACGGCCACCGGATCGATGACCGCCGGTTCGCATGCGACGAGTTCGATAGTAAAATCCTCTGGGAGATTCATCTGCTTGAGTGAGGCAGCAGGATCAGGAACGGTTTCTGGAACAAGAGGCTGCGAATCAGAAACGATGTGCTTTGACAGAGAATTGGTTTTGGAAGCAGTGCGAGTGCGATCGAATTCATCAAGAAAGCCAGCGAGCACATCAACAATTGTTTTTGCAGCAGATTCTTCCAGATAACTCGATCGCGCCCGCCATGTTTCATAGCCACCGAGAGAATGGTGTTTTTCAGTCGGCAGGTATCCGTGGTATCCACCTGCCAGAGACCAAATACAGGTAGGCGAAAACGGACTGCGGCGTTTGATCTCAAGGCCAACTTCTACAAACACTTCACAGGGAATCGTTACGATTGCAAGTTCGCCGATACGAATGGCGCGCACCGCAACATTCACCTTTTCCGGCCAATCGGCTAAAAGCAGGGTCTCTCTCGCGTAAATCTCATCGAGTCCTCGGAGCTCTCGTCCTCTCGCCGCCGTCAGAATGTCTCGAGCGCGACTGACTTCCATGCTTGTCGGTCGTCGTACACCGAGGTCCAAATCTTTGCGACGCACATCGAGAACAACGTCTGATGTGTGATCGATTCGCCGTCGAGCATCGACGGCCGCTGCCGCAACCGCTCTTGAAACGATGTCGATGCGTTCCAAAGAAGCAGTGGGGACATGCGGCTTCAAAAACGAGATGTTATTAATATCCCCACTCGAACCGTTGGTAAGAATCGGTACAAATGGCGGGTTGACATGCTCCGCATCGAGCAGAGAAGCAAGATGATGCGCAAACCGCCCGAAGTAATCTGCCGACACGGTGTTTCCAGGCACTCCGCCAACATAGTGGAGCGAATAATTGGCAAAAAGTGCGATTGGTCGATCGTCTGCTGCAACCACGGAGAGCACCGTAACATCGGGATCGACAGGCCCTGCTGGCGCGATCAGATCGTTACCGCCCGCAGCAGGATTCGTACGCACTTTGTCGCTGGTTCGCCCGAAGGGATCGGTGTTGAGTACATTATTTTTGAGATGCCAGCGCCGATTGAAGACTTGGTCTGGCTCGCTTGCAACGGCCCATCCGAGCTTTGCTGGTTCTAGTCGCGAGTTGGCCTCAAGCACTGCGAGAACAATTCCGTCAACCATTTTTTGGACGTAGTGGGGATCGGGTTCGCTTTGAAAAACTCCCGCCACCGTTGGTGTGGAGTGGGCGTGTGTGGCGCCAATAAGAATCGAATCGGAACCAATGTCGGTCTGGTTTTCAATCAGAGCGATGGCAGCATCGACGATCAAACGCGGAATCATGCAGCTATCACATTCAACCAGCGCAAGCTTTGTCACACCATCAAAAAGCACGAGCGCTCGAGCATGCAATGGATCGTTGATGGCTGTCGCGATTTGGTCCGACATGCCGCCGTTGAGCGATACAGGAAGATCGGGTGAGATATCAACGGCACTCGCAGCAGCCTGCAAGGGACCGCCGACAGCAATGTTCGACGATGCCAAAAAAGTGATGAGAAGAGCATACAACGCAAACGCAGTGGTCGTCGCACAGCCTTCGTCCCACGTCATCATGAATGAGGAACGGATAATTTTCATGATGCGGTTTTTGTTTCCCCTGGGAGGTCTCGGTGAATTCATTTCAAGTGCTGTTCAAATGTGTGTGAAAGTGAGAATGCGTTTATTCGAATTCTCTGCTTTGAGCATCGAAGGAGAGAATCCTATCGTTGGGAACCATGGATCGGCTATTGAAAAGCGGCAGCAGACAGGTCATCGAAGAGAAAACTAAAAAGATCTGTGGAATCATCGTGCGACTGCAATGGTCACAAGTGGCAAAAAAGCCTTCAAAATAGAAGTGTTCAACACTAAAAATTTGAGATCACTCGACATGAAATCGTTTCCACGTCATGCTGTGGGCAGTTGTGAATAAAGAGCTGCATTGTTCAAAAAGGGGGGACTGGGGGCGTGAAACGGATCGCATTGTTAACAGTTTTAGTCTGCCTGCTTCTCGTTGTGGGGTGTAGCAGAGGCTTGTCGCCTTCTGTCACGGAGTCATCGGGACTCAAGCCACTGGCGGTCTTCTACGGACGCTATCAGTCCCAACACAGAGGGAAACCGCCAGAAAAGGAATCAGAATTTCGGAAGTTTCTTGATGCCTTACCGGCCAGCGAACTTCTTTCATTTAACGTCAAATCAATTGATGAAATACTCGTTTCCCCGCGAGATCATCAGCCCTATACGATTCTCTACGGCTTCCCAAAAGGCCCTCCAGAGGGTCCTGGAGGTGTGCCGATTATTGCCTATGAGCAGACTGGTGTTGGAGATAAGCGACTGGTTGCCAGTTCACTTGGTGGTGTCGAGGAAGTCGACGAGGCTCGGTTTCAGAAACTGGTGCCATCGGCACCGTAGTGGAGTTCAAAATAAAATGGCTCAAAAGACGATTTGTTGTGGAGAGCAGTGATCACTCTTCGAGGAGGTTTGTGATATGAAAAAAATATCATGTTGGTACAAGCCACGAGGCGCTCAAAAAGACTTTCAAACAGATCGGCGCCGGGGCTTTACGCTCGTGGAACTGCTGGTCGTGATTGCAATTATTGGAGTTCTTGTCGGCCTGCTGCTTCCAGCGGTTCAGGCCGCGCGAGAAAGCGCGAGGCGATCGAGCTGTTCAAACAAACTCAAACAAATTGGACTCGCTTTTGCGAATATCGAAAGCGCGCGAGGCGTCTATCCGACCGGTGGTGATTTTCCGTGGGCACTCATTCAAAACTACACGAGCGGTGGCCGTCCCAACGGTCCAGAAAAACAGGGTGTAAGCTGGCTCTATCAGATACTCCCTTATCTTGAACAACAGGCAACGTACGACATCGTCGTGCATTCAGATCTTGAGCAGAGGAATATTCCCGGATATTTTTGTCCGAGTCGACGTGGGCCAACCCGTCAGGGTACTCGTTATCTCAACGATTACGCTGCTTCAACGCCTTGTCCAGAAGGGCAGTGGAATGACGGAAACACGCTCTGGCAAGGCAATACGTGGCGGGTTCCTGGAAATGTGCAGTGGTATGGCGTGGTGATACGCACCGACTGGGACATTCAAGCCTCACCACCAGGACCATCGGGTTCAACTCGTCCTTTCGGATCAGGCGGGGTCGTTGACGGACTCTCCTCGACGATGATTGTTGGAGAAAAAAGATTGCGGCCAGCAGCCTACGACAGTGGAGACTGGCACGACGATCGTGGCTGGAGTGATGGCTGGGATCCTGACACGATCCGTTCAACCGGGTTTCAACCCGGCGTCGACACCAACGATCGAAATGGAGACGGAACCCTTGGAGACGATGTGGGATACGACTTTGGATCAGCCCACGCGGCTATTTTCACCTGCATGTTTGCCGATGGATCGGTGCGGGCCACGTCGTATTCAATTGACCAGATTACATTCAATCGACTCGGGCACCGCTCAGACGGAAACGTCGTAGTACCTTGAGTCTATCTGGCTGCCAGCGGCTGCGTCGAGCGAAGATAGGCCAAAAGATCGCGAACTTGCTGCTCATCAAATTTATCGAGCAGTCCTTCTGGCATGAGTGACTTTGGACTTTTGTGCATCTGTTCGATTGTATCTCTTGGAATCGACGCTGTTCGACCGTCGACGGTGCGAAGTACGACCAAGGAAGCATCCTGTTCAACAATGAATCCGCTTAAAGCGCGACCGTCATCGGTGATGATGATAGAACTTTCAAAACCTTCTCGAATCACCGCGCTGGGGTTGACGACGTGCACAAGCATCGCCCGGGGGTCACTGCGGTCGTGGCTCGTCAGATCGGGACCAATATGCCCGCCCTCTTTAAAGAGAACATGACAAGATGCACAGGCAGAGAGAAAGATCGTTCGACCCGCTGTTGGAATGCCAGATCCTTGCCCGAGTGACTTTACGAGTAAATCAATCTGAGATTGCATGGCGGCTGTGCTCGCGCCTTGAATCGAGCCAAACATTTTTTCAACGGTCTGGTTGATCATGGGTGTCGAGTGCAGCAGCATCCGACGAACCACCGCCTCCGGAACCTCTTGTGCCGAAAATAATCCTGCGGCAAGGGTCTCGAGAAAACGCTCTGTCCACGCGGGTCGACTCGCCAACAAATCAAGTGCGGCACTTCGAACCGCAAGAGGGAGCGCGGGGAGTATTTCGAGAATTTCAGTTGCAATTCTGGAGTCGTTCCAAGCTTCGAGAGATCCAAGGGCCGCCCTTCGAGCCACCTCGTCAGTTGAATTTCGGACAAGCATGAGAAGTGCTTCGCGAGCGCCTTCTGGTCTGGTCTGACCAAGAATGTCAATCGCTGTCAGTCGCTGCATACGATCAGAGGAATCGTCTGTGATTCCTCGGAGGCAATCGGCTAGAGCCGCTGGTTCACCTCGACGCAGACGCAAAGTCGGCGATCCACCACCGGCCCTGGATATTCCGGCAATGACCTCGTTCGGAAGCGAAGAAAGGGAACGGCCCTCAAATGCTTTCTCAAAGGCTTCAAGCAATCGATCTCGCTGGATACTATCGGGAGCCGAATCTAAAAGTGTCGCGGTTGCCATAAGATCAGATCGTGTTCCTGAGGCCAATCGTCGCATGAGCCTGGGGGCAATTTCAACGCGACCAATCGCAGAGTTCCAAAGCGGCCCGCGGAGAAGTTCTGCAAGCAGTTCGTCACGGTGCGAGGAGGCGATCGACTCGATGGCCCACCAGAGAAGCAGCGGCACATGAACATCGGTGATGTCGCCATTCGCAGGAAGAGCGTCTGTTGTGCCAAGCATCTCTATGACGATTGGCAGGGCCACTTCTTCAGAGAGCCGGCGCAGCGACGACGCAAGCTGACTGCGAACAGAGGAGTTTGATTCTTCGCGACCACGCTCGATAAGAGCCGTTTGAATCAGCGGCGACACGGTGCCACTGTCACAAAGCATTCGGATGGCCCAAGCCCGCACGGTGTTGTTTCGATGGGATAGCAACGAAAGCCATTCTTTTTCAGAGGGCGTGGCAAGTCGCATGAACGCCCAGGCAAGATCGATCGTCCCGCATTCATTTTCAAGCGATCCCAACGGATCTTGCAGAGGAAGATCAGAATGAAAAAGTTTCAGCGCAATCTTTTCGCGAGCCCCTGCGGGATGTTTCCACACCAGTTGAAGGAGTGCTGTCTGACGTATCCATCGATTGGCACTCGAGAGCAATTCGATCAGCGTATCGGTGGTGGCGGCGGTGAGATCAACCGGGCCAGCGGAAGGGGCCCCCTTGGCAGAAAGACGCCAGACCCGTCCTCGCTCTCGATCGATTCGCCCTTGATAGTGACTGGCGTGATCAATTCGCTGTTCATAAAAATCGCAGATGTAGATGGCACCGTCGGGGCCTTGCTGAAGATCGACAGGGCGAAACCACGAATCCGTACTCGATACCGGCACGTCAATATCGCGGGTGGCAATCGAAGACCCATTGGGGAAAATCTCACTGCGTACAATCTGTCCTTGAAGTGGTGCCACGCCAAACATGCTGCCCTTATACCGAACGCCCAGAGCCCCCCCCTCATCAATCAAAAGCGCATGCGTAAAACGTGGAGCGCTGTGATGTTTGATCGGCTCAAAAAATCCGTACGCATGCGGATTTGAAAGTTCGCCATGCTTTTCAAATCCTTTTCGATAGTAGCCGCCTTGCACGTAATGAAAGCCTCGCGTATCACCACCGTTGTGCCCTGAAAAAAGTCGGCCTTTTGAATCAAATTCAACTCCAAATGCATTGCCGCCCCCCTCAGCAAAAATCTCGTATCGAGTAGTCGCCGGATCGTATCGCCAGATGCATTGACCGAGTGAGGCCACCGGGGCCGCCTTTGAATCTGGAAGTGTGACATGACTGGTGACTGTGCTTCCCTGCGAACCGTAGAGCCATCCGTCTGGACCCCAACGCAAATTACTGGCGATGGAGTGAGAGTCTTCAATGCCAAAACCTTTGAGGTGAATCACCGGGTCGCCATCGGGGTGATCATCCTTATCCTTGTCGGCGTAGAACAAAAGATAGGGAGGCACAAGCACCCAGAGCCCTTCGGAGTCGAATGCAAAACTCGATACGAGGCTCAGACCATCCACAAAGATTCCATGCCGATCAAGCGTTCCGTCGCCGTCGGTATCTTCGTGGAAGCTGATGCGATCAAGGCCGCGATCATGATGGGGAGGAGGTTGCGGAACTTTGTCGTAGACGCTTCGCAAAAACTTATCGCGGCTGAGCATTCGCAAGCCCGCAGGCTCTGGGTATTGGATAAACTGTGAAACCCAGAGACGACCGCGAGCATCCCACTTGATCGAAAGTGGCTGGCTGATTTCTGGTTCTCCGACGACCAGATCAATTCGAAGATCATCTGCTACCTTGAATTGTTGAAGAGAAAGGCTGGCGATCAGAGGTCCGGCATCGTCGATTCTCCGAAGCGATTCCTCAACAACATCTGCTGGTTCGATCTTTTCAAAAACATCCTGTTCGATCGGAGAAAGTGGCGTATCGAGGCTGCTCCACGAAATTCCTTGTGGTGGATCACCAGAGCGGTACTGCCATGAACCATTGAACCGAATCGCCTGTCCGTCCCCAAAAACAACTGGCGCCGCAACGTGAAACCCCGTTCGTCCGTCTCGAAAGCAAGTTCGGATTGCGACGAGATTGATCTCCGATGCCCGCACCGCTTCAGGGGGCACTGCAAAACGGTCGCTGCCCCCGAGCCCGCTCCGAAAAAAAGGTGGAAATGCCCCGGTTCCACCGATCCGTGTGCCATTCCAAAAAACTTCGATTGCCGCATCAAACGGTTCAACAAAGACTTTCAGATTGTGTTGCGACCAGTCGGCTGGAAGTTTGACCAATCCACGATACCACCCGATTCCCTCGGGTGGATTCTTAAACGCTTCTGGCACCGAAACTATTTTCCAGTCATTCACCTGCGCTGCGTGAGCCGTCGTCGGTTCGGCGCTCATGGCACAATTGCCAAGAAAGACTGTAGTGAATACGACAGCGAACAATCGCATCAGAGGACTCTCGGCGTGGATAAAAATTAAAAACAGCAATACAAAATATTAGACGGTTTTTCCAAGGCCCCATCCCGGTCTTGGCAGACGCTTTAAAAACTTGTCTGCTTCCGGCGTTCCGGGGCACGACATCGTTTCAGTATTCCACTGAATTTTCTTGCCAACACGAAACGCAACATTGCCCAGATGATTGGCTTCAGTCAAAAGCCCCGAGTATTCAAAGTTGCACGTTGTCGGTGATCCCGTTTTGCAGGCAAGAATCCATTCCTGATGCTGGCCCACAGACGGAGGAATCGATTGAGCAGGAGGCACGAATCCCTCAAACTGCTTTTCGGGTAGCAGAAGATACTGGCCATAATCGGCAAGAAGCATGCCCTTGTCTCCAACAAAAAGACAGCCAGAATCCCACGCCGGAATCGACATATCCTGAAGACATTGTGGCTTTTCAGTTCCCTGATACCACGTAAGTGTGACGGCCGCTCGATCGCCTCGGGAGGGATAGAGATACGTTGCTTGCATCGATGCCGGCGCGATTTCCGGATGAGGCACGGGCCCCGAGGCTTCGATCGAAGAAGGAGCATCGAGGTCGAGTGCCCAAAATGGAAGATCGTTCCAGTGACTCCCTAAATCGGACATCGTGCCGTTTCCAAAATCCCACCAACGGTACCATTTTGGCCCTGGAAAATAGACATTATGGAACGGTCGAAAGGGAGCCGGTCCTAGCCAGAGATCCCAGTCGAGTCCTGCAGGCACAGGGTCGGTCGATTCTGGCCGTTCTCGAATCGTCACGATGTCGTTGTGCTTTTTGGCATCTTCTAGAGAGTCGTGCCGACCCCAGGCTCGACCGACCCAGACATGCACCTGACTCACTGAACCAATTGCTCCAGACTTCACCAGCTCGACGACGCGACGGTAGTTGTCACCGGCGTGGATTTGGATTCCCATCTGGGTTGCGACCTTCGCCTTTCGGGCCGCAAGCCGAATGAGCCTTGCCTCCTCAACGTTGTATGACAGAGGTTTTTCACAGTAGACGTGCTTTCCGAGTTCGAGGGCGGGGAGCGTTGCATACGCATGCGTATGTTCGCAGGTGCTCACCACAACAGCATCAAATTCATTGGCATGATCAAACAGACGACGAAAATCGCTGTGGGTGCGGGCTTTTGGAAATCGTTCCGACGCTCTGCGAAGATTCGGTTCAAAAACATCGCAGAGGCTCACGATATTTTCAGTGGCCACTTCGCTCATATTGCTCCCGCCACGCCCTCCGGTGCCGATCACTGCGATATTCATTTTGTCGTTGAGATTTCTGGCTCGCAGAATTGCCGGAACGGTGAACGTAACGGCCGTGGCAGCCGCGGTCGCTTTCCGAAGAAAGGATCGACGTCCGAGTAAGCGACCTGAGAATGTTGACACTTTTTCACGCGTGACAGCGGCCATGGTTCCCTCCACAAGGTACGAGAAGTTGAAACGGATTCAACGAGACGTGTGCAGCGATTGCGAAAGATCACTCTCACAATCGAGACAATACTGATCCAAGAATCAAACCTCAAAATAAAGACACAATCGAGAGAATCCTACACTACACAGCGATCCGTGATCAAAGAGTAAAGTGCGCTCCTGCTGAGGGAACTCAAACAAGGACACCCTGTCGTTGAATTCAGAGGAGTGATAGGCTCGGGACAGACTTTAGAACTTTTTTAACTATATTTCTGAGCGGTGGTTGTGCGTGGAGGCTTTCCAATGCTTGTGCCGGCAATCATGTCGAAGTGTTTAAGACTTCTCATTCAACTCATTCAACAGCGCGGACTCTTTCACAAAAAACAGTTTTTCTACGCTTGTTTGGTGCTACTCATCATCTGCGGGAGCAGCTTTGGAATTTGCGAAAATGTTCCGAACGAGCAGGACGCAGAATTTTTTGAACGAAAAATTCGACCGCTGCTCGTCAAGAAATGCTATGCCTGCCACAGCCGAGAAAAAGAGGAGAGCGGCGGGCTGCTTTTGGATTCCAAACCGGGATGGCAGCGGGGCGGGGATTCGGGGTTGGTCATCGTGCCGGGTGATCCCGACGGAAGTCGTTTGATCAAAGCTGTGCGCTGGAAAACATCCGATCTGCTCATGCCTCCGCAAGACGCCGGTGGCAGATTGCAAGACGCTGAAATTACCGATCTCGAAACATGGATTCGTTCAGGGGCATTTGATCCACGGACAGAAGAGCCACCTGTAATACCGCGCAAAGCATGGGCTCAAGAATTTCAAGAGAGGCGAGAGTGGTGGAGCCTCCAGCCGATCGTCTCACCACAGGAACCGTTGATTTCAGAAAGTCTTTGGAATACCTCGCCAATAGATCGCTTTGTGTTGGATCGGATGGTCAAGGAAGGGCTCACGCCATCTTCGCTAGAAAATCCTGAAACGCTTTTGCGTCGTGCAACGCTCGTGCTGACGGGATTGCCGCCATCGTTCGAACAAACAGTCGCATTTGGAAACTTGTTTCGACGGGACGGGATTGTCGCTTTCGTCGCCGAGGTGGATCGACTCATGGCATCGCCTGCCTACGGCGAACGGATGGCCCGACACTGGCTCGATGTTGTGCGATTTACTGAGACGCATGGAAATGAATGGAATTACGATTTTTCAAACGCGTGGCGTTATCGGGATTATTGCATTCGTGCGTTTAACGACGACGTTCCCTACGATCAGTTTGTACGAGAACACATTGCGGGTGACCTGCTTGAAAATCCCCGTCACAACGATCTGGACAACGTGAACGAATCGGTGATCGCAACCGCTTTTTATCGTTGCGGTGAAGTGAACCACGACAGTTGCGTGGATTTCGGTGTCATTGGCTATGACATTGTCGATAACCAGCTCGACACGCTCACGAAGGCATTTTTATCGACAACCGTTGCCTGTGCTCGCTGCCACGATCACAAGATGGATGCGGTGTCGACGAAGGATTACCACGGCTTGCTTGGAATTCTTCGCAGTTCGCGTTCGGTACAGCACACGCTCGATATGCCTCATGTCAATCAGAGTCAGATCGATTCGATTCGCTCGATCAAGATTCATCTTCGAAGCGCCCTGGTTCAGCAGTGGCGACAGGATCTCATTACGCTCGACGCTGCGTGGTTGACATCGGCAGTGACGGCGCTTGGCGACAAAGTACCCGAGATGACCGACCCACTTTTTGTGTGGCATCGCCTTCTGGCATCGCAATCAGAGTCAGGCCAGAAATACGCGGACACGTGGTTGGGAGTGTCGGCCGAATGTGAAAGCGAAATAAAACGTCGGGCTGCATTCAACGCGGAAAACTTTGTAACGATTGCTGATTTTCGAAAGACTCTCCCTGAGGGGTGGATCACGACAGGCATGGGCCTTCGCGAAGGTGTCTGTGCCGCAGGCAATTTTCTTCCTGCCGATGACGGAGATTCGGCGATCCGTCGAATTCTTCCAGCCGGACTTCATACCTCGACAATCTCTGAAAAGCTCAACGGCGCTCTTCGTTCGCCAACGCTTTTACGAACGAAGGCAAAAGTCAGCTTTGAAGTGATCGGAGGGGGAAATAGTTTGTCGCGACTGGTCTTTCATAATTGCCAGCTTAATTACAATCATCAGCACTCTATTCATCACCCAGAATGGTCATGGATCACAATTGAATTTCCGGAAAAAACAGAATCGCTTCGGCCGTATGCCGAACTCTTGACGTTTTGGGACAATCCAAAATTTCCAGACCCGTTGGGAACGCTCGGCAAAGATACGGAAAACCAGCGTCAGCCATACGATGAACATGTAAAAAATCCGAAAACCTGGTGGGGACTGCGTCGGATTGTGGCGCACGATGTGTCCGAAGCACCCAAGGATGAGGCTGGGTTTGTTCATACGCTCTTAAGTGCACCGCCGCCGCAGTCGGCACAAGAACTTGTCGCGAAGTATGCCGAGGCAGGGCGGTCTGCGATCGAGGCATTTGGTTCTCATCATGCGACGGATCAAGACGTGCAATGGTTGAACTGGATGCTCGCGCGTGGCTTGTTGACGAACCGGGCTCAACAGCCACCCCAGCCCAAGGGCATCAGTGCAAGTGATAAAACCGATGCTGCGGACGCAATTGCCGCTCTTGTTACGCAGTATCGAGACGTGCAGTCACAGCTATCCCTGCCCCGAACGATGCCCGGATTTGCAGACGAGGAAGAGGGGATTTCGCAGCCACTTTTGATTCGGGGTGAATACACCAAACCGGGAGAACTGATTGCCAGAGCCTATCCAGAGGCACTGGCATCACTGGAAAAATCGTCCGAGCGTTCTCAAGTGCCGATCGTGGGAAGCGGACGGATGATGGTTGCCAATGCCATCAGTAGTCGGGACAATCCCCTCACTTCACGAGTGATGGTGAACAGACTCTGGCAATGGATTTTTGGCGAAGGTCTTGTACGGACACCGGATGATTTCGGCCATGTCGGGATGAAGCCGACGCATCCAGAACTTCTCGATCACCTCGCGCAGAAGTTTGTCGCCGACAACTGGTCGATCAAGTCGGCCATTCGCTCAATGATTCTCAGTCGTGCGTTTTGTCTTTCTTCAGTACCAAACGATAAAAGCCGTCAACAAGACCCGGATAACTTTTTTCTCACGCGATATTCGGCCCGTCGAGCCGAGGCGGAAGTCATTCGAGACAGTTTACTTTTCGTGTCAGGCCGATTGGACAAAACCCTCTACGGAGCCAGTGTGCATCCCCATCGCGTCACCTCCGACAACGACAAGCGACTGTTTGTGGGGCCTCTCGATGGCCATGGACGCAGAAGTCTCTACATCAAGAGCCAGTTGATGGAACCACCTCAATTTTTGAGCGCATTCAACCTTCCCGGAGGAAAAGTGACACAAGGCCGAAGGGATACCTCCAATGTGCCGAGCCAGAGTCTTGCGATGCTCAACGATCCATTTGTGCACGCCATGGCCCATGCGTGGGCTCGTCTGGTTCTTGAAGATACCAGCACTACCGTTGATCAGAGACTCACTCAAATGGTGAACCGGTCACTCGGACGGTCTCCTCGTGAAAGTGAGTTGCGTCGACTTTCAAAAGCAACAAATGACTTTGCCACCATTCATCAAGTAGAGTCGAACGACATTCTCAAGGATCAGCAAGTGTGGACCGACGTCGCGCACATGATTTATAATTTTAAAGAATTCATTTTTATCCCATAAACTGAAGAACCCCCAGAATGGCGAATCATCTCGGTGGACAAGGTCGATGTCCGGGAAGAATGCGCACACCCTCGACACGCAGGGAACTTTTGAAAAGCAGTGCCAATGGATTTGGACTGATTGCCTTGGCATCACTCGTCAAGCAGTCCTCTGAATTGTGCGCGGAGCAACCGACGCCCAAAGCATTCACAGCTCCGGCCCGAAGCGTCATTTTTCTCTTTATGGACGGAGGCGTTTCACACGTCGATACGTTCGACCCCAAACCGGCCCTTGCACAGTACGAAGGCAAACCGTGGGAAGGGGATCCAACTCGAAAATGGGTCAAGAGTCCTTGGAAATTTAATCGCCACGGTGACAGTGGATTGTGGGTGAGCGAACTGTTTCCTCAAATTGCTACCTGCGCTGATGAGATGGCTGTTATTCGATCGATGAAGGCGCATCTGCCCATTCATTCAACGGGTGTGCTCTTGCTGCATACCGGTCACAATTCTGCAGGAAGACCGAGCTTTGGTTCTTGGGTGAGCTACGGACTCGGCTGCGAAAATGAAAATCTGCCTGGTTATGTCGTGCTGAGCTTTGGACACGTTCCGGTTGGCGGACTCGAAGCCTTTGGAAGCGGATTTTTGCCATCGAGTTTTGATGCCACTCTTTTGAAGGCCGACGGCATAGCGCTTGAAAATTTACTTCCCTCGGGCAATGGACGAGTTCAGCAGACAACGCTTGAAATTCTTCGCAGTCAGGACCTGGAATTTTCACAGTCATTGGGAGGCAGTGATGCAGTCGAAAGTGCTATCCGAAACTATGAACTCGCCGCTGGCATGCAGCTGGCCGTGCCGGACGTGCTTGACGAATCCCAGGAAACAAAATCGATTCGTGAACTCTACGGCCTCGATGATCCGGATTCCAATACGAGGCTTTATGCAAGGCAGTGCCTCCGGGCAAGGCGGCTCGTTGAGCATGGGGTTCGATTTGTTCAGATCAATTGTCCATACGGTCTTTCCAACGGCACATGGGATCAGCACGGTGGATTAAAAGCCGGGCATGAAAAAAATGCAAAACAGACCGATCGCGCGGTTGCAGCGTTGATCAAAGATCTGAAACAACGAGGACTTCTCGACACAACACTCGTCGTGTGGGCGGGTGAATTTGGTCGCACTCCGCATGCACCAGGTGCCGACGGTCGAGATCATCACCCCGAAGGCTTCTCGGTTTTTGTTGCCGGAGGAGGGGTCAATGGCGGCGTGACCTATGGATCAACCGATGAGTTTGGCGTACACGCCGTAGACGGTATCAGCGATTTTCATGACCTGCACGCGACGCTGCTCTATCAACTCGGTATCGATCACACGAAACTGACATACCGCAGTGCAGGTCGGGATTTTCGTCTGACAGACGTGAAAGGTCGTGTGATCAGCGATATTCTCAAGGCATAAAGAAAGCAATCAGCGAGCCGCTTCGGGTGCGGCAACTTGCATCTCTTGAACAATATGATCAGCTTTGTAGACCACCGAAAGTGCTTCGAGCAGACCACGTGAGGCGACGGCAACGGCTCGGGCCTGTCGAGACGAGTAGAGCACATTGCTGGTGAGCGACTGAATGTTTCCGTCGAAGATGAGGCCGACGAGTTGGCCTTTCCGATTGACCACGGGCGATCCGGAGTTTCCGCCAATGATGTCTGCGGTGCAGACAAAGTTGAAGGGAGTCGATCCGTGAAGATTGGAAAATGCCTTCTTCCACGATTCAGGTAGCGTGTAGTGAGGCTGATCAGCATGGATTCGTTCGTGTTCTAAAATGCCTTCAAAGGTTGTCCATGCTGGAATCGTTTTGCCGTCTTGTTCGTAACTCGCCACAGTCCCATACGCCAGTCGAAGACTGAATGTGGCGTCGGGATAGGTCGAGGTACCACGAATGGCAAAGATTCCTTTGGCAATGTGCGCATACGCTTGTTTGTCTTGTTCATCGAGTTCATCAAACAGCGTTCTGAATCGGCGGATTTCGGGATCAACAAGCAGGGCAAACTCAATAAGTGGATCTTTTGAAGCGTTGATTCCATCAAGCCCAGAGGCTACAAGTTTTCTTCGAACGGCTACGTCGCCGAGGGTCGTGCCGGTGATGAGCGTTGACGCACGTTCGCCGGGCGACATTTCTCCGAGAATGTTTTGGCACAGAGGATCGTCTCCGCCTCGAAGCTCAACCATTTTGGCAATCGAATCTCCAAGGAGAACTTCATCCAAGTCGGCATGGATGGGAGCTTCGGAATAAAGTTGTAAAAGCATCGACTCTCTGCCCGCATCTGCAAATTCGGGGAGACGACTGCCTGAAGGTTTTTGGTCCTCCTGAACCATCTGCACGATCCAATGGGCAATTCCAAAAAGCCGGGATGAGAGACCGACTCCCTTGCCCTGAAGAAGTGTGCGACGCGCGGCAGACTCTGCCACGCTGTGCCATGCTGGCACCAGTGAGGCGTACTTCTCATCGGCAGCAAGTTTTTCCAGAAGATCCGTTTCAGATTCCTGCTTTGCTTTTAAAAGCTGCGGGTCTTGTAGCCCGGCGAGCATTCCAAATCGGGCCTTCCTCGAATTCTGAACCCCAAAAAGATCATCGCGAGCACGACGGGCGCTTTCTACGCTTCGCAGCGAAAACTGCTGGAGCAGAATTTCCTGTCGACGAAGATTGTTGATGGTGTATGGCATCTGCACATCTCGCATCTGCTTGAGTGCTGCTGCGGTATAAATTCGGTTGGTGCGTCCTGGATTGCCGGAGACAAAAACAAGTTCACCGTCGGCAGCGTCGTCTGAGGACCATGTCAGAAAATCATTCACCTGCGCCGGTTTTCCAGATTCCCAAACCCGAAAAATACAGGCATCCAGACAAAATCGCGGGTATTCAAAGTTATCCGCATCACCTCCAAAAAAAGCGATGGCCGATTCGGGAGCCCAGACGAGACGAACGTCTGTGTATTTGCGAAATCGATAGAGGTGATAGCGAGCACCTCCGTAAAGGGTGATTACGTTGCTTCGTAAACCCGTGGCATCGAGGGATTGTTTTTCGATTTGAGCAATTGTTTCCCGCCGAGCCGCGAGCGCTTCAGTGGGGGTCATGGAGGCATGGATCTTTTTTTGGACAAGGTCGGTAACATCCTCGAGAGACAAAAGCTGATTGAGTTCCAGATCCGGGGCTTTGAGTTCGTCCGCGTGAGTACGTGCCAAAAATCCATTTTCCAGGAGGTTGTGTTCCTCGGTAGAAAGTTTCGCAAGCGTGTCGGCGCCGACGTGATGATTGGTAAGCACGAGGCCCGTCGGTGAGATAAATGAGGCCGAACCCCCGGAGTTGAATCGAACACTCGAGCGGCTGAGGTGATCGATCCATTCCTGCGAAGGATCAAATCCGTACGCATCAAGTAGCCGCTCGCGAGGAAGATCGTTGAACAGCCACATTCCCTCATCGGATGTCGCGGTATTCATGGTGAGCCCCTGAGAAAGAAAAAGTGTTGCACTGTAAATCACCGTCAGCCATAGGAACATCGATTGATTCTGTTCTAAAGCGTTCACTCTCACAGAGGCACTCACTTTCGTATCAAGGAATAGAACGCAGCGCATCGACAGTGGTATTCTAATGCGCGTCGCAGAAGTGCGAAGAGGACTTTTTCTATTCTGGGCGTGACGGCGGTATCACGCACAGCAAGAATATATGGAACGAAGGACTGCCATTGTGGTGACGATTTGTGGAGTTGCTTTTCTTCAGTGTGATTCAAAGAGCCTCTCTCCAAGTCTGGGTAGAAGATATGGAAGGAGCCATCATCGTTGGGAGTGAACGCTTTTGAAATCATATTCAGATCGTCAGGCGTCATGGCAGTTTTCAAACGGGCTGGCCTTCCCACGCAGGCACCAGCAGGAATTGATTCACTGGAGTCGCACATTCGCGCATCGCTGCCGCAGGGGAGCTATCTGGCAATGATTCATCGCTTGGACCGTGCCGTGTCCGGAGTCGTGCTCGTAGCGATCACACCACGAGCCGCTCGAAAAATGTCTCGTCAGTTTGAACGTCGGGAAATCGAAAAGACCTATCTGGCGATTCTCGAAGGAGATTCACTGCACTTTCAAAACTCACCCGGATCGATCGTTGAATGGCATGACACGATTTCCAAAGTTGAAAATAAGGCATGCGCAGAAGTGGTGCCAGACAGCGAAACTGATCCACTGATTCGCTCTCGCGGTAAGCAGGCGTTTACTCGGGCGCGGCTTTTGGCGAAAAGCGACCGAAGGATGCTCGTCGAATTGTCTCCGCAAACCGGTCGAATGCATCAGCTTCGCCTGCAGTCTTCCAGAAGAGGAATGCCCATTGTCGGAGACTCGCTCTACGAATCTCGCGAAACATTTGGGAATCTCATCGACAGCGATCGCGATCGCGCGATTGCTCTGCATGCGCATTGGATCGCTTGGAACGATCCCGACACCTTCACGCGATGCGAAGCCCGTGCCGCTGTGCCAGATTTCTGGCGTGTGATAGAGCCGACGCTCTTCCACGCAATCGAGTGAAAAATTCTCCTGCCGATCCGTATGAAAAACAGGAATCACATGCAGACTGTATGCCAATCGCGGGCGTACCGTTTGAAAAAAGAGACCGATCCTCTCGTCACACAGGCATCACCAACCCGATATGCACCATGAAGTGATAGAGCCACGGATGCACCCAAGGATTCCATGACGGGTACGCGGCCGACATCACGGAAGATCCAAGCAGGAGAAGTCCTAGGGCGCGACCGCGGTTGCAACCGCTCAGCTTGTCAGCGACCGGAACAATCGCAGCAACCCACAGAGGCGCCAACCAGAACACCCAGCGGAATGCGCTCGTCATACCACCATAGTTTCGATCGGGTTGACCCCGTGAAAGATAGAAAGCGATCACCACGAGGCTGACGAGCGCAATGGCAGTTGCAGCGCGGCGATGTTCGCGATCACAACTTCTCGAAAGCATAACAAGCCCCGGAATGAGCAAGAGCCATGCGGGGGTGAGCGAAAAAATTCCGTGATGCCCAACCAGTGAATGCACTGCGTAAAGCCCCTGAGAGGGTTCGCCACGATCGGTACCTTTGGGATTTGTCCAGTAACTCTCAAGGGTTTTTCCATTGGTGAGCGTGATTGAATAGCGGTACCAATTGTCGTTGGGTTCGTTGCGATGGGCGTACGCAGGAGTAAGCGTTCCGTGGGCCAACCAGTTTGTTCCAACCGCGGCCATCGCGATGAGGGCAAAGGCGGGCAGCGTCGCCAAGAGAGTTCGACGAGGATCAATGACTCCAAGGCCCACGGCCACTAGCGTGGTCCAAGCCAGTGCTGGAAGTTCCAGTGCTGCGGCCAGACCTGCAAAAAGACCAGCCATAAAAAAGGTAGAGAAGCGACGCACCTGATCGTTTCGTATTCGAAAGACAAACCATGCTGACAGAGCCGTACACGCGGCAGCGGGGAGGTGATTGGTGAGCACCGAAGAGAACGTCGTGAGATACGTGCCAAGAGAAATCAGTGCCACCGACCAGATGCGCCCCCAGTCACTTGTGCCGATTCGTTCGACAAGCATCGCCGTAAAACAGATCATGATTGCCAGCGGAAACACTCCGTAGAGCACCATCAACATACGACCGATTTCAAAGGGATGATCGCCGAGAGTCCATCCGGTTGTCTGATGAATGACCCAATAGGGCCCCGCAAGCAACACGCTCAAGAGAGGTGGCTTGCTTGAATACAGACGCATGGTGCCCTTTGAATCTTTGTGGGCCACTGCATCGATCGTGTCCCAACCGGGTTCCACAACGATGCCGTCGATGGCAAATGTGCCCTGTTCAACGAGTGAACGAAGAGTGAGCCAGCGGCTGCGATCGTTCGCTGAGAGGAAAGGGCGAATAAGCCGTTTCTCACGTTCAATTGTTTTTCTCGCGATCGCCGGATCGATCGGTGTTCCAGCGGCAGCACGCTTGGCCACTTCGTCGGCAATCAGGCGTGTCTCAAGGGCCAGTCGATCGATGCTTGCGACACCGAGAATTCGACCAAGCACTGCCCCGCAGGCAATCATTCCAAGCATCACATAGATGCTTCTTCGCAGGCGTCCTCTCGATTCGGGTCTGGCTCGTAGAGGAGCGATTCTCGATTGTGAAGAAGAGGGGAAGACAACACTCGAAGGGGTTTGAGGCATAGGGTCGCTCGTCAAGGGGACTTTGTCGAGACTGGGATAGAACTTGATACGTGAATTGCTTCGCAATCAACAGGCATCCCAACTCGTTCGGTAATTGAGAATGTGTCAAGCTGCCGAGGACTCGTAGCGGTAAACAGTTCTGCCACGAGTCCAAGAGAGACTAACTGCACTCCTACGACAATTGCTGCAATGGAAAATGACAGTGCCGGACGTTGATGCAAAGGAAGGATTCCAAGACTCGGATCGATCTGGCCGACAAGCCACATGCACGAAAGCCATGTCATGCCAACCATGCCAAGTCCTGCAATGACAAGTCCTGCAGCGCCGAGCAGGTGCTGTGGACGATGACGGTAACTTGTGAGCATGGAGACCGTAATGAGGTCGAGCATTCCGCGAAGAAATCGACCAGCTCCATACTTTGATCTACCTCGTACTCGCGGGCGATGATGCACCGGCATCTCAACGACTCGAAATCCTCTGGCAGCAGCGAGTACCGGAATAAATCGGTGCATGTCACCATAGAGGCGGACTTCCCGAAAAACATCGCGACGACAGGCTTTCAGGCCGCAATTATGATCGTGCAGTTTCAGGCCGGTCAACCAACCGACCATCGAATTGAAAACCAGTGACGGCCATGTTTTGTGCCAAGGGTCGAGCCTGGGAGTTTTCCAACCGTTGACAAGATCCGCTCCACGATCAATTTCGCTGAGCATCTTTGGAATTTCCGCAGGGTCGTCCTGCCCGTCTCCATCGAGCGTGACAATACGTTCGCCGCTGGTCGCCTCGATTCCCGCCGAAAGCGCGGCTGACTTTCCAAATCCACATCGCAGACGAAGGCCACGAATGCGAGAATCAGTGGTCACTACCTCGCGAATCTCCTGCCACGAACGATCCGTAGAACCATCATCGATAAGAGCCAGCTCCCACTCGATTCCAGCATGATCGAGGGTTGCTTTAATCTCACCGCACAGAGGAATAATATTTCCCTCCTCACTGCGCACCGGCACGATCAGGGAGACGTAAGGAATTGCCATGGAGATAGTTCACGGTAAAAACAGAGAGAACACATACCAACGCTCAGAAGATCGTCGGTGTCAGCGAAACGATCAGCGAAGAATAATCGTCTCTGCCCAAGTATGCCACCAGAGGATGCTCTGGCCGCATTCACTCCAGTCTGTGGTTCAATAGAGATCCGTGGGTCAGGCAATTTTAGACCAACGCGGGCAGTCTGACGTACGCTCTTCCAGAGCAGCAAAAATCCAATAAAAACGGAATCAACATGGATCATGGGTGTGGGTGATGAGTGCGCAACGAGCAATACTAGGCGGTCCTCAAAAAAGTCAGTAAGGGGTGCGAGACATGACTCGATTTGTGTCGATTGCCGTGATTATCGGCCTGGTTGCCATATTCGGCCTTCTGTCGCTGCGGGTGATGTCGGGGTTTCTTCTGCCCCTATTACTTGCGGCCATGCTCGGCGTGATTTTTGGACCGATGCATCGCTGGATTCTCTCTCGAATACGAGGGCCTCAGTGGGTCGCTGCTGCTATCACAATGACAATCGTTCTGTTGATTGTCTTCGTGCCGGTGGCGTTGCTCGGCGTGCGGGCGGTTGGCGAAGCGGTGAAAGTTTTCCGAAATCCAAACATGTTTTTGATTGATCAGCAAAAAATTGCAGGACTGATCGATCAGACAAATGAAATGACTGGGCTTCAACTTACCGGCGATGGAATTAATGCAGAACTTAAAAAACTTGCAGAAGAATGGCTCGGCCCGATCGCAGCAAGAACACCACGATTTCTTCTCCAAGGAATCATCGGACTCATCGTGATGGCAGTCAGTTTATTCTATTTTCTTGCCGATGGCCGTCGCATGATCGATGCCATCATGCGTCTGATTCCGCTCGATGCGTTGTATCAGAGACAACTGCTGGAAGAATTTGAGGAGGTCAGCCGAGCGGTCGTCAGCTCAACGCTTGCTGCGGCGGTCGTGCAAGCACTCCTTGCAGGTATTGGATTTTGGTTTGCAGGACTCCAGAGCGTCTTTCTATTAACCGTGCTGACATTCTTTTTTGCGCTGGTGCCATTCGTTGGGGCGGCAGTCGTCTGGGGTTCGGCGAGTTTTTATCTCTACGCAATCATGAATCAGTGGGTCACTGCGATCGCCCTGGCGGTGTGGGGTTTGCTTGTGGTCTCAACGGCCGACAATGTCATAAAGCCGATTGTTCTTCACGGACAGTCAAAGCTTCATCCGTTGCTGGCGCTTTTGAGCGTTCTTGGAGGCGTGAGTGCGCTTGGGCCAATTGGCATTCTCGTCGGTCCGATTGCCGTTGCTTTTCTCCAGGCCGCCCTCACGATGTTGCAGACCGAACTGGGGTCTCTCTCGGTGAACCACGTTCACGGAACACCGCACAATCAAGGGAATCTTGAGAAAAATGGGTGAGTCGACTTGCAGATTCAATGTTCCGGAGAGTGAAATCGAGGCCTGAGAGAACTGACGCATGCCGCTTTAGGGTCTGCAATGAACGATAGATCGTTTGATCTGCTTTAGAGAAAGAGCTTCCAATGCTGTTTGAAATTGTTGTTTCGCTGATGTCACTTGTTGCGTTTGGTATCGAGGCGGCTTGGATTCCGACCGATGATGGCAGCGGCGACTATCTGGTGCGTGTTGAGCCTGATCTTGTAAAGCAATCGTCTACGCACGCATTCTCGAGCGATGTGCCGGCCGATGCGCAAAATATTCGGCGTGTTCAAATCTATGTGGCCGATGCATGGCCTCCTGCCGTCGAGAGAACAGTTGCGGAAGCGGCGAGTCGATCACGCATGCCCCGGGTCGTGCAGGCAATCGCCACACGATCTGCTGACGCCGACCCGGTGGCGGCCACCGTGGCTCAATCCAAACCATGGGGCTGGCTGATGGCCAGTTTGGTTGTCTTATTTATGTCGCTTGGGGCCAATGCCTATCTCGGCATGCTGCTAGGCTCTCTTCGATCACGTTATCAAGAAGCAATTACCGAGGGTATCGCACGAGCGTAAGTTTTGCTGAATAAGGAATATCGGTGTCTGTCAGAGGCTCCGTTTTTTCCGAGTGCGAGGAGGGTTGATTGTGCGCCGCGACTTGAGCGTATCGGAATCAGGTTGCTGCGAGACGCCTGAGGTTTTCACTCTGTCTGATGGTTCATCGAGTTCACCCTCGGCAGCATCGCTGCTTGAAAGCCGACGAACCATAATGTTCATCGGAAGTGGGGAGAATTGTTCTGGACCACCATGTGCGGTAGGAATCGGAACACGGTCGCTAGAGGATGTAAAAACCTTGAATGCGACCGATGGATTCAAGGCGGCGGTTTCCAGCGGTGACTCTGCAATACCGTCACCCGGACCGAGAATTGGATTGAGGGATGACTGCGCAGCGGTCTGCGAATGATAGTTCCTTTTAGTCGGTTCGATAGAAATCGAAGCGGGCAAGGCTTTTGTCAGTGCTGTCGTCATCGCAGGCGTCGTCACTCCCAAACGGCGCACCCGCGCGCCAGCAGATGCAAAGATCGATGCGACATGCGCATGGCATGTCAGCACCAGTAATTGTCTGGGAACGATCTGACTCGAGGCAAATTCCACCAGAACTCGTGCGGCAGCCTCCGCACGAGCGTCATCAAAATTAACCAGTGCGTCATCCATGACAATCGGCATGCGAACGCCACGTCGTTCGAGATCAGCAATGAGTGCCAACCTTAACGAGAGAAAGACCTGTTCTCGTGTTCCTCGACTGAGCCGCTCCGGTCTCCACGCAATACCTTCGTTATCAGAGACAAAAAGAATTGGCTCATCCAGAGTGGTTGTGATCGATGTATACCGACCGTCGGTCAGTTTCAGAAGCCAGTGCGAAGCTTCCTTTAACACCGGAGGCTGGTGGGTGCCGGCAAATCTGCGACGAGCTTCCTCGACCAGTTGACGAGCTGTGTCAATACAGTACCAGCGATTCATCTGTTCTTTGATTTGTCGTTCGATTTCAGCAATTTCTGTCTGGAGTGATTCAGAAGAGCGATCGGATGAAAGCGCAGCAAGTTGAGCTGCGAGCGTAGCGCGATGTTCCCTTGCGTCAGACAACTGCTGGCGAGCATGCTGGAGCGCAGAAGCCTCGACCAGCTGACGGGTTTCGACCGTCGTTCCCTGAGACTCGTTGTTCCACTTTTCAAGTGCCGATCGATCAGGAATGGACGAATACATCTCCGCACAGTCTGCGCGGGCCTTCTGGAGCGACTGACGAGCGAGTTCAAACTCTGCGCGTTTGTCAACGGCCACGAGAAACTCTTCGCGTGTCGTAACACCCCACCGAACGAGAAGCACTTTGCGCTGTTCATCAGCGTCATCCGCCCGCCGTACGGATCTCCGGTGACGGTTTCTTGCGGCAACAAGTTTCGCATGCAAGCGTTTGCGGGATCGTAATGATCGTCTGTCGGAATCCAGTCGCAATCGAAGTAATTTGAGAGAGTCAATCGGAGAGTGTGACTCTGGAAAATCTCCACACTCAAGCATGAGTTGATCGATTCGACAGGTAATGTGTGCTATTGATTCTCGGTATTCCTTTGCTTGGGTTGCCGCGACGCGACGAGCATCATCGAGTTCGACAAGTTCGCTTCGCTGTCTCTTGAGTTCTCTGATGCAAAGCGGTGAAAGAGTATCCGGAAGCCCGCGCCGCACGAGCAGTCGCTTCCAGGCTGTGCGAGCTTTTGTGCGATTGGCCAACGATGCCTCTAAATGCTCACGCGATTCCTTGACTCCATCAGAAAGAACCTGCGATGAACCGGCCCGAACCGCAATCGCCTCAAGACGATCCACCTCGCGCTGCGATGACTTCAATCGGGACTCAAGCGAAAGACCGGGATTGGGAACAATTCGGGCATCAAGTTGGCGGCATTGTTCGATGGTCTCTTCGTTTTGTCGCCGTGTTGTAAGGAGTTGTCGTCGCGTACTTTCCAGCTTTGAATACGCCGATCGGTCAAGTGAGAGAGTTGTCACGGAAGCAACACCTGCGCCTGCCAGACCGAGTCCTGCGATGGCGTACCCGAAACTCCCCGTGAAGGAACCTGGCAAAAGAAGACCCGAGAGAAGGAGTGTTGCACCGAAGACGAACATTGCACCGAGTGCGATCATCCAGCCGACAGGAAGTATCTGAGAATGTTCTAGTTCACCCAGTTCGGTCTTCAAGCGAACAATCGACGATTCGAGATCATCAACATGGTTGCCGGCTGAAATCCGATTGCGAAAGAGCGTTGCTAATCCGCCGGCTTCTTCGATTGCATCGGCGAGAGAATGGTAATGGGTTCCCAACAGAGCATCCGACTCCGCGCGAGTGGCTTCGCTCGCGATCGCTTCCGCATTGGCGAGCGTCTGCCGTGCCACGGTGACCTCACGTCCAATACTTTTCAGCTGCTGTAACAACTGTTTGAAAGGAGTAAATGAACGCAGCAGTGTTACAGGCACCATTCGTTCGGTCACAGTCTCAAGATGAGACTCGTTGGTTGTCGCTCTGGCTAAACCAACACGACCAAGCTGCTCTCCGAGTCGGCGCGCCGTGGAATGTGCAACGGCATGAGCGTGTGAGAGATCAGCATTGAGTCGTTCAAGTCTCGGTTGTTCATCGAGCAACGCGGCGACACTCGTCCGATGTTTCCAGAGCGTCGTAGGAACAGGAGATTGTTTTTCGGCCCGCGCCAGTCGTGCTCTCGTGCGTTTCGCTTTGCGAACGAGCACAAGCAAACTTTCGTGACGCTCAACCCGTGTCTGCCACTCGACCAGATCAGCATGCACAAGGGGAGATGCGTTCATCTCAGCAAGATGCGACTCGGCAGATCTGACAAGACGTTCATGGGGTTCAAGATTCAGGGCCCACTGCGAGATTTCGTGACGATGCTCGCTGACTTGGACAATCGTTTGGAGTTTGTCCACTTCCGCATCAGCAACGGCTGCCTGGGAGGCGATCGCTCCCAGGGTGAGTGCCGGAGCATTGAGCCCCGCCAGTCGGGCCTCGGCCGCTTGACGACGATCAAGGAGACTCGCAAGGCCTGAGATCGATGGATCGGACGAATCGATTCGGGCCGAGGCGTCTCGCAGGTCATTGATCACTTTTGAAAGCGACGTGCGGTCAAGACCACCTGCAAGTTCATACAGGCGTTGACCGCTGCCTTCAGCATCGAGTGAGGAAAGTTCGTGCAGTTCATCAAGCCCAAACGCCATGACGGAGGAGAAGGTTTTCTCGTCAACATTTCCCATAAAATCGGCAACGAGTGACGCATCAACAAGGCGTCCATCCGCATCTTCAACAAAAAGTCGCTCGCCGAAAGAATGATCCTCGACGGAATCATTTCGCAGATGCGATTGCGTGGTCGGATCGTTGATTCGATGCAGACGAAAAATATGATCGTTGGGAGGGCATGCGACAATCAGGCTTCCGCCGGAAATGACTTTCGCATCGAGATACCCACGGCGCACGAGTTTTGAAAATCCAAAAAACACTCCACGAACAAATTCAAGAAGTGTTGTTTTCCCTGTCTCATTTGTGCCGTGCAGAACCTCGACACCACGATCGAGGTCATCGATCACGATATGATCAAGAGTCCCAAAGCGTTCAATTTCAATTCGCTTGACAATCATTTCAGCCTGTCGGCCTTTTCGCCGCTCCGGGATGCGATTTTACTGAACAAAGAAATACTAAAAAATTCACGGTTGTTCCAAAAGTTCTAACGCAAGCCACGCTGCTTCTCGTAGAACGTCTTTGGTTTCAACCTCGGTGAGGGCATTGAGCCAAGACGAAGCCTCCGGCCGTGACAATACTGAAGCGGGCATTCGAGTGAACTCAGGCTTCCAGGCAGAGGTGCCCGGGGGCATCCGATCTGCCAATTCTCGTTCCAGAACAATCTGCGCAACCATCGTCGGGAGTCCGCCAGTCATGTCGGTGCGATCGGACGTCGGAGACTCGAAAGAATCTGGATCCATGCGACAGGCCCATGTTCGAAACGTACGTGGGTCGAAGAGTTCTCGTACCCTGTCGAGTGTTCTGGAAGAGAGAGACGCGATGTGAATGCGTCTGGAAATATCGCTGGCACAGTGTACTAGCACCTGCAGCATTGAGAGAGGTTCGTGCTGCTCCAGTAACATCGATTCGATGGCGGCCCAAAGAACGGTTGTCAGTTCCTCTTCTCCGGCATGAATTGAGGGACAGATCCGCTCGGTTCGCCATGCCACCCGCTGTGTTGGAATCGTTCTCTCCACACTGTGACGCTGGCCGGATTGATCTGAATATCCAAAGGCATCAAGAATCATGCATTCACCCGGAGTTTCATCAAAGTCTCGGGGCTGCAAAGAACTCAGTCGAATGTGGCCGCGAACGTTTGCAGGCGCAGAAACCAAAACCGGCTTTCTTGAACCCTGCACCACAATATCTCCGCGCTGTGCGACGGCGTGGTGCACTGCATCACGATCGTGATGGGGGGAACGATCAGGACTCAGCCAATCCAGCACAATCCTCCGGTGTGCTTGGCCGCCAGAAAAACTTGGTGGCACATCATTTTGAAAGTGAGTCAAAATTGTGAAATCGATTATTCCAGTAGGCAGTTCAAGTCTTGTCCACGCTCCGGGAGAGACAAACATGAGGCCGCCGGGATCGCCAAGCGCTGCTCGAATGTTGATCGCGTCTTGCCCATCGTAGGAAGCCCATACCGTGCGGCATCCATCCCGATCAAGGGACAGAATCATCGAACGCAGTCTGGCCATTTGTGCGGGACTCGATCGACGCGGATCGATGATTCGACCAAAAAGAACAATCGCGCGTGCTCGTTCAGCGCGGGCTGCCGCTGCTGCTCGTTCAAGGCTTTCAAAGGGTGCTCGAGAAAGTGTCTCCGCCAAGGCCGTTGGCAGAGCGCCAGGAGCCACCAGCGGGAGATCGATCGCAGGGTCGAATGCAAAGACAACATGTGCCAACGAAAACTCCTTCAGAAAGAAGTGGTGAGCATCTTCGAGCAGGCTGCCTTTTGTTCCAGTCGGCCTTAGACAATTCCAGTGACTCGAGGACAGGAGAAAATGTACCCACAGGTCTCTCATCACTCCAACGGCGATGTGCACGGGAAAAGTAGGTTTTGAGATTTCTTTTGGCTGATCGTGGGGCACTGGAGTGGAACTGGAGAACGGATCGGAGGAATTCATAACCCCAGAGAAGCATCCCGAGATGGTTTGGAGAGATATTGCAGAAACGTCGTTAGGTGGTGAGCACCGGTTCAGAAAGTCGAAAACGATCGAGCAGGGGGGTGGCCCAGAGAGTGTCGTCTCGGCTCGGACCGATAGTTGCCATCGCTCGGCTGCGAAGAATCACACCCTTTTCAACGAGACTCGAAAAGAGACAGAATTCGACACGGATGGTCCATTTGTGATTGAGGGGATTCATCTGTTTGTGAAGAGAGAGACGACATGAATCGAGCGGGTGAACCGCCACGAGCGTGCTCGACTCATTTTCATGACGAATGAGAAGTGCGCGAGTGAAAGCATTGATCGAATTGTTCTCGGTCCATTTCCACGAGTTGTCTTTCCATTCTGCGCAGAGAATGTCTGTGCCACAAAGAATGGAAACAACCTTGAGGTGTGAGTCGCTTTCGATTCGCGAGGTCTGTGTCGAAAGAACCAGTTCGCACCAAACGATTTCTGCTGAATCCAACAACGGATTACGTTGTGCAGGCTCGTGGTGCATTCGCCACATGAGCGTTGCGCACAGTTGCCGCGGATCGACAGGCTCGTAGACGATGACAAGGTCGCGATGGCGACACCAGACATCACGTACAGATTCACCATTGCTCGCTCCCATGTCGACACCGAGCAGATGCTGAACCGGGCACGCTACGACGATCCCTTCCTGAGGTCGATCAAATCTGACACAGGCATTTGTCAGAGAAGGTGCGAGTGTCTCTTCGGCCGGTTCGTTCGAATTGGTTAAAGTTTTCGAAAATAGATAGGTTGCATCGTGTTCCTGAAGGCTCCATGCACTGGTCAAAAATGGTTCAGCCTTCTCGAAGGAACTGCTCATGGTGTTCATCACTAAAAATGTTGGGATCAATCGTGATCGGACTCTTGCGCGATCGGACTCTTGTCGACATCCCTAGACGGATGATCGCGAGAGAAGCTTGAAAGGTTTTGTACAAGTTCGTCTACGAATCTGCACGGGGGATCAAAAAAATAAAGAAAAACGATGAATTGGAACGCGTATAAAACTACGGTTTCGCCCCGGATCAGCCCAAACAGGTAGGCTACGAGTTGGATGGCGTTCCGAGAGAGATCGCTTGAGAAATATAAAATCAAGGAAGGGATTGGAAGCATGCCAGATCATTTGGAAGTCTGTGAGGCAGCGGCTCGTGCTGGAGGGCGTGTGCTGACGCAGTGGCTGGGACGGTTTCGCGTTTCGTCAAAAGGGCCTGCTGATTTGGTGACCGAAGCGGACATCGCCTCGCAGTCGGAAATCCGCAGGATTGTTGAGTCTGCTTTTCCAGCGTACGGATTTGTGGGCGAGGAACAGTCGGTATCGGAACGATCAGCGTCCTTAGGAGCGCCACGATGGATTGTTGATCCTCTCGACGGTACCACCAACTATGTACATGGATATCCGGCGTACTGCGTGAGCGTTGCACTTGCACATGGCGACGCAATTATAGTTGGCGTCATCTACGATCCGGTCTCGGAAGAATGTTTTACTGCGGAAGTTGGTCGCGGTGCCTATCTTAATTCTGCGCCAATAAAGGTGGCTCGCACATCGGCAATCGAAGATGCACTCGTTGCGGTGAGTTTTCCGCCTCAAGTGTCGCCGGAGAGTATTGCGGTGATTGATTTTCTCGCAGCACTCTCAGCGGTGCACTCGATTCGGCGTAGCGGGTCGAGTGCGATCAACCTCGCCTATGTTGCGAGCGGACGTTTGGACGCTTTTTGGGTCAGGCGCATTTCCTCGTGGGATGTTGCGGCCGGTCTTTTGCTTGTGAGTGAGGCGGGGGGCGTTGTTGGTCCGTTTCTCGTTCAACACAAAGGAATTACATCCGGAGAATCTCTAAAGACTACAATTGCTTTACCGAAAGTATTTGCTTCTGGAACTGTTCCCCTCGATAATCCGGTTTTTATTGCAGCTTGTTCACTCGAAGTATTAGATTCTCTGCAGCGGCTGCTTTGCCAAGAGCCTTCCGGTGGAAGCAGTTGAATCGATTGTGTGGGGAATGCACATCAGTACGACTTTTTTGTCTGCCTCGCAGCAGACCGCAAGGTACCCTCCAAGAGCCAATGAAGAGGGAATCTCAAGACATCGTTGCTGCCATTCAGAGTGCGTCCGGCACACAGGGTAGCCTGCGCGCTGAAAGAAACAATGTTTTCAGTGATCGACTGTGTAAAGTTTTCGGTGCTTTCGCCAAGTTCAATGCTGCTGTAGCAGTCTTTGTCCTTGTATGGATCGCTGCGGATGTACCCGTCTCAATCGCTCGAGCGCAGACGACTGCCCCGCAAGGAATTGTCGAACCTGCCCAAGCGAATAATTCTCAGCCGGCAACCGGGGGTGAAAAAGAAGTTCGTCCTCGTCGAATAGAAGAAATCTCACCTGAGATTTTTTATCTAGAAAACGAGGCAGGCTCGCTCGTGCCTGTGCCCGGCTTTCGCTACCGTGATTTTGTTGAACTTCTGCGAGTTCGGGAAGGGCTCCCGCCGCTTCCACAAGCGCCTGACGCAGTGCTTGAGCGTTTGGATGTGCGGTGTTCGCTGGAGCAGAAACGTGCAGAGACCAGCGTAGTGCTTTCCGTACAGCAGTCACGGCCAGGATGGGTGCGGGTTCCTCTTGCTCTTGGCGCAATGGTGATCAGCGAGTCGCCTCGCTATCAGGGACAAGGTCGCATGCTCGTCGATGTCGAGGATTCACAACGCGCCTATCAGGTCTGGCTTGAAGGCAAGTCCGATACGCTTCACGAGATCACGCTGAAAGGATTTTTTCCGGTTGACGGTGCTGCATCACGGTCGGAATTGTCGATTGATCTGCCTCGAGCCACAGCTTCTTTTTTTGAACTCACCATCCCGGAGAGTGCACCGAGTGTTGTTGTGCGTCCCGAGTTTCTGGCACCGCGTATTGAAAAGAGAGAAGAGGGAGGCAGTCGAATTGTGTTAGTTGGTCAGTCAGGTCCCACCACGATCGTGTGGGGCCCGCCCGAATCAGGCTCGCAGAATATCGACGCGCTTCCACAGGCAATTTCTGAAATGGTGGTGCGAATTGATGGTCGTTCTGCCGTGACAGAAGCATCTTTTTCCCTTACCCAGCTGCCTGCCACGAGAACGCGTCTAGAAGTAGCGTTGCCCGCCAACGCATTGCTGCGTCGAATAAAACCGCCGTCAATGCTGGTTGAAACAAAGGGATCTGTTTCCCATCCAATCGCAGTCATTGATCTGGTTCGAACACGGGACGCCTCTGCACAGATGACTCTCGAATGTGAATCGCCAGTGGACCCGACCGGAAAGCTTCTCTTGGAGTCACTTGGTTTTGAAATAAGTGGAATCCCTGCGTGGCGTCAGTGGGGACGAATGAGCGTGTATGTTGAGGGCGATTGGCAGGTGGATTGGGATGGAACAGGCCGCAACCGACAGGCCGATCCACCGGCATCAACGCGACGAGAGGGATTTGTTGCGGCGTTTGAGTACGACTCGCAGCCGGCGTCCCTTCCGCTTCGCGTACGACCGCGCGGAAGTCGAGTCGTGATGGAGCCAGAATATCGGGTTGATGTGGGAGCGACACGAATCAGTCTCAATGCTCGGTTGCGCACTGCAATTCGAGGAGCGGCTGTCTCTCAGTTGTCAATCGCTTTGGAGGGCTGGGAAGTTGACGATGTCGGCCCTGCGGGACTGATTGATCAGTCGCGAGTATCGCTCGAGGATGGAATGCTTGAGATTCCGTTCATGCAGCCGATCTCAGGGGATTTTGAAATTGAAATTCGTGGTGGTCGTTCAATAGAACGCGAAGAGACCCGCCTCAAAATTTCTCTTCCAGAGCCACTCGCCGACCTCGTGAGTCCGGCGGTGCTGTTGGTGTCGTCGGCGAGTGATATTGAACTTTCTCCAGACCCAGATGCATCGCATAACCTTGTGCGCACTTCTCAAAATGCGCAAGAGCGAGATCGCATGGTCGGTTCATCGCTTTCGTATCGTCAGGAAGGACCACGGGGTGGTTTTGAAGCCACTCGGCGATTTCTTACCCGACGGGTCAATACAACCCTATCGGCGAGAATCGTTGTAGATCCATCTACACTTCTCGTCGAGGAAGTTATTCGTCTGAATGTCTCGCACGTTCCGCTGGAGACACTTGAACTGATCGTGCCAGTGAGCGTGCTCGAATCAGAAGCGTTTGAGGTACTGCAAGACGATATCCCACTCACTCCGCCGGCTGCACCAACCATGGACGAATCTTCGGAGACGATTCGTTGGAAGGCACCACTTCCCAGACCGATTCTCGGAGCTGGAGAGATTCGTATCCGATATGAAATATCGACTCCGGAATTACCCGTGCGCACCACCGTGGCGGAGGATGTGGCGCTGGTGCTACCGGCCAAGGAAGGACCAGATTCGATCGCGCTTGTGGTGCAGTCACAAGGTTCGATTGCCGTCGAGTTGCGAGGAGACGCATGGAAACGTGAGCTTGGTGGATCGGGAGATGGATCGCGGAGTTGGTTGAGTTCTAAGTCCGAAACAGTTGTTCCGCTGGCACTGGTAGCCCAGGCACCCGGTGAACTTGGGCAGACTGTGATCGAGGCATCCTTATTTGAAACACAACTTTCAAAAAATCGTCGGGAGGATTCCTTTTTCTACCGGTTCTCAAGTCCGGCAAAAAGTGTCATGCTCCGGATCCCTCTCTCGATAGACGCGGAGTCGCTCGAGGTGACTCTTGACGGCAACGCGATGAGTTCGGTACTTGATGAATCGAGGCGACTGTCGATTGATCTCGCAGAGGTTTCTCCTCGACGAGAGCACTTTCTAGCAATTCGTGTCAATCAGCCACGTGGCAAGTGGTTGATCGATATCGCACGCATCGAGCCACCGAGCTTTGAGGGCAGAGTGAGCGTGCGCAGATTTTATTTTGAACTTTCCCTTGAGCCGGGTGAGCATCTTTTCATTGGTCCTTCTCGCTGGACAAACCATCAGCGATGGACATGGAACGGAGCCTTGTTTGAGCGGTCCTCAGATGTCACGCAGAAATCGATTTTGGAGTGGATCGGTGGCCAGTCGGAGGTGCGGTCGCCAACGTCACCGCATCGGCTTACCTACTCGGGAGTTGGGCCTTCGGAAACGACATCGGTGGTTGTGCTTCCGACATGGCTCATGGTTCTGATCATTTCCGGTGCGGTGCTCGCTGTGGGCCTAGGGCTGGTTTACCTCCCTCAGATTCGATCGGTCTGGTTCGTTCTTGGAGGACTTGCAGTCTGTATTCTCTCTGGTGTGATATGGCCAAACGCAGCTCCACTGCTGATCCAAGCAGCTCTTCCCGGAATCTTTTTATCACTCCTTTCACAGTGGCTGCGCGGTCGGGTTACTGGCGTGCGCGTAGTGGAGTCACGCAGCGGGGCATTCGGCTCAATTGGAGTTGGCTCCTCCACGCGTGAGGTAGGACGCGAACAAATTGTGATCTCTGCATCGACAACTTCTCGGGAGCACGGCTCAAATCTTTCGAGTAGCCGGAGCGCATCATGACAGGCGCGTTCCATGTTGTGCAGTCCAATGACGACTCGATGTGTTCTTCACACAGGCCCTCCAGAGGGAATCGACGGGTCAGGAATGGGAGCATGGGTACATGCTTCATTTTTCTCTGGTTGGCATTGGGGTCGCTGGCCGCCGAGGAACCTTCTCAGGAAATTCCTTTGGCAGTGTCACCACAGTCGCTGTTGGAACCATCGACCATTCCCTTCATGCGAATTCATGTTCCGCCGGGTCGGCTTTCAAATATTCCTTTGGGTGCCGGAAGATACATACCGATGTCGGTTGAGGAATTCGACCGAGCACTCGCCTTGCTCAAAGGAACGGATGCTTCCTTCATCGATGTTGCCGATACATTCGGTTTACGACATGTGTCCGAATCGTCTGCGAGAGTTCGGCATCGCATGTTGCCGGAGCGAGTGGAATATCAGGGGCACTGGAACGCGGATGGAATTCTTGAGGGAGTCGCTCGGGTGACGGTTGGTAAAAGCCTTTCTTTTCCTGTGGAGGTGGCTCTTGGGGACGTCGTCGTACGACAAAACGCTGTTCGATTAGGAGTTGATTCCGGTCCCGCAATGATTGCTGGCAGACCCGATAAAACAGTCGTACTGGTTGCCCTGCAACCCGGGGTCTACGAATTTTCATGGAAGCTCGATTTAAAAAGTATCTCTGGAATCTCTTCCTCTTCGGCCACACAGGCGATTATTCCTCTCGTGCCCTCACTCTCTTCCGGGATTCAACTGGAGTGCCATGCAGGAATGCGGCCTCATTCGTCAGGTCACATCTGGAAACAAGTCGGCCCACCTCAGGAGAATCAGTGGCAACTCGATATGACTTTTTCAAAAAATCTGCGAGTGAATCTGGAATCAGCGGAAGCTCCTTTCACGCATTCACAATTGCCCTCGACGGCTCTCTGGAGCGATATCGCAATCTCTCCGCGAGGCATGTCGATGACCGTGCAGGTCATGCCGAGAGAGGTCTGGCCCGATGCAGGCGAAATTGAACTGGAACTTCCAGAGAGCGTGATCGTCGATTCTGTCACGATGAATGGATGGAATGTATCTTGGTCGAGACGAACGAACGGGATCAGTATTCTGATTCCGAGTCATTCTTGTGGAACCCAATCGACACTTGTAATCGATGCTTCAGGCCCGTTCGAATCGGACGTAAGCCCACTTCCGTTACCAAAGCTTGACGCTGCGAGCTGGTCTGCCTCGGGGCTGAGAATGGTACTCGATCGCTCTCTTGGACTTGAATCATTGGAACTTGTCTCAGCAGAAGTGATCGACTGGAACAAGGCATCATGGCCATTGGCAGGACGTGCTGCAAAGCAGGCGATTGATGGATCATCCACGAGAATTGCAATCGAGACACAGGGAGCCAATGCCACAATCAAAACAGTCATTGCGAAACTGGAAACAAAACTCACGATTGCAAAAGTCATCACCGTAGAACTTCTTGCAACGAGCGTATTGGCTCGTGCACTGTGTGATGTGGGAGTTGATCGAGGAGAGGTCTTTCAGCTTTCGGGACGTCTGGCTCCGCGATGGATCATTGACTCTGTGGAGGTGGTGGGGTCGACCGAATCACCAGAGTGGAAAACCGTTCGAGAGAAAAATGAAACGCGACTCGATATCCGCTTTCCTTGGGGCATTGCACCAGGTCGTCCAACACGACTTCGAATCCTTGGCCATCGTGCGGCACTCACCCTTGGAGAAACATTCTCCAGCGATACCGTCGACATGGTTCAGTTTGAAGGAGAATCTTCAAAAGATTCGATTATTGATCTCGTAACGAGTGCCGAAACAGCAATTGAAAGTGATTCATCTCAAAGAATTTTCGAATCAAATGGAACAATGTCTCCACGTCTGCTTTCGCTTCGTGAGGTGACCAGCGGTTCCATACAACTGCCAGCAGGGAATGCAGCGTCACCACTGTCGGTGCGTTTAGTACGCCGGCGAGTGCCAGTCGATGTTGTGGCGCACGCTCAAATGAATATTCGCGATGAACGACTTACTGAGTCGTTCACGTTCGATTGTCGAGTGAGCGCTGGATCACTCGATCGCTTAATCGTCAATGTTCAGGGAATAACGGGCGAAGGTTTCGAGTGGACACTTCTGCCTCCGACTCAAGGACGAGTTTCTGCAAGGCGAATTGAATTACCACAGCGAGACGATATTCCACCCGGAACTGATTCGTATGAGTTAACGCTCTCCCCTCCAGCACGAGGAGAAGTTTCTCTGCGCGGTGTGCGGGTGCTGCCGATGACTGGTTCGATGCCGGTGACACTCGCGTGGATCGACAATGCAAATACACAATCAGGTGACGTCGTTGTGCGACATGTCGGTCAACGTCGACCGGAGGTGCTCAACCGCAGATTGCGTGAACTGGCAACTCTTTCTTCCCATCCCGATGACGGCTCTTCAGTGCTTGCGGAATTTTCATTCGATCCAATTCGTGACGTGACGGATGCCGATCTAGTGGCTGCGGAAATCGTTCCAATTGGAGGAGCTGATTCAGAAAGTCGAGCATGGGCTTGGAAGGAAAGAGTGACAACGTGGTGTTTTGATTCTGGAGTGGACGAGTTCAAAATCGTCTTTGATATCGAGAATCATGGTCGGCAAAAGGTGGTGTTTATCCGTGCACAAGACGTTTCTGTACAAGAGGTGTTACTCGACGGAAAGCCGATTGGAGCAGGGCCTCGAGGTGGAGCAGAATCGGAGATTTCGATCGACATGCCTGCGGAAAAAAGACACCTCCAACTGACGGTGCTGGCAACGCGTCCATCAAAGGCGAGTTGGATAGGTCGGCATATCGAAGGCGTTCCCGGTGGACTCGATCTTCCCGTGCTCGAGCGGTCGTGGTGCGTGTTTGTGCCCCCATCACGAGAGGTCGTCTCGTGGCCCTTTCTGCATCGGATTGATAAGGAGTCACGCTCTGACTGGGCTGCGCGATTATTCGCAGCGCAGTGGAGGCAAGAGGGTGTTGTAGAAGAGAAAAAAGAAACGATCGATTTTGAATCGCTCGAGAATGTTCAATCGCCCTCCGTCCTGGGAGAAAACTCACGGTCAGGCACGGTGTTCCATCGATCGATTGTCGAAGGATTTCAAGAGCGGCGATTTGCTGCGATCACTCCCGGACTCGGGAGAATCGAGTTGATTGATCGGCGTCTCCTCCAAGGTATGGCAATTGGAATGGGAGTGGTGGCGTGGGTTGTGGTGTCTTGGCTTCTGATGGGCCATGGCAGGGCAGCGGTGACGCTCTGTGTGACTGCGGCGATCGTTGCTCTTTGGATTTCATCACCGTGGGACTCATGCGCCCGAGCCTTCTGGTGGGGAGGCATGGCTGCCCTCTTTTTTCGAATGATTCGAACGCAGTCTCGCGATCGCCAGCAATCGTGTGCGTATCCGCGAGTGCTTGTCTGGATAGTGTTCGGTTGGAGTTCTTTCGAGGGTGTTGCCAATGCAGAAGAGATATTCGTCGATGAGATTTCGCCACTTCGGGTCTATGTGACGCCGGGAGATTCTGGAGGAACGGCACTCGTTCCAGAGTCCCTCTACTCTTCGTTAACCAGAGCGAGCAGGCAGAGGGTGTCGGCGGTGAGATTGCTCGAGTTGGTCGTTACAGCAGAGCATCATCTTCAAGACGTCTCTCAGGACAAACCATGGTCGATGACGCTCATTTTTGAGGCTGATGCAGGAGCGATTTTGCAGCTCGATCAGAGCATCTCGGGAGCTTCCTGGGTGCCTGGAAGCGTTCGCGTAGACGCAGTGAAAATCGATGACGCCATTGACTTCAAAAAGAGTCTCTTGGAGGTTCGAGCTGTATCGGCAGGGCGTCACCAACTTTTGGTTTCGTGCGTGCCCCATATTGAGCGAATCGGGGAGGCTTCTGTGGCAACGCTCGATCTTCCCGTAACCCCTTTTTCGCGTATTGAATCTGGAATAATTCAGCAGCAACGAGGCGCTCTCGACGGCGCTGTGTGTGATCGCACAAATGCCAATGGAATCATTGACCGAGCACCGCGATTGAATGCAGCCGGAGCCATGGCTGGTGCGATAGACCTGTCTGGAGCGTCGCAGTGTATCGCAACGTGGGCGATTCCTCCCCAGAGTACGCTTTTGGAGCGACTGGTTGCAGTAGAAAGCCACAACGACATTGAGTTGCTTGAAAAAGAAATACAAGTCCTTGCGCGATATGAAATTGATGCAGGGCAGCAAGTTCTCTGGAGTTTTGACGTAGTGGCTGATCTGCGATTAGAGCCCCAGCCCAGCCATGATTTTTCAATTGTACGGATTGAACCAGGTCGGTTCCGCATCAATCTTAAAAAAGCGGCACATGGAAAGCAGCTCTGCAAAATCCCGTTTGCATGTGCGATTGATCACCGTGTGGGCAGATTCAATATTCCTTGGGTCTGGCTCGAAACAGCTCTCACAGATAGTCGGCAATCCACAGTGACGATGCCGCCTTCGCTCAAGGGAGTCCTCTCGCTACCAGCCGGAGCGTCATTTGTGCCGATGCAGGATATTGAAGGAACTCGTGTTGCGCTGGCTTGGCGGAGCGTGCACACTCGTACAACTCAGCGTGAAGTATTTTCTGAAAGCGAAGATGTTCTCGCGTCGGCTTCTCATTCGTTGCACCATGAACCAGTGTTCCTCACTGTGACGCGTGTTCCACAATCGGTTCGTGGAACGCATCACGCAGAAATTGACATTGAGGCTTCTCTCACCAGAGTGCGGCTCGAGGCGCGTCTCCGTCGGGAACCGGCACTGTGTGAAGTCATGCTTGAAATTCCGGCTGCGTTTGAAGTGGAAAACGTGGAGTGGCTTGAAGATCCTTCAGGGGACATCGAGCATGCTTTGCAATCAGAGATAAAAGCAATCTGGTCGCGACCAGAAAAGAATCGACTGCGTATTGTCAGTCAGCAGCCAACGTCGGGATGGTGCACGCTTCGCGTGAGTGGAAGGGTTATGAATGTGCCCCCGGCTTCCGGTGCTTTGCCATTGGTGCGAGTAATGGAATTGGCTGACGTTCCTCTGGAAATCGATCTCACCTCCACTCCCGATCGGATTGTGAGTGTTTCATCAGGCAACGGCACGGTCGAGCAGCTTGATGAATCAACTGACCGATGTTCTTTTGTACTGCAACCTTCGGCGCAGGCGCCTGGCTACACCCTTCGAACCGCCGGTCGGGACAGCGATATCTGGCTCATCGTCAGAGCGGATCGTGGAAGAACAATTGCCATCGATGTCGTGGTGGAACCTGGGAATGACCCATTTGTTGGAGGCATTCTGGAAGTGCCCGACTGGTGGCGCGATGTGCAATGCATCACAAAGGGGGCGTCGATTTCAAAACAGGAAAGCATGGGACGGCCAACGCAACTGTTTTTGCGAGTTGATGAACCCATCGTCGATCGAACCGTCATACGACTTGAGGGACCGTGGGCTGGGGGGCCAGAGCAAAAAGTGCCGTTGGTCCAATGGCGTACTGCCAGACAAGTGCGACGGCTGTTGATTCTGCCGACATCATTCGGTGGATCTGGAATAGAGTGGAAAACCTCTGGTCTATTGCCCACCACATGGCCCGAAGACTTCGGTTCGCTTGAGGATCTTCCGCGGCCGGGAGCTGCGGATCAGATTGTGAGGGCGATCAGAAGTGAGTACGAAGCAGTTGCTGCACCCGGTAGCGGTCGTGCAGCGAGTTCAGGAACCGAGCTTGCTGACATTCGGTTTGGTTACAACGAAAGAGGCAAGGCGTGGGGAGTGGTGCGATGGGATGTGATACCTGCAGCGACGGTTCTACGAATGCAGTTTCCACAAGGCATGCGACCCTTCGAGGTGTTCGTCGATGACCATCCGGTAAGATCTACACCGACCGGAGGAAATGAGTATCAGATTCGCTTGCTGGAAGCAGGCCTTCCTCGCTCGATCGTAGCGATCTTTGCTGGTGATGTACCTCGAGGACTATCCAACGGACTCGTGCAGAGGCTCTCCGCGCCAACACTCGTGGGATTGCCAGCCCGTCAGACGATTTGGACGTTAGCAGCTCCGAGTGGTTTCATATTGCGTGTAGCATCTCCCTCGCAAGTGGTTTCCAGCGATGCCCTCGCGATCGAGCGTTTGTTAGCGGTTGAAAGACTCATCGATGGATGGACAATCGCTATGAAGACCAGATCGCCTGGAGAACAGGAGCGGCTTTGGAATCTTTTGCAGTCAAGGTTCTCTATGGCAGCTGAGCCCCTGCGGGCTGGTGAGACGAGCGAAGTTGCGCGCAAGGCATTATCGACTGTTGAAACGGTTCTCAAGGAGTCGTTGCGAAACTTGGGAGTACAGGAGATGCGGGATAAAAAACCCGACATTGTTTCGTTCGTAAAATCTCCTGAATCAACATGGAGAAGCGCAACAGTTACTCTTGGACCTCTGCGTTATGTAACCTCTGATGGTGATGGTGCGCTCACTCTCCGGGCGGCACGCAGTGGCGACGGAACAACTGCGATGAGAGCGATTGCATCGATTGTGGTAGTCACCGTTGGTGGATTCGGATGGTGTGCTTGGCGACGAAAAGTCTCACGTTGGAGGATCTCAGAAGAGGCCGCATGGCTGAGTATCAGCTGCGCTGGCTTTGGATGGATATGGCTTCTGACTCCAGTGTTGCCCGGATGGGGACTGATACTCGGTGGTATTGCCGGTTTTCTCACCCACATTTCTCTGTCGCGCAGAATGCTCTCGTCGGAGAAAAATCATGTATCCACAGTGCTCGTCCGTGGGGCCGTGCTTGAAGGTTTGAGCGAGAAATAAAGATCATCGGGAAGACTCTGGGCAGGCCCCTCACCCCGTTCCCGGTTTCGATAAGTAGGAAAGCAGGGAAAGAGTGATCCTCTGCGCACCTGAACGAACCGCCCTCTTTTTCATTCTCTGAAACAGGGCTGGCACCGTCTAAAAGTCGCCGCTACCGTGCTCCGCTCGCACACGGGGTGGAGTGCGAACTCAATGCATGGATTGGAACGGGTAAGGATCCCGTTCATAGGTGAACCTCATTCGGAGAACTTCGGTATGGAGGCCGTCTTGTGGATGGGTTGGCGTTATGCAAGAGCTTTTGTGTGCGCAGGATTTTTACTCGCGGTATGCGGTGGAGATTCAGCTTTTGCGGCAGATCACAGAACGGCCAATTTTGTCATAGAAGCGCCAACTCCTGAAAGTGCCAGACGCATCGGAGATGCGGCAGAGCAGTATCGTCATGACCTTGCGATTGAATGGCTTGGAAAACCGTTGCCGCGTTGGAGCAGTCCGTGTCCGATTGTGGCGCAGATCGCTCCTCATCTCGGCGCCGGTGGTGCGACAAGTTTTGTCTTTGATCGGGGAGAAGTCTTTGGATGGAATATGACCATTCAAGGAAGCGAAGAACGCATTCTCGACTCTGTCTTACCCCACGAGGTAACACACACCGTGTTTGCGACCCATTTTCGAAGACCTCTTCCACGTTGGGCGGATGAAGGTGCCTGCACGACCGTTGAGCATCCCATCGAAAGAGCAAGACAGCATCGACTGCTGATTGAATTTCTTTCAACCGGTCGCGGGATCGCCTTTCATAAGATGTTTGCAATGCGCGATTATCCCGCTGACATTCTTCCCCTCTATTCGCAGGGCTATTCGCTTGCACGGTATCTCATCGAACGAGGGGGACGACGCAGATATGTTGGATTTGTCGAGCAAGGATTGAAAAACGAAGATTGGTCAGGGAGCCTTCGTCGGCACTATGACATTGAAGGACTTGCGCCGCTGCAAGCATCATGGCTTGAGTGGGTGCGACAGGGTTGCCCTGCTCCCCCCGCTTCAGTGGCAGGTAATGCTGTGCGTGCGATCGCAGTCGGTGGAACCGTTCGCGGTCAGAGTCCTGACGCAGAATTCATCGCAGGCGGTCCTTCGAAAAACAGGGCATCGATCTACGCCCAACAGGCCGCCAAAGCCCGCGACATGAAGCCGCTTGTTCTGCAGCCCAATTCGGCAGGTCCAAACCGATGAGTGCCACCAAACGACTCTCGATACAAACGAGAAAATTCAACGTTACGGAATGAGTGAGGGGCCGGCATTGCCAGTGATCAAGAGCGTCATGTGGTAGAAGACCGGAGCTGCAAAGCAAAGTGAGTCTATGCGGTCAAGAACCCCTCCGTGTCCTGCAACGAGAGTGCCGTAATCTTTTACGCCGCGGTCGCGCTTAATCGCCGACATTGTCATGCCACCGGCAAACCCCATAATTGCCAGAACACCTCCGGCAAGTGCTGCCTCCCACGGTTTAAAAGGTGGAGCAGCCCACCAGAGAAATGCTGCTAGAAGCGAGGTGCTCGTTGCGCTGCCGATGAGTCCCTCCCACGTGCGGCTCGAACTGACGGCTGCTGCCACAAGGCGTCGCCCGAGCATTCGACTCCAAACATATTGCATGCAATCAGCAAACTGTACGAGCAGAATCATAAAAAAAAGAAGTCTGAAATTTGCGCTGCGTCCGGTTGCACTCGGATCATCATTGAGTGACAACTGCAAGAGAGCAGGCGCAAAGCTGAGGCAGTAAACGCATACGACCAATCCAGCTTGAATTTTCGCAGTCCGTTCGAGAAATCGTTTGTAATCTCCTGCAAATGCGACACGTGCCAGCACAAACAGCGTTGCGTAGACCGGTAAGAAAACGCTGAAAATTTCGTAGCGATTGAGTCCAACCAGCAGATAGTGCAGCGGTGTGAATAAAAAAAACACCCAAAACAACGCACGGTGATCACCGAGCCGAGTGGGGGTGAGTGTGATGAATTCCCGAAGTGCCCAAAATGAAACCAGGCCAAAGAGCGTGATGGTTGCCGTCGTACCGAGCCAAAAAGCAGCGGCAAGCATGGTGCACATGATCCACCAACCTCGCAACCTCAGATTGAACGTACGCACCGCAGCGGGATCCATGCCACGGTCTGGATGACGTTTCAAAAACTGCCCGACTGCTGTGGCTGCTGACAATAATGCGAGCACTCCGCAGACCAATGCGACGGTTCGTACTTCATTCATCGCAATACTTTCCGTGAAGTCTTTAACAGGTCGCGGTATTGAGAACAGTCCTCTGATTCGAGAATTGTACCGAAATTCATTTAGGAATCCTTAAGAGCCAGCACAGCTCGTCTGGCACGGCAAAGAAAATCAACTTTTGGCTCACCACGTTCCAACCAAATCGGAGGCCCAAAGCTAATGCATGACAGGAGCGGTACCGGCAAGAATTCACCCCTCGGCAGCACTCGATTGAGGTTGTCGACGTGAACCGGAACAAGTTCGAGTTCAGGGCGTTTTTTTGAAAGATAGTACAAACCACTTTTAAACTCGCCAACCTCCCCAGTAACGCTGCGGCTTCCCTCCGGAAAAACAATGAGTGATTTCGTGGATCCTATTTCCCACAACATCAAGTCGATAGGACTTTGATGCACCTTGATATCAGTTCGGTCAATGAGCAACGCATGAAACACCTCAAGGGCAAGCCAACGACGAACAAAGCCTCGCGTCCAGTAGTCCTTGGCTGCAACAGGACGGGTGAGTTCACGAACCGCCAGCGGCAGCGACGACCAGATGAGAAGGGCATCGAGGTGGCTTGTGTGATTCGAAAAATAAACCCGTTGGCAGGTGTCAGGTTGGCAGGCAATCCAACGAACGCTGGCGCCGCTGATGAGCCGTGCCAGTGCCGCGAGAAAGAGTCCTGTTATGCGGCAGAGGGCCGAACGTGACGCGAAAGCGTCTGTGGGAGGTTCGGGCATGTCGACAGGGGAAAGCATAAAAGGTTTTTGAAGAGAGGAGAAAAATGGGTTGATAGAGCAAGAGTACGAATCAGACCAAAGGTCGCGAATGAACTTTCTACGGCGGTCATCGAATCGGCTTGTCTCACAAGGTTTTCAGAGTGAATAAAGTATGATGATAAATAAGTTTATGAATGATCTGACACAAAGGGATTGGACCGCCGCTCGACACCCACTGTTGTAGAATTGCCATGCCCCGGCAGGACAATCGTGGCGTCACAGAGACAGTAGAGTTTCTCCCGGATTCCTCGTGCGAGTTGGTCAAAGTCGCCGTCAGAAAAGTCTGTGCGGCCGACGCTTCCAGCAAAAAGGACGTCGCCGCCGATAACAAGAGGAGGCTGCGAGTTCTCGATAAGATAAACTACATGGCCACTGGAATGTCCTGGAATTTCAAAAACACGCAGTGACAAGCCTGCCATGGTAAAACGTTCACCATCAAGAACCGTTTGGTCTGCGGGTGGGCTGGTGATCGAAAAACCGAATGCAGCAGAAAGATTTTCCACTGGATTCACAAGCTTCGAGGCGTCTTGCGCACCGATCACGATGGGAATTGCGGGCCAGCGAATTTTCATCGACGTATTTCCGGCGATGTGATCGCTGTGACCATGAGTAATCAGGATCGCAGCAGGCTCAAGCGACAGCTTTTCAATGGCTTGCACAATCGCATCGGGTTCGAATCCAGGGTCGACCACGACGCAATCCGTGCGGCCTTTCTGGTACACCACAAACGAGTTTTCATCGAATGGGGCAGAGACAATTCGCACCACTTGGATATCGCAGTTCGTATCAAGTAAATCAACAAAGGCCATTCGCAGGGGATCCAGGGAGAAGGCACTTGAGGGGTGGGAAAGAAAAAAAGGAATCGAAGAATTGTTTTGAATCGGTTGAGTAAAGAGCATGCGTCGCACGCCATTGAAGGGCAAGCAGGCGACTTTTTTACGCGAAAATAGGGTTAAAATGGGGTATGGACGATCTCCAACGTTCGCTAGACTTCCTCCTCGAAAGAGTCCGAGAATCGTCTTCCTTCCTAAAAATCCGAACGCAACGAATCCGAAAGGAAGTCCGTCATCGAGAAGGTTCATTCATGGAACGAAGCCTGAGTGGCGATGATGACTGATGATGAGTTTTCTCAGGCTCGGATTGAACGCAGTCAGTATCCAAGTCGCGATTGCACAAAAAACGTCATAAAAGTATTTTTTCAACCGAAGAGGTTATTACACGCATGGAAGGCAGCATACTCGTGGAAATGATGAAGAAGCGTGAGGGATTCCTGGGACGAGTGGCCACCACGTTCGTGATGGTAACTGCAGTAGGGCTCTGCGCTGCGTCTGTTTCTGCTGAGAGTCCAGTCGCAAATCAATCGATTCCGGGAATTGGATCGCCGCTTGTGCCAAACGGTGGTGGCGCGGAGGGAAACCTCGATGCCTCCGAAGCCGTTGCGGAAGTTGTCGCATCGCATCCACTCATACCCGCACTGAAAATCGCACAATCTGGAATGGATAAAATTCGCGAGACGGTTCAGGATTACTCCTGCACAGTCGTAAAGCGTGAGCGAATCGACGGGAAACTTGGTGAACACGAATATATGTTCGCAAAAATTCGTCAGGCTCCGTTCAGCGTATATCTCTACTTTCTCGGTCCCGAAAGCCTGAAAGGCCAAGAGGTACTCTTTGTAGACGGTCGAAATGAAGGAAACATGCTCGCGCATGCCGGCAGTGGCGTGCGAGCAATGGTGGGCATGGTGTCGCTCAAGCCAACGAGCATGATGGCAATGCAGGGAAACCGCTATCCAGTCACAGAGCTTGGAGTCGAAAATCTGACTCGCCGTCTGATTGAAGTTGCTGAGCATGACAGCCAGTTCGGAGAGTGCACGGTCAACTTCTTTCCGAACGCAAAGGTGAATGGCCGTGTGTGCACCTGCATTCAGGTAGAACACCCGGTGCCACGCAAAAACTTCCGCTTTCATTTAGCGAGAGTTTTTATCGATGATGAAATCTCGATCCCAATCCGCTATGAATCGTACGATTGGCCACGCGAAGCAGGTGGACAGGCGGTTCTGATGGAGGAATACACCTACATGAATGTGAAACTCAACAACGGCTTCACTGACGCAGATTTCGACGCCCGAAACACGGCCTATAAGTTTGGCGCAAAGTAAACCGAGTGGACGGACCGAAGTGCAGGCCGGATTCACGAATTCCAAAGGGCGCGTGATCGGAACGTTGAGCAAGTCCAAGCCACATTCATGAGAGAGTCAATTACTGAGAAGATTGTCGGACGATTTCATTCGTCGGCAGTGTGAGAACGACGCCCGGTGCAAGTGGCCCAGGCTGATTTCCAAGAGATCGCCGATTGGTGTCGTAAAGCAATCGCCATTGATCGCTTGAGCCGAGTCGACTTCTGGCGATCGACATTAAAGTGTCACCATCTTTTACGGTGTGCGTCGAATCTGATTTTTTCTCGGATGACAAAAGAGGCTCGCGTGGCAAAAGAGCAGGCCATGCATATTCAAGATCGAGCTTTGACGGGATCTCAATGTCTTTGCCATGAGCAAGAGTCACTCGTGGATTTGTTGTGCGGTTCCACGCATACAACGCTTTGTAGAAACGTCCATCGCCATAGTGGCGTTCTGCAAGCGACCACCATGATTCGGCAGGCTCAAAAACTGATGGCTGATTGGAAATATCTCCGGAAGAAACTTCCGGTAATCCAAGGCTCGTACGAATGACGTCTGGAATTTGTCCCGCATCATCCAACGGATTTCGATTCGAATTGTCACGGTTTTTGGAACGAGGCATGTCAGAGGGCACTTCTGGAATTTCAGGGGCAGATCGATCGTATGGTGTGTCGACCGACGGGACAGGCTCTTGGTTGTCGAGAGACGACGGTGCAGTGGCCAACGGAGTCGAAAATCGACTGGTCGAACGTTCGAGAGAGATGTCTTTTGGAACTGACGGTGGCAACGACGGTGGCTCGACGAGTGTGTGTCCGGAGGAGTGAGACTGGGCCAGATGAACATCAGGTCCGGAACCCATTGGAGGTCGAGGTGCTGCAAGTTTGAGCGTCAGCACTGCGGAAAAAGCGATAAAAAGTAACCCGAGTATTGATAGAAGGATGGTTGTTTCGCGTGTGCGATTGGTCGTGCGTGTCGGGTGAAACGACTGAATCATGCGAGTCATGCCAGCACAAGGGACTGCAAAACAAAAAATCGAATCACCATAGTTGATTCGATGAGGAACCAGACAGAGGAGCTTCTATTCTCACGAGAATCGACGCTGGAGCACAATGTCGAATTCTCTCACAATACCATTCTTTTTTGTTTAAAAACAGTTTTTAGAAGTTGAAGCCAGTACTCCGAAAATGGTTTTCATTGCCTCTTCGAGCAGCATTCGAGTATCGGCTTTCATTTCGTTGCTAACCCAGTCGCTGTGCTCCGCGCAGTTTGGCAGAGCGACTGCGATGATTGCGATCGACTTCCTCGTCGCTCGGACGAATAGGTGAGCGCGTAAGCGTGGCCCAGATCTGTGAGTTGCGCATTGCGGTTTTTACCAAGCGATCTTCAAGGGAGTGAAATGAGATCACTGCCAGACGACCTTCGGCAGTGAGTCTGCTGGGAATGCGTTCTAGTGCGATTGAAAGACTCTTGAGTTCTTCATTGACCTCAATACGCATCGCCTGAAAGGATCGGGTTGCAGGATGAATTCGCTGAGGAGGGTAGGTGCGAGGAACTGCCGAACTGACCAGGGATGCAAAGTCACAAGCCGAATGGATCGGACGCTGGCTTCGGGCTGCGACGATCTTTCGAGCGATGCGTCGACTGAATCGCTCTTCCCCATACCGAAAAAGAATATCTGCTAAATGTTCCGCGCTGAGTCTATTCAATAGCCGGAATGCTGGTTCGCCTTCTGTGGGATCAAATCGAAGATCGAGCGGTCCCTGAGAATCGAATGAGAAACCGCGAGCACTATCAGCAAGTTGGTCACTTGAAATTCCAAGATCGAGAAGAACACCATTCACTGCGGTAACACCAACTGCATCAAGAACCTCTGGGATATCGCGAAAGTTTGCCTGTGCATAACGAATAGGCAGTCCTTGCAATGTCTGACTGACTCGTTCGATCGCTGCGGCGTCTCGATCGACCGCAATCACAAGACCCGTTGGCCCAACTGCTTCGGCCAAAAGCCTTGTATGTCCTCCTCCGCCAAGTGTGCCGTCGACAACGATCATTCCTGAACGAAGGGAAAGCAGCGACAGGCATTCGGTTGACAGCACACTGGTATGACAACTCATGGACATGGTATGAGAACTCGCAGGTGTTCACAGAACAAAATATTTTCACATCTTGATGGCATCCTGCATACTGCCACAGCCTCAGTGCCGCCGACATGCAACTCACAACAGAATCGAACTGTTGGAGACAAGAGCCTCGAAATGGATGAACTCAAAATCATTGACTACCAGCTTCCGCGGGAACTCATTGCACAGCAACCCCTTCCCGTTCGAAGCAGTGCACGACTGCTGGTAATCGATCGTGAGCGGGAAGAAATCAGACACGCATCAATCATGGATCTCCCAGAGCTCCTTCGTGCTGGCGATCTTTTGGTAGCCAATGATTCGCGCGTTTTGCCGGCTCGTCTTATGGGTCGGCGTGTGTCGACTGGTGGTCGCTGGGAAGGCTTGTTTCTCAGCGTTGAGGATTCCACCGGCCTGTGGTGTTTGCTGGCTCATTCACGCGGTCGTCTTGGAATCGGAGAACGGGTGGTGCTGCTTGACCGATCTGGTGTCGATGCATACGAGATCGAACTCATTGCAAAAAAAGACGGCGGAATCTGGCAGGCGCGAGCCATAACAACGCTTCCTGCAACGGAGGTTTTGGTGCAGGTAGGACGCGTGCCGCTGCCAGGATATATCCGTCGGGGGATTGCTGATGCGGCCGATCACGATCGCTATCAAACGATCTTCGCTCAGCATGATGGCTCTGCGGCCGCTCCGACGGCCGGGCTTCACTTTACGCCGGAACTCATCGATTCTCTTCTTATTCGCGGAATCACTACCGCGCGTGTCACGCTGCATGTGGGAGTCGATACATTTCGTCCGATCAGCGTTGAACGCATAGAGGATCATCCCATGCATTGTGAGTGGGGCGATTGTCCAGAAAAAACAGCGATGGCCGTGCGGCACTGTCGAAGTAGCGGTGGGCGGGTCGTGGCGATTGGCACGACAGCTGTCAGAGTGTTAGAGACTGCGGCGATCAGCGGTGAAATTGAACCGTGGAAAGGAACGACGCGACTGTTTATTCGTCCCGGATTCCAGTTTCGCTCTGTCGATTGCCTGTTGACGAATTTTCATCTACCGCGAACAACGCTGCTTCTTTTAGTGAGTGCGCTAGCAGGGTCTGATCTTCTGCAGAGGGCCTATCAGGAAGCGATTATGAAAGAGTACCGTTTCCTGAGTTATGGGGATGCGATGTTGGTATTGTAAGGCAACAAAGCAGGGTCGAAAAATCAATTCGACACACAAAAAGAAAGGCTGAAAAATGTCTGTAATTCCACAAGAGGATGTGTTGGTCGTGCTTCGCTCGTTGGTTGAAAGCATAGGAAAATTTCAGGGGTTTTGCGAGGAGCCTCAGAAATATCTTCCGACGCTTCTGGATCGTCATCACACACAATGGATGCCCCGCAGTCGCGCTGAGGAGGATCCGTCGTTCAAACAACTCATCCCGTACTGCGTCCTGCGATCAATCGACAAGGATGGTGCCTCACGTTTTTTTGCCTACACCCGCGGCGGAGGGCAGCACGAAGCACGTCTTCGGGCAAAACGATCCATTGGCGTAGGAGGACACATCGCGAGCACTGACGGTCGATACGGCGACGATTCTTCGTACGATGCAGGAATGCGGCGGGAACTTGATGAGGAAATCGAAATTTCCTGCGGTTACCGTTCGACGTGTGTCGGTCTGATCAATGACGATTCCAATGCGGTTGGTCAGGTGCACTTAGGTGTGGTGCACGTGCTCGACCTAGAAGCTCCTCTGGTGACTCCGCGAGAGCAGGAACTTGTCGAATGCGGTTTTGAATCGCTGGCACAATTACTCGAAGATCGCAACCGATTTGAAACGTGGTCTCAAATCACACTGGATGCGATCTCGGCTGGGCTTCTCTCGTTGCCAATAATTCAAAAGGAACTTCCACCGCGGAGTGCTTAGGCTCTTCGAGAGAAGGGCTGTATCGCTTCGAAGAAAAATCCGGATGAGATATCTTTGATTCGTACCCGAAACGGTTTTTCTAATCGTGAGAACATGACCATCTATCTCGATAATCATTCGACGACTCGAATTGATCCTCGGGTGCTTGACGCAATGATGCCGTGGCTCACCGAGGACTACGGCAACGCCGGAAGTGTGACGCATGAACTCGGACGAAGAGCGAGGGAGGCAGTCGATCACGCCAGATCGCAGATGGCTTTGGCCATCGGAGCCGAACCGAGAGAAGTGATTTTTACCAGTGGTGCAACCGAATCGATCAATCTTGCAATCATCGGGAGTGCGATGCGACCTGGGCGAGCCAATGGCCACCTCATGGTAGGCACTACCGACCATCAGGCGGTTCTCGATGTCGCCGATCATCTTGGCCGCAATGGCAGGCAGGTGACGTACGTTGATGTTGCTCCGCAAGGAACTGCATGTCCTGGTGCGATCGATCCCCAAATGTTTAGTGACCTCCTGCAAAGCGATACATTTCTCGTCTCCTTACTACTTGCCAACAACGAAATTGGTGTGATTCATCCGACAGCAGTGATTGCCAATGTGGTTTGCAAAAGCGGAGCGATTGTGCATCTGGATTGTTCGCAGGCAATCGGTCGTATGCCGGTGGATGTTGATGCGCTCGGGGCAGATCTTGCCAGTTTTTCGGGGCACAAATTTCATGGACCAAAGGGAGTGGGGGCACTCTACGTTCGACGACGTTCAAAGGCAGTTCGCATCGAGCCTCTTCAGTACGGTGGTGGGCAAGAGCGTGGCCTGCGCAGCGGTACGCTCAATGTTGCGGCCATTGTTGGAATGGGTGCGGCGGCAGAACTGGCTGTACAGGAGCTTGCTGAAGAAGTGCCTCGCGTGGAGGCTCTTCGAAATTGGCTCTGGGAACATCTGAACAATTCAATTGAAGGAGTGTCACTCAATGGTCCACCTCTTACGAATTCATCGTTACGATTGATAAACAATCTCAATGTGAGCGTGTCGGGTGTCGACGGTGGCTCGCTGCTTGCCACAGTAGAAGCCTCGGGACTGGCGATCAGCAGTGGCAGTGCCTGCGCAAGTGCCTCTCCGCGTCCGAGTCATGTTCTTCGAGCGATCGGCTTGAACGATGATGCTGCACGGTCAAGCCTTCGCTTCGGCCTGTCGAGATTCACGACGAAAGAAGATTGCGAAAAAGCCGTAGAACGAATAGTGGATGGGATCAAAAAAATACGAAGCTAAAAAAGAAAGCAGATGAGAACCAGTCGGGTCGAATCGTCCGCAGTAGACCACTCAAAAGGGATTGTAGATCGGAGTAAAAATCCTGCCGAAACCCTCGGAAAATTGAAGAAATCGACGAGAGAACCAATGGGCGAATGAAAAGGCCTTTTGTTCGGTCTATGCCCTTCTGTCTGAGATGCTATAGTCTTTAGGGAGCGATTATCGGCCTTGTCCATATCGTTCAGTCGAAATATTGGTAACGTGTTTTTTAAAGACTCGAGGAGATGACAACCATGTCCGTAATGCTCACAGAAAAAGCCGCCGGCGAAGTTAAGAAAATCATCGTTGACCAAAAACTCGAAACCACGACGGTACTTCGTCTCGGGGTCGCGGGTGGAGGCTGTAGCGGATTTCAGTACTCGCTGGGTTTTGACACCGCGTGGGATCCCAAGAGTGATTCGCGTACTGAGCAACATGGCGTTGCCGTGGTCGTCGACAAGAAAAGTGATTTGTTTCTCGATGGTACAACGCTCGACTTTCATGAAGGAATCGATAAGCGTGGTTTCACGTTCAACAATCCAAACGCAAAAAAGAGCTGCGGTTGTGGCAGTTCGTTTCAGGCCTGAGCTTCGTCCGCGTAAGTTCAATCCATGTGGGAGGGCCGGTGGCTGCTGGCAAGGTTTACATCGTCGGCATCGGTGACGATGGCGTCGAAGGAATGACTTCTCATGCTCGTAGACTCGTAGAGTCTGCTGATATGCTTCTGGGACCAAAATTCTCAGACGGTCTTCTGCCGTCTGAGGTTTCATCTCGATTCATAGAAGTTGCTCATCTCGAAGAAATCGTCGAGCGCATCGAATCGGCTGGTACCAAGCAGGTGGTGGTACTTGCATCAGGCGACCCGCTCTTTTATGGCGTAGCGAGGTATGTCTGCTCAAAACTCGGGAAGGACAGATTTGAAGTTGTTCCGCATGTCAGCAGCATGCAGTTGGCTTTCGCTCGCGTGAAGGAGAGTTGGGAAGAAGCTTTTCTCACGAATCTTTCGGGGCAATCAATTGAGCGTATTCTCGACAGGATTCGCACGAGTGAAACGATAGGATTGTTTACAAGTGAGCAGTGGCCCCCATCCGCGGTTGCACGTGCACTTGTTGAGGATGGTATCGATTATTTTCAGGCGTACGTCTGTGAAAATCTTGGATCGCCGGACGAACGCGTTACGCAGGGATCCCTTCAGGAAATTGCGAAGGATTCATTTGGCCCGCTCAACGTGATGATCCTCGTTCGAAAGCCACGGACGGCTGATAAACCCGGTGCTGTTGGAGAGAGCCTGTTTGGAAATCCAGACGATGCCTTCTTGCAGTCGCGTCCCAAAAGAGGCCTGCTGACTCCCTGCGAAGTCCGCTCCTTGGCACTTGCCCAGATGGCGATTCGTCGCGACAGCATTATCTGGGACGTTGGGGCCGGAAGTGGTTCAGTGGCCCTTGAAGCGGCGAGGCTGGCTCGCGATGGCCATAGCTATGCAATTGAAATGGACCCCGATGATCATATGCTGATTCGTGATAATGCGGAGCGATTTGGAGTAGGGAATTTAATGGCTGTGCTTGGCCGTGCTCCGGAGGCATGGGCCGATCTTCCCGATCCCGATGCCATTTTTGTAGGAGGAAGTTCTCGCGACTGCGCAATGCTCGTCGAACTTGCTTGGAAGAGACTCAAACCAAACGGGCGGTTGGTGACAGCACTTGCGAGCATCGAAAATCTTACTGCCGTACATGCGCTTTTGCGTCGACAAAGTGGCGAAACACATCACTGGCTGGTATCAATAGCTCGGGGCATTGAGCAGTTGGATCGTATTCGTTTTGAGTCTCTCAACCCTGTGTTTCTCATTGCATCGACGAAACAGGATGACAAAAAATAAGCAGCACAACTGGTTGTGCACACAATTCTTGTTTGGAGGATGATGCGTGGCCCTTGACTCTGTTGCCCTCGATGTCATTGCGGTGGGGGCCCATCCTGACGACGTTGAGATCGGATGTGGAGGAACCATTGCAGCCCTCGTATCTCGTGGAATGCAGGTAGGAATTGTCGATCTTACCGATGGTGAACCGACGCCTCATTCCAGCGGTCCGCAGCAGCGTCTTGCCGAAGCACAGGCAGCAGCAAGAGTGCTTGGAGTATGTTATCGAGAGCAGCTTGGGTTCCCGAATAGAAAGCTGTTCGATAGTTGTGAAGTGCGTGTGGCGCTTGCAAAAGTATTCCGTCGGCATCGACCTCGCCTCGTGCTGGGCATGGCGGACAAAACACCGCTAGCATCTCCAGATCATGCTCAGACGGTGGCCATAACGGAGGCTGCTTTATTCTATTCGCGACTCACCAAGTGGGATGATTTATTCGATCACATTCCAGTGCATACCGTCGGATCGTTGCTCTCGTATTACCTTCCATCAGGTTTGCCTTCGCTGCCGAGCGGCCAGTGGCCTTTGGTGATAGATATTTCAAAGCACCTTTCTACAAAACTGGATGCGATTGCCTGTTATAAGTCTCAGTTTCCCCCAGAAAAAGCCTCGATTTTTGAACGAGTGGAATCGCTTGCGAAGGTCATCGGAATGTCGGCAGGGTGCGCCGCTGGAGAGCTTCTCTCGGGTGTGCGAATGCCAGTTGTCAGAGATGTTATGCAAATGTTCTGACCCGAATATTCCCGGAAAAGTGAAATCCATTCAGCTTCATGTCCGTTCGATCCTGAAGAGAATGTATCCAGCGGGATATTCGGAAAACGCAGAAGTCTGACCACGTGCGCACACGGCGTCAAAGGTCTCGCAAAGGTTTAATAAATGCTTGAGAACGGGCCAGAGCGATCAGCCCGGAGACAACGTAGATGGATGCAATTATTGTTGGTGCCGGTCTTGCTGGCCTCGCCTGCGCTCGAGAACTCGAACGCTCAGGAAAACGCGTCATTGTCCTTGAGGCATCGGATCGCGTGGGTGGGCGTGTAGCCACGGATTCTGTTCGTGGATTTCAGATTGATCAGGGATTCCAAGTCTATTTGGACGCCTATCCGGAAGGCCGAATGCAGTTGGATCTTTTGGCGCTCAAACTGAATCCCTTTGAGCCTGGCGCACTCGTGGCCGAAAATGGAAAACTCAGTGGCGTAAGCGATCCGTGGAAGCGTCCGAGTGCCGCAATACGATCGCTGTGTAATGGAACGATCAGTATTCCAGATGCCATTCGCATCGCTTTTCTTCGCCGATACGTGCTGGCTCGTTATCACAGCGCAAACGGCATGAGAGGTACAAAAAGTGACCGAGAGAACAACTTTTTGACCAGCACAACCACCCGCGAATTTCTCCTTGCACGAGGTTTTTCGGATGAGTGCATGAGGAGATTCTTCGAACCATTTTTTGGTGGCGTATTTCTGGAGCGAAAACTTAAAACATCAAGCGACATCTTCGAATTTACGTTTGCGATGTTTTCTCTCGGTTCGGCGACTCTTCCGGCAGATGGTATGGGAGCGATTCCGGTACAGATAGCCTGTCGATTGGCGCCTGGTACAGTTCGGCTTCATCAGCAGGTTGAGCGCGTCGAACCCGGACGAGTGTTTCTTGCAAATAGAGAAACGATCTCAGCAAAGCACGTGGTCGTCGCAACAACATTCTCATCTGCTGCAAAAATTCTTCCACAGGAGGTCTGCGATCAATTTACAACACGCACATGGAAGTCGACTCGCATGCTGGCGTTTGCCGCACTAAATTCGCCACTTCAAAGTCGAACCCTCGTTGTCTCGGCGGACAAAGATGGACCGATCGACAATCTATGCGTTCCTTCCGATATCGCTCCTTCCTATGCACCACCTGGCGCGTCTCTCGTGGTGGCAAGTATTCGAGCAGAGTGGACGGCCTCAGAGGAAGCAACACTGGAGGCCGTTCGCCTTCAATCAAGTGTGTGGTTTGGACAGGCCGCACGAAACTGGGAATTGATTTCGTATGTAAAAATAGATGAGGCGCTTCCGGATGAGTCGCCCCAAGCAAGACGTACTCGACCGACTGGAAACACGTGTGCGGCCGGAATCTCTCTCTGCGGCGACTACTGTACGAGTGCGTCAATCAACGGAGCCCTTTACAGCGGTCGAATGTGTGCAGAACAGTTGTTGATACAAACAGGCGAAGCAGAACCCTCCTAAAATCCTGATAGAGGGTGCTCATGATGAAGCTCTCTTGGCCGGAAACTTTCGTCGGGGCCCAGATTACGACTCAGTCAATGAACTTTGGAGCAAACTCTTTTCGAGACGGCTTTCGCGATCCGATGTTCGCCGAAAGTTCGCGAATGGATAGAATATTCGAAAACCTGCATTTGCGCGTTGATCCTTGACGGTGATCCCGTGAGAAAATTATCTGAGGAATACCGAGAAGTTCCACACAAAAAAATATTTTGCGTCGAACGCTTTCTTTGAGTGTGGAAAAGGATATTGGACATGAGTGTTGCTCGATCTCTTTTTAGCTGGGTAGTTCCAGTTCTTATTCTTGCGGCGGCGATTGGCGGATTTTTGGCGATGGGGAGTCAACCGCCACCGCAGCGCAAGGTGAGTGCTGCTGTTTTGGCCACCCCGGTAAGAACGGCTTTCGTTGAGAAAGGGGATGGCCACATCGAAATCGATGCTGATGGCGTCGTGGTTCCGATTCGTGAAGTGACTCTTGCAGCAGAGGTGCCCGGTCGCATTATGAAGAAATCGGCCAATTGTCGCGCCGGAAAATTCGTCAAAGCGGGCACTGTTTTGTTTGAAATCGACAACCGCGATTATCAGCTCGATGTTGCCAGACTTGAGGGAGAACGCAGGCAATCGATACTCAATATTGAAGAAATCGATGAGGAAATCGAACAGAATAAGGAATCGTTGGGACACGCGCAGCAACAGCTTGAACTGGTACACAAGGATGTAAAACGCTTTGAAAATCTAAAGGTGGATCGCATCGTCACTGAGGCGGATCTCGATCGATCGCTGCGAGAAGAGCTCACGGTTGCGAACTCGTTAACGATGTTGCAGGGGCAGCAAAGAGTGCTTACCAAGCGTCGCAGCCGACTCTTGGAGGCAGAGATGCTTGCCGGCACCATGCTTGAGAGAGTGAAACTCGATCTTGAACGTACACAAGTTGTTTCTCCTTCAGATGGAATGATTGTTGCGGACCTTGTTGAGCAAGATTCATTTGTTTCGAAGGGAACCCCACTTGTAACGCTTGAAGACACCAGTGCCGCAGAAGTGAAAACGAGTCTGCGCATGGATGAGATCGCACGGATCTGGGGTGGTCGATCGAATGATGAAACTAAAAAAATAGACGGAAATGTATACGACATCCCGGAGACCCCGGTCTCTGTCGCGTTTACGATTGGAAATCGAACCTATCAATGGGACGGCATACTTACGAGACAGGAAGGCCGTGGTCTCGATGAGAAAACCAGAACGTTACCCTGCCGCGTGCTCGTTGAGGATCCAACAAACGTCAAAGCGATCGATGCGTATGGAGCACCGCTTGCAACGCTGCCTCTGGGCGCTCCACGCTCGCTTTTTCGAGGCATGTTTGTCGAAGTGAAAGTGCACGTCGACTCCACCCTCGACTTGGTTTCTATTCCTCAAGAAGCGATGCACCCTTCGGGTGACGTGTGGGTGTTACGGGAGGGTGTACTTATGATTTTTCATCCTCATGTGGTGCACGTTTTACGAGGGCTTGTTTCATTCGAAGCAGATGAATCAGGACTCGTTCCCGGCGATCGTGTTGTCATCAGTCAGATTTCGAATCCACGGCAGGGTATGGCGCTTTCAGATGCCTCTTCTTTAAAGGCTATTCCATGAGAAGCATTGTCTCGTGGACCGTTCGCAACATGCCCGCGATGAACACGCTCGTGGTCGCCGTGCTTCTGCTTGGAGCCTATTGCTTTTCTGCGATGCGCCGAGAGGTCTTTCCGGAATTTGCGCTTGAAATTGTGCTCGTGAACGTGCCCTACCCTGGAGCGACTCCGGAAGAAGTCGAGGAAGGCATTTGTCAAAAAGTTGAGGAGGCCTGCCGCAGCGTTGTGGGAATCAAGAAACTCACAAGCATCGCCCAGGAGGGAATGGGCTATTGCGTTGTGGAACTCGTTTCGAGCGTGAAAGACGTTCAGAAAGTGCTCAGCGAAATTCGCTCACAAGTCGAACGTATTCCCAGTTTCCCAGAACTTTCTGAAGATCCAAAAGTCGAGCAGTTGACGCTTCGGCAAGCGGCGATCCGAGTGGGGATTGTGGCGCCGATCCAAACCGACAATCGTGAAATTTCCGAATCTGAAATGCGAGAACTCGCAGAGCAAGTGCGCGACGATCTACTGGCGCTGCCAACGGTGTCGGCGGCGAATCTTATTGGTGCCAAAGAGTATGAAATTGATATTGAAATTTCAGAGGATACGCTCCGCAAATTCGGCCTGAGCCTCAAGGCGGTTGCCGACATTGTCCGCCGCGAGAATCTTGAATTGCCAGGCGGTACGATCCGCAGTGATGGGGGCGAAATTCTTCTTCGGGGTAAAAATAAGAAATATGTTGGTGACGAGATTGCAAAGCTACCAATCGTGACGCTCTCGGATGGGCTCGTTCTAACCGTGGGGGATCTTGGAACGGTGCGAGATGAATTTGCCGACATTGCTTCTGTGAATCGAATCAACGGTCGACAGAGCATGGTCGTGTCTGTTGATCGTAGTTCTGGCGAGGACTTGTTGGCGATGGTCGCTGATGTCAAGAGATATATCGACAGTGCACGGCTTCCTGATGGATTTGAACTCGTGACATGGGCTGATCAGTCAGTCGATGTTCGGGACCGACTCAAGATGCTTATTTCAAGCGGTTTGCAGGGGCTCATTGTTGTGTTTGTGATTCTTGCCCTTTTTTTTGACCTGAAACTTGCATTCTGGGTATCGATGGGAATCCCGTTTTCAATGCTTGGCACCGGGGTCCTCATGTTTTCGACCGACCAGACTCTGAACATGCTTTCGATGTTTGCCTTTTTGATGGCTGTAGGCATCGTGGTCGATGATGCAATCGTGGTGAGCGACAATGTAGAGCGGCACCGCAGAATGGGAAAAAGTTTTGAGCAGGCCGCCATTGACGGCACGACAGAGGTTATTCCATCAGTGATTTCTAGTGTGTTGACCACGGTGATCACATTTCTTCCGCTCTTATTTGTCTCTGGCGTAATGGGGAAATTCATCGAAGTAATGCCATTTGCTTTTATATCCACACTGCTTGTCTCACTTGCCGAAGCACTGCTTATTCTGCCGGGCCATCTTTCACACGAAAAAAGTCTTGTATTTACAATTTTTGCAATCGTGCTTTACCCGCTACGAATTTTCCTGCCGGCAATCGGTTGGCTTCAAAATAAATCTGATCGTGGTCTGAAGTGGTTTGTGAAAAAAATCTATGCACCGCTGCTGGAAATCTCACTGAAGAACCGGTTGACGGTGTTGGCTTTGGCTATAGGGATGTTACTCGTGGCAGTTGGAATTGTACGGAGTGGAATGACTCCCTTCGCTCTTTTCCCCAAGCTCGATACCAATCGACTTCAGGCAAAGATTGTTTTTCCTGACGGAACTCCCGCCAGCGTGACCCAAGAGGCAACCAGCCGTATCGAGCAAGCTGTTTTTGATACGTCAGAAAAACTTTCACTTCCACACAAACCGATTGTAAAGTTTGTTCATCTTTCAGTTGGTCAGGTTACCAGTCCCGGTGCGCTTGGTCCGGAATCGCGTATGAGTGGCAGCCATGTTGGCGAGGTGAATGTCGAACTCGTTGATGCCGAGAATCGAACGATCAAAAGTGATCGTTTTTTAAGTGAGTGGCGTTTGGCGGCCGGGGACATTGCCGGCACAGAGAGCTTGGTCTATGGCACTGAAAATATGGGACCTGGTGGAAAAGTGATTGAATTCAAGTTACTTGCACCCTCCGAACCGGAGGGTATTCGGCAACTCGATGCCGCCGTGGATCGATGCAAGGAGTGGCTTGCACAATATCCAGGTGTCATTGACATCGATGACGATTCTAAACCAGGAAAGTGGGAATATCAGATAAAGATTGACCCAAAGGCTGAGGCGATGGGAGTCTCGCTCGCCGATCTGGCAGCAACGATTCGATCAAGCTTTTATGGTGAGGAAGTGATGCGTCTGCAGCGAGGACGGCATGAAGTAAAACTTCTCGTGCGGTATCCTCGCGAGGAACGTCGAAGTTTTGCAACCCTTGACGACATTCAAGTAAAGGGGCCCGATGGCATTGCCAGACCAATCGGTGAACTGGCCACAATTTCTACGACAAGGGGATACTCCGAGATTAACCGGCTCAATCAGAAGCGATCAATTACCGTGATCGCTGACATCGATCAGGCCACTAGCACGCTGACGAGTTCTCAGGTGACCGCCGATCTCGAGAAAAGATTGATGCCCGATCTGCTTCAAGAATTTCCACTCGTACGGGTGAAATGGGAGGGCGAGCAGGAGCAGACGAATGAATCACTCAAGAGCCTCGGGATTGGTTTTATTGTGGCAGTATTCGCAATGTTTGTCCTGCTTACGATGGAGTTTAAGTCTTATTTTCAGCCACTTCTGATACTTGCCATTATTCCATTTGGTTGTGCAGGAGCGGTCTTTGGCCATGCTCTGATGGGAATGCCGTTAACACTTTTCAGCATGTTTGGACTGGTGGCACTGGCAGGCGTTGTTGTCAACGACTCGATTGTGCTTGTTGACTTTATTAATGCTCGAGTACGGGAGGGACAGCCGCTCCGCGTGGCAATTCGCGAAGCTGGATGCCTTCGATTTAGGCCTGTTTTCCTGACGAGCATTACAACGATTGGCGGACTCATGCCAATCATGCTCGAAAAAAGTTTTCAGGCACAGTTGCTTATTCCAATGGCGACTGCGCTAGTGTTCGGTTTGGCAACCACCACGATTCTTGTCCTGATACTTGTTCCGGTGATGTATTCTTTTTTTGGAACGTCTGCGCATGCAGTGCATGAAGAAGAGTTTGGTGAAGGGATCAATAGTGAAAGTTCAGTTGATCCAGACGACGCAGAAAAGGATTGGCTTCCAGAACATTTTAAATTGCAACCAACATCGGCCGCTGGATTCGAGCCACTTCGTCGCTCGTGAGTCGCCGAAATCCGTGATCACTTCACGGAATTAAAAAGGAAGTGGCAAATGTCCCCGTCCTGCATGACATAGGCCTTTCCTTCAACACGAAGTTTTCCGGCGCTACGGATATCTTTTTCTGTTTTATGGATCTCAAGATCCTCAAGAGAATAAATTTCAGCCCGAATAAATCCTTTTTCAAAATCGGTATGGATGACGCCTGCAGCTTGTGGTGCTGTTGCCCCAAGTGGCACTGTCCAGGCTCGTACTTCGGTTTCGCCTGCGGTAAAGAAACTCTGGAATCCCAAAACACGGTATGATTCCCTTGCCAATACCGAAAGCGCTGGCTCGATAAGACCGGCACCAGAGAGCATGTCGGCACGGTCCGCTTCGTCAAGCTCTGCGATTTCAGATTCCAGCTTCGCACACACCGGCACTACCGACGCGCCGATCTTTGCTGCAAACTCCCGCACCTGTGACACCAGAGGTCCTTTTCCCTCGAGGTCGTTTTCATCGACGTTGGCAACATACAGGATCGGTTTGGCTGTCAGCAGTCCGTAGGTTTTGATGGCTTTCTCATCTGCCTCCTCAAGGTGCATCTTGCGAAGTGGCTGTTCGGTTGACAGATGCGTCAGACATTTCTGAATGACCTCAACTCGATGCTTGGCTTCTTTGTCCCCGCTTTTGGCAGTACGTTCGGCTTTTGACAGGGAGGTCTCAAGAAGTTGCATGTCAGCCAACATGAGTTCCAATTCAATTGTTTCAATATCGGAAAGAGGATTCACGTTTCCTGAGACATGAATCACGTCTGGATCCTCGAAGCAACGGACGACTTGAAGAATCGCATCGACTTCCCGAATGTGCGTGAGAAACTTGTTGCCAAGTCCTTGTCCTTCGCTGGCCCCTTTGACAATGCCTGCAATGTCAACAAGCCGCAATGCAGCTGGCACAATTTTTTTTGGAACGATGTAACGCGTAATGCGACCGAGTCGGTCATCCGGGACGCTTACAATACCCTCATTCGGATCGATCGTGCAGAAGGGGTAGTTTGCAGCCTGGGCAGTCTTCGACATGGTCAAGGCATTAAAGAGCGTGCTCTTGCCGACGTTCGGGAGTCCTACAATGCCTGCTTCCATAGGTTAATAAATGACATCTCTAGAGTAATTCTGGCAACAACAACGAAGTCAATGAAACTACGACGATTTATTTTTCACGCGGCCGATTTCGATCAGCACTATAGACCGCTGCTCTGTCGGAAGCCTATTGGGAAACCTGTGGGCCGGGTTTTTTGATGCGTATGAAGCGTGCCACGCAGCAGAAGCGAAGATTCTTAGAAATGCATCTTAGGCACTTCGGTATCGCACCACTAATTCACCAACCTCAACCGGAGTGCCTGGAATCACGAGAACTTCTTCGATGATTCCGTTGCGTTCGGCGTAGACGGTAGTTTCCATTTTCATCGCCTCAAGACTGAGCAACTTCTGTCCTTGGGAAACAATGTCACCAGAACGCACTGCAACTGTCACGATCAGACCTGGCATGGGCGATCCAACTTCTCTTGCATCGCCCAGAACTGCCTTGGGCCGTCGCACGATGCTCGCTTCGAGGCTGCGATCTGCAATAGTGACACTTCGGGGTTGACCATTGAGTTCAAAGAAAACGGTACGAGTGCCATCAGCGTGTGACTCGCCGACGGTTAACAGGCGAATGACAAGCGTCTTGCCAGGTTCAATATCGACCGCCAGTTCCTCGCCCGGTTTGGGACCCTCAAGAAAAGCGGGCGTGGGGAGCACACTGACATCTCCATGTTTCGCACGATGCAGAGCGAAATCTTGAAAAACACGAGGATAAAGGAGCCACGAAAGAACTTCCCGGTGTGAAGGCGCACGAGAAAGTATTTCTGTGCAATGTTTTGTTGCTGCAGAAAAATCTGCCGGAGGCATTGATTCGCCGGGTCTGCCAGTGACAGTTTCTCCCTTTCGTACTACGCGTTTGACGATAGCCGGTGGAAATCCTCCCGGAGGTTGTCCCATGCGTCCGGAAAGTAAATCAACGAGCGACTCAGGAAATGCCATCTCGCGTGAATCTGAAAGAAGCTCAGATGCTTGCATACCGTTGGTAACGAGCAAAAGTGATAAATCACCGACCGCTTTGCTGGTGGGCGTAACTTTTACAATGTCGCCAAGAAGATCGTTGACATCGGCGTATGTTTTGCAGATCTCCTCCCATCGATCGGCCAAACCCAAAGCCCTGGCCTGTTCAAGGAGATTTGTGAACTGGCCACCTGGCATCTCGTGCAGGTAGAGATCTGCATCGGGAGCCTTCATCCCACATTCAAAAGCGGTGTAGTGATCGCGAACCGCATGCCAGTAGTGGGCTATGTGACGCAGTGGCTCGGGATCGAGTTTTGTATCGAGAGGCGTGTTTCGAACCGCCTCTACGATTGCGTTGAGATTAGGTTGGCTTGTGAGTCCTGCAAACGGTGCCATTGCAGCGTCGACAATGCTTGCACCCGCGCGTGCCGCCTCCAGTGCGCTTGCAAGTGACGCGGATGTCGTATCGTGCGTATGAAAGTGAATCGGAAGCCCGACCGATTCACGCAGAGCCTTCACGAGTTTTGCTGCAGCAAAAGGCTTACACAGACCTGCCATGTCTTTTACGGCAAGCATGTGACAACCAAGTTTTTCAAGCTCGACGGCAAGTTCTACGTAGTAGGACAGAGAATATTTCGTTCGTTTCGGATCGAGCACATCCCCGGTGTAGCAAATGGCCGCTTCACAGACCGCTCCGCTATCGACGACCGCATCGATGGCGACTCGCATGTTAGGGACCCAGTTCAACGGATCGAACACACGGAAAACATCGATGCCAGAGGCGGCGGATTCCTTGACGAATTCAGACACAACGTTGTCGGGATAGTTTGTGTATCCCACGGCATTACTGGCGCGGAGAAGCATTTGAAAAAGTACGTTTGGAATTCGTTCCCGCAGCGTGAGTAATCGATCCCAAGGGCATTCCTTCAAAAATCTCATTGACGTGTCGAACGTCGCTCCCCCCCACATCTCCAGTGAAAAGAGTCCCGACGAGAGTCTCGCGTACGCATCGGCGATGGAGAGCATGTCAAAAGTGCGCATTCGTGTTGCCAAAAGCGACTGATGCGCATCCCGCATGGTCGTGTCTGTTACGAAAAGAGTTTTTTGCTTGCGTACCCACTGAGCAAACTGCACTGGCCCGAGTGCTTTGAGTTTTGTTCGAGTGCCTTCGGGAGGCGGCATCAGTGGATCGAATTGTGGGATGGGAGCGGACTGGCGGCGAACTGCAACGGGGCGACCTTTTACCAAAGAATTTCCGTTGACAATGACGTCGCCGAGATACTCAAGAAGCTTGGTTGCACGATCCTGACGCACTGGAAAATCAAATAAACTCGGAGTTTCGTCGATGAATCTGGTGGTGCACCGCCCCGCCTGAAAATCGGGATGAGTGACAAGATTGATTAAAAAGGGAATATTTGTTTTGACGCCTCGCACTCGAAATTCCTGAAGACATCGCTCAATGTGACCTGCCGCCTCTTGGAGATTAAGTCCGCGCGCGCTCACTTTGACAAGCAATGAATCAAAATAAGGGGTGACCACAGCGCCGCTAAAGGCCGTACCTGCGTCGAGGCGAATGCCCATGCCACTGGCGGAGCGATAAGCAGTGATTCGTCCGTAATCAGGAAGAAATCTGTTTTCCGGATCCTCCGTTGTTACGCGACATTGCAAAGCGGTGCCCATGGAACGAATCTCATCCTGATTGCCGAGGCCGATTTCATTGTCGGAGAGTTTGTATCCCTCAGCCACGCGCAACTGACGTCGTACAATATCAATCCCGGTGATTTCCTCGGTGACGGTGTGCTCAACTTGGATGCGGGGGTTGACTTCAATAAAGAAAAAACGCGAAGTATCTGTATCAACCAAGAATTCCACGGTTCCAGCGTTTTCATATCGAGCTGCACGACCGATAGCAATCGCTGCGTCGCAGATAGCAGTTCGCATTTTCGGATCAAGATTGGGCGCGGGAGCTACCTCCACCACTTTTTGATGTCGTCGCTGAACAGAGCAGTCTCGTTCAAAGAGATGAACCAGACCGCCGTGCGTGTCACCAAGGAGTTGCACTTCAATGTGCCTTGCGCGTTGAATAAATTTTTCAACAAACACGCTGGCACTGCCAAAGGCGGTTTGACTCTCTCGCTGTGCCGCTTCGAGAGCCACCGCAAGTTCATCTTCTCCTCGTACGATCCGCATTCCGCGACCGCCGCCCCCGTGGGCGGCCTTGAGCATCACAGGCCATCCGAGTTCCTTCGCGATCTTGGCTGCATCAGCAACGCTCGTCACTGGTTTTGAACTGCCGGCAAGGATTGGCACCCCTGCTTTTCGTGCGAGTTCACGAGCGGTCGTCTTGTCGCCGAGCGTTTCGAGGAGTTCAACTCGAGGGCCTACAAACGTGATGCCTGCCTCTTTGCAGGCAGCAGCAAACTCGGGGTTTTCCGAGAGGAAGCCATATCCTGGGTGGATCGCATCGACCCCATGTGCCATGGCCAGTGAAACAATTCCTGCAATATCGAGATAGGAACGAATCGGTTCTCCGGAACGACCGATGAGATAAGACTCATCAGCCTTGAATCGGTGAAGTGCGAAGCGGTCTTCGTGCGCATAAATGGCGACGGTGCGAATGCCGAGTTCATGCGCCGAACGAAATACTCGAATGGCTATTTCACTGCGGTTGGCAACCAGCAACTTTTTGATCGGACGAATCATGGAGATGTTTCCGGGGCATATCGTTGCAATTCACAACACAAAAAATGGTACCGAGAACGGCCTCAATCTGGAACTCGGAACACCGATTACGGTTTCCGATTGGCTTTGGCAGGTTCAAGCCTCTCATCAGCATACGTTTCTCGCATATATTCGCACTCCACAAGAGGGTCTTCTTGTGGGTCGAGCTTTGCGGCAATCAGAAGGCCGAGTCTTGCTGCAATGGTCGCACGCAGGATGGTTGTATCGAGTTTTAAACATCGAAGATCGGCACGAAAATCAGGCCTGCATGAGACGATGTCGCAGGCAGGGCCTGAGATGCAGGTGCCGGGTGAAAGCGTTTGCAACCACGCTGCTGGATTGACAAGCATTTGTCTTGAAACGCGCCATGGTGACGGTGTGGACGTAGAGGCTTCTGCCGAGGCGACAAACAATTCACCGCGCCCAGCATCAAAAACGACCTCAAGCGAGTTCTCTAAAGGCAGTAAGTGCTTCTGCATTTCCGCTACAACTTCGGTTGACGATACCCCAATGATCCGTGCGCCACAGGACCAGGCAATTGCCTTTGCAGTCGCAATGCCAACTCGGAGGCCTGTAAAAGATCCCGGGCCTCGTACAACAACCACTAATTCGGTGTCGGCCATTCGCCAGCCTGCTTTTTTGACCGTAGCGGAGAGGAGTGGTGTCAGCAGGCTGGCATGCTGACGCGGCGAATCAAGTGACGCCTCAAACAGAGTATCGCCATGGAATACTGCGACGGAGGCAATCGGTCCGCTTGAGTCGATAGCGATGGTCTTTATAGGGCACCCATTGTTGAAAATCGAGATTCTCAGACACAATGCCACAACCACAAGAGGACAAACGGCCAACTATGGGAGATACAGAAGGCACTGGGGAACGAATTGTTCGCCGGAGCGATCTGTTCGCTTGACCCTGCCCAAGCCGGTTCGTACCCTCCGAACTTGAATTCTGCCACCATACGTTTTCTGGATTGTACCCTACAATGCTCCGGTTTCACTTTTGCGTTGGTTTGAGACCAGCATCACCGATTCTAGCGGCATCTGTAAAGCTTTGTCCTCGAGCGATGGTTGGCTGTGGATGAACATTCAATATGCCGTTCATGCGTAATAAACGGCAAATGTTTTTCGAATAGATGATTGACTCTAACGGCGGCAACTCTCGTGAATCGGGCAATCATCAGTGACATCCACGGCAACCTTGAAGCATTTCAAGCAGTGCTTGAGGATATCAATCTGCAAAAAGTCGATGAAATATTTTGTCTGGGGGATGTGGTCGGCTACGGTCCAAATCCCTGCGAATGTGTGGAGCTTGTACAGAAACACTGCAAGGTTGTGCTGTTAGGAAATCACGATCAAGGAGTGCTTTTTGATCCAGAAGGTTTTAATGTTGTCGCCGATAAGGCCATTCAATGGACCCGTGAACAACTTGAGCAGAGAGATCGACGTGCCAAGCATTCGTCGAACCAGCTCATGGATTTTCTGGGAGAATTACCGCGCAACTATCGCGACACGCCTGGAAATAATCTCTTCGTGCATGGTTCTGCCCGAAGGCCTATTGATGAGTATGTTTTTCCAGAAGATCGATACAACGCGCTGAAAATGCAAAATATTTTCGAGTTGATTGATCGATACTGCTTTCAAGGGCATACCCATATTCCCGGAGTCTTTTCTACCGCCCCGGATTTTATCAGTCCCGATGTTCCTCTCGATGCCCCAAAGAACATCTCAGAGTGTCGGATCGCTTTGCCTGATGGCAAGGCAATGATTAATGTCGGATCGGTTGGTCAGCCTCGCGATCAAGATCCGCGTTCGTGCTATGTCATTGTTGACGATGAGCAGAGCGTTCGCTTTCGACGGGTTCCCTATCCGTGCGAGAAAACCTGCGAGAAGATTCATGCCATTGATAAACTCGACAACTTTCTCGGTGATCGATTATTGCAGGGGCGGTAGGTTCAGTTTCGAAGAGCCGCTTTTTAATTTTTTTGTTGCCTGGGAGTTCGTTTGCGTGTGGGGGACACTTTTTTAGCGTAGAAGGACCTGACCGCCTGTTTGAGCCGTATCTGAATCGACCAGCCTGCCGCTGTCAGACGTCTGCGGTAGACTGCTCTGCTCACGTTGCGAATGACCCACGCAACGTGTTTCTCAATTCCCACGGCGTGGAATCAGAAAACGAGGACAGGTGTAGATCACCGCAGCGTATGGGTTCGGAGCGAGTTCATGGAGCGACGGTACGCCCTTTTTATAGCGATTTCATTAGGCATCATTCTCGGTGGACAACTGCTTCAAGCAAAGCTGTTTCCGAAAAAGCCACCTGCGCCACCCGTTCAACTCGGTGATCTCGAACCGAGGCCTGGCGTCAATGATCCTGCGATCGAAGCATCGGATGAAGTCGTCGGTGAGGTTCCAAAACCGTCGCCATCTTCCGTGGATAAATCTGGAATCGATTCCACGATCGACGCGACTGCGACGGAAGAGAAAAAAGAGCCTCTTCACGCTCGAATTCATGCGGTGCTTGGATCACTCGATCCCAGCGGTGAATCAAAAATGCTCGTGACGCTTACCAGCCGAGGCGCTGCGATCGAGCGCATTGAACTTGCCGGAGAGCGGTTCCACGATCAGGAGGATCGATCGGGGTATCTTGGGCACTTGGCACTTGAAGGGTTTGATGGCAAGGTGCGAGTGGGTGTTGTCGGTATGGGGACGCCGGCTGCCGCTGCTGATATTCGACAGGGCGATCTGATCGAGCGAGTTGGCCAGAATGTTCTCAAAGAGCCGAGGGATCTCGTGGCGGCACTCTCCGGTACAAAGCCTGGAGAAATCATCACGCTTGGAATCGAGCGAAATGGAATGCCGATCGACTGCCAGGTTACGCTCGGCTGGAGACCGCTCGAGGTCGTGCGACCCGAACTCAATGCAAAACCAGTGATTGACGTTGATTCACAGCCAAGCGATCCGCTGTCGTTTCTTTTCTCGTTTGAACGCATCGGTGAGAAAAAGCGTCAGCCGGATCAACCAGAAATTTCTGGAGCCGAATTGGTTGATCGCGAATGGAAAACAGTGGTCGCCGATGATGGAAAGAGCGTTTTTTTTACGCGGTCACTCCCTGCATTCGACATTGAGGTCTCAAAAGAGTATCGACTGGTTTCAAATACGGCTGATTCGGGACGAACAAGCCCGTACCGACTCGAACTCATTGTCCGAATTGCATCGATCCGAGGAACTACATCTGTTGAATACGCCATTGATGGCCCCACCGGACTTCCTACTGAAGGGTGGTGGTATACTTCGAGAGTGTCTCGCGACTGGGGAGCGCTTGCGGTACGAGATGTTGCAGTGCGCTTTGTAGGTGAGCAAAGCACGCTCATCAGTGGCATGACGCTTGCTGCGGGCTCTCTGGATCGACCATCGAGTGCTGTGCGCGATGATAAGCCGCTTTCATTCGCGGGCGTGGATGCCCTGTACTTTGCTTCGGCGCTCATTCCGCGTCCGGAAGGGCCAACCGCGCCGCTGCTAGACGAAGTAAAACCGATGATGGTTGGAAGTGTGCCGGTCGGCGAAAAACGCAAGCTCGTCAATGTCACCTGCCGAGCAATTTCCCGAAGGCTCGATTTGCTTGAGAAAGTGCCTATCGAACATGCGTACGACATTTTTGCTGGACCGAAGAAACCCGCTGTCCTTTCCTCCTTCGGTATTCCCGGGTCGGCGATGGATGATCTTATTTACTTTGGCTGGTTTGGATGGGTGGCTCGTCCGATGATTGCCGTTTTGCATGGAATTCATGCCGTTCTTGGGAATTATGGAATTGCGATCATTCTCCTCACCGTATTTGTGCGTGGGGCGATGTTTCCGATCAGTCGCAAACAGGCAATATCATCTCAAAAAATGCAGGAACTGCAGCCAGAGATGAAGATAATTACTGAAAAATATAAAAATGAACCAGAGAAACGTACACGCGCCACTCAGGAATTGTGGAAAAAACACAACTACAACCCAGCTGGTGGCTGCTTACTTGTGTTTCTCCAAATTCCAATTTTTATGGGGCTCTATCGATCGCTTGCAACGGATGTAGAACTTCGGCAGGCGCCGCTTTTCTCGTCGTGGATTCGTTGGTGCTCGAATCTTGCTGCTCCTGACATGCTCTATGACTGGTCGCCGTGGATGCCAGGATTTCTCGGAGCGCCCGAGGGGTGGCTGGGGCCATTTCTCAATCTGTTTCCACTGGCCACGATTGGCCTCTTTCTCTGGCAGCAAAAACTGTTTATGCCACCGGCGGTAGATGAGCAATCCAGAGTGCAACAACAAGTCATGAAGTACATGATGTTCTTCATGGCATTGATGTTTTTTAAGGTGCCGTGTGGGCTCTGTCTCTATTTTATTGCTTCGAGTCTCTGGGGAATTGCAGAGCGCATGATTCTTCCAAAACCATCACCCGTCGGTACGATCGTGACGAATCCAGCGTCATCTCAATCAAAAAGTACATTCTCTTCAATCGCAAAACGCCTCAATGGAATCGGTGGAGCATCGCGTTCAGAAGAGTCGACGCAAGCTCGTCGGGCGACTCGAAAAAAACGTCGTTGAAGAGTAATAATGGTGGCGGATGTGGAATACCAACGATCTGATTGTCGCTCGAGCAACCGCGATCGGATTCTCATCGCGGCAGATCGTCCGGGTTGCCGGTGAGGGGCTTTCGAGAGTTCTGCTGGAACTGTTTGACGATCTTTGCGGCGGGCTTTCCAGATCAAAAGGCCCAGGAGCACTGATCAGGGTTCGACTTTCAGAAAAATCATTGGGAAGCCAGTGGGGACCACTCGAACTGGACATTCTCTATTGGCCGGGGGAGAGCGGGCCGATCGGTGCGCCGTTGGCCGAAATTCAACTGCCTCATAGCATGCCGCTGGTCGATGCAGTGGTGGGCGCCATCTGCGACAAAGGCGGACGGATCGCGCGTGGTGGGGAGTTTACGCTGCGTGCTTTTCTTGCTGGTCGCTTGGATCTTGTGCAGGCCGAGTCGATTCTAAGTGTTGTCGACTCCCAAACCCCACAGCAGTTGACGTCTGCGCTTGATCGCATGGCAGGAGGACTCGGTGCACGACTCGAACAGACTCGCAGCACAATCCTGGATATGGCCGGCGATATCGAAGCCATGATCGACTTTTCCGATGAGCATGCCGATATCGCTTTGCATACAGAGCTTCTTCATAGAGTCGAAAACATTCTCGGGGAACTGCAAAACGTATCTCTGGAATTTGACGTTCGCGATGCGTCCGCAACTGGCTCTCTTCCTCGGGTCGTACTCGTTGGTCGGTCCAATATTGGAAAGAGCAGTTTGTTCAATGCGATTCTTGGGCACAATCAATCGCTTGTTGCTGACGAGGCCTTTACGACTCGCGATTGGCTCACTGCAACGCTCTCGATACACGGCGTTGAATGTACGATTGTTGATAGTGCTGGCATCGACGAACCTTTTTCAACAGATTCTGTAAAGCAAGAGGCGCGCAGGCAGGCAATCGAACAGATTGCTACGGCAGATATTATTCTCGATTGTCATGACGCGTATGCTGACGTTGACGAACCTTGCATGGAAGGACATTCAACTCGGGCAACTGTTATCAGAGTTCGCACCCGGATTGATCTTGCGCCGGAGGCAGGTGACGTACACCAGACGAATGGCCCCATTCACACTCGTCATAATGAAATAGGCGTCAGCATTCATTCTCAGGAATCAATTGATCGGATTCGTCGTCAGATTGCTTTGAGTGTCTCAGGGCAAAACGGAGGGAGCGGCAGCATTTCCCAGCATCTCAGGGAAGGTCTTGCGGAGGCGTTTGTGGCAATGACGGCTGCAAAAGTATCGCTCACGATTGAACACGACGAGGCAGTGGTCGCAAGCCATCTGGGAAGAGCAATCTCTGCGATGGCGATGGTCACGGGCCGCGTCATTGACGAAGAGATTCTCGATCGAATGTTTTCCCGGCATTGCATCGGAAAGTAAGTATTGTTTGTCTCAGAATATCAACATTCTGAAGGTCTCGAGGACATGAAAAAGTCTTGCTTGAAAGTGAATCGTGAGTGAATGACTGCTCAGGCTACGCCCAAAGAGATGTTTGACCGATTGCAATGCGCAGCGGATCACTTTGTCTCCAAAACTCCTTCGGAGCGATCTGAGTTGGCGCGTGCAACAGCACGGTGCGTCGCACGTGGCAGTCGAGCGTGGTCTCTCGAAGGTGTTCGACTAAAACAAAATGGAATACAAGAACAATGGAGTGTGGTAAACACTGCAGCAGACGTATCGCTTGCTGAAGAAATTGCGACTGGTCCGCTGGTGACGCTGCGATTGCTGCTTCTGACAGCAGCGGCGCTGGATGAAATAGCTCAACGTGGCACGCCGCAATGGCTCACATCCTCGCACGCTCATTCGGATGGCAGCATCCGAGTGAGAGTCATGCCCACACCCCGGATTGGGCTTTGGGATGGTCTGATTTTTCGAGGGCACTGCGCTACGGTTTGCTGCGATACAGACTTCGAAACTCGTGGACGTGATGCGAAATCACGCATGAACGCTTTTCGCGAGAGTTGGCAGGAAAAAGCGAGGCATCAACCACGGTGCGGTGGCACTGCACTTGTATTAGGAGCCGGCAATGTAACGGGACTCGGGCCAAACGATGCCATTTCGCAGATTTTTGAATATGGACGCGCGGTGCTTTTAAAACTTCATCCGCTTCATGCCTCGCTTGTTATGCCACTTCAAAATGCACTGAGCCCTCTCGTTGATGCCGGACTTCTGATCATTGTTGCTGGCGGACCCGAGATTGCATCAGAGGCAGTTCGTTTATCGAGAGTATCGCATGTTCATCTGACTGGATCGCAGCATACCTTTGCTCAGGTTCAAAAAGTGTGTGAGTCAGTCTCGAATCCACCGTCGCTTTCTTGTGAACTCGGAAATGTCTCACCGTGGCTTATTGTTCCCGGTTGCTATTCCCGCAAGGCACTTGGTCGACAGGCCGATATGGTTGCGGCTTCAATCATTCATAACGCATCATTGAACTGCATCTCTACGAAGCTCGTCATTACCTGTTCGCGTTGGCCCCAACGTGATTTATTTTGTTCAATTCTCCAAGAGAGGCTTCGGTCATTTCCGCCTCGAGTTGCTTGGTATCCTGGATCCTCTGCGGCGTGGGAGACACTCACAGGCGAGAAGTCTCCGGAGAATGGAACACTACCTTGGACATTAAAGACTGATTTGTCTTTGCAGTTACACCGACATTGGTTTGACAAGGAGTGGTTTCTTCCTGCCTGTGGGGAAATTCGCCTTGATGCGGCCGACTGTGGCGACTGGTGCCGCCGTGCCATTGCATTCACGGAGTCCGTTGCAGGAACACTTGTGGCAAGCGTAACAGTTCCGACAGGCCTCTCTCTCACCGATTCCGCCGACGTTGAGTCAATGCTGAATGCTCTTCGATACGGAGTCGTTTCAGTCAACTGTTGGTCAGCGCTTGCGTACAGTTTTGGGAATGTTCCATGGGGAGGATTTCCGGGGGCTACGCCGGAGTCGCCAGAGAGTGGGATTGGAAGAGTTCATAATCCTCTTTTTCTACCCGGAGTTCGTACGTCTCGGATCACCGGTCCACTTTGTTCTTCAGAGACCCCACCCTGGTTTCCTTGGCATTCACGAGGCGCCGCCCTTGCGCAAGGTTTGCTGCGACTTTATGACAAGGGAGGCCTTTGGAATATTGTACGCATGTTTCCAGATGTACTCCGAGGCTGAACGATCGAAGTATCAGGAGCGACCGGTAGACTTTTTTGCTGATGAGGAAGAGCGGGAGCGAGATCGTTTGCTGCGCACAGACGTCTGCACCCGTGGCGTGGTGGGAGCTGCCTCCAATTCGTCGTTGACGAATCGCTCGGGTTGGCCGGTGAGTTCGTAAAGAAATCGACTCGGACGACAGCGTTTCTTTTTACCCCACTTAGACCGGGTGAGAGCGAGGCTCAAGCAAAGTCGTTTTCGCGCGCGAGTGACTCCCACGTAGCACAGTCGACGTTCCTCATCGATGCCGTGAAGATCCTCACCGAGCGCGCGGTGATGCGGCAGAAGTCCCTCCTCAACCCCAACCATCCATACCGAATCAAACTCAAGTCCTTTTGCTGCGTGGATGGTCATCAAGCGAACCGATTTCCCCTTCAGCTGTTCCTGCTTAAAGCGTTCTGTTTCACGTGCTTCCAAGAGCATCTCATCGAGAAACGTTCGTGCGAGCGTTTTCTTGTCGGATATTCGTTTTCGCTCGACTTCAAAAGCAGTAAGAGACTGACAAAACTCCTCAACAATAGCCCAACGCGAAATCTTTTCGAGGGGATCTTCGTAAGCATCTTCGAGATGGCGGCGGTATCGAGTTGTTTCAAGCGTTCGGCGAAGCACTTCCGAGGGTGGTAGTTGAATAAATGCCTGTTCAGCCTGTTCAATCACCTGTTCAAGAGCACAAATTCCCTGTTGCGCAGCGTTTGAAAGAGAATGAGCATCGCGAGCGACGAGCATCGTTTTCCAGAGACTTTTTCCAGTTTCGCTCGCAGCGTGCAACAGCCGCTCAAGTGTTTGTTGGCCCAGACCACGCGGTGGAACATTGACAATACGCGACAAGGCCATGTCGTCGTCCGGATCGACTAAAAGTCTTAGCCATGCCATGACATCTCGCACTTCGCGACGATCAAAGAAGGAGTGGCTCCCGATTAACTCATAAGGAACGTTTCTGCGGCGGAGTTCCTGCTCAAGGACGCGAGTTTGTTCTCCGGTTCGAACAAGAATAGCTGCTTCAGCGGGTTCGAGTTCCCCAATCTGAATTCGATTTTCAAGTTCGCTCACAACTCGACGCGCCTCATCGACATCATCATTGGCCTGCATGACGACTGGGGGTGGACCTGATGGAAGCGTGGCCCGAAGCGTTTTCCCATGTCTCGAATGATTGCAGCCAATGAGCCGATTCGCGGCAGCGATGATTTCTGGAGTGGATCGATAGTTCTCTTCAAGACGAATGGTGGAAGCATGTTTCCAACGAGATGCGAATTCAAGAATGTGGGAAACTTGCGCACCGCGCCACCCGTAGATTGCCTGATCATCATCACCCACAACACAGATGCTTCCATGATCGCGAGCAAGTGACGCCAAAATCCTCTCCTGAACGCGACTGGTATCCTGATACTCATCGACGAGTAGATGATCGAAGCGTCGCGCCTCCGCTTTGCGTGCCGTTTCGTGCATGGTAAAGAGTTCATCGACCACAAGCAGCAAGTCATCGAAGTCGACGGCGCCAACTGTTCGAAGCGCCTGCTGGTATCGTCGGTATCCGAGTGCGGCAAGATTTGCAGTATCGTCTTCGGCAGAATCCAAGGCACCGTCGGGCCGCACGGCCGCGCTTTTCCAGCGGCTCACTCGATCAACGAGGTCACCCGGTCGCAACTGCACGTCTGCAACTTTGAGTTCCTTGAGGACTCTTCGAGCAACCGATTCCTGTTCAGATCGGTCGATAATGGCAAATCGCTCTGGATATCCCATCAACGATGCATGTCGTCTGAGAATGCGGGCCGAGAGCGAATGAATAGTTGAAATTTCAGGCCGCGCATCATTTTTGTTTCGACCAATGGTGCATCGTGCAAGCATCTCTCTTGCGGCTTTGTTGGTGAAAGTGACGGCAAGAATCCGTTCGGGTTTGGTACCGCGATGAACCAATTCTGCAATCCGTGCCAGAACGACTCGTGTCTTGCCGGTGCCAGCGCCAGCGAGGACCAAGAGCGGCCCTGCGGGAGCATAAACAGCCTTGTGCTGTGCGGAATTGAGACCGTGTGAAGACATAATGAGAAATCAATGCTCTTAAAAGTCTCGTAAAAAAATTCTTAGAAAGAATATTTTCAGAGAACCTTCAGGCTTTGTTCTGGAGCGTTGTTAAAAAAACCGATTCGCGAAATGAAAAATGTACCACACGGGCTCTTGAAGAACGTTGGAACGTAAGAGCCTCAAAAAATCATCGTCTTGACCCAGCTTTTCGATCACTTCTACACTGCGAGAACCTTTGTGGTCTCGAAATCGGCGTGACGGGATTCCAGAGGTGCTGACATTTCTAATTTTTGTGCAGATGCAGATTTTCAAATTGAGAGGCTTCCACGATGAAAAATGATCGGCGTCACGAACTCCAAGAGAATGATCTCGTCGACTCAGTCGGTAGCATGATGGATCGGGTACGACCTCATGTCAGAACATTTCTCGGTATAGGTGTGCTTGGATTATTGTTGATTGCCTCAGGAATACTGATCTCTTCGAGAACCCGCACCACACGCGAAGCAGCTTGGGAATCTTTTTTAGTGGCTCTTTCTCAAGGAACCCCAGAAGCTTTTGAGGAGGTTCTCGTTCGATATCCAGATTCGCCTGCCGCTGGCTGGAGCAGGGTCGTGCTCGGAGACATTGCCTTGACAGAAGGAACAAACACAGCATTTTCAAATAGAGAAAAATCTCAGGAGCGGTTGAGAACAGCCGTCGAACTCTATTCGCAAGTAGTCGCCGAACGTCCTCAAGGAATGCTTGCCGAACGAGCAGTCTTTGGTCTTGCAAAGTCGAGAGAATCGCTGGGCGAAATTGATGAAGCCATACGCGGCTATCAGGCCGTATCCACTGATTTTCCTTCCGGTGCCCTTGCGTCTCTCAGTGCTCGACGAGCGGATTCTCTCAAAGGAGATGACGCCAGAAACTGGTATGAATGGTTTGCTGCTCAAGAGGTTGCTCCCCCAGTGACTTCTCCCTTGGATGAGATGGCCCCTGCTGCGATCGAGACCAAAGCGATTCCTTCAGAACCAGCAATCTCGGAAGAGGGCTCGGAAAAGCCGTTGTCGCAAAAAGCGCCAGACTCCGACGAGACTCCACCGGCTGATGGTGCCACCGACAAGCCAACTGAACAAACTCCCTCTCCTGACGCCAAGTAGGCGTTTTGTCACAAAGGATCGATTGATCATGTCGGATCCTGAAGATGATCGTCCTGGTGATACAGTTTTACGGGTGGTTGATGCCGAGAGAGCTGGCGTGCGGGTGGATCAGTTTCTCGTTCGAGAATTCCCTCAGTTCAGCCGCACCAGCGTGAGACGCGCCATCGATCGTGGAGCGGTTCGAATCGATGGCGTGACGGTGAAGGCATCACACATTTTGAAATCGGGCCATCGAATCCAGTTTGAAATTCCAGAACCACCCCGCACTGGCCCCGCAGCCGAAGAGATTCCTCTTGAGTTTCTCTATCTCGACGAGGCAATAGCAGTTGTCAATAAACCGGCTGGCATGGTGGTGCATCCGGCCAAAGGAAACTGGCAAGGGACGCTCGCGGGAGCCCTTAAATGGCACCTCGAAAGTGGTGGACTCTCGACGGTTGGTGGTCCGGTACGCCCTGGAATTGTGCATCGACTCGACCGCGATACCAGTGGCGTAATTATCGTGGCACGATCAGAAGAATCGCATCATAAACTTGCAAAACAGTTTGAGAGTCGAAGCGTCGAGAAAACATATCTTGCGATCACGCAGGGACAGCCCGATCTAGACCGTGATGAGATCGACTTACCGATTGGCATCCATCCGTATCAGCGGGAGAAGATGGCTGTACGCCGCGATCATCCTACGAGTCGTTCCGCTCAGACACGCTTTGAGGTACTCGAACGTTTTTGGAAGAGTGCGTTGGTGCGTCTCTCGCCCAAAACAGGCCGAACGCATCAGCTTCGCGTCCACCTCGCCGCGATTGGATCGCCAGTTCTTGGAGATGCGCTCTACAGTGGTCGAAGGGGAGTGCCCGCCGGATTTTACGGTGATCCACCTGACGGACCACCACTTCTTGGGCGACAGGCCTTGCATGCCGCGAAGCTTTCAATCCAACATCCTTTTTCCGGAGAAGCGATGACATTTGAGGCGCCACTGCCAGAAGATATGCAAAATCTTCTTACCATTCTTCGCACGTTTGGAAAATCACGCGACTCCTAATTCATCCGATCGATCAGGAAAATAGGTCGGGTGAAGGAGGTTCACCGAGCCGCGTGGCTGGACCATCTGGCTGCTGGTCCTCCGCAAGAGTGTCCAATTTTTTTGATTGGTCGGGATGCGGGTCCACCTCAATCAATGGAAATTCAAGCCTAAACGTGCTTCCGCTGCCGGGCGAACTGGTAACGTTGATATCTCCACCGTGCTCTTTCAGAATTTTTTGGCTCACGGCAAGACCCAGGCCGGTGCCGCGAGAACCTTTGGTGGAAACAAATGGAACGAAGATATTAGGAAGTGCTTGAGCATGAATGCCTTCGCCATTGTCACTGACGATAACACTCGCTGTGTTGTTGCTCCGATCGAGTTCAACCGTGATACAGACTTTCGGGTCGGGGCGATCCTGTGCGGCATCAATCGCATTGGTCACAACATTTAAGATGGCTCTGGAGAGTCCGTCAGGATCAAACTTGAGGAATTGCATGTTTGCGTGAGGGTTCCAAACAATTTCGATTCCCGCATCGGTTGCACGCTGGCGCACTGTATCGATGACCTCAGCCACAACCTCGATGAGATTGGATGGCAGCATCTCTGGTTCTCGTGTCTTGCCGAAGGAAAGCATGTCCATAACCAAGGACGATATTTTTTGCTGATTGCGATCGACAATTGACCATCCCTTGCGAAGAACAACCTCGTCGTGATCGTTGAGCCCCATTTCGATCAAATAGCTTCCGCCCCGTATTCCCTGCAGGATATTTTTGATGTGATGGGAGAGCGTGGCAACCGTCTGGCCGACGGCAGCAAGTCGCTCCGACTGAATCATGGCGGAGTAATAGTTGGTGTCTTCGACGGCCAGGGCTGCTTGGTGTGCAATGGCGATTAAAAGCTTGAGGTGTTCCTCTGTAAATCGAGGAGAACTGCTTTCGACGACCTCCGAAAGTGGCGTGGTGGTGTCAACATAGAGTGCGCCGACCGTTCCATAACGCCCCTGCATCGGCACGCAAATTGCTTCTCGGATTCCGCTTTGCATCACACTGTTGCCGGAGCTAAATCGTTCATCGTCCTGTGCATCACTTGTAAGAACGCCCTCCCGCCGCTCAAGAACGTAGTCGAGAATGGTTCGGCTGATCGTCATCGAGCTGCCGGAAGAGACCCCAGCACGATCGCGCCTCGCACGCGCTTCGAGTGCACCAGAGATGGGATCTTTGAGCATGATGCATCCACGATCAGCATTGATCCAATCAAAAACAAGTTCCAAAATACGTCGGAGAAGTTCGTCGATGTCGAGCGTATGACTGACGGCAAGCGCCGTTCGATACATTACCTGAAGGCTTTTTCGGGCGTTGGATAGCCGTAGGTTCTGCGTGTCGTCGGGGCCCTGTCTGATGACAAGGTTGTCAATGTCATCCTCCGGAAGAGATCGAATGATGCGTGAACCGTCAGCGTGAGACGGAACAATGTCGACGAGATCAATTGAATCGAGTTCCTCGGTATCTCCTGAATAGACCAGCAACGTGCGACCAATCTGCAACTGATCGCCACTTGAAAGTTCGGCCTTCTCAATTTTTTGTTTATTGACAAACGTTCCGTTGGAACTGTTGAGGTCACAGATCACAAAAAATTCGCCAACTCGAGAGACCTCTGCGTGTCTCCGAGAGGCTTCATTATCTCGTAGCTGAATATGGTTTGCCGATTCTCGCCCGATACTGATTGCCCCTGAGTGCGACAACAGGTCGTACCGCGTGCCTTTATTTTGACCCTGAATAACGAAAAGAGAAGGCACTGCGTAAGACTCCCAGGCTCACACTTCCGAGCGAAGTGCCATCGGTTCCCGGGAGAACCCTCAGGCAGCTCTCGAGCGAGAGGGACGTTGTGAACGAACCTCAAGAATTGTAAGGACAAGCCTCGAAAAACGGTAGGGTTCTGCAACAAAGGCATCGGAATAACACGCCCGACGTTCCCATGGATTCCCAACAGTCACAATTCGCGTTCCCCGAGCCGACCACTGTGCGATAAGCAGATCGCGATGCTCGCGTGATAAGGAATGATCAGCCAGATGAAGAACCGCAACATCGGGTAGGATGTTTTGTTCGACCGCATCTTCGGGGGTTCTTGCAGTGTAGACGTTATATCCCTGTCGTTTCAGAATAGTTGACAGAGCGTCGAGAGCGTCCTCGTTGTCGTGCACCAGCAGTATCCGTGTCGACAAGATGCTCGGATCATGTATCACGCTCAGGATACCGGTTGAGTCGCTGCGAGGACTTTTCTCATTCGGTATTTTCGATGAATTCGTCATAGAGAGCTCCGGAATGATACTGGTGGGCTGCGGACAATAGCGACTGGCGCGAATCAGGTCAAAACGTCTTTTTATTTTTCCCAAGAGAAATCAAAGGGCTGGAAAGTGAAAAGATTTTTGCCGGAAGTCAGATGGGCCTCCATGTCCTCAAGCACCGGTGGCAGAGTCCGTAGGAAACATCAATATTCGGAAGGAATCAGACATTTCCGCGATGAAGTCTTCTTTGGCTAGAATATCTAGCACGAGGCGATGTTTCCTCGCATTAAAAAACTGTTGACAATCTTTGAGGAGTATCTGATGAACTGTCTCCAAAGCCGATGCATTTACGACAGACAGAGACAGCGTGGGCTTTTTGTGTGTGCTGTATTTTCAGCCGCGTCGATCTTATACGCGTCTGGAATTCCGGTGCGATCTGATGAAATTGAAAAGAAAGAGATCTCCACAGCAGAGCCTCTTTCGGAGAACGCCCACGTCCGTCAGCGTCTGCGTGAATCAGTTGAGTTTCTTTCGAGTGCTGAACTTGAAGGCCGGGGCCCTGGCAGTCGTGGAATTGAGACCGCTGCCGAGTGGGTAGCGAAGGAATTTGCTGCGATAGGGTTGTCGACTCAAATCCTTGATAACGGACCGTTTCAGCCATTTACGATGACTTTGGAAACAAAACTCGGTGAACAAAAAGAAAATACGGCTGAATTGGTGGGCCCGGCCGATGGCGGCGGGGAGAAAATAATTCCGCTTGTGCTTTCAAGTGACTGGACTCCATTGGCTGCCGGAGGGAGTGGCGCATTTGAGATTCCGCTGGCCTTTGCAGGGTATGGCATCACCGCTCGGATCGAAGAGTACGACGACTACGCGTCGCTCATCGCCCGCGGAAAGGCGATCATCATTTTGCGTCACGAACCTCAGCAGGAAAATCCACATAGCGTTTTTGACGGAAATGAAAATTCTCAGTACGCAGCCCTCTCTCGAAAAATCGCAAATGCTTCCGAGCACGAAGCAGGAGCTGTGTTGTTCGTCAACGATTCTCTCGACATGCGACGCAATCAAACGGGATATTCAACGTCGCTTGACACCGCAGTCCGTGAAGTTGGGATTGTGCATGACACTTTTCTTAAAAATACGGCTGCCAGCAGTGAGGTAATTGAAAAGTATCGAGTCGAGGTTGGGAGACTTGCGAATGATATTCGGAAATCAGTCGATGATCTTGCGGGTAACGGGGACACTCTTATGGGTTTCGACCGTGCCGGTGACGGTTCGGATCATCGAAGTATGCCGGTGCTGCAGATTCGAAGGAACGTGATCGATCAGGTCATTACGCAGTCGACCGGGCACTCGATAGAACAGCTGGAATCCGAGATCGACAAGGAACTCAAGCCCCAAAGCATCGATCTTGCTGGTTGGAAAATCCGTGGTCGCATTAGCACTCAACGTGTCGAGGCTGCCTCTCGTAACGTTCTTGGGCTTCTCAAAGGCCAAGGGGAATTTGCCGGGGAAACAGTGGTGCTGGGGGCGCATTATGATCACTTGGGATTTGGTGGAGTGAACTCTGCTGCGCCTGGTGAAACTGCGATTCACCATGGCGCTGACGATAATGCAAGTGGCACTGCAATGCTCGTTGAAGTAGCAAGGCGTCTTGTTGCCCATGGACCGCTGCCCAGAAGCGTTCTTTTTATCGCTTTCAGTGGCGAGGAGCGAGGACTGCTCGGAAGCGCTCACTATGTAGATCATCCACTCGTTCCGCTGAATGATACGGTGGCAATGGTCAATCTTGACATGGTCGGACGGCTCGATAGCGACAAGCTCATTGTCCATGGCACAGGAACTTCAACACGTTTTGAAGAGCTCGTTGATCAGCTTGCCGAGCAGGTTGGGTTTGAGCTAGCCAAGGAACCAGGAGGATTTGGACCGAGCGATCATTCGACGTTTTACGCAAAAAAAATTCCTGTGTTGCATCTTTTTACAGGGAGTCACCCAGACTATCACCGACCAACGGATACAGCAGAGAAGATCAATTACGATGGAATGGTGCGCATTGCTGACATGGTGGCTGCTGTTGTAAAAGAATTAGCAACCCAAGAGAAACGCCCTGACTATATCGAGGTGGCATCAAAACAATTTGTCAGAGGAGGAGGAGACAGGCCATATTTTGGAAGCATTCCTGACTTTGGAAAGCCTCAAAAAGGATATGCCATCTCGGGTGTTTCTAAGGATTCACCAGCTCAGCGTGGCGGGCTCCTGGGAGGTGACGTGATTGTTCGTCTCGGAGAAAGCGCTGTGACGGGGCTTGAGGATTTCGACAGCGCGCTTCGAAAAATAAAAGCAGGCGAAAAGGTTCCGGTGATCGTGCTGCGCAATGGAGAAACAGTCACTCTCGAAGTGATCGCTGGGGCTCCTCGGTAGGGGATCTGAAAGTGTTTGCAAAATCTGATCGTTCCTGAGATGCCAAAGCGGTAAAAATCCAAAACAAGCTCTTTTCTTAGGGCGTGATTGCCCTTGAGCGAACGGGAGTCTCCTGACAAACTCCCGCCTCCTGCAGTCCTTTCCGAACAGTCTCAAATGGTCGGAAGGAGCAGATGTTTGAACACGTATGAAAACATTGAATTCAGTCTGAACCCCCTTGGAAGTGAAGGAGTGCGTCTCGTGAAACGATATGCCTTAGTTTTTGCAATGGCTGTGATGGCTGCACCGAGCAGCGGTTTTCTTTTTGCGCAGGCTCCGGCTCAGGGGCCCGGTAGGCAGCAAGCTCAGCCGCAGTCTTCCGGGGTGGCCGTTCACGCCGCGGTGCTCGATGTAGGGTATGTGTTTAAAAATCACATTCGCTTCAAGGGTGCCATGGACAAAATGAAGGACGAAGTCATGGCTGCCGAAAACGGTCTTAAAGCTGAACGAGATCGCATCACCACGATGATGGAGCAACTCAAGGGCTACAACGTCGGGACGCCTGAATACAAGAAGCTCGAGGCTGAAGTCGCCAAAGCGCAGGGCGATTTTAACGTGAATACTCAGCTTCAAAAAAAGGATTTTATGGAAAAAGAAGCGCAGTCGTATTTGCAGGTCTATACCGAGATTGAGAAAGCCGTGGCGCAATTTGCGCGCGAGCATCAAATTGCGGTGGTCCATCGATTCGAGGGTGATCCTATCGACACGACAGATCGCAACAACATTCTTCGTGGGATCACAAAGCCGATTCTTTATGTTGACCCGAGTATCGACATTACTCCCGATATCACAAAAATGTTGAATGCCTCAGCAGTTGCTGACCAGAGTGGTCGGGCATCCCCAGCCGGGCAACAGCGACGCACGCAGTGACAGGATGTGATTTGTTTGTCGGTTCGTTGCAGGCTTGTTCACACTTCAATCGGTAAATTGGATTCATGGCCACCACTCCATTTCTGAGGCCGCAGCGGACCATTCGGCGTCCTGTGGCTGTTTCGGGCTTCGGTTATTGGAGCGGTCAAACCAATCGTGTTGAATTTTATCCGGCTCCGGCGGGGACTGGAGTGGTGTTCGTGCGGGTTGATTTGTCGCCTGCATTGCGTGTTGCGGTGCGGTTGGAGCACTGCGTTGAAGCTGAACATCGCACAAATCTTTCGGCCGGCGTTGCTCAAGTGGAGATGGTTGAACATGTTCTAGCGGCCTTGTCTGCAAGCGAGATAGACAACTGCGAAGTCCGGGTGACCTCCGCCGAAATGCCCGGCTTTGATGGATCGAGCGTGATCGTTGCGGATGCAATTGTCTCCGCAGGGGTAGAATGTCTTGGGGCTCCGCTTCAGCCAATTGTCGTCAGGCAGGCTGTTCGCGTAGGAGATTCCTCGGCATGGATCGAAGCTGTTCCGCACGGGCGACCAGGTCTGTGTGTTGAATACACGCTCGACTACGAGGGCCGTGGACCGATTGGTACTCAGCATCGCTGTGTGTACATAACACCAGAAACTTTTCGGATGGAGCTCGCGGCTGCCCGAACATTTGTAACGCAGCAGGAGGCGGAATCGCTTCGCAGTCGCGGTCTTGGCACGCGGGTGACGCCAAAAGATTTACTGATTCTCGGTCCGAATGGTCCACTCGAAAATGCATTTCGTTGGCCAGATGAATGTGTTCGTCACAAATTGCTCGACATGGTTGGAGATTTGTCGCTGGCTGGCCGCCCTCTTCATGCTCATGTGCGAGGCTACCGCAGCGGACACCGTCTCAACGCCATGCTTGTGAAGCAGTTGTTGGCGGCCGACTCAGCGGCATCCTTTCGGCGAACTGCCTAAAAAGAAAAATAAAAGTGTTTTAAGAATGTCGGTCTTCAAATCCCATCTGATTTCCTAAGCGTCACAAAAGGAAATCTTCAAAGAGTGATTTGGAAAAAAGCAAAGGAGACAATATGAATCGCATTCGAGCAGCGGTTATTGGCTGCGGTCATTTGGGATCGATTCATGCAAAACTGCTTGCTGCCCGTAGTGATGTGGAGCTTATTGCAGTAAGCGATCCGATTGTTTTGTCTCGCAGTCGGCTTGCGCAAGAGTGTGCCTGCAATGCGGTTGAAAATTCAGAGGATCTCTCTGGGCGCGTTGACGTAGTGGTGATTGCCGCGCCTACCTGCCTGCACGAATCGGTTTCAATGCCACTGATCGAAGCTGGAATTCATGTTTTTATTGAAAAGCCACTTGCTACCACGGCCTCGCAGGCGAAGAGACTTGTAGCCGCAGCGCATCGCCACCGGTGCGTTGTGGCCGTTGGGCATGTGGAGCGTTTTAACCCTGCCTGGAAGGCATCCAAAGTTGGTCGGGGACAACTCCTTTCGGTAGAAGCCGTGCGGCGAGCTCCTTTCACGTATCGATCTCTTGATGTGGGGGTCGTGCTCGATTTAATGATTCATGATATCGATCTACTTCTTTCGCTCTCGCCAGGAAATCTCAAGAACGTTGAAGCGATAGGAATAGTGGCAACCGGTGGTCATGAAGACGCTGTTCGTGCCCGTCTGCTGTTTGATTCTGGAGTGATGGCCACGCTGACAGCTTCACGAATTTCTCCTGTGTTGGAACGAAAAATCGACGTATGGTCTACCGAAACGATGGTTTCAATTGATTTCAATGCAAAAAGTATCAGCGTGCTCGAGCCCTCAGAGGATGTGCGACAAGGAAAATTTAATGCGTTGAGTATGGTGACATCGAATACAACGGCAGCCAAGGATCGCTTTTTTACGGATGTACTTCACCATACTGCTCCTGCAATCCCGGAAGGCAATGCAATTGTGTCTGAGCACGATGACTTCTTGGACGCAGTAAGGCAAAGCCGAAAGCCAACGGTATCAGGTGAAGATGGCCTGAGAGCGATTGAAGTTGCAGAAGCAATTCTCGAATCACTCACGCTTTCCAGGATGGGCCAGAAGGATCAAATGTTCCGACTGATTCCTTCTTCGGATTCTGCAAATGCCTTCGATTCTGGATGGCTTCAAAAGACTGGATAAATGAAAACTTCGAGCACCTTTTTCAATTGCAGCCAGAACAGAAAAGTCTTCCTAGTTGAATAAACTGGCATAGGCCTCATGTTCGGCGGTATGTCTATTCATGCAGGTCAAAATAGACCGAAAACAGCAGAAGACGTTGAAGCTTATGAAGCATTAGCCAGAGTAAGCCGGGTGGAGAATCCAAATGATTCGTTTTCAATACATAAAAATTTATTCACAATATGTTTCAGCCCTATTCGTAGTGAGTGCATTTTCGTTTTCTTTCATAACGTCAACGATTGTTTTCGGGCAAAGTCTTGAAGAAGAAATGCTCGCCGCAGGCAAGTCGGTTATTCTTCGCAGCGACTCGAATCATGAATTCATTGCGGATGCTGCCACGGAAGTTGATTCCGAAGTAGAGAGACTCGTCTCGAACCTCTCCTTGCTCGATCTGGGTCGCTTTGAACGCAGCGGTTTTGGGGGATCAGGCGTCGTTGGAAAGCATGTCCGGCAAGCGATTCAAAAAGATAAAGAACAAGAAGAGTTTTCATTCAAGATGGCGGTGAATGGCCCGCCGTCACGAATTCCCAAAGAACTCGATCGACCATCAGCTGACTCCGTTCAACTCTCGCCGCTTACGGCAATGCTCAAAAGCACCTTCATTGGAATCGATCTTTCGGCTGGTCTTGTTGCCGACAAAAAGGTTTTGCTGGAAGGACCTGCACGATGGAGCGGAGCCATGAAGATGTCGTTTGACGGCGAAGATCTGCGTAAAAATTTCGAAATGCGAACTTCGCTCGCTCAAACCACAACTTCGAATTTGGTTGATGTTGAAGTGGGGCCTCGCTTCGAACGAGATTTTCGAGGAGGGTTCACCTTTTTTGTGGATGGCAAAGCACAGGCTCGCGCTGTTCAAGATGCCGAGAGCTATCGATGGAGTGTGCCCGGAAATGATTCCAGCGGGTCAACCATGCTCGGTGTCACAGGCAGAACTGGTTTTCAGTATTAACCACATCTGCTGTCGACGCCGCAGAAAAAAGCGACGCATAGCCATTCGTAGGTGACTCTTTTGACGCTTCGTGTTCAATGCGTCGTGTGACTGTTTAAAAGAGTTCTGAGATGACCGAACCGGAATCGATTGCTGCCACAGGCCGGCCAGAGTGATCAAGGAAATGAGTCGATGGATCAACTCCCAAAACGTGATAGATCGTTGCATGAAGATCAAAAGGAGTGACAGGACGATCGTGCGGCCGCTCTCCCTTCGAGTCGGTACTTCCCACAATCCGTCCTCCCTTGATTCCACCACCGGCGACGAGTGCAAACATTGCATTGCCCCAGTGATCCCGGCCGGGTGTACCTTTACTCAGAGGCGGTCCACCATTGCCACCATTATTCATTCGTGGCGTTCTACTAAACTCACCACACAAAACAACCATCACTTTTTCAAGCATTCCACGACTTGAAAGATCTTCGAGTAGGCTCGAAACGGCCATGTCAACTTCAGGTAATCGTGTCTCCATTCCCTTTTGAAGATCCCAGTGGTGGTCCCATCCACCAGAATGAACTGTGACAAATGTGCTGCCCGCCTCAACAAGGCGTCTGGCCAAGAGTGTGCTTTGTCCAAATGAATTTCGGCCATAGCGATCACGAAGTGATGCGTTCTCGGATTCGATGTCAAATGCTTTGCGAGCTGCTCCACTCGATACGAGTGAAAAAGCTTCGTTCTGAAAACGATCCATCGAATCAATGAAACCACTCGAATCGACTCGACGCGTTAAATGATCTAACTGCGTGCGCAGATCGTTGCGATCATCGAATCGTCCCAGCGGCATTCCATCCGTGAGCAAGAGATTACGTACCTGAAAATTCGCTGCATTGGGGTCACCATCGGTTTCAAACGGATTGGTTCGAGCTCCGAGGTAGTTGCCACCAAAGTATCCCGGACGAAGTCCCACGCTCGATGCGTACGGAACACTGATGTAGGGAGGAATGCCCTGCTTGCGAGCGCCACAGACGCTTGATGCAAGAGAGCCGACACTGGGATACTTGCCAGCGGTATTGCTCCCGTTCGGGCCACCGCGACCAGTCAGCATGTAGTGAGCTGCTGTGAAATGATCACCGTTGTCATGGTGGAGAGAACGGATAATCGAAAATTTGTCAGCCGACCGAGCTTGCAGCGGAAAAAGTTCTGTAATTTCGATGCCTGGAACATTTGTCTTGATCGGATGCCAGATGCCACGAAACTCAGCCGGAGCCTCCGGCTTGAGGTCATAGAGATCCAGATGTCCAGGACCACCGTCGAGCCACATCAGAATGACGGCGGTATCCTTGGCGGGTTTGCCGAGGGCTTGCGATGCAGCGCGGGCCTCAAGAACGGTAGACAGGCTCGCTGATGCCATCCCGGCAACACCGATCTTTACAAAATTCCGACGAGACAACCCATGACAATATCCGCCCGAAGTTCCAGTGATGACTTTGAGCATAATCTGTTTCCTCGTATCGCAGGAGTTTATAAATAGCCTTGGAGACTTTCTCTGAAGAGCGAGAGAGTTTCACGTGAACGATCGGAGACGTTCAAAGACGGTGCCAACTCATGAAAGAGTATCGGCACCGTGACGCATCATTCAATACCACACGCAAGAGAAGAACAAGGACACCATCGAGCACGCATATTCTAGGCGAGCACTCTTGTACTGAACTCATTGGTATCACATGAGTTCAGTACCGTTGTTGCCAGCCAGCCAAAGCTCACGCAAGATCCCGATCTTGAAACAGAACAAGTGCCACGAGAATTGCCACGGTTGAATAGAGACCAGCGTAGAGCGCTGCCCACGCGAGGTAGCTCCAGGGCACTGGAATGCCACCCACAACAGCCGCCTCGATAGTAAAGTGTTCGAGTACCGGAAGAATTGTGGCAAATAACTGCCCAACAAATCGAACGATTGCAAACTTCCCCACGCTCGACTGCACGATCAGCGGCACGAGATGTCCAAGTGCATAGACCGTGAAGCAGATAATGAGGTTCGCAACCATGCCGAGTCTTGTGGAGACGGCGAGGCTGACAGCCGCTAGAAGAATCGCCTCGAACAACGAAAGCACTAAGCCCGGTACGACGGTGATCATCTCGTCAGCACAGTCTCGCCACGTGGGGTCAAGCTTTGCACCTTCGCGGGCATCGTAGACCACCTTCAGGCTCGTCGTGAACATTAACACGCTGCCTAAAATCAAAAAGAGAAGCAGCACGACAAGGATAAGACCAGCAAATTTTCCGAGCACAAACTGTCTGCGATTGATTGGTTTTGACAGAACCGTCAGAGCGGTTCGTCCTTCAATTTCTTCAGCGACCGAAACACTTGCTGACCACACTACGACCAAAAGCGCCAGCACCTTTACGAGTGTCAGGCCGCTGTCTTTGAGCATTTTTACGTCTTCACCAAAGGTGTTGTAAGGGATTACAATAAAAGTAATCAGCAACACCGTGCCCGCAATGAGTGCAACCGAAAAGATCGGTTGGCCAATCGCCTCTTTCGTAGTGGCGCTGGCCACTGCAGCCACACGCCGTGGAATGAGTCGCAGGAGGCTGTAGGCGGCAACAACAAGCACAAGCACAAGCCACGTCCAAGGAAGAATCGCAGTCTGTGGATACTCTGGAGTCACTCGAGACTTTACCAAGAGGGTGATGGGCGTGTCAGATTCATTGGTCAACTCTAGCTCCGCACGCGTTCCAATAAACGGGCTTGTATCTCCTTTTGCCTTGTTCCATTTCCATGGGATATTTGGAGAGAGGTCAAGGTCTGGCAGTTTGACTAATGCAAAGCCTTCAATCGGCTGAGCCGTACGAACTGTCAGAGGCCCGGAGGCTTCAAGAGTGAGTTCTTCAATTTCTTGAGGACGGATTTCAAGCAAAAATTTTTCAAGCTTCACTTTCGGTCCAGCCACAAACGAAGTGTTTGAAGTGGTTGTCGAAAACAGCAGTCGTGTGAGGGAACGCCCGATCTGCTCAACATTCACTGCAGGCGTGAGGGCAATGCCGATGGCAGCCAATGAAAACACAAGCCAGACAAGCGGCCCAAGAAAACCATCTCGAAGGCTCGACTGAGCCTCGTCGGCCATTCGTGGTGCAATCAATTTCAGCACTCCCCATGCTGCGACAACGGTCAGAGCTGCAAGAAGAGCACCGATACCAACAAGCCAGATGGGAGGAACGGCAACAGCCCAGCGATTGGCCAAAAGTGGAACCATGAAACACGTGACCCGTAGACTCGTGGATTCTTTTCGTGAGGGAGAGCCACGAGGCACTCCCCAGAAAGGAACAATATGAATTCCCTATCTTAGTTCTATGAACCGTCGGATGAAAAGGGCCGTCTGACTGTTTCGCCCGAAGGTCCGGCGATGAGTGTCATGGCCAGCCTGTCTAAGGGCCAGGTGGCCATGACAAGTTCGATATCGTTCATCGTAAGTTGTTCGACAAGAGTGAGATCATCGGACGCTGATCGGTAGCGGCCCGAGTGACTCCACTCGAGTCCAACTTGAAAGAGACGCTGTCTCGGTCGCTCTCCGGCCATCGCAACACGGGTAGCTATTTTATTTCGTGCGCGTTCGAGTTCGGCCGGCTCAATTCCATGCTTCATCGCTCGAGCATAAATTTCCTCGATCCGCTTTTGAACGTCTGCGGCATCTTCTGGAGCACATCCAACCTGGGTGACAAAGACACCCGCATCAAGATATTCGTGGTAGTGGCACTCTGCATGTTCGGCTTCTCCAGAATCAATCAGCTCCCAGTAGAGACGACTTCCGGAATCGTCGCCAAGCACATTGGCTAAAAGCATCGCCGCATGTCGCAGTGGATGCGAACCATCTGGCCCAGAAGAAAAACGAACCATATAAGTCTGAGCCGCGCTCGTACGAACAATATTTTGCAAACCACCATGAGGCTCTGCGGGCAGCGTACGGCGTGGAGCATCAACAGGTTCCCAGTGACCGCAAAGACTCTTTCCGCTTTGAACAAGATCATCGAAGTGAACGGCTCCACTGGCCACGAGCACGACATTGGTTGGTGAATATCTTCGTCGGTGATAATCACGCATGAGTTCCACCGGGAGTGCTTCGATCGACTCAACGGTTCCGAGTACACTCGATGCAAGCGGATGACTGCCAAAGAAGGCTGCGCGACAACGATCGTCAGCGCCAAAGGGCGGCTGGTCGTCGTACATGCGAATCTCTTCAAGGATCACCAACTTTTCGGTGATGAAATCCGATTCCCGTAGCGCCGGACGCATCAGCGGCGCAAGCAGTTCGACGGTCGTGCGTTGTTGCTGGGGAAGCACTGCTGCATGGTAGACCGTGTATTCTTCGCTGGTAAACGCATTGGCTGCGGCGCCTATGTCGTCGAAGCGGCGATTAATTTCCTCGCCTGTCATCGACTCGGTACCTTTGAAAACCATGTGTTCAAGGAAATGACTGACTCCGGCCTCATGAGGAGTTTCGTCGCGAGCCCCTGTTTTCACAAAGAAACCGATACTTGTGGAAATCGCACTGGGTGTGATTTCGGCAATGATTTCAAGCCCGTTTGGGAGCACTTCACGCAGAAACTGCACTGGGCACCTCCAATGCCTTCTCGCCTAAAGAGAAGACGGTTAAATCGGTTGGCGGATTCAAAGAGAGCCACGACTCGATCGAGGCGCATGAAATCCGATTAATGCGAGCGAGTTCTTCTTCAAGAGGCATAACTCGTTCGAGGTGGTACCACTGCCTCGCCATCGATGCAGCCCGGGAGCCAACAGACTCCTGCTGCATCACCAGCGAACTGGTGGCCCGGGCCTTGACGCGGTCGAGTTCCTCCTGCTGGATGCCCTGCGGAAGCCGCTGTATCTCAGCGAGAATCACGTCGAGTGTCTCTTGCGATCGTGCGGCGCTGGTGCCGGAATAACAGACAGCCGCTCCCATCGTGCGGTGGGTTTGGTATCCGGCCGACACGCTGTAGCAGAGGCCCCGTCTCTCTCGTACTTCCAGAAATAAGCGCGAACTCATTCCCCCGCCAAGAATCGCAATCGCAGCGCTTGCCTCGTACGAGTGTTCGTTGGAATAGGGTGGCGCTGCCCACATCAGGCCCATATGTGTCTGCTGACTCTCGTGATAAATGTGGCCGCTCGTCGCTCCGCGTGTGCCGGTTTCACTCGGTGAAGTGGCTTTGGTGGAATGCCAATCCGCAAAGAGAGATTCCATCTGATCGACCACCTGTGGCCAGTCGATACGTCCTGCCACAGCGATCAGGGTTCCGGTGGGTTGAACATGACGTGCAACATGCTGACGGATATCGTCGATCGAGAGCGACTCGACTTCTTTTGAGATTCCTTCGGCAGGGCGTCCCCACGGATCCGGATAGTAGCTTGACCGCAGCGCCGTAAAAAGTCGGTGGGCTGGAGCATCTTCACTGGCCCGCAGTTCATGCAGGATCATGTCGCGCACTTGATCAAATTGACCGAAAGGAAGTTCAGGGCGTCGGATGATGTCAGCGTAGATGGGAAGTACCGCCGGAAGATGTTTTGCAAGCATCGCACCACTAAACAGCGAATGGCTCGTTGATACGCTTTGTGACCAGTGCGCACCGAGGTCCTCCAAATCGTCAATCAGCTTTCTTCCGCTGCGATCCCCCGCCCCGCGAAACATCAGTTCTCCGGCAACTGCTGCAACGCCACAGCCATGCGGAGGATCGTGAATCGCTCCTGAAGGCGTGAAAATTGCCAGTGCCGCCGATTCGATTTCGGGCATCGATTCACCAAGCAGCATTGCACCGCAGGAAAGGCGGTGATTGTGAAGCGACTGCATCAAGGATGTCTCCAGCACGGGGCGTTGAACTCACGCAAAGAGAATGCCATACGCTGGTAGATCAACCAAGTCGCGTATCGTAGAGAGGCTTCTAAAGGCATGCCGGTTCAGATGACACTGGTTCTGAAACCTTGTAAACGGTGCTGTACTTTCGGAACCCAAGTCTTCTATAGAGTCGGACTGCAGCCTGATTGTCGGCAGTAACCTCGAGACTTGCTTTACGCATTCCGTGTGCAAGAAATCCGAGGATGGCTCGCTCAATTAAGACAGTGCCAAGCCCTCGACCGCGGTGTCCAGGCACAACGCCAATATTTTGAATCGAACCCATGCCGCTGCGATCTGTAATGCCTTGAATAGTTCCGCACCACTGAAGTTCCTCGGGACTGTGTCCCCAGGAAATGAGCCAAGTCGCATCGGCAAGAAATCCAGGCTTCAAACGAATCTCTTGCATCAACCGGCGACACCCCTCTGCATCACCAAGGCAGGGAAATACCATGGAATCGATTTCATCGCGAAACGAACGATGCTTTGTTCTCGCATGTATTTCAAGAAGCGAATCGTTCCACGGGACAAGACGGTAGCCGTCGGGAATGCCGATGGCCGAACGAGCAGCCACGATGTCAACTTCCATGCGAAAGCGTTTAAAATAGGTTGATTCCATCTGCAAGACTCCAAACAGGCAAGCAGTGTTCTTAGGGGACAAATCCAAGCCCCCTGCCATCCCTAGACAATAAGAATGCGCTGCGGATTGGTCAACGTACGGGTTATGAAGGACCATCTTCTGCGGGATTTCGTTATTTGAGTGCGATTTAATCGATGCAATACGAAAGAGTCCTCTTATCTGCTCTTGAGAATCACCTCGCGAGGGGAGACTCACTGTCGGATTGCAGATCATCACGCCGAACAGTACATTTCGAAAATTCAAGGATCGTAGAGGTTTAAAAAAATCGTGGAATTGCATTGAATTCATTGCTGCAATCTGCTGAGCGTCTCGGGCCGGTGCAGTGCGCTTTGGTCGCCACTGTGTTCACTTGGTTGCTCACGGCTTTAGGGGCGGCGACGGTTTTCTTTTTTCGCTCCGTACACCGCGGCGTACTCGACACCATGCTCGGTTTTACCGGCGGAGTGATGGTGGCTGCGAGTTTCTGGTCGCTTCTCGCCCCTTCGATTGCAATGGCCGAACTACAGTATCCCTCGATGCCGTGGATGCCGGCAGCAGTCGGATTTTTGTGTGGAGCACTTTTTGTTTTTGCCATAGACAAGCTTCTGCCGCATCTTCACATCAATTTTCAAATACAGGAACAAGAAGGCATAAAAACTCCGCTGCATCGCACAACGCTCTTAGTATTGGCGATTACCATGCACAACATTCCTGAAGGACTTGCTGTTGGAGTGCTCTTTGGCGCTGCAGCGCAGGGGATTGGAGGAGCAACGTATTCCGCGGCGATCGCACTGGCAATTGGAATCGGTTTGCAGAATTTTCCTGAGGGAATGGCTGTCTCTATTCCGCTTCGAAGACAGGGATTGAGTCGAAGCGCAAGTTTCTTTTACGGACAACTGTCAGCTATTGTCGAACCGATTGCAGGCGTGCTGGGAGCTTTGGCAGTAATGCAGATTCAAGCTTTGCTTCCCTATGCATTAGCATTCGCGGCCGGTGCCATGATGTTTGTTGTGGTTGAAGAAGTCATTCCCGAAACACAGCGAGATCGCTACACCGACGTTTCGGTGCTGGGGTTTATCGGTGGCTTTCTGGTCATGATGATTCTAGACGTTGCATTTGCCTGAAGACCGTTGCAGTGCATGCATCAGCGCGCTGCAAATGTACGAATGAATACGTTTGAACTATTTTCACTTTGGCCGTGCATGCAATCTCAAGTGATCAATGGATCTGGCGAGCGATCAAGCCGTCGTTCTTTTGGTCTGCGTCGATCGTTGAGTTTTCAGAGAGCGAGGCTCGCGCAGCGACATCAGGCGAGTAATGTTGTCGCGATCGCAAGCGGCCGAAACTTTTCCAGAGGCGTCTTCTTTAGGCGTTTCTAAATACATAGGAACTCGCGAGAGTTGTGGGTGGTTGACAATGAGTCCAAATGCCCCCGAACCGATTTTCCCTTTGCCAATTCCTTCGTGACGGTCAACGCGTGATCCACATTCTCGCTTCGAGTCGTTCATGTGGAGGGCAACGAGCGAGTCGAACCCCACGAGTCGGTCAAACGTGTCGAACGTTTCGTCAAATCTCTCCGGAGGCCAAAGCGGATAGCCGGCTGCAAAAATATGACAGGTGTCTAGGCAGGTGCCGACCCGCGGAGAATCTACACGCGAAAGAATTTCACTGATTTCCTCAAACGTCGCACCAAGGCACGAGCCTTGACCGGCAGTTGTTTCAACCAGAATTCCGGCCTTCATTCCGCTTGTACGCTCAAGAGCCTCGCGAATTCCAGTCGCTGCTCGTACAAGAGCGTCTGCGGCGGGAGCGTTGACGGCAGCTCCTGGATGAGCAACCACCCAACGAATATTGAGCAACTCAGCCCGTTCTAATTCGATTACAAGTCCATCAATCGATTTGTTTCGAAGATTCTCGTCAGCTGAAGCGGGATTGATTAAATACGAGTCATGAGCAATGACATTTGTAATGCCCGACTCTTCTACGGCCGATCGAAAGGCTTTCGCCACAACCGGATCGATGGCAGGAGTATCCCACCGGTTGATGTTTCGCGTAAAAATCTGAAGGCACCGACACCCGGTCTCCACGGCCCGTTTGACAGACTTGTCAAGACCGCCTGCAATCGACTGGTGAGCTCCGATCAGGGGATAATCATGGGTTTGAGAAGACATGTGCAACAGTTTATCAGCCCTGAGGAAAGTTGCGTGACTTCTGAAAAAGCGAGACACGTCCCATTCAAAGCAGGGAATTGCTTGTGACACATGATCTCAGAGGCGTAGACTCATATCTCAGTCGGTTCTCAGTGTATTACGACACGTGACTGAAGGTGCAGCCAACGAGCGGAACGATTTTATGGATCAACTTTGGTGGATTATTTCTGTGGCTGCGGGTGCTGCGCTGGCAGCATTCATGACAACGTTGCTGCTGCGTCCGGGTCGTCAGGCAAGAGAAGCGGATCGGCTTTCTCGTCTTCAGCGAGATTTTCACAGACAACGCGAACAGCTCGAGGCAAAGTTCATTGATCGAGCAGCGGCTCAAGGAAAGCCCCGCGGTCTTCGATGGATCGATGTCTCTTTCGACGACGATGTTGTCTATGCCCGTGATCGAAAGTCGGGGTCCTTGAAAGCTCTTGTGTCGATCGAAGTGAGCTTTGAAGCGATCGCGGGAGGCGGAATGGAAGAAGTCGAGGCTGTGTCGCGAGTGCGGGCGGCAACGGGAGAGTTTCGCCACGATGGAAATCGTTGGATTACGCACGGTCGCGTGTATTTCAATCTCGATCCAAAAGGGACTGTGAAGTATCTCGAGAATGATCTTGAAATGGTTGCCCACGAACAGGCTGCCGTTCGTCCCTGATGTCGCAGCGTATTTCTGCGATCGCTGTTGCTTGTTGATGGTTTCAAGTACCCATCCAATACAAGCTCCATGCTGCTTTATTTGAAGAGCGATCGCCGGGGTGCTTCTGGAGCAGTCTACGGAACCTGAACGCGAGTTTTCCGATTGTGTGGTGAGAAGTCCGAAATATTTTACCTTCGTGGTTGACTCTGCCGGCACGTCCATGCCGTGCTCCACGTTTTCGACCGACGATGTTTTCACAAGGAAACACTTTACAGAAGAATTCTTCGTCGAAGAGTGTCCCAAAGATCCGATAAACCTTGGGAGATAAAAAAATCAGTAGGAGTCAGCGGTGAAGTTTTTTGTGAGTGAACAATCACGACATCGTCCACACACGGTCCCAGCGATCGCAGCAGAATTCGCAATCGTGATGGTGATTCTTGGAGTTGCATTCTGTCAGCCGGTGGGGGCTGTACCGATCAATCCAATGGCGTCACCGCGACAGGAGCCTTCCCTCCATGATCGGGCCAAGGCCTCGGTGTCACAGGCCAAAACATTGCTTCTGGGATCCAATACGATCGCGCAAAAGTGTGAACCGCGGGCAATCGAGGGATACTTTGCCGCGGCGCAGGCGGCCTGGAATGCGATATGGCTCTGTCCTGATTCGCGAGATGTTGTCGATGAGGCCTCGGAGATTTATTCACAGAGCCTTCGTGGGCTTCTTGAAAGTGCGTCGAAGCATGGACGAATCGATCCAGCACGAGGCATTCTGATAGGTCCGAAATGGGGCAGGGTTGTTATTCCTATCGTGACACAGGGACTCCCGGTTGATGCGTCAGTCATTGAGGCAGTGCTACCGGCACCCCTAGAGGGAAGCGCTCGAATCACAAGGCGTCATACCCGATGTGGTTTTGGACTACCGGTAGCTGTCCGAACGAAAGCGAAGCTTGTCAGCGGTGAATTTGCACCTCCGAGGCAATCGATTGCCGCAACAGCAGTGCTTCGCTTTTCGATTCCGCTCGACAAGCCAAACAAGCTTTCAGAACTCGTCGGTCTTGTGCATGCGGACGTCTCTCCAGCAGTTCTCGATCTTGCCAACCCAGTAGAGATTGCACGCGTGCAGATCGGTTCGATCAAGAACCCGCTCGCTGCCGATTTCACGGCGCCACTGTTAGACATGCTCGCTGGTATGCCGAAATCGGGCTTGAATGGTTTTATGAATCCATTTTCAAACTCTCTTCTTGTTGGTGAACAGACACAACCGCGTTTAGAGATGCTGGAACCTCACCAAGCCGGCCGAATTCCTGTCGTGTTTATTCATGGATTGGTTTCCGACGAAGGCACGTGGTTCGACATGATTAATGAACTAAGAATGTGGCCTCCCTTTCATAGATATTTTGAGCCGTGGGTCTTTCACTATCCAACGGGTAGCGGATTTCTGCATTCTTCTGCAGTGCTGAGAAAAGAGCTGACTGCTGCGGTGGCAATCTGCGATCCGCAGGGTCAAGACAGTGCATTGCGGCATATGGTAATGGTTGGCCACAGTCTCGGCGGAATTCATGCCAAGTTGCAGGTAATCGATTCGGGCGTCGAACTGTGGAATGCAGTTGCCTGTGTTCCGTTTGAATCGCTGCGGATGTCCGAAAAAGCAAAAGAGGAGTTTCGCAGTCAGTTTTTTTTCGAAGCAAGACCTTTTATCAGAAGAGTGATCTGCATTGCGACGCCGCACCGTGGGTCAACCATTGCTTCTTTGGGAATCGGAAGGGTCTCTTCAATGATGGTAAAAAAACCTCAAGAACTTGTGGAATTGCACAGAGAAATGGTGGATTGCAATCCGGGAGCATTTTTTGCTGATTACAGCAAGGGATTGCCAACGACTGTCGATATCCTGCAGCCAAACTCAAAAATTCTTCAGGCGATTGAACATTTGCATCCACGTTGCACCGTTGCAATGCACAGTGTGATTGGCAATGAACATCAGTCGCTCACCAGCGGGCCGGGAGACTGCGTGGTATCAATGGCGAGTGCGAAAACCAGCGGCGCAGTAAGTGAATTGATTGTTCCAGCGACACATGTTCGCGTTCATCATCATCCTCTCACAATCGATGAAGTCGAGGCTATTTTGACCGAGCATCTTCGAGGTTCGGGAGTCCAGTGACGCACACACGCCAAACGTACGCCAGTCATCCGTCGATGGGCACGCTTTAGTTCGCCCACAGACAGAAAGATTCTAGTTAAGGAGCGAGTGGCACCTCGCCTCCGGAACGACTGCCCATTGCCACAAATGCAGAGAGTGAAATCATGTCCGAAATAAATCTCGTTGAGCCATCGCAGAGGAGTCCATTGACACCCGACGTATGGTCCGAAAAAAGCGATGCGTTCGCCGTGGTCGGCCATGCGTCAAATGTCGGTGACGTGGCGGAGGGATTTATGTGAGGAACTCCGAAAGCATTTCGGGGGATCGTGATACAGTTTTGTCCGGCAGCCCAGACTCCCCTGAAATCGGTGCCAAGAACACCACGTCCGCTGAGTTCACCGACGAGCAGCGTGTGAGAAAGTCCATCGGTGATCTCCGCAATCGTCACGGTTTTTCCTCCACCGGTAGAGACATTCAGCAACACGCCGTTGTTGTCGTCATAGACCAAGCCTGTGATTGAATTCAGGAATCGCGAAGCGTTTGGGGTTGCACCGCTGATGCCCGCATAATCGATCGCTGCCATCCCTTCGCCGGTCAGAGGGTCGTACATGTTATTGCCGTTAAGATCTACAATTCGTTGATCGCTGCCTCGCGACGGATGCCGACGTGCGGAACTGGGGCAGAGATAGGTCGGAATCGTTGTGGTAGTAGCCTTGTGATTGTATTGACTTGCCAGCGGAGCGAGCACGTACAGCCTTGAATCTGGAGCATCGACAGAGGAGTCTCCAACAGGATCTTTTGAGAGTGAAATAGGAGACTGATCAAGATAGTCAAGAAAGTGAACGCTCCACGCGACAGTTTTAAATCCGGTGCCAATTCGATACGCCAATTGTCCTGCTGGAAAATATTCGCGAGTGACAGCGTAATGGTGCATTGCCAAACCAATGTTGCGCAGATTGTTACTGCAGTGCAATCTTCGACTTGCCTCACGAGCCGCCTGCACCGCTGGAAGCAAGAGACCAATCAACACAGCAAGAATTGCCAACACGACTAACAATTCAATAAGAGTAAAAGCGTTTCGGCGATTGTGAGAGTCGGTGTTCACGGTGCCCATGCATTTCTACGCAGGACTTTTGTGGAAACTCTTTCAAAAACTGATGGTCGGAAGAAAAGTAGGGGAATTGTGAGTCAGTGGCAAATTTCAGTCTATTGTATCGCTCGACTTACGGCTTCTGCTGGAAGACACTTGTGAGAAAAGAAAAAGGCTCAGAGACTTTCATTGACATACGCACCAGGTTGAACAATGAGATGAGGCTGCAGGCTGGATGCCTGCAGCCTCAAGGCGGCACAAGAAGTGATCAACTGGGGGGGGAAACTGGCCGCCGAAAAGTTTATTGAATCGATCGCTCGTCTGGATTGCTCCGATCGACGAGACGCACTCTAGCGGCCACTCACTGAGAATATGATGAGCGTTTGACCAGAATTGCGTGTGGCATCCAAATCTCAAGAGCAGTTGAATTTTCCGTTACTGTCGCTGAAATTTCTTCGATCAAAAGAAAAGGGCCTGTGGTTTAAAAAAACCACAGGCCCGATGGCGGCTTTAGAAGTGAGGGTCTTTGGGGGGGGAATCAGCCGCCGATAAGACTTAGGAAGAAGCAGGTTTTAAATCCACTTCGGCAGAAAAGTTTCAAACTGCGATCTAAACAAAGTCTTGAAAATTCAAGAACATTCAAAAAGTAGATGAACCTCTCCGGCTGAACGAACTATAGCCCGCAGATGTTCATCTGTCGAACAGAGACTCAATAAATTTTAAAAATGGCTTTTTTAAAGGGTTTTTCTCCGTACCAGCGGATTCCGACTCTTTGGCATTGTCACGCACTTGCACAATGAGTTCGGTGACAATCGCTTCTCAGCGAGCACTCGTTCTTGTCGCACCCAAGACTCTATTCACCGACAAACCTGCGAAAAACTGTAGATTCTTGCCATTACAGAAAATGTTTTTATATATCCATTACACCGCTGGGTTGCGAAATGGGTATGCCCAACAAAGCTCATCACAACACGCTTAGAAGAGTGAATGTCCATCATGAATAAAAAAGCCGTTGCACGCATCGATCCATTTCACGCAAGGCAATCGTTCGACAGTGGCAGCGGAGAAGCAACGATCTACCGCTTGCAATCACTCGATGATGCCGGCGTGACAAACTCGTCTCGGCTTCCCTATTCGATTCGCACGATTCTTGAGTCGCTGCTGCGCAATGCCGACGGATATGAGGTGACAGAATCCGATATCAGAAGTCTTGCAACCTGGAACGCTGCAAAGCCTGCCGAAATTGAGATTCCCTTTAAGCCATCAAGAGTTGTGCTTCAGGACTTTACTGGAGTGCCGTGTGTCGTTGATCTGGCTGCGATGCGCGCGGCTCTCAAACGCCTCGGTGGTGATCCTTCCAAAATCAATCCGTTGGTGCCGGTGGACCTAGTGGTCGATCACTCTGTGCAGGTCGACTTTTTCGGTTCATCGAGTGCGCTCGACAAGAATGTAGAAATTGAGTTTGCACGCAACGGCGAACGATACTCGTTTTTACGCTGGGGCCAGCAGGCCTTCAGTAATTTTCGTGTGGTTCCCCCGTCGATAGGAATTGTGCACCAAGTTAATCTTGAATATCTCGCCGGGTGTGTTTTTCTAAGAGACGATCCTGTATCGCCGGGCGGGCCGAAGGTGGCGATTCCTGACACGCTTGTAGGTACCGACAGTCACACCACGATGATTAACGGACTCGGTGTAGTTGGCTGGGGAGTTGGTGGTATTGAGGCCGAAGCGGTCATGCTCGGACAGGCGATGTCGCTTCTTTTGCCGGAGGTTGTCGGATTCGAGCTTCTCGGTCGGCTTCCGGAAGGTGCAACGGCTACCGATCTGGTGCTCACGGTGACGGAAATTCTTCGAAAGCGAGGCGTCGTCGGAAAATTCGTTGAGTTCTTTGGATCAGGGCTAAAAAGTATGTCGTTGGCTGATAGGGCGACAATCGCCAACATGGCTCCTGAATACGGTGCAACGATGGGATTTTTCCCAATCGATGACGAGACGCTTCGCTACTTGCGGCTCACTGGCCGCAGCGATGCTCAGGTCGAACTCGTGGAGCGATATACCAAGGAGCAAGGACTGTTTCGCACGGACTCTGGCAGCGTCCCAGAATTCACATCGCGACTGTCACTTGATTTGGGTTCAATCGAACCATGTCTGGCTGGTCCAAAACGTCCACAAGACCGCGTTGCGCTTGCGAATGTTAAAAAAACGTTTGGCGATTTACTCAGTGCTCCGACGTCGAATCGTGGTTTTGCGATTGATAAAACGTCGATTCACAATAGTGGAACCGTTACCGTCGATGGGAAGAGTACAGCGATTCATCATGGAGCGGTTGTCATTGCTGCTATTACTAGTTGCACCAATACGAGTAATCCGAGCGTGATGATCGCGGCCGGACTGGTCGCTCGAAAAGCGAGAGAACGCGGTTTGCAGGTAAAGCCGTGGGTGAAGACGAGTCTCGCACCGGGGTCGCGTGTGGTGAGTGATTATCTTGAGCGATCAAAATTGTCTGAAGATCTCAATGCGCTGGGATTTCAAACGGTTGGGTACGGGTGCACTACCTGCATTGGAAATTCTGGTCCATTACCTCAACCGGTTTCCCAAGCAATCTTAGAAGGAGATCTTGTGGCAGCAGCGGTTCTCTCTGGAAATCGGAATTTCGAAGGACGCGTGAATCCGATGGTGAAGGCAAACTGGCTGGCGAGTCCGCCGCTGGTGGTTGCCTACGCACTTGCCGGCACAACCGACATCGATCTTTCGAGTGAGCCAATTGGAATAGGAAACGATGGAAAACCGGTGCATCTGTCTGATCTTTGGCCTTCGGCCGACGAAGTTCGTCAGCATGTTGAACAGAGTGTTCAACCGGAAATGTTTCGCGTGAGATACGAAAACGTATGGAATTCAAATCCGGCGTGGAACGCGGTCCCTGCCCCTCTTGGAGATCTTTATCGATGGGATTCCTTAAGTACCTACGTGCAGGAACCGCCGTTTCTGACTGAGTTTTCAAGCCTCGCTATCGCTCCCAAACCGATTCAGGCAGCGCGGGTCTTGCTCGCTCTTGGCGACAGTGTCACGACCGACCACATTTCGCCGGCGGGAAGCATTGCCGAGAAAAGTCCTGCTGGCGAGTATCTGGTCAAGCATGGAGTTTCGCCTGTCGATTTTAATAGTTACGGCGCGCGACGTGGAAATGATCGCGTGATGACGCGTGGCACGTTTGCCAACATTCGAATTCGTAATCTTCTCGTTCCTGGGACAGAAGGTGGTGTTACTCGTCTGCTACCGGGTAGTGAGATCATGCCTGTGTTTGATGCCGCCGAGAGATATAAGGCAACCAGCACGCCGCTGGTTATTTTGGCTGGGGAAGAATACGGAACTGGCAGTAGTCGGGATTGGGCCGCGAAGGGCACGATGCTCCTGGGGGTTCGAGCAGTGCTGGCGTCAAGTTTTGAACGCATTCACCGATCGAATCTGGTGGGAATGGGAGTCTTGCCACTGGAATTGTCAGAACCGTGGCAGTCTATGGGATTTACAGGCGAGGAGACGTTCGACATCCCTATTGATGATTCACTCAAACCGCGGTCGAACGTGATGGTGCGAGTCACACGGGCAGACGGTTTAAGAGAAGATTTTTCCGCTCGCGTGCGAATCGATACACCGGTTGAACTCGACCAGTTTCTTTCGGGGGGTATTCTTCCATATGTCCTTCGAAAGTTGCTCGGGTCGTAGAGGCGCAGTTGTATTCGCGGAGGATTCCGGTGGCATGTGAGCCCATCCATATTTCCTAATCGATAGACATGGAAATAAAAAGATCTCTCCACGGGGGAAAACCCTTTTTTCCGAGGTTCCGCATCTATCCGTTTTTTAAATGAACGGTAAGAAGGATCTTTCTTTGTGAGCGGCGATTCGCATGCGAACAAAGTGCACGCGTTTTTTTCAAATGCTCTATAGTATCAGCCAGCAGATGGCAGGCATCCGCAGTCAATCACCGCACGCGCATATTTTGCGACGAAGCGAATGAGAAAGGATTCTCTGAACGAATATGGTAGTTCACAATCATGAATGCCGAGCGCATTCGCACTCAGATGTTTCGCAACTCGTGATGCAGGAAATCAATCGGCCCCGTCGAGAGAATTCATCGACGCCGATTGCAGCAAAAACATTGCTTTCCACGGTTGGATTTGGGGCATCCGGTCTTTTGGATGTCATCAATCGTCTTGAATCGCACTACAGCATGAGATTCTCGAACGAATGGATCGACGAAATTTCGACCTGTGAGGATCTCGTTGACTGTATCGAGACTCATTGCATCGATTCCCTTGACCGCATTGAGATACAAAAAATAAAGACAAGCGATTCACAGAAACGCGTAGCTCAGAAAATATCAACAGTACATGTCTCGAAGTCCGAAGCCAGAGCGGTCGACAAAGGTCGAACCGATATGGAAACCGATGTCGAACTGTTTCCCGAATGCATCGCCCTTGAAAAAAGGCTCCAAGGGCTCACATCGGCGGGATTAGTCAATCCATTTCTGCGATCAAATAACGCAGTCAACAGCCGCATCGCAACGATACAAGGTCGTCAATGCATAAGTTTTACCAGTTTTGATTATCTCGGGCTCACCGGTCATCCCGAAGTGGTCACCGCTGCCAAAGCAGCGATTGATCAATTTGGCTGCAGCGCATCGGCCAGCCGAATGGTTGGTGGAAACAACTGTATTCTTGATGAACTCGACCGTACTCTTGCAGAGTTTCTTGGTACCGAACGGGCAGTAGTGTTTCCTTGCGGTTACGGCACGAACGCATCAGTGTTGTCACATTTATTTGGTGACGGCGATCTTATTCTCTATGACGAACTCGCACACAACAGCATCGTGCAGGGGGCAGGTGCATCGATGGCTGGAAAGCGTTCATTTCGTCATAACGATTGGCGGGCCTTGGATGGTTTGTTGCGGGATCTTCGAAGTCAGTATCGACGAGTTGTAGTAGCGATTGAAGGCGTATACAGCATGGACGGCGATTACCCAGACCTCCTCAAGTTTATTGAGGTAAAAAATCGACATGGGGCTGTGCTCTACGTCGACGAGGCTCATTCGCTCGGAACAATGGGTCATCGCGGTCGTGGAATATGCGAACATTTTGGAGTGGATCCAGCGGAAGGCGATCTCTGGATGGGCACAATCAGTAAAGCTCTTGGTGCTGGCGGTGGATATCTTGCAGGCAAAGAAGCGATCGTTCGTTACTTGGGTTACACCACTCCGGCGTTCGTCTTCTCAACCGCCTGTTCACCGCCTAATGCGGCTGCAGCACTCGAGTCGCTTCGGGTGCTTTGTCGTGAACCAGATCGGGTTACGAGACTTCGTGAGCGATCCAATCTCTTTCTGAAGTTGGCCAACGATTGCAACCTTGATACCGGAGCCAGCAGAGACACGCCGGTGATCCCCGTGATTCTCGGCAGTTCAGCTCGGGCTATTCACGTTTCCCAGGCACTCTTTTCAAAAGGAATTAACGCGCAGCCGATTCTCTATCCGGCGGTTCGGGAAAGCGCAGCTCGAATTCGATTTTTTCTCACCTCAGAGCACACTGAAGAACAGATTTGCCATACTGTTTCCACCCTCTCAAAAATTGTAGCCGACTCGGCGGGGATGGTCTCACAGAGCGTCGATGAGTAAAGTGTGATGCGTGATCGATTTATTGCGGAGACAGTTCGGCTTCCTTTGGAAGGACTCCCGCTTACAGCAGTCGAAGAACATATACTGTTGGATGACTTCCCAAGTCATCCGATGGTGATCGTGTCGCGATTTGATTTTTCGGGTTCTTCTCCTCCCGAGACCCTCGCAAGTGCCTTTGACTCGGCTCTTGAACAGGAACCACTCCTGACGGCAAGGGTGCAAAAAGTTTTCTTCGGAAGACCTCGCTGGAGAGCTGGGCCGGTGCCAGCCCTGAAGCGATCGACGTCACACGCAGCGTCAGTGCAATTGGAGCAGCAGGTTCAAACGCTCCCGCGACTGGATCCTTATGCAGGACCAATGCTTCATGCGGAGGTGATCGAACATCCTGCAGGATGGTCGATTGTGCTGGTCGTTCATCATGCTGCCTGCGACGGACTCGGACTCGTTGGTTTCGTGGAGCGGTGGTTACTTCAAGCCGAGAATAAACCCGGTCGACGACGGCGTCGGGCTGACGATGTTATGGCTGCCCTCGCTTCGCGAGGCAGGGTAGCTTCGTCATGGAGCAAATTGTTTCGCATGCTTCCACGGCTGGCCAAGGGCCTTGAGGGAGTGGCCCAGTTTGTTTGTAGAAATGTGATTCAAATCAATCGACATGTGACGTCTCTGATCCGCGTTCCTCCCGCCCAGCGTAAAAGTGAATCAAAAACCTGGGAGCCAGCTGTTATTTCAATGATGCTGGGGCCATGTGAGGTCGATCTTCTCGAAGCTCAAGCTTCGTCGCAACAGGTCATGGTCAATGATATCATGGCAGCGGCCATGATTACTTCCATTGGCGAATGGATCGATTCGCGATCAGTCCGTCCCAATCACACATGTTGGATCAGACTTAATATTCCGATGAGCCTCCGTACGAAAAGTGATCACCTTCTGCCTGCTGCCAATCGCGTGAGCATGGTGTTTCTTGATCGAAGACCGAGGCTGCGATTTGATCGAGATCAACTCATCGCCAGCGTGCATAAAGAGATGAAACTCATTCGGTCGCATGGGCTCGAGCATATTTTTTCACTGAGTATTGAGCTACGACGCCGACTGCCCGGTGGTCTTCGTCAGACGATCATGCGTCCGAAGTCACAGTCCACCGCCGTGTTTTCCAACGTGGGACGATGTTTTCATCATTCACCGCTGATCGATCCATTGGGTCAAGTGCGGGTGGGTGAATCATCTCTTGAAAAGTGGTGGATTGTGCCACCGGTGCGACCGGGGACCTCAATTGCTGTAGCGACGCATGAAACATCGGGGAGCAGAATGCTTTCACTCCAATACGATTCCGATGCAATCTCACGGGTTGATGCAACCAATCTGCTTGAAGGAATGGTCAAGAACCTTCTAGGGTCCGGTGATGGACGAGCAGGTTTCTCAAAGAATGTTCTCTGTGAGGCTGACGGATGAATTTTCCTCTAGTGTCATCGCCGGGAGCAATTGTTGCGATGGTTCTTGTAGCGCTGATTGTGCCGCAAGTCTTTCTTACCGCATGGTTTGTCTTTGCCATACGCTCAAGAACTGTCGAGTTTGTATCTCGCTCGAGCGTTCGATGCGAATCCAGTCGCATTCCAGTTGAGGTTGTGTTGTGTCTGCGCGGTTGCGACGAAACGCTTGAAAATGTTTTTGACGCTCTTGGAATGCAAAATCATGAAAACTGGCGACTCCGTGTGATCGTTGATTCAGTGAACGATCCGGCGTGGGCGGTCGCGAATGCAGCGATTTCGAAACTCACACAAAGTGGTCGAGCGACGTGGAAGGATGCCATTCTCGAACCGTTGGCTGAACGCCCCAAGACAGGTTCACTCAAATGTGCCTCGCTGCGTCAGGCACTTTTAACACTTGATCCACCGACGCAGGTTATCGCAATGATTGACGCGGATACTGTTGTTGTTCGACAGTGGCTGTTGTCGTTAGTCGATGAGTGCATGCGACCAGGCGTTGGCGCAGTCTCTGGAAATCGCTGGTACGAACCGGTGCACGACTCTCTTTCGGGGACCGTTCGAACAATCTGGAATGCTGGGGCAATCGTGCAGATGACGGCGTTTGAAATTCCATGGGGAGGTTCACTGGCGGTGCGGCGACAGGCTGTAGAGGCGTGTGGGTGGACAGAGGTCATTCGCACGACGCTCTGTGAAGACACTTCTCTTGCGGCACCACTCAAGAAATCGGGATGGAAGTATCGTTTTCTTCCCTCTTTAGTGGCGATTGATCAAGACGACGCTGTTTCCATTGGTCCTCTGACTCGCTGGATAGCCAGGCAATTACTGACCGCAAGGCTGCATCATCCACTATGGCCATTGGTCGCGATTCACGGGCTGAGCACATCGATCGCTCTTGGAGCCAGTCTTGCGATGTGCATGGGTGCTCTCGTAACAAAAGATTGGCCGATGTGTGTGACCGTTGGTTGTGCAGTCGCCTTGTATGAAGTGGTCAGTATTTCGCTTGTTGTGATGATTGAAGAAGTGCTAAGAACTGCCGTCGCAGCTGGTGGGAAAAAACTTCGTCCGCGTTCTGCGGGTCGATTGCTGTGGCGTGCTGCGATGCTGCCTGTGACACAGGGCGTCTATGCTGTAGCCGTGGTGCTGGCGATGACATCGCGAGCCATCGAATGGAGGGGGATTCTATACGAAGTCAAAAAATCGGCGGGCAGCTTTATGGTCAAGACAAAAGAGTAGGGTGGATCAGGAAACAGGCGGCGACAATGGAGATAGTTTTCTAGCTTGTTGCTGTACAAGTCTGCAGCAGAGAAAGGAATATGGAAAATTCCACAAACGAGAAAGAGAGAGCAGCAACCCGCCGATCTGCAAAAATAAAGGCGTTTTAGAATAAATCGATCGCTGCCGATGAGACGGGTCGACAGCGGATTTCTGCATGATGATTGGATTCCAGAAAAATGCTCCATCAATCGGAATCAGGCCCGATGTTCCGTAGAGGCATTTCCAGTCACCGCTCCATCGCAGGTTTTTTCGTAGATGGGTGCTGACGCTTGCGTGCAGGTACGCAAATGGAGCATGGGAAAAAAAGAGGCCTTCCGAACGAAGGTGTTTGACAAGCTCACCTACGACACGGGGTGGATCCTCAACATGCTCGAGAACATCGAGGCATACAACGGCATCGAAGAAATCCACAGGACTTTCGGAGAGATCTGAACACACATCGACCGAGACGTTGTTCAGAGAGAAAATTCTACGAGCAAACTCTATCGACTTGTTTCCGATCTCAAAATAAGTCACTCGGTATCCGGAAAGTGCGAGGCTCGCGCAGTCGAACCCCATGCCGTCTCCGAATACGAGAACTTTTGCATGGAAAGGGAGCCAGCGTCTGAGGCCGGCAAGAACTCTTTGACGCATGTCCTGCTTGAGTGAACAGCGGTTCCAAACGAATGTTTCGTACAAAAAAGCGTCGGTGTCACTGTAAAAGCTTTGAAGTTTTTCGCTCAAGACAAATGGACTGACTTCGCGCTCCTTCAGAGCAGTCAAAACATTGAAGCCGAGAGAGCAGTGTTCTTTTTCAAGGCGATCAAGAACTTCTTCTTGAGAACGACCAGATATTTCAGAAATCAGCCGAGCGCCGAGAGAGAGGTCATCAAGAGGAATAGGATAAGCAGCAATTGTGTGCATAGGAAGAACGTAAACCAACGGACAACAAAATAAGTGCTCCAAAGAGATTTTCTTTGTGAGCGAGAAAAGAGATCGATACCACAGGCGTGCACAAAAGAATGTTTTACGAAGCCGCCACTTTTCGACTGCCGATCGTTGGTGAACCCACAGAGGTTGTTTCACGAGAGGCGTTGAGGAGTGGCGTCTGCTGAAGGGCAGAAATTCCATGCCCACTGTTTTGTACGAGCTGTAAGATGTCACCGCAGCTTAATGAAAAAAGATGGTGGTGATTCTGAAGCCCTTGTTCGAGCAACGCTGAGGAATTGGACGTCCTGCGGATGGTCCACGATCCTCCTCCTGGACCGACGCATTCAATGCCTATCGCTGACGGTGGGCTTGCGGTACGGCCGCCTGCAACGGCACGGGCAATCGCAATGAGTCCCTCGGAATCGAGTTGTCCAAGCAGATCACCCGCCCACGAATCGATCTTCGGCCTAGGTCGTTTGCGTTTTCCCCAGCGATCAGCATCGCCAAACGCAAGAAAGCGATGAATCATGGCTTCATCGATGATCGGGCAGGGAAGATCTTCGGTGAACTGTTTGAGTGAATCGGTGTTGAATACAGGATCCGTATGCTCATAGGCCTCATAGAGTCCCTTTCCTCCATACGCGGCGTTTTCAGTATCGTTGAGTTCAGATGGTGTTTGCGCGCCATAAAACTCAACTCCGCCCGAATGGAGATAACTGCTTGTAAAGTCGATGATCTCTCGAATCGTAATGGGATGTTCAGGTGTGAGATGGAATGTCTGTCCACGCGTTTCAGAAGTATTGAGCAGACGAGTGATCACCGCTGCAACCCAGTCAACGGGAATCATGTTCCGCTTCTCATTGCCGGTCATCGACAGACGCAAAGACACTTTGCGAAAACCAGTTTCGTCGGCCGGAAGATTCCGAACAATCACCGTCATGAGTTGCAGCATTGCCATCATGCCGTGATACGTGAGAGTCGCACCAGTCCGGGAGTCTCCGACGATAACACCCGGTCGGTAAAATGTTGGATTGCGGAGAAACGGGGCCTTTCTTACAAGCCACTCGGCCTGGTGCTTACTTGCTTCGTAGTCGTTTCGAAATCCGTACGCTCCATCAGAAGCAGTGGCTTCAATTGGACCAGGCGAGAGGCCGCAGACATAGGCCGTTGAAACGTGGTGAAACTCATCAATCCCGGTTTCTTTGGCAAGGTCAAGAAGATTTTGAGTGCCGCTGACATTGGTACGCCAAGGCTCACCCGAACGATCTGGACCAGTAAATTCAAGTGATGCAGCGCTATGCAGTATCGAGGAACAAGCGCGACGGACCCACTGAACTTCTTGATCACCTAGACCGCACTGCGGACTCGTTAGATCCCCTTCCAAAACGACAGGGCGTGGCAAAATTTTTCCGAGAATTTGTTCTTCGGCGAGCAAGATCGATTCGATCCGTTCCCTTCCAGACGCCTTCGCGGTAGGTCTTACCAGCACAGCCACTTGTCGGCCATGATCCAAGAGTCGGGCGAGCAATTGACCGCCGAGCAGGCCCGAGGCCCCTGTAAAAAAAAGATGCCGCATTCAAAACTCCAAGGGTTTTTAAGAACTTCCTCATCACAAGAGGGTTCTGCATTTAAAAACAGGCCCGATTCGTGAAGACTTTTTGTTTGCCAAGAGAAAAAGTCATGGAAAATAGAAAGGTAGGGAGAGTGGCTCAGATAGGTATTCTGGAGGATATTCTGTTTGAGGCGTTCTTTAAAGCCTTCAAAAACCTAAAAATTAAAAAAGAACTCTTTGAAAACCGTAAAAATCGATTTTTTAAGCCCGATTGACAGAGTTGACTGGTGAATTATTGCACGGATAAGGTTTTGAGCCAGTTTGAGACTTCGAAAAAATCCTGCTTTCACACACTCGATCCGCCCACACGAGTATTGCCGGCAACAACATGAGTTCCGATACGGTTGCTGCCATCACCGCCGTGGCGGCTAAAAGACCAAATCCTGAAAGTGATGGCACTCGACTTGCCAGTACGGTTGCAAATCCTGCTGTGAGTACCAATCCGCCAAGCACTACGGCCGAACCAGTATCGTAAAGCGCTCGGCGTACTGCCGTTCCAGTCGAGATTCCAGGCCGACGGTGATGGTTCATGGAGGAAAGTAGATGTACGGTGTCGTCTACCGAAAGACCTAGGCAAACATTAAATACGATGATGTTCGCTGGCTCAAGTGTTCGTCCGGTCGCCACGAGTACTGCGGCAAGTGCTGCCAGCGGAAACATGTTCGGCAGAAGACTTATGATCCCAATAAGAGGAGAGCGAAACGCGACGGCGAGAATGATGCCGATCACAAATACTTCGATTGTCAGGCTGGAACTTAAATCAAGCATGAGCTGTCTGATATTGCGTGCAGAAACAACCGTCATCCCAGCCAAATCGATTGTCCAACCAGCAGGGGCAAGAGTGGTCAGCGACTTTTCGATTTCGCCAAACATGATATCCATTCTCATGGAACCACAGTCTGTAACTCGGGATCGAACGATCGCCGTGCGCCCCTGAGGATCAACAAAATCTCCGAGCTGGTCCGGTTGGAGTCGTTGGAGGCTCGATTGTGAAAGAGTGCCGGAAAATGTTGCGAGTGAAAGTGGATGCGAAATTTCTTTATAATCGTTGAGGGTCAAATGCACCTTCTCAAGCGTTTCGAGCACCATTGGATCGCTCCAAGCAACGGAGGCGGGCCATCGCACAAGCACATCAAGTCCCATGGCGCCACCAAACGAATCATCCATATGCTCAAGTGCCACACTTGCCGGAGTTCCTCGGGGAAGAGAATCACGAATGCGGTTGTCAGCTTCGAGAAAAAGACTGACGCACACGCATCCCAGCGTGGCAACAATTCCAATTGGTACGATTCGACGTTCATGGTGAATTGAAAAGTTGCCGAGACGGGTGGCCATCTGAGTGGCAAATCGCGGAGAGATGCCCAAGTGAAGCGTGTTTCCCAGACGAGTTGAGGCCAGAAGAGGCGTGATTGTGGAAACAGCGGCAAAACTGGCGAGTGCACCGAGTGCCGAAACGATTCCAAATGATCGAACCGCATCAATACGGGCAAACGCCAACGATGCAAAGCCGACTGCAGTAACAAGACTTGTAAGTCCACAGGCAATTCCCACGCGTCCGACCGCAGCGCTAGACGCTGTGAGCGTGTCATTACCACGTCGAACGCGGCGTCTGACATCTTCAATAAAATGAACTGAGTCACACGTGCCAACAACGAGTGCGAGAGTCGGCACCACAGCGGTCAGCATGTTGACGCCTACCCCCAAGAGTCCGAGAAGTCCGGTGGCCCACAGTGCACCCACCATAGGCGGCGTGCATGCAACGATCACAGCGCTCCAGCGTCGGGCTGTCCAGTAGGAAAATGCAATCGCAAGAACGATGCCGACGACATTAAAAACCATGATGTCTCGAAAAAGTGCAATAGACGCCTCAGCACGCAGCGAAGGCAGGCCAGTCACTTCAAGAGTCAACGCACTGCGGAGATTTTCAGAGTCGAGAGCAGTATGAATGTCGGCGAGAATGCGACGAGCGACTTTTGGATCGTGCGCGTCGTCTGTAAGTCGAACCAAGAGTAACGTGTGGCGAGAGTCTGCGCTAAGCAACTTTCCGGCGACCAGCGGGTGATTCATGGCCCGAGAACGGATTGATTGAAGGTCGTCGGTGTCGAGGTCGCGATCAGCGTTCGGGACAACCGGCAGGAGAATTCCCACTCTTCCCAATCGTCGCACCGAAAACATTGAGTGAACCCTCTCCACATCATCGACGCGTTCGAGACGGGCTAAGAGCAGATGGAGTGCCGCAATTGCATCAGGCGTAAAGAGGGTTTCAGACTGTGCAGAGGCAAAGATGATTACCTCGTGTTCTGGAGAGCCAAACTCCCGAGCAATTTCGTCGACCATGCGAAAATCGGCATCACGATCCCGAAGCAAGGATCTCAGATCATCATCAATTCGCAGCCGCGACATTCCCACGAGTGACACGAGGGTGATTGCGATGCTCCCAAGTACGAAAAATCTTCGATGATTCGTAAAAAGACGCTGCCAAAGACTCATGTCAGTCTCCCGCCGAGCGGGAACGAATGGAAGAAAGATCGAACGTAAAAAAAGACCTTTGTCAACGTTTGTTCTCGGCGTTGATCATTCATTCGGAAGGGCTGTTCGCCACGTCACGATCGAGAACATCCGAAAGTTCCTCTGGTGAAACGATCCAGCCTCGACACGTACCTGCACCACATCGACAAACAATCGCCGCATTGGCCGGCCAAGCGTAATCGATCGTCAGTTCTTCGCCAGATTCGATGACGCGAAGCGTTTGTAACCACAAACGATCCTCCTGCAGGACGGGGTCATCAGCCTCCCAATAAAAGATTTCGCTGTTGGGATCGCAACTATGGTTGATGAATCGCAGAGGCGCAACAGGTTCGAGCACTTTTTCACTCGGGAGTTCCATGCAGTAACTGGGGTCTTCCGGAGACTCAGAGAAAATCTCGCCATGAATTTCTCCAATCACGATGTCAGCTCGCATTCTTCGCCGAGCAAAGACACCTGTGCCGACGTGCGATGGACCGGTACGCACATAGTGTGAAAGCGGAAAAGGCGTTCGGGAAGTTCGCGTGGGGGATCTGGTGGTCGATGCGGGAAGCGATGGAGATGTCACAGTGTGTGGTTTCGTATGACGGAAGAAGAATTGTGAAAAACAAAAGCAAAGCAGAACGATTAGTACTTCGTGCTTGTACGAATCAGGCATGATGCCAGTATTGCGAGAATTTGTCGAGGAGGAGGCATCACGAAAGAGATTCTGGCCTCACTCTGGTGAATTAGTTTCAGGCAGAGCCGGAGATGGAATTGTCGGAACCATGCGAAGTGAGAGAGATAAAATCCTAGCTGATTTTAAGCAGCTAACTGAGTGCGAACGCGCTCAAGAAGTTTCTTGGTCGCAAGAATACCCTCTCGCTCACCAATCGCTTTACCTTCATATTCAATCCCGACCCATTCGTGGTATCCGGCGGTGGTCACCAGACGCATCATTTTTAGAAAATCAGTGCGTACTTCGTTCCCGTCAGTATCGAACTCGTGACTTTTTGCGCTGACGGCTTTCGCCCAGGGCATCACTTCTTCCACACCAAGGTAGCGATCGTAGTCATGAAAATTACCAAAGTCTGGAAGCGTACCGCAGTTGGGAAGATTCACTATTTTCATGACACCGGCGAGCCATTGGCCATTGCTTGAAAGTCCACCATGATTTTCCACAATCACATTAATGTGGAGCTGGGAGGCAAACTCTGAAAGTCGATGCAAGCCATCGGCAACAAGGAGTTGCTGTTCCTTGAATGAGCCGTCGCTGGCTGCGTTGACCCGAATTGAATGGCAGCCTAAACGCTTTGCAGCTTCGACCCACGAAAAATGATTTTCTACTGTTTTGGTACGAGCCGCATCGTTTGAATCTCCAAGATTTCCGAGTCCGTCACACATAATGAGCAGGCTCTTCACTTCTACGTCGGCAGCACGCTTTGCCATTTCATCAAGATAGGATAAGTCTTTTTCCTTGTCTTTAAAAAACTGATTGACATACTCAATCGCCTCGATCCCAAATTCTTGTCTGGCAACCCTTGGAAAATCGAGGTGATCGAGTTTTCCAGAAAAGATTGTGCTGTGAAGGGACCATTCGGCAAGAGAAATTCTGAAAAGTGGTGCATCGTCAACCGAAGAGATCGCTCGTCGGCTGTCTATGCCAGCGGCTGCAATCACGGTAGCAGCCGACCCGAGGAAGTTCCTTCTCGAGAGGAATGAATGGTTCATAAAAAGATCCTTTTCAAATGACACGATTGTGTTGTTTTCTAAAATAACAAAAGGTCGTTACGAGGCCACGGTTATGAACATTATGAAGACGCGCGATCACCTGTGGCGGCATTTTGAATGTATTCTCGTGGGCGATACCACCACAACACGGGAACGAGTAGAAGAGTCGCTGCGGCCATGCATCCGGTAAAAAACCAGTAATAGTTCTCCCCTGTGAGTACCGAATGCCCAGAAGCATCCTTCGTCAGGGAGTTGACCATTGCTGTAAAAAAGTTTCCCAGCGATACGCTTAATAAATAGAGACTCATAACAAGCGATTTCATCTGTGGAGGGGCCTGCGTGTAACTAAACTCGAGACACGTGATTGATACGAGGACCTCGGCTGCTGTGATCACAATGTAGGCGAGCAGTTGCCAGCCAACAGTTGGCCAATTGGCCAGGATTCTGTTTCCGTCACGATCGACGGCGATGCCAGCGTCGACCACTGAAGGTACGAGGCTGTCCGTGTCAATGAGTGTTTCGATAGTATTGGCGTGAGAAGTCAGACCCACTTGGCGAAGTGCTGCGGCGGTGGCAGGCCGATCGAGCGTTCCGGCAGCAGCCAGCGGAGTAATCTCGTTGCGAAATCGTGCAGTCTCGCTATCAATGATTCCTTGAGCGTGTGCGGTGATTGCAAAAGCGATCACGGTGAGCGCAAAGCCAACCAGGATTTTTCGCAGAGGTGTAAGATCGATCAGGCGGCCAAGGGCTGGATAGATGAGGGTGCTAAAGAGCGGAATAAAAATCAGCACAAGGAGTGGATTGATTGCCTGGATCTGACTTTCAAGCCACTGCACACCCAAAAACCGGCGATCCATGTGCTGCGCCTGCTGAACCCACGCTCCTCCGGATTGATCGTAGAGCGACCAGAAAACAGCCACCAGCAAGTAAAGCGGTACAAGCTTGAGAATTGATGCCAGACCCTCCCGCCCGAATGTTTCTACAAAGTAATGTGGACCTCGCGGAGGAATGTGAACGAATCGATTCCTTCCGAGCCAAAAGACCAGTGTGGCAACCGCCATCAGAATGCCTGGAACACCAAAAGCCCATGACGCGCCCCAGTGTTTGAGAAGCCATGGTGTGAGAAGCGTTGAAAAAAAAGAGCCAAAGTTAATCGCAAAATAGAACCAACCAAACACCCGTTGAAGCAGGTGCCGGTTTGACTGTCCAAATTGATCACCGACGTGTGCCGAAACGCAGGGTTTAATGCCACCTGAACCGATTGCAATCAAAGCCAGTCCTGCAAGCAGCCATCCCCTCGGTTCCATGGTGTGTGCAAGCATTGATTCCGGCATGTCCATGAGTGCCAGGCAGAGGTGTCCGCCACAGTACACCAAAGAGAGAATCAGAATCGTCAGGTATTTTCCAAGAAACGCGTCCGCAATAATGCCTCCGAGAATCGGGAAAAAGTAGGCACTCGCGACGAACAGGTGCATTGATTCCCGCGCTTCGGTTTCGTTCATCAAATCGGGGCGGCCGGTCGACAACAGGAGATACTGTGTCATGAACACCACGAGGATTGTCTTCATTCCGTAGAAAGAAAAACGTTCAGCGGCCTCGTTGCCCACGATGAACGGGATCCCAGGGGGCATGCCCTCCATCGTTCGCGGAGCGGTACGAAAGTGTGAAAAATGTGCCATGAAAAAAGAAAATAGAGAGACAATACAAGGAATTTCAGTGACGCGACGTCGAAGGGAATGCGGAGTGTGAATGATGGTGCGCAGAAAAACAATGCTGGTGGGAAATACGAAAGACATGCTGGGGATGCCTTTCGAGATTAAATGTGGACAATAATTCTATGCCAGCATCTCCTGTTCCCGAGTTTTTGAAGCCTTCTCACCGTTTGCTGATCGTCACGATCGATCGTCTTCCGGCGTGGATGATTTCAGCGTGCGGTGCCGGGTGGGTCTCGATGCCATCGGTCGATCGGCTCGCTTCACGAGGAATTGTGTTCGACCGCTGTCTCGTAACGAGCGACGATGTTCAGGAGGTCTTTCGATCACTTGTCTGCCCAGCAGGCGAGAGTTCCATTTTTGAACAAGTCCGGCGATGTGGGCATGAATCGATTCTCGTGACCGACGCACAGTGGTTGCGAGACAATCCGTTCAAAGATACAGGCTTTTCAAAACGTACCGGAATGAATCCAGATGAGGTCCGATTTGTAGAAGGTGCAATCAAGAATGTTGTTGCCACGCATGCAGAGAGCACGCATCTGTTCCGGATTTTTGACGAAGCGTGCCTCGCGGTTGAATCTGGTGCACGGCATCTGGTCTGGTGCCATGTGGAGAGTCTCGGAGTTTCTTGGGATGCCCCGCTGGACTATCGATTCTCATACGCTGATCCGGACGACCCCGCTCCCAAAAACGATTCCGTTGTCGATGAAATGTCTGTAACCAATCAGACTGATCCAGATCAGATCGTCGGCATTCGTCAGGCATTTGCGGGTCAATTAACGCTTCTGGATGAATGTCTTGGAAGGCTCATGGGAAAGATTGAATCTTCTTCTGATCAATGGACTGTGCTGCTCTGCGGAGTTCGTGGAATGGCTCTTGGGCTGCATGGATATGTCGGAACTCAATGGTCGAGGCCATTTGGGGAGTTGATTCATGTGCCGGCGATTCTCTGTGATCCCCAGGGCCGAATGAGTTCGCAGCGATTTGGAGGTCTCACGATTCCGGCAGATCTCTCTACGACTGTGGCTGGAGGTGCATTTGGTGTGGCAGATGTTTCTTCATCAAATCCCTCATCGGCGAGGAGTCTTGATCAGTTGTTTACATCGTGGAAGTACGACGCTCGCGACCGAGTAGTCGTGACTTCTATGGCGGGTCGCACTGCCGCGATTGTTACACCGGCATGGCACCTTGCGGCATGGTGTTGCGATTCTTCGGAAAAAAGTGCGGTGCATAAAATAGAAGATCTGACGATACAACTTTTTTCTAAGCCGGATGACTTTTTTGAGTTATCTGATGTTGCTGATCGTTGTCGCGACGTGACGGATGAACTCGGCGCATTGGCTGTTGCGGTGATGAATGGGTCTGCTGAATCTGCTTGGTCCGCGTTGCTATCGCAGAAGGCGTCCGAGGGATTTTCGTAGTCGATTCGAGAATTCTGAACGCAACGTCATTTTTCCTGCGGATTTGCGGTCTCTTCTGAGATGCAAACAGGCTTGGATTGGCCAACGCAGACAAGCTAGTATCCCCGCCCCCTTCTCGACGATTCTGCCTAAGGCCTGCGGATACACGCATGATTTCTGTACAGTCACGAGCGTTTTTCATTTCTCGTTGCGATCGGCAGCGACGTCGTCTCGTGAGGCCTGGGAATTGGAATCGGTCTGCATTCGTTCTGGCATGGATAACCGTGCTTGTGTGCGGAAGATATGTTGAGACTCAAGCGGCTCCAGAGGTAAATGCTGATCCACCCATGCGGTTGAGGCTTTCGTGGGGCGGTGGACGACCGCACGCATGGTCGGGATCAATTCAGGTTCGAAGCGAATCTCTAGAGACAAAACAGTCACCCCCAATAGTTCTGAGTCATTTAGAAACGCTTTCGAGTGAGCGAGATGCGGCTTGCGGTTATCACCTTACAGGGGACCGAGTGAGCTTGCATGGGACGAACGCTCGCAGCTTTGATGGGATTGACTTTTCGGTTGATCGCTGGCGAGGAACTGTTGTCGTTATCAACATGGTTCCTGATTCACATGCCACTGCAAGTCCGCAGATCGAATTTTCACTTGAAGAGCTCTTGTCGACTCAACGCACTGTGTCGATTGATGGGGATGGTAATCGTCTTACGATTATGCGAGCTCCGGGCGATTCGCTTGCGGTATCGATTGATGGCGATCTGGTTCGTCGGCCGGGTGAATCAATCCGACTCAATGTGCAGCCGTTCCTGCCCGCTTCAGCAAGGTCGGGTGTCGTGGAGCTCCGCGTTCGGGTGGTTTCAGCAAGGCAGGGTCGAGAGCACTCTGTGCAGCAGGTTGTGTTGCAAGAACTCAAGAACTCAACAAAGTTGGGGCCTCGCGTCTACGCCGCTGTTTCCCTCGATGTTACCGTTCCAAAAGCAGAAGGAGCCTACGACATTGTGCTCGAGGCATTTGATCGCGGTGGGCTTCCGTGGGCTGACATAAAATTCATGAGACCGATTGCCTCCCGTGCGGTTCAATTGGTGGCAGTGAGCGATGTTGCCCCCGCAATGGGACTGAAGCCATCGTGGAAGATGCTCTATGAACTTGATCCCGCAAGCCCGGGGCTGCTTGAGCGACTGAGAATGATTCCAGGAGCAAGTGCACTTGAATCGATTGGCGGCATTCCGAAGATGCCAGCCTTCACAGGACTTCCTCGCGGTGGTGTTTTTGATGCATCCATCAATGTTGCATCAAATGCATTTGAAAAAAGCGCCAAGGCGGCACGTTCGATTGAGAACCTCATTCCGAAACTGAGCGGACCGCTTTCGGCCGGAGATGCATCTCTCGAGGTGCATCTGCTTGGACCGATGCTCAAGCTCCCCCCCGCGAAGTCTGTGAGTGAACCTTCGTGGGAGGCAATTGTGATCGCGATGGCGCAGCCCGGGCTGCCTCATCTGTTAGAGATTGAATATCCAAGCGATTCTCCAGCGGCTCTCGGCGTCAGTATTGTGGAGCCCGGTCCGCTGGGTACTGTTGGATCCGTACGAAACGAGGGAGTGCTGCGCGTTGATAGCCCTCTCGCGGGCGTGCCAGAAACACCTTCGAGACTTATTCATCGTGTCATGTTCTGGCCAAGTACCAAGTCGCCGACAGTAGTCCTTACAAATCTCTCAGTTGTCTCCTCGGCCTTTATAGGACGCGTTCGCGTGTCGGTTTCGACCGAGCCACTGGACGCAGGTCCGAAAAACAGCGGCAATCGCCTGGTTGCTGCCTATCTCAAAGATCCTGAATTCTCTCGATTTTCAGCAATAGGAAACATCGATGCCGGATCGGGAAGAGTTGTGAGTGACTGGGTGCAGTTTCTTCAAGGTGCGAATCGACTCGTCGATTTGGTGTCGCATCAAGGTGCTGGTGGAGCGATGGTGGGGGTGATGGTAGATGGGGCATCGATGTGGCCAACAAATTCAATTCTCTCGACCCTGCGGTGGGATACTGCGTTGCTTGCAGATTCCGGGTCCGATCCAAATCGAAAAAATGTGCTTGCGTTGCTTCTGCGATTATTCGAGCGACGTGCACTAAAGTTTGTACCGGCTCTTGAGTTTTCTGCTCCGATCATTGAGCTGGAGAATTTGCTCTATACAAATGATTCAAAAAGTGCTGATGGAATTCTCTGTATTGGTAGCGATGGCAGAGAGTTTTTCACATCCGGTGACTCTCCAGTGCATTTCTATAATCCTCTTGACTCGCGAGTTCAGGATGCAGTTGAACGCATTGTCAGTGAGTTAGCCGGACAAGTGGCAAGCAGTCATGCAGCTGACGGCGTGGCCATAGCCATTGGCTATGATGGGTGGCTTCACATGCCAGAGGTTGCATCCGCTCTTGACGATAAGACTTTTGGCCGATTTGCAGCGGACTGTTCTCTTGCATTCGTTGGGATCGGACCTGAGCGTTTTGCAGAACGCGCAAAGCTTGTTGAAGGACCTCTTCGCGAACGCTGGCTCCAGTGGAGAGCAAAAAACCTTGCAGAATTTTCACAGCGTCTTGCTGAAAAGGTATCTGCCGCCCGAAGAGACCTGCGATTTTTTGTGACCGTGACAGATCTTCTCTCACAGGGGTCGTTTGCTGAACGGCTCAAGCCATCCTTGTCCAATGATTCCTCAGACGATGATCTGCTCCTAGAGGCCGGCATCAGTCCAGAACTCATAACTATGCCCGGGCGAGTGGTGCTCGTATCACCACACGTTACGTGTGCTTCGGATGATCTTTTACGGGGAAGCGTTGCGGAAAGTATTAATCGAGCATACGGAGTTGCTCGAAGTCTTGCGGCAGCCAGAAGACGGGGAGTTGTTGGGCTAGGTGTTGGAGTGACAGCGACTGTCGAAAAACTTTCCACACATAGTCCCTACGGGGCGGGCACAATCACCCAGCCGCTCTCGTTGCACGCAGTGGGCCCGACGGTCGTTCGTCGGCGCTGGGTCGAGTCGATGTTGGCATCCGATCCGGAAGTCGTTTTTGATGAAGGCATTCTTTTGAGTGGTTGGCGAGAATCAGTGGGAACAGCCGCGAGTCTGTTTGGATCGCTTCCGAATGAAGAGTTTCAGCTTCTCGATAAAGCGGATGCACCGCTGATCGCTCGGAGCAGGCAGGCATCCGGAGGAGTGGTCGTACTTCTTGCCAACGCGTCACGGGTGCCAGTGGAAGCGGTCATAAAAACTGCGTCTGCGGTTTCGCAAGCAACAGATTGTATCGACGGCCAGAAAATTGAAATGATTACCAATCAAACAATTTCAGTTGCGCTTCATGCTTGGGAGACGCGAGGCGTTGTCCTAGAGGGAACGACTCGTGTGGACTCTATTCGCGCAGTATTCACCCAGGAAGTAAAGCAGGCAGTGCACGAAGAGCTTGCATCACTCAGGGAGCGCCGCGCGATTATTGAGGTTCCTCCACAAATGGCCCTGCTCGACAATCCAGGATTTGAACTAGCAGCACCATCCGGCACCGTTCCGGGATGGGAGATTGTGGAATCAACACGAGGGTCACTCGCTGTGGTCGGCGGTATATCGGCAGGAACACAGTCCCTAGAATTTTCTTCCCCAAACGGGCTCTCCACGCTTCGTAGCAATCCGTTTGCGTCTCCATCGTCAGGACGAATCAGCGTTGCAGCGTGGTTGTATCATGACGCAGGTCAGAAGCAGCCACCGCTTCGAATTGCGGTTGAAGGAGTCCAGAACGGTCAGGAATATTATCGATTTGCAGCGGTGGGGGACGGTCTCGGAGCCACTCACCTCGAGCCGGGATGGTCACAGTTTGTTCTGCAGATCGATGATCTTCCAAGAGAGGCACTCGAGTCTCTGCGAGTTCGATTTGATATGCTCGGTCCAGGAAAAATCAGAATCGATGAAGTTCGGCTCTTTGATTTGGCGTTTGATGGATCGCAGCGAGTGCAGCTCTCAAAAATTCTTGCCCTCATCGATCACCATCTGGGAACAGGTGACGTAGGAACTTGCGTCGTGGAGCTCGGGGGGTACTGGCCAAGATTTCTTGAGCGGTACGTCTCTGACGAAATGGTGGCTATGGCCGCTGAGTCTCATTCCACGGAAGGCGTCCAGAAAACTGCTGAAACAATAAAAAAAGAGCCTCCAGAGCGATCAGGAATGATCGACCGATTTCGAAAATGGTGGCAATAACACGTTCGCGTGAACACTCCCCGGTACGTACTGTGCAACCAAATTGCTTCGATCAATTTATCCGGGTGGCCACTGCATTGATCGTCCGCCAAGCAGATGGATGTGAAGGTGATCAACGCTCTGGCCACCGTCAATGCCACAATTGATCACCAGGCGGTAGCCCTGTTTGAGATTCAAGTTTGTGGCGATTGTGCGAGCCACGTCAACAAGATGTCCGAGTAGGGGTGCATCGTTCGGCCCGGCGGCTGCAAGCGATGGGAGAGGAAGCTTAGGAATCACGAGCAGATGAATCGGTGCCTGTGGAGCAACATCGTGAAACGCTAGGCAGAGATCGTCCTCGTATTCGATTCTGGCAGGAATTTCACGACGAATAATTTTTGTAAAAAGTGTCTCAATCATTGAGTCAAAAAAAGTGAGAGAAAAAGAGAATTCATTTTGTGGAATCGTTGTCACAGAAAAGTCTAGGAGAGACTTACACGTTCAAACGGTGCGAGATCGACTCCTTCTTCACCGATGAGTGCCGGAATAAAATCGTGAATGAGGTAGCCGACGCTGTTGTCGCGTCGCACGAGTACCCCGTGTACTTGTTTCTGGACCGGTCGCCCAGAGAGAGTATAGAGTGCGTTTTTTTGAATGGCTTCGTTGATCGCGTTGAGCAGATCGGGACCTGCCTCGTGAAGAGGGCTGCGATCTACTGGGCAGCAAAGAAGTTGAAGGAGTTCTAAGTCAATAACGCGTTGCAAAGGATTTGTTTTCCGGTGTGTCAACAGGGAAGCTAGAGAACCAGCTCTTGATCTTCACTTTTCAAGATTGTTCGTCAACTCGCCGTCTCTACGCCGAAAACAATGAACCGAATCGTCGTACTGTCAGATTTTCGCTGTGGTCTCGGTTTTGCGAACGCGACGTCTTGGGGCCCTTGGCATGCTCCACTCCTTCGTAAGTGCTTCAAAGACTTCAGGCGTCTCGTATCGCACAATGTTGGATCCCTCTGGCATGGGGCCAATCAGTGATCGAAAGATAGGAGCGCCGCGCAGATCGAGGTCTGTGCTGCAATCATCTGAACCAATTCGAAGGTGAGATCGAATAATGTGTTCGGGTGAATCGAAATCATGAATATAGAGTTCTCCGTCTGCACCACGGGTCACAACGCGCCACGTATCTTTTGCCATGAGTCTCACTCCTGTGTTGTGCGGCAGGACGACCGGCCCGACGTCCTTACTTCCGCAGTTGGAATGATCGACCAGAACGCCAAAGATGAACACTTGTCTGTGTGTGGTCGTTCCCGTCGGTATGCAGAGACGTTGTCGGCATGTTGTGAACATTCCGCATGGGCGGACCAAATAGACCTTTGGCAAGACTTTCTGAATTGCGTGAACGTCTCGCAAGCGTCCACTTGATTGGTCTTGCCACATCGATCAGGTCGCGTTGCAAAGCGACGATGGCCTAGATGCTTGAGAAATAGTAGGTTGGCTCGTACAGTAGCCCTGTTCCGGAGGGTAAGCGAATTGGCCAGCAGTCTGATTCGAAATCAGATGCCCAGCAATGGGTTGGGGGTTCGAATCCCCTGCCCTCCGCTCTTGTGAGCTGCAAGAGAGTTTTGTTTTTTTTCGTATGCAAGAGTCAGGCGAGTCTCATTGTCGTACTCAATTTATTTTCCATTCAATAACGACGCCCACTCAGTATCAATCGGCAGAAGGCGTGTCGAGCAGGTCCAATGGCTCTTTTGACTTCACGACAACAATCGATTGCGGAGCGTGTTGCACAAGCAATCACCCGAATCATCCAGCATAGTTTTCCGTGCATTTTGATTTTGTGGGTGCTGTGTGGAGATCCTCTCCTGTCGCATGCCGAGGAAAAGGTTGTTTCATTGAATGCGTTGGCTCAGTGGCATCTAGGAGATCCATTGTGGTCGAGTTCGACAGTGCATGGTGAGAGCATTTTGTGTCTGCAGGAAACAGAAGATACGCGACCTGTTGGAAGACTTCTCTTTCCTGTGATCGGAACTCTGAAAGTAACTCGCGCTAACCAAACAGAGGAATTTGTCGAAGGACTCGATTATGTGGTCGACAGAGTACGGGGACGCATAGAACTTCCGCAACATTCAAAAATCCCATTTCTTCAAGCGTCGTCACTGTTTCCACCGAAGGACGCTGTGAGAAGCCTTGCTCACAGGGCAGGTGATCTTGAACAAGGTGTTCTCTTTGATAATCAGCACTGGTTTCACGATCAGCAGATCGAAGTAACGTACAAAAGAGCCTCCGAGTGGACTGGCTATCGACCTGTCAGTGCGCTTCAAAATCTTCCCAAGACCGCAAGTAAGCTTCACAAAGGCGATCCGCTGACTCTTGCCGTGAGTGGCGACAGTATTTCTTTCGGGCTGAATGCATCGGGACTCACTGGGGCACCTCCGCTGATGCCGACGTATCCTTCGCTTGTGGCGGAGCATTTAAGGCATACAACCAAAAGCCAAATTACGCTTGTCAATCGCGCCGTCAGTGGGTGGCGTATTGAGCAAGGGATTGCCGACTGTCCACAATTGCTCGAAAGCAAACCAGATCTTGTGATCGTGGCCTACGGTATGAATCACATTGGGGCGAGAGATCCAGAAGGGTTTCGCACGCTTCTTCAATCACTTCTCAGAAGTATTGTGGAATCGGAAACCCGGCCAGAAGTGATCCTTCTTTCTCCGATGATCGGCAACGACCAGTGGGTGCACACTCCTCGCGATCAGTTTCGGCCACATCGCGATGCGATTGCTGGGCTTGCCGGTCCGGGCATTGCATTTGCGGATCTCACAAGCATGTGGGAGAACCTTCTCGAACGAAAAAACAGTTGTGATCTCACGGGGAACGGGGTCAATCACCCCAACGACTTTGGGCATCGCATTCATGCGCAGGTGGTTCTGGGGCTTCTGGATCCTGCCAAAACGCAGTCGCTACCGCGATAAAAAGAGTCTGCTTGTGGCATTTTATTTTTCACAAAAGAGGTGACTTGTGCTTGGACCGCACCCTGCCAAATGTATTTTCTGCTTCCAGATTCTTTGTGCTTTTGTGACGTTGATAACTGCTGCTACAAAAACGATTGCTGATGATTTTCCCGTTCCGTATAACTCCGAAAAATCGGTGACGACTCCCATGGCTCCGGAAGAGGTGGTCGCTACCGCAAAGCTGCCTCCGGGATTTTCGCTTTCTGTGTTCGCATCCGAGCCCGACATCTGCAACCCGATCGCGATCACGACCGACTCCCAAGGCCGACTCTGGGTTGCTGAAAACTATACCTGGAGTGGCGCCGGATTTGGCAGCTACGACACGACTCTTCGAGACAGAATCGTGGTGCTCTCGGATCGTGATGGTGACGGCCGCCATGATGATTCCACAGTGTTTTGGGATGGTGGAAGAAAGCTCACAAGTATTGAAGTGGGGCTCGGCGGTGTCTGGGCCTTGAATCTTCCTCATCTGATTTTCATCCCGGATCGAAACGGAGATCTGGTGCCTGATGGTCCACCTGAGATTGTGCTCGATGGGCTTGATGAACAGGCCGTCGGTCATACACCCGCCAATGGCCTCAAGTGGGGCCCCGATGGCTGGCTTTACGGTCGTCATGGGATTCAGGGCACGTCTCGAATTGGTGTTCCTGGTTCAGGAGATTCGCAACGCATTCAAATCAATACCGGTGTTTGGCGGTTTCATCCGATCCGCAAGGTTGTTGAGGACGTGATGCACGGCATGACAAATTCCTGGGGATCAGATTTTGATACCAATGGAGAAATGTTTGTTATTAATACGGTGATTGGGCATTTGTGGCACGTTGTTCAAGGCGCACACGTCGAACGAATGTACGGCACTGATCTTGATCGGTATGTCTACGATTTAATTCCGCAGACGGCCGACCATGTGCACTGGGATACCGGCGAACACTGGAACGATATTCGCAATGGAGTCTCTGATAAGACCAGCGCAGCCGGCGGTGGCCATGCGCATATCGGCCTGATGATCTATCAGGGAGACAATTGGCCGAAGGAATTTCGCGACCGAGTCTATACGCTCAACATGCACGGGCGTCGCATCAATAGCGATATTCTTGAGCCACTTTCAGCAGGCTTTACGGCCCGTCACGGTCCAGATTTTTGTTTTATTGCTGATCCATGGTATCGCGGCATGGATCTGATCACCGGACAAGACGGCGGAGTTTTTATTGCTGACTGGTCAGACACCGGTGAATGCCATGATCACGATGGCGTGCATCGCACCAGTGGACGCATTTACAAGCTCATCTATGGAACATCACCACACAGTCGACCGATTGATGTTGCCCAGGCAGGTTTTGAAGAAACGAAGACCTCTTTCTTGAAGACCAATCGTTGGTGGGGCAGGCAGGTTGTGCGAGCGTGGCAGGGGCGGGCCGCGCGAGGTGAGAGTCTTGAGAAAGAAAATAAATGGCTTGTAGAAATGCTGAAAACAAAAAGTGAGCCAGCGTGGCGAATGCAGTGCCTGTGGGCCCTTTCAGTGACCGGTGGTCTCAGCGAGTCAATTCTGCTTGAAGCCCTTGAAGATTCAGACGCTTTCGTTCGCAGCTGGGCTTTGCGCTTGTTGGTCGAAGAGTGTTCTCAAGACGGAAAACAGCCGTCTGCTGAATCGCTGAAGCGAATTCTTGCGCATGCAGAAAATGATGTTTCCGGACCAGTGCAGATGCACCTGGCTTCATCACTCAGCCGACTTTCAGACGAAACCCGCTGGCAGGTTGCAGAACGCCTCTGTCTTCATTCAGAATTTTCGGCTGATCGAATGCTTTCGAAGATGATCTGGTACGGCATTGAACCGTCTGTGCTTCGCGATCCAAGCCGGTGCGTACAGCTGGCTAGCAATGCATCGTTGCCTCAAGTTCGCAGAAACTGTGCACGACGATTGGCCGGGGAAATCGAATCGCTTCCCAAAATTGTCGATTCGCTTTTTGTGGCAGCATCCCACAATGTCAATTCAGAAGCCTGTCGCGATACCCTGCTGGGAGCCGCTGACGGTCTTCGCGGTTGGCGACAAGCTCCAGCTCCCGAGTCTTGGAAAAAGATTTCGCTGGCTTTTGCAGGCAGTACCGATGAGCAGACCCTTCAGGCTGTGCGGGAGTTGGATGTTCTTTTTGGTGAAGGACGCGGCATCGAACAGGTGCGCTTGATTGCAAGCGATTCCAGAGCGAGTGCCGATGCGCGGAGGCAGGCGATTCGAACGCTGGTGAGCACGTCACCTGAAGATGGAGCTACGTTTCTACAGGGAATGCTCGGAGATCGAACGGTGATCTCAGAGGTACTTGCCGGGCTTGCTCGTTACGATCATCCAGACACTCCGTCGCTGATTCTTCAGAAGGCCGGCATGTTTACACCGGCGGACCGCGCCACGATGATCAATACGCTCGTTGCGCGACCGGCCTACGCCAAGGCTATGCTCGACGCAGTTGAATCTGGAACGATTGCAAAAGAAGAGATTTCAGCCTTTCACGCAAGACAGATTGCAGAGTGTGATGACGAAAAGCTCTCTGAGCAACTCGCTCGCGTCTGGGGCCAGGTGCGAGTGAGTGCGGCAGACCGAAAAATTCTTGTGACGCACTGGAAAGAGAAACTCGACGCAAAATCGCTCGCCGAGTCTGATCGTTCAAATGGACGCGCAATCTTTGCAAAGTCCTGCGCTTCGTGTCATGTGCTTTTTGGAGCAGGAAGAAAGCTAGGACCCGATCTCACCGGCTCCAATCGTAAAAACCTTGACTATCTGCTGGAAAATGTGATTGATCCAAGCGCCAGCGTCGGCAGTGATTTCCGTGCTGTTTCAATCGTGCTTGAAGATGGACGTGTGATCACCGGCGTGATCAGCAGTACTACCGAGCGAACGCTTACTGTTCAAACAGTTCAGGATTCTGTGACGATTGATCGAAACGATATTGCGGAACAGTCCGTGACGCCCCAGTCGTTGATGCCCGACGGGATGCTGACCAATCTTTCGGACGATCAGATACGAGAACTCTTCTCGTATCTGATGTCGGCAGATCAGGTGCCGCTGCCAACACCCTGAACCCCAGAGGTGTCTGCCGTCAGGTCGAGATGGTTGAGAGAGAGAGGGTGCGAACGGCCATTCCTGTTTCAACAAATAGCAGTGTTGTGGTGATGTGTGTAGGATCGATGTTCAGTCTCGAAGCAACCGCCATTCGATAGTGTTCCATTTGCGGTGAATACAAATGGATTTTCGCATCGATTGCACGAGTGTGTTCATCTGGGGAAACACCGAGAAAATCGGTTTTAAAATCGACAATCTCTGCAGCAATAGGCTTTCCATGACGAGACCAGATGGTCGCTCTGTCAATTTTTCCACTGACGACATGTCCGTTGTTCGGAGTTCGTACGGCGAAGGCGCGTTCTCGTTCGAGCGTCGGTTCGGCAGGGCCACAGGCAAGACCCGTCACGACAATGGAATCCGGAAGTGACAAAGCAGGTTGAGCCAGATGTGAGCACACGCTTGGTATCGTGAGCATGCCACGAAACTGTTTTTCAAGGTTCGCATCTTTCGGCAGCAGCGGCGAGTGAGTGGCGACGATCTCCCAGAGCGTTTGTGAATCGGGAATATCAAAGCCATTTGGAGAAGTGGTGGACCATTCGATCTTTTCAAACCATGCGTGAATCAGAGTTCCGCGGGCAAATGTTGCCTGCGATGGGCCTGCCAGCAGGCTGTCCGCCAAAACAATGTTGCTCTTGTTTGTATTGGAGGGAATGTCCACCGGTGCGTGGCGAGGTGGTTCGCTCTGCGAACGATGTCGAAACACAATCGGAGTGCATTGCGAAATCTGTGGCATGAATGCTGTTTCCGTTGCACCGCCGGTGACCTGTGGCCTGTCAAGAGTGTCGCAACCGGTGAGGCAGGCATGGGTATGTTCATAGAGAATTGTGGCGGGCGTCGCCAAGCCTGGTGGGCAAAGTGTTGTGCGAAGTACACCGGCGAGTGTTTTTGGACAATTCTTTTCGCGAGGTTCACTCGGAGCTACGATGATTTCCATCCCTTGAACTGCTCGAGTGAGTCCAACATAGAGCGTGGCAATCTGCTCTCGCACAATTTCACGAGGCCCGGCATCACACGCCTCTTGCCACCGCGAAGGCAACAATGATTGAACCTGTTTCGATGGCCAAGCGATGACTCCTGAGATGGGTGAGAGTGCATCCTCCCGATCAATTGCAATATTTGGAGGGTGTATACAGAGCTTTCCATCAAGATCGGTCAGCACAACGAGATCAAATTCAAGACCCTTCGCCTTGTGAATCGTCATGACCCGGATGGGCGATGGCACCACGTCATGAACCGATGTCTGCCGGCACATTGAAACAAAATCGTCTGTCCGCAGGGTTGCTCGTTCAAAGTTTCCTAAATCTCCAGAATCCCACTGACGAGCCTGTTGCGCAAGCTGATTTAAACGCCGACGATCGCGAGGCGATCCATGTGAATCAAGATCACGGATGCAGCGGTCCACCACCGCAGCGTATCCATCAAGAATGAGTTGTCTTCGCAGTGCATCGAGTGTGCGGCGATGAATGTCAGACGCTTCGTGAAAAGTTCCTCGGTTCAACGGATCGAAAATAGGCAGACCTGCCATGGAAGCGAGCGGCGAAGTCGACAGATGAAACCGTGCAACGGAATCACCTGGGTGATCAATCAGTGTGAACAACGAAAGAATAAGTTCGACGGCAGGCGAATCAGCCAGAGGATTGCCCCCCTCTCCGCTGGCGATAATTCCATACCGACTTTGTAACTGAGCGATGAGACGCTCTGCAGCGCGGTTGGTTCGAACCAGGATGCCAAGAGTCGCCCCAGGATTGGCATGCGCAAGCGCCGATGCCCGAGCAGCGGCACACTCCATGACACAGTCGGCGGTATCCTTTTTTTTGTGACCGCTCGGAGAAGTTCGCAGACGAACCCATCCGGGAAGCAGTTGTTTGCTGCTGTCGGCCCTGTGTGGAATGAACTCGTTCGCCCACTGTACTGCGACCTGTGGATGATCGACCAACGCCACACTTGATCCAATGGCACTGAAAATAGTATTCACGACGTCGAGAATCGCCGGACTAGAACGATAACTGTGAGAGAGTTGTCGAGTGGAAAGGGGAATTGGACCGGTTTCAAAAAGTTTGCCAACGTATTCAAGAAGTTCGGATCTGCCGCCCCGCCAGCCATAGATAGCCTGTTTTTCATCTCCAACGCAATAAAATGTTCCTTCGGAAGCCGCAGCCTTAGAAATAATTGTTTTGAGAATTCTCCACTGCGAAAGCGAGGTGTCTTGGAATTCATCAAGCAAGAGATGGCGGTGCGAGGGAATACCACGCCAACGAGCGGAGTCGATTCGCCCGTTAGAGACCGCATCGCCAACGAGTCGAGTGATGTCATCAAATGAAACGACACCTTCTTGTGCCACGAGACCATCATAGAGTTGTGTGTAGAGCGAGAGCATGTCATGCATAGCGCGGGTCTTTAGCACTATTCGTCCGACAAGTGCACTTCGTGCGGCCTCGATCAGTGGTCGGTAGGCTTTGGCGACATCGCTGTCGATGGGTTTGGAGTAGTAGGTCAAATCACCACTGACAATTTTGGCAACGAGTCCTTTTTGTACGAAGTCATCCCAATGAAGTGCTCGAGCGCGCTCGATATCGCTGTCGCGAGCAGAGGTGAATCGCGAGTCGGTGAAGGAAAACGCTAACACTTCAAGCATCGCGGTAGAAATGTCTTGGCTTGAGATCTCGGGAGGAAGTGTGAGGCAGTTCCAAGCTGCCGGAAGCGTGTCGCGAAAAACTCCCGCAAGACTGGTGACGATGCCCTCGATCGATTTTTCTAGGCCAATGGCCAGCCGGCCACCGTTGAGTTGCACGATCAACGTGGCTAAATCGGCCGTGGTGTTGGAAATAGTATCTCCGACGAGCAGTCGTTGAATTGCCATTCGACGAAGTCGAGTGAGAGTTCGCTCATTGCCGATCGACCATCCCGCAGGAAGCCCAATCTCGAACCGAGACGATCCGGCCCACGATACAAAAAAACTATCAAGCGTGCCGATCATAAGTTGATCGAGTGACGCAGTGACCTTTACAAGAAGATCACGGAATGTCTCGGTATTCACTGTTCCAAGAGCAAGTTCCGCTGAAAGTGTCTCAGCCATCCGGGGGTTTGATGAATCGGCGGCAATCGCAAGACGTCGCAAAAGTCGCACAAGAATTTCACCCGCTGCTTTTCGAGCAAACGTTGCAGCAAAAATATCTTCAATGGCTGCGCCACCAAGGAGCAGTTCAAGAAGACGATTGGTAAGCGAATGAGTTTTTCCAGTACCAGCGCTTGCACGCACGCTGATAAAGGGTGACGTCGATAAGTTCAAAGATGTCACGTGTCGTTCTCGCTGTCGGAAGGTTCAATTCGATGGGTTTGACAAATTGTGTCAAATTCTGGAAACAGATGAGAGTTTTCATCACGTCGGGGCCAGAAAATTTCTTGTCTTACTGCACGAATAATATCCTTCGCCGCAACATCAGAGTTGGCAAGCATCGCTGCATCCCAGGTCGCCAGTGTGATCCCTGTGTTCTCGATATCTGCAGGAAGGTTGAAATATCCAAGAGCAAGCATGGTCGGATCGATTGATGGAGCCACGCTCGACAGTAAATGTCGATACAGCGGAAGCTGAAGGTCGATCCATTCATCACCGGTTCGGTGCGTCCGATCGGGTGGTGTGCAGGTGGCTTTTGTTTTGTAATCCAGAACTTCCCAGCGACCTGTCTGCGGATGATGGTCGATACGATCAATCCTACCGGTGATATTCATTGGTGAATTATCGACAATGAGTGTTCCACGAGCGGTGGTTTCGAATGAGTGAATCATCCATCCTTCTCTGGCACGTTCGGCCTGTACCGAAGCAAACTGCGACAAACGTCTTTTCGCAAGTTCTAGGCCAACAGCCACCGCCCCGGACGGATGTGATCCAAATCGATTTTGTGAAAAGCTGTCAAGAATGTCGCAAAGACCGCGAGAGAGTTTTTGAGGATCGGTGCAGGAAGCGAGGTCTGTAACCGAGAATCCTTCAAGAACACTATGAAGAAGCATTCCAAAATCAGCCCCACGCATCTCTCCAGTGCGCCCCTGGGATTCACTGAGTTTGAGCCGGTGTCGTAGCCAATAGCGGTAAGGGCAAGCTAAGTAATCTTTGAACTCGGTGACTCGCATGGACGCGACAGGCGGTGATGAATCTGTCGGGCGTGGAACATTGAGACGCGAACCCGTTGAGGTGATCGTCGTTCCGACAAGTTTCGGAGTCTCGCCTAAAAAAAGTTTCTGAGCTATTCGCACAACATCATCGGGAGGGCGACGAAACAAAAGTCGACTCGGAACGGATGGCGAATGATCGCTGCTATACTGAGGAACAATCACCAGCAGGGTCTCTCTTGAGGAAACTGCCAGTGACAAAATCCAGGCATCACGAGCAGTAGTTCGTCGCGAATCCAGAAGATGAAGTGCCGTGCGCAGTGACTCAGGTAAGAGAGGGTCGAGCGAAAGTCTCGATGGCACAATACCTTCAAGGACGCTTGTCAATGCGAGCAACGGGCTGTCATCCAACGCGACTTCCAGCCAGCCGACCAAATCAATGCAATCATCCTGTCTGGGAGCAGGAAGCACGCCCGTGTCCCACAATGCCATGAGCAAGTGCTCAAGCCCTCGACTGCCGGCGAGCGTCACCATCTCGCGAGAGAGTGTCTCGAATTCAGCAAGCGTTTCGGACAGTAATTCGAGCGATTGTGCGACGACTCGATCCAGAGGCCACTCCAGATTGAGGGAACAATCGCGATACACTGTTGCAAAAAGCTGGCGAATTGCACCGGTCCACGTGGCGGCGTCGGCAGTTCCATGAGCGATATGCGTCGATGCCTCGACGAGCGGACGAAGCCAATCGTCGAGTGAGTTCAAAACCGCTAATAAACCTTGTAAATCCTGATTCTCTCGACGAGCGGTTTGTCCACGAGACTCTGCGACGGCCTGTTCAAGGTAAGCACGATCAATCTTCATCGGCAAATGCTGCGAAGAAAAAACATCGAGCAGTTCGAGTGATCGGGTTTCACCAGAAGTCTCGATAAAGTGCAGCACTTCCGGCGAGCGAAGGAGTGTTGCGAGGCTCTCATAATCGCGGTACATGATCCAGCCAAAAACAGCTGAGAGCATCTGGTACGGAGTCGATCGTCGTGCGGTGCGTTCCACTCCGTAACGGGCCGCAACGCCCTCTGCCGCCAGAGCGTGTTCGATCGTTGGAGCAATCGTAGCATCCGGAACAGCAATCGTGATCTCATCAGCTCTTTGGTGAGAGCCAGAATGCCGAAGCCATTCGACAAGCTTCTCACATTGTCCTTGCGTGTCGAGAACATGCGAGATGCAGTTCAACGGGATCGGAATGTCGCGTGTCAACCATGCATCGGGAATAAGACAACCGAGGGAATCAAAACAGGAGGCTGCCTCTGCGGTCGAAATGTGGGCAGGAAGTGCCACGAGAACGTCGATTGATTGCTCGATACGACTCAGCAATCGACGTTGTAGAAAATCAAGATCGACAGTTGCCAACAGCACCAACCGCCCGTTGAATTGGATTTCATTTTTTTCAAGTGCAACACGTCTCGCGGTTTGTCGATCCCAGAGACCGTGTGATTCGAGGATTAAAAGATAAGCAATTTCGAGACGGCCCAGTGCCTCCCACCGAGCATGGTCGGAAAAGCCTGGAATCATTTCTGCGGCCTTTGCACAAACGTCACGAAAACCAAGATCGACTCCCGCGAGTTCTCGATGCACTCTCACCAGTTCGCGCGCAGAAGTGACAAGTGCTTCCGGAGACTGCATCGGCGATGGAATCACACTATCGCGGTCAGCGGGAGTGCTGTGAGAAAGGGCTGCCACCCATGCCAGCGTTTCTGTGGTGATGCTTGCCAGTGGTTTTCTGGGTGTGTACAGGAGTTCCGGAAATGAACCGAGGGTTGTAATTCTTGGCGGTTCGAGATCGAGTTTCTGCTGCGATGACAGGTCGATGAGATGTTCGAGCAAACGGTGGCCTGCGCGTCGACCTGGAACAAGAATTGTCCAGTGACCGAGTTTTACTTGTGAACTTTTCGATTCGCCGGTGGCTTGGGCAATAAGCCACTGTGCTGCACTGTGTAAAATTCCAGATGAGGCCTTCAGTGTGTGTACGCGAGGATTGGTGAAAGCCTCATCGAACGATCTGCTGGTGGCATGCGGCATAACACACTTTAGACGTTCGAACGTTTCTCTCGATCGACGCGATCAATCACCAATGGATCATTTGATCGTACATCACTGATGCGAAGGGTGGCTCGACCGGCGAGCAGATCATCGACTAATTCGCCAACGAACTCTGCCCGCCAACCAGATGCGAGAAGCGGTTCGCGATCGCCGGCATGATAGCCAAGTTTCATTGCCAACAAGTCTCGCATATCAGAGGCGGTTCCGACGAGAGCCGGGGCAATGCTCATCTGCCGACAGACGCCGGCGATGGCCGTTGCGAGAAACTGACCAAGCATTGAGAGCTGCGTCGGGGGTGCTCGGTGACGTTCTCCGCCTGGACACTGGTCATCTGGTATATCGAGGCCTGCGCGAATCGCACCCGAAAGATCTTTGAGTATGTGACGCAGATCAGATCGCTGCATGCCACGAATAGAAGAAATTTGTTGTTCATCGGCGCTTTTGCGTTTTGCGATTTCCACGAGCAAATCGTCGCGAAGCACTCGCTTTGCAGGCATGTCACGACATTCAGCGACGCTGTCGCGCCAATGCCAGAGTTCTCTAGCCACTGCCAACTCGCGACGAGATAAACCATTGAGTCCCGAGACTCTGCGCCATCGCTTTCGAAGAAAGGATTCCTCCACATCATCCTGCCAGGTGAGCATTTCGGCCACCATCCATTCGGTGCGCCCAAGTTGCGAGAGGCGTTCTTCGAGTGATGCCCACATTGCCTCTAGATAGCGAACATCATCCATGGCGTATTCCAGTTGGGCATCCGAGAGCGGCCGCCGCCGCCAATCGGTTCGAGTCTCACCTTTATTTGTATTGAATCCAAGAATACGGCGTACAAGCGATGCGTACCCGGATGGATAGTCGTGATCGACGAGTCCTGCTGCCACCTGCACGTCAAAAAGTTTTGTAGGACGCTTTCCGATTGCATGAAGTACGAAGCCCAGTTCCTCTCGTCCGGCATGAACAATCGTCGTTCGATCTGGCTCGGAGAGAAGATTCCAAAAGGAATCGAGATTTGGAACCGCGAGCGTATCGACTGCTGCGAGAATTCCAGGAGCACTGACCTGCAGAAGACATAACTGCGAACGGTAGGTGTGTTCAGAAACAAATTCTGTGTCGAAACTAAGGTGCCTGTGCTCCTTGAGTCTGTCGATAAGATTGCTCAAATCGTGTTGGGTAGTAATCAGATCAAAGGCTTGAGGCGAATGAAATGCATTCAAAGGAATCGCTCTTATGTTGATGTGTCGGAGCAAATGGTTTCTAAAAAAATGCTGAGCGAACCCAGAGAGAGGATGTCAGAAATGTAAGAAATGAACTAAGACGAATGGTTTTCGACCGAAAAACTGAACAAATGCAATGGGCCTAGGAAAGAAAAAGAAATGAAATAAATGCAAATACAGGTAGAAGCACGCAAAAACTCCAGACCATATAGCCAAAGAAACTCGGCATGCGAATTCCCTGCTTTTCAGCAATCGCTTTGACCATGAAGTTGGGACCGTTGCCGATATACGTCATGGCACCAAGAAACACGGCTCCAAGACTTACGCCTGCCAAGCGGCCGATATCAACTCCAGCCATCGTCGGAGCTTCGGTTCCAAGACTTTGTGCGGTCTTGAAAAAGACAAGGTAGGTCGGTGCATTGTCCAGCACGCTCGAGAGCAGGCCAGTGGCCCAGAAAAAAGATCTTGAGGAGGAGAGTCCAAGAGTAGGTCCATAGATTTGAAGAATCGAAAGCGCAGGTTGCATGCAGATAAAAATTCCAAGAAACAGAACTGCAACCTCAATGATGGCTCCGTAGTTAAATCCGTTATCGCGACGAATAGTGACGTCACCGCATCGAAGTGAGATTCCCACAAGGGACAAGAGCACAACCTCGCGCAGAAAAATCCAAGGATGCCAGTCTGTGCCTGGAAACACCTTTGATGGATCAAGCAATGCAACCGATGCAATCACACCGATCATTAAAGGAACACTGAGAAGTCCTCGTATCACCATTTGTCGCGTGCGACCGCGATCTCGAGACAGGTCTAACTGAGTTTCCTTTGGCAATTCTACAAGAGAATCCCACAGCCAGTAGATGGTGATAATGAGTAGATTTGTGACAAGCCATTCTTTCCAAAGCGAAAGCGTCCAGAAGAAGTCGACCCCTTCCAAATAGCCCAGAAAAAGAGGAGGATCGCCGACCGGCAAAAGACATCCGCCGCAGTTGCAAACGACAAAAATAAAGAAGACAACCGTGTGTGCAACATGTTTTCTCTCACGATTCGTTTCAAGAAGAGGCCGTATCAAAACCATGGCCGCACCGGTGGTCCCAATAAAGCTTGCAGCGAGTGCACCAACGAGAAGAAAGAGGGCGTTCGTGGTCGACGAGGCAACCAAGTCCCCCTCAATACGAACGCTTCCTGCAATGACAAAAAGCGAAAACAGAAGCACAATAAAAGGAATATATTCTGAGAGAAGTGCGTTTACGAGCACTGCGGAGACGACGCTCCACGAGGGGCCATAGTCAGATGCCTGCGCAAGGCCGTGGCAAGGAAAATGGATCTCTACGGCATCACGGTGAAAAAACAGATAGTAGGATAGCGTTGCCATTCCCAGCGTTGTTGCGATGAACAGTTTGCTCAAATTGTGTTCCCACCAGTGTTCAACTCGATGCAAAAGTGGCAGGATTGCAATTGCCGAAAGTAAGAGCACAAAAGGAATAATCGTGAAAATAGGTGGTGGGATGATCGTGGAAAGGTTCGATGAGCTCTCGGATTCATTGGAATGAGAATGCGAATGATCGGCGTGGGCAGCTTGTTTCTCAATAAGCAAGTCGCGACCATGCTGAGGCCATCCTGCAATCGCAGTCAACGAGTAACAAAGCAGCACCAAGCAGATTCCACCAAAAACAAGAGTGGAAGAATCACGAGAGTGCTCACCGGAAAGTTCGTTCATAAAATAACGGTTTCGCGATAAAACAGAGAAAAAAGGATCGAATTCAATCTCGAAAGACTATGAAACTGCGAGTGTTGATGAAAGCGCAGTCAGAGCCGTTCGCAGGAGCGTGGATTCGGGGCAATATCCGACCGCTTACAGCCATCTGGATGATCAGTATGGGCGTGGTGATAGTGCTTGGGGTGACGGGAATAGTTCTGCCGTTCCTTGCGTGGATCTGCGGAACGATTGCGGTCTTGTTCTTCGTTGCCGCGTTGTTCCTCGGGCTTTGGCAAAGTTCACCTCGGCTTGAATACCGAGAAGGCATTTTTTTTGTACGCCTATCGCCACAGCACAGGCATGCGGTTCCGATGGCAGCTGTAGAATGCTTTTTTCTTGGATCTCAGCACATCGGTCCACAATCCGATTCCTCTCAGCAGGATGAGATAAAACCCGGTCATCGAACGAGCACTGTGGTGATGCGAATTGCTGAACGCGAGACATCGCTTCAGGAACGTAAGACATTCGAACCGTGGGGATCGTGGAAAAGTGGAGCGGTGGTTTTTCAAGGACTCTGGTGCGAACCGATCGATCTAGAGTTTGTTAAAAAATTGAACATAAAGCTTTCAGAAGTCAAAAAAGACCAATCGGTTATTCCACCAATTTCTATTGAAAGCTCCTGTCATGAGGCACTTTTGTGACGTGCTGCAAACTCCTCGTGAGTGTTCAAAACGAATCTGAAGCGCTCGAAGCGATTGCGGGTGGTGCAGATATTATTGATGTCAAAGATCCGTTTGCTGGCAGCCTTGGGAGACCAACGATTTGCAAAGCGACGGAGGTCTCCCGAGCAGTCGGCCAAAAGGTTCCTTGGACCATGGCGATTGGAGAGCTCGCCAACGTTTCTTCCCAAGATTTAATTGGGTACACATCGATTCTGCAGCGATCGCTGCTTGAGCTGCCTCTTGAAGAGGCGCACGAACTGCGCACCGTGTCACCAATGGCGGTAAAGATTGGACTGGCGCAGATGAAATATCAGAACTGGGAAGAGCGATTGGGAGAGTTAGAGGCTCTTGTGTCGCGTTTTGTTCTCTGTGTTCCCGTCGCCTATGCTGATGCAAAAGAGGTGTTGGCACCGGATCCGGAAGATGTTTTTGCTCAGGCGGCTCGCACTGGAAATAGTTTGGTGCTCGTGGACACCTGCAGGAAAGATTTTGGCGGACTGTTTGAAATAATTGAAGAGACCGTCATTCGTCGATGGTGCCGATGCGTGCAGGCTGCCGGAATGCAGATCGCGATCGCTGGAAAACTGACCCTTGCCGATATTCATCGTGCAGCCGAACTCGGGCCCGATGTGGTGGCGGTGCGATCTGGAGTCTGCGTCGGCGGCAGACTCGGTAGAGTATCAGCACATCTTGTGGCTGCGGCGAAAAGTCTTTGCGGTAATGAAAGAGTCTCCATACACTGATCTTTGAAGTAGTCTTCTTTGAATTTGTTTTGAAACCATCACCTATTTAGAAATAATCGGAGAAAGTATGGCGCCGCTCGAAGTCCGCATTCCACATTCACTTGAGACCGACGAAATTCGGCGTCGGCTCGACCAGGCGGTCACTGTTGCTCGCGAGCAATACGCTTCACAATCCGGCCCGATTGCCGCTGAGTGGAAGGGCGACGAGATGCACGTAACAGTCTCTCCAATGGGGATGAAGGTTCAGGCAAGTGTTACCGTGCAGCCCAAGGAGGTTCTTGTGTCTGTAAAGCTGCCGCTCGCGGCGACATTTTTTAGCGGTACGATCAAACAAAATATTCAAGAAAAACTCACTGGGTTACTCGACCCTGCCGGTGCCAAGGGACTTTCGTAGAGATCAACGATCAGAGTTATTCGGATTCATTGAAGTTGCCCGGATTGAGAGCGTTTGATCGGCGATCGACCAAGAGAGCCCAGCGTGGCGCGTCATTGCGTCGAGCAACTGTTCTCGCGTCGCATTGGAGAGCTCGAGACGGATCACTTCTTGCGGGTCAATGGAGGCTCTTGCGAGTGAATCTCGATCGATGATGAGTTTGAGTTTTAGTCTGCCAGCCACCTCAACGAAGAGTTCTTCTAAGGGCGCGGCCACACGGAGCGTGAAGCGGTCTTGCTGAGGATCGGAAGCGGGTTTTTTAACTGGGCGAACGGTTGCTGCCGGAAAGAGTGCTCGCTCCACCAGTCGCGCATCGGCAACGCTTCCACGCAGAAGAAAGGAATCGTCAGTTTCCCCGTTTTCGATTGTGACGGATGTAGCAAGAGCATTGAGGCGTGCTGTTGCGGCAGAGTTACGAAGCGGACGACGGTAGACGCGAACGATCTCCTTTCGATCTTCAAGTGGCACGAGTGAAATGTGCGTGGCATCGTCGCCCGTCGTGATTGAAATGCATAAATCAAAATGTCCAAGAAGTAAATCGAGGCGTTCAGCAAGTGTCATGAGCGGCAATGTGATTGCCGGAAAATGATCGTGAGGAATAAGAGTGAGGTTGTCTATGATCAGGTTTTGTTCTTCGGCGAGAGATTCAACTACTTCGCTCGGCACTGCTCCGATGGGCCATTGAAGAACTGCTCGAGAAGAAAATCGGGTTTGCGAACTGGGTGCAAGCGATTGAATATCACGATCTCGAAGTATTTCCGCGGTTTCCATCTGTCGAGCAACAGTCTTGGGCGCCAGTCGAACACTTGAATGCAGCACAGAGAGGGAAACGCCCAGTGATTTCGCAAGACGTTCGAGAAGATCAACTGCTGGTTCTGCATCAGCCCGAAGGTTCACGGGGGTTCCTGGATCGAGGCGACGATCAATGATGACTGGCAGTTCAATCTGTTTTGAGATCTGTTCTGCCACAGACCGAAGGTCGGTTCCAATCCAGTGAGCGTCTATCAGTTGTGCGAGCGAGTGGGGTGTGACGAGTCGCGTCGAACGCGTAACAGGCGTTGTTTCACTGGCGCATAAAAGACTCTGGTTTTGCAAAGCATGTATCGACCAGCCAAGCATCGCAATGCACAGACCCGGCATCCATGTTGAGCGACGACCCGCAAACTCGTACAGCCGGTGTTTCAAAAAAACACACAATCTGGTGAAGCTTAAAAGAGCGAGCCCAGATAGAGTTGTTGAACAATCGTATGGAGTCATTGATGAATGGCGTGAGTCGTGAGTGTTGGAGAGGTCAGTATGTGCGATAGATTCCAAGTCTGTCTCGACGTGGCTACGAAGTCCACAATGAAAATACACTTTTAACGCTGAAAAAAGGTGAGAGACGCCTTGAACTCGATGGAGAAAAGAGTGGGATGAGACCTCAGGATGTGACCATTGTTGTGCTGGGAGCCGGTATCAACGGTGCGGCGATTGCCAGAGAGTGTGCGTTGTCGGGCGTGTCGGTCGTAGTTGCCGATGCGGCTGATGTGGCATCGGGGGCCACTTCATGGTCGACGCGTCTGGTGCATGGAGGTCTTCGTTACCTTGAATATGGAGAGATCGATCTCGTGCGAGAAAGCCTTGCCGAGCGAGATCGACTCATTCGTGTGGCGCCCCATTTAGTCAAGCCGCTCAAATTTTTACTACCGCTCAAACGTAGCCGCGGTGGACTACTCGCCTCGGCTGCTCGAATCGTTGGGTTTGAGAAACTCGCCAAAAGTCTGCAGGGAGATGGTGGTCGCGGAGCATGGGCAGTACGGGCTGGCCTATCGCTCTACGATGTTCTTTCAACAGATTCGAAGTGGCCTCGACACTCGGTTGTCCGTGATCTCGCCCACTGGCCTGGAATTGATCGATCGATCTTTCCGATTGCGATGAGCTATGTCGATGCGCAGATGGTGGCCCCAGAACGATTTACAATTGAATTGCTGAGTGATGCTCGCTCGGCGTGTGCATCGCATGGAAGTCGATTCGAACTATGGAATCATCACCTCGCGAGGCTCGAGGGTAACAGAGTGATTCTTGAGCCCACGGCTTCTCTGGGGACACAGAGTCGTTCGCAGAGAAAAGAAGTTCGCGCGGATGCAGTCATCAACGCTACCGGGGCGTGGGTCGATCGTACACTCGAAACTTTGCCGCTCCAGAGTCCGTTGCTCATTGGTGGAACGAAGGGGAGCCATCTGGTACTCCGTTCTCAGGAGTTGTACGAAGCCTTGCAAGGCTGCGGAATCTATGCAGAGGCCCTCGACGATCGACCAGTGTTCGTGCTTCCCTTTCTGAACGGGCTTACACTGGTCGGCACGACCGATGTGCCCTTCTTTGGAGATCCCACGGAAGCCAAGGCAGATGATGATGAAATCACCTATCTGCTTTCGGCAGTTGCGAGACTTTTCCCCAGAATCGCCCTAGGGCGCGAGTCGCTCGAACAACATTACTGCGGAGTGCGACCGCTTCCATCGGGTCGACAATCGATCAATGGGAAATTACTCGCTCCTGCTTCGGTCACCCGTCGGCACATGCTCATTCGCCATCAAAACGCACCGCTGCCATGCTGGAGCGTTGTGGGTGGAAAACTCACCACATGCCGGAGTCTTGGAGAGCAGGCTGCATCGAAAATTCTAAAGACACTTGGTGTCGCAGTAACCGGTTGCAGTCGAGATCGACCGCTACCGGGCGCACAAGGACTCACGGGTGATCAAGGCGTTTGGCAAGCAGAGGAATTTCTTGTACGAAAGACTGGCCTCTCGCGCGTCGCTGCGGGGAGAATGATCGGTCTCTATGGCTCGCAAGCAATCGATAGAATGGGCAACCATCCTTTTCATTTGTGCAAAATGATCGACGGAACAACCCTCCCTCTTTCAACGGTATCTCATGCGCTCAATCAAGAATGGGCACACACGCTCGAAGACGTAGTGGAACGACGGTTACTTCTTTTATTCGAACCAGTTCTGCATAGGAAATCGCTTTTGAGCGTCGCAAACGAAATGGTTTCCATCGGTCGATTGGCGGAAGAGTCGCTGGAGCAGACTGTCAATACTCTGACGCAACGGTTTTTACGTCGCTATGGAAAGAGAGTGATTGTGTGACATCTACAGACAAGCGTTTTATTCTTGCGCTCGATCAGGGAACTACCTCGAGCAGAGCTATTTTGTTTGATTCCTGCGGGATGCCTTTCGCATCTGCGCACTGCGAATTCACGCAACACACTCCGGCTCCCGGAATCGTCGAACACGATCCAGAGGAGATCTGGCAGTCGCAGTTGACAAGTGCAAGAATCGTTCTGGAAAAAGCAGGAGTTGTTGCCTCAATGATCGCCGGAATTGGCGTGACAAATCAACGAGAGACGACTATTTTGTGGGATCGTCATACAGGCACAGCCGTTGCACCGGCGATCGTTTGGCAAAGTCGTGTTTCGGCACCACTGTGTGAACAATTCCGCGAGGCAGGCTTTGAAGAGGAGATTCGAAAACGGACCGGACTTGTACTCGATCCATATTTTTCAGCGACCAAAATCCGACATCTGCTCGACACGATTCCTGGGTTACGAGCCCGGTGTGAGTCGGGCGATGTGTTGTTTGGCACGGTGGATACATTTCTTCTCTGGAGACTTTCAGGAGGATTGCTGCATATAACCGATCCCACCAACGCCAGTCGCACAATGCTCTATGACATCGTGGATGGAGCGTGGAGCGATCAGCTCTGTGAAAAACTCGGGGTGCCCCGATGCATTCTGCCGAGTATTCGCTCCAGCAGCGAGGTGTACGGAATGTGTGAATCGAAATGGTTTGGAGCCGAGATTCCGCTTGCTGGGTGCGCCGGAGATCAGCAGTCTGCCGCATACGGACAAGGCTGTATTTTGGCAGGCCAGGCGAAAAATACGTACGGAACCGGTGCGTTTCTTTTTTTTGCAACGGGATCCGATTGTATTGAAAGCCGGCACGGTCTGCTTACGTCGCGCGCGTGTGATGTTGGCGGTGCGTCGCAGTATTGTCTTGAAGGATCGGTGTTCATCGCCGGTGCAGTCGTGGGATGGCTGCGAGATGGTTTGGGCATCATTCAGACGTCGGCTGAAGTGGAGTCGCTTGCACTGCGCGTGAGCCAGACCGATGGAGTGGTCTTCGTACCTGCTCTCACAGGGCTTGGCGCACCACATTGGGACCCATATGCCCGTGGACTATTAATTGGATTGTCGCGAGGAACTACTGCGGCCCACATTGCTCGAGCATCGCTTGAGGCGATTGCATTTCAGGTGTGTGACATTGTTTCTGCCATGCAGTCCGATTCTGGATCTACGCTTCAAACGCTTCGAGTTGATGGTGGAGCGAGCGCGAATAATCTTCTGATGCAGATGCAGGCCGATCTGCTTGGGGTGCCGGTGGAGCGGCCCTGCGTCGTTGAAACAACGGCGCTTGGTGCGGCACTTTTAGCTGGAGGAGCAGTGGGGTTCTTTGACGATTCAGAGGCGCTCGAGGCGCGAAAAATTGAAAGAATCTTTCTTCCAAACATGGATTCGAAGGTTCGTGCTCATATGCTTTCTCGATGGCATGAGGCAGTCGATCGCAGTCGACGCTGGGAGTCCCCACATGGAGACGGTTAAACTCCAGCATCAAAAAAGTTGCGATGAACCACCGAGAAAAGGAATCATTCAAAAAGTGTTGTGTGTATGCGGATGAAATCTGGCAACAGATTTAATATCGCTTGGTCGGATTTTCCAAACGGACATTCTCCGCCACGCTTACACGCTCGTTGTATTTTTTTGGATTCGCTGAAAAAGTGTTGCGTGATTCGACTGACGAAAAAAGATAGATCCGTCCTTGGTAGGTTACTCCGTATCGACGTTGCCCGGAGACCTGTTTCGAGGAATCGAAAACAAGCACTGGATCATCTCCTGAAAGCGCGGGGCTGTAGCGATCAGGATCGGAGAGAAATATCCGCTGTTGTTCAGCACCTGCAAAAAGATAGGTGCGACCGCGATGCTTGGCTCCCCACCGAGCGCGGCCTTCGACCCACTGGCCATTTTGGATCAGTGTCACAGGACAATAGCCTTCCATGCCAACCGGCATGCTCTCGGTGGACACTGGCGGCGCCGGTGATGTCGCCAACGATGGAAGAGATGGTGGTGCCTGATTTTCACTGTTTGATTTCGCAGCGTCTGGTTGTTTTTTGGGTGAAAAAGTTGCTCCTAAAAGCGAACTCATAAATCCGGCCGGACCACTGGGAACTGTTTCGACGACCTTTGGAACAACGGCCGTGTCAGTCTTGGCATCTGCCACGGTGGATGCCTGAGGCGCCGATGTGGTCGGTGTCTCGAGAAGGGTAGCAGCGGAAGCGGGTTGATCGCCAGCGGGAGAAAATCGTGAGAGTTGACGATTGATCCACGGTGAGGATGGCGAAGCATTTGGAGACGATGGATTCGCAGTATTTGCAGGCTCAATGGATGATCGCGAAGATGACACTCCAGTCTGCTCTGAGTTTGAAGTGGTCGCGATAGAATTCTCAGTATGTGATGCAAAGGGGCCAGTCACCAGCGGGCGAGAAGATGTTTCTGCTGTCCAGAGCGTTGGCTCTTTGGACAGGATCGGCGAACTGTTGGGTTCGTTTGTGGTGATTTTCGATTTTACAGATGCCTTAAAATCATCACTGGCTACACTCACGTCGGCTTGAGGAGATGGCTGGGAAGCCGCAATCTCAGCAAGTTGTGTTTCCGAAAGGTGAGGGACCTGATCAGCACTGCGTGCAAGCGATGCCGCCTGCACCTTGGCAGCTACGGCTGCCAAATCAAAACCTGCAGGTGGGGAGGTCGGTCGGGTTGCGCTACTTGTTGCAGAACGCTGAGCGGATCGAGCGGCGGCAGCGATAAAACTCGGTGGCGTCTCTGGGCAATCAAAGCGATCGAGAGATGAACCATCTGGACCGAGGACAACGGCTGCAGGAAGATGCGATACATTGTGTTTTTTTGCAAGGTTTGGTTGTTGATCAACATTGACCTTGAGCGGCTCATAGCAGGCTGTCAGAAGCGCCATTGCCTCGGCACTTGTAAAAACATCAGATTCAATTCGTTTGCAGCCCTCTGACCAGTGTGCATGAAAAACCAAAAGCACTGGCCGCTGACTGATCACTGAGGCAGCGGATGCGGCCTCAAGGTCGGTATGCCATGGAGAATTGGCAATCGGCGCAGCAGCTAAAGAAAAGGCTTCCGCCCAAAGGAGTTTTGAATTCACCATGCACAACGAGAATGACACGCCGAGGCCGATTGTCAGAAATGATGGCGCGAGCATATAAACGGATCGGCACTTTTTTTTATAGTACATAGTGTTGTTCCAGGCGCCTCCATGAGGGCAGGCAAGTGGCATAGAGAAAATTACAGTGGCGACTAGCGAATGGTCAGAGCGTGGGAAGCCTTGAAAAACGCCCAATTCATGTCATTCAGTCATTTTGTGGGTTGCTGTAAGAGATATCGGTTATCGGGGTGGGGGGAGTTGCAACAAAAATAGAGACAACTGACGGGTTCCATTTTTGCCTGTTCCCTCCGTCTTTCCCGTGCTGCCAAATCCCACAAAAGAGGGAAAAAGGTGTAATTCCCTCGCCCTCCAAAATCCCTTGGCTTGACAGTTCATCAATTCCAGCAGATACTCTGCTCATCGATTTTCAAGGAGATGTACTCGGAAAGTAATATCCTTGAAAAGAACCGTCAGATTCACTGAGAAATGTATTCGTCTTTTTCAGGTCAACGAATCTCACCGGTTGTGATTGGTTCGAAGAGATTTCATTCTCTAGATTCGAACCGTTGTCGGAAGTCGCTTTGGAGCGTTCCGGAAAATCAGTAACGGATCCATTTAAAAGCTTCTGCCGACATCAAGTGTTGTTTTTCCTTCTTCGGTTTCGATGAAATTCGAAGGGTTCCGAGTCTTTTTGGAAAGAATGAAAGTTCTGTTTCAAACGGTATCGGATTGTGTGGCTGAGATCTGAATACTTGTTTATGTGATCCTCTACCGAACTCAAAACACACTCAATGTGAGTTCGAAAAAAGCATGACGATTGGCCTTCGTGCCCCTCTCTTGTGTGTTGATGAGGGGGACGTGAATGCTCAGGGAATTGTGGCGCACTGTGGCTTTCATGCCGTAACGGTTCGCTCTCAGAAAGTAGTCCGTGGCACACGGGTGCAGGGAAAAACAATTCCACAGTGGTTTTTAATGTCGTTGGCCGCCGGCTGACGCAGACATTTCTTTTGCAGGTATTGTGATTTCATGGCTAAGCGAAGAAGGCCCAGGTCGCATGGTCGCCAGGGTTCCGATGGATCTGGACAAGGTGGCGGTCAGGGATATGGCGGTGGCGGTGGTGGCGGCGGTGGTGGCGGTTATGGTGGCGGCGGTGGCAGCGGCGGCGGTCAGGGTGGCCAACAGCAGGGGCCGTGGGGGCAAGGTGGCGGTGGTTCTCATCGACGTCGATCGCGTCAACGCGGCGGATATCAACGAGGTGGCGGCGGTGGAGGCGGTGGAGGCGGTGGAGGGTATGGCGGCGGTGGCAATGACATTGGTAACAGGCCTCCTGACAACGAACCCGAGGTCAACGAAAATGGAGAACCGATTCCGCTGGAGCCCGGGAATGGCATTCTTGAGATGCATCCCAATGGATATGGATTTTTAAGAAGTCCAGAAAATAATTACGCTCGCGAGCGAACCGATCCGTTTGTTCCAGGCACAATGGTTGAAAAATATTCGCTGCGCGAGGGAGTATTTATCAAGGTCATGGTTCAGCCAGGTCGGCGCCAACAAGGTCCTCGTGTTCGAGAGATTCTTGAGGTTGAAGGAATGGCTCCCGATGAGTATTCCGTAAAGGTAAAGCCGTTCGAATCGTTGACCCCAATCAATCCCGAATCATGGTTGCGACTTGAAACTGGCCAACAACCACTCACCACACGTGTTATGGATCTTCTGACTCCGCTTGGAAAAGGCCAGCGGGCTTTAATTGTGGCTCCACCGAGAACCGGCAAGACCATTATGTTGCAGCAGGTGTCGCAGGCGATCTCTGCAAATCATCCTGAATTATCGCTGGTCATGCTTCTGGTCGATGAACGTCCGGAAGAAGTGACGGACATGAAGCGAACTGTCAAAGGTGAAGTGATCGCCAGCAGTCTCGATTGCGATGTTGAAAGCCACGTTCGGCTTTCTCAACTTGTCGTGGAACGCTGCAAGCGAATGACCGAGGCTGGGAAAGACGTTTTTTTACTAATGGATTCAATCACAAGAATGGCCCGTGCCTTTAATAAGTGGGTTGGAAACACAGGCCGAACCATGAGCGGTGGTGTTGACATCAAGGCGCTGGACATTCCGAAAAAGCTCTTTGCATCAGCGAGAGCTTTTGAGGAAGGAGGGTCACTTACCATTGTGGCCACCGCGCTTATCGATACCGGAAGCCGCATGGACGAACTCATTTTTCAGGAGTTCAAGGGAACCGGAAATATGGAACTTGTTCTCGACAGAAAACTTGCTGATCGACGTGTCTGGCCATCAATCGACATTTCGCAGTCGGGAACTCGTCGGGAGGAGAAATTAATCAATCCCGAGACGCTTCACGCAGTGAACATGCTACGGCGGACTCTTTCAAGCATGCACCCGGTTGATGCCATGGAGCAGTTAACCAAGCAGCTCGCAAAGTTTAAAAGTAATCGTGAATTTGTTGCGCTGATCTCAAGTTCCCGAAGCGATGATTAATACGCCTCATTTCGCAGTGCGGTGTATTCAATTTAAAACTACGCACACAGCGATTCATCGCGATAAAAAAGCAATGAATGGATTTGTGTTCGAGTTTTTAGCGTATGCGCTGGGATTCAAGACGTGTAATCCAGTACGAATACTGTGGATCACCGCAGCGAAACGAAAATACTGCATCTGGAAGAAAGTGTCCGTTGTGTGATTCTGATCGTACTCGGACAAGCAGAGTTCCGTCGCTGCGTTTCTCGATCGAAATACGATCGTCTGGAATGCGTGCTGGTTCGAGTGGAGCGTTCATAAGTCTGCTCTTCCGGAGAGAATTGCTTTTAACACGCAGAGAAGTGAACGTAAAAGCATCACGAAAGAGTATGGCTCTCGATCGAATCGGTCGCCAGCCCACGCAGCTGAAATTCGCAATCCACGCGTGCGGTATTGTGAATTGAATCACCGGTGACAATCGCGTACTCCGCAGACGTCACCCATTGTTACGGGCAGCTTTGTTACCGCATGCGAGTTGGCGAAATCAACAGGCTGGGCTGATCATTCACCCATTTTGACACGTCCTTCGATTGGTTCGTATACTGCGAGCAAGAGTCTCTTTCGATATTCGGTGAGCGTGCGCTGAAGAGAGACGATTGTCCTTATCATCCCTATGGAGTACACGTCGATGACGCACTATGCGTCCCTTGCCGACGACTTCTATATCAATATGAATCTGGCGACGGAAATGGAACTTCCTGGCCAGCGGGATACCGTTCTGCACTTTTTTGAGTGCGTGCAGAAAAAATATCCGACCATGAGAAAGTTTTATTGTCGTGACAAGCGAGACTTTGTGCTCGAAGAAGAGAAGGATCAGGGACGATATCGTTGGGTGGCCGTTGAATCAAAACGTCTCTGCTCGGGTCAGGTCAATCCCAGTAGTATTGAATCTGCCATGGAACAGCATCGGTTGGTTCTGGATCTCGCGCCGGCGCTGCTTTCGGTCAGTCCCATTGATTGCGAGGCCCTCGATCTTTTATTCGGTTTTGACTTTGCATTCCGTGGCAATCACAACGCGCTTTTAGCCGAAGCATTGGGCGTTGGGCCGTCGCTTGACCGAGTTGCTGAAATTCCTGGAGGTCGGGTCATTAACTATGAACCGTCACTTACGATTTCACTTGACGAGGATTGTCGAATTCAGGTTCGAGTCAGCACGGAAGCAAGAACCAATGCATTTCAGGTTCGCACAGGTGAATTTGCAGAGGAGCAACTGACGGTCTATGTAACGGCGAGACAATATGGAAGCCTTGATCAACATACTACGTATGTTGAAGTCGTCGATCGACTGGCTTCGGTTGCTCGTGAAGTTGTTGATACCTGCGTTGTCGAGCAAATTTTGCGTCCACTTGCTCGTACAATTGCAATGAAATAAAAGACGCGAGCCATGTGGTCAACAGCGAAGTGTGGCGAGGCACTTTCAAAGGAATGGACTCTCGCTCGAACAGCTTAGAGCTGTTCGAGCGCTAGAAAATGTAAGCCTTGGCAATGGGTGCAAATTCGTGTAGCCGATCGTTACCGAGAACCGCGCCGAGGAGGTCGGCCTCGATCCGGATCATCTCCTCGGGGAGATTTGGATCGAGCATCGAGATTCCCCGCAATCACAATGCCGATGGCTTCAATCCAGCTTGGCACGTCATGGACGGCACCTAAGCCTGTTTCATTGAGAAGGTCATCCATTTCGGAATCCTGTCGCCGAGCATTTGTCGACCGATTTCGTTCGGCCACATCTTCTTCAACACCCAGAAATTCAAGGCCTTCATCATCCTCGTCGTATCCACCCACGGGAGAAAACTCATCGCGACGACTGCGGGCAAGACTCTCGCTGCTCGATCGCCTTTTGTCATCGTCGACACGGCGCCGAACCCGGCGATTCGCATCGGAATCCGAAGTATCTCGACGCGTTCCCTGCGAGGCTGAACCGCTTCTGCGACGACCTCGTGGGGGCATCCGTTTTGAGCCGTTTTCTCGAGACACTGAAGGGGGTCTGCCGGTTTCTGAAAGATAACCGCTGGGGGGTAGCTCATCGTTACCCTGAACTCTTGCGGAGTCTCGTTCATCGTCTCTTCGCGCAGGTGTATGACTCTCTTGGTCATTTCCGCCGGCCATTTCTGGGCGTTCGGAAGAATCTCGACTGTCCCGAACGTCCTGGCCATCACGTGCATCACGTGGCTGACGACGGCGTCCACCGCGCCGCCCTCGGCGCCTTCGGCGGCGTGGTTGGCCATTCTCGTCACGATCTTCGCTTACCCGCGGTTGGCTCTCTATTTGCTGGGATGAAAGTTCCCGGTTGTCGCGGTCGCCTTCCCTGCTGTATTCGGTGCGATCTGATCGCGCGTGAATGTCATCTCGAAGCGGTGGAGTAATCTGTCCACCTTCCCGCGACTTCTCATCGTATCCACGAGTATCGTTTCGATATCCTGTGCCGCTTGTTCTCCTACTGCCGTCATCTCTGTCGTGTCGCTGTCCTCGATTCTGGTCTATGTTCTGCTCATCGGTATGACTTTCATCGCGAACGAATCTGTCACGATCCTGCTGCTCATTGTCTGCGGAAGAAAAAGTGCCTTGATCAAAAGTATCTCGAGACGATACGGGGGGGCGTTGCTGATCTCGTCGAACATCCCCAAGATTTTCCCGCGAACCGCCTCGGCGTCCTCGTCCGCGCTGCGATCGACCCCTGCGATTGTTTCCCCCATCTCGGTCATCTCGCTCATCTCGCCGAGCGCCACTTTCTGTAGTATCGCGAGAGACATTTCCGCTAGAAGTGCTTGGACCATCGTCTCTGCGAGATTCGTCGGGACGATCCTGAGTGGTTCTAGGACGATTGTAACCGGAAGACTGCGTCTGTTCTTGCTCGTCACGACGATCGATTCGGCGCGGTTGATTGTCACGGTCTCGCTGCGAGATCAGCTGCACAGGCAATGCGGGGCGCTGTACGACAGGAGGTACAGAAGCGCGTGGCGAATCATTCGACGGTTCAAGTCCTAGATTCGTAGCGAGCGCGTTCCAATCAGAATTCCCCACCGATTTGGATTGCTTTGTGACAATCTTTTTTTCAATCGGCTTTGGTGGAACAACGTTTTCAGATTTGGGTGCAGAGGGTTGTTCGGGCTCACCGGCACCGAGCATATTTGCAATCCATGACCAAGGATCGGGCATATTAGGTGAACTCATACAACGGCTTTTTAATTTCTGGAGTAAAACGAACAGGCTTCCCGTCGACAAGACGAACACGAGCCATGAACTGGCATGCCGAACGACATGCCCACCAGAAAGAAGAGCATACCAATTCACCGATCAATCGGCATCCCAAAGAGATATTTTTGATAGTCTTCGATTGATCCGGCTATTGTTATGCCAGATTGGGCTGCATGCAGGTCTTGGAAAAAGTGCCGTTCGCAGGTTCTCGGATCGCTTGAACAAAACGAGAGTCTTAGAAATCGGCTCGAATCATGGTGCCGTTGTCGGCAACATCAAACAGCGGTCGGTATGGACTGGCCAGCGAACGACGTGAGCGGCACGCCGGATAGAAAACCAAATTCACTGCGACGTTCCAAGCGCTTGGAAAATGACTGATACTTGTTCCGTTGCTGAAAGTGTGAGTTTGCGCAGTGCTCGGGATCAGGTAGGCAAAGGTGCCTTCTAAGGCAAGGCTTTTCGAAAGCGGAGAACGAATGAGCGATCCGATGTAACCATCCCTGTACGACGAGGCTCCTGCCCAGATTTTGATTTCATTCGCATCGTCAAAGTGTAAGCGATAGAAGATTGAGTAGAGATCGGTGGTTTTCGAATTAACCGTTGAAGTGCCGCCGGTCTGTCTCAAAAACCCAGTAGTCGTTCCGAGACTCGATGCCGACCAGAAACCAATTTCGTTGTAATCCCATACATAGCTGATCTCTGCTCGAATCTGCGCAATATCAACGTTTCCGTAGAGACTATCAGTCAAGAAGTCGTACGACGCTCCTCCCTGCAGGCCGCGTCCCTCAAACGCTCGTGTAAAAAACCCAGTCGATGCGAACGTCTGGTTTCTGGAATTTTGTTGAATGTGACCGCTGGTTGGCTGGAAATTAGTCTGCACACCTCGCACGCCAAGCTGCCAACCAACTCCAAAGGCATTCCAGAAAGGCATTGACCAGTTTGCATATTCATTGGTTCCGTAATTTCCGTGAAAGCCCAGGTCGGCGCCATTTTGAAAAGAGGCGATGCCGGCGCTTGCGGTGAAATCGCGATACCATCTCCATCCGTAATAAGGCTGGCCAAATCTGCGCATCCAAGAGAGAATTGTGCCAGTGTGCTCGCATCCAGGCAAAAATCCGCACTCGTCCTCGCAGTCCATTTCCTCGCACGGATAAGCCCCCATCAGCATTCCCTGTTCGATGCTGCCGGAGTGCATTCCCATGTTTGGTTCGAGAGAAGTTCCATCGGAACTCATGCCCTCGAATTCATTCTCGAGGTATCTTTGTTCATACGGCATTATTTCACCGCTGGGGGATCCGAGCGCAGGGGATGAAAACTCCGTCGATGAAGGTTGGCGCGTTGGAGATTTTATCGCTGGTGCAGTGTTGACTTCTGCCGCCTCTGGCTGTGAAACAGGCTGACTCATGACGCTCGATGTGCCATCGAGTGCGACGGCCACTCGGGCTCTCGGCGCATTTGCCGCATTTGCCGCATTTGCCGCATTTGGCGCGAGAGCCAGTCGCGTTGGTTGTGAAGAATAGCGTGGAGCTTCAGAAACACTGCGGCCGCTGGTGCGGACAGCAGATCCGGTGGGCTTATAAATTTGTCGGCCATGTTCTCCCTGTGGTGTTCTCATGAGCGTGGATGGAAATGAGAACAGACTGGGTGCAGCGACCAACTCCGACGTAGCACGAACTCCACCCGGAATACGCATTGCACTCGGAGAATAGTTTGCAGGAGGTGCTGGCACCTCAACAGCGATCTGCCGAGTCTGAGATACCTTCGCGCGACGCTGCGTCTGTTCTATGGCCTTGTTTATTTCGGCGTCGGATGGGAATGAGCCAGAGGCGACCGGTGGAGTGAAAGAGGACCGGTTTTCGGATGCTGGCTGACGAGAGACGTTGGTGCTTGAGCCAGACGGATACCACAGCGGTGCTTCAGGCAATGTCTCTGTGGGAATTACACGATCAGCGCGAGGAGCGAATTCCACTCGCGGTGCTGAGAGAATTGCTGGAGATACAATATTTTCTTCGGAGAGAAGCGCGGCAGGTTCGCGACGGGCAACGGTGACTGCCGGAAGCGGTTCTTGTGCGTGTTGGGATATGTTTTCTTTCTGAACGTCTTCAGCTACCGGCCTTCGCGAGATGCGGTGGGGAGACCATTGCAAGCTGCCTTGAGCATCTGCGGCTGCTGTTCGAGGAGTTTCCTCTGCGAAAACGGCCACGCTCATCGTGGGAGCAAGCAGCAGTACGAGTAGGATTAAAAAAGTGCAAATTGTTTTCATGATCTTAATCTCCTCCGAAAAAAACGTCCCCCGAAGCCCCTAAGGGCCAAGGCGCGGTATGTGATGGAAAATTTATCGGGATCAGAAAGATCGAAACTTTCGTTAAAATCTGTGTGATTAGAAAATCTTCACCATCCTTCCACAAATAGGGTCAAATGGATCGATTCTCTAGAAATCCTCAGTCAATCAAAATGAAACACGCATTAAAAGTGGAGGAGTGCGAGCATTCAGAAGTGAGGAGAATCTGGGAAGTCTAGGAATCTCAGGACGTGCAATGAAGATTTGAGAATTCCAGCATGCCAAAGATTTCTTAAACAGCGTCAGTGTGTGCCAGTGCCTGATCGAGGTCGTCACGAAGGTCTTCAAAGGCCTCCAGCCCAACAGACAATCGCACCAATCCGTCGACAATCCCACAAGCCAGTCGAGCAGAGGCTTCGTAGGCACCGTGTGACATGTTCGCCGGAAGTTCGATAAGCGATTCAACTGCGCCGAGGCTCACGGCCAGGTGAAAAATCTTAGTGAGTGTGACAATTTTCCTTGCGGCGAGAGGGTCTCCATTGACCTCAAAACTTACGATCGCACCGTAGCCCCCCTGCATTTGTTTCGTTGCAAGCAAATGCCCGGGATGTTCCTCAAGACCTGGATAATAGACTTTTTCAACACGAGGGTGTGTTCTCAGAAAACGAGCGATTTCAAGAGCAGTGCGCGACTGCTCGAGCACTCGAAGTTGAAGTGTTTTAAGTCCACGTGAACAGAGAAAACATTCCAGTGGTCCCATTACGGCGCCAGTTGCATTTTGATGCCACGCAAGAGTTTGCGCGAGTTGAGGATCTCGCATCACCAGCACTCCACCGAGCAAGTCGCTGTGACCTCCGAGATATTTAGTTGCCGAATGCATCACAATATCAGCGCCGCTGGAGAGCGGTCGTGAAAGCACCGGTGTAGCAAGAGTATTGTCGCAGGCCACCAATGCCCCACGTGCATGAGCGTACTTCACGCAAGCATCGAAATCGGTGATGGAAAGCAGTGGATTTCCAGGCGACTCCAGCCACAGAAGTTTGGTGCAATCGGTGAACGCGTCACAAACTCGATCGAAATCGCTCGTGGGCACTGCCGTTACAGTAATTCCCTGCTTGGCAAGTACTTTGTGAAAGAGTCGCCACGATCCACCGTAAAGGTCGGTGCCTGTGACAATGTGGTCGCCAGGTGTAAGAAGTTGTGAAACGCAGTGAATCGCTGCCATTCCGGAAGAGAATGCAAGTGCCCTGATCCCGTCATCAAGAGAGGCAAGCGTCTCTTCAAGATTATGTCGGGTGGGAGTCCCGGTTCGAGCGTAGTCGTACTCGGCGGGAATCCCAATGCCTTTTTGAATAAACGTACTGGCGAGATGAATGGGAGGAATGACCGAACCGGTAGCCGGATCAGGATGTTGTCCAACATGAATCGCTCGAGTTCGAAAGTGCATCGATCTGCTCCAGCAGAAAAAAGTAGTATCGTCAGGTCTGTGCGTGCTGAGAAATTGTTTCAGGTTCTTCCAAGTGCCTGATCAAGATCGGCAATCAAGTCAGCAGTGTCTTCGATCCCACAAGAAAGACGAATCATGTTGTCTGGGATGCGAAATGCCTGTCGTTGTTGGGGAGAATAGTTCCAATAACTCATCACCATCGGTTGTTCGATAAGCGATTCCACGCCGCCAAGACTCGGACCGATGCGCGGAATGCGAACGGAATCCACGACATGTGCGGTTGTCTTAAAATCTGCATCACGAATAAAAAACGTCACCATGCCGCCGAAGCCCCGCATCGTACGCGCTGCAAGAGTATGGCAGGGGTGACTTTCAAGACCTGGATAAAGCACTCGTTCAATCCGAGGGTGTGCTTCGAGAAACCGGGCCACTGCGAGTCCGTTTGCATTATGGCGTTGCATCCGTAGGGCAAGCGTCTTGAGCCCACGTTCCAAAAGATACGCATTGTGTGGCGAATTGATGCCGCCCATGATGCCGCGCAGCGTTCTGACGGGATCCATTTTTTCCCGGGAACCGATCACCACACCAGCAAGCAGATCGTTGTGGCCGCCGAGATATTTAGTTGCGGAATGAAGAACAAAATCGATTCCGGATTGAAGTGGTTTGAGGTTGTATGGAGTGCAGAGCGTTGCGTCGATCAACGTCTCAACATTGTGTCGTAAACCGATTTCGGCAAACTGTTCTGCGTCGATAACGCTGAGGTGTGGATTGGTCGGCGATTCGCTGACGATCATTCGCGTGCGAGGCGAGATGGCGGCCTCGAGAGCGACATAATCTCCCGTAGGTACTTGTTGAAAATGAACACCAAAGCGACTGAGATGCTTCGAGCAAAACTCTCGGCTGCGGTGATAGCATTCATCGAAGAAAATAATTTCATCATCTGCACTCAGTCTGGCCATTAAAAGACCAACGAGCGCCGCCATGCCGGAAGAAAAGAGAACGGCAGATTCGCCTCCCTCAAGAGCGGCTAGCTTGGCCTCGACAACCCGTTCGCTAGGATTTCCGTATCGACCATATTCCTCGCGAGGCTCTGCTTCTTCGATGAATCGAATGATCGATTGTGTGTCAGAAAATGTGTAGGTCGCAGAGGCAAAGATGGGATCTGTAATAGAGTGTCCGAGTTTTTGTCGGGCCTCTCCAGCGTGGACGCTTGCGGTACTCGGCCCGGTGCTCAATCCAAACGGTGACTGTGAATTCATCGCCAGATTTTCTAGATCAGGCGGTCCTACTGAAGGCGGATCGAGTGAGGCATGGACGTCGGACTGCTCCAACTCGCGTGGAGCTGAAGGAGTTTTGTCACTCGAGTGAGTTTCGGAAGGAAGGGATTTGCCGACACGAGACACTGGTTACCTCAACTTATTTTCAAGAATGTTATTGTCAGAGAGAGTTTTTCTTCATGAGCACTTTTGACAAAGAATCACGGACCATATTCCAACGACTGCCGCTCGGACGACAGGCATTTTTCAAAAGGACATGCGCGAGTGTAATCGAGCTGAAATAAAGGAACAAGGTTCCGGTAGCTACCAAAGCCGTAGAGGTGCCTGCCCGTGGACGTGCCGACGATGCGACCGCTAGACTCGTTTCAATCGCAACAATCTTTGTTTTTGTGATCCTCGACATTTCGCGAACGATTATTTTCGGATGATCAGATGAGATCAGATGAGATCAGAGAGAAAGCGTTCGTAGAGAGATGCATTTGAAAGTTTGTAATGACACACGTTGCCAGATCACATAGTTTTTTCTCATCGGGCCACGTCCCGCCGCGGCGAGTATGGGTGACCATGACAGTTTTGGTTCTCGCCGCATGTGGCGTCCAAGCAGATCTCTTGGAACGGATTGTCGGAAGCGCAATCGATAAAGCAGTTTCCAATATTGTAACGCTGATCCTCTGTTTCTTAAACATCCTGACGCCACTGATGTGGTTTCTCTTAAAAAGCAACTATTCACGCAGATCCAAAATAAATCTACTTATAGGCGTGCTCAGTATGGTGGCCCTTGGAGCTTTGATGTTTCGAGTTGAGCGAGTCTCGGGAGATCTTGTGCCACAGTTCATCTTTCGATGGAGTGCATCGCCGGATCAGTTGCTTTCAAAAGCCGTAGCAATTCCTGGAACGGAAAACTCACAAGCCGACTCGTGGACTGCGTCGGACAGCGATTTTCCTGGGTTTCTTGGGCCGCTTCAGGATGCCTCACTGGATCTCTCCAATCTCGATCCCGACTGGGAATCCCATCCACCCCGACTGCTTTGGAAACATGATATTGGAGCGGGATGGAGCGCAGTGGCAACCTGCGGCGATCACGCCGTCACACTGGAACAGCGGGGCGAGGAAGAACTTGTCACCTGCTACAGCATTGCGACAGGCAATCTTGAGTGGAGCGTGGCAGAGCAAACCAGACACGTCACGGTTTTGGGAGGTGTCGGACCTCGTTCAACGCCGACGATCCGTGATGGATGTGTCTATTCAACGGGGGCCACCGGCTGGCTTCATGCAATCAATGGAGCCGATGGAAAAGTTCTTTGGAAGAAGCACATTCTCAAGGAACTCGGCACCGATCCTGATGCCGAAGCGATTGCGGTCGCGTGGGGGCGTGCTGGATCACCGCTCGTGACCTCGACGCAAGTAATTGTTCCGGGAGGCGGACCGGCGGCCAATCTGGGAAAAAGCGATCGTTTCGTATCTCTGATCTCGTTTGATCGAACGACGGGCGCCGAGCGATGGCGTGCTGGAAGTGAGCAAATTTCATATGCATCGCCGTCAATGGTGACTCTTGGTGGCGTGGATCAGGTGCTGTTTGTCTGCGAGGCAACGGTTGGAGGATTCGATCCTCAAGATGGCCGGCGGCTCTGGAATTTCCCATGGCCGGGGCACTCCAATTCCAATGCGAGTTGTTCTCAAGCCCGCGTGATCAGTCCAACAAAAGTATTTCTATCGAAAGGCTACGGCACTGGAGCGGCAGTCTTTGACGTTGCACAATCATCAGACGGTGAATGGTCTGCTCACGAACAGTGGAACGACAAGAGCGTTTTGCGAACAAAATTTACAAACGTTGTCCTCTATCAAGAAGCGGCGTTCGGTCTCTCGGATGGCATTCTTGAGTGTGTTCGGATCTCAGATGGAAAGCGGCTTTGGAAAGGGGGAAGATACGGGCAAGGACAGGTGCTCCGGGTTGGTGCATGGTTGTTGGTTGTGGCAGAGTCGGGTGAGGTCGTGCTTGTGGAGACGAGTCAAAAAGGTCATCGTCCGAGAGGACGATTTCAGGCTGTTGAGGGACAAACTTGGAATAATCTCTGCCTTGTTGGCAACAGACTTCTTGTTCGCAATGCCGAAGAGGTGGCCTGCTGGGAACTTCCCTTCGAATCGTCAAGCGACGTGAAAGACATTCCTGCAGTTGACAATCCTCCTCAAGAAAGAGGCGATCAAACAACAGAGGGATTGAATAATTCATGAGTGCTGATGCTGTGAATTCTTCGCGAGGAACATCGAACGTGCTTGACGGATGTACGGCGCTTGTGACCGGCGCAACCGGCGGGATTGGGCGTGCGGTCTCATTTGTGCTGGCCTCTCGCGGAGCAACCGTCGCAGTACAGAGTCGGCGGCGCGATCGAGCTCTCAATCTTGTGAACGAACTCAATCAGATTTCTACCAGTGGAAGTTGTGGAGCGTTTGTGGCTGACTTTTCAAAGCCTACTGATACGCAGCGGCTCTGTGAGGAAGTGATTGCAGCGATTCCCCAAATCAATCTGCTTGTAGCTGTGGCAGGCGCCGATGTACTTACGGGTGAACCAGCCCAGTGGGATTTCAATCGCAAGCTCCAAGAGTTACTCGCCGTTGATGTTACTTCAACGATGCAATTGTGCCGCGGGATCGGTCGTCACTTCTGTGCACGTGGCAGTGGCACCATTCTTACGATCGGATGGGATCAGGCCGAAACAGGCATGGAGGGAGATAGCGGAGAATTGTTCGCGGCGACCAAAGGCGCTGTCATGCAGTTCACGAAAAGCCTTGCCAAATCTCTGGCACCACAGGTAAGAGTCAACTGCGTAGCGCCGGGCTGGATTCGAACCTCGTGGGGTGAAAAAGCGAGTCAACAGTGGCAGGACCGCGCCTGTCGAGAGAGTTTGCTTGAGCGATGGGGAACACCGGAAGACGTGGCACATACGATCGCATGGCTGGCGGGTCCCGATGCGGTTTTTGTGACCGGGCAGGTGATCGCAGTCAATGGCGGGTTGCGACGTTAGGAGGTTCTTTTTAACGAGAACGCAGGCAGGTCTGTCCTTGGCTGGCAGACGCCGATCGTGGGCTAGAATTATCCAGAGTCTCGTTCAACGGAGAGTGTGAAGCGAGAAAAGTTCTGGCACAAGAAGTTTCTATCACCATGCATGAATCGATCGACTGGTCCCAAGAACATATCCATGTTGTTACGGGAAAACTTGCAGAGTATTCGCTCAGGCGGGTGCTCGAACATCTCGCGCCACGCGTGGGGTTTTCGTATTCCGTGCAGGTCATGAACATCACGGTTGCGGCGTTGATGACGACGACCTGGATTGGGAGAAAACTTACCATTCCCTCCGGTACGACCCGCGTCTTGTTACCGGGTGCAGTGCGAGGCGATCTTGAATCTCTGACAGCGGCCTCAGGGGTTCCAGTCGTTCGTGGCCCAGAAGATCTTCGCAGGCTTGCGGAGTATTTTGGCCAGCAATCGCGTGACTTTATCGAGTACGGCAGGTTCGATATTGAGATCGTGGCAGAAATCAATCACGCGCCGAGGATGCATCGTGACGCCATTGTTCTTGAAGCTCGGCGGCTCAAACAAAATGGAGCGGACATCATTGATTTGGGATGCGACCCGGGGGACGTATGGAACGATGTTGATGAAGCGGTGAAGGCGCTCAAGGCAGAAGGCTTCAGAGTCTCGATCGACTCGTTTGAGCCCCGCGAAATTTTGAAGGCAGTGCGTGCTGGAGCGGAACTTGTTCTCAGCGTCAATTCAACAAATGTTGCCGCGGCGGCGGATTGGAACTGTGAAGTGGTTGTTGTGCCCGATGTTCCTGCAACACTTGAGGGTCTTGATGAAACGGTAGAACGGCTGCGGGCCGAGCGGGTTCCGATGCGAATTGATCCGGTTCTCGAACCGATCGGCTTTGGATTTGCGGCAAGCCTCGGCCGCTATTTGGAGGTGCGTCGGCGTTGGCCGGATGCCGAGCTTTTTATGGGCATTGGCAACCTCACTGAACTCACCGATGTCGATAGCGCGGGGTTGAACGTGCTCCTTCTGGGATTCTGTCAGGAAATTGGGATTCGTGGCGTCTTAACGACGGAAGTCATTCATTGGGCGGCAAGTTCTGTGCGCGAGTGCAGTCTGGCACGGTCGCTTGTGTATCACGCGGTTACGAATAAAACGTTACCAAAACATGTTGAGCCAAAACTTGTCACACTCCGAGGAGGCCGTCCGCAGGTACACGGAGCCGAAATTCTTGAGCGTCTTGCGCGTTCGATTCGCGATCCAAATCTCAGATTTTTTGCCGAAGAAGATCGGTTGCACATTGTTGGGGCTGGATTTCATATTTCCGATCGCGATCCATTTGAACTTTTTAAGCAGCTTCGAGCATTGCCGCAGGTCGACATTGATTCCGATCATGCTTTCTATATTGGATATGAAATGTCGAAGGCAGCTACGGCACTGGTGTTAGGGAAGGATTATCGTCAGGATCAGGCACTCGACTGGGGTTTTCTCACGCGGGATGAAATTCCCCATCGTTCCTCCCATGCCATACCAGCAGTCCGAAGTTGTGCCAGTGAAAAGAACAATGTGACAACGGACAGATAAAAATCTACTGATACCTGTTCACCGAGTGCAAAGGCCTTGTGTCAATACTGGCAATGCACCTTTTTAATAATGAGAAAAGTCCTGATGCAGTCAACTTCACAGACACTCGGTGTCGATCAACCGACCAAATCTGTTCATCGTCTCGTGGACTCGCAATGGATTGGTCACGCCTGGTTCACCGCTTCAGGTGCGCTGGTTGCCGAATTGACTACCGGCGACGATTTGATCGACCTTCTACGACGTAGCGCTCGTTGGCCGGGCACGCTTTTTCTGGACAGCGCGACCGGATCGTTTCCGCGCGCCAGTGTGATGGAAACTGACCCAGCAGCAGGGCTTCTCGATCGATATTCATTCTTGGCGGTCGATCCTTTTGAGTGGCTTGTGATTGACCGCGAGAAGAACGACGCCGCTGCGCTCGTTGAAAATGCAATTGCCGCACACCGCTCGCCCACAATTCCGGGGCTTCCACCTTTTCAAGGAGGAGTGGCGGGGTTGCTTGCGTATGACTTTGGATTGATCAGCGTGGGTGTGAATCCTCCAAAGGATCACATTGCTTCGATTCCTCTCGTTGTGCTCGGCTCGTATGACGTTGTTTTCGCGGTCGATCATGTTCGAGGACGCGGATGGATGATTTCGCAGGGGCTTCCCGCGTTGGGGCCTGTTGAAAGAAGACGGCGGGCGCTGTGGCGCGCAGCACAAGTGCTCGATCGACTTCAAGCATCAGACTATGTCCGAGTGCAAAAAACTTTTTGCTGGCCTCCAGCAGTCAGTCAACCGCTTCAAGGGCATGAGTCGATCGCTGCCTCTTGTTCACGCAATCAGCATCTTGAAAAAGTTCGCCAGACGATTGAAAAGATTCGCGATGGCGATGTGTTTCAGGTCAATCTTGCTCAGACGCTCGCTGCAAAAGGGGTTTTTGACCCAGTCGAACTCTACCTGCGCCTACGAGAAGAGAACGCAGCTCCCTTTGCGGGATATTTTGACTGCGGTGACGATTTGCAGGTGGCCAGCGCATCGCCGGAAAGGTTTCTGCAGGTAGTGCGATCTGGTGTTCGCATGCATCCGATCAAAGGGACTCGTCGAATCATCGAAAGGCCTGAAGCAGATCTTTTTGCTGCCGGAGACTTGGAATCGAGCGCCAAGGATCGTGCTGAAAATGTGATGATTGTCGATCTTGTGCGGAACGATCTTTCAAAAGTCTGCATGGCCGAAAGCGTGACCGTTGAGGTGCTCTGTCGATTAGAGCGGTATCGTTATGTGCAGCACTTGGTCTCGGTGGTGTCGGGACGACTGCGTCAAGGACTTGGACCACTCGATGCCGTACGAGAAGCTGTACCTGGCGGCAGTGTGACTGGGGCTCCTAAACAACGTGCCTGCGAGATTATTTCCGAGCTAGAGCAGCTCAACCGTGGTGCGTATTGCGGGTCGCTTGGATATGTTGGTTTTGATGGCGTGAGCGACTGGAATCTGCTTATTCGCACGTTCACCGTCAATGCCGGGTATCTCTGGTTTGCCGTTGGTGGAGGGATCACCGCAGCGAGCGATCCTTCCGCCGAGTACGATGAAACACTCGATAAAGCGGAGGGAATGATTCGTGCTCTCGCCGTTGAATCCCGTGCGGAAATGACAGGCCGTGCGCAATGATTATTTTACTTGATAATCGCGACAGCTTTGTTTTTAATATCGCGCGCTATATTGAACTGCTTGGAGAGCCGACGCTCGTGCTGCCGAGTCATTCGACGTCGATGAAACAAATCGAACAGCTCAGCCCTCGAGGAATTGTGATTTCACCCGGTCCATGCACTCCGAGGGAGGCCGGGTGCTCAGTTGAAGCGATCCGTCACTTTGAAAACCGCGTGCCGATTCTTGGCGTGTGTCTTGGACATCAGGTTCTTGCTGCGGCCTATGGCGGTGTCATTTGTCGTGCCAGTGAGCCGGTGCATGGTCGCACGAGTCTCATTCATCACGATGGCCGGGGAGTATTCAAGGGTCTTCCTTCTCCACTGGCAGGCTGCCGATACCACTCGCTGGTGGTCGACCCATTGCTTCCGGAGTGTCTGGAAATAGCAGCGCAACTCGATGACGGCACGGTGATGGCGATTCGACATCGTGAGTGGCCGTTTCACGGAGTTCAATTTCATCCGGAAGCGATTTTGACTGACTTCGGATTTGATCTCATTGCCAATTTTCTTTTTCTCTCGGGCGCGTCTTTGTCGGATCGTCGTCGCACAATCGTCCAAGAGGGGCGGTCAGACGAGAGGGCTTTACCTTCGCCGGAACCCCCGGAACCCATTGTGACATTCTAAAACATGCCGTTTCAAAGTGAATTAAAAATCGAAAAGGGTAACACGCTGATTCTCGAAGGTCTGCTGACAACGATTGATTCCCAGGGCGGATGCCATCTTTCGGCGATGGGCCCCAGAGTGAACCAATCGCTTGATCAATTTCTTCTGCGGCCGTACCAGTCGAGCGGGATGTTTGGAAATCTTTGTGCATCCCGGTCAGCAGTGTTTCATACAACCGATGATGTTTTGCTGTTGGCTCGTGTTGTGACGGGTTCACTCACAAACGTTCCTCTGCATCGCTCGGCGATGAATGTGCAGGGTTTTGTGCTCGAGGAATCATGCCATGCGTGGGAGTTATCGGTTGAGTCGATCGATGCAAGTCATCCGCGAGCAGAAATGGTTGCACGAGTTGTGGGCGAACATGCAGGACGATCGTTTCTCGGGTTCAACCGAGCTCGGCATGCGGTTTTGGAAGGGGCTATTCTCGTCACGCGACTCGGCATGCTTGACCACGCCGAGATTGTGAGGCAATTTCGCGATTTGAAGATACTTGTGACCAAGACAGGCGGTGATCGAGAGCACGAAGCTTTTGCGATACTAGAGTCTCGCGTTCAAGAAGCTGGTCCTGGAGAGCAATAGTTTTCTGATTCCGTAGAACGAGCTGACAATTTTACAATCTGAAAAGTCATTTGTGGATCTGTGAATTCGATGGAACATAATTCAACAATTCTCAACAGGGAAGGGGCGTATCCCAGTATTCTCAATCGGCATCGACCGAATGACTGGAACCGGATACCTGCATCGGTAGAGGTTGTAAGTTGTGCACGACTGCACTTCGGGATGTTCTCATTTGGCTCGGCCGCGATGCGATCGTACGGCGGGGTAGGATTGTCAATCAACCAACCCGGCATTCATCTTAGAGCCTTCCGAAATGAACCAGGCGAAAAACGGCGAACCGAAGAAGACATACAAGCGTGTGGACCAATGGCGGCACGAGCGGTTTCTTGTGCAACACATGCCATGCACGCATGGAATCTGATTCAAGAGAACGGATGCCGAATCGTTATTCACTCTGCGCCTCGCGATCATGTGGGACTTGGAAGTGGTACACAACTAGCAATGTCGATCGCTCTTGCGATCAGGCAACTCTTCCGTGTGGTACTTCCTGGAGATGGCCTTGAAGTGTTTAAGCAGGGTGGTGTGAGCGAGCCACTCGGTGCGGCGCTTGCCAGTGCGGTTCAGAGAATGGGTCGTTCGAATATCGGGCTTCAGGCTTTCTGTGGCGGTGGATTACTCGTTGAAGCAGGCCGATTTGTTCCGTCGGTTCCCAGTGAGAACAATACCCAGAGTGATCGTTGGAGAAACCCACTGCTTCGTCGGGTGCATCTGCCGCAGCAGTGGCGAGCAGTCCTTGTGGTGCTGCGAAATGCTGTGGGACTTTCGGGAGATCAGGAGCGCATGGCATTTTCCGGTCTGCCGCACGTTTCTCGCAGTGTCACCGCAGAGCTGGCACGCATTGCATTTCTTGAACTGTTGCCGGCAGCAATTGAACACGACTTCGAACTGTTTTCCGAGGCGGTTGGTCACTATGGAGCCTTGGCAGGGGAGGCTTTTTCAAGCGTGTCTGCATCACTTCCGTATGCTACGGCTCTGGCAAGAATCCAAGGTGTTCTCGTCGACAATGAGTGTCAGGGTGTCGGTCAAAGCAGTTGGGGACCAGCGGTCTTTGCTTTATGTCCTTCTGATGATTCGGCGCAGTCGCTTGTACGCCGCGTTCGTGAACTGCAGGATTTTCGCGACAGCGATCTGTTGATTGCCGAACTCAATTCTCAAGGAGCGGTCACTGGCGATCACTTCACAGAAGAGTCTCTCTAAAAACGAGAACTGCTTTGAATGCGATTCAGGCTGGCTGCGGCGTGTCGAGCGGCACTCCGTAATCGCGAAGCACGCATCGCAATTGATCGTAGAGAGGCTTTTCAAGAGGCATGAGTGGTAGTCGCACCTCACCGGTATCGCGACCGGCCATCGCGAGGGCCGCTTTGATCGGAATCGGATTACTCGACAGACCTAGAAGATCGCGACAGAGCGTAAAGAGACGATGATGGAGTTCTTTTGCCCTCTGAAAATCACCAGAATGAAACGCATCAATCAGACTTTTCATATCGCATGGAACGAGATTTCCGACCACAGAGATGACGCCGCGTCCCCCAATCGCCAGCAAGGGAAGTGTCATGCTGTCGTCTCCAGATAACACGGTAAGATCGCTGCCAGCAATAATTTGAGATGCCTGATCGATCGATCCAGTGGCTTCCTTTACCATGGCGATGCCAGGGAGTCCGGCCATGCGAAGAATTGTTTCAGGTTCGATATTGCGACCAGTACGCGTTGGAATATTGTAGACACAAATTGGAATATCAACGCATCCGGCGATCGCCTTGAAATGCTCATAGATTCCCTGCTGAGTCGGACGATTGTAATAGGGGCCAACGACGAGGGCTGCATCCGCGCCTGCTCTGGCAGCATATTCTGTTAACCGCAGCGCTTCGGCCGTTGAGTTTGAGCCGGTTCCCGGCATCACCAGCATTCGTCCTCCCGCGGCTGTAACACTTTCGGCAATCACCCGTTCGTGTTCATCGTGCGTGAGAGTCGGAGATTCGCCAGTTGTTCCAACCGGACAGATGCAGGTCACGCCGGCGCTTGCCTGAAAGTCAATCTGCTCTCGGAGTCTCGCGTAATCAACTTTTCCATTACGAAAAGGTGTAATGATCGCTACGGAGAGTCCTGCAAACTTTTCTGCGCGGGTCGACATCGCTGACAGTTCCTTTCAATCGTATAACTAGAGAAGAAGCCGGCTGTTTTTTTGAAACAACGGCATCGGCAGAAGGTATTCCGTGCAGCAGAATACGACGGACCGTAGATACCGGCAAACCGACCTCGTCAGAGGGCTTGAGTTCATTGGTGCTCTCTGGTTCTGATCGATCTGATAGCTTTTTGTAGGTGATGATCTGGTGATGCCTTCGGAGTGATTGGTTTGGGTAGCAGTAGTCTCAAGAGTTTGTTCGAATCGGCCTCTCTCGAAGTGCCAGAACGCGAGGTATCGGTGCCGGGTTCCATACGCGAAAATGAATCTTCCGAGGCGACCTTGTGAGATGAATTTACAAGCATGTGCATCAAAACCACGAGCAGGTGCCAGACGCGCGGCAGAGGAATTTCTTCACGCAGGCGGAGCGCCCGCTGACGTTGGAATTATTCTCGGAACGGGATTGGGATCTCTGGTTGATCGACTGACACAACAACGAACGATGCCTTCCACGATTGGGGCATGGATTCCGCAGTCCACGGCATTGGGGCATGTTGGCAAAATTGTGTCCGGTTCCATCAATGGAAAACAAGTTGTGTGTCTTCAAGGACGCGTGCATGCCTACGAAGGATTTTCGCATGAAATGCTCGGTCGAGGCGTTGAAGTGCTTGCGGCACTCGGTGTCAAAAAGCTTCTTGTGACAAATGCATCGGGCGGTTTAGCGACGAACCTCTCTCGTGGTGATGTGATCGTGATGCAGGAACACCTGAATTTTGTACATCGCGGTCGATTCGCCTACAACGATTGCCAACCGGAACTTATTTCAGACCGTATGCCGTCTCTCCCAGGCGAAAACTATCACTCCACTTTGCGGGAGGTGGCCATTGCGACACTTCGAAATGTTGGGGCGAGTGGACGACTGGGAACTTACGCGTATGTGCTTGGGCCGAGCTATGAAACGAGAGCCGAATACCGCTGGCTTCGCCGAGTGGCTGATGTAGTTGGGATGTCGACGGTGCCCGAAGTCGTTACCGCTAGACGATTGGGAATTCATGTACTGGGGTTATCGGTGGTCACAAATATTTCAAAGCCTGATCTTCCGCCAGACAAACAGATTGTCACAGATTCCAACTCCGTTTTGTTGGCGTCGGCCGGTTCGGCGCAAACAATCTGGAAGATATTTGAACAAGTAACAGGGATGCCATTCGAGGCGATCCACCCGAAACCGTCTCTCTAGAATGACTCAAACCACTAACGGCAACGGAATTGATTGCCTTGGGCTTCCAGTATTGGAGAGCGCTAACGTGACTCCTTCTACAGAGCGGTCGCGACAGGAGCGATCGCCATAAACAAGAAAAAGTGAGGCCGTTTGCTTGAAGGGAGTGGTGATTTTGCAAGTCTTTTGTTCGGAAGTTAAAAAAGATTGCATGTTCTAGCTGGTGAACGTCTCGAGATCAGCATCAAAGACACGAACCTTTTTCCAGGACGGAGCAAACGCAGCAACGAAGTCAGTATGCCTCGCACTCCTTTGATAGGTGTCGTGCGAATCGCGATCCTTGAACACGATCACCAAGGCAACGTGGTAATCGCGATCGTTCACATGTCGATCAAGATCGCTCACTCGGCCGACCGAAAATGAAAGCACCCCAGGATGGTCTGACAAGAATTCTCTGCATCCGTTGCAGAGGGCTGCAAGATTTGCCGAGGTTGGATCGGTAAGCAAGAAGTAGACGGCATGCGAAAGCACCATAAATCGAAATTCCTTCGAAAAGAACTTGCAGGTAAAAAAACAGTGTGATCAGGAATCAGATGCGATGTGAGTGATCAGCCGATGGGATCTTGAGCTGCTTGGGCTGGCAGTTGTGATTCATGCTGATCGGGAAGGTCGTTTGAACGTCGCGACGCACCTGGGCCGATGATGGTGAGCACCTCGGATTCATCGAGCATTTCTCGCGACTCGAGTTCTCCTGCAAGGGTATCAAGTTTTCCCCGGTTCACTCGTAAAAGTTCATCGGCTTTGACAGCGCCTTCGGTAAGAATTCGGGTGACTTCCTCATCGATCAATTGCGCAGTGTGTTCGCTAAACTCGCGCTGCTCGTAGACGTCTCGACCAAGAAACGGATGTTCGTTTGTCACGTGGCAGGCGACTGGTCCAACCTTCTCGCTCATTCCCCAATGAGACACCATTCGCCGTGCGAGCCGAGTGGCCTGCAAGAGATCATTTTCTGCGCCGGCAGAGTATTCTCCGAAGACTAATTTTTCGGCCGATCGCCCGGCAAGTATGAAAACAATACGGTTGTACAGATCGCCCTCGCCGATGTTCATGCGATCTTCCTCCGGCACCAACTGTGTTACGCCGAGCGCCCGGCCTCGCGGGATGATCGTCACCTTATGGAGTCGATCGACTCCCGGCAGCACCCACGCAGCAAGCGCATGTCCAGCCTCATGATAAGCGGTCATTTTTTTCTCACGACCGATCAGCACCTCTTCTCGCTTGGGGCCCATGAGTACTTTGTCGCGGGCGTAATCAAAGTCGTCCATGCCAACGGCATCTTTTCCCTGTCGGGTGGCCCACAACGCCGCTTCATTCACGAGATTTCGAATGTCTGCGCCGGTGAGTCCTACGGTGCCTGAGGCCATTCGATCCAGATCGATGTTTTCAGCCAGCATCACTCCTCGCGAATGCACTTTAAACATTTCCAATCGAGCCTTTTGATTTGGCCGATCAACGGTCACATGTCGATCGAAGCGACCGGGACGCAACAGCGCCGGGTCCAGTACATCGGGCCGGTTGGTGGCCGCCAGCACAATGACGCTTTCGGTTGGACTAAACCCGTCCATTTCGCTGAGGATCTGATTGAGAGTTTGTTCACGCTCATCGTGTCCGCCTCCAAGTCCTGCACCCCGATGACGGCCCACCGCATCGATTTCATCAACAAATAAAATTGCCGGCGATGCATCCTTGGCGGTTTTGAAAAGGTCTCGAACTCGACTGGCACCAACCCCCACAAACATCTGAATAAACTCACTGCCACTGATCGAAAAAAAGGGTACGCCTGCTTCGCCAGCCACGGCCCGGGCCAGAAGTGTCTTTCCTGTTCCAGGAGGCCCCATCAACAGCACTCCTTTGGGAACCCGACCGCCGAGACGCTGAAACTTTTTTGGGTCTTTCAAAAAATCGACAATCTCTTTCAGATCTTCCTTCACGTAATCGAGTCCGGCAACATCGGCAAACGTGATGGTTTTGTCGTTTGCGGCGTATCGCTTTGCAGGAGATTTACTGAAGCTGCTCAGAAATCCTGTGCCCGAAAGTGGATCGCGAGCGCGTCGCAGCGTGAACCAAAATCCGGCCATGAGCATCAGCGGCAAGAAAAGGTAGATTGCCAGAAGAAATCCGGTGCCATCGGTGGGCGTCTTGACGGTAAGCCGTACATCGTGATCAAGCAGCAGAGTGTCAAGATTTTTTCCAACATAATCTGAGAGTTCGAGTCTAAAAGACGTGAGTTTCTTTTCCCCGATTTTTAAATCACCGGGAGCAGCTTTTCGAAATTCACCGTCGAGTTGGTTTCCAGTGATTTCAACAGAGGCAACATTGTCGGCTTTTATCTGACGAATAAACTCGTCGTAGCTAATGGATGCAGGCGTCGTCCCCTGCTCGCGGACAATCATTGCAACGACGGCCAAACCAACAAGCAGAAGTATGATGACCACAGGCATCCCGAGCGGCTTGGTGTATGCGGGACGCGGGGGCACAGACGATGGAGAAGGAGAGTTGCTCGAAGACATACAAAATTATTGGGATTGAGGAAAAGGAAATGGAAAATTGCACCAGTTGCATAGCCATACAAAAGTACAAAGACTTTTGCGGGTTCTCTAGTCTATGATTTCTTTCTTGCTTCGCGATAAGGCCACTACTATTGACGCACTCTTCTTGCGAAAAGCCTCCTGGAGCCATTTCAATCGACACGCGAGATGCTGCGAAGCCTGATTCATCAAGCCGGCATGGCGTGGTGGCCGTTGCAAGTCAAAACGGACTTTTTTTAGCGATTCGCCGAAGCCTCTTTGTGCGAGCGCCCGGTGCGATCTGTTTTCCAGGAGGACATGTTGAGCCGGGAGAAACCGAGCCCGAAGCTGTGGTGCGGGAATGTATGGAAGAACTCTCGCTCGAGGTAAAGCCTCTGGAGTGTCTTTGGCGGAGTCAGACGCGATGGGGCGTGCTGCTGGGCTGGTGGAGCGTTGAACTAGGCGATGTGAATCTGATTTCACCCCGTCCGGCCGAAGTCGCCGAAGTGTTATGGCTCTCCGCGCACGACCTCACCCATCATCCAGATTTACTCGTAGGCAATCAAGAGTTTCTCGAAATGCTTTCGAGTTCGACCTGACTATGGTAGAAGAAGTCCCAGGAGATCAGTTCTTTTTTTTCGGGATATCGTCCTGAAAACTGTCGAGCGGAAAAAGAAAGCCCTTGGGCTCCTGTGGCGGTGGCCACAGGGGCATGGGATTATTTGCCTCCTCAAGCATCGCACGAAAACGATTTGGCTGACGCACCTGCAATGGCACAGGCATAGCGTCTGATTTTCCAGACGGGAGCGTTCTCGGATGAATGGAAATATCGAGAGGCAATGGGGCAACTGGTACCCCGTGATTCACAGAGTTCAAGAAGTGATCGTTGTGTGGAGGCAGAATGTGTGGTGCACGATTATTGAGTCCAGCGTGAGGAGAAGAATTCTGCTCAACGCCTGAAACGGTCAACGCGCTCGATGGATCATCAAGAACAAGTGCTCGCGAGAGCCACATTTCGAGCACCAATGCCTGTCGCGCCGAGAGGGGAATTGGTGAATCAGAGTTGGGATGCTCACTCCGAGCGGCAGCGAGCAAGGGAGCAGTTCCCCGGATGCCTCTGGACTGAAGCGAAGCAATATTGCGAAGCGTGGCATCGCGCGAGGGTGCCGTTCGAATGCCGCTGCGATCGAGTTGTGGAAAAGGAGATTGGCGACCGCCGTGACACGCTCCTGCTGCACAGCGATTGAGTAGCACAGGCTGGATCACTCGCGTAAAAGAAGTGAGAAGATCGGGCGAGATATTTTGTGGAAGCGGCACTGGCCGTATCGATGCGGGCGTGTTGAAGCCGGAATGTCGCCGTGGCTCTGGTTCGATGAGGCGTGGGACATTCGGTTGAGTGACCGTTGGATTGGACTGCGCCTGTGCACGTGGTGTTGCCAGAATGGCAATCGCAAAGGCCCAGCCGAGCGAACACACAGCATGAGAAATGAACGTGGGCTGATGCATGGAAAAATCCGGCATCTCTGGTGAACTGCGTGTGAGTTGATGAATACGCGAGTGAGGACATTAGGGAGCTGCCCGGTTAGCGTCAATCGGGATTTGCTCTAGAAGAAACTTTCAAAAGCCATAGACTCCCACCCTCAAAACAAAGGTGCCTATGTCTAGGGTTGTCCGAGTTGATTATCATCTGTCCAGTGTGACGTTGTTAGATATGATGGAAAGCTTTCCAGATGAGAACGACAGGCAATCGATACCCAGTCTTCGTGTCGACGGTGGCGAGATTTTTTAAAGCGTAAAGAGAAGCAAGGCAAATGGAACGTACATTTATTCTGTTGAAACCCGACTGCACTGAGCGGGGGCTTATTGGGCGAATCATTTCTCGTTTTGAAGAAAAAGGGTTGCGACTGGTAGCAATGAAAATGTTGCGAGTGACGCCAGAGGTTGCAAAAAAACACTACGCAGAGCATCTCGAAAAAACTTTTTATCCTGGACTCGAGGCATTCATCACAGCGTCACCGGTGGTCGCCTGCGTGCTCGAAGGGCCAGAAGTGGTGAGAGTTGTGCGAGAGATGGTCGGTGCCACCAGTGGACTCAAGGCGGCAGCGGGAACGATTCGCGGAGACTATAGCTCCAGTCGTCAGATGAATCTTGTGCATGCCTCTGATTCAGTGGAGTCGTCAGGTCGTGAGATTGCGATCTATTTCACACCATCAGATATGCACGATTGGGATCCCGCTCTGGCCTGCTGGCTGCAGGCGCCCAGCGAGGCTTGAGGGATCCATGAGCCTACGCGTTTTTGGGCATCGCAACCCCGACACTGATGCGATCTGTTCTGCGATCGCCTATGCCGATCTGCTGCAAAAGACAACTCGGCCAGACGCACAGGCCGCCTGCTGCGGGCCGCCCAACAAGCGAACCGAATACGTGTTGCGGCGGGCCGGGCTGCCGGCTCCAAAAATCGTCATGGATGTGCGACCGCAGGTGGAGGACGTCTGCAACCCCGACACCGTGACAGCCTCGTTTGGCGACACGTTTCATGAGGCGTTCGAACGGATGAAGACGCGAGATTTACGCGCCATTCCGGTGGTTGATGCCAACCGGCGAGTGGTTGGGCTACTGTCGGCGCTGCACTTATTGGAGCTGTTTTTTCACGATGAAAACAACCCCACTAAGGCCCGAATGGTGTCGTCGAGTTTGCAGAAGATCTGCGACGTTTTGGGCGGTAGTTTTCAGCACGTGAGCCACCCGGATCAGCGGGACGATTTCCTGGCAATGGTGGGGGCGATGAGTGCGGAGGGGTTCACGGAGCGCATGCGGCAGCTTCCGAGCGAACGGCTACTCGTGGTGTGCGGAGATCGGCCTACAATTCAGTTGCCCGCCATCGAACAAGGCGTGCGGGTGCTGGTGATCACCGGCGGATTCTCGCTCTCTGCTGGAATGATAGAGCTCGCCCGTGCGAAGAATGTGTCGGTGATCTTAAGCCCATTCGACACCGTCAACACGACGATGCGGCTCAAGTCGGCACAGTTTATCGACCCTGCGGTTGGCACTGATTTCATCACAGTCTTAGCCAAGTCTACCGTGACCAACGCGCGGGCCGTGGTGGAGCGGTCGTCGCAGCCAGTGTTTCCGGTCGTCACAGACGAGGGCGTGCTCGTGGGCATGTCGTTTCAGTCAGACCTCATCCATCCCCCCAAGCCGCAGATCGTGCTCGTGGATCACAACGAACTCGGACAGGCCGTCACCGGCGCAGATGAGGCAGAGATTGTGGAGGTGCTGGATCACCATCGCATCGGCGGCGGGCTGAAATCGCAGCAGCCGATTCGGTTTATCAACGAGCCGGTCGGATCGACCTGCACGCTGGTTGCACGGCAGTTTCGCGGGGCAGGAATCACTCCCTCGCCGGGCGTGGCGCTTTGCATGGCATCGGGAATCATCTCCGACACACTCTCGCTGCGATCGCCGACAACCACCGATATCGATCGCAATATGCTTGCCTGGTTAACAACATTGTGCGAAGTCGATCTGGAGCAGTATGCCAAGGAGTTTTTTGAGATCGGCTCGGCCCTGCGGTCCAGCACGCCTGCAGAAGTGATTAGCGAGGACTGCAAGGAGTTCACCGAACACGCCGTGCGGTTTTCGATATCGCAGATCGAGGAGACAGGCTTCGACTTGTTCTGGGAGCGAAAAGACGAACTGCGCGCCGCGCTGGAGCATTTTGCAAAGCAGCAGCGGCTAGATTTTGCAGCGCTTTTAGTGACCGATGTCATGACCAACGGATCACTCCTCCTCTTATCGAAGGAGTCGGCGGCCTGGGACGACATCAACTATCCGCGTCTGGATCGCAGTCTTTACTCCCTCAAGAATATCGTGAGCCGGAAGAAGCAACTACTGCCGTTGATTTTGCAGCTCATCATCCCGGCACGTGCGTAGCCGGTTGTGCTGGGCCGGTGGTGCTTGGGCCGGTTGTTGCCGACGCGTGAATCGCGATGCCACCTACGGCTTGCTCGCTGTGTGAGCCGAGGCCTTCAGCTTGCCGGCAGGCGTCTCTGACGCCAGTCGATCAATCATGTCGCAGCAGGCCCGGTGGACGGCCGTCTGCCACTGGCCGTCGGTGAGCCCGGCATTCATCTCGGGTCGCAAGTGGCCATAGATCACGTCGCGAGCGCTGACGACGATCGCTCCGAGCCCATCGGGATGAAACGCGCTCCGCACGTCGGCGGCGCGGCCGCCTTGCCGACCGAAGCCAGGCACGAGGATCCACGTGTGCGGCATTGCAGCGCGAAGAGTGTCGAGCTGCCTCGGCCACGTCGCACCGACAACGGCCCCAACAGCGCCATAGGCAGTGTGGCCGACTGCCGCACTGCTAGCGGTGCGTATGGCCAGTTGTTCGACACCGGCGGCCACATGTTCGTAGATGGTACGACTGTCTGATTCGAGGTCCTGGAAATCCTTACTGCCGGGGTTGGATGTTTTGACGAGGATAAAGAGGCCTGCATTCCGCGCGGCGGCAACTTTTACAAATGGTTCGATGGAGTCCAGGCCGAGGTAGGGATTGACGGTGAGCGCATCGGCACCCCACGGGCCAGCCAGCCAACCGTCGGCATAGGCTTCGGCCGTCGATCCAATGTCGCTGCGTTTGCCATCTGCCAGAACGAGTAAATGTTTTGCGTGTGCGTGGGCAATCACTTCGGCAAGCGCCGCCATGCCGTGCGGGCCGATAGCCTCAAAACAGGCCAGTTGGGGTTTCACGATGGGCACAAGCGGTGCGACCGCATCGATGACATCGCAGCAAAATCGAGTAAACAGTGCAGCGAGTTCTTTTGGATTGGTGATGGATGCAGCGCCGAGGGCAGGGGGCAGGGCATCGCGTTTAGGATCGAGGCCGATGCAGGCAGGAGTGCCGCGATCCGCAATGGCTGCGACGAGCCTGTCGGAGAACGAAACGGCGTGTGTCTGCGAGGTGGGCGACGAAGCAAAAGTGGCTGGAGGAATCGCTGATGGAGTCATAGTGGCACGCGTTCGGCTATGAGTTGTAGCCTTTGTATAGAGGAGATTGAGAGGCGAAGCAGTGGGGAAGCGAGTTCATGTTGAAGTGCTGGCGAGGTTCTGCAATAGTGTGACGGTCGCGGGCCGTGAAGGCGAGAGCCTTCACGGTGTTGCGAATATTTCGGGGCGTGGCGCAGTCTGGCTAGCGCGCTTGGCTGGGGGTCAAGAAGTCGCAGGTTCAAATCCTGTCGCCCCGACTGACCTTGGATAACCATCCGTTCTCGGGCGGTTGGCGAGCAAAGAAAGGTGACAGGTCCATTTATTGACGCGCATCATGCCACGCAAAGCAAGAGTGGCACTAGGCGTAATGGTTTTTCATGTGCTCAATCGGGGTGTTAAACGACGGCAGTTGTTCGAGACCCAGGCCGATTATGACGCGATTGAACGCATCATCACGGAGACCTTGAACAAGTGTCCGATGCGCATCTGCGGTTGTTGCTTGATGCCCAATCATTGGCATTTCGTTATGTCGCCCGAAGGAGACGAGGATCTAGGCCTCTTCATGCAGTGGTTATCGGTGACTCATGTCAAACGCTGGCAAAAGCCTCGAAATGTCGTCGGCGAAGGGCACTTGTATCAAGCTCGCTTCAAGTCGTTTCCGATCGGACGATTGAATGGACCTGTCCTTCTTTTCCCGTCGCTTGTGGAAGTGCCGTTGACAATGCTATCTTTTCTCTTCCGAAATGATCGGCCTGTGCAGTTCTGCCTGAAGTCATAGAGGGTCTCCTCAAAGACGGAGCAGGGCCACAGCCCGTGCGCCGCCGAACTGAAGCGAGGAACCGGAAGCATGAGTGCAACGTGCGTGGGAACCGTCGCGACCGTTTGGAGATATCCAGTCAAGTCCATGCTGGGCGAGGAGCTCAATGCTTCCCAGGTCACCACTCGTGGTCTGCTCGGCGATCGCGCACACGCCTTGGTGGATCACGAAACCGGCAAGGTGGTCAGTGCCAAGAATCCCAACAAGTGGCCGGAGTTGTTTGCGTATCGCGCTGCCTATACCACACCGCCCACCGAGGGAGCTCTGCCGCCAACTTCGATTGCGCTGCCCGACGGCCGTGTGCTGCGAAGCGACGACGCCGACATCGACGACCAGTTGTCGAAATCGCTGGCGCGTTCGGTGACGCTGAAACAGGCCGCCCCGGAAAAGGCATTTTTAGAGCAGTATTGGCCTGAGCACGCGGGCGGCAGCAATGAGATCACAGCCGAAGCCATGGCTGGTGATGCACCGCCCGGCTCATTTTTCGATTACGCCACGGTCCATATTGTGAGTACCGCAACGCTCGATAGCCTGCGGGCATGCTATCCGGAAGGACGTTTCGAGGTTCGGCGTTTTCGCCCCAACATAGTAGTCGATACGGCAGGCCTCAGAGGGTTTGTCGAGAACGACTGGATTGGAAAAATCCTCACTCTCGGGGAGAGCGTACGGCTCCACATCAGCGATCCGTGCCCCCGCTGCGTGATGACAACGCTTGCCCAAGGAGACCTACCCAAGGACCCAGGCATTTTTCGGAATGCCATAGTGCGGAACACCGTTCACGTGCCGTTCGCCGGCCGGTCCTTGCCCAGCGTCGGCGTTTATGCACGAGTCATTTGCCCCGGCAGTATTTGTCGTGGCGATGCGGTCGCCGTCCAATGAACCCGCGTCTGCCCCATCCCGGCTCGCCCAGCTGCCCGTGAAAAAGTCCTCCGTGTACTTTTCCCATACGAAAACCTCCTGTTTTTGAGGCTTTGGGGAGAAGCTTTGACGGCACAGCCCGACGTGCCGTGAATGGCCTCAACCTTCACCCACTCGGCAGCTCGTCAACCTTCCAACGCTTGCCAGAAGTGCCGTTGACCGGGCTATCCTTGTGCGTCGAGCGAATTGAATTCCCTATCCAGTACCCTCCCCGGAAGGGACTCTCTTCATAACTACCTGAAAAAGCACCCGCCTTTTTCGATGACGCAAGTCGCTTGATAAAAATGCTTTATGCGTATTTCAACTTTGGCAGACTGAAACGCGGGTCATCGAAGTCAGTAATTTACTGATCAAAGGCCCCGTTTGTCCATAAAGTGTATTCGGGAACAGGATACACAAGACCAACAAAAAAATGGTCGATCCATTTGTGCCCGCGGTGAGCCACGTGGATCCGCCGATTCCTATTCGCTCCCACAGCCATTCAGAACTCGTCCGCGCCGACTGTCGTGTAAATCGCAAACTGGTTCGCCAAGATCGCCGTGACCCGCTTGACACGACGAACGACTGATCAAGAACTCATCGTCCGATGTCACCAATCACTAATGCTCCATAATTTCCACCGCAAATTCGCAACTCAGAATTTTCTTACCGGGCGGGATTATGATACCGTGGAACCCACAGGTGTGAGCAGTGCACACTCGAAACAGTTTTTACCCTTTACTTTTTAATCTGACAAGCAGTCCGTCGTGCCTAGGCAAGGCGGCAGAGTTGCAGGAATTACTATGCACAATTGCCCACTCCGAATCAGTCTCGCGGCGCTGCTTTTGGTTGCGATGCTTGTGACACTGGCCAATCCGTCCATCGCGTCAGAACCAGCGATCAATGAGCTCACAGCCATTGATGTGCTGCTGCTACCCGACCCGACGATGATCGAGCGCGCGAAAGCAGCCAACGCGCGGCTTCGCGAGAATAACCCGCAGGGATTTGCGCTCGACGCGACGCATCATCCACACATCACGCTCCTCCAGAGTTATGTCCGCACCAGGGATCTCGACGCGGTTTATACTGAGGTTGAAAGGGTTTTGAATCGCGAGCAGCCAGCTGGTTGGGAACTGGAAGCAACCGGCTACTACTACCTCAATTTCGACAACATGGGCCTGGCCGGCATCGTCATTCATCCGACGCCCCAGCTGTTGCGGCTGCAGCAGGCGATTATTGAAGTCGTCGAACCCTACACCGAGCCCGATGGCACTGCGGCTGCGTACGTGACCACGCCCGAGCATCCGGGCATCAACGAACCCACGCTCAAATACGTCAACGCTTTTGTTGCTGAGCGCAGCGGCAAGAACTTTAACCCGCATGTCACGGTGGGCGTCGGCTCTCTTGATTTCGCGCAGAAGATGAAGGCCGCGCCGTTCGACAAATTCAAGTTCAAGGTCGCTGGGGCTGCCGTGTTCCACCTCGGCGATAACGGCACCGCACAGAAGCAGTTGTGGGCTTGGAAGGTACACACGAAGCAGCCCGCGCCATGAGCAATGGAACAGCATGAGAAGATGGTTGGACTGTCCTTGTGGGCACGTTCTTGCTGCGATAATGACGAAGTACTCGTCGTTCAATTCTTCAACGACATCTGCATTTTCTCAAAAAAGGACTTTAAATGGCTTTCTTTTGGAGTGCAAAAAACCATACAAAGACATTAACTAACCAATGGTTCGACACGACCTTTGGACTCAAGGCCTCAAACGTCTTCGGACTTGCCTGGAGCTATTATACAGCCAGCATAAAAAGTATTACGGGTGTCGATATATCAGCGGATATACAATTCAGGTGCGATTTTTTTCGCGGACACTTACAAAATCGGCTATGCAAACGAAACCGTGTTCCGGGAAGGAAAACGTACTGATCTCCACGACTTATTGGTAAAATACGGCGTGGTAAGTGAAAAAAATTTTGACAATTCAACTAATATTATCGACACATTAACAAATATTACTGGAACTCAGTTTGATAGTATTGCAGTACTGAATAGTACAATCGGGGTGCAAGCGATAGTACGGGAGAGCTTAATCGATTCGACAACAGGGGCTGCGAATCTCGACGCTAGCACAATGACCGTCGAAGCCGCCACGTCGTACCTCCTAGATTCACCACTCGTCGACGTAAATGGAGCATTGGAAGTGCTCCAATGATCCGTAGTGGGGGAAAGCGGCAACACAAGCACTAGATTGCCTGTTGATCCACCAAATATAGAAGAGTCGGCTCTCCTACGGCATCTTTTTTTGGATTTTGACCCCGACGATGCCGAACAGGGTGTTGGAGATCCTGTGGCCGGGCATGTGGCGAGACAAATCAGTGGACGGCCCCAGCAAGTGCCTCAACGCCTACGGTGAATTAAACAAGACAGTGCGACGATATTTGGCCGCCCTGAACGTGTTCTTCGCACCCACGGGTCTTTCTGTTCAGTTGCGTAAGCACGTGGAGGGCTGTGTCGGCTATAATCTTCGAAATCGCGTCAATAAAATGGACCTGTCCCTTCTTCTTTGCAGTGAACCACCCAAAGTTTGCGGAAGTGACGTTGACAAGCTATCTTTTGGGTTCGCGACCTGAAAGCTTTCGCCGTGACGGCGCTAGGTAGAGATCGTGCCCCAGGACGTTCACTTTGACTGACCCGGAGGAAGCAAAGAAAAGGCAATCATGAATCGCCACGATTCCCACGCCCAGCGTGTGCTCGTCAGCAACTACCGCCGTGTCTACTCGCGGATGCGGTGGCTCAATGCCATGGCCGAGCGGGGCCTGCTGCCCATGCTGAGGGCATCCGGCAAGGTGCGGCGGCTGGCACGCCGCATGCGCGACACGGTGCTCGGGCCGTCCACCCTCCCCAGGCAGCCCTTCGGGATACTCGGCGGGTTTGGCGGCATGGAGCCGCTCGAGGCCCGGGCGATGCTGTCGATCACGCCGCTGCTCTCGGGGCCATCGGTCTCGTTCACAGGCACATCTGTGGCGGACGATCTGCAGCTCCGCGTGGCCGGTGGCATGCTCGAATTCAGCACCGACAGCGGAACGACCTTTTCAAACGATCTCAACGCCGCCACGGGCGGAGTGCAGTCGCTGACGGTGTCGGGCTCGACGGCCATCACCGTCAATCTCGCCGACGGCATCAACAAGCTGTCGCTCGATGCGAGCCTGCTGACGGCGCTCGGCACGACAGGAACGATCTTGTACACCGGCGGCAGCGGCGCCGACACGATCGTGGGGCCGGTCATGAGCAACCAGTGGAAGATTTCCACCATTAACTCCGGCACACTCGATACGGTGCTGAGCTTTTCCGGCGTCGAAAATCTCACTGGCGGTGCCGGCGGTGTCGATTCATTCTTGTTTTCGCCCAGCGGCAGACTCACAGGCACGCTCACCGGACAGGCGGACGATAAGGACGCATCGGGCAGAAGAGACTCGGTGACGGTCGAACTGCAGGCCGACGCCTCCGTCCATACCCTGTCGTTCGTGGCCGGGGATGTCGCCAACTCCGGCCGCGTCGGTCGTGACGCAAATACGGCCGTTTCCTACACGGGGATTTCCCAGCCCGCTGGCCTAACCGTGGTCGCCACCGCGTCGAACGACACCATTAGCCTGCAGGCGGGCGCGACTGTCGGGACCGTCGACATCCTGAGCACCGACAAGGTCGCCACCTTCGGCAAGGTGACCGTGTCGCAGACCGAGCGCACCGAGGTCGGCCTGAGCATGGGAGGCGGCGAAGATGCCGTGGTAATCGCTGCCGCCGTGGTGGAGGCGGCTCTCGCGGACGGCGATCTCACGATCGATGGCGGCACGGGAAGCAATACGATGACGAGCCAGGCGGCCGACAACGCCTGGGCCGTCGCTAAGCTCAACGAGGGCTCGCTGCTCAGCCATGTCTGGTTTACGAATGTCCAGAATCTCGTCGGCTCGAGCGGCAAGGACGTGTTCTCGTTTGCCGACGGCGCTACCATCAGCGGCACCGTTGATGGTAAGGAAGGCCAAAACACCCTCGACTATTCGCAGTACACGACCGCCGTCGCCGTCGATTTCGGCACGACCGTGGCCACGGGAATTGCCCAAGGTGCGTTCAACTACGCCACCGTGAAGGCCGGAAAAAACACCGGCGACACGCTGACCGGGCCGACAGGCGTCTCCCTGACTGGGCCGACCGGCGATCCAGTCTGGCGTCTCACCGGCCTCAACAAGGGCTCCATCGGCAACAAGCAAGACCCGGTGCTGTCGTTCGAGGGCTTCGAAAATATCACCGGCAAAGCCGCGGGCCGCGACACGCTCCTCATCGAGACTGGCGGAAGCCTCACCGGCACGTTCACTGGTTCGTCGTCGGGCAAGGCAGGCCTGCTCGTGCAAAGTGACGAGGACGACAGCTACACCGTCGTCAATCCGACTCCGGGAGGCGGCCTTCAGACCGCCACCGTCCACGGCACCACCATCACATTCACCGGCCTTCAGCCCGTGGTATCGCCCACGACGATGGCCGACATGACCATCTTCGGGGGCGAGGTCGACAGCGAATGGACTTTGGCCGATGGATCGGCCGGGCAGATGACGCTCACCAACGAAAACGCCTACTTCTTCAATGTCTCCACGGCGACGAAGGTGACGGCGCTGTCGTTTCCGACTCCCACAAACTCGTTGACCGTGGCCCTTGGGAGCGGCAATACGAGTCTCTCGTTGAAGGTGACGACCGGACCCGCGATCCATGTTCAAGGTGGCACTGGCATCAACACCCTGATTGCCCGCGACGACGTCGATCACACGTGGACCATCAACGGCGAAAACCTGGGATCTGTCGACGGATATCCGGCAGCCATAACGTTCCAGGGCGTCGGCCGACTCGTCGGCGGCAATAAGAATGACATCTTCCGATACACCACGAAGACCGCCGCCGCAGACTTCGTGGACGGTGGGTCGGGTGGCTCAGATACCCTCGATTATGGATCGATGCCTGCTGGCGTGACTGTCGCCATCGGAATCGGAAACAACAGTATCGACAAGATCATCGGCAGCTCGTCCGTAGACACGCTCTACGGGGCGAGCGCTACAAACAGCTGGACTCTTTCCGATAGCAATGCCGGCACTGTCGCGGCCACAGTCCGCAGAGAGACGATCCTCTATCAAGCGACCGTCGTCGATACGACCGCTGACACGATCACTGTCTTCCTCAGCCACGGCTTCAACAACGACGACTATGTCGAATACTTCAGCGATCTCGCCAACGACCAAAGCGGTCTTACGACGGGCCGGAATTACTACGTGACCGTCGTCGACGACCACACGTTCAAGCTCAGCACGGCCTTGAATGGCACGCCGATCAGGCTCACGGCGGGAGCTTGGGACACGGGCACCAATCGCATCGTGTCGCAGCCGACGCAACTTAGCAGCATAGATTTCCAAGGCATGGAGAATCTTGCCGCCCTTGGCGGCGACGACGTGTTCAAAATGATGCCCGCCAGTTCCGTGACCGGCTTTATCGACGGCGGTGCTGGTAAGAGTACCCTCGATTATTCGGCATACACCGCTTTGGTCGAGGTCACGCTCGACGTACCGTCCGTCGGCGCAACGACAGGCATTACCGGCGGGATAAGAAATTTCAGCCACCTGATCGGCACCGGCGCGAGTGACACGCTCCGTGGTTCCAATGCCGACGCCACGTGGACGATCACCGCCCAAAACACCGGAACGATCGACCGGGGCATCTTCAACGTCGGCGGCGTAAAATATCTAGCCCCGGTGACGTTCTCCAACTTTGAGCGTCTCCAAGGCCGAGACGTGGCCAAAGAAGGCTTTGTATTCAAGGACGGCGGCAGCATCAGCGGATGGATCGACGGCGGGAGCGATCGCTCGGGGGCCCTCGCCGTCGATGACGCCAACGGCTTTCGCACTCTCGTCAAGCCAAAACCCGCCGATAACGGATCGGGCTCGTTCGACACGAGCGTCCTGAAGCCTGAGAGGACATTCAACAGACCATCAACGACCATTTCGTTCACGGGGATGGAAGACTCGCTCACCATCGTCACGGACGGCAACTCGCTCACGCTCAATACCGGCATTCTCGCGGGGCCGACCACGATCACGAACACGTCCAACAACGTCACTCTGACGAATGCCACTGCCACGATCGGATACTTCGATAGCTTCACGAGCCGTTATGTCCAGGCCGCCACAGCGACACTGAACGCCAACACTGGATTGGCGATTAAGGGTGGGGGTGACGTTGCCGTCGCTCTCACTGCACAGGTGGATTCTCTCGATGTGATAGCTACCGGTAATTACAGTTTCGCCAACTCGCTAACGTCAAAAAAACATATCAAGGTCGTCCTTCCCTCGCCGTCCGGTAATCAGACCGTTAACAACAGCACTGGCTCTATCACCGTACCAAGTGGCGTAATTCTCACCGCATTGGATGGCAATATCACCCTTGAATCCAACACCGTCACGATTGGGGATAATGCACAACTCATCGCAAAATCTACGTCGTCGACGGGCGCTGGTATCCCGGTGGCCGTGACGCAGCAGGGAACCCCGGCGAACAAGTGGCGATCCGGGAAGGTCTACCGGGATGTGGCAGTTACCTACGCGAATGGCAGCGCAGGCCCCGGAAATGGACTGCGAGCAGATGTCGTCATCGACAATGACGGAAACCCGACCGTAACCCTGCGTCCGGAGGCGAGTGACAACGCGAATTTGTCGTTCCTTCGGCCGGCGGCCAGTGGCTATAGCGTCGGCGACATGCTCGTCGTCAAGGAACCGGATGCGTTTTTGACTGGCAGCGATTCCACTCACGACGGCAGTGATATCACGCTCCGTGTCGACAGCGTCCGCCAGGGTGGCGGCGACGTCTACCTTCACGCCTACCACCACGCGAAAGCCATACCCTGGTCTTACTACAACCCGATCAGCGTTGCCGTCACGGTCGGCCAAAACGCGACGATCACGGGCAACGCCATCACGATCACCGCCGATGCCGACAACAGCAAACTCTTTGACAACTCTCCCAACAGTAAAAATCCCATTACGGGGGGGAGTAGTCATGACAATTGGCAGAGCCTCACGGCCCCCCTCTTGAATTTCCTCACAAGTGTTCGACCGATCGTCGGCGTGAGCCTGTCCAAGGCAACTGCCGATATCACGATTGGCAAGAATACAATCGTTTCGGCGACCGGCGGGAATGTCTTCATCGAAGCTTTCGCTAACTCAATCGCGCAGGCATTCACGTTCGGCCTCATTGTGGGCGTCACCTATGCGAAGACCGAAGCCAATGCGACAGTCACTATTAATGGCAATCTCGACGCTCAGTCGGGCAGCGTGACGGTTTTCTCGACCACTGCCAATACGCAGGACATCACAGGCCTGTCCCGCAATTTTGGACTCATGTCAGTTCAGGTTTCGGTCGCCGTCACAGAAGCCTATTCCCACTCCACAATCGTGATTGCCAACACGAGCAGTATCAACGCAAACAAAGACATTTCAATCAAGGCGCTGAATGTCAAGAACGCGGCTATCGGCGTTTCGGGAGCCATGGACCGAGCGGTGCTTGGAATCTGCATTGTGGTCGCGATGGACGAGGCCACAAGCGACGTGACGGTCGCTGGATCGCTTGTCGCGGGGAGGGACACCTCGATTGTTGCGAAGACGGTCAGCGAGAAGAATAGTGCATCTACGAAGATGCAAGTCGGTCAGCCGCAGAGGCCGAACTGGGCCCTTGGCTTGGGCTTTGCTATTCAAACTGGCAGAGTCGCATTGGATGCGAGCCAAACGAGCAGTTCCGATACAGGGAGCGCCGCCGCTGGTCTGGCGGCAGCGCTTGTTGGTGGATATTTTGCGAAAGGCGCAAATGCCGACGATGCGTTGCTCGGTAACACAGGAAGTCTCATTGGTAACGAGACTTGTGAGAAATTTGATCAGCTGAGCAAAGCAGATCGTGCAGAACGGTCTTTCCTTGGTGTCGGTGCCGTGACTTTTGGCATGCATACCAACAGGTCTACGGCGAAAGTTTCCGGCAACGTCAGGACGGGCGGCGCGTTTGTGCTGCGCTCCGATACGCTTGACCGCCTCACATCGCAGGCCCAGGGATTGGCGGCTGTGCGCGAGAACCGTAAGACATCCAAAGTCACGGACGCCAACGGCAAAAGTTCCGGGTTTGTTCTCGCGGTGGCAATGAATCTTGGGTTTGTCACCAACCGATCAGAGGCTGTGCTGGCCACTGGCGCACACGTGACTGCCGGCAGCAAGGTCGACGTCGCTGCCAACACGCGACTTCTCCACCAGACCATGTGGGACGGATTCAGTGGAGACAGCAAGAACAAGGGTTTGCAGATCCCCTCGCGTCTGCTCCAGCATCTTGGGGATGACAATCTCGGAGTCGGCTCGCAGGTCTCAACGTTCACGCAGAGTTCGGCCATCGGAAAGAAGACCGGTTTTGCTGTTTCCGGCACCTTCCTTGTCATCGTGAGCAGCGCGAAGGCGGGCGTTGAGGAAGGGGTGACAATCGAGGGCCAGCAAACACCGGCGGCCCCTCCCGACGTGAGCGTGACAGCCGCCTCATCTGTGGCGACGTGGAACCTCGTCGGCAATTTTCCGAATCTCATGGACGCCCTTCTTGGGCAGGTGGGGACGATATCCGAGTACGATGGAAACACCACGACGGCGGCCGAGCGCAAAAAGCAACTCGGAAATAGCGGCGATGCCACGGGCGTCGGCGGGTCATTCTCGGTCGTGCGCTACAACAACACGACGCAGGCCGTGGTGGCGTCGGGCGCGATCGTCAGGGCCCATGACCTGCTCGTCGACGCGAACTCGAAGACCCAAAACGTCTCTATGGGCATCGCCTACGGGAAGTCAGGTGAGACGTCGGTCAACGGCGTCGTGAATTACGTCGAGATCATCGACACCACTCTCGCGCAGATCGGCCAGAACGCAGATGTTGTCGCGACAGGCAAGGTGGACGTGACGGCGAACGACACTCCTGTCGTCGTGAATATCGCCGGTGGCGTCAGCATCGGCACCAGCGTCGGGTTCGGCCTGACCGTTGGAACGAACGTCATCAAACGGGATACCAAGGCGCTCATCGGCGAGAGGGATGTGCTGCTCGGTGACGATGGGTTTGCCCCGAACACTGGCGTCAACAGGTACACCAATAGGATTGACCTGGGATACGCTCACGGCTTCCAGACAGGCGACCAGGTCGCCTACAGTAGCGCCGGCGATGGGGATGGAGCAATCGGCGGTCTGGCCGACGGCGGCGTGTATTACTCGCGGAAAATCAATGACACGACGATCGGCCTGGGTCGTTCTCCTGCAGAGGCGAACCAATCGGCGCCCACGTTCGGCAGCGCAGCCTTCACGGGCAGCAATGTGCTCGATCTGGGCTATGCGCATAGCTTTCAGACGGGCGATGCCGTGGTCTACGGCAATGGCGGGGCCGCGAACCTCGGCAGCCTCGTCGCTGGCAACACCTACTATGTGATCAGGGTGGACGCCACTCGCGTCAAACTGGCGAGCAGCTTGCAGGATGCGAACGAGGCTACCGCTCTCACACTCCCCCTGAGCCCGACCGGCTCCGGCACGAACCACAGCCTGCGGCTGGCGTTCAACCCCTCCGGTGCAAACGGGAGTCGGTACACGATCGGCCGGACATTCACGCCGACCACGGCCGTCACGAGCAGCTACGACAGTGTCAATGTGGGCTATCCCCACGGCTTCCAGAAGGGGCAAGCGGTCGTTTACACGGCAGGTGGCGATGCGGCGATCGGAGGGCTGACAAACGGCGCTGTCTACTACGTGGTGCCCGACACCAACAGTCCCAACGCCTTCCACCTGACGGCATCGTACGCCGACGCCATGAAAGTGTCGCCGGTTCTGATCAGTCTGACACCGGCAGGCAGCAGTGGGACCGCGTTCGGCTTCGGGGCGGTCGTCAATCCCTCATCGACCGTCAGCAGCACCGCTCAGACGATCAATCTCGGCTACAGCCACGGTTTCGTCGACGGGCAGGCCGTGATCTACAACGCGGGGAACGGCGTCAGCATCGGCAGCCTCACGAGCGGCCAGACCTATTACGTCACGAAAATCAACGCCCAGACGATCAAGCTGTCGACTTCGCTGGAAAACGTCACGGCGAAAGGGTTCATCAGCGTGAATCTGACCGGTACCACCGGCACGCAGCACAGCTTCCGTGTCGCAATCAATCCCCAGACGCAAGTCACCGGTGGGGATGCGACCTCAGCCGAGGTGATCAATCTTGGCTACGCTCACGGTTTTACGGCCGGCCAAAAGGTTTATTACAGCCATGGCGGCGGCAAGAGCATCCGCGGGCTGGCCAACAAAAATTTCTATTACGTGATCCTCGTCGATGCCACGAAGATCCGGCTGGCCGATTCGCTCGCCAACGCGCAGGCTGGCGTGTATCTCGGACTCGATGCCACAGTCGCCACCGGGACAAATCACACCATCGCGAGTCCATTCCGGGCGATACCGGCTGTCGATGACGTCGCAAACACCATCCGCGTGGCAAATGCCAATGCGTTCCAGGACGGCGAGGCCGTGGTCTACCACAATGGCGGTGGAACGAGCATCAGCGGGCTGGTGAATGGCACGACGTATTACGTTACGAAGGTGGGCAATTCCGCCATCAAGCTCTCGACCTCGAAGACCAACCTTGCGGGTACGGTCGTCAGCCTGAACCCGGCCGTGGCCACCGGCACACATCACTCTCTGGGCAGTGCCAATACGAGCACGGGCACCATGAGCGCGGTGGGCGTGATCAACGTTGCCGCCGAGAACAAGGGAACGATCGTCACCGTCACGCTCGCGGCGGCAGTGGTTTCGGATCCAAAGTCATCAGACGAGAGTGGGAATAACAATGCCCCACAGGTTCCGGGAGGCGATCAGAAGACAGGGCAGGCGGTGTCGGGGAGCGTATCCGTCAACACTATTGACGACACGAGCGAAGCCATCATCCGGGGCATCTCGTTGACGCAGGCGGGGGGCGTCACGATGTCGGCGAAAAACTCGCCGTTGATCGTTGCGGTCTCCGGCGGTGCCGCGATCTCCACAAACTCGAAAGACTCGGCAAAAAACGTCGGCCTGGCCGGCGCCGTGACGGTGAACCTCGTCACCAACCGCACGCATGCCTTCATCCAGAACGCCACGCTGACCAGCGTGGGCGCCGTGACGGTCACGGCCGCTGGCTCGGCCAACATTGTTTCGGTTGCCGCCGGACTGGGAGGGTCGTCCCGCGGCACGGGCATCGCCGGTTCCGTGGCCTACAACACGATCGACAGCGACACGGCCGCATATCTGGCCAACTCTTCCCTGACCGGGACGAGTCTTGATGTTGCCGCGAACGATGGCACCTCGATCATCACGGTGGCCGGCAGCCTCGCCTATGGCGGCACGATCGGGATCGGTGCCGGCATCGCGATCAACCGCATCAAGGAGAACATCGATGCCCACGTGAGCAACTCCGCTCTCACCGTAACCGGTGCCGTCACTGTCACAGCCACGAATGCCGCGCACATCACGGCCGTTGCCGCAGGCATCGCCGTCGTCGACGCCACAGGGTCAAAAGACGACCCAACTGCCAAGGGGCTGGCCCTCGCGGTCGGACTCGCGATCAATTCGATCGATGCCACCGTCAAGTCCTACGTGAGCGATGACGGCACGCGTCTGGTGAGTGCGGGGAGCCTGAAGGTGGTGGCCGACGATGCCGACTCGTGGATTGTCACGGTGGCGGGCGGCGTCGCCGTGGGGCTATCCAAGGCGGAGAATGCGGGGGCTACCGCCGCGGCCGGCGGGGCGGCGTTTGCCTTCAACAAGATCGACAGCGTTGTCTCGGCATATCTCGACAAAGCCCATGTCACCACGACCGCTGTGGGCGGTGTCGTCGTGAAAGCCCATTCCAAGGGGCGGATCGAGGCGTATGCGATCGGTGGTGCAGTCGCCAGCGCCAGTAGCGGCGCGGGTGGAGCGACCACGGCCCTCGCAGGTGCCGGAGCGTTCACGTTCAACACCATCTCCAAAGACGTCACGGCGTCGATCAGGAATGGCAGTAACGTGACCAGCCAAAACAGCGGCACGGTGACTGTATCGGCTCAGGACGAATCGACGATCAAGTCGATCGCCGGGGCGATTGCCATCGGCGTTGGCCTCGGTGGCGGGGGGGAATCGACCGTGGCCTTGTCCGTGGGCGCGTCCGTGGCGAATAACACGATCAAGGACAAGACCGCGTCCGGCGGGGTGCAGGCTTTCATCAGCGATTCGTACGTTGTGGCAGCTGGCAATCTTAGTGTCGTTGCCAACTCGCAGCCCACGATCTGGGTCGTGGCGTTTGCCGGATCGCTCGCCTTTGCCAGCGGCGGAACCACTGCCGCTGCGGCTTCCGGTGCGGGCGCGGCCGCCACGAATGAGATCGACACGACCGTTCGAGCCGCGATCGTCAACACGCCGCCGCAAATCAAATCCCTTTCACCGATCCAGTCGCTGGGTGGCCCGATCGCACTTACCGCCAGCGACACTGCAACGGTGACAGCCACCGCGGTAGGGGCCAGCCTCTCGTTTGCGAAGGGCGACAACAACGCCGCCGGTCTGGCCATCGGCGTATCGATCGCCCGCAATCGCATCGACGATAAGGTGACTGCCGAACTGCTCAACGCCGACGTGACATCGAAGACAGACGTGGGGCTCACGAGCACCAGCAGCAGCACGATCAAAGCCGTCTCGGTGGCGGCGTCAGTCGCATTCGCCGCCGGAACGAGCGGTACCGGCGTGGGCCTGAGCGGCGGTGGCGCAGAGGCAACGAACATCATCCTCTCCGGTTCGAACGCCCGCATTGAAAACAGCTTCGTGACGGCGGGCAAAGACGTGGTGCTCGCCAGCAGCGACTCTTCCTCGATCCACGCGACGGTGGTGACCCTGGCAATGGCACTCGGCCGCGGGACGAGCGTGGGGGCCGGCGTTGCCATTGGAGCGGCTGTCTCGACTAATTACATCGGCTACGGCCTCGACAGCGACACGCCAGAGCGTGTCGAGGTGCACGCCTACGTGCGGAATTCGACCATCAATGCCCAGGGACATCTGACGATTACCGCCAAGACGGAAGAAGCCATCAGCGCCGTAATCGTGGCGGTATCCGCAGCGATCTCGCAGGGAACGAGCGTCGGCATCGCCGTCGCAGGCTCAGGGGCGGCCGCCAAAAACAAGATTGCGACCTCCGTCAAGGCGTCGATCGACTACGTCTCCAACGTGCAGGTGGTGGGCGGGCAGGCCGGTGTCTACGAGCAAGCGAACGGCAGCATCACGGCCAACAACGTGACGCTTCTGGCCCAGGACAAGAGCACGATCACAGCAACCGCCGTGGGGGCTTCGTTGACAGCCGCCTTCGGCAGCACCGCCGCCGGCGTCGCGATCGGGGTGTCGTTGGCGCGGAACGAGGTTGCCAACGTCATCTCGGCCTCCATCGCCAACGCAAACAAGGGAACAGGTATCACTGCCACGGCCGGCGCTGTTTCGCTCAGTTCCCTCGAGAGCGCGGAGATCAAGGCGACGTCAGTGGCCGTGACCCTGTCGGCAGCGTCCGGTTCGCTCGCAGTTTCGTTGAGCGGTGCCGGTGCCGATGCCTACAACATTATCTGCAACCAGGTCCAGTCCTCGGTCGTCGACAGTAACGTCAACGCGACCGCCGGTGATGTGAACGTCGTGGCGAAGAGCACGGCTTCCATCAATTCGCTCGTGGGCGCTGTCGCGGGGGCCTTCAGCGGGGGCGCAAACTCAGCAGCTGGCTCCGTTGGCGTCTCGATCTCGCGGAATTTTATCGGCTACAAATCCTCGGACGATACCGCCGGCCTCGCCAACCAGGTGCTCGCTTCCATCGAGCGTTCCGTGGTGACTGCGTCGGGAAACGTGACGGTCAAGGCCAGTGCGACCGACACGGTCGATGCCACGGCCTTCGCCGGATCGGTGGCGATCGCGATTGGCGTTGGCGGCGCAGTCGCTGCCGCGGGCGTGGGTTCGAAGAGCATGATAGCGAACAAGATCGACGCGCACGTCAGCGACTCCACCGTGGGGGCCGTTGGCAACATCGAGGTGGTCTCCACCGGCAGCAGTACGGTCACCAAGTCAGCGGCGATCGGTGTGGCGTTGTCGGCCAGCCTTGGGGCGGTTTCGGTGGCCGCGTCAGAGGTGACCAACACGATCAAGGACAGCGTGAGCGCGACGATCAGTGGCTCCTCAGTGAACAAGGTCAATGCCGGCGGTAAAGTCAGTGTGTCGGCTACGATGGATGCCGAGGTCACGAAGACCACGGTAGTGGCAGTTTCTGTCTCCCTTGGTGCCCTTAGCGCCAGCGGCGGCGGCGTCGGGGTCTACAACACGATCGACGACACGGTGACCGCCACCATCAGTGGTGCCATGACCGTCACCGCCGGGGGGGCCGTCAGCGTCCACGCGGACGAGAAGGCCGTCGTCAACGCCGATGCCACCGTCACGAGCGTTGCCTTCAGTGTGGGAGGGGCGCTCGGTGTCGCCATCCTCAACAACACGATCGCAAGCACGATCACCGCCACTGTCGACGACGCAACGATCGCTTCCGGCAGCACCTCGATCACCGCGGCGTCGGTCGCCAACGTGCCGACGACCACAACCGTTGGCGTCTCGGCCTCCGGCGGCGGGGCGGCGTCGGGCAACCGTTCCGACGCCATCATCCGCACCCGTGTCGAAGCCAGCGCGACCAACAACGCCACGCTCACGTCTACGGGCGATGTGACAATCCAGGCCACCTCCAACAACATCGCCAACTCGTCGGCCTACGGCGGCGCGTTGGGAACGATCGCAATCGGGGCGATGATCGCCAATATTCAGGTCGGCAGAGGGAATGCCACCGACGAGGTCGTCGCCTCGGTGGGAACAGGAACAAACGTCAGCGCAAACGCGTTGCATCTCTCCGCCAGCGGCAGCGACACGCTGCGCTCAAAGAGCATCGCGGCAGGTGGTGGGGTCTTGGCCGCCGCGGGGGCCGAGTCGCAGGTGACGAGCGACAACAGTGTGCAGGCCACAATCGGCAACAACGCCATTCTCAGCCTGACGACGACGCTGGATGTCAATTCCCAACTCACCCAAAACGCTGATGCGTCGGCCGACAGCTATTCCATCGCGTTGGCCGCTGGCAGTGGCGCCGGCGTGAAGAACACATTCACGAGTAAAGCCGACGTCCGCATCGGTACCGGGGCGACCGTCGACGCGATCAACATCCTGATTAATGCCGGGAACACGTTCCTTAAGGATGCATACAAGGATGCGAGCAATCTCCGCTCTGGGTCGGCGAGCCTCGGCAACGTGACCGCGCTGACTAGCGCGACCGACATCGGCACCACCCTAAATCCCTTTCAGTCCGTCGTCGACATCGGTCCGGCGGCCCGCCTGACCGCCCACGGCACCCGCCAGACGCATGGCTTGTTTCGCATCGAGTCGCTGACCAACGCGGAGGCGTATGACAGCGTCCGCATCGAGAGCGTCTCGGGGTTCGGCGTGGCGGTTGGGGTGTCGCGGATCGACTCGACCGCCAACGCGAAGATCAACGTCACGGGAGCGACGCTTGAAAATAAGACGGGCGACCTGCTGCTGGCAACCCGCGCCGAGTCGCGCCTCCAGCCGAGCGGCAACCTGCTCGTCGCCTCTTATGCAGGCGGCGGTGCCGGGGTCGATGCCAAGACCACGGCCAACGTCACCAACGCCATCACGATCGACAACTCAACGCTCAAGGGGAGCGAAGTCTTCCTGCAGTCGGGGCGTAACAGAAGTGGCGTGCCGAATCTGCTAAGCGCCAGCTCAAATGCCGTGATCACCACGGTGGGCATGCTCCCGACGATCGCGGTGCCGATCGTGAAGGCGGTCATCAACGAGCGCGACTCGGTCTCGGTGGTGAATAGCAGTAAGGTGCAGGCCGTCAAGAACGTGAATCTGCTGGCGATCCAAGGGCTTGGGGGGAACAATCGGGCTCGCACCGACGGAAGCGTGATCTCGGTGTCCCTGGTGCCGTACGGCTTCCCGGTGCCCGACGGGGCGACCGTGAACAGCACGAACACCGTGACCGTAGACTCGACTTCCAATGTCACGGCAGGCAGTGACAGCCAGACAGTAATGCTGATCAGCCCGATGAAGGTCGGCCAGACAAACCTACTTGCGGCAGGAAAACTTGGACAGACGCTGTTGGCTGTCGACAAAGCGGCATTGTTGCAGCAGGGAGTATTGGTTCCCGATGATGTCGCGTACGAATTTGCCCGGATCGACCTAGACAAGATCACGTTCCCGGTCTCTCAGAATGCGGTGGTGCACGTCGTGACCGGCGCGAAGGCCGGCGGTGACGTCGGCGGTTACTACCAGTATCTCAAGAACGGCACCACCGACCTGATCCTGGAGCAGCAGGATTACGCCAATACCGCCATCTGGCAGAAGTTGACATCACCTTCCGCCGGCCTCGTTGCCGCCGCCATCGAAAGCAACAAGGGCCTGCAGTTGCGGGCCGCGTTCTCGACGCCGGACGTGTTCTATTGCATCAAGCCGGTGGGCGTGGCGGCGCCCGTCGCGACGATTCATAATCTGGGCGAGCAACTTGTCAAGCAGCGGGACGAGATTCTCGCGTGGATCAGCAGTCATAGCACGAACGTTGAGGCGGTGGCGCGATATCAGGTGCAACTCCAGCAGATCGAGACGACGCTGGCCAGCTACGGCCTGTTGAGCACGAGTCCACCGGCCGTAAAGCGCAGCCTCGATGCCATGTTCATCCAGGTTCCGCAAATCTATGTTTCCCCCGGATCGGTGTTCATCGAGGCCGATAGCCAGGCCGGGGTGACCCAGTCGCAACTACACGCCACCCCGAATGCGTCGATCACGATTCGCAACCAGTCCCCCTTCAATCTGATCGTGGGCGATGCGGTGATCGACGATGCGACAAGAGTCACCGTCGTCAATGGCAAGTACACAGAACTGACGCCGGGTCGGGTCTACTTCAACAATGTGTCGTCGTCGGCCGCTGTCGCCCCTTCTACGAAGCAAATCAGCATCACGCAAGACGCTTATAGCTTCTCGCAATACTCGTGGAACGGGCTCAACAGCCCGCCGCAAATCGACCCGGACATCTACATCACCGGGCAGGTTGTCAACGAGACCGGCGGCGTCACGATCAACAACTTGAACGGCAGTATCAACGTCTCCGGGGAGATCCGTGGCGGTGGCAATGCCGGAGTGACGATCACGTCGGCCAAGGATTTCACGCTCAACTCCAACAACTGGTACCACTCTAATCAAGATCCGCGGCAGTATGTCAGCTACAGCACCAAGCGGGCTGCGGCGAAGTTACAACCCAACCAGCCGCTCGTCACTGCGAGCTCGATTCAAGCCCCGGATCTCCAGACTGCGATCGATCGAGATACGTCGAAGGTCGTCGCCCAGGGACGCATCGCGATCACGGCCCGCTATCTGAACATCGACGGTCTCGTGCAGAGCGGCGTGGACACCGTGACGCTCCATGTGGGCAATACCTTCCTGGGCACAGCCACCGGCAGCAGCCTGCTGGACGCCAGCGGCAAGCCGCTGACCGGCATCTCCTTCGGCGTCGATGGTGTTCCCGTCAAGGGATACTTCGACGCGCAGAGACAGGCGATCGTCGTCTCGGATATTGCCCCACAGGGGGGCGAGATCACGATTGCCGGTGAGGTTTTCAGTACCGGCAACGGCAGGCTGAAGGTCGCCAGCGGCTACGCGAGCGTCGACATCGACAACCAGAGCGCTTACGGTCTCATTCTCAACCGCATCGACACGACCACGTTCCGCAAGGGCCGCATCACGATCGTCGATACGGTGATGCCGCAGGTAAAGAAAACGGAATATCTCGTCACTCAGGCGGGGATCGAGACGACCACCTACACCTCTTCGATGGTGAACAACCAATTGGTGTATTCCCAGAGTGGTGCTGCGGTCTTCACGCCGGACGGAACCCCGGTGGCCTACAACCCGACGGCTGGCCTGCTGTATGTCTGGACTGAAGGCCAGTCGTTCACCACCACCACGGTAAACCAGTACGACAGCAACTCGTTCAATCTACTGGGCTACAACGACGACAACCTCGCGAAGGACAAGCAGCTTCCCACCTCTACCACGTCCGTCTACAGCAATGGCCAGCCGCTGCTCGAATCGGAGGCACTCGTCGGCGACGGCAAGATGTCTGCCGGGACCAGCCAACTGAGCTACGCCGTGGGCAACCTCTACACGGTGAACTACTCGTTGGTCGACGACACGCTCGTCGAAGTCATCAAAGACTCGTCGCTCATCAAGTATGTGGGAACCGACACGTCGAAGGGCACCCTGAACCACGCCTACCGCTTCATAGGCACGACGGCGAAGGTGTCGTTGCCCACTGAGAACTACAAGAACACGACGCGGTGGACGGACCTGGGCGACTCGGTTCTCACGAGCGACATCACGCACGACAGCGGCTACAAAAACTTCTCGTCCACAAACCGCAGTTGGACGACAGGTGGCGGCTGGATGCGGGAGACGTCCTACCACACAGAAAACACCACCGTTGTAGGCCAGAAGGACTACTTCACGCATACGCTCAAGGCCGACAATCCGATCGAAATCGTCGCCGCACGGGGAGCAGCCAGCCCGACGGTCACCATTCACAGCAAGACGGACATCCTCCTGTCGGGGATCATCACCAGCCCGAGCGTGGCTGCCGTGGCAATCAAGTCCGCTTCGTTCACCAGCGGCCAGGGGGCCGCGATTCTGACCAAGGCGGCGAGCCAACAGGCCGGCCCACTATCATTCCGGAGTTTTGTCTCCAGCCAGAGCCTCTCCGTTGGTTCGGTCGATATCGACGTAACCGGCAATTTCCTCTCGGCCGTCGACGCTGGCGGTGGTGCCGTGAAGATCACTGCGGGCGGCGACATCGATCTCACGGCCGTGTCCGCCGACAACCAGAACGGACTGGTGGTGAATTCACTCCAAGCGGGCGGCAACGTCACCCTTCGGGCTCCCCGTGGCATCACGGCCGCGGATGGAAATTCGTTGATTCAGGGCAACCGCATCGAACTACTGGCCACGGCGGGCGGCATTGGCTCGTCGGGTCAGTCTGTCCGAATCAACAGCAACACGACGGGATTGGGCGGCCTGGCAGCCAATGCGCAGGACGGCATCTTCATCCTTGAAACGACCGACGACCTCAGGCTCGTCACGCCGACGCTGTGGGCCGCCGCCTTGGGGTCTGTCCGGTCCGGAAGCGGTAACGTGAGGCTCGAGGCGACCAGCGGCAGGATTCTCGACGCCCTCTACGAGCAGTCGCAGCCGCTGTCCCAGACCGAGGCATCCTCGCTCAATACCAACCTCCAGCTCAGCGGCAGCTTGGCGGCGGAGGCCGCGAGGACTGCCATCCGGGCGGAGGAGAGCGCCGCGACCCAGGACTATCACACTTACTGGCAGACCTATCGCAATGCAAAGCGCGACGCCGTCGCCAGTACGATCGCCGTGCTCGATATCGTCCACGTCGCCGCAAGCGGCCAAACCCCCGCCACCGATACGATCGCCTTCGCATCCACCCATGGGCTGAACACCGGCGACCAGATCTTCCTGAGCGGTGCAGCGGGCGTCACGAGCCTCAATGACGATGTGCCGTATTACGTCGTGAAGGTCGACGATACTCACATCCGGCTTGCCAACGACCGTGTCAGCGCCGCCATCGCGGAGCCCCCGGTTCCCCTGTCGATCAACGTGTACGGCTCGGTCACAGGGGTCACGCTGATCAAATATGGCTACACGACCGCCAGCTCTGACCCCACACAGGTCACGACCAGCAGCGTGTCGGCGATCGATGCGGCCAGCGACACCATCGCATTCGCCTCCAGCCATGGATTGAACACCGGCGACCAGGTCTTCCTGAGCGGCGTTGCGGGCGTCACAAACCTGTGGGCTGAGCAGGCCTACTTCGTCGTGAAAGTCGATTCCACCCACATCCAGCTGGCGGCCAGTCGCCGGGCCGCCCTGGCCCAGTCGCCCGCGACGGTCGACATCACGGTCAACGGTTCTGTGGCCGGCGCAACCGTGTTGTTCAGCTACAACACGCGTGTCCCGACGGCGGTGAGTGCCGTGGGGGGCAACTCGATTTCCTTCGCCAGCAACCCCGGGCTGACGACTGGCGATCAGATCACGTTCAGCGGCACGAACGGACAACTCGGCGGCGTGCAGGACAACACGACCTACTTCGTGGTGAAGATCGACAACAACCGCATCGGCCTTTCCGCAACCTACGCCGATGCCGTCGCATCGACGCCCGTGACAGTGTCGTTGGGTGCCGCGGGCAGTCTCTCCGGCGTCAGCGTGCGGTTCCAGTTGCCCGCAGCGATGCAGGTGGTCGCCGACCACTATGGGAATCAGTCCTACAACCCCGACTTCGTCTACCTGCTGTCTCAGGCGGAGATCAACCAGCGGATTGCCGACCGGACGCTCAACTCCGCGGCGCTCACTTCGTCGGTGTCGGAGGGTGTTTTCCGGTTGATCTACCCGGAGACGACGATCCCGAACGCGTTCGTCTACAACCCCACAGGGACGGAATCGCCAAACGTCGTCGGGGCCAACGTCAGCCTGATCGCCAGCGGTGCCAGCAACTCGATTGGCAGCAGCAGCGGCCTAGTCAACCTCGATCTCACCAGTGGCTTCAAAGGTCTGGCCCCCGCTGACCAGCAACTCCTGTCGAAGGCGACCGTCACCGACATCGTTGGGGTGAGCTTTGCGACCTACCGTTACATCGGCGCCAGTGCGAGTGTCAATCTTGGCACGGCCAATTACGCTGACACGAGTCTCTGGCAGGCCGTGACGGCAACGTATTCCACCAGCGCCACGACGGGATCTGTCCCCGTGGCCACGAATGACATCGTGCGGGTGCAGCTGAAGGACACGTTCGGCCTCTACAAATACGTCGGGGCGCCGGCCGCGATGGTTCTGCAGGGGCAGAGCTACGCGAACACGATGCTCTGGGCGAAGCTCGACACGCACCTCCACACCGGGTCCGGCACGAAGAGCATGACGGCCGGCACTTACTTGGAAAACCGTCGCGAAGTCAAGAGCGTGACGCTGCAGGTCATCGATGACGTGAATGTCGAGGTATCGGGTGCCATCGTCGCCACGGCCGCTGACGCCATCGATCTCGGCTCGGAAGGCCACATCAACATCGATAGTGTTTCTGCCGGCGGTGACGTGCGGCTGCGAGCCAAGGGAGATATCGTTGACCATTATTCGATTGGCGTTTCGGCGGCAATCAAGGCAGCAGGTGCGTTCAGTGTCACGAGCACCGGGGGCGGAGTCTCGGGCACGAGCGGATCGCTTCGCATGCAGGTCGGGGCGTTGGCCGCCGATGTGCGCGGCAACGTCGATGTGCAGCAGGTGTCTGGTGGCCTGACGGTCTCGAGCGTGACCGCGGGCGGCAATGTGACGATCAAGGTGGACGCTGGAGCGATGACCGTCGGCACCATCGATTCCGTCGAGATTGTCGCGCTCACCGCGACGAGCGGGATCAACAGCAGGTTCGGCGGTGTGGCTTCAGACAAGGCAAACGTTGCGGCCAAGACCATCAGCCTAGACGCCGGCTCCGGGATCGGTGCAGCGCACGACTTCTTCCTGGTCGGCCCCTCCGGGAATCGTAAGTCGGTGTCGCTGCACGCCGACGCGGGCTCGGGCAGCATGTTCATCCAGTCGCTGGGCAGCCTAGACGTCGACGCTGCCACCGCATCGACCGCCGGGGTGACGCTCACGGTCGAGGGCGATGCGGCTATCGGCGTGATCACCGCCGCCTCCAGCGGCGTCGTCACGATCGAGGCGACGCAGGGCATTACCGACCTTGCTGGTCCGGGCGACATCACGGCCGGCTCGGCGATCCTGAAGGCCGTTACGAAGATCGGTAGTACGACGGCCGCACTTCACACCAAGGTGAGCCGTCTGGAGGCGGTCGTCACGACTGGCGGCCTCTGGATCGACAACACCGGTGACGTCGAGATCGGCGGCGTGAGCAGCCTTGTGGGGCTTTCGGCAACGTCGGTGACCCTCTCCGCCCACAGCACGATCACCGTCAATGAGGCGATCGACTCTGCCGGGCCAGTCTTACTTACCGCGTCGGACGACATCGTCGTGGCAGCGGCTATCACGAGCAACGGCGGCGATGTCGCAATCCTTGTCGACAACGACATCGCGTTCACAGGCACGGGTAGGGTTGACACGAAAACCGGCACCGGCAGCGTGACGCTCCGCGCCGACAATGATTCCAGCACCGTCGGCAAGATCACTTCGGCGACGACCGGCACCCGCGACATCGTCGCGGCGAACGCGCTGCTCCGGGCTGCGACGGGCGTCGGCACGGCTGCGGCCCCGATCAAGCTCTCGGTGGACAATCTCGAGGGAACCAGCGACACCGGCGGCTTCTTCGCCACCAACGACAAGGCCCTGACGATCGGCGGCATCGACGGCGTCGCCCTGCCGGCCGCGATAAAGATCTCGGGCGTGTCAGCCGGCCAGAATGTCGCGGTCACGGCCAAGGGACTGCTGTCGATCGTCGAGCGTGTCGCCTCCACGGGCGGCGACGTCACTCTCCGGGCGATAGACGCCAGTGCCTCCGGCCAGAATGTGACGGTGAAGTCCAGCGGTGCTGTGCAGGCAGTTGCCGGCAACGTGAAGCTGCTCGCCGGCGACGATCTCACGATCGAGTCCGGCGGTTCCGTCCAGGCAACGCAGGCCGTCACGCTCCGTGGAAATGACGTAACCGCCGACACGACCGCCACGAAGATCCTGATCTATGGCAGCGTCAACGGCTCGTCGATCGCCATCGACGGCAGTGTGGCCACCGCCAATACGATCACGATCGACATGTCCACGCCCGGCAACCAGATCGTCGGGCCGGTGACCGCGACCGGCGGCAGTGGCAGCGACGTGTTCAACGTGATCAAACTCAACGACCGGGCCAACTCGATGACGCTCGATGGGTTGGGCGGGGCCGACACCTATAATGTGACGTTCCGCAATCCCGCTCTGCCGGTATCCGGCTATGCGGTCGACGTTTCCGACAGCGGCAATGACGCCGCCGTCGACATCCTGAGAGTGACCGCCTCCGACGAAGCAGATCAGCTGCGGCTGGGCGCAAGCACCGACCCCTCCGGCTTCGCCTCCGTCGCCTCGCTGGCGACAAATCCTGCGATTGCACAACGCGTCAACTACACAAAGAGCATCAACACGCTCTCGGTCGCTGCCGGCGGCGGCAGTGACAATGTCGTCGTCGATGACAACTGGGCCGTTACGACCATTGATGGCGGAGCGGGTCGGAATACCTACTCGGTCGGAAATCTCTACGCGACGAACAGCCTCGGCGGAACGAAGATCGCCGGGGGACAGTACCTCACCAAAGGCGTCAGTTACCAGACGACGATCAACGGCGGCGACGAGGGCGACTCCTTCACGGTTCGCCGCAATCTCGCGGCCGTCACGCTTCATGGCGGGACGGGCGACGATGCGTTCGTGGTCAATGGCTTTGCCGATCTATCCGGACTGGCGTTGGTCAACGCGGGGGTCGCCGTCGATGGCGGCGGCGGCACCGCGAACACGCTTGATGTGACGGGCACCGGGTTTGCCGACAACATCTCGATCACCAGCACGACGGTGTCGGGGGCGGGAGTGACGGCGACCTACTCGAAGATTCAATCGCTGACTGTCAGCGCCGGCGACGGTGGCGACACGATCACCGTCGTAAGCACGCACGCCGGCGGGACGACCGTGAACGGTGAGGCCGGCACCGACACGGTCACGATCGAATCGACCGCGGGCCTGACGACGGTGAACACCGCCGCCGGCACCGACACGGTCAACGTTCGGGCCATCTCCGCAGCCACGACGATCAACACGGGCAACGGCGCCGACACGGTGAACGTGGGCAGCACGGCACCGACCGCCGGTGGCAATGCCAACTCGATCAGTGCCCTGCTGACGGTCAACGGTGGCAGCGGCAGCGACACGCTGAACGTGGTCGATACCGCCGACACGCTCGGCAACACCGGTACGCTGACTTCGACCGAGCTCACGGGCCTTGGGATGGTTGGCAAGATCGTCTACGGCACGTTTGAGGCCCTGAAGGTCAGCCTCGGCAGCGGCGGCGACACGTTTACCGTGGCCAGCACCCACGCCGGCGCAACGACACTCAACACCAATGGCGGTACTGATACCGTCAACCTATTGGCAACGAGCGGCGTCACAACGGTGAACGCCGGTGAAGGAGACGACGTAGTCAACGTCGGTAACGGCGACCTCGATGCGCTGAGGGGTGCGGTGGCCGTCACGAGCGGCGGCGGTAATGACCGTGTCTCTGTGGACGACGGGGCGACTGACAACACGAAGAGCGTCAACTATCGCGTCACGCCGTCATCAGTCACGTCCACGCTGCGGACAGGATCGCTGGCGCGGGCCTTTGCCGGCCTGACATTCGACGGATCGACCGAGCGGCTGTCACTGGCAGGCACGAACGTCGCCAATACGATCGTCGTCGTACCCAGCCAGGCGACAACCTTCGACATCAACGGCAACCTGCCGGCGACCGGCACTGTGCCGCCCCGCTCGGGAGACAAACTCCTGATCGATCTGACGACCGTTTCGGACTCATTCCTGCAGTTGTCACCGACGGTGCCTGGATCGGGCCTGTGGACGTTTGGCGACGCGTTACCCGTGCGGTTTACGAGCATCGAGAAGTTCAACGACTCGACCGTGGCTGTGGTGTCCGACGTGGGCGTCGACAGCACGTATGGCGTGAAGGTGTTTGACGCCGCATCCGGCATGCTGAAGTTCGAGGTACCCGCGGAGCGGTTGTACGGCACGACGAGCCTCGTGGGCGTGCGGGCCGTGATGGGCGACCTCACCGGGGACGGCCTTGCCGATCTGATCGTGGGCCTGAACAAGGGTGTTCCCAACGCATTCGTGCGAATCTTTGATGGCCGCGATGGTCATCTTGTGACGGAACTCAGGCCCTACAGCGATCTCCGTAACTACATGGGCGGAATCAACGTCGCGGTCGGGGATGTCAACGGCGACGGATGGTATGACCTCGTGGTCTCGCCTGCGGGGGCCGTGAGGGCACCGATCCGTGTCTTCAGCGGTGAGCCGGGGCACTTCCTGGAAAAGATCGGCCCAGATCTGTGGCCGATGGGTATGTCGGCAGCGGCGGAGTTCACGATCGTCGTCGCGGATCAGAATCTGAACGGGCCGGCGAATCGAGGCCTGGTCTTCGTCGGCTCAGCCGTCAACGAGATCGCGACTGTCCAGTCGTTCACCCTGTCTGTCAATAATGCTTGGGTGGCGGCACCCGGCGGCAGGTTCCAGCCATTCGGCAATAGTGGGCGGGGAGTGCCGCGGATGGCGGTCGGTGACTCGAACGCCGACGGTGTGCAGGACCTCATTGTCGGCCGGCCCAATGATGCCTACGGCAGGCAGCGGGTGTTCGATGGGGCGAGGCTGGGGACCCCTTTGGGGAACGAATTCACCACGATTTTCAGCCGGCAGAGCGCTAACGACGAGACGGCATTCACCTTCGACTTCAACGGCGATGGCCGGGACGAGACGATCGCCGCATACCGCAGCACGATTGGCGTGAACTCGGCTCTCACCAAGTTTGATGTGACAGGAAAAGTCACGGGTAATTTCCTGACCAACGTATCGAGCGCGAAGGAACTGACAGGATTCTGGCTGGTCAACGGCCGAACGGCATACATCACGCAGAACGGCCAGGACATCTCGTTGACCTATCCCGACGGACATACCGCAACGGGACTGCTCGTCGGCACGCGATTCATCAACGTGCCATCGGAAGGGATGAACGGCGAGATTAAGGGCGGCGTGATCGCCTGGAACAAGGGCAAGACCGCATGGCAGCGTGTTGTCGTCACGGGCACCTACGAGAAGGGCGGAGCCCTGTTTCACGTTCAGCAACAGGGGCGATCTCTGCGGGTGTGGAGCGACAGCGGCGATTACGGTTCGTGCACCATCGATGCGAACGGCGTCATCACTCCTAGGGCGTCCAGCGGCCTGCTGAGCGGCACCATATTCGACATCTATTGGGCGTCTGGCAGGCTCGGCACGAGATTTGAGAGCACCGCAGATTATACAGACTCTCGTGGTGCTCGGGTGCGGATGTTTGAAACGGCGAACGGCGACCTCTGCTTCGTGGAAGCCACCGGAAAAGCCGCATACGGGAAGTGGATCGCCCCTGGCATGATTCAGGTGAAAGACTGGAACGGCACGGTCGGGGTTGTGTCCAATGGCAGCATCACTTGGAACGACAGCAGGAAGACGTGGAAGAAAGTCTGACAGCTGGCACGAGGTCGTCGTGAGCCGATCGTAAGGATTGCGTTGACAACCAAGGAAACGAACGATGGCCAAGGAGTTGCTGATTTATGAGTCCGCTGTGCCGGTCACTTCCGTCAAACACGGAAGGGTCTGTTTTGATCCGGCTCAGGACTACGCGTTCAGCGCCGGCATCAATGCCGTGCCAGTGATGGCTGTCGAAATCGTTCCTGCGGCCACTGAATACGCGATCGTGTTCACCGAGGCCGGGGACGACGTAATGCCGGCGGCGGTGCTCGGGGTGCGTGCCGAGCAGAATCTCTACCTCTCCCCCGATTCCAAGTGGCAGGCACAATACGTGCCTGCGTTCATCCGCCGCTATCCGTTCGTTTTTTCGATCAGTGCTAACAAAAAGACGCTCACGCTGTGTATTGACGAGACACACCCCGGTTTTAATGAGGAAGGCCGCGGCCAGCGGTTGCTGAACAACGACGGGAAGCCCACAGCCTACGTGGAGCAGGTGCTGACGTTTCTGAAGGAATACCAGGCGCACTTCGAACGCACGCGGGCGTTCGGAAAACGGCTGAAGGAACTCGATCTGCTGGAGCCGATGCAGGCACAGGTCACGACGCCCGCGGGTGAGAGCGTCAAACTCGGTGGTTTTCTGGCCGTGTCACGTGACAGGCTCCGGGCGCTTGGCGGAGAGGCCCTGGCGACGCTCGCAAAGACCGATGAACTCGAATTGATCTATCTCCACCTCTATTCGATGCGGAACTTCAATGAGGTGAAGGATCGCTTTATCGGAACCCTGGCAACGGAGTCGAAGTCACCCGTTAGCGTTTAAGTGCTATGACACTGAGGCTTGTGGCGACAATCGACATTGAATCGATGGCACTCCAGATCACTTGGCCGCCGGTTCCCGGAACTCGGAACGTCCAGAGCGTTCCTCCGGGCCAACTGCCGTCCGCCCGTTGTTGGGAGAGCAGGAAATCAATGCCGTTCAGGCCGGCGGCCCCGGCATAGGCGGCCTCTGAAATTGACAGCAACGCCAACGCCGTCTCTTGCGATGCGGTGAATCCGTCGGTCACGGCGGGCCATCGGCCATCAGGGAGTTGGCGGGCGAGCAGAGCGGATTCAACACCCACGGCTGCCTCTGGTTGTGCGGACTGAAGCTCGCAGAGCAGCCATCCGCAGTAGTTGTTCGAGGGGTAGTGGTAGTTTGCAGGCAGACCGTTTCTCAATGTCAAAGGTGGATATGGTCTGGAGGGGTGTCCTGTTTCGTGGAGCAGCAGGGCCACATTCAGATGGACTTCAGGATGAAAGCCGAAGACGGACATGTCGTTGATGTAATCGGTCGTCCACATGTACCGCGGAGGCGTGGGGCCGCAGAAGGTCTGCCAGGAATGCTGGCTTTCGAAAGGAGCGAGACCAGACAGGATGTCGTCTGCGGATTGGGCACTTCCCAGCAGAATCAGCGTCCGCAGTGCGAATGCGGTGTCGTCGGCATCAATCGGCGCAAGCGTGTCGTAGCTGTACGATGCCCCTTTCTTCGCCTGTTGCAGGTGAGACAGGAGCACTGATCGTGCTGCTGCATCGATGCCGCCGCTGACTGCAAGTGCTCTCGCCACGAAATAGGCGAGAAACACGCTGTATGAGTGAGTGGATGGCGGCATGCCAATGTTGGCATGGCAAGAGTCGTGGCATCTCGCCAAGGCAAGCGCATCGCAAAGAAAGGTTCGGGCACGGTTCATGATGCCTCACAGGAGCACGGCCGAAGGTTGTCCGGAATCTTTAACGGCGCGTTGGCCCGGCCATGAGGATAGCCGCTTTGAGGGTCCCGCTACAAAGCGAATGGATCATTCACGTGCATGACCGGCAGCAAGCGAGGACTCAACTGGCTTCTTCTCGTTTATCCAGAATTCTCGAGGACCGTTTTAGGGGCAACGTTTCTTATGCTATGGACAGTCGTTTCCTGCTCGCTGCGGGCGTGAGGCCCGAACAGATGCCCGACGAAATGCGCCAACCATCACCGCTTCAGCCTGACTTCTATTTCGAGAACGGCCTGCTGGTTTACACGACGGCCTATCACGTGCAACGAGGCTCTTGCTGTGGCTCAGGCTGCCGCCACTGTCCCTACGTCCCTCTAGGCATGTCGAGGGAACCAGAACAGTGGCTGCCCTGAACCGCAGAAAGGTTTTAGATGAGGGTTGATACGTGAAGTCATGCTGGTGGCACGATGGTCGCGTGCGTGACGTCGCCGATCGCCCTCGCCACTCGGGCGGTGTTCTGGTGACTCACCGACTTGCAGATCAGCAGCACCTTTCCAGCCGCCATGAATGCCTCCTTCGGGGTCACAGGAGTGCTGGCAGTCAATGTCCGGGCTGCGCATTCCCCGAAGCCAGGGGCAACCATACGAGCCCACTATCTGGTGGGAACAACCCCACTTCGGCCGGTGATCTATTGAAGGCCAGTTGCGTCTGTTGTGGAGATCAGGTTGCAGGTTGCACGGTATGCGCATCACTCTCGCGAAGCCTACCGAATCAGCCCGCGGAACGGCTCATAGATGCGGACGGAGAGCAGCAGTTCGCTGGCCGTGAAGGCGGAGAGCGAGTTGCCGAGGAACGTATACGGGGCTCCTCCGGTTGCAGAGTTATTGGAGGTCAGTAGCGGAGTCGAACCGTTGCCGATCGAAAAAAAACGGTAGCCAACGTCAAATGTCACTCGTCTGCTGATCTGATAGGTCACGCCAGTGCCGATCTGCCATGCAAAACTATTGATCGTGTTGGCGCCCGTGACCACCAGTTGTGGATCTGGCGAGGTAGTCTGGTACTGATAGCCACCGATGCCGATGCCGCCGCCACCATACAGGCCCACGGTGTCGGTCAGGTCATAGTCGCACCAGAAGTTTGTCATGAATGACCAGACGCCGGAGGCGGTCGTGTTCACCGCTTGGTCGAGAAACGTTCCTCCCGAGATTGCCAAGGTCGTCGGGCCGCTCATCGCTCCCCGATCGCGGCCCTCGAGTTCCATGCGGAGCTGTCCGAAAGGCTTCTCGAACGCCATGCCGACGGCGCCGCCCCCTGTAAAGAGCGTGTCGTTGACCGATCCGGTGGGTGAAAAGACGTTGCTTGGGATCGCCTCGAAGGAGCCCCCGTTGGTGAGCGTTGCGAACGAGGCCCCGACGATGCCCGCCACGTAAAACCGCGTTGACGAGGTATCGTCCGACAGGGACACCGGGAGGACGTCCTCTGCAGCGGCAGGCTCATTCGCGTATGTGGCCGAGGGAGACGGCAGGTCAATGAGTTGCCCCAGATCCTCAGCCATGGCGACGGAGGAGCCGACTAGCAAAACCAACGACGCCGATATGGCCTTGGAATATCTCACGGGTCTGACCTCCCTGTCAGGGGTCGCCATACCGACGCCGTAACGGGGCCGAGTCAGGCAACGCCAATCCACAAATGCAAAACTATCCTTAAGATCGCCGGGCCGAGTTAGGTGGCGTTAGTCGCAAGTTTACGAGTATTACGGTCAACCGGACCGGTACGGTGGCACGCGTGGCAAACCTTTCCGATTGGGCTAACTCCCGAACTGCGAGCCTAGAGCGCATTCGGCTAATGTGTAGCGGTAGCCGCAGTGCCTGAAGCAGTTGCGGCATTCGGTTTCGGTGAAGCGGTCGAGCAGGTCACCACAGACCGACCACAGCGAGTCGACTGTTCTGGCTGATGCGCTCTTCAGGAGCCACTTGAACTTCGAAAAGACGAGTTCGATTGGGCTAGAGTCAGGACTGTACGGCGGCAGGTAAATGAGCCTCGCCCCCTTTGGCCGTAATCGCTTCTTGAATACCTGAGACCTTGTGAGCACCGAGGTTGTCCATCACCACAATATCTCCAGGTTCCAGAATCGGGACCTCAGTGGTGTTGCACCCAACTGAGGAACAACTCCCCGTTGATGGCTCCATCCACAACCAATGAGGCAGTCAGGCCCATCGTGCGAAGAGCTGCAAGGAACGTCGTCGTCTTCCAGTGACCGGTGGGGAACACTGGCCAGCACTCGCTGGCCTTTTGGCGCCCGTCCTCGCGGGCGAGTTTTATTCGTTTTGGCCCACGTTTCGTCGATGAAGACGAGCCGATCCGGATTGACAAACGGCTGCTCCCGCTGCAGCTCTTCCCGCCTCTGCGCGACGTCCGGCCGCTCCGGCTCCGCGGCGATAAGAACTTTTTTTTAACAGTCAGACCAAGCCGCTTCAGTGCCACGCAGAGCGTTGGAACCGACAGTTCCGTGTGCAGTTCCGCCTTCAGTTCACGCAGCTTCAGGTCCGGCTTCTGTTGAATGAGCTCACGCATCCGATCGGCAAGTGCCGCCCACAAGGGCGTTCACCGCCGCTCGAGCAACAACGCTTGTTAAGTTCCCGGCGCTCCTGTTTGATACGCCGAACCCACGACTCACTCACTTCAAAGTACGTTGCAACTTCCCGAGTGCTTCGCCAATTGTCGCACGCTGCGAGCACTTGGCCACGGAACTCTTTCGAATACGGTTTCATAGGCACCTCCTTGAATGTGCCTACATTACCCAGCCCTCGCAGATGGCGCTAGGCCTATGTCCAGATGCGCTCTAGACTGTTGGCTCAGCGGTCGGATCGACACCGGTTCGTGGCAGCTGGGACCGGCAGCGACCACTCCCATGTACAACCTCTCGTTTATCTTCGACGAATGCGGATTTGGGTGGGTGCCACCCGAGATCGACCGCAGCCTGCTCTACAACGTCTCGTATGAGCCAGGCAGTGGTGCGATCAAACTCTACGTGCTCGACGACAGCGGCACGTTCCTGCACAAGGTCGACCAGTCGGGGACGATCGTGCGGCAGCATGCGGGGTTGGCCGTAGGGGCGGACGGAACGAGGATCGAGCGGTTTCTGGGGCTGGCCTTCAATTTCAACGATGTCCTGATCGACACGATCGAGGGGGACAGCTACTACCTGCTGCTCGAAAAAAGTTCGCCGTCGGAGTATATCAAGTTTCTCACGCTGTTGTGCGACGCCAGCGGAATCACGCGGGCTCAGTTTGTCGACGCGGTCAACCGGATAAACCAGCGACCCGTGGGCAACATCTTCGAGTGCTGCAAGCAACTCGCCGTGTCCGGTGTACGGGTGAATGTGGCCGGTCGTGGCAATAAAATTTATTCGCGGCCGTTCAGGGTTGGAAATGGCTTTGAGATGGACGCCGACACGACGCGATTCCTCATGCGGCTGTATGACTGCGACACGACAGGGCTCTCCTGGCCGCTTGAGCAATTATGGGTTGCCACGGACCTGCCTTCGACGCGGGTGGTCGTGGGAACACAGCGGCCGGGCCTGTTGCAGCGTCGCGACTGATGTGGCCGAAATGTGCCACCCGGCGGGACGGCTGATGTCTGCTCAGCTGATGGAACTGATGCGGCACGAATTGACCTGCCCCCCTTCTAGCGGCACCACTTTCAGAGAGAGAATCTGGTGGTGTGACGCTGCCTGACGCTGCGGCAACGTCAGGCAGCGTCATCCGCCTTGCCCTCCTGCCTGCGTTTATTGTCACTGAACCGACTGACTGCGGGCCACACGGAAACCCAGGGCGCGGCGGATCGATGGGACGGCGCAGTCGCGGTTCGCCGACCGACAGTCGCGAGGGTTGCGCCACCAGCCGCCGCCGCGAAGCACGCGGGAGGAGCCGTAGTCGGGGCCAACTGGATCTGTGCCACCCGGCAGAGACTCGTCATACCAATCCGAACACCATTCAAACACGTTGCCGTGCATGTCGTGCAAGCCCCACGGGTTAGGCTTCTTCGTGCCGACATTGTGGGCGTATTGCTCGCTGCCTGTGTTACCCGTGAACCATGCATACTCGCCCAACTTTGATTCATCGTCCCCAAATGAAAACGCTGTCGTTGTTCCAGCACGGCACGCGTATTCCCACTCTGCTTCCGTCGGAAGCCGGTACGGCTCACCGACCGACTCACTCTGCGAAAGCTTCTCGCAAAACTCCGTCGCGTCATCCCACGTGATCTCTATTGCCGGATAGTTTTTGCTAGCCACATCATATCGCTGACCTTTCCAAACTTTTCCCATCACTTGTTGCCACTCACCCAAAGTCACTTCTGTCTTTCCCAGTAAAAATCCTTGCGTCAGCGTCACGCCAACAGCAGCCTCGTCGTCTTGATGTCCTGCTTCACTCGCAGGGCTGCTCATCGTGAACGTCCCTGCCGGAATCTCAATCAACTCCATGCCAATCGAATTAGTGACGCTCTCACCTGATTTAAAAACTTTTCGAACCGGTTCGGGTTTCTCCATCACCGGCCGCGTCTCTACGGCAACCTGCGGGGCGGGCTTCGCCTGCGTCCCTTGCTGCCTGCGCTCCGCTGCTGTCACTGTTTCCAACTGACTGCGGGCCACACGGAAACCCAGGTAGTCGCCGCGGTTCGACGGGTCGAGAAAGAAGCGGAACGCCGACCGACAGAGGCCTGGGTAGAACCACCAGCTGCCGCCGCGAAACACACGGTTCGAGCCCCCCGAAGGGCCTGTCGGATCAGCGCCACCCGAAAGGTTTCCGCCGTACCAATCCGAGCACCACTCCCACACATTTCCATGCATGTCGTAAAGCCCCCATGGGTTCGGCTTCTTCAAGCCGACCTTGTGGGCATATTGCTCGCGAACAACTATCGTATTGCCGTCGAACCACGCGTACTCGCCCAACTTTGATTCATCGTTTCCAAATGAAAACGCTGTCTCTGTTCCTGCGCGACACGCATACTCCCACTCCGCTTCCGTCGGAAGGCGATACTCTTCGCCCGTCAACTCTCGCTGAGTCAACTTTTTACAAAACTCTGTAGCATCGTCCCAGCTTACATACGTTGCAGGGTTGTCCTCACCAATTTGAACTGATGACTGCCCTTCCCACGGCTCCGACCCCATCACGCTCTTCCACTGCCCTTGAGTCACTTCGTATTTGCCAAGCACAAATGACTTCGTCAGCGTTACATCAACACCCGCGTCTTTGCCCATCGTGAACTTCCCCGCTGGTATCTCAATCAGTTCCATGCCAATCGAATTAGTGACGCTCTTGAGCTTCACGCCCTGTGCGAACACTGGCGCACAAAACAACATCGCAGCAACGACACCGACAACGACGACACGCATGAAATTCCCCTTGAAGGTGCGGTGACCGGGGATGAGCTTACACGCGAGAAGTGGGACGCGATAGCGACGAGACCTGCCCGACGCTGCGGCAACGTCAGGCTTCGGCATCCGCCTCGCCTTCCATGCCTGCGCTTACTGCTACTGTGCCGACTGACTGCGGGCTACACGGAAACCTAGGCCGATGTAGTCGCGGTCCGACGGGATGCTGTCGTTGCGGTCCGCCGATCGGCAGAAGCCAGGGATGCCCCACCAGCTGCCGCCGCGATTCACGCGGTACAAGCCTTCTTCGAGGCCCGCTGGATCGACACCGCCTGAAAGTAAGTCGCCGTACCAATCAGAACACCACTCGAGCACGTTGCCGTGCATGTCGTGCAAGCCCCATGTGTTGGGCTTCTTCATGCCGACCTTGTGGGCGTATTGCTCACGGGCAGCGTTGCCCGGGCCTGCCTTTATCTCACCCTTCAATACGGCTTCGAAATCCAAACCACCCCACCACGCATGTGAGTTCAGCCTCGATTCGTCCCCAAATGAAAATGCTGTTGTTGTTCCTGCACGGCACGCATACTCCCACTGGGCTTCTGACGGAAGACGATACTCTTCGTTTGCCTTCATCTTTCCAGACTTGCGTTCTAAGTCCGTTAGCTTCTCGCAAAACTCCACAGCGTCGAAGTACGAAACAAAGGTAGCGGGGCAGTCCTTGTCAGCCTGTACCAATTGCTGCCCTTTCCAAGGCTCCGTGCCCATCACGCTCTTCCACTGCCCTTGAGTCACTTCTGTCTTGCCAAGTCCGAATGGCTTCGTCAGCGTCACGCTCACTTGGGCCTCGTCTTCTTGATGATCCTTCTCATCTTCAGGGCTGCCCATCGTGAACTTCCCTGCTGGTATCTCAATCAACTCCATCCCAATCGAATTGGTGACGCTCGTGAGCTTCACGCCCTGTGCAAACACTGGCGCACAAAACAACATCGCAGCAACGACAACAGCGACACGCATGGAATTCCCCTTGAAGGTGCGGTGACCGGGGATGAGCTTACACGCGTGAAGTGGGACGCGATAGCGACGGGGCGCTGAAGTGCAAGTGAGTCGCATGCTCCGTCACGCCGATCTTCTTGATCGCCTCAATGACGGTCTTGCCTCTCCCCACCTCCACTTCGACCTCTCGTACAATAGCGGATGATCTGCTCAGCGGGTTCTTTCTTTCCGCGTGGCATTGAATGTCCTGCTTTGGTTTTTACACTTTTTAGAGAGAGTGCGCTAACCGCTGACGCTGCAGTGACACTCACTTCGGCTTGGCCTTCGGCTGATCGGCTTGCGTCTGCATGGCAAACGCATGGGCCGCTCGGATCGTGCGCATGCTGGCTTTCATCGCGCGTGCTATTTGCTCGAAGACCTCGCCGGCCTTGCGCCGACGGAGAACCTCCGCAGCGATTGTTTTGTACTTGGCCACGAAAGGCACGGTCGGCTTGTGCCGATTCTGGCCATCAATCCGAGCGGGCGGCCGTCTGGCTGCACGATGCACAGTGAGGGCATTGCTAACGGCCTCGGTGCTGATGCCAAAGGCCGTTGCGACGGCCTGATCGCGATTGCCACGAATCTATTTTTTTGCTGGCCGGAACCTTTTTATCAGCCCGCCACGCTCATCATCCACACAGCTAGGATTGCCCGAGCCGTCCAGAGGGCTGTGCGCAGCCAGTTTGATGCCACCAGCTTTGCCACCAACTCCGGCGGATGCCCTTCCCGCTCCAGCCGCGCATGCAGCGGCATCTGAATGCCGGCGGTCGATCCCCAAATCACGAGGATCAGCCCCACGCCCACAATCGCCATCCCGCGGCCTATTGAAACCGGCGGCCAGGCTGCCAGGCAGAGCGCCGCGACCATCTCCATGAGCATCAGCGGAATCACAACCAGCGGGGTGCGACGCTGGTTGTCGAGGGAGTATTTTTGGGCCTGCTCCCCCTCCAGATGAGAAAACAGCGGGTAGTGCACCAGCTGCACAAACCAGATCAGGCCACACATGCTTCCCGAGGCGAGTGCCTGCAAGGCAAGGATCGTGCCTGTAAAGGCTGTGGCTTCGGGGAACATCGATCAGGTTCCGTTTCGCGTGGCTGCCGCTGGATGATGCGCCCGCCAGGCTTGCAGCAGCAACAGCCCAAAGGGGATCCACCAGATCAGATCATTCGTCGGCAGCGTCCAGCCAAACTCCACCGGCACCTCCGCCTTCCACACCCCCGAGACATAGCCGAGCGGCCCAAAGATCTTGCCGAGGAATCCCACCAGCACGATCGGCCAGTGGCGGATCGGATCGCGGGCCGCCGCCAGATACCCGATGCCATAGACGCCCACGATCATCCCCACACACTGCCAGATGAAGGGATAGTTGGGGGGCTGCATGCCGGTAAAATCGAAGAGCCAGTCGGGGTAGAGAACTGTCAGCGCGCCCCACAGCAGATTGTAGATGCCTGCGGCGACGAGCCACCAGGAGGTGCGCGGGGAATTTTCGGGAGTTCGTTCCATGGGAGAGTGAGAGTTAGCAGGCTTTGGATAAAGTGGTCCGCCGCTGGATGCCGCGGTCGACCGAGTGGATTGTATTCAATCCAGAGGGTCATGGATGACTTTTTCCACGGACAGTTAAGAGAGGGATTTTGGATTGTGATCGCTGACGGCTAATCAGCCTTGAGCGAGTATACGATCGCCGGGCCCTTGTGCAGAGTGCCAGTGAATACATACCACACACTCTTTGATCCGCGGCGGGGCGGTGGGGGCATGTCGAGCGAGTTGAAGTTGACATCGTCGTAAGGACTGCCCCAGTAACCCCGCAGATCAACGGTCGCCAGACGGTCGATCACGACCCGCGACGGTCCGTCGTCGACCTCCAGCTCAAACAGTTCGCGGTCGCCGTTGGATGGCCGGAGGGGGGAGCTGGCCACGCTCAGCGATGTCCGGATTTCCACGAAACTGCTACTGATGTTGAGGCCATCTTCGATGGAATCGAACACTGACCTGCCCCCGTTAAACGGCACCACTTTTAGAGGTCGCATCGCTCCCCGCAGTTTCCTTCCTGCAGTGACACTCACCTCTGCCTTGGCTTGGGCTGATCGGCTTGCGTCTGCATGGCAAACGCATGGGCCGCTCGGATCGTGCGCATGCTGGCTTTTATCGCGCGGGCTATTTGCTCGAAGACCTCGCCGGCCTTGCGGCGACGGAGAACCTCCGCAGCGATTATTTTGTACTTGGCCACGAAAGGCACGGTCGGCTTGTGCCGACTCTTGCCATCAATCCGAGCGGGCGGCCGTCTGGCTGCGCGATGCACAGCGAGGGCATTGCTAACGGCTTCGGTGCTGATGCCAAAGGCCGTTGCGACAGCCTCGCAGCTCTTGCCCGCCTTGATCATCTGTACGATCTGCGGCAGCATCGCATCGCGTTTTAGCTTCTTTTTGAGCAACTGAGTGAGTGTCGTTGGTGGCTGTTCCTAGGCGAACTCGTAGCCTTCCGTCAGCCACAGTCTGGGATACGGAGTTGAGAATGCGTGAGAGTTCCTGCTAGGGCAACGAAACTCCATGCCTCGTTCCCAGTACACCCAGAGCAACGGTTTTCGTGAAAACTCTCGGGAATGCGATGGCTGCAACCGAGGATGAAGCCGCGTCTCGGCGGGCGGTTTATGCTCTGCTTTCGAAATCCTGTTCCATGACGAAATTCTCGGCTCTCTTCCCACTCATTTTAATCGAGGACCAGCATCCTGTTGACATGTCTTACAAGTTGAATTGATACCAAAGTGGCCCGAACCCCATTCCGACTTGAGAATTCAAAGTGACTGGAAAGGGGGGATTCGTCGCTTCTGAAATGCCAACCGCGAAACATTAGATCCCGCACTCAACACCGTCGCAGGAAGGTCTCGGAGTTACGCAAATTCCAATCCCTTCAAAGGTCCGGTGGCTGAACTGAATCGGTCTGTTTCTACGCCGGCTCGCTGAAGCATTGAAGTGTAGAGATTGCAAAGTGGTTGTTGATCTTTTCCCATGATGGGAATTTTCTTTTCCACCGTGGTGGCTTGTCCTTGAGGCGGATTCAGCTCGCTGGCGACTTCCTCAAGGTATGGCTGATTGAAACAGAGGTGTTGGCCGTGCTGAAAGCCACCACCTGCGAGGATAACAGGCAGATTGTAAGTCCAATGGGTGTTGCCGTCCCGGAGGTTGCTCATCATCATGACCATGGTTCCATCCAGAAGGGTCCCTGATCCTTCTTTCGATTCCTTGAGCTTGCGCAGCAATCCTCCATACGTTTGTATCAGTTCCAACTCAACTTTCCGGCACGCCTCAAGCTTCGACGCTTCCTTTCCGTGATGGGAAAGATCATGGTGCATCCCAAAAGTCCGAATGCTGATCGCGCGAGTTGAATCGGTCACCAAAGCCAGATGGATCATGTCCACCATCAGACGAAACTTCGCCGCTTGTTGCGCGTTATCTCCGACGTCGCTGGGAGCGCCGCCGATAGGCTCAGGCTTCGCACGGTTGACCCATTCACGGCCCATCTTTAGTTGCCGCTCAACATCTCGCACGGAATTGAAATATTCGTCCACGCGCTGTCGGTCGGTTGTGCTGATCTTGGCATTCAGTTGCTTTGCCTCGGCACTGACAAAATCAAGCATGCTGCGGCCCTCGTCGATCCTCCGTATCTCCTCTTCCGCTTGCGCTGGAGTTGAAGCGAGAAACAGCATCTTAAATACTTCGGTCGGCCGATCGATGGCAGGGATAGATACGCCGTTGGCCGTGGATGAAAGTGAGCCGTAATAGGTCGTCAGACATAGACTCTCGTAGCGTGTTTGACCACGCACATGACTGGCGAATGCCTGATCGACCGAGATTGTGTTCTTCAAATTGTACGAGTAGTCGGGATAGGGTGCACCGGTCAACATGACCGCTTCTGCTTTGTGTCCACCACCACCGGTATTCGGATGGCTCAGTCCACTCATGACGGTGAAGTCGTTGCGAAACTCTTCCAGGTGTTTTAGATGCGATGGCAACTCGTAATCGCTTCCGGCTTTCACAGGAATGAAGGCCGAAAGATCGAAACCGAAAGGGACGCCGATGCAGACCATTCGCTGATGCGGTTTCGTCGAATCGGCTGCGCACTTCATTGTCGGCTGCATCGATTCAAGCAAAGGCAGCCCCAAAGCGATGCCTGAGCATTTTAAGACAAGACGACGTGGGATTGAGTTTTTCATCTCGGCTGGTCCTACTTGTGAGTGAACAAATCGCTTTGTACTGTTTCGATAATCAATGTTCTCAAACCATACTTCATTGGCTCAGATCGCTTGAGGATGGAATCGATCGCCATCGCGTCGCCGGCTTCGGTGTGAACACCCGTGGCGTAAGTAACAAGCTTCCCAACAAAATTGCGTGCGATCTGTTCTTGCTTTTGAGCGAGAATATCTTTGTAAGCTCGAACTCCTTCGACAGTCCTTTCGTCCGGCAATACCGAGCGAGTATCGACATCGGCCCCCTTCAGGTATTTGACTTGTCCGTAGTGATAACCAAACCAAGTTTGCACGTTGTCGAGCTTCTCGCCAGTCTGCGTTGTCCGATAGAACGGGCGGTAACGGCCGATGGGATCAAAGGCTTCCAAAGCGAAACCGGGTGGGTCGATTTTCTGATGGCAGCCAGCGCAGTTTTTGTCGGCTTTGTGTTTCGCGAGTTGTTCACGAATCGTTGTCGCGCCCCGCGTGTCAGGCTCGATCGAACCAACATTGGGCGGAGGAGGGGGAGCAGGCGAACCGAGGACCCTCTCCAGAATCCAGACTCCACGAATGACAGGGGATGTGTTAGCACCGTTCGCAGTCACTTTTAGAACGCTCGCCTGCGTGAGCAAACCGCCACGCATACTATCGGCCGGCAGAGAGACTCGTCGGAGTGCGGTTCCTTTGACGGCAGGAAGACCGTAGTGATCCGCCAGACGCTGGTTAAGAAATACATCTGGAGAACGGACTAAATACTCGATGCCAGCATCGCGCTCAATCAAATCGCGAACGAACGCGCAAGTTTCCATGACGATCGATTGGTGCAGCAGTCCGTCCTGCGTGCCATCATGGTAACTTTCGAAATATTCTGGATAAAGATCGCGATCTGGCGTGGTTGCTTCGATCTCTCGCAGATTGAGCCAGTGATTCAAAAAGTCATCGACGAATGCGTCGAATCTTGGCGAGCTGATCAGACGCTCGGTTTCGCGACGCAAAATCTCCGGCTTCGTCAGTTCACCTCTTGCGGCAATTTCACGCAAAGTTCCGTCGGGCGAAGTTCGCCAAAGAAAATACGAAAGCCGTGAAGCCAGTTGATTGTCGCTGAGCAACGGCGCATCTTCGACGAGAAACAAAAAATGAGGGGAACACAAGACCGCCAGATGAGCTCCGTTCATGGCTGTCTCAAAACATTCTCCCTGATCAAGCTTTCCCCGAACAATCGCAAAGTACTTATCGACTTCTTCACTGGATACCGGACGACGAAATGCGCGGCTCATGTAGGTTGATAACTGGGCCTTGATGCGATCGTCGGTGGTCCGTTGAACAGTGAGCTGATTTCGGCGCATCGAGTCTGTCACGCGTGCCGTTTTTGCAGCTTCATCTACCGGGACAATTTCCGCGTCGCCGAACAGCAAGCGATGGCCATCCGGTGGCCAGCTCTCAATCAGGGGACCAGCGATTTCAACCGGTTTGATGACGATCGCAGGTCCAATGGTGGGAATTGGCGGGTTAGGGTTACTGATGAAATGCCATCCCTCTGGAATTTTTTCCTGCTTGTCCGGAAGATAGACACTGTAACCTGCGTCGGTGCGAACTTTGTCCATCCGATATGGAGCGATGATAATCGTTTCATTGGTTTGGAAATACCGAGTCAACTCGATCGAAGCCGGTTTGTTGAAGAGCGCATCGAAATAACCGATGAGCTCAAGCCGTTTTCCAGCTGCCGCAACCCAAACGCTATAGATCAAGTCCTCACCGTCGGTGGTATCGCGAGCCTCGGTGGTGATCTTGATCGTGTACCTTCCCGGCGTTTGTCTTGTGATCTTTTCGAGCCGAAGCAGATACGCTGGGACCTCAATGTGTGTCGGCAGAAAAAAATGGAGATCCTCGCCGCGCAGATTGCACTGCAACTGATTGTGCAGATGCCCATGAAAAGGTTTTTCGTCATCATGGTTGTACGAAAATCGATATTTTTTCGTTTCTGGTTGCGGTTGGTGAACGGTCGCATCCTGCAACGCACGGTCAGCCGCTGCCATGTACTGCTGAATGTGGACGGGGGAAATGCTGAGCGCTCCCGCACTGTTGCTGAACCCATCGGCCAGATCATCCTCGGGCAAAAGATTTTGCAGTGGGGTTTGTACGCCTAACAAATCGCGAACCGTGTTTTCATACTCGAGCCGATTCAGCCTGCGCGTTCGGACTCGACCACCATCATTGCGATCCACTATTGCTTGTTCGTGGAATACCAGTCTCAAAGCCTGCAACGCAGTTGCACTTTCCGCCGACGATGGATGACGGGACGCTGATGCAGGTGGCATTTCCCCGCACTGCACGCGCGCGAGAACCCGCGTCCAGCCCTTGTGGTTCACGCTGTCCCTCAGATCTGTTGCAAGACCATCGATCTGGAAATCACCTTCGGCCGTACTCTGATCATGGCATTCAATGCAATTTCTCTGAACGAATTCACGCACAGGCACTGGAATTTCGGAGGCCGTGACGCGCAAGATTCCCAGAGTGAGTGTGATAATGACGAGTTTCAGTATCTTCATGCGCGATCGGCTTTCACATTGTTCGTTCTTTGGAAGAATGATCGTATCTTCACAACAGCGAAAATCGCATATTCTCAAAACGGCGCTGCAGAATCCGGTGCACCCAGCGACGGTCAGAAGTCTTGGCCATCATATTTAAAAATAGAACTTTCCTGACTCATTGCGACTCCCTCTGTTTCAGTGTGACGATGCAATTTTTACGCACGATACTCAATATCAAATTCAGGCAGAGTGTATTTTGATTTAAAAAAGTAGTGAAGTGATGCGGGCGATATCGCAGGTCTTTTTTAAGAACTCATTTTGAGTTCTCCGAATGTGTTTGTAATGCGGGGCGGGGCGTCGTTATCGCTTGCCACGTGTCGCCTGTAATCTAATCCCGGGTCTCATCCCGGGCACCACACTTTACAAGGGAATTTCCATGCGTGTCGCTTTTGTCATGGCTGCGATACTGTTTTGTGCACCAGTGTTCGCACAGGGCGTAAAGCTCCCAAGCGTCACCAATTCAATTGACATGGAGTTGATTGAGATTCCGGCTGGGACGTTCACGATGGGCAGCCCGGTGGGTGAGAAGGGTCGTCAAGAGAACGAGGCACAGATTACCGTGACGCTGATAAAGCCATTCTCACTTGGCAAGACGGAAGTGACTCAAGGACAGTGGAAGGAAGTGATGGGCACGGAGCCGTGGAAAGAGCAGCCATTGGTAAAGGCCGACAAGGACTGCCCGGCAACGTATGTGAGCTGGGATGATGCGACGGCGTTTTGCCAGAACCTGACAGAGATTGAACGCAAGGCTGGAAAGCTGAAAGCAGACGAAGAGTATCGTCTTGCGACAGAAGCAGAGTGGGAATATGCGTGCCGTGCAGGAACGACAACGGCGTATTCATTTGGCGATGATGAAAAGCAGTTGGGCGAGTATGCGTGGTTCAACGGCAATTCTGAAAATGTTGACGAGAAATACGCCCACAAGTTTGGCTTGAAAAAACCCAATCCGTGGGGCTTGCACGACATGCACGGCAACGCGTGGGAGTGGTGCTCGGATTGGCACGATAAAAAACTTTCAGGCGGTGTCGATCCAATTGGCCCCGGAGGGGGCTCGAGCCGCGTGCTTCGTGGCGGGGGCTGGAGGGACCGCCCGGGCTTCTGCCGGTCGGCGTACCGCAGCAGCATCGGCCCGTCGTTCCGCAACAGCAGCCTGGGTTTCCGTGTGGCCCGCAGTCAGTCGGCACAGTAGCAGTAGCGCAGGCACGGATGCCGAAGCCTGACGTTTTCAGAGCGAGAGGAGGCGGGTTCAAACTGCGTAGAGTAGATTGGTGCAGCATACGCTGCAATATCGTACGTTTATTGCTCATTCGCGCCCATGAAAGGATTCCTCCATGGGAACTGTTACAAATGGCCAGCTGGTGGGATAGAAGCAGACGATTTTCCCAGGACGGAAACCTTCCAGCATCATGCCGCACTCCAGCTGGATCTGCACACCGCTGCATCCGGGGACGACCGGTGTTTTGCTGATCTTCAGAATATTGCCGCCCTTCCGATCGTTTGTGGGATCGTAGGTCATCAAGGATTCCCGAGCGACCGCGATCGTGCCTTTTGGAGCCAGATCATCTTTCGCTCCACCTTTGCCGAAGAGCGTTGCTGGCCAGCCAATAGGTTCCGGATTGATAATCGTCAATTCATCGAACAGGACGGGATCGACACTATCAAAGAATGTCATTGTCACAATCTGCTTCTTATCATCGACTGCGTCCACCCAGGCCGGCAACCCCCGTTCACGAATATGAAGTTGATGACGTTGCATCTGTTGATCGAACGCCAGTTTCCGACTGATCTCATCGAGATATATTTCCTGGATGCGACCCGGCCCAAACAATCCTACCCACGTGAGATTGAATTGAACCAACTGATCCTTCTCCAGTGATTCCAGCGTTACAAATCCATGTTCCTTGTAAACACGCGTCCGGCTGAGCAGATCAAAAAGCTTCAGATCACTCACCGGTTTTCCGTTTTGTAACAACGTCGCTGACAGTTTCTTTTTCTCCAGATCAACGTTGTCAATTCTCCAGATCTGTTGCTGTCTCACGCGGAACGTAAAATCATCTTCGACAAGAATGCAGCGTCGGAACTCGGCTTCCGGTGAAATACGATCGTGGAACACAGCCAATGGCGGGCGTTCGTCCGATTCCCCTTTGACGTAACACCATGTATGCAGATGAGTCCCCAATGGGATATCACAAAGCGCAGCGAAGGCTCCGTTGTAGTAGATGGAACCGTATGGCAACATGTCCAGCGACAGTGGCAGATCCCAGACGCCCCGATCCTGTGAGTCGTTCCGATCGACACGAATCACGAACTGCCGTTCTTGGTGATCCATGCGGATCAATTCGCCCTGAATGGAATGGGGCGAACCCTTCGGCGGAAACTGACCGGCCACAGGTTTGAACCACGGCAGTTTCTTGTCAGCACCTTCATCAGTACGAAATTGAGGTTCTTGCGCAAAGGAGGTTGCAAGACAAGAGAAAAACGCGACGGCGAACAGCAATAATGCAAGTGGACGTTCGTCGAGGAATACGTTTCGCATCGATCAAGCCACCACTTCAGAAATGACGCCAACACTATCCTGAAATTCTTCCGTTTCCACGCCACAACGCTGTACCATGGTCAGCAGCAGATTGCACAATCGTGCCTTGTCATCGACAGGACGACCGCAGATTTTGTAGTGATCATTCGCTTCAGCGACGTTGTATTTTCCAATCTTCGGCAGGTTAAAGTCGACGTGCTGGCCGTGCTTCACGCCGAGGTTTCGTCCGCCGGCATACAGCGTCGGCAGGTTCGCATTTCCGTGACTGTGCCCGTAGGACATGCCGCTGCCCCACAGCACCTGAGTTGTGTCCAGCAGGTTGCCGCCATCTTCCTGATGGGCTTTGAGTTGGTCGAGGAAGTAGCTGAACTGTTCCACATGAAAAGTGTCGGTCTGAGTCAGACGACGCAGTTGTTCCGGGTCGCCGTTGTGATGCGAAAGTCCATGTCGAGTCTGTGATATGCCAATGTCCGGAATCGCCCCGCCGTTGGATTCACTGCCGATCATGCAGGTGATGACTCTTGTCGTATCTGTGCGAAGAGCCAGAACCATCAGGTCATAAAACAGGCGATGATATTCTCGAACCTGATCCTGGTTCATCTGACGAGTGAATCGATCGGCAACAGAACCATCAAGCGTGGGACGGGGTACATTGAGCCACGTTTCCGCCTTTTCAGTTCGCAATTCAACCTGACGAACTGCTGTCAGATACTCGTCCAGTTTACTGCGATCTTCTGTGCTCAGTTTTTGATTCACGCTCTCCGCGTCGCTGAGGACTCCGTCCAATATGCTGCCGCGGCGATTCAGACGACGGCGAACGGCATCTTTGCCGCCAGATTCTTCGCCAAACAGATGCTCAAAAATGGCCTTCACATTCCGTTCAGCCGGAATCTGAATACCGTCACGGGACCAAGCCAGCGAAAAACCATCAATTGCTATTTCGAGCGATGGGAAGCGAGTGAATTCTCCCTGCACCTCCGCAATCAACTGGTCAGCAGACACCGTGTTTCGAAAGGCCCCACCATTACCCGGAACGTTCGCGCCGGTGAGCCAGACTTGATCGCAGTTGTGAGCCTTACCGATCACCATCGGATGATGCAGACCACTGATGGGAGTGATATCCTGGCGATGATGTTCCAGAGATTTCAGCGGCGCGGTGAATTCGTAATCCGTTCCCGGCTTCTCAATCTGCCAGGTCAGAGTGTTGACGCCATTGGGGATGTAGAGAAATACACTGCGTTTCGGCGAAGCTGGTGCTCGCAGGCTACCCGTGGCCTGCATACAGTTCAGCATCGGAAGAGCGATGCTGGCACCAAGCCCGCGAAGAACGTGCCGCCGGTTCAATAGCCATTTGTTTGTTTGAATGTTCATGGGGAGAGCTTTTGGCTTTTAGTCGTTAGCGGCTAGCTCGGAGCTTTTGGATGAAAGCGTTGAGCATCTTTTTAATTTCGACCAGTTCAGTGTTGATTGTTTCGTATGCATCGAGTGAGAGATAGGCCAAGTCGCGAGACAAAATGAGCTGGTAGTCCAATTCGGATGCGGAACCCATACTCGCATCCAGAAAACGTGCAAAGTCAGCGTCGGTGTTCCGTCCGCAACCCTCAGCAATGTTGGTTGGTACCGACGAAGCCGAGCGACGCATCTGACTCACCAATCCATACATTTCTTCTTTGGGAAAACTACGAGTCAATTTATACACCTGAAGTGTCAGCTGATGTGAGCGGCCCCAAATCTTCAGATCTCGAAAATCCTTCATGAGAGTTAGCTTTTAGCTGATAGTGGTTAGCACGAACGCAAAATGGTTGCTGACATTTCACGCTTCTCCAAATAGATGTGTTTCGAATTCCTTTGCTCAACCGCTAACCGCTAACTGCTAACTGCTCGCCATCATCTTTTCTGAAATAGATCTGAAAGCACAAACGCTTCGAGTATGTCTTTGACCCGGTAATCCTTCTCGCGACTGATCCGTGCAATTTCTTTCAACTCGTCACGATCTTCAAACGACATTGTGCGCCGCATTCCGTAGGTTGCCAGTTTCTCAATAAAGGCCACATTGAACGCGCTCATGTCAGCCATCAACAGTTGCCTAAACTCCTCAGTATTGGCGAATTTTCTACCGTCCGGCAGCACGCCGCTGGGATCAACTGGCGGATCATCTCCTGTCCCTTCGACTTTTTCGTGCGTACGCCATTCGCCAATCGCATTGTAATTATCGAATGCCATACCCAGCGGATCAATGTTTCTATGGCACGAAGCACATCGCTCGTCATGAATATGAGCCTGCAGTTTCATTCGAATCGTTGCCTTCGGAGCATCTACCGGGTTCGGTTCGATCGGATCCACGTTGGCTGGCGGTGGCGGTGGCGTCTTACCGAAAATCGATTCCGACAACCAAACTCCACGATGAACCGGACGATGACGAGTGCCGTCTGACGTAAGCGAAAGAACCGCCGCGTGAGTCAGCAGACCACCACGATGATCATCAGGCCTGAGAGAGACCCGTTGAAACTCGTCGACGGTCACCTCCGGCAGACCATAGAAACCGGCTAACCGCGAATTCACCATGGTCCATTCGGAGTTGATAAATTCGCGTAGAGTCAGGCCCTTCCTTAACACTTCACCAAAAAACGCCAACGGCTCCTCAATCATGCTTTTTTCGAGGTGACTGTCGTAATTGGGATAGATGTTTTTATCTGGCGCGAACATGCCAACTTTCCGTAGTCGCAGCCATTGAGTCGGAAACGATTGAATGAAACGATCTGAACGTGAATCCGCCAGCATGCGAACGAGCTGTTGCTGAAGTTCAGCTTTTTCATGCAATCGACCTTGTTCGGCAGCCTGCATCAGTTCATCGTCCGGCATTGTGCTCCAGAGGAGATACGACATACGCGATGCCAGTTCCCAGTCGTTCAATGTGTGTCGATCTTCGTTTGAATCACCCTCTATCAAAAACAGAAAACTCTTCGAACACAGGATTGCGGTCACCGCTGATTTAATCGCATCAGTCAATTTTTCACCGGCAGCGATTTCCTCTTCAACGATCTTCAGCCAATTCTGCAACTCGCCTTCTTTCAACGGCCGCCGAAATGCCCGCTTTGCCATGGCTTCCAGTCCGACGCGGACCTGCTCCATGTTGCCATCCTCGGCAGCCATGTATTCATCACGCCGGGTCTGTTCTTCTTTTGTCACGATCGGTCCACGCATGGAAATCGAATCGATAATCAGGATGGGAACTCTCGGGAGACCCTGTTCATCGATGATCTTCATTTGCCATGGTGCGCGAGGATCCGCGGTGGTGATGAAGGGAATTCGGCTTTCTGCATTGTTTCGTGGATGCCGTGGTCCGGCCGCGATGTTGATCACATGAATCTCGGGGTGACGCACCAGATGAGTTCGGAAGGTTACCGTTATCGGCGTATCCTCCGGCGCGATAATATCCCGTTCAAACAAAACACGATCCAGTTTGTGCTCATACACCTGCATTCGTGGCGGCCTTTGATTCTCCGGCTTCAATCCACTGACGGTGTAACTGATCTCATAAATTCCGGGGCCGGGAAAAGTGCGTCCAGGGCCGTGAAAGGGACTCGACGAACGAAACAGTTCACCTGACGTCGACATTGGATAACGCACCTTATCGAGCAGGCCAGCCTTTTCCAGACGCTCGTAATGGGGTTGCCCAGGCCTCATCTCCACCGCGCGGTGACTCAGGTCGAGATACTCAATTTTCTTGTCCGGGTACGCCTCAGCCAGCACAATTTCGGCCGCTGTCATATATTTTTCAATGTGGGTTCCGGACAGAGTCAGCACAGACCCCAATCGCTCGAAGCCATTCCATTCCGGATCCTCGAGCAAGCCGCCGGGATCCGATGCGTCATACTCGACGCCGATCAAATCTCGCACCGAGTTGACATACTCTTCCCGTGTCAGCCGGTGATAGGAAACTCGATCACGACGAGCCATCCGTGTCGCTTCGCCTTCTTTAATACGAGCCGCCAGCCATTCTACAACCTTCGCGATTTCGACCGCTGAGGGTTGCGTTTTTGCATCTTTGGGAGGCATCTCACCGGAGTTGATTCGTTCGATAATCTCGGACCAGTGCGAAGTATCCTGCATCCCGACTTCGCGAGACAACGTATCGATCCGAAATTCTCCTTCCTGTTTTTCTGAGCCATGACAGGAGAGACAGTGCGCCTGAAGCCAAGGCTCGAGATCCCTTTCGAACGAAGGATCATCGGCAACGCAGTTATCGACGACCAAGCAGGACAGCAGAATGATGACCGGAAGATAACGAATCATTGTGGCGGACGCAGGAGCGTTGGAGGAGGGCATCAAGTCGCGCGACCATCGGGCGTTTGGCTTAATGTACGTTTCAAGCGGCACATGAACAAGCGTTTATTGCCATAAGACATGACTCGCCAGGTTGCTGCTTTCGCACGTGGATTATTCGTCTGGGTTCGGAAGTCGTTTGTCAGACCGGTGCTACGTGAAGTCATGTCGGCCATCATCTCATCCACAAGGCGCTCGGCGACATACTTATCGATAATCGATTTCCAGCCTTACGCGTCGGCGGAGCGATGAGTTCCCGGGAAGATGGATGAGAGTGTTCCACTTCAGCCCTCAGTTCAAATCCAACAGAAGGGCAACTCGACGAGATCGGGGCACAAGAGAATCTGTCTTGAATTCGAACTGTTTTGTCGCGAAACCAATTGTCTCACTCCGTAGTATCACCGAATCGTTCCATGAATCAGGCAGTGTGACTTGCGATGTCATGAATGAAGTTTCTGTCCGTATCAGTTACATTCAATCTGAATCAAGAACAGACTTCATGACCAAGCTCCCCATCCAACCCAGGAACTGATCAGCATGAAAAACAGGCTCATCCTCCTCGCACTCACCGTCGTTTTCGCGGCGCATGGCTCAAGCTCTGCAGTAGGCGCGAAGCACGACTGGAATCTCGGTGCCACGGGCCTGCGAGGCTGGATTCGTAGTGAGAAGATGGTCACATCCGATGCCCGCGAGATCACAATTACCAAGGTGGAAAATGATTCTCCCGCTGACGGCGTTCTCGCGGTCGGCGACTCGATTCTCGGCGTCGGCGGCAAGCCGTTTTCCTATGACCCGCGGACCGAAATGGGCAAGGCTCTGACCCTGGCCGAATCGGAAGCCGGCCAAGGCAATCTCACCCTGACTCGGTTGCGCGCAGGCAGCTCGGCGGAAGTCGTGGTGAAGCTTCCGGTGCTCGGAAGTTATAGCGATACGGCGCCTTATGATTGCCCGAAGTCCAAACTCATTCTCGAACAAGGGTGCAAGGATCTCGCCAAGCGAATGGCGAAACCTTCCTATGCCAAAGAGTTGGATCCCATTCCACGATCGCTCAATGCGCTCGCTCTGTTAGCCAGCGGTGACCCGAGCTACCTCCCGCTGATCAAGAAGGAATCTGAGTGGGCCGCGAACTATAGAACCGAAGGAATGGCAACCTGGTATTACGGCTACGTCATGATGTTCCTGGCCGAATACAAGATCGCAACGGGCGATGATTCGGTCATGCCCGGCTTAACCCGACTGGCCCTCGAAGCCGCTCATGGTCAAAGCGCGGTCGGTTCGTGGGGCCACGGGTTCGCTCGGCCCGACGGCCGTCTGGGCGGCTACGGGATGATGAACTCCCCCGGTTTGCCTCTGACGATTTCGCTGGTGATGGCTCGCGAGGCGGGCGTGAAAGACCCGGCCTTGGATCTGGCGATCGAGCGCAGTGCCAAGCTGCTGCGCTTTTACATCGGCAAAGGCGCGATTCCCTACGGCGACCATCATCCCTGGATTGAGAACCACGAGGACAACGGCAAGTGCGGAATGGCCGCCGTGCTGTTCAACTTGCTCGGTGAATCGAAAGGCGCGGAGTTCTTCTCACGCATGAGCGTCGCTTCTCACGGAGCGGAACGGGACACCGGACACACCGGCAATTTCTTCAACATGCTTTGGGCGATGCCAGGCGTCGCCCAGTCTGGCTCGAATGCGACCGGCGCATGGATGAGTGAGTTTGGAAGTTGGTATTTCGACCTTGCGCGCGGTGCGGACGGAAATTTCCTGCATCAAGGCCCGCCAGAACCCGAAGAAGATAGCTACGCGGGATGGGATTGCACCGGCGGCTATCTGCTGGCCTACGCAATGCCGCTCGAGAAGCTTTATCTCACTGGCAAAAAGCCTGATGCAGTGCCGCAACTCGATGCCGCCGCCGCTCAATCACTCATCGTCGATGGGCGTGGCTGGAACAACAAAGATCGCCACAGTTTCTACGATGCGCTGAGCGACGAACAGATTCTCGAGCGTCTTGGCAATTGGTCGCCCGTCGTGCGCGAGCGAGCGGCGATGGCTCTGGGGCGCCGCAAGGATGCTCCCGTGACACCTTTGGTCGAGATGCTCGACTCTCCCAGCCTCGATGCTCGCTATGGTGCCTGTCAGGGGTTGATCTTCCTTCGCGGTCGTGGAGCGCCTGCCGTGGATGCTCTGCAGAAGACGTTGTCGCACGAAGACCTCTGGCTCCGCATCAAAGCGGCTGAAGCACTCGCAGCTATCGGCGCGCCGGCCACGAAGGTGGTGCCGCAACTGCTCGAACTGCTGGCACGCGTCGATGCGAAGAACGACCCGCGCGGCATGCAGCAGCGCTATCTTTCGTTCGCTCTATTCGACAATGAAGGATTGCTTGGCCGCTCACTGGAAGCCGTGGATCGCCCCGCGCTTTACAAGGCCGTGCGGGCCGGGCTGAAGAACCAAGACGGTCGTGCTCGCGGCAGCATTGGTTCGGTCTATCGCCATCTTTCGCTCGAAGAGATCAAGCCTTTGCTGCCTGCCATTCACGAGGCGATCGTCCAGCCCGCGCCGAGCGGCGAGATGTTCGCCGACGGGATTCGCTTGGAAGGCCTGCGTCTCTTGTCGCAGCACCACATTGAGGAAGGCATCAACGCTCTGGTGATCTACACCCGCGATCAAAATCCCTGGGCAAGCCAGGAGCGTACACCGGAACTCATGAAGATCCTTCTCACCTATGGCACCCACGCCAAGGCGGCCATTCCGGAACTGACCAGGATCGCGAACTACTTCGAGAAAGATGAGAAAGACTTTCCACCGGATCTGATGCGTATGAAGGGCGAGAGCGTCCGCGAAACAATCGCTGCGATTGAATCCTCGACAGACTCCCCGGAACTTGTCCGACTCAAAGAGAACAAGAGTCCCAAGTGAAAATCAGAATCACCGAGCAAAACAAACACAAACAAGGAACAACGATGAAACAGAACACCTTCGGGCACGTCATAATGAAATACATCGCCACATTACTCATCACGACACTCTTTGCCGCCACCGGCGCGGAAGCGAAACCCCTCAAGGTCTTCATCCTCGCCGGGCAGTCGAACATGGAGGGGCATGCGGAGGTTCGCACTTTTGACTACATCGGCAAGGATCCACTGACGGCGCCCATTCTTAAGGAGATGCGCAGTCCCGATGGAACCCCTCGGGTATGTGACAAAGTCTGGATGTCCTATTTGACCGGTCCTTATGATGGCAGTGCAAATGGCGAGGGGCTGGGGAAATTGACCGCCGGCTTTGGCGCACGCGGAGATCAACCGACCAAGGATGGCGGCAAGATTGGTCCCGAGTTCACGTTCGGCATCTCTATGGAGAAAGAGCTGAAGGAGCCGATCCTGATTATCAAGACCGCCTGGGGCGGCAGGTCACTCAACACCGAATTCCGTCCGCCCAGTGCCGGGCAATACAAGCTGCCCAAGGAGATCCAGGAATTGTGGGACAAGCATCCCCAGGGTGCCCACGGGATTCCTAAAGCTGAAGACCGGAAAAAATGGCAGGATGACAAGAATGCCGCCTCGGGTGTGTTTTACCGAATGATGATCGAACATGTTAAAAAGGTGCTGGCAGATCCCAAGCGGGTCTGTCCGGAATATGACGAGAAGGCTGGCTATGAAGTGGCCGGTTTTGTCTGGCTTCAGGGTTTTAACGATCTGGTCGATGGGACTACGTATCCCGGCCCCGACCAACCTGGAAAATACGAAGAATACTCGCGCCTGCTGGCACACTTCATTCGGGACGTGCGCAACGATCTTTCGGCCCCGAAGATGCCATTCGTGATCGGCGTGCTGGGAGTCGACGGTGAGAGCAAAAATGTGAATTTCCGCAAGGCCATGGCCGCACCGGCCGACATGCCCGAGTTCAAGGGCAATGTGGTTGCCGTTGAGACCGCTCCCTTCTGGGATGATGCCATTGCCGCCGCACAACCCAAGCAGGGTGAATACAACAATATCGTCGGGACCGCTCACACATTGAAGGCAGATGGCACTTTCGACAAGGATTGGAAATGGGAGAATTACTGGAAGCCAGTTGGCAAACCTCTGCCAGAGGACCGGATCTGGCGCTTCGCTACGATTAATGCCACTGAGAAGAAAGACACGCTGCAAAAATATGACGGCAGGCGATTCCGTGACATCACGCTGCCAGCCGGGATGGAAAATTGGTACATGCCCGACTTCGATGACAGCAAGTGGGCATCCGGCAAGGCCCCCATCGGAAAGGGCGTTTGGAAACACAGCGGAATCACCTTGGACAAATCCCCCTCAACATGGGGAGATGGCGAATTCCTGCTGATGCGCACAAAGTTTGAAGTCGAAGACCTCAACTTTGATTCGTATCGCATCGCGGTTTTGGCGAGACAAGGATTCCACATTTATTTGAACGGACAAAAGATACACACCTACATCTGGTGGCAGGACAAGCCGCAATACGGTTCCATCGTCCTTGGAAAAGAACAGATCAAGCATTTGAAGAAGGGGAAGAACGTATTGGCGGCCTATGCCAATGACCAATATGACCTTAACTCCCCAGAACATTATGCCGCGATAGATCTGCGGATTGAGGGTATCACCAAAGCAGACCAGGAGAAGCTCGACCTCGCCTTGGAGGAAGTCCTTTCGCCCAAAGACAGGGAGGCCCTCAAAGGCTCTTCCAATGGCGGTTACCACTATTTGGGCAGTGCGAAGATCTTTGCCCAGATGGGCAAAGCATTTGCAGAGGCCTTGATCGCATTGGGCCTGACCGGGTGCGCTGATGACTTTGCCGCAGCCGACGGATCGAAGACGAATCTTAATCAACTTTTCATCGTAAACTCGTCACCGACATTTCTCGGTTACGACTATGTCGGTAGCGACGCGAGCCATCACTACTTTGTTGCCAAAGTGAAATATGCAAGAGACTCCAAGTTCAAGGTGAAGACGGTTGATCTAGTCGTCAACAACCCAATGGCTTTCGGAAAAGGGACAGTTGAGGTGTTTCCGTACAAACCGACGGCTCCTGGATACGAGGAGTTCGGGAAGATCGCGGACGGCACGAATACGTTAGGCGGCGGGAAAACGCTCTTCAGGAAGAAATAAACCTCGCTGAGTAGGAAAAGGGGTCAGGTCCATTTGACGGCCTCAGAACCACCGAGCAAAACAAACACAAACAAGGATTAACAATGAAACAGAACACCTTCAGGCACATCAAAATGAAATACATCGCCACATTACTCATCACGACACTCTTTGCTGCTGCCAGCGCCGAAGCGAATCCGATCAAGGTCTTCATCCTCGCCGGTCAATCCAACATGGAAGGGCAAGGCTCGGTTGATCATGATTACAACGAAGGCAAGGGCAACCTGGTCTGGTCGATGGCGAATTCGAAGAGCGCCGACAGGATGAAGAAGCTCAAGAACGAGAAAGGTGAATGGGTCGTCCGGGATGATGTGCAGGTGTCATTCAAGGTGGGCGGCGACAAGCTCCTGAAGGGTGGCCTCACGGTGGGCTACACCGGCTATGCCGCAGACGGATCAAGAAGGCACATGGGACCCGAGCTTGGGTTCGGTTTTGTTCTGGGCGACTTCTACGAAGAGCCGGTGCTGTTGATCAAGACTGCATGGGGCGGGCACAGCCTGCACGGGCATTTCCGTTCGCCAAGTTCCGGCAAGCCGGCCTATGACACCGGCAACTGGCCAAAACCGGAGGATGTTGGGCAGTCTTATCGCCAAATGGTGAAAGAAGTTCGCGCCGCCTTGGCGGATCTCGGGGATCAGAAATATGAAATCGCGGGTTTTTACTGGCAGCAGGGCTTTAACGATATGGTCACCCCACAGGCGATACCCGAATATGCGCAGCTTCTCGTCAATTTGGTCAGCGATCTCCGCAAGGAATTCAATGTGCCAAATATGCCGGTGGTTGTGGGCCAGCTTGGCAATGGCGGACCGGTGACCGAGGGCGCGATGTTTGAATTCAGAAAGGCGCAGGAAGAAGGAACCAAGCAGATCAAGAACGCTCTATTCGTCAAGACTACCGATTTTGCCCGCCCAGCAGAACTCTCGCCCTGTCCCACCCATGGTCACCACTGGTTCGCCAATGCGGAGAGTTACTTTCTGATCGGCGAAGCGTGCGGTGAGGGCATGAAGAGCCTGTTGAAGTAATCCTTTTACGTTGGAGTAAAAGGGGTCAGGTCCATTTGACGGCCTCGCAATACAAACAAGGAGCCAAAATGAAACAGAATCACACCACACGCAGTGCTTTTGCTCTGTCATTCGTCACGCTAGCGGCGCTCGCGCTCACGGCGATTGTTGGTTGCTCAAACAATGAGTCGCTTCCAACGGAGTTCAAACTGACGCGAGTGCTACATCAAAAAAAAGTAACACACTTGATGGGACCGGGAGGGGGAAATCATTCCTTTACTGTCTACGAACTCCCAAAGGAAGTCTCCGCAACGATTGCGGATCAAGGTCTAACCTACCTCAATTCCCTGCCCTCAGCGCTGGGGAAGAAAGCTCCCGACAAGACAGCATTCAGTGGACCTTTTGTTAATTGGCTTGCGACACCCGTCTCTAAGGCGGCGAGATGGCTGCGATATGAGGACGAGCAACGTTTCGAGAAGAAGGGGTGGGAACCTTCCATCGCAACTTTCTATAAATCTTACGAAAATGATGATGGCAATGATGAATTTATCTCATCGATATCACCTGACTATGCTGATTCCTTTCAGACGGCTATTTCCACGCCCGGCAATTATTATGCTTACGGTTCTTACCGTGGTATGTGCCTTGTCGTTGTTTCACCAAAGACAGGCAAAGCGTTCTATTTGTTTAGAGACTGAGTAGGAAAAGGGGTCAGGTCCATTTGACGGCCTCGCAATACAAACAAGGCGCCAAAATGAAACTGAATCACATCACCCGCAGACCTTTTGCCCTGTTATTCATCGCGATCACGGCGCTCGCCCTGTCGTCATTTGCCACCGTCTTTGCAGCGGAGCAGGCAATCCCGAAGCCGGACGGCAAGCCTGCGGATATGACCAAGCCCATACAGGTATTTATCCTGCTTGGGCAATCCAACATGGTTGGTCTCGGAAAGATTGCGGGCACTGATAGCTCACTCGAGAATGCAGTGAAGACCAAAAACAAATATTCCTACCTCGTAGATGATGCAGGCAAGTGGACCCAACGCAACGACGTCCGCTTTGTTCGCATGATGCAAGGCAGAGGTCTGCTCAATAATGAATGGATGGCTGTTAAAAGTGGCACTATCGGACCTGAATTCGGAATTGGACATGTCGTAGGGAATTCCATCGATGCCCCCGTGATGATACTTAAGAGTTGCATAGGCAATCGCAGCCTGAGCTGGGATCTTCTCCCGCCAGGCAGCGAGCGTTTCGAGTTTGTCATCAAAGATAAGACGGGCGTGGAAAAAAAGATGGTATATGCAGGATACAAAGACAAACCCGAGTCATGGGAAATGGACCCTGCGGAGGGCCTCAAGACAGAACCTGCCCCTTGGGTTGATAAGAGCGGTAAGCCCATCCAATGGTATGCAGGCAAGCAATGGGACGATGACACCTCAGATGCCAAGAAGGTGCTTGCAGATCTTGCCAAATATTACCCCGACGCAACGAAGTATGAAGTCGCAGGATTCTTCTTCTGGCAGGGTGAAAAAGACGCGGGCAATCCCGGACACGCCGCTCTCTACGAAAAAAATCTAGTGCGTTTCATCAAACAACTGCGCAAGGACTTCGATGCTCCAAATGCTAAATTTGTGCTTGCCACCATGGGGGAATCCGTAAAGGGTGGCACCGGACTTGGTAATCAGATTCTCGAAGCGCATCTCGCCGTGGACGGCACCGCGGGCAAATATCCCGAGTTCAAAGGCAACGTCGCGACCATCTACACCCATGACATTGCGCAAGGCGGCAGCGGCAACGGCCACTACGGCGGCAAAGCCGAAGTCTATATGGATGTCGGCGAAGCGATGGGCAACGCGATGGTTGAGCTACTGAAAGAGATGAAATAGAGATGCAAACATCGACCCTATTCCTGCGTGTGACAATGTTATCGCTGCTTGTTTCAGCGTTTGGTGGCGTTCCCGCTGTTGTCGCAAAGGAGAATCAGGTGCGTGGCGAAACCGCGGCGGAGTCGATGGCCCGCTTGTTGTCCCAAGTCGAGCCGCGGATCAAGGCGATCTACGAAACGGACGAGTTTCGCATGCGATCCTTTAACGCCACTTGGCTGCCAGATAGCTCGGGCTATCTGAAGTTGGAGACGACCGACGGCGAGTCCGGTCCGGAGATCGCACACTACGATGCCGCCAGCGGCAAACGCAGTGTCGTGGTTGCCAGAGAGAAACTCCTCGTGCCCGACACGAACCAACGGCTCAGAATCCATCGGTTCGTCTGCTCGCCAACGGTGAAGCGGTTCTTGCTGCACACGGACGAGGTTGGCGGCAGCGATCGCTGGCTGTATGAGGTGGAGTCCGGCGACTTGTTTCCAGTAAAGGCCGGTGACGGGGTGGGATTCGAGGCGAATGCATTTTCGCCGGATGGCGAGCGGCTGCTCGGTTCGCGCGGCGCGGACTTGCTCGTGTATGACATCGCCAGCAGCCAGGTCACCCCGCTGACCCAGGACAGCGATTCTGACGCGATCAACAACGGCAGCGCGAGTTGGAGTCCCGACGGGAAGTGGATCGCCTATGTCCAGTCCGATTCCTCCGCCGTCCCGAAACGGGCGGTCCTGGTGCCCGGCGACCCGACGTATCGCACGTTCCAAGAGACTCGATTTGGACGGATCGGTGGGCCGATCCCCACGCTGCGCATCGGCGTTGTTGGCGTGAATGGTGGCCCCACTCGCTGGATCGAGTTGGCCGATGAAGCGGGAACTTTTTACCTCAACTCACTGAGCTGGGCCGGGAGGTCCGACGAAGTGGTGATCGATAAGTTGAGCCGAGGCCGTGATGCGCGGGAAGTCATGCTCGCCAATCATCGCACCGACGCAATCACCAAAGCCTACGCGGCAACCGATCCCGCCTGGGTGGTGTCTTGGGTCGATATGGAACCCGGAGGCCTGGAGTGGATTCGCGGTAGCAAGACCTTTGTCATCTTCAGCGAGCGGGATGGTTGGAGGCGCGCCTACGTCGTCTCGCGCGACGGTGCGAGCCAGACCCCGATCACCGCAGCGGGCAGCGACCTCATCGCGCCCGGCCAGATTGATGAGAAGAACGGATGGTATTACTACTACGCCTCGCCGACCAACGCGACCCAGCGTTATCTCTACCGCTCGCGCCTCGATGGAACTGGCACGCCCAAACGCTTGACGCCTCCGGACCAACCCGGCTCACACAAGTATGTGTTTTCACCCGACAGCCGTTGGGCGTTTCACACATGGTCCACTTTCGACCAGCCGCCGGTCACGGACCTGGTGGAACTGCCGGAACACCGCAGCGTGCGCATGCTCGAGGACAACGCGGCGGCGGCCGCCCGAATCAAGCCGCTCATCGTGCGGCCTACCGAGTTCCTCCAACTCGACATCGGCGACGGCGTGGTGATGGATGCCTGGATGATCAAACCACGCGAATTTGATCCGGCGAAAAAGTATCCGGTCTTTGTGTTCGTCTATGGCGAGCCCGCCGATCAAACGGTGCTGGATGACTGGCGCGGCGGGCAAGGATTCTCTCTCTTTCACAGGGCAGTGGCGGACCTCGGCTATCTCGTCGTCTCAATTGATAACCGGGGCACTCCGGGGCCCAAGGGCGCGGCGTGGAGAAGATCGGTGTATGGCAGTCTCGGGCCGCTCTCGACCGACGAGCAGGCCGCCGGTTTGAAGACACTGGCGCGGCTCTGTCCATTCGTGGACCTCTCGCGAGTGGGCATCTGGGGCTGGAGCGGCGGCGGCTCGAACACGCTCAACGCGCTGTTCCGCAAGCCAGACACCTACCATGTCGGCATCGCCGTCGTACCGAAGCCTCAGGCGCAGTATTACAACGCCGAGTATCAGGAAATTTTCATGCGCACACCAAAGGAGAATCCCGAAGGTTACCGTACCGGATCGGCAATCAACTACGCCGAGGGCTTGCGCGGCGACCTGCTGATCATCACCGGCTCCGGCGAAACCAACACGCACATAGAGATTACCGAAGGGCTGGTGGACCGACTCATCGAACTGGGCAAACGCTTCGACTACTTCGTCTATCCCAATCGTGATCACGGGCTCTCTGAAGGCAAGGGCACCACGCTCCACGTGCAAATGCTCATCGCCCGCTATCTCATTGAACACCTGCCTCCGGGACCGCGATGAACTCACGCCCACATAACCGCCTTCGCTTCCTCCAGTCCGGCACCGCCCCCGCCGCACTGCCATCTGTTGCGCATGCAGGCCAAGAGCATCCGCGAAACGATCACGCCGATTGAAACCTCGACGGATGCCACGAAACTCATCAGACTTAAATTGAACATAGAGTCCCCACTGAATCTTCGCTGAGTTCACGTAGGCCACGAACCAGCCAGAGCCAGACGCAGTACCACAACCGAATGCCAACGACCGATGACGCTCGCGAAACACACCGTCGTACTCTTTGCCTCGTTCAGCATCGCCACATTCGGCATCGTTGCTGCGCAGGAATCAACTGCAAAGACGGCGTCGAAAGCCGTGCAGGGAATTCGTGAGATCCATGTCTCGACACAAGGCAACGACCAGAACGATGGCAGCGCGGCCAATCCGGTCGCGTCGTTGCAGATCGCTCAGTTGCTCGCGCGGACAGCTCGCGGGACGACAGTCGTCATTCACGGTGGCATGTATCGCATCGAACGCCGGTTGGAGTTGACTCATGAGGATGAAGGGGTCGAGTTCCGCGCGGCTCCCGGTGAGAAGGTCGTTGTCACGAGCGACCGCAAGCTCGAGCTGAAGTGGCAGCCGTTTCGTGACGGCATCTGGCAAGCTGATCTTGGGATGCAGATTTACTCTCATCCGAATCGGGCCGAAGAAGCTCGGTTTCAATTCAAGTTGCAGGTCGACGAACTCTTCGTAAATGGTCAGCGGCAGAGGATGGCTCGCTATCCAAACTTTGATCCGGAGATTCGACCACTCGGTGGTTTCGCGGCGGACGCTATCAGTCGCGAGCGTGCGGCGCGCTGGAGCAATCCCGCTGGCGGTTATCTGCATGCCTTGCATCCGGGCGCGTGGGGCGGAGTTCACTTTCTCATCACGGGCAAGGACAAGAACGGCGATGTGCTGACTGACGGCGGCAGGCAGAACAACCGCGGTTGCGACATGCACAAGCAACATCGCTATGTCGAAAACATCTTCGAGGAACTCGATGCCTCCGGCGAATGGTTCTATGACCAGACGTCGAACACGCTTTACTTCATGCCGCCGGAAGGGCTTGATCTCGCAAACGCTACGGTCGAGTTCCCGATCTCGAGCCAACTGATGCGGATCGACGGAACTCAGAAGCAGCCGGTGAAGAACGTGACCCTGCGCGGACTGACGTTTCGTCATGCCGCTCGCACCTTCATGCAGACCAAAGAGCCGTTGCTCCGCAGTGACTGGACGATGGCTCGCGAAGGCGCGGTGTTTCTGGAAGGGACTGAAGATTGCAGCCTCCTCGATTGCGAGTTCGATCAAATCGGCGGCAATGCGATCTTTGTCAGCAACTCTAACCGCCGCGTGCGGATTGCTGGTTGCGACATCCGCGATACCGGAGCGAGCGGCGTAGCCTTCGTGGGTGATCCACTATCCGTGCGAAATCCGCTCTTCGAATACGGTCAGCGACAAAGCCTTGAGAAGATCGACAAACAGCCGGGACCGCAGACCGACAACTATCCGGTAGATTGCACGGTCGAGGACTGTTTGATTCGTGGCATCGGTCTGGTCGAGAAGCAAGCGGCGGGAGTGCAGATCGCGATGGCATCGGGCATCACTGTGCGGCATTGCTCGATCTACGACGCATCGCGAGCGGGCATCAACATCGGCGACGGATGCTGGGGCGGGCATCTCATCGAGCACTGCGACGTCTTCGACACCGTGCAAGAGACCGGCGATCATGGCTCGTTCAACTCATGGGGCCGCGATCGTTATTGGGGTTTACAGAACGCCGCGACCGAGTCGCTGCCGGAGCTCGCGAAGCTCGACGCCGTGAAGCCGACGGTCCTGCGTCACAATCGTTGGCGCTGCGATCACGGTTGGGACGTGGATCTCGACGACGGTTCGAGCAACTACGAAATCACAAACAACGTCTTCCTGCACGGCGGCTTGAAGCTGCGAGAAGGCTTTCATCGGCGAGTCACCAACAACATCGGCGTCGACTGCGGCTTCCATCCGCATGTCTGGTATCACATAAAAGGCGATGGCATCAGCAACGACGAGGTCACCCGCAACATCTGGGCGGGAGCGCATGCGCCGGCGATCATGCAGTCGGGCAAGTGGGGACGCGAGGTCGACTTCAATCTTTTTACCACCTCTGAGGCCGACCGTCTGAAGTTTGCGGCCAATGGCTGCGACGCAAATTCGCTGACCGGCGATCCGCTCTTCACGAACCGCGAGGCTGGCGACTACCAAGTGAAGGGCGAATCCCCCGCGATTAAACTCGGCTTCCAAAACTTTTCGATGGATGACTTCGGAGTACAGAAGCCCGAGCTAAAAAAGGTCGCTCGCACACCGAAGCTGCCGGGCAACGAACCACCGCTACAAGCAATTGGTCAACGATCCCAACAATCGATCGAGCACGTCTGGCGAGGAGCCATCATTCGCAACATCGCCGGCGATGAGTTTTCGGCGTTCGGCGTCACGAAGGATGCGGGCGGCGTGCATCTGAAGTCCGTGCCGAGCGATTGCGAAGCGGCGGCCGACGGCTTCAAATCGAACGACCTCATTCAGTCGCTCAATGATCAACCGTTGAAGACCGTTGCAGACCTGCTGAGGCTTCAAAACGCAGCGGCAGGCAAGCGACTTGAGATTCGGCTCGTGCGAGCCCAAACGCCCAATCTGATTGCCGTCGATCATTACCTCTTCGCGACAACCGAGTCCGCCGATGCCGATGGCTTCAAGACAATCCCGCTGGCAGCGACGAAGGATGTGCTGCCGATCACCGCGCTGACGACTCAACCCGCCACCAACAACGAACCGCCACAAACGCTGTTCGATGGCAAGCTGGATCGCAACTACGGCCCCGTGTTCGGCAACGGCGTGGAAGGTGGTCTCTCCAAAGTCGACCTCGGCCAACGCCGCGACATCCAGACAATCAGCACCTGGTCGTTCCAACAAAACGGAATCCGCGGCCCGCAACACTTCAGCCTCTACGGCAGCACGAGCGAAACCAATCCCGGCTGGAACACCAGCGACCGCAAGCTCTTCACGCCGCTGATCGAAGTCGATTCAACCCACATTGCCGCCGAACCCTTCCAAGCGACGAGCATCCGATCTTCCACCAATCAACCACTGGGTCAATTCCGCTGGCTTGTGTGGCACGTCTACTCGATCACGCCCCTCGGCGAGAACACTTCATTTCAAGAAGTCCAGGTGATTGCCCCGTAGGTTACCCGAAGACAAATTCTTAAAACACGCCTTCCCACTCATCGCGCGTGATGCTGCCGACCTTCCACCCTTAAACAGCACCACTTTCAGAGAGAGAATCTGGTGGTGTGACGCTGCCCCCAACTTGGTACCAGCCGGGTTGCCTGCGCTGCTCTTTTCCAAACCCGGCTTGCGATAGCTTGGAGCGATTTTCGCTAAGTCTATCTGGGCTTGAGGAGCCAAGAAATAGGTCGGGTTCATCTCGTCGATCGCTCATCGCGGGTTCGACGCTTGTGGAAGTGCCGTTGATCGGGCTATCCTTTTTCCTTTTCTCGTTCACTCTGCGATGACCCATTCCACCTCGCGGTGAACCAAGACACTGACAAACAGGTAGAGCTTTCGCCATGCTGACACATATCCTGAGAGGAACGCTTAATACAACAGTAACTGTCGCCACTTGGAAAGCGAGCAGGTTGCTTTTGGTCTGGGCTGCAATCGTCACGGGGTCGTCTCTTTTGTCGGTCGACTTATTCGGGCAAGATCGAATTCTCCGTTGGGTGGATAATACTGAAAAGTTCAGCGTTGAGGCGAGTTTTCAAAGCTTCGATGGAAAACAATTGGTTCTTCAACGAACAGACGGCAAGCAGGTGGTTGTTCCCGCAGACAAGCTCAGTTCCGCAAGCCTTGAACTTGCCAAGCGAGAAAGCGACCTCCGGAAAGACAACAAGCAAACCGCATCGCGATCATCAATGAGCGTCAAGTCAACCAACACTAAATCAGCAACGACACCCGATCAATTCTCAGGGAATGCACGTTCCGGCGATCATGAAGAGTTGGTGAATATTCAGGGCGACAGGAATCTGTTTTTGGTTCCCGTGAGCCAGCAACCGTTGTGGCACGATTTTCGATTCATGGCTGCTCTTCCGGCGGCGACCAAGATGAACAAGGGAACACCCGCAGTGATCGCTCTGAATGCAAGCGGCTACATAAACCAGTATGTCGATCATTACATCGAGCGTTATCATCCGGACAATGTCATTCTTGTCGGCCAAGAGGCAGAGTTCGCCGATGTTCGTTACAAGGCCAATGTCGCGGGGAAAGACGAGTTCTTCGATAGCTCTCAAAATGGCCACAATGGCACCATTTTGGGCGCCACTTGGAGCGAAGGGGGACTTGCGTTCGACGGTGTGGATGACACTGTCGACGTTGCCACATACAACGGGGTAGCAGGCAACGCGGCTCGCACCGTTACCGCCTGGGTCAAGGCGACTGCCGGCGCATCCGGGACAATTGCCGGGTTTGGTTCATCGACAAACAACGGGCAGAAGTGGGTCGTTCGACTGAACGATTCCGGGCAGCTGGCGGTGGACGTGGGGGGGGCTGAGGTGCTAGGGGCGACCTGCCTGACGGACGGCAAGTGGCATCACGTTGCCGCAGTCAAGGACAGCGGCGCGACAGCCATTAGTCAAATTGTGTTCTATGTCGATGGCAAACGCGAAGCGATAAACGCGATCTCGGATAAACAAGGATCTGGCTTGACCATAGGCCTCAGAGGCTACTGGGCTCTCGATGACGGTGGAGGGCTCATCGCACTGGACTCGTCCGGGTTTGGTACCAACGGGAAGCTACATACCAAAGATGCGCGAAAGTTGGCCTACCCTGGACCTGTCTACGTGAACGGCGGAAAGATAGGCGGTTGCCTAAAATTCAACAGCCAAGACCAGAACTGGGTCGAAATTCCTGGCAAGGCCCACTTGGATCTCAAGGACCAATTCTCGGTGTCCTTCTGGATGAAACCCGACACGACTGTGTTGCCGGAATGGTGCGGTGTTTTCTCCAAGGGAGAAGCCTGGTACCACGGGTGGTACCTCGATCGCGACTCGTCCAGTCAGCGGATCAGAATGCGTTGGTTCGGCGAGGACCAACAGGGTAGCGATATCAATACGAACGCACCCGCATTTGTCGACGGTCAATGGACCCACGTGGTGATGACATACGATGCGCGCAGCAGCAAAAACGTGACGATGTATCTCAACGGTGCGAATGCTGGATCTGCGGCGATTGCAAACCCGGTGTCGCAGGGCGCACACAGTATTTGCCTTGGATCCAAGGAATACGGGGGCAACACAGAGAGCTTTTTCCATGGGCTCATCGACGAAGTCGCCATGTGGAGTCGACCGCTGACAGAGACCGATGTGGCAGCGCTCTACAGCGGCGGCAATGGGTGTCCCATTGCCAGCGACGGCACCGTGATCGACACGGTGACTACAACGCACCTGCAACTCGGGTCTTTTGAAAAGTCGGATTTCCTGCGCGGCACGCTCCGAGACGTCGGAATTTATAATGTTGCCTTGAATAGTGACGAAATCGCGAGCATGGTAGGCGCCGCAGGGCAAAACCACGATAAGCACGTCGTTGTCGACTCATCGAATCTCGACCGAACCACCATCATTCTCGCCCGCAGTTTCTGGAGCACAGCCGACACCGTGGTGCTCGCTTCGCGCGATGAATATGGCGCCGGTCTCGCGGCTTCGACGTTGGCGGCCAGATTGCAAAGCCCACTGTTCTTCTACGATCAAACGCAGGGCATCTCCCAAGCGGTTGCTGCGACTTTCAAGGAGCTGTCTGCCAAGCGCGCCATCATCGTGGGCCAAGACGCTGGAGTGAAGTCACAACTGTCGAACGCTGGCCTCCAGTTAACAACCCTGCCTGACGACAAATCTGTCATCCGTTGGATGGTGGCCAATCAGCTTCCTGTGGACTATTTCGCGGTCTGCAACATCAACGACCGCATAACAGGCTTTACGAAGAAAGCATCCCTCAGCGCAGCGTTGCTCGCGGCAAGCCATCAAGGCGCCGTGGTCGCCCTTGACTTCGAGGCTGATTTCAATCACCCATTTTGGTATGACAACCAAACCTCATCGCGTCCTAACGGCGCAGCCGACAGCGCCAGTGGGATATGGTACACCGGCACCGTGCGTCTGAACGATAAATCGCACCCCTTTGTGATCAGTCTGTCAGCCATACAGAATCCTGACAAAAACAATTACGACATTATCAATATTGATTTGAACGGCAATGGGCGTTTTGGTGACGCCGGTGAACTGATACATCGCGCAGACGTGGTGCCCATCGGCGGCAAACGCTACTCAGTGGCCACTGGAACATGGGAAAGACTGGCTCCAGGCCATGTGCGATTCACCTATCCAACATCAGCAGAGCTGAAAGAAAGATTGGCCAAATACTATGTCGTGAGACGGGGCCACCCGAAATATATGGCGATGGTCGGACTTCCGGACGTTTTGCCCATGGGTATCACATACGCCGCGGGGCATGATGACGTGGACTACTTGATCTCGGATCAACCCCTCGCCAATGTCGACGAGGATCCGTTCTACGAGATCGCGATGGGGCGTATCCTGGGGCTCGACACGACCCTGAGCACGTTACTCGCGACCCGTTCTGTCACCTACCGTGACTTGGTTTCTGCCACCTCGGCACGGAACTACCTTCACATCGGGGAGTTCGGCGATGTGTACTCTCAGGTCTCCACCAACCTCGACAATGTGGGATTCGACGTGCACTACCACACGTTTCCGAAGGAGCTCGCCGAGCCGAATTTCGATATCTCAACCGCGAATATTGCCGTTCAAGACGACCACGGCGGTCCTGGCGGTTTTGCAGGTCTTAGTACAGACACGACGGAGTTGTTAGCACCGATGCTGGTAGAGGCGGGTGGGTGCAACGTAGCCGGTCTTGATGAAGATTTCTATCCAGCGACCTTTGGAAACACAATCACGCGTCAGGGGGCAGTCGGTCTGATGGCCAGCGTTCGCGGCACTGGCGAGCAAAAGAACTACCACCGCCAAAACCTGTTCGTCGGGATGGCGGCTGGGATGACCACCGGAGAGGCCTTTTTACACGGGCTCAACGGTCTCGTTGCGGCAAACAACGACAACTACTATTACTATATTCTCTATGGACTCGCCAACTACACCGACCCGGCATTGCAGATCCACATACCCACGCCGCCAAGGATACAACCCGCGCGCATCGAAGTTCTCAACGACCGATTGATCGCCCACGCCCCGGAGAAAATTTTCCCCTGGGTAGATCCCTCAGCTACGGATGGCAATCACTTTTTGACGGGGCCAGGGCTCGCGGCGTTAGGCAGCCATATCCCCGTCCTCACCGTGGCCTGGACCACGAGGAAAAAAATTACAGCCTTGTCACAGCAAGCAGGCGTTCCCGCACCGCTTGGATGGCAAGGATACAAGCTTGATCACAACCAAGATGGAACTGTAACCGTCCGGTTCTGGGTTCGTTTTCATGAGCACGACGGCAAGACCGGATCGATTCTCCAGTCCAGGGAAAAAATCGAATACTTTTTTGCCGATCACAACTCGAATAAACCAGCGGGTCCAAGTCGAGTGAAGGGGGATGGAGGTAATAAAAAGCCCATCCCGAAAAAAGGCACGTAAGGCAAGGGAGTAGAGCCAGGTCTATCGCACCGATGAAGCAAGGAGCGTGACAGAAGCTTGGAGGGACGATTACTTTTTGCGTGCGTCCGCATGGTGCTCTGGGCAACCAGCCACCGTTCGAATTCGCCCGGCATGGCTAACAACCCGGCTGGTACCAAGTTGGGGCAGCGTCAACACCAACAGATTCTCTCTCTTGGAGTGGTGCCGTTTAAGGGGGGCATGTCAGCCAGCCATGCTTAAGCGGGTTGAACCCGGCGATCCGTCACAAGATGCCCAACAATTCGAATCGCTTCGTCGCGGCGCGTGATGTCGGGAGCCTCAATGGCCATGCCGCCTCTGGCACGGGCCGACTTCGCTGACTCTCGCCCAGCGAGCATATCTTCAAGCGTTTCCGACGCCAGCCACATTGTCGGCACTTCCACTCCGGGCAGGCCGACGTGCAGCGACAACGGCCGATCCTGGTCGCAGCAAAGAGTCCACTGACCGCCACCGGCACCAATTGCCGCAATGCCAAGAGCAGAACTGCCGCTCGGCGGCGACCACTGCGGCTCACCGACGGTCTGTTCAAGCCAGTGCCGGGCCGATGTCTGCCGCTGCTGGCGGCTGGGTGGTGGCCAACGAAACTTATTGGTAATCGCAAATCGGCACAGCCGCATCAGCGTCTGCTCGTCCAATTCGGGTGACGGGATATCTGGTGCGATTCGACTGACTTCGGTTGAGTCAAACTGCGGGTCATCGCTCCAATACGCGCGATACACGTGCATCTGGTCGCCAAAGAGTCGAACCAGCATGGCGGGATCAAACACTGCGGCTGGCTTGCCGGCGGCGAGGTTCTCGAGCTTCTCCTGCTCGTGGGACTGGGCCATCTCCCCGGCGAGTTGTTCAAACACGCGGCACAGCGCCGCTACGCTGGTGGGCTTTGTGGCGGTGAGGTGATACGTCCGACCGTGCAGCGAACGATCCCCAATGATTCGCGTCATGACAGCCGACACCCAGTCGACCGTCACCAGATTTTTCTTTTCATCCCCCTTCATACCGAGCACATCGAGCAGCGAACCAGACTCGAGCGCGGCATCGACAAATGCCTGTACAAACGGCTGGATGATTCGCAGCGGCTTGTAGAAGCCGTGAAACGTGTTGGTGAATCCCGTTACCAAGTCGCCGACGATGATGCTCGGGCGATGCACCGTACACACGTCCAGAAATGATGCACTGACGGCTGCTTTTTCCGATGCGATCTTGCTCCGCTCATAGTCGTTACCGGGCGTCTGCCCGACGTCGAGTTCGGTCTCGAGGATCTTTCCGCGTCGCAGCCCGCAGACATACGCACTCGACACATGGTGCAGCCGCTTGATGCCCGACACGCGGCACATCTCAAGCACATGGGCGGTGCCGTGCACATTACTATTCCACGGCTCGCCATCGCTTTCCCGCATCTGAAACGACAAGCTGGCTGCACAGTGCACAACCTCGTCTACATTTCGGGACACCCATGCGGCTTGATCGGACGACAATCCAAGCGCGGCAGAAGTGATATCCCCTTCGAGTACCACCGGGCAGGGAACCTCGACTCCAGCGACCTCGCGCCAGTCTTGGAGGATCTCGTCGACGCGGCTGACGGCGTGGGCCGTTTTCGAACTCCGCACCAGCACCGCGATCCGGCGGCCTCTCGCGGAAAGATCTCGCAGCAGCGAACGGCCCAGAAGCCCGGTGGCTCCCGTCAGCAACAGATACGAATTACTTCCGGTCATGCCTGTCTCCGATTGAGTGGTCTGAGTTTGAACAGCTGCGCTGCCGCAGCGAGGCAGAAGAACAATTAAATATGGATCGCGCTGCCACCATCCACCACGAGCGTCTGCCCCTGCACCAGATCCGAGAGCGACGATGCCAGGAAAAGCACGCAATCGGCAACATCGGTTGCTTCGAGCATCCGCTCACCCATCATTGTTTTGCTCGCACGGCCGGCAAACATCTCGGCCGCTCCGGGCAGGCGTCGCGTCGAATCGGTCTCCACAAGGCCAGCCTCTACTACATTCACGTTCACGCCGCGATCCCCAAGTTCAAGCGCCCAGTGGCGAGCCAGCGCTGCAAGCGCTGCCTTTGATCCACCGATCAAACCATACATCGGCAGCGCCATGTGCGTGCCGTGGCTCGACAGGACGACCACCTTTCCGCGGCCATCGGCACTCTCCAGCATTGGGGCCGCGGCTTTGAGCAGGTGCACCAGAGACAGAACATTCGTGTGCATAGCCGCATCAAAATGCCGCTGCGATGTGGCCGCCAGCGGACGAAATCCGCCGGTGGCCGCGTTGTGGACGAGGATATCAAGCTGTCCAAACTGATCTCGCACGAACGCCACCATATCCTCGACATCTTCTTCTTGGCCAACATCCGCACGCACGCACGCCACCCGGCGGCCCATCGCAGCAATTTCCTCGGCCACGTTCTCAGCCTCGCGGCTGCTCGTGACGTAGTTGATGACAACGTCGGCGCCGGCCTCGGCCAGACGCACAGCGCAGGCCCGGCCGATGCCACGGCTGGAGCCGGTCACCAATGCAACTTTTCCTGTGAGGTCGATCATGTCAATACATTCTCCATAGGTGAGACGGCCGACGGGCTTGAGTGTGTTACCAGCATGGTGGCTGGTTGAGTCGCTGTTGTATCCGTCTGTATGCGGTCAAGAATCCATTGCTGAAAGTGCGTGATCCGCTCCTCTCGACGGGAGATGAGGCCCGTTCCTGGATGACTCGACGACGCGAGCCCTTGCTGCACAGTTGGCAGCATCGAGAGGTCTTCGTTGACGACCGTCAGCCAGAAGCCCGACTGGACACGGCCCCAGTTTCGGATCAAGCCGTTCCAGACTGCCGAGGCACCGGCACGCTGAGACGCAAACCAGGTCATGAACAACCGGGTGCGGTTGGCCGATTCCGGCAGGAAGCTGAGAATGATCGTGAAGGTATCGGTTTCCGCAATCGTACATGTGGGATAAAGATGAACGTGTCGGTAGCCACCGGTCTGCGGGATGGCCGCGCCTGAGAGCAACACTCTTTCCAATCTCTGAATCCAAGGCACGGTGTCGCCGGGGCCGCAAAAAATCGAGATAGCCGGAAATAACTGATGGCTGCACTGCTCCTCCGCAGGTGCTGTTTTGAATGTCTTTGGATGCACCTCTCCAACGTGATAGCTTTCCAGCGTGTTCTCAATCGCCACCTTCCAGTTCACCGGAAAACAGATTTCTCTCATGCCAAGGAAGCCCGCAGGACTCATCGTGCGAGCCACGTCGATGCCGCATTCCAAAAGACTCTTTCCCACGCTCGGGGCGTCTTCGGAAAGGGTTGCAAACACGAGCCCGCCGCATGTCTCTACCCGAACAGAGGTGAGCCCCAACATTCCCTTCTCAAGGGGCTTAAACGATGGTGCATCAGGAATTTTTTTTGTTGCACCTGAAACTTCGTCGTACTCCCAGCCGTGGTATCCACACCGCAGGGCACTGCAATAGCCCGTTGGTTGACTTGTCAGTTTTGCAAGGCGATGCGCACAGACGTTGAGGAATCCACGGATTTCACCGCAGTGTCGCCGAAGAATAATTGGACAACCAAAAAAATCAAACGTTATGAAACTGCCGTCGCGGGGGAACTGCGACGTAGTGGCCACCACATGCCAAGCCGGCGTGAGCACGTGCTCACGCTCTGTGATGTACCAAGTGGGATCAGTATATGCACTCGGTGGGAGGAGCTGCGGAAGGTGCGTGTCGCTCAAAAACATTCGGCCACCTGCATGCTTTGTGAATCGCGGTGATGAGCGAAAATAGTTCGGTGAGGCATTCTCGTAGCGGCAATCGCCACCGAGTGATCGCCCGCGAGAAAAAACATGCCTGCCCCGCTCATGTTCAACCAGCGATTGCACATGCTCCATTGAAATCGGTCGCCGGACGAATACGAAATGTGTATCATTCGCGGGCGAAATTCAGTGTCGATGCGAGCCGCTTTATACGCTGCCTCTTTCGCTGCCCAGAGCATCCGTGGCGTGAGATCCGTGCGGTCTGCAAGCAACTCCACCTCCGCCTTTGTAAACCACGCATCAAGATTCTGATCCCGACGACAAGTGTTTTCCTTCAACGGTGTTGTTGCCGACACGCACGTCTCGACTAAATCGATGCCCACAAAAGCGTCGACGCAGGCCACAGCTGCCCGCATACGCCGAGTGTGCGAAACCGAAACGTATACCGGCGCCACTCGGCCGGAAACCGTCACGACTGGCCGCCCCGAGGGCATGAGTGTCGCCACACGCACCGTATCACCGAGGTCTCCGTGCAATTGATCTTGATGCGGTGACAAACCTTGGGTCAAGCATGCATCAGCGACTTTTTCTGCCAGTCGTCGAACACCGATTGAGGGCGTCTGTTTTAGGTGATGGCACGACTCCAAGAGCACGGTGCATTGCCAATCGCCAACGCACGCGTTTGGGCACAATTGATCAACCGGGAGCACGCGAGCAGCCTGTACCATTACCGGCTCCGATCGGATGTGACCGCAAGATGCAGTTTATCTACGGCAAGGATTGCACGACCATCGGCACCATAGAGCACGAAGTTATAGATGCTTTCAGAATGATCGTGGGAGCAATAAAAGAGCCGCAGCGTGCATTTTTCACCGATACTCGGCTGAGACACGATCCGTAGGCGTTCAAAACGCAGTGGCACTTCGACGCGTTTTCCAAGCAGGATGTAGGAGTAGACAGCGCAGCCGACCAGACAGCCATCCAGGAGCGCGATCGGTAGCGTCCACCCGGCGGCACCGCGGGGATGGGCGAGCACTTCGGGATCCGTTGCCACTAATCGACCCCAACCACCGTCGCGGTCCAGAAGAAGACCCGAGAGCGTTCGGTATGCCGGACCGTGCTTGAGTGGTGCATCATTTTGATACACCATCGGATTGAATGGAAACGGCATCGAGTCGAGCGATGAGAGAATTGGTTCCTCCAGTTCTCCAGCGACTACTCCCGAAAGATGAACCCGCTCATCACTTTCAACCGCAATGGTGGCACTCCTCATTCGAGACCAACCCTGGACTCGCACCAGTCCATCCTGTGCAGCCGACACTTCGACTCGCAGTTGGCGACCTTGATCCGATGAAAACCCCACCGCGCGCTCAACGACAAAGTCGCGGATTTCCTGCACCTGCTGGCACGCTCCAGCTGCAATCGCCGCCTGGGCGAGTAATTCTGCACCCATCACGGCCGGCAGGAGCGGCCGCCCGTGCTGCGTGTGCTCGCGTAAGAAGCAATCACTCGTCGGATTCAGATGAAAACTCACCCACGTGGCATCGCCTTTTTTCTCCACAGCCCCAACAAGGCTGCCTACTTGCAAACGATTCATCACAGCTTCAACGCCGACTGCATCTGTCGCACTGATAGCCGATGGCAACGGACCACTGACGGCATCTGGACACAGAACGCTCTCCGTGACGAGTACCTCCACATCCGGCAGGCCGGCTTCAATCTCATCCATGAACCTGCCGACGCCCTCGGCCAGCGGCATAAACTTGAGTCCGAACTGCTCCAGCACAAACCGGCTCTCCGGCCGACTGGCCATTCCCACTTCGTCCCAGGCGTGCCAGTGAAATACGGTCGCCTTGAAACCTTTCTTTTCTCCGCGTGCCTTACAGACGATTTTGGCAAGCATGTCGTTGGCCATAGAATAGTCGGCCTGACCGACACCACCCATCCGGCCGCTGGTAGATCCAAAAGCCACAAGGTACTCAAGCGATTTGGTATCGATCATGCGCAAGAGGTTCTCCAAGCCGATGCACTTGGGACCAAGCGTCGCCTCGAGGCCTTGGAGCGTTTTCTTTTCAAAGCGGCAAGCCGATTCAAAGCCTGCTCCGTGGACGATGCCTCGCACCGGCCCCAACTCTTTCGCAACTTGCTGCACGAGCAACGCCACCTCCGCCGGCTGTGACATATCACATGGAAAATAGTCGGCCTCCACACCAGCAGCCGAAAAACGTGCCAGCGACTTCGCAATCTCAAGAGATTTTTCGATCGTCTTCCATGCATTCCGGGGATCGGTGTTGCGGCCGCGAGCGGCGAGCATGACACTGCCTTTGAGTTCTCGAAGCCCTGCTTCGTCCAGTGAAAGCCACGCCTTTTCAAGATCAACCGGCCGGGTGGAGCCAACCAACGCGAGCCTCACGCCATGCCGTTTGGCAAGCTCGAGGGCGCATGCGGCCGTAACGCCCCTGGCGCCACCGGTAAAGAGCCACACGCTGCCGCGCGACAGGGGCCGCTGCGATCCGTTGGCAACTGGCGTCGCACGAGGCGGCTGCGGCTTCGCAAAAGACTGTGCAACAGTTTTACAGGGAACCGTTGTCTGCCGCCGGCCATCGACAAAGCCAACCTCAACAGGCCCGCTGCCGTCCCGCATTTCTGCCACTATGTGTTTTGTGACAAAATTCAGTGGCGTGTTGGCATCGCAATCAACGATCCGTACATGCAAGCTGGAAAACTCGCGGGCAATGCCCTTCAGGAGTCCTGTCATCGCTCCACTCTCGACACATTCAATGCGGCCGGAGATGCCAAAATCACCGCCCAAATGAGTGACCGCCGTAAGCGTTGATTCGCCGAGATCGCCAGCCTTGGCCCGCAGCGAGATCCACCGCTGACAGGCGAAGTAGGGAGCGATGATTGTGGCTTGCCGGTTTGCAGGCCAGTCGACGTCGTTGGCCAACCACGCTGCTGCCACGACGAGGTGACGCACCGGCCCGGCAGCCTCCGCCTTTTCGACCGCCGCAAATGCCTCTTGCTGTGAACCGCAGGCCACGATTGTTGCTCGTGCGCCCTCGAGTCGAACGGCATCTGCAAGCTGGCTGGAAATTGGCCCCACGCCAAGAATCAAAACTGTTTCGCCCGAGAGGCTGCGGCATGGCCCGATGGCCTGTGCCTGACGCATCGCAATGCTATACCGACAGGTGACTGATGGTGTGGATTGCGCGCTTGGCGAAAAAGCTAATTCATTCGCTGCAGCGGTTCGCGGATTATGGCTGGAACAATTCTCGCCCAGCAGTGCGATGTCGCCAGTGAGCCATGCGCCCATGGGCAGCGGCCCGCCTGAAGCGGCCATCGCCTGACCACGATCCACGCCTACTGCCAGCCAGGTGCAGGCAGCAGACATTGCATCCCGAACGTTGCTCTCACGTGCAGGATCGATCAGCGTAGCCAAGGCGTCGGCCGGCCCCACACTGCTGTCGGCACAGGCAATGCGAGCCAGAGCGGCACGGGCATCGCCACTCTGACGAACCCCAGACGCTCTATTCATACTGCCGTCAGGCCGCACTTCATACATACCACCCACCCATGCGTTGAGTACCAATAGGCTCGGCACCGGCAGTGAATAACCCTTGAGAATTCGTTCGACGTCTTGGATTGACTGGCACGTGCGCACCAGTTGTTCGATGGCAGAAGTCACCGGCACTGCATCCATCCCAGAAGAGACCGCAGGTCTATCGGCCCTAGGCTCACCGGCCACGATCAATAGCCCCGCGCTATTCCAACCAACGATCCCGCCGGGGAGCCCCTTGATGCCGATCAGCGTGCCCTTTAAGCCACTTTCATCAAACGATTCCACGGATGGATCGGCGTGTCGGCCGAAGCCCACGGCAATCCCTCGCATTCCAACCGGCCCGTCCCCAGCGACGATCAGCGTGTCGAAGCCTCCGAGCGCAGCGGATGGATTTTCCAACGCAATCTGCAGAATTTTATGATCCACTCCAGCGGCGTGCGCCACGCCGGCGAGTTGATCTCCAAATGTTGCATGCGCGCCGCCTGCATGTCTGCCCTTGCCAGCCACCTGCCTAGCCCACAGCCGGATAGCCTGGCCGTGCGTTTGCCCGATCTCGACGCCGAGGCAAAACGCTTCGCTGTTTTGAAATGCCGAACTATCTGCCATCGCATCGCGGTGCAAAGACTCCTGCTTCTTTGGCGATGCATCGCCTTCTACGATGCCCACTTTGGGGAGCATGTAGGCCAACAGATGCCGCAACGTGTGGAAGTCATCCAGCGATACGGAGTCGTCTACTGACAGGCCATACTTCTGCCCGATCTCGCCAAAGAGCTGAGCCTTGCGGATGCTGTCGATCCCCAGATCTGCCTCCAGATCGGCGTCCATTTCTACGATCTCGCGAGGATAACCCGTTTGCTCGACGACAAAGTCGATCAAAAACGTTTC